>NZ_SJZG01000001.1 GCF_004959775.1 Agromyces sp. H66
CACCCATCGACCGAATCAACAACGGTCGAGGTCAGTACAACTAGGCGGCCGCGCCCGCCGCTGGGGGAGGAGTGGAGAACCGGGACCTCCTCGTGGGCGCGAACAGTCACTGCTGCATCCTCGGGTCCTCGGAGGGGTCGCCATACGTCGCAGGGCAGCCGCGCCCGATGGCCTCGGGGCGCAGCTCGTAGTGCCAGGGCTCGTTGTCGTAGATCTGGCACAGCCCGTACTCGGCGCCGTGCTCGGACAGCCACGCCGTGGCATCCAGTTCCCCGATGTCGACCGCAGCTCCCGACACGTGCGAAGACGTCGCGGCGGTGGCGACCCATCGGCCCGCCTCCTCGGGCGAGCCGTACTCGGCGATGGCCTCCTGGAACAGCTGATCCTGGTACTCGGGGGAGCGCCAACCGCCATTGACGACGAACGCGACTCCGTCGTCCGCGGCATCCGTCGCAGCTTGACGAAGGGCCTCCAGCAGAGCGGGGTCGAGGTTGGCGACCGCTGGCACCCCGTCATCGAAGACCGTGACGCCATCCGCCACCCGGCCGCTCTCGTCGAGCGCGCCGCGATGCTCGCCGGGAGGAGCCGCTGGCGGGGCATCCGATGACGACACCGACGGTGATGCCGACGACGAGCTCGCCAGCGCAGAGTAGCCGGCGGCGGTGATCGCCGCGATGATGATCACCAGGCCGACGACGAAGAGGCGACGCATCCAGTACGTCGACGTTCGTGCTGGTCGGTTTCGGTTCATGCCGCCAGTCAAGGTGGCGAGGTGTTGCCAGCGCGTATGCGGGTTTCCATATGCCGGCGATATGCGGCGGTTCGTAGCATGGCAGCATGCGGGTGCTGATCGTCGAGGACGAGCCCTACATGGCTGAGGCCATCCGCGATGGGCTGCGCCTCGAGGCGATCGCGGCCGACATCGCCGGTGACGGGCACGCCGCGCTGGAGCTGCTGGGCATCAACGCGTATGACATCGCGGTGCTCGACCGCGACATCCCGGGGCCGTCGGGTGACGAGATCGCGGAGCAGATCGTCGCGTCGGGCAGCGGGATGCCGATCCTCATGCTCACCGCTGCCGACCGCCTCGACGACAAGGTCTCGGGGTTCGAGCTCGGAGCCGACGACTACCTCACCAAGCCGTTCGAACTGCGCGAGCTCGTGCTCAGGCTGCGGGCGCTCGACCGCCGGCGTGCGCACAGTCGGCCGCCGGTGCGCGAGCTGGCCGGTCTGCGGCTGGATCCGTTTCGCCGCGAGGTCTACCGAGACGGCCGCTACGTCGCGCTGACCCGGAAGCAGTTCGCCGTGCTCGAAGTGCTCGTCGCCGCCGAAGGCGGGGTCATCGGCGCGGAAGAGCTGCTGGAACGGGCGTGGGATGAGAACGCCGACCCGTTCACGAACGCCGTACGCATCACGGTGTCGGCGCTGCGCAAGCGGCTCGGCGAACCCTGGGTGATCGCCACGGTGCCCGGGGTGGGCTACCGCATCGACGGGGGACCTCGGGCCGGCGACGGCGCTGGCGCGGCCGCTGGCGGCGAGCATGCATAGGATGCCCGGACTGAGCGTTCGGCTCAGGCTCACCCTCAGCTACGCGGGGTTCCTCATGGTCGCGGGCGTGCTGCTGCTCGCGGTCGTGTGGCTGTTCCTCCTGCGCTACGTGCCCGATGAGCAGATCACCCGGCCAGGTCCGGCCGTGCCCAACCGTGGGGACCTCGTGCGCGCCTTCGTGCCGCCGGCGATGTGGGCGTTGTTCTTCCTGCTGCTGTTCGGCCTGCTCGGCGGGTGGATCCTCGCCGGCCGCATGCTCGCTCCACTGACTCGAATCACGGATGCCACCCGCCGGGCTGCGAACGGATCGCTCTCGTATCGCATCGAACTGGAGGGCCGCAACGACGAGTTCCGCGAGCTGGCCGACAGCTTCGACGCGATGCTGGCCCGGCTCGAAGCGATGGTCGCCGAACAGCAGCGATTCGCGGCCAACGCGTCGCATGAACTCCGCACTCCGCTGGCGATCACGCAGACCCTGCTCGAGGTCGCTCGCAATGACCCGAACAGCGTCACCCCCGAGCTCATCGAACGCCTCCACGCCGTCAACGCGCGGGCGATCGGCCTCACCGAGGCGCTGCTGCTCCTCAGTCGCGCCGATCAACGGTCGTTCACCCGGGAACCCGTCGATCTGTCGCTGCTCGCGGACGAAGCCACCGAGACGCTCCTGCTCATCGCCGAGCAGCGCGGCGTGACCCTCGAGAACGCGGGCGACGTCACGCCGACCATCGGCTCGCGCGCGCTCCTGCTGCAGCTGACCACGAACCTCGTGCACAACGCGATCGTGCACAATCTGACTGAACGCGGCAGCGTGTGGATCAACACCGGCGTGCGCGACGGGAGGGCGGTGCTCACCGTCGAGAACACCGGGGAGAAGCTCACCTCTGGGCTGGTCGCGACCCTCACCGAGCCGTTCCAGCGCGGCACCGAGCGCATCCACACCGACGGCGCGGGCGTCGGCCTCGGCCTGGCGATCGTGAAGAGCATCGCGGATGCGCACGACGGAACACTGGCGCTCGAGCCACGCGCTGATGGAGGCATCCGAGTCACCGTGGAACTGCCCAGCGTGGCTTGAGGCACGTCCTCTTCGGAGCCTGGCGGAATCTGGCGCGCTCGGACAGCCCCATATATAAGATTCGACGCCCGTTCTCGATATAAGTTATGCTGCGAATATCCCGATTAACTTATAGTAGAGGGGATTCAATGGAGCGAGTCACCGCTGACCGGGGCATCGACCTGCTCCTTGCATCAGGACTCCAAGTCGAAGTTCAGGGCGCGTCCCGGATCGACCTCCGCGGGCACCGACGCCCACCGGTCGAAATGAAGGTCCGCCAAGCACCCGCAACACCGTCACAGATCGCCCGCGACCTCCGTCAAACGGGTGGTGGCGATCATCTGCTCTACGTGGTCCCTCGCCTGACGCCTACGTTGAGACGCGTCGCTGCAGAGGTGGGTTTCGTCGTCGTCGCTGTCGACGACGGAGTCGTGCTGATCGACGGTCAGGAGTTCCGGCCGTTGGCGGCAGCCGCGACCACACCGACGCTCCCGAGGTCGTCTCGCCGTGTCCCGTGGGGGAGGTTCGCGCTCCTGCGGGCCCTGTGCCGCACTCGTGAACCGCGGACGCAGGCGCAGCTGGCAGATGAAGTCGGCATCACCCAGGCCGCCGTGTCCCAGTCCTTGTCGAAGCTGAACGGCCTCGTGACAAGAGAACCATCCGGATGGTCGGCTGCAGATGTGCAGACGCTCGCCGAGAGCTTCTTGGCTGAGTATCCCGGCGCGGGTGGCATCGGCGTCAACTGGTTCGCCTTGGACCCGGTGGCCGTGCAGGCGGACAAGGCGCTGAATGCGGGCCTCGAGGTGAACGCGATGCTCTCGGGTGATGTCGGTGCCGACCGGATCGCGCCGTGGCGTGTTCCGACGAAAGCGATCGTCTACGCTGCCGCTGGGCTCGACCTGGCCGACGCGGGCTTCGCGCAGGCGACAGTCGAACGGTCGACACTCGAACTGCGGGTGCCAGTTGATCCAACGTTATGGCGGACGGCGAACGCGTATGCCGGCGGGCAGCGCGCGTCGATCGCCGACCCGCTGATAGTGGCGCACGATGTTCTGCGCACCGGTGGCGCCGACGCCGAAGACGCCGTGGAGCACGTGCTGGAGCAGCTGACTCACGATTGGAGTGCCCAGTGATCCGTCGTGCCGCCATTACTGTTTCGACGTCGCGAGCCGACGATGCCGCGTACCGTGCGCTCAACGACGTGGCGACAGCGACAAAGCACGTCGACGACGCGCGAATCGTGGGCGGGCAGATGGTCGGCCTGCTGGTCACCGCATTCCCGACGGCCGCCCAGATCATCCGCAGGACTGCGGACGCTGACGCCGCGGTCTCCACTGAAGTTGCCGCGTCCGGTGCGCTCCACTTCGCATTCACTCGCGCTGGATACGAGCCGAGAAGCGGAAACCGCTACGAGCGCGACGACGGTCGTGCGATCGACGTCCTCGTGCCGACCGAGAGCCGGTTCCGTCACGTCGAGCTCGGAGGGCGCGGATTCGACGCGGTGCCCGGCCTCGGCCTGATCTTGGCAGCTGATCCGATCGTCCTCGATGTTGACGTGACGCTCACGGATGACAGCCGATTGCGGTTCGCCGTCAAGGTGCCGACCGTCGAACACGCCCTGGTCCTGAAAGCGCTGACGGTGCGATCGCGCAACGCTCCGAAAGACCTCGTGGACATCCACAACCTGCTGCAGATCGCGTACCTGAACGAAGCAGACGACATCGGTGGGTGGAGAATCGACGAGCCCGAACGGTCGGGCACGCGAGGCGACGCCCAGTACGTGCTGCATGAGCTCGCGGGCACGGCGCACCGGAGTCCGATGGTGGACAGGTCAGGCGTACGACCGGAGGTGCTGGTCGCGTTGATTCGAGCGAAGGTCGGGCAGCCGCGCAAGCGGCCAGCGCGGCCGACTTGAGGCCGAAGCTCGCAGTGCAGTTCTGGACCGGATGCGCCGAATCGTCCTCGACCTTCGGGTTCAGTCCGCGGCGGCTTCTCGCGGCGGGTTGTACATGAACTCGAAACGGATGCCGTTGTCGTCCTCGACGAAGGACGCGTAGTAGCGGTCGTTGAACCGCGGGAACAGCTTCGGCTCGCGCACGGCCGTCCAGCCGGCATCCATCGCGATCGCGTGCAGGCGATCGACCTCCGCACGCGAATCGACGGGGAAGGCGAGGTGCTGCCAACCGACCCGACCGTGTCGGTGCGGTCCGCTGCCCGGTTCGCGGGTGGGGAAGAGGATCAGCTCCTCCTCGCCCAAGGACCACGACACTGAGTCGTCGGCATCCTGCCGCGTGCAACCGAGCGCCTGCATCACCGGACCGAACTGTGCGATCGAGCGAGGCAGGTCTTCGACGGAGATTCCGAGGTGGTCGAACAGTGGCACCGGGACATCCTATTCAGAAGCGGATGCACCGGCGTCGGCGATCCCCAGCCGCGACAGTCATACCGCGGTACGGCGTCGGATGGGACCGTGGAGGGATGCCCCGGTGCGGGCCTCGTTCATAGCGTCGAGCGCATGGAGTTTCTCACCGACGTCATCCTCTCGCTCGTGCAGTCGCCGTGGGTCTACGTGGCCATCTTCGCCGTGTGCGTCATCGACGGGTTCTTCCCGCCCGTGCCCAGCGAGACGGTCGTCATCGCGGCGGCCGCCGCGGGGGCTGCGACCGGGGAGTGGTGGATGCTCGTCGGGGCGATCATCGCGGCGGCCGCCGGAGCGATTGCGGGCGACAACATCGCGTTCGCGATCGGCCGCAGGGTGGGTCTCGAACGGTGGCGGTGGATGCGGCGCGATTCCGCCCAGCGGGCCATCCGATGGGCACGCGAGGGGCTGCATCGACGGGCCACCGTGCTGATCCTCACCGCTCGCTACATCCCGGTGGGTCGGGTCGCCGTCAACGTCACCGCCGGGGCCACCGGACTCGCTCGTCGGCGCTTCTTCGGGCTCTCCGCCCTCGCGGGGCTGAGCTGGGCCGTGTACTCAGTGGGCATCGGCCTGTTCGCGGGACGCTGGTTGTCGGGCAATCCGTTGCTCGCGGCGCTGCTCGGCATCGCCATCGCCCTGACGATCGGCGTCGTGATCGACCGGGTCACGTCATCGCTTGCCACTCGCCGGGCTCGTCGTCAGGTCGATGTCGACGTCGACGAGACGCAGCACCCCGAGGGTGACGTGACCGATCCGGCGTACGCGGCGAACTGATCGAGTCGTTGATCATTTCGCCGCACCCGACTGACGTGAGCGCAGGTGCCTGACGAAGAACCGGTTCGCGTCCTCTGCCGCGTGTTGCGGGACCCCGGTGTGCCCGCCCAAGTTGGCGTTCAGGGTCTTTTCCAGGGAACCAAGGGCGTCGAACAACTCCAGAGCCATTTGCCGGTCGTTTCCCTCGTCGTCCCACTGCAATAGGACATGCAGCGGGATGGTGACACGGCGAGCGTCCTCCAGAATGGCTCGGGGTACGAAGCTGCCGGCGAACAGCCCCGCGGCGACGATGCGCGGTTCCGCCACGGCGAGCCGGAGGCCGATTGAGATGTTTCCTCCCGAGTACGCGACTGGGCCGCCGATCACGGGCAGCGCGAGGAGGGCGTCCAGGGTGGCCCGCCATTCCGGGACTGCCAACTCGACGAGCGGCAGAACGAGCCGGTCGATGATGTCCGCCTCAACTGGCTCGCCGGCCTCCAAGGCTCGGATCATGTCGGCGCGGGCATCCTCTGCGACGGCGAGCCTCGGTCGGCCAGGGCCTCCGGGGAGTTCGATGGTCGCCGTTGCGAAGCCGTCCGCTGCGGCATGTCGGGCTCGGGCGGCGAGCCGGGGGTACATCTGTCGAACTCCGCCGGGATGGCCCAGCAGGATCAGAGGGGCAGGGGTTGAGGCAGATCTGGGCACCCACAGGATGCCCGGGATCTCACCGACAGAGAAGTCGCGCTCAATGACGCTATCGCGAAGACGCGGTTCAGAAGTGAAGAGCATGGTCGTGCCTTTCGAGGATGCGCTGTGAATGGCGCTCCCGGACGACCTATCGCCCGACCGTGACCCCAAGGAGGAGCACCCACGTCGATTCGTTCACGGGTACCACCTCCTCGATCAATCAGTCGCACGGACTCGGGAAGAGTAGCAGGAGGCGCCGCGGCTCACCAGTGTGGCGATGGACGCGTCGCGTGGCTACCTCGAATAGAGGTAGTATGAGCGTATGCGGAAGCGTGCAGCAGAGGTCGGGCTCGGCGCCGTCGCAACCCTGGGCCTCGGCGCCCCGTTCGTGCTCATCTCGATCGCGCAGCAGGCCATGCCGACGACGATGATGGCCGCCGTGCGTGTCGCGCTCGCCGCCGCCGTGCTCGTCGCCGTGCTCATGGTCGCGCGGTCGCCCCGTGGGCCAGTCGGCGAGCTCAGCGGCCTTCTGCGCCGGCATCCGGCCGCACTGACGTTCGTGGCGGTCGGCTCCGCGATCGCACCGAACCTGTTCATCGGCGCGGCCGAGCACCACGTGTCGACGGGCACGATCGCCGTCATCCTCGCGACGACGCCGATCTGGGTCGCGCTCGGCTCGATCGCGCTCGGCTCGGCGGCGCGAGGCTCGGCGGCGGGCGGCGCCGGCGAACGCCTCCGCGCGCGGCAGTGGGTCGCGCTGCCGCTCGCGATCCTCGGCGTCGCACTCGCCGCCGGCGCCGGTGCACCGGCCGGATCCTGGCCGTGGTCCGCACTTGCGCTCGCCGCGTCGCTCAGTTACGCGGCGTCAGCGCTGGTGCTGCGACGGTGGTTGAACAGCGAGTCGGCGTTGACCGTGGTGGCGGCCGAGATGGTCATCGCGGCGGGCGTCCTCCTGCCGGTCGCCGCAGCGGCGGGCGGTGAGGTGCGGTGGGACCCCGCTGCGTGGGTGGCGGTCGCGGTCGCCGGCATCGGGTGCACGGGCGCAGGTTGGCTCGCGAACACCGCACTCATCCAGCGAGTCGGAGCCGCGGCATCCTCGGTCGTCTCGTACACGTCGGTCGTCGTCTCGATCGCGCTCGGCGTGCTCGTGCTCGCCGAACCGCTCACGCCGCGAGTCATCGCCGGAACGACGGTGCTCGTGGCATCCATCGCACTCTTCCTCACGCCGCGTCCGCGTCGGGCGCGCCCCACCCTGAAGGAGCCTGTCGTGCTCGAACTCTCCATCCTCGGCTTCCTCGCCGAGTCGCCGATGCACGCCTACGAGTTGCGGCGTCGGATCTCCGCGCTCACCGGGCATGTGCGACCCGTGAGCGACGGCGCGCTCACGCCCGCCCTGCGGCGGCTCGAGCGGCGCGGACTGCTCTCGCGGTCGGAGTCCGCCGAATCCGGCGGTCCGCCGAGGATCGTCTTCGGGCTCACGCCGGCCGGGAGAGGCGAGTTGCTGCGCCGCCTGCGAGATGCCGACGGCCCTGACATCTCCGACCGCAACCGCTGGTTCACCGTGCTCGCGTTCCTGCATCACCTCGACGATGCGGCCGAGCAGCGCGCGGTGCTCGAGCGTCGGCTCGCATTCCTGGAGGAGCCGTCGCGCGGCTTCTTCGCCGAGGGCACGCCCGGTGCGGATGCCTCGCCGTTCCGCCGGGGCATGAACGCGATGGCGGGCGACATCTGGCGGAGCGAGCACCGCTGGCTCTCCGGCGAGATCGCGGAGCTCGCGACCTGACGCGGCGGAGAGCACCGCGATGCGGGATGCCCCTACTCGACGAGCTTGCCGACCACCGAGACCTCGCGCATGAGTGCCGCGATCTCCTCGGGAATCGGCGGGATCTCCTCGCGGGTGACCCCGGTCGACGGCGACCACACGAGGTTCACCTGCAGAGCAGCATCCGTCTCGGGATAATCGCTGCGGTTATGGCATCCGCGGGTCTCGCGTCGTTCGAGCGCAGCCTCGAGGGTCGCGCGAGCGGCCAAGGCGGCCGACTTGAGGTCGAAGGCGTGCGCGAGGTCCTGGTAGCCGGCGATGTCGGGGTGCACGCCGATGTCGGCCATGCGAGCCTCGATCGCGTCGAGCTCGGCGAGCCCGGCGAGGAGGCCGGCTTCGTCGCGCACCACGCCGGCGTGCTCGGTCATGGTGTTGCGGATGTCGCGCTGCAGGGCGCGAACGTTCTCGAATCCATCCGACGCGAGCAGCGAGGCGATCTCGTCGCGCGCAGCCCGTACCGCGGCCGCCGACCGCTTCTGCGCCGGCAGCGACGCCGAGTACGCGGCTGCGGCCTGCCCAACGATGCGTCCGAAGACGAGCAACTCGATGAGCGAGTTACCGCCCAGGCGGTTGGCGCCGTGCAGGCCGGAGGATGCCTCGCCGATGGCGTAGAGGCCCGGGACATCCGTGCCGTGGTCGTCGGGTCGCACCCACACGCCGCCCATCGAGTAGTGCGCGGTGGGCGCGATCTCGATCGGCGACTTCGTGATGTCGAGCATCTGCAGCTCGAGCATGGTCTGGTAGACGCGGGGGAGACGCTGCATGATCGTCTCGCGGGGCAGGTGCGAGACATCCAGCCAGACACCGCCATTGGGGGTGCCGCGCCCCTCCTTGATCTCGGTGTACGCCGCGAGGGCGACGCGGTCGCGCGTCGACAGCTCCATGCGCTCGGGGTCGTACTTCGCCATGAAGCGCTCGCCGAGCCCGTTGGTGAGGATGCCGCCCTCGCCACGCGCCGCTTCGCTGATGAGCGTGCCGGCCGCGTTCTCGGGCTCGATGATGCCCGACGGGTGGAACTGCACGAGTTCGGGATCGCGCACCCGCCCGCCCGCCTCGACGGCGAGGCGCCACGAGTCGCCCGTGTTCTCGTCGCGGCGCGACGAGGTGCGCCGCCAGATGCGGTTGTGGCCGCCGGCGGCCAGGATGACGGCGTCGGCGTGGATGAGGTAGCGCGTGCCGTCCTCGAGGTCGAAGCCGTAGGCACCGAAGACCGCACCGTCATCGTTGACGAGGATGCGCGTGACGTACACCGTGTCGAGGATCGGCACGTTCAGCTGCGCGGCCCGGTTCACCAGCGTGCGCTGGATCTCGAGGCCGGTGTAGTCACCGGCGAACGCGGTGCGACGGTACGTGTGGGCGCCGAAGAAGCGCTGCGAGATGCGGCCGTCGTGCTCGCGGGCGAACGGCATGCCGTAGCGCTCGAGGTCGTCGATGCCGCGTGCCGCGTTCTTGGTGACGAGCTCGACGGTGCGCGGATCGGCGAGGAGGTAACTCTCCTTGAGGGTGTCGGCGGCGTGCTGCTGCCAGGAGTCGTCGGGATCCATCGTGGCGAGGGCCGCGTTGATGCCGCCCGCCGCGAGCGACGTGTGGGCATCGGACTTCGGCCGCTTGCCGAGCGCGAGCACGTCGACGCCCGCCTCGGCGAGCTCGATGGCGGCGCGCAGGCCTGATCCGCCCGTGCCGATCACGAGGACGGTCGTGGAGATCTGCCGCTCGGAAGCGGTGCTGCCTGAAGCACTCATGGAACCGACGCTACGTTGGGTGGTTACATGAGTCCAATGCATCTTCAGCTTGACGACGATGCGCGTACGCTATTGATGTGAACCTCGAGCAACTGCGCAGCTTCGTGGAGGTGGCCCGGTTCGGCAACTTCACCCGCGCCGCTGAAGAGCTCTACCTCGCCCAGCCGTCGTTGAGCCGCCAGATCGCGGCGCTCGAGCAGAGCCTCGGCGCCGAGCTGTTCCACCGCGCCCGCGGCGGCTCGACGCTCACGGCCGCCGGCGAGTCGCTGCTGCCGCTCGCCCGCCGCATGCTCGCCGACGCCGAGTCGGTGCGCCGCGAGCTCGCCGAGCTCGCCGGCCTCGAGCGCGGCCGGGTGCGGCTCGGCGCCACGCCCACGCTCTGCATCAGCCTGGTCGCCGAGGTGCTCAGCATGTTCCACGCGGAGCATCCGGCCATCGAGCTGCACCTCTCGGAACAGGGGTCGCGACGCCTCCTCGACGAGCTCGCCGGCGGTGAGCTCGACCTCGCGCTGATCACGACGTCGGATGCCACGACCGCCGAGCGATTCTTGGTGACACCACTGCTCGTCGAAGAGCTCGTCGTCGTGTCATCCGCCGCCGGACCGCCCGTCACGGATCGCGACACCATGAGCCTCGCGGATGTCGCGGGCCTGCCGCAGATCGTCTTCAGCTCGACGTACGACCTGCGCAGTGCGACGGATGCCGCATTCCGGGCTGCGGACCTCGAGCCCGACGTCGTGCTCGAGGGTGCGGAGATGGATGCAGTGCTGCGGTTCGTCGAGCGCGGCCTTGGAGTCGCGATCGTACCGGCGATGGTGCTGATCGATCGCCCCGGGCTGCGGTCGGTGCGGATCGAGGCGCCGACGCTCACCCGCATGATCAGCCTCGCTCGCCCCGCGGATGTCGCGCCGACCGCGGCGGTCGAGGTCATGCGGCACACGATCACCGCCAGCGCCACGGCGTTCGCGGCCAGGGCGGGGGAGACGATGCAGCTCGCCCAGGGGATCGAGTAAAGTGCTACATTGTAGAACATGGGCGAAGTCGGAATCAGGGCGCTGAAGCAGAACGCGTCGGAGGTGGTCGCGGCGGCGGCGGCCGGCGAGTCGGTGACCATCACCGACCGCGGGCGCCCGGTTGCCAGGCTCGTTCCGCTGCGCGGCGGGCGATTGTCGGAGCTCGTCGAGTCGGGCCGCGCTCGTGCACCGCGACGTGGCATCGGCGACCTCCCGCCGCGACGACTCGCCGAGGTCGATGTCAGCGCAGAGCTACGGCGAGCCCGAGCCGACGAGCGGTACTGATCTCCGTGGCTCACTACCTCGACACCTCCGCCCTGGTGAAGCTCGTCATCGAGGAGGCCGAGTCGGTTGCGTTGGCCGACTGGCTCGCCGCGGCCGAACGCGGGCCCGTGACATCCGATCTCGCACGAACCGAGCTGTTGCGCTCGGTTCGCCGCTGGGCGCCCGAGCAAGCCGTCGCGGCCACGCAGTTGCTCGAAGCGATGACCGTCCTCACCCTCGCCACGTCGACGTTCGAGACCGCCGCGCGACTCGACCCCGCCGAGCTGCGCTCGCTGGATGCGCTGCATATCGCCGAGGCGCTCGAACTCGGGGACGAGCTCGACGGTTTCGTCACCTATGACGACCGGCAGGCCGATGCCGTGCGGGCGTACGGGATCGAGGTCGTCGCTCCCGCGTAGCGGGCGTGGCTCGGTGCGCCAGGTGCACACTTCCTCCTCACCTCCAAGCGCGTACCTCCTCACCTCCAAGTGCGTACCTCCTCACCTGGAAGTGCGTACTTCCGAACGCGACTCGGCTGTCGTACGGTGACTCGGTTACTGAAAGCGACGAAGAGGAGCACTTCCGACATGGCACGCATCACGGTTCTGGGCGGCACTGGCTACGCGGGCGCGGCGATCGTCACCGAGGCGCAGAAGCGCGGGCACGAGGTCACCGCGGTCAGCCGCACGGCGCACACCGAGCCCGTGCCAGGAGTGCAGTACGTCACCGGCTCAGTGCTCGACGCGAGCGTGCTCGACGAGGTCACCGACGGACGGGATGCGGTCATCGTCGCCCTGTCGCCGCGCGGCGACATGGCCGGGAAGGTGGAGGGCGTCGTCGAGGACCTCATCGCTCGGCTCGCCGACACCTCGACGCGGCTCGGCTACATCGGCGGGGCGTCGTCGCTGCAGGCCGAGGCGGGTGGGCCCACCCTGTGGGAACTCACGCACGAGCAGTTGCCGGCCGACGTGAAGCCCGAGATCGAGACCGGTCTCACGGCGTTCGAGCTGCTCAAGGCGAGCCCCGAATCGCTCGACTGGTTCTTCGTCAGCCCGCCGCAGGAATTCGGATCATGGCTCGGCACGACCCCGAAGGGGAGCTACGTCCTCGGCGGCGACGTGCTGCTCAAGGACGACGAAGGGAAATCGACGATCGCCGCTGCCGACCTCGCGCTCGCGATCGTCGACGAGCTCGAAGCGCCGACCCACCACCGTCGCCGATTCACCGCCAGGCATTGACGCCCCGTCGTCGCCGACCGGACGTCAATGCGAGACTGCCGGGGTGACCGACATCGAGTTGGCCCGCATCGGCGGCGGCACCGTCCGCCTGCACGACGCGCGGCGCAAGGTGCGGTGGAGCGTCGAGCTCGAGCCGTTCGAGATCGGGGTGTACCCGGTGACGCAGGCACAGCTCGGCGAGTTGCTGGGTGAGACGGCGTCGCATCCGCGCCGGCCGGCGACCGACGTGAGCTGGCTGCGGGCCATCCGGTTCTGCAACGCGGCCTCGGAATGGGAGGGGCTCGACCCGGCGTACACGTTCGACGGTGAGGATGTCACGTGGCACGTCGACGCTGACGGGTACCGCCTGCCGACCGAGGCGGAGTGGGAGTTCGCGTGCCGCGCCGGGTCGACCGGACCTAACTACGGTCCGCTCGCCGAGATCGCCTGGACGAGCGCCGACGGCGTGACGGCGCCGCAGCCGGTCGGCGGGAAGCATCCGAACCTCAACGGCCTCTTCGACACGCTCGGCAACGTGTGGGAGTGGTGCTGGGACCTGCTCGACCCTGCCCGCTACGACGACTACCGCGTGTTCCGCGGCGGCGGGTTCGCGGATGACGCGTGGAGCGTGCGAGCGTCGACGCGGCGTGGGGGAGCGCCGCGCATGCACCACGAGGACGTCGGGTTCCGGGTCGCGCGGGGCGGGTTCGAGGCGACGGATGCCGCGCAGGGATGGTCGGCTCAGGCCGACGTCGAGCGGGCCGCCGTGAACGGGCCGCTGCCGCCCGGCTGGACCCCGCGGCGCTGAGTCAGGATGAGATCGACTGGGCGGGGATGCCTCGAAGCCGCGGCCACCAGCACCGCACCGCTTCCCGATAGCGCCGATACGGTTCGCCGAACCGCGCCTCGAGGTCGGCCTCCTCGAGCGGTCGCACGACGAAGTTCCACACCAGAGATCCGGCGATCGCGTAGACGATCACGAGCCACGACGACAGCATCAGCCCCACGCCGACGCCCTGGAAGATCCCGGCGATCGCCATCGGATTGCGGACGACGCGATACGGGCCGGCGACGACGAGCCGATTCGGCATCGCCGCCGGCAGCGGGGTGCCGCCGCCCCTCGCCGACATCGCGGCAGCCGACCAGAGCCCGAGCGCGCTCGCGAGGAGGAGCACCGCAAGACCCGCGGCCCAGGTCAGCGGAGGAAGCGGCATCCTCAGTCCCCAGCGCTGCTCGATCGCGGCCAGCGCGAGCGGGATGACGGCGAGGAAGAGCCCCCAGAAGACCACGATCTCGAGCCCGGTGGCCGCCACATGCGTTGCGGTCGTCGCCCGCGCCGCCGGGCGGAACGCGAACGGGCCGCGGGAGACGAGCCACTCGGTCGGGATCCGCCCGAGCAGCACGAGGCAGAGCGCGACCACCGATCCGCCCGCGGCCGCCGTCATGAGCAGCACGCCCCAGCCCGCCTCGGTGGTCACCGTCGCGTACGCCGCCAGGCCGATGGTGACCAAGATCGTCCAGCCGGTGGCGATGATGGCCGGGACCCTTCCGCCGACGGCCGCCGCCGCCGCCGACGCGACGACGAACAGGGGGATGTCGAACACGGCCACGATCACCGGATCGAGGCTTCCAAGGGTGGCCTCACGTACGACGGGCGATGCGAACACCGCGACCCACCAGGCGCCACCGGCGATCGCCTGCACGGCGAAGTACCGACGGCCCCACATGGCCGAACGATAACACCAGCCGTCAGAATCGAACGGTGAGGGGACCGAGAGCCTCGTCACCGCTCATGGTGCGATGAGCGACAGCTTCGGGAAGTACGTCTCGTAGCGTCGGTGGTCTCGCGTGAGCAACGCATGTCCAGCGACGAGCGCGTGACCGCCGATGTAGAAGTCAGGCAGCGGGGTCGGCCGCTGACCACCATTGCGACGGTAGGCGAGGAAGGCTTTCCCGGCAACGAACCCGGCCGAGAACGGGAGTGGCTCGCGAACGAACAGGTTCGCGGGGAGCAGGTCGTCGAGCACCTCGATCTCGGCGAATCCGACCGAGACCTCGGCGTAGACGATCGGATCGATGACGACCGGCCCGGCGTCGAGTGCTCGCGCGAGCTGCTCCCCCGACCAGGAACCCCAAGCCGGGTCGTCGGTGAACACATCGAGCAGGACGTTCGAATCGACGAGAACACCCATCGTCACTCGTCGCGCAGAAGGCGCATGAGTTCATCGGTCGAGCGGGTCGTGCTGGCGCGGCCGCGCATCCGGGCGACGGCCCTTCGGCCCCTGCTGCCGACCGGATCTGCGTGAACGATGCGCAAGGTGTTGCCGTCTTCGACGACCTCGACCTCGTCGCCTTCGAAGAAGCCCAGGCGATGTCGGAGTTCGGCGGGGATCGTCACCTGTCCCTTGCTGTTGAGACGCATGTGTAAGACCTCCTCGTAATACATACTACGCGGGAAACGTAGGAAATGGTGGTGGTCCGTCAGGCCGCAGAATCGAACGGTGACGTCCGCCGCCGCCGAGTTCATCGACCGCACGCTGCAGGCCGAGGCATCCGACGAGCGGGCGGCCGCGGATGCGGAGCGAGTGGGCGGCGGGTTGCGCTTCTACGGGGCATCCGTCGGAGCGGTTCGTGGCACGATCCGCGACGCCCGCCGGCGACATCCGCGTCTGACGCACGACGACATCACGGCGCTCGCGTCGGAACTGTGGTCGACGCCGGTCTACGAGCGACGGCTCGCGGCGATCGTCCTCCTGCAGGGAAGTGTCAGCGAGCTGGGGGCGTCCGATCTCACGCGGCTGGAGCATTCCTCCGCGATGCGCGCGCGCCCGAGCTCGTCACCCCGCTCGCCGTCGACGTGGTGCGGCCGCTGGTCGAACGGCTCGAGGGCGCCGAGGCGGCGCGGGCCCGGCGGATCCTCGCTCGCTGGGCGAGCGAGGACGACCGGCTCCTGCGCCGGGCGGCGTCGCTCATCTGACCATCCGGGCCCCAGTCGCCCGAATCCTCGGGGTGCCGATTCCGGGGACGGCGCGTACCCTGAAGAGACGGGTTCACGGAGTGCATCGCTCGCCGGAGCGGTGACCTCGGACCCTGCGGGCTACCTGTACCACCACGCTCGAACGGAGCGGCTCACCGATGTCTTGGGATGATTTCGACGGCGACGAGTTCGGTGAGCAGCGACGCCCGAACCGGGCCACCGGGGCCGCCGGCGCGTGGCAAGCCGCACGGAAGGTGCTCGGCTACGTCGGCGTCGTGACCGGGGTGGTCGCCCTGGCGGCCGGGTCCGTGTTCGCCGTGAGCACGCTGGGCATCGCGGCCAAGCCCGGCGGGTTCGAGGCGCCGCCCGCCAAGGGGGCGAGCGTCGCCCTGCCGCCGGTCGTCCTGGTTCCCGAGTCCGGCGAGCAGGTGGCCGGCGGGCCCGAGGCGAACGAAGCGGCGGCCGGATCGCCGGAGTCGGGACTGTCGGGCTCGGCGGGTTCGGATGTCCCGGTGCAGCTCGTGCCGCAGATCTCGCCCGAGTGGATGTCGCGGATCGCCGCAGCCACCGGCATCCCCGAACGCGCCCTGTCGGCCTACGCGTCGGCCCACGTCTCGATCGCCGAGGAGCAGCCCGAGTGCGGGCTCGACTGGACCACGATCGCGGCGATCGGCTCGATCGAGTCGGATCACGGCAGCCACGGCGATTCGGTGCTGGACGCGGACGGATACTCGTCGCCGACCATCATCGGCCGAGCGCTCGACGGCAACGGGGTGGCGAAGATCGCCGACACCGACGGTGGGCTCTTCGACGGCGACACCACGTGGGACCGGGCGGTCGGGCCCATGCAGTTCATCCCCTCGACGTGGATCGAGTGGGCGAGCGACGGGAACGGCGACGACGTGACCGACCCGAACCAGATCGACGATGCCGCGCTGGCCACGGCGCGATACCTCTGCGCGTCGGGGTCGATGACCAGCGCCGACGGGTGGCGGGCCGCGGTGTACTCGTACAACCACGACAACGACTACGTCGACAAGGTCGCGCGGGTCGCGATCGGGTTCGCGGAGGCGGTCGAGTAGCGCAGTGCCGCAGAATCGGGCCGAATGTCGCGCCCGCGGCATCCTTCGATTCGTCGTCGCCATTCCGATGGCGGGCCCGCACCCGACGACGCGCTAGCCTGAACTCGTCCCGGCCCCCGACGGAGAGCGCGCAATGGATGCCACCACCTACGACTTCATCGTCGTCGGGGCGGGATCGGCCGGATGCGCCGTGGCCGCTCGCCTCTCCGAGAACTCCGCGCACTCGGTGCTGCTGCTCGAGGCCGGCCCGCGTGACGACCGGCTCGAGATCCGGATCCCGGCCGCGTTCTCGAAGCTGTTCCACTCGGAGCTGGACTGGGACTACGACACGGAGCCCCAGCCGCAGTTGAACGGCCGGCGCATCTACTGGCCGCGCGGCAAGGTGCTCGGCGGCTCGTCGTCGATCAACGCGATGATGTGGATCCGCGGGTTCCCCGAGGACTACGACGCGTGGACCGATGCCGCCGGCGAATCGTGGTCGTGGAACGCGCTGCGTCCGTACTTCCGCAGGGTCGAACGGGTGCGCGGGGCATCCGACGCCGAGACCGGCACCGCGGGCGCGATCAGCATCGAGGCGCAGCGCTCGCCGCGTTCGGCGACCGCCGCCTTCCTCGACGCGGCTCGCGAGCTCGGGCTCGACGAGGTCGCGGCGAACGGACCCGCCCGCGAGGGTGTCACGCAGACGATGGTCAACCAGCGCCGGGGTGCACGGTTCAGCGCCGCCGACGGGTACCTGAAGCCGGCACGCCGGCGCCGCAACCTCACCGTGCAGACCGGGTCGCATGCCACGCGCGTGCTGTTCGACGGGACGCGCGCGGTCGGCGTCGAGGTCGTGCGCGACGGCGTCACCGCCACCGTTTGCGCGTCGCGCGAGGTGATCCTCAGCGGCGGCAGCGTCAACACGCCCCACCTGCTGATGCTCTCGGGCATCGGCGATCGTGACGAACTGGCCGAGCACGGCATCCCGCTCGTCGTGCACTCGCCAGAGGTCGGCAAGAACCTCAAGGACCACCTCGTCTCGGGGCTCATCATCGACGCCGACGACGACACCCTGTTCGCCGCCGAGCGGCTCGGCGAACTCGCGAAGTATCTGATCTCGCGCACGGGGATGCTCACCTCCAACGTCGCCGAGGCCTACGGGTACCTGAAGAGCGAGCCCGGCCTGGACCTGCCCGACCTCGAGCTCATCTTCGCGCCCGTCGCGTTCATCGATCAGGGGCAGACCACGCACCAGGGGCACGGCCTGACGATCGGCGCGATCCTCTCGCAGCCGCGCAGCAGCGGCACGGTGAGCCTTGCCAGCGCGAATCCGCTCGACCCGCCGCGCATCGACCCGCGGTACCTCACCGACCCCGACGGCAGGGACCGCGCGGCACTGCTCCACGGGCTCGGCGTCTGCGAAGACCTCATCGCGTCCGACGCGATCGGCCGGGTCTCGCGTCGCCGGTTCATCCGCCCTGAGAACGCCGATGGGATGCCGCGTGCCGAGCGTGATGCGCTTGCCATCGACGAGTACGCCCACACGCTCTACCACCCCGTGGGCACCGCTCGCATGGGAACGGATGCCGCGTCCGTCGTCGACGAGCACCTGCGCGTGCGTGGTGTCGAGGGCCTCCGGGTCGCGGATGCCTCGGTCATGCCCTCGATCATCCGCGGCCACACGAACGCCGCCGCCATGGTCATCGGCGAGCGCGCGGCCGACCTCATCGGCGGTGCCCGATCGTGATCTGCGGGTAGAGCTCGGCGTTGAAGTCGCTGAGCTCTTCGAGGCAGTCCGCGATGAGGGCGCTGGCGTAGTGCATCCGGTCCCACACGCCGAAGAGCGTGATGATGAGGTCTGCTCCGCCCGCGGAGATCGGCACCGCGGCGAGATCGAAATGCGGATCGTCGGAGAGCACGCAGATGCCGCGGCCGGCGGCGGCGAGGGCCTGCGCGAGCACCGGTGAGGTGGTCTCCACCGAGGCGGTGAATGCGAGTCCGGCGCGTGCGGCGGCGGAGTCCAGCATCTGTCGAACGCCGTGGGCCCGGCTCATGACGATGAGCGGCTCCTTCATGAGTTCCGCCATGGGGATGCTCTGACGCGTGGCGAGCGGGTGGTCTTTCGGCATCTGCGCCCAGAGGTAGGCGTGCCCGAGCACCATCGACTGCAGTTCGGCGGGCGGGATGCGCGTGCCGACGGCGAAGTCGGCGTCGCCGCGTTCGATGGCCGCGTACACGTGCTCGGGCATGGCCTCGATGACGTTGCCGATGACACCGGACGCCCCGGCCCGCACGATGAACGGGGAGATGACGTCGGTCACGGTCGTGGGTGCGGCGACGACGGTGAGGTCGGACACCGTGCCGCGCGCGATGGAACGGGCGGTCGACGCAGCCTGGCTGGCCCTCGCGAGGAGGTCCTCGGCGACCGGGAGGAATCGTCGTCCCGCCGCGGTCAGCGACAGCCCTCGCGCCGAACGCTCGAACAGCTCGAACCCGAGGTCCTGCTCCAGTCGCCTGATCTGGCGGCTCAGCGAGGGTTGCGCGACGCGCACGGCGGCGGCCGCCCCGTGCGACGTGCCGGTCTCGCAGACCGCGATGAAGTAGCGCAACAGCCGAAGATCCATCGATACCTCCAGAGCATCACTTTGACGGAAACCAAGTATTGGAGAGTTATTGCTCGATGTACATAGACTGGCCGCACTTCGCAGCCCGAATCTCCCGATACCCGGTGGCGAACACATTCCTTGGAGGCAGACATGGCAGTCACTCGTGCGCGAACCCGTCGCGCCCTCACCCTCATGGCCGTCGGGGCCGCCGGCGTCGTCGGCCTCGCCGGTTGCACCGCAGGCGGCACCACCGCGAACGCGGATTCATCGGTGCTCCGCGTCGCGGCGTCGGCAGCGGTCACCACCTGGGACCCGGTCCGTTCGTTCTCCACCGAGGCCCTCTACCTCGCGAACGTCTACGAGCCCCTGCTCTGGAAGAACGCCGAAGGCTCGGCCGAGGAGTTCGCTCCCGGTATCGCCGAGTCCTGGGACGTCAGCGACGACGGGCTCACCTGGACCTTCGACATCCGCGAGGGCGCCACCTTCCACGATGGCGAGCCGGTCGACGCGGACGCCGTCAAGGCGAGCATCGACGCCGCGAAGGACCACGCCGGCGCCTCATTCATCTGGGCGCCGCTCGAATCGATCGAGGCGAGCGACGACTCGACCGTCGTCATGCACCTCTCCTACTCGGCACCGATGGATCTCGTCGCCGCGTCGACCTACGGTGCCTGGATCGTGTCGCCGAAGGCGCTCGCCGCATCGACCGACGACGAACAGTACTTCGAGGCCGGCATCGACGCCGGCACCGGGCCCTACACGGTGAAGTCGTACACGCCGGGCGAGAAGGTCGTGCTGGAGGCCTACGACGACCACTGGAACGACGACGCAGCACCGCACTACGACATCGTCGACATCGCCATCACGCCCGACGCGGTCACGGCCCAGCAGATGCTGACCTCCGGCGAGGTCGACCTGGCGACCAGCCTGCCGCTCGAGAACATCGACACCGTGGCATCCGATCTCGGCTCCGAGGTCCGCACGGCGAACTCGCCGTTCAACTTCGTCGCGTTCTTCAACACGACGCGGCCCCCGCTCGACGACCCGAAGGTGCGACAGGCGCTCAGCTACGCGGTGCCCTACGAGGACATCATCGAGGTCGGCGGTGCGGGCTACGGCACCCAGGCGCACGGGCCCGTGCCCAAGGGCATCTTCCCGTACTCGGAGGACGTGCCGCAGTACAGCCAGGATCTCGAGAAGGCGAAGGCGCTGCTGGCCGAGGCGGGGCAGGCCGATGGCTTCACGCTGAACCTCACCTACGCGTCGGAGAACTCCGCCGAGGCGCGCTTCGTGCCGCTCATCAAGGACGCGTTCGCCAAGGTCGGCGTCACCGTAGAGGTGCGTGCCGAACTCTTCAACCAGCAGTGGGAGAACGCGAAGGCCGACCCGGCGACCGCGCAGGACATCTTCGTCGTGTACTACTGGCCGACGTACAGCGATGCCGGTTCCGACAACCTCTACTCGCTGTTCCACTCCAGCGAAACGCCCTTCTTCAACCTCAGCTACTGGAACAACGCCGAGTACGACGCGCTCATCGACGAGGCCGGCACCCTCACAGGCAGCGACCGTGCGGCCGCGCAGGCGAAGTACGAGGAGGCCATGAACATGCTCGTCGACCAGGCACCGGGCGTGTTCCTCTACGACGCGCAGGCCGTGAGCGTCGTGCCCCAGGGGCTCGAGGTGGCGGACTTCAACGAGAACTACCCGTTCACCACCTTCTTCGCCCCGGTCCGCCCCGCGAACTGAGTTCGCGGGGAGCGGTCGGCCGGGTCTCCCCGAAACCCGGCCGACCGACCCCCATCCCGATCCAGGAGTGATCATGTTGCGCTTCCTCGCAAGCCGGCTCGGAACGGCGGTGCTCGTGCTGTTCGTGCTCACGCTCGTCGTGTTCGTGATGTCGCGAGTGATCCCGGGCGATCCGGCAGTCGTCTACGCCGGCCCCAAGGCACCGCCGGAGGAACTCGCCCGCATCCGCGAGAAGCTCGGTTTCGACCAGCCCCTCATCGTGCAGTACGTCAACTACCTCGGCGGGCTCTTCACCGGTGACTGGGGCAACTCCCTCGCGACGAAGCGGCCGGTGCTCGACGAACTCGCCATCCGCCTGCCGGCCACCCTCGAACTGCTGTTCGCGGCGATGCTCCTCGCGGTCGTCTTCGGCGTCGTGCTCGGCGTCGTCGCGGCGAAGCGGCCGGGCAGGGCGATCGATGGCGTCATCCGGTTCCTCGCCATCGGCGGGGTCTCGATGCCCGCCTTCTGGCTCGGTCTCCTCTTGCAGGTGCTCTTCGTGGGTCGGCTCGGCTGGCTGCCCGCGACCGGCCAGTTCAGCACCGAGGTCGAGTACGTCTCGCCCGTCGCTCACGTCACCGGCTTCCCCCTCCTCGACAGCCTGCTCACCGGCAACTGGATCGCCTACAGCGACGGGCTGGCGCACCTCGTGCTGCCCGCCGTGACCCTCGCGGCCTACCCGCTCGGGCTCATCGCGCGGATGACCCGCGCCTCGATGCTCGAAGTGCTCGGCCAGGACTACGTCTTCACGGCGAGCGCCTTCGGCCTGCGCGACGGGCTCATCCGCTGGAAGCTCGCCCTCAAGAACGCCCTGCCCCCGACGATGACCATCGTCGGCCTCGCCGCCGCGTACACGCTGACCGGCACCTTCTTCGTGGAGGTCGTCTTCAACTGGCCCGGCATCGGACAGTTCGCCGTCGGCGCGATGCTCGCCGTGGACTACCCGGCCATCATGGCGATCACCCTCCTCGGCGCGGCCGGCTACCTGATCGCGAACCTCGTCGTCGACCTGATCCAAGCCCGACTCGACCCGAGGGTGAGGCTCTCATGACCGCGACCACCGCGCTGCCCGCGTTCGTGCCCATGGGTGGCAGCACCCTGGGCCGCATCGGCCGGGTGCTGCGGACCGACCGGCTCGCCGCCATCGGCCTCGCCCTCATCGTGCTCGTGGTCGTGCTGGCCGTGTTCGGACCATGGCTCGCCCCGTTCCCGGCACAGGGATACGGCGAGACCAACGTCGCCGATCGCAACCTCGCACCGAGCGCGCTGCACTGGTTCGGCACCGACCAGCTCGGCCGCGACATCCTCAGCCGCGTCATCATCGGTACCGGTCCCGCGCTCACCATCTCGCTGCTCGTCGTGGCGATCGCCGCCGCCATCGGGATCCCGCTCGGCGCCATCGCGGGCTATCGGGGCGGATGGCTCGACGAGGTCCTGATGCGCATCACCGAGGTGTTCCAGGCGTTCCCGCCGCTGCTGCTCGCGATGGTCACCGTGGCCATCCTCGGGCCGAGCCTCACCAATGCGGGCCTCGCGCTCGCCATCAGCTGGTGGCCCTGGTACGCCAGGCTCGTGCGCGCCGAGGCCCGGTCGCTCCGCGACCGCCCGTTCGTCGAGGCCGCACGTTCGGCAGGTGTCCCCGCCTGGCGGATCCTGCCGCGCCACATCCTGCGCAACTGCATGACGCCCGTGCTCGTGCAGGCCACCGTCGACATCGGCGCCGTCGTGCTCGCCGCCGGCTCGCTCGCCTTCATCGGCCTCGGCGCACAGCCACCCGCTCCCGACTGGGGCCTCATGGTCGCCGAGGGCCGCGGACAGATCTTCACCGCCTGGTGGATCTCGACCTTCCCCGGTCTCGCCATCTTCGTCACGGTGCTCGGCTTCAACCTGCTCGGCGACTCGCTGCGCGACTTCTTCGACCCACGGCAGGTGAAGCGATGACCGACCTCCTCCACATCGACGATCTCGAGGTCGCGTTCCAGGAGCGCGGCATGCTCACCAACCGCCCGGTGCGCGGCATCACCCTCTCCGTCGCGCCGGGGGAGGTCGTGGGCATCGTCGGCGAGACGGGCTGCGGCAAGAGCCTCACCGCACTCGCGGTGCTCGGACTGCTGCCGAAGGGTGCCGTACCGAGTGGGCGGATCCTGCTCGACGGCGTCGTGCAGCCGCTCGACGGCAGCGGCTCCGCCCGCGGCGACGTGATCTCCATCGTGTTCCAGAACCCCGGCACCGCGTTCAACCCCGTCTTCACGCTCGGCCGGCAGATGCGCGACGTCGTCGCACGGCACCGCCGGATGGGCCGCGCCGCGGCGACGGCGCACATCCTCCACTACTTCGAGCAGGTCGGACTGCCCGAGCCCGAGCGCATCTTCCGCAGCTACCCCCACGAACTGTCGGGCGGCATGCTGCAACGGGCGATGATCGCGATGGCGCTGCTCTGCGAGCCGCGCCTGCTCATCCTCGACGAGCCGACCACGGCGCTCGACGTGACCATCGCCAAGCAGATCCTCGAGCTCATCCTGTCGTTGCGCGACCGGTTCGGCTTCGGTGTGCTGCTCATCACCCACAACCTCGGTGTCGTGCGCGAGGTGTGCGACCGCATCGCTGTGCTCTACGCCGGCCGGGTCGTCGAGACCGGGCCCGCCGACGCGGTGCTGAAGGCGCCGGCCCATCCGTACACCCGAGGACTGCTCGGGGCGTTGCCCGCCCGGCACGTTCCCGGCCAGCCGCTCGATGCGATCCGCGGCGCCGTACCGGGCAACCTGCTCGGCCTGACCGGCTGCTCGTTCCGGGAACGCTGCCCGCTCGCGATCGACCGCTGCGGCGAGATCGACCCGGGTCTCGCACCCGTCGCCCCGCTTCACGAGGCAGCCTGCATCCGGGCAGGTGCACGATGAGCGCGATGCTGACCGTCGAGAAGATGGTGAAGGTCTACACCGCGCACGGGAGCCGAGTCCGCGCCGTCGACGGGGTCTCGTTCGAGGTCGAGGCCGGCACGACCTTCGGCCTCGTCGGCGAGTCCGGATCGGGTAAGAGCACCGTGGCGCGCTGTGCGCTCAGGCTCGTCGAACCCACGTCCGGTGAGTCCCGCATCGACGGTCAAGCTCTCGGCCCCCTGCGCGGCCGCGCCCTGCGAGCGCTCCGCGCCCGCACCGGCATGGTGTTCCAGAATCCCGTCGCCGCACTCAACCCGCGGCTCACCATCGAGCAGTCGATCGCCGAGCCGCTGCGAACCCACACCGAGCTGCGCGGCCAGGCGCTCGCGCAGCGCACCCGTGAACTGCTCGACGAGGTCGGTCTCGCCGGCGCGCACGCCGAGCGCCTGCCGCACCAACTCTCGGGAGGCCAGTGCCAGCGCGTCGGCATCGCACGCGCGCTCGCCACGCGGCCGAAGCTGCTGGTGCTCGACGAGCCGACGAGCGCGCTCGACGTCTCGGTCCAGGCGCAGGTGCTCAACCTGCTGCAGGAACTGCGTCGAGAGCACTCGCTGAGCTACCTGCTCATCTCGCACGACCTCGACGTCGTGCGTTACATGAGCGACACCGCCGGGGTCATGCGCAACGGCGTGCTCGTCGAGGTCGGACCCGCCTCCGACGTACTCGTGAATCCCACGCACGAGTACACGCAGCGGCTCCTCGCCGCGATGCCCGAGACCCCGGGCGCCGTGCCGCTCCACGAGCTCCGCCCCGATTCCACCGTCCCCAGCGAGAACAGGATCCTGTCGTGACCCCGCCGCTCCCAACGGGCCTCGCCCGCTCAGCCCATCCGCCGCGCTTCCCCGGCGGCGAACCCGGTGAGCCGAGTCTCGAGACCTGGCAGGACGCGCCCTACAACCGCTGGGCGTTCGCGCACGTGGCGGAGTTCGTGCCGACCGCGCCGATCTCGCATCGGTCCGCCGTGACGACCATCGACACCGGGGTCGGCCTGAAGCCGCTGCTCGGCGCTCTCGCCGACCTCGAGCGCCGCCTCGAGGAGAGTTACACCGACGCGCTGGTCGTCGTGCGCGAGGGCCGCGTGGTCGCCGACTATTACCGAGACGACTTCACGCCGCACACCCCTCATGTGCTCATGAGCGTCTCGAAGTCGATCTGCGGGCTCACCGTCGGCACCCTCGTCGACGAGGGCCTCCTCGATCCGTCGCAGCGCGTGGACCACTATGTGCCTGCCCTCGACGGCAGCGCATACGGTGACGCGACGGTGCAGCAGGTGCTCGACATGACCGTCGACGTCGACTACGACGAGGACTACCGCAATCCCGACTCGCACGTGCAATCCCAGGATCGGGTCGCCGGGTGGCGGCCCCGTCTCGCCGGAGACCCGGCCGACACCTACGCTTTCCTCGCCACCCTGCGCGGCGGCGGACGGCACGGCGAACGGTTCAGGTACTGCTCGGCCGGCACCGACGTGCTCGCCTGGATCGTCGAGAACGTCACGGGCCTCCGCTACGCCGACGCCGTATCGCAGCGCCTGTGGTCGCGGCTCGGATGCGAGCACGACGCGAGCATCACCGTCGACCCGGGCGGATTCGGGTTCGCGAACGGCGGGATCTCGTGCACCGTGCGCGACCTCGCCCGGGTGGGTGAGCTCATGCTCGGGGAGGGCGTCATCGGGGGCGAACGGGTGGTCTCGGCCGATTGGGTGCGTCGCACACGCGCCGGCGGCGACCCGGCGGCTGCGGCAGGCACGGTGTTCCAGCGCGTTCATGCCGCCGGGTCGTACGCGAACCAGTGGTGGATCACGGGCAGCGACCGCGGCGACTACTACGCCGTCGGCATCTACGGCCAGTTCATCTGGGTCGACCCCGCGAGCAAGACGGTCGTCGCGAAGTTCTCGTCACTGCCGGAACCGGTCACCGAACAATGGAACCGGCTGCACGCCGAACTCTTCCGGGACATCTGCTCTACGGCGGGCTGACCGGCGGACCTGCGGCAGGCCGCGCCGGTCTGAGCTCAGCCGCACTGCGGGCCCGGGTGCGAAGCGGATGCCACAGCGGCGGGAGCATGCGTGCGGGCCTCCGGGGGTGTTCTCGTCGTGCCGAAGCAACACCCGACCCGGGTGGGGAAAGTGAGGTGGTGCGGGCCGTCGGTCCGCACCCCACCACGAAACCACGGGTGGTTCGGCCGGGCCGCCCGAGATTGGATGATCCGCATGCCGATCGATCGAGACGTGCCTGTCATCGAGGCGCAGTTCGTGAGCCTGGATGACCGATTCAACGGGCTCGACGGCGATTTCGTCGTCGAACGCATCCACACCGGGGCACGCAAGAGCGAAGGCCCGGTGTGGTTTCCGGCGGGGTGTTACCTCGTCTGGAGCGACATCCCGAACTCGCGCCTGCTGCGGTGGGACGAGACGACCGACGCCGTCGGGGTGTTCCGTGAGGACTCCGGCTACGCCAACGGCAACACCATCGACCGCCAGGGCCGTCTCCTCACGTGCGAGCAGGGAAACCGCCGAGTGACCCGCACCGAGCACGACGGGTCGATCACCGTGCTCGCCGATGCCTACAAGGGCCGACGGCTCAACAGTCCCAACGACGTCGCGGTCCGTCACGACGGGACGATCTGGTTCACGGATCCGCCCTACGGCATTGCCGGCGACTACGAGGGCAACGCCGGCGAACAGGAGCAGGACGGTCAGTACGTCTTCCGGCTCGACCCGTCGACGGGTGACCTGACCGTCGTCGCCGACGACTTCGTCCGCCCCAACGGACTGGCCTTCTCGCCCGATGAACAACGGCTCTACATCGCCGACACGCGTCAGGAGCCGAGCCACATCCGGGCCTTCGACGTGCTGGCGGATGGCTCGCTCGCGGGTGGCGCGATCCACGCCACCTGCGACCACGGCCGGTTCGACGGGTTGCGCGTCGACACCGAGGGCCGGATCTGGGCCGCCGCGTGGGACGGAGTGCACTGCTTCGCCCCCGACGGCGACCTCATCGGCAAGCTGCTCCTGCCGGAGTCCGTGGCCAACCTCGCGTTCGGCGGACCGAAGCGCAACCTGCTCTTCATCACCGCCGGCCGATCCGTCTACTGCCTGCGGGTCACCTTCAACGGCGCCCTGTACCCTCCGGCTGCGCCTTCCGTGTGATCGGGAGGCCAGGGATGCCGCTCCCAGCCGATGCCGCCGACGTGTCATCGGCTGACGGACACCGTTTCGTACTGCTGCAGGTACTCACGCCACGACCGCGTGCCACGCTGCACCCCGGCACCCGCAAGGTTCTCTCCCGCGCGATAGGCGCGCCCGACCGCACCCGGCAGGCGGATCGGCAGCCGCGGCCGTCGTCGGCCACCCGCGACGTCGAGGTACGTCGACACGAGCCGCGTCACGTCGAGCACCTCGGGTCCGGCCAGGTCGCTGACGAGCCCGGAGGGCGCACCAAGTGCGAGTTCGGCGAGCCTCGCCGCCACCTCGTCGCCGTGCACCGGCTCGAAGCGGAGCCCGCCGGGTACCGGCAGCAGCGGCATCCGGGCCATGCTCCGCGCGACCGGGAGCACGAAGTCGTGGAGCTGTGCGGCCCGGAGCACGGTCCACGGGATGCCGGAGCCGGCGATCACCCGCTCGGCCTCGGCCTTCGCACGGAAGTAGCCGATGGGCATGCGGTCGGCGCCGATCACGGAGATGAGCACGAGGTGGCGCACGCCGGCGTCGCGTGCCGCGGCCACGAGGTTGCGTGCGGCGACGTCGTCACCCTTGGCCCCGCCCGCCAGGTGGAGCACGACGTCGACGCCGTCGAGCGCCGCGGCGAGCCCGTGCCCGGCGACGGTGTCGCCTGCGACATGCTGGATGCCGGGCCCGGCCGGTCGCGGATGCCGGGTGAGGATGCGCAGGTCGCGGCCGGCGTCGCGCAGCAGCGGCACCACGCGGCTGCCGATGTTGCCGGTGCCGCCGGTCACGAGCAGAGGTGCGGTCATGATGGAGTTCCTCTCATGTCACGTTCGAGGCTCCTGCCTCGTCGACATCCCGACGAACGAACTCGAGGAGATGTGACATGACCGATCGACGAATCCTGGCTCGGCGGTTCGAGACCGAACGCCCCCGGCTGCGGGCCATCGCCACGCAACTGCTCGGCTCGGCTGGCGACGCCGACGACGCCGTGCAGGAGACCTGGCTTCGCCTCGAGCGAGCGGATGCCGCGAGCATCGACAATCTCGCGGCCTGGCTGACGACCGTGGTGTCACGGGTCAGCCTCGACCTGCTGCGCGCGCCGCGCCGCAAGCGGGAGCACTCGTGGCAGGTCGAGCCCTGGCGCGACGAGCCCATCGCCGAGGATGCCGACCCCGCTGACCTCGTCGCCCGGAGCGACCGCGTGAGCGTCGCGCTGCTCGTGCTCCTCGAGACGCTCAGCCCCGCCGAACGGATCGCGCTCGTGCTGCACGACGTGTTCGGCCAATCGTTCGACGAGATCGCCGTCGTGCTCGACCGCTCGCCCGAGGCCGCGCGTCAGCTCGCGTCCCGGGCGCGACGGCGCGTGCGTGGTGCCGATGAGCCGGCGAGACCCGACCGGGAACGGGGTCGGCGGATCGTGGACGCGTGGCTCGCCGCAGCCCAGGACGGCGACCTCGGAGCGCTCCTCGCGCTGCTCGACGACGGTGCCGTGCTTCGCGCCGACTTCGGCACGTCGACCCAGCTCCTCGAGGGTGCCCGAACCATCGCCGAGCAGGCGGTGCTCTCGGGTCGACTGGCCGCGCACTCGACGCCGATCCTCATCGACGGTCGACCGGGTGTGGCCGCGGTGATGGGCGGTCGGGTCGTGTCGATCATGGCCTTCGAGATCGAGGGCGACCGGATCGTCGCGCTCGACGTGCTCGCGGATCCGGCGCGTCTCGAGGTGCTCGGGGTGCAGCGGGTGGTCGGGTAGCCGAACTCGCTACTCGGCCGCCGCGGCGGAGGCCGCCCGCGCCGCCTCGGCGGCCCGCTCCACCCACTTCGGGGTCTCGCCGTAGCGCTGGAACGACACGACGCGACCGGCCGCGCTGTCGTCGATCAGCTGCACGAGTCGCCGTTCGCGCGTGGCCTCCTGCTTGGCGGAGACCACCCAGTGGCTGGCCTGGCGGCGGTAGGTGGGGGTCGCGACCTCCCAGAAGGCGGATGCCGCGGCATCCGCTGCCAATCGTGCAGCAGCCTCGGGTGGCAACTCGCTGTCGCGGTTCTCGTGCGAGTACACGCGCGACCGGTCGTCGCGTCGACGCTCGAACGCGGCGATGCCGGCCGGGTGCATGCGCCCCTCGGCGGTGAGCCGCTCGACGAGGGCGATGTTCACGGCCGACCAGATGCTCGAGGGCTTGCGCGGGCTCCAGCGCTGCCGGCGGGAGTCGTCGTCGATGGGCTGCGACACCGAGTCGATCCACCCGAAGCACAGCGCCTCGGGCACGGCCTGCGCCCACGTCAGGCCGCGGTCGGGCACGTGCTTCTTGTACAGGCCCATCCACAGTTCGGTCTCGGAGTCGTGGTTGGCTTCGAGCCAGGCGCGGAACTCCTCTGGGCCCGAAAAGAAGACGGCCGGGCGCTCGGAAGTGCCGCCGGGTCGGCCGATCGTCGTGGTCATGGCACGAGTCTGCCAGTCGCCACCGACGCGACGTCGCGCCGCGATGCACGCGGGTGGTCGCATCGGATCGTGCGGACTAGCGTAGAGACGTGTCCGTTCCCAGGACTGACGCACGCACCGCTCACGACGCCGGCGTGGAGCGCCTTCTGGAGAGCTATCTGGCGGTTCCGCCGACGGCCACGGTTCGGCTGGCCAAGCCGACCTCGAACCTGTTCCGCTCGCGCACCGCGGCCGACGGCGCGGGCCTCGACACCTCGGGTCTGACGAACGTCATCGCGGTCGACCCCGCGGCCCGCACGGCCGACGTCGCCGGCATGTGCACCTACGAAGACCTCGTCGCCGCAACGCTGCCCCACGGGTTGGCGCCGCTCGTCGTGCCGCAGCTGAAGACCATCACGCTCGGCGGAGCCGTGACCGGACTCGGCATCGAGTCGACGTCGTTCCGCAACGGCCTGCCGCACGAGTCGGTGCTGGAGCTGGACATCCTCACCGGCGCGGGCGAGCTCGTCACCGCCTCACCGAGCGAGCATGCCGACCTCTACCGTGCCTTCCCGAACTCGTACGGCACGCTCGGATACGCCGTGCGCCTGCGCATCGAGCTCGAACCCGTCGAGCCGTTCGTCGCGCTCACGCACCTGCGATTCCACGCCCTCGACGACCTGGTCGCCGCCATGGACGACATCGTCGAGACCGGCCAGCTCGACGGGGTGCCCGTGGACTATCTCGACGGGGTCGTCTTCAGCGCCGACGAGAGCTACCTGTGCGTGGGCATGCAGACCGCGGCATCCGGACCCGTCAGCGACTACACCGGCCGACAGATCTTCTATCGCTCTATCCAGCACGACGACGGCGCGACGCATGATCGGCTCACCATCCACGACTACCTCTGGCGCTGGGACACGGACTGGTTCTGGTGCTCGAAGGCGTTCGGCGCGCAGCATCCGCTGGTCCGCCGGCTCTGGCCGGGCCGGCTTCGGCGCAGCAGCACCTACTGGAAGCTCATGAAGCTCGAACGGCGCTTCGACCTCGGCGATCGCCTCGAGAAGCTCAGGGGCCGGCCGCCGCGCGAACGCGTGATCCAGGACGTCGAGGTGCCGGTCGAGCGATGCGTCGAGTTCCTCGACTGGTTCCTCGCGAACGTGCCGATCGAGCCGATCTGGCTGTGCCCGCTGCGCCTGCGCGACGACGGGGGCAGCGGCTGGCCGCTGTACCCGCTCCGGCCGGGGCAGACCTACGTCAACGTCGGATTCTGGTCGACTGTGCCGGTCGGACAGGCCGAGGGGGAGACGAACCGGCAGATCGAGCGCAAGGTCGGCGAGCTCGACGGGCACAAGTCGCTCTACTCCGACTCCTATTACCCACCCGAGGAGTTCGACCGGCTCTACGGCGGCGACGCCTACCGCGCGGCGAAGGCGACGTACGACCCCGATTCACGGCTCCTCGACCTCTACGAGAAGGCGGTGCAACGACGATGACGACCTCGAAGGAACGACCGACGGGCACGACGGCGACGGATGCGACGGGCACGGCGACGGCCGCGAAGGCGCCCGGGCACGATGGCAGGCTCACGCTCGCCGAGATCCTCGGGCTGCTCGCCGGCGGTCGCCTGCCGCTGCGGTTCACGGCCTACGACGGGAGCTCGGCAGGCCCGCCAGACGCCCCGTTCGGCATCGAGTTGAAGACGCCGCGGGGCACCACGTACCTCGCGACCGCCCGCGGCGATCTCGGTCTGGCCCGCGCCTACATCGCCGGCGACCTCGAGATCCACGGCGTGCATCCCGGTGACCCGTACCGGCTGCTCGCGGCGCTCGCCGACGAGCTGGTATTCCGGATGCCACCACCGCGCGACCTAGCCAGGATCGTCCGCTCGATCGGGGTCGAGCATCTGCGCCCGATCGCGCCGCCGTCGCTGGAGGCGCCGCCACGTTGGCGTCGCGTCGCCGAGGGACTCCGTCACAGCAAGGCCCGGGACGCCGAGGCGATCCATCACCACTACGACGTCTCGAACACCTTCTACGAGTGGGTGCTCGGGCCGTCGATGACCTACACCTGTGCGTGCTACCCCCGCGTGGACGCCTCGCTCGACGAGGCGCAGGAGAACAAGTACCGGCTCGTGTTCGAGAAGCTTCGACTGAAGCCCGGCGACCGGCTGCTCGACGTCGGGTGCGGATGGGGCGGCATGGTGCGGTACGCGGCCCGCCGCGGCATCCGAGCCACCGGCGTGACGCTGTCGACCGAGCAGGCGTCGTGGGCGCGGCGGGCCATCGCCGAGGAGGGCCTGACCGAGCTGGCCGACGTGCGTCACGGCGACTACCGCGACATCCGGGAGCGGGGCTTCGACGCGGTGTCGTCGATCGGGCTGCTCGAGCACATCGGCGTGCACAACTACCGGTCGTACTTCCGGTTCCTGCGCTCCCGGCTGCGCCCCGGGGGCCTGCTGCTCAACCACTGCATCACCCGCGCCGACAACCGGTCGCGAGCGTCGACCCGCGGGTTCATCGACCGGTACGTCTTCCCCGACGGCGAGCTCACCGGTTCGGGCCGCATCATCACCGAAGCGCAGGATGCCGGCCTCGAGGTGCTGCACGAGGAGAACCTGCGCCCCCACTACGCGATGACCCTGCGGGACTGGTGCGCCAACCTCGTCGAGCACTGGGACGAGGCGGTCGCCGAGGTCGGGCTTCCGACCGCCAAGGTGTGGGGCCTCTACATGGCGGGGTCGCGCCTCGCCTTCGAAGCGGGTGGCATCCAGTTGCATCAGGTGCTGGCGGTCGAGCCCGACGAGCGCGGTGGCGTCGGCGACCTCCCGCTGCGGCCGTGGTGGACGCCGTAGGCTCATCCGCACCGCTCACGGCGGGCGGACTTCCCAAATCGAAACGTCGCAGATGCAGGGTGGCGCCCTGCATTCGCGACTTCTCGATGTGCGGGGTCCGGGAGCGGACGCCGAGCGGTCGCGATTCGGCCCGACTTGCCGGGCGCGCGGCATCCGCTTACTATCGAGTGCGCGATATGTGAATTCCGAGTTCGATTATAGAACACGGACACGCACCCAGGGCGCCACGACACAGCGAGGTGAGGAGTTCCCGTGCAGTTCCACCATCACGGTTATGTTTCCGAGGAGCCGCGGCTGAAGCCCGCCGCCGGCGTCGGGCTCGATCGTCCCGACGATCTTCCCGACGAGATCGACGTGCTGATCGTGGGCACGGGCCCCGCGGGCATGATCGCGGCGGCGCAGCTGTCGCAGTTCCCGAACGTCACGACCCGCATCGTCGAGCGTCGCCCCGGTCGCCTCGTGATCGGCCAGGCCGACGGCATCCAGGCGCGCAGCGTGGAGACGTTCCAGGCGTTCGGCTTCGCCGAGCGCATCATCGCCGAGGCGTACCGGATCACGGAGATGGCGTTCTGGAAGCCCGATCCCGCCGACCCGTCGCGCATCGTGCGGGCTGCCGTGACGCAGGACGACCCGACCGGGGTCAGCGAGTTCCCGCACCTGATCGTGAACCAGGCACGCGTACTCGACTACTTCGCCGAGGTCATGGCGCTGTCGCCGACGCGGTCGAAGCCCGACTACGGGGTGGAGTTCCTCGGCCTGCAGATCGCCGACGAGGGCGAGTACCCGGTCACGGTGAACCTGATGCACACCAGCGGCGAGCGTTCGGGCGAGCGACGCACGGTGCGGGCGAAGTACGTGCTCGGCGCCGACGGCGCGCGCAGCCGGGTGCGCGACGCGATCGGATGCCACATGGCCGGCGACAAGGCCAACCACGCGTGGGGCGTGATGGACGTGCTCGCGGTGACCGACTTCCCCGACATCCGCACGAAGTGCTCGATCCAGTCGGAGGCGGGCAACATCCTGCTGATCCCGCGCGAGGGCGGGTTCCTGTTCCGCATGTACGTCGACCTCGGGGTCGTGCCCGAGGACGACAACGGCAGGATCCGGGAGACGCCGATCGAGGAGATCATCCGCCGCGCGAACGCGATCATCCACCCGTACACCCTCGAGGTGCGCAACGTCGCCTGGCACAGCGTGTACGAGGTGGGGCACCGCCTCACCGACCGGTTCGACGACCTCACCGGCGACCAGATCGGCACCCGCACGCCGCGCGTCTTCATCGCGGGCGACGCCTGCCACACGCACAGCGCGAAGGCCGGGCAGGGCATGAACGTGTCGATGCAGGACGGCTGGAACCTCGGCTGGAAGCTCGGGCACGTGCTCGAGGGCCGCAGCCCCGAGAGCCTGCTCGGCACCTACTCGGCCGAGCGGCAGGTCGTCGCGAAGAACCTCATCGACTTCGACCGCGAGTGGTCGACGATGATGGCGAAGAAGCCCGAGGAGTTCGCGAGCCCGTCGGAGCTCGAGGACTTCTACGTACGCACCGCGGAGTTCCCGGCCGGCTTCATGACCGAGTACGCACCCTCGATGATCGTGGGCGAGGCGACCCACCAGCGGCTCGCGACCGGGTTCCCCATCGGCAAGCGCTTCAAGTCCGCCCCGGTCGTTCGGGTCGGCGACGCGAACCCGATCCACCTCGGCCACCACGCCACGGCCGACGGCCGGTGGCGGATCTACGTGTTCGCCGACGGGCCGCGCGCGGGCGAGGCATCCGCCACCGCCGACCTCGCCGAATGGCTCGCCACCGCACCGGGATCGCCCGTCACGGCCACGCCGGCCGGACTCGACCGCGACGCGTGGTTCGACGTGAAGGTCGTCTACCAGCAGAACCACTCGAACGTCGACCTCGGCGGCGTTCCCGGCGTGTTCAAGCCCACCGTCGGGCCGTTCCAGCTCATCGACTACGAGAAGGTCTACGCCGCCGACCCCGCCGCGGACATCTTCGAGCAGCGCGGCATCGACCGCGCCGGCGCCGTGGTCGTGGTGCGTCCCGACGGGTACGTCGCGAACATCCTCCCGCTCACCGCGACCGAGGAGCTCGCTGCGTTCTTCCGGCCCATCCTGAGCTCGAGCGTGCCCGCCACGGCGTGACGCCGACGGTGACGGATGCCGCGGGGCATCCGTCACCGTCGCACGCGGCGTGATCGGGGTGCGAGCGCGCCTACTCGATCGCGTGCACCGGCAGCTCGAGCGGCAGGAACTCCGCCGGCACGTCGAAGAAGCGCGGGTCGCGCTGGTGGGCGCGGAAGAACGTGAGGATGAAGCCCATGCGGTCGTCGAGGTCCTCCCACGCGAGGGTGTTCGAGGCCGAGACATCCGCCCCGGTCGACTGGCCGAACCGCTCGCACAGCGAGCACAGCTCGGGCTGCGACAGCACCTCGAGCGGGGCCGGGTACATCGCGCCGCCGAGGTACGGCGGGGCGACGACGTCGCGGCACACGTCGACCCGGCCGTCGGGCGTGCGGAGGTACACGAAGCGCGTCGTGACGAGGCCGAAGACGCCGCCGAGCGGCATCGCCGCGTCGATGAAGCGGTCGACCAGCCCCTGCTCGTGGGCGCCCACGAGGGTGTTGGCGAGCAGCACGAGCTCGGCGGCGGACTTGTCGCCCGCGGCATCCGTCACCGGATCGGCGACTGCGGAGAGGTCGCGCGCGGCCTGATAGCAGCGGATCGCCTCGGCGAGCCGGGGCGACGACGCGAACACGGGGTCGGCGAGTGCCCGTTCGAGCGCGGCCTGGTTCGCGGCGCCCTCGGCCTCGACCTCCCGGAGCCAGCGGATGAACGGGGGTGCGACGTTCTCGATGATCGCGAGATTGCCCGCGGCGACGTGCCGTGAGGTGCCGAGGTCGATCGGCAGGCCGTCGCCGCGGATCGCCGCACCCGCCGTGCCGCTCGCCCAGGCGCCGAACGCGAACCAGTTGACGTCGCGGCGGCCGATGACGTCGGCGACCCGTTCCGCCAGGTCGCGATAGCAGAGCGTGATGAGCGCGTTGCGATCGACCGGCTCGTCGAGCTCGAGGATGCGGTCGAGGAGCGCCGCCGTGCGCGCGATCATGGTGCCGTCCTCCGCGGGGGTGAGGGGAGCGGATGCTCCGACCGTACCCCGCCCGGAGGTCACGTGTCATCACGACCGTTCGTGGGCCGGACGTCCTGCGGCAGCCGTGGCCGGGCACCTAGGGTGGGGGACAGGCGGCCGCGGCAGGTTCGCCGAGCCTCATGCCGGCAGTCGAAGGGAAGCACGCCATGAAGATCGTCGTCGTCGGGGGAGTCGCAGGCGGGGCATCCGTCGCCGCACGGGCACGTCGACTCGATGAGTTCGCCGAGATCATCGTGTTCGAGAAGGGCGACTACGTCTCGTTCGCGAACTGCGGCCTGCCGTACCACATCGGCGAGGTCATCACCGATCGCAGCCGGCTGCTGCTGCAGACCCCCGAAAGCCTGCGCGAGTCGCTCGACATCGACGTGCGCGTGGGCACCGAGGTGCTCGCGATCGACCGCGAGGCGAAGACGGTCACCGTGCGCGAGATCGCGAGCGGCCGCGAGTACGTCGAGTCCTACGACAAGCTCGCGCTCTGCCCGGGCGCCGACCCCCTCCGGCCGCCGCTGCCGGGCGTCGACCTGCCGGGCGTGCACGTGCTGCGCAACATCCAGGACATGGACGAGATCAAGGCGCACCTCGACGCGGCGCTCGAGGCCGCGGCATCCGCTCGGGGTCGCACCGTGCACGCCGTGGTCATCGGCGCCGGCTACATCGGCGTCGAGATGGCCGAGAACCTGCGCCACCGCGGCGCGGCCGTGACCATCGTCGAGCTGAGCGACCAGATCCTGCCGCCGCTCGACAAGGAGGTGTCGATCCCCGTCGAGCAGCACCTGCGCAGTCGCGGCGTCGACCTGAACCTGTCGACGGCCGCCGCGGCGTTCGCCGAGCGCCCCGGCGGCGGCATCACGGTGGAGCTGCAGAACAACCGGTTCCTCGAGGCCGACCTCGTGATCCTCTCCGCGGGCGTGCGGCCGGCGGTCGGGCTCGCGCGCGACGCCGGGCTCGAGATCGGGCCGCGTGGCGGCATCGTCGTCGACACGCACATGCGCACCTCCGACCCGAACATCTGGGCGGCGGGCGACGCCGTCGAGACCGCGCACACCGTGCTGCCGGGGTCGGTGCTCACTCCGCTCGCCAGCCCGGCCAACCGCGAGGCGCGCGTCGCCGCCGAGAACATCTGCGGGCGCGACACCGAGTACGTGTCGTCGCAGGGCACCTCGATCGTGAAGGTGTTCGACATGGTCGCGGGCGGCACCGGCGCGACCGAGCGGCAGCTCGCCGCCGACGGCATCGACTACCGCACGGTGCACATCCACCCGTCGGGGCACGCCGGCTACTACCCGGGCTCGGCGATGATGCACCTGAAGCTGCTGTTCGCCCCCGGCAGCGGCAAGATCCTCGGCGCGCAGGTCGCCGGGTTCGACGGCGTCGACAAACGGCTCGACGTGCTCGCCACCGTGCTCCGGCTCGGCGGCACGGTGCACGACCTCGAGCAGCTCGAGCTCGCCTACGCGCCGCCCTTCGGGTCGGCGAAGGACCCGGTGAACATGGCCGGATTCGTCGCGAGCAACGTGCTGAAGGGCGACCTCACGCTCTGGTACGCCAAGGACTTCCCGGCCGCCACCGAGGGCGCGCGGCTCGTCGACGTGCGCACCCCCGAGGAGTACGGCATCTGGCACATCCCCGGTGCCGAGAACGTGCCGCTCGCGACTCTGCGCACCGCGAGCGAGGGCTGGGACCGGGAGACGCCGGTGCGGCTGTACTGCGCGGTCGGCTTCCGCAGCTACCTCGCCCACCGGGCCCTCGTGCAGCGGGGATTCACGGATGTCGCGACGCTCTCGGGCGGCTCGAACACGTTCCGCTACTGGCACGACGTGGAGCCCGCGTCGCCCGCGGCACCCGCACCCGAGACCCACTACGCCGAAGCGGTCGATCTCATCGCGGCGATGAAGGGCACCGGCAAGTCGGTCGACCTCGACTGCACGGGCCTCGCGTGCCCCGGCCCGATCATGCGGCTGTCGAGCACGATGAGCGAGCTCGCGGCGGGCGACGAGGTCGTCGTGCGCGTCTCCGATCCGGGCTTCGCGAGCGACGGCCCCGCGTGGGCCGCGAGCCACGGCCACGAGCTGCTGTCGATGCAGCCCGAGGGGCCGGGCTACGTCGCCGCGTTCCGCAAGGGCGGGGCCGCGGCATCCGCTTCGGGCGCGCCGGGACTCGCGGTCGCGCAGAAGCTGAACCAGACCTCGTTCGTGGTGTTCTCGGGCGATCTCGACAAGATGCTCGCCGCGTTCATCATCGCGAACGGCGCCCTGGCCATGGGCCAGAAGGTGTCGATGTTCTTCACCTTCTGGGGCCTCAACGCCCTGCGTCGGGAGGACCCGCCCAAGCGCGACCATTCGGCGCTCGAGCGGATGTTCGGCATGATGATGCCCTCCGGCCCCGACAAGCTGCCCCTGTCGCAATTGAACATGGCCGGCGCAGGTCCGGCGATGATCAAGCGCGTGATGAAGGAGCACGACGTGCAGTCGGTGCCCGAGCTGATCAGCGCGGCGCACGAGAGCGGCGCGCGCCTCATCGCGTGCACGATGACGATGGACCTGCTCGGCATCGCCGAGTCCGACCTCATCGACGGCATCGAGCTCGGCGGCGTCGCGACGTTCCTCGGCGAGGCCGGGAAGTCGGGCACGACGTTGTTCATCTGACCGGGTGCTCGACCCGGGGTACCGTCGACATATGCCTCCCAACGTGAACGAGCGCGATGACGAGGTCGACCTGCTCATCGACGCGTGGTCCCGTCGGCTGCCCGACGTCGACCTCACGCCGCTCGACGTGATGTCGCGCCTGCGGCGCGTGTCGAACCGGCTCGGCCGCCTGCGCGCCGACGCCTTCAGCGGCGCCGGCCTTGCGGCGTGGGAGTTCGACGTGCTGGCGGCCCTCCGACGGGAGGAGGCGCCGCACGAGCTCAGCCCGGCCCAGCTGATCGAGGCCACCATGATCGGCAGCGGGGCGATGACGAACCGCCTCGACAACCTCACGCGTCGCGGGCTCGTCGAGCGGCGGCCCAACCCGCGCGACGGGCGCAGCGTGCTCGTTCGCCTGACCGTCGACGGGGCGACGCGCGTCGATGACGCCATGCGGCGGCTCGCCCACCGCGAGGCCGAGGCGCTGCGCGGCCTCACCCACGACGAGCAGGCCACGCTCGCCGAGCTCCTGCGCCGCCTCGCGCGGGATTCCGCCTAGGGCGTGTGGATCCAATCCGATGTGATTCAGATCAGCGATGAGCGGAGCGTTCTCAGTCTCGACGTCAGTGGCGACGCGTAACGTCGGCCCGGTGGCAGTGAACCGGACTCGAGTGTCCCGCGTCGTGATGATGTGCGGGCCAGGTGGTGCCGGAAAGACCACCTACGCCAAGCGCCTGGAGCGCGAGGGCTGGACGCGTTTGTCGTTCGAGGTGGAGTTCTGGGATCGCGGAATCACGACGATGCCCTCCGCCGACGTGGTCGCCGAGGTGGCAGCAGACCTGAAGGCGCGCTTGCTGCGCCACGTCGCGCGCGGAACGATGTCGTGCTCGACTTCGGATTCTGGTTCCGGCGACAACGCGATGAGTTCCGTGCACTGCTCGCACCGCAGGGCATCGTGCCGGAGACTGTCTACATCGCGACGGACCTCGAGACCATCCTGAGCCGCGTCGGTGACCGACACGGCAGGCAGGCGGACGATTGGCCGCTGACCGTGCAGACGGCGACGGAGTACTTCGAGCGGTTCGAGCCGCCCACGCCCGAGGAGGGGCCGCTCGAGATCATCCGCTGAGCGTGTGGATCGAGGGATTCGAGCTTATGGCGCCGCGATCACTCTCGCCGCCGCCCTGATCTGGATTGAGTCAGACGTGATCCACACGCCCTGGGCAGGCCGGTGCCGACGAGCGTGCGACATACGATGGCAGTGTCACACCCGATCGTTCGACGGGAGTCGCCATGGTCCAGGTCCGCGTGCTCGGTGTTGCGCTCGATGCGTCGGGGCAGCACATCATCCTGCTGAAGCCGCTCGGCGAGGAGGTGAGCGAGGGGCGCGTGCTGCCGATCTGGATCGGCTCGCAGGAGGCGACCTCGATCCTCATCGCCATCCAGGGCGAACAGGCGCCGCGGCCGCTGACGCACGACCTCATGAAGACGCTGCTCGACACGGTCGGTGCTCGAGTCGAGCGCATCGAGGTGACCCGCATCGAGGACGGCACCTTCTACGGGGAGATCACCCTCGACACCCCGGCGGGCCCGCTCGTGCTCGACGCGCGCCCGTCGGACTCCGTCGGGCTCGCCGTGCGGACCGAGGCGCCGCTGTTCGTCGCCGACGAGGTGCTCGAGGAGGCGGGGATCCCCGCCGAGATGGTCGAGCCGCACACCGACGAGGAGGAGGCGCTCGACGAGTTCAAGAAGTTCCTCGAGGACGTGGACCCCGAGGACTTCCAGGGCTGAGATGCGGGTGGGGCATCCGAAGGCAGCCAGGCGACGGCAGGCGACGGGGTCGACGGCGTGAGCTGGGTCTGGACGGTCGCCGGTCTCGCCGTCATCGCGTTCGGGCTCAATGAGGTCTTCCACACGGTGCTGCACCCGACGGGCCGGGGCAGGCTCACGCATCTCGTCGCCGGCACGACGTGGCGGCTCTCGTCTCGGCTCGGCCGACGCGGACGCACGCTGGCCGGCCCGCTCGCCGCGGTCGCCGTGGTCACGATGTGGGCGGCGCTGCAGATCGCGGGTTGGACCCTCGTCTACCTGCCGCACGTGCCCGACGGATTCGCCTACAACACGGGGATCCGGCCCGACGTCTATCCCGCCGTGGTCGAGGCGTTCAACTACTCGGCGGTGAGCATGTCGACCCTCGGGCTCGGCGACGCCTATCCGATCGACCCGTGGTTGCGCGTCTTCGCGCCGTTGCAGGGGCTGATCGGGTTCGCCCTCCTGACCGCGGCGGTGGCGTGGTTCCTGGAGCTCTACCCGGGACTCGGCCGGCGCCGCGCGCTCGCGCTGCGCATCGCGCTCATCCAGCGCGCCGACACCGCCGGGCACCTGCTCGACATGGAGGCCGGCACCTCCAGCAGCCTGCTGGACTCGCTCACCGCCGACCTCGCGCAGGTGCGGGTCGACCTGTGGCAGAACGCCGAGTCGCACTACTTCACCGAGGAGGTGCCGGAGGCCTCGCTCGCGGCGCAACTGCCGTACGGCATGCACCTGGCGAGGCTCGCGCGGAGCTCGCCCGACCGCACCGTGCGCAACAGCGGCCAGATGCTCGAGGAGGCGATCGACGACTTCGCCGACGTGCTGCGCCTCCGGTTCATCCCTCGACTCGGCGGCGGCACCGACAAGATCCTGCGGGAGTACGCTCGCCAGCACCGGCAGCAACCGATGCCGTCGGGCGACGCGCGCGAGCCCGAGGCCTGAGCGGGGCCCCGGGCATCGGCCGGTGGGGCAGAATGGCGGGCATGGATGCCGCGATCCCAGCCCTCACGGAGATGCCGTCGCCCCGTTACGTCATGTCTGCCGAGGGGCGACGCATCGCCACGTATCTCTGGGGCGCGGAGGATGCCCCGACGGTGCTGTGCGTTCACGGATTCGTGTCGAGCTGCCGTGACAACTGGGTGAACACGGGCTGGGTGCGCGACCTCACCCGTGCGGGGCTCCGCGTGCTCGGCCTCGACCAACGCGGCCACGGTGCGAGCGACAAGCCGCACGAGGCATCCGCCTACGGCATGGACGCACTCGTCGCCGACGTCGTCACGGTGCTCGACACCTACCTGATCGACACCGTGCACTATGTGGGGTACTCGCTCGGTGCGCGCGTCGGCTGGCAGGTCGCGGTGCAGGTGCCCGACCGCGTCGATCGTGCGGTGCTCGGCGGCATCCCCGACGGGCGCCCACTCGCGCGCATGCAGGTCGAGCAGGCGCGCGCCTACGCCGAGGGCGGCGCGCGGGTCGAGGAACCGGTGACCCGCAATTACGTGACCCTCGCCGAGCGGGTGCCCGGCAACGACCTGCTCGCGCTCGTCGCGCTCGCCGAGGGGATGCGGCACGGCGACGCCGACCCCGATCCGGCGCACCCGCCGCGGCAGCCCGTGCTGTTCGCGACGGGCAGCGACGACGCGATCCTGGCGCAGTCGCGGGCGCTGGCGGATGCCACGCCGCACGGCTCGTTCGTCGAGTTGCCCGATCGGCACCACTTCAATGCGCCCGCGTCGCGGGTGTTCCGGCGGGCGGCGGTGGAGTTCCTGACCGGAACTCGCGACTCCGAGACGGATCGGGCCGCCCCGCCGGGATTCCCCGTGATGCCGGCTTCGCCCGCCGACCACGTCATCACCGAAGAATCGGTGAAGGAACGCCGCGACGACGCCTGAGCGCGGCGCACGGGCTCAATGCCGGCCGTACAGGTCGTCGATCGACGCTACCGGCACGATGCCCCGCGCCGCCCGCTCCAGGCCCGGGTCGAGGGTGACGAACGCATCCGCCTGCAGCTTCGCGACCGCCAGGTACTCCGCCGGAGCGGTGTCGTCCCAGCCGAGTTGCGTCGCCAGCTTCCAGGCGACCGCGCGCGAGACCCGGTCGCCGAGCAGCCGGATGCGCATCGTCGTGATGCGGTCGAGGGCGAGGAGCGCCTCGGCCTCATCGAGTTCGCCGCTCCGGACGCTGCCGTACAGCAGCGACATCGCGTGCGAACGGAGGATGCTCGGCCCCACGAGTGCGTGCTCGTCGGGCATCGTCACGTCGTCTCGTGCGAGCCTGACGGCGGTGGGCGCGTCGATCGCGTATCTGGTCATGTCGGCATGATGCCACGCGGCATCCGCTCGCCGCCGATCAACGGCGCACGCGATAGCGCAGGTGAAGCACCCGGTTGCCCTGGACGACTACGTCTGGGTCTTCCAACAGGTGCTGCGCGTGGACCGACCCGAAGTAGCGCTTGCCGGACCCGAACACGACAGGGGCGACGTCCATGCGCACCTCGTCGACCAGGCCCGCGGCAAGCAGCTGGCCACCGACGTCGCCGGCGGCGACCTCGACGATGCGGTCGCCCGCAAGCTCCTGCGCCTCGGCCATGGCTGCCTCGACGCCGTCGACGAAGTGGAACGGCGCCTCGGGGTCCCAGCCCTCGGGCGCCGGCCGGTGCGTCACGACGACCACGTGGTCGATCCCGCTCGGAGGCGTCCCGTCCCAGCCGTCCGTCAGGTCGAAGACGTGGCGGCCGGCGATGGTCACCCCGACCTGGTCCCAGTACGGCCGGACATGGTCGTAGGACGCTTGCGACACGTTCAATACGCCGCTGTCGTCCAACGGCACGTCACCGCTGACCAACCATTCGAACAGTGGACCGGGATCGTCGTTCTCAGCCGCAATGAAGCCATCTACCGACACCGACGCATTCATGACCACTTTCCCCATGGGTTCCTCCTTGGTTTGGAGTCCCAAGTTTCGTATGTCGTGAATCGTCGCTCTTGTAAGAAATCAATCGGCTGGCAGCGGCCAGCCTTCCAGCGCGTGATCGGGATGTTCGCGTAGGAATCGTTGCCGGACTTCGACATACCGGGTCGGTGTGAGCCCGGTGAACTCCCGGAATTCGTGGACGAAGTGGGCCTGGTCGAAATAGCCTGCGCGAGCGGCGACGTCGCCCCAGTCGATAGGTGCGGCTACGTTGATGGCCAACACGGTCGCGGTGAATCGGTAGCTGCGCGCCAGCCGCTTCGGCGTGACGCCGATGACCTCCTTGAACCGCTTCGCCACGTATGTGCTGCTGGCGTGGGCTGCCACGCCGATGTCGCTGATCGGCACCGCTCCGCCCGTCTCCGCGATGGCGCTGGCCATGTGGCGGACGATGTCCAAGCCGTTGATCGCGCGCAGCCGTCGCACCAGTTCCTCCTCGAGCAACATCAGCATTTCGTGCGGTGCGTCCGCCAAGGTCAGTCGATGTCGCAGGTCAGCGATAGCGGGCCGGCCCCAGATCTGCTCCACCGTCGTCGGTCGGTCGCACAGCTCGGCCGCGGGCATCGGAAGGAACGGTGCCAGTCCCCACGGTCGAAAGTGGACCCCCACAGACCGGGTCGGGGTTGGGTAGCCGAACTCCCACGCACGGGTGGGCGTGGTGACCGCGCAGCCGTCCGCGTACTCCACGGCGTCAACGTCGGTGCCTGCGCGGATGAGAAACGGCGCCCCGAGATTGACGATGAGCAAGGGCGCGGGCGCCGCCGGCAGCATCAGCCGGGCGTACGGCGGCGCACCTTCCAGGTAGTAGATGTCGTCGATCAGCCCGTCCAGCGGCGGTCGCGGCACTCTGGACACGTACTCCACGCCCACAGTATCGACGACGCCCCGCCCCGCGTACACCCTGCTTCGCGAAGAGCCCGGAGACGGCGGCGGATGGTGCGCGGCGTCGGGGAGTCCGCCGGCATCACCCGCCGCCTGGCGGGGGTTCGATCAGTGCGTGTGCGCCGCTTCGCTGCGCCGGTACTGGTAGGGATTGGTGAGGATCTCGACCTCGGGTACCTCGGGGTTCATGCCCGACTTCCAGGTCTCGTCACCGAGCTCGCTGCGCAGGTACTCGACGGTGTTCTCGAGCTTCTGGCGCACCGAGGGAAGGTCGCCGGCCACGAGCTTGCCGTCGAACTTGACGGGCTCGCCGCCGACCAGCACCGTGTGCACGTCGCCGCGTCCGGCCTGGTAGACCACGTGCCCGTACGGGTTCACGATCGGCGTCATGGTGGGGGAGTCGTCGTTCTTGATGAGCACCACGTCGGCGAGCTTGCCGGGCTCGAGGCTGCCGATCTCGTCATACCTGCCGAGCGCCTTGGCGCCGCCGCGGGTCGCCCAGTCGACGACGTCCTCGACGCGGATCATCGCGTGCGTGACCGTCTCGCCCCTCTCGTGCGCCTGGAAGTGCTCGAATGAGCGGTCGGCGCCGACGGTGGCCCGCATGGCCGCGAACATGTCGGCGCTGAACCACACGCTCGTGTCCACCGAGAGCGAGGCCTGGATACCGTGCTTGCGCAACGCGTGGGCGGGCGGATATCCCTGACCGCAGGTCTGCTCGCTCTCGGTGGAGAGCGAGACCGTGCCGCCGGTCGCGGCGATCATCTGATACGACTCCTCGCTCAGCGTCGCGGCGTGCACGTAGATGTTGCCCGGCTGCATGACGCCGTTCTCGTACATGATGCGGATGCCGTTGTCGTTCGTCGCGCCCCACACGCCCGCGTGCGTGGTGACCTTGAGGCCGAGCTCCTTCGCCGCCTCGAATGCCGGGCGCTCGGGGAAGCTCTCGTCGCCCGGAACGTCGAACGCGATCTGCGCGCCGAAGAGCCGCGAGTCGTCGCGCGCGCGCTCGATGATGCGCCGCACCGCCGGGTCCTGCGTCCACTCCCACGGGGCGTTCGCGAGGTTGCCGTAGGCGAGCACGAAGCGTCCGGGCGAGGTCGCGAGCGCCTCGAGCGCCGCCTCGCCGTGGTCGGGCGTGCGGAGCCCGTGCGACCAGTCCACGCTGGTGGTGACGCCCGACTCGACGGCGTCGAGCGCCGAGACGAGGTCGCCCGCCGCGACATCCTCGGGGCGGAACTTCATGCCGTGCTCGAGGTAGTACCAGACGAAGTACTGCGTGAGGGTCCAGTCGGCGCCGTAGGCGCGCATCGCGGTCTGCCACATGTGGCGGTGGGTGTCGACCATGCCGGGCATCAGGATGCCGCGTGCGGCGTCGATCTCGAACGCGTCGTCGGGCGCGGCGAGGTCGACGCCGACCTCGGCGATCTTCCCGTCGATGACGAGCACGTCGCCCTCGGGAAGCACGGTGTGGGCATCGTCCATCGTCAGGACGATTCCATTGCGGAACACGATCGGCTGGCCGGGGCGTGGACTGGGGGTACCGGACATTCTGACGCTCATCCTCCTTGATTCGCGGTCGCCTGGCGGGGTGCGCCACCGATCGGGGGCCGTTGCGGCGGCTCACGCCACTTGACTTCGCCGAATCGGTCGACTTGACTCAGGTTAAGCACTGCTGTACACGGATGTCCAGTGCCACTTGGCGAGAGGCGCCGCCCCCGAAGGAGAGACCTTGAGCGAACGAACGATCGTCGTCGTCGGCGGCACGTCCGGCATCGGACTGGAACTGGCGAAGGACTGCATCGCACGCGGCGATCGCGTGGTGATCACCGGACGCGATCAGGCCCGCACCGAGGAGATCGCGGCATCGCTCGGCCCCGGGGCATCCGGTGTGGCTCTCGACATCTCGGAGCCGAAGTCCATCGGCGGCCGGCTCGCGTCGATCGGCCGGGTGCACGGCCTCGTGCTCTGCGCGATCGAGCGCGACCAGAACACCATCCGCGACTACGACATCGACCGAGCCGTTCGGCTGGTGACCCTGAAGCTGGTCGGATACACCGAGGTGGTGCACGCGCTGCTCGACCGGCTCGACCCGTCGGTCGACACGGGCATCGTGCTCTTCGGGGGCCGAGCGAAGGACCTGCCCTACCCGGGTTCCACGACGGTGTCGACGATCAACGGCGGGGTCGCGGGCCTCGTCAACACGCTCGCCCTCGAACTCGCGCCCATCCGCGTGAACGCGCTGCACCCGGGCATCATCGGCGACAGCCCGTTCTGGGCGGGCAAGCCCGAGGGCGTGCTCGACCAGTACGAGCGGCGCACGCCGGGCGGCAAGCTCGCGACGATGGCCGACGTCGTCGACGCCACGCAGTTCCTCCTCCGCAATCGCGGCGTCTCGGCGGCGAGCCTCTACGTCGACCGCGGTTGGGCCATCACCTGAGCGGATGCCGCGGCCGGCGGTGCGACCGATGATCCGCGATCCCGCCGGGGCGACCGGCCCGGCCGCGTGCCCGCGCCTACAATTGCGGCAACGACGGCCGGGGCTGCGACATCGGCCGCCCGGAACGAACGCGATGGGGGAGTGAGCATGCCGGAGAACCTCGGCGCACGCCTGCGAGAGGCTCGGATGAAGCGCGGACTGAGCCTGCGCAGCGTCGCCCAGGCGCTCGGCGTCTCGGCGAGCCTCATCTCGCAGGTCGAGATCGGCAAGACGCAGCCGTCGGTCTCGACGTTGTACGCGCTGGCGAGCCATCTCGGTGTCTCGCTCGACGAGCTGCTCGGCATCTCCGCACCCACGGCCGCACCGACCGTGTCGGCTGCACCCCTGTTCGGTCACAGCGGTCCGCCGCTGCCCGACGTGCAGCGCGCGGCCGACAACCCGGTCATCGAGATGGAGAACGGCGTGCGCTGGGAGCGGCTGGCCGTCGGCGCGGGCGGCCCGGCCGACGGGCTCCTCGTGACGTACGAGCCCGGTGCGTCGAGTTCCATCGAGGGCAAGCTCATGCGGCACGCGGGCGTCGAGTACGCGTACCTCCTCGAGGGCGAGCTCACCCTGCAGCTCGAGTTCGACACCTACGTGCTCCACCCGGGCGACTCGTTGCAGTTCGACTCGACGAGGCCCCACCTGTACACGAACCGGGGCACGGTGCCGGCGAAGGGTGTCTGGTTCGCGGTCGGGCGCCGGCAGCCGTACTCCGGCGCGACGGATGCCTCGGCCGGTGGGTCGGCCCAGGCCTCCGGGCCGACGCAATCAGGCGCGCCCATCAGCTCCGCAGTCGACGCGATGCGCGCCATGGACGACTTCCGGCCCTGATGCCGGCTCGCCCGGCCCTATCCGGTGTGCACCGCCGGGCGGGGTTCGGTGGCCCACGGATCGACGAGGGTCTTGATCTGCAGCGATCGCCCCTCGACCAGGGGCTGCAGCGCCTGCTCCGCGACGAGGTCGAGCGGGATCACCTCGCGGGCGAGGTCGGACCAGTCGGGGCGGGTGCCGAGCAGGCGCACGGCCTCGGGGAAGTCGTCGGCGAACACGTGGGCGACGGTGCCGACGATGGTGTACTCGTTGAGCGTCCACCGGCCGAGGGGCAGTGCGGGCTCGCCGCGCTGGATGCCCACCGGAACGATCGTCGAGCCCGGTTCGGCCGCCTCGAGCACCGAGGCGAGCCCGGGCGCCGACCCGCTGACCTCGAAGAACACGTCGGCGTCCATGCCGAGTTCCGCGAGCCGATCGCGCAGCGGGGCTGCTCCTGCCAGGAGGGTGGATGTCGCGCCCAGGCGCAGGCCGAGTTCGAGGCGTTCCTCGTCGCGGTCGACCACCAGCACGCGTGCGCCGGTCGCGGCCGCGGCGAACGTGATGAAGGCGCCGATGCCGCCCACGCCGACGATGACGGCGTCCTGGCCGGCCCGGAGTCCACTGCGACGCACCGCGTGCACCGCGATCGCCATGGGCTGGGTGAGGCCGAGGGTGTCCATCGGCAGCCCCGAGTCCGACACGTCGAGCACGATGCTCGCCGGGGCGGTCACGTAGCCCGCCAGCCCACCGTCGTGATGGAAGCCGATCGTCGAGTAGTTGCGGCAGAGGTTCGTGCGGCCCCGGCGGCACGGCGTGCACTCCCCGCACGACACGCCCGCCCCGCAGACCACCGTCGCGCCGACGGGCGGCGAGCCCACGCCGGGGCCGACGGCCTCGACGACGCCCGCGAACTCGTGGCCGAGGGTGACCGGCGGCTGCGCGAGCACGAGCCCGCGGCCGAACTCGGTCGCGTCGCTCCCGCACACGCCGCAGACGCCGACGCGGATGAGCACCTCGCCCGCCCCGGGTTCGGGCACGGGCCTCTGCTCGGTGCGGAGGTCGCCGACCGCGTGCAGCACGGCGGCACGCATGTCGCTCACGCGATCGATCCCTCCGAGAGCGGCAGCTGCACGGCCGAGCGTTCGGCGATCATGCGCCCGAGGGCCTGGTCGTAGACCGCCTTGTGCGCGGGGTGGTCGAGGTAGGCGTCGAGCGCGGCCGCGTCGTCGAGGACGGCCGCGACCCCGTAGTCGGCGCCGCCCGGTCGCAGGTGCAGGTTGGGCCCCACGACGTAGGAGCGGAGCTCGGGGATCTCGGCCCGCATGCGCAGGAGCGATGCCGTGAGCTCCGTGACCTCCGCCTCCGTGACGTCGTCCTTCCAGCGGAATGTTGCGATGTGGAGGATCATGGGTTCCTGCTCTCCTCGTCGAGGTGTGTCCAGTGATGATTCACACGTCCATGCGCTTCTGCCCAAAATATCAGGCTTCCTCCCGAACTGTGTACATCGTTGCTGTACTCTCGTGGGTGCCGACGGAGGAGAGGGGACGCGCATGGCCGACCGGAGGATCGCGGTGCTCGGAGCCGGAGCGAACGGGGCGTCCGTGGGGGCCGATCTCACCGCCGCCGGGCTCGACGTGGTGCTCATCGAGCAGTGGCCGGCGCACGTCGAGAAGATGCGTGCCGACGGCGTGCGCATCCTCTCGCCCGAGGGCGAGTTGCACGTGCGCCCGCGCACGCTGCACCTGTGCGAGGTGGCCGAGCTGAAGCACGGGTTCGACGTCGTGCTCATGCTCATGAAGGCCTACGACTCGCGCTGGGCGGTGCAGCTGATCGAGCCGTATCTCGCCGCCGATGGACTGATGGTCGGTGTCCAGAACGGCATGACCGCCCGCATCGTCGAGGAGGTCGTGGGCGCGCACCGCACGATGGGTTCGGTGATCGAGTGCTCGGCGACCATGGAGGAGCCCGGCATCGTGCACCGGCACACGGGGGTCTCGCGGTCGTGGTACGCGGTCGGGGCGCTGCCGGGCGGTCCCGCGGACCGCGAGGAGGAGATCGCGTCGCTCCTTCGGCACTCCGGCACCGTGGCGGTCGTCGACGACATCGAGGCGGCGAAGTGGATGAAGCTCGTGAGCAACTGCACGCTGCTCGTCACGAGCGCGATCCTCGGCCTGCCGATGCTCGACGCGTTGCACACGTCCGGCTACCGCGACGTGATGATCGCCGCGGGCAACGAGGCGCTCGCCGTCGGCGTCGCGCTGGGGCATCCGGTGCTCCCGATCTTCGGGCTCACGCCCCAGGAGATCGCCGACCCCGACGAGGTCGTCGACATCATGACCGACAAGCTCTTCGCGGGCTTCGTGGTGCCCGGGGCGACGACGACCGTGCTGCAGGACTGGCGCAAGGGTCGGCACAGCGAGGTCGACGACCTCAACGGGCACGTGGTCGCGCGCGGTACCGAGGTCGGCATCCCGACCCCGGTCAACCGGGTCGTGACCGAGCTCGCGCACCGCATCGAGCGCGGCGAGCTCACTCCCGATCGGGGCCATCTCGAGAGCATGCTCGCCGCGCTGCGCTGAGCGGCCGGCCGGCCGCTCGGCCAGCCGGCCGGCCGGTCAGCTCATCAGCCGCGACCCTGCACCGCGTAGGGGTTGATGAGCGCCTCCTCGGTGCCGGGCACGATGCCCTCCTCGGTAGCGGTGGGCTTGTCGGGGTCGGGCGGGAACGACTCGGTCATCGACATCGGCATGGAGCCGTTGCGGTAGAGGTTGTTCGAGCCCTGCGAGGGCGTCCAGTCGTACGGCTCCCAATCGGGAACGTAGTTGCGGTAGCCGCCGGTGTTCACCTCGACGCGCATGCCGCTCGGCTCCCGGAAGTAGAGGAAGCTCTGCTCGCCGATGCCGTGGATCGACGGGCCGTACTCGATGTGGGTTCCGTTCTCCATGAGCACGTCGGCACCCTGCAGCAGCTCCTCGCGCGAGTCGACCCAGAACGCGTAGTGGTTCACCCGGCCGGGGCGGCTCGAGCTGTCGAGCACGACGCCGAGGTCGTGCGACTTCTCGTTCGTGGTGAGCACCGAGAACACCGTGAGGGGTGCCTCGTCGAGCACGGTGTAGGCCATGATGCGGAAGCCGAGCACGTCGCTGTACCACTTCGCGAACCCGCGGACGTCGGATGCCGCGACCGTGACGTGGTCGAGCTGACGCGGGCCCACGGCGTGCTTGCTGCGCTTCTCGGGGCGATCGGGGAACACCGACGCGAGCTCGTCGGCCGCGCGGTACTTCTCGACCTCCCAGAACAGCTCCATGGTGTGGCCGTAGGGGCCGGTGAAGCGGTACGAGCGACCGTGGCCGTGGCCCTCGGCGATCCACTCGCCGGTGACGCCGGCGTCCTCGATGCGCTTGGCAGCCTCGTCGAGCGCCTCGGCGCTCGTGGTGCGCCAGGCCATGACGTTGAGCGCCGGTTCGGCGCCCTCGGCGATCACGAGCGAGTAGTTGTAGTAGTCGCCCCACGAGCGCAGGTAGACCTTGCCGTTCGCGCGCGACTGCACCCGAAGCCCGACCTGCTCCTCGTAGAAGCGGACGGAGGCCTCGACGTCGGGCGTCGCGAGCTCGAGGTACGAGAGGTGGGAGAGGAGGTTGATCATCGTCGATCCTTCAGTCGGGGTGCGGTGATGACGACCGCTGGTTCTGAGGCCGGCGAACCGGCACCCTTCCACTGTCGACGCGTCCCGGGTATCAGGGAACCCGAATCTGTTGATGCCGGGCATCGTTCTGATCGATGACCCAGTCAGGTCCGACAGTGACGGGATCGGGGCATCCATGAGACTGATGCCGTTCATCATCAATCCGGCCTTCACTGATAGCGAGAGTCGGATGTTGACTGGGGCCACGCCGCTCACCGGTGCGCGCGTGATTGGAGATCGACCCTGTGACATCGTCGTCCGACGGACTGACCGCCCCCTTCGCCCTCGTGCGCTTCCGCACGGGCGACGGCGCCCGCGGAGGCGGAGCGCCGTGCCTCGGCCTCGTCGCCGGTGACCGGGTGCGCGAGATCGGGCCCGACGAGCTCGGAGCGCCCGACCTCAACGCGTTCCTCGCCGAGGCGCCCGGGTCGTGGGAGCGGCTCCGCGCGGCCGCCGAGCAGGCCGACGCCACGTGGCATCCACTCGCCGACGTCACCCTCACCGCACCCGTGACGCCCCGCCAGGTGCTGCAGACCGGCGCGAACTACCGCACGCACGTCATCGACCTCGTGGCCGCGGGCCGCGCGAAGAACGACCCGCGCCCCATCGAGGAGTTGCGCGAGTGGGCCGCCGACATGATGGATCGCCGGGCGCGCGAGGGCACCCCGTACTTCTTCATCGGCCTGCCCGCCGCGGTCGTCGGCGACGACGTCGACCTCGTGCTGCCGAGCTACAGCGAGCAGCACGACTGGGAGCTCGAGCTCGCCGTGGTGATCGGCCGGGAGGCGTTCCGGGTCGACCGCGAGCACGCCATGGAGCATGTCGCCGGGTACACGATCGTCAACGACATCACCACGCGCGACCTCGTGTTCCGCGAGGACATGAAGGAGATCGGCACCGACTGGTATCGCGGCAAGAACGCGCCGGGGTTCCTGCCGACCGGCCCGTTCCTGGTGCCGGCGCCGTTCGTCGCGAACCCGGGCGCCCTGCACCTCGAGCTCACCCTCAATGGCGAGACGATGCAGGATGCCACGACCGACGACCTCCTCTTCGACCTGCCCGCCCTCATCGCCGGTGCCTCCGAGAACATGCCGCTGCTGCCCGGCGACCTGCTGCTCACGGGCAGTCCCGCCGGCAACGGCATCGTGCACGGGCGGATGCTCCGCGACGGCGACGTGATGGTCGGCGCGATCGAGGGGCTCGGCGCCCAGACCGTGCGTGCCGTCGCCGAGGGGAGTGCCGCATGACGACCACCCCGACCGAGGTCCCCGCCGCCCTCGACCGCACCGACCCCGAGCGCCACATCGCCGAGGCCGCCGAGGCGTACCGCAACTGGGGCCGCTGGGGCGACGACGACCGCCTGGGCACGCTGAACTTCATCGGCGACGCCGAGCGCGCCCGTGCCGCCGGGCTCGTGCGACGCGGCGCGAGCTTCTCGCTCTCGCAATCCTTCGACATGGACGGCCCGCAGCTCGGCTGGCGACGTCGCACCAATCCCATCCACACCATGCTCGGCACGGGCACGGATGCCGCGGCCGGCACGCAGGGATTCCCCCACGGCATCACCGGGGCCGACGACATGATCACCATGCCGCTGCAGTGCTCGACGCAGTGGGACGGCCTCGGCCACATCTTCGACCGGGGCATCGCGTGGAACGGCCGGCCCGCGGAGGAGGTGGTCACGAGCGAGGGCGACCTCGTCACGGGCATCGAGCACGCGGCATCCGTCATCTCGGGTCGCGGCGTTCTGCTCGACGTCGGCCGCCACCTGCGGCCGGAGACCGGTGAGCTGGAGGACGGCTACGCCATCACCGTCGCCGACCTCGAGGCGTGCATCGCCGCGCAGGGCGCGACGAGCGCCGTCGGCCGCGGCGACCTCCTGCTCGTGCGCACCGGCCGCTATGCCCGGGCGCTGCGCGAGGGCTGGAACGGCTACGCGGGCGGCCCGAGCGCGGGCCTCTCGTTCACGACGGCCGGATGGCTGCACCGCACCGAGATCGCCGCCGTCGCGACCGACACCTGGGGCTTCGAGGTGCGCCCCAACGAGTTCGACGACGCGTTCCAGCCGCTGCACCAGATCGTGATCCCCAACATGGGGCTCACCATCGGCGAGATGTGGAACCTCGAGGCGCTCGCCGCCGACTGCGCGGCCGACGGCGTGTACGAGTTCCTGCTCGTCGCGCCGCCGCTGCCCATCACCGGGGCGGTCGGCTCGCCCGTGAATCCGATCGCCCTCAAGTAGCCCGAGACCCGAACCCGAACCATGACCCGAACCCGCATCCCGAAGGAGGGATCCTGATGACCGCAGTCTCCCGAGTCGCCATCGTCGGCTCCGGCGTGGCCGGCACCGCCGCCGCCATCCTGCTCGCCGAGGGCGGCGTCGACGTCGACGTCGTCGAGATCAAGCCCGACCTCACCGCCCTCGGCTCGGGCATCACGCTGCAGGGCAACGCCCTGCGCGTGTTCGACCGGCTCGGCGTGTGGGACGAGGTCAGGGAGGCGGGCTACACGTTCGACGTGGTCGGACTGCGCACCCCGGGCCCCGACGCCAAGGTCATCGCCGAGGTTCCGGATGCGCCGACCGGCGGCCCCGAGTACCCGGCGACGGCGGGCATGTACCGTCCCGACCTCGCCCGCATCCTCGCCGACCGCGCCACCGAGCTCGGCGCGCGCATCCACTACGGCACGACCGTGGCGAGCTTCACCCAGGACGCCGACGGCGTCGACGTCACGCTCAGCGACGGGACCACCGGCCGCTACGACCTCCTCATCGGCGCCGACGGCCTGCACTCCGCCATCCGTGCGCAGCTCGGCATCGAGACCGAGCCCCAGCGCACCGGTATGGGCATCTGGCGCGCGTTCGTGCCCCGCCCGAAGGACGTCACGCACACCGACCTCTACTACGGCGGGCCCATCTACATCGCCGGCTACTGCCCGACGAGCGAGGAGATGATGTACGCCTACCTCGTCGAGCCCGCTCAGGACCGGCATCTGCTCACGCCCGAACAGGGCGTCGAGGTCATGAAGGAACTCTCCCGGGCGTACGGCGGGCCGTGGAACGAGATCCGCGAGTCCCTCGGCGCCGACTCGCGCGTCAACTACACGTGGTTCACCACGCACATCGTGCCCGACGCGTGGAACCGCGGCCGGGTCGTGCTCATCGGCGAAGCCGCGCACAGCTGCCCGCCCACCATCGCGCAGGGCGCCGCGCAGGCCGCCGAGGACGCGCTCGTGCTCTCGCAGCTGCTGCTCGGGCGCGACGCCGTCGACCAGGCCCTGTGGGACGAGTTCCACGCCCGCCGCCTGCCGCGCGCGACCGAGGTCGTCGAGGCATCCGTGCAGCTCGGCCGGTGGCAGATCGACCACGTGCAGGACGCCGACGTGCCCGGCATGATGCGGCGCATCGCCACGCTCGTGAGCCGGCCCGCATGAGCGACCGCCACGCCCAGGCCACGTCTCCGTCGGCGGATGTCGCGGCCGCACCGGTCGTCGACGTGCACGCGCACCTGCTGCTGACCGAGTTGCAGGACGAGGTCGCGGCGCGCGACCCCGAGGGCTTCGCCGCCGCCCAGGCGCTCGACGCCCGGCGCAACGGGACCGAGAGCATGGCGGCATCCGGTCGCATGATCGGCGAGCGGATGCCGCTGCTCATCTCGCTCGACGCGCGCCTCGCCGAGATGGATCGGCAGCGCGTCGACGTGCAACTCGTCTCGCCGTCGCCGTCGCACTACTATCCGTGGGCCGGCGAGGAGCTCGCCGCGTGGGCCGCACGTGAGACGAATCGCGCGGTGGCCGCGCACGTCGCGGGCGCGCCCGATCGGCTGCTCGGCCTCGGACTCGTGCCGCTGCAGCATCCGCACCTCGTGGTCGCAGCGCTCGAGGACGCCGTGATCGCGAACGGCCTCGCGGGCGTCGAGATCTCGTCGTTCGCCGGCGACGTCGAACTCTCCGACGAGCGGCTCGCGCCGTTCTGGGCGCGCGCCGAGGAGCTCGACGCGGTCGTGTTCCTGCACCCCTTCGGCTGCAGCCTCGACGAGCGGCTCGACCGCTTCTACCTCTCGAACACGGTCGGCCAGCCCGTCGAGAACGCGGTCGCGCTGTCGCACCTCATCTTCTCGGGCGTGCTCGACCGGCACCCGCGCCTGAAGCTCGTCGCCGCGCACGGCGGCGGCTACCTGCCGACGTTCCTCGGCCGTTCCGACCATGCCTGGCAGGTGCGGCCCGAGGCCCACGGATGCCGCGAGCTGCCGTCGTCATACCTGCGCCGCCTGCGCTTCGACTCGCTCGTGCACACGCCGAGCGCGCTGCGCGCACTCGTGGACGCCGCGGGCGCCGACCGGGTGCTGCTCGGCTCGGACTACCCGTTCGACATGGGCGTCGACGACCCGGTCGAGCGCGTGCTCGAGGCCGGGCTCCCCGACGCCGAGACGCGCGCCATCCTCTCGGGGAACGCGGGCGAACTGCTCGGGGCGCGGTTGCCGCGGGCCGCAACGCGCGTCGGCGTCACGGCGCGCATCACCGAAGGAGGGGCGGCATGAGGATCGCCAGATGGATGCATCAGGGCAGCCTCGGCGAGGGGTTCGTCATCGGCGACGGCGTCGTGCCGTTCCCGCGCGGGCTCACGGTCGCCGACGTGCTCGCCGCCGGGCTCGCCGAGGTGCCCGCGCTCGCCGCGGAGCTCGAGGGCGACGGCGAGGCATCCGCCCCGCTCGTGCCGCTCGCCGAGGTGGAGCTGCTCGCGCCGCTCGTGCCCGCGAGCGTGCGCGACTTCGCGGCCTTCGAGGAGCACGTCGAGGGCGTCACCGCCTCGGTCGACGGGGTGAGCCACGTGGCGCCCGAGTGGTACGAGCTGCCCACCTTCTACTTCACGAACCCCCACTCGATCGTCGCGACCGGTGCCGTCGTGCGGCCGCCCGCCACCGAGCGGCTCGACTTCGAGCTCGAGGTCGGCGTCGTCATCGGCGGCGTCGCGGGTTCCGACGGCCGCGACCTCGCCCCCGCCGAGGCCGACGCGCACGTCTTCGGCTACACGATCTTCAACGACTGGTCGGCACGCGACATCCAGGCCCGGGAGATGCAGGTGCGGCTCGGCCCGGCCAAAGGCAAGGACTTCGCCACGACGCTCGGCCCGTGGATCGCCACCGCCGACGAGTTCGACGATCTCGTCGACGACGACGGCTTCCTGCCCATCGTGATCGAGGCGTTCGTCAACGGCGAGCGCGTCGGCCACGACCTGCTCTCGAACATGGGCTGGCCGTTCCGTGACCTCGTGGCCTACGCGTCCCGTGATTCACGCGTCGTGCCCGGCGACGTGCTCGGCTCGGGCACGGCCGGGAACGGCGGATGCCTCGCCGAGCTGTGGGGGCGGGCCGGCTCCCTCACGCCGCCGCCGCTGGTCGAGGGCGACGAGGTCGTCCTGCGCGTCGAGGGCATCGGCGAGCTCCGCAACACCGTCGGACGTGCGGTTCACGTCCCCCCGATCCCTCCGGCACGGTCGCGCTCGCGCGCCCGCGCCAGAGGGTGATCCCACCCATCCGCACACCCATCACCCGAGGAGTCTCAATGGCGAACACCTCAGTCCAGACCGAGCCCGGCACTCGCCGGCCCGGTGTCCTCCAGGCCGTCCTGCTGCTCGCGGGCAGTTGCATGCCCGTGCTGGGGTCGGTGCTCCTGACGCCGATCCTGCCGCAGCTCTCGGCCGAGTTCGGCGGTGCCCCGGGGGGCGAGATCCTCGTGCCCATGGTGGTCGCCATCCCGGCGCTGATGATCGCGCTCTTCGCGCCGTTCGCCGGGCAGATCGTCGACCGACTCGGGCGCAAGAAGCTGCTCATCATCGCGATGTTCGCGTACACGCTCGTCGGCATCGCGCCGGCGTTCCTCGACACGCTCCCGGCGATCCTCGCCACGCGCGTCGGCGTGGGCATCACCGAGGCGGCGATCATGACGGTCTGCACGACGCTCATCGTCGACTACTGGCATGAGCCCGAGCGGCGGGCGAAGTACCTCGGGCTGCAGACCATCGTGACCACCCTGGCCGCGACCGCGTTCATCGCGATCGGCGGCGCGGCGGGCGCGGCGGGCTGGCGCACGCCGTTCTGGATCTACCTGGCGGCGGCGATCATCGCCGTGCCGATGATCTTCCTGCTGTGGGAGCCGAACAAGGCCGACCCCACCGATTCGCACGCGCGCGCGCCGAAGGTGCCGATTCCGTGGCGCCGGATCGCGATGCCCCTCATCGTCGGCCTGTTCGGCGGGTTCACGTTCTACGTGCTCGTCATCGAGGCCAGCTACCTCCTCGTCGACGCGGGCGTCGCACCCACCGACACCCCGACGATCGGCGGGATCGCGGCACTCGCCTCGCTGGCGACGGCGGCCGGCGGCTTCACCTTCACGCGGATCGCCAAGGTCGGCGTGAACCGGATCCTCCCCGTGGCGTTCGCCCTGCAGGCGGTCGGCATGCTCATCATCTGGTTCGTCGGGGGTGTTCCCGGAGTCGCGGTGGGAGCCATCGTCGGCGGCGCCGGTTCGGGTCTCCTGCTGCCGTCGATGCTCACGTGGGCGGTCGGGTCCACCCGCTTCGAGGAGCGCGGCCGCGTCACCGGGCTGTGGACCGCGGCGTTCTTCTTCGGCCAGTTCCTCACGCCGATCATCATGGGCGCGATCACGGCCGCCGTCGGATCGCTGCCGGTCGCCGTGGGCGTCGTCGGCATCGCGTGCGCGGTGGCGGCGATCCTGCTCGGCTTCGGCCTGCGGAAGTCGAACATGGCTCCGGCCGAGGAGGTCACCGCGACGGTCTGACCCCCGGACGGCGGGGCGGGGCGCCGGTGCGCACCGCCCCGTCGCCGAGTTCGGCCGCGGCCTCCTCGAACAGGGTGCGCATCCACTCGTGCTCGGGGTCGCGACGGTGCATCGGATGCCACCACAGCGCGTTCGAGATCGGGGTCGCGTCGAACGGCGGCTCGTACACGCGCACGTCGGCCATGGCCCGCGCGTAGCCGGCGAGTCCGGCCTGCAGGAGGCCGAGCCGCTGGGTGCCGGCGACGTACAGCGGCAGCGCGAGGAAGCTCTCGACGACCGTGCCGACGGTCGGCTCGACGCCGAGCTGCTGGATCTGCCGGCTCGCCGAGGTGAAGGCGGTCTGCGACTGGTACGTGAACACCCACTCCGACTCCGCGACATCCGCCATCGTGACCTCGCCCCGGATGCGCTCGTTGTCGGCCGAGGCGATCACGACCCAGCGGTCCTTCCAGAGGTCGGTGTAGGGCAGGTCGCTGAGGAAGCCGTGCGGGATCATCAGGGCATCCGCCGAGCGGAGCCGGTTCACGGCGTCCTCGATCACCTGCGGGGAGTGGTACATGAACCGGAAGCGGATGCCGGGCGCCCGTTCGGCGGCCAGCATCGCGACCCGGCGGCCGAGCGTCGCGAACGCGTAGTCGGACCCGTAGACGGCGAACTCCCGCGACGATTCCTCCGCGTTCCACTCGGCCTGGCTCTCGAACACCCGGCGTACCGCCTCGAGCGCCGCGGGCGCCTGCTCCGAGAGCCGGGAGGCGAGCGGCGTCAGTTCGTAGGTGTTGCCCCGTCGCGCCAGGATCGGGTCGTTGAAGTGGGTGCGGAGCCGCGCCAGCGACGCGCTGAGCGCGGGCTGGCTGAGGCGCAGGCGCTCCGCCGCGCGCGTGACGCTGCGCTCGGTGAGCAGGGCGTCGAGCGAGACGAGCAGGTTGAGGTCGAGGCGGGAGAGGGAAGGCTGGTCGGACACGTCGTCGTGGTCCTTCGAACGGGGCTGGGGTCGGGCCCCAGTCTATCGACCCGGCCGATTCTCGGGGGCTCGGGTATCGCGGTGGATGATTGCGATGGCCTTCGGCCTGACCGGTCCGTGCCCGTGCTCACCGCAGGTCGAGCCGCATGAGCACTCTCGGGAACCCGTTCAGCACCGAATCGGTGTCGGCGGCCTTCGTGAACCCCGCCCGTTCGAACAGGTTCCGGGTGCCGACGTAGGCCATCGTGAGGTCGATCCTGGCGCCGCGGTTGTCGAGCGGGTACCCCTCGATGGCGGGCGCGCCGTGCTCGCGCGCGAACTCCACGGCGCCGGCGAGCAGGTGATGCGAGATCCCGTTTCGGCGGTGGCCGGGACGCACGCGGATGCACCACACCGACCAGACGTCGAGGTCGTCGACGTGCGGGATCTTGCGGTTCTTCGCGAAACTCGTGTCGGCGCGGGGATGCACGGCGGCCCAGCCCACGACCTCGTCGCCGTCGTACGCGAGCACGCCGGGCGGCGGATCCTCGAGCACGAGCTCGCGCACGCGCTCGCCACGCGCGGGACCGCGGAGCGAGGTGTTCTCCTTCGAGGAGAGCAGGCGGTAGCTCAGGCACCAGCACACGCTCGCGTCGGGCCGCTTGGGCCCGACCATCGTCGCGACATCCTCGAACACGCTCGCCGCGCGCACCTCGATCGCCATACCGATACCCTGCCACCCGCCGCCGACAGCGTGAGGGCAGTCGAACCCGACGACAGCATCGCGCCCGAGCGTCGCGACGCCTACGAGCACGCCTTCGAAGCGATCGACGCAGACCCCGCCCAGACCCTCGTGGCGGTCGAGGCATCCGGCGGAGAGGCGGTCGGCACCATGCAGCTCACGCTCATCCCCGGACTCGCGCGGGGCGGCGCCACGCGGATGCAGATCGAGGCCGTCCGCGTGGCCGAGTCGGCGCGGAGCCTCGGACTCGGCACGGCGATGATGCGGTGGGCGATCGAGCGGGCGCGCGCGAGCGGGGCGGCCCTCGTGCAGCTCACGTCGGACGCCCGCCGCGCCGACGCGCACCGGTTCTACGAACGGCTCGGATTCGAGGCGTCCCACGTGGGCTACAAGCTGTTCTTCTGAGCGGGATGCCCCGGCCGCGGCATCCGGCGGACCGGAGCTCGGTCAGTGGCGCGTGCGCGATCCCGCGAACCAGGCGCTCAGCAGCCCGAGCACCGCGAAGCCCGTCATCGCCGCCATCGCCGGCAGTGCGGTCTGCGTGCCCGCGATACCGCCCAAGGGCGACGCGAACGCGCCGAAGACGAACTGCGTGAAGCCGACGAGCGCCGAGCCGGCACCCGCGGCGGCCCGGGCCTCGCCGACCGCGAGGGCGGAGGCACTGGACATCACCGAACCGCACCCGATCGCGAAGACGGCCACCAGCACGAGGTACGACGTCAACGTCAGGGTGCCCGTGAGCGCCAGCACCACCCCGGTCGCCGCGGAGAGGGCCTGCAGCGACTGCGCGATCCGAAGCGTCGCGTGCGCTCCGATCCGCTGTGCGATCACGCCGTTGAGCCACGCACCGGCCATGACCGAGACCGAGCTGAACGAGAACGTGAGCGAGTACCCGAGCGGAGTGATTCCGAGGACCTCCTGCACGATGAACGACGACGAGCTGATGTAGACCATCAGCGCGCCGTACCCTGCGCCGAAGGCGATCGTGTAGCCGACGTAGACGGGATTGCGCAGCAGCCGGCCGATGTTGCGCGCGAGCGCGCCGACGGTGAAGGGATGCCGGCGATCGGGCGGCAGGCTCTCGGGGATGAACAGCGCCGCGGCCACGAGCATGCCGGTCGCGAGCACCGCGAGGCCGAGCAGCGCCGCGCGCCACCCGCCCAGCTGCGTCAGCACCGCGCCGAGCGGGCTGGCGAGGGCGGGGCCGAGGGCGATCATGACGAAGATGGTGCTGAAGGCACGCACCGCCTGGGCGTGGTCGACGAGGTCGGCGATGACGGCGCGGGCGAGCACCGTGCCCGAGGCGCCGGCGAATCCCTGCACCGCACGGACCAGGATCAGCACCTCGATCGTCGGGCTGACGACCGCCAGGTAGCAGCAGAGCACGAACACGGCGAGCGCGGCCAGGAGCGTGCGGCGCCGGCCCAGCGCGTCGGAGACGGAGCCGATCGAGAGCTGCCCGAGCGCCGAACCCGCCAGCAGCGCCGTGAGGGTGAGCTGCACGGTCGAGGCGCCGACCCCAAGGTCCGCCGCGATGGCCGGGAACGCGGGAAGGTAGAGGTCGGTCGACAGCGAACCCGCCATCGACACGTAGCCGAGCACGAGCATCAGGCCCGGGCTGATGCGTCGCAGCCGGCCCTCCGCCGCTGCCGGTGTCGTCACTTCGTCGCGGCGACGTCCGGGCGGAACCCTCGCTTGGCCAGCTGGATCTGCTCGTAGACGTGGTGGCGGAGCTCGGTGAACCGGGGCATCGACCGCGTCTCGAGCTGGTCGCGCTCCTCGGGGAGATCCACCACGAGATCCTCCTGCACGACGGTCGGCGAACTCGAGAGCATGATGACGCGCTCCCCGAGGTACACCGACTCGTCGATGTCGTGCGTGACGAAGAGCACCGACAGCCCCAGCGTCTTGCGCACCTTGCGCACGAGGTCTTCCAGGTCGGCGCGCGTCTGCGCGTCGACCGCGGCGAACGGCTCGTCCATGAGCAGCACCTCGGGCTGGTACGCGATGGCGCGGGCGATCGCCACCCGCTGCTGCATGCCGCCCGACAGTTGCCACGGGTACGAGCGCGGGACGTGGTCGAGCCCCACGTTCGCGAGGGCCTCCTCGACCAGCTCGGTGCGCCTGGCCTTCGGCACCCCGGCGTTCTTGAGCGGCAGCTCCACGTTGTCGGCGACCCGGAGCCAGGGGAACAGCGACCGGCCGTACTCCTGGAAGACCACCGCCATCTTCTTGGGCGGCGCGGTCACGACCTTGCCGTCGAGCACGACCTCGCCGCTGGTGGGGGCAAGCAGGCCGGCGATGCACTTGAGCAACGTCGTCTTGCCGGATCCCGAGGGACCGACCAGGCAGGTCAGCTCGTTCTTGCCGAGGTCGAAGGTGAGGTCGCGGACGGCCTCGATGTCGCCGCCGTCGGTGCTGTAGACCTTCTTCAGGTTGCGCACCGAGAGCAGCGTTTCCTCGGCGGGAAGCGTGCGCCCGTGGGAGACGGTGTCGATGGGAACGGGTGTGTCATGCAGCATTCTCAAGCTCTTTCAGTCCGTGGTACCAGCGGAGGATGCGTCGCTCGACGTAGCGGAAGACGGCCGCGACGGCGAAGCCGATCAGTCCCAGCACGAGGATGCCCGACCACATCTCGGGGATGGCGAACCTGCGCTGGAACTGGATGATGCTGAAGCCCAGGCCCGACGACGACGAGAACATCTCCGAGATGACCATGAGGATCAGGCCGATCGGGAGACTCTGACGAACCCCGGCCAGGATCTGCGGTGCGGCCGAGGGCAGCACCTGGTATCGCACGCGATTCAAGCCGGAGATGCCGTACGACCGGCTCGTCTCGGTCTGCACGGGGTCGGCGGCGCGCACGCCCTCGATGGTGTTCAGCAGCACGGGCCAGATCGCCGCCAGGACGATGATGAAGACCTTCATCCAGTCGGTCGGGCCGAAGAGCAGCAGCAGCACCGGAATCAGGACGGGAGGAGGCAGCGCACGGAAGAACTCGAAGACCGGCTCGGTGAACGCGCGCAGGTCGCGATTGAGGCCGACGAGCATGCCCAATAGGATGCCGGCGACGATGGCGATCACGACGCCGATGCCGAACCGGGCGATGCTCGGGAGGATGTCCACCCACAGGCGCGGACCGAACCAGGTCTCGACGAAGGTGACGATGAGCTCACCCGGTGTCGGCACGAAGAAGCTCGGCGACACGGTCGTCGCGATCCACCACAGCACGACGAGGATCGCCGGAAGTCCCAGCGCGAAGCCGAGGGTGACGAACGCCTTCTTCATACCGGGATCTCCCCACGTACCGAGTGGTGCCACGACAACAGCGCCCGCTCCAGGAACCTGGCGCCGAAGTTGATGAGGACTCCGAGGAATCCGGTCGCCAGCACCAGCGCATACATCGTCGTGTAGAGGCCGGCGTTCTGCGCCCGCGCGATCTCGAGCCCCAAGCCGGGGGTTCCGATGATCAGCTGTGCGGTGATGGCGAGGATGAGCGCGACCGCGGCGGCCAGCCGGATTCCGGTCATCAGGTACGGCAGCGTCGTGGGGAACACGATGTCGCGAATGCGCTGCCACGTGGAGAACCCGTAGCTCTGACCGGTGTCCATCGCGATCTTGTCGACATCGGCGACGCCGTAGAGCACCTGGATGAAGATCTGCCAGAACGCGGCGTACACGATCAACAGCAGGCTCGCCTCGATCCGCACGCCGAACAGCAGCACCGCCAGGGGGATCAGCGCGACCGAGGGAACCGGGCGGAGGAACTCCACGGTCGAACTGGTGGCCCGTCGCAGGAACGGGGAGAGCCCGATCACCACACCGGTGACCGAGGCCAGCACGAGCGCGATGGCCAGGCCGAGTCCCCACTGCACCAGCGTGTCGCCGACCGCGATCCAGAACGGCGCGATCGTCGCGATCTCGAGCAGGCGCGGCAGCACTTCGGAAGGCGGCGGCAGGAAGCGGGGGTCGACGAGACCGACGCGGGCCGCGATCTCCCAGATGGCCAGCAGGGTCAGGATGCCGGCGAGTCCCAGCAGCGCGCGGCGGGGACGGTAGCGGCGTCGTCGGCTCTTGGCCTGGACGGCGGCGACGCTGCGCGTGACGGTCTGGTCGCCCGGTGATTGCACGGTCAAGAGCGGGGCCCCCCATCGGCCGGCCGGTCGGTCGACGGCACCGCGAACTCGGCGCGCAGGTCGGCCTTGCGGATCTTGCCGCTCGCGGTACGAGGCAACTCGTCGACGAACACGACGCGCTTCGGGATCTTGTACTTCGCGAGGCGCCCGGTGAGGTGTGCGATGACGTCCTCGGCCGTCAGGGACGCTCCGTCCTTCAGGGTGGCGACGGCGAGCGGGACCTCGCCCCACTTCGCGTCGGGCACCCCGATCAGGGCGACGGCGGAGACCTCGGTGAGTTCCATGATGACCCCCTCGACTTCGGCGGAGTAGATGTTCTCGCCGCCTGAGATGATCATGTCCTTCAACCGGTCGGAGATGTAGATGTAGCCGTCCTCGTCGAAGTAGCCGAGATCGCCCGAGCGGAACCAGCCGTCGACGAGGGCGGCCTCACTGGCCTCGGGACGGTTCCAGTACTCCGTGATGACGTTGGGGCCGCTGATCCAGATCTCCCCGACCTCGCCGGGCGGCAGTTCGTCACCGTGCTCGTCGACGATCTTCACGTCGGTGAAGAAGTGCTTGAGGCCCGACGATCCCAACTTGTGACGAGCCATGTGGGCGGGCATCGCGGTGGCCCCGGGCGCGGTCTCGGTCATCCCGTAGCCGCCGGTGAAGCCGAGCCCGCGCGCCTCGTAGGCCTGCAGCATCCGTTCGGGCATGGCCGACCCGCCGCAGGTCAGGTGTCGCAGGCTGCTGATGTCGGTGGAATCCCATGCCGGGTGTTCCTGCAGCATCTGGAACGTCGTCGGCACGCCCGAGAGCATCGTCACCTGTTCGGCCTCGATGGTGGACAGGACCCGACCGGCGTCGAATTTCTCATGCAGGATCACCGTGCCGCCCTGCAGGAGCACCGGGAGCGCTCCGTTGGTGAGCGAGGCGACATGGAACATCGGCGAGATGAGCAGGACGCGCTCCCCGGCGGTGACGCCGTAGTCGACCATGACGTTGAAGCAGTTCCAGGTCAGGTTGCCGTGCGTGAGCACGGCGCCCTTCGGGTGACCCGTCGTGCCGGAGGTGTAGAGGATGAGGGCGGCATCGTCGAGCGTGACGGGCTCGTCGCGATGGTCGGCGGCGCCGGATGCGACGACCGCTTCGTATTCCTCGATCCCCTCGACGGGGGGCTGCCCGGCGACGATGAAGCGGCGCTTCGCGCGGGTGGACCAACTGCCCGAACGGGCGAGGTCGGTCAGCTCGGAGTGGAAGACGAGGGTGGTTGCACCCGAGTCCTCGAGCGCGAACTCGATCTCGGGTGCGGCGAGGCGCGTGTTGAGCGGAACGAAGATGGCGCCGAGCGTGGCCGTCGCGAAGAAGGTCTCGAGGAACGACGGATGATTGTTGCCGAGGTAGGCCACGCGGTCCCCGGCCGCGACGCCGCGGTCGGCGAGGGCGTTGGCCAACCGGTCGATCCGCTCGGCGAGCACCTCGTAGCGGATGCGCTGATCGCGGTAGGTCAGGGCGATGTCGCCGCGAGAACGCTCGCGCCGACGCCAGACCCATGGCCCGATCCCGTGGTTGTGCACGGCAGTCCCTTCTTGACAGGGGGTACGGATGCGAGGGGATGGGCCCGGTGCCGCCGGGAGCGGCACCGGGCCCGGCCGTCACTCGAAGATGACCTTGTCGAGGTCGGGCTCGCTGTCGATGAAGCCGTACTTGAGCGCCATCGCGCTGAGCTCCTCGATGATGCCTCGGTCGAGGTCGCCCGACAGCCGTTCGAGGTTGATGTTCTCGACGACGTCGGCGGGCATGCCGGTGTAGTCGACGATGGCGGCGCGGTACAGCTCGGTGTCGTCCATCGCCAGGGCGGTGGACTCGCTGATGGCCGCGGCGAACGCCTCGACGACCTCGGGGTTGGCCTCCGCGTACGCCGTGGAGCTGAAGGTGACCATCGTGTAGAGGTCGTCGATCGCCGCGAGCGGGTCGCCGAGGAACGTCGCACCCTCGGTGGCGAGCGACGCGCTGAGGAACGGCTCGGGGACCCACGATGCGTCGATGTGCCCCTGCTCGAGCTGGGCGAGCTGGTCGGGGAACGCGATCTCGGTGAAGGTGACGGCATCGGGGTCGCCGCCGTCCTCCTCCACCATCGCCATGGTGGTCAGGTCGCCCTGCGTGTTCACGGCGTTCAGGGCGACGGTCTTGCCCTCGAGGTCGGACCAGGTCTGGATGCCCGAGCTCTCCATCACGACGATGCCGGACGGTGCCGGATCGGCGATCTGCGAGTAGCCGGCGACGATGCTCATCTCCAGGCCCTGGCTGGCAGCGACGAGAACGGAGAGCGGGTTTCCGACCGCGAACTCGATCGACTGGCTGGACACGGCGGGCAGCAGTGCCGCACCGCCCTGACCGAGCTGGACCTCGACGTCGAGGCCGTGCTTCTCGAAGATGCCCTCGTCGATGCCGAGCTGGACCGCCGCCGCCGGTGCGATCTGGAGCAGGCCGACCGTGACGGGGATCAGCTCGCCCGACTCGGTGCCGTCGGCTTCATCGGTGGGTTCGCCGCTGAGCGTTCCCTGAGAGCAGGCGGTGAGCATGAGTGCCCCCGCCGTGAGGGCTGCAAAGCCCGCGAGGCGCTTTCGCATCATTTCAGTGACTCCTTTGTGACTGTGCGTGTGAGTGCAGGATGCGCCCGCCGAGTGACGGTCGCCGGTATTCAGTTGTGGGTATGGGGCGCGGGCCCCGTCAGGCGTAGAAGCGTTGCAGGCTGCGGGCGACGACGGCGGGCTTGCTGCCGCCCTCGATCTCGATGGTGACGTCGACGGTGAGCTGGTAGCCGCCCGCAACCTCCGTCACCTCGGCGATGGTCGCCGTCATGCGGATGCGAGAACCGACCGGGACGGGGGAGACGAAGCGGACCTTGTCGAGGCCGTAGTTGACCTTGGTGCCGACGCCCTCGACGTCGAGGAGCTCGGTCCACAGCGGGATCAGCAGCGACAGCGTGAGGAAGCCGTGGGCGATGGCGGTGCCGAACGGGCCGTCCTTCGCCCGCTCGGGATCGGTGTGGATCCACTGGTGGTCGCTGGCCGCCTCGGCGAAGGTGTCGACGCGCTCCTGGCTGATCTCCATCCAGTCGGTGTAGCCGAGGTCGGCTCCCACCAGCGAGGGGAGGTCGTCGTAGGCGACGGTCGTGGTCATGTGGTGTCCTTTCTCAGTCCCCGAGCATGCCGAGGGGTCAGACGAATGCGGAGGCGCCGGTCAGCGCGCGTCCGACGATGAGGGAGTTGATCTCGTGCGTGCCCTCGTACGAGTACACGGCTTCGGCATCGGCGAAGAAGCGGGCGACGTCGTGCTCGAGCAGGATGCCGTTGCCGCCGAGCACCTCGCGTCCGAGCGCGACGGTCTCGCGGGCCATCAGCGACGTCTGCATCTTGGCCAGGGCCGAGTTCGTGTCGCTCCACTCGCCGGCATCCTGCCTGGCCGACAGCTGCACGGCCATGCCCAGCGAGGAGACCGCGTTCCCCAGCATCCGGGCGAGCTTCTCCTGCACGAGCTGGAAGCCGCCGATCGGTCGGCCGAACTGCTCGCGCGAGCGCACGTACTTCACGGCCGCCTCGAGTGCGCCGGCCTGGAGCCCTGCCGCGATCCACGCGACATCCGACCGCATCGTGCGCAGGATGCCCGCGACATCGCGCCACGAGTTCACGTTCTGCATGCGCCACCGCTCAGAGACGCGGGCGCCGTCGAGCGTGATGACGGCGTTCTGCATGGGGCGCAGCGACACCTTGCCCTGGATGATGTCGATCGTCACGCCCGGGGCCTCGCGGTCGACGAGGAAGAGCTTCACCTCGCCGTCGGCGACATCACGCGCGAATATCGCCAGCTTGTCGGCCGCCGCGGCGCCGCCGATCCAGCGCTTGGCGCCGTCGATGATCCATTCGTCGCCGTCGCGGCGGGCCGACGTGGCCAGTCCCCCCGCGACGTCCGACCCGTGATCGGGCTCGGTGAGGGCGAAGACGCCCTTCAGCCCGAACGTGCGGATCAGCGGGTCGAGCTCGTCGGCCTGTTCGGCGGACCCGCCGAGTCGGACGGCCGCGCGGAAGAGCCCCGACTGCGCGTTGTACACCGTCGCCACCGAGACGTCGGTGCGGGCGAGCACGTAGGTGCGGAAGCCGGAGAACATCGAGGATCGGGCCTCGTCGGCCGAGACGCCCCGTGGCTGCATCAGGTCGAGCGGGACGAGCGCGCCGAGGATGCCGTCGGGCATCGTGGCGGTCTCCCACGCGTCGTTCAGCAGGGGGCGCACGTCGCGTCGGAGCGTCTCGTCGAGCCGTGCGAGGGCGTCGAGCGCCCCGGCGCTCAGGTGCGACGCCGCATAGCCGTACGGATCGAGGCCGATCGCGGGCGAGGTGGCGATGCTCACGACGCCTCCCCGAGGCCGAGCAGTCGCACGGCGTTGTCCTTGAGGATCCGCGGCATGACCTCGGGCTTGAGCGCCGTCTGCTCGGCGTCGCGCAGCCAGCGCTCGGGGGAGATCAGGGGGAAGTCCGATCCGAACAGCACGCGATCGGTGATGACCGAGTTGGCGTAGCGCACGAGTTCGGCGGGGAAGTACTTGGGGCTCCACCCCGAGAGGTCGATCCACGTGTTGTGCTTGTGCGTCGCGACGGACAGCGCCTCGTCCTGCCACGGCACCGACGGGTGGGCCATGATGATCTGCAGGTCGGGGAAGTCCGCGGCGACGGCGTCGAGGAGCATCGGGTTCGAAAGCCCGAGTCGCAGGCCGCGCCCGCCCGGAAGCCCGGCGCCGATACCGGTCTGGCCGGTGTGGAAGAGCGCCGGCAGGCCGGCGTCCCGAATGACGCCGTAGAGCGGATAGTGGGCCCGGTCGCTCGGGTCGAACCCCTGCACGGTCGGGTGGAACTTGAAGCCGCGGACCCCGTGGTCCTCGATGAGTCGGCGCGCGCGGTCGACGGCATCGGGCCGACGGGGGTCGACCGACCCGAAGGGGATCAGCACGTCGTTGTTCCGCGCCGCTCCCTCCGCGATCTCGGCGCTCGAGACCGGCTCGTGTCCGAGCTGCGTCTCGGCATCCACGGAGAAGACGACCGCGGCCATCCCCAGCCCGCGATAGTGCTCCGCGACGCGGTCGAGCGTCGGCCACCCCTCGCCGCTGCCGAAGTAGCGGCTCGCCGCTGCGGACAGGTCGGCGGGGAGAGCACCGTGGCCGTGATCGTCCATGTCGACGTGCACGTGCACGTCTATCGCCTGGATCGCGTCGAGGTCGATCGCGGGTTCGTAGCGGGTCATGTTCTGCCGTTCCTGGTCCGGGTCGAAAGGCGGTCGTGAGTGACGGGACGCCGGTCAGGCGCCGACGGGCGCCGGGCGCTGAAGTTCGTCGGGCAGGGGCGGGAAGGTCTCGCCGACCGACTGCAGCTGCTCGCCCACGACCGACTGGAACTCTGCTCCGAGGGCCTCGTAGGACCAGCCCCCGTCGTGGTACGCGGTGACGACCGGCTCGGGGTGCGACCAGAGCTGGAGGCGGTCGCCGCCGACGCCGAGCGCCTGGCCGGTGACGCCGGCCGCGGCATCCGATGCGAGGAAGGCGACGAGCCCGGCCACGTCGTCGGAGGTGCCGAAGCCGAGGTCGTGGCGGAAGAACGCCGGCATCGGCTCGCCCTTGGACTCGGCTTCGACCGCTGCGGCGAAGTAGGGCACGGTCGCCGTCATCGCGGTCGCGGCGACGGGGATGACCGCATTCGCGGTGATGCCGGCCTTCTTGAGCTCGAGCGCCCAGGTGCGCACCATGCCGACGATGCCGGCCTTGGCGGCGGCGTAGTTCGTCTGCCCGAAGTTGCCGCGCTGCCCGGTCGGCGAGCCGATCGTGATGATCCGGCCGGCGATCTGGTTCTCGCGCATGTAGGTCGCGGCTTCGCGGACGCAGGTGAAGGTGCCGCGCAGGTGCACGTCGATGACGGTGTCGAAGTCGTCGTCGCTCATCTTCCACAGCACCGTGTCGCGAAGGACGCCGGCGTTGGTGACGAGGATGTCGAGCCGGCCGAAGTTGTCGACGGCCGCGGCGACCAACTGCTTCGCCGTCTCGGTGGGGCCGACGGGTGCGACCACCGCGACGGCCTTGCCGCCCGCCTGCTCGATCGACGCCACGGCTTCGGCGGCGGTGGCGTCGTCCACGTCGTTGACGACGACGGATGCCCCCTGCCGGGCGAGTTCCTGCGCGTAGGCGAGGCCGAGGCCGCGGCCGGATCCGGTGACGATGGCGACTTTGCCGTCGAGTGACATGTGGGGCTCCTTTGCTGCTCACGTCTATGAGAATCCACTTTATTGAGATTGTCAATAGTTACTTCTTCCAACTGGCGCCTGCTAGCATGCTGCAATGCTGAATCCGACCGAGTCGCTGGCGACGGCGCCGATGCTCTCCGGTTCCGAGCGCCTCTGGGCGACGTCCGTCGTGCGTGACCTGGCGTTCCTCCTGGCCCGCGCGAACGCACTCTCCCTCGCGCAGGCGAACGCCGCCGCCGCGACCCACGGCCTGAAGGTGCGCTCGTACACCGTGCTCGCCATCGCCGTGAGCGACACGCGGCCGACGCAGCGGGAGCTGGCGGAGTTCCTCCGGCTCGATCCCAGCCAGATCGTCGCGCTCGTCGACGAACTGGAGTCGCGCGCCCTCGTGCGCCGGGAACCCGACCCCAGCGACCGGCGCGCCAACGTCGTCGTCGCGACCGACGAGGGTCGTGCGACCTACGCCTCGGCGCATGCCACGGTGGCCGACTCCGAGCGCGCCATCTTCGCGGCGCTCTCCGCAGAGGAGCGCACGACGCTGATGGAGATGCTGCGCCGCCTCGCCGGCGCGCCCGACGCGCTGTCGGCCTGAGCGCCATCGGATCGTCTCGCGCCGTAGGCTTGGCTGGCGCGGGCAGCGGCGCCCGCTGACAGGAGGACTCGTGGCGCTCAGCAGCATCGAGATCGGTCAGGCGGCGGAGCTCCGACCCATCGGCGCGATCGCGGCCGGCCTGGGCATTACCGACGAGCACCTCGTGCCGTACGGCCGCTACAAGGCGAAGGTGCCGCTCGCCTACCTCGAGACCCTGACCGACCGCCCGCTGGGCAGGCTCGTGCTGATGACCGGGGTGTCACCCACCCCGGCGGGCGAAGGCAAGTCCGCGACGTCGGTCGGGCTGGGCGACGCGCTCCGACGCATCGGCGAGCGCTCGATGATCTGCCTGCGCGAGCCCGCCCTCGGCCCGGTGTTCGGCATGAAGGGCGGCGCCGCCGGCGGCGGGTACGCGCAGCTCGCGCCGATGGAGGACATCAACCTGCACTTCACCGGTGACTTCGCGGCGATCCAGATCGCCACGAACCTGCTCGCCGCGATGATCGACAACCACGTGCACCACGGCAACGAGCTCGGCATCGACGTGCGCCGGGTCACGTGGCGCCGCGTGCTCGACGTCAACGACCGGGCGCTGCGCGACATCGTGATCGGACTCGGCGGAACCGGCAACGGGTATCCGCGCGAGGCGGGCTTCGACATCGTCGTCGCGAGCGAGGTGATGGCGATCTTCTGCCTGGCCACGAGCCTCGCCGACCTCAAGGAGCGGCTCGGCCGGATCGTGGTCGCCCATACCCGCGACCGCAGGCCGGTGCGCGCGAGCGACCTGCGCGCGCACGGCGCGATGGCCGCCGTCCTGCGCGATGCGCTCGCACCCAACCTCGTGCAGTCGCTCGAGGGCACCCCCGCGTTCGTGCACGGCGGCCCGTTCGCGAACATCGCGCACGGCACCAACTCGCTCATCGCGACCCGCTCCGCGCTGCGGCTCGCCGACTACGTCGTCACCGAGGCCGGGTTCGGCACCGACCTCGGCGCGGAGAAGTTCGTCGACATCCTGTGCCGTTCCTCGGGCCTGCGGCCGTCGGCGGCGGTCATCGTGGCGACCGTGCGGGCGATGAAGTACCACGGCGGGGTCGCCGTCGGCGACCTCACCACCGAGGACGTGGCCGCCCTCGAGCGCGGGCTGCCCAACCTGGAACGGCACGTGCACATCCTCCGCGAGGTGTTCGGGATCCCATGCGTCGTGGCGATCAACGAACGCGCCGAGGACACCGAGGCCGAACTCGACGCGCTCGTCGCGGGGGCCGCCCGGTTCGGGGTTCGCGCCGTGCGGGCGCGTCACTTCGCCGAGGGCGGCGCCGGGGCGGAGGACCTGGCCCGCGAGGTCGTCGCCCTCTGCGGGGACCGCCCGGCCGAGGCATCCGGTGCCGTGGCGACCTCCGGCGACGGCCTGAGGTTCACCTATACCGACGACGCGTCGCTCTGGCAGAAGATGAAGGCCGTCGCCACGCGCATCTACGGCGCGTCCGACGTCACCGCATCGACCGCGGTGCGTGCGCAGCTGAAGCGGCTCGAGGAGGAGGGATACGGCCACCTGCCGGTGTGCGTCGCGAAGACCCAGTACTCCTTCTCGACCGACGCCAAACTGCGCGGGGCGCCCACGGGCCACGTCGTCGACATCCGCGAGGTGCGGCTCGCCGCCGGCGCGGAGTTCGTCGTGATGGTGTGCGGCGACATCATGACGATGCCGGGGCTGCCGGTGCGTCCCGCGGCCGAGTCGATCGACGTCACCGACGACGGCCGCATCGTCGGGCTGTACTGACGCGTCGCCCCGGGCGGGCGAGTCCGCTCAGCCGGCTGACCCTCCGGCCATCGCGGGCGCCCGCTGCGGCAGCAGGAACCGCGCGAAGAACTCCTCGAGTTCGTCGTGGGAGTCCAGCGGCAGCACGTGCGCGACGTACTGGTCGGGCCGCACCACGACGAGGCATCCGTGCTCGCGGTCGATGCCCCGAGCGTCGAAGACGTCGTCGCCGCGCACCGACGGCGCGAAGGCCTTCTCGTAGTCCGCCAGGCCGTAGCGTCCCTTGTGCGGTCGCAGCAGTTCGGGCAGCGACGTCGGCTCGACGTCGCGATGGCTCTGCTGCAGGATGCCGCGAACGTCGACGACCGCGTCGGGGTCGGCGCCGTCCGGGGTGAACCGGGCGCCGGGCCCGGCACGCCAGGACTCGGCGAACGCGCGCAGCCGCGACCGCGGGTCGTCGATCGGAAGGCGGTCGCCGAAGGCGTAGATGCGCCAGCGGCCGTCGGCCCGGTGGACATGGCCGAGCTCGAGGGGCTGGGCGTCGCCGACCCGGGCGACGGGCGCGGAGTGGAAGCGCTCGCCGATCGGGAAGCCCGTCGCGAGGTGCTGCCACGTGCCCTCGCCGGTGAGCAGGCCCGGCTCGTAGCGGGTGGCCATGCCGGCCGTGTAGCGCCCCTGCTGCTGGAAGTGCCGCTGGAGGGCGGCGGGGTCGACGCCGTCGTCCGTGCCGGATGCCGTGTCGAGCGGCTTCGCGCTGAGCATCGCGGCCCACTCGCGGTCGAAGTCGATGAGGTCCTGCGCGACCGACTGGCGCTCCGCCGAGTAGGTGTGCAGCAGTTCCGGCGCGCTGCGGCCCTCGAGCACGGCCGCGAGCTTCCAGCCCAGGTTGAAGGCGTCCTGCATCGACACGTTCATCCCCTGACCGGCCTTGGGGCTGTGCGTGTGGCAGGCGTCGCCCGCGACGAACACGCGCGGCGTCCGGGTCGCGAGCGCGTCGTCGGGCACGTCGTCGAACTTGTCGGTGAGGCGCTGGCCGATCTCGTACACCGACCACCACACGATCTCCTGGACGTCGAGCGAGTGCGGATGCAGGATGCGGCGGGCCGCCGCGATGAGGTCGTCGGACGTGATCGCCCGCCCGGCCACGCGCTCGCCCGGCTCGAGCTCGTCCATCTCGATGTAGAGCCGCACGAGGTAGCCGCCCTCGCGCGGGATGATGACCATGTTGCCGGCGTCGGCGGACTGGATGACCGACTTGAAGCGGATGTCGGGATAGTCGGTGACCGGGAGCACGTCGATCACGCCCCACGCCTGGTTCGCCGAGTCGCCGCGCAGTACCCGCCCGATCGACCGCCGCACCGTGCTGCGAGCACCGTCGCAGCCGACGACGTAGCGGGCGCGGATCGTGAGCTCCTCGCCGTCGTCGACCCGCCGCATCCGCACCGTGACGGGGTGGTCGCCCGCCGCGTCGCCCGCCGCGTCGCCCGTATCGGCGGCCGTCTCGGCGATCTCGACGTCGACGACCTCGAGGCCGTAGTCGGGTTCGAGGCGGCGGGGCGAGTTGCGCATCTTCTCGAGCAGGAACTCCTGCACCCGGGCCTGGTTCAGGATGAGGTGGGGGAACTCCGACAGGCCCTCCTCGACGTCCTGGATCCGGCCGCTGCGTACGATGCGCGACCGATCGTCGGGGTCGGGCCGCCAGAACACGGTCTCGGTCACCTGGCACGCCTCGGCGAGCAGGCGGTCGGCGACGCCGAACGCCTCGAACATCTCGACCGAGCGGCAGGCGACGCCGTCGGCCTGCCCGAGTTCCAGCGGTCCTTCCCGGCGCTCGACGATCCTGGTGCTGATGCCGGGGAAGGCTGCCAGTTGCGCGGCGAGCACGCATCCGGCTGGCCCCGTGCCGACGATCAGCACGTCGACGGTGTCGGGCAGCTCGGCCGGGTTCGCGAGTGCGGGATCCGCGGGCGGGACGGCCGGATCGCCGGTGTGGAACCCGTTCAGGTACGCCTGCATGCTGCTCCTCGTCGTCGATGACGCATTCGCTTCGGGAATTAATACGTATACTGAGGATATGTGACGGGCGATGGTGCCGCAAGGCCGGACTCGGATTCGCCCGCCTAACCGGTCGCGAACGCGATGGGCACGAGGAGCGCGAGGAAGCGCTCACGCTCGGCGGCGTCGAGCGGTTCGAGGAGCCGATCCTGCACGGCGGCGACCCGTGGCGCGAAGGCGTCGGCGGCTCGGCGCGCCGCCGGGGTCAGCGACAGGACGCGACGCCTGCCGTCGGAGACATCCCGCGCCCGCAGGATCCAGCCGCGCCCGACCAGCCGCTGCACGAGGTCGGCGGCGGTGGACCTGTCGAGGCCCGCGCGATCGCCGAGCTCGCGCTGGCTGATCGCCGGATGCTCGACGAGCACGTGCAGCGCCGCGTACTGCGGGCCCGTGAGCTCCCGGCCGAACTCGTCGGCGAACAGCGCGGTGTGCACCTGCTGCGCGCGACGGAGCAGATGGCCGGGGATGTGCATGGGCGAGAAGCCGGCGCCGTGCGCGGGTTCCGCGCGTGCGACCCGGCGGAGCAGGTCGACGAAGGCCTCACGCGCCCCCGGGGGCAGCGGTTCGAGCAGCCGGTCCTGCACGCGCCGCACCCGCGGCCGGAGTCCATCGAGGGCGGCGGCCGCCCCGTCGGTCGTCGTCAACATGTCGCGTCGCCCGTCGGCAGGGTCGCGCTCGCGTGCGATCCAGCCGCGACGAGCCAGGCGCGCGACCACGTCCATCGTCGAGGACGTGTCGAGCGAGGCGAGCTCGCCGACCTGGCGCTGATCGAGGCCGGGGGATGCCGCGATCGCGGCGAGCACGGCGTACTGCGGGCTCGTCGGCGCGGCGCCGACCTCGTGGAGCCAGAGCGCGTTGTGCACCTGTTGCGCGCGGCGCAGCAGGTGGCCGCACACCGCGCCGAGCGGCACGCCGCCGAGCGGCCGGGATGTCGCGTGCTCCGACGCCTCCTCCGTCACGCTCGCATCACCGCCCCTCGAGCACGTACCGGTCGCGTCCGGCGAGCAGCCCGGTGACGACCTGGCCGGCCATGACGAACAGGAGCAGTCCCAACGGCGCCACCCAGCCCCCGACGGTCGCATGCAGCCACCCGAACGCGACGGGACCGATCGCCGCGAACAGGTACCCGATCGACTGCGACATCCCCGACAGCGCCGACGACGCCTCGTGGTCACGCGCGCGCTGCGCGATCAGCGTGAGGGCCATGGCGAGGGACGAACCCGAGAACAACCCCATGATGATCGCCCACAGCGGGACCCACTGCGGCGCGAGCATGAGGCCGACGGTGGCGACGATCCCGAGCACCGGGATGAGCGCGGGGATGAACCGCTCGGCGCGTGCCCGCAGCGCGAGCGGCAGGATCAGCGATCCGGCCAGCGAGAGGAGCTGGTAGATCATCACGTCGAAGCCGGCCACGACCGGACTGCGTCCGATCGAGGTGGAGATCGTGGCGAGCCAGGTGACCACCATGTAGAACGTCGCCGACTGGAACGCCATGTAGCCCGCGACCTGCCACGCCACCGCGTCGCCCCAGATGCCGGTTCGGCGGTGCCGGACCCGTGGCGCACCGCGGAGCACCGGGTGCGTGCCGCGGTGCGCCCACGCCCATGCGACGATCGCGAACGGCAGGAGCGCGCCCCCGGTGACGAGCAGTGAGATGCGCCATCCCGCGGACGGGTCGTCGGCGAGCTGCGAGATCGGCACCGCGACCCCGGAGGCGACGGCCCCCATGCCCCCGAGCAGCGCCGTGTACACCGACATCATGAGCGGGACGCGGCGCGGGAAGTCGCGCTTGACCGCGGCCGGCATGAGCACGTTCGCGATCGCCAGGGCGACGCCGATGAGTGCCGTGCCGAGCCAGAGGCCCACCGTGGGGCCCGGCAGCGATCGCACCGCGGTGCCCACCGCGAGGAGGAGCAGCGACCAGAGCACGACCCGCGACATCCCGAACCGCCTGCTCAGGCCGTGCGCGAGCGGCGAGACGACCGCCCAGGCGACCAGCGGCACCGAGGTGATCAGGCCGAGCGTGGCGAGCGGCATGCCGGTGTCCGCGCCGATCGCTTCGAGCAGCGGTCCGACGGCCGTGATGGTGGGCCGCATGTTGGCGGCCACGAGGCACAACGCCACGACGAGCGCGATGACGGCGCCGCGCCGGTTCCCGCTCTCGTTGCCCATGACTACCGGACTCTAGTCGAGGTCTCCCTCGTTCCCGACTTCGTCCCTCCTGAGTCCGTCCCGACCTCCTCCGGTCCGGCCCCCCATTCCGCCGACTGTTGACGTTCGCCGGCGAGTGACGTCGGTAGGGAGCGGTCCCAGGCTGCGAACGTCAACACTCGGGGTTGGCGTAGTGCGGAATCCCAGGCGGGTGCCGCCGGTTGCACCTGCCATGAGAGCGATCGTCTACCGCCTGCCCGGAGATTCCTCGGTGCTCGAGCTCGCCGAGCGAGACATCCCCGAGCCCGGCCCCGGAGAGCTGCGCGTGCGCCTCGTCGTCTCGGGCGTGAACCCCACCGACTGGAAGTCGCGACGCGGCACGGGCACGGCGGCCGCCGCGGGCGGCGAGAGCGTGCCGAACCAGGACGGCGCCGGCATCGTCGACGCGGTGGGCGAGGGTGTCGCCGGATTCGCCGTCGGCGACCGGGTGTGGCTCGCGATCTCGGCGTGGCAGCGCCCCGCGTCGGGCACGGCGCAGGAGTTCACGATCACGCTCGCCGAGCGGGCCTTCCCGCTGCCCGACGAGGTGTCGTTCGACGTGGGGGCGAGCCTCGGCGTGCCGGCGGTCACCGCGCACCGCGCGCTGACCGTCTCGGAGGACGGCCCCGACCGGCTGCGTCCCGGTGCGCTCGACGGGAGGACCGTGCTCGTCGCCGGGGGAGCCGGCGCCGTCGGACATGCGGCGATCCAACTCGCGCGCTGGGCCGGCGCGACGGTGATCACGACGGTGAGCAGCGCCGACAAGGGCGCGCTCGCTGAGGCCGCCGGCGCGCACCACGTCGTGGACTATCGAGAGACGGATGCCGCGGAGCGGATCCGCGCGATCGCGCCGGGCGGCGTCGACCTGGTCGTCGAGGTGGCCGCGGGCGCGAACGCCGGGCTCGACCAGGCCGTGACCCACGAGCGTTCGACGATCGCGAGCTACGGCAACGACGGCGGGGCGCCGGTGACCATCGACTTCGGCCGGGCGATCATGCAGAACCTGCGCTATCAGTTCGTGCTCATCTACACGATGGGCGCGCGCGCCTGGGCCGCGGCGGGCGAGGACGTGACGGCGGCCGCCCGCGACGGCGCGCTGGCGGTCGGCGATGCGGCGGGCCTGCCTGTGCACCGGTACCCGCTGGAGCAGACCGCGGCCGCCCACGACGCGGTCCAGGGCGGAGCGGTGGGCAAGGTGCTCATCGACGTCGCCTCGCGCTGACGCGGCATCCCGTCTGCCGGATCGCTCGACCTTCCGGATCGCTTGACCTTCCGGATCGCTTGACGCCGCCGACCGGCGTGCGTATATTCACCCATATGGGTGAACATCAACTCGACGCCGTGCTCAGCGCGGTGGCCGATCCGACGCGGCGGGCGATCCTCGATCGGCTGCGGGCGGGCGACGCGCGGGTCACCGACCTCGCGAGCGCCTTCCCGATCTCGCTGAACTCGACGAGCAAGCACATCAAGGTGCTCGAGCGCGCCGAGCTCGTGCACCGGGAGGTGCGCGGTCGCGACCACGTGCTCTCGCTGCGGGCCGAGGCGCTCGGCGAGGCCGTCGCCTGGATGCAGCAGTACCGCGAGTTCTGGGAGCAACGCCTCGAAGCCCTCGAGGCGTTCGTGCTGGCGGGCGACGCGGGCGAGACGGGGGATGCCGCGGCCGGGGCATCCGGCCCCGAGGCATCCGGTACCGAACCGAGCGACGGAGGCGCCCGATGACGGCGGCCGTGACGGTGAGCCGGCGCATCGCGGCATCCGCCGAGCGCCTCTTCGACGCCTGGCTCGATCCGGCGGCGATCGCGCAGTGGATGCGCCGCGACGACAGCGGCCGGCCGTCGGTGGTGGTCTCCGACCCGCGCGTCGGCGGCACCTACTCGATCACGATGATCGATCGCTTCGGCGAGAACGTGCACGTCGGCGCCTACCGGGTGATCGACCGGCCGCGCGAGCTCGAGTTCACGTGGCGCTCGGAGCACACCGTCGGCATCGACTCGGTGGTGCGCGTCACCTTCGAGCCCGACGGCGACGGCACCGTCGTCGAAGTGCATCACACGAGGCTGCCCGACGCCGCGGCGGCCGCAGTCCACGAAGCAGGCTGGACCGAGCTCCTCGGCCGGCTCGAACGAACCATGAACGGAATGGAGGCGGCGTGATGCTGCTCGACGACAAGGTGGCCGTGATCCACGGCGGTGGCGGCTCGATCGGACGCGCCGCGGCGCGGGTGTTCGCGCGCGAGGGCGCGCGGCTGTTCCTCGCCGGGCGGTCGGCGCCCCGGCTCGAGGAGGCGGCATCCGCTGCCCGTGCCGAGGGCGCCGAGGTGTCGACGGCCGTCGTCGACGCGATGGACCAGGCGGCCGTCGACCGGCACGTCGACGAGGTGACGGATGCCGCGGGCCGCATCGACATCGCCCTCAACGCGGTCGGCTTCGATCACGTGCAGGGCAGGTCGATCGCCGACACGTCGCTCGAGGACTACCTGCACCCGATCACGGGGTACCTGCAGACGAACTTCGTGACGGCGAAGGCGGTGTCGCGGCCGATGATCGCGCGGGGGAGCGGCGTCATCCTCACGATCTCGACGCCCGGAGCGCGGCTCACCGGGAAGGGGCTCATCGGCAACGCGGCGCAGTCGGCCGCGCTCGAGGGCTTCTCGCGGGCGCTCGCCGGGGAGCTCGGCCCGTCGGGGATCCGCGTCGTGTGCGTGCGACCGAACGCGATGTCGGATGCCGTCGCGACGTCGTACACGGGCGAGATGTTCGGCCGCATCGCCGAGGTCGGCGGCATCTCGATGGACGAGTGGCTGACGGGGCTCGCCGGCGGCACGCTGCTCGGGCGGCTGCCCGTGCTCGACGAGGTGGCCGAGTACCTCGCATTCGCGGCATCCGACCGCGCGGGCTCCATGACCGGGGCGATCGCGAACCTCTCGGCGGGCATGCTCGTCGACTGAGCCGGTCGGCGCGGCGGCGGCCGCTTTTCGCGGCGGCGGCACGAACTCGGGCCGCCATTGCGAGGGGCAGCCGCCGCCACGCGCCTGAGTCACGTTCCCGTGCGGCCGACCGGCTTCCGCCCGTGCGCCGACCTGCCGGATGATCGCAACAGGCGGATCGCCGTGGCGGTCACGGCGATCGCCGCGCCAAGTTCGAGGACGCCGGTCACCTCGAAGAGCACGTCGTCGGGAGGGAAGTGCTCGTCGGGGTTGAGGAGGACGTAGAGGTCGGCCGGCCCGCCCGCGAGGAAGACCACGTCCTTGTAGAGGTGCGAATACGCGCTGTGCACGACGCCGAGGAGGCCGGCGAGCACGAGGGCGATGGTCGCATACGTCTGCAGGGCAGCCCGCCGCCCGGTGCGCCCGAAAATCCCGAGCGCCGTCACGGCGGCCGCGACGGGGAGCCCCACCAGTACGGGCACGAGCAGGCGGTTCGGCGAATCGAGCGCGAGTCTCCGTAGAGGTGATGCGCGGTGGTGACCGCATAGAGCGCCAGAAGAGTGATCAGCGCGGGCCGGGTCGCGGGCGGTGCCGCGACGGCGGGGTCGAGGCGGGCGGTGGTCATGGCGGTCCCTTCTGTCGGAGACATCCGTCGACTATTTCGACAGGTGTAGCCGAGACGGTAGTCTGGAGCCCGGCGAGCCGCGAGCGTCAGCCGGGCCCGCTGCGTCGAGTATCCCGACACGGAGGGTGCGAATGTCGAACAACGTCGCTCACGATCGGGTCGACCTGCGCAGCCGCCGCACCGAGCAGCACCTCCGCGACGCGCTCGTGGCGCTCATGGCGCAGCGCGGCTACGACTCGATCACGGTCGTCGACATCTGCGACCGGGCGATGGTGCACCGCACGACGTTCTACAAGCACTACGAGGACAAGTTCGATCTCCTCGACGACGTGCTCGACACGAGGCTGCTCGAACTCCTCGGACCGGATGTCCTCGCGGGCGATCCTGCACGACCCGGACCTGACGAGGTCGCCCACCTGCTCCTGCGCATGGCCGGGAGGATCCAAGCCGATCGGGACTTCTTCGGACTGCTCGCCAGCCCGGATGCAACGAGCCTCGTGCCGCGGCTCACCGAAGCGCTGCGACGGCGACTCCTCGAGACGCCGCGGGGAGCGCGCGCATCCGCCCACGATCGCGAACGCGCCGAGCTGCAGGCCCACCTTCACGCCGCGCTCATCGTCAATGCCATCACGTGGTGGATGGCCCGCCCCGACCGGCTCACCCCCGCAGAGGTCGCCGAGGTGCTCACCGGCGAGCTCACGCGTTGATCGGCGACCGCGTCGGCGCCACGCCGCGTGGCCGCCGCACGGTCAGCCGACGCCGCCGCTCGGCCGCGCGGCAGCTCGGGCGAGTGCAGCCGGCTGAGCATGCGCTCGGTGTTCAGCGGCGCGCGCCGGTCGAGCAGCGAGACGACGATGGTGGTGATCGCGGCGGCGGCGATCGTCCACGCTCCCGGCTGCGCGAGCAGCGCCGCCGCGGGGCCCGCGCCGGTCCCGAGTAGCGGCGACGCGAAGAGCGCGCCCGAGCAGAGCACCGACCCGACGAGCATGCCGGCGATCGCACCACGTGCGGTCAGGCGGCGCCACCAGATGCCGAGCACGATCACGGGCGAAAGCGCCGAGGCGGCGAAGACGAACACCGTGCCGACCGACGTGACGAGACCCTGCGGGACGGTGGCGAGCGCGACCACGAGCGGCACGGCGGTCGTGAACACCGCCGCCCAGCGGAACGAGCGCACCGTGCCGCGGAACAGGTCCTGGCTGACCGTGCTCGAGAGCGACACCACGAGGCCCGACGACGTGCCGAGGAACGCGGCGAGCGCGCCGGCGATGACGAGCGCCGTGAGCAGGTCGCCGGCCATGCCGGGGATCAGCCGCGACGGCAGCAACAGCGCCACGGTGTCGGCGATGCCTGGCTGTGCGAGGTCGGGCGCGGTCGCCCGGGCGATGAGTCCGACCGTGCCCGAGACCATGTAGAAGGCGCTGATCATGACGATCACGATCACGGTCGTCCATCGCGCCGAACTGCCGGTCGGGCTCGTGTAGAAGCGCACGAGCACATGCGGCAGGCCGATCGTGCCCAGGAGGAGCGCGACGAGCAGCGAGGCCGTGGTGTACGTGTCGAGTCCGCTCGGACCCCGTTCGGGCGGGAAGACCAGGGACGGGTCGATCGCCGGCTCGTGCGCGCCGAGCGTGATCGCGAAGAAGACCACGGGCACGGCCAGGGCCGCGAACTTGAGCCAGAACTGGAACCCCTGCACGAACGTGATCGATCGCATGCCGCCCGCCGCGACCGAGCCGCTCACCACGACGGCGACGGTGACCGCGCCGACCCACGGCGGGATGTCGGCGACGACGTTGAGGGCGAGTGCCGCGCCGTGCAGCTGGGGGACGATGTACAGCCAGCCGATGACCAGCACGAGCACGCTCGTGATGCGCCGGGCGACGACCGAGTCGAGGCGGGCGTGGATGAAGTCGGGGATCGTGTAGGCGCCGCTCCGGCGCAGGGGAGCGGCGACGAACATCAGCACGAGCAGGTAGCCCGCCGCGTAGCCGATCGGGAACCAGAACGCGTCGGAGCCCGAGAGCAGCACGAGGCCCGAGAGGCCGAGGAACGTGCCGGCCGACAGGTACTCGCCGCTGATGGCCGACGCGTTCCAGATCGGGCGCACGGTGCGCGAGGCCACGAAGAAGTCGCTCGTGGTGCGCGAGATGCGCAGGCCGTAGACGCCGATCACCGAGGTGACGACGAGCACGAGCGCGATGGCCGCGATGGGCAGCAGCGGGTTCATTCGTGCTCCACGAGGGCCCTGAACCGGCGTTCGGTGCGCATCGCGGCGACCGTGTAGGCGACGGCGAAGACGATGATGATCGGGTAGTACCCGTACGCCTGGATCAACCACGGCAGGGGGACGCCGGCGATCGACTGGTCGTGCAGCGACGGGATGCCGCTGATGACGAACGTGACGAGCACGACGGCCAGGACGAACGAGACGACGAAGACCAGCGCGAGTCGGCCCTGCGCGCGCATGAGGCTTCGGGTGAAGAGCGTCTCGGCCTCGCTCACGTGCGCCCGGCCGGCGCGGGCGAGCGGTTCGGTGCGCGGGGCGGGCCGGTCGACGCTGGTGACGCGCTCGCGTGCCGGTCGCCCCGGCCGGTGCCGACGGTCGGCGGCGGGCGCCGTGCGCGTGGCATCCGGATCGCTCACCGTCGCTCCTCGCGGGGTTGCAGGATCGCCTCGCGGACGACGGGGATCGACCGGCGGCTGACCGGGATCTCCTCTCCGGCGACGGTGAGGGTGGGGTGCGCGCCGATGAGCTTCACGGTGGTGATCGCGCGGCGGTCGACGAGGTACGAGCGGTGCACGCGGATGAAGCCCGCGTCGGCCCACCGCAGTTCCAGGTCGGAGATCGGCTCCCGGATCAGGTGGCTGTCGGTCTCGGTCACGAGCCGGGAGTAGTCGCCCTGCGCCTGCACCCAGCGCACGTCGCTTCGGTGCACGACGCGCATGACGTTGCCGATCCGCACGGCGATCGACTCGTCGGCGATCGGGTCGGGCTCGGCGTTCGCGTCGCGGCCCGCGAGGATCCGCCCGACGGCGCGCTGCAGCCGCTCCCGGCGGATCGGCTTCAGGATGAAGTCCACCGCCTGGAAGTCGAACGCCTCCACGGCGCCCGCCTCGTCGGCGGTGACGAACACGATCGCGGGCGGCACGTTGAACCGCGACACCGCGCGGGCGAGGTCGAACCCCGAAAGCCCCGGCATGTGGATGTCGAGGAACGCGGCGTCCACCCCGTGCTCGGCGAGCAGGCGCACCGCCCCCGAGCCCGACGAGGCCCGCCAGATCCGCCCCACCCGGGTGTCGCGGCGCAGCAGCAGCTCGAGCTCGTCGAGCACGGGGCGCTCGTCGTCGGCGATGAGCACGTCGATGGTGCGGGTCGCCGCATCTCCCGCGCGAGCGCCCGCGTCAGCGGCCGTCATCCGACCACCTGCCTCTCCGTCTCGTTGAAGGGCTGGGACTTGGGGATGCGCATGCGCACCATCGTCCCGGCCCCCGGGTTCGTCTCGACCACGAGCGCGTGGTCGTCGCCGTAGATGCCGCGCATGCGCGAGTCGACGTTGCGCAGGCCCACGTGGTCGGTGGGCTCGCTGTCGGTGAGCAGCGCGCGGAGTTCGGACGGTCGCATGCCGACGCCGTCGTCGTCGACCGTGATCTCGGTGTGGGTGCCGTCGTCGACCGCGGAGATCACGACGGTGCCGCCGTGCTCGCGCGGCTCGAGCCCGTGCCGGATGGCGTTCTCGACGAGCGGCTGCAGGCTGAGGAACGGGATGACCGTCGCGAGCGTCTCGGGGGCGATACGCAGCGTGACGCTCAGTCGCTCCTCGAAGCGGGCGCGCTCGAGCTCGACGTACGAGTGCACGCTCTTGAGCTCCTCGGCCAACGTGGTGAACTCGCCCTGGCGTCGGAACGTGTAGCGGATGAAGTCGGCGAAGTCGAGCAACAGGTCTCGCGCGCGCTCGGGGTCGGTGCCGATGTACGACGCGATGGCGCCGAGGGCGTTGTAGACGAAGTGCGGGCTGATCTGCGCGCGGAGGGCTCGCAGTTCGGCTTCGGCGAGGGCGGCTCGGGATGCCTCGAGCCCGCCGAGCTCGATCTGCGCGCCGCTCCACTTCGCGACCTCGGTGGTGGCCCGCACGAGCGGGGGGCGCACTTTCGCCGCGAACGCGACGATCACCCCGACGACGCGTCCGTTGGCGATGATGGGCGCTCCGACCGCGTCGCCGGCCTTCGTGGAGAGGAGCTGTCGCTGGCCCGTCTCGATGACGCCCGACGCGAGTTGCCAGGCCTCGGGCCCGAGGTCGAGCCGCCCGTCGACCGACACGATGCCGTTCCGGTCGGCGATCGCGATCGCGTCGCTGCCGAGGAGCGCCTTCAGCGAGCGCGCCGCCCGGTGCGCCTCGCCCGTGTCGAGGCCGCCGCGCAGGTGCACGGCGGCCCGCGACGCGAGCGAGAGGGTGCGGAACGTGGCGCGTTCCGCGTCGCTGCCGAGGTCGCGTGAGCCGCGCGCGAGGCGCCAGGCCAGCTGCGCGAGCAGCGTGACCGCCACGCTGATCGCGGCGACGACGGGAAGCCACATGGCGTCGATCATGCGCCTCCTCGTCACGTCAGCAGCAGCGGGCCCCGGGGTTGCGGTCCTGGTCGTCCATCCTCTCCCGCCAGAACTCGCGCTCGGTCAGTGGCGGATGCTCCGCGCCGTGGTTCGCGAGGTGATGGTCGAGGTAGACCCGGTAGGCATTGTCGCCCATCAAGTTGTGCACGTACCACGCGATGCCGCGGCATCCGCGGATCAGCAGGTCGAGGGCGACGGGGGCGCCCGCCCGAACCTCGGAGGTTCGGGCGGGACGCCGCTCGGTGGTGTCGGTCACGTCGGACATCAGTGGCGGGTCGACTCGGGCTGCCGCTCGGCGGGCAGGGCGGCCCACTGGCGTTCGAGCGCCTTCTCGGCCTTCGTGGCGAACAGTCCGGCGGGAGCGAAGCGACGGGATGCCACGGCCGGGTCTTCGTGGTTCTCGCCGCCGCCGTTCCGCCACGCCTTCACGGTGGCGACGACCGACGTGATCAGCACGATGATCGCGAGCGTGACGAACACGATCGACAGGGTGCCCTGCACGAAGGTGTTGCGCACGACGGCCTCCATCGCCTCGACGGTCGGCGCGGTGCCGAACGAGGTCTCGCCCGCGTCGAGTGCGTTGCGGAACGCGACGTGGTTCGCCCAGTAGCCCACCTGCGGCACCGGCGAGAAGATCTTGTACATCGACGCGGTGATGGTGACGACGGCGGCGAACGCCAGGGGAAGGGCCACGATCCAGAGCCAGCGGTGGTAGCTGCGACCGCGCTTGGCGACGATCGCGAGCACCACCGCCAGGGCGATGACCGCGAGCAGCTGGTTCGCGATGCCGAACAGCGGGAAGAACGTGTTGATGCCGCCGAGTGGATCGGTGACGCCGAGGATCAGGATGTAGCCCCACCCGGCGACCATGATCGCGGTGGTGATCCAGACTCCCGGACGCCAGGCCGTGTCCTTGAACCGGGGGATGACGTTGCCGATCGAGTCCTGCAGCATGAAGCGCGCGACCCGGGTGCCCGCGTCGACCGCCGTGAGGATGAACAGCGCCTCGAACATGATGGCGAAGTGGTACCAGAAGCCCGCCAGCGCTGCGCCGCCGAACGCCTGCTGCATGATCTGCGAGAGGCCGAGCGCGAGGGTCGGGGCGCCGCCCGTGCGGGAGACGATCGACTCCTCGCCGACCGCGGCGGCCGTCGAGGTGAGCACGTCGGGCGTGAGGTTGACGCCCGTGAGCCCGAGCGAGTTGACGAACGCGACCGCACCCTCCACGGTGCCGCCGGTCGCGGCGCCCGACGAGTTCATCGCGAAGTAGATGCCCCGGTCGAGCGAGATCGCGGCGACGAGCGCCATGATCGCCACGAACGACTCCATGAGCATGCCGCCGTAGCCGATGAAGCGGGTCTGCCGCTCTTTCTCGATGAGCTTGGGCGTGGTGCCCGACGCGATCAGGGCATGGAAGCCCGAGAGGGCGCCGCACGCGATCGTCACGAACAGGAACGGGAACAACGAACCCGAGAAGACGGGGCCGAGCTCGCCGCCGGCGAACTCGCTGAACGCGGGAACCGAGATCTCGGGGCGCACGAGCACGATCGCGCCGGCGAGCATCACGATGACGCCGATCTTCATGAACGTCGACAGGTAGTCGCGGGGGGCGAGCAGCAACCACACCGGCAGCACCGCGGCGATGAAGCCGTAGACGATGATGCCCCAGGCGATCGTGGTGCGATCGAGGTGGAAGATCTCGGCGCCCCACGGGGTCGCGGCGACCCAGCCGCCCGCGACGATCGCGGCGAGCAGCAGCACGAAGCCGATGATCGAGACCTCGGTGATGCGGCCGGGCCGGAGGTATCGCAGGTAGATCCCCATGAACAGGGCGATCGGGATGGTCATCGACACGCTGAACACGCCCCACGGGCTCTCGCCGAGTGCGTTCACGACGACCAGCGCGAGGATCGCGATGATGATGAGCATGATGAGCAGCGACGCGACGATCGCGGCGGTGCCGCCGATGCGACCGAGCTCGTCGCGCGCCATCTGGCCGATGCTGCGGCCACCGCGGCGCGTCGAGAAGAAGAGCACCAGGTAGTCCTGCACCGCGCCGGCGAGGATGACGCCGACGATGATCCAGATCGTGCCGGGCAGGTAGCCCATCTGCGCCGCGAGCACGGGGCCGACGAGCGGGCCGGCGCCGGCGATCGCGGCGAAGTGGTGGCCGAACAGCACGCGCCGGTCGGTGGCGTGGAAGTCCTTGCCGTCGGCCTTGACCTCCGCCGGGGTGGCGCGCCGGTCGTCGGGGCGCGCGATGTAGCGCTCGATGACCTTCGCGTAGAAGCGGTAGCCGATGAGGTAGCTGGCGACCGCGGCGAAGACGAACCACATCGCGTTCACGGTCTCGCCGCGCACGATGGCGATCATGGTCCAAGCGATGCCGCCGACCAGGGCGATGGCGCCCCAGAGCAGGATCTTCGGCCAGGTCCACTTGCGCTCGCGCTCGAGTTCGGCCTCGGGTACGGCCGTCGGGGGAAGGGTGGGATCGGGTTCGAGTTCGGCGACGGAATGCCCGTCGTTCGTCGTTCGCGGGGGTTGCGACGTCATTGTGCTCCTCCTCGGAGTGCCTCGTTGCGTACGGTGAGTCACCCTACGAACGCCGTTGCACGTCGAACCGCCCGTCGCGGTCAGCGGCGGCTTCGTGCGACAGGCGGTCGGATTCTGCGACGAATGGCGGTGCGTGATACGTCGATCTGCGTGCCGCCCCGGGGCAGCCCTGACCGTCCGGGTGCCCCTCCGGCCTGTGTCAGTCCGGCGGCCGAGGCGGAGCGGCGGATGCCCCGCGGGGCCACGACTCGACGAACCGATCGAGCAGCTCGGCCAGCACCCGGGCCTCCTGGTCGGTGAATCCGGCGAGCGCCTCGGTGACGTTTCGGCGGCGCGCGTCGTGCACCCGGTCGACGATCTCCTTGCCGTCGGCGGAGAGCTCGATGCGCGCGTAGCGGGCGTCGTCGGGCGCCGTGGTGCGCCGGATGAGCCCATCGGCGAGCAGTTCGGTCGTCAGGCGGCTGGCTCGGGGCCGGTCGATGCCGATCGCGTCCGCGATCTCCGAGATGGAGCGGCCGTCACCGGTCTCGTCGAGCGCATCGAGGTAACGGAAGCGTGCGGCATCCGCGGCCGCCGCCCGCGCGCGTGAGTCGCCCGCGTCATTGGCGTCGCGTGCGTCCCGGCGGTGCAGCCGGCGTGCCTGCTGGTCGCGCCGGATGCGCACCAGCGCACGTTCGATCACGATCTCGGGCGCGATGGCCCCCTCGTCGGGGACGGGCATGTGTGCTAGTTTACAACAGTTGTAAAAACACAACTATTGGAGGAGCAATGTCCACGCTCGCACGCGATTCCCGATCGGGCGACGATGCCCGACAGGGGAGGATCCGCACCGGCCTGCTGCGTCGCCTCGCCATCGGCGTCGGGGCGGTCGTCGTCTACGTCGCGGTCGCCGTCCTCGTCGCTGTCGGGGCTCCCGCCGGCTGGCCCGCGATCGGAGCCGCCGGGTACGCGCATGCGCAGGCGACGATCGTGCCCGCGCTGAACGTCTTCGGGCTCACCGCGATCGTGCTGAGCATCGTCGGCCCGGTCGTGCCCGCCGTGCTCCGCGCGTCGGTCGCCGCCGTGCTCGCGTTCGCGGCTGCTCTGGCCGGGCCGTTGGCGGCGGTCGCCGACGGCACGATCGGTGCGGGTGCGATCGTGTCCGTCGGAACCGCCGTGCTCGCGGTCGCCGGGGCCGCGATCGGCGTGGCACTGGCGCTGCTCGTCGGCCCGGCCATGCGATCGACCGAGCCGGCCTGACCGCGCCGACATCGTCGGTCGGCGGCCGCGATTCCTCGTGCCGGCGACTCGAACTCCGCCGCCGGCTCGAATTCGGCCGCCGACGAGGAGGAGTCCTGCCGCTCGGGATGCCACGGCGTGCTGCCGCGGCATCCCGAGCCCAGTATCACGAGTCGCCGGTGCTCCGGCTTCGCCGTCGGTGATGGAGCAGGAGCAGCACGCCCCCACTGATCAGGGCGATCAGCGCGAGTGATCCCGCGCCCAGGGCGAAGGGTCCAGCGTCGAAGCCGGTCCGGGCGAGGGTGCCCTGACCGTCGGCGGACGGTGCCGTCGAGGGATCGGCCGGGGGCGGCGTCGGTCCGTTGCCCGGAGTCGGCTGCGGCGCCGGCGCGGCGACGACCTCGTACATCGTCTCCTGCGTCGTCGTGTTGCCGGCCTCGTCGATCGCCGTGACGACGAACTCGAAGGTGCCGACGGCGTCGGTGGGGATCGCCTGGCCGGAGGGCACCGTGCCCTCGCACGACTCGATGCCCGAGACCTCGTCGTGGCACGTGTAGTCGGCGAGGAGTTCGCCGCCGACCTCGACCCGGGCGATGCCGGTGTCCCCCGCGCCCTGCGTGCCCGCGGAGGGAGAGCGCAGCGCGACCCGTGGGGCGGTGCCGTCGATGCGCACGTCGATCCGGGTCCAGCCGGTGGTGTTGCCCGCGCGGTCCCGCGCTTCGACCTGCACTTCGTGGTCACCGTCGGCGGTGAAGGTGTGCGAGTATGCGAACCCCTCGGCAGAGACGGGCACGCCGCCGTCGATGCGCACGACCAACGACTCCATGCCGGAGTGCGCGTCGGTCGCCTTCAGCTTCACCCTGACTGGCTCGTCGTACCACCCCGTCGGCGGTTGTTCCGGCATCGTGACCTCGACGGCCGGGGGCACTTGGTCGGCGGCGATCGTGTACGACACCGTCCGACTGACGGTGTTCCCCGCTTCGTCGATGGCATCGACCGTGAATGCGTGGTCACCCGGCTGCGACGTGTCGACCGGTGTGCCGCTGGCGAGCGAACCGTCGCACGATGCGACGCCCGAGGTCGCATCGTCGCACTCGAAGTCGGCGATGACCTCCGCGCCGATGTCGTATCGAGCACCGTCGGCGGGAGCTCGAAGGTCGATCGACGGCGCCGTCTCGTCGATCCGGATGGTGGCGGCAACGGGATCGCTCGCGTTGTCCTGGTGATCGATCGCGCGGAAGACCAGTTGGTGCGTCCCATCGCCGGCGACGGGTACCGCGATGGAATCGCCGTACCCGGTCGTCTCTGCGGAACCATCGAGTCGCCAGCTGATCCGGGAGACTCCCGGGGCGTGGTCGACGGCGTGGATCGTCGCGGTGATATCCTGCGTGAACCAGCCGGATGGTCCGGGCTTCGCGGGGTCGGTCGTGATGCTGGTCATCGGCGCGGTGGAATCGGCGGGGACCACGAGCGCCGATGCGGTGCGCGAATAGGTCTCGTCGCCGATGGTCGCCCAGACCTTCACGAGGTAGACACCCGGTTCCAGCGTGCCGAACCGGGCGCGGTAGCCTCCGTTCTCGAGCGTCATTGCCGCCTCGCTGGAACCGCCCGTCGAGTCGGTGATCCGCGCCCGGGGCTGCAGGTCACGCCGTGCGACGCCGTCTACGGCGAACCCGGCGGTGACGTCGACCGTCGGCTGTGACGGGCGCACGCCGACGTTCACCGTGGTGCGTGTGGTATGCCAGCCCCACTCGTACGATGCCTGCGCGGCCTCCCCTCCGGTGTTCGTCAGCCGCAGGATCCACACGCCGCTGACCGGAGTCTGGAGCGACAGGGTGAGCTGCTTCACCGCATCACCGGACGTGTCGCCCCAGGCGGTCGGGCCCGATGGCGGGATGAGCGACAGGTGCACGCTCGGGTCGCTGACCGAGTAGGCGTTCACCGACGTTGCGTCCGTCGTCCTGAAGACGAAATCGCGGGCCTCGCCCGCGGCGATGACCCCCGCCGACAGCTCGGTGCTCGGCGTGACCGCCTCGTGTATCGAGTCGGCAGTTGCCGGTTGATCGGACACCTGCTCCACGGGCTCGGGTTCGGCGGCGTCACCGTCGGTCGCCGCGGCATCCCCGGATTCGAGGTCGGCCGGGTCGGCCGGGTCGATCGGTGCGGAGTCGACGGAGGCCGCCGGCGTGTCACGGGACGCGTCCGAGAGGCTCGATGAGCTCGTGGCATCCGACTCCGCCGGGGCCGCTGCCAGGGCATCCGGGGACCGGTCGGCGGGCGCCGCGGGCGCCGCGGCCGAATCCGATGCCGTGTCGACCTCAGCGGCCCAGACCCCGCTGGTCAGCAGCGACGCGGTGAGCAGCGCGGCGACGGTCGCGGAGACTGCGCCGACGATTCGACGTCGTGAGGATCGGCGGGGATCGCCGATGTGTTCATCGTGGACAGCGGAGGGAGCCGGCGCGACGAGCCGGTTCGCGCGTCGGCCGCGGGTGGGTGGTGTCATGGCTGCGTGTTCCTGGTCGGGTGACCGCGCGCGCCGGCGGACGCGCGTGGGCGACGGATGTCACGGCTCGACGGTCCCGCGCGCGGCGTCCCGACGGCCAGAGACGGATGTCCCGGATCATCCGGGCGCCGCCGTCATCACCACGCACGCCGCTCAGGAGGCGCGGCGCAGCGGCATCCGGCCGAACTCGGCACCCATGCGGCGAGCGGCCTCGTGGGCGGCGGAGCGACCCGGCTCCGCGTCGGCGACGGCGAGGTTCGGACGGAATGCGATCGACGAGACATCCGTGATCCCCGCCCAGTTCAGCCAGTTCTCGAAGTAGGGCTGCTGGAAGTCGCTGCCGAACGCGGGCGGGCGGTCTTCGCCGTACACGGCGCTCGTGTACACGACGACGGCGCGCCGGCCCTCGAGCAGCCCGCTGTACCCGGCCTCGGGGTCGAACCCGAACACCATGCCGGGCTGGCTGACGACGTCGATGAACTGCTTGGCGATGTACGGGATGCCGGCGTTCCACATCGGCAGGCTGAAGAGGTAGAGGTCGGCCGCCGCGAACCGCTCGAAGGCGAGGCGCGCGCGGTGCCAGGCGACCTCCTGCGGGCCGACGGGCTGCTCGCCGGCGAAGATCCGCATCTTCGCGCCGGCGCCCTCGGGTCCGAAGTCGGGCAGCGAGCCGTCCCACAGGTCCCATTCGTCGACGGATGCCGCGGGGTTCGCCTTGCGGAAGGCGCCGACGAACGCACGGGCGATCGCGAGCGACTCGGATGCCTCGCCGCGAGGCGATGCCGAGACGTGGAGGAGGGTGGTCATGGTCCGATCCTTTCTTGCGTGCAGACGCACATAAATGAGGATGAGCGCCACCATAACATGTACGTGCGCACGCACACAATCTCGGATAGGATGGCCGCATGCCGAAGCCGAGCGATGCCGAACGCGCGTGGGAGGCGGTGCTGCGCCTGCACGCCGCGCTGCTGCCCCGACTCGACCGGGTGGTCGCGCGCGAGGGCGGCATGCCGCTGGGCTGGTACGACGTGCTGCTCGAGCTCAACGACGGGGGCGGCCGGCTCACGATGGGGCAGCTCGCCGAGCGGGTCGTGCTGAGCCGCACGCGCGTGAGTCGTCTCGTCGACGAACTGACCGGTGCGGGTCTCGTGGCCCGAGAGGCGAACCCCGACGACGGGCGGTCGGCATTCGCGGTGCTCACCGCCGATGGGCGGCGCCGGTTCCTCGCCGCCGCACGCGCATACCTCCCGGCGATCGAACGCGAGTTCGCGCCGGTCGACGCCGACCGGCTCGCCGAGGTCGCCGACGGGCTCGAGGCGGTGCTCGGAGCGGTGACGGGGGAGCCGGCTGCGCGCGAGCGTCGCAGCCGTCGGTAGCACCGCGTCCGCGGCATCCTCTCGTCCGCCGGGGCTGCGCCGCGCCGCGCGCCGCGGCTACGCTGAGCAGAGAAGGGGGCGCCGGTCGGCGTGCCCGAACAGGAGGGGGACGACCGATGGACATCACCGACAACGGGCCCGAGCCGAACGCGTTCGACATCGAGACCGCGACCACGGAGAATACCAACTACCGCGTCGCGGCCTGGACCGGCAAGTACCTGCAGGTCACGCTGATGTCGATTCCCGTGGGCGAGGCGATCGGTCTCGAGGCGCACCCCGAGACCGACCAGTTCCTGCGGGTGGATGCGGGCCGGGGCCGCGTGAAGATGGGCCCGTCGAAGGACGAACTCACCTTCCAGCAGGATGTCGCGGACGGCTGGAGCATCCAGGTGCCGGCGGGCACGTGGCACGACCTCGAGAACACGGGTGACGAGCCGCTTCGGCTGTACACCATCTACGCGCCCGTGCATCACGGGGCGGGCATCGTGCAGCCCACGCGCGAGGACGCGGAGCGCGACGAGGAGGCGGGCGTCGACGAGCCGCCGTCGTGGAGCGTGCAGCCGCCCAAGGCCGAACCCGACAAGCACGCCTGACTGCACGCGCCGCGATCGCGTCGACCGGTCAGTCGACGAGCCCGGCGCGGTGGGCGAGGATCGCGAGCGCGGTGCGGTCGCGAACCTCGAGCTTGGCGAGCAGGCGGCTGACGTAGGTGCGTGCGGTCGCGGGGCTCAGGAACAGGGCGGTCGCGATCTCCTCGTTGGTGTCGCCGTGCCCGACCCGCACGAGCACCGCCCGCTCGCGCTCGGTGAGGAGGTCGAGTCGCGCGGCCGCCGCCGGCGGCGGCGGTGCCGGTGACCGGGCGACGTGCTCCATCACGCGTCGGGTGATCGCGGGCGAGAGCAGGTTCTCTCCCGCGGCGGTGGTCTTCACGGCGCTGCGGAGCGCGTCGGCGGGCGTGTCCTTCAGGAGGTAGCCCGCCGCTCCGCGCGTGATCGCCTCGATGATGTCGTCGTCATCGTCGAACGTGGTGAGGATGACGATGCGCGACGCGTCGAGCGCCGGGTCGGCGCGGATGGCCTCGGTCGCCTCGAGCCCGTCCATGACCGGCATCCGGATGTCCATGAGGACGATGTCGGGGCGCAGCGCCCGCGCCTGGGCGACCGCGGTGCGCCCGTCCGCCGCCTCGCCGACGACCGCGAGCTCGGGATCGTTCTCGAGCAGGGTCCGGATGCCGGCGCGCACCAGCGCCTGGTCGTCGACGATCAGCACGCCGATCACGGGGCCTCCCCGAGCGGCAACACGGCCTCGACCGTGAAGCCGTCCTGATCGGCGCGGGCGGTGAGCCGTCCACCCAGGGACTCGGCTCGCTCGCGCATGCCGCGGATGCCGTGGCCGCCGCCCCCGCCGCCGGCGCCGTGGTCGCCCGTCCCGCGGTCGCCGGCGCCGCGGTCGACCGCACCGTCATCGTGCACCCGCACCCGCACGTCGTGGTCGAAGGCGGTGACCTCGATGCCCAGACGGGTGCCGCCCGAATGCCGGACGGCGTTCGTCACCGCCTCCTGCGCGATGCGGAAGACGGCCGCCTCGACGAGCGGCGGAAGCACCGGCGCGTCGATCGAGACGTCGACCTCGAAGCCCGCGACCCGCGCGGCATCGGCGAGCGACGGGACATCCGCCACTGAGATGACCGTGCGCCCGCGCTCGGCCGGATCGCGCAACAGCGCCACGGTTCGCCTGAGCTCGGCCATGGTGGTCGCAGTGGTCGCCGCGATCACGTCGAGCGCACGGCGGATCGCGTCGTCGTCGCGACCGACGGACTCGCGTGCGACCTCGGTGTGCAGTGAGGTCACCGAGGTGGCGTGACCGATGGAGTCGTGCAGGTCGCGCGCGACGGCGAGTCGCTCGGCGTGGATCCTGGCGTCCGACGCCTGCTGCAACTGCCGCGCGGTCAGGTCGGCGATGAGCCTCGCGCTCGCCTGCGCCGCACGCCGCGACCGCACGCTGTCGCCGAGGGCGATGGCGGCCGCCATGAGTGCGACATGCCCCACGAGCTCGTAGCCGACCACGAGCGAGAAGGCCTGCCCCTCGAGCAGTCGGAAGCCGACCGACACGACCGTCACGACGACGGCGGTGACGATCGACGGGACGAGTCGCCCGAACTCCGCCGCCGAGTACAGTGCCGCGGCCACCGGCACGGCCAGGCCGATCGCGGGGTACCCGATCGCGTAGTACGCGAACAGGCCGAGCGCCGTGACGGCGAGCACGACGATCGGATGGCGTCGGCGCGCCAGCATCAGGGCGCCGAGCCCGACGGCCCACAGGTACGCGATGGCGTCGGGGCGCTGACGGCCGCCCTGGTCGGCCGTGATGACCACGGCGAGCACGGCGGCGACGCCGGCACCGATCACGGCATCGACCACCCACGCGGGCCACCGCCTCGGCGACTCGGGCATGAGATCCTCCGCCATGACCTCGAGCGTACGCGGGCCCGGATGCCGCGTGCAGTCGCCTCGAGGCGACGCGGGATGTCGCTCCGCGGCGACCCAGAAGACGCCGGTCGACGGATGTCGCGGGCCGGGCTCGATTCATAGCGTGAACGCCATGACCACACCACACGGATCCCAGCACCCCGACCAGCCCCGCCCCACCGCGCCGAGCGCGGCGGAAGCGCCGGCCGTGCCGCCCGCACGACGCAATCGAGCGCTCGGCCTCTCCTTCCTGGCGATCGTCGGACTGGCGCTGCTCGCGGTGCCGCGCGTCGTGCTGCACGACCTCCATCTCATCGACGAGGGCACGTTCGTCAACGCCCTGCTCGTGTTCGTCCCGCTCGTCGTCTGGATCGCGGTCGTGCTGTGGCGACGGGTGCCGAACCCGTTCCTCACGCTCCTCGTCGTCGGTGCGTGCTACGGCGTCTTCCTCGCCGCCGTGCACCTGCTCCTCTGGAACGTCGCGATGGCGGGCAACGAGCCCGCGCTCGGCGGCAACCTCGTCGACGTCGACCCCACGGTGCAGGCGTTCGTCTTCCGCGCCTACACGGTCGTCAGCAGCCTGTTCACCGGGCTGATCGCCGGAGCCGTCACCGGGCTCGTGGCGTGGGGGATCGCCGCGCTGAGTCGTCGGAACGCCCATTGAGCGGCTTCCGGATGCCGGCCGGTTCGGTGCGACTGCTCCCATGAACGGATGCGATACTCCCGACGTGGTAATGTTGGTGTATCCGCAAACACTCTGGAGGTGGCCATGACACGAGCCGGCACGCTCCTGCGCGCGGCCCGCGCCTCTTCGGGTCTGACGCAGGCTGAGGTCGTACGCCGTTCCGGCGTCGACAAGTCGACGGTGTCCCTCATCGAGTCGGGCCGCCGGAACCCGTCGCTCGAGAAGGTGGATCACCTGCTGCGCTCGACCGGTCGACGGGTCGGCATCTATCCGACGACCCGCAGCGGCTCCGTGGAGGCCGGGGGAATCATCGGTGAGTGGGTGGCCGACGGAGACGAGGAGGCCGCGCTTCGCGCATTCCTGCGATTCAGCGACAACCTCTCCGCGACGACGGGAGTCGATCGCGTCGTACTCGCTGCTGCCGAACCACCACCCACGGGGTCCGCGACATGGGATGCTGCGCTCGCCGCGGTCACTGAGTACTGGCTCGAGCAGGAGAACCTTCCCAAGCCCGCCTGGGTCGATGACGAATCCCGCACGCTTCGCGAGGCGACGCCGCTGATACTCAATCGTTGGACGTCCGCGCGCTCGATTCGCGACGTCCCGAACGCGTTCGGCAAGCATCGGGTTCTCGTCGACGAGTCCACCCTGCAGAGCGCATGACCACGCTCACTCGCGACGACATGATCGAGGGTCTCAGGGAGCTCGTCCGTGAGCTGCATGCCAGAGGCGAGTCCGGTGGCGTGCGCATCGTCGGCGGGGCGGCCATGCTGTCGGCATCACGACGGTCGACGACGCGGAGGCGCTGTATGAGCGGTTCTACCCCGGGGAGCTGCCGAAGGACGTCGCCTACGTGATGCTCGAGGACATCATTGATGCGGGGCTGGCCGACGCCCCTCCGGCCCCTCCGCTGCCCTACCTCGGCGCCTGACCGCGGTGCATTTGCACGCACTCACGGGCGTCTATAGAAGCCTCGTGAAGGTCGCGACCCGCCGGATGGTCGGCCAGATGCCGACGGCTGCAGCACCTCGGCGCCGACGAGCACCTCCGCGGCGTGCAGGGTCGCGGCGTACGCCGACATCCGGCGCATGCCCTCGGCGATCACGTCGTCGCCGATCGACTCGGGCGACTCCTCGGCGTAGTGCAGTAGCAGTGTGTATCGCATCATCATCCCCGTGCCGGTTCAGCCAACAGCGTACTTCGCGATGATGACGCCGGTCGTGGTGGGCACGGTGCGCTGCAGCCCGAACTCCACGCGCGTCGACCCGAACAGTCTCGTTCCGGTTCCCAGGACGAGTGGATGCCGCAGCAGCACGAGCTCGTCGACGAGCTTCGCGCCGAGCAGCGCCCGCACGAGTTCGCCGCTGCCGAGCACCGTGATCGCGCCGTCGAAGGTCCGGCGGAGCTCGGCGACGGTCCGGGACGCCTCGCCGGCGAGGAGGGTGGAGTTCGGGTACGCGAGACGGAGGTCGTGATCCCGCGAGGCGACGTGCTTCGGCGTGTTCACCAGGACCTCGGTGAACGGGTTGGGTTCGGGGGTCGTCGTCCAGAACCCGAGCAGGTCGTCGTAGGTGCGCCGCCCGAACAGCAACGCGCCGCCGCGCGACATCTCCTCGGCCGCGAACCGACCGGCGACGTCGTCCCGGTACGGCGCCGCCCACCCGCCGTGTCGGAACCCGCCGCGGGTGTCCTCGTCGGGCCGTCCGGGCGCCTGCATGACGCCGTCGAGCGTGACGCTCTCGAACGCTGTGATGGTGGCCATGGTGTGCTCCTGTCCCGGGCGCCGGATGCGGCCCGTCATCCCATGAACGAGCGATACGCCGCCCGATCGACACCGGGCGGGGATTCTTCTGCCCGGGGTGTCACATTCCCGGGTCGGGCGGTGTCTGCATGTCGAGAGGATTCGCACCCGATCTCGGAGAAGACATGAACGGCAGCACTCGGACCGGTCTCGCCCCTATGAGCGAGGATCCGTTCGTCACCCATCGCAACCTGCTCTTCACGGTCGCGTACGAGATGCTCGGCTCGGCCGCCGATGCCGAGGACGTGTTGCAGGAGTCGTGGCTGCGGTGGTCGGCGGTCGACCAGGCGCAGGTCCGCGAGCCGCGCGCGTACCTCGTGCGCATCGTCACCAGGCAGGCGCTGAACCAGCTGCGCACGGTGTCGCGCCGCCGCGAGGACTACGTGGGCGAGTGGCTGCCCGAACCGCTGCTCACGAGTCCGGATGTCGCCGACGACGTCGAGCTCGCCGAGAGCGTCTCGATCGCGATGTTGACCGTGCTCGAGACGCTCGGCCCCGCTGAGCGTGCGGTGTTCGTGCTGCGCGAGGTGTTCGACCTGCCCTACGACGAGATCGCCACCGCGGTGGACAAGACGCCGGCCGCGGTGCGGCAGATCGCCCACCGCGCCAAGGAGCACGTCGCGGCGCGCCGACCTCGGGTGGTCGTCGACAGCGCCGAGCAGGAGGCGGTCGTCGCCCGGTTCGTGGCGGCGGTGAACTCGGGTGACCTGCAGGGGCTCATGGACGTGCTCGCGCCCGACGTGGTCTCGGTCGCCGACGGCGGCGGCAAGGTCCGCGGTGCCGCGCGGCGGCCGATCGTGGGCGCCGCGAAGCTGGCGGCCTACATCCTGGGCGGCATGGAGAAGTTCGGCGTGCAGCTCACGGCCACGCCGGCATGGGTCAACGGCGCGCCGGGCGCCCGGGTCGAGGTCGACGGCGCGCTCGTCGGCGCGATGAGCGTGACCGTCGAGCACGGGCGCATCACCCGGATCTACTCCGTCGCGAACCCCGACAAGCTGGCCCGGCTCGACGCGGAGGCGGAACTCGCCCGGTAGCGGCATCCTCACTCGGGCCGGTTGCCCTCATCGCCGTCGATCGTGAACGGCGTGGCGACGCCCTCGTACATGACGTGGGCGATGAGCCCGTCGACCGCGTGCGGGAGCGTGTGGCAGTGGTCGCTCCAGATGCCCGGGTTGTCGGCGACGAACGCGATGTCGTACGACTCGCCGGGTCGCGCGTCGAGCGAGTCGACCCACCACGGGCTGCCGGATGCCGCGACCCCGTCCCGCGAGAGCACGACCACGTGGTGGCCGTGCAGGTGCATCGGGTGCACGTCGCCCGAGTCGTTGCGCAGGCGCATCACCACGACATCGCCCTCGCGCACCTCGAACATCGGGACATCGGGGAACATGCGGCCGTTGATGGTCCAGAAGTTCCCGGGGCGGCCGTCGATGATTCCGAACCGACGCCCGATGACGTAGTCGTACGAGCGGTCGGGTGCTGTCGGGTCGAAGTCGAGCGGTTCCGGCGACCCGTAGGCGAGCAGGTCGAGCGACTCCGCCGGCTGCGGCGCCGAAGGGGCGGATGCCGCGGGGTCGCCGATCACGACGCTGCGCGCGCCGCCGACGTGCAGCCGCACGGCACGGCCTTCGGAAGGCGCGGCGACCGCGACATCCGCCCGCCCGCCGGCCGGGATCAGCAGGCGCCGCCCCTCGACGTCGGTCGGCTCGTGCACGTCGCGCCCGTCGATCGCGACGACGCGGAACGGATCGCCCGACCACACGGCCGCGGTGCCCTGGTCGGTGTTGATGACGCGCACCCGTACGATCGAGCCGGGTTCGGCGGCCACCTGTTCGTCGCCGACTCGGCCGTTCAGCGAGTGCTGCCCGCCATAGACGTGGAGCAGCGCGGTGACATCGACGTCGGGCGCGGCACCCGTCGATGCGGTGGATGCCTCGGCGGGCTCGATCACGACCGCCCCGAGCAGTCCGCCGACGACCTGCTCGTGCGAGACCTGGTGCGAGTGGTACCAGTACGTGCCGGCGTCCTCGGCCACGAATCGGTAGACGTGCCGCCCGCCGACGGGTACCGCGTCCTGGGTGATGCCGGCGACGCCGTCGGCCGCGTTCGGCACGTCGATGCCGTGCCAGTGCAGCGTCGCGCCGTCGCCGACCGACTCGTTGACGAACACGACCTCGACGAGATCGCCCTGCTTCGCCCGGAGCTCGGGTCCGGGCGACGAGCCGTTCACGGTGTACCCGTCGACCGAGCGGCCACCGGGCACGTCGATCGTCTCCTGCCGCGCGACGAATTCGACCCGCACGTCGGCGGGACGGTCGGGGTCGGCGGTGAGCGATGTCACGCTGACCGCGCTCGCCGCGTCAGCGGTTCCGCCGGCTCCCGATGCCGCCGCGCCATCGGCCTCGCCCGCCCCGTGCTCCCCGTGGCTCCCGCCGTCGTCGGCGGGGTGGCCCATGTCCATCACGGAGTACTCGCCGAGCAGCGTCGAGCTCCATGCGAGCGCGCCGACGCCGAGCGCGGTGGTCACCGCGACGGCGACGGCGGCTCGCCGGATCAGTTCACGCCTGGACGGCATCGGAGTCCGCCCCTTCGACCTCGGACCCCGCGTCGGCCGCGCCGGCCGTTCGCCGTTCCCCGACGCGGCGTGCGGACATCGACGCCGTCGCGACGATCGCGATGGCGACCGCGCCGTGGATCGTCCCGATGAACGGCACGTCCGCGACCGCGTAGCCCAGGGCCACCTGCATCACGACGAGTCCGAACACGATCGCCGCCCACAGCTTCGCCCCGCGTGTCCGTACGAAGAACGACACCACGAGCAGCGCGAGCGCGAGCACCGGAATGACGACCCCGCCGACGAGCGCGTGGACGACGGATCCGGGCTCGCCGCCACCTTGGCCGCCCTCGAGGGCCGCCGTGTCGAGGACGCTCCCCTCGGAGACCCGGTTGAGCACGCCCCCGAATGCGAACGCGATCGCGGCGGATTGGACGACGACCCCGCCGGCGACGAGCCAGGCGAGGACCGAGTAGAGCTTGCGCATGGAGACCTCCTCGTTCGTGCGGCGCCAGGTCGCGGCATCCGCTCGTTCCCCACCCTCGCCGGAGTCGCACGGTCGGCGGATCGCAGGGAACCGGATGCCGGATGGCGGCGAGCCGCACCGCCGATGGAGGCCAGCCGCCATGTGCGGGGCGTGGAGCGCCCCCTCCCGCAGGCGCCGTGACAGGAGCACGATGGGAGGGTGCTTCGCAGATGGGGATGGTTCGCGGCCCTCGCCCCGCTCGGCACGGCGTCGCTCGTGTACGCCGTGATCGCGCGGGGGTTCATCGCCGGCGACGCGGGCCACGGACTCGCGTGGCCGCTCCTCGGGATCCTGCCGCTGTTCACGTTCGGCATGTGGCTGCTGACCGCGTCGACGTCGAGGTCGGCGCTCTACATCGCGTGGGCATCCACGGCCATGGCCGTGGGGTCCGCCGTCGACACGTTCGTGCGATTGAACGTCGACGTGGTGCGCGAGCCCTGGTTCCCCGCCTTCTCCCTCATCGGGCTCATCGCCGATGCGGTCACTGCGGCGGGCTTCATCAGCATGTTCGCCACCTTCCCGACCGGGATCCCCGAGCGGAGATGGCAGCGCATCATGGTCGCCCTCTTCTGGCTCCCCGTCGTCGTGGCGCCGCTGTCGCTGCTGACCACGCCGCACGCCGTCACGCCGTTGTTCCTCGGCGTGGACGGCGAGGGTGTCCCCAACCCGTTCGCCGTGCCGTGGCTCGAATGGGCGGACCCCATCGTCGAATGGATCGTGTACCTGTGGCCGTCGGCGATCGCGGGGATCGCGGTGCTCATCGCGCGGGCGTTCTTCGGCGACCCCGAGGTGCGCAAGCGCATGCGGGTGATGACGGTGGCCGTGCTCGCCACCGTCGTGAGCTGGTCGCTCTGGACGCTCCTCACGCCGAACTGGCTCGCCGACCTGGCGGTCTACGTCTCGCTGGCCGCGGTCCCCTTGGCCGCGATCCACGGCATCCTCCGCTACGGCGCCTTCGATATCTCGCCGGGGGACCGATCGCGGTTCGTCGCCCGGTCGTCGGACCTGCTGATCACCCTGCTCTACGGGGTCGGCACCGCCGCGCCCGGTGTGCTCCTCGCCGACGTGCTGTCTCCCGTCGGCGCCGTGCTGCTCACCACCGTCGCGGCCCTGCTCCTGCTGCCGGTCAGGTCGCTGCTGCAACGCTGGATCCACTGGGTCGTGTTCGCCGACCTCGATCGCCAGCTCGCGATCCTCGGCGATCTCGGCGCGCAGCTCGAGCGAGCCGGCGAACCGCTCGATCTGCTCACCAGGCTGGCGGAGGCGGTGCACGACGGCCTCCACTCTTCCTGGGTGCGCATTCGGATCGCGACGATCGCGACGGAGGACCACGACCTCGTCACGCCGGTCGCGATCGCCGGCGACGAGGAAGCCGCGGCGCGGGACGAGCCGGTGCTCTCCTCCGACCTCGTCCGCGGCGACGAAACGCTCGGGCGCATCGAGGTCGGCCCGCGCCGTCGCGGCGAGTACAGCGACGCCGAGCGGGCGCTGCTGCGCACGGTGGCCGGCCAGGCCGCGGCATCCGTCGCCAACGTGCGGCTCACGGCCCGGCTCGCCGAGCAGCTCGACGAGCTGACCGCCTCGCGAGAACGGCTCGTGGCCGCGCAGGACGACGAGCGGCGACGCCTCGAGCGCGACCTGCACGACGGCATCCAGCAGGACGTCGTGGCCCAGATCGCGGGACTCCGGCTGGCGCGCAACCGTCTCGAGCGCGGCCAGCTGACGCCCGAGGAACTCGCCGAGCTGCAGGATCAGGCCCGGGCGACGCTGAACGACCTTCGGGAGCTCGCCCGGGGCATCCACCCGCCGGTGCTGAGCGACAACGGACTCGTCGCCGCGGTCGAATCGGGCGTGGCCCGGTTCCCGATCCCCCTCGCAGTGGAGGCCGAGGAGAGCGTGCGTGGCGAGCGGTTCCCCGAGGAGGTCGAGACCACGGCGTACTACGTGGTGCGCGAGGCGCTCGCGAACGCGGCCAAGCACGCGAACGCGACCCACGCGTCGGTCGCGATGGCGCGCAGCAACGGGCGCCTCCGGATCTCGATCAGCGACGACGGCCGGGGCATCGGGCCGATCGTGCCGGCGTCGGTTTCGAGGGGTGGGCTGGCGAACATCCGCGACCGGGTCGCGGCGCTCCGCGGCACGATGCGGGTAACGTCGGATGGACCGTCGGGCACCGGTACGACGGTGCTCGTGGAGTTGCCGGTGGGCGGCGTGGCGCCGGCGGCGGGCGCGCCGCGGGAGGGAGCACCCGTTGGATGAGCCGGGCACGCTTCGGGTCGTCATCGCCGAGGACAACTACCTGGTCCGCGAGGGCGTGCGGCGGCTGCTGGAGGACTCCGGCGAGGTCGACGTGGTCGCCGGAACGGGCAACGCGACCGAACTGCTCGACGCGGTGCGGCGGCTGTCGCCGCACGCGGTGCTCACCGACATCCGGATGCCGCCCGGCCACCACATGGAGGGCATCGAGGCGGCACGCACGATCCGGGCCGAGCATCCCGACATCGGGGTCGTGGTGTTGTCGCAGCACGCCGACGAGAGCTACGCCCTCGCGCTCTTCGCGGACGGCTCGGCGGGACTCGGCTACCTCCTGAAGGATCGGATCGGCGACCTCGAGGACCTCGTGCATGCGCTCCGCGAGGTGCGGGCCGGCGGCTCGGTGATCGACCCGCAGATCGTGGACACGCTCGTGCGCCGTCGCAGCGTGGCCGGAGCGTCGAGCCCGCTCGCGGCCCTGTCGCCGCGTGAGCTCGAGGTGCTGCGGCAAATGGCGGCCGGCAAGACGAACGCCGGCATCGAGCAGGCCCTGTTCCTGTCGACCTCGACCGTCGAGAAGCACGTGAACGCGATCTTCTCCAAGCTGCGGCTGCCCGTGAGCGGCGTGCATCGGCGCGTCGCGGCCGTGCTCGCATTCCTGCAGAATGACGGCGGCCGGACGGCGTCGTAGGCTGAGGGCATCGATCATCCGCAACGGCGCGGGATGCCGCGCGAGGGGGTAGGCCAGATGGACCTCACGACCGAGGCGACCGACGCGACCGACACGACCGAGCACGTCGTCACGACCGAGATCGAGAAGATCGCGCGCGCGTTCTCGAGCCACCGCTTCGACCAGGCGCTGCCGCACCTCACCGACGATGTCGTCTGGACGAGGGTCGGCGAGAAGCCGCTGATCGGGCGGAAGGCCGTGAAGAAGGCCTGCGAGCGCACCGCCGCCGGCCTTACCGATGTGACGACCGAGTTCCAGCGATTCCGCACGGTGGTCGGCGACGAGAGCGTGGCGGTCGAGAGCCTGGCGAGGTACACCGGCGCCGACGGCAGCGTGTCGGTCGTCGCGGCGTGCGACGTGTACGACTTCGACGACGAACGCGTCACCGAGATCGTCTCCTACATGGTGGAACTGCCCGGCTGACGCTCGGACGGGGTCACAGGCGCAGTCGGCGGTCACCCCTCGCGGCGACGCTCGTGGCGGAGTCGTGCGGCCTCGTGCGCGTCGCGCAACAGCTCGATCGCCGTCTCCATGGTGCGCTCGCCCGGGTTCACGATCGCGATCCAGCCGAGCGGCCCGTAGACGGGATGCGGGTTGATCTCATCGACGGCCGCGAAGTCGCGGACGCGACGGAGCGTGCGCGGAGTCTCGCCGGTGAGCCGTTCGAAGGACTGCCGGCCGACGTGGATGTTCAGCCGCCAGCGCTCGGGTGCAGCGAGGTGGGAGGCGGTGTCGTCGGGGTAGTCCTTGGTGACGACGGTGCCGTAGGGCTGCACGTTCTGCGGCACCCGTCCATCGGGCGCGTAGTAGAAGAACGCGTCGCCCCACGCCAGTTCGGGGAACTCGCTGCCGGGCCCCGGGGCGAGGATCAGCACGCCGTCGAAGGTGCGCACGATCTCGAGAATCTGCTCCATACTCATAGTTCAAGCGTGACCTTGAAGTGCTTCTGTGGGGTTCGGCCATGACGTTGACTTCCGAAGGCGCCGGGAGCCGGATGCTTCGGACGGCACAGGTCTCCGCGGCGTCCGGGTACTCGGTGCAGCAGGTTCGCGACCTCGAGCGGCTCGGAGTCATTCCGGCGGCCGCGCGCGGGGAGAACGGCTACCGCTCCTACTCGTCGCTGCATGTGCGCGCGCTCGCCGCGTATCGGGGGCTCGCCGCCGCGATCGGCCCCGTCGAGGCACGCCGCCTGCTCGTCGGGATCTGGACGATGACGGTCGCCGATGCCGCGGCCGAGATCGGGTCGGTGCACGTGCGCCTCGCGACCGAGCGGGCGCGCCTCCTTCGGGCCCAGGATGCGCTGCGATGGATCCGAGGCGACTCCGACGTCGAGGCCGGCGCCGCGGCATCCGGTGCCGACGACACCATGACCATCACGGAGCTCGCCCGCGCGCTCGGCGTGCGGTCCTCCACGCTGCGCTTCTGGGAGCAGGAGGGCCTCGTCGTGCCGGAACGGGTGACCTCGTTGCGCGTCCGGATCTACGACGCGGCGAGCATCCGGGCGCTGCGGATCGTCGCCGCCCTGCGCGGCGCGGGATACCGGATCCCCGACGTCCGCGACATCCTCGCCTCGCTCGACGACGTCGATGCGGGCGACGCGACCGGCCGCGTGCTGCAGCGGCGACTCGACGACCTCGCCACCCGCACGGTCCTGCTCCTCGAGGCGGGGACGGACCTCGCGCAGGTCATCACTCGCCTGCGCCGAGCATAGCGCGCTCCCTCGGTGGAAGCCGGCACGACGAAGGGGTTCGCAATGCCTCGACTAATCCCGTCAGGGCCGGTCCGCACGGAGTGTGCGAACCGGCCCGAGTCCGGATGCGGTCGGTGAGTTCAGCGGGCGCGGACGAGGGCGTTCTCTGCGGCCGTGGCGATCACGTCGGAGACGACGCCGGCCTGCGTCATGAAGAGGGCGTGACTGGCCGAGACGTGCGTGATCTCTGCACCGGCCCGCGTCGCCATGTGGTTCAGCATCGCCTGGTCGAAGGACTGGTCCTCGGTGGCGATGACGGCCCACGTCGGCTTGTCCTTCCATGCGGCGTGTGTCACCGAGGTGGCGAAGGCCGACATGTTGATCGGCACCTGCGTGTCACGGAGGAACGCGGCATCCGCATCACTGGCATCGGCAGCGAACCCGATCTTGAATGTGTCGTGGTTGAGGAAGCCGAATCCGTCATCGGTGACGTCGATGACGAAGTTCGGAGTGGGCGCGAACCCTTCGTACTGCTTCGAGGTGTTCTCGCCACTGTCGGGGGCGAGCGCCGACACGTAGACCAGTCCGGCGACCGCGGGATGGTTGCCGGCCTCGGTGATGACCGTTCCGCCCCAGGAGTGGCCGACGAGGATCGTCGGGCCGTCCTGCAGGTCGAGGACTCTCCTGGTGGCGGCGACGTCGTCCTCCAGCGAGGTGAGCGGATTCTGGACGATGCTCACGCGGTAGCCCCGGGCCGTCAGGTTGTCGTACACCCCGCGCCATCCCGAACCGTCGGCGAACGCCCCGTGTACCAGCACGACGTTCCTGATCTCTTGCTCTGTGGTGGTCATTTCCGTTTCCTTCCGTTTCCTTTCCGTTCCCGCCGGCGTCGCCGGCGGGAGTCCCGTGGAGTGGGCGGTCGCTCGGCGACGCATGGGGTTGTAACAAATATCGCACGCAATATATTGCACCGCCGCCTGGCGTCCGGCGAAGAGTCGATCGACCCGTCCGAGTCATCGGCGGGTCGATCGGGACGAGCGATCGGCGGCCGGAATCACGGCACAGCAGGGCGAGAGGGTGATCGGGGAATGCGCGCCGACCCGCGCTTTCCGTATCATCGGACAATGGCCCCCCGGTCGTCTCTCGGGAACGACACGCCCGCCCCATCCGCCCTCGCGCTCCGACACCTCGAGGACGTCTACGGTGCGGGAGCCGTACCGGCGGTCGCGGCACAGCGGCTCGACCCGCAGGATCAGTGGTTCGGCGTCCTACCCCGACTCGTCGACCTGAATTCCGAGGGTGTGGAACTCGTCGATGACTTCCGCGCATTGACGCCCGAGCTCCGTGGCCGTCTCCTCGCGTTCGCCCTCCAGGGCGAGATGGGCGCACTGACCGCCGAACGAGCCTCCGCGGCGGCGACCGGATTCGTCGACATCGCCCAGTGGGGGCGGATTCGCTGGACGTCGAATCTGCACCGCGTCGCCGTCCTCGCCGGGGCCGAACCCGACGACCACCGGCTCGCCGGCGGCATGCGTTCCTCGGATCACTCCCCGCGCGGAGGCGCGCTCCACCTGCTCTTCGCCGACGAGACGGTCGAGGTCGCCGACCTCGTCGACGCCGCCGACTTCTTCGCCCGCGCGGACCGGCCGTCGTGGGCCGTGCACTGCCTTGTCAGCGCTGCCGACTCCGCGCCCGACCCGAAGACGGCCGCCGCGCTGGCCGCCGCCGCTGCGAACATCGCGGCACTCGATGGCGACTTCGCGGTCACGGAACGAGTGATGGAGCGGTTCGCGTCGGCCGACACGCGGGTGCTCATCCGAGAGAGCGCTCCCGCCCGGGCGCTCCGCCAGGCGCTCGTCGAGAGCGATCCCTCCGCGGGGAGGGCGACCATTCGCGCGCGGCTCACGAGCGACCGCCTCGATTCCGACGCCGTCGGCGAGGCGCTCGCCGCATATGCCCTCATCAACGTGGTCGACGCGGACCCCGGTGCGTGGGAGGGGTACATCCAGGCCTGCTCCGCGGCCTCGGTGCCACTGCACCCGGAGGTCGTCGCGATCGCCACGACGATCGGGGCGCCCAACGCCGCATCCGAGCCGCACTTGGGCTTCCCGGCTGCGACCGATGGGCGAGGGTGGTCGCAGTTGGCCGGATGCGTGGCCACCATCGTGCACGCGTACCGCCACATGCGTCTGGGGTCGTTCGCTCCCTCTGCCGGGCTGGCGAAGCGCGTCGGCAACAGACTCGTGCGGGCGGTCGAGGCGACCTACGTATCGGTCATGCTCGCGCACAATCAGCTCTGGAACGAGCTCGAGACGGCACTGGGGGTCGCGCTCGAGACCACGACCGACACCGTGCCCGTTCCGCTGATGCGTGTCGGGTCCGAGGCCATGCTCGCCTTCGCCGAAGCGTTCCGGGGGGAGCGTGAAGCGGCGCGGCGGCGCGTGGACCGCGTGCTCGCCGAGCCGGTCGTGCGGCGAGCGCATCGGTTGAGGGCGATCCTCGATTCCGTCGTGGTCATGATCGAGGGGCCGCGCGGCCACTACGAACACGCCATGGCCCTGCTGTCCACCAGGCAGTCCGACGTCCTCAATCTGACGACGGGCCCCTGCGGGCCCATCGAGCTGTTCGATTTCGTCGACTACGCGCTCATGGTGCAGGAGGAGGATCAGGCGGTGGCGCGGGTGGAGCGGTTCCGCGACGCTCTCCGACAGCAGCACTCGCAACGGGCGGACTTCGTGCTGGCCGCCTGCGACGCGGTCATCGCTGCGCGGACGACGCTGGCACCCATGGAGGAGTTGCTGGCCCGCGCGGAGTCGCTTCCGTTCGTGTACGAGGCCGCCCGGCTGCGTCTCGTGTACGCCGAACGATTGCGACGGGCGCGCCGAACGGCCGAGGCGCGGCGCCATCTGGTCCGCGTCGAGTTCGACTTGGCCAGCGTGCAGGCGGGCGCCTGGCTGGACCGCGTGCAGCGCGAGCTCCGTGCATGCCAGAGGGAGATCGAGGTGCGCGTCGCCGATCTCACCGAGCAGGAGACGCGAGTCGCGGAACTCGCGGCCGGGGGCCTGTCGAACAAGGAGATCGGTGCACGGCTGTACCTGTCGCCGCGGACCGTCGGCGGCCACCTCTACAAGATCTTTCCCAAGCTCGGCATCGCCACCCGCGCGCAGTTGCGCGACGCACTCTCCGCGACCGTCGAGGCCGACGACGGGCCGACGCACTCGGAGACCCGGCGAGACGAGTCGCGAAGCGGCTGAGCGTTTCGCGCGGTGGCCGCGTCTCGAACGGCCTCGCTCGCCCCGGTCTGAGCGCCCGCCAGGCGGTCGACCTCGCCGTGACCACCGACCGCGCGGGCCTCGACCTCGTGACGTTCCAGGACCACCCCTACCAGTCGGCCTTCCTCGACACCTCGACGCTGCTCGCCTACGTGGCCGCCCGCACCGAGCGCGTGCACGTCGGTGCGAACGTCACCAGCCTGCCGCTGCGGCCGCCGGCGGTGCTGGCCCGCGCCGCGGCATCCCTCGACATCCTGAGCGGCGGCCGCTTCGAGCTCGGAATCGGCGCCGGCTCGTACTGGGACGGCATCGCGGCGATGGGCGGCCGCAGGCTGACGCCCGGCCAGGGCGTCGACGCGCTCCGCGAGGCGATCGCGATCATCCGCGACCTCTGGAACGTGGATGCCCCGAGCCGGATGTCCCATCACGGCGCCTCGGCGCCGGGCGGTCGCCGAGCGACGTGCGCCGCCTGATGAACTTCATGCGGGTCGGCCTCTCGCCCGTGTCGCGCGGACCCCAAGACGGCCCCGTCGAGCAGTGGATCGACGAGCTCGCCGGCCTCGCGCTCGAGCACGGCCTGAGCGCGTTCCTCATCGGCGGCGACGACCCCGGCATCATCGAGCGGTTCGGCGCCGAGATCGCGCCGGCGGTGCGCGAGCTCGTGGCGCGGGAGCGCGGCTGACGTCGGCCGTTCGCGACCGAGCGCGGGGGATCCCGCGGGCCGGGGGATGCGCCGCGAGCCGATTCGTGCCGAGCGTCCCCCGCCGTCCCGCGCGTCGGCGTCGTTCGTCCCGACTTCCCCCATGCATCGATGCGAATCGATAACGATTTCGAGCGTGCACCGCCACGGGGGATTCGGCGTCGAGCGGCCGTCATAGGATTACGCCACCCTACCTATCCCCCCCCAAGAGAGGTCCTCAATGATGAGCTCACGACACCTGTCCGCCATCGCGGGCGGCTCACTCCTCCTACTGGCCCTCGCCGCCTGTTCGACGACGCCTCCCGCGGGCGACGACGCGGAGGCCGGCGGACTCGTCGGCACCGGCACCGGCGCCGAGTGCAGCATCGAGTCCGAGGTGCCCATCGCCGCGGCATTCAGCCTCACCGGGGCCGCGGCGCAGTACGGCAGCAGCCAGAAGAACGCCCTCGAGATGGCGGTCGACGACCTCAACGAGGTCGGCGGCGTCACCTACGCGCTGACCGTCGAAGACGACGCCACCGACCCCCAGCAGGCGATCCAGGTGTTCGACGGGTTCATCAGCAGCGGTGCGAGCGTCATCATCGGCCCGACGCTCTCGAACACGGCCAAGCAGACGAACCCGATCGCCCAGGAGGCCGGGGTTCCGGTGCTCGGCGTGTCCAACACCGCCGCCGGGATCACCGAGATCGGCGACTACATCTTCCGCGACTCGCTCACCGAGGACGCGGTCATCCCGCAGACGGTGGCCGCCGCAGTCGAGGAGTTCGGCCTCGAGAAGGTCGTCGTGATGTACAGCAACGACGACGCGTTCACGGAGTCGGGATACCAGGCGTTCGCCGCCGCGCTCGAGGACGAGGGCGTCGAGGTCATCGAGACCCTGACCTTCTCCAAGACCGACACGGACTTCCGTGCCCTCCTCGACAAGGCGAAGCAGTCCGACCCCGATGCGCTCGTGGTGTCGGCGCTCATCGAGGCGGCAGTGCCGCTCGTCACGCAGGCGCGTGAGATCGGCATCGACGCACCGATCATCGGTGGCAACGGGTTCAACTCGCCTGCGCTCATCAGCGGCGCCGGCGAAGCGGCCGAAGGCGTGATCGTCGGTGCGGCGTGGAACTCCGCGTCCGAGAACGAGCAGAACGTCGCGTTCATCGAGGCGTACACCGAGCGGTTCGACGGCGCCCCCGACCAGTTCGCCGCGCAGGCGTACGCGGGCATGCAGATCGTCGACGAGGCCGTCCGTGCGAACTGCTCCGGTGAGCGCGAGGACATCAAGGCAGGACTCGGCGGCATCACCGGCCTGCCCACCGTCCTCGGTGACGTCTCGATCAACGAGAACCGCGACGCCGAGCACGAGGCGCTTGTGCAGGTCGTCGAGGGCGGGAAGTTCGCGATCCTCGACTGACCCTTCACCAGGGCACGCACACGCTAGCGTGAGCCGTGCGTCGCCGGATCGTTCGGCGGCGCACGGCTCGACTTAGGGACGACATCATGCAGCTATTCGTCGATGGGATCTTCCTCGGCTCGATCTACGCGCTGTTCGCCATCGGGTTCACGCTCGTCTTCGGCATCCTCGATCGACTCAACCTCGCCCACGCCGCCGTGTTCTCCGCCGGTGCGCTCGTGGGGATCGAGGTCGTCACCCGATGGGGTCTCTCCATCTGGCTGGCCATCCCGATCGTCTTCGCCCTCGGCGCGCTGCTCGGCGTGCTCATCGAGCGGATCGCGTTCCGGCCGCTCGCCGGGCGACACGACGCGCATTTCGCCGGGCTGATCTCGTCGATCGCCTTCGGGGCCATCATCCTGTCGGTGCTGCAGGCCCTCTACGGGGCCGACACGCGCCGCTTCCCCGCCGACGCCTTCCCCTCCACCCGGTTGGAGTTCCTGGGGGCCACCTTCTCGCTGCTGCAGCTCATGATCCTGGTGATCAGCGTTGGGCTCATGGTCGTGCTGACCTGGGTCGTCGCGAAGTCCAAGCTCGGACGCGGCATGCGCACGATCGCCGAGAACCCGCATGCGGCCGCGGTGCTCGGGCTGAACGTCGGCCGCATCAGCAGCATGACGTTCGCGATCTCCTCCGCCCTCGGCGCGGTGGCGGGCGTGCTCTTCACGCTCAACGTGAACGCCGCCAACCTGGGAATCGGGCACGCCGTCGAGCTCAAGGCACTCGCCGTGATCATCCTCGGCGGGCTCGGTTCGCTGCCGGGCGCCCTCATCGGCGGGCTCATCCTCGGCCTCGCCGAGGTGTACGCGGTCAACACCGTCGGCAGTTCATGGCGCGACATGGTCGCGTTCGGCCTGCTGTTCCTCGTGCTCATCATCCGGCCGCAAGGCATCTTCGGCGCTCGCAAGGTGCGTGAGGTCTAGGCATGTTCGAATACTCGTCACTGCTCACCTTCATCGCGCTGACCGCGATCCTCGCGTTCAGCTTCTACGCGGTGCTCATCGCCGGGCAGTTGAGCCTCGCGCAGGTCGGGCTCGCATCGCTCGCCGCATTCACGTCATCGCTCGTCGTCCCGAACGAGCCGCTGTTCGGGTTCATCCCCCCGCTCCTGATCGGCGTCGTGTTCGGCATGGCGGTCGGCGTCATCGCGGCATTCGTGCTCGGACTGCCGGTCATGCGACTCCGCGGGGTGTTCCTCGCCATCGCCACGCTCGCGTTCGGCGAGATGGTGCGGATCTTCCTCATCAACCAGTCGTGGACGAACGGCGCACAGGGACTCAGCTTCCCGAAGCTCGTCGGCATCGAGACGGCATGGATCGCCCTCGCGCTGGTGGCGTTCTGGTTCTGGCGGCTGTCGGGCTCGCGCATGGGCCGGGCGTTCGCCGCGATCCGCGAAGACGAGCTCGCGGCGACCACGATGGGCATCGACGTCCCCCGCTATCGCATGGCCTCGTTCGTCATCGCGGGCGCGGTGGCCGGCCTCTACGGGGTGCTCTTCGCACACTTCACGCGGTTCGCCGACCCGAACCAGTTCTCGTTCGAGGCCGCCGTCGACGGACTCGTCACCGCCGTCGTGGGCGGCACCACGTTCTTCGTCGGGCCGCTGCTCGGATCCGTCTTCCTCTCCACGCTTCCCGAACTCCAGCGAACCCTCGGCATCGACGCCGGCTGGATCCGGCCCGCGATCTCGGGACTCCTGCTGCTCGTCGTCATCCTGTTCCTCCCGGGCGGCCTCGCCGGACTCATCCCGCGGCGCAGGTCGTCCACGAAGCTGGTGAGCGATCCGGCGGCGCTCCCGCAGCTCGAGCCCCTGCCCGCACGTGGCACGGAGGTCATGAGCCTTCGCGGCCTCGGCAAGTCGTACGGCGGCGTGCGAGCGGTGCACGACGTCGACCTCACCCTCGCCACGGGGGAGATCCTCGGCCTGATCGGTCCCAACGGGGCGGGCAAGACGACGCTCGTGAACATGGTCACCGGCGTGACCGCCCCGACCGGCGGATCCGGAACGGTGCTCGGCATCGAGCTGGCCGCCAAGACGCGCGCCCACCGGCTCGCGTCGGCGGGAATCGCGCGCACGTTCCAGCAGATCAAGCTCTTCAATCGTCTTTCGGCCCTCGACAACGTGCTCGTCGGCGGCTACCGCATCAGCCGGGACACCCTGCTCAGGCGGCTGGTGTTCCTTCCCTCCGCTCGCCGGTTCGAACGGCAGGCGGCGGCTGTGGCATCCGCCCAGCTGATTCGCGTGGGGCTGGGCGACAAGGCGACGACCGCGGCCGGAGACCTCTCGTACGGCGACCAGCGCCGGCTCGAGATCGCCCGCGCGCTCGCGTCGCATCCCACGTTGCTGGTGCTCGACGAGCCGGCCGCGGGCATGAACCACGTCGAGGCCGAGCGCCTGTCGGAGCTCATCCGCTCCCTGGCCGCCGACGGCGTCGCGGTGCTCATCATCGAGCACAACGTGCGGATGATGCTCGCCCTGTGCGATCGCATCACCGTGCTCAACTTCGGCGAGGTCATCGCGGCGGGCACGCCGGAGGAGATCGCCCGGGACCCGAGGGTGCTCGAGGCTTACCTCGGAGCGGACGGGGATGCCGCAGCCGCCACCGCAGCGGAGGAACTCGCCGAGGTCGCGGCCGACGCGGTCAAGGGCCACGACGACGCGGCCGGAACGGAGGACGCACGATGAGCGAGCCGATCCTCAGCGTCGAAGGCCTGAACGTGAGCTACGGGCGCGTCGACGCGGTACGAGATGTCTCGTTCGCGGTCGAGCCCGGGGCCCTCGTCGCCCTGATCGGCGCGAACGGCGCCGGCAAGACGTCGATCCTCAACGCGATCGCGGGCCTCGTGCGCCCGAAGAGCGGCGCCGTGCGATTCAACGGCAGGGACATCACCCGGAAGCCGGCGCACCAGCTCGTCAGGGCCGGCCTCGTGCAGGTGCCCGAGGGCCGCGAGATCCTCGGCACGCTGACCGTCGATGAGAACCTCAGCCTCGGCGGCTGGCATCGCAGTCGAACGATGGCCGGCAGCATCGCCGAGGTCTACGAGCGGTTCCCGATCCTCAACGAGCGCCGGAAGCTGCCGGCCGGCGCGCTCTCCGGCGGTGAACAGCAGATGCTCGCGATCGCCCGGGCACTCGTGGCGAAGCCCGAGGTGCTGCTGCTCGACGAGCCGTCGATGGGGCTCGCCCCGAAGATCGTCGACGAGGTCTTCGCGGTCATCGCCGAGATCCGCGATGCCGGCACGACCGTGGTGCTCGTCGAGCAGAACGCGCGACGAGCACTGGCGGCGGCCGATGTCGGCTACGTGCTCGAGACCGGTGAGATCACCCATTCCGGTCCTGCCGGCGACCTGCTCGCCGACGAGCGGGTGATCGAGGCGTATCTCGGGCTGAGCTGAGGGCGCCGGGCTACTTCACCGGCGCCGGCTGGGCGGCCAGCCAATCCGCGAAGGTCGTCGTCGCCAGCTGCGCGTCGGGTCCGGGGGTGAGCTCGTCGCCCGTCAGCGTCGTGCCGAAGTACGGCGCGTCGGGGTCGGCGACGACCGAGCGGGTGTCGCCCTTCGCGGCGAGGCCGCGGCCGATGAACTCCGCCATGGAGAGCTGCTCGGGGCCGCCGATCTCGACGATCCCGTCGGCCGGCGAGCCCTCGGCGACACGCGCGACGGCGGCCGAGACATCCGCTGCCGCGATCGGCTGCATGCGCCCCGTCGACACGCGGACCGTGCCGTCGACCGTCGCCTCGTCGGCGATGCGGAGCGCGAACTCGAAGAACTGCGTCGCGCGAACGATCGTGTACGGGCGGCCGGACTCGGCGATGAGACGCTCCTGCGCGACCTTGGCGCGCAGGTATCCGCTGTCGGGCAGCCGGTCGCTCCCGACCACCGAGAGCGCGACGTGGTGCTGCACGCCCGCCGCGCGCTCGGCCGCGAGCAGGTTCCGGGTCGACGTGGTGAAGAACGCGAGCACGTCGGCGTCGGCGAACGACGGCGAGTTCGACACGTCGACGACCACGTCGGCGCCCGCGAGCGCCTCGGCGACGCCCTCGCCGGTCAGCGTGTTCACGCCCGAGTTCGGCGACGCGGCGATCGCCTCGTGCCCGCGCCCGGCGAGCTCCGACACGACCCTGGATCCGATGAGGCCGGTGCCTCCGATGACGACGATCTTCATGACCTGGTGCCTTCCGTGTGGGGCTGCGGCGGTTCCGCTGCCGTCACAAGCTCCGACCGGGCAGCCGGGGCGTCTGTGACAGTGGCGCGAGCGGATGCTGCGACCCTCCTCACTCCACGACGGGCCGACGCCGATTCCAGTGCGCGAGCCTGCCGGGCGCGGTGGTCAGCCAGAGCCGGTCGATCGCGTGGCCGCCGTCCGGCTCGCGGCCGCGGTCCGCGTCGATCACGAGCACGCCGACGACGCAGCCGTCGGGACGGCGCATCGCGAGACCGGGCCCGCCGTTCACGTGCACGATCTCGAGCGAGGCATCCGGATGCGGCATCCGCAGCCCGAGCAGTGCACGGATGACGCGCACCCGACCGCGCAGCTCACCGCCCGTCTGGTCGCCCGTGTCGGCGACCATGGCGACGTCGGGGGTCAGGAGGCTCGCCAGCGCACGCTCGTCGCGCAGGTCGAGCGCGAGGAGGAGGCGGGCGGCGAGGTCGTCACGCGGCACGGTGCGTCACGGCGCCGAGCTTGTGGGGGTTCATCATCCAGAGCACCTGGTCGATGCGCCCGGGCGACGCGACCACGGTGAGCACCGCGAACGTCGCGCCGTCCTTCGAGAGGAGCACCGAGGGCTGGCCGTTCGCGACCGCCTCGGTGACCTCCACGCCGGTCCAGAAGTGGGTGTGGAACGCTCGCACGTACTTCGCCACGGTCTCGCGGCTGCGCACCGGGAACTTCGACGCGCGCACGTAGCCGCCGCCGTCGGAGTATGACACGACGTCTTCGGCGAACAGGCGCTCGAGCGCGTCGAGATCGCCCGTCTGCGCGGCACTCACGAACGCCGTGAGCAGGCGCCGTTGCTCCTCCTGCGACACCTCGCGCCGACGCTCCCCGGCGAGGTGCTTGCGCGCGCGGCTGACGAGCTGGCGCGCGGCGGGCTCCGAGACCTGGATGATCTCGCAGATCAGCGAGTACGGGTACGCGAACGCCTCGTGCAGCACGTAGGCGGCACGCTCGGTCGGCGTGAGTCGCTCGAGCATCACCAGCACCGCGAATCCGAGGGCCTCGGCACGCTCGGCACCGAGCGTGGGGTCGTTGCTCGTGTCGACGGGCTCGGGCAGCCATGGGCCGACGTACGTCTCGCGGCGGGCACGCGCCGACTGCAGGGCGTTGATGGCGAGTCGGGTCGTGGTCGTGGCGAGGAACGCCGGCGGGTTCTCGACCACCGATCGATCGGTGCCCTGCCAGCGCAGCCAGGTCTCCTGCACGAGGTCCTCGGCCTCGGTGGCGCTGCCCAGCATGCGGTAGGCGATGCCGAAGAGCCGCGGGCGCACGGCGGAGAACGTGGCAAGGGCCTCGTCGAGGTCGGCATCCATGCGGTGATCCCAATCAGTCGGCGGATGGGGTCGAATTCGTCCCCTGCAACTGAGACCGGGTGGATCGCACGGTTGTGACAGCCCCCGCCGACTCGTTCCGGATGGCACGGACGATACTCCGGATGCCTCGGACGCGCGAGACCCGGGGTGGGTTCCGCGCGCCCGGGGCATCGGCTCGGGCTTCGGCTCGGGCGTCGATCGATGCGGGGTCCGGCGGTGCCGGCTCACGCCGCGGCGGCGCGCGCCTCGGTCACGGAGCGCACGGCGTCGAGGATCGTCGCCGCGACCGCGTCGGGCTGCGACACGGTGATGGCGTGCGAGGCGCCCTCGATCTCGGTGGTGCCGCGCGACCCGGCGCGCTCGGCCCCGGCGCGGAACACGGCGACCGGGATGTTGCGGTCCTCGCTGCCGAACACGTGCCACGACGGGCGGTCCTTCCAGCCGGGTACGGATGCCGCGACGGCATCCCGCAGCGCGGCCTCGGTGACCGGGCGCTGCGTGGCACCCATGAGGCCGGCGACCTGCACGGGCACGTCGGCGGCGAACTGCTCTCGGAACACGTCGCGACGGATCGCGAACTCGATGCCGCCGGTCGAGATCGGGTGCGCCTCGAGCGCTTCGCCGAGGGTCGATCCGGGCGCGCTCGCCGAGAGCGAGAACGCGCTGTCGCCCGGCTCGGGGGTGAACGCGGAGGCGTAGACGAGGGCGGCCACGCGGGCGTTGCCGGCGGATGCCTCGCTGATCACGAGTCCGCCGTAGGAGTGGCCGACGAGCACGACGGGCGCGTCGATCGACGCGATCACGTCGCGCACGTACGCGGCGTCGCCCGCGAGGCTGCGGAGCGGGTTGGCGACGGCGACCGAGGTGACGCCCTCGGCGTACAGGCGCTCGATGACGCCGTTCCAGCTGGCGGATTCGGCGAACGCGCCGTGCACGAGCACGACGGTCGGCTTGTGGTCTGACATGGGTGTTCCCTTCTCGATCCGGTGCCCACGGGGTGCAGGCGCGGTGTTCGATCAGCTCTGACCGGACGCGGCGGCAGGATGTGACGCGGGCTCCTCCGCGGGTTGAGGAGGCGCGCAGCGCCGTCTCGAACTCCGCGGGTTGAGGAGGCGCGCAGCGCCGTCTCGAAACCCGGCGGGTCGCGCGGGTCGAGGCGCTCCTTCGTCGCTCCTCGACCCGCGAACTCGATCACGCCTCGGGGCACCTGCGCTCAGGGTCGGCGCCGGCATCGGATCGCCGCCCGTGCGGTCAACCGTTCGACAGCGGCGTCACCTCGACGTGCACGTTGCCGAACACGAACGGGAAGAAGAACGGCTCGGTGCCGTCCCAACCGTCGAGCGGGATCGTGAAGAACGAGACCTGCGTGACCAGCGTCCAGGCGACGACGACGATGATGATCGCGACCGCGGCGCGATCGAGCGTGCGCATCGCGGCGGCCTCGCTCGCGGCGGACCGCAGGACGCGCGTGATCGCGGCGAGCACGATGATCGTGATGGCCGCGTAGACGATGCCGCCCGGCTGCAGCGTGAGCGTGAGGCATTGCGGCGCGACATCCGTCGGCTGCCCGGAGGCGTCGAGGAATCCGCCGTTGCCGGTGAACCCGCCGGGGCAGTACGACCGCGACCCCACCCCGAGCGCGGTGTAGGCGAATGCCGCGATCAGCGCCCCGATCAGCAGTCGGCGCGTGCGAAGCAGCACCGCCGCCCCGGGCAGGGTCGAGAGCGCGGCGCTCGGCCGGCGTTCGAGGATCTCGGGCATGCGGCCTCCGCGGTCGTAGGGTTGCCGCCATGCTGCCAGCGGTCGCGCTGCTCGCGCAATCTGCAATTCAGGGGTTGCAATAATTCTCCCAACCTGCAACTGTCGAGTTGCACTGATCGGGGAGAGATGATGACGGCCACCCGCAACCCGTTCGTAGCAGGCATCCGCAGAGAGGAATGATCATGGTGAGCATGACCGACAACCCGGCATCCGTCATCGACGAGGCCGCATTCAGCGTTCGTCGCACCATCCGCATCGCCGCCCCCGTCGACAAGGTGTGGCGCGCCGTCACCGAGCCCGAGCACATCTCGCGGTGGTTCGGGCAAGTGGTGCTCGACGGCGCGGGCGCCGGGGCGACGGGCACCATCACCTTCCCCGAGTTCGGCGTCGTTCCGCTGCGCCTCGAGGCGGTGGATGCCCCGCGCATGGTGTCGTACCGCTGGGGCAACGCCGACTCGGCCGGGCGCCTGCCCGACGCGATCGACGACCGTTCGACCGTCTTCACCTTCACCCTCGAGGAGGTGCCCGACGGCACCCGGCTCACGGTCGTCGAGACCGGATTCGACCTCACGTCCGATCCGGCCGCGAACATGGCGGACCACGCCGAGGGCTGGGTCCTGGAGCTCGACAAGCTGGTCGCGCTGCTCGAGGGCTCCGAGGGCTCCGACGGCTCCGAGGGTGCCGCGTGACCTCTGGAACGCTGGTTCCGGTGTTCGCGGCGCTCGGCGACGAGACCCGGTGGAGCATCCTGGCTGCGCTCGGCGAGGGAGACGCGTCGGCGTCCGCCCTCGCCGGGCGCCTCCCCGTGTCCAGGCAGGCGATCGCGAAGCACCTCGCCGTGTTGCAGGGCGTCGGCCTCGTCGAACCGGTGCGCGTGGGCCGCGAGGTGCGCTACCGCGTGATCGGGTCGCAGCTGAGCGCCACGGCCCGCCGGCTCGAGGACATCGGCGCCGAGTGGGATCGCCGCCTGGCCGCGATCAAGGAGATCGCCGAGGGGCTCTAGCCTCAGGTTGCGCCCACGGCACGACGGTGGGCCGGTTGCCCGATCGGGCAACAGCTGCTGCCCGCACGGGCAGCAGTGGTGCGGTGTCCGTGTCGCGGCGGTAGCGTCCGATCCATGCGAGGTACGGCAGGCGCGAAGCCCGGCGTGCGTCCCGGCCGGCCGGTCCCGCATCCGGTTGTGGGCGCCGCGCGTTCGCAGCGGCCGTCCGCCCCGGTGGCGGGCCGCGCCGCGACGACCGCACCGGCGCTGCCCAGGATCTCGATGAACCCTTCATCGGGACTCATGCGCATGCCGGGCGCCGACCTGCTCGCGTTGCAGCGCACGGGCGGGAACGCCGCCACCGCCCGGTTCGTCGCGGCATCCGCTCGCGACGGGGTCGGCGATGACAGGACACGGATGACCGTTGCGCGCCAGGCCACGCTCGTCGTCCCGCCCGAGCTGACGCTCACGCCGACAACGCCGACGAATCCGAACATGAGCATGGCACCGTGGGCGACCGGTGGCGGAGGTCCGGCGCCGCGCGCCGCGCCGATCGGTGCCGACGGCCGACCGCTTCCCGACCGGTACACGTCGCTGCTGCGGCCCGCTCTCGGCGAGGGCGACGCGAACCGGCTGCGGCAGGCGACCGGCGGCAGCGATCTGGTGGGCATGATCGAGCGACGTGACTCGGCCCGCCGGGCACTCGCCGACATGGAGGCCAGGGCGCGCACCGCCGGCGGTGACCAGGGCGGCCTGTTCGAGGAGTACGCCACCGCGCACGGCTATGAGGCGGACCTCACGAAGCGCATCGACGCGCGGCTGGCGCAGCTCGGTGTCGCCGACGAGGCGGCGCTGCTGCGCCTCGTGAACGAGGAGTTCCCGCGAATGGTCCTCCGCGAGGCGCGTCTCGTGGCCGACGGCATGCTCGACGCCAACGAGGAGCAGGCCCGCGCCGAGCAGGAGCGCTACTCGCAGAACGTGTGCAGCCCGGACATCGACGGGCTGCTCGACGCCGACCGCACCCTCGGCGAGATCGACCCGCACCCCATCGAGATGTCGATCCGCGTCGCCGAGGAGGCCCTGCGCCGGTTCCGCCCGGTGGCCGGCGTGCCGACGGCCGAGGAGTTCGAGGCGATGATCCCCGAGGGCGAGCGGAGCGTGCTCGTCGACATCGCGAACCTCGAGAAGAACCGGCAACTCCAACCGCAACGTCGCGCCGTCTACGATGCCGCCCGGTTCGGGTTCGGACGCGACTACCCGATCCTGCTCAACTCGACGTACCGCCCCGGCATGTTCTCGAGGGCTCCCTACGATGAACTCGGCGAGGTCGTGCGCGGACCCGTGGCCGACATCCTCGAGAACATCGCCCGGGTGCGCGGCGCCATCGCCGACGACGAGCTCAAGGTGTGGAACCTGCACAACGTGCTCCAGATCACGCTGCAGCGGCTCGGGGTCGAGGACCCGGTGCTCATCGGAGCCGTGCGACGTCGCATCGCCGAGATCGAGTCCGACGAGACCTTCCTCGGCTGGGTGAAGGTCGCGCTCGCGATCGTGACCTCCGTGGTCGCGGGCCTCGTGTTCACCCCGGCCGTCGGCATGGCGGTCGCGGCCGCGTGGGGAGCCGGCAACCTCGCAGGCAGCATCTCGGAGTACCGCACCGAGTCCGCCGCCGAGAACGTCGCGGTCGAGGAATCCGTCGCCGACATCTCGTTGAAGGAGCCGACGCTCACGTGGGTGGTCATCGACGCCCTGTCGCTCGGCCTCGAGCTCGGGCCGCTCGCGCGGGCGGTGCGTCCGAGCGCGCGGGCCCTCGGGGCGATGCGGACTCCCGAGGCGCTCGGCGCGTTCCGCGCCCGGGCGGCGACGGTGGTCGGCGACGAGGCCGCCGACGAGCTCGGCCGCAAGGCCGCGACGCGGTTCGGGGTCGCAGGAGACGCCGCGGCATCCGCCGACACCGCCGCCGCCGACGTCGCCGCCGATGTCGCGAACGCCGGCGAGCGAGCGCGGTTCCACAAGGCGACGGTCAGGGGCGAAGCATCGAAGCCCGCCGGCCACGGCGGCACCAACCGGTACGGCGACTACTGGTACTCGACGCAGGGCACGGTCGCCGAGCAGAACCTCGCGAGGTTCCACGAACAGGTGCACTCGATCCTGAGCCCGAAACTGCTCCTGTTCCGCGAGTTCCGGGCCAGCCTCGGCATGACGCTCTACAAGAAGTCCTACATCATGCGCGGCCTCGAGGAGGCCCTCGCCGAGACGGTCGCGCAGCTCCGCGTCAACGGCATCAAGGGCCTGCCGACCGGCCTGATGTTCCCCATCAAGAACGGCTACCTGACCGTGTCGACGGCGGCCGACGCGGCGCGGCTCGGGGGTGAGATCGTGCTGGGCACGGTGATCGTCTCGGGCTACTCGTACACCGTGTACTGGATCGCGACGCGCGACACCTCGTCGGCGAGCGGGGACTGAGCGGCCGGCGCGCGTGCGCCCGGGTCAGCCGGTCGCGAGCACGGCGTCGAGGCTCGCGCGCACGATGGCCAGACCCCGGCCGAGCTCCTCCTCCGAGATCGTGAGTGCCGGCAGGAACTTCAGCACCTCGTCGAAGGCGCCCGAGGTCTCGATCACGAGCCCGCGGCGGAACGCCTCGGCCGAGATGCGGCCGGCGAGGCTGCGGTCGGAATCGCACGCGAGGCCCTGGAAGAGGCCGCGGCCGCGCACGACGAGGCCCTGGTCGCGGTGGTCGGCGGCGATGCGCTCGAGCTCATCGTGCAGAACCCCCGCCTTCGCCGCGATGGCCTCGGTGAACGCGGAGTCGGCCCAGTAGGTCTCGAGCGCGACGCGTGCGGAGACGAAGGCGAGGTTGTTGCCTCGGAAGGTGCCGGTGTGCTGGCCGGGCTTCCACACGTCGACGTCGGGGCGCAGCAGCACGAGCGACATCGGCAGTCCCGAACCCGAGATCGACTTCGAGACGGTGACGAGGTCGGGCACGATGCCCGCGTGCTCGAAGGCGAAGAACGTGCCGGTGCGGCCGACGCCGGCCTGGATCTCATCGAGGATGAGCAGGATGCCGCGAGCGGCCGTGATCTCGCGGAGCCGCTGCAGCCAGGGTGCGCTCGCGACGTTGATGCCGCCCTCGCCCTGCACGGCCTCGACGATCACCGCGGCCGGAAGGTCGAGGCCCGAACCCCGGTCGTCGAGCATCTTCTCGAGGAGGTCGAGCGTGTCGACATCCGGTCCCAGGTATCCGTCGTAGGGCAGGCGCGCGATGTCGTCGAGGCCGACGCCCGCCGCCCCGCGGTAGTGGCTGTTGCCGGTCGCGGCGAGCGCGCCGAGGCTCAGGCCGTGGAACGCGTTCGTGAACGCCACCACGGTGGAACGGCCGGTCGCCCGGCGGGCGACCTTGAGTGCCGCCTCGACGGCGTTCGCACCGGTCGGCCCGGTGAACTGCAGCTTGTAGTCGAGTCCGCGCGGTTCGAGCACGAACCGTTCGAAGGCCTCGATGAACGCCTTCTTCGCGGACGTGGCCATGTCGAGGCCGTGGATGATGCCGTCGTGCTCGAGGTACTCGATGAGGGCGCGCGTGAACGCCGGGTTGTTGTGCCCGTAGTTGAGCACGCCGGCCCCCGCGAAGAAGTCGAGGTACTCGCGTCCGTCGGCGTCGACGAGCGTCGAACCGGTCGCACGGTCGAACACGGTCGGGAACGCGCGGATGTATCCGCGCACCTCCGACTCGCGACGGTCGAAGACATCCAGGGCTGCGTCGCTGCTCATGGCAGGCGTGCTCCTCTCGAGGCAGGGTAAAGACGGTGAATCGACCCTACGTCCTGCGGCCGGGCATTCCGTGCACGCCGCCGTCCCGCACCCGCTCGCGGGCCGGGTCGGGCGGGCGGGTGCGGGACGGCGCTCCGGTGCTCGCGTGCGCCGCGGAACCCTAGACCTGCCCGGCGCCGGAGAAGAACGCGGCGGTGCGCTCGGCGGATGCCCGCGCGACTTCGTCGGGCTCGCCGGCGGCGATGGCGGCGTCGCCCCACGCGGTCGCCGACGAACGGATGAACGTGAGGCCCTCGCTCGACGTCGCCCACTCGGTCGACTCGACCGGCGCCTCGGTGTCGAAGGCGAGGTATGCCGCGAGTCCGAGCAGGGCGTTGTCCCACCCGACGCCCGTCGCACCCGGGCCGAACTGGTCGTAGAACTCGTACGGCACCTCGCCGGAGTGCTGCAGCGTCAGGCGCGTGGCATCGCCCTCGGGCGCGAGCGTGACGGTGAGCTCGCTCGTGCCGCCCATGAACTCCCAGGTCGCGGTGAATCCGGTGGGAGCGTCGCAGGTGCGGATCGTTCCCGAGGCGTTGCCTTCGACGGCGTAGCTGCCGCCGACGCGGAAGTCGCCGCTCACGGGTCCGAACCAGCGCGCGAGGCGTTGCGGGTCGACGATCGCGTTCCAGAGGTCGTCGATGTCGGTGCGGTAGAGATGACTCGCGGTCAGCACGGTGGCGGCCGCGGCATCCTGCTTCTCGATGGTCACCGATCGCCGCGCCTCGGTGATGAGGCGGTCGGCCTCGGCCGCGTACTCGCTCATTCCCGTTCCTCCTTCTCCTTCGTGTTCTGCGGTTCGTCGTCGCTCGCTCGCTCGGCCCGCCTGCCGCGGGCGATCTCGGTCTCGAGCGCGAGCAGTCGCGGGGTCCAGTACCGCCGGAACGGCGTCATCCACTCGTCCACCTGCCGCATCCCCTCTGCCTCGAAGGAGTAGACGCGTCGCGGGCCCTCGGCGCGCGAGGAGGCGAAGCCGCTCTCGCGCAGCACGCGCAGGTGCTGCGACACGGCCGACTGGGTGATGCCGAACTCGTGCATCACGGCCTCGGTCAGTTCGCCCGCGCTGCGTTCGCCGTCGGCGAGCAGTTCGAGCACGCGCCGGCGCACCGGGTCGCCCAGGACATCGAACGCGTGCATGCGGTCGATTGTATTAGCGAGAGCTTATATGAGTCAAGGCTAATTCGATCGGGCCGGCAGGCGCAGCCTCGGCCGACGGGCTGGCGTCATTCCGGCGGCCGCGGCAGGATCGAGGAACGCGAACGAGGAGGCATCCCGATGACCGTGGCATTCCTGCTGACGACGCTGGTGGTGGTCGCAACCCCGGGCACCGGCGCGGTGTACACGATCGGCGCCGGCCTGGCACGCGGCCGGCGCGCCAGCCTCATCGCGGCGTTCGGGTGCACGCTCGGGGTCGTTCCGCACATGGTCGCCGCGATCATGGGTCTCGCCGCGTTGCTGCACGCCAGTGCGCTCGCGTTCGAGGTGGTGAAGTGGCTCGGCGTCGCGTACCTGCTGCTCCTCGCATGGCAGACGGTTCGCGATCGTTCGGCGATCGAGGTCGATGCCGACGGCACCCCGGTCTCCTTCTGGCGGGTGACGGGCACGGCCGTGCTCATCAACCTGCTGAACCCGAAGCTGACCATCTTCTTCTTCGCGTTCCTTCCCCAGTTCGTTCCGGCGACCGCGGCGAATGCGACGCTGACGATGATCTGGCTGAGCCTCGTGTTCATGGCGGTCACCTTCGTGGTGTTCGCCGTCTACGGCGTCTTCGCCGCGACGATGCGCCGGCAGGTGATCGGCCGACCGCGAGTGATGGCGTGGCTGCGCCGCACCTTCGCCGCGACCTATGTGCTGCTCGCCGGGCGGCTCGCCCTCGAGGCGAGGTCGTAGCGCAAATATCTACTTGCGTGTATATATACGACGGTGTATTCTAACGTCATGACCACACACAGCGCTCCAACACCAGCTCGCATCCGCCGCGTGCCCGCTGGGGTGGCCGTGCTCGGCGGCGTCGGATTCCTGGTGCTCTTCGTCGTCGCACATCTGGTGCAGCCCGGCGTCGACCCCTCGTGGCAACCGCCGAGCGAGCTCGCGCTCGGGCCGTCGGGCTGGGTGATGACCATCGCATTCCTGGCGCTCGGCGCCGGGTGCGCCGGGCTCGTCATCGCCCTCGCGTCGCAGGTCACGACCTGGCCCGGTCGCATCGCCCTGATCGCCCTCCTGCTCGCCGCGATCGGATGCCTCGTCGCCGCCGTGTTCCCGGCCGACCCGGCGATCGCACCGCCCTCCGAGGCCACCCTCAGCGGCACCCTCCACTCGATCGGCCCCGTGCTCTTCGACGGGCTGCCACTGGCCGCTGTCATCCTGGCGATCTCGCTGCCGCGGCGCAGCCCGCAGTGGCGCCGGCTCCGCCGGCTGCTCATCCTCGGCGCGGTGCTGACCGTCGTTGCCGCCCTCCTGCTCACCGTGAGCCTGGGCGTGCTCATGTCGGAGGCCGGGCAGCTCGGACCCGACGTCCCGGTCGGCTGGCAGGGACGGTTCCTCCTGGCCGTCGACGCCGTGTGGATCGCCGCGCTCGGTGCCGCCGCGCTTCGGCTGCGGCGTCACGCCGACGCGGCCGATGACGAAGCGGCTGCGGCATCCGCTCGCCCGGCCGCCGCGACCACCGGACGGCCCCGATGAGCGCCGCGACGAACGCCCCGGCGCTCGACCTCGAGGTGCTCACCGCGCTCGCGGAACCGAACCGGTTGCGCATCGTCGAGCTGCTGCGCGAGGGGGGCCGACCCGTCGGCGAGATCGCCGAGACACTGTCGCTCCTCCAGCCGCAGACTTCGAGGCATCTCAGGATCCTCGCCGAGGCCGGCCTGGTGCGCGCCGACCGGCGGGCCCAGTCGCGCGTCTACCACCTGCTGCCGGCGCCGTTCCGGTCGCTGGAGGCGTGGCTCGACACGTTCGGCCAGGTCTGGGAGACCCGGGTCGACCGGCTCGACGCCTACCTCTTGGAGCTCGAGACGCAGGAGGGCGAGCCCGATGACGAGTAGGGTCACCAAGGACGTCGAGGGACGCCGGCTCATCGTCGAACGCGACTACGGGGCATCCGCCGACCTCGTGTGGCGCTGCTGGACCGAGGCGGCCCACCTGCGGCGCTGGTGGGGGCCGCACGGCTGGTTCGTCGACATCTTCGAGCTCGACGTGCGCCCGGGCGGGCTCTGGCGCTACCGGCTGCGCCCCGACGGCGAGCACGAGCTCGACGATGAGCACTGGGGGAGGGCCGTGTACCGCGTCGTCGACGCGCCGCGCCGGCTGGAGTTCGACGACGCCGTCGCCGATCCCTCGGGCGTGCCCGTCGAGGGCAGTGAGATGCCGACGACCGTGGAGATCGGCGCCGAGGGCGGCCGGACGTCGGTCACGATCGTCGTCGCGTTCGCCGCAGCCGAGCAGCTCGAGGCGGCCGAGGCGATCGGCATGGTCGAGGGGTTCACCGACGCCCTCGAGCGACTCGAGGCCGCGCTCGCCGAGGCGGCGGACGCATGATCCCGCCTCGGTCGGCGACGCCGCGCGACGCACGAACCCTGTCCCGTCCAGGAACGGAGTGATGACGATGAAGACGAAGACGGATGCCGCGACCGGCCGCGCCGAGGGAACGGTCGTCTCGGCCGACGGCACCACGATCGCGTACGAGCGATCGGGAGCCGGCCCGCTGGTCGTGCTCGTCGCGCAGGCCCTGTCGGACCGGTCCGACAACCGCCGGCTCGCCGCGTTCCTCGCGGCGTCGTTCACGGTCGTGAACTACGACCGCCGTGGACGCGGCGCCAGCACCGACGCGGGCGACTGGGCGATCGCCCGCGAGGTGGAGGACATCGAGGCGCTCATCGACGCGCACGGTGGAACGGCCGCGCTGTTCGGCGCCTCCTCCGGCGCGGTGCTCGCGCTCGACGCGGCGGCCGCGCTGCCCTCGAAGATCTCGCGCGTCGTCGCGTACGAGGCGCCGGTGATCGTCGACGACCGTCGCCCGCCGGTGCCCCGCGACCTCGCCGACCGCCTCTCCCGCCTGGTGGGCGAGGGGCGCGACGCGCAGGCCGTCGCCGAGTTCAACACGGCGGCGATCGGCGTATCGCGATCCATGGTGGCCGCGATGAGGCTCATGGTGCCGATCTGGCGGTCGATGGTCGCGATGGCGCCGACCACGGTCTACGACGTGCGGCTGTGCGCCGGCCTGCAGGACGGCACGCCGCTCACCACCAGTCGGTGGGCGGCGCTCGACGTGCCGGCGCTCGTGCTCGTGGGCGGCAGGGGCGAGCCGTTCATGCAGAGCGGGGGCGCGGCGCTCGCGGCGCACGTCGGCGCGGAGCACCAGGTCGTTCCCGGCGCGCATCACGCGACGCCCATGATGAAGCCGGCGATGCTCGTGCCGGTGCTGAGCCGGTTCCTCGCGGGTCACGCCTGAGCCGAACGATCGATGCCCACGTCGGCGGTGACCGCCGCTTCGTCCTGCGCGAGAATGGACGTCGACGCGAAGGGGTTTCGACATGGGTGATCACCCGATCGGTTCGACGACGGATGCCACGACGCCGACGAACCCGGATGTGCCTGCCGCCGCGCACGAGCCCGGACATCACGCCATCGGCTGTCCCGAGTGCTTCGAGGAGCTGCAGCGAAACCACGACTGGTGGAAGGCGCGGCCCGAGGGGTCGCGGCTCGTCGGCCTCGTGGTGCCGCGCGACGACATGCCGCCGATCCTCGAGCAGCGCAACGACCTGACGCGGTTCGGCGTGCAGATCCTCGACTTCCGGTATCCCACGCCCGAGGTGCCCGAGTCGTGGGAGCAGCGCCTCGCCCGCCTGTTCGAGACGCTCCGGGCGGGCGACGTGCTCGTGGTCGTGAACGAGCGTGCGCTCGGGCGAACGTCCGACGAGGTCGCGCGCACCATCCGCACGCTTCGCCGGCACAACCTCGTGGTCAAGGTGCTGAGCCATGGCGCGCCGCACCTGGAGGATGCTCGGGCATGACCTCCGATCGCGACATCGCACGCTGGCGACTGCACTCGCAACTGCTCGCCGCCCCGGTCGCGGGTGCGGAGCAGGTGGTGTCCTCGCTGCTCGCCGTGCAGGCGGAGAATCCGTCGCAATCGGCATGGGCGGTGGCCACGCGCACCGCCGCGCCCCGCCACGACGACCTCGCCGAGGCGATCGCGAGCGGCCGCGTGCTGCGCACCCACGTGCTGCGGCCGACCTGGCACTACGTGCACGCGGATGACGCGGGGTGGCTGCTCGAACTCACCGCGCCGAGGGTGCTGCCGGTCGTCGACCAGCAGTTGCGGCCGATGGCCGAACGGATGTCGCAACTGACCGATGCCGTGATGTCGATCCTCGCGGAGAGCCCCGACCGCACGCGGGGCGACCTCGCCGACGCGCTGGCCGAGCGCGGGATGGACGTCACGGGCCAGCAGCTCATGCTGCTGCTCGCGGGCCTCGAACTGCGCGCGCAGGTGTGCAGCGGCGTGCCGCGCGACGGCGAGCACACGTACGCGCTGTTCGCCGATCGGGTGCCCGACCCGCGGCGGCTCGACCGCGATGAGGCCCTCGCCGAGCTCGCCGTGCGGTACTTCACGTCGCACGGTCCCGCCACCGAGCGGGATCTCGCCTACTGGGCCACGCTCACCCTGACCGACGTGCGCCGCGGGATCGCGGGCGCCGCCGACCGGCTCGCCTCGTTCGAGCACGACGGACGCACGTTCTGGCACGCACCCGGCGGCGGCGCCCCCGATTCCGTCGACCCGGCCGGTCACCTGCTGCAGCTGCTCGACGAGATGTACCGCGGCTACCAGGATTCACGCATGGTGATCGACGCCGATGGGCTCGCGCCGCGTGGCCGCGAGACCGCCATCGGCATCGCCCTGGTCGACGCCCAGCTCGTCGCCGGCATGCGGCGTACGGTCACCGCGAAGGCGGTCACGTTCGCGCTGCACCCGCTGCGCGACCTGCGTCGGCGCGAGCTGGACTCCATTCACGATGCCGCCGGCCGCTACGCCGACTACCTCGGCGTGGAGCCCCGGGTCGAGGTCGTCGAGAGCTGACGGGTCTCCGCACGAATCTGCCGGGTGCGGGATCTCGGCGGCCAGGGGGCCGAGTCGGTGCCGCCTCGATGCGCGGGCGTGTGACCGCGGTCGAGGGCAGACACGTCAACCCAGCTTCGCGAGGAAGTCGAGCACGCGCTGCGTGAGGAGCTTCGTCGCGTCGGCGTCGTAGCTCGGCAGGCTGGAGTCGGCGAAGTAGTGCTGGTCGCCGGGGTAGAGGAAGAGCTCGGCGTCGTCGGCCGACTCGACGAGGTCGCGGGCGGCGTCGACGTCGCCCTCCTCCATGAAGATCGGATCGGCGTCCATCCCGTGGACCTGCGCCGGCACGCCGGCCGGCCACTCGCCGAACTCCGCGACGGGGACGCAGGAGGAGAAGAACAGCGCGCCCTGTGCGCCGGTACGGTTCTGGGCGAGCCATTGCGCGGGCATGACGCCGAGCGAGAACCCGGCGTAGACGAGTTCGTTCGGCAGCGACTCGGCCGCGCGCTCGCCGCGTGCCATGATCTCACCCCAGCCGACGTCGCCGGCGTAGGCGACACCCGCTTCGATGGTGTCGAAGGTGCGGCCCTCGAAGAGGTCGGGCGCGTGCACGGTGTGGCCCGCCTGACGCAACTCATTCGCGAAGGCGTCGAACCCATCGGTGGGCCCCAGTGCGTGGTGGAAGAGCAGTACCTCGGCCATCGTTCCTCCCGGCGTGCACCCCATTGTGCACCCGACCACCGACGGTGCACCGACCCGCTCACTCCGAGACGCGCACGCTCGTGACGCGAAGCACCTCGCCGTCGGACCGGACCATGCACCGGAGCGCGGCATGATGGTCGGCGCCGGCGTCATCCAAGAAGGTCACGGTGCCCGACACGCGCTGGGCGTCGCCCGCCGTGGTGAGCTGCAACGATCGGGCCACATCGATGTCGGAATGCCCGCGTGATTCGAGGTGCACCGTCACGGCCGAACCGCACAGGGCCTCGGGGGTCGCCGGTGGCGACGATCCCGCCGCCATGAGGCTCGCGACCACGGCCGTGCCGCCCGCGACGACGGCGACGGGCACCGCGATACGCGCCCACGGCGGGATGCGATCGAACCACGCTGATGCTGTGGTGGGCCCCTCGAGGGCGGGCCTGCCGGATTCGGGTGTCATGGGCGTGAAGCTACGCGTGCCGGGTCGGCGCGGCATCCGTGTGCCGCACGGATCTTGGCGCGGCCCGACCGAGGTCGACGGGGCGATCGGGCGATCGAGGGCGCGAGCCGACGCGGATGTCGCGATCGTGCGCGATCCTCGGTCCTCCAACCGGCGATGGCCGGATAGGTTCGTGGCGTGCGCCAGAACATCGCCGTCGCCGTCACGGCGTTCGCCCTCCTGTCGGCCCTGACCGGATGCTCCGTGCCCGCCCCCGTGGCGACGCCCACACCGACCGCGTCGCCGGAACCGACGCCCGCGGCATCCGGCCCACTCACCTGCGACGACCTCGTGACCGTCGACCTCGTGGCCGCGGCGCTCGAGGGTGCCGACGGCGTGCCGGTCGAACCGGTCGCCGCAGCGAATCGGCTCGACGTCTTCGACGCCGTGCTGCTCGAGGGTGCGGGCGGCCTGCCCTGTTCGTGGCGGGTCGGCGGCGGCATGCCGGAGTACAACGCGCCGAGCGACTGGGCCTACCTGCGCATCGACGTGCTGCCCGGGGCTGCCGACCAGTGGGTCCCCATCCAGCTCGGTGATGCGCCATCGGACGTGACCCGGGAGATCGCGGGCGTCGAGGCATCCGTCGCGGGCGGCGACCCCGGGTGGTCGATCTCGGCGCCGGTCGGCGACAGCTGGGTGGTCGCGAGCATCAGCGCTGCCGCGCTGACCTCGACCGGCGGCCGGTTCGCCGGGCTGGGCGCCGACGTGATCGTCGACCGCCTGGCCGACGTGGCGGAGGCCGCGTTCACGACGCTGCAGCAGGCGACGCCCGACCAGCTCGACTGGCCGGCCCTCGAGCTCCGACAGGCGGATGCGATCTGCAACGGCGGACTCGACGAGCAGGGCATCGTGGCTGCGTTGCAGCTGCCGGCCGGCGCGGTCGTCGAGTACACCGCGTCGGACCCGACCACCGAGCCGCCGATGTCGTTCGCCGGGGCGGTCGGTGCTGCGGCGCGCGCGTTCACGTGCGAACTCGAGGCCGATGACGGGACGCAGCTCTGGTGGCTCACGATCACGGCGGCGCGCGGCCTCTCACCGCTCTTCGATCGCTACAGCGAACCCGATGCGGATGTCGCGCTGAGCCCGCTCGAGCTCGCCGATGCGCCCCGGGACGCGGAGGCACTGGTCATCGGCAGCGGCAGTGGCAGTGGCGACGGACGCGCGTCGACCGTGTACCTGAGCCTCGGCGGCACGCTGTACGAGATCCAGGGCGACCGCGCCCCGGAGGTCGCGCAGGCGATCGTCGCGCAGACGTACTGATCCGCCGGCGCCTCGCCCGTGGGGCGCCGCGACGAGCCTCGGGCGGTGGCATCGCGAGCCTCGCGGGGCGCCATGGCGAGCATCGGGCGGTGCCATGGCGAGCGTCGGGCGGTGCCATGGCGAGCCCGGGTGGTGCCATGGCAAGCCCGGGTGGTGCCATGGCGAGCCCGGGTGGTGCCATGGCGAGCCCGGGCGCGCCACGGCGAGCCTCGGGCGACAGCACGGCGAGCCTCGGGTGCGCTCGGGGCGAGCCCTGGGCGGTGCCCCGGCGTGCCGTGTCATGCCGCCCTGCCCTCACGCACCTCGAATCGTGCGCGGCCGCCGAGTCGTGGAACCTGCTCGGGGTCGATGTGTGGTGGCGGGGTGAACCAGATCTCGGATGGGTTCGCGTGGATTTGCCATCCGTCGCGGTGGATCATGTGGTGGCAGGGAGTGCAGAGGAGGACTCCGTTGGTGAGGTCGGTGGGGCCGGTGTCGCGTTCCCACCAGTTGATGTGGTGTGCGTCGACGTAGGTGATGTTCTGACCGCAGGACGCGCAGCCGCCGTCGCGTTCGGCGAGCGCGAGTCTCTGGGCTTTGGTGAAGAGGCGGGCGGTTCTGCCGAGGTCGAGGGGGAGGCTGTCGCCGCCGAGGACGGCGGGGATGAGTTCGGCGTCGGCGGACATGCGCCTGGCGGTGCGGGCGGAGATGGGTTGGTCGATGCCGTCGATGCGTGCGTGCCCGAGCCCGGTAATGAGGGTGTCGTGGTCGAGGCGCACCACGACCGTGGTCTTCGCGAGCGGGGTGAGGGTCTGCTCGCACCCCAGGGAGTGGCGGCAGATGGCGGCGAGGGCGTCGGCCTGGATCTGCGGGATCGACCGTCGGTCGTCCACGACCGGTGCCGGGCCGGGTTCGCCGGGTTCGCGGTGGCGGAGGGTGTCGGTGACGAGGGCTTCGATCGCGGTCTTGATGGGGGCGGCGGTTTCGGGGTCGAGGCGGGCGTGCAGGTGCAGCATGCCGTGCCCGTCTTCACGGATCGTGAGGGACCGCTCCATGCGGAGGTGTTCTTCGCGCGGTTCGACGCCGTCGGGATCGAGCCGCGCTTCGGCCTCGCGGACCCCGCGGTTGAGCAGGTCGAGCGGAACCCGTGCGGCGAGGTCGACGAGCGCCGCTTCCACGATGTCGGCCTTGGACGAGACGGCCCTCGCTGATGCGCGGTCGAGCATCTGGGTGATCGCGGATGCCGCCTCGACACCGATGCGACCAGATTCCAGGGCTGCGGCGACGTGCGGGTGCCGCGACGGCAGCCGCTCACCGGTGAACGTCTGCCGCTGCGCGGTGGCGGTGCCGACGGCGATCAGTCGCTGTGCGTCGGCGCGGGACGCCCCGGTGGACGCGGCGATCAGCCGGGCCGGGTTGTGGAAGCCGTGCGCTTTCGCGAGCCCGACATCGCCGAACTCGGGCCCGGATCGTTTCGTGACCTCGGCGGCGACCGTGGCGAGCAGCACCTCGATGTCGCGGCGCGTCTTCGCGAGCGCGTCGGTGACCTGCACGAGCCCGGCGTCGCTCATCTGCTCGATCTCGACCTGCGCAGCGCCGCCGATGGCACCGAACGCGGGCATCGAGCCCGCCCACACCTCACGCAGCGCCGCGACGTCACGCTCGAGCGCGACCAACGCCAACGGCACCTGCTGCTGGTGCGGGGGCTGTTCCATGCTTCGATCCTGCACCCACCCACCGACATTCGATCGAGCGCGAAAAGCACCGGTGATCAGCAATTCTACCTGTGGAGAACTCGCCCCGACGGGCCCCTGTGGAGGACAAGTCGACCGGTCGAGGCATCCGTCGCCTCAGGCAGGCCGATGCTGGCGCCGGGCCGACCGGTCCGGCGCCGCGGACGGCGGCACGCCGCCGTCCGCCGACACCGACCGCCGGCTCGCACGCGCTCGTGAGCCCTACCGCAGACGAAGCCGACCGGGCAGGAACGGGAGCACCGGTGCGCGGTACACGAGCGCGGGCGGATGCTCCGGGCTCAGGGCGAACTCGGCCCTGCCGAAGCGCCAGACCCGGTTGAACAGGAACACCTTCACGATGACCGTCTCGTCGGCCGGAACCTTCCACGTGCCGACTCCCCACTGCGCCGGCTGGCCTCGTCCGCCGACCACGACGGTCGGCCTGATCCCCGCAACGAGCGAGAACCACGGCTTGTGCAGGTTCAGTTCGATACGGCGGGATGCCGGTGCGTCGCGGGATGCCGGTGCGTCGCGGGATGCCGGTGCGTCGCGGGATGCCGGTGAGCGGCGGGATGCCGGTGAGTCGGCGTTCATGGCGTTACGCGACGAGCTCGATCTCGACTCGGGCGCCGAGCGGCAGCCCGGCGACCGCCACCGTCGTCCGAGCCGGATACGGGGCGGCGAACACCGTCGCGTACACGCGGTTCATGGCGGCGAAGTCGTCCATGTCGACGAGGTACACGTTCACCTTGACCACGTCGTCGAAGGTTCGGCCCGCCGCGGCGAGCACCGATTGCAGGTTCGCGAAGACGCGGCGCGTCTGCTCCTCGACATCGCCCTCGACCAGGGAGCCGCTCGCGGGGTCGATCGGCGTCTGGCCCGACAGGTACAGGGCTCCGGTGCCGCTCACCGCGGCATGGGAGTACGGGCCCACGGGCTCGGGGGCGTGCGGGTCGGTGATGGTCGAACGGGTCATGAGCGAAGCCTAGAAGCGGATGCGTCCGTTCGCGTAGCCACGACTGCCGGTGGCCGACATACCCTGACGTGATGGACGCCTGCACCGCCCTCGCCGAATCGATCGACCGCCTCGCCGAGCGCGGGTACTCGAGTCGACGGTTCCTCAAGGAGTTGGGGCGTGCGGCCGGGGTGCGTCGAGGACCGCTCTGGCTGACGGACGCGGCATCCGGTGGTCGCAATCGGCTTCGCGGTCGAGGATTCCACCCGACGCTCGACGACGACACCGAAGGGCAGGCGCGGCACTTCGCCGGTACCGTCGCAGTGGCCGCCCGCCTCGGTGGCACCATCACGCGCTGGCTCGTCGTGCACGTGCTGCGGGATTCGCCCGACAGCCCGGACGGCCGGCTCAGCGACGAGGCGATCGAGTTCGTGCGGCTGGTCCGTTCGGGTGAGCTCGCGCAGACGGATGCCGCGGGCTGGGTGCGTCGGCGGCTGTGCCACGCCCACGCGGCATCCGAGACGGAATGAACCGCACGCGGCATCCGCTCGGCCATCCGACCTAGCATGGGCGGGTGGACTTCTCCTTCGCCTTCACCCCCGACCTCATCGCCGTCTTCCTGACGCTGTTCGTGCTCGAGATCGTGCTCGGCGTCGACAACGTCATCTTCATCTCGATCCTCGCGTCGAAGCTCCCGAAGGAGCAGCAGGCCCGGGCACGGAACCTCGGGCTCACCCTGGCCATGGTGATGCGGGTCGTGCTCGTGTTCTTCGCCGGGTGGATCATCACCCTGAAGGACGACATCGTCGAACTCTGGGGCATGGGCTTCTCGGTGAAGGACTTCATCCTGATCGCCGGTGGCCTGTTCCTGGTCTACAAGGCGGTCACCGAGATCCATCACAAGCTCGAGGGAGCCGAGGAGGAGCACGGCTCGGCGCCCAAGAAGATCACGTTCGGCTCGGTCATCGCGCAGATCCTGGTGCTCGACATGGTGTTCTCGCTCGACTCGGTGATCACGGCGGTCGGCATGACCGAGAACCTCCTCGTCATCATCACCGTGGTCGTGCTCTCGTTCGGGATCATGTTGTTCGCGGCGCGGTTCATCTTCACGTTCGTGAACCGGCACCCCACGGTGAAGATGCTCGCGCTGTCGTTCCTCCTGCTCATCGGCGTGTTCCTCATCGCCGAGGGCTTCGGCGTCAAGATCGACAAGGCGCTCATCTACGCGCCGATGGCGTTCGCCATCCTCGTCGAGGCGTTGAACCTCGTCGCCGCCGCACGCAAGGCCAAGCGCGAGCATCGACGCCGGCAGGCCGTGCAGCTTCGCCCGCAGTACCCCGACGTCGACGAGTCGGTCGCGGTGGCGGCCGCGACCTCGAAGAGTGCGGGCGCAGGGTCGGTCGGCCTGTCGAGCCGCCCGGTCTCGGGCGAGACGGATGCCGCAGAGGAGCGCGCCGGGCTCGGGTGAGCGCCGGGGGAGCGCTGCACACCTCGCACCGCCCGGATGCGGTTCACGGATGCCGGCTACGCGTACCGCGGGCGGCCGTTCGGACGGTAGGTCTGCGCCAGGATGCCCGTCGGGAACCGCCGCGATTCCAGCAGCTCGAGGGCGAAGTCCTTCCCCTCGTCGGGGAACAGTCGTGTGCCCGCGCAGACGATCAGGGTCAGCTCGTCGACGAGCTCGCGTTCGAGCAGCCAGCGGATCAGCTGCCCGCTCCCGTGCACCTGCAGCTCTCCGCCCGGCTTCGCCTTGAGCTCACGAATGCGCGCTTCGAGGTCTCCCGAGAGCACGGTCGTGTCGGCTCACTCGGGGTCGGTGATGGTGTTCGAGGCGACGTACTTCGGTCGCGTGTTCAGCGAGCTCACGAACGGGCTGTCGAAGTCGTCGCGCACACCCCAGTACCCGGCGAAGAGCTCGAAGGTGCGCCGGCCGAACAGGAACGCGTCGGCGCGCAGGTAGCAGTCGCCGATGTACGCGTCGGACTCCTCATCGCCCAGCGGCAGCGCCCACCCGCCGCGCTCGAAGCCCGGATCGAACTCCGGATTGTTGCCGCCGTTCGCCTGCATCACGCCGTCGACGGTGATCTGGGTGTTGGTGATGAGCTTCATGGCCGTGGTTCCCTTCCCGGGGCGCCCCCGCGGAGGCCTCTCACCACTGCCACGAACGACCAGGCTGCGATCCGACAGGGCCCGCATCTCGGTCGACGCGCTCCAGGAACTCGGTGATCGCCCGGGCGAGCGCGTCGGGCGCCTCCATCGCGACGTAGTGCCCCACGCCCTCGAGCAGGACCGACGTGACCTCGCCCTCGGTGACCTGCCGCATGGTCGCCTCGGTGAACGGGCCGCCGAATCCGCCGACCGCGAGCACCGGCATGCGCAGCGGGTGGGATGTCGCGAGCTCCCTGAGCTCGTCGCCCTCCGCGAGCATCGACCGATACAGTCCGACCGCGCCGCGCCAGCCGCCCGGTCGCGCGTAGGTGCGAGCGAATTCGTCGAGGTCCTCCTCGCCGATGGCGCCCGGCACCGCCGTCATCGACGGGAATGCCCACGTGCCGAGCAGCTCTCGTTCCCGTCCGGTGAACAGGAGGTCCGCGATCCCCGGGGCGGCGAGCACGCCGATGTGCCACGAACCGCCGTGCGTGACATCCGCGAATCCTTCGAGCCCGAATCCGGCCAGGCCCATCTCGGTCGCGGTGAGGCTGATGACATCCTCCGGATGCGTTGCCGCGAGGCGGAAGACGGCGCTGCCGCTGATGTCCTGTGCCGCGAGGTGGACCGGGCCGACGCCCAGGTGCGCGATGAGTCGGTGCAGGTCCTCCGCGGCGGTCGCGCTGCTGAAGTCGTCGCCGTCGTTCGCGGAGTCGCCGAAGCCGCGCAGGTCGACCGCGAAGACCCGATGCCGCCCGGCGAGCAGGGGGATCAGCTTGTGGAACGCCCACCAGGTCTCGGGGAAGCCGTGCACCAGGAGCACCGGCGAACCTTCCGTGCCGGCCGACACGTAATGCAGGGCGGTGCCGTTGACGCCGGCCGTGTGGTGCGCGATGCCGGTCACGGTCGGGGCCGACGTCGTGGTGTCCGTGTTCATGTCCATGTTCTCGGTTTCGCCTTTCCTTGGATGGTCAACCATGTTGTCCATCATAGACAACATGGTTGTCGTTCGGTACGCGGTCGTGAACGTAGGCTTGGCTCATGTCGCGATCGGGTGCCGAGCTGGCGTTGCTCCTCCTCGGCGCGTATCGGCGCATGGTCGACGAGGTGGTCGCAGGGCTGGCGGCCCAGGGCTACCCCGACGTGCGGCCCGTGCACGATTTCGCCATGCGCGCGATCGCCGATGGCGCGGACAGCGCCTCCGAGCTCGGGCGACGCATGTCGGTGTCGAAGCAGGCGGCGGCCAAGACGATCGCGGTCCTGGTCGAGCGCGGATACGTCGACCGCGAGGCCGATCCCGCGGACGCCCGCCGGAAGCGCCTCGACGTCACGCCGTTGGGGTTCGAGGTGATGCGGGCCGGCGAGGCCCTGTTCGACGAGCTGCGCGAATCGTTCGCCCGCGAGATCGGTGCCTCGGGGCTCGCCTCGCTGGAGGCGGCGTTGCAGACGCTGGTCGGAGATTCCGTCGTCAGGATCGAGACCCCCGGGTGGGTCGCGCAGGAGCTCGACTGAGTCGCACGCCCCTGCGCGTCGAGCCCGTCGTGGCCGTCGTGGCCGTCGCCGAGCGTGCTCCATCGGGGTTGGAACGACGGGTCATCGAGGAGTCAGGGGCCTTCCTCTGGCCGTGACCGCGACCCGCCGCTCAGCGAGTGGCGCGCTCGAGGAGCTCGAGGATGTGCACGTACGGCGCCCCGGTCGCGCGGGTCATGCCGATCTCGCACGTGCGGTTGCAGGACGCATGCGCGTCGAAGCCGCGTTCCGAGAGTTCCGCCGCCTCAGCGGCCGTCGCCGATTCCGTCAGCTCGGGGTGCAGCATGCCCCGGTCGCCGGCGAACCCGCAGCAGCCCCAGGCATCGGGAACCACGGCTTCGGCGGCGAGGGCGTGCGCGAGTTGCCGGAGGTGATCGTTGGAACCCAGCCGGGTGCTCGAGCACGTCGGATGCAGCGCGACCGATTCGAGGCGCTCGCGAATGTCGAGCGCCGGCAGCAGGTGCTCGGCGGCGAAGTCGACCGCGTCGATGATGCGCAGCGAGACGGGTTCGCCGTCGAGCTCGGCCGTGTTCTCGATCGCGTGCACGAGCCCCTCCGTGCACGACGAGTTGTCGCAGACGATCGGCAGCCGGCCGCCATCGGATGCGGCGAGCAGGGCTCGCACGGTCTTCTCGATCGCCGTGCGATAGCCCGCCGCAAGGCCCTTCGACTTCCACGGTGTCCCGCAGCACAGGCCGTCGATCCCCTTCGGCGTGACGAGCGCGACGCCGGCCCGTTCGCAGAGCAGCCGGAACGAGGCCGCCGCGCCGATGCCGCCGTCAGCGGGGCCGAACATCGAGCCGACGCAGGCTGAGAAGAAGACGACGTCGCCGCTCGCAGGGGAGCTGTGCGCGCGTCTCGCTCCGCCGCGTGGCAGGTCACGTGTCCACCGCGGCACCATGTCATCGCCGAGCACCGCCCGCCCGATCGTGCTCGCCGCCGTGGCGACCGGCGGGACGGCCTTCGCCGCCGACAGCGCGAGCGAGGCGCCCCGGCTCACGGTTCGCCAACCGTCGGCCAGGCCCGCCGCGATCGCGCGTGTCGGCCCGTTCGCGTCCTGCTCCCGCAGTCGGCGCACCAGGTCGCCGGTGTTGATGAGCACCGGGCACGCGGTCTGGCACATGCCGTCGGCGGCGCACGTCTCGACGGAGGCGTACTCCTCGGCGGCGGCGAGGCGGGCGTCGAGCGAGGTGTCGCCCACGGCCCGGGCGGCGGCGCGTGCGCTGCGCACGGCGATGCGCTGACGGGGTGTGAGCGTGACATCCTTGCTCGGGCACACCGGCTCGCAGTATCCGCACTCGACGCAGCGGTCGACTTCGGTCTCGACTGCGGGCGTGAGCTTCAGGTGTTCGAGGTGCGCCGTCGGTGACTCGGTGAGCAGTACGCCGGGGTTCAGCACGTCGCCGGGGTCGCAGAGTTCCTTGACCTCGCGCATCACGGCGTACAGCTCGGAGCCGAACTGTCGCTCGACGAAGGGAGCCATGATCCGGCCGGTGCCGTGCTCCGCCTTGAGGGTTCCGCCCGCGCCGAGCACGAGCTGCACGAGTTCCTCGGTGAAGCGCTCCTGCCGGTCGATCGCACCATCGACGGTGAAGTCCTCGGTCAGGAGGAAGTGGATGTTGCCGTCCTTCGCGTGCCCGAAGATGACCGCGTCGACGTACCCGTGTCGCTCGAACAGCTCCTGCAGCCCGGCGCACGTCGACGCGAGTCGCTCGACCGGCACCGCGATGTCCTCGAGCAGCGCGGTGGTGCCCGACCGGCGTGCCCCGGCGACCGCGGCGTAGAGCCCCTTGCGGACGTGCCAGAGTCGGGCGCGCTCCTTCGGATCGCGGGTCACATCGAGTGCCGGTGCGCCGGCCGCGGTGAGTGCCGCGCCGGCGCGGTCGAGCTGCTCGGCGAGGTCGGCGTCGTCGGTGCCGTGGTACTCGACGAGCAGCGCGGCGTGCCCGTCGATGACGAGGTCGTCGACGATCCCGGATGCCGCGGGGTCGGCCTGGATGACTCGCAGCGAGGCGGCGTCCATCAGCTCGAGGGTGGCGGCGCCCGTGCCGACGAGCACCGGCAGGACGCCGGTCGCCGCCTGGAGCGAGGGGAACACGACGAGGGCGGTGGCGACGCTCGGCGCGATCGGCACCGTGTCGAAGACGGCTTCGGCGACGAATCCCAGCGTGCCCTCGCTGCCGACCATCAGGTGCGCGAGGATCTCGACCGGTTCGGTGAAGTCGAGGAACGAGTTGAGGCCGTACCCCATCGTGTTCTTGCCGCGGTACTGGCGCTCGATCTCGGCGCGCAGGTCGGCGCGCCCGCGCACCAGGTCGCGCAGGCGGGCGATGCCGGCGTGCAGCTCGGGTTCCGCGTCGGCGAGCCGTGCGTCCGCGTCGCGATGCGACGTGTCGACGACGGTGCCGCTCGGCAGCACGAACGTCATCGACGCAAGGGTGCGATAGCTGTTCTGGTGGGTGCCGCACGCCATGCCGCTCGAGTTGTTGGCGATGACGCCGCCGATGGTGGCGGCGATCTCGCTGGCCGGATCGGGGCCGAGCTTCCGGCCGTACCGGAGCAGTCGCGCGTTCACCTGGCGCACCGTCGCACCCGGCTGCACCCGCACGCGCAGGCCGTCGTCCTCGGATCGGATGCCGCGGAACGCCGAGCGCGTGTCGAGCAGGATCCCCTCGCTCGAGGCCTGACCCGACAGGCTGGTGCCACCCGACCGCAGGGTGACGCCGAGGCCGGCGTCGGCCGCGAACCGCATCACCGCCGCGACGTCGTCGACACTGCGCGGGGTCACGACCACGGCCGGGGTCAGCAGCACGTGGGAGGCGTCGACGCCCGCGACGATGCGGTCGAACTCGGCGACCGAGACATCCGGCCCGCTCGTGCCGAGGAGTCGGCCGAGCTCGGTGGCGAGTCGGGTGTCTCCGGGGGAGACGGTGGAGCGCTGGGCGGTGGCGGACGGAGTCATGCGGTGCGGCTTCCTGTGGTGACCGTTCGGGGCGTTCGGATGCGGGTGGCCGACAGCACGGCGATCGCGAGGCGGAGGAGGTCGGTCATCGCGTGCGCCGCCGGCGCGGCGGTGGCGATGAACGGCGAGGCGGGGGCGGCCGGCGCCCGATGCGCCCCGCTCACCGGTGGACGCGGAGGTGGTGGACGGCGGCGTACGTGTTGCGGATGGCCTCCATCGACTGGTCGTAGCTGGCCTGCGCGACGCCGATGAAGATGCAGTCGACGACCATGAGCTGCGCGATACGGCTGCCGAGCGCACCGGAGCGGAACCCGGTCTCACGTGCCGCAGTGGTCAGCACGATGTCGGCGTGCTCGGCGAGCGGCGAGCCGTCGTGGTTGGTGATCGCGATCGTGGTCGCTCCGGCCGCGCGCGCGATGGCGAGGAACTCGACGGTGTCGACCGTGCTGCCGCTGTGGGAGACGGCGATGGCCACCGCGTCGCGGCCGAGCGTCGCCGCCGAGGTCCACGCCGCGTGCGGATCCGACCAGTTCAGGGCCGTGCGGCCGATGCGGGTGAGCTTCTGCTGCAGGTCGAGGCCGACGAAGGAGCTCGCCCCGACACCGAAGATGTCGACGCGGTGAGCGTCGCCGACCGCGTCGACGGCCGCCTCGAGGGCGTCGATGTCGAGCGACTTCGCGGTATCGGCGATCGAGAGCGTCTCAGCCGTCGAGACCTTCGCCACGATGTCCTCGAGGCGGTCGTCGCGGTCGATGTCGCCCGAGACCTCGGGGAGGCCGGCCGTCTCGAACGTCTCTCGGGCGACCTCGCGAAGCATGTCCATGCGCAGGTCCTTGAGGTGCTCGTAGCCGATGCGCTTGCAGAAGCGCACGACCGACGTGGTCGACGTGCCGCAGCGTGCCGCGAGTTCGGCGATGGAGAGCTTCGCGATCACGCTCGGCTCGGCGATGAGCAGCGATGCGATGCGCTGTTCGCTCGGTCGCAGTTCGGGCAGCATCGCTCGGATGCGCACCAGCACCGGGCGTTCGTCGGCGGCTTCGGTGCGGACCTCGCGTGCGGGCATGGCTCTCCTCGTGGACGACGGTCGGTTCCCGTATCGGGCCTGTGGAGACCACAGTAGAAGAAATTTTGTTACATGGGTAGTCGATGTGATGTACTTTTGTGACCCAATGAGATCACCGTTGCTCTTCGGCCCGGCGCCCACAGCGAAGTACCCACCGGACGAGGCAGCACACAGCACTGAGGAGTTCCCCCATGAACGGTGGCACCCGCGGCACACGCGGCGCCCTCGCGGCGGTCGGCCTGGTAGCAGCCGTCGCCCTGACCATCACCGGCTGCAGCTCGGCCGATCCGGCGCCGACCGAAGAGGGCGCCGCCGGCGGCACGCTCGTCGTCGGCGTCACCAGCGACCCCGACACCCTGTTCCCGTGGAAGGCCACGCAGTTCCAGGCCGTCAACGTGTTGCAGAACCTGTACGGCACCCTGACCGAGTTCGACGCCGACCTCAACGTCGTGCCGGGCCTCGCGGAGTCGTGGGATGTCTCGGACGACGGCCTCACCGTGACCTTCAAGCTCCGTGAGGGCGTCACCTTCGCCGACGGCAGCACCTTCGGGTCCGAAGACGTGAAGTTCTCGCTGGACGCCATCGGCGACGAGGCCACGGCCGCCGTCGCGCGCACCTCGCTCGCGTCGGTCGCCGCGGTCGACGCCCCCGACGAGAACACCGTCGTCGTCACGCTGACCGCACCCGACGCCGCCCTGCCGGCGAACCTCGCCGTCATCAACATGGCGATGCTCTCCTCCGACGACACCGAGGCCGGCCTCAACACCACCCCGAACGGCACCGGGCCCTTCGTGCTCGAGGACCGCACGGCGAGCCAGTCGCTCACCCTCGCCAGGAACGACGCGTACTGGGGAGACACCGCGAAGCTCGACACCGTCGAGTTCCGCGTGATCCCCGACGAGTCGTCGATCGTCTCGGCCATGCAGTCCGGCAACGTGCAGCTCGCCGTGTTCGACGACCCGCTGGTGGCGCAGACCGCCGAGAGCGGCACCGTCGCCGTCGAGGAGACTCCGCAGCTCAGCTACCACGTGCTGCAGTTGAACGCCCGTCGCGGCGATCTCGCCGACGTGAATGTGCGTCTCGCGATGCAGTGCGCGATCGACCGCCAGGAGGTGCTCGACACCGCCGCCCTCGGCGAGGGTGAGGTGACCGGGCCGATCACGTCGCCGGCGTATCGTTCGGACCCCGACGCTCGGCCCTGCCCCGAGCGCGACCTCGACAAGGCCGCCGAGTACCTCGACAAGGCCGGCAAGTCGGCCGGCGTGACGATCAAGACGATCGTCTCGCAGGGCGAGTACGCCACGAGTGTCAACGAGGCGCAGAACCTCAAGGCGCAGCTGGCCGAGGCGAACATCACCCTCGAGCTCGAGGTGCTCGAATCGGGCGCGTTCGTCGACCGCTGGATCGCGGCAGACTTCGACGCCGCCGTCGCCCTGAACGGCGGACGGCCCGACCCCGACGGCATGTACGGCCGCTACTTCACCAGCACGGGCAACCTGAACCAGGTCGCCGGCTACAGCTCGCCCGAGCTCGACGAACTGTTCGCCGAGGGCAAGCAGAGCTCCGATCCCGATGAGCGCAAGGCGATCTACACCGAGATCTCGGAGCACCTCGAAGACAATGCGGCATGGATCTGGCTCTTCACGAGCTACACCTACACCGCGACGGCGTCGAACGTGCAGGGCTTCACGCCCATGGCGAACGGTTCGCTGCAGTACCTCCGCACCACGACGGTCAACTAGCCCCCGAACGGCGCGGCGCCCCACACATGCGCCGCGCCGTTCGGCCCGACCCACGGAAGACCATGCTCCGACGATTCATCAGGAACCCGGTGCTCCGGCGCGTCCTCGCCGCACTGGCGACGCTGCTCGGGGTTGCGGTGTTCGTCTTCATCATGTTGCGGGCGATCCCCGGCAACCAGATCACGGCCGGACTCGGCACCGAGGCCGCCGCTCTCACCCCCGCGCAGAAGCAGGCCCTCGAGGCGTACTACGGACTCGATCAGCCGCTCATCGTCCAGTTCTTCAGCTGGCTGGGCAACATCTTCACGGGCAACCTCGGCTTCTCGGCCCGCGCGCAGCAGAGCGTGCTCGAACTGACCGCGCAGTCGCTGCCCGTCACCCTCGAACTGGCGGTCTTCTCGATCGTCCTCGCGCTCGTCATGGGCATTCCGCTCGGCATGCTCTCGGCGTCGAAGCCCGACTCGCCGCGCGACGCGTTCGGGCAGCTGGTGGGCCTGGCCGGCCTGTCGATCCCCGCGTTCCTCCTCGCGACCACGCTCCTCGCGTGGCTCGCCGCCTCGCTCGGGTTCAACCCGAACGGCAAGGGCTTCGCGTACTTCTTCGAGGACCCGTGGCTGAACCTCCAGCAGATGCTGCTGCCCTCGATCGTGCTCGGCTTCGGCATCGCCGCGCCGATCATGCGCACGACGCGCACGGCAGTGCTCGAGATCCGGTCGAACGACTTCATCCGCACCGCGAGGGCCAAGGGGGTTCCAGCACGCCGGCTCCAGGTCGAGCACGTGCTCGGCAACGCGCTCGTGCCCATCGTCACGATGACGGGCCTGCAATTCGGCTACCTGCTGGGCGGCGCGGTCGTCGTCGAGCAGATCTTCTCCCTCCCGGGCATCGGCCGCCAGGTGCTGCTCGGCATCCAGCAGAAGGAGTATGCACTCGTGCAGAGCACCGTGCTCGTGATCGCCCTCGCGTTCGTGATCGTGAACCTCCTGACCGACGTGCTCTACCGCATGATCGACCCGCGGGTGCGCGCCGCATGACCGACATCACGCAATCGGCCGAACTCGCCCCCGGCGGCGGACGCACCATCGAGCGCGTCCGGCTCCTCCTGCGCAGCCGGAGCGGCCTGGTCGGGCTCATCCTGATCGTCATCCTCGGGGTGCTCAGCCTCCTCTCGGCCTTCAGTCTGCTGCCGTACGATCCGATCGCGCAGGATCCGCCGTCGCGACTGCAGCCGCCCTCGGCCGAGCACTGGTTCGGCACCGACCAGTTCGGCCGCGACGTCTTCGCGCGGGTCGCCGCGGGGGTCGCGAACTCGGCGCTCATCTCGATCGTGGCGGTGGCGTTCGCAACGGTGGTCGGCACCCTCGCCGGCATCATCGCCGGGTTCTACCGCGGCGTCTCCGACGGCGTCATCTCGGGCGTCACGAACGTGCTGTTCGCCTTCCCGCCGCTGCTGCTCGCGCTCTCGCTCGCGTCGGTGTTCGACCGCAACTGGTTCACCATCGCCGTGGCCATCGCGATCGTGTACGTGCCGATCTTCATCCGCGTCACGCGCGGCCCCGTGCTCTCGCTGCGCGAGATCGAGTACGTCAAGGCGGCCACGAGCACGGGCCAGAGCCGGGCGATGGTGATGTTCCGCCATGTGCTGCCGAACATCACCTCGATCATCATCGTGCAGGTCACGCTCTCGCTGTCGTGGGCGGTGCTGACCGAGGCGTCGCTCAGCTTCCTCGGTCTCGGAACTCCGCCCCCGGCGCCGTCGCTCGGCTCCATGATCTTCGAGGCACGCACGCTCATCGGCATCGCACCGTGGACGATGTTCGCGCCCGGTGTCGTCGTCGTCCTCCTCGTCGTCGGCCTGAACCTCCTCGGTGACGGACTGCGCGACGCACTCGACCCCAGAAACAGAGGAAAGAAATGACCACCCTCGACGGCGACCTGGCGAACCTCGCCACCGAGACGAGCCACCCGCGCTACGCGGAGCTCGACCGGATGAGCGTCGCAGAGCTCGCGGCCGTCATGAACGAAGCCGACATGACGGTTCCCCGCGCGGTCGGGGCCGCCCTGCCGCAGATCGTTCCCGCGATCGAGGCCGCGAGCGAGCGGATGTCGCGGGGCGGACGTCTCGTGTACGTGGGTGCCGGCACGCCCGGTCGCATCGGCGTGGTCGACGCATCGGAGTGCCCGCCCACGTTCAGCACGCCGCCCGAGCTCGTCTTCGCGATCATGGCGGGCGGCCCGTCGGCGATCGTGACGCCCACCGAGGGCGCCGAAGACGATGCCGAAGCCGGCGCCGCCGCGATCGACGAGGCGCGCATCGGACCGCTCGACACGGTCGTCGGCATCGCCTCGAGCGGGCGCACGCCGTACGTGATCGCGGCGATCGAGCGGGCACGCGCGCTCGGCGCTCTCACGGTAGGGCTCTCGTGCAACGTCGACACGCGACTGAGCGCCGTCGCCGAGTTCCCGATCGAGATCGCCGTGGGGCCCGAGGTACTCGCCGGTTCCACCCGGTTGAAGGCCGGCACGGCCCAGAAGCTCGTGCTCAACATGTTCTCGACGATCGTGATGGTGCGGCAGGGAAAGACCTACGGCAATCTCATGGTCGACCTGAAGCCCACGAACCACAAGCTCCGGCACCGGGCGGTGCGGATGGTGGCCCAGATCGCCGAGGTGCCGCGCGAGCGGGCTGCGGCGACCCTCGTCGAGACCGACTACGACGTCAAGGCGTCCGTGCTGATGCTCGCCCGCGGCGTCTCCCAGGCCGCGGCGGTCGAACGACTGGCCGCGGTGGGCGGCCGGCTCCGTCCGGCGCTCGAGGGGGCATGATGCGTGTCCTCGGCATGATCTCGGGCACCTCGCACGACGGCATCGACGTCGCGGTCGTGGAGTTCGACGAGCACGACGGCGCGCTCACGGGTCGCGTGCTGCACGAGGCGAGCACCCCATATGCGCCCGAGTTGCGGGAGCGGCTGATCGCGGCACTGCCGCCCGCGGCCACGACGCTCGCCGAGATCTGCGAACTCGACACCCTGATCGGCCAGGCGTTCGCGGATGCGGCGGTGGCGGCATCCGATGCGACGGGCGGGGTGGACGCCGTCACCTCGCACGGCCAGACCGTGTACCACTGGGTCGACGGGGGCCACGCGCTGGGCACGTTGCAGATCGGCCAGCCCGCCTGGATCGCCGAGGCGCTCGGTGTGCCGGTGGTCTCCGACGTGCGCATCCGCGACATCGTCGCCGGCGGGCACGGCGCACCGCTCGTGTCGTTCCTCGACGAGCTGCTGCTGCGGGGCCGCGCGGGGGTGTCGGCGGCGCTCAACCTGGGCGGGATCTCGAACATGACCGTGGTCGCCGACGGCTCGGTCGTCGCCTACGACATCGGCCCCGCGAACGCGCTCGTCGACGCGGTCGTGGTCGACGGCGCACTGAACGCGCTCGGCTACGACGAGGACGGCCGCATCGCCGCCGACGGCGGCGTCGACGAGGAGCTCCTCGCCGCGCTGCTCGACGACCCGTACTACGCCCTCCCTGCGCCGAAGAGCACCGGCAAGGAGCACTTCCATCTCGCATACGTCCGGGCGGCGGAGGCCCGCATCGGTCGCTCCCTCGAGGTCGCCGACCTCGTGCGCACGCTCACTGAGCTCACGGTGCGCACGGTGGCGCGCGACGTGCGTGCGGCCGGCATCGGCTTCCTCGCGGTCTCGGGCGGCGGATGCCGCAATCCGCTGATCCTCGACGGGCTCCGCGCCGCGCTCCCCGGGGTCGAGGTGGTCCTCGCCGATGAGCTCGGTGCTCCGGCCGACAGCAAGGAGGCGATCGCGTTCGCGCTGATCGGGTGGTGCACGCTGCACGGCGTCGCGGCCACCGTGCCCGGAGGCACGGGTGCCGAGGGGCCGCGCATCCTCGGCACGATCACCCCGGGCGCCGGCCCCCTGGTGCTGCCGCCGCCGCTCGAGGGCGGTCTGCGTTCGCTCGTGCTCGGGACGGGACGCTGACATGCCGGTGACGCTGCGGCCCGCGACGAGCGAAGATCGCGACGCGATCGTCGCGGTCTTCCTCGACTGCTGGCGCGAGAGCTACGTCGGCGTCCTGCCGAGCGCCGCGATCGAGGCGATGACGGATGCCCGTGCACAGGCGCTCTGGCGCCGGGTGCTCGCGTCCACCGAGGGCACCGTGCTCGTCGCCGAGCGCGACGGCGTGGTGCTCGGCGTGACCCGGTTCGCGGCCTCGCCCGAGGGCGACGACGGCGCGGTGCACTCCCTCTACGTCTCTCCGCGGGCGCGTGGGCTCGGCCTCGGCACGATGCTGCTCGACCGCGCGTACGAGACGTTGCGGGCCGGCGGCGCGCGGTCGGTGGCGCTCTGGGTCTTCGAGGCGAACGCCCCCTCGATCGCGTTCTACCGGGGGCGCGGCTGGCTGCCCGACGGAGGATCACGCACGCAGGACGAGTTCGGCGAGCCCGAACTGCGGCTGCGCCGTGGTGGCGAGGAGCCCGCATGAGCACCCTCGCCGAACTGCGCGTGCACCGCGTGCCGAGTCCCCTCGTGCGCCCGTTCGTCACGGCGATCCGCCGGGCGGAGCACCTCGACGTGCTGCTCGTCGAGGCCGTCGACGCCGACGGCCGGAGCGGTTGGGGCGAGGCCCCCACGAGTTGGCGGGTCACGGGGGAGAGCCCCGAGAGCGTGCGCGCGGCGGTCACCGGGCCGCTCGCCGAGGCGGTGATCGGCGTACCGACCGCCGAGCGCGAGCGCTGGTCCACGGCGATCGCCGCGGCCCTGATCGGCAACAGTGCTGCGAGGAGCGCCGTCGAGTGCGCGCTCACCGACCTGGCCGCCCAGACGGCCGGATGCCGCGTGGCCGACCTGCTCGGCGCCGCGCCCGGTGTCGACCGGGTGCGCACCGACATGACCCTCTCGGCCGGTTCCGCCGAGGACCTGGTCGCGTGGGCTCGCGGCCACGTCGATGACGGCTTCGGATGCCTCAAGGTCAAGGTGTCGGCGAACGAGGCGGCGCTGCCGGCCCTCGTCGCGCTGCGCGCCGAGCTCGGCCCCGTCATGGCCCTGCGCGTCGACGCGAACCAGGCCTTCACGCCGAGCGCCGCCATCCGGTTCATCCGCGACGCGGAGGACGCCGGCATCGACCTGGAACTCGTCGAACAGCCCGTGGCCGCAGCCGACCTCGACGGGCTCGCGCTCGTCACGGCCGCCGTCGACACGCCGATCCTCGCCGACGAGTCGGTGTGGACGACCCACGACCTGCGCCGCGTCGTGCGTCGCCGCGCCGCCGACCTCGTCAACGTCAAGCTCGCGAAGACCGGCGGCCCGACCGAAGCACTCCGTCTCGCGGCGGAGGCCGTGGCGAACGGCGTGGGGGTCGTCGTGGGCTGCATGATGGAGAGCACCGTCGGCGTCGCGTCCGCCGCCTCGCTCGCCGCGGCGATCCGGCCCGGTGCCGTGCACGATCTCGACGCCGGGCTCTGGCTGCACGACTCGCCGGTGGCGGGCGGACTCCGCTACGCGGGCGAGCACGCGGTGCTCGGCGACGGCCTCGGTCTCGGCATCCGTGCCCTCAGCGGGCGGGTGGCCGCATGAGCACCCGGGAGAGCCTCCGCGAAGCCGCCGAAGCCATGGTGGCCCCGGCCGCCTCGGCACCCGCCGGGTGCGTCATCGGCGTCGAGGTCGACGGCGAGCGGACGGTGGCCGCGGCCGGCGTGGCCTCGCCTGCGCCGGCCCGCACCCCGATGCGCCGGGAAACGCTCCACGATCTCGCCTCGGTGACGAAGGTCGTCGGCACGACCACGGCGCTGCACCGTCTCGCCTCCGAGGGAGCCCTCGCGTTCGACGATGCCGTGGTGCGATACGTGCCGAGCTTCGGCGGCGCGGACGACACGAGCATCCGCGACCTCCTGCAGCACCGCGCCGGGCTCTGGGAGTGGCAGCCGCTCTACCTCGCGCCGCAGGCCGACCCCCGTGCGGCGCTCGATGCGCTCCCGCTCCGCTACCCCGCAGGAGCCGAGCGGCACTACTCCGACCTCGGGTTCATGACGCTCGGTCGGGTCGTCGAGGTCGCGGCCGGCGAGCCCCTCGACGCGGCGGTCGCCGACCTCGTCGCGCACCCGCTCGACCTCCGAACCCTCGGCTACGGTCCCGTCGACGGGGCGGCCACGAGCGCGGGCGGCGACGATGCCGAACGCCGAATGGTGGCGACGGGGCATCCGTACCCCGTCTCCTGGCACGACGACGGATTCGTGTGGCGCACCCGACCCATCGCCGGCCAGGCGAACGACGGCAACTGCTTCCACGCGTTCGGAGGCGTGGCCGGGCACGCCGGGCTCTTCGGATCGATCGACGACCTGCTCGACGTGACCGCCGCCCTCAGCCGGGCCGACGAAGCCGGGTACTGGGACCCCGCCGTGACGGCTGACGTCGTCGCCGCCGGCCTCGACCCCGAGCAGGCGCTCGGCTGGCGCCGCCGCGAACTCGTCGTGCACGGCGAGCGACTCCCACTGCTCTGGCATCCGGGCTTCACCGGCTGCGCGGTGGGCTTCGTGCCCGGCCGGGGCATCGCTGTGGCCCTCGCGAGCAACCGGCTGCTCGCCGCGCAACCGGCACCGACCGACATCCTCTGGCGCGACGTCGTCGACACGCTCGCCTCGATCCTCAGCACACAGGAGTGAACCCACCATGACCACGAACGACCCGGTCCTCCGCATCAGCGGGCTTTCGGTCGCCTTCCGCACCGGCGGCCGCCTCGTGCCGGCCGTCACCGACGTCTCCATCGACGTGGCCGCCGGCGAGACCGTCGCCGTCGTCGGCGAGTCGGGCTCGGGCAAGTCGACGACCGCCGCAGCGATCAACCGACTGCTCCCCGAGAACGGCGTCATCACCGCGGGCAGCATCCGGTTCGAGGGTCGGGAGATCACCGGGCTCGGAGAGAACGAGCTCGTGCGCCTGCGTGGCGCGGGCATCGGGCTCGTGCCGCAGGATCCGATGTCGAACCTCAACCCCTTGATGCGCATCGGCGACCAGATCGGCGAGGCGCTCGAGGTGCACGGGTTCGGTACGGCAGCCGAGGTGTCGGCGCGTGTGCTCGAGCTGCTCGAGCTCGTCGGGATCCCCGACCCGGAGCAGCGCGCCCGCCAGTACCCGCACGAGTTCTCGGGCGGTATGCGCCAACGCGCCCTCATCGCCATGGGCCTGGCCTGCCGGCCCCGGCTCCTCATCGCCGACGAGCCGACCTCGGCACTGGATGTCACGGTGCAGCGACGCATCCTCGATCAGCTCGACGAACTGACCGGTGCGATGGGCACCGCCGTGTTCCTCATCACCCACGATCTGGCGCTTGCCGCCGAGCGAGCCGATCGCATCGTGGTGATGTTCCGCGGCGCCATCGTCGAGACGGGCACCTCGGCCGAAGTGCTCGAGAATCCGAAGCACGACTACACGAAGCAGCTCATCGCAGCCGCGCCGAGCCTCGCTTCCCGGCGGGAGCCCCTGCCCGTCCGGGGCGGCGACGTCGAGGCCGGCCCACTCGTCGAGGTCGTCGACCTGCGCAAGGAGTTCCCGCTGCGCTCGCCGAAGGCGGGCGAGCCCACGACGTTCACGGCCGTCGACGGGGTGAGCTTCACGATCCCCCGCGGCAAGACGGTCTCGATCGTGGGAGAGTCGGGTTCGGGCAAGTCGACGACCGCGAACCTGGTGCTCGGGCTCGAACCCATCACCTCGGGTCGCATCGACGTCGACGGCACCGACCTCACCACCCTGAAGCGCCGCGAGCTCTTCGCGTTCCGGCGCCGCGTACAGCCGGTGTTCCAGAACCCCTATGCCTCGCTCGACCCGCGCTACACGGTCGAGGAGTCGATCGCGGAGCCGCTCAAGGTGCACCGCGTGGGCAACGCAGCATCGCGTCGCGCGCGCGTCGCGGAGTTGCTCGAGCAGGTCGCGCTCCCGGCCGCGATGGCCTCGCGCCTGCCCCATGAGCTCTCGGGCGGGCAGCGCCAGCGCGTCGCGATCGCCCGTGCCCTGGCCCTCGAGCCAGAGCTCGTGGTGCTCGACGAGGCCGTCTCGGCGCTCGACGTGCTCGTGCAGGCGCAGATCCTCGAACTGCTCGCCGGGCTCCAGGCTCGCCTCGGCCTGAGCTACCTCTTCATCAGCCACGACCTCGCGGTCGTGCGCATGATCTCCGACGAGGTGCATGTCATGCAGCGCGGACGCATCGTCGAGAGCGGCACCCCTGAGCAGATCTTCGATGCCCCGCAGGAGTCCTACACCCGCGAGCTGCTGGCGGCGATCCCGGGCGCCCGGCTGGCATCCTGAGCCGCAGGTAGCCGCAGCATGATCATCCACATCCTTCCCGACGCCGACCGCCTGGGCGCGCTCGCGGCTCGCCACATCGAGGTCGCGCTTCTCGGCGTCGCCGATCCCGTGCTCGGGGTGGCGACGGGCTCGAGCCCCGAGCCGGTCTATGAAGCGCTCACGGCTCGCGCGACGGCGGGAACCTTCCGCGTGGAGCGCCTGCGGGCGTTCGCGCTCGACGAGTACGTGGGCCTCCCCGAGGACCACCCGGAGCGCTACCGAAATGTGCTGCTGCGGGCGTTCGCGGATCCGCTCGGCGTGCCGGCCGATCGCGTGGCCGTGCCGGGCGGCGCCGGAGCCGACCCCTCGGCGGCGGCCGCCGAGTACGAGCGCGCGATCCAGCGCGCCGGCGGCATCGACCTGCAGCTGCTCGGCATCGGCCGCAACGGGCACATCGGGTTCAACGAGCCCGGCAGCGACTTCCGCTCGGCGACGCGCGTCGTCGAGCTGGCGCCGTCGACGCGTGCCGCCAACGCGCGGTTCTTCGCGGACATCGACGAGGTGCCGAGGCACTCGATCAGCCAGGGGCTCGGCACGATCATGCGAGCGCGCGCGGCGGTGCTCATCGCCTCGGGAGCCGAGAAGGCGGCGGCCGTGGCCGAGGCGTTGACCGGCCCGGTGTCGACCGAGCTTCCGGCCTCGGTGCTTCAGCGGCATCCGCGTCTGAGCGTGTACCTCGATGGCGACGCCGCCGGGCTTCTCGACCTGTCGTTCCTCGGCTCCATCTCGGTTGTGCACGACTGGCGCTGAGCAGCGGCTCCTCGCTCTCCGCCCGCCCGGCGACGGCGACTCCGCGGCATCCGCCCCCCCCCGGTCACGGGGGATGCCACGACTGACCCCCCGGCTGGGCGAGTTGATGCCATCTGCACCGCTGGTCGGCGCCATCGGTGCAGATCGCATCCACTCGCGTTTCGAGCACTGCCACGAGGAGGCCGCGCAGCGCATCGTCGAGAGCGGCAGCCGGCTCTGGGTGTTCTTCATCCCGCTGTTCACGTTCGCGCGCCGCTACGTCATGGTGTGCTCGCACTGCGGCTGGACCGTCGAACTGAGCCGCGAGGCGGCGATGCACGCCGCCGACCTCGCCGCGCAGAGCCGGCCCCCGGCCGCCTGATCAGCACAGACCGGAGGTCACGCCGCGCGCCCCGCTCACCCGACCTGTTCGGCCAGCGCGAGGATGATGCCCGAGGGCCCGCGCAGGTAGCACAGCCGGTAGGCGTCCTCGTAGTTCGCGATCTCGCGCAGCAGCTCGGCGCCGTGCGGGCGCAGGCGAGCGAGCGTGTCGTCGAGGTCGTCGACGGCGAACATCACCCGGTGGAGCCCCAGCGTGTTGGGCGGCAGCGCGGCCGGTGAGGTGGCGGATGCCTCGGGGTGCAGGTATCTCGTCAGCTCGAGCCGGCCGTGGCCGTCGGGCGTGCGCATCATCGCGATCTCGCTGCGGATGCCGTCGAGGCCGACGGCCTCGTCGGCGAAGCCGCCCTCGATGTGCGCGTGGCCCTCGACCTCCATGCCGAGTTCGGCGAAGAAGGCGATCGCCGCGTCGAGGTCGTCGACGACGATGGCGACGTTGTCCATGCGTTGAATGGTCATGGGGCGACTCTTCCGCGGTCGGTGCGAAATGCCAAGGTCGCGATACGCGTCACTCAGGTGGAGTCGCGTGTGACGAGCTCGATCGGCACGAGGGTGACCGGGTCGATCGTTCCGCCCTGGATGAGCTCGACGAGCTTCTCCACCATCGCGGCTCCCTTGTCGGCGGTGTGCAGGTCGACCGTGGTCAGCTGCGGGCTGGTGTTCGTCGAGAAGGCGTTGTTGTCGAGCGTGGCGATGGCGACGTCTCCGGGCACCTCGAGTCCGCGCTCGTTCAGGACGACCAGTGCGCCCGCCGCCATCTGCGCGGACGCGATGAAGACGGCGTCGAAGGGCGTCGTGCTGTCGAGCAGCCGTCGGGCGGCCGCCGCGCCGCCCGACGGCGTGTAGTCGCCTTCCTCGCACGCGCCGGGCACGAGCCCGGCGGCGGTGATGGTCGCGCGCCATCCCTCGAGCCGCTCCCGCCCGGCCGACGTGTCGAGCGGACCGGAGATGGTTGCGATCCGCGTGCGGCCGCGATCGATGAGGTGCTGCGTCGCGAGCGCGGCCGCCGCCGTGTTGTCGACGTCCACGATGTGGATCTCGGCGTCGATGTCGCCGGTGGGGCGCACGCCGAACACCACCGGAATGGATCGCGACAACTCGAGGTACGCCGACGAGGCGCTGAAATGCGACAGGATCAGCGCGCCGTCGACGTTCCCGCGCCGGAGGAACTGGTGCGTCTTCTCGGGGGCGCTCTCCGACTCGATCAGCAGCGTCAGCGAGTAGTCGGTGGACGACGCGTACATCGCCGCCCCCTGGATGACCTCGGCGAAGTACGGGTCGGCGAAGAACTCCGCCGTGCGCTCGGGAATCACCATCGCGATCATCTGCGTCCGCCGGCGAACGAGGCTGCGGGCGGCGCGATTGGGCACGTAGCCGAGCCGAGCGATCGCATCGTTGACCCGGGCCACGGTCTGCTCCGTGACCTGGGGCGACCCGTTGATGACCCGCGACACCGTCGAGCTGGACACGCCGGCCAGCGCCGCGACGCCTTCCAGCGTCGGGCTCAGGGTCGTGTCATGGGATGTCTCCGTCGTCACGTCTCGTCTCCTGCCGCCGGGCGGGCGGCTCTGGTTCCTCGGATCACATACGGCACAGCATCACCGTACGTCACAACGAATCGGCGATTCATCCCGGGATCACGCGGGATTCGATGAGCGAGGCCAACCAGCGCCCGCTGTCCTTGACGGTGCGCTTCTGGGTGGCGTAGTCGACGTGCACGATGCCGAACCGCTTGCTGAATCCGTACCCCCATTCGAAGTTGTCGAGCAGCGACCACACGAGGTACCCGCGGAGGTCGACGCCCTGCTGCATCGCACGATGGGCGGCGGTGAAGTGCCGCCGAAGGTAGTCGGTGCGCTGGTCGTCGAACACCCGGTCGCCGATCACCTCGTCGTCGAACGCCGCTCCGTTCTCGGTGATCATGAGCGGCAGCCCGGGGAACCGGCGGTGGAGCGAGAGGAGGAGGTCCTCGAACCCGTCGGGAGCGATGTTCCAGCCCATCGCGGTGTACGGTCCGTCCTGGCGCAGGAACTCGACCTGATCGCTTCCGGGCCACGGCGACCCGCCGGCCGCCTTGTGCCCGTCGGCCCGCTCGCGCGGCGACACGCCGTCCCACATGCGCACGCGTGTCGTCGAGTAGTAGTTGACCCCGAGGAAGTCGAGCGGTTGCCGGATGATCTCGGCGTCTCCCGGCAGCACGAACGACCAGTCGGTGACGGATGCCGTGTCCTCGATCAGGTCGGCGGGGTATCCGCCGTTCAGCATCGGTTCGGTGAAGGCGCGATTCGCCAGGGCGTCGATGCGGCGCACGGCCTCGGAACTCGAGTCGTCGGCCCCGCGAACGACGTGGAAGTTCAGCGTGACCGACACCTCGGCCCGGGGCACGACCTCACGCAGGACCTGCACCGCGAGGCCGTGCGCGAGGTTGAGGTGATGCATGGCGCGGAGCGCCGCAGCGCCGTCGGTGCGCCCGGGCGCGTGCGCCCCCGATCCGTAGCCCAGGAAGGCGCTGCACCACGGCTCGTTCAAGGTCGTCCAGACCGGCACGCGGTCGCCGAGCGCCTCCGCCACGTGCCGCGTGTACTCCGCGAACCGGTAGGCGGTCTCCCGGTCGGTCCACCCGCCCGCGTCTTCGAGCGCCTGGGGGAGGTCCCAGTGGTACAGCGTCGCGATGGGGCGGATGCCTCGGGCGATGAGCCCGTCGACGAGCCGGCTGTAGAAGGCGAGGCCGGCCTCGTTCACGGCTCCCGATCCGAGCGGCTGGATGCGCGGCCACGCGATCGAGAAGCGGTAGGCCTCGAGCCCGAGTTCGGCCATCAGGTCGAGGTCCTCGTCGAGGCGGTGGTAGTGGTCGTCGGCGACGGCGCCCGTGTCGCCGTCGACGATCTTGCCGGGGGTGGCGCTGAAGGTGTCCCAGATCGACGGACCCCGCCCGTCGGCCGTTGCCGCGCCTTCGATCTGGTACGCGGCCGTGGCGGAGCCGATGAGGAACCCGGTCGGGAACTCGAGTCCCGAATCCCGGTAGTCGTGGCTCTCCCCGGTGCGTGTCGAACTCTCGATGGTCATATCAGCCTTTCACTGCGCCTTGCATGATGCCCGCCACGAGCTGTTTGCCCGCGACGACGAAGAGGATGAGGAGGGGGATCACCGACAGCACGGCGCCCGCGAGCACCATCGCGTTGTCGGGATTCTGGCCGCCGGCGGCGCTCAGCGCGGCCAGCGCCGTCTGCACGCTCGGATTCCGGGGGCTGAGCACGAGGAGCGGCCACAGGTAGTCGGTCCACGCGGCCATGAAGGTGAACAGTGCGAGGACGGCCATCGCGGGCCGTGCCGCGGGGAGCGCGACGTGTCGGAACGTTCCCCACATGCTGGCCCCGTCCACGCGGGCGGCCTCGATGAGCTCGTCGGGGATCACGTCGACGAGGTACTGACGCATGAAGAAGACCCCGAACGCCGTGACCATGCCGGGCACGATGACGGCCTGGAGGGTGCCGACCCAGTGCCACTCCGCCATCAGCATGAACAGCGGGATGATGCCGAGCTGCGTCGGAATCGCCATGGTGGCGATCACCGTCACCATGAGGCCGTTCCGGCCGCGGAAGCGCAGCTTGGCGAACGAGTACCCCGCGAGCGTGGAGAAGAACACCACCGAGACGGTGATGGCCCCCGAGATGACGACGCTGTTCAGCAGGCCCTGGAGGAACGGGACCGTGTCGAAGACCTTTGCGGCGTTGGCGAGGAAGTTGGGACCGGGCAGCACGGCGGGCGGCACGAGGTTCGTGTCCGACGATTGGCGACTGCCGATGACGAACGACCACCACAGCGGGAACGCCGAGCCGAGGAAGAAGGCGGCGAGGAGTGCGTAGGTGAGCACCCCGGGCCGTTCGTAGGCGCGCTTGCGTCGGGCGCGACGTTCGGCGTCGACGAGTCGGCGGTCTTCGAGCGACGGCGACCCGGGTGACTTCTGCGACTTGGGCGACTTCGGTGTCGAGATCGTGGCGGTCATGATTCTCCCTGCTGAGCGCCGACCGGGGCGGCGCTCGACCGAGCCGGTTTCACGTCGGCGGTGCGGATGGCACGGGTGATGGCGAAGCTGATCAACCCCACGAGCACGATGATGAGGAACAGGATCCACGCGGTCGCCGACGCCTGGCCGAAGTCGCGCCTGGGGAACGCGAGTTCGTAGAGGTAGAGCACGATCGTCTGGAACTGGCGATCGCCGCCACCGTTCGTCCGGCTGTCGAAGAGCTTCGGCTCCGTGAAGATCTGCAGCCCGCCGATGGTGGCGGTGATGACGACGAAGATGAGCGTCGGCCGGATCATCGGGATGGTGATCGACCAGAAGCGGCGGAGCTTGTTCGCACCGTCGATGGCGGCGGATTCGTACACGTCGCGGGGAACGGCCTGCATGGCGGCGAGCAGGAGAAGGGCGTTGTATCCGGTCCAGCGCCAGTTCACCATGCTGGCGATGGCGATGTGCGACGGCAGCACGTCGAACGCCCAGCGGATCGGGTCGAGCCCGAACAGCTCGAGGAGTCCGGCGATGGGGCCGCGGTACTGGTTGAAGATCTGGAGGAAGATGACCGTGACCGCGACCGGCGCCACGATGTAGGGGAGCAGGATGCTCATCCGCCAGAAGGTCTTTCCGCGGATCGCCTGGTCGAGCAGCGCCGCGATCCCCGTGGCGATCACGAGCTGGGGGATCGCCGACAGCAGGAAGATGCTGACCGTGTTGCCGAACGCGTTCCAGAAGAACGGGTCGGACAGCACGGAGACGTAGTTCTCCAGCCCGACGAAGTCGCCCTGGCCCTTGAGCAGGTGCCAGTCGTAGAGGGAGACGTTCATCGTGTACACGATCGGGAAGACGCCGATCGCCGCGAACAGGATGAAGAACGGCGCGACGTAGAGGAACGGGGAGAACGCGTAGTCGAAGCGACTGACCTTCTGCCGGAAGGTCAGGTCGGAGCGGGCCGGTCGGCCCAGTGTCGAGCTGGTCATCGTTGAGCCAATCCGCGAGACGATGAATGATGCGGCGAACGGGGGGTGGGCGGCTCGACGCGGTGCGTCGAGCCGCCCGGACGGACTAGCCGACGAGCTGGTCGAGCAACGTCATGGCTTCCTCCCACGCGGTGTCGGCGTCGGTGATCTCGCCCTGGCTCACCCGGTCGAAGATCGGCCCGAACACGTTGTCCTGGATGTTCGAGTCCTCGGGGCCCTTGACCTGGGCGATCACGCCCTCAGCTCGGGCGGCGAAGATCTCGCCGACGGGGGCGTCGTTGAAGAAGGCGTTCGTGCTGTCGGCGACGAGCTCCTGGCCTTCGAGCGTGCTCGGGAACGGGCCGGCCACCTCGAACGCCGCAGCCTGCTGCTCGGGAGCGGCGAGCCAGAGGGCCAGCTTCGCGGCCTCCTCCTTGTGCTCGGACGACTCGGAGACGCCGAGGAAGGCGCCACCCCAGTTCGCCGCGCCGCCCGGGAGGACGTCGGCGAAGTCCCAGCCGCTGTCGGTGGTTCCCTCGTCGTAGTAGCCCTGCACGATGCCGAGCATCCAGCTCGGGCACATGTAGACGGCGAAGTCGCCGGCCTTGGCCTCGGGTCCGACCTCCCAGCCGGGCAGGCCGGCGCCGAGTCCCGCCAGTTCGGCCTCGACGATCTTCGCGTGGTGCGCCTTCAGCGCGGCGTTGTCCTCGATGTTGAGGGTCTCGCCGTCCTTCTTGTAGTAGCCCTCCTCCTGTTGGTTCACGAAGGAGTTCCAGAAGAATCGGGGGCTGTGCCAGAATGCCTTGCCGCTCGCGTCGACGTACTCCTTGCCGACCTCGAAGAAGCGATCCCACGTGGCATCCTCACCGCCGAAGTAGGCGGCGACTTCTGAGCGCTCGCTCGGCAGGCCAGCGGCCTCGAACAGGTCGCCGCGGTAGCAGAGCCCCTGTGGGCCGATGTCGAGGCCGGCGCCGATGACCTTGCCGTCGGGGCCGGTGCCCTGGTCGTACTTCCACTCGAGCCAGGTGTCCTTCACGTCTTCGATGCCGTAGTCGCGCAGGTCGACGAAGGAGTCCGACACCTCGAAGATCGTGCCGAGCCATCCCTCCTCGATGGCGACGACGTCGCTCAGGCCGGTTCCGGCGGCGATCTTCGCGTACGCGTCGTCACGGGCCGCGCCGCCACCCTCGAGGTTCGTCGCCTCGATGGTGATGTTGGGGTTCTCCTCCATGTACTTCTCGTAGTTGGCGTCGACGCCCATCGTGCCGAACGTCGTGATGGAGAGCGTGATCTTCTCGTCGTCACCTCCGCTCCCGCCGGATGAACAGCCGGTGGTGATGAGGGCCAATGTTGCGACACCGGCGATGGATGCGGCGATCCTGTTTCGTGATGAGATCACGGTCACTCCCTTGTGTGCGTTCTGTGGTGCGTTGGCAGGCCGTGGGTGCGCTCCCATTTGCGTTCATGGGAGCGCGCCCACGAGGTCTCACACACCGTAGGGCCTCATCGGGATCCGCGTCAATAGGCGGATGGGAGCGCACCCATGAATCCGCACGGTTTGCGACCACATGTTTCCAGCAGGCGGAAGGAATAGTTCGCTCGGAGAGGCTTCCCGGGTCCGCCATCGCGGACGCTTCGGATCATCCGCCGCCCTGCTTTCAGACGGGGCGTTCCGCCTGCCAGACTGGACCGGATGTCCCTCCACCCCGATGAGCTCGCGATCGACGCCGACCTCGCGGCATCCATCGTTCGCCGAGAGCGACCCGACTGGGCCCACCTGCCGCTGACGCTCGCCGGCGGCGGCAGCGACAACCTGGTGTTCCGGCTCGGCGACGACCTGCTGGTGCGGATGCCGCGCACACCGGGCGGCGTCGCCTCGCTGCGCAAGGAACGCGAGTGGATGCCGCGGCTGGCGCCCGCGCTGCCGGTGCGCATCCCGGAGCCGGTGCATGCGGGTGCGCCGTCGGACGCGTACCCGCTGGAGTGGTCGGTGTACCGCTGGATCGAGGGCGCCCCGCCGGCATCCGACACGGTGACCGACTGGGCGCGGTTCGGGGCCGACCTCGCCGGGTTCGTTCGCGAGCTGCACCGCATCGACCTGATGGGGGCCGAGCGGGCGGGGGAGCTGAGCTGGTACCGGGGCGGGAGCCTGCGCGAGACCGGATCGTGGGTGGCGCCCGCGTTCGCGGCATCCCGTCCGCTGATCGGTGCCGACCTCGACCTGGACCGGCTCGAGCGGTGGTGGCGGGAGGCGCTCGCGCTGCCCGACTCGCCGGCGGCGCACGTGTGGCTGCACGGCGATCTGCGACCGGGCAACCTGCTCGCCCACGACGGTCGCCTGCATGCGGTGATCGACTTCGGCGCGATCATCGGCATCCCGTACTACTGGGACACGCTGCCCGAGTTCGTCGCCGAGTGCCGGGCGCGACTGGAGGCGATCCTCGCCTACGGCGAGCGGTGACGACGGATGCCGCGGAGGCTGCTCACGGTGGATGCACCGACAGCGCGGCGCCGCGGCCCTGCTCCGATAGATCGTGCAGTTCCGTCGCGTCAGCGCCGCCTCACGTGAGGCGGCTTCGACACGAGCCGCGGGGGACCTGACTCCCGGGTCACCGACGCGCCCGGTCGGTGCGCGCTCGAACGCTCTACCACCCGAGCGCGCACAATTGGGACATGGTCGAGGCATCCGTCACCACCCGGCCGGCCGGTACGCTGGGCGGATGTCAGTGGAGCGGCGACAGGCGTTGCGCCGGAAGTACCTGAGCCTCGGGCTCGGCGAACTGGTCGCCGCCCTGGTGTTCGCGATCGTGGCCGCCGCGTCCATCACGCCCCGGTTCAGTGGCGACTCGGATGCCGCGGCGCTCTGGTCGGCCCTCATCCCGTTGCTCGTCGTCCTCGTGCAGGCGGGTGCGTACTGGCTCGCGGCACGTGGTTGGGTGGAACGCGCGCCCATGCCGGCCGGCTGGGCGAGCACCTACCGGATGTTCCGGCTGGCGGATGCGGCGATGCTGGCAGCCGGTCTCCTCGGCGTGATCGTCTGGTGGCCCGAGTCCGTCGGCGCCACGCTGGTCGTGCTGGCCGTCTGGACGTTCGGAGTGCTCGAGTACGTCAACTACTTCGTGGTGCGACTGGCGTACCCCGTCAGCCGCTGGTTCACGACGGTCGGTCAGTGGCGTACGCCGCGGCTCGTGCAGGACCTCAGGGGCGCAGCACCGGCGCTCCGCTGACATGCGGCCGCCCGCCCTTGAATCCTTGCCGCGATCGGCGCAGAGTGAGAGGAGCGAGGGAGGTTCCCATGCGCAACTCGACGGCGTACCCCGATGTCATGCCGATCCTGTCCCCGGGCCGGCACCGCTCGCCCCGGCGCGGGGCGTGCTTCATGGAATTCGCGTCGTACCTGGCGGGCGAACGATGGAGCGACCACCCCGCATGCACGCACGGCACCCTCGCGCATCTCGCCCGGATGGTGAACGACCGCACGACTGACGCCGGACGCGCGCGACTCACGCCGCTCATCCCGACGGTCGTCGGCCTGACGAGCGACGATCCGCTGCTCGATGTCCTGCTCGCCGTGCAGGCCGCCCACTCCGCATTGCCCATCGCCGCGGAGGAGCGCCAGCGATCGCTGGCCGTCGCCGTGCATGTCGCGATCTCCGCGCTCGCGGTTCACGGTGACGCGGCTCACGGTGGCGCGTTCGCCGTGGAGGGGAGGGAGTTGGCGGGGTCCGCCCTCCGCGCAGCACCCGGCGCCGCCGCGTGGGCCACCAGGTTCATCGACGAGGTCGGCGCGCCGCGGCGCGCCGGAATGAGCGTCAGGCAGTGCCGGGATGTCGTGACCGGCGCCGTCGACGGAATCGCGCGGGCGTGCGTCAGCGACGCCGACGATCGGCTCGTCTCGCTGCTCACGGCGGCCGTGTCGGACACGGAGCGCTTCGTGGGCGCGGAGCGTGCGGCGGCGGAGGTTCCCGTCCGCGCGGACGCGCCCATCGCAAGCTAGGTGCGCCGACGACACCATCGGAGCAGAGGCTCCGGATGCTCAGGTCTACGCCCGCGCCCGCGGCGCGTCAATGCGTCGGCGACCCATCGGGTCGGATGAACATCGGTCCTCCCGGCCATGCCGACGTGGATTGGTAGGGTCTCATCGTGGATGACATCGTGCCGGACCCCCGCGGGGAGCCGGCGACCGCGCGCCTCAACTACAGCGCGTACCGTCTGGCTCGCGCGCTGAACCGCTTCGCCGAGAACGCCGCTCTCGCGCACGGGGTGACGTTGTCGCAGTTCCTGGTGCTGCAGGTGCTCGGTGAGGGCGTGCCGCTGTCGAACGCGCACCTCGCGCGTCGAACGTTCGTCAGCGCGCAGGCGGCCCACAACGTGTCGAACGAGCTGATCGAGTCGGGGCTCGTCGAACGTGGGGCGCACCCGTCGAACAAGCGGATACGACTCGTCCAGCTGACCGAGCAGGGCTGGGACGTGCTCGGCCAGTGCCACGCCGAACTGCGAGCGCATGAGGATCGACTCTCGGAACTGCTGGGTGGCGAAGTGCACGGCTCGTTGGCGGAGGCGCTCGACCGCAGCGCACAGGCGCTGGCGGGTGGGTACTTCGGCGACGACGAGGCGGAGGTGGCGGCGATCGCACGGCGCCAGACGTCGATCCGGCCGCGGCAGATCCCGTCGCGGCTGGCACGGGCGCGCATGCGCGCCGCCGCATCCGCCCACGACGAGGACGACGACGAGGCACAGCCGGCCGGCTGACCGCGTCAGTCGCCTTTCGGCGCCCGAGTCGCGACGAGCAGCGTGCACGCCAGCGCCGCGACCCCGCCGACGAGCAACGACACGCGGCCGGATGACGCGTCGATGACCCATCCCATGAGGATCGCGCCGAACGGCGCCATCCCGTAGTTGCCCAGCGTGACGAGGGACATCAGACGACCGATCGCCTCCGGCGGGGCCGACGACTGGGCCGCGGCGTTGAGCACGCCATGGTAGTACCCGATGCCGAGACCCAACACGGGCGCCGCGAGCAGGAACAGTGGCAGCGTCGGGGCGGCAGCATTCAGGATCAGCGCGGTTCCCAACGCCGACGTTGCGAGGATGAGCGATCGCACCGTCACGCGGGGGAGCGCGGCGGCGATGAATCCGCCGATGATCGCGCCGATGGCGTTCAGGGCGTGCACGGCACCGACGCTCGCGGCGTCTCCGCCGTAGGAGAGGTTCACGGTCGCCGTGAGCACCAGGCCGAAGTTCAAGGCGAGCAGCGCGATGACCGCGTTCGCGATCAGCAGTGTCGAGATCGACCGGTCCCGAAGGAAGTCGATGGATCGCACGGGCACGGTGGAAGAACGGGCGGGGCGCGGATGCATCGAACTCGGGCGTATGAGCAGGAGCGAGAGCCCGACGAGCAGGAAGGAAGCGGAATTGAGCAGCATGCACGCCGCCGCGCCGAGGGTCTGGAAGGCGAGTCCCGCAAGGCCTGGGCCGATCGACCGTGCCGCCGCGAGGGCGATCGTGCTGATCGAGACGGCGCTCGCCAGCTTCGCCGGCCCCACCAACTCGAAGATGATCGCCTGGGCGGCAACCCGATCGAAGGCCTGAACGGTGCCCAGGACGGCGATCAGCGCGTAGATGTGCCAGAGGTTCGGCTCGTCGCCGGCGACGACCAGGGCGAGGGCCGCGGCGACCGCGGCAGCCAGCGCCGACGTGATCACGAGGATCGTGCGGGGCCGCATCCGATCGGCAAGCCGACCGGCCGGCACTCCGAACACGAGGAGCGGAAGGAACTGCGCCACGGTCACGCCGCTCAGTGCCTGCGCACTCCCCGTGGACTCGAGCACGACGAGCTGCAGGGCAAGGTTCTGGAACCACGTTCCCGTGTTCGACGCGACCTGTCCGGAGAAGTACAGCGCGAATCCGCGTTCCCTGAGCGGCCCGAAGGCACCCATCGCGGCGTCAGCTTCGCTCGGGCACGCGCGCGCTCAGGAACTCGGCGATGCGCTCGGGAATGCGGGCGGCTCGCACCGACCGTGCGTCCGAGTTGTTCGCCCGGATTTCCAGCACGGGGATGCCGGCCGCCTCCAGCGCCTCGGTGATGAACCCGGGCCCCGGGGTGTCGTCGGCGACGAGGTGCACGACGCCATCGACACCATGCCCGAGCGCTTCCTTGACGTACCAGTCGGATGACCACGGGGGAACGTACAGCTGGTCGGTGAATCCGACGAACCGCGCGGCGAGCGCGCGCATCGGGTCGTCGCCGTACCGCGGGTAGCCGTCTGCGGCGATCGCGAGGTACATCGACCACACGAACACGGCACCGAACTCATCGTGGAATCGCCGGTACATGGCGAGGTCGGTCCAGAGCCCGCGTCCGATCCACATGAGCCGTCGCCGCTCGCCGGTGCACACGGCGTGGCCCGCCTCGACGCGAGCTGCGACATCCTCGTACAGGGAACGCGCCGCATCGACGGCCCACTGGGTGCCCCGGTGCCACTGCGGCACCATGACCGCGGGCATCGTGTCGTTCACCATCACCGGGGTCGGGCGCGCGGTCGCGATGAGGTCGCGAGTGCGGCGGTTCCACTCGGCCTGCTCGTTGCCGAGGGCCATGATCTCGGCCAGGCGGCCGGTATCGAATCGGCGGCCGGTGCGCTCCTCCAGCCACGCGACCAGCTCCTCGAGTTCGGCCTGCAGCAGGTCGAGCCGGTCGGTGCCGAATGCGGTCTCCCAGTCGCGCGGCACCAGCTCCCACCACCGGGCGGGAACCGGGTCCGCGCCCGTGCGGGAGAGCAGGAACGTCTCGGTGCCGGGGCGCTCGCCCCACTGCTCGAAGATCTTCTGCGTGACATCCCCGCTGCGTTCGGCGATCGCGAAGTCCGGTGCCGGGAGTCCGCCCCACGGGCGCTGCTCGGCGGGCAGGTCCTGCTCGCCAAGCGGCATCGCGTCGTACTGGAGGCTGAAGTCGGGAAGGCCTCGGGCGACGAGTCGCTCCATGGCCGCGGGGCCGGCCTGCTTGGCCGCGATGATCGACGACCACCACTGCGTCACCACGTAGGGGATGTCGAGGGCGCGAAGGATCTCGTGCGGGGCATCCGCGTTCACGAGCGCGATCGGCTCGCCGGAACGGGCGCGCTCGGTGGTCTGCGCGAACCAGTCCTTCTGATGTCTCGTTGCCGCGACGGCGGAACCCAATCGATCGGTGGTCATCGCGTCACCTGCCCCGCGGCGGCGAGCTCGCCGGCGAGTGCCGACGCGACCTCTTCGGCCTCGACCAGCGCGGCTTCGGGCGCGATGCGAGCGCGCGACGCGATGGGCAGCCCACGTCGCTCGGCGACGGCGCGCTGCCCGGGAAGGTCCCACACCGGGCCGTCATCGAGCTCGCGCACCAGGGCGAGCACCCCCGAGGCATCCGTTTCCGCGAGACGCCGTTCGAGTTCGGCCGCGCGTTCGCGGGTGCGTGAGCGTGCGGCGAGCGGCGGGCGAGCGGCATGGCGTTGCGCGAGCCGCCCGACCGCCTCGTCGCGGTCACCGGTGTCGACGGCGTCGCCGATCCAGGCCGCATCTGCGGTGTCATGGTCTTCGCCGACCACGACGAGTCCGGCCGCCTCGATCACGCGGTAGACGGATGCCTCGGGGTGCGCGCTGCCGGTGACGAACACGGGCTCACCGTCGCGCGCGTCGGCCGAGGCCGCGTCATCCACGATCGCCATCGCGTGCTCGGGCGGCAGGGTCGCGGCGGCGACGTACGCGTGGAGTGCCGCAGCACCGCTGCACTCGCGAGCGCGGCGGCGGGCACGCAGCGCCGTCAGGGCCCGGCCGAGTTCGCGTTCCCGTCGGGCGGCGAGTCTCAGGCCGGCGGCGTCGATGCGCTCGCCGGTGAGCGATTCGCAGAACGCGACCAGACGGTCGTACTGGCGCCCGACGAACCGGTCGCGCGGGGCACCGCCGTCGCGCGGCGCGTCGAGCAGGTGCACGGGGAACGGCACCCGGCCTCGCTCCGACAGGATCCGGAGCACGTAGAAGATCCGGAGGTCTGCGGCCGAGTCGTTGCACACGACGAGCCCCGCGAGGTCGTCATGCGCCCCCGAGAGCACCTCGTCGAGGATCCGGGCCGCGACGGCATCGACCGCACCGAGGAGCTCTGCCGCCTCCGACGAGTACGGCTGCGACCAGCTCCCGAAGATGCGCACGGGTGTCGCGCCCGCGGCGAGCACCAGCTGACGAGGGACATCCGCACCGATCACCCCGACGCGCGGCGTCGCCGTGCGCGGTGCAGCCGGCCCAGGCACAGAGGCGCTCACAGCACCCCTTCCGCGCGCAGCTCCTCGATCCGCGCGTCGTCGAATCCCGCGGCGCGCAGCACGGCATCGGTGTGCTCACCGAGTCCGGGCGCGGGCTTGGCGAGCGTGACGTCGCTCCTCGAGAACACCATCGGCAGCCCCGAGCCGTACAGCCCGTCGAAGTGCCCGAACTTCGGATGCACCAGGGGCACGACCTCACCGCGCTGGGTGACCTGCGGATCCCGCACGGCCTCGGCCGTCGAGCGCACCGGCGCGGCCGGGGCGCCCTCGGCCTCGAGTGCCGCAAGCGCCTCCTCGCCTGAGCGCTCCGCCGCCCAGCCGGCGATGAGCCCGTGCAGGCGGTCGGCATTGAAGACGCGTGCGTCACGGGTGCCGAAGTCGTCGGTGGCGAGGAGGTCCTCACGGCCGATCGCACGCAGCACCCCGCTCGCGAACTGGTCGGTCGGAGCGCAGATCGCGATCCAGCCGTCGCTCGTGCGGAAGGTCCCGAACGGCGCGAGTCGCGGCACGTAGGCGCCGGTGCGCAGGGGGAAGCCGATGGATTCGAGCGCGTCGAACGGCTCGCATGCCACCAGGGAGGTGAGGGCGCCGAGCATCGACACGTCCACGTGCTGGCCTTCGCCGGTGCGATCCGCGTGCAGCACCGCGGCGAGCGTGCCGATGACGGCGAACAGCGGTGCGACGAGGTCGCCCACCGGCAGCCCGAACCGCACCGGGGGGTCACCGGGCTCGCCCGCGGTCATCATCACGCCGCTGAGCGCCTGGATGATGGTGTCCATCACCTTGCGATCGCTGTGACCGTCGGTCGCGCCGAAGCCGCTGATCGAGGTGTACACGAGCTTCTCGTTGAGGCCGCGCACGGAGTCGTAGTCGATTCCGAGTCGCTTGGTGACCCCCGAGCTGTAGTTCTCGACCACGATGTCGGCGTCGCGGATCAGGTCGAACAGCACCTCGCGGCTTTCGGGGTGCTTGAGGTTGAGGGTGATCGACTCCTTGCCTCGCCCACGGAGCATCATCGACACCGACATGTCGTCGGGGGAGGTGCGGCGAACGCTCAGGCCGTCCTCCGTGACGTACGGCGAGTTGTTCCGAGAGGAGTCGCCGCCGCGCGACGGGTTCTCGACCTTGATGACGCGCGCGCCCAGTCCGGCCAGCAGCAGCGTGGCGTAGGGCCCGGCGAGCGCCGTCGTCAGGTCGATGACGGTCTTGCCGGCCAATGGTGCGGTGCTCATATCTGGTTCTCCTCGTCGCGGATGATCAGGCGGTCGCCTTCCCACTCGAATTCGGTCGTCAACTCGGCGTCGCGGGTGATACCGCGGAGGTACTCCCCGACGCGCTCGCCGCCCTGCGCTCGAGGGAGCGGAACCGGGCGAGCATCGTCGTCGATCCAGCAGGGGATCACGGATGCCGCGACCGATCCGCGCTCATCGATCTCCAGCACGGCGATCGCGGTATTGCGGCTCTCGGGGTGGAACGGGTAGTCCGGCATCGCCGGATCGGGCTCGAACCCGAAGAGGGTTCGCCGCTCCCTGGCCCACGAGCGGCGCTCGGGGCTGTCGTCGTCGGAGCCCGACAGCGCGCGCGTCACCGTGGCGAAGTTGCCCAGGCCATGGAAGATCGGTCGGCCCCGGTACACCTCGACGCCCTTGCAGATGTGCGCGTGGTGGCCGATGACCGCCGTCGCGCCGGCGTCGATCGCCGCATGCGAGACCTCCCGCTCGTAGTCGGCGAGGTCGATCGGCCGGTGCACGAGTCCCTTGTGCAGCGCGACGATGACGGAGGTGTCGGATGCCGCGTGCCGGCCGATCTCCTCGGTGAGCCGGCGCAGGCTGCGTGGTTCGGTGAACGTGTAGATGCGCGGCGGGCCGCCGGGGTTCGCTCCCCGCGGTTCGTAATGGGTCACGACCTCGACGTAGGCGCATCCCGGCTTGTCGCTGCCGGCCCAGGATTCGCGCGGCCCGACGCAGTTGACGCTCAGCACGACGATCCTGCGGCCGTCGTGCTCGACCACGGCCGGCTCCCACGCCTCCTCGAGGTTCGCGCCAGCGCCGGTCACGGCCAACCCGCGAGCGAGGCAGTGCGCGCGGGTGTCGGCGATGCCCTCGCCCCCGAAGTCGAACACGTGGTTTCCCGCGAGCGTGAGCACGTCGAATCCCGCGGCCGCGACGCCGTCGAGCGCACTCGGCGGCGCCGGCAGCGCCGGGACATCCGTCGACATCGTGATGGTGGCATCGGTGTGCGGCACCTCGAGGTGACCGATCGCGACATCCGCCTGGGAGAGCACAGCCGAAACGGAGGTGAACAACTGCGTGCTGTCGGTGCGCTCGAGCACCAGGTCTCCCGTCGCGTAGACGACGGTCATCCGCTCACCTCGCGAGGGGATCGGCTGGACCTCGCGAGGAACGTCCGAAGCCGTTCGGATCGCGGATCCTCGAAGAAGTCCTCGGCAGGTCGGTCTTCGATGACGCGACCGGCCGCCATGAACACGCATCGGTCGGCGACGTTCCGCGCGAACTCCAGCTCGTGCGTCACGACGACCATGGTGCGCCCCGTCGAGGCGAGCTTCTTGATCGTCTGCAGCACCTCATCGACGAGCTCGGGGTCGAGTGAGCTGGTCGGCTCGTCGAAGAGCAGGATGCGCGGATCCACGGCCGCACTCCGCGCGATCGCGACGCGCTGTTGCTGGCCGCCCGAGAGGTGCCGGGGGTAGGCGTTCGCTTTGTCCTCCAGGCCCACCCGGCGGAGCAGCTCCATGGCGCGCTCACGCGCCTCGGCCGGGGTGGCCCCGTGCACGACCATGGGCGCCTCGGTGATGTTGCGCAGCACCGTCCAGTGGGGGAAGAGGTTGAACTGCTGGAACACCATGCTCATGCGGCGCTGCTGGCGCTTTCGCGCCGCGTCGGCGAGCGGGCGGAGGTGGCCGTGGCTCTGCTCGTAGCCGAGCAGCTCGCCGTCGAGGAACATCGCGCCGCCGTCGATGGATTCGAGCTGGTCGATGCATCGCACGAGCGTGGACTTGCCCGAACCCGACGGCCCGAGCACGGCGACGACCTCGCCCTCGTAGACCTTCAGGTCGACGCCGTCGAGCGCGACCTGGTCACCGAAGTGCTTGCGCAGGCCGGTGACCTCGAGCACGGGCGGCTTCTCGGTGTCGGGCAACGCGATCATTCCGGATGCCTCGTGCATCAGTTCGCCTCCTTCGCTCGGCGGGCGGGTCGTCGCATGCCGTCGCGGGCGGCCCCGCGGCCGAAGTGCTGCTCCACGCGTCGCTGGATGAGCGTGAGCACCGTGACGACGACGAGGTACCAGATGACGGCGACGATGAGCATCGGCACGACCTCGTAGGTGCGGTTGTATATCACCTGCACGGCGTGCAGGAGGTCGCCCATCGCGATCACGCTCACGAGCGACGTGCCCTTGAGCAGGGCGATCACCTGCGATCCCGTGGGCGGGATGATCACGCGCATGGCCTGGGGCAGCACGATGCGGCTGAAGGTGTGCCAGCGGCTGAAGCCCATGGCGGATGCCGCATCGTGCTGCCCCTGGTCGACCGACAGCATGCCGGCTCGGACGATCTCGGCCATGTACGCGGCCTCGTGGAGCGACAGGCCGATGATCGCGGCCGTGAGCGGCGTGATCAGGTCGTTCGTGCTCCAGCTGAAGAACTCGGGACCGAACGGCACGCCGACCGTGATCCGAGGCAGCAGGTAGGCGAGATTGAACCAGAAGATGAGCTGGACGAGCGGAGGGATGCCCCTGAAGACCCCGACGAAGGCGATGGATGCCGCCTTCACCGGCCAGAAGTCGGAGAGTTGACCGGCTGCGAGCATCGTGCCGAGGATCGAGCCGAGCACCATGCATACGACCGTGAGCACGAGGCTCATGCCCAGCCCGAGCAGCACGCTCGGGTTGAACAGGTACTCGGCCACGACGTCCCACTCGAAGCGCTCGTTGCTCACGAGGAACCAGATCACGCTCAGCACGACGATCAGGATCAGCGTGCCGCCGATGATGCGGGCGGGGCGGATCCGACGGCGTGCGGTTGCGACGTCGATGGCAGCGGTCGCCGGAACGACTGGTGCGTTGGTCATCAGGGGCGCCTCCGTCATGTTCAGCCTTCGGTCATCGGGTTCAGCAACGGCTCATCGACCGTGACATCCGTCAGATTCCATTCGGTCATGACCCGCTCGTACTCGCCGTTCTCGAAGATGCCCTCGAAGGCCGCGAGCATCGCCGGCGCGAGCTCGTTGCCCTTGGGCATGAACATCGCCAGCAGGTCGATTCCCGCACCCTGCTCCTCGGACTGCACGAGGTACTCGTACGTGTCGGGCTCCGCCGACTGGAGGTCGATCGCGGCGGTCTGCGTCGTGCCCGCGTAGTCGGCGCGGTCGGAGTTCAGCGCCAGGAAGGTCGCGTTCGTGTCCTCGAGTCCGATGAACTCGGGAGCGGGCAGGCCCTCTGCGGTGCACCACTCGGTGTATCGCGCGAGCTGGCTCTCGGTGACCGATCCGGTGACGCCGGCGACCCGAGCGCCGCAGAGTGCTTCGGGGTCGCCGAGCTCGTCTTCGCGATCGCTGAGGTAGAGGTACGACGTGCGCGTGGTCATCCACACCACCGCGTCGAAGTCGGCCTCGCGCTCCGCGGTCGTTCGAACGGGGCCGTTGAACGCGTCGTAGCGACCCGACAGCATGCCGGTGAGCATGGCGTCGAGGCCCGATGCCGTGCTGATCTCGAACGGGACGCCGAGCTGCTCCGCCAGTGCGGCCTGGATGTCGGGGTCGATGCCGGTGATGTCACCGTTCTCCTCGATCGTGCGGTACGGCGGGTGGGTGTCTCCGGCGATGGTGATCTTGCCGGCGTCCTTGATGGCCTCAGGGAGCAGGTCGTATGCCGGAGCGTCGGTGTTGACGCCGCTCTCGTCGACCGGGTCGGCGTCGCCCGTGGCGGCGTCGCCGGACGGCGACGAGCAGGCGGCGAGCAGCAGCGCGGCCACGCCGGCGACGGTCGCCATTCCGAACTTGCTGAGCTTCATATCGTTCTCCACATCATTGTGAGCGCAAGGGCACGGGGATCGTGCAACCAGAAAATATCATGCTGGATGATATTTTTCCCGGCAAGTCCGCGCAGCCGAATTTGCAGAAATGTTATCAACCGGGTTGATACTTTCGCTGAGCGGTGCCACAGTCGAATTGGCTCGCAACGGCCGCACGTAACGGATACGCACGTTCGAACAAGGGAGTTCTCCATGCCCGCACGTCACCGTCTCAGGGATGCGGCGATCGCCTCGGTCGCCGTCGCCGCATGCGTCGTCACGGCAACGCCCGCTGTTGCCGACGATGGTGTGGATCGCGTCATCGACGGCATCCTCGCCGATACCACCCCGTACCGCTTCGTCGTTCCCGATGATTGGGACGGCACCGTCTTCGTCGACCTCGATTTCGCCGCGGGCCCCGTGAACGCGGCGAAGCAGGCGCTCATCGACGACGGCGCCGCGTACGGCGGCACCACCCGGTCGGTCACCGGCTGGAACATCGGCGGCGCCATCGCCAACCAGATCGAGGCGCTCGACGCGTTCGCCGAGGTCGTCGGCGAACCTCGTCAGGCGATCGCGATGGGCAACTCGATGGGCGGCTTCATCGCCGCGGCCACGGGTGAACTGCATCCCGACCGCATTGACGGCGTCGTCGCCGCGTGCGGCGGGCTGTCGGGCACCGTGTCGCAATGGAACCAGAAGCTCGACACCGTGTTCGTGCTCTCCGAGCTGCTGGACCCCGCGGGCACGCTGCCCGTCGTCGACATTCCGGCCGACGTGCCGGGGGCCCAGAACGCTTGGATCTCCTTCCTCACCGAGGCGCAGCAGACCCCCGAGGGGCGTGCCCGTATCGCCCTGGCCTCCGCGATCGGGCAGCTTCCGGCGTGGTCGCGTGCGATTGCCGACCCCGATCCGGCTGACGCCGTGACGTACGAGCAGGCCTGGTTCGGAGCGCTCGCCGGCGATCCGCTCCCGTACATCGGGCAGGCGATGAGCAGCCGCCGCACGATCGGCCAGGTCTTCGGCGGCCTGACGTCGTGGAACACGGGGATCGACTACGCCGAGCAGCTCCAGAAGGCGTCACCGCAGGCGCGTCAGGTCGTCGCGGAACTGTACGAGGAGGCGGGGCTCTCGCTCGAGGCGGATCTCGCCACCGTCAACGCGGCCGAGCGAATCGACGCCGACCCCGAGGCGGTCGAGCGATTCGCTGCCGCGTACGAGTTCACCGGCGAGATCTCGGTTCCGACGGTCACGCTCAACGCCGTCGGCGACCAGATCTCGACCGTCGCGCAGCAGAGCGCATACGAAGAGCGAGTCACGAAGGCCGGGAACGCCTCGCTGCTGCGTCAGACGTACGTCGCCTCGGCGGGACACTGCAACTTCACCGCAGCCGAAACCGTCGCCGCAGCGAACCTGCTGCTCGAACGCCTCGAGACCGGACGGTGGGGCGACGGCTGGAACGCGACCCACCTGAATCGCACGGCCGAAGCGCTCGACCTTGGTGCCGCCCGGTTCATCACGTTCCACCCCGACCGGTTCAACCGGTGACGTTGATCCGACCGCGCGCCGGTCGACGTCGACGGCATAGCAGGTCGAGGTGGATAACAAGGGCGTGTGCCCCCGAGATACGACGCAACTCGACCCGTCGGCGAATGGCGGGCTTGCGTCGGCAGCGTGATTCCGAGATGACTTGGCACGTACGGTCGGCGCACAGCGTCTCGCCGTGGCGGCCGACTGGTATCTGATCCGACTCGCGACTCCGCCGCCACACGGTAGTGTTCGACCCGTGACCCAGCGCGTGGACCCGGGGTGGCCGGTTCAGTCGCGGCAGCATTGGATCGACGCCCTTCGAGGCGCGGCCGTGCTGCTCGTCGCTTTGTGGCATGCGTTCGAGATCCCCCATGCTGAGATGCCGGCCGGCGTCGAGTGGGTGTTCAACGTCCTGTCGGTCTATCGGGTGCCGATGTTGATGTTCCTGTCGGGTCTGCTGTTGGATCATTCGCTCCGGAAGCGCACGGGCATGTACGTCGGTGGCAAGCTGCGAGCTATCGCTTGGCCGCTTGTCGTGTGGTCCGCGATCCTGCTGCTGGTCGGTTGGCCGGCGGATGCCGCGAATCCGTGGTTCTGGCTCGGTGACGCGGCGCATCTCTGGTACCTCGGCGTGCTGCTCGCGTGTTACGCGATCGGGCTGCTCGTCAGATGGGTGCACCCCATCGTGATCTTCGCCGCCGGGTTCATTGCGATGGAGCTGATCCATACCGACATCGCGTTCGTGAACAACACCCTTTGGTTCGGTCTCTACTTCTTCGCGGGCGCAGCAGCGTCCCGGTGGCTCGACCGGTGGTTCCGGGTCCGCTGGTTCGTCCCTGGCGCGGCCTTGATCGCCGCGTCCGCGTGGGCGGTCTACTCCGCCACCGTGAACGGGTACGTTCCGATCGCGCACTGGCGTCCGCTCGTGCTGTCGCTGCTCGGCGTCGCCGCCGTGGTGTGGTTCGCGGGGCGGATGCCGCGGGTGCGATGGCTCGAGTGGGTCGGCGAACGCTCCATCGTGTTCTACGTCGCCCATGTTCCACTCATCTTCCTCACGGTCCGGCTGATCGGTGAGACGTTCCCGGCACCGCTGATGTTCGCCGTCGTGATCGCGGTCATGCTGAGCGGGTGCTACCTCCTCGCACGGTACCTCTCCGGCAGCGTGCTGTTCGTGTTCCCGCCGATTCGCGCCCGTCGCCGGCCGGAGCCCTACACCGACGAGAAGGTCCGCGCGACCGAGCGATAGCCACCCTTTGGTAATGGCTTCGCAGCCCGCATACCGCGCGATCGCGGATCTGCGACCGCCGGATATCGGTGAAACCCGTGGTACCCCTTCCGGGTCGGTGCCATCGCTCCTAGATTCGGAGCGGCGGTCCGGTCCGGGTCCGCATCGGGCGATGCATCCGAGTGAATGGCAGGGGTCCTGCATGTCGATGAACGCTGACCGTACGGGGAGGCGGCGGTCGCCTGCGCTCGCCGCAATCGTGATCGCGGCCACGGCGTGCCTCGTGTTCACGGGCTGCGCGCCCGGCACGTCGCCGTCGCCCGACTCAGCGTCGACGTCGAGTCCGGGCTCGACGGCCTCGGCGTCGGCGCGCCCGGCGTCATGCGACTCGTCAGCCGACGGGCCGGCCTTCGCGGTCGTCGGCGACTCGATCACCCACGCCGAGAGCCCCGACTTCGCCGCGGGAGAGATCGACCCGGTGTCCTGGGTCACGTACGTGTGTGAGGAAGGGTTCGCGTTCGCCGGCGGCTGGGCCGAGTGGGGTGCGACGACGGCGGCCATGGCGGAGTCGGTGACGCCAGTCGACGCTGAGACGCTCGTGCTGCTGGCGGGCACCAACGACTACGCCCTCGCCGTCCCGTTCGCCGAGACGACGGCGAACCTCGACCGGATCGTCCAGACCGTCGGGATCGCGGACGTCGTCGTGGTGTCGGTCCCGCCGATGGCCGCCTACCCGGAAGGGGCCCTCGAGCTCAACCAGTGCCTCGAGGAGCTGGCGAGCGCGCGCGGGTGGCGGTTCGTCGACGCGTCGGCCGGGCTTCGCGACGCCGACGGCAGGTACCAGGACGGGATGACCTCCGACGGCATCCACCCGTCAGAGGAGGGCTCGCGAGTGCTCGGCGAGGCGATCGCCGAAGCGCTGAGAGACGGATGACGCATGACCGAAGCCGAGCGCCTCGCCGCCATCGACCGCGCCCGTGCCGCATGAACCGCGCAGACCTCGAGACCGCGATCGCCGCTGACCCGCGACACGTCGGCTCACCCGACCATCCACGGCGCAGCCAAGTCGCGGATCGATCGGCGCTGCGTCCGGCGTGCATCTGGACGAGCCGATGACGGATGCCGCGGCCGTCAACGATCCCCGGGCCGTAGGCACCGCGCAAGCCCGACCGCTCCCGCGGGTCTGAAGATCACGGCGTCGGGAGCAGTTCGACGCGACGGTTGCGCCGGCGGCCCTCCGGCGTGTCATTGGTGTCGATCGGCTGCGACTCACCGCGCCCGGCCGCGTGGAGCCGGCCTGCGAGCGATCGATCCTCCGCAACGAGTGTGGCAATCACGGCACGCGCCCGTTGCTCCGAGAGCCGCTGGTTGTACTCGTCGGTCCCGACTGAATCCGTGTGCCCCACGACATTCGTCGAGGGGCTCACCCGCAGCGACGGCAGTGTGGCGACCAACGCGGACCGGGCCTCGGGCCGCACGACGGCCGAGTCGAAGTCGAACAACAGGTCACCCGACAGCGGAAGGGGTGGTGCCGGCGTCGGTGGCGGCGGAGGAGGTGGAGGCGCGGGCACCCATCTGTGCTGCACGCGCCAGTGCCACCACATGTACTGGGTCTCCTGACCGCTCAGCACCGCCCTGTCGGCGAACCTCCCGAACGACGCTCGGCTCATCTCGTTCTGCATCCAGATGTTCACCGTCGCGGTCCCGGCGGCCTCGTCGATCGCGTCGAGCGTCGCGCGCAGCACGAACGACCCGATCGCGCACGTATGCAGTTCCCACGTCTCGATCCGGGGGAGCAACTCACGCGGGAACGGAGGCACACCCGGGATCGGCAGCGGGGCGCGGCGCACGGCCTCCCCGGCGAGATACGGCACGAACGCATTGCGGCAGGTCACCGGGTCGGTGCCGGGAGGGCTCGGTACGGAGTTCATCGCTGCGGCCGGGTCATGGCCCGTCATGCCGGGGCGCCATCCCGGTGTCGTGCGGTGCCGGGCGGCCCAGTCCGCCGTGTTCTGCTCGAGGTGGGTCAGGAGCCACGCCTGTCCATCGATCACCGGCTGCCATCTGCGGACGAGGACCGTGTAGGGGTCGGACTCCTCCATGACCCAGACCCGCGGTGAGGAGAACGGCGAGAAGTACTCGTCGAGGATCGGGCCGACCGTCGTCCGCTGCACCACCAAGCCCGGGTTCCCGACAGCTCGGCTGCGCTGGATCGCGGCGGCACCGGCATCGGTGGTCTGGCGCTGGGCCGTCGGCGTGTCGAGCTCGACCTCCGCGGACGCATCCTCGGCGTCGCACGGGCAGGCACCGGGCGCATTCGAAGCGGTCCGCTGCACGCGGGTGACGGGAGTGCTGAGACGCGCGGCGACGTCGGCGGCCACCGCGGCGTTGCCCGCCGTGCGCTGCAACGCCAGGAGCGACGTGCGGGGGAGCGACGCGAACGGGGGCCGGCTTCGGTGCAGCACCGGTTGCTCGGGGACCGGCCGCGGCCCACGCATTGTGGTCGCACGGGTGCCGAGTGAGACGGATCCGGTCTCGGTCGACGGTCGGTCGGTTCGCAGCAGCATGGAAGGGCCTCGCAGGCGGTCACTTCACCGTCGCACTGCGCCTGGGCGTGGCGCCGGTATCCCGGGGCAGTCATCCGTGCGCGAGCACGAAACCTTTCGGGCAGCGACGCGCGCGCGGCTGAGCCATCCGGCGACGCGGCGCAGCGCCGCCTGGTCGCGTCGACAACCACCTCGATGCCCGGCCGCTGCATCTTGACGACTATCTCGGTGTGCTCCTCGTCGGCGTGATCAGGCGGCCGGCGTACCGACCCGTGCACCGGCGAGCAAGTTCGACACGAAGCCGCCGATCTCGCGTCGCAGACCCGGGTACGCCGACGGATGAGGCGTCGCCGATTCGATGACCTCAGCGATCCGCTCCAGCGTCGGTCGCACCACCCCGCCCGCCGCGGCCGACCACGATCCGAGCTGCGCCTCGAGGTCGTCGATCGTGAGGTCGGCGTGCCGGTACTCGCCGTTCACCGCGAACGCCATCCGCCCGACGTTCGGCTGGTGGCGCAGCGGCACGGTGTCGTAGGCGGGCGCGAGGGTCGCCGGCGCGTCGAACGGATGCAACAGCGCGAGGTTCTTGGCGTGCAGGTCGACATTGCCGATCGCGACGGCGAGCACGACCATCCGCGCCAGCCGCTCGACCGAGGCGGCGGAGCCCGCGTGCGACCGCACGAGCGCATGGAACCGGTCGAGCGACGCAGCCCCGCCCTGCTCCTGGTACTTCTGCGTGCGTGGGATGCCGAGCGCCTGGCACATATCCTCCTGGTGCACCCGCGCGGTCGGGGCATCCGCTGCCCGGTCGTACCGTTCGATGACGAGGGCGCGGATGTCGCCGAACTCCTGGATCCACGTGTCGTACTCGATGAGGCCGAGCGCGCGGGCGATGCGTGCGCCGTACTCTTCGTCGAAGATCATCGTCGGGTAGCGCGCAACCTCGGGCTTGAGAATGTGCGTCGAGGGGAAGCCGTCGTGCACCCGGTGCCATCCGTTGTCGATGCGTGCGAGCACGACCTTGGGCTGCACGCCGTTGAGCGACGTCTTGCCGGTAGCGCGGTCGTTGCCGAGGGGGAGTGCGGCGGGGCTCTGGAGCAGCCGGCGAATGCCGGCGTCGTCGATCGGACTCGTGAACGGCGTGCGCGGCTCGCCTGGTGCGGCCGGATCGTAGATCTGCAGGGCGCCCGCGACATCCCTGCCGTAGTGGGCGAGCAGCCCGAGCACGTCGTACTCGGGCAAGCGCGCCTGCGCGGCGAGATCGGCGAGCAGGTCGCCCTCGGGGAGCAGCTCGGCGAAGAAGTTGCGGCGCCGCGCGACGTGCGATCGGTTCCCGAACGGCACGAGCGGCACGGATGTCGACAGCTGGGTGCTGCCCAGCCCGAACCGTTCGATGGCAGGGCCGGATGCCTCGAAGTCGAAGCGTCGCCAGTCGGCGCCGGCCAGGCGGCCGACCTCCTCCCCGTACAGCTCGACGGTCAGCTCAGGCATCGCGCGGCTCCTCGATGTCGCGAGCATGGCCGCGGTCGCGGTCGCGGTCGCGGTCGCGGCTCGGCTCGTCGAGCTCGGCGTACAGTCGCACGCCCGTCGCGTCGAGCATCGCGAAAAGCCGCTCCGTGAGCTTGCCCGGCTTGCCGGCTTCCATCTCGGAGACCCAGCGCTGCGTGAGCCCGAGCTCGGCGGCGAACTCGCGCTGGCTCAGCCCGCGCGCGAGCCGCCCCTGTTGCAGCATCAAGCCGAGGGTCTCGGCGTTGGGGACGCGGCCGCGGTAGCTCATGAACGCTCCTGTCACTACGAATTCGTAGTCATGATATGCGACTACATTTTCGCAGTCAACAACGCCGACTACGTTTTCGTACTCACTGCGCGGCACGCGGGTCGCGCTGATCGAGCTGACGGGTCGCGGTGTCGTGTTGACGGATGCCGGTCGCCACCTGGTCGCGTCGTCTTGGAGTTCGAGAACCACCTCGAGCTCGTCCGCGCGGGCCTTGGAGTGGCGTTGGTGCCGCGCCTCGGCCGCTCGCCGCTGCCCGACGACCCCGTGGCGATTTCGTAGTCAATCGGACCGGCTAGCCTGACCAGGTGCTCGCTCTTCTCCTGGCCGCTGTGTTCGGTCTCAGCGTCGGAACCCTCCAAGCCTACGCGTATCTCCCTCGGCCGCAGCGCATCCCATCCGTCGCAGTCACCGTCGTGCTGGGCGTCGGAGTCGGATACGCCGCCTGGGGACCGGGCGGCGCAACGATCCCTGCGGTGGCGGCTTCCCGCACGATCGGACAAATCCGGGGAAAGGCACACCGCCGAAGCGACGGCCAGCCGAATCACGAGTCACGAACACGCAGGAGCGCCAGCACCAACCCTGCCAGCCAGCCCCAGGCCAGCCACTTCGAGACTTACAGCCGAATCAGACCGCCGCTACTTTAGCGAAGGCGGACTACCACCCGCGCAAGGTGTTCCGGAAGCTCGGCGTGACCCCGCGCAAGCGAACAGCGCGTCCCCCGCATGGGGCGGGAGCTCAAGCTGGATCCGCTTCGGGGGCCGGTGTTCTGAGCCACATGTCCGCATCATGTAGTGTGCGGCGAACGGCAGGAGCCGCCGGTATCGCGCGCGAAGTTCCCCACATCGGGCATCCTGCCTGCCAGATGATCACCGAATTGCAGACAAGGAGGCTTATGAATCGGCGCTGTGTTGCGCCGCTGAACCGGTGCTGCGATCGGCAGCGCGACGGCGAGAAATCGTATTGTCGATCATTGCGACACCCCGTAGATCCTTGATCTGCACCAGCAACTTTCGCGACTCTTTCAGCAACGAATCGACTTCCTCGAGATCGACTCGATTCGCCTCGCCACCCTCGATCTGGTCAACATAAATTGCCGCGAGCGTGTGCGCCGAGTGAGCAATGTGACGTATGTCTTCCAACTTTCGCCCCATCGCGAGACTGCGCTGTGCCAACGAGATGGCTTTGGTCCAGTTTCGTGCTCGGCGTTCTCTGCCCGCACCAACGTTAAGCAATCGAGCCAATTCGGAGCCCTGCAAGTCGTAGATGTCGGCCTCCAGGAGTGCCTCGTCCAAAGACTCTGCATAAGTAGCGTCATCACCCATGTCCCGAAAAAGAATTGCTCTCGCGGTAAGCGCGTCGACTCGCTCCTGGCCTGCCGGCGCCTCTTCCACGGCGGCAGCGATCGCTTCGATAGCCCTTTCGATCTGTTTGTCGTCGAAGTAGGCTTGCGCCAGTGGGCGGAGAACCGAAGGCCGCACCGATGGAAAGTCTTCCGCGAGGTGAAGCGCTTCCTCCAGGGCCGCTACGGCTGCAGCGAGATCTTCGGTCACACCGTCGTTCCTGTACTTTTCGCGCTGAGATCGCCCATAGGTCGTGAGCGTCATCACGAGGCCGCGAACATCATTCAGTTGGCGAAGGGCACCGATTGAGCGCTCCAAGTACCTTGTCGCGGCAAGAAGATCACCCTCGCTGTATCGACTCACTCCGAGAAGATGCGATGCGACACAAGTTGCTTTGTCCACCTCATCGGTTTCAAGCACACGCACAAAGTGCGGCACAGCACGGACCCGTTGCCCTCGAACCCATAGATCGAGTCCCGTCATGAACTCGCTAAGGCGGTCTTCTTCATTCAGGTAGGTTGACAGCACCCGCGCGGCAACTTTCGCAGCGTCAGATTCTCGACGCTCTAGATGCATCTGCACAGCATCTACCAGTTCAGCGACTCTCGAAGGATCGTCTTTCTGGGAGATGTACGAAAGCGTTCGAGCTGTGAGAGCGAGACCCTGCTCGCCCATGATCTTCGCCATCGTGGTTCGCCCTCGTAGAGCGAAGTCAGCGAATACGCCAAGCGCAGCGTTATACAGCGCGGGATTCTCTGCGTGGAGGAATCGACGGTACTCCGACCGGAGCGGCTCCACTACACGAGTGGCGCCAACTCGATCGACAGTCACTCCGGCCATCTTCAGCTGGCCGAGTACCTGGTTCGCGTCCCCTCCACCCGCTAGGCCGAGCAGCTCCGCTCCAACCGCGAGGTCGAACCAGGGTGCGGTGCTTAGGACGCGCACTTGGTCAAGAGTCACGGACATCAGACTTCCATCCCGTACTCTAAGCGGTGATGCTGAGCCAGCCGCTTGTAATCTGCGTAGTTCAGGCGCGCACGGGCTTCACCGCGCGCGTACTGCCATGGAACGAACGCTGCTAAGTAGTCCGCCACATCGTCAGCCATTAGCCCGCTCGCCGGAACTGCGGTATCGAAAGAATCGTCCCACATATCGAGATCGAGTGTAATCAGAATCGACAAGTTCTCAGAAGCTAATGCGATGGAACGGAGTGCTTTGATAAGCGTCAGGAACTCACTCTTGGGAAGCAAATCAGCAGACGAGAGAGCGAGTACGACGTGAGTGTCAGCCGATTCAATCAGCTCAGACAGGGCCGCGACGTCACTGCGCTCCGATTGGGGTGCTAGCTGGTCGACCCATGACCGAATAATGTCCGAGACGGTTGACGCTCCTCTCGATTCGTAAAGATAGGAGCATTCGACCACGACCGCGCCGTCGCGCCGGGCGCGCGTTAATGCTGCTTCCAACAAGTCCTCACGTCCATCAATGTCGATGAACTCGTACAGGCGTCCCTGAATCGCCGTGAACTCTCGGCGTGATATCGAACCTTCTAGTTCCTGCAATGCGAGATCGTGATTTATTAGTTCCGACCTGGCATTCTCCGCGTAGACGGTGTCCATCGACGACGGGTCCGCCAGTGTGGCAGGCTCCCAGCCTTCTACTATCTCGACCTTGATGTTCCGGGACAATTGCACGCGGCCGTTGAAGCCTCCAGTGAAAGCATCCTCCACGAGGGCGATTTGTCGTCGAAGTTTGTCGGTTATCCACTTTTGGATAGCTGATGTCAAACGGTCGTGTGCTCCGTCCGATTGGATCATCGTTATTGAAAGCGAGACCAGCCCGTCCGCGTGCGCCACACGACTGCCGAGGACTTGCTTATGCTTGAAGGCGTGGGCGTCCGCTACCGCGTTGATGGTGCCCCACGCCGGCGGAAGCGTTACAACTCGCTCGTAGTGGAGATCCATCTCGTCGGCCATGAGCAGGATGGAAGCGAGGAGTCCACCACGGACCTCCTGATTGCGAACCAGCGGGATGCGACGCAGGAGCTCAACGGTGTCTTCGTAGTAGGAAGTGCCGTGGGCGCGAGCAACCCATGAAATCATCTGAACGAGCGGGGAGTCATTCCGCGGTAGTCCGACTTCGATAAATCGCCCCTTGATTTCTATGGCGCTCTGATCGGGATGCGCGTGACGGACACGCTCAAAGTCTTTCGGCTGCATCGGACCAAGAGGAACCCCTGGGAGAGTCTGCATGCCGATGTCGTGAAGCCAGGCCGCCGCCCAGAGGATATAGCGCTCAAGAACGGTCAGGGCGTGAGGGGTGGGTAGATCTGGCACCGCCGCGATTTGCAGCGCGTACTCTGCTACCCGCCGGGAGTGTGCCGGCCCATGATCGGTGAACCAAGGCATTAGAACTTGCGTCCACCACTGGCCGACGAATCGCTGCACGGGCTCGATTGACTCAGCTAAGTCCGTCATACCAGCTTCGCGACAGTCTCGGGCGAGCCTGGCGATGAGATCGTCAGCACTATCAGACATAACGGAACTCTAGCGGGGATCGACCGGAGCGGGTCCCACGAAACGTCAGCTGTGCCGCTTTGCGAGATGCGGTCGAGCCGCAGGTGCTGGCCCGCCCGGCCCGTGGTCCGGTTGGGGTGGCGGGCGCGGCTACGTCCTGTCTCCACATCGGAGGGCACGCGTGAGAATCAGCAACCTGTCGACTATGTAGGCACAGCCCAGATGATTGGGATGCCTAGACCAGCAACTCCATCACTATCTTGATTTCCGAGAGCCAGTCGGCGAGAACAGACTGAGGCCTTCCAGGGGCGAAAGCTAAGCAAATGTCGACGGGATGGCGAGCGTCGCGGACGCCGTAAACCCGCGCAAGACGCAATGCTCTGTATGCAGTGTTCTCATTGCGATGTGCATAGAAGTTTCGAACGCTTGGCAAGTCGAGTAGCGCCCTCGACGAGAGGCTCAATGCGGCGTCGACACGCATCGCGTTTGATGCGCCAACTTCATTGAGCAGGATTGACAACGTGTTCGGATCAGACCAGTTTGGCTCCTCGCGATGGGTGAACGGTCCGGGCCTCCCGCGAAGATTCGGCTTGAACCGCCAGACGGCTTCGTTGATAGCGTCCTCATGTGTTCGAACTCTAGAAGCAACAGAGACTTTCCGCCCAGTTGAATCGCGCGCCCCGCCACAGGAGGACAGGTAAGTGGAACGACTGAACCCCGCCCAGGTGTTCTGGAGTTCCACGACTACATAGGCGATCCGCCGATCGAGGTCCCGATCGCTCTGTACGAACCCGGTAGGTATAAGCCCGCGCAAGTAATCGAGTCGTTTCCGTCCCGTCACAGCGAGCGTTGGCAACTCACTAACTGCGTGCATAGTCAGTTTGTGATGGCTTCGAGAAAGTATTCGAATCGCGTCTTCCGCTGGGCGCCCACATTCGTCCTGTCACGCGCGGCACTCACGAAGGCCCGCAGATCCTCCGGGAGGGCGGCTATTGCCGACGCGGCAGGTTCGCCGTCCTGTACTCGTTCCTCGACTTCTGTCACGGTCGAGCCGAGAACTGAAAGGTTGTAATTGGCGTTTCCCGGCTCAAACACTGCGACTGACCTTCGCTCAACATCTTCTGGAATTTCCCAAACACCAGAAGCCGCCGCATACGCCAATGTCAGCGAGTAGACGTTGTAAGAGCGCGTTAGCGCTGTGCTGAATATCTCGGGATTCAATAGGACCTGATCGAGGCTCGATCGAAGCAGGGCCGCGTACCTCTCTTCTCCATCGAATGTCTCGTCAAATTCGCGATATATGCGGTCCAGCATCGCCTTGGTCGTGGTCTTGAACCCATATATGAACGCATGCACGATCTCGGTGAGGAGCTTCGCGTCGTTCATTCGGTTGATCTGCTTCTCGTTGAAGACGCCAGCATTCTTGAAGGCGACGTCGTAGTCTCGGCTGACGCCATGTATGAACCACTTGAATGGTCCCTGATACGTCGCGTGGCGAGATTCCTCGGGATTCAATGGCATGGTAAACGAGTTCATCCGGCGAAATACCTCGCGAACCTCCTCGTCGCGCGCATTGACGAATATATCAAAGTTCAGACCATAGTTGAGGAATTGAGCCTGATCCTCGTCGGCAAGTTGCATGAATGTTCGGCCGGCATACTTGTCCGAGATATTCGCTCGGGAGAGTCGCAGCTTCCCCTCGTAAAAGTCGCGGATGGCGCGACTCCTCTGCTGTCCGTCGACTATCTCCTTATGCACATGACGGGAGACGAGATCGAGCTTCTGATGAAGGGACATCTTGGGGACGGGGTAGTCCATAAGGATTGTTTCGATTAGAAATGACCGAGCAGCTGGGGGCCACACTGTGTCGCTGCGCTGATAGTCCTTGTTGACTACATACTCCTTGCGGGCCAAGCCCTTGCAGAAGTCGGCAACGGTGATCGTCGTCGATTGCGTTCGCATCGTTGGATCCAGTTCTAACGTGAAGGGGTGACGAGGTTGAGGACCGACTCGATCGGTTTGGTGGTGCGAGCGACAGTGTGAGCGCGCTTATTGAGCTGAGCCATCGACCGTACGTTCACGAAGTCACGTTGCCCGGCCTTTCGCCATCCGAGGTGCTGAGCCATGTCTGTGAGGGCGGACGCTAGATCGATGTGGACATCTTTGAAGCGGCTATCCTGTACCACGAGGACTACATTGGTATCTGGTCTGCACACCCGCTGGATCTCTTTGAGTGATTCCTGCATGCCTTCGAAGTAGCGACGGAAGTTCGGCTCGTAGTAGGTGCTGGCCGCCCGCGAAGGATGATTCGTCACGCGATCAAGCAACGCCTCCGTGACAGCGCCCAAATTGCGGTCGAAGATAGACCGGCCCATAGTAGGAGTTCCGATCATGGAGTCGCGAAGCGCCCGGATCTCTAGACCGGTGGAACCAAGGACGGCGAGTTCGGCAAGATGTCCCACGACATAGTCCAGGCGAGTCAGGTATGGAGGCGAGGAAATCACGAGATCGTGGGAATCGTCGTCGAACGGCAGTGATCTAGAGTCGCCGGCTAGAAGCGAAGCGCGGTTTCGCACTCGGGTAGTTATTCGTCCAGAGGTCGCGACGTGCGTCTTCAACCGACGAACGGATTGAATGAAGGCCGAGGCGATTTCTTCCGTGTTGACAGAGATTGCGCCGGTGGACTGTTCGCCGCGCTTCAGCCACGTCGGATTGCGAGATTGGAATGTCTTGAGCTGCGCGGTGGTTGCTTCGAAAAGAGCCACATAGAAGAACGCGGCCAGGGAGCTCATTGCATTCGCCTTGTCGGACGCGGCCGAAACAGGCGCGATGAGCAACTCATCGATCCTGCTCGCCATAGCGCGGATAGTAGACGCGGTGGCTGGTGTGAACCATTGCGTCAGGGGTTCAGTCTCCATATTGTCTCGGCGGATGTTCAAGTAACGAAGCAGGTCGCTACAGATCGCATCGACGCTCGCGATCGTGTCGTCAGCCAGCAGCCGACCCTTCGCGATCACGACCATTGTGGGGTTCAGGTCCAAGCCCGACGCAGTGTGACCGTGGCTGGCCGCCACAGCAAGCGTTGTGCCAGAGCCCATCCACGGATCTAGTACCCGCTGGGTTGCGTCTAGCTGGCCGCAAACATCGTCGACGAACTCTGGCGCGTAGCCGGCATAGTAGCGGTACCAACGGCGGGCCTGTGTAGGCGCGAGCTTCGGCGACCGCACGAGATCGAGGTCGAGCTTCAACGTGCTGGGCATGCTCCGGATCCTATCGGCGTCGGAGACCCTCGATATGCATGTAGTGCCGATGTGGGAATACCTAGGTCCCCTCGGCGTTGAACTTGAGCGTACCCAACTCAAGTTCCCCAGGAGGACTAGGTGCCCGACAACTTCAACGAGGCAGGCGCGAGCTCATTCGACGAGTTCCTCGCCCGCTACCTCGCGGGTGAGCAGGCCAGGCAGGCGCGGTCGATCGACCTCAGCCGGTTCCTGACCTCGCGCACCCAGAGCATCCTGCAGCGCGCCGGACGCTTTGCGCTCGAGCGCGGGCAGACCGAGCTCGATGCGCTGCACATCCTGCGCGTCATCGTCGAGGACGACAGCGTCAAGCAGGCGATCGAGCGCGTCGGAGCGAGCCCCGAGCGCATCATCACGGCGACCGAGGCACGGCTGCCCGCGGCATCCACGACCCGCTTCGACGAGCTCAGCGAGCGCGTGAACGCGGCGACGATCACGCCGAGCGCGAGCCGCGCACTGTTCCACGCGTACCAGGTCGCGCGCTCGAGCGGGTCGACGTACATCGACCCCGAGCACCTGTTCTTCGCCCTGGTGCTGGGTCAGGATGCCCCGGCCGGCCAGGTCCTCGCGCGCGCCGGCGTCACCGCCGACGCGCTCGCGCAGGGGCTGGGGGAGCACATCGAGCAGACCGAGGGGCTTCGAGACGACGGCTCCCTTCGACAGGCTCAGGGAGCGGATGCGGCATCCGACACCCCGATGCTCGACAAGTTCGGACTCGACCTCACCCAGCGCGCCCGCGACGGCGAGCTCGACCCCGTGATCGGCCGCGCCGACGAGATCGAGCAGACCATCGAGATCCTCAGCCGCCGCACGAAGAACAACCCCGTGCTGATCGGCGAGGCGGGCGTCGGCAAGACCGCGATCGTCGAAGGCCTGGCCCGCGCGATCGTCGAGGAGAACGTGCCCGAGGCCCTGCTGGGCAAGCGCGTCGTCGCGCTCGACATGCCCGGCATGCTCGCCGGCACCCGCTACCGCGGCGACTTCGAGGAGCGCCTCACCAAGACCATGGAGGAGATCGCCGACCACAAGGGCGAGCTCATCGTGTTCATCGACGAGGTGCACACGGTCGTCGGCGCCGGCGGTGCCGGTGACGGCGGCATGGACGCGGGCAACATCCTGAAGCCCCGCCTCGCCCGCGGCGAGCTGCACGTCGTGGGTGCGACCACGCTCAAGGAGTACCGCACCATCGAGAAGGACCCGGCGCTCGAGCGCCGGTTCCAGCCGGTGAAGGTCGGCGAGCCGTCGATCGAGGACTCCGTGCTCATCCTGCAGGGCCTGCGCCCCGCGTACGAGGAGCACCACGGCGTCACCTACACCGACGAGGCCCTCCGCGCATCCGTCGAGCTCAGCGCCCGGTATCTCACCGACCGCGTGCTGCCCGACAAGGCCATCGACCTCATCGACCAGGCCGGCGCGCGCCTGCGCCTCAAGCTGGGCGTGAAGGTGGATGTCTCGGAGCTGATCGAGCGCCTCGCGACGCTCGAGGCCGACAAGAACGCGGCCGTGCGCGCCGAGCACTACGAGGAGGCGTCGCGCATCCGCGACGAGATCGAGAAGGTGCAGGAGCGGCTCGACGAGGCCACCGCCAAGCTGAGTCAGCAGAGCGCGGCCGCGCAGGGTCGCGTCGCGACATCCGGTTCGACGGATGCCGCAGCCGACGCAGCGTCGACGACCGTCGACGAGGCGCAGATCGCCGCGGTGATCTCGCGGGCCACCGGCATCCCGGTCAATCGGGTTACCGAGGGCGAGCGCGAGCGCCTCGCGAACCTCGAGGGTGAGCTGCACGCCCGGGTCATCGGGCAGGACGACGCCGTCACCGCCGTGGCGCGCTCGGTGCGCCGCAACCGCACCGGCATGGGCGACGCGAAGCGTCCGGTCGGATCGTTCCTGTTCCTCGGCCCGACCGGCGTCGGCAAGACCGAGCTGGCGCGGGCGCTGGCGTCGAGCCTGTTCGACGATGAGGGCGCGATCATCCGCTTCGACATGAGCGAGTTCGGCGAGCGGCACACCGTGTCGCGGCTCGTCGGTGCCCCTCCCGGCTATGTCGGTTACGACGAGGCCGGCCAGCTCACCGAACGCGTGCGGCGCAACCCGTACTCGATCGTGCTGTTCGACGAGATCGAGAAGGCGCACCCCGACGTGTTCAACCTGCTGCTGCAGGTGCTCGACGACGGACGCCTCACCGACGGCCAGGGTCGCACGGTCGACTTCCGCAACACGGTGGTCATCATGACCTCGAACCTCGGTTCGGAGTTCCTCGCGTCGCGGTCGGGTGCGCTCGGCTTCGTCGCGTCGACGGACGGCTCGGGCTTCTCGTCGCAGGATGACGTGCGCCAGCGCGTCATGGGCAAGGTGCGCGAGGCCATGCGGCCCGAGTTCCTGAACCGCATCGACGAGATCGTGCTGTTCCAGAAGCTCACCGCTTCGGAGATCTCTTCGATCGTCAGGCTCATGCTGGGTGCGACCGAGCGTCGGCTCGCGGCTCGCGAGATCGGCCTCGAGGTGACGGATGCCGCGGTGGCGCTCCTGGCGGAGCGCGGTTACGAGCCCGAGTACGGTGCTCGTCCGCTGCGTCGCCTGATCCAGCGCGAGATCGACGACCGCATCGCCGACCTGTTCGTCACGGGCGACCTCGGCGACGGCGAGGCGGTGAAGGTGGATGCCGCCGACGGCGCGTTCGTCGTGGCATCCGTGCCCCGCGCGACCGTGAATCTCGCGGCCTGACGCCGCCTGACCCGCCCGCTGGTCGAGGAGCACTGCCGCCGGCGGCGCGTATCGACACCACCACCCGAGTCCCGGGTACCTGCGAACCTCACCCGCAGGAACCCGGGACTCGGCGATGTCACACCCCTGCGGCGAGCGGTGTCTACATGTCGACGGCACGAACGGGGAACCGAACCCCGGCCGTCGACGGCAGGAGGACACGATGACAACGCAGACGCAGACGCAGACGCAGACCACGACCACGCCCCGCGTCCCGCCGACCGAGCTCACCGGCCTGTTCGGCACCGCGGTGAAGGTCGCCGCCCGACGCATGCTCGGCACGGTGCCCGACTCCATGGGGGTGCTCGCGAACCATCCCGCCCTGATGCGCGCCTCGATGGGCATCGGCCGCAAGATCGAGGCGCTGGACGAACTCGACCGCACGCTCGCCTCGTACGCCGTGATGGCGACGGCGGCGTACGTCGGCTGCAGCTGGTGCCTGGACTACAACTACTACAAGGCGCACCACGAGGGACTCGACGAGGCGAAGGCGCGACACGTGCCGAACTGGCGCGAGTCCTCGGTCTTCACGCCGCTCGAGCGCGACGTCATGGCCTACGCCGAGGCGATGAGCCGGACCCCGCCGGCGGTCACCGACGAGCTGTCGGCGAGGCTGCTCGACGCCCTCGGGCCGGCCGCGCTCATCGAGCTCACGGCCAAGGTCGCGTTCATGAACCTGAGCGCGCGCATGAACGTGGCGCTCGGCATCCACTCCGACGGGTTCGCCGACTCGTGCGAGCTGCCCCCGCTCGAGCAGCGAGCGACGACCTCGTCGACGGATGCCGCGGCATCCGTTCTAGGCTCGGACTCATGAGCGACGACCCGTTCGTCACCCATCGCAACCTGCTCTTCACGGTCGCGTACGAGATGCTCGGCTCGGCCGCCGATGCCGAGGACGTGTTGCAGGAGTCGTGGCTGCGGTGGTCGGCGGTCGACCAGGCGCAGGTCCGAGAGCCGCGCGCGTACCTCGTGCGCATCGTCACCCGGCAGGCGCTGAACCAGCTGCGCACGGTGTCGCGCCGCCGTGAGGACTACGTGGGCGAGTGGCTGCCCGAGCCGCTGCTCACGAGTCCGGATGTCGCCGACGACGTCGAGCTCGCCGAGAGCGTCTCGATCGCGATGTTGACCGTGCTCGAGACGCTCGGCCCCGCTGAGCGTGCGGTGTTCGTGCTGCGCGAGGTGTTCGACCTGCCCTACGACGAGATCGCCACCGCGGTGGACAAGACGCCGGCCGCGGTGCGGCAGATCGCGCACCGCGCGAAGGATCACGTCGCGGCGCGCCGCCCCCGGGTGGTCGTCGACCGCGCCGAGCAGGAGGCGGTCGTCGCCCGGTTCGTGGCAGCGGTGAACTCGGGCGACCTGCAGGGCCTCATGGACGTGCTCGCGCCCGACGTGGTCTCCGTCGCCGACGGCGGCGGCTTCGTGCGCGGCGCCGCGCGGCGCCCCATCGTCGGCGCCGACAAGATCGCCCGCGCGCTGCTGGGCGGGCTCGCCAAGCTCGGCCTGCCGTTCGAGGCCCGCCCGACATGGGTCAACGGGCACCCGGGCATCCGCGGCGAGATCGACGGCGCGCTCGCCGGCGCCATCAGCTTCGAGATCGAGGGCGGGCGGATCACCCGCATGTACTCGATCGCCAACCCGCACAAGCTCGGCCACCTCGACGAGGAGGCCGAACTGGCGCGGTAGCGGGCGTGGATGCCGCGGTCGGCGCGTTCGTTGCATCCGTACTGCGCGCCGCTGCATCAAGTTCAGCTAGAGCTATAATTGATGTATGTCCGACCTGATCCGCACGACCCGAGATGAGCTCGGCCTGACCGGCGCCGACCTCGCCGATCGGCTCGGCGTCACCGTGGGCGCGATCTCGCAGATGGAGCGGTCAGAGCGCGAAGGGGGCATCAAGCTCGAGACGCTCGATCGCGCCCTCGGCGCGATGGGTCGGCGGCTGACCATCGATGCGGTGCCCGCGACCGCCTACGCCGACTACACCCCGGCAGCCGTGACCGACCAGGTCAACGACGCTCTCGATGATCGCGACGGAAGCTATGCGTTGCGCCTCATCACCCATGCGGCGTCGGTGCTGCGAGAAGATGCCGACAAGCTGGGTGACGACGAGCTGCGCGACCGGCCGTCGCAGATCAAGGACCCGCGTTGGGAGCAGCTGTTCCGAGCGCTCTACGGTGATGCCATTCCCGAGTCCCGTCGGCCAGACTGGGCGACGCCGACGAAGCTCAATCGGCGCTGGTACGTCTCTCGATTCCCGCCGCTCCGGGAGAAGGCAAAGGTCTCCACGCCCCCGCGCCTTCGCGACTTGAACATCTACATCGACGCGAACTCGCTCTCAACGACGTAAACGCGATTCGACGCCGTCGTCGTGTGCGCGCGCTTCGGGGATGCCCCTGAGGCGCATGTCGGTGGGCGCGGGGATGCTGGGCGGATGAGCGAGGCACTCTCCGACGCCCATCACGAACCTGACCCCGGCGCTCCGAGCGACAGCGGCGCGACCGATCACCCGGCGTTCGATGCACGGGCGCGCGCCGTCGAGACGCTCGTGCTCGTGGCATCCGTCGCCGTCCTGCGACTGGTGGGCGTGCTGCTGCTCGTGGCCTCGTCGTACGGGCTGGGCTCGTTCGACGCGTGGTTCCCGCTTCTCGCCATGGTCGCCGACCCGAACCTGCTCGTGTGGATCGCGCTCACCGCAGCCGTGCAGTTCGGGCTGCGGTCGATGCGCCGGCCCGGGCGCTGGGCGCTCATCGTGCTCGCCGCGCCCGTGGCCGTGCTCATAGCCACGGCGGTGCGAAGCCTGCCCGGGCTTGCGGGGGCCGGCTTCGCCGGGGTACTGGGCAACGGCGTCGCCTGGATCGACGCGGGGATCCTCACGCTCGTCGTGCTGCTCGCCGTCGCGTTCTCGGCCGCCTTCCTCGGCCGGGAGCGTCGGAGGTCGGCGAGGATCGCGGGCGGGCTGCTCGCCCTGGGCGGGCTGCTCACGCTCGTGCTCGTCTGGCAGGCCTTCATGGCCTACTTCACCCTCTTCGGCTCGGAGCCGGTGATCACACCCGCGCAGGAAGACGTGTACCTGGTCACAGCCGCGCTCACGCTCGCCGCGTTCGTCGGCGCCGTCGTGTTCGCCGCGGTCAGCGGTCGCCGCGGGCTCATCATCACCTCGTGCATCGTCGGATGCCTCGGCCTCATCATCACGTTCGCCGTACCGGTTCCCGCCGATCGCTTCTTCCCCGAACCGACGCCCGAGCCCGTCGAGCGGGGCGGCGGCTCGACCTGCATGAGCCCTGGCGACCCGCACTGCATCGGCGGATAGAGGCGAAGGATGCAGTCGGCCCGAGCGGAGACGACGTCCGCTCGCACGATACCCGAGCGTCAGGCCGCGCCGACCAGCTTCGTGACCTCAGGGACCCCGCTCGTCCGTTCTGCCGCGAGGTCGAAGGCGATCTGCATCGCCAGCCAGGCGCGCGCAGCGCCGACGCCAGCCTCCTCAAGTCGGATCGCGAGGTTCGGGGTCACGCGCGCGTGCCCGTGCAATACGCGACTCAGGGTCACGCGGGAGACGCCGAGTCGGGAAGCCGCCTCGCCGACGCTCAGGCCGAGCTCGGCCAGCACATCCTCGCGGAGGATCTCACCGGGGTGTACCGGGGTTGCCATCACCATGGTCTTCTCCTCAGTGGTAGTCGCGATAGTCGACGAACTCGACATCCTCCGGCTGAGCAGCGTGCTGCTGTGCACGATACAAGCGCCGTGCGCTGCAGGCCACCCCTGACTACATGCTCGGCACCCGGAACAGCTCGGTGCGGGCGACGACCCGGTCGCGCTCGGCGGTGAGCTCTACCCGGCGAGGGTCGGCGAGGTACGCGTCGAGGAGCGGCCGGCTCGGAACGTGGTACAGCTGCACCTCGGTCGGATGCTCCCGCCCACGCTCGCTTCGCACCCGCTCGGTCACCTCGATGCCGTAGTCGGGCATCAGCGCGAGCACGCGATCCTCGTACGCGACGAGATCGTGCTCGAGTCCCGGTCGAGCCCAGAGCAGGCAGCAGAGGGTGAAGGCCTCCTCGTCGATGGATGCGCCGGATGCCTCGGGGCCGTCGCCGTCCGGCAGGGCGGGGGCCTCGCGGCCCTCCGGCCGCCACGACCAGCGTCCCCACCGCAGCACTCCCTCGACGCGCGTGTATCCCGCGCCGTGCACGAACGTCGCCACGAAGGCACTGACCAGCAGCACGGCTCCGGCGATCCAGCTGACGCCCCAGAACGTCGTCACGATTCCGGCGAACGCGGTGCCCATCGCGAGCGACCGGAAGACGGTGACTGCCCGCGACCTCGCCAGACGATGGCGGTACGACTCCTGCCGGTTCAGCAGGATGAGCCCGGCGAGCAACGGGATCGCGATCGCGAAGAGGATCACGCTCGCCAGCCCGAGCGGCGACGGCGCGGCATCCGTGACCAGCGGCTGCACGAGCACGATGCAGATGCCGACGAGGCCGCCGTACATCAGGTTGTTCTGCTTCAGCCATTCATCGGTCAGGCCGGGCTCGCGCCGAAGCGCCTGTTCGATGTACTCGTCTTCCCGCATCCACTGCCTCCGCTCACGAGCTCAGGGCGATTCTCGCAGCGGGCGGAACATCATGGCAGTGCATCTCAGGCCGGAGTCGGTGTCGTGCTCGTGCTGCTGCCCCGCCGGTCGCCCGCACCCAGCCCGCCCCCTACAGCGACTCGCGCCGCACCAGCGTCGTCGGCAGCACGTGGTCGTGCTCGACGGTCTCGCCGCGCGTGAGGCGGATGAGCGTGTCGGCCGCGACCCGGCCCATCTCCTCGAGCGGCTGCCGGATGGTCGTCAGGGGCGGGTCCGATGCGGCGGCGATGAGGACGTCGTCGAACCCGACGACCGAGACATCCGCCGGTACGCTGCGGCCCGACGCCTGCAGCACCCGGATCGCCCCGCTCGCCATCAGGTCGGATGACGCGAAGAGTCCGTCGAGGTCAGGTGATCGCTGCAGGAGCCGGGCCATCGCCGCCGACCCGCTGTCGACCGTGAAGTCGCCGTGCACCATCGGACCGGGCGCGATGTCGTGGCGCGCCAGTTCGTCCTGCCAGCCTCGGATCCGATCGCGCGCCGGCTCCATGTCGGGCGGTCCCGTGATGATGCCGATGCGGGTGCGCCCCGCCTCGACGAGCGCGCGAGCGGCGAGCACGCCGCCGCCGTAGTTGTCGGAATCCACGACGATCGCGTTGGGTGCGAGCTCCACGAGCGGGCGGCCGACCCACGCGATGGGAACCGGCGAGTCGACCAGCGCCTCCACCAGGTGGGTGATCTCGTGCTGGAGGATGACGATCGCGCCGTCGACGGCCCCCGAGCGCAGGAAGCGCGGCACGCGTCCCTGATCCTCGTGGTCGGCGGGCAGCAGCACGGGCTGCACGTCGCCGGCCGACAGGCCTTTCGCGGCGCCCTTCAGCACGGCGGTGAAGAACGTGCCGCTCAGGCTGTCGAGCTCGTTGAACGCGATCACGAGTCCGATGGCGCCGGCCCGCCCGCCGCGCAGCACGCGCGCGGCGAAGTTCGTCTCGTATCCGAGCCGCTCGGCCTCGCGCTCGACGGCGATCGCCATCTGGCGGTCGACGTTCGTCGCGCCCGAGAGCACCCGCGCCGCCGTGGCGCGAGAGACGCCCGCGGCCTGCGCGACATCCACGATCGTGGGACGGACCATGTCACTACCTTTCGAAACAAGGAGGCCAGTCTAGCTGCGGATGCCTCGAAGAACGATCTCTCCTGCATCGATTCACGAACCTCGGTGTCGAAGGCGACTTCAACCTCATGCTTGCCAACGTTGTGAATTCGGGACTACTGTATCGACACCAGAGATCGATCTCTGCAGTCGCAGCATCAGAGGCTGTCGACCACACACAGTAGGTTCCCCCCAGAGAAGTGGAGTTGTCGTGAACCGACGCATGCTCGCGATCCCGATCGCAGCAATCGGCGCCCTCGCACTGGCCCTGACCGGTTGCAGCTCAGGAGGCTCGGCCGCCGAAGGCGACCCGAACGCCGAGTTCGAGTTCTGGTCGTTCACCGGAATCGGCCAGCAGGAGTCCGTCGACCGGTACCTCGAGAAGAATCCCGATGCCAAGGTCAAGCTGAGCGAGGTGGGCAGCACCACCGAGACCGCGACGGCGCTGACCGCGGCCCTCGCGGGCGGCAAGGTGCCCGACCTGGTCATGATCCAGAACGATGACCTCCCCAAGTTCGTCGAGAACCCCGGGAACTTCATCGACCTGCGCACGCTCGGCGGCGATGACATCGGCGACCAGTACCTGGACTGGGCCATCGATGCCGCCACCGGCGAGGACGGCTCCATCATCGGCATCCCCACCGATGTCGGCGGCCTCAGCTTCGCCTACCGCGCCGACCTGTTCGAGGCGGCCGGCCTTCCGACCGACCCGGAGGACGTCGCCGAGATGTGGTCGACGTGGGACGGCTTCATCAAGATGGGCGAGGCCTACACCGCCGCGACGGGGCAACCGTTCGTCGACAACGTGGAGACCTCCGTGTTCTTCGCCGCGGTCAACCAGGTCACCGAGAAGTACTACTCGCCCGACGGCGAGCTCATCTTCGACAGCAACCCCGAGGTCGAAGAGGCGTTCCAGGTCGCGGTCGACACGTACGAGGCCGGCATCAGCGCGGGCATCGCGGCCTGGTCGTCGGGCTGGGCGCCCGGCAAGGCGAACGGCGCGTTCGCGGTGACCATCGCACCGTCCTGGATCCTTTCGGGCCTCAAGAACGACGCTCCCGACACCGCCGGAAATTGGCGCATCGCCTCGATTCCGGGCGTCGGCGGCAACTGGGGCGGCAGCGTGATCGCCATTCCCGCGCGTGCCGACAACCCCGAGGCGGCGTGGCAGTACATCGACACGATGCTCTCGCCCGAGGGGCAGACCGAGCACTTCGCCGACACCGGCACGATGCCCGCGGCGAAGGGGGCGCTCGAGAGCGAAGACGTGCTGAGCTACACCGACCCGTTCTTCGGCGATTCGGCCATCGGCAAGGTGATGAGCGAGTCGGTGCTGCAGTTCAACTCGTTCTACAACGGTCCCGACACGAGCGCGATCGGCGGCGCACTGCTGAACGCCCTCGTCGACATGGAGGCCGGCAACGTGCCGCCCGCGGACGCCTGGAAGACGGGCGTCGACAGCGCGAAGGCAGCGATCGGCGGCTGAGCCGCGACATCCACACCCGGGTGGCCCGACGCGAGCGCGTCGGGCCACCACCCGACGGAGGTACATCGTGTCAGTGACTGCGACCGCCACACCCATCGAGAAGCGCGCGCGGCATCCGCGACCGCAGCGTCGACGAATCCGGAGCTCGCTCGCCGAACGCATCGCCCCGTACGCGTACGTCGCGCCGTTCTTCGTCATCTTCGCGATCTTCGGGTTGTTCCCCCTGCTCTTCACGTTCTACGTCGCGCTGTTCGACTGGAACCCGATCGGGGAGCAGACGTTCGTCGGGTTCGCCAACTTCGAACGCCTCTTCGCGGACCCGCGGTTCTGGAACGCGTTCGTCAACACGTTCGGGATCTTCCTGATCTCGACGATCCCGCAGCTGCTGCTCGCCCTCGCGCTCGCGCACCTCCTGAACCATGCGCGCCTCAAGTGGGCCAACTTCTTCCGGATGTCGCTGCTGGTGCCCTACATCACCTCGGTCGCGGCGACGGCGCTCGTGTTCGGGCAGATCTTCGACAAGAACTTCGGCCTCCTCAACTGGGTGCTCGAGATCTTCGGACTCCCGTCGGTGAACCTGCTCGCCTCCCAGGTCGGTTCCTGGGTCGTGATCTCGGCGATGGTGATGTGGCGGTGGTTCGGCTATAACGCCCTGCTGTACCTCGCCGGCCTGCAGGCGATTCCGCGGGAGATGTACGAGGCGGCATCCGTCGACGGAGCATCGGGCTGGCAGCAGTTCATCCACCTCACCATCCCGTCGCTGCGCCCGATCATCATCTTCACCGTGATCATGTCGACCATCGGCGGCCTGCAGATCTTCACCGAGCCGCTCCTGGTCTCGCCCGAGACCGGCCTCACCTGCGGCGCGGGCCGGCAGTGCCAGACGCTGTCGCTCTTCCTCTACGAACAGGGCTTCGGCCAGTTCGAGTTCGGATACGGCTCGGCCATCGGCGTCGCCCTCTTCGTGATCGTCGTCGTGGCGGCGCTCATCAACTTCTTCCTTTCCACCCGCACCCGAGGAGCCCACTGATGTCCGCAGTCATCGACCAGGCGATCCCCGAGTCCGCGACCGAGGCCATCACGACGGCATCGTCGGGCAAGGCGCCCCGGCGCCGCGGAGGCGGACGCGCGGGGAGAGTGAGCTGGCCCGTCTACGTGCTGCTGATCCTCGCCGTGCTCATCTCGGTCTTCCCCCTGTACTACATGTTCGTCATCGCCTCGGTCGGGGCGACGGCCGTCACCTCGTCGCCGCCGCGGCTGTACCCCGGCTTCGACTTCTTCGAACTCGCCGCCAAGGTGTTCGAGACCGTGCCGTTCGTGCAGTCGCTGATCAACAGCGTCATCGTGTCGCTGTCGATCGCGGTCATCTCGGCGGTGCTGTGCGCCATGGCCGGATTCGCGTTCGCCAAGCTCCACTTCCCGGGCCGCAACGCGCTCTTCCTCATCGTCCTCCTGACGATGACCGTGCCCGCGCAGCTCAGCGTCATCCCGCAGTACCTGATCATCTCGTGGCTCGACTGGGTCGACACGCTGCAGGCCATCATCGTTCCGGGCCTCGCGAGCGCGTTCGGCATCTTCTGGATGCGGCAGCACATGGCCACGACCGTGAGCGACGAACTGATCCAGGCCGCTCGCATCGACGGCGCGAACAGCTGGCAGCTCTTCTGGGGCATCGCGTTCCCGGTGGTGCGGCCCGCCGCCTTCGTGCTGGGACTGATCACGTTCACCTCGGTGTGGAACGACTTCATGTGGCCGTTCATCGTGCTGAAGTCGCCCGAGCTCTTCACCGTGCAGATCGCCCTCAAGCAGTTGCAGGCCAACCGCACGATCGACGTCGCCCTCACCATGGGCGGCTCGTTCATGGCGACGCTGCCGCTCTTGATCGTGTTCTTCTTCGTCGGTCGGCGGATGGTCGCGGGCATCATGGATGGGGCGTTCAAGGGCTGATGGTTCGGGATGCCGCAGCCACCGCAGATCCCGTGCGCTCGCGTGTCCTGGTCTGGGGTGAGAACCACCACGAGAAGCACCACGAGTCCGTGCGTCGGATCTATCCCGACACGATGCACGAGACCATCGCGGCCGCGCTTCGCCGCGAACTCGGGCCCACCACCGAGGTGCGCACCGCCACCCTCGACGAGCCCGAGCACGGCCTGAGCGAGGCGGCGCTCGAGCAGACGGACGTGCTGTTCTGGTGGGGACACCTCCGGCATGACGCCGTGGAGGACGAGGTCGTCGAGCGGGTCCATCGACACGTGCTCGCCGGCATGGGCCTGGTCGCCCTGCACTCGGCGCACTTCTCGAAGATCTTCATCAGGCTCATGGGCACCTCCTGCACGTTGCGGTGGCGGCAGGGCGATGACCGCGAGGTGATCTGGACCGTGGCGCCCACGCACCCGATCGCCGAGGGCGTGCCGCAGCCGCTCGTGCTTCCCGCGCAGGAGATGTACGGCGAGCACTTCGACGTGCCGGCTCCCGACGAGCTGGTGTTCGTGTCGGGGTTCAGCGGCGGCGAGGTGTTCCGGTCGGGCATGACCTACTCCCGCGGGTACGGGCGGATCTTCTACTTCTCGCCCGGCGACCAGGACTACCCGGTGTACCACGATCGCGACATCCAGCGGATCCTCGCGAACGCGGCACGGTGGGCGCACCGGGATCGTCCCCGCCGTTCGCCGCGGATCGCCATGTATGCGGCGAACGACTTCGCCACCCCACGCGAGTGGGACGGCACCCCGATCTCATGAGGGACGTCATCGTCGTCGGCGCGGGTGCCATGGGACGCGCCTGGATGGACACGATCGCCCGGCGAAGCGACACCCGGGTCAGCGCCATCGTCGACGTGATGCCGGGCGCCGCGGAATCGGCGGCTGGCGAGCGGGGATGGGACATCCCGACCCTGAGCAGTCTCGATGCGGCGCTGCGACTCGGCGCCGACGTGGTGCTCAACGTCACCGTGCCCGAGGCGCACGTCGACGTGTCGTCGGCGGCGCTGCGGGCCGGCATCCCGGTGCTCAGCGAGAAGCCCGTGACGCCGACGGTGCACGAGGCGCTCGCGCTCGCGGCGTTGAGTCGCGCGACCGGCGTGCTGCTGGCCGCGAGCCAGTCGCGGCGACACTCGGCCGGCATCCGGGCCTTCAAGGACGCGCTCGCCGGATTGGGCGGGGCAGCGCAACTGCACACCCGGTTCTTCCAGAACCCCCGGTTCGGCGGATTCCGCGACCGGATGGAGCATCCGCTCCTCGTCGACATGGCGATCCACAGCTTCGACCAAGCGCGCTTCCTGCTCGATGCGGAGCCCGCGTCGGTCTACTGCGAGGCGTTCAACCCCGGGTGGAGCTGGTACCGGGGTGCCGCCGCGGCCGAGGCGGTGTTCCGCTTCGACGACGGCTCCCGGTTCTCGTATTCCGGCAGTTGGTGCGCCGACGGCCTGACGACGTCGTGGAACGGCGAGTGGCGCGGCTCCGCGGCGGCCGGCACGGCCACCTGGGATGGCGAGGGCGAGGTGCTCGCCCAGGGACGGAGCGGGCCGGTGGCATCCGCCGCGCTCGATGCGGAGCCGGAGGGGCTGGACGCCGCCCTCGACGAGTTCGTCGCCGCGCTCGACGGCGGGCCCGCCCCGTCTGGCGAGATCCACCGCAATGTCTGGAGCGTGGCGATGGTCGAGGCATCCGTGACCTCGGCTCGACGCGGCGCACTGGTCTCATTCGCCGAGGTGTTCGCCGAGGCGCGGCAGGCCGCGATCGCGCGCGCCGACGGCGAGGTCGCCGACCTGCTGCGCGCCGGCGACCTGCCGGTCGGCTGACCTACGCGTCCACCGCCTGCGCGTGCACGACCGCGGCGCGCTCGGGGAGGAATGCGAGCACGTCCACCCCGACGCGCCGCAGCAGGCTGCCCGAGACGACGGGCGCCACGGGCGCGGGCGCGGATGCGGCCGGCCCCGCGACATCCGACCCCGCGGCATCCGGCCCCGCGGCATCCCGCATCCAGGCCGGAACCAGCCAACCCGGGCCGAGCGAGGCCGGATCGGTCACCGAGAGGCGATAGCGACGCTCGTCGTCGAGGCCCGGCAGCCGAACGCGCGACGCGGTGTCGGCCGACGCCGACGGGGTGACGATCGTGTACAGCGCTTCGCTGCGGTCGTCGGCGACGACCCCGCGCAGCGTCGCGACGGCGGCATCGAAGTCTCCGCCGCCCACCACGCGTCCGTGCTGGATGAGGGGGCGGAACCGCTTGTAGTCGGCGACCCAACGCGCCAGCACGGCGCGGTCATCGTCGTTCAGCCCGCGGATGTCCCACTCGATGCCGAGGTGCCCGAGGAACGCGACGGCGCAGCGGACGTTCAAGTCGTGCGTGCGACCCGTGACGCTGGAGGTGGGCGAGGCGACGTGCGACCCCATCATCTCGGGCGGCACGAGCAGGCCGGTCCAGCGCAGGATGCGTGCGCGGTCGAGCGGATCGTGGTTGTCGGAGGGGTGCACCCGATCGGTGCGTTCGAGGATGCCGAGGTCGACGCGGCCGCCGCCCGAGGCGCAGCTCTCGACCTCGAGCTGCGGATGCCGCGTGCGGAGCTCGTCGAGGAGCCGGTAGACCGCCATGGTCTGGGCGTGCACCGCGGGCGCCCCGGTCGCGGGGTGACCGGCGGCGATGAGGTCGCGGTTGTGATCCCACTTCAGGTAGCCGAGGTCGTTCTGCGTGACGAGGTCGTCGAGGCGCTCGAGGATGTGCGCGAAGGCCTCGGGGTTCGTCAGGTCGAGCACCTGCTGGAACCGGAACGTCGCGGGCAGCTCGGGACGCGCCCGGAGGATCCAGTCGGGGTGGGCGCGCGCCAGGTCGGAGTCCTCGTTGATCATCTCGGGCTCGACCCAGAGGCCGAACTCCATGCCGAGCTCGCGCACCCGATCGGCGAGCGGACGCAGGCCCTCGGGCCAGACGTCCGGATCCGGTGTCCAATCGCCGAGCCCCGCACGGTCGTCGCGCCGCTTGAGGAACCAACCGTCGTCGAGCACGAACCGCTCCACGCCGAGTTCGGCGGCTCGCACCGCGAGCTCGTCGAGCGTCGCGCGGTCGTGGTCGAAGTACACCGCCTCCCACACGTTCAGGGTGACGGGGCGATCCCGGCGCGACGAGCGCGAGATCTCACGCAGGTGCCGATGGTACCGATGCGCGGCCGCGTCGAGGCCATCGCCGTAGCTGCCGTATACCCAGGGCGACTCGTAGGACTCACCGGAGGCGAGCCGGATCTCACCGGGCAGCAGGAGCTCACCACCTCGGAATGCGAGCGAGCCATCGGTGCGCTCCACGGCGTGCTCGTGATTGCCGCCGATGCCCACGTGCGCGAGCCACACCTCGCCGGCGTCGGCGGCGAATCCCGGCACGCCCACGGCGACCGTCGTGGTCGCGTCGAGTCCGGTGCGCCCCCTGCGGGACTCGCGGGCGTGAAGCCCGACGACGACGGGATGCCGCTGCGGGATCTTCTCGGTCGCCCACCGGCCCGCGAAATCGAGCATCTCGGTCGCGTGGGTGGGGATCGGCAGCGCGAGGCTCACGGATTCGACGTGCAGGGGCGCCGTGTCGGGGCTCGTGTTGCGCACGCTCGCTCGCGTTCGCAGCAGTCCGGAAGGTCGGAGATCGATCTCTAGGTTCAGCTCGATCTGAGCCCACTCGTCGCGTGCCGAGACGGTGATGAAACCCGGCCCGCCCTGCGTGGCGGAGCCCGGTTCGCACGCACGCCCGTCGAGCCGCACCGCCTGCACGCGGAATCGCGACGCCCACGCCGACCCTCCGCGATGCGCGCTCACGCCCGGTCGACCGCTCCAGCCGAAGACGTGCTCGGGAAGGATGCTCGGCCGATACGGCACGTCGGAGACCCCGTCGATACCGGGCCGTTCGCGCATCTCGACGAAGACGGCGAGGTCGTCGTCCGATGTCGTGACGCGGGCTCCCCAGTGCACGATGGCCGGCAGCGCGTCGCCGTGCTGGGCCACGATGAGCGAGACATCGTCGGTCGCGAGATGGATGGTCGTGTGTGGTCGCATTCGTCCATCTTGGCCGGTCGAGGGCGTCCGAGTACAGTGAGAGATCGTTCTCACGATGAAGGAGTCCATGCCGATGACGCTCACACCGCTGACCGCCGCATCCGTTCGGCTGACGCCCGGTCCCTTCGAGTCGCGGCGCCGCCGGAACCGGGAGTACCTCGTGTCGCTGCAGGAGCGGAACCTGCTGCAGAACCACCTCATCGAGGCGGGGATCGGCGACCAGAGCTGGCACCTCCATCCATCGCAGTCGTCGGCGGCCGACCGCGGCCTCGACCGGCACTGGGGGTGGGAGACGCCCGGTTCCCTGCTGCGCGGCCATTTCCTCGGTCACTGGATGTCGGCCGCGGCCCGGGAGGTCGCCGTCACCGGTGACGCACACCTGCGCGCCAAGCTCGACGCCGTGCTCGACGGCCTCGAGCGGTGCCAGCAGGAGGGCGATGGCGAGTGGGTGTTCTCCGTTCCATTCGGGTTCCTGCGACGTCTCGCCGAGGGGCACGAGGTCTGGGCGCCGCAGTACGTGATCCACAAGACGCTCATGGGCCTCGTCGACGCCTACCGCGACCTCGGCGACGAGCGCGCGCTGCGGATCGCGCACCACGCCTCGGCGGCGCTCCTTCGCTGGGCGCGGGAGTTCGACACTGATGCGTTCGAGGCGATCCTCGAGGTCGAGACCGGCGGGATGCTCGAGGTCTGGGCCGAGCTCCTCGACGCCACCGCCGCCGGGATGTACGCCGAGCTGCTGGAGCGCTACTTCCACCGCACGCTCTTCGACGGGCTGCTCGCCGGGCGCGACATGCTCACCAACCTGCACGCGAACACGACGATCCCCGAGGTGCTCGGGGCGGCGCGTGCCTACGAGGTCACGGGCGATCCGCGGTGGCGTGCCATCGTCGAGGCCTACTGGGAGTGGGCCGTGACGCGGCGCGGCACCTTCTGCACGGGCGGCCAGACCTCCGGCGAGATCTGGACCCCGCCGTTCGCCTTCGCAAGCCGTCGCGGGGAGAAGACCCAGGAGCACTGCACGGTCTACAACATGATCCGGCTCGCGGACGTGCTGTTCCGCTGGACGGGGCGCCCCGAGTACCTCGACTACATCGAACGCAACCTCTACAACGGGATCCTGGCGCAGCAGCACCCCGAGACGGGGATGGTGGCCTACTTCCTGCCGCTCGAAGGCGGCGCGGTCAAGCGGTGGGGCACGCCCACCGAGGACTTCTGGTGCTGTCACGGCACCCTCGTGCAGGCGCACACCCGTCATTCGTCGTTGGTGTTCTACCGGGGTGAAGACGGCGCGATCACCATCGCGCAGTACCTCTCGGCTCGCGCCGAGTTCGCCGACGCCGCTGGGGCAGCCGACATCGAGATCGAGCTGCTCGGCGACGCCGGCCACGTGGGTCCCGATGCCAATGCGGGGGAGGCGGGCGACCTCCACCGGCCGAGTGCCTGGCACGTGCGCGTCACCCTGCAGACGCCCGACTCCTCGCCCCGGCGAGTGCGACTCCGGGTTCCCGAGTGGGTGCAGGGCGCGCCACTCATCACGACGTCGGCCCCGACGCATCCGGCCGAGGGATTCCTCGAGGTCGACCACCCCGGCGGCCGCACCGAGATCGAGGTCGCGTTCCCGTTCGCGGTGCGGGCCGTGCCGATCCCCGACGAGCCCTCCACCGTGGCCTTCGTCGAGGGGCCGGTCGTGCTGGCCGGGCTGTGCGATCGCGAGGTCGCGCTCGAGGGGGATGTGGCGGATCCACGCTCGATGCTGGCGGTCGACAACGAGCGGCAGTGGAACCGGTGGCTCACGCGGTACCGCACCGTCGGGCAGGCGCACGCCATTCGGCTGATCCCTCTGCATGAGGTGACGGATGCGTCGTACAGCGTGTACTTCCCGATCACACCGGTGCGACCGCGCTGAGGTCGGGGCGGGTGGAGCCGCGGGCCACGAGCCGGGTCGGCAGTTCGGTGATCGACGGGGTGAGCGGTTCGCCCTGTGCGTACGCGGCGAGGGCGTGGATCGCGGATGCCGCCATCTCACGGATCGGCTGCCGCACCGTCGTCAGCGGGGGTCGGAGCCACCGCGCACCACGTACGTCGTCGAAGCCGACGACCATCATGTCCCGCGGAATCACGAGGCCCGCGTCGGCGGCCGAGCGGTACGTGCCGGCCGCCATCTCGTCGGAGCAGGCGAAGAGCCCCACGGGCCCATCGCCCTCGTGGCTTCGCAACGCCGCCAGGGCCGCGTTGCAGGCCCGGCGCGCTCCGGCGGCACTCCAATCGGCCTGCGCGCGAATCAGGGGAGCGTCGGGCAGCAGTCGTCGCACCGTCGACTCGAAGCCCTCCACGCGCGCCCGACCGTACCGGTACGACGGTGCTCCGCCGATCACGATGAACCGTCGCGCGCCCTGGGCGACGAGGTGCTCCGCGGCGTCGATCCCGCCGGCCCGGTCGGTGGTGCGCACGCTCGGGATCGGCAGCGAGGAGTCGGCCCAGGGGTCGAGGAGCACGACCGGGATGTCCGCGTCGCGAAGGACCGCCAACTGCGCGGCGGTCGGGACCATGAGCCCGAGCACGACGCCGGCGGATCCTCGCGACCGGATGCGCACGGGCCAGTCGTCGCCGGGCGTCTCGCGCTCGGCGGTGAGCACGAGGTCGTAGTTCAGGCGCGCCGCCGCGGTGCGTGCGCCGGCCGTCACCTCGTCGGTGTACGGGTCGTGGAAGTGGCCCAGCACGAGATCGAAGAGCAGCGAGGTGCCCGAGCGCGGCCTGCCTCGGCGTTCGCCCGATCGGGAGTGCCCCAGGCGCTCGGCGGCGGCGAGGACGCGGGCGCGGGTCTCGGCCGACAGGTCGCCTCGGCCCCGCATCGCTCGGGACGCCGTCGAGATGCTGACGCCGGCGGCGGCGGCCACGTCGGCCAAGGTGGCTCGGGGTGAGGCGGTCATCCCGCTATTTTGCGCAAATTCCTGTCCGAATGCCACGAACTTTGGCATCGTGAGCACCCGAGTGCGGGCCGACGACGGCCGCCTCGGGTGAAGGGACGAGTCAGTGACGACGACGATGCGGATCGCGCTCATCGGCACCGGGTTCATGGGCCGGATGCACGCCCACGCCTGGCGTACCGCCCCCAGGTTCTTCGAACTCCCGGTCACGCCGGTGCTGTCGGTGATCGCCGGCCGCGACGCCGATCGAACGGCCGCGGCTGCGGCTCGCCTCGGGTTCGCCGAATCGACGACCGACTGGCGACGCGCGATCGAGCGCGACGACATCGACGTCGTCGACATCTGCACGCCCGGCGACACGCACGCCGAGATCGCCCTCGCCGCCCTCGCGGCGGGCAAGCACGTGATGTGCGAGAAGCCGCTCGCGAATGACGTGGCCACGGCCGATCGCATGGCCGCAGCCGCGGACGACGCGCTGGCACGGGGCGCGGTGAGCATGTGCGGGTTCAGCTATCGGCGCACCCCGGCCCTGGCCCTCGCACGTCGCCTCCTGGCGGAGGGCGCGCTCGGCGAGATCCGCCACGTACGCGCCCAGTACCTCCAGGACTGGCTCAGCGACGCCGAGGCGCCGTTCACCTGGCGTCTCGACAGGACCCGGGCCGGCACGGGAACGCTCGGCGACATCGGGGCGCACAGCATCGACACGGCGCAATGGCTCACCGGCGACGCCATCGTCGGCGTCTCGGCCGTGCTGCGCACCTTCGTCGGGTCACGGCCGGTGCTGGACGAACAGGTCGGCCTCGGCGGACGAGCACGACAGGGGGCACCACGCGAGCGGGTGACCGTCGACGATGCCGCCGCGTTCACGGCCGGCTTCGCCGGGGGAGCGCTCGGCGTCTTCGAGGCGACTCGCATGGCGACCGGGCATCGCAACTCCAATCGCATCGAGATCAACGGCGAGCGCGGCTCCGTGGCCTTCGACTTCCGGGCCATGAACGAACTCGAGTTCTACGACGCCGCCGATCCGGCCGGGCGCCAGGGCTTCCGGCGCATCCAGGCGAACGAACCGGAGCACCCGTACGCCGGAGCGTGGTGGCCCCCCGGGCACGGACTCGGCTACGAGCACCTCTTCACCCACCAGGCCGTCGACTTCCTGCGGGCGATCGCCGGCGACGGCGACGTCGCACCGACGTTCCGCGACGCCGCGCGCGTGCAACGCGTGCTCGCGGCCGTCGAGCAGAGCGCCGCCCGCGACAGCGTGTACGTGCGCGTCGACGGAGCAGCCTCATGACCGCGCGCCGGGCACTGGTCGTGCGCGGGGGATGGCACGGGCATCGGCCGGTCCAGGCCACGGAGATCTTCATTCCCTTCCTCGAGCGCAACGGCTTCGAGGTGCGTATCGAGGAGTCGAACGAGGTCTACGCCGACGCCGACGCCATGGCGGCGACCGATCTCATCGTGCAGAGCGTGACGATGTCGGAGATCTCGCCCGAGGCGTTCCGCGGTCTGCGGACGGCCGTCGAACGCGGCGTGGGCCTGGCCGGGTGGCACGGCGGCATCGCCGATTCGTACCGCGGCAACTCCGACTACCTGCACCTCATCGGCGGGCAGTTCGCGACGCATCCGTCGAAGCATCCCGACCAGTGCGCCGGCGACGAGTCCGACAACTTCCTCTGCTACACGGTGGACCTGACCGACCTCGGCCGCTCCCACGAGGTCATGGCCGGCCTCGAGGACTTCACGCTCAAGACGGAGCAGTACTGGGTGCTGCACGACGACCTCATCGACGTGCTGGCGACCACGACCCACCCGGTGCAGCCGTACCACCCCTGGCATCGGTCGGTCACGTCGCCGGCGGTGTGGACGAGGCGGTGGGGTGAGGGGCGCATCTTCGTGGCGACACCCGGCCACAGTCTCGACGTGCTGCGCGATATCAACGTGCGCACCATCATCCAGAGGGGAATGCTGTGGGCGAGCCGCACGGAATCGGCATAGTCGGACTCGGCGTCATCTCGACCGCGTACCTCACCGTCCTGCAGCGGCATCCCGGTGTACGGATCGTCGCGACCGCCGACCTCGATCATGCGCGCGCGGCCGCGGTCGCCGCGTCGATCCCGGGATGCCGCGCGCTCACGGTCGACGAGCTCGTCGCGGACCCCGCGGTCCAGACGGTGCTGAACCTCACCATCCCTGCCGCGCATGCCGAGGTCGCGCTCGCCGCGCTCGCGCACGGCAAGCACGTCTACGGCGAGAAGCCGCTCGCCGCGACCTTCGCCCAGGCGCGGCGGATGCTCGCCGCGGCCGACGGGTCGTGGGTCGGCGGCGCCCCCGACACCGTGCTCGGCACGGGCGTGCAGACCGCCCGCGACGCGATCGACGGCGGCCGCATCGGTCGCCCGCTCTCGGCGGTGGCGACCTGGGTCTCGCCCGGCCACGAGTCCTGGCATCCGCATCCCGACTTCTACTATCGCGACGGCGGGGGCCCGTTGTTCGACATGGGCCCGTACTACCTGACCTCGCTCGTGCACCTGCTCGGGCCGGTCGCGCGGGTGAGCGGGGCGTCGTCGCGGCCGCGTTCGACGCGACGGATCGGCTCCGGTCCCCGCGTGGGCGAGGTCATTCCGGTCGAGGTGGACACGCACGTCACCGGCGTGCTCGAACACGCCGGCGGCGCCCTGTCGACCGTGACCTTCAGCTTCGACGCCGTCGCGACGGCGGCGGCCCCCATCGAGGTGCACGGCGAGGCGGGCACCCTGGCGGTGCCCGACCCCAACCTGTTCGACGGCGAGGTGCGACTGCGGCGTCTCGATGACGGAGAGTGGACGGCGCTGCCGCCCAGTGCGGGCTACGAGCACGCCGGCCGTGGGATCGGCATCATCGACTTCCTGCGGGACGGCGGCCGGCGCGCGCACGGCGAGATCGCGCTGCACGTGCTCGAGATCATGACCGCGCTCCTCGACTCCGCTCGCGCCGGCGTTCGCATCACCCTCGAGACGACGGCCGAACGGCCTCCGCTCGTGCCCTTCACCCCCTACGAGCATTGGAGCCGGCAATGACCGCCACGGCGCACGCCGTCATCGACCTGGATGTGACGGGCCACACCATATCCCGTCACGTGTACGGGCATTTCGCCGAGCACCTCGGGCGGTGCATCTACGACGGGTTCTGGGTGGGCGAGGACTCGCCGATCCCGAACGAGCGCGGCATCCGGCTCGACATCGTGGACGCGTTGCGGAACCTCGACATCCCCAACCTGCGGTGGCCGGGCGGATGCTTCGCCGACACGTACCACTGGCGTGACGGTGTCGGTCCGCGCGAGTCGCGGCCGAAGATCGCCAACACCAACTGGGGCGACGTGGTCGAGAGCAACCACTTCGGCACCCACGAGTTCATGGAACTCTGCGAGCTGCTCGGCGCCGACGCGTACGTCAACGGCAACGTCGGCAGCGGCACCGTGCAGGAGATGGCCGACTGGGTCGAGTACCTCACGCGCGACGACGACAGCCCCATGGCCCGGCTACGTCGTGAGCACGGTCGCGACGAGCCGTGGAAGGTGCCGTTCTGGGGCCTCGGCAACGAGGCGTGGGGGTGCGGCGGCAACATGTCGGCCGAGCACTACGCCGAGGAGGCCCGCCGTTACGCCACCTTCTGCCGCGACCACGGCGGCAACCGGCTCACCCGCATCGCCGCCGGTGCGAACGAGGACGACCTGGACTGGACCCGGGTGCTGATGAAGTCGTTGACCGAATGCCTCGGCTGCCGGCTCTACGGAACCCCGGTGTACCAGGCGGTCTCGTTCCACTACTACACGCACTCGGGATCGGGCATCAACACCGAGGCGGCCACCGAGTTCACGGCGACGCAGTTCTACCAGACCATGGCCTACGCCGCCGACCTCGACCGGGTCATCCGCGGTCACGTCGCGGTGATGGACTCCTACGACCCGGCGGGCCGCATCGGTCTCGTCTGCGACGAGTGGGGCACGTGGTGGAACGTCGAGGAGGGGACCAACCCCGGGTTCCTGTTCCAGCAGAACACCGTGCGCGACGCGCTCGTCGCGGGGCTGCACTTCGACATCTTCCACCGGCACGCGCGCCGGCTCACGATGGCCAACATCGCCCAGACCGTGAACGTGCTGCAGGCGATGGTGCTCACCGACGGCGATCGGCTCGTGCTCACGCCCACCTACCACGTGTTCGAGATGAACAAGCGCCACCAGGATGCCTCGCTGCTGGCCACGCACGTGATCGATGCGCCGTCGATCGACGTCGACGGCGAGGCCCTGCCGCTGCTGTCGATGTCGGCGTCGACGAAGGACGGCGGTGCGCTGCTGTCGCTGACGCACCTGTCGGCGGACGAGCACCTCGAGGTCACGGTCGACCTGCGCGGGCGCGAGGCGCGGGTGCGTCAAGCGCGCGTGCTCGGCGGCGATGCGACGAACGCGTTCAACGATCCGGATGACCCGTCCCGCGTCGCTCCGCAGCCGCTCGCGACCGGACTCGCCGACGGGATCCTGACGGTGCGGATGCCCCCGCACTCGTTCGCCACCATCGAACTCGACGTGGGCTGAGCCCACGGCCCGGGGCACGCACCGCCTCTGGGTGCACCCCGGCTGCGGTGGGGCCCACTGCCCTTCGTCGCGCCCTCGACGACCACCGAACCCTCGCGAATGGATGAACATGACGACGATCACCCGCAATACGAACGTGACGGTCGACGGGCACGCGGCAGAGGACCGCGAACTGCGGCACGTGTGGAACCGCTGCGTCGGCGCTGGGCGCGCCAACGAGGCGCTCCGCGCCGACTGGCAGGCCCACTTCGCCGAGGCGGTCAGCACCCTCGGGGTGCGTTCGGTGAGGTTCCACGGACTCTTCCACGACGACATGTTCGTCTACCGGACGCGCGGTGGCAGCGGCTTCGGCCCCGACGGCGAACTCGCCGGGCATGCGTACACGTTCAGCTACGTCGACAAGGTGTTCGACTTCGTGCTCGAGAGCGGTGCACGCCCGTTCGTGGAGCTCGGGTTCATGCCCCGTGACCTCGCGACCGACACGGAGACGGTGTTCTGGTGGGGCGCCCACGCGAGCCCGCCGAAGGACCTGCGCCGCTGGGTCGAGTTGGTCACGGTCACGATCGAGCACTGGATCGATCGCTACGGCATCGACGAGGTCGCGCAATGGCCGTTCGAGGTGTGGAACGAGCCCAACCTCGTGCCGCACTTCTGGACCGGCACCAGGACGCAGTACTTCGAGCTCTACGAGGCCACGGTGACGGCGATCAAGGCGATCGACGCGCGGCTGAAGGTCGGCGGACCCTCGACGAGCGTGTTCGTCCCCGACGCCCGCTACGACGGCGAGACCGAGGATCGCGAGGCGCAGTTCCCGACGGCTGCCGCGGAGGACGTCGACGCCCTCGACTGGCGGCCGGTCTGGATCGAGGAGTTCCTGGAGTGGTGTGCGGAGCGGTCCCTCCCGGTCGACTTCGTCACGACGCACGTGTATCCCACCGACTACGCATTCGGGGTCGGCGGCGACGCCAGGCTCATCAGCCGCTACGCCGACGCCACGTTCGACGACCTCACCCTCCTGCGCCGGCTCATCGCCGAGAGCCCGTATCCCGGCGCCGACGTGCACATCACCGAGTGGTCCACCACCCCGTCGAGCCGCGACAGCATCCACGACACGGTCTACGCTGCGACCTACATCACGCGCGCCTACCTGCAGTGCGCCGACCTGGCGGAGTCGATCTCGTACTGGACGTTCACCGACGTCTTCGAAGAGGGCGGAGCCGGCATCGGTCCGTTCCACGGCGGGTTCGGCATCGTGAACGAGCAGGGCATCCACAAGCCGACCTTCCACGCCTTCGCCGCCCTGGCGCGCCTCGGCGACCGGGTCGTGCGCTCGACGCCCGAGGGGGTCATCACCCAGGACGCCGAGTCCGCGAAGCTCTCGGCCGTGTTCTTCAACTACCCCGCCGAGATGGGTGCGCGTTCGGTGGGATCGCGCGACTCCTACGCCGACACCCGCGACTTGCGGAGTGCGGGCCCCGCCCGGCGGATCCGGCATGCGATCGCCGGGCTCGAACCCGGAGCCGTCTTCCTCGTCTCGGTGCTCGACCTCGCCCACGGCGACGTGGCGGAGGAGTGGTACCGGATGGGTTCACCGCAGAACCTCACACCCGCCCAGACCGCGCACCTGCGGGAGGTCGCCGACGGACTCCGACGGTTCTCGCTCGTGGCATCGGCGGAGGGGACGCTCGACCTCGACCTCGAACTGCAGCCGTGGGCGGTGGCGTCGATCGTCCAGGCGTGACCGCCACCGTGGGAGCCCTCAGGCCTCCACGGAACGCGAGCCGTCCCACTCCGATCGCAAGGTGACGGGATGCTCCGCCACCACGATCGTGTCGTCGCTCGCCGGTCGGCCATCGATGACGAAAGGATGCGGCGAGCGGACGCGCACCCGGCCGTCGGGTCGGAGCCAGCGGGCTTCCGGCAGACGGTGCAGCGTCAGCTCGCAGCCGTCGTCGTCCCACGCGAGCCGATCGACGACGATGCCGCCCCGGGCCCGCAGGCCGCTGATGGAGCCGCGGCGCCACTCCCGGGGGAGCGCGGGCAGGATCGAGAGCGTGTCGACGGTCGAGTTCAGGAGCATCGCCGCGACGACCGCCGGGAGGCCTCCGCTCGCGTCGAGATTGAAGATGCTGCCGGCGTCGTGCGTCGTCGTCAGTGAAGGGCGCCAATGGTCGATGGCGAGCCATTCGACGCACGTGAGCGCCGAACGGGCGTCGCCGAGGGCGGCGGCGGCCAGCCCGAGCTGGACGAGTCCGAACGCCATCTCCATGCGGCCCGGGGGTGCGCTCGGAGCCTCGGCGCGCCACGCGATCTTGGCCGCGATGGTCGCGGCCGCGGCGTCGCGCAGCGCGGCGGCATCGTGGGTCGCGCCCTCGAAGGCGGCGTCGGGCTCATACCACAGCGGGTACAGCTGGGACGCGTGCCGGTGCCCGAGGTTCTCCGGCCACCGCGGCGAGATCCACTCGGCGAGCGTGCCGTCGTCGGCCCGACGGTAGGCCGGAAGGCTCGCGGCGAGCCGCCGCCAGCGCTCGTCCAACGAGTGGTCGCCACGAGCCGCGGCGAGCACACGCGCGGCACGCGCCGCATCGCGGTGGATCGCGACGTCGATCGTGCTGTCGGCGACCAACGGCGAACCGCCGGGCACGGGCGCGTTCTCGGGCGAGTAGTCGGGCACGAAGGAGCGGCCGTCCTCGGTGGCGACCGTCGCCGTTTCGCCGAAGCGCAGGACCCCCTCGACGAGCTGCCAGAGCCGATCGTCGACGATCGAACGATCACCCGTCGTGGCGACCAGGTCGGCGGCGAAGCGCAACACCCAGCCGCCGCATCCGACCCAGAAGAGATGCGGGAACTGCTCGTGGAAGTGATTCGCGAGGCCGTGCGTCGACATGCGCGAGGGCAGCAGCATCCCGTCGGCGCCGAAGATGCGGCGGGCGTTCTCGCGGTAATCGTCGAGGAACGGCAGCACCAGGTTCAGCAGCGACCCGGCGAGCTCGGGTGTGCCCGTGGCGATCAGGCCGGCGATGCCGCCGTTCTGGAGGTTGCCGTTCATCGTGTAGTCGGCCGACCACGCCGGCTTCCAACTGCCCTGCCACACCCCCTGCAACGTCGGCGGCAGCTCGCCCGTCGAGGCGATGGCGTGAGCGCGGCCCGAGAGGTACGCCGCCTCGACCACGCCCCGGCGTGCTCCGGCGTCGCCGGAGCGAGCGGCGTCCCACAGTTCCTCGGTGGTCGGGAACCCGGTGCCCTCGAGATCGAGCACCGAGGCTCGCACGAGGGCGCCGTGGGTAGCGGACTGGCGGGCGCGCAGCGACGCCCAGTCGGCGTCTCGGTTCGGCCGCGGCGGGGCCGGCGGGTGAGCACCCGCCCCGACCGCCAGATCGATGCCGATGACCTCCCGCGCTCCCGCCGCCACGGCCATCCGTGAGCGCAGCCGGCTTCCGTCAGCCGATCGGGTCCACGGGAGCGAACCGCGGACGGTGACGGTCGAGGTCATCGCGGTATCCGCCGTGTGCGTGGTCACCCGCCCGGCGTCGCCCTCGATCTCGCATGTGGCTCGGACCGACCCGGAGTAATCGGGGGCGCCCGTCTCGAGCGCATGGGTCGCATCACCCGTCAGTCCCAGGGTGAGCTCGAAGACGGTTCCGGTCTCCGACTCCATGGCGACGTGGACCGACTCGGAGTCCCGCGGCGCGAGCGCGCGCACCGTGTGACGCCCGCCCGAGGCATCCGCCCATGAGACGGCGACCTCGCCGTGCTCGGGGTCGATCGACCGCCGCGCATCCGATGACCCACCCGGGGTCGCGATGCTCAGCGTCGCACAGATGCCGAGGGGATCCGTCCAGATGAGGTCGCCGTCGTAGCCCGATCGCCGAGTCGCCTCGGTCACGAGGTCGCTCGCACGTGAACTGTCGCCCGCCAGGATCGCCTCGCGGATCAGGGGCAGCGCCGGCGCGATATCGGGGGCCGGCGGACGGGGATTGGCGGGAATGAAGAAGCGCTCGTGCGACAGCGAGATCCGCAGGTCGTCGGGCGGGCCGAACAGGATCCCGCCGACCCGTCCGCTGCCGGTGATGAGGCCCTCCTCCCACGTCGGGGCAGGGGTCGTGGTGTGGAACACGGGGAGCACCAGACCATCTTGGCGGCGATCGGCCCGGCTCCGGGCCAGGATCACCCGAGCGCCGCCAGCTCACCGCACGCGACGAGCGAGCAGCGTGGCGTCCTGCACCTCCATCGTCTCGCCGTCGCGCGTGACGGTACGCGGTCGCTCTTCGACCGCGAGCGCCTCGAACTCCTCGGGCAGCCCCGGTAGCAGCTCTTCGGCGAGGAACATCGCCGTGCGATGGCTCGCCGTCATCTGGTGCGCGAACATCCCCGTCGGGGCATGCCCGACCACGAGCAGGTGCCCGCCGGGCGCGACGGCCTGCGACAGCCGGCGGGTCACGTCGACCATCCGGCCGTCGGGCGCATGCAGGTAGTGCGTGGTGACGAGGTCGTACGACCGGCCGTCGGCAGCGAAGGTTCGCGCGTCGACCTGCCACCAGTCGACGCGGTCGGCGACTCCGGCCTCCTCGGCGTGGCGGGCGGCGCGGGCGAGCCCGTTCGCCGAGAAGTCGGCGCCGGTCACCCGCCACCCCTGTCGGGCCAGCCAGATCACGTCGCCTCCCTCACCGCAGCCCACGTCGAGGGCCGTTCCCGGGGTCAGCGCCGATGCCTCGGCGACGAGCTGCGGATTCGGGTTGCCGCTCCACATGTCCTCCGTGCCGGCGTACCGGTCATCCCAGCTCTCGGGCTCGAAGATCGCCGCCGCGTCGGCGTCGGTGGGCTCGTGTTCGTGTCGACTCATCGGGGTCTTCCTTCCGCTGCTCCAGAGCGTACGGACCCGGCCGCCGTTCGGCACGTCCGGTTGCCGTTTCGGCAAGCGCACGACCTCGGCGCCACGACGTGAGGGGGCGCAGCGACCGGCGACCGCCGACTCAGGCGACCGAGGGCCGCGGATGCCGCGACAGCGCGCCCGCGAGCTGATGCCGCGACGTCACCCGAAGCTTCGCGAACACCTTGTGCAGGTGGTATTCCACGGTGCGGGCGCTGAGGAACAGGCGGCCGGCGATCTCGGGATTCGACAGGCCCTGGCCCGCGAGCCGGGCGATCTGCGCCTCCTGCGGCGTGAGGTCGTGACCCGTCGCCGCAACTCGTTTGCGTGCCGTGCCGCCACTCGCGCGAAGTTCCCGCGCGGCACGTTCGGCGAACGCGTCGGCACCCGACTTCGTGAACATGCGGTGTGCGGTGGCGAGGTGCTCTCGAGCGTCGCCGTTCCGGCGCTCCCGGCGAAGCCACTCCCCGTAGACCAGGTGGGCGCGCGCGAGGTCGAGCTTCATGCGCGTGCGTCCGAGACGCTCGATCGCCTCGCGGTAATCGTGCTCCGCCTCGTCGGCATCGCCGAGCAGTGCCCGTGATCGCGCCTCGACACCCACCGCCCAATCCGTGCCGCCGGTGCGGGTCGATTCGGTCAGCGCGGTGAGGGCGGATGCCGCGACATCCGCCTGCCCGGCACGCGCTGCCGCCTCGACGAGCTCGACGAGACCCCACGTGCCCGCCGCGTCGAGGGGCTGATGGAACTCCGCCGACCGCGTGGCGGCGTCGAGGGCCTGCTCGTACTGGCCCGTGCTGTTGCCGAGCAGCGCCTCGGCCCAGTGGATCATCGCCATCGCGCTGCCCTCCCCGCGCCGCCGGGCATCGTCGAGGTTCGCGGCGACGAGTGCCTGCAACTGGGGCCCGTCGCCCCGCCATGCCGCGAGCCCGAACGCCCCGAACGGCACCAGCAGCGTGCCCGTCACCTCGGTCAGCGCGGCGACTTCGTCGACGAGCACCGCGGCGCCCGAGAGATCGCCGGCGAACAGGCGGTGGAAGATGTTCGGGATCAGGGCGAGGGGCAGATCACCGATCGCACCCGACGCCCGGACCGCACTCACGTGGTACTCCGAGAACCGCTGCCACCGTTCGTCGTCCCACAGCCATGTGGCGGCGACGGCTGCGAACGCGTTGTCGGCGAGCCACTTCGTCGGCGACCCGACGTCGTCGGCGTACACGTCGAGGGCACGGTGCAGCCACGCCGAGCGGTCGTCGCCGGAGGGCTGGGCGAGCCCGCGAAGGAGCAGCTCCGATCCCGTCGGCGAGGCCGTCGAGCGAGCCGACGTGCTCGCGCGTTCCGCGATGTCGACGGGCCCGACCGCGCCGGACCCCGGTCCGGCGAACAGCGCCGCACCGAGCGCCTCGAGGTACGTGGACCGGGCAGTATCAGGATCCAGCGGTGCGAGCCGGTTCGCGGCGTCGAGCAGCATTCCCACCGCGGCCGTACCCCGGCTCGTGGCGAACGCGATACGGGCGCGTTGCACGTCGGCGAGGTGGTGGTCGCGCGCATCGAGCGGCCCCGCCTGCGCCGTGGCGAGCAGCGACAGCGCCGACGCGAACTCGCCGGCCGCGAGCTCCGCGCTCGCCGCCGCCAGCGCGCGGCGCGCCCGCGCTGCCGGGTCGAGCGTGAGCTCCGACGCCTGACGGAGAAGGGTCGCAGCCGCCGCGGGTGCCCCTCGGTCCCGGGCGCGGGCGGCCGACTGCTCGAGTTCGAGGGCGACCCCGTCGTCGGGACCGGTCGCGGAGCGTGCCGAGTGCCAGGCGTGACGGTCGGGGTCCGCCTTGGCATCCGTCGCTTCGGCGAGCGCGCGATGCACGCGGCGAAGGTCGTCGGGCGTCGCCGCCCGGTACACCGACGATCGCACGAGCGGGTGCCGGAACCGCACGCCGGCGCCCGGTTCGCACAGTCCCTCACGCACCGCCGGAGCCGTCGCGGCCGTCGCGTCGGACCCGAGACCGAGGTTCCGCGCGGCTCGGGCGACCGGAATCGGATCGCCGAACGGCTCGGCCGCGGCCACGAGCAGCAGCAGTCTCGTCTCCTCGGGCAACGACCGGACGCGATCGCGGAAGCCCGCTTCCATCTCGCTCGCGAGTGCGTAGCCCGCGGGCAGCACGAGGCCGCTCGTGAGCTCCTGCGTCGACAGCGCCCGGGGCAGTTCGAGGATGGCGAGCGGATTGCCGCGCGTCTCGGCGAGCAGCCGGTCGCGCAGCCGGTCGTCGATCGGCACGTGCAGCACCGTGGACAGCAGCGCCGAGGCATCCGGTGGAGTGAGACCGGTGATCGTGAGCTCGGGCAGCCCGGCCAGGTCGGGCGCACGAATACCCGACCGCACCGCGAAGACGAGCGCCACCGCCTCGGCCTCCAGTCGTCGCGCGGCGAAGGCGAGTGCCTGCGCCGACGCGCCATCGAGCCACTGGGCGTCATCGACGAGGCAGATGAGCGGGCGCTCGCTCGCCGCTTCGGCCAGGAGGTTCAGCGCGGCCAGTGCGACGAGGAACCGATTCGGCGGATCGCCCGACCGCAGGCCGAACGCCGTCTCGAGCGCCTCGCGCTGCGGCTCAGGGAGGTTCGTCGTGAACTCCATGACCGGACTGAACAGCTGGTGCAGGGCGGCGAACGCGAGGTCGATCTCGGACTGCACACCGGTGAGGCGCAGGATGCGGCAGCCCGTCGCCTCGGCGGCGAGGTACTCGAGCAGCTCCGACTTGCCCACGCCCGCCTCGCCACGGATGACGAGCGTGTGGCTCAGGCCGTCTCGGACGTCGGTGACGATCCGGTCGATCCTGTCGCGTTCCGCGAGCCTGCCGAGCAGCACGGAGCCGATCCTACCCGGGTGGCCCGCCACGCCCAGGCCCGACATCGACGGTCGACTGGTGACCGGGCCCGGGGAGTTCACGGATTCGAACGCGGGGTCGCCCGTGCCACGCTCGCCAGCATGAGAACACACATCTTGGAGACGGCGGCGCAGGGCATCGCGGATGCCACGTCCGCACCACCGTTCCTCTACGAGCTCGGCCCCGAGGGCGCCCGCAAGGTGCTCGACGACATCCAGGCCGCACCGATCGTCAAGCCCGACGTCCACGAACGCTGGATCACGGTGCCGGCCGAGGTGGGCGACGTGCGGGTGCGCATCGTGACGCCGGTCGGAGCATCCGGCGTCCTCCCGACCGTGCTGTACGTGTACGGCGGCGGCTGGATCCTCGGCAACGCGGGCACGCACGACCGGTTGGTGCGGGAGCTCGCCGTGGGCGCCGACGCGGCCGTGGTGTTCGTCGAGTACGACCGCTCGCCCGAGGCGCAGTATCCCGTCGCGATCGAGCAGGCCTACGCAACCGCGCGGTGGATCACTCGGAACGGGGCCGACGAAGGGCTCGACGCCACCCGGCTCGCGGTGGCCGGCGACTCGGTCGGCGGGAACATGGCCGCGGCCCTGGCGATCCTCGCCAAGCAGCGCGGTGACGTCACGTTCGTGCACCAGTCGCTCTACTACCCGGTCACGGATGCCGCGCAGGACACCGCCAGCTACCGCGAGTTCGCCGACGGCCCGTTCCTGACCGCCAAGGCGATGGCCTGGTTCTGGGACGCGTACCTGCCCGACACCGCGAAGCGTGCCGAGATCACGGTGTCGCCGTTGCGGGCGAGCCTCGAGGACCTTGCGGGGCTGCCCGAGGCGTTCGTGATCGTCGACGAGAACGACGTGCTCCGCGACGAGGGCGAGGCCTACGCGCGCAGACTCACCGAAGCGGGCGTGCGCACCACGAGCGTGCGGTACAACGGCATCATCCACGACTTCCTGATGCTCAACCCGCTCCGCGCGACCGCCGCGACGACGGCCGCGATGGAGCAGGCCATCCACGTGCTCCGGACCGCCTTCGTGTCCGGTGACCGCTCCGGCGACCGCATCCTCGCGGACGCGGAGATCAACTGAGAGGGATGGAAACCCGCATCATGACCGACCCCGCCAAGCCCACCGTCGTCCTCGTGCACGGCGCATTCGCAGAATCAGCGAGCTGGAACGACGTCATCGCGCGTCTGCACGCGCGGAATCTCACCGCTGTCGCCGTCGCCAACCCGCTCCGCAGCGTGGCCGGAGACGCCGCGTACCTGCGTGACGTCGTCGCCGCGATCGACGGCCCGGTCGTGCTCGTCGGCCACTCCTATGGCGGCATGGTGATCACCGAAGCCGCCGCCGACAACGCCAAGGTGGCGGCGCTCGTGTACGTCGCCGGCTTCGCACCCGACCACGGCGAGAGTGCGGCCGACCTCTCGGGCAAGTTCCCCGGGAGCACGCTCGGCGACACGCTGATCGCCTACCCGGTCGGCACCGGCGGCAACGAGGTCGCGATCCGCCAGGACGCGTTCCACCAGCGGTTCGTCGCCGACGTGCCCGCCGAGACGGCCGCGCTCATGGCGGCCACCCAGCGGCCCGTCACCGAGGTGGGCCTCACCGAGGGGCTGCCGGCGGATGTCCCGGCCTGGAAGCAGCTCCCGTCGTGGTTCGTGTTCGGCGACCAGGACCACAACATCCCCGTCGCCGCGCACCGCTTCATGGCCGAACGGGCCGGCTCCCGCGGCACACGCGACCTCGCCGGCGTCTCGCACGCGCTCAGCGTCTCGGCACCCGACGAGGTGACGGCCGCCATCCTCGACGCGGTCGAGGGCGTGTCGGCGATCGCGGCATGACCGGCCCCGCACGTCGCGTGCTCCTGATCGGCGGCACCGGCAAGGTCGGCACCCGCCTCGCTCGGGTGCTCCGCCGCGACGGCCACACCGTGCGGGTCGCGAGCCGGAGCGGAGGTGCGGTGCGATTCGACTGGCGAGACCCCGACACCTACGACTCGGCGCTTGCCGAGATCGACGCGGTGTTCATCGTCGGTCCGGGCTCGGCGACCGACTGGTCACCACTGCTGCGCGACCTGCTCGACCGTGCCGCCTCGGCGGGCGTTCGGCGTGCGGTGCTGCTGTCGGCACGAGGTGTGCAGTTCCTGCCGGGCGGAGCGGTCGACCGCGCCGAACGCGTGCTGCGCGATGGCCCCGTCCCCTGGAGCATCCTTCGGCCGTCGCACTTCGCCCAGAACTTCACCGAGGCGATGTTCGTCCCCGTCGACGGCGAAGTGCATGCTCCGGTCGGTGGCGGTGCCGAGCCGTTCGTCGATGTCGAGGACGTCGCCGAGGTCGCCGCGAGCCTGCTCACGGATCCGGGCTTCGAGAACGAGGTGATCGAGGTCTCGGGGCCCGACGCCATCGACTTCGAGCGTGCCATGGCCCTGATCGGGGACGCAGCCGGACGCCGGTTCGTCTTCGTCGACGAGTCACCCGAGCAGCATGTCGAACGGCTCCGAGGCTCCGGCACGCCCGAGGGGTACATCACGTGGCGAATGGCGATGCTCGGCGGCATCCGGAGCGGTGAGGACGCCTACGTCAGCGACGGCGTGCAGCGCGTGCTGGGCAGGCAGGCGACGCCGTTCGAAGCCTGGGTGCGGCGCGAGGCCGGTGTGCTGCGCGAGTCACCGGACGCGGACTCGCTCTCGAGACGATGACCCGGGGTTGACCGACTCCGAATCCGCGACGCGCGGTACCGCCGCGCCGTCAGATGGAGTCGGCGTGGCGGTGCACGACCCGCCACTCGCCGCGCTCGCGACGATAGACCTGCGTGGCGCGCAGCGTGAAGGTGCGCGGCGTACCGTCCATCGACGCCGAGATGCGCTCGTAGCCCACGGTGTAGGCCATGTCGCCCCGCACGTCGAACGAGATCAGCTCGAGCGAGTAATCGGTGCAGTGCGAGAAGCTCGAGGCGAGCACCTCGAAGGCCTCGACCAGGTCGTCGCGGCTCGTGGCGTTGCGCCACGCGCCGAGCACGCTCACGGGCTCCTCGCGCGTCCAGATCGCCCGTCTCGGGCGGTCGTCGCCGTCGAATTGGGCTCGTTCGGCCGGCACGAGCGCGGCGTCCACCCAGGCCAGGAAATCCTCACGCTCAGTCATGGGTTCAGCATGCCCGCACCGGCGCGGCAGCGCGAGCGGAACGCGCGGATCCGTGGCATCCCCATCGATGCCGCCCGCAAAACATCGTCATCTTCGCCCTCCGCAACCGCACGTCGCTCCTGCGAGACCGTCTCAACGACCACTTCGGCCGCATGGCGGTCTCGGCGATCACCATCGCCGAACTGCACTACGGCATCGACCCCTCCAGTGCCCCCGCACGCAATCGCCGGGCGACCGAGGAGTTCCTGGCCCTCGTCGACGTGCAACCGCTGACGGCCGCCGGGGCCGAACACGCCGGCGAGATCCGTGCGATGCTCGCGGCGGCGGGCCGGCCGATCGGCGCCTACGACGTGCTCATCGCCGGGCACGCCCGCGCGGCCGGGATGACCGTCGTCACGAACAACGTGCGGGCATTCGAGCGCGTGCCCGGCCTGCTCATCGAGGACTGGAGCGAACCGCCGACCTGACCCCCGCGCTAGCCTCGACACCATGGGCGGCACCGACCCGAAGCGTGCGTTCCGCGTCGATCGCGTCAGCGATCGCCTGCACTTCGTGCACACCGAGCACGTGAACTGGGTCGTGTACTCGGGGCCCGACGGCGTCACCCTGATCGACTCCGGGTACGCCGGTCAACGCGACCTGCTCGCCGCCTCGCTCGACGCGATCGGATGCCGCCCCGACGACGTGTCGGCGGTGCTCGTCACCCACGGGCACGCCGACCACCTCGGCGGCGCGGTCTGGCTCGCCGAGCGATTCGGCACGCCCGTGCACGCCCACGCGACCGAGGTGCCGAACGTGCAGCGCACCCTCGTGCAGCAGGCCGGCCCCGTCGATGTGCTGCGCAACGCGTGGCGCCCGGGCGTAGTGCCGTGGGTCACGGCGATCCTGCCGTTGCTCGAGGGTCGCCCGCATCCGGCCGTTGCGACCGTGGCGCCGCTGCCCGAGCGCGGCGGCCGGGTCGATGTGCCGGGGATGCCGCGGGCCATCCACGTCGGTGGACACACGACGGGGCATACCGCGTTCTCGTTCGAGGAGGAGGGGGTGCTCGTCGTCGGTGACGCGTTCGTGACCCGGCACCGCACCTCGCCGCTGGCCGGGCCGCACCTCCTGCCGTCGATGTTCCACCACGACCTGGCCAGGGCGCGGGACTCGCTCGTGCGCCTGCGGAACACCCCGGCACGGGTGGTGCTCCCCGGTCACGGCGAGGCGTGGATCGGTCCGGCGGATGCGGCCGTCGACGTGGCATCGGAGACCGGCGCGCCCTGGTGACCTCCGCCGAGGGGCAGCCGGTCAGGCGGGCGTGGCCTGGCGCGTGGGCCGCACTCCCCGATCAGCGCGGGCTGGGCTGCGACGCGCCGAGTCGCTCGAGCACCTGCAACGCCGCGCCCGTACCGTCGTCGTGCGACATCCGCTGTGCTGCGGACGTCACGGCGGCCTCGTAGGCGGGCGCCTCCTCGAACGCCGCAGCCACGCGCGCCGCGGTGAGGCGCCGCTGCGGGATCGCGGCCGGCCCGAGCCCCTGCCGGTGCAGCAGTGCACCCCAGAACGGCTGGTCGGCGATGAACGGCACGATCACCGACACCGTGCCCGCCGCCACCGCGGCCTGCACGGTGCCGATGCCGCCGTGGTGCACGGCCGCGACGGCGTGCGGCAACACGGCGGCGTGATCGACGGACCGGGTGACGAGCACGTCGTCGCCGCGGAGGTCGTCGGGCACCGCGATGCCGCCGAGTCCGGTTGCGACGAGGAGCCGGATGCCGCGAGCCCGCGCCGCCTCGACGAGGGCGCGTCCGCGCGCGGCCGGGTCGCCCGCCGCCATCGAGCCGAATCCGGCGTACGCGAACGGGCCGGCGTGCACGAACGCGTCGACGGCCTGGTCGGGAGCCGGGGGAGTGGCCGAGGCATCCGTCGGCCCCGAGGCATCCGTCGGCCCCGAGGCATCCGTCACCGGCGCGCGCCACGCGCCCGTGAGCACCACCGACTCGGGCCAGTCGTGCGGGCGCGACAGGATCGCGGGGCTGATCGGCAGCAGGGTGGCCGCCGGCGCCGACGAACGGCGCGGCCGCGTCACGCCCATCACCTCGGCCGCCTCGCCGACCTCGCGACCGAACATCGCCCCCGCGGCCGACGCCGCGCGATACGTGAGCGGGTTCAGCGGGCCCAGGCTGCGCGTCACCGTGCCGGCCGCGGGGAATTCGCGCGTCGGCGTCGTGGCCGGCACCATCTCGGCGAGCACGTGCGGAATGCCGAGCGCGTCGGCGATCAGCGGCACCGACAGCACCTTGGGGTGCCACACGATCACGTCGGGCCGGAACTCGAGCGCCGCGTGCGCCGCGCCCACGATCACGCCGCGCATCACCGGCCGCACCGCATCGCGCAGGTTGCGCATCGCCGCGAGCGGCGACACTCCCTGCGATTCGATCAGCGCCGAGAAGTCGACGCCGAGGCTGCGCACGTCGATGCCGGTCAGGTCGACGCCCGATCGGTCGGGTGCGGCCAGGCGTACGTCATGACCGGATGCCGCGGCCCGACGTGCCAGCGCCGCGAACGGTTCGACGTCGCCGCGTGAGCCGGCGGTGGCGATCAGGATTCTCATCGCGCCTCCTCGGTGGCGAGCCCGGCGGCGGCGAGGAGCCGGTCGTCGGTGGCGAGTCCGTGCGTGTAGAGCTCGGCGAGCGGCGCGGCGATGCGCTGCAGCGCCGCCTCGGAGTCGCCGCCGGCCCACGTCGTGAGCGGCCCGAGCATGAGGAACGGCGCGACGCCGAGCATCACGAGCGCGGCGGCCTGCGCCTCGGGGTCGCGAGCGGGCCGGAGCCACCCGGACGCCGATCCGTCGGCGATCGTGGCGCGCGCCACCTCGAGGAGCCGTTCGAACAGGGCGTCGGATGCCGCGCCGCCGTCGCCGAGCATGCGTGCGAGGTAGGGGCCGAAGGTGCCGAGCACCTCGCCGAGCACGTCGGACGGCGTGCCCGGGGCATCCTGCTTCTCGGCGATGAATCGCACGACGCGGGCGTCGCACTCCTCGCGCAGCGCCTGCTTCGTGCCGAAGTGGTGGGTGACGAGCGCGGTGCTCACGCCCGCGTGGGCCGCGATGTCGCGCATCGTGGCGGCCTCGTAGCCGTGCGCGGCGAATCGCTCGAGCGCGCTCGCGACGATGCGTGCGCGCGCGGTGAGGTCGCCGGCTGAGATCGGGACTGTACGCATGTACAGTATTCTGGCAGATCGTACAGGTTCTGTGCAACCGATCGGTCAGGAATCGAGAAGTGCGCGCCGGCACGCGTGCATAGCGTCGGAGGCATGAACACCACCGACACCATCACCCTCAGCTCCATCGACTTCATCACGCTCGAGGTGGCCGACGTCGAGGCGGCCCGCCGCTTCTACGTCGACGCCTTCGGGATCACGTCCCAGCTGCGATTCAGGGCAGCGGATGCCGCGACCAGCGGCTTCCGCGGGTTCACGCTCTCGCTCATCGTGTCGCAGCCGTCCACCGTCCAGTCGCTGTTCGACTCCGCGGTCGCCGCCGGCGCGACGGTGCTGAAGCCGGTCGACAAGTCCATGTGGGGCACCGGCTGCAGCGTGCAGGCACCCGACGGGGCGATCTGGAAGATCGCGACCTCGGCGAAGAAGGACACCGCCCCGCCCACGCGGGAGATCGACTCGATCGTGCTCCTCCTCGGCGCCGAGGACGTCGGCGCGAGCAAGCGCTTCTACGTCGACCGCGGGCTCTCCGTCGGCAAGAGCTTCGGCAGCTACGTCGACTTCGCCATGCCCTCGAGCCCGATCGGCCTGGGCCTCTACAAGCGCCGTGCCCTCGCCAAGGACGCCGGCGTCGCGCCCGAGGGCAGCGGGTCGCACCGGATCCAGGTGAACGGCGACGGCGGGTCGTTCACCGACCCCGACGGTTTCGTGTGGGGATGACCTGCGGCATCCCTGCGGCCGTTCGAGGCGTCCGTGACTCGGGCTGGGGCGATGCGGCCAGCGGCTGACCGCTCCCTGTCGTAACGTACGGGCATGGGCACCTCAGCGAGCGAGAAGTACGACGTCAAGCGCGACCGGCGCGAGCTGTACGGGGCATCCGCTCGGGACTTCGCGATCGTGGATGTGCCGCCGATGCGGTACCTCGCGGTCGACGGGCGCGGCGACCCCAACACGGCGGCCGAGTACGCCGACGCCATCTCGGCGCTGTACGCCGTCGGGTACGCCGTGAAGTTCCGCAGCAAGCGCGAGCTGGGTCGCGACTTCGTGGTCGGCCCGCTCGAGGGACTCTGGCGGGCCGACGACCCCGAGACGTTCGTGACCCGCGAGAAGGATGCCTGGAGCTGGACCATGCTCATCGTCCAGCCCGACTGGGTCGACGAGGCGATCGTCGCCGACGCCGTCGCCGCCGCGCGCGCGAAGGGCGACCGGCCTGCGCTCGATCGGGTGCGGCTGCGGGAGCTGCACGAGGGGCGGTCCGCGCAGATCCTGCACATCGGCTCGTACGACGACGAGGCGCCGACGCTGGCGAGGCTCCACCACGAGTGGATGCCGCAGCACGGCCTCACCTTCGGCGGCGATCACCACGAGATCTACCTGAGCGACGCCCGCCGCACCGCGCCCGGGAAGCTCCGCACGATCCTGCGGCAGCCGGTTCGGCCGGTGTGAGCGGAGGCGCGTGGGAGGATCGCCGCATGAGCGGCACCGATCCGGCATCCGCACCCGACGCCGGGGTCGTGCCCGCGTGCGTCGTGGTCGACGTCGCCAACGTGGTGGGCTCCCGGCCCGACGGCTGGTGGCGGAATCGCGCCGGGGCGGCGACCCGGCTCTTGGGGGGCCTGGCCGGGTTGCGCGGGCGGGAGGCATCCGTCGACGCCGAGCGCGTGCGCATCGTGCGGATCGTGGCGGTGCTGGAGGGCGCCGCGAAGGCGGCGACCGCACCCGAGGGCGTGACCGTGGTGCGTGCCCCGCATGACGGCGACAGCACGATCGTGTCGACCGCGCACGGGCATCTCGATTCCGGCGAGCGGGTGGTCGTCGTCACCGCCGACCGTGGGCTGCGCGCTCGGCTCGCCGGTGGGGTGCTCGTGACCGGTCCGGGCTGGCTCAACGACCTCCTCGGCCGGTAGGAGCGTGGCCGGGTCCGGCGTCCGCCGGAGCCGAGCCGGCCTGACGTCAGCGTCAGGGAGTTGTTGCCGCTACGGAGAACTGGCCCCACCGCCGTCGCGGCGCGAGTAAGGTCCGAGTGAACGCGGGGCGCGCATCAAGGGGGCAACGAGATGAGACCACTTCGATACTCGATCAATGTCACGCTCGACGGCTGCTGCCATCACGAGGCTGGGCTCCCGCCGGACGAGGAGTCGATGCGCTATTGGACCGCTGAGTTGGAGCGAGCCGATGCCCTGCTCTTCGGCCGGGTGACCTACGAGATGATGGAGTCGGCGTGGCGGAAGCCGGCCACGGGCACGTGGCCCGACTGGATGGATGAGTGGCAGGTCCCGTTCGCCGAGACCATCGACCGGGCGAAGAAGTACGTCGTGTCGAGCACGCTGAGCGGCGTCGATTGGAATGCCGAGCTGGTGCGAGGCGACGTGGGGCCGGCGGTTCAGCGACTCAAGGAGGAGTCGGGCGAGGGCCTGTGGGTGGGTGGCGTGACGCTCCCCCTGGCGCTGGCAGATCTGGGACTGATCGACGAGTACGAGTTCCTTGTGCAGCCGGTCCTTGCCGGACACGGGCCGACGCTGCTCGCCGGTCTGCGCGAGCGCATCCAGCTCGATCTCGTGGACCGCCATGAGTTCCGGTCGGGGGCGGTCGCCCTGGGATACCGGCCCACGCCAGTCACGACGTGACGTGATTCGTCCTGGCACGCCGGCCGTGTCCGCGCCGGCCGTGACCTGCGCCGGCCTGCCTCGCCCACCCCGCTTCCGAGCTGTCAGCCCATCCCCAGCCGCGCGGAGTGACCCGCGGGTACCGTCGGAGTCATGGTCCCGTCGACCCCGAGTGCGACCCCGAGTGCACGCGCGACCGCGCGCGCGACACCGCGGGCGACTCCGCGCTTCCGCGTGCGCGGCCGCTCGACGCAGCCCGACGAGGAGCTGCCCGTCTGGACGCGAAAGCTCGCCGAGGGCGACGACGCCGGGTTCTTCGGCCCGGGCAGCGCCGTATGGGCGGTGAACGGCGCCCTGCCGACGCTCGTCGCGGGCATCCGTGCGCTGCTCCTGCAGACGCTGCATCCGGGCGCGATGGCGGGTGTGCACGATCATTCGCGCTACCGCGACGACCCGCTCGGGCGCCTCGACGGCACCATCCGCTGGGTCGCGACGACCACGTTCGGAGATCGTCGTCAGGCGACCGAGGCATCCGCGTTCGTGAGTCGCCTGCACGAACGGGTGCGGGGCACGTACACGGATGCCGCGGGCGCGACGCGTGCCTACTCGGCCGGCGACCAGGAGTTGCTGCGCTGGGTGCACGATGCGTTCACCGAGGCCTTCCTCGGTGCCCACGAACGGTGGGGGCGTCCGATCCCCGGCGGACCCGACGCCTACGTGCGCGAGTGGGCGCAGGCCGGGCGGCTCATGGGAGTCGTGGATCCGCCGACCAGCGTGGCCGCCCTGCATGCCGAGCTGGCGGAGTTCGTGCGCGACGCGAAGGTCGACGATCGAGTCCGTGCGGCGGTGCGATTCATCCGCCGTCCCGGGCTGCCAGGGCTCACCGGGTGGCTCTACCCGATCCTGTTCGGCGGCGCGGTGGCCTCGCTCGCGCCCGAGTACCGGCGCCTGCTCGGGTTGCGTCGCCCGTGGTGGCCGGCGGTCACGCTCACGCGGATCGTGCTCGCCGTGGGGGAGCGGGTGCTCGGTCGGATGTCGCCGAGCGAGCGTCATGCCCGCATGCGCATCGAGCGGCTCGAGGCCGCCGCGACGACGTCGGGGCGCTGACGGCTGCACGTGCGCGTCCGACGGTCGATGACACCTCGTGACATCCGATACGATCCGCTGGTGCGCATACTCCGTCGTGTGGTCGTCATCGTCGCCGTCCTCGTGTTGCTGGTCATCGCCGCGTTCACCGGTGCCTACCTGTGGCAGCAGCCGATCATCCTCACCGCCACGGGGTACGCGGCGCACAATGCGTGCGCCGTCACCGAAGTCGCCGGCCGCGACGACCCGGAATCCGACCTGCCGCCGAATCCGCTCGTGCCGTACCTGGAGGTCGCCGGACAGGGCGATCCCAGTGTCGGTTCCCTGCTCGGCGCGCTCGCGCGGCAGCGGGCGTGGTACACCGAGGGCTACGGCTGCACGCTCGCGACGGATCGCCCCGACTTCGGGGAGGCCACGCCGATCGAGAACGGCGCCAATCCCTTCGCGAATGCCCCGGCGCCGACGGCGGCGCCCGACGTCGAGGCGGCGATCGGGCGTGCCTTCGGCGACGATCTCTCCGACGCGGATGCCGCGGCGCTCGGCACGCGTGCCGTGGTGGTCGTGAAGGACGGCGAACTCGTCGCCGAGCGCTACGCCGAGGGGTTCGACGCCGACACCCGCCAGCTCGGCTGGTCGATGTCGAAGAGCGTCGCCGCCCTCCTGACCGGCGTGCTCGTGGAGCAGGGTGTCGTCGCGCTGGACGACGACCACCTCCGGCCGGAGTGGACCGACGACCGTGCCGACATCACCGTCGAGGACCTGCTGCGCATGACGAGCGGTCTCGAGTGGGACGAGACCTACGATCTCGGCACGCCGATCACGCGCATGCTGTACCTCGAGCCCGACATGGGCGGGTACGTCGCGAGTCTGCCGCTCGTACACGAGCCCGGTACCGTGCAGCAGTACTCGAGCGGCAGCACCAACGTGCTCTGCTCGGTGCTCGCCGAGCGGTCGGGCCTGGGTGCGGACCTGCCCCGGCAGGCGTTGCTCGCGCCGCTCGGCCTCAGCTCGGCGAACTTCGAACCGGATGCCGCGGGCACGCCGGTCTGCTCGTCGTACCTCTGGGCGACCCCGCGCGACTGGGCCGCGATCGGGCAGTTCGCCCTGCAGAACGGGGAGTGGAACGGCGAACAGCTGTTGCCCGAGGACTGGATGGCGCAGAGCCTGACGGTGCGCGACGTCGACGAGACCGACGACCCCGGCGCCGGAATGGCCTGGCGCGTCAATCCGCTGCCCGACGGCGAGCTGCGCTGGCCCGAGCTGCCCGAGGACACGTTCTACGCGGCCGGCCACGACGGCCAGAAGGTGCTGATCGTGCCGTCGGAAGGCCTCGTGGTCGTCCGCATGGGGTTCACGCCCGAGGTCGATGCAGACCCGTCGATCGTGCAGCTCGTCGACGAGGTCATCGCCGCGCTCGACTGATGCGTTGGCGTCCCGTTCGGCTAGGCGTGCTCGACCGCGCACTGGAGTCGCCGCCTCCACCGCTCTGAGTGGCGGCGCAGCGATGTTCCCTCCCGGGATCTCGGTGCCGTGGTGCCGCAGTGATGAAGTTGCGAAGTGCCGAGGTGCCGAGGTGCCGAGGTGCCGAGGTGCCGAGGTGCCGAGGTGCCGAGGTGCCGAGGTGCCGAGGTGCCGAGGTGCCGAGGTGCCGTGGTGCCGTGGTGCCGTGGCGCCGAAGTGCTGAAGTTGCGAAGTGCCGAAGTGGCGAAGTGCCGAAGTGCCGAAGTGGCGAAGTGGCGAAGTGCCGGAGTGCCGAAGTGCCGAAGTGCCGAAGTGCCGCAGTGCCGTAGTGGCGAAGTGGCGAAGTGGCGAAGTGCCGAGGTGCCGAGGTGCCGCGGTGCCGTGGCGCCGAAGTGCTGAAGTTGCGAAGTGCCGAAGTGGCGAAGTGCCGAAGTGCCGAAGTGGCGAAGTGGCGAAGTGCCGAAGTGCCGAAGTGCCGAAGTGCCGAAGTGGCGAAGTGGCGAAGTGGCGAAGTGCCGAGGTGCCGAGGTGCCGAGGTGCCGAGGTGCCGAGGTGCCGAGGTGCCGAGGTGCCGAGGTGCCGAGGTGCCGCGACGTCACGAAACTGAAACATCGTTCGGCCCAGAATGGTCGGGTGACGACCGCGACCGACATCCAGCTGGGCAACCTCGCCGACGAGCGGGTCATCCGCCTGCTCACCGACCACCTGAACGACATGTTCGCGACGTCGCCCGCCGAGAGCGTGCACGCGCTCGACGTGTCGGGGCTGTCGGTGCCCGAGGTCACGTTCTGGACCATCGGCGACGGCGACGCGCTGCACGGCTGCGTCGCCCTGAAGGAACTCGACCCCCAGCACGGCGAACTGAAGTCGATGCGCACGGACGCCGCCGCGCGCGGCCGCGGCCTCGGTGCGCGCCTGCTCGAGCACGTGCTCGCCGAGTCCGCACGCCGCGGGTACCGGCGGGTCAGCCTCGAGACCGGGTCGCAGGACTTCTTCCGTCCCGCCCGTACTCTCTACGCGAAGTACGGATTCCGCGAGTGCGGCCCGTTCGGCGACTACTCGCTCGACCCGAACAGCGTCTTCATGACCCTCGAACTCGAGCCGGCAGCGTCCTCCCGGACCGCGTGACGATCACGAGCGCGCCCGGCCCGCGCGACAGCGGACCGGGCACGCGCACGACGGGAACGCGAACGCCGGGGTCACGTACACCGGGCGTCACCGAGGGCGGCGATCACGCCGCCTCCGCGACCTCCTCGACCTCCTCGACCGGCGACGCGACGACCGGGACGACCCGCCCCGTTTGCGCGGAGACGGGGGAGGGGCCGCGGCGGCGGCCGAGGAACGGCACGATGCCGCCGACGACCGCGAGCACCGCGCCGAGCACGAATGCCGCGACGTAGCCCGACTCGGCCGGCAGGCCCGTCGCCCCGAGAGATGCGCCGATCGCGGCCGCGAACACGGTGGTGCCGATCGCCCCGCCGATGGTGCGGATGTTCGCGTTCATTCCCGTGGCGATGCCCACCTGGTCGGCCGGCACGCTGCGCACGATGAGGTTCGGTGTCGACGAGACGACGAGTCCGGTGCCGAGTCCGAGCGCGGCGGCCGCGACGGCGAGCTGCCAGACCTCGCCGTGGAACAGCGCGATCGAGAGCGACGAGGCCCCCGAGACGAACGCGCCCGTGGTGAGCTGCGCGGCGAACGGCACCACCCGGCTCAGGGGGCCGGCGACGAATCCGACCGACGCCATGACCACGAGCATCGGCAGCATCATGAGGCCCGCGGTGCTCGCGTCGATGCCGAGGCCGTAGCCGCTGCCGACCGGCGTCTCGGCGAGCCTCGGCAGGTAGCCCCACACGCCGAACATCGCGGCGCCGGTCAGCAATGCGGTGACGTTCGTGGTCCACACCGCGGGTAGCCGCATCATCCGCATGTCGACGAGCGGCGCGCGTGAGCGCACCTCCACGATGATCCAGGCGGTGGCGAGCACCACGGACGCCGCGAAGAGGCCGATCACGATCGGCGAACCCCAGCCCCACTGGTTGCCGGCGCTGAGCGGCAGGAGCAGGGCGACCAGCCAACTCGAGAGCAGCACGGCCGCGAGCACGTTGATGCGTCCGGTCGCGCGGGCGGGCGAACGGTCCAGGCTGAGAGAGCCGACCACGAGACCGGTGGCCGCGAGCGCGAACGGCAGCGCGAACAGGCCGCGCCACCCGATGGCGGATGCCACGGGCCCGGCGATCACCGTGCCGAGCCCGCCGCCGACCGCCATGATCGCCGACAACGCGCCGATCGCGCCGGCGATGCGGGCAGCCGGGAACGCGTCGCGGACGAGCCCGAAGCCGAGCGGGAACACGGCTCCGCCGAGTCCCTGCAGCACCCGGGCGATGAGCATCACGGTGAGGTTCGGGGCGAACGCGGCGAGCACGGAACCGAGGGCGACGGCGCCGAGCGCCACGAGGTACATCCGACGTCTGCCGACCAGGTCGCCGGCGCGGCCGAGCAGGGGTGTGGCCACCGCCGCCGAGATGAGCCACGCGGTGAGCATCCAGGTCTGGCCCACGGCGTCGGCGCCGATATCGGCGCCGATGGTGGAGAGCACGGGGATGATGAGCGACTGGAGGCTGGACACCGCGGTGAAGCTCGTGGCCACCGCGATGAAGGTGATGCGTGTGATGGACATCGATCGCCTTTCACGCCGGGATAGACCGGGATAGACTGGAGGGAGTCTCCGATCGGAGGCTGCCTCCGGTTACGTTATCGGAGGGTGCCTCCACTTCGCAAGTGAGGTGTTCTCCGTGACCGACCCCACGCTGAGCGCACTGCTCGAAGCGCGTCGCCCCACGCGCGCCGACGCGCGACGCAACTTCGACGCACTCGTCGAGTCCGGGCGCGAGGCGTTCGCCGAGCATGGCGTCGATGCGTCCCTCGAGGACATCGCCCGGCGCGCGGGCGTCGGCATCGGCACCCTCTACCGCAACTTCCCGACCCGCGACGCCCTCGTCGAGGCGGTGTACCTCGACGAGGTCGCCGGCGTCGCGTCGCTCGCCGACGAGCTCGGCGAACTGCCGCCCTTCGACGCACTGGCCGCCTGGCTGCGCCGGTTCGCCGACTACGCCAGCCGGAAGCGCGTGCTGATCGAGGGGCTGAACCGCGACTCCGAGCTGCTGCAGACCTGCCGCAACCTGATGTTCGAGTCCGGCGAGCCGCTGCTCCGACGCGCACAGGAGAACGGCGAGGTGCGAACCGGCATCGGCATCGACGACGCGGTGCGTCTGGTCGCGGGCGTCGCGAGTGTCGCGTTCCCCACGCCCGGGCAACGCGAGCGGGTCCTCGAGATGGCCCTCGACGGGCTGCGCACCCGCCCGAACCACGGCGGACCGTCGGTGTAACCGGCCGGACCGGTGCGCGCCATCGTCGGCGTGCGACGAGCGCTCAGCCGCGGCGACGGATCTGCAGCGCGCCGCGCCAGCCCGCCTCGAACCCGATGCGCTCCACGTCGACGCGACCGGTGCGCGCGAACTCCGCCCATGCCGCGCGCAGCGGCGTCCCGGCCGCGACGAGCGAGTCGGCGCCGTGCGGCGCCACGAGCGCCGCGCGCGACCAGGCCTGCTCGTTGGGGAACAGCAACGGCACCTCGATCGCATGGGCGGCGCCGAGGCCGCTGCCCTCGGGTCGCGCGTCGAACACGCCCTCGTGCACCGACGCACCGGCGCCGGCCATGAGTCGGGCGAACCGCCGGGCTCCGGAACGATAGACGCCGTTCGTCGTCGCCGCCACGATGACGCGACGCGCGATCGGCCCGATGACGGGACGGCCGAACAGTGCCTGCATCCGCGGCATCTGATCGAGGTAGAACATGGTCTCCTCGGTCGTGCGGGTGACGAGGAGCTCGAGACCGGGGGCGCGCCGGCGCCAGACGTCGACGATCTCCGGCTCGGCGGGCAGGGGTGCGTGACCGTACTGCGTGCAGAACGGCATGCCCGATCGCAGCCCGAACCCGGCGCTCGCCGCCCTCGCGCGGGCCTGCGCCGCGAACAGGTCGTCGATCGGGGCATCCGCGTCGAGGTCGCCGACGGCTCGGAGCATCCGCTCGTGCATGGCGTCGCGTCGCTCGCGGATGCCGAACGGCGCGCTCTGGATGATCGCGCGGGTCACGAGCCCTTCGGTGCCGTCGGCGGCGAGCACGTGCGCGATCGCGTCGGCGCCCGCGGACTGGCCGAACACCGTGACCCGGTCGGGGTCGCCGCCGAATCCGCCGATGCGTTCGCGCACCCAGCGAAGTGCCTCGATGATGTCGAGGAGGCCGAGGTTCGCGCCGCGTCGGGCGCCGTCGCCGACCCAGCCGAGCAGGCCCAGCCGGTACGTCACGGTGACCACGATCACCCGCTGCTCGCGCGCGAGTGCGGACCCATCGGTCCCGGGGATGTCGCCGGCGTTCGACGCGTAGGCGCCGCCGTGGATCCACACCATGACGGGCAGCGGTTCGTCGGCGTCGGCGGGACGGGTGATCGAGACGCGCAGGCAGTCCTCGTCGAACACCGCCCCGTCGAGCGGATCGCCCAGCACCGCCGCGGCGAGGCTCGGAGGCTGCGGGCAGGCGATGGTCGTGAACTGGAGGTCGGCGGACTCGTCGGCGTCGGGCTCGACCGGCTGCGGCGGCGCGAACCGGTCGGCGCGTGCGTAGCGGATGTTGCGGATACGCACGACGCCGTCGGATTCGACGGCGGGGAACGCGCCCCATGGCGTCGCGACGCGAAGGACGGCGGGCTCGTGCTGGGTGAGGTCGGTCACAGGACGATTGTGCACCCGAATGTCGTGCGTCGCCTCGGAGGGGCCCCGAGTCGGGCGATGGTCGATCCCGCCCGTACGCTGGAACCGAGGAGAGGGGCAGGGCATGCGCATCGCGGTTCTCGACGACTACCAGGGCGTCGCACTGGATGCCGCGGACTGGTCGGTGCTCGACGCCGACATCGAGGTCTTCCGGCAGCACCTCGGCGACGCCGACGCGGTCGTCGCGGCGCTCGCGGGGTTCGACGTCGTCGTCGCGATGCGCGAGCGCACGCCGTTCCCGCGCGGCGTGCTCAGCCGGTTGCCCGGGCTCCGGCTGCTCGTGACCACCGGCATGCGCAACGCCTCGATCGACCTCGCCGCGGCGACCGAGCTCGGCATCGTCGTCTGCGGGACGCGCAGCGGTGCCGCACCCACCGTCGAGCTCGCCTGGGCGCTCATCATGGGGCTCGTGCGCGACGTGGCATCCGACGATGCCGTCGTGCGCGCCGGGGGGTGGCAGACCACGGTGCCGGGCGACCTCGAGGGATCGACGCTCGGCGTCGTCGGCCTCGGCCGGCTGGGGCAGCGCGTCGCGACGATCGGCCGGGCCTTCGGCATGGACGTCATCGCGTGGAGCCCCCATCTCACCGAGGAACGCGCCGCGGCCGCCGGCGCGACCGCCGTGACGAAGGCCGAGCTGTTCGAGCGCGCCGACGTCGTCACGATCCACATGGTGCTCGGCGAGGCCACGCGCGGGCTCATCGGCGCCGACGACCTGCGCCGGATGCGACGCACCGCCGTGCTGGTCAACACGTCTCGCGCGCCCATCATCGACCAGTCCGCGCTGCTGCAGGCGGTCGCCGAGCGCTGGATCGCCGGGCTCGGCCTCGACGTCTACGAGACCGAGCCGCTCCCCGCCGACCACTGGATCCGGCACCCCGATGCGGCGGGCGGCACGCGCGTGCTGCGTTCGCCGCACATGGGCTACGTGACGCGTGCGAGCTACCGCACGTTCTACGGCGACGCGGTGGAGGATGTCGCCGCGTTCGCGGCCGGCACCCCGGTGCGGCAGCTCACGGGCTGAGCGCGTCCTACGCCTTCGCGGCGTTGGCCGGGTTCGTGGCGGCGCCGTCGAGCCACAGCATGTCCGACGGATCGCTGTGCGTGCCGTCGGTGCCGACGTGCTTGGTGCCGATCTGCGGGCCCTTGGTGATGACGTGCACGAGGGCCATGGCGTGGCCATGGCCGAGCCCGTACTCCTCCTTGAGCCAGGTGGCGATGGGCGTCGCCTTGGTCGTCTCGTCGAAGCCGCGCTCGTGGGCGAGTTCGACGAACTGCCGCGGGGTGAGTCCGGTCTTCTTCTCGATGTTGTCGAGGTATGCCTGGAATGACATGCGATGGTCCCTTCGGTGGCTTCGGTGATGGATGCCGCGGCGGCGTCCGATTGGGTTCAGCCTTCACCCCGAGGCGTCCGCTCGCCCACTCTTTCGACGTGGATCGAAACGTCACGGCGAGCGGCGAGCCGGCTCAGGCGTTCCAGAGCCGCAGCTTCTCGGGGTTGCGCGTGATCCAGAGGTGCGTGATGCGGTCGTGCCGCACGTCGACGATCGCGACGGTGTCGTGCGGGGGACCGGTCGTTTCGGTCTCGCTGCCCCTGAAGCAGTTCGCCGCGGCTAGGTTTCCGTCGCGTCGCCGGTGCCGAACGCCGCCTCGAGCACGCGGCGGCGCAGCGCGTTCGACCGCTCGGCGAACGCGCGCTGCCGGCGCACGTACTCGGCCTTGCCCTCGGGGGTCTCGATGCGCACGGGCTCGCCACCCCACGGCCGAACGTCGTACGGCGAGGCCTGCATGTCGAGGTAGCGGATGTCGCGGGCCAGCTCGAACGCGTCGAGCAGCACGTCGCCCGGCACGAGCGGGCCGAGCTTCACCGCCCACTTGTACACGTCCATGCCGGCGTGCAGGCACCCGGGCTGCTCGAGCTCGGGCTGCGTCTCGCGGGTGGGGGCGAAGCGGTTGCGGGGCGCGGCATCCGGCGTGAAGAACCGGTAGGCGTCGATGTGGGTGCAGCGCAGCTCGTGCGTCTCGACGACGGCGTCGGTCGCCGCCTGCCCGAGTCGCAGCGGCACGGCGTGCCGGTGCTCGGCCTGCCGGTACACCATCGCCCACTCGTGCAGCCCGAAGCAGCCGAACTGCGCCGGCCGCGCGGCCGTGCTGCGGAGGATGCGCTCGATCGCCCGGAGCATCGGCGCCTTCTCGCGCTCCATGGCGGCTCGGTCGACCCTGAGACCGTCGGGCGTGGCACCGCGCGCATACCAGCGCCAGGCCGCGCGTGGCGTGGCCGCGGCATCCGCCAGCTCGACGCCGGCGCCCGGATGCCACCGCCGCAGGAGGCCCGGCGAGTACGAGTAGTACGTGAACAGGAAGTCCTCGATCGGATGCTTCTCGCCGCGTGCCGCCCGCGCGCGGTGCCCGGCCGTGAGGGCGTCGGCGCGCTCGGCATGCGCCTGCTCACGGGCGTGCCAGTCGCCGGCGTCGAGGACGACGGCCGGGGCGGCGACGGTGGAGGCCGGATTCACGCAACGAGGATACGCCGTCGGGTCCGGCCTGGGCTCACGACGCGGGTGCGGCGAGCGGTCAGCCGTCGTCGCGTGGCGTCGCGGCGACCGCCTCGGCGATGTCCTCCTCGACGAGGTCGCCGTTGATGCCGCTGCCCGCGAGGTTCCCGGCCGCCATCGCTACCGGCACCGACGACTGGGCGGTCGCGATGTTGCCCGCGGCCCAGAGCCCGCGCACGTTGGTGCGGCCCGACGGGTCGACGAGCACCCAATCGACGCCGTTCTGACGGATGGTGCGTGCGCGCAGCTCGCGGAGCAGCCGGTCGTTCGGCACCTGACGCGGGGCGACGAAGATCGAGTCGGCCTCGTGCTCGGTTCCGTCGACGAGGCGGATGCCGCGGAGTCCACCCGTCTCGTCGTCGCCGACGATCTCGACGACCGTGCGCGACTCGATCGCGATGCCGCGGGCCTCGAGTCCGGTGCGTGCCGCGGCGGGGAGGTTCAGGCCCTGGCTGTAGAACGTGACCTGCGGCGAGAGCTGACGCATGAGCTGCGCCTGGTGGGCGTTCGTCGCGTCCGTGGCGATGACGGCGATCCGGCGATCGCGCACCTCCCAACCGTCGCAGTACGGGCACAGTGCGGCGTTGCGGCCCCACTGCCCGGCGAGGCCGGGGATGTCGGGGAGTTCGTCGCGCAGGCCGGTGGCCAGGAGCAGCCGTCGGGCCGTGTGGCGCTCGCCGGACTCGAGCACGACCTCGAAGCCGATGGCGTCGGTGTCGAGCGGGGTCGCCGAGACGACCGTGCCCGATTCGATGACGATGTCGTCGTAGCGCGTGAGCTCGGCGCGACCGGCGGCGAGCAGGTCGAGCGGCGACGAGTGGTCGTGACCCAGTACGCCGTGCATGTGCGTGGCGGAGCGGTTGCGCGGCTCGCCCGCGTCGACGACGAGCACGCGGCGGCGCGACCGGCCGAGCATCAGCGCGGCGCTGAGGCCCGCGCTCCCGCCGCCCACGATGATGACGTCCCATTCGGTTCGCTGCATGCGACCACTCTGCCAAGAATCGGGCTCGGGTGGGCAGTGCGTCGCCCGGGGCATCCGCTCAGTGGTACCGCCCGCTGTAGGCGTTGATCGCGGGCTGCCCGCCGAGGTGCGCGTAGAGCACGTTCGAGTCCTTCGGGATGTCGCCGCGCGAGACCAGGTCGATGAGCCCCGCCATCGACTTGCCCTCGTAGACGGGGTCGATGATCACGCCCTCGAGCCGCCCGGTGAGCCGCATCGCCTCGTCGGTCGACTCGACCGGGATGCCGTACTCGTCGCCCGCCCAGCCCTCGAGCACCGTGATCTCGTCGTCGCGCAGTTCGCGGCCGACCCCGATCAGCGACGCGGTGCGGCGGGCGATGCGCGCGACCTGGTCGCGGGTCTCGTCGATCTTCGCCGACGCGTCGATGCCGATCACGCGGCGCGGGCGTCCGCCGAAGTTGTGCTCGAGGTCGGCGAACCCGGCGATCATGCCCGCGTGCGTCGACCCAGTGACCGAGCACACGACGATCGTGTCGAAGAACACGCCGAGCTCGCGCTCCTGCGCGGCGACCTCGTGCGCCCAGTTCGCGAATCCGAGTCCGCCGAGCGGGTGGTCGGATGCCCCGGCCGGGATCGGGTACGGGGTGCCGCCCGCCTCCTCGACATCGGCGATCGCCTGCCGCCAGGACTCCTTGAAGCCGATGCCGAACCCGGCGGGGGAGAGCCGCACGTCGGCGCCCATGAGTCGCGACAGCAGGATGTTGCCGACCCGGTCGTTCACCGCGTCGGGCCAGTCGACCCAGTGCTCCTGCACGAGCACGGCCTTCATGCCGAGGTGGGCGGCGACCGCCGCGACCTGGCGCGTGTGGTTCGACTGCACGCCGCCGATCGACACGAGCGTGTCGGCGCCGTTGGCGAGGGCATCGGGCACGAGGTACTCGAGCTTGCGCGTCTTGTTGCCGCCGAACGCGAGGCCGGAGTTGACGTCCTCGCGCTTCATCCAGACCCGGGCGCCGCCGAGGTGCGCGCTCAGGCGGTCGACGGGGTGGATCGGGCTCGGCCCGAACGTCAGCTGATGACGCGGGAAGTCGGCGAGGGACGCGGGGTGCTCGGCGTGCGAGTCAGAGTGCAACATGCAATATATTGCACTGGGTTCGATCACTTCTGTCAAGGTCGCGAGGGACGAATGATCTACGCCGTGATCGAGTCGACGAACGCATGCGCGTCGTCGGTGATCGCGCGCCAGCGCCCCACGTCGTCGGTCAGGGGCACGCGCGCCCACTCGCGCATCGTGCGCCCGCCCATGACCATGCGGTCGAGCCCGAGCTCGTCGATGCGCTCGGTGGGCAGCTTCACGGCCAGGCTTCCGTCGTGGGCGGCGAAGGCGAAGACCTTGCCGCGCACCGAGAGCCCTTCGGTGCCGAACATGCGCTTCCAGGCGACGTCGGGTCTCGCGAGCAGGTCGGGTGCGAGCTCGTCGAGCCGCTCCCGACCGCGGGTGCGGTCGTCCATGCGGCCGACGATACTCCCGGCCGCCGACATCCGACGGCGACGGATGCCGCGTCGCCGACGTTCCCGCCCGGGACTCGGGACACCTGCCTCTCGTGTCCGGGCCCCAGGCGGGGGTGATACTGAACCGGTGACGAACGATGACCCGGCGCCGCCGGCCGAGGCCGAGCGGCGCCGCGCCGACCTCACGCCGGGGTTCTGGGCGGGCGTGGTGATCGTGGTGCTCGCGTGGCTGCCCGTCGTGGTCACGGTGATCGTCGTCACCGCCGCCGACCTCTCCTGGGACGTGCCGCTGCGGCTGGTCGTGGCCGCGCTGGTGTATGCGCCGGTAGCCGCCGTCGTGGTCACGCGGCGACATCCGTTGATCGCCGTCATCCTCGGAGCGCTCGCGATCAACAGCGGCTGGCTGGCGCTCGCCGTGGCGGCCGGGGCGGCCGGCCTCGGAGACCTGGAGGCGGCGCTCGACCTCGCGATCGCCTGGCCGCGTGCCGCCGAGACCGCGGCGCTCGCCGTGCTGCCCTGGCTTCTCGCGCGTCGGCGCGACCGCGTCTGGCGGATCGGCGTGCTGCTCGGGGCGGCGACGGTGGCGGCGGATGTCGCGATCTCCACCGTGTTCGCCATCTCGGGAGCGATGCCGCGCCCGCTGCTCGCGTCCACGTTCTACGCGTCGATCGTGCTCTTCGTCGCGGGCGCCGCGTACCTCGTCGGCGAATGGCGCCGCGGCACCGCGCGCGAGCGGGCGGCGCTCACGTGGCTCGGCGTCGGCGGCATGCTCCTCATGGTCGGGTACGTCCGCGTCGTGGTCGACCTGCCCGGTCCGCTCGCCACGCTCGGTGACGCCGCGTTCGTGCTCGCCCAGGGCGTGCTGCCGACGGCCGTCCTCGCGGTCGTGCTCGGCGGGGAGGAGCTCGGCACCGACCGCAGGCTCGCCGCCGGCGCCGTGTGGGCGCAGTCGATCGCGGTGGCGGTGAGCCTGTACCTCGTCGTCTTCGAGGCCGCCGGGTTGCTCGGGCTCGAGCCGGCCGTCGCCGGTGCGCTCGCTGCCGGCGCGCTCGCCCTCGCGTTCTCGTCGGTGAGTCGCGTGGTGCGCGCGCAGACCGAGCGCCTCATCGTCGGCGAGGCTCCCGACGCCCGCGAGGTGCTGGGCCGACTGGGCGAGCACCTCGCCGACACGCGGGAGGCGACGTCGGGCCTCCTGAGCCTCGCCGAGGGCCTGCGCGCCACCTGGGGCCTCGCGTCGGTCGAGATCGTCCCGGCCTCCGGCGGCGGTGCGGCCCGTGCGGGGTCGCCCGCGCCGGAGTGCGTGAGCGCGGACCTGCAGGCGGGCGGACGCACGGTCGGCACGATCGAGCTCACGAGCGCCGACGCGATCGTGCTCCGCGAGTCGGTTCGCCCGCTCCTGCACGAGATCGCCGGCCTCATCGCGGTCGCCGTGATCCTCGCCGACCTCAACCAGGAGGTGGCGGAGACGCGCCGGCGCATGCTCGGGGTGCGTCGCGAGGAGCGACGGATGCTCCACCACGAACTGCACGACGAACTGGCGCCGTCGCTCGCCGGCATCGGGTTCGGCATGGCGGCCGCGCAGCGCCTGGTCGCGAGCGGCTCGCCGGGTGCGCGGCCGGCGGTGGCGGCGTTGCGGCAGAACCTGGCGGAGCGCACCGACGACGTTCGCCGGCTCGCCCGGATCCTGCTCCCCGCGGCGCTCGACGAGGGGGATCTGGATGCCGCGCTCGGCGAGCTCGCGCAGCGGTTCGGCGCCGACGGCACGAGCGTCTCCGTCCGCGCCGCCGGCTCCGACGTGCTCGACCCCCGGGTGCAGCTCGCCGTGTACCTCGTGGTCGCCGAGGCGGTGCTCGGGCATCGCCGCGCCGTGGCCACCACGCGGATCGACATCGAGGTGACGATCGACGACGACGAGGTCGCCGTGCGCGTCGGTGCCGACGGCGAACCCCCCGCCCCGGCCGTCACCCCCCGCATGCTCGAGGCGGTCGGGCGCCGGGCGAGCGACGTCGGCGGAGTCGTGCGGATCGCCGAGGCTCCGCGGGGCCGGCGCGCACTCGAGGTGGTGATCCCGCGGTGAGCCGGGCGAGTCGGGGTCGGCGAGTCGCCGCGAACTCGGTGTGGGTCGTCTCGTGGGGGCTCGCGATCGCCTCGCTCGCCATCGCCTGGCGCGCAGGGCTCCCCGCGGAGCCCCTGCCCGGTGTCTTCCTCTCGCAGGCTCCCGTCGCGATGCAGTCCCGCTTCGACGACATCGGCGTGGCCGTCGCGCTCGTCTACGGCCCCGTCAGCGCGCTGATCCTCGCCCGCCGGCCGCACCCCGTGGGGGTCATCCTCGCGGTGCACGCCGTCGGCTCCGGCCTCGCGGCATTCGGCGTGCAGTACGGACTGCTCGGCGCACAGGTCCCCGACCTGCCGGCGTGGGGGTTCTTCGCCTTCGCCGCGGGCTGGGGCTTCGTGCCGGGCACGTTCATGACGGCGGCGCTGCCGCTGCTCGTCACGCGCGAGCGCGTGCCGGGCCGGCAACGCGTCATCGTCGTCGTCTGCGCCGTCGTGGCATCCGTCGCCTTCTTCCTCAGCCTCACGCAGCAGAGCGTGGCCGAACCGCGGAATCCGCTCGCCATCGACGACCCCGCCTACCAGGCGGCCGCCTCGGACGTGTACACGATGCTGTCGTTCGTCGCGGTGGCCATCTCGGTCACCTCGAGCGTGATCCTCGTCGTGCGCTGGGCGCGGGCGGCGCCGGGGGTGCGCGCCGGGCTCGCCTGGCTCACGCTCGGCCACGTGTTCCTCACCGCGTCGTACCTCTCGCTGGTCCTGCCCGACGGGGTCGACCTGCCGCCGTGGGTCATCGGCTTCGGGATGGTGGCACCGGTGCTCGGGCAGGTGCTCTATCCCGCTGCGATCCTGGTCGTGGTGCTGGGCCAGCGGCTCTGGGGCGTCGAGCTCGTCGTCAGCCGGCTCATCCTCTGGTCGCTGCTCACCGTCAGCGGCGTGTTCCTCTTCCTCCTGCTCGTCGTGCTCGTGCCCTCGATCGTGCCCGGTGGCGGCAGCGGGCCGATGCTGCTCACGCCGGTGCTCATCGCCCTCGCCGTGCAGCCGCTGCGGCGCTGGCTCCAGCGGCGAATCGATGCGCTCGTCTACGGCGAGGGCGCCGACCCCGCGCGGCTGCTCGCGCGCCTGGGCGACCGGATCGGTGAACTCGAACCGGGCGCCGCCGGGCTGCAGCAACTGTGCGAGGCGCTCCGCCGCGTGCTCCGCCTCGGCGCCGTCGAGGTGACCTCGGCCGTCGTGCCGACGCTCGCCGCGAGCTCGGGCCGGGCCGACGGCGTTCCGGTGCGGCATCCGCTGCTCGCCGGCGACCGCGTGATCGGCGAGCTCGTGGTGCGCGCCCGTGATGGGCAGCGCCTCGACCGGCGGACGCTCCGGGTGCTCGACGACATCGTGGGTCTCGTGGCGGCGGCGCTGCAGCTCGTCGAGGCCGGCCACGTGCTCGAGCAGGCGCGCGGCGACCTCGTCGCCCTGCGTGGCGAGGAACGCCGTGCCGTGCGTCGCGAGCTGCATGACGGGCTGGGTCCGTCGCTCGCCGGCATCGGGTTCGGGCTCGCCGCCGTCGAGAACCTCCTGCCCGCGCAGCCGGGCCGGGCCGAGCGGATGCTGCGCGAACTCGCCGACGACCTCAATCGCCGCGTCCGCGCCGTGCGCGACCTGGCGAACGAGGTGACCCCGTCACCGCTCGACGGCGCCACGCTCGGCGAGGCGCTCGACGAGCTCGCCGCGAGATTCGACTCGGCGCACCTGCGCGTCGGCGCCGTCGTGGACGAGGCATCCGTGCTCCCGGTCGCCCTGCAGGACGCGATCTACTTCATCGCCGCCGAGGCGCTCGCCAACGCGGCCCGGCACGCCGGTGCCTCCCGCATCGCCCTCCGCGTCGCGCTGCGCGGCGACGAGGCCGAGGTGCGCGTGGTCGACGACGGTGCGGGCATCGACGCGGGCGCCCCGCACGGCGTCGGGCTCCGGACGATGCGCGAGCGCGCCGAAGAGCTCGGCGGCACGCTCGAGGTGGCCTCGGGTCGGACGGGGACCGTCGTGACCGCCCGGATGCCCCTGCGGCCCGCGCCGCCGGCATCGGGACACGTCGCTCTGGCCGCCGGGACGCCGGACCCGTGAGGCTCGAGGCAGGCGCTAGCGTGGAACGACGCCGGGCGGGAACAGGAGAGGCGGCATGACCGAGGAGCGCATCATCACGGTCGCGGTCGTCGACGACCACCCGCTCTTCCGGCGCGGCATCATCTCGCTGCTCGAGACGCTCGACGGGGTCGAGGTCGTCGGGGATGCGGCATCCGTCGACGACGCCATCGACCTGGTCGACCGGGTCGTGCCGCACGTCGTCCTCATGGATCTGGACCTCGGAGGCGGCTCCGGCATCGACGCGACGAAGTCCATCGTGCGGCGGCATCCTTCGGTGGCGGTGCTCGTGCTCACCATGCTCGGCGACGACCAGTCCCTGTTCGCGGCCATGCGCGCCGGGGCCCGCGGCTACCTGCTGAAGGTCGCGTCGCCGCGCGAGGTGGAACGGGCCATCCATGCGGTCGCCGACGGCGAGGTGCTCTTCGGCGCGGATGTCGCGGCGCGCGCGGTGGCCTTCCTCAGCGGGTCCGCCTCCGAGCGTGCGGCCCGGCCGTTCCCCGAGCTCACCGAGCGCGAGACCGAGGTGCTCGAGCTCGTGGCGCGGGGGCTCGACAACGGCTCGATCGCACGCACGCTCGTGCTCACCAACAAGACGGTGCGCAACTACGTGTACGGCATCATCACGAAGCTCGGCGCGGGCGACCGCAGCGCACTCATCGTCATCGCCCGGGATGCCGGCTTCGGCGTGACCGCCTGAGTCGGACTCGGGATGCCCCGGCCCCGCGGTCTCGGGGATGACGCGGGCGCCCGAGTCCCGATCCGCGTCCCGGGCGGATCGAGGACAATCGCACCTGTGCGCCGGGCCGTCGGGCCGTCGAGCCTGAGACGGTGCCGCGACGTGCGGCCGCGCGGCCCACTGCGCCGCGCCCCTGCGAACGAAAGCGAGACCATGTCCTCCGCAGCCCGCTCGACCGCCGCGTCGGCGCTTGCCTCCCACGGTGCCGGCCCCGTGCGACCCACCCGATTCCGCGCCTGGCCGCTCTGGGCGGTGCTCGCCGGCGTCGCCGGCGCCGTCGGCACGATGTTCACCGACCTGCGACCCGACGCCGAACTCGAGGCGGTGGCGCGCGAGTCGTTCTACACCGTGACGCCCGCCGACATGGAGGGCCTCGATCCGACCATGGCCCGGTTCGGCTTCGCCGCCGGTGTCGTGGCCGTCGTCGCCCTGCTCGTCTTCCAGGCCGCGTGGCGGCGCAACGTCGAGACCGTCTTCACGCGCTCCACGGCCGCCCGGGTCGCGAGCGGCGGCATGATCGCGACGGCCGGTGCCGCGATGCTCGGCTACGGCTGGCGCGGTGGCCTCGCCACCTACCTGGGCCCCGAGGGATTCAACTACGACGAGCAGGGCAAGTTCGTCTACTACATGCTCAACGACTTCGGCGCCTGGATGCCGTGGTTCGGCATCGTCGCGGTCGCGGGCGCGCTCGGCTGGATGGCGTGGGTCGAACGCAGCGTCTCCCGCGTGCTCGGAACCTTCTCGGCGATCGTGGCGGTCGGCCTCCTCGGCGCCGTCATCGTGAGCGGCGTGCCCGGCCTGCCCGGCGGCGTCATGCCGATGTGGCTTGCGATCGCGGGCGTCTGGCTCGCCGTCGGACGGAGCCGCATCACGCAGGCGGACGACGTGCGCTGAGTTGCGGCATCCGCTGACGACGGCCGGTGCGGGAACCCCGCACCGGCCGCCGTCGGCATCGGCTGAGGCTCAGCGGTCGAAGCGAGCGCCCGCGGGGTCGGAGGGCAGGAGCACCAGGACCAGGAGGATGATCGAGCCGACGAACGGGATGAGGCCGAGGAAGAAGAACCCGCCCGACTTGTTGGTGTCGTGCAGGCGCCGCCAGTAGAGCGCGAGCGCCGGCACCAGCGTGGCGAGGCCCCAGAGCGCGATGAGCCCGTATCCGATCCAGTAGGCCGCGCCGAAGACGACCTGCCCGTCCGCCGTCAGCGTGGCGCCTGAGACGCCGAACGAGGCGATCACCGAGCCGACGATGCTGACCAAGACGCTCGCCAGCATCCACCACCAGAACTCGCTTCGGCTCGCTCGACCCGAGAAGTCCGCGTACTTCGTGAAGAAGCGCGACACGGCCTGGCCGAAGGACGCGCCGTACAGCGGCTGGGAGAGGGCGGCACGGTCGGTGGGCTTCGACTCGACGGACGGGGTTTCGATGGACACAGGACTCCTCTGATTCGGGTGCGATGGGCGTGGATCGAATGTGATCCGCGGGACATCCTGTCGGCCGCACCGCCCCCGGGGCAAGGGGTCTTCGAGCGTTCACCCCACGTCGGGGGGTGGTGGCAGACTGGCCCCGTGCTGCTCGACGAGCTCGTGACCACGGCCGAGGCCGTCACCGCCACCCGCTCGCGGCTGGCGAAGGTCGACGCGCTCGCGGCCCTCCTGGCGCGCCTCGACTCCGACGAGATCGCCCCCGCCGTCGGGTTCCTCGTCGGCAAGCCGCGGCAGGGCCGGGTCGGGGTCGGGTGGCGCGGGGTCGCCGCGGCGATGGGGGAGCACGCCACGGCCCCCACGCTGACCGTGGGCGAGCTCGACCACCTGCTCGACCGACTCGCCACGACGGCGGGCGCCGGGTCGGCGAGCGAGCGCGGCCGCGTGCTGCTCGAGTTCACGGCCCGGGCCACCGAGCGCGAGCAGGACTTCATCCGTCGTGTGCTCCTCGGCGAGATGCGCACCGGCGCGCTCGAGGGCGTGGTCACCGACGCGATCGCGCGGGCCGCGGGGCGCCCCGGCGAGGTGGTGCGCCGCGCCGCGATGCTCTCGGGCGACCTCGGCGAGACGGCACGCCTCGCCCTCACCGGCACCGAGGCCGAACTCGAGGGCGTCGGGCTCGTGGTGGGTCGACCCGTGTTGCCGATGCTCGCCGCGACCGCCGCCACCCCCACCGCCGCGATCGAGGCCGTGGGCGAGGCATCCGTCGAATACAAGCTCGACGGTGCGCGCATCCAGGTGCACCGCGCCGGCGACGACGTGCGCGTGTTCACCCGCAACCTCGCCGACATCACGCACCGCCTGCCCGAGGTCGTCGAGGTCGTGCGACGCATGCCGGTGCGCGACGTGATCCTCGACGGCGAGACGCTCTCGCTCGACGAAGACGGCGCGCCGCGCCCGTTCCAAGAGACGATGTCGCGATTCGGTGCGGATGCCGCGCGCGAGACGCTGCTGCATCCGTGGTTCTTCGACGTGCTGCACGTCGACGGCCGCGACCTGCTCGACGAGCCGCTGTCGACCCGGCTCGGCGAGCTCGAGCGCATCGCCTCGGCCCACCGCATCCCGGGCGAGGTCACGGCCGATCCCGAGGTCGCCGAACGGGTCTCGCGCGACGCGCTCGCCGCCGGACAGGAGGGCGTCGTCGTCAAGGCGATCGGCTCGCCGTACGCGGCCGGCCGGCGCGGGTCGAGCTGGATCAAGGTGAAGCCCGTGCACACGTACGACCTCGTCGTGCTCGCGTGCGAGTGGGGGTCGGGCCGTCGCACCGGATGGCTCTCGAACCTGCACCTCGGCGCGCTCGACCCGACGGGCGAGTTCGGCGAGCCCGGCGGCTACGTGATGGTGGGCAAGACGTTCAAGGGGCTCACCGACGCGCTGTTGCGGTGGCAGACCGAGTACTTCCCGCAGATCGAGGTGCGCCGCACCGCCAACACGGTGTGGGTGGCGCCCACGACCGTCGTCGAGATCGCGATCGACGGCGTGCAGCGGTCGACTCGCTACCCGGGCGGCATCGCGCTGCGCTTCGCGCGGGTCAAGCGCTACCGCGACGACAAGCGCCCCGAAGACGCCGACACCATCCAGACGTTGCGCGCGCTGCTGCGCGGGTGACGATGACCGGTGACCGCCTCGGGAACCGCCCTAGCGTGCCTCGCGGCGTGGTCGGTGCCGGCCACGTCCCAGGCGCGCGACCACCTCGTCGGTCGTCGTCATGAGGAAGTCACCCGATTCCTCGGCCAGCCAGCGCTCTGCCACGAGCTTCAACGGATAGAGGAGCGTCTGCCGTCGGGGCGCGTAGAGCGCGAGCTCGGTACCGTGCTCGTCCTCGGCGAGCATCCACGCGAGCGGGGTGCTGCGCGCCAGGTGTTCCCCGAACGCGGTCGCGATCGCGTTGATCAGCACCCTCGGGTCGGCACGCTCGGGCGGATTGATGCGGCGCCACCGCCCGGCCGCCTGATCGTAGAAGGCCCGGAGCTGGTGAATGTCGTCGAGATGCGCGCCCGTTCGCGTGACGATCTCGGTGTGGGCGTCGATCCACTCGCGCTCGGGGTCGCCGATGTCGCTCAGGCGCGGCAGCCGCGATCCCGCCCCGCCGGCGGATCGCTTGGAGAGGATTCCCACCCGGACATTCTCACCTGTCGGAGGGACGGTCGCGCGCGCTCGTGACCGAGTTCGCGCCCCCCGAACTGGTGCACGCGTGCGACCCACTCGGGCCTCGCCGGGTCACCCGTGCCGCACCGGCTCGGTCGACAGCGGCAGTCGCGATCGCCGCCAGACCGGCACGAACGCCACGGCGGCCATGACGGCGACGACGCTCGCCGCGGTCAACGCGGCGCCGACGCCCGCGAGCGTCGCGACGAGTCCCGCGAGCGCCGAGCCGAGGGGGAGCGCACCCCACCCGATCACACGAGAAGCGGCGTAGACCCGCCCGAGCAGCTCGGGCGGAGTGGCCCGCTGCCGGATCACGGCGACGAGGATGCGCCAGACGCTCGACCCGGCGCCCGCGATCACGAGGCCCGCGGCCACCACCCAGAGGTCGGCGCCGAGCGCCGAGGGCAGCACGAGAGCGACGGTGCCCAGGCAGTCGACGAACAGCAGCGCGCCCGTGCCGAACCGTTGCTGCAGCGCGCTCGTCACGAGCGAGGCGGCGACGCCGCCCGCGGCCATCGCCGTGAGGAGCCAGCCGTAGCCCGCCGGCGTGAGCGCCAGCGGACCGGGGGTCACGGCGTGCACGACGAAGACGGCTGCCCAGGCGCTCCACACAAGATTCATCGCCGCCGTCAGCAGCGTGAGGTCGCGCTGCAGCGGATGCCGCCAGAGGAACGCGAGCCCCTCGCGCACGCGTGCGCGGGGTGCCTCAGGCGCGCGGACGCGGGCCGGGACCCGGCGCACGAGTACGAGTGCGGCGAGCGCGGCGAGCGCGTAGAGCCCGCTGCCGGTGGCGGCCGCGGCCACGGCGGAGACGCCCACGAGGAGCCCCGCGAGCGGCGGCCCGGCCAACTGGTTCGCCACGTTCACGGTGGCCTCCATGCGAGCGTTCGCCGCCGTGAGCGACGACGGGCGAACGACCGCGGGGATGACCGCGATGAGCGACGTGTCGACGAGGGTCTCGGCGACGCCGTAGACGAGCGCGGCCGCGAGCACGAGCGGCACGACCGGACCGTCGAGGGCGATTCCGACGGCGAGTGTCGCGACCGCCGCGACGCGTCCGAGATTCGCGAGCACGAGGAGTCGCGGCACCGGGATGCGGTCGACGATCCACCCGGCGTGCAGGCCGAACACGGGCCAGGCGAGCGTCATGAGCGTCGTCACGAGTGCGATCTCGCCGGGCGACGCCTGCCCCGAGTGCGATGAGGGGGAGGGCGGTGAGCACGAGTCCATCGCCGAGATTCGCCGCTCCCGCGCCGAGCCAGAGCCAGCGGAAGGCCGCGCTCAATGGTGAGACTTTACCGGTCATCGTCATGTCACTGGTGAGGCTATCTTCGCGCGGTGTAACCTGTCAACTGTCGTTCAGTGGTAAAGGGAGGAGCGCATGATGTTCGAGCACGTCGCCAACGCGTGGTGCCTGGAACTCACGAACTCGGTGCCCGACCGACACGTCGCCGATCGCGACTGGCTCGCCGATGCCGAGACCGCCTGCGCCTGGGCGGACTCGCTCGGGTTCGAGCTCGCCGATCCGCTTCCCGATGCCGGGCGCACGGCGCTCATCGACCTGCGCGAGACGATCTTCGCCATCTTCGAGGCGCACGTAGCGGGGGCATCCGTCGACCAGCGCGCCCTGCACGCCCTGACCCGCGAACACGCACGCGGACTCGAGCGCCACGGCTACGTCGCCGACGGCAACGCGTTCCGGCGCGACTGGCCGTCGGCCTGGGACGCGCCGACCCTGCGTGCGGCGTTCGCGAGCTCCGCCGTCGAACTCCTGACCGACCCCCGGCTCGATCGGGTCAAGCAGTGCCCGGGGTGCGGGTGGCTCTTCGTCGACACCAGCAGGAACCGCAGCCGGCGCTGGTGCTCGATGGAGATGTGCGGCGGGCGCGACAAGGCGCTCCGGCACTACCGACGGCAGCGGGACCAGGCGCGCGGGTGAGCCGGGCCGGCGACCGTCAGCGGTTCCACGCCTCGAGCTTGTCGGGGTTCATCACGATCCACACGTCGCGAATGCGCCCGGCGTCGGTGCCGAGCGCCACGATGCCGACCACGTCACCGCCCCTGCCGACCACGAGCCCCGGCTCGCCGTTCACCTCGTGCTCCTCGACCGTGATGTCGGTCGCCTTCTGCAGGATGCCGAGGATGAACCGGGCCACGTTGTCGGCGCCCACCACCGGACGGAGCGCGGCCCGCACCTTGCCGCCGCCGTCGCTCACCGACGTGGCCTCGGGGTCGAGGATGCCCACGAGCGTGTCCAGGTCGCCGCTCTCGCACGCGAGCCGGAACGCGGTGACGAGACGTGCGTGCTCCGAGGCATCCGTCGGCCGTGAACGCAGGTCGCGGATGTGCCGACGCGCCGACGACGCCAACTGACGCGTCGCCTCCGGGGAGCGGCCGACGATCTCGGCGATCTCGGCGAACGGCACGCCGAACACCTCGTGCAGCACGAACGCGACGCGCTCGGCCGGCGTGAGCGACTCGAGCACGACGAGCAGTGCCATGCTCACCGAGTCGTCGAGCGTGATGCGGTCGAGCGGGTCGACGGCCGGGGCCGAGGCGCTCGCGGCATCCGTCGTCATCGACGGCAGCGGTTCGGGCAGCCACTCGCCCACGTAGCGTTCGCGACGCACCCGCGCCGAATCGAGGATGTTGAGGCAGATGCGCGACGCCACGGTCGTGAGCCATGCGCGCGGTCGCTCGATCGCCGCTCGGTCCACGTCGCTCAGCTGGAACCAGCGCACGTAGGTCTGCTGCACCACGTCCTCGGCGTCGTTCCTCGATCCGAGCATGCGGAACGCGAGGTTGATGAGGTGGTCGCGTTCGTCCAGCAGCTCGCCGAGCGCCTCGGACCGGTGCTCGGGCATGGTTCCTCCAAGTGGGTCGGCGGCGGGGCATCCGTCGTCGGCGGCCCCTCACCATTCAAGACCAGACGGCGGCGCGGAACGTGAGGTCGGATGCCGCGTTCCGCGACTCGCTCACATTTCGGATGGCTGCCCGGTCGTAATGGGTGTGAACACCACATCGAGACGCATCATCCTCTGGATACTGAACGCCACGGCCGCGTTCGTCGGCATCTGGGCGCTCGTCTTCCCACGCGGATTCTCCGACGCCTTCCCCGGCTTCGGGTTCGCCGCATGGGTCGGGCACGACGGGCCGTACAACGAGCACCTCATCCGCGACGTCGGTGCCCTCTACCTCGCCCTGCTCGCCGCGGGCGTGGTCGCGGCCCTGCAACGGCGAGTGGATGCCGCGATCGCCGTCGGCGCCGCCTGGCTCGTGTTCTCCGTGCCGCACCTCGGCTACCACGTCGCGCACCTGGAGGACCTCTCGGTGCTCGACGCCGTCGCCCAATCGGTCGCCCTCGCGGCGCCGATCGTCCTGAGCATCCCGTTGCTCGTCCCGGCTCGAGCCGCTCGAACCACCACCGCAGGAACCACGACAGAACTGGAGCACACCCGATGAAGATCGCCGTCGCCGGAGGAACCGGCACCGTTGGACGCCACGTCGTCGACGTCGTTCGCGAACGCGGCCACCACGCCGTCGTCCTCAGCCGCTCGACCGGGGTCGACCTCGTCGCCGGCGCCGGACTCGCCGAAGCGCTCGCAGGCATCGACGCCGTGATCGACGTCTCGTCGACGCAGACCCTGTCGGATGCCGAGTCCCGCGCGTTCTTCGGAGCGGTCACGCGGCACCTGCTCGACGCCGAGGCGGCCGCGGGCGTCGGCCACCACGTGGCGCTCTCGATCGTCGGCGTCGACCTCGCGCCCTACGGCTACTACGCCGGCAAGGTGCTGCAGGAGCAGCTCGTGGAGGCAGGGCCCGTGCCGTGGACGATCCTGCGTGCCGCCCAATTCCACGAGTTCTCGTCGCAGCTGCTGCAGCGCATGCGATTCGGCCCGCTCGTGGTGGTGCCCCGGATGCAGTCGCAGCCGGTGGCCGCGCGCGAGGTCGCCGAGCGGCTCGTCGAGCTCGCCGAGGGTTCGCCCGCCGGCCGTGTGCGCGACCTCGCCGGGCCGCGCGTCGAGCGCATGCACGACATGGTGCGTCGGAGCGCGGCGATCGCGGGCGTACGCGGGCTCATCGTCGAGGTGCCGATTCCCGGCGCGTATGGCAAGGCCATGCGCGATGGCACGATGCTCGCGCGCCCCGGCGCCGACATCGGCAGGCAGTCGTTCGACGAGTGGGTCGACGCCGCCCAGGCACGAACCGCGGCCTGATGGGTTCCCGCGGGTCGGGGAACGCCGCGCGCGGCGCCACGTTCCTCGACCCGCAGACGCTCACGATCGGGGTGTGAGCGCGGCGGCCTCGGCTGCCGCGAGAGCCGTCTGGATCTCCTCCTCGATGAGATCGGCGTTGATCGTCGCTCCGGCGACGTTGCCGGCTCCGGATGCCACGGGCACCGACGCCGAGGGATTCACGACGTTGCCCACGGCCCAGACACCGTCGACGCTCGTTCGCCCGGTCTCGTCGACCTCGACCCACGGTGCGCCGCCGTGGCCCGGCACGGTGGCGGCGCCGAGGCTCAGGAGGAGCCCGTCGTTCGGCACGACGCGCGGGTGCAGGAAGATCACGTCGATCGTCGCGGTGTCGCCGTCGGAGAGGCGGATGCCGCTGAGCCGGCCGTCGTCGTCGTTGCTCGTGCCGGCGATGGCGCGCCGTTCGACGGCGATGCCGCGCGCGGTCAGCTCGGCGACCGTGTCATCGGGCAGCTCGGCGCCGTTCGTGAAGTAGGCGACGTCGGGCGACCACTGCCGGAGCATCTGCGCCTGGTGGGCCGACATCGGTCCGGTCGCGAGCACGCCGATGCGCCGGTCGCGCCACTCCCAGCCGTCGCAGTAGGGGCACACGAATGCGCCGCGGCCCCACTGCTCGGCGAGGCCGGGGATGTCGGGCAGTTCGTCGTGCAGTCCGGTCGCGATGAGCAGGCGACGTGCGCGGTGGCGGTCGCCGGTGCCGAGCTCGACGTCGAAGCCCGAGTCGTCGTGTGCGACGGCGACGACCTCGGCGGGCGTCACGACGCCGCCGTAGCGCTCGATCTCGGTGCGACCGGTGGCGAGCAGGTCGAGCGGCGACCAGCCGTCGCGACCGAGCACGCCGTGCATGTGCGCGGCGAACCGGTTGCGGGGCGCACCGGAGTCGACCACGAGCACGCGGCGCCGGGCGCGCACGAGCATGAGGGCGGCGCTGAGCCCGCCGCTGCCGCCGCCGATGATGATGGCATCCCAGGTTTCGTGGTGCATGCGCCCACTCTCGTCGGAGTCTGCGAGAATCGCAACGAACATTGCTGGAACGGCAAAGGGAGTTCGGAATGGCAGATGACCTCGGAACCGTGCTCGATGCCGTCGCCCCGCGACTGCGAGCCCTGCGGAATCGTCGCGGCTACACGCTCGCCGAGCTCTCGGCCGAGACCGGCATCTCGGTCTCGACGCTGTCGCGGCTCGAGTCGGGCCTGCGCAAGCCCACGCTCGACCTGCTGATCCGGCTCGCCGGTGCGTACCGCGCGAGCCTCGACGACCTCGTGGGGGCGCCGCAGATCGCCGACCCGCGCATCCACCCGAAGCCGTTCTACCGCAACGGTCGCGCGATCATCCCGCTCACTCGGCAGAACCCCGACCTGCACGCGTACAAGATCGTGCTGCCGGGGCATCCGCCCGACGCCCCGCTCGAGCGAGGCGCCCACGAGGGGTACGACTGGGTCTACGTGCTGAGCGGCCGGATTCGGCTGGCCCTCGGCGACGAGGAGACCGTGCTCGAGACCGGCGAGGCCGCCGAGTTCGACACCCGGATGCCGCATGGGTTCGCGAGCGCATCGGAAGAGCCCGCCGAGGTGATCAACCTGCTGAGCACCCAGGGCGAGCGCATGCACCTGCGGAACGGGTAGGCCCGCCGCCCTGCGGTGTGCTTCGGCCCGCAGGTCGCGGAGACGCGCCGCTCAGGCGCGCGCGACCTCGAGGCCGAGCCACTGCGTGAGGTCGGCGATCTCGTCGTCGACCTCGCGACGCACCACCGGCGTGAACGGCACGTCCTCGTGCACGGCGGTGACGACGAGCACCCCGGCCTTGCGGTCGGCCTTCGCGTCGAGCTTGCCGACGAGGCGGTCGCCGTGCAGGATCGTCGGGGTAGACGCGCTCGGCGAGGTCCCAGATGCGCTCGCGCCTGCGGCGGCCGGCGATCGCGACCTCGCCGCGCATCATGAGGAACTCGAGCATCTGCGTGACGTTGCGATTGGCGGTCCATCCCGACGACGGCCACGGCACGACGCTCGTGTCGGGGATGTCGCGCGAGATGAGCGGGCCGGCGTCGCGGAGCCGGTCGAGCACGTCCCTGCGGAACGAGTCGTTGTCTCGCAGCCACGCGGCGCTGCGCTCCCACGTCGGCCAGGTCGCCATCTCGGGGCGGTAGAGGGCGAGATCCTCGATGGGCCGGATGAGCGCGTCGAGCTCGAACAGGTCGCGGTCTTCCTCGAGGGCGCGCACGAGAGCGGCGGGCTCGTACGATCGGCCGAGGCGGCTCCACGCGACGAGGTCGGCGTTCGGGGCGATCGCCGCGGTCGGGTCGACCTGCAGGAAGGTCAGCCGCCGCACGGTCTCGACGAGGTCGGTGGGTCGCCGTGCGTCGAGCAGCTGCGCCCGGATCGCGATGCGCCTGGCGTCGGCCCGGGAGAGTCGGTGCGGTTCCACGCGGGCCACGTTAGCGCGAGGGTCCGACGCCGCGCCGCGCCCGCGGCGGCCCTCGCTCGCCGCGGCGGCCCGACTTGGCGCCGCCGTCGAGAGGATCGGCCGCCGCAGGCCCCGCTCACGGCGCGCGCTCGTACACGGCCACCACGTCCGACTCGAGTGCCACCCGCTCCGTCGGCTCGAACCCCTCGCGCCGAAGGGTCGCGACGTCGTCATCGACGCCGCGGACGCTCCGCGACACGACCACGACGCGATCGATCCCGACGAGGCGCTCGCTCACCTCGGCGAGGGGCGCCGTGACATCCCACAGCCCGTCGGTCTGGTCGTAGGGCCGTACCAGCCCGAGGTCGACGAGGCCGACGAACCCGTGCGGGTACGTGTGCATCGCGAGTCGGGGCCGACGCGACGGGCGCACGCTCTCGTCGAAGACGATGCCGTCGCCGGGCTCGGCGACCTCCGAGACGACCTCGGCGACGTCCTGCCAGTCGGTGCCGCCGTTCTTCCAGTACGGCGTCCGCTGGTCGAGATAGGCGGGAGCCGCGAGTGCCGCGATGACCGCGACCGAGACGACCTGCATCCACCGGCGCGGCAGCGACGCGACGGCGACCGCGATCATGATCGCCGCGCCCGGCGCGCTGAAGGCCAGGTAGCGCGGCGTGTATCCGAGCCCGGCGATCGCGGACACGAGGATCAGCGCGACCGTCGGAACGGCCAGCCACGTTCCGCCGAGGAGGAGCAGCTGTCGTTCCCCGCGCGCCGCACGATCGCGAAGGCCGACGGCGACCGCGATCGACACGACGATGAACGCGGATGCCACGAGCGCGAGCACCTCGAGCATGAACCACTGGTCGACGAGCACCCCCTCGGCCGTGACGACGCGCCACCGCCGCCGGAAGTCGATCTGGTCGCGCTGGCGCACCGCGACGACGCCGATCGGCGCGGCGAGGAGCACGGCTCCGGCCCAGGCAACGAGGAATCGACGCATCCGGATGCCGTGCAGCCCACCCGAGGCGCGAAGCGCCACGGCGGCGACGATGGCGTGCACCGGGATGAGCAGCGCCAGGTAGAGGTGGAGGTGCACGGCGACCCCGAGCCCGAGCGCGTAGGCCCACCACCAGCCCCGGCGCATCCGATCATCGACCAGCCGCAGCATGAGGAGCGTGAGCCACACGGCCGCGGCGGTCGCGAGCGACAGCGACCTGGCCTCCACCGCGAGGAACGTGGTCCGCGGCAGCACCGTGAACACGGCCGCCGCGATCAGCGCCGTCGCCTGTGGCGCGCGTCGCCGGACGAGCAGGAAGAGACCCGCGGATGCCGCACCCACGGCGATCCCCGACGGCAGGCGCACGGCGAACGGGGAGTCGCCGACGAGGTCGATCCACACGTGCAGGACTGCGTAGTAGAGCCCGTGAACCGCATCGATGTCGCCGAGGAGCGCCCAGAGCGAACCCCAGTCCCGACGAGCCGACATGATGCTCGCGGCCTCGTCACCCCACAGCGACGGAATCCACGATCCGGCCACGACGAGCACGGTGGATGCGACGCCGACCACGATGGCGACACGCCGATCGGTCCAGCGCGTCGTCGACGCGTCGGCGATGTCGGAGCCGGCGCGTCCGGCTCCGCCGGTCAGGACCATCTCGGTCAGCATGCGCCCCTCGGACGAGATCCGCGAGGGGGTTGCGGCCGTGGCGGCGCCCGCGCGTCGGCCCGTCGTCAGCGCGGCGGTGCCGCCGTGCTCGCGCGCACCACGAGCTCGGTGTCGACGAGCGTCGTGCCGCGCGGCCGGCCACCCTCCACCTCGTGCAGCAGCGTCTCGACCGAGCGTCGTCCGACCTCGCCGAAGAACTGGCGCACCGTCGTGAGCGTCGGCCAGAAGCTCGCCGACTCGGCCATGTCGTCGAAGCCCACGACGCTGACCTCGGCCGGCACGGCTCGGCCGGCCTCGTGCAGCGCACGGAGCACGCCGAGTGCCATCTGGTCGTTCGCCGCGAAGATCGCCGTGACCTCGGGATCGCGGGCGAGCTCGACGCCGAGGGCGTGGCCCGACTCGCTCGTCCAGTCGCCGACCTGCACGGGCGGCACCTCGGCACCGTGCTCGTGGAGCGTCCGCGCCCACGACTCGCGCCGACGCGTCGCCGAGTACGAGCGCTCGGGACCGGCGACGTGCCACACGGTGCGGTGCCCGAGGCCGAGCAGGTGCTCCGTCGCGAGCCGCGCGCCGTGCGCCTGGTCGGTGTCGACCACCGGGTACGCCTACAACCTCTCGTTCTCGGGGCAGCAGTACAACGCGTCGGCCACGGTGGCGATCGTGATGGGCGTCATCACCGCCGTCATCGCCTACCTCGTGCAACTCCGTGGTTCGCGGAAGGAGGAGCGATGACGACGACCGCCGTCCGCGGCATCCGCCCGGCTCTCGAAGACGAGCGAACGGATGCCGCGAGCCGACGTCGTCGGCACCGCTCGCCCCTGCGGCCCCGCAAGTCGGTCGCGTTCACCCTGCTCATGGGCATCTTCGTGATCTACAGCCTCGTGCCGATCGCGTGGCTCGTGATCAACGCCACGAAGACGCAGAGCGGGCTGTTCTCGAGCTTCGGCCTGTGGTTCGGCGACGAGTTCGTGCTGTTCCAGAACGTCTGGGAGACGCTCACCTATCGCGACGGCATCTTCCTGCGCTGGCTCGGCAACACGCTGCTCTACGTCGTGCTCGGCGCCGGCGGCGCGACCCTGCTCGCCACGCTCGCCGGCTACGGGCTCGCCAAGTTCCGCTTCACCGGGCGACGCGCCGTGTTCGCCGTCGTGCTCGGCGCGATCGCGGTGCCCGGCACCGCCCTCGCCGTGCCGACGTTCCTCATGTTCAGCCAGCTCGGCCTCACGAACACGCCGTGGGCGATCATCATCCCATCGCTCATCAGCCCGTTCGGGCTCTACCTCATCTGGGTCTACGCCGTCGACTCCGTGCCGACCGAGATCCTCGAGGCCGCCCGCATGGACGGCGCGGGGGAGTTCCGCACGTTCTTCACCATCTCCATCCGGCTGCTCGCACCGGGCATCGTCACGGTGCTGCTGTTCACCGTCGTGGCGACGTGGAACAACTACTTCCTGCCCCTCATCATGCTGAGCGACCCCACCTGGTACCCGCTCACCGTGGGCCTCAACCAGTGGAACGCGCAGGCGACCGGCGTCGGCGCCCAGCCCATCTACAACCTCGTGATCACGGGGTCGCTCCTCACGATCATCCCCATCGTCGTCGCGTTCCTCGGCCTGCAGCGGTTCTGGCAGTCGGGACTCAGCGCCGGAAGCGTCAAGCAGTGACCGGGCGGCACCGCGTGACGAACACCACCAACGCCCGACCGGAGCGTCCTGCCCCGGACCACACGGCACAACGAAGTGAAGGGACACATCACATGGCCATCTCCCGGACCGCCCTCCGGCGGACCACGACGATCGTCGCGGCGGCCGCGCTCACGGGCCTGCTCGCCGCCTGCGCGTCCGGCGCCGGCTCGGCCGACGACGGCGGCGGCTCGGCCGACGACCTCGACGCCGCGCTCGAGGCCGGCGGCGAGCTCACCTACTGGAGCTGGACCCCGAGCGCCGAGGCGCAGGTCGCCGCCTTCGAGGAGGCCTACCCGAACGTCGACGTCGAGCTCGTGAACGCCGGCACCAACACCGAGGAGTACACGAAACTCCAGAACGCGATCAAGGCGGGCTCGGGCGCGCCCGACGTCGTGCAGATCGAGTACTACGCGATCCCGCAGTTCGCGCTCTCGGACGCGCTCGTCGACCTCGGCGAGTACGGCCTCGACGAGCTCGAGGACCAGTACTCCGCGTCGACGTGGGGTGCCGTGAACGTCGACGGCAAGCTCGTCGGCCTGCCGCAGGACTCCGGCCCCATGGCGCTCTTCTACAACAAGGCGGTCTTCGACCAGTACGGCATCGAGGTGCCGGCGACGTGGGACGAGTACGTGCAGGCCGCCCGCGACCTGCACGCGGCCGACCCCACGAAGTACATCACCTCCGACACCGGCGACGCCGGGTTCGCGACGAGCATGATCTGGCAGGCGGGCGGTCGCCCGTTCGCGATCGACGGCACCGACATCACCGTGGACCTCGCCGACGAGGGCACGCAGCAGTGGACGGGCGTGTGGAACCAGCTCATCCAGGAGGAGCTGCTCGCGACCACTCCCGGGTGGAGCGATGAGTGGTTCAAGGGCCTCGCCGACGGCTCGATCGCCACGCTCGTGATCGGCGCCTGGATGCCGGGGGTGCTGGAGTCGAGCGTCGCGGATGCCGCGGGCGACTGGCGCGTGGCGCCCATGCCGACGTACGACGGCACCCCGGTCGCGGCCGAGAACGGCGGCGGCGGCCAGTCGGTCACCAAGCAGTCGAAGAACCCGGCGCTCGCCGCGGCGTTCCTGCGCTGGCTGAACAGCGACCCCGCGTCGATCGAGGTGTTCCTCGAAAGCGGCGGCTTCCCGTCGACCACGGCCGACCTCGAGGACCCCGACTTCGTCGGCCTCGAGTCCGAGTACTTCGGCGGCCAGAAGATCAACGAGGTGCTCACGCAGGCGTCGAAGGACGTGGCATCCGGCTGGTCGTACCTGCCCTACCAGGTGTACGCGAACAGCATCTTCGGCGACACCGTCGGACAGTCCTACGCGAACCGGGCCGACCTCGGGGAGGGACTCGCCGCCTGGCAGGCCCAGCTCGTCGAGTACGGCAACGAGCAGGGCTTCACGGTCGGCGAGTAGCCGCCGTCGAACGCGGGGCCGGCCGGGTGCGCTCGGCCGGCCTCGCTCCGTCCAGACGACCCGGAACCACCAGAACGGATGCCAGTGACCGCCCCTTCCCGCTTCGCCATCGGCGCGACCGACTTCGAGCTCGACGGCCACCCGCACCGCATCCTCGCCGGCGCGCTGCACTACTTCCGCGTGCACCCCGACCTCTGGGCGGACCGCATCCGCAAGGCTCGGCTCATGGGCCTCAACGCGATCGAGACGTACGTCGCGTGGAACGCCCACGAGCGACGCCCCGGCGAATGGCGTGCCGACGGCGGGGTCGACCTCGGGCGGTTCCTCGACCTCGTCGCGGCCGAGGGCATGCACGCCATCGTGCGGCCGGGCCCGTACATCTGCGCCGAATGGGACAACGGCGGCCTGCCCGCGTGGCTGTTCCGTGATCCGGCGGTCGGCATGCGCCGGTCGGAGCCGACCTACCTCGACGCCGTGGGTGGGTATCTCCGCCAGGTGTACGAGATCATCGCGCCGCGCCAGATCGACGCCGGCGGGCCGGTCGTCCTCGTGCAGATCGAGAACGAGTACGGCGCCTACGGATCCGACAAGGCCTACCTCGCCGAGCTTGTCAGGGTGACCCGTGAGGCGGGGATCACCGTGCCCCTCACGACGATCGACCAGCCGACGCCGCGGATGCTCGCCGACGGCAGCCTCCCCGGCCTGCACCTCACCGCGTCGTTCGGGTCGCGCGCCGCCGACCGGCTCGCGACCCTGCGCGAGTTCCAGCCCACGGGCCCGCTCATGTGCATGGAGTTCTGGTGCGGCTGGTTCGACGACTGGGGGTCGCATCATCACACCACGGATGCCGCGGCATCCGCCGCCGAACTCGACGTGCTGCTCGCGGCCGGCGGGTCCGTGAACATCTACATGTTCCACGGCGGCACGAACTTCGGGCTGACGAACGGCGCGAACGACAAGGGACGCTACGCGCCCATCACCACGAGCTACGACTACGACGCACCGCTCGACGAGTCGGGGCATCCGACCGAGAAGTTCCGGGCGTTCCGCGAGGTGATCGCGAAGTACGCGCCGGTTCCCGACGAATGGCCGGCGCCGCGCCCGCCGGCACCCGAACTCGTCGCGCCGCTCGCCGTCGGGCCGTCGTTGCTCGAGGTCGCCGCGCGCCTCGGCGACGAGACCCGGCACGCCACCGTGCCGACCTTCGACGAACTCGGCCACGACCGAGGCGTCGCGCTGTTCGCCACCCGACTCGGCCGTGGCGGCCCGGGCGTACTCACGGTCGGCGAGGAGGTGCGCGACCGCGCGTGGGTGCTGCTCGACGGGGTGCCGGTCGGCGTCATGTCGCGCGACGCCCACGAGCGCTCGGTCGTGCTGCCCGACACTCGCGGCGAGCTCGTGATCGTGGTCGAGGACCAGGGGCGCGTGGACTACGGGGCTCGCCTCGGCGAGCACAAGGGCCTCATCGGCGGCGTCGCCATCGACGGCAGGGAGGTCACCGACTGGTGCGTGCGTCCCGTCGACCTCGACCGCGTGCCGGAGCTCGCATCGCGCGGGCGTGCCGCGGGGTTCGGCGCCGGCCCGACGCTGGCGCGCGGGGAGATCGAGCTCGCCGCGCCGGCCGACCTGTTCCTCGACACCCTGCACTGGGGGAAGGGGCTGGCGTGGGTGAACGGATTCCTGCTCGGCCGGTACTGGCGCCACGGGCCGCAGCGTACCCTCGTCGTGCCCGCGCCGGTCACGCGATCGGGCGCGAACGAGGTCGCGGTGCTGGAGTTCGAGTCGTTGGCCGTGCCGGAGATCCGCACGGTGGCCGCGCCGCGGCTCGGGCACACCGAGATCTGAGCCGGCGTGGAACGCGGGCGGCGCTGGATGCCCTGCGCGGCCGGGCGTAGCCTGAGCGGGATCGAACCTGAGGGGGCATCGTGGCGAACCTCGTCGTGCACTTCGAGATCCATGCATCGGAGCCGCAGCGGCTCATCGACTTCTACGCGGCGCTGTTCGGCTGGCGATTCACGCGGGCAGGCGAGATGGAGTACTGGCTCATCGAGACCGGCGAGGGCGCGGTCGGAGTCGACGAGCCGGGGCGCGGCATCAACGGCGGTCTCACGCAACGCGAGGGCCCGAGTCCCGAGCCCGGAGCGCCCGTGAACGGCTGACATCGTCGTCGGCATCGACGGCGACGTCGACGCGATGTTCGCGCGGGCGCTCGAACTCGGTGCGACGGAGTCGATGGCACCATACGACATGACGGGAGTCGGTCGTGGCGCCTACCTGCATGACCCCGACGGGAACCTTTTCGGCATCCTGTCGCCGGTGCTGTCCGACGGCACGAACGTGATGGACACGCCGGGCGCACTCGACACCTGACGGGCAGGAGATCGAATCGAGGACTGAACGATGAAGCTCACGAAGTACGGCCATGCCTGTGTTCTTCTGGAGAAGGACGGACGTTCGCTCGTCATCGACCCGGGCGTGTTCTCCGATGCACCATTGCTCGATGAAGTGGCGGCCGTGCTCATCACGCACGGGCACGCCGACCATCTCGATATCGAACGGCTCGCGGCATCCGGCCCCCTCGAGGTCTGGACGTGCGCTGCCGTGGCCGAGGCACTCGCCGAGACTCCGGCGAGCGTGCACGTCGTGGCCGATGGAGACCGCTTCGAGGCCGCCGGATTCGCCGTGCAGGTGTTCGGCGAGCGGCACGCCCAGGGTCACCCCGACGTCTCGATCGCATCGAATGTCGGCTTCCTCATCGACGAGGAGGTGTTCTATCCGGGCGATGCGCTGACGGTGCCCGAGGTCCCGGTGCCGACCCTCCTGCTCCCCACCCACGCACCGTGGATGCGCGGCCGAGAGATGATCGACTACCTGCGGACCGTGCGCCCGGTCCGGGCCTACTCGACTCACGACGGCATGCTCAACGAGCACGGACTGGCATCCGTCGACGCGTGGCTGGGACTCGAAGCCCAGCGCGCCGGCGACGGCGCCGACATCCGTCGCCTCGCCATGGGCGAATCGATCACGCTGGGCTGACGGCGTGCGCCCGCGATGAGGCGACCAAGGGCGGCCACCTCCGCCCGGGCGACGGCACCTGGACGCGGGACGGCCGGCCCGAGTACCTGAAGGAGGCCGCGAAGGCGTCGGCCCGGCGCCTCGGCGTCGACGCCATCGGGCTCTACCAGTTCCACCGCCCCGACCCCGACGTGCCCTACGCCGACTCGGTCGGCGCCATCCGCGACCTGCTCGACGACGGCGTCATCGAGCTGGCCGGCATCTCGAACGCGAACATCGCCCAGATCGACGAGGCCAACGAGATCCTCGGCGGACGGCTCGTCTCGGTGCAGAACCGGCATCAGCCGTGCCGGCGACATGGGCCGACAGCACGTCGCGTTCCGGGACGTCGCCGACGCCCACGGCGTGAGCGCGCAGCAGGTCGCGCTCGCGTGGGAGCTCGCGCTCGCCCCCGTGGTGATCCCGATCCCGGGCGCCTCGCGGCCCGAGAGCATCCGGGACTCGGTGCGTGCGGCGGAGTTGGTGCTCGCCGCCGACGAGGTCGATGCACTCTCGGGCGTCTCGCGGGCAGCCTGACCCACGCGGGAGGCGGCGGACCATCCTAGCAATGGTCCGCCGCCTCCTCGCACCCGTTGACAGGGCCGTACGGCGGGGGGCACCGTCGGCACATGAGAGTCGTCTTCACGTCGTGGCTCGCGGTGATCGCGGCGGGCTTGGCCTACATGCTCGCCATCGGACTGATGGGGAGGTGAACGACATGCGGATCCGGCAGCACGCGCTCAGCATCGCCTTCGGGGCGCTCTTCGCGCTGGCCCTGATCGGCCAGTCCGTCGCCGGACTCTTCCGCGTCAACGAGGAGCAGGCGTCGCACGGATCGCCGCCCTACACCTGGGCCGAGTTCGTCACGTCGTCGGAGTTCGTGGTCGACGTGGCCGAGAACTGGCAGTCCGAGTACCTGCAGTTCTTCCTGTTCATCCTCGCCACGATCTGGCTCGTGCAGAAGGGCTCGCCCGAGTCCAAGAAGCCGGGCGAGGAGGGCATCGGCACCGACGAGGAGCAGCTTGTCGGCGAGCACGCGCGGCGCGATTCCCCGATGTGGGCGAAGGCCGCCGACTGGCGCCGCACGGTCTTCTCGAACTCGCTGCTCCTCGTGATGGGCGCGATCTTCCTGCTCTCGTGGCTGGCCCAGTCGCTCTCCGGGATGGTCGTGTTCAACTCGGAGCAGGTCGAGCACGGCCAGGCGATCGTCTCCTGGACCGAGTACCTCGTCTCGGCCGACTTCTGGAACCGCACCCTGCAGAACTGGCAATCCGAGTTCCTCGCCGTCGGCAGCATGATCGCGTTGTCGATCTACCTGCGCCAGCGGGGATCGTCGGAGTCGAAGCCGGTCGGCGCGCCCCACCACGAGAGCGCCGTCTCAGGCTGAGGACTCAGGACTGAGGGCCGTGGACTGAGGACTCAGGACTGAGGGCCGTGCGCGGCTGGGCCGGGCCCAGCCGCGCCCATCAGGCCCCGACCTCGTCGGCGTTCTCCTGGATGATCGTGTCCGACGGGTGGATGCCGAGCACCTTGAGGCGCCCGGTCCCGGCATTCTTGAACCCATGCCACAGGCCCGCGGCGCAGGTCGCGGTGTCGCCCGCGGTGGCGATGAACTGCTCGCCGCCGACGGTGAAGCGCGCCTCGCCCTCGAACACGATCCAGGTCTCGGGGTACGGGTGCCGGTGCAGGTCGGGTCCCTGCCCGGGCTCGGCATTGACGAGGAAGTACGAGATCGCCGAGCCGTGGTCGCGGCCCTCGAACCGCAGGGTTCCTCTCGTGCCGACGCGGATCGCCTCGGCCGGCACGACCCCGGCGAGGTTCGGGGCGGCGTCCGGCGCACCGGTGGTGTCGAGGTCTGCGAGCGTCATGGTGCTGGTCCTTTCGTGTCGCGGATGACCTGCCGTCATCCATCGCCCACAGGCTCCCGCCGAGGCATCCGTCGCCGATACCATTTCGACGTGGATCGAAAGTACGTGGACTTCCGGCTCGCGCCAGACGACATCTCGGCGATTCGTTTCGGGGTCTCGCCCGGCCATGAGCTGTGCAATGCCCTGCGCGTGCTGCAGCGGCCCGAGGACCAGCCCATGCAGTGGGGCTGGCTGCGTTCGGTTCGCGCTCGCGTGCCGCGGGAACCGTTCGACCTGATATCGACGGTCATCGGCGCCGACGGCTACTTCCCCGACTTCTTCACGGCCACTCCGAGCTGGGACATGGCGCCCGCCGACGAGGCCGAGCGGCTGCGGGCCGTGCCGCCCGAGCTGTTCCGCGCGGATCTCACGAAGATGCTCGCGAGGTCGAGCGGACGCCGGCACCAGGCCATCGCCCGCATGATGGAGCATCCGGAACGCTCGCGCGAGCTGATCGCCGACGCGTGGACCGAGCTCTGGGACGCGCTGCTCGCACCGGTGTGGACGCAGCTCGACCGCATCCTGCGCGCCGACATCGCCGTGCGGGCGAGGCGGGTGACGACCGATGGCATCGCCTCGATGGTGCGGGCGTTGCACGAATCGGTGACCTGGCACGGCGACGGGGTGCGGGTGCGACTGCGCCGGCACAGCGAGCTCGTCGACTGCCGGGGCAGCGGGCTCGTGCTGGTGCCCTCGGTCATGAGCTCGCACCGGTGCGCCGTGCTCACCGAGCCGCCCGCGCAGCCCACGCTGTTCTACCCGGCGCAGGGCGTGACCGAGACGTGGGCCCGCGACCCCGAGGCGGCGTCGCGCTCGCTCGGCGCGCTGTTGAGCCCCGCGCGTGCCGAGATCCTGCTCAGCGCCCACGACCCGCGCACGACCTCGCAGGTGGCCCACGACTGCGGCATGGCGGTGTCGACCGCGTCGCACCACCTGACGGTGCTCCGCAACAGCGGCCTCGTCGCGAGCGTGCGCGACGGAGCCCGGGTACTGCATTCGCGCACGCCCCTCGGCGAGGCGCTCGTCGGCGCCACGATCTGACGGGTGTGCGCGGGTCGTTGGGGTTCGAGCCGGCTCAGCGGGCGGCGACCAGGCGCGCACCGGCGACGGCCAGCGGCGCGTAGCAGACGAGACCTGCGAGCACGCCGACGGGACCGGGGACGAGCCCGGGCGCGATCCAGGGCAGGAAGCCGAGCGGCGCGATCCACCACGAGACCGCCTCGGCGCGCGCCAGGGCGAGCGACATCAGTCCCATGCCGAGCAGCCCACCGCCCATGCCGGTGTACTGCCAGATGGCCGAGGTCCACTCCTTCGCGTTGGCGTCCATGAGCACGGCGTCCTCGATGGCGAGCGTGTTCCCGGCGCTGATCAGGAACCAATCCGACAGCAGCAGGCCCGACATCTGGATGGCTCCGAAGGCGACGAGCAGCGCCGTGATCGGCAGGAAGATGCGGCCGCGGCGGCCACGAAGCAGGCCGATGGAGGCGATCGCGCCGAGCGCGAGGGCGACCCATCCGTAGTGCAGCAGGTTCGCCGACCAGAGGCTGAGCGCCGGGTCGGCGGCCAGCGACTCGATGTAGCCGGCGGTGCCGGGCGAGGTCTGCTGCGGCGATGTGAGCATGCCGGCGGTGAACAGCAGCGGTGCGGCGATGAGCCCGGCGCCGGCGATGCGCTGCAGGCGGTTCGCGCGCACGGGGCCGAGGGCGGCGGTCGCCTCGGGCGTGCGCCCCGTCTCCGCCCGCTGCGCCGCTTCAGCCGGCGCATCGGGCGCGGAGGTGGCGCGGTCGGTGGCGGTGGCGAAGAGATCCATGTGATTGCGCCTTTCGTGGGTTCCGGGTTGGTGATCCCAGATTCCCGGGGGCGCGACCCGGGCCCACAGGGAGCGGTGTCCCGCGGATGTCTCGACCTGCGCCCGGGACCGCGCGAATCCGAGACCGCCGGCGAGCTGGGACCCCGACCTCACCGAGCTCGAGACGCGCGCTCCCAGAGGGCTTCGAGTGCGCTCACCAGCCGCTCGGGCTCGATGCGGTGCGGCGGATCGAAGTGATGTCGTTCCGGGAACACCTCGAGGGTGAAGTCCGAGAAGATGGACCGGCACCGCTCGGCCATCTCGCCGAAGAAATCGGCGTTGCTCCGACCGCCGAGTGCGTAATACACGGGTACATCGATGGCTCGCAGCACGTCGACATCGACGTGGGTTCGGGCGAATGCACGCATGATCGCCGCGATGCCGGCGGGCCTCGTCCGCATCCACTCGGGAGCGGGTCCGTCGGGGCGGGGAGGCGGTTCGACGCCGGGTGCCAACTGGATCCTGGTGAACTCGGCGAGCCTGGCGTCGGGCGGCAGCTTCGCCGCCTCGTCGAGTTCCGCCCTGGTGCGCAGTTCGCCGGGACCCATGTCGTCGTTGCCCAGCCAGGCGGGCTCGAGGAGGGCCAGGCTCTCGATGCGCTCGGGGTGGGCCGCCGTGAACGCGAAGGCGACCGCGCCACCGCCCGAGTACCCCATCAGGTGGAAGCGCTCGAAGCGGGCCTCGTCGGCTGCCCGCAGCACGCCCTCGATCTCGAGGTCGAGCCCGTAGTCGGCGGGCGGCTCACCGTGGGCGTAGATCTCGAGGTCCTTGACGACCGGATCGACCCAGGCGGGGAGTTCCTCGCGCAGGACGGCGAAGGCGAGGTCCGCCGGGAGGATGATGCCCGGTAGGAAGATCACCGACGCTCGCATGGCCGACCTCCCGGATGCCGCGGGACGAAGTGCACGATTGTTCGGAACCAACGGTACCGCGCCGGCGTCCCGGCCGTCAGTCCGCCGACGCTACCCGCGCCCGAGCCCGGCGTCGCGGGCGCGCACGATCGCCTCGGCGCGGTCGGCGACCTGCAGCTTCGCGAAGATGTTCGACACGTTGTTGCGCACGGTCTTCGGCGAGAGGAAGAGCGCCTGCGCGATCTGCGGGTTCGACCGGCCGGCGGCGAGCAGGTCGAGCACCTCCCGCTCGCGCGCCGTGAGCTGCGGGAACACCTCGGCGACCGGCGCCGACGCCGGCCCAGCCGCGAAGAACTCCGCGACGCGCCGCGCGATCGCCGCCCCGAACACGAGCTCCCCGGCCGCGGCGCTGCGGATCGCCCGAAGGATCTCATGCTGGCTCGCGCCCTTCACGAGGTAGCCGCGGGCGCCGGCGCGCATCGCCGCGAAGACGGTCTCGTCGTCCTCCGACATGGTGAGCACCACGACGGCGAGGTGCGGATGCCGCGACACCAGCTCGCGGGTCGCGGCGATGCCGTCGAGGCGCGGCATCTGCACGTCCATCACGACGACGTCGGGGTCGGCGGCCTCGACGACCGAGAGCGCCTCCCGGCCGTCGGCGGCGGTCGCGGCGACGTCGACGCCGTCCATCGATTCGAGGAGCATCGACAGGCCCTCGCGGTACACGGGGTGGTCGTCGACGAGCACGACGCGGATCGGGTCCTCAGGCATCGGCGGTGGCCTCCATGGGGGTCTCGGCTTCGGGTTCGGGCTGCCCATCGGGCGGAGCGACCGGATGCCCCAGCGGCAGCGCCGCTCGGACGACGGTGCCGCGCCCATCGGCGGGTCCGATCTCGAGCGTGCCGCCGAGTTCCGCCGCCCGCTCGCGCAGCGACCGCAGGCCGACACCGCCGACCGCGTCGACCGGGATGCCGGCACCGTCGTCGCGCACCTCGGCGCGGAGCATCCGCTCGTCGAGCTCGAGGCGCACGACCACGTGCGCGGCGCCCGAGTGCCGGCGCGCGTTGGTGAGCGCCTCGGAGACGATGCGGTAGGCGGCGACCTCCACGGCCGGCGGCAACTCGCGGGGCAGGTCGCCCGACACCTCCACGGCGAGGCCGCCGCCCGTGAGACGCGTCGCCTGCTGTTCGAGTGCGCGCACGAGCCCGAGGTCGTCGAGGGCCGGCGGCCGCAGGTCGTGCACGATGCGGCGGATCTCGTCGATCACCTCCGACTGGTCGTCGATGGCCGCGTCGAGCAGGGCGAGCGAGCGCTCGGGGTCGCGTTCGGCGAGGTTCCGGGCGGTCTCGAGGCGCAGCTTCACGCCGCCGAGGAGCGGGCCGAGGCCGTCGTGCAGCTCGCGGCGCAGGCGCGAGCGTTCCTCCTCGCGGGCGACGACGAGTCGCTCGCGGATCGCCTGCAGCTCGCGGCCCAGCTCGGCGTTGCGCATCGCGGCCACGGCGAGCCGGACGAGGTCGCCGAGGAGGCGCTGGTCGCGCTCCGACACGACCGGCCGTCGTCCCGGTTCCATCAGGATGCGACCCACGACGGCGCCGCCGTAGTCGATCGGGATCTCCTCAAGCGCCGCCGTGGGGGTGCCCTGCTCGGCGACGATCGGGTCGGCGTCGGGCCGGTCGAGCTCGACGCGCACGTACGGCGACGCGAACGCCTCGGCGATGGCGGCGGCGAGGTCGCCGAGCCGGGTGGGCGTGTCGGTGGCCCGGTCGAGGCGATCGCCGAGCGACGACACCACGCCGTAGGGGTCGCTGCGCCGGCCGTTCACGATCAGGCTCGCGAGGGCGAACAGCCGACCGCGAAGCGGCGCGTAGGCGAGCATCACCACCACCACGGCCACGAGCATCGCGGCGCGATCGTCGATCGCGCTCCCGACGGCGAGCACCACGAGCACGTCGACCGCCACGATCGCGGCGATGAGCACCGCGTACACGAGCGTCCACGACAGCAGGCGGTCGATGGCGTAGAGCCGGTGGCGCGTCACCGCGACCACGACCGACGCAGACATGAGCGCGATGGTCACCGCGACCAGCACATCGACGAGCACGGCCGGCAGCAGCGGAGCGATCGCGAGTGACGCGACGAACACCACACCCGACCAGACCAGCCACCGCAGCTGCGCGCGCTCCTCGGCCGTCGCGCCGAATCGGCGGCTCACCGCGACGACCAGCGCGAGCAGGAGGCTCGCGATGAGGCACGGCAGTGCGGCGGCGAGGATTGCGACCCACGCGACATCCGGCAGCGGGATCGTCGGCAGCGGCGGCTCGAACGCGGCGAGCAGCTCGGTGCGCAGAGGGTCGTCGGAGGCGAGCACGTCGTAGGGCACGAACAGGAACGCGAACGGCATCACGAGCCCGAGTACGATCGCGACGATCGACACGGCGCGCCAGCCGCGGCCGCGCCGCAGCCGGCCGTCGGGGAACAGCAGCAGGAGCAGCACGATCGGCAGGATCAGCACCGACCCGAGTCGCGTGAACATCCAGAACGCCGGCACCGCCCACCACGCGTCGCGATCCTCGTACCAGGCGAGGTTCACCGCAGCGGAGGCGAGGCCGTCGATCACCCACAGCGTGCCGAACCCGGCGAGCACCACGGCGATCGGATGCCACGGCAACCGCCAGAGCAGGAGGCACCCGGGCACCAGCATCGCGACCCCCGGCAGCACCCCCGACCAGCCTGAGGACATCGGCGCGTCGGGGTGCTCGGGCAGCACGCGCAGGTCGAACGCGATCGCGCCGACGGCCGCCACGAGCGACACGCACAGCGCGACGATCGTCGCGATGCGGCTCGTGGCGAGGGCGCGGGTCATCCGATCATGGTGGCAGCCGGGGTGTCCCGCTGTCACGGGACACGTGTCCCGTTCATCGGCGCGGCTGCGCGCGGTCAGCCGGCGACACGGGCGCCGGCGAGCTCGGGCGGGCACGCGCGGGCCGCGGCATCCGCTCCGGCGACCGATTCGAGGCGGTCGAGGGCGGCGAGCGTCGCGACGCGGTCGCCCCGCCTCCAGTGCGCGCGGACCAGTCGGGTGAGCGCGGTGGTCTGGTGGGTGACGTCACCGGCGCTCCGTGCCGCACCGAGGGCCTCTTCGAGGAGGGCGACGCGCTCGTCGGATCCGGCCAGCCGTGCCCGGAGCAGGAGGCTGCGGGTCACGCAGCGCAGGTCGCCGAGGCGCCGGAACGTCGCCGTGAGCTCGGCGAGGTCGTCGGGCGCGGCGAGTCCCTCCCGTTCGTCGGCGTCGGGCGAGCGCCGACTCGGTTCATCGGATGCCGCGGGGCTCGCGGCATCCGTTCGAAGCATGGCCTGCACGAGGTGGGCGTGGGCGAGCTCGTGCTGGTTCCCGGTCCGCAGGGCGTAGTCGGCGCACTCGGCCGCCCACAGGGCCGCCTGCTCGAGCCCGAGCCGATCCTCCGCCGCAGAGAACGCCATCATGAAGCGCGCGTTGTTGGCGTGCATGGCATCGCCGGCGAGCGCGTAGCCGCGCATGGCGGCCTCGAACGCGGCGACGGCGCGGACCGAATCCGGAGGCGAGGCGTGGCAGTACGCGACGCCCCGCATCTGGCGGATCGCGGCGAGTTCCCACGCCTGGTCGAGCTCGATGGCGAGCCGCTCGGCCTCGTCGAGGTGCGCCTGCGCCTCGGGGACGCGGTCGTGGTACGCGTCGGCGAGGCCCGCGAGGTGGTTGGCCGCGAGGCGCGACCGGGGGTCGTCGGCGCGGGCGAGCGCCAGCCGCGCGAGCTCGTCGACGAGGTTCACGTCGACGAAGGCGAGCCCGATGCCGAGATCGAGCAGTTGCCGGGCGGAGGCCCCGGCACGCACCCGCTCGTCGTTCGCCGCCATGGCGAGCGTTCGCACGCTGTCGACGTCGGAGCCGTACTGCTCGACGCCCACGGCCAACGATGCGGCGAGGGAGATGGCCGACGGATGCCCCGCCGCGAGCGCCCATCGAATGGCCGCATTGACCTCGGGGCACAGGGTCTCCGACGTGCGCACGGCCTCGGCGCTGTCGTCGATGCGTGCGTGGCGCACGAACTCGGTCACGACCTCGTCGATGTACTCCGCGTGCCGTCGCAGCACCTCGCGGATGACGGCGGGATCGGTGCGTGCCCGCACGAACTCGCGCATGACGGCGAGGAGCCGGAATCGACGTGGACGCCCACCGGCCGGAACGACCATGGAGTGGTCGAGGAGGCGCAGCAGCACGCCCTCCGCGCCCTGATGGGTGACCGCGACGGCGAGGTCGACGTCGAACGTGCGGGGCAGGGCGGCGAGTCGGCAGAGCACCTCGCGTTCCTCGTCGGTGAGCAGGTCCCACGTCCATTCGAACGCGGTCTCGAGGGTGCGGTGACGGCCCTCGGGCACGGCCCGGTCGAGTGTGGCGAAGTCGCGGTCGAGGCGCACCGCGAGCTCGTCGAGGGAGAGGTGGCGGGCGACCGCGGCGGCGAGTTCCAGGGCGAGCGGCAACCCGTCGAGCCGACGGCAGACCCGCGCCGCCACCTCGTAGTCGGCGGGCGCGGGCCGGGCGGCCGACAGCGCCATCGGCGCCGCGGTCGCACGACCGGCGACGCCCAGCCGGTCGAGGAACATGGCGACGGCCGCGGCATCCGGACCCTCCGTCGCGAGCGGCGCGAGCGGATACACCGACTCGGCGGCGTCGCCGATGGGGGTGCGCGAGGTCGTGAGCACGCGCAGGTCGGGGGCGGCGGATTGCGCGCGCGCCACGATCTCGCCGGCGGCGGGACCGACCCGGTCGGCGTTGTCGAGCACGAGCAGGTACGGGTTCGCCGCGAGCGCCACGGCGATCGAGGCGGAGGCATCCGTGCTCGACCCCGCCTCGAGGTCGAGTGCCCGGGCGATGCGGGCGACGACGTCCCCGGGCTCGGCGTGCTCGAGCTCGACCACCACGGGCACGCGTTCGCTGCGGCCCGCGAACTCGAGGGCGAGGCGCGTCTTGCCGACGCCGCCCGGCCCGACCACGGTGACCCATCGGTGCGTCTCGAGCAGGTCGGCGAGGGCGGCGAGCTCGGCGTCGCGGCCGACGAACGCGTTGCGGGGCAGTCGCACGGATGCCGCGCGCTCGCGCCGCGCGCCGGCCGCCGCGATGAGGTCGGCGCGCGATTCGGCGCCGAGCTTGCGCTTCAGGCTCGCGATGTGGCTCTCGACGGTGCGCACGGAGATGAACAACTCCGCCGCGATCTCGGGGTTGCTGAGGCGCCGTTCGATGGCGGTGAGCACCGCGCTCTCACGGGGGGTCAATCGCTGGCCCGGCACGGCGCCAGTCTAGATCCGGCGGTGCCCGGCCGCACCGGTGCGACCCCTGAAGACGGGGTCAGGGCCGACGGCCCGTCTCGTGCGCCCAGATCGCGAGTTCCACGCGGTTGCGGGCGCCGATCTTCGCCATGAGGTTCCCGAGGTGGGTCTTCACGGTGCTGACCGAGAGGTGCAGCTCGTCGGCGATCTCGAGGTTGCCGAGGCCCCGCGCGACGGCGGCGAGCACGTGCTCCTCGCGTTCGGTGAGCGGCTCGACGGGCTGCGCGGGTGCGGCGGCGGGTGCGGAGCCGGCGAACGCCTCGAGCAGACGCACCGTGACGTTCGGGTCGATGAGCGCGTCACCGCGCGCAGCGGCGTGCACGGCCTGCGTGAGCAGGGCCGGGCCGGCGTTCTTCAGGAGGAACCCGCGAGCGCCCGCCCGCAACGCCTCGTACACGACCTCGTCGAGATCGAACGTGGTGATGACGACCACCGGCAGCGGGTCCTCCACGCCCGGCCCGGCGAGGGTTCGCGTCGCCTCGATGCCGTCGACCACCGGCATCCGGATGTCGAAGAGGCACACGTCGGGCCGCAGGCTGAGCGCCAGCGCTACCGCCTCGGCGCCGTCGGCGGACTCGCCGACCACCTCGAGGTCGGGCTGGGCGTCGAGGATCATGCGCAGACCGGTGCGCACGAGCTCCTGGTCGTCGGCGATCAGCACGCGCACGGTCATGCCGACCAACCCGTCCGGGGAAGCACGGCCGTCACGGCCCAGCCGCCATCGTGCGCCGGGCCTGCCTCGCAGGTGCCGCCGAGCAGGGCCGCGCGCTCGGCCATGCCGATGAGACCGTAGCCGAGGGCAGCGGATGCCGCGGGGTCGCCGTCGTCGCGCACGTCGAGCCGCACGCCGTGCTCGTCGGCCCGCACGAGCACGTCGACGTGCGTCGCGTTGCGCGCGTGCCGCCGCGCGTTCGTCACGGACTCCTGCGCCATCCGGTACACCGCGGCGGCGACGGTCGACGGCACCGCGTCGACGTCCCCCACGAGCCGCACGTCGACGTCGGGGCCGCCCGGGTGCGCGCCGTCGAGACGCCGCAGGTCGGCGATGGCCGGACCGGGCGCGTGCTCGGGCCGCGTCGAGGCGCCGGCGGCGGTCGCGCCGGCCGCGCCCTGCGCGCCGCCCGCGCCGTCGCGCCGGAGCATCCGCACGATCGAGCGCATCTCGTCGAGCGTGCGCGACGCCTCGTCCTCGATCACGTGCAGCACGCGGGCCGCGGCATCCGGATCGGTCGCCGCCACCGCGGTACCGGCCTGGGCCTGGATCGCGATCGCGGAGACGTGGTGGGCGACGGTGTCGTGCAGGTCGCGCGCGAGCTGTTCGCGCTCGACGAGGCGGATGCGGTCGACCTCCCGCGCGCGGGCCGCGGCACGCCAGCGGAACGCGACGCCCAACGTGACTGTCGCGCTGAGGACGGCGAGCGCGCCGATGACGTCGGCGAGCTCGATGGTCTGGCCGGCGAACGACTGGAGTGCGAAGGAGAGGAGGGAGCTGGCCGCCACGAGGCCCGCAGCGGCCAGCATCGCGCGCCCCGTGCCCCAGCGCACCACCGCGTAGATCAGGATGAGGAAGTAGGCCGTCGAGACGAGCTGCGGGTCGCCGCCGGTGGCGAGCGTGCCGAGCGCGCCGGCTCCGAAGGCGATCGCGAGCATGAGCCCCGGGCGGGTGCGACGCCAGAGCAGCGTGGGGACGAGCGCGATGAGCGTGATCGCCCACAGGACCCGCCCCGGCGCCTCGGGCCGCGCCACCGCTTCGAGCGCGACGAGGGGTGGGAGCGCGGCGACGAGCACCCAGTCGCGCCAGACGCGCCGGGGCGGCGGTGGGGTGGCGGCCGGAGCATCCCACACCGAACGGAGGGGGCTCGTCATGACCCTCATGATAGGCGCGCGGGCAACGCCCCGGATCGACGGGAGCGGTGGGCCACCGGGCCCGACCCGGCCGCGCGCCGGCGGATGACCGCCTCGGCGACGGCCAGGTTGATCACCCAGCCCGCGCCCATGGCCACGGCCCGACCGGCTTCGTCGGGCGTTCCGCCGAGCAGCAGCCACGGCAGGTGCGTGAACACCTGGGTGCCGGCGCCCAGCCCGATGGCGTACGCACGGGTCGTCCACGCACTGTGTGCGCGCACGTCGCCCTGCCGGATCGCCAAGATCGCCACGACGAGGCTCGCCGCCATGGCCGTGCCGAACAGCAGCCGGAGCACGAGGAGTGCTTCCCCGTCGACGGCGGGCAGCGCGGGGGACAGGCTCAGCCAGAGCCCCGAGAGCGCGGCGATCAGCCCGGCCGGCAACACCGCGCGCCCGGCGATCCGGTGCCAGCGCCGGCGTCGCAGCGACGGCACGAACTGGAACGCGCCGAGCACGCTGAACACGCTCGCGCCCACGATATGCAGCACCACGGGCACCGGCGCGTCGAAGAACCGCGCGTTGCCGGGCGTGATGGCCGCCGCGCTCGCCAGCTCGGTGAGCCGGGCCGCCCCGGCCACGATCGGCACGAGGCTCAGCAGCAGGAGCCCGGTGACGGCCCACGCCGCCCGCTTCCGGTTCGCCGGTCGACCGCGGGCCGTGCGGGCAATGGGTGACGGGCGGGTGACGGATGATTCGCTCATGCCTCGATGCTGGCGAGGCGGGCCCGCCCGCGGATCGGCCGATCGGCTCGAATCACCTCGTCCGATCGGCTCGACCCGGGCCCGGCCCCCGAGAGATGCGGCCGGATTCGGGTCCGGCCCCCAGGAGGAGAGGCCGGACCCGGTCGGCGCAGTGCGTCGTCAGCATTCCGCCGGGCGCGGCGGCCTCAGCGGGCGGAGGCGCCGGGGAAGCAGGGCACGGATGCCCCGGCGCGGGCGCGCGGCATCCGTCACCCCCGCCTCGGGGTCCACGGTCTCGGCCAGCCGCTCGGCGGCGACGCGCTGTCGCTCGAGCTCGTGGAGCATCCGCTGCTCGCCCAGCCGGTGGAGCTCGGCGGCGACGTAGTCTGCGCTGTGGTGCACGATGGATCTTCCGTTCGGGCCCTCTCAGCGCACGCGGGCGGTCAGCAGCAGGTATTCCCACTGCATGGCGCCCGAGGCGTCGAGGGCATCGTTTCCGAGGGCGGCCAGCGCCGCGTCGAGCGCGGCGACCTGGTCGGGGTCGTCGGCGATGCGGTTGTACACCGCGATCGTGGGGCCGTAGTGCTGCTTGAAGTAGTCGCGGAACGCCTCGCCGGTCGGGAATCGGATCTCGACGGTCTGGCGCTCGGCCGTCACGTCGGCGATCCGGTCGCCGAACAGGTCGCGCACGTGCTGCTCGTCACCCCACAGCGGCGCGGGCTGCGCGCCCTCGGGCAGGGGAGCGGCGAACGGCTTCATGACCTTGAACATCCGACCGATGAAGCCCTCGGGCGTCCAGCTGATCAGGCCGATCCGGCCGCCGGGCGCCGTGACGCGCACGAGCTGGTGGGCGGCCTCCCGGTGGTGCGGGGCGAACATGATGCCCACGCAGGAGAGGGCCACGTCGAACGAGTCGTCGGCGAACGGCAGCGCCTCCGCGTCGGCTTCGCGCCACTCGAGCTCGGCTCCCGCCTCGGCCGCGAGCCGGCGACCCGTCTCGAAGAGCTCGGGCGTCAGGTCGCTCGCGACGACCGTGGCGCCGTGCAGGGCGGCCGGGATGGCGACGTTCCCGCTGCCGGCCGCGATGTCGAGCACGCGCTCGCCGGGGCGCACGTCGGTGGCGGCGACGAGCCGCGGGCCGAGCTCCCAGATGAGGTCGGAGGCGAGGGTCGGGTAGTCGCCCGACGCCCACATGGCGCGGTGCTTGGTCTTCAGCGCACGGTCGGCTTCGGAACGGGTCGGGACTGCGGTGTCGGTCATGGTCGTCTCCTCGACGGGTCGGTTGGATCGGGATACCGGTACAGCGTGCGCTCATGCGACCGCGGGCACATCCGTGCCCTGCACGGAGATTTCCTCGGGGTTCACCCCGAGCGCCCAGGAACCTGCGGCACCGGGCACCCGGCGACCGTCGGGTCGCCGCCCAGCTCGGCTCCCGTAGGCTGGAGGCCATGCTGCTCGCCCTCATCCGCCACGGACAGACCGACTGGAACCTCGCGGGGCGCATGCAGGGGCGCACCGACATCCCGCTCAACGACACGGGGCGTGAGCAGGCGCTCGTCGCGGCATCCGCACTCGCGGCCGAGCCGTGGGACGCCGTCGTGAGCTCGCCGCTCACGCGGGCGCGCGAGACCGCCGAGATCATCGCGACGACGATCGGCGCATCGCTCGGCGGCACCTACGACGAACTCGTCGAGCAGGACTTCGGTGTCGCCGAGGGCACGCTCGTGTCCGAGCTCGACGCGCGGTGGCCCGACCGCGACTTCGCCGACAAGGAGCCCGACCACGAGGTCGGGCCCCGCGGCATCCGGGCCCTCGAGCGCATCGCCCGCGATCATGGTCGCGCCCGCGTGCTCGCGGTGGCGCACGGCACCCTCATCCGGCACACGCTCGCCGCCATCACGGGCCACGATGCGCGTCACTACCCGCGTCTCGACAACGCGTCGTCGTCGATGCTCCGCTTCACGGATGCCGCGTGGAGCGTGCTCACCGTCGGCGGCGCGGAGTTCGCCGACGTGCTGCCGCGGCTCGACCTCGCGGCCGACGCGCCGGCCGTGCGGGTCGCCGGCGACACGGGGCTGCACCAGGCTGCGGCCCGCTGACGCGAAGCTTGCGCAGGAGATCCGGCTGAATCAGACCAGATCCGCGGGCATGGGGCCCATTCTCCTGCGCAAGCCGGGGTCAGCGGCCCAGTGCGCGCCGCTCGATCCCGTCGAGGATGAGGTCGAGCCCGAACTCGAACTCGACGCGATCATCGCACCAGCCGAGGGTGGAGTCGGGGTCGTCGTGCGCGACCACTGCGAGCATGGCGGCGAGGTGCGGCACGTGCTCGGCCATCTGCTCGAGCACCTCGGGATCGGGTGCCGTGCCGTCGTCGGTCGCGCCGAGCTCCTGCGAGAACCCGTACATGCGGCTGCCGAGTGCGTGCAGCGAGTGGTGGATGAGGTCGAACGAGAGCCCGCCGGAGCGCAGGATGCCCACGACGGCGTCGACGTAGCGCGCGTTCGCGAGGCCGAGCTCGGCGCGCGTGTCCATGACGCCGGGGGCCCACGGGTGCCGCAGCATCACCTCGCGGGCGGCGAGGATGCGCGTGCGCAGGGTCGTCTTCCACGCGGCATCCGCCTCGGCGACGGCGAACCCGCCCACCGCCTGTTCGATCTCGCGGAAGACGCGGTCGACGATGCCGTCGAGGATCGCCTCCTTGTTGGGCACGTGGTAGTAGAGCGACATCGGCTCCACCCCGAGTTCGACGGCCAGACGGCGGATCGTGAGCCCATCGATGCCGGCCGTGTCGGCGAGCTCCACCGCCGCCTCGAGCACGCGGTCGCGCGTCAACGGCGCGCGGCGGCCGGCGCGCGGTTCGGTCGTCGATGACATCCGGTGGAACCTCCCGTCCCCAACGGTACAAGTGCGAGGCATCCGGAGCCGTCGAACCCTCGACAGATCCTCGGATCCACGCTACCTTACGTTGTAAGTCGTACAACGTAAGGTAGAGGAGGCTCGAGATGAGCGAGACACAGGTGAAGGCCGCCACGAGGATGCGAGCCGCGGTGGCCCGCCGCTTCGGCGGCCCCGAGGTGGTGCAGGTCGAGGACATGCCGAAGCCCGTGCCGCGGGCCGATGAACTGCTGATCCGCGTGCACGCGAGCACGGTGAGCATCGCCGACCACCGCACTCGCGCCCGCGACCTGCCGAAGGGGCTCTGGTTCTACATCCCGCTCTCGCTCGGCGTGTTCCGACCGCGCCACCCGATCCTGGGCATGGATGTCGCGGGCACGGTCGAGGCCGTCGGCAGCGAGGTCACCCGCTTCGCACCGGGTGACGAGGTCATGGTCATGCTCGGTGCCGAGTACGGCGGGCACGCCGAGTACGTGACGGTGACGCACGACGGCGCGATCGCGCCGAAGCCGCGGAACCTCACGTGGGAGGAGACCGCCGCGCTCGTGTTCGGCGGGCACACGGCCCTCGCGTACCTCGGCATGGCCGAGATCGGGCCGGGCACCGAGGTGCTCGTGAACGGGGCATCCGGGGCCGTCGGCACGGCGGCCGTGCAGCTCGCGAAGCACCGCGGCGCCCGGGTCACCGCGGTGTGCAGCGGGCGGAACGCCGAGCTGGTACGTTCGCTCGGCGCCGACCGCGTCATCGACCACACCGTGCAGGACTTCGCGGCCGAGGGCCGCCGATACGACGTGATCGTGGAGTGCGTCGGCAACGCGCCGTTCGAGCGGGTCGAGCACGCCCTTGTGCCAGGCGGTGCGCTGCTCCTCGTCATCGCCGATCTGAGGGGCGCCCTCACGGCGTCCCGTCACACGAAGCGGAGCGGCCGGCTCGTGACGATGCGCGGCGCGACCATCGGCGGCGCCGAGTTCGCCGAGCTCACCGCCCTCGCCGAGGCGGGGGAGCTCCGCCCGGTGATCGACCGCACCTACGACCTGGCCGACGTCGTCGAGGCGCACCGCTACGTCGACACGGGCCGCAAGCGCGGCAACGTGGTGCTCCGCATCGCCTGACCGCGCGTCAGTCGTCCATTTCTGCGGATATACGATCGGGCGCGCCGAGTTCGGCCGCCCTGCGGCGGCGCGCCCGATCGTATATCCGCAGAACGCGACATCGACGGCGGACGCGCGCGGCGGGCGAGTCCGGCCGCACCCCCGGCGAAGCGACGTACAATTCGAAAATGGAGGCACCGACAAGCACCACACTGGTCGTCGTCGGCGACGAGTCGACGTCGGCCATCCACGCCCTCGAGGGCTTCGCGAACGTCCGGGCGGCGACCTTCGACGACGCCCCCGACGACGCGGTGGCCCGCTGGTCCGCCGCGGTCGACGCGCCCTATGTCGTGCACGACCACGATCCGCTCGCCCACGTCGCGGCCGCCTGGGTGGAGTTCTTCGACGACCAGTCCACCTACGGCGTGCTCGAGCTCGAGATCGAGCGCACCGTCGAGGCCGCCGAGCGCCACGCCATCGCCGTGCCCGACTACTACGTCGTGCTGCACCCCGAAGAGCTGCCGGTGACCTGGAAGCACTGGTGGCTCGGCGTGCTCGCGAGCGCCTCGCCGACCCGCGTCATCCCGTGGCCCGACGCCGACGACTCGCTCGCCCGACTGCTGCGACGACTGCCCACCGGCCGGGCCTGGCCCGATGTCGAGGAGTGGCTGCCGAGCGTCGTCGGCGCCGTGCCCGATCGCGTCGGGCTGCCGCGCTCGGCGTAGCGGCGCCGCCGCCGCCGCGCCGGCTCCGTACCGGGCCCCGCGCCGCTCAGCCCGCCGGCCGCACCGCCACGGGCACCGGATCGAACCCGACGTCGACGCGCTCGCCGAACTCCAGCCGCTCGCGAGCCGGGTGCTGCATGCGGATGAGCGCGCCGTCCTCGGTGCGCAGCAGCGTGCGACGCATGCTGCCGAGGAACGTGCTCTCCTGCACGACGGCCGCGACCGGCCCGCCCACGTGCACGTTCTCGGGACGCACGAACACCTCGGCGGGCCCGTCGGGCACCTCGCCGATCAGTGGCATGGTCACGCCGAGCACGGATGCCTCCCCGCCCGCGACGACCGCCGGCAGCACGCTCGACAGGCCCACGAACTCGGCCACGTGTGCGGTGGCGGGTCGGAGGTAGAGTTCCTCGGGCGTGCCGACCTGGTCGATGCGGCCCGCCTGCATGACGGCGATCCGGTCGGAGACGGCGAGCGCCTCCTCCTGGTCGTGGGTCACGAAGAGCGTGGTGATGCCGAGGCGCAGCTGGATGCGCCGGATCTCGTCGCGCAGCTGCACGCGCACCTTCGCGTCGAGCGCCGACAGCGGCTCGTCGAGCAGCAGCACGCGCGGCTCGGTGACGAGGGCGCGCGCGAGGGCCACGCGCTGCTGCTGGCCGCCCGACAGCTCGTGCGGGTAGCGGTCGGCGAGGTGCGCGAGCCCCACGAGCGCGAGGGCGTCGCGCACCCGGTCGGATGCCTCCGTCTTCGGCACCTTGCGCATCCGCAGGCCGAAGGCCGTGTTCGCGGCGACGTCGAGGTGCGGGAACAGCGAGTACGCCTGGAATACCATGCCGAGGTCGCGGTGGTTGGTGGGTACCCGCGAGACATCCGTCCCCCCGATGCGCACCGTGCCGCCGTCGGCGCGCTCGAGCCCGGCGAGCACCCGCAGCGCCGTGGTCTTGCCGCAGCCCGACGGGCCGAGGAGCGAGACGAACTCGCCCGGCTCGATCACGAGGTCGACGCCGTGCAGCACGCGGGTGGCGCCGTAGTCCTTCACGACGCCCTCGAACGAGACGGCGGTGCCGTCGCCGCGCGCGGCGAGGATCGAGTTGTCGGCGGTGGCGAGCGTGGCGGAGTCGGCGGTCACGAGCGGCCTTCCTTCCTGGAGCGGTGAGCGGCGCGGCCGGGTGTTCGGCGGCCCGCGCGGCCGATGGCGACGAGCAGCACGAACGCGAAGGCGAGCGCGAGGAGCGAGAGGATCACGGACGCGTACGGGTCCTGCTTGCCCACGACGACGAGCGCGGTCTGCAGGTTCTGGCGGTTCAGGAGCGATGCGATCGTGAACTCCCCGAGCACCACCGCGACCGAGATGAGGGATGCCGCGATGAGCCCGGTTCGCAGGTTGGGGGCGAGCACGCGCAGCAGCACGGTCGGCCAGCTCGCGCCGAGCGAGCGCGCCGCCTCCGAGAGCGTGCGCACGTCGGTCGCATCCATCGACGCCTGGATCGACCGGTACGCGAACGGCAGCACGGTGATGCCGTACGCGAACGCGAGTGCCCAGACGCCCGTGCCGAACGTGCGCCCGATCACGAGGTAGATCGGGGCGAGGCCGACCACGAGCACGATCGCCGGGATCGTGATGGGCAGCAGCACCAGGAACTCGAAAGGGCGGCGGAGCCGCGGGAAGCGGAGCGCCACGAGCACCATGGTGGGTGCGAGCAGGAGCAGCACGATCGCGACGGTGACGAGCGCGAGCACCAGCGAGTTGCCGAGGCCGATCCAGATCGGCCGGTACTTCGCGGCGTTCGCCGGATCGACGAGGGCCGCCCAGTGCACGAGCGAGTGTCCGTCGACATCGCGCAGCGTGTACTCGGCCATCGAGACGATGGGGATGGCGAAGAGGCCCACGATCACGAGGCCGATGACCCAGCGGGTGAGCGGATGCGGAGCCAACCCCTGCCCGTTCATCGCTGCCACCTGGCCGCACGACGCTGCACGACCGAGTAGAGCCACATGGTCGCGGCCATGACGAGGATCATGCCGAGTGCGAGCGCACCCGCCAGGTTCTCGCGCCCGAGCATGGTCTCGCTCGTGAGCGCCGTGCGGATCTGGAGCGGCACGATCTGCGACCCCTGGCTCGCGAGCGCGGCCGCGGTGGCGTACGACGAGAACGCATTCGCGAACAGCAGCAGCAGGCTCGCGAAGAACGAGGGAGCGAGCACGGGCAGGCCGACGTGCAGCCAGAACCCCCGCCGGGTCCCGCCGAGCGTGAGGTTCGCCTCGGCCCACTGCGGCTTCAGCGCGCCCATCGCCGGCATGAACGTGATGATCATGAGCGGCACCTGGAAGTAGATGTAGGGCAGGATCAGCCCGGGCAGCCCGTAGATCCACGCGCCCTCGGCGAAGATGTCGATGCCGAACGTGTCGCGCAGCCACAGGGTGACGAGGCCCTGGAGTCCGATCGTGGCGATGAAGGCGAACGCGAGCATGACGCCGCCGAACTGGGCGAGCACGCCGCTCGCCGCGTCGACGAGGCTGCGCACCCGGCCGTGCTCGAGGCCGATGAGGGCGTAGCAGGCGAGCGCGCCGATCACGGCGCCGATCACGGCGGTGAGCGCCGAGAGCCACGCCGAGTTCGCGAAGGTCTGCAGGATGACGGGGTCGCCGAGCGCGGCGACGTTCGCGAGCGTGAACGAGCCGTCGTCGTCGAAGAACCCGCTCGCGACGGCCAGGAGCGTGGGCAGGGCGAGGAAGCACAGCACGTACGCGGCGAACGGCACGAGGCCGAGCGCCGCGGGAATGCCGGGGCGGCCGCCCGACCGCCGGGACGGGGTCGGGGCATCCGACTCCGTCCCGGCGGCGGCAGGCGCCGCCGGAGCGACGACGGTCATCAACCGACCGCCGCGGCCCACTTCTCGCCGAGCAGCGTGCCGGCGTTCGTGCTCTGCTCCTCGGTGGGAACGACCGTGTCGTCGGGCGCGGCCGGGAGGTTCGAGAAGAGTTCCTCGTCGATCGTGCCGGCCTCGGCCATGGCGTCGGCGCGCACCGGGCGCGCGCCGCCCTTCAGCCACAGGTTCTGCGCCTCGTCGCTGTAGAGGAACTCCTGCCACAGGCGAGCGGCGGCCGGGTGCGGGGCATCCTTGTTGATGGCCTGGTTGTAGTAGCCGGCGTAGCCGGTGCCGGGGAGGATGACGACCTCCCAGTCGGGGTTGGCCTCGCGGTGCCCCGCGTTGAGGTAGTCCCAGTCGAAGACGACGGGGGTCTCGCCCGAGGTGACGGTTGCGGTGGTGACGTCGACCTTCAGCAGGTTGCCGGCCGCGTTCAGGTCGGCGAAGAAGTCGATGCCGGCCTGGAAGTCGTCGAGCGTGCCGCCCGACTGCACCGTCGCGAGGCCCACCGCGGCGAACGCCGCGCCCGCCTGCGTCGGGTCGCCGTTGATCGCGACCGAGCCCTTGTAGTCGGCGCCGAGCAGGTCCTCGAGCGATTCGGGGGCCGGGAACTTCGACGAGTCGTAGCCGACCGACATGTACCCGCCGTAGTCGCCGACGAAGAGGCCGCTCGGCTCCTTCAGTGCGTCGGGGATCTCGTCCCACGTCGCCACCTGGTAGGGCGCGAAGCGGTCGGTGTTCTGCAGGGCGACCGTGAGGCCGAGGTCGAACACGTCGGGGGCGGTGTCGAGGCCCTCGTTCGTCTCGGCGGCCTGGATCTCCTCGGCGCTCGACGCGTCGGGCGAGGCCTCGTTGATGGTGATCTCGGGATACTTCTCGGCGAACAGGTCGAGGACCTCGCCGTAGTTCGCCCAGTCGCGCGGCAGCGCGATGACGTTGAGCTGGCCCTCCGCCTTCGCCGCCTCCTCGAGCGCCGCGAGGTCGCCGAAGTCGGCGAGGCTCGTCGCGGTCGCGGCGTCCGTGCCCCCTTCGCCTGCGTCGGCAGCGCCCGCGCACCCGGTGAGCCCGAGCGCGACGGCGGTCGACAGCCCGACCGCGGCGAGCGTGAATCGCTTCTTCAACACATGTCCTCCGTTTGGCGTCACCCGGCCGCCCGCGCTGTGGGGCGGGCGTTTCGAACCGGGGAGCCGGGGACACGTTAGGTCGGGCATTCGTCGGCATGGGGCCGGCGGGGTGAACCGCGGATGAACCGCCGTCGACCGTTCGGATTCCGCGCACGGAAAAGCGGGCGGTGGCCCATTCCTGGTCCACCGCCCGCCGGTGAGGAGGTCGGCCCATCCCCCGATAGGGCGATCATCGACTCACACTGTGATGCCTGAAGTTTCGGGCTCCATTGCACCGATATCATGCTCGCACCTCGCAAGGGGCGATTCCGGGTCTTTGGTCCTACGGATTCGAGATTCTCTCGAATCCCCCGTCGACGAGCGAGCGGATGCCGCGGACGGTCGCCGTGCTCGCGACGTCGGCGGCCTTCGCTCGCGGTGGCGGCCCGAACTCGGCCCGCCACCGCGAGGATGCGCCGCCGAGCTCAGCCGTGCACGCGGAGGTCGACCCACACGAGCCGGTGGTCGCTCGACGGGAACGGGAACACCCCGGTGAGCGCCGACAGCGGGTCGCCCAGCACGGGCCAGAACACCCCGGCGTCGGTGACCCGGAGGTCGCGCGAGGGCAGCACGTAGTCGGCACGGAGGTTGCCCGGCGCCGGGTTGTCGTTGAAGTCGGCCGTGTCGTACGCCGGGTCGCCCTCGTGCGCGAGGTTGGCTCCGCCCTGCAGCACGGATGCCTCGACGGCGCCCTCGGAGGTCGGCAGCGGGTCGGTGATGCGCGGGTGGTCGAGGAACTGCAGGATCGCGTCGGCGGTGGAGTCGCCGTCGAGCGGGTCGGCGTTCTGGTCGCCCAGGATCACGAACGATTCGCCGGGCTTCAGGCCGCCCGTCTCGCCGGCATCGTCGGAGATGTACCTGGAGGCCATACCGGGCGTGACGTAGTCGGCCCAGAACCGGATCTCGTCGTGGTTGCGCGTGCCGTTGCGGTCCTCGGCGCCGTCGAACGTCGGCGGGGTCGGGTGCGAGGCGAGCACGTGCACGGTGTGGCCGCCGACCTCGACGGGAACGTCCCAGTGCGACTTGCTCGAGAGCCGGAACACCTCGAGCTCCTCGGCCGAGTACCAGTCGGCCGGCTCGGGCGTCGCCGGGTCGTCGGGCAGCAGCGCGCCCGGCATGTCCTTCCAGAGGAAGTGCTGGAAGGTGCGCACGTCGTCGGTGGCGATCGGGTACTTGGAGAGCACCGCCATGCCGTACTGGCCTTCGAAGAGGCCGAAGCCGAAGGCGTCGTCGCCTCCGCCGATCACGCCGTTGTTGTTGAGGTCGAATCCGCTCGGCACGCCCGTGTTCGAGGGAGCGACGAAGGCGTAGGGGTACTCGGCCGGGTCGGCGCCGTTCTGCGAGACCTCGAGGTAGTTGTCGCGGAAGAGGTCGACGGCGACGCCGCCCTCGACGTAGTCGAACTCGTTGAGCAGCACGATGTCGGGGTTCGCGCGCTGGATGATCTCGGCGACCGTCTTGGCCTGCGCGTTCGTGCCTGTCGTGAGGTCGTCGACGAGCTGGCCGGGGGCGTTGCGGTTGAGCGAGAGGTTGTAGGTCGCGACGCGGAGGTCGACGGGAGCGTTCGCCCACTCGGGCGGTGATGCGGCGGCCGGGCCGGTGGCCAGGGTCGTGGCCGCGAGCGCCCCGAGGGCGGTGGCGGCGAGGGTTGCGGTCAGGCGACGTCGCGTGGACATGCGCACTCCTTCATCGGCGGTCATCGGCGGTGCTTGCGGATGCGTCCACGTTAGGCCCGTCGGGTGACGACCGGAAGAACCGGAGGTGACGGATGTCCCCGCACGGTACGGGCAGCGACGGCAGCCGGTCGGCCGTTCGCGGCGCGCAGGTATCGCTCGGCGAAGGTCCGCAGGATCTGGCGGAGCTCGGCGGGCGACTCGACGGTGAAGTCCATTCCGAGCATGCCGATGTACGCCGCGATCGTGTCGAGGCTGTCGGCACCGGTGACGAGCACCGATTCGTCCTCCGAGATCGACTCCACGACGCCCACGGTCGGGTTGATCCGCTCGAGCACGGCGTCGGCCGGAGCCGCGATGCGGAGCCTGGCATGCACGTTCCAGCCGCTCGCGGCGATCGAGCGCATCGCGAAGGCGGTGTAATCGCCGTCAGGGAGGGGTGTGGGGGAGAAGCGGCGGCGCGTCGGCATGCGCGGCTCGATCCAGTCGACTCGGAAGACGCCCCAGTCGCCCGTCGCGGGGTCGCGGCCGACGAGATACCAGCGACGCTGCCAGCTGAGCAGGCGGTACGGCTCCACGAGCCGCGGCGTGCCGCGGTCGTCGAAGCGGAACCACTCGACGTCGCGGATGGCGGCGGCGATCGCGGCGAGCACGGCCGGATCCACTTCGGGATCGGGGGCATCCGTTCCCGTGTTCTCGGGCGCCCGATCGACGACCGACGAGACCGCCGCCACCATGGGTCGCAGTCGCGACGGCAGCACCTGCTCGAGCTTCGTCAGGGCGCGGGCGCTCGACTCGGCGATCCCTGCGATCCCGGTCGCGGCACGCAGCCCGACGGCGACGGCCACCGCCTCCTCGTCGTCGAGGAGCAGGGGCGGCAGCTTGCCGCCGGCGCCGAGCCGGTAGCCGCCCGCGGCGCCCCGCGTCGCATCCACGGGGTAGTCGAGTTCGCGGAGGCGGTCGATGTCGTTGCGCACCGTCCGCGTCGACACGCCGAGGCGCGACGCGAGCTCGGTGCCGTTCCATTCGGGCCTGGTCTGGAGCAGCGAGAGGAGCGCGAGCAACCGCGCGGCGGTGTCGGACATGTCTCGACCTTCGTCGACTATTAGGAACGAAATGTGCCTATATGCACCGTACCGTCGGAGACATGAACACCACCACCTCCACCATCGACATCCGCCCCTTCCGCGTCGAGGTCTCGCAGGCCGAGCTCGACGACCTCATGGAGCGCCTCGCGCGCACCCGCCTCCCGCAGCCCGCTCCCGTCGACGACTGGGACGCCGGTACGCCCAACTCGTACCTGCGCGAGGCGATCGACGCGTGGCGCACCACGTTCGACTGGCGCGCAGAGGAAGCGCGCATCAACGCGTTCCCGCACTTCACGACCGAGATCGACGGCCAGGCGATCCACTTCATCCACGTACGCTCGCCGCACGCGGACGCGACGCCGCTCCTGCTCGCGCACACCTACCCCGGGTCATCCGTCGACTACCTCGACCTGATCGACGAGCTCGTGGACCCGGTCGCCCACGGCGGCCGCGCCGAGGACGCGTTCGATGTCGTGATCCCGGATGCCCCGGGCTACGGCTTCTCGAACCCCGTCGTCGAGTCGGGCTGGACCACGGCGCGCGTCGCCCGGGCCTACGACACGCTCATGCGCGGCCTCGGCTACGAGCGGTACGGCATCCACGGCTCCGACAACGGTGCCCTCGTCGCCCGCGAGCTGGGTCTCCTCAACCCCGAGGGGTTCCTCGGCCTGCACGTGCTGCAGCTCTTCTCGTTCCCGTCGGGCGACCCCGCGGAGTTCGAGCGCCTGGAGCCGCAGGACTACGCCGGCCTCGAGCACATGCAGTGGTTCCAGTCCGTGGGCGGCTACAACACGATGAACGCGAGCCGCCCGCAGACGATCGCGGCCGGACTCAGCGACTCGCCCGTGGGCCTGCTCGCCTACAGCGAGCTGTTCAACTCCTTCGGCAACGGCACCTCGCTCGTGCCGCTCGAGAAGATCCTCACCGAGGTCACGGTCAACTGGTTCGCGAACGCCGCGGCCGGGATGAGCCGCAGCTACCTCGAGAACGCGCGAGCGGATGCCGCGGGCGCCGAGCCGCGGGTGAACGCCGCGCGCACCGGGGTCGCCGTCTTCAAGGACGACTTCCAGACCATCCGCGTCTTCGCCGAGCGCGACAACTCGAACATCGTGCACTGGAGCCGGTTCGACGAGGGCGGCCACTTCGCGGCGCTCGAGGTGCCCTCGGTCGTCGTGGGCGACATCCGGGCGTTCTTCGCACCGGTGCGCGACTGAGCGTCACCCGGATGCCGCGGCCGCGGCAGATCGGTCGCCCCCTCGTCCGCTCAGGCCGGCGCGGGGGCGGTTGCCGCGTCCGGGGACGTTCCAGACCGGTCGCGCCACACCACGACCATGACGAGCACCACCACTGCCAGCGCCGCCGTCGTGGACGCGAGCAGCAGCCAGTCGACGGGCCCCGTGCCCCCGGCGAACGAGACGCCCACGACCACGGTCGAGCCGATGCAACCGAGCGACCGCGCGGTCTGGAACAGTCCGGCCGCCTCGCCGACCTGGTCGGGCGGCGCGGCGACGTAGAGCGACTGCGTGATCGAGATGAGTACCACCACGTAGGGGATGCCGATGGCGGCCGCCACGAGGAGCACGACCCACGGGGCGGTCGAGGCGGCGAGCAGCAGCAGTGCGAGGGTCGCCACCGCGAGCCCCGAGGTGCCGAGCACCAGGGTCGACCGGAGCCCGCGACGGTCGATCAGACGTTCCACCACCGGGGTGATGAACACGTTGAACGCCGCGAGCGGGATGAGCAGCGCGCCGACCGTCGCGGTGTGGAAGCCCGCGTGGTCCTCGAGGTACTGGGGAATGCCGAAGAGGGCGCTGTAGAACACGAGGGTCGCCAGGATGAACGTCACGTAGACCCGGATGAGCGGCAGGTTCGAGCCGAGCATCCGCAGGTCGACGAAGGGCTTCGCGCAGCGGAGCTCGCGCCAGGCGAACAGCGCGGCCCCGCCGACGGCCGCGGCGAGGAGCAGCCAGTTCGGGTCGCTCGTCAGGTCGAGCAGGAAGATGAGGAGCGCCACGACGGTGGCGCTGAACGCGAGGATGCCCGGGAGATCGGAATCGGCGATCGTCGTGCGGAGCGGCACGTGGTCGCGCGGCTCGTCGCGCGGCGCCAGCAGCAGCGCGGCGACGAACGCGATGGCGGCGAGCGGGATGTTGATCCAGAAGACCGCCTCCCAGCCCGCGAGCGCGAGCAGCGCGCCGCCGACCACCGGTCCGATCGCCGCGGTGCTCGTGTCGATGAGCTGGATGCGGGCGATGAGCTTCTTCGGGGAGCCGCCGGACACTGCCGAGATGGACCGGACCATGGCCGCGGCGGCCGGGAAGGCCGTGGCCGTGCCGACGGCGAGGAGGACCCGCACGGCGCAGAGCCACGCCAGCGACGGCGCGAACGGCCCGAGCGCGCCGGCGAGCATGATGACGATCATGCCGGTCGTGAAGACGCGCCGCGGACCGTACCGATCGGCGAAGCGGCCCATGAGCGGCTGCAGCACGGCGGACGTGAGGTAGAAGACCGAGATCACCCAGGTCACGGTGGCGACGTCCACCGCGAACTCGCGTCGCAGGGTGCTGAGCGACACCGCGATCATGCCGGAGTTCAGCGCGCTCAGGACCGTGCCGGTGCAGAGCGCCGCGATCGTCCAGTTCTCCCGGGCTCGGGATGCCCGCGCGGCCGCGGGGCCCTCCTGCCGCGGCATCCGGTGCCTCCCCTCGCGAGGTTCGCGGTGACGGGCGTCTCGGAGCGAGCATCGCGCCGACGACCCGAGGTGTCAAGCGTCGTCGGTCGGAGGCACGCCGTCGCTCAGCCCTGCCGGCGCGCCTCGCTCAGCTCATCTGCGATGAGCTGCCGGATGTCGATCGGCTGCGTGATCGGAAGATCGATCGCCCTCTGATCGAGCTGCGATGAACCGTCTGGGAGATCCATGATCTCCTCCTCTCATTCGTCGGCTCGTGCCGGACGAGGTGATGCGGGGGTGGGTGGCTGTGCCGAAGCCCGATGTGCTTCGTCGACGTCGAGGCTGCAGTGCACCGCGCCGCCGTCCGATGCGGCGGCCGGCTCGAGTTCCCCCGATCGAGCCGGCGACCCACCGGGATGCAAGGATCCTTCACGTTCCTGCATCGAACCCCAAGATCGCAGTCCGAGCCCGCCGCCATCGGGCCATAGGTCCCTTCGGCATGATCGTGCACCCACCGATCGGCGGCTCTCGTCAAGTCCGCCGAAGAGGGGACTGGCGGTGCCGACTCGTTTCAGGCGAGGATCGATCCGAAATCGAGGACGGTGGCATTGCACCGCCGCCGTCCTCGTCCAATGCTTCCGGACCCGACCGGCTACTTCTTGCGGTGCGTGGCGTCGGTGACGTCGTTGCCCGCGCGGTTCGCGACCTTCGCCTTCTTGTCGGCGCGCTTCTCCTTGAGCGACTTCGCAGCGGGGGTCTTGCCGGACGACTTCTTCGGTGACTTATCTGACACGGTGACGTCCTCTGATCGGGAGCCCGGACGGCCCCGTGGTGGCAACCCTAGTGCCGCCCGCCGTGAATCGATCGGGTCGCCCCGTTGCGAGTGGACTTCGCGCTCCCGGCCACCGGCGATATCGTCGAGGCATCCGCAATCCACCGCTGCGGCCGTCGAGTGCCTCCCGCGCCGTCGGTCGGACGGATGCCCCGGCCCGCCGCCGGAGAAGGAATCGCCTCCGAGATGACCGTGACCTCGCCGAAGTCCGCTCGCGCCGCCGAATGGTGGAGGGCGAAGCGCAAGCAGGTGCTCTGGACCACCGTCATCGCGGTCGTGGTGGTCGTGCTCGGCGTGCTCGTGGCGCGCTGGCTGCGCGGGATGCCCGCGGTGGCGGACTTCGTCGAGGCGTATCCCGGCATCGTGCCGCCGCCCGAGGGCACCCCGGTCGGGATCCCGGCGTGGCTCGGCTGGCAGCACTTCCTCAACTCGCTCTTCCTGCTGCTCCTCGTGCGCACGGGCTACCAGCTCCACTCGAAGAAGCGTCCGCCCGGGTTCTGGACGCGCGACAACACGCGGTGGCCGCGCACGAAGCGGGCGCCGCGGCGCATGGGCATCCACCTCTGGTTCCACCTCTGGCTCGACGTGCTGTGGATCGCCAACGGCGTGGTGTACGTCGTCGTGCTGTTCGCCACCGGCCAGTGGCTGCGCCTCGTGCCGACCGACTGGGCCGTGATGCCGAACGCCCTGTCGGCCGCGCTGCAGTACGCCTCGCTCGACTGGCCGACCGAGGACTCCTGGGTCGTGTACAACTCGCTGCAACAGCTCACGTACTTCGCGATCGTGTTCGTCGCCGCCCCGCTCGCAATCCTCTCGGGGCTGCGGCTCTCGTCGGTGTGGCCGCTGGAGGGGCCGCTCGTCCGCGTCATCCCCGAGAAGCTCGCCCGCGCGGTGCACTATCCCGTGATGCTGGTGTTCCTCGTCTTCACGTTCGTGCACGTGGTGCTCGTGTTCACGACCGGGATGCTCCGAAAGCTCAACCAGATGTACGCGTCCCGCGACGCCGACGACTGGGTGGGCTTCGCCGTGTTCGCGGCATCCGTCGTGGTCATGGCCGTCGTCTGGGTGCTCGCGAAGCCGCCGCTCCTCAAGCGCATCGCCGCGACATCCGGACGCGTGCAGGGCTGACGTCGGCGCGAAGGCGCGCTAGCGTGCGAGGGTGACCGTGCCGCCCATCCCGCTCATCGACGACGACGAGCTCGACGACCTCGAGCGCGAGTTCGTCGCGCGGGTGCGCGGACGGGTGCTCGAGATCGGTGCGGGCGACGGCGAGAACTTCGGCGCCTTCGATCCCGGGGTGGAGTGGGTCGGCCTCGAACCCCACGCGCCGCGCCGCGCCGAACTCGCGACCCGCGCCCGGGAGTGGCGGCACGCCGCCGAGCCGCTCGACGCGGTCGCGGAGTCGATTCCGCTGCCGGATGCCTCGGTCGACGCGGTCGTGGGAACGTACGTGCTCTGCTCCGTCACCGATCCGTCCGCTGCGCTCGCCGAGATCCGGCGCGTGCTCGTGCCCGGCGGCCGCGTGGTCTTCGTCGATCACGTCCTGGCCCCGCCGCGCTCGCTGAAGCGGGCGGTGCAGCGGGTCGCGACCCCCTTCTCGAAGCGGTTCTGCCACGGCTGCCACTGGGACCGCGACACCGAGGCGGCCCTCGTCGCGGCGGGCTTCGTGGGCACCGACGTGCGGCGGCTGCGGGTGCGGTCCATGCCGTTCGGTCCCGTGCCGATGCTGCTCTTCGACGGACGCGCCCCGAGCGCCTGACCGTCAGGGCCGGACGGCGGGCGGCGTCGGGCCCGGGGTGGTGACGGCGGCGCCGGCGCTCGCGGCCGCCGCGGCCGCGTCCAGCGCCGACCGCGCGAGCAGCGTCGACCCGGCCACCGCGGCCGGCATCGCGAACACCGCGCCGAAGGGGATCATGAAGCACAGTTGGGTCGCGACGCCGAAGCCGAGCAGCTGGGCCCGGTGCCCGCGCAGGATCGCGCGGCGGGCGGAACCGGCGATGCCCCGCGCCTCGAACGCCCGGGAGCTCAGCTCCATCGCGAGCAGCCGACCCGACAGGATCACGCCGAGGGTGGGAGCGAGCACGGCGCCGACGACGGGCACGAAGCCCGAGAGGGCCACCGCGATCGCGGCGACCAGCCCGAGGCCGATGAGCTTCAGCGAGTCGCGCACCGATCGCCAGAAGCCGAGGCCGTGATCGGGCACCGAGCCGCCGACCTCGAGTTCGACCGCGTGCCAGATCCGCTCGTAGAACGGGTCGCCCACCGCGAGCGTGAGCGCCGTGAAGGTGACCGCGGCCAGCACGATGGCCGCAGCGAACAGGATCGCGCCCACGGCGGCGCGGAGGATGCCCGGCCACGGGTCGTCCCACCCGTCGGCGAACGGCGTGAGCCAGTCGGTCAGGGTCGGCATGCCGAACCCGAGGGCCACGAGGGCGCCGACGATGACGGCGAACACGATCGCCGCCGGGATGAGGCCGAGCAGCATGATGCCCGGCCGCCTCGCCCAGAAGCCGAAGCCGCGCAGCAGCATGCCGACGCCGGTGAAGAACCGGCCCAGCACCCCGGCCACGCGTGTCACCCGCCCAGCCTAGAGTGGGCAGCGCGGCGGAGGATCGGGCTTGACGACGGGAGACCGGACATGGTGGACGCGCGCGACGTGAGACTCGAGAATGGCCGGGTGCTGCGGGCCTACGACACGGGGACGCACTCCGGGCCGGGGGCCGCGTCGAGCCTCACGCTCGTCTGGCACCACGGGTCGCCGCAGACCGGCGCCCCGCTCGAGCCGGTGCTCGCCGCGGCGGCGGCTCGCGGCATCCGTCTCATCTCCTATGCCCGCCCGAGCTACGGTGGCTCCTCGCCGCGGCCGGGACGTGATGTGGCGTCCGCGGCGGCGGATGTCGCGGCGGTCGCCGACGCCTTCGGGGTCGAGCGGTTCGCCGCCATGGGCGCCTCGGGCGGCGCGCCCCATGCGCTGGCGGGTGCGGCGCTCGAGCCGCGCCGGGTGACGGCGGTCGTCTCGATCGCGGGCATCGCGCCGTACACCGAGGCGTTCGACTGGTTCGCCGGCATGCGTTCGCCGGGTGCGCTCCGCGCAGCGCTCGACGGACGCGAGGCCCGTGCGCGTTTCGCCGAGACGGACGAGTTCGACCCCGAGCAGTTCCTCCCGGCCGACTACGCCGCGCTCGAGGGGGAGTGGGCATCGCTCGGCGCCGACGTCGGCCGTTCCGACGCGTTCGGCCCCGACGGCCTCATCGACGACGACGTCGCCTTCGCCTCGCCGTGGGGCTTCGAGCTCGAGCAGGTCGCCGCGCCCGTGCTGCTCGTACAGGGCGAGGGCGACCGGGTCGTGCCACGCACGCACGCGGCGTGGATGCTGAGCCGGCTGCCGAACGCGCAGCTCTGGATGCGCCTCGACGACGGGCACGTCTCGGTGCTCGGCACGGTGCCCGACGCGATGGACTGGTTGCTCGAACGGGCACGGTGACGGGTCGGCCTCCTCGAGGGCCGTTCGGTCGCGGAGCTCAGGCGAGCGAGTCGAGGGCGGTCACGAGATCCCGGTGCAGGTCGTCGACGTGCTCGAGCCCGACCGAGAGGCGCACGAGGCCCTCGGGGATCGTCGGCGCCTCCGCGGGCCACCGGCGACGACGCTCGAACGTCGACTCGACCCCGCCGAGGCTCGTGGCGTGCACCCACAGCGATGTGCGCTCGACGAGGGCGTCGGCGGGGTCGGCGCCCCCGCGCACGACGATCGACACGATGGCGCCGAACCCCGGGTAGCGCACCTCCTCGAGCGCCGGGTGGCCGGTGAGGCGGCGCACGAGCTCCTGCGCGTTCGACTGCGCACGCTCGAGGCGCACGGGCAGCGTGCGCAGGCCCCGCAGGGCCAGGAACACCTCGAGCGGGCCGGGGATCGCCCCGAACAGCGAGCGGTGCCGCACGATGGCGGCGGCCAGGTCGTCGGATGCCGCGATCACGGCGCCCATGACCACGTCGCTGTGACCCGAGATGTACTTGGTGGCCGAGTGCACGACCAGGTCGGCGCCGTGCCCGAGCGGACGTTGCAGCAGCGGTGTCGCGAAGGTGTTGTCCACCGCCACGAGAGCACCGTGCTCGTGTGCGCCGCGCGTGATCGCGGGCAGGTCGGCGACCTCGAGCGCGGGGTTCGTGGGCGACTCGAACCACAGCATCGCGGCACCCGCGCAGGCGTCCGTCACCGCCGCCGCCGTGTCGGTGATGTCGACGAACACCGCGCGAAGGCGGCCCTTCGACTCGAGCTCCCCGAGCAGTCCCACGGTGCCCGTGTACGAGTGGCGCGGCGCCACGACGGTGCCGCCGGGCTCCACCAGGTCGATGACGGCGGCGATGGCGGCGATCCCCGAGGCGAAGGCGACGCACCGCCCACCTTCGAGCGCGCCGAGGGCGTGCTCGAAGGCGGTCCACGAGGGGTTGCCGTACCGCCCGTACTCGAGGTCGCCGCCCGCGCCGTAGGTCGAGGTGAGGTGCACGGGCACGTTCATCGGCGCGTCCACGCCATGCGGCGGGCGGCCTGCGGTGATGGCCAACGTCTCGGGGTGCAGCACGTCGGTTCCTGTCGTGTTCGCGTCGTGCACGTCGTACCTCCGTCGAGTCGAGGGTGAGCGGATGTCGCGGCCGCGGCGGCGCGCCATCGCCAGCGTATCGCCGGCGGTCGTCCGACTCAGTCCGCGCGAGCGTCGTCGCCCCCGACGCGTGCACCCGCACCGTCCCGGAAGTATCGCTCGGCTGCGGCATCCTGCGGGGAGAACAGCTCGACCCGGAGCTCGTCGAGCGTGACCTCGCTGACCAGATCGAAGCGGGCCACCATGGCGATGGTGCGCACCACGGCGTCGTCGATGCGGAACCAGGGACACACGGCCGCGGCGGCCGGTCGCGCGCCCGAGAGGCCGGGGATCCCGGTGACGGCGAGCTCGGCCTCGGCGAGGAGCGCCGCGAGCTCGCCGTCGAACGGAGCGCGGTCGCTCTCGTGGCGCAGCCGGTCGAGGGTGGCACCCGCGACGTCGGGCCGGTTGACGATCGAGGTCCTGGCCGTGGTGCCGAGCACGAAGCGCCGCACCACGTTGCTGCCGACCGCATCCGCGCCGAACAGCCGAACGGCGCCGTCGTTGGCCGAGACGACGTTCCAGTGCGAGTCCACGAGCAGGGCGGGATACGGCTCGTGTGCGCGCATCAGGCGCTGCGCCAGGCGCGGAGGCGCTCGCCGAAGGCGCTCGACGCGGTGGCCGTCTCGGACATGGCCGAAGTCTCGCACGCCGGGGGCGTGGTTTCCATTCCCTGATCGGGAATCGATTCGGCTCCTTCCGGACCGTGGCGTCGTTGCCCATGAACGCCAGCCTGCCGGCGCATCGCGCCCGCCTCTCAACCCTCGCCGTCGACCGCGGCCGCATCGCCTACCTCCACCTCGGCCCGCGCGACGGCCAGCCGGTCGTGCTCGTGCACGGCATGCCGACCTCCTCGTATCTCTACCGACGCATCGCCGATCGGCTCGCCGACGCCGGGCTTCGCGTGATCGTTCCCGACCTGCTCGGGTTCGGCGCGAGCGACAAGCCGCGCGATACGGCGGCCCACACGGCCGAGGCCCAGTCCCACCGCATCACGGCGCTCCTCGACCACCCTGGGCGTCGAGCGGGCGACCTTCGTGGCGCTCGACCCGACCTCGGCGGTCCCTGGGTGTTCGAGATCGCCGACCGGGAACCGCAACGCGTCGCAGCGCTCGTCGTGCTCAACACCTCGGCCTACGCCGAACTCATGACGCCGCCGCGCGAGGCGCTGCTCGTGGACGGACCAATCGGCGCACCGCTCGCACGACTCATGGGTTCGCGGCTGGGGCGGCGGATGATCGCGGACTTTCTCGGCAGGTTCACGCACGCCGGTCGAGGATTGGCCCCCGAGGTGGTCGAGGCGCAGTGGACACCCCTGCACGAGGGCAGTTGGCGGGCGTTCCGCGCCTTCGCGGCCGGGCTCGATGCCGCGATGGCGGAGTTCTCCCGGTACGCCGCCGCGCTGCGTCGACTCGAGGTTCCGGCAACCGTGATCTGGGGCGGCGAGGACTCCGTGCTCGACGCGGCGCGCCTGGTGCCGGCGTTCGTCGCGGACCTCGGCGTCGACCCGGCCGACGTGCATGTGCTCGACGCCGCGAGCCACTTCCTGCAGGAGGATCGGCCCGACGACCTCGCGGCGATCATCGCCGCGTTCGTGCGGCGCTGACGGCCCTGCCGGCGCTGACGGCCCTGCCGGCGCTGATGACCCCGCCGGCGCTGATGACCCTGCCGGCGCTGATGGCGCTGCCGGCTCGGTGGCGCGGCCGGCGCTGATGGCGCTGCGGGCTCGGCCGGCTCGCGGCATCCGTCGTCGATCTCGGCTCACCCGGTGGGGAGGACGGATGGCCTCGTCGGCTAGCCTCGAGGTATGAGCCGTACCGTCTGGACCGTCATCGGCGTGATCGCCGCCGTGCTCATCGCGTGGTTCATCGTCGATGTGGTCTTCAGCGTGCTGTGGTTCATCGTCAAGCTCGCGATCGTCGCGGTGGTCGCCGTCGTGGTGTTCTTCGTGCTGCGCGCACTCTTCCGCTCGTCGGATTGAGATCGATCGAACCTGCATTTGGAAGTTCGGCCATCGAGTTTCCCACAGGACTCGAATACATGTTCGAGTTCCGGTAGGATCGGGACATGCCCAATCGGAGTTCGAATGGCTGGTCAGCCAAGAGTTCCGAGCGCTTCGACCTGCCGTCCGGTGAGGTCCGTTCGCCGTATGCGATGGCGCAAGACGGTCTGGCCGAGCTGATCGACGCGGCCGTGCAGGCGCAACGGGTCGAGGCGATGAACGCGGCGATGCGGGTCGACCTGATCTTCCTCGCCGTGAGCTATGCGCTGCGCAGCGAGGAGGCGTTCGTGGCGCCGACGCTGTCGCCGCAGCGTCGGCACGAGCTCGCTCGGCGCAGCGTGACCGCCGAGCTCGCGACGGCGCTGCGAGTGCCCGAACGCACGATGGAACGCCAGATCGCCGAGGCGTGGGCGCTGTCCACGGGCCTGCCGGCCACGCTCGGCGCGATGCGCGAGGGCTTCATCAGTGCCCGGCATGCGGCGGTGATCGTCGAGGAGACCGCCGACCTCGGCGGTGAGCCGGCACTGCGCACCCGGCTCGACGAGCGACTCGCCGTCGTCGCCGCGAGCACGACGGCGGCAACGCTGCGCCGCCGGGCCCGGGCCCTGCGGGAGGAACTCCTGTCCGAGTCGATCGCCGAGCGGCACCGCGCGGCACGCGCGGAACGCCGCGTGGAGCTCGAGCCCGCCCCTGAGGGCATGGCCTGGCTGCACGCCCTGCTGCCCGCGGCCGACGCGATGTCGATCAAGGATCGGCTCGATCGCGTCGCCCGCGCCGTCGGCGGCGGCGGAGGCCGCTCCGACCCGAGGCTCGTCGACCAGGTGCGGGCCGACGCGGCGCGCGACCTGCTGCTCCACGGCAGGTTGCCGGCCGACTCCGAGTTCGCCGAGGCGGCCGCGACGGTCCGTCCGACGGTACACGTGACCGTGCCGGTGATGACGCTCCTCGGTGCGTCCGCGGAGCCGGCAACGCTCGGCGGGTACGGGCCGATCGACGCAGACACCGCTCGCCGGCTCGCTGCGCACGCGCCGTCGTTCATCCGGCTGCTCACCCATCCGGTCTCCGGCACGGTGCTCGATGTCGACCGAACCAGCTACCGACCGCCGGCGGACCTGAAGCGGTGGCTCGAGGTTCGCGACGAAACGTGCCGATTCCCCGGCTGCAACCGTCGTGCGGTCCGATGCGACGTCGACCACACCGACGATTGGGACCACGGCGGCTGCACCGCGTTCGACAACCTCGCGCACCTGTGTCCGCTCCACCACCACCTCAAACACGAGACCTCCTGGTCGGTGCGGCACCTGGCCGGGGGCGTGCTCGAGTGGACGTCGCCGGCCGGCCGCCGCCACATCACCCACCCACGACGCCGCATCCCGAGCGGTGCCGACACCACCGGGCCGCCGGAGCGGCGAGAGCCAGAGCATCGGCTGCGACATGCGACGACGGCTGACGAGTCGCCACCGTTCTGAGCGGTGATCGACCGATACGTTCACGACCCTCGCCGTTCGGGGCTGCGCTCGCGAGCGCTGCGGGGCCGTGGGGGCCGAGTGACCGCGAGCGCCGAGTGGCGTTATCACTGCGCCCGAGACGAGGATGGTGCCCATGGCGAACGAGACCGGCGAGCTCGTCCTGAGCATGCAGGAGCTCCGTGAGGTCGCACGGTACGCCGCCGAGAGCGCACAGGGAGTCCTCGGGATCTTCGAACGCGAACACCCGGCCGACTCCCGTCCTCGCGCCGCGATCGACGCCGCATGGGCCTTCGCTCGAGGCGGGGAACGCGGCAAGACACTACGCGACACCGCCTGGGCTGCGCTCAAGGCGGCCCGTGTTGCGGGCACCACGGCCGCAGGCGACGCCGCACGGGCAGCGATGGCCGCGGCGGGCGCCGCGTACCTGCATCCGCTGGCCGACGCACACCAGGTGAAGCACATCCTGGGGGCCGCGGCCCACGCCGCGCGAGCGGCCGAACTGATGGCGGGCGGTGACCACGCCGTCGGCGCCGATCACCTCGAGCAGGCGCGCCGGCGCGCGACGCCGATCATCATCGACGTGCTCGGGCGCTACCCCACAGCGCCGCCCGGTGGAGGGCGCGTCGGTCAACTGCTTCGGGAACTGGACGACGCCCTTCGCGCCGCGACCTGATGCCGCGGTCGACGTGCTGCTCAGCGCGATCGCCGCACCCGCCCCCACGGCTTGAACACCGAGAGCGTCATCGCGACGATCACGACCGTCGACGACACGACGGGAGGGAACACGAGCGTTGCGCCGACCACGGGCGTATCGCCCGACTCGAGTGCCGCACGCCCGGCCTCCCCGATCGCGGTCATGCCGGGCCAGAGCACGAGCACCACGAGCGTGACGAGTACCAGGTTGATGGCGAGCTTCGCGAGCACCCACCAGTAGCGCACGAGTCCGTACTTGCTGCCGAGTCCGAGCAGCACCCCCGAGACGAGCGTCACGACGCCCACGATCACGAGCGGCCACGTCGCCACCGCGGCGAGGCTCGCGGCGGCGGCGGCGGCAGCGGTCGGGTCGGCGCCGAGCGCCGTCAGCACGAGGATGCCGAGCACCAGGTCGAGCCCGAGCCAGACGCCCGCCGCAGCGAGATGCACGAGCAGGACGAGCTTGCGCACCCGGGCCGGAAGGTGCAGCCGGATGACGCGGGCATCGGCCGGTGCGCGGCCGGCCGCGATCGTGGGGGTGGTCGTGGTGACGTTCATGACGTCCACGATGCCGACGGCGCGTGGCGGCGGCATCCGCTCGTCGGAGTCATCCCGGATACGTCCGCCGGCGTACCCGTGGAGCCGTGCGCACACGGTTCAATGGAGGCATGCGACTCGTCGTGCTCACCGGTGCCGGGATCTCCGCCGAGAGCGGCGTGCCCACCTTCCGCGACGCGGGCGGGCTCTGGGAGGGGCACCGCGTCGAGGACGTGGCGACGCCCGAGGCGTTCGAGCGCGACCCCGACACCGTGCACCGCTTCTACGACTCGCGCCGCCACGCCGTCGCGCAGGTCGAGCCGAATCCCGCGCACGACGCGCTCGCCCGCCTCGAGCGCGAGCTCGGCGACGACCTGCTCGTGGTCACCCAGAACGTCGACGACCTGCACGAGCGCGCCGGGTCGCGCCGGGTGCTGCACATGCACGGCGACCTGCTCACGGCGCGCTGCACGGCGTGCGAGTCGCGCTCGCCGATCGTCGCCGACCTCATCGGGCGGCCCTCGTGCCCGGAATGCGGCGAGCGGATGCTCCGCCCCGACGTCGTGTGGTTCGGCGAGATGCCGTACCGTCTCGACGAGATCGACGAGGCGCTCCTCGCGTGCGACGTGTTCGCCGCGATCGGCACCTCGGGCGCGGTCTACCCGGCCGCCGGCTTCGTGATGACGGCGGCCGAGTTCGGCGCCCGAACGATCGAGCTGAATCTCGCCGCGAGCGAGATCACGCCGCTGTTCGAGGAGGTGCGGCACGGGCCCGCGAGCGTCGTGGTGCCGACGTGGGTCGACGAGGTGCTCGCGGCTCGCGACTGAGCGCGGGCCTCGGGGCGTGCGCGGCCCCCGGGGCCTGCGCGTGCCCCGGGCCCCATCCCTGTCTTACGGCTCGACGTCGACCCCGCCATTGCGGAGCGCGCCACGCAACCCGTGGAGATCCGTGTAGTGATGCGTCGGCATGCCGAGCGCCGCCGCTCCCACGAGCTTCGCGGGGGAGTCGTCGGTGAAGAACACGTGCCGTCCGGTCACGCCGAGGGCGTCGAGCACGTGCCGGAACGCCCGCTCGTCCGGCTTCGCGTATCCGATCGTCGCCGAGTTGAAGATGTCGTCGAAGTGGGCGTGGAGGCCGAGTGCCTTCGCCTCGGCGGGAATGGTGTCGGTGCCGTTGGTGAGGATCGCCGTCATGAGTCCCATCGCGCGGAGCTCATCTGCGAGCGCGAGAACGCCGAGGTCCGCACGAAAGGGTTGGCGACCCCACTCCTCGGCAGCGTCGCGATTGCCGACGAGGTCGCCGACCTGCGCGATCCAATCCCGGCGGGTCATGCGTCCCGTGGTGACCATCTCGATCATCGGGCTGCTGAACGCGAAGCCCTCGATCGTGCCCGGCGCGATGCCGTGCCGGACCTCGATGGCGGCGACGTTCCGCTGGTCGAAATGACGCACGACCCCGTCGAGGTCGAAGAGGACGGCACGGATCACTCCTCGACTCTACCGAGCACGCGCTCGAGGACCTTCCGGGAGCCGGTTCCACGGACCCCACCGTGCGGTCGCGGGACCCTAACGGATCGGCGGCGCGCCCGCGAGGGGGCGCACGACCGGCCCGAAGATTCGTAGTGTGGCGGCATGCGGATGCCACGACGACGCGAGAAGCCCTCCGCCGAGCGGCCGGGCGCATCACGATCACCGTCCGGCGAGGTCGGCGACGCGCCACGGAGTTCCAACCTCGGCTCGATCTGGAACGACCGCCTCGGCCGCTGGGCCATCCGGAGCCTCCAGGTGCTCATCGTCGTGGCGCTCGCCGCGCTCGCGATCTGGGCGCTCGTGCAGGTCAAGGTGCTCCTCATCGCCGTCCTCGTCGCGCTCATCCTCGCCGCGGCGGCGGCGCCGCTGGTCGGATGGCTCCGGCGGCACCGGGTCTCGCCCATGCTCGCCGCGTGGATCACGCTGCTCGGCGGCATCCTCGTGCTCGGCGGCATCATCACCGCCATCGTGTTCGCCGTGCGAAGCCAATGGGCGGACCTCGCGGACTCGGCCGCGCAGGGCTTCGAGGATCTGCTCGATTGGATTCAGACGCTGCCGATCCCGATCGACCAGCAGCAGATCGATGACGCGCGCGACGCGATCGTCGACTTCGTGACGAGCGCCGAGTTCAGCCAGGGCGCACTCCTGGGCGTCTCGCGGGCGACCGAGTTCATCACCGGGCTGCTGCTCATGGTCGTCGTGCTCTTCTTCTTCCTCAAGGACGGCGACCGCATCTGGGCGTTCTTCATGCGACCGCTCGACGGGGTGCGCCTCGAGCGCGGGCGCCGCATCGGCGTCACGGGCGTCAAGGTGCTGGGCGGCTATGTCCGGGGCACCGCGATCGTGGCGTTCGTCGACGCGTTCTTCATCGGTCTGGGCCTCGCGATCCTCCAGGTGCCGCTCGCATTGCCGCTGGCGGTGATCGTGTTCCTCACGGCGTTCATCCCGCTCGTCGGAGCCACCGTCGCGGGCATCCTCGCTGCACTCGTCGCGCTGGTCGCGAACGGACCGATCGTCGCCCTCATCGTCGTCGCGATCGTCATCCTGGTGAACCAGCTCGAGGGCGACCTCCTGCAGCCGGTCGTGATGGCGCAGTCGCTCAAGCTGCATCCGCTCGTCATACTGATCGCCCTGACCGCGGGCACCATCCTCGGCGGCATCGCGGGCGCCGTGCTGGCGGTGCCGCTCACCGCGGTCGGCTGGGCGATCGTCAAGGTCTGGGACGCGCCCGACCCCTCTCTCGACGAACGCAGGACGTACCATCTCAGGCGGCGTCGGCGCCCCGACGCCGGCGCGTCGCCCGCGCGCGGATGATGCGCAGGTAGCGGAACGGCGGCAGCTCACGCGGCCAGTGCTTCACGAACGTGTGCACCGCCATCGCGACGTACCGCCGGAGCTTCGCCGCGTCGCGGAACGGACGCGAGGAGACCCCGACCGACAGGTGCCGGTCGCGGATCACGCGCGTGCCCGGCGGCAGGTGCACGCTGAGGTCGAGGTCGTCGTGCACCCGCTGGTCGCCGCGACAGAACCGCGTCCGGGCCACGCTCCAGACGTGTCGGCGGACGAGCATCGACGATCCCCACAGCGGGCGATGGCCGAGCCCGATGCCCGCAGCCAGCGTGTATCCGCCGAGGTAGGCGGCGACGCCGAGCCGCGACACGCGGCGCGGGGCGTTCGGCATCCATGCCCAGCCCGTGACCGCCTCGACCGCGGGATCGGCGAACCGTTCCCGCGCGGCGTGCACCCACCGCGGCGGCAGCACCGAGTCGGCATCGATGCGCGCGAGCACCTCGGCGGATGCCGCGTCGAAGCCGGTCGCCGTCGCCGCCGGGATGCCGACCACGGGCTCCGCCACGATGCGGAACCGGAAGCGCGCGGCGAGCTCGCCCAGGTCGCCGTTCTCGCCGTTGTCGACGATGATGAGCTCGTCGGGCGGCACCGATTGCGCCTCGATCGAACGGAGGCATCGTGCGAGGTAGCCGCGGTCGTTCCGCACCGGGATGACGATCGCGACGGTGGGCCAGCCGGCGCTCGGCGCACGGATGGACGCCGCCGGCGTGCGTGCACGGTCGTCGTCGTTCGCGCGATCGTCCCCACCGCCTGCGCTGCTCACGTCGCCCACGCTAGGGCGGGGTCGCCGCTGCGGGCCAGGGGTTGCGCGGCGTGCGCGGGCGGTGCGCGTCGGCGGTGCGCGCGGCGGTGCGTCACATCTCGAGGACGACCTTGGCGCCCGCGAGCCCCCGGTCGACGCGCTCGTGCGCCGCGCGGGCGTCGGCGAACGGCACGAGCTCGACGGACGGCGCCCGGAGCTCGCCGCTCGCGACGCGATCGAGTTCGCCGGCGAGGAGCGATCGCGCGCGGGCCGGGCGGGTCGCGACGAAGGCGGGCACCGACACCAGTCGCTCACGCGGTCGAGCGGCTGCCCGCGACAACGTCGCGAGGCTCCCCGTGACGGTGTCACGTCGTTCCCGGCCGGGTCGGCCGACGAACGACAGGCGCACCACGGTGCCGCCGGATGCCACGGCCGCACGCACCCCGTTCGAGCCGGTGTGGTCGACGGCCGCGGCGATGCCCCCCGTCGTCGCTGTTCGCACGCGTGCCACCAGCTCGGGGTCGCGGTAGTCGAGCCAGGTGGCGCCGAGCGCCTCGACGGTGCGGCGATTGGCCGCCGATGCCGTGCCGAGGACCGGATGGCCCGCCGCGACGGCCCGCTGCGTGATGAGGGAGCCGACCGCCCCGCTCGCGCCCTGCACGAGGAGGCGATCACCGGGGCGGAGGCGTGCGAGTCGGAGGGCGAGTTCCGCGGAGAGGGCGTCGAGGGGGAGTGCGGCTGCGATCTCGGACGGCAGGGCGTCGGGCACGGGCACGAGCAGTCGTGGCGGCACGAGGATCGACGTGGCATGCGAACCCATGCGCGGCAGGCACGCCGCGACCCGGGTGCCGACGGCGAGCCCGCGGGCCGCGGCATCCGACGTCGTCGTCTCGAGCACTCCGACGAAGTCGTAGCCGGGCGTGAAGCCGGGGAAGGGCTGCAGCAGGTAGCGGCCGCGACGGGCGAGCACGTCGGTCGATCCGACCGAGGCGTGCGTCACCCGGACGCGCACGCGGCCCCGGCCCGCCACCCGGGCGGAGGCGGGCACGAGGTCGATCACCTCGGGCCCGCCGAATCGGTTCACGAGGATGCGTTCCATGGGCTGCTCGATTCTGTGACATGTCACGTAATTGATGTCGTCTAAGATACATGACATGTCACAGGCTGCAAGCCCCTCGTCCGCCGCGATCGAATTCGCCTACGAGGTGAAGGCGCTCGTGCCGGCGCTCAACGCCGCCCTGGCGGAGGCGTTCCACCCGATCGGGCTGTCGTGCGTGCAGGCGGACGCGCTCATGGCGCTCGAGGAGCGCCAGCCTGTGACGCTGAGCGGGCTCGCGCAACATCTCGTGGCGGAGTCGGGGCATCCGAGCCGGCTGGTCTCGCGATTGGAGGCCATGGGGCTCGTGCGCCGCGAGAGCTCGCCGCACGATGGTCGAGCGTCGCTCCTCACCCTCACCGACGACGGAGCGGCGAAGGCCGCCGCCGCGCGTCGGGCGCGGGAGCCGCTCGCGAGCGGCCTGGCCGCACGGCACGGCGAGGCGCTCCGGCGCATCACCGCCGAGCTGCGGCAGCTTCGCGAAGAGCTGGACGGGTCGCGCGAGGCGCGACCCCCGGTCAGCGCGGCGCCTTGATCAGGGACCAGAGTGCAGCCAGTCCCAGTACGCCGACGACGACGGCGGTCACGCCGAGGATCGACCAGATGACGGCTTCGATGGTCATCGTGCACCTCCAGGGGTCTTGGGCCCATTCTGGCCTGCGCGGCGGCGCGCCCTCTAGTGCTGATCGGCGAGGCGCTCGCTCGGGTACCGAGCGGGCCACCGAGTCGGCCGCCGAGTCAAGCCGCCGAGTCAAGCCGTTGACGGATGCCGCAGTCCCGCCGGACGCTCGTGGGAGAAGCCGCGAGTGAGGAGCATCCGATGAGCGATCCCGATCAGCCGGGCCCCGACCGCCCCGACCGGCAGCAGGGCTCCGGCGAGCCCGACGACACGGGTGTCGGGCTCGCCGCCGAGGCCGAGACGACGCCGCACGCCGAGACGACGCCGCACGCCGAGAAGACGCCGCACGCCGAGAAGACGCCGCACAAGGGGCCCGACGTCAACGACCTCCAAGCCGACAACGCGGTCGAGGAGGAGACGATCGAGTCGGTCGACCCCGACAACGCCCCGGCGTAGGGCCCGGCGAGCGCCTACGCGGCCTGCGCGAGCGAAGCGGCCTCGCGCACCGAGCGAAGGGCGGCGGCCCACGGCACGAGCTGGTCGAGCTGGGCGGCGAGCATGCCCGCGTGATACCCGGCCGGCGTGAACCTCGTGTAGGCCTCGAAGTCGGTCGCCAGCGAGAACGAGACCTGTTGGCGCACGTCGGCGACCTGCAGCTCGCCGAGGATGAGACGGAGGTGCTCCGCTGCTCGCGTGCCGCCGGCGCCGCCGTAGCTCACGAGCCCCGCGGCCTTGTTGTTCCACTCGGCGTAGACGAAGTCGATCGCGTTCTTCAGCGCCCCCGAAGTGGAGTGGTTGTACTCGGGCGTCACGAAGATGTAGCCGTCGAACGAACCGACCTTGGCGGCCCACGCCTTGGTGTGGTCGTTGGCGTACTGCCCGAGGGCCGCCGGCGCCGCCTCGTCGAGATGCGGGAGGGCGAAGTCGGCGAGGTCGACGAGCTCGAACTCTGCGTCGCTGCGTGCCGCGGCGTGTTCGAGCACCCAGCGCGCGACCTGGTCGCCGACCCGGCCGGGGCGGGTGCTGCCGATGATGACGCCGATCCTGACTGCGGACATTGAATTCCTTTCGAGAAGTAGTTGACGTGTCATCATAACCCGGGAAGATGACGTGTCAACAACTTAGGGATATGATCGGATCATGTCCGAGGTGTCCGAGATCGACGCGGCCGAGTGGGCCATGTGGGCCGACTTCGTGCGCGTCCAGCACGAACTCGCCCGCGAGCTCGATCGGCGCCTCCAGCGCGACGCCGGCATCTCGCAGGGCGACTACGGCGTGATGCTCGCGCTGTTCCAGGCGCCCGAGCGCCGGCTTCGCCCGAGCGCGCTCGGCGACGCGATCGGCTGGGAGAAGAGCCGACTCTCGCACCAGCTCACCCGCATGGTCGCCCGCGGCCTCGTCGAACGCGAGGAGTGCGACACCGACGGGCGTGGTTCCTGGGTCGTGCTCACGCGCGAGGGCCGGCGGGCGCTGCTGCGTGCGATGCGCGATCACGCCCGCGACATCCGCTCGCTCTTCCTCGATCTGCTCGAGCCCGATGAGAAGCGGGCCATCGCGGAGGCCTCGACGCGCGTGCTCGCCCGGCTCGTCGCTCCGTCGGAGTCCGGCGCCGACTGACCGCACCCGCGCCGCGCACGTCGCACGGGCCTCGTCGCGCCCGCGCGTGGCCGTCGCGATCGCGCTCGTGTCAGCGCGACGACAGCACGAGCAGGGAGCTCGACGCCGTCGCGACGAGATTGCCCTCGGCGTCGACGACCCCGCCCTCGGCGAAGACCACGCGTCGGCCCTCCTTCACGACGGTTCCCGTGGCGGTGAGGGAGCCGGTGTCGAGCGTGACCGGCCGGAGATAGCTGACCTTGAGCTCGATCGACGTGTAGCCGGTGCCCTGCTCGAGGGTCGTGTGCGTCGCGCATCCGATGACCGTGTCGAGCAGCGTGCAGAGCAGCCCGCCGTGCACGATGCCGAGCGGGTTGTAGTGCTCCTCACCGGGTGCGCAGGTCATCACGACGCGGCCGTGCTCGGCCTCTACCATCTCGAGGCTCATCAGCACGCCCATGGGCGGCCACGGGGCGGTGCCGTCGCGGACCGCGTGCATGTACTCCAGGCCGCTCATGCCCATCACCTGGTCGGCCGTCGCAAGCGGGTCCACCCACTCGAAGGTCTTGCTCCTGCGCGCCGTGACGTCGGTCATGTCACCGCTCCCTCCGGACCGGGGCGGATCGCCCGTTCGTTCGTCCACCCCAGCGTGCTCCCACCGAGGTGTCGCCGTAAAGAGCGGATTCTGCTCTGAGCGGATCGCCCTGTCGACGGCCGCGATGGGCGATTAGCCTCTCGACATGGGCAGCGTCATCGAGTTCACGCGAGGTACCGGATCGCACGCGCCGAAGCCGCTCTGGAGGCACGTGCTCGGCGAGGTGCTGCGCGGCGAGCGGCTCGACCAGGAGCGGATCCTCACCGAGGTCGCCGCGACCGCGGGCGTCTCGCCGCAGTACCTCTCCGAGATCGAGCGCGGACGCAAGGAGCCGTCGAGCGAGATCCTCGGGTCCGTCGCCGATGCGCTCGGGCTGGAACTGTTCGACGTCGTGCGCCGCGTGGGCGACCGGCTCGGTGCCCGACTCGACGAGGAGCGGCGCGAGGCGGAGCGGCGCGAGAGGCTGCTCCTCGAGGCGTCGCTGGCATTCCGGGCCGACGCGCTGCCGGGGCATCCGCCCAGCGCAGTCGCCGACGTGTTCCTGCTCGCGGCCTGACGCACCTCGCGGGTCGGTGCGCCGCTCCGCCAGCCGCCCCGCCGGCCGCGCCTGGCGGGGCGCGTCAGCCCGCGAGCACGCGGTCGGCGAGCCCGTAGTCGACGGCGGCCTGCGCGGGCAGGATGAGGTCGCGGTCGGTGTCGTGACGCAGCTTCGCGACATCCTGGCCGGTGTCGGCCGCGAGCGCCGTCTCCAGGTCGGCCCGCACCCGCAGTACCTCGTCGGCATGCAGGATCAGGTCGGGCACCGTCCCCCGCCCCTGCGACGCGGGCTGGTGCAGCGTCACCTTGCCGTGCGGGAGGATCGCCCGCAGGCCCTTCGCGCCACCCGCGAGGAGCACCGCCGCGGGCCCGCCCGCCTGGCCGACGCACGTCGTCGCGACATCCGGCCGGATGTGCTGCATGGTGTCGTAGACCGCGAGCGCCGCGCCCGGCGAGCCGCCCGGCGAGTTGAGGTAGAGGCTGATCGGCGTCTCGCTCGACTCCGACGCGAGGTGCAGCAGCTGTGCGATGAGCACGTTCGCGACGCCGTCGTCGATCTCGGTGCCGAGGTAGACGATGCGTTCCGACAGCAGGCGGCTGTAGACGTCGAGCGAGCGCTCCGTGTTGCCGCGCTTCTCGATGACGTAGGGGATCGTGTAGGTACTCATGCCGACACCCCCAAGCCGGTCATCACGCCCCGGCCGGGGATCGGCATCAGCTCCTCGACCTCGTGGGCGACGCGGTCGATGAAGCCGTAGTCGACTGCCTGGTCGGCCGTGAACCACCGGTCGCGCAGCGAGTCCTGCGCGATGCGCTCGATCGGCTGGCCGGTGAGCTCGGCGGTGATGCCGAGCACGGTGTCGCGCGTGTAGCGGAGGTCCTCGGCCTGCAGCTCGATGTCGACCGCGGTGCCGCCGATGCCGGCCGACCCCTGGTGCATGAGGATGCGCGCGTGCGGCAGCGCGAACCGCTTTCCCGGGGTGCCCGCCGTGAGCAGGAACTGTCCGGCGCTCGCCGCCCAGCCGACGGCGATGGTCGCGACGTCGTTCGGGATGGCGCGCATCACGTCCATGATGGCGAGCATCGCCGGCACCGAGCCGCCGGGGGAGTTGATCCAGAACCGGATGTCGCGGCGAGGGTCGTCGGCCGACAGGGTGAGCAACTGGGCGATGAGGCGGTTGCCGCCCGCCTGGTCGAGCTCCTCGCCGAGGACGATGATGCGCTCGTGGTAGAGCCGCCGCGTGAGTTCGGCGTCGATCGGCTGGATGGGTGTGGACTGGTCTTCGCTCATGCGTCCAGCGTGCGTCGTGAACGGATGCCGCGGGGCGGGTGCTGCCCACGGCAGTGCTGCCGTGGGCAGTGCTGCCCACGGCAGCGGCGCGGTCGGCGGCAGCGGCGCGGTCGGCGGCGCAAAGGTCGCAGTCGTGCAGGCTTCGGAGCCGCGGAGGTCGCACGACTGCGACTTCGATCGCGCGACCCGGAGCCGCGTCAGCCCGCGCGCGCGACCGCCGGGCCCTCGCTGAACTGGCACGACGTGGCCGTGAGCCGCCCGTCGGGATCGAGCCGCGCGAGCACCGCGCCCGCGATCGCGTAGAGCTGCTCGAGCTGCTCGGGCGTGAGCACGTCGAGCACGCTGGCGCGCACCGTCTCGACATGGCCCGGCGCGGCATCGGCGATGAGCTGCAGACCGGCTTCGGTGATCGTCGCGTTCGTGGCGCGCCGGTCGGTCGGGCACGGGAACCGGCGGATCAGCCCGCGCTCCTCGAGGCGGCGCGCGACGTGCGAGAGGCGGGGGAGCGTGGCGTTGGTGCGAGAGGCGAGTTCGGTCATGCGCATCGTGCGGTCGGGTGCCTCCGCGAGTGCCATGAGCGCGACGTACTCGAAGTGCGTGAGCCCCGCGTCTCGCAGCAGCTGCGCGTCGAGCGCGCCGGGGAGCAATTCGGCGAGCGCGACGAGGCGCACCCAGGCCGCGGATTCCTCGGTGCTCAACCATCTCGTGTCGGCGCTCATGTCGCCAGTCTATCGCATTGGTTGACGCGACAACTGAATTGGGGTTATGGTGTTTGTTGTACCCACAAGTAATCGCGCCGGACGGCGCGGAGAGGACGACATGACCACCGTCAGCATCATCGGAAACGGCAACATGGGCAGCGCCATCGGCGGCGTCGTCGCGGCAGGCGGCAACACCGTCGAGTACGTCACGCGCGACACCGACACCATCACGGGCGACATCGTGGTGCTCGCCGTGCCGCACACCGCGCTCGACGACATCGTCGCCCGGCGCGGCGCCCAGCTCGCGGGCAGGATCGTCGTCGACATCACGAACCCGCTGGACTTCGAGACCTTCGACTCGCTCGTCGTCCCCGCCGACAGCTCGCGGGCCGCCCAGCTCGCCGAGGCCCTGCCCGCGTCGACCGTGCTCAAGGCGTTCAACACGAACTTCGCCGCGACGCTCGCGTCGAAGACCGTCGGCGGCCGGCCGACCACCGTGCTCATCGCGGGTGACGACGCCGACGCCAAGCAGGCGCTCTCCGACGTCGTGCGCGCCGGCGACCTCGACGCCGTCGACGCAGGCAGCCTCAAGCGGGCCCGCGAGCTCGAGGCCATCGGCTTCCTGCAGATCACGCTCGCCGCCGCCGAGAAGATCAACTGGACGGGCGGCCTCGCCGTCGCGGCGTGACGCCTACGCGGTGCCCCTGAGGTACCGCAGCTGCGCTCGAACGGATGCCTCGGCTGCACCTCGCACCGAGGCATCCGTGTCGGCGTACACGAGATCGGTCACCTGCTCGGCCGATGCGTCGGCACCGAGCCGGTCGAGGGCGGCGCGGATCTGGTCGAGCCGCTCGGTGCGATGCGCGAGGTACGCGTCGCAGACCGCCGCGAGATCGGGGAGCACCGGCCCGTGACCCGGCAGCACGGTCACGTCCCCGGTCGCGCCGAGTGCTCGGAGCCGCCCCAGCGAGTTCAGGTACGGCCCGAGCGCACCATCGGGGTCGGCGATGATCGTCGTGCCGCGGCCGAGCACCGTGTCGCCCGTGAGCACCGCGCCGTGCGCGCCGTCGTCGGGGAGCACGAAGCACACCGAGTCGGCCGTGTGGCCGGGGGTCGCGATCACGTGCAGCGCGAGTCCCGCCGCCTCGATGCGTTCGCTGTCGACGAGCGGATCGGCGCCGATGCAGAACGCCGGATCGATCGCGCGCGCCGGGGCATCCGCCATGGCCGCGAACTCCGCGAGCGCCTCGCTGTGGTCGACGTGGTGGTGCGTGAGCAGCACCAGTTCGACGCGGCCCGCATCGGCGAGGCGGCGCAGGTGCGCGGCATCCGACGGCCCTGGATCGACCACGACCACTCCCTGCGAGCCCGGTGCGCGCAGCACGTACGAGTTCGTGCCGTCGAGCGTCATGGGTCCGGGGTTGGGCGCCCGAACGAGCGTCGCGAATCGGGAGACGGCGTCGCCGCCGACGGATGCCTCAGCCATGTCGGCAGTGTAGCCGCGCCGTTTCGCCGCGGGCGCGCCGTACCCGTGCGCGAGTGGCTCGACGCGCCTAGTCTGAGTCCATGGACAGCGACCTTGAATCACTCACCAACGACGAGGTTCCTGGCTCGGCCGCGACCGTCGTGATGCTTCGCGACGGGGAACGCGGCCTCGAAGTGCTCCTCGCCGAGCGACCGCGCGACCGCGGCTCGTTCGCCGGGGCGTGGGTCTTCCCCGGCGGCGCCGTCGACGAGGAGGACGCCGCGGGCGGCCCGGTCGACACCGAGGAGGCCGCGCGCCGCGCGGCCGTACGCGAGACGCGCGAGGAGCTCGGACTCGAGCTCGACGCCGACGAGCTCGTGGCGTTCTCGCGGTGGACACCGCCGCCGACCACCACCCAGAAGCGACTCAGCACCACGTTCTTCGCCGTACGCGTGCCCGACGGCGAGATCCGTCCCGATCCCGACGAGGTGATGGCCGTCGAGTGGATCCGGCCCATCGACGCCATCGATCGCCACAGCGCCGGCTCGATGTCGCTGTGGCCGCCGACGTGGGTGACGCTGCACGGGCTGAAGGACGCGGCATCCGTCGACGAGGCCCTCGCGGAGCTGCGCTCGGGCGACGTCCGCCCGTACGTCTCGCGATTCAGCGACGACGGCACCATGATCCTCTGGCAGGAGGACGACGAGTACGAGGCCGAACGGGAACGGCAGGAGCTCGACCCCGACGTGCCCGACGACGCTCCCGACGCCGAGGGCAACCGCCACCGGCTCATGATGGACCGCCTGCCGTGGGTCTACCTGAACTCCTTCTGAGCCGGGCCCTGATCGCGTGATCGACGTCACGGTCGTGGGGAGCGGGCCCAACGGGCTCGTCGCCGCGGTCGTGGCCGCGCGCGCGGGACTCTCGGTGCGCGTGCTCGAGGGCGCCCCGACGATCGGCGGCGGGGTGCGAACGGCCGAACTCACCCTGCCCGGGTTCCGGCACGACGTGTGCTCGGCGGTGCATCCGGCGGCGCTCGCCTCGCCCGTGTTCCGGCGGCTCGGCCTCCTCGACCGGATCGACTGGATCGTGCCCGAGGTCTCGTACGCGCATCCGCTCGACGGTGGTCGTGCTGGAGTGGCCTGGCGAGACCTCGACCGCACGGTCGACGCCCTGGGTGCCGACGGCCCGGCGTGGCGCCGGCTCATCGGCCCCCTCCTCGCGCGGCGGCGGGGCGTCGTGTCGTTCACGGGGTCGCAGCTGCTGCGCGTGCCGCGCGACCCGATCGCCGCGGTGCGCTTCGGCCTGCGCGCGCTCGAGCAGGGTACGTCGGCGTGGAACCTTCGGTTCGATGGGGATGTCGCGCCCGCGCTCTTCACCGGGGTCGTCGCACATGCCGCCGGCGGCATGCCCTCGCTGCCGTCGGCAGGCGCCGGACTCCTCCTCGCGATGCACGCGCACGGCGCAGGTTGGGGATTCCCCGCCGGTGGATCGCAAGCCATCGCCGACGCGCTCGCCGACGAATTGCGCGCGCTGGGCGGGGAGATCGTGACGGATGCCCCGGTGTCGCGCCTCTCGGAGGTGTCCGATTCCCGGGCTGTCCTGCTCGACACCGCACCCGACCTGCTGTTCACGGCCGACCTGCCGGCGCGGTACGCCCGGGCGCTGCGCCGCTACCGATACGGGTCCGGCGTCGCGAAGGTCGACTTCGCGCTCGATGGGCCGGTGCCCTGGGCGAATCCCGACGTGCGACTCGCGCCGACCGTGCACGTCGGCGGATCGCGGGCCGAGATGGCGGCGGCCGAGAACGCCGTGCGGCGTGGCTACCAACCCGGAGCGGACGGCGCGCCGGCGCGGCATCCGTACGTGCTCGTGACGCAGCCGAGCGTCGCCGACCCGACCCGGGCGCCGGCGGGCAAGCACGTGCTGTGGGCGTACACGCACGTGCCGGCGGGCTCGACGCTCGATGCCACCGAGCTGATCACGGCGGAGATCGAGCGGTTCGCGCCCGGGTTCCGGGACACGATCCTCGCGTCGGCGTCGAGCACGGCGACCCAGATCGCCGAGCACAACCCCAACTACGTCGGCGGTGACATCTACGCCGGTGAACTGACGATGGCGCAGCTCGTGAAACGGCCCGTGGTGTCGCCCGCGCCGTGGCGCACGCCGGTGCCCGGCGTCTACCTCTGCTCGAGCGCGACCCCGCCCGGGCCGGCCGTGCACGGCATGAACGGCTGGTGGGCGGCGCGCCTCGCGCTGCGCGAGCGGTTCGGGATCGGCTTCCCGGGGTAGGCCGCGGACGCGCCTCCTCAAACTGCGGGGTTCGCGGTAGCGTGAGGGCGTGGACTGGCTCGACTGGTTCGACGCGCATGACTACGAGATCGCCCGCCAGGTGCTGCAGCGAGGGGTCGCGGCGCTCGCGTTCGTCGCGTTCCTCTCCACGCTGAACCAGTTCCGTCCCCTCCTCGGCGAGCACGGACTGCTGCCGGTGCCCGAGCTCCTCCGGATCGCGTCGAGACTCCGAGGCCCGAGCCTGTTCCGCTGGGGCTACACCGACCGCCGCCTCGTCGCGGTCGCCGTCACCGGGCTCGTGCTCGCGGCATCCGTCGTCGTGGGACTCCCGCAGCTGGGGCCGCCATGGGTGCCCATGCTCGTGTTCGGTGCGCTCTGGATCCTCTACCTCTCGATCGTGAACGTCGGCCAGACGTTCTACGGCTTCGGTTGGGAGATGCTCCTCTGCGAGGCGCTGTTCATCATGGCGTTCCTCGGCTCGAACGACCAGCCGCCGTCGATCCTGATCCTCGTCGCGGTGTGGTGGCTCGTCTTCCGGCTCGAGTTCGGAGCCGGCATGATCAAGATCCGCGGCGGCAGCGAATGGCGCGACCTCACGGCGCTCATGTACCACCACGAGACGCAGCCGATGCCCGGCCCACTGAGCCGACAGGCGCACCTGCTGCCGACGTGGTTCCACAAGGGCGAGGTGCTCGGCAACCACTTCGCGCAGCTCGTCGTGCCGTTCCTCCTCTTCGTGCCCGGGCCGATCGGCTCCGCCGCGGCCGCGGTCATCGTGCTCACCCAGCTCTGGCTCATCGTGACCGGCAACTTCGCGTGGCTGAACTGGATCACGGTGGTGCTCGGGGCATCCGCCATCTCGGACTCGGTGTGGCACTGGCTGATCCCTGCGATCCCGACCGACCTGGGCACGGATGCCGCGACCACGCCGCTGTGGTGGTTCATCATCGTCGCCGCGGTGACCGTGCTGCTCCTCGTGCTCAGCGTGAGACCCGTGCAGAACCTGCTCTCGCGGCGGCAACTGATGAACGCGAGCTTCAACCGCTGGATGCTCGTGAACGCCTACGGCGCGTTCGGCACCGTGACGAAGCGGCGCATCGAGTTCATCGTCGAGGGCACGCTCGCCGACGCGCCCGATGAGGACTCGGAGTGGCGCGAATACCACTTCAAGGGCAAGCCCGGCGACGTGCGCGCCATCCCGCGGCAGTGGGCGCCGTACCACCTGCGGCTCGACTGGCTCATGTGGTTCCTGCCGCTCGGGCGCATGTGGGAGCCCTGGTTCGAGATGTTCCTCGCGCGCCTGCTCGAAGCGGATGCCCCGACGCTGCGCCTGCTCGCGGTCGATCCGTTCGACGGGGCGCCGCCGCGGTGGGTGCGGGCGCGCGCCTACCACTACCGGTTCTCGACGCGGGCGGAGTTCCGCGAGACGGGCGACCGGTGGGTGCGCACGTTCGAGCGCGAGGTCATCGGGCCCGCTGGGCTGCGCTGAGCGGGGCTCGGGAACCGTTCTCCGTTTCGACCCCGAGTGGTCGTCGGTCGCACGCCGAGTGTTCACCCGCGCTGGCCAGCGTGACATCCGGGAGCGCCCTGCCGCGACGGCGGGGCTCGGACGACAGCAGGAGGGTCACCGGCATGCGCTGGAGGAACGAACGAGGCGGCGGCGGCGAGCCGGTCGCCGGGATGCTCGCGGTGGCGGTCACCGCGGTGCTCGGACTGGGGTTGGCGGTCGCGCCCGTGCAGACGGCCTCCGCGGCATCCCTCGCCGGTCCGCTGCCGGCGACGAAGCCGACGCCCGCCGAGCTCGTGCCGCCGCTCGTCGTCCCGGCCGACGGCAGCTGGCTCGAGGGCACGACGACCATCGCGGCGACTCCCGTGGTGGCCGACGATGACGTCACATCGCTCACGCTCGACGGCGCGGAGCTCGACGCGACGCCGACCGTCGGCGTCTCGCACCTGCGCTTCGACGTGGGCACGAACTCCATCGAGCAGCGCTACGGCAACCACGTGCTCGTCAACGGCGAGCACCGCATCGACCTCGGCGACCTGGTGAACGAGCGCGTCGATCTCGAGGTGCCGAACGAGGTGCTCGTGCAGGGCGAGAACACCATCACCTTCGTCACCGGCACCATCAACACGTCCTGCGGAGTGAACCACGACGACTTCGTGGTCTCGAACGTCGGCCTCGAACTGCTCGGCGAGGTCGCCGACGGCGAGGAGAACGAGTACAGCTTCAACCTCGGCGACGGCAACTGCGGTTCGAACAGTTCGAAGCTCCTCGACGCCGAGCTGTCGTTCTTCGTCCTCGGCGATCCGCAGCGCACGACCGGGCTCTCGACCGACCTCGACACGACGACGGTAGCCAACGGCTCGCACACGATCGTGGCCACCACCGCGTCGGGCGCGACCGCCACCCGCACGGTCACCGTGAAGAACGCCCCGGTCGGGGCACCGTACGTCACGCCGGCCGACGGCACCATCGCCACGGGCGTGCAGCCGGTCTTCGCCACCCAGCGGGTCGACGCCGACGGTGGCGTCGCCTCGCTCTCCGTCGACGGCGCGGACGCCGGCGCGGCTCCCGTGCTCGGGGCGGGCGATGCGGTGCTGAGCTTCAACGTCGCGTCGAACTCCATCGAGGCGAGGTACCACAGCTACGTGGTCGTGAACGGCATGGAGCTCGACCTCGGCGGCGACCATGCGAACCGGCGCGTCGACGTGGTGTTCCCGAACGAGTGGCTGCGCCCCGGTTCGAACACCATCGACTTCGTCACCGGCACCTTCCAGACCTCGTGCGGCGCCAACCGCGACGACTACGTCGTCTCGGCGTTCGCGCTCACGCCGGCCGCCGGCACCGCCGTCGGCGTGGGCCTCGCCGGCTCCTACCGCATGGGCGACGGCAACTGCGGCAGCAACGCCACCCTGCTGCGCGAGGCGAGGCTGGAGTTCACGGTCGAGGCACCCGCACAGGGCCTGCGAGCCGATGTCGACACCACCGTGCTCGCCGACGGCGAGCACGAGATCGCCGCCGCCTCGACCACGGGCGAGGTCGCCACGCGCCTGCTCATCACCGACAACTCGGGCCCGGCCGTGGCCTCGAGCGTGCCGGCGGCGGGCGCGGTCATCACGCAGGCCGTGCCGCTCGACCTGCAGTTGGAGGATGCCTCGGGCATCCTCTCGGGCCCCGAGATCACCCTCGACGGGCAGACCGTCGCGCCGGGCGACCTCGTCGGCCCGGGTCTTGGCGCGGGTGAGCACACGATCGCCGTGACGGCCGTCGACGGCCTCGGCAACGGTGCGACCCGCGAGATCGTGTTCACGTCGGCGGGCATCCCCGACGTGCCCGCCGAGCTCGCACCGGCATCCGGCTCGACGGATGTCACCGACCCGGCCCTGCTCGCGGCGAGGGTCGCAGAGCCCGACGGTGGCGACGTGACGGCGACGTTCTCGCAGGCCGAGATCCTCACGCCCAACCAGGTCTGGCAGGGCACGTCGCAGGGCATCCCCACCACCCTGCGCGTGGAGGGTGAGCAGGTCGTGGCCGGTGCGCCGGCGCTTCTGCCAGGTGACGGCATCACGCTCGACACCGACGCGTCCCGTGACGTCGCGTTCCAGCGCTTCGACGTGATGGTCAAGGGCCACGTGCAGGCACCCGTGCTCCGCTGGGCGGGCACGATCGACCCCGACCGCGTCGCCACCCTTCGTGCCTGGAACCTCGAGACCTCCACGTGGGACGCGCTCGCCAGCAGCCGCGGTGCGGCCGAAGGACCGACCGAGCTCACGGCCGAGGTGGACGACCGCTATCTCGACCAGCAGCAGGTGCACGTCATGGTGACCGGCGAGGATCCCTTCGCCGACGACCTGCAGGCGGAGGCCGGCGACGGGTTCGCCGACCCAGCCGAGTACGACTTCTCCATCGCGCACTTCACCGACACCCAGTACCTCTCGGAAGGTGCCGTCGAACAGGAGACGCCCGAGGAGCGTGCGATCTGGGAGTCGGCGTACGCCGGCGTCACCGAGTGGATCGCGGCGAACGCCGAGTCCCGCAGGATCGCCTACGTCGCGCACACGGGCGACCTCATCGAGAACAACATCCGGACGCCCGCCAGCGACGCGATGCAGGAGCAGGTCGTCGGCGAGTTCGAGGTGTCCTCCGACGCGCACGCGACCCTCGACGACGCCGGCGTGCCGAACGGCGTGATCGCGGGCAACCACGACAACCGGTCGGGCACCGAGAACGGACCGGAGGCGATCTACAACCGCTACTTCGGACCCGACCGCTACCGGGCGGCCGCGGGAGCGTGGCAGCAGGCGGAGTACGGCGGCTCGTGGCGGGAGGGCGACAATCAGAACCACTACGACCTGTTCTCGGCAGGCGGGCTGGACTTCGTCGTGGTCGGCCTCTCGTACGGTGTGACGCGCGAGGAGGCCGAGTGGGCCGACGGCGTGTTCAAGCAGTTCTCCGACCGCAACGGCATCCTGCTCTCGCACGACTACCTCGCGCCGAGCACGCAGCCCGACGGCCGGAACGCGCGGTTCACCGCACCCGACGGGGCGATGCTCTACGACCGGGTGGTCGCCGACAACCCCAACGTGTTCCTGATCCTCGCGGGCCACGAGCACGGCGTGGGCACCAACGTGAAGCCGAACGTCGGTGAGATCGACCACGGCGTGGTCGAGCTCCTCGCGGACTACCAGTTCTACACGGTGTCGGCCGACCGCCTCGGCCTGACGGAGATCGGCGGGTACGCGCCCGATGCCCAGCTGCGGTTCGGTGCGAGCTTCTTCCGGATGCTGCAGATCGACGTCGAACGGTCGATCATGCACGTCGACACGTACTCGCCGCTCCTCGACGAGTTCGGGGCGACCGAGTACGACGACCGGCACCGCTACGACGGCAGCGAGGACGACCTGGTGCTGCCGATCGACCTCACCAGCCGCATGACGAGCTTCAGCACCGACGCCGTGGCGCTCTACGTGCCGACCGCCGTCATCGGCGAGGCGACCGTCGCGTCGGGCGAGGTCGCCTCCGTCGAGTGGACGAAGCTGAAGGCCGGCACCGCGTATGCCTGGATCGTCACAGCCCGGTCGGTCGGCGGCGGCACGAGCACGTCGGAGCCGTCGGTCCTCATTACGAGGGATGCCGCGGGCCGGCCCGGCACGCCGGACGCGGGTTCCGAGCTCCTGCCGTTCTTCGGGCAGGACGCGGCCGGCACCCGGTGATCGTCGCGAGACCCCGCCGCCGCGGTCCGGTGCTCCGGGCCGCGGCGGCGTTCGCCGTCGTGCTGGGTTCGCTGCTGCTGCCTGCCGCGCCGGCGTGGGGACACGACTCCACCTCCGACGCCTACGCCACCGTCGAACGCGACGACACTCGCGTCACGGTCGAGCTCGAGCTGGAGTACGACCTGCTGATGAAGTCGGCGTGGCTCTACGCCGAGGCGTACGAGGCGACCGATCGGGTCGAGCAGCTGCGCCAGCTCGCCCTGAACGCCGAGGCCGTCGACACCTACGTCGGCGACCGGTTCGCGCTCGACGCGGAGGGGGAGCGATGCACTCCGCACCGGGTCGGAGCCTGGGACATCCGCGATCGCAACGATCGGGCCTTCGCCCTGGTGCACTACGCCTTCGACTGCCGGGGGCTCGAGTCGGGTGCCCTCTCGGTGTCGAGCGCGCTCTTCCCCGACGCCGAGGGGTTCGTGCACAGCACCGAGACCATCGTGCAGTGGGATCTCGACGGCGGCGTGCAGGGCAGCGCGGTGCTCGTCGCCGCGGCGCCGACGGTCGTGCTCGACGACCACGGGCTCGCGTTCGGCGAGTTCTTACTGCTGGGGGCCGAGCATCTGCTCCTCGGCCTCGACCACGTACTCTTCCTCGTTGCGATCCTCCTCGGCGCGCGCACCCTGCGCGGCATCGTGATCACGGCGACGACCTTCACGGTCGCGCACAGTGTCACGTTCCTCCTCGCCGGCATGGGCCTCGTGCACCTTCCGGCAGCGATCGTCGAACCGGTCATCGCGCTGTCGATCGTCGCCGCGGCCGCCGCCGCGCTCTCGCGCCGCGAACCGTCGGCGCGCTGGCGCCTGCCCGTCGTCTTCGCCTTCGGGCTGCTGCACGGTCTCGGTTTCGCCGGCGCGCTCGGCATCGACGGGGAATGGTCGTGGGGTCTGCTGTGGTCGCTCCTCGCCTTCAACCTCGGCATCGAGGTCGTGCAGCTCGCCCTCATCGCCGTGGCGTTCCCGCTGCTGGTGCTGCTCCGGCGTACGGCGGGCGGACGTCCCGCGACGCTCGTGGCGGGAGCCGCCGTGGGCGCGGCCGGGCTGTTCTGGTTCGTCGAGCGCTTGATCGCGGGCGCGGGCTGAGGGGCCGCCTTGTCGCGGCGCGGAAGGTTCGTCAGCCGGCGACGTTGCCGTCGGCGGTGGCGCCGTCTGCGGTCGAATCACCGGGGGTGGCGTCGCCGAGCGGGCGATGCTCGATGTCGTCCACGTGGCTCCGCGGCATCGCGAGGGCGCCGATGACCGTCGCCGCCGCCGCGATCAGGACGCCCGTGAACACAGCGGTGGACGCCGCCTGGATCGCCGCCGGCGAGTGCTCGCCGAGTCCCGACCCGGCGATCACGCCGTTCGCCACGGCGCCGAAGATCGCGACGCCGACCGCGCTGCCCATGGAGCGGAGGAACATGTTGGCCCCCGTCACGACGCCCCGCTCGGTCCACGGCACCGACGACTGCGCCGCGATCAGCGCGGGCGACGCGACGAGGCCGAGACCGAGGCCCACGACGAAGCACGCGAGGGCGGTCGTCCACGGATTCGGTGCCGCCGTCGCGGCGACGAGCCCGGCAGCCCCGAGCACGAGGACGACGAGTCCGATGAGCGCCGTCGCGCGGAAGCCGATGCGAAGGTACAGGCGGCCCGACTGCGAGGCGGACAGCGGCCACCCCAGCGTGAGCGCGGCGACCGCGAGGCCGGAGACGAGCGGCGTCGCACCGGCCGTGACCTCGAGGAACGTCGGCACGTACGACGTGAGGCCGATGAGGACCGCACCGATGCCGAACGACATGAGCGAGGTGGTGAGGATGAGGCGCCGCGAGAAGATGCCGAGCGGCAGCACGGGTTCCGCCGCACGCCGCTCGATCAGCACGAACGCGACGAACAGTGCGGCGGCGAGGCCGAACGAGCCGAGGCTCTGCCACGACAGCCAGGCCCACCCCTGGCCGCCCTCGAGCACCGCGAGGATCAGGAGGCTGAGCCCCACCGTGAGCACGAGAGCACCCGCGACGTCGATGCGGTGGCGCCGGCGTTCCACGGTCTCGTGGTAGTTCCTGACGAGCATCCACACGGCGACGGCGCCGAGCGGGAGGTTCACGAAGAAGATCCACCGCCAGCTGAGGAACTCCGCGAACAGGCCTCCGAGCGAGGGTCCGATGACGGATGACGCGGCCCAGACGCTCGCGATGTAGCCCTGCACGCGCGCCCGCTCGCGTATCGAGTAGAGGTCGCCCGTGATGGTGACCGCGAGGGGGAGCACGGCGCCCGCGCCGAGCCCCTGGACCGCCCGGAACACGATGAGCGAGGTCATGTCCCACGCCAGGCCGCCGAGGACCGACCCGAGGAGGAAGAACCCGATCCCGGTGAGGATGATGGGCTTGCGACCCACGGTGTCGGCGAGCTTCGAGTACACGGGCACCGAGACGGCCTGGGCGAGCAGGAAGATCGAGAAGAGCCACGGGAACTGGGCGAAGCCGCCGATGTCGGCCACGATGGTGGGCACCGCCGTCGCCAGGATGGTCGCCTCGATGGCGACGAGCCCCGTCGAGAGCATGAGGGCGATGAGGATCGGCCCGCGCTCGGAACGGAAGCCCACCGCGGCGGCGTCGGACATGCTGCTCCTCGGATCCGGGCGTGAACTGACGGCCCCCACCCATCATGGGGCACGGCGCGGATCACCGAGACATGGCCGGTGGAGGCATCCGGGAGCCGATCTGTCAAGGCCCTTGGTGCGATGCGGTGCGTGGATAGCCTTGAGGTACACATGGGATGAGTCTCAGGCTTGCGCCACGCGCTCGAGACGTACGGAAAGCAGGGAGCAGACCATGACCGACCCACATGTGGCGGCAAGCCCGCCCGGGCATCCGCCGCGGCTCCGCTACGAGTTCCGTGAGCACCTCGGGTCGGGCGGCATGGCCGACGTATACCTCGCGCGTGACACCGAACTCGGTCGCGATGTCGCCATCAAGGTGTTTCGCGACGACACCGGCACGGTCGCAGACCTCACCCGCCGCGAGCGAGAGATCAACCTGCTCAGCGGGATGAGTCACCCCGGCCTCGTCGGCGTCCACGATGCCGGCACGCTCCTGCACGACGGCACCCCGCGCCGCTACGTCGTCATGGAACTCGTCGAGGGCCGGTCGCTGGCGCACCGGCTCGCCAGCGGTCCGCTGACCGAACGGCAGGCCGCCGACCTCGGTGCGCAGATGGCCGATGCGCTGAGCTACGTACACGGTCGAGCGGTCGTGCATCGCGACGTGAAGCCCGAGAACATCCTCCTTGCCGAGACACCCGCGCTCGGCTACACGTTCGTCGCGAAGCTCGCCGACTTCGGTGTCGCGCAATTCGTCGACGGCGCCCGGATGACGAGCGACGGTGCCATCATGGGCACCGCGGCCTACATCTCGCCCGAGCAGGCGCGAGGCGAGGAGGTCGGACCGCCGAGCGACGTCTACTCGCTCGGCCTCGTGCTGCTCGAGGGCCTGCGCGGGGAACGAGAATACACGGGCTCGGCGATCGAGGCCGCCCTCGCCCGCCTGCACCGACCGCCCGCCATCCCCGAGGAGCTCTCCGAGGAGTGGCGCGCCCTGCTGGCCGCGATGACGCACGACGATCCCGCGCAGCGCCCCACGGCGCACGATGTCGCGGCCACCCTTCGCGACGTGATCCGCTCCATGATCCATGAGGGGCGCGGCAAGCGCGGCCGCGGGTGCTCGCGCGGACGTACCGCGCCGCGCGCCCGCGAGAACGGGGCCGGCGTTCGCGCGGCGGCCGCGGTGAGCTCGGTCGTCGGCGCGAGCGTCGTCGCCACCGTCGCGGTCGTGACGGTGCTCACCGGTGGAGGATTCTGAACCGCGTCGGTGCCCGAGCCGGGCTCGGCGCGGCGCGCGCGTCGGTCGTCGTGAGCGCGTAGCGTCACTCGCATGTGGACATGGAGACGACGTGTCGCGCCCCTCGACGGGCCTCCGGCGACCGAGGTCACGGGAAACGCCGAGTCACGCGGGCCGGAGATCCGGATCCGCGCGTTCCGGATCGGATTCGTCGGTGCGCTCGGCGTGCTCGTCGCGCTGCTGCTCGGCGGCATCGTCGGGCAACTCGGCACCGTCATCCTGTACGTGGCGCTGGCGCTCTTCCTCGCGCTCGGACTCGACCCGGTGGTGAGCTGGCTGCAGCGTCGTGACCTGCCGCGCTGGCTCGCCATCCTGCTCGTCGTCGTAGTCGTCATCGGCCTGTTCGTCGGTCTCGTCGCCACGCTCGTGCCGATCGTGATCGAGCAGACGAAGATCCTCATCGAGGACTGGGACGCCATCGTCGAAGGCGTCAGGGACAGCGACCTGGTCGGCTGGTTGAACTCGCTCGTGGGTGGCGACGCCATCCAGCAGGCGATCACCGCGGGCGGCGACTGGCTCGCCGATCCCGACAACCTCGGCAGCCTCACGGGCGGGCTGCTCGCCGTGGGCGCCGGCATCCTCGGCGGCTTCACCGGCGCAACGATCGTGCTGATCCTCATGCTCTATTTCCTCGCGTCGCTCGCTTCGATGAAGCGATACGCGGCGCGCTTCGTGCCGGCGAGCTCGCGGCCCGGCTTCCGCTCGGTCTCCGAGGAGATCACGGGTTCCGTCGGGCGCTACGTCATCGGGCAGCTGAGCCTCGGCGGGCTGAACGGCGTGCTCAGCCTCATCTACCTGTCGATCATCGGCGCGCCGGCCCCGATCCTGCTCGCGTTCATCGCGTTCCTCGCCTCGCTCGTGCCGCTCGTGGGCACGCTCACGGGCGCGATCATCATCACCCTCGTGTGCCTCGCCGCGTCGCCCGCGACCGCCCTCGCCGCGGCGATCTACTACCTCGTCTACATGCAGGTCGAGGCCTATGTGCTGAGCCCTCGCATCATGAGCCGCGCCGTCGCCGTGCCGGGAGCGCTCGTGGTGATCGCCGCGATCGCCGGCGGAACGCTCGGCGGAGTGCTCGGCGCGCTCGTCGCGATTCCCGTTGCGGCGTCGCTCATCATCATCGTGGAGAAGGTGGTGTTCCCCCGCCAGGACGTGCTGTGAGTCGAGGTTCGAGGCGCGCGGCGGATTCCAGCATCACGCCGACGACAGTTCCTTCGAACAGGAGGCGGCACCGCGGCACCGCGGCACTCCGGCACTTCGGCACTCCGGCCCTCCGGTACCGCGGCACTTCGGCACCGCGGCACTTCGGCACCTAGGTACCGCGGCACTTCGGCACTTCGGGACTTCGGGACTTCGGCACCGCGGCACCGCGGCACTTCGGTACCGCGGCACTTCGGCACCTAGGTACCGCGGCACTTCGGCACCGCGGCACTTCGGCACCGCGGCACTTCGGCACCTAGGTACCGCGGCACTTCGGGACTTCCGGACTTCGGCAGTTCGGGACTTCGGGACTTCGGGACTTCGGGACTTCGGGACTTCGGCACCACCCTGTCGGAGGGAACAGTGCCTCCGACGCGGACCGCGCGCCGCCCGGCACGCCGAACATGGCACGCTGTCAGGTCCGAAGGATCGAGCCGCCCGCGCGAACCCGGGACACCGCGTCCACGGTCGCCGCGAGGATGAGGACGCCGCCCGTGACCACGAGGTTGACGCCCGCAGGGAGGTTGAGCAGCCCGAGGCCGTTCGTGATCACGGCGATCACGAGGGCGCCGATCGCCGCGTGCAGGAGGCGGCCTCGTCCACCGAAGAGGCTCACGCCGCCGACGACCGCGGCCGCGACGCCCGAGAGCACGATCTCGCGACCCGCCGCCGCGTCGACCGCGCCGACCTTGCTGATCGAGAACAGGCCCGAGACGACCGCGAGCGACGAGCAGACGATGAACGCACTCCACCGCACCAGCATCACCTTGACGCCCGAGCGGCGTGCCGCCTCGGCGTTGCCGCCGATCGCGTAGAGGTACCGGCCGAACTTGGTCCGGTCGAGCACGAACGTGCCGATCCAGAGGATCACGAGCACGATCGGGACGACGATCGGCACGCCCTCGACGGCGCCGACCGACTGGCCGCGGTTGCGGCTCAGGATGGCGACGACGGCGCCGCCGATGACCGCGATGACGCCGAGCTTGATCCAGACGAGCGCGATCGTGCGGTTCGGCACGCCGGCGCGCCTGCGTCGTGACCGGTCCCAGAAGGAGGTCGCGGCCGAGACGGCGAGGATGACGCCGAGCATCACCCAACCCGCCCAGACCGGCATGTTCGAGTTCTGGATGGCCCTGATCTCGGGGATCTGCACCCGGTAGAGCCCGCCGGCGCCGATGATCATGAGGGTCAGGCCCTGGTACCCGAGGAACAGGCCGAGGGTCACGACGAACGACGGGATGCCGACTCTCGCGACGAAGAAGCCGATGAACGTGCCGGTGAGGATGCCGGCGGCGAAGGCGATGACCAGCGCGAGCATCCAGTTCACGGCGTGCACGTTGACGAGCACGATGAACAGCGCCATCGTCATGCCGCTCGTCACGCCGGCCGAGAGGTCGATCTCGCCGAGGAGCAGCACGAACACGAGCGCCATGCCGAGCATGACGAGCGTGGCAGCCTGGGTGAGGAGGTTGGCGAAGTTCCGCTCGGTGAGGAAGAACGGACTGAGGAAGCTGAACAGGATGGTCAGCACCACGAAACCGCCGACCGCCGGCAGGGCGCCCATGTCGCCGCTTCGCAGGCGTTGCAGGTACGCGCGGACCTGATCGGCGATCGTGCCCTCCTGGCCGCTGCCGATGAGGTCCGACGCGACGTCGGTGACCGAGGTGTCGGGCGCGACCGTGCCCGGGGCCGGTGTCTGCGAGGTCATGCGGTGGCTCCCTGCTGCACCTTCGTGCCCGTGATGTAGCCGACGACGTCGTCGCGGGAGGTCTCGGCCGCCTCGAGCGAGGCGACCATCTGCCCGAGGTAGAGCACGCTGATGTGATCGGCGACCGCGAAGACGTCGGCGAGGTTGTGGCTGATGATGATGACCGCGACGCCCTGTTCGGCGAGGCGCTTCACGAGGTGCAGCACCTGCTCGGTCTGCGCGACGCCCAGCGCGGCGGTCGGCTCGTCGAGGATGACGACGCGGGCCTTCTTCAGCACCGCGCGGGCGATCGCGACCGTCTGCCGCTGACCGCCCGAGAGGCTGGCGACCTTCTGCCGCACCGACTTCACGGTGCGCACCGAGAGCGAACGGAGGGTGTCGGATGCCTCGCGCTCCATACGTCCCTCGTCGAACGTGCCGAACTCGGTCTCCTCTCGGCCGAGGAACATGTTCTGCACGATGTCGAGGTTGTCGCAGAGGGCGAGGTCCTGGTACACGACCTCGATGCCGAGGCGCGCGGCATCGCGCGGCGTGTGCAGCTCGACCTCCTGGCCGTCGAAACGCACCGAGCCCGCGTCGTAGGGCTGCACGCCCGCGAGGCCCTTGATGAGGGTCGACTTGCCGGCCCCGTTGTCGCCGACCAGTGCGGTGACCTTGCCGGGGTATGCCCTGAGGTCCACCCCCTTGAGCACGCTCACGGGGCCGAAGCTCTTGACGACCCCCTGCAGTTCGATGATCGGCGCGCCCGCGTTCAGGCTCGCATCCATGCCGGTTCCTTTCGACGACGCTGTCTCGGCTCTCAGTGTGGCACCCGGCGGCCGAGGCCGGGAGGTGGGATCGGGGCCCCGGGGCGGCGCGTCGCGCGCCCCGGGGCCCCTTCGATCGTGCGACTACTCGATGCCGTACTCAGCGCACTTGGCCTGCACCTCGCCCTGGCAGAGCTCGGCGGGGTCGGCGTCGCCGGCCTCGACGACCTGCACGACCTCCTCGGGACCGACGAGGATCGGCGTGACCGCGATGTACGGCGTGCCGTCTTCGAGCTCCTGGTCGGCCGTGGGGGTCTCGCCCTCGAGGAGCGCGACGGCGAGCTCGACCGCGGCATCCGCCTCGAGCTTGATCGGCTTGTAGACCGTGGCGGTCTGCTTGCCGAGCAGCACGTTCTGCAGGCCCGCGATCGACGCGTCCTGGCCGGAGACCGGCACGGTCAGGCCGTTCTTGTCGAGGATCGTGATGACGCCGGCCGCGTTCGTGTCGTTGGCCACCCAGACCGCGTCGACCTGGCCGCCGAGCGACGTGAGCGCCTGTTCGAAGTTCGTCGCGGACTTCTCGCCATCCCACACGCCAGGGGGCTCGGCGGCCGGCGAGATTCCGGCGGCCTCCATGACCTCGACGGCACCGTCGTGGAACATCTTCGCGTTGCCATCGGCCGGGTCGCCGCCCATGTAGACGACCGTCGCGGTGGCGGGGTCCTTGCCCGCGGCCTCGAGGCCCTCGACGACCGATTGGCCCTCGAGGCGCCCGACCTCGAGGTTGTCGAACGAGACGTAGTAGTCGGCGCCCTCGATGGGGCGGTCGTAGGCGATCACGGGGATGCCCTCGGCCTTCGCCTTCTCGGCGACCGCGGCACCCGCACCGTTGTAGTCGACGAGCAGCATCACGCCGCAGCCCTTGCTGAGCTGCTGGTCGGCGATCGTGGCGTACTTGTTCGTGTCGCCCTGGGCATTCTGGATGTCCGTCTCGAACCCCGCGGCTTCGAGGCCGTCTTCGAGGTACGGACGGTCGTTGTTCTCCCAACGCGGCGATGACGCGGCGTCGGGAAGGATGACGCAGGCGCGCGTCGCTGCCGCGTCGCCCCCGCCGTCTCCGTCTCCGGCGCCGCCCGAACAACCTGCCAGCAGCAGCGCGGATACTCCCGCGAGTGCGACGGCAGAGACCAATGAAGCTGACTTCATTGCGCTCTCCTTCTGTGACGTGAGGTCGACCCCTCGTGGTGCCGTCGTCGTCCTCGGCGGCGGCACAGGCCATGATGCCGCAATTGTGGACGGGCCGAACAAATCGGTTGATAACACTTGGGTAACCTCACCGACCGGTCGGTCGGCGGATACCCGAAGTCCGGCAGGCTGCCCGGGGAGCGCTCTCACGATGACCCCCGAAAGGGGGCGATTTCCGACGTCGAGACCGACCCGGGATCCTCAGAACCAGATGCTGAGGTGGGGCGTGCGTTCGGCCGCGAACATGCGGTCGGCGAGCGTGAGCGAGCCCGCCGGGGCCGTGATCCGCGTGGCGCGCGCGAGCACCGACGGTCGAACGCCGCCGAGGTAGATCGCGCCGAGCTCCTGCACGCCGAGCTTCAGGGCATGCCGCGCCGGTGCCGCCGTGTCGGCGAGGCGTTCCACCTCGGCCCGGCCGCGTTCGCCGACGACGAGCCGGAATCGGCCGTTCGCGTACTGCAGCGGGTCGTCGATCTCGAGGTCGAGCGTTCCCGCGATTCCGTACCGGCGGGCGGTGAGCGCTTCGACGGGATCGAGGATGCGCACCCACAGGTGGTCGACGACGTCGGTCAGCGTGACGGCTCGCGGATCCTCGAGGAGCCAGGGCAACGGCTCGTCGACCGAACGCAGCCGGCCGCGGACCCCCGTGACGAAGTCCTGTTCGACGAGGAAGCGCCAGAGCGCCCGTTCGGCGTCGTCGGTCGCGGCGACGAGGAAGTCGAACTCGACGAAGCCGGGCTCGTTCGGCTCGCGCGTGATGTGGTAGGTGACGAAGCCCTGGGCCTGGCCGTGCTCGTCGTCGTAGCGCACGGCACGCAGGCGCCTGGCGGCGTCTCCGTCGGGGTCGACGAGGCCGAGTGCCCGATCGAGGAGGCCCGGCCACCGGTCGACCTCGCCGGGCGTGCGTGCGACGGCGCGGCGGGTGATCGCGGCCGCGGTGTCGCGGAGGGCGGTGGGCTCGACGAAGTGCACGCGGCCCGGAGCATCCGGCCCGATCCAGTGCGTGCGTCGACGATCGACCGTGACCGTCGCGGCCTTCGCCGCCGGGGCGTAGCCGTAACGCCCGTAGATCGTGGCCTCGGTGACGGTGAGCATGGCGACGGCGGCGCCGGCGTTGCGGGCGTTGGCGAGCTCGCCCTCCATGAGCGCCCGGGCGATACCCCGCCGGCGGTGCGTCGCCGCGACCGTGACAGCGCTCACGGCCCAGGCGTCGACGCTGCGCCCGCCCGGCACGCTCAGGCCCGTCGGCCAGCCGTCGACCGTGGCGACGGGCACGGCCGGGTCGGCGGCCTGCGGATCGTAGACGCCGTGCACGCGGCGCTCGGTGGCCACCGCGAGCGCGAAGTCACGATCGAGGTCGCGCAGCCGAGCGTGGTGGAAGCCGCGATGCTCGGCATCGATCCAGGCGCGCATCGCGTCGTGGTCGTCGGGATCGAGCAGTCGGTATTCGAGTCCGCGGCGGGCAAGCGCCGCCGAAGCGGCGGGGTCGACCGGGATGCTGCGCGGATCGAACGACATCGAACCAGCGTAGCGAGCGAGCCTGAGTGGAGCGCCGGTGGACTCCATCACGTCAGGCGCTCAGCCGCACTCGCGGGCTCCCGCCGCCGCGTCTCGCTCGAACGGCGGCGCGCCCGCTAGCCTGTGAGCAGTGCCCGGCGCACCGACCGATGCCGGGACCGGGGGAGGGGTCGCATGGATTGGACCGAGCGTCATCTGGTCGACGCGTACGTGTTCGGCTATCCGCTCGTGTACAACGTGTCGTCGTTGCAGGCGATCGCCGAGCACGGCATGGGGGCGCTGCCCGCGGCCGGGTTCAACGCGTTCGCGCACAGCCCGTCGCTTGCGACACCCGACGAGCCGTTCGTGAGCGTCAACAACGACACGATCTACTCGATCGCGCAGCTCGACCTGTCGGGCGGGCCGCTCCTGCTGCACGTGCCCGACACGGGCGGTGCGTACTCCGTGCTGCAGTTCGTCGACGCGTGGACGAACAACTTCGCCTACGTCGGACGGCGCGCCACCGGCACGGCGGAGGCCGCCTTCCTCATCACGCCGCCCGGATGGTCGGGTGACGTGCCCGAGGGCGCGCGGGTGATCGAATCGCCCACCGACATCGCGACGATCGTGGGTCGCCTCGCCGTCGACGGCGATGGCGACATGCCGCGCGTGCGTTCCCTGCAGGAGCAGTTGACGCTCACCCCGATGGACGGCAACGGTCCGTTGCGCGGCATCCCGCACGCGGCATCCGGCATCACCGAGCACCTGCGCTTCTGGGACCTGCTGCGGCGGTGGAGCCAGGCGTTCCCGCCGTCGGCGGCCGATCGCGACTACCTCGCGAGGTTCGCGCAGTACGGTCTCACCGACCCCGGCAACCCGTACGGCGTCGTGTCCCGTGAACTCGACGAGCACCTCGAGCACGCCTTCGCGGCGGGCCGCAGCCGAGTCGAGGAGCTCGCGCGCGAGAGCGCCGGTGACGTCGTGAACGGATGGCAGGGCATGCCGCACGCCTTCGACTACAACATCGACCACCTCGGGCTCGGCACGATCGACGCGCCCGAGTGGAAGATCGGCGACCGCGAGACCGGCTACCAGGTGCGCGCCGCCTCGGCGCGCAACGGGCTCTGGGGCAACCACGGCTACGAGGCGTACTACGCGGGCGTCTACGTCGACGCCGACGGCGAGCAGCTGGGCGGATCGCGCGCCTACGAGCTGCGGCTCGCCGAACTGCCGCCCGCCGACGCGTTCTGGTCGATCACCATGTACTCGATGCCCGAGTACCACCTCGTCGCGAACCCCATCGCCCGGTACTCGATCGGCGACCGCACCCCCGGCCTCGTCACCGGCGACGACGGCTCGCTCGTCATCCGGATGCAGCACGAGCGCCCCGACGACGAGGCCGCCGCCGCGAACTGGCTGCCGACGCCCGAGGGCGACTTCCGGCCGATGCTGCGCGTGTACCAGCCTCGCGACGCGATGCTCGACGGCTCCTACGTCATGCCGCCCATCACGCGCGTCGCCTGAGGCCGCGCCCGCGCGCGAGGGCCTGCGATCAGGCGGTGACGGATGCCGCGAGGTGCGGGCCGACCGCGGCGTCGAACGCCTCGGCGGTGCGGGCCACCACCTCGGGCCACGGGGCATCCCAGATCTCCTGGTTGAAGATCTCCACCTCGATGTCGCCCGTGTACCCGGCCGCCTCGACGGCGCGGGTGAGCGCCGCGATGTCGATGATGCCGTCGCCCGGCTGGTGCCGGCCGAGCAGCACGTCGGCGGGCAGCGGCGTCTTCCAGTCGCACACCTGATAGGTCGCGATGCGGCCGGATGCCCCGGCGCGCTCGATCTGCGGCAGCACCTCGGGATCCCACCAGACGTGGAACGTGTCGACCGCGACGCCGACGACCGCGGGGTCGAACGGCTCGGCGAGGTCGAGTGCCTGCTTCAGCGTGGACACCACCGCACGATCTGACGCGTACATCGGGTGCAGCGGCTCGATCGCGAGGGTCACTCCGGCCGACCGAGCCTCTGGCGCCAGTTCCGCGATGGCATCGGCGGTGCGGGTGCGCGCGCCGACCAGGTCGGTGGTGCCCTCGGGGATGCCGCCCGCCACGAGCACGAACACGGCCCGCGAGCCGGGCGCGCCTGCCGCGGCGAGGGTCGCCGTCTCCTCGATCGCGCGGCGGTTGTCGTCCATCGCGGCGCGACGCTCGCGGCCCTCGGGCATCGTGAAGAAGCCGCCGCGGCACAGGGTCGAAAGGCGCAGACCCGAATCGCCGAACCGGCGCGCCGCCTCGGCGAGGCCGACCTCCTGCACGGGCTCGCGCCACAGCCCGATGGACTCGTAGCCTCCGGCTCGCACCAGCCGCAGGGCGTCGTCGAGCGAGGCGGTCCTGATGGTCGCCTGGTTCATCGACAGGCGCGGGTTGGTCCCTGAGCTGGTCGAAGGGGCGGTCATGCGAGTACCTCCATGTCGTCGTCGGCCGGATCGGATGAGGCGGATGTCGCGGCCGGGGATGCCGCGCCCGGGGCGTCGGCGGACGCGGGTGCCGCGGCCAGGCGGCCCGTCACGTCGATGCCGTTGATGGTGAGCAGCGAGTGCCAGCGGGCGGCGGCGAGCTCGGGACGCTCGAGCGCACCCGACGCGTTCGCGAGCTCGACGATGCGCGAGAGGTGCGGCAGGCTGCGCGCGGCATGCAGGCCGCTCACCATCTGGAACGCGGGCTGATGTCCGTTCAGCCATGCCAGGAACGCGACGCCCGTCTTGTAGTAGTAGGTCGGCGCGGCGAACACCTGCTGCGAGAGCGCTTCGGTGGGACCGAGGATGTCGCGGTAGGCGGCCGTGTCGTCGCGGTCGAGGGCCTGGATCGCCGCCGACGCATTCGGCGCGAGCGCCGCGAACGCGCCGAGCAGCGCATCGGAGTGGCCGAGCCCGTCGCCCTCGATGAGGCCGACGTAGTGGTAGTCGTCGCCCGTGAACATGCGTGCCGACTCTGGCAGCTTCCGGCGCACGGCGATCTCGGCATCGGCGTCGAGCAGGCTCATCTTCACGCCCTGTACCGCGTCGCGGTTGTACTCGATGATCTGCAGCAGGGTCGCCGCCGCGGCATCCGTGTCGTGCGAGCCGAAGTACCCGGCGAGCGCCGGATCGAACGCCGGGCCGAGCCAGTGCAGGATGACCGGCGCCCCGGCCGCCGCGAGCACCTCGCGGTACACGCGTCGGTAGTCGTCGGCCGTTCGCGCGGCACGGGCCAGGTGCCGGCTCGCCATGAGCACGACGCCGGCGCCGGCGTCCTCGGCGTGGTGCAGCTGCTCCTTGTAGGCATCGACGACCTGCTCGAGCGAGATGGTCTCGTCGTCGACATGGTCGGTGTTCACCCCGACGACGAGGTTCGCGCCCGCGGACGCCGCCTCGGCGGCACTGCGGGCGATGAGCTCGCGCGTCGCCGGGGCGTCGAGGCCCATGTTGCGCTGCGCCGTGTCCATCGCGTCGGCGACACCGAGCCCCCACGACCACACGTGGTGGCGGAACGCGAGCGTCGCGTCCCAGTCGATGTCGGCCGGCTGTCCCGGCGTGTTGTCGGCGTGCGCCCTGGGCACGACGTGCGCGGCCGCGTACGCGACGCGACTGGTGAGCGGATGCCGCGGCTTCGCGAACGCCGGCGGCTCGTGGAGCTGCATCGAGCGCACGGCGCCGGCCGCGTCGATGAGGGTGAGGTCGGTCATGTCAGCGGGCCCCGGTCAGCTCGGAGGAGGTCTCGGCTGCGGCATCCGTGGTGCTCGCGGCATCCGTTGCCAGGGTGACCTCGGGCAGGTCGATGCGGCGACCCTCGCGGCTGGACGCGAGTCCCAGCTCGGCGAGGAGCACGCCGCGGGCGCCGGCGAGGAAGTCGTAGCGGTTCGGGGCGTCCTCGACGACGTGTCGGATGAACTCCTCCCACTGCGTCTTGAAGCCGTTCTCGAAGTCGCGGTTGCCGGGAGACTCGATCCAGTCGCCCTCGTAGTCGTGCTCGTCGGCGAGGTCGGGGTTCCAGACCGGCTTCGGCGTGGCGTTGCGCGGCTGGATCTTGCAGCCGAACAGGCCCACGACGGCCGAGCCGTGCGTGCCGTCGACCTGGAACTCGACGAGCTCGTCGCGGTTCACGCGCGTGGTCCAGCTCGAGTTGAGCTGGGCGACGATGCCGCCCTCGAGCTCGAAGATCGCGTAGGCGGCGTCGTCGGCGGTGGCCGCGAACGCGCGACCCTGCTCGTCGACCCGCTCGGGGATCTCGGTCACCGCCCTCGCGTACACCGACTCGACGCGGCCGAAGAGGTTCTCGAGCACGTAGTTCCAGTGCGGGAACATGTCGACGATGATGCCGCCGCCGTCCTCGGCGCGGTAGTTCCAGCTCGGGCGCTGGGCGGGCTGCCAGTCGCCCTCGAAGACCCAGTAGCCGAACTCGCCGCGCACGCTCAGGATGCGGCCGAAGAAGCCCGAGTCGATGAGGCGCTTCAGCTTCTGGAGGCCCGGCAGGTACAGCTTGTCGTGCACGACACCGTTCTTCACGCCCGCCTCGCTCGCGAGGCGTGCGAGTTCGAGCGCCTCCTCGAAGCTCTCGGCCGTCGGCTTCTCGGTGTAGATCGCCTTGCCGGCCGCGATGGCCCTGCGGATCGCGGCGGCCCGTGCCTTCGTCACGAGGAAGTCGGCGTAGACCTGCCAGCGATCGTCGGCGAGCGCCTCGTCGAGGTTCGTCGTGTAGTGCTCGAGGCCGTGCTTCGCGGCGAGCTCGGCGAGCTTCTGCTCGTTGCGGCCGACGAGGATCGGCTCGACCTGCACGCGCGTGCCGTCGGAGAGCTCGACGCCGCCCTGCTCGCGGATCGTGAGGATCGAGCGCACCAGGTGCTGCCGATATCCCATGCGCCCGGAGACGCCGTTCATGATGATGCCGATGGTCTTCGGTGTCGTCGCGTCTGCCACGTGATGTTCCTCTTCGAGCATGGGGCGTGCGACGGGCTGAGCGGCCGTCGCACGACTATGGGAAAGCGTTTACCCGAGTGTAGGACACGGGGATGCCTCGCGCAACCGGCCGCGAGGCATCTGCTTGTCGGCCGGCCAGCCGTCCATTTCGGCGGATATACGATCGGGCGCGCCGGCCCGGGCGAGGATCTCGCGGCGCGGCGGATCGTATATCCGCAGGATCGTGCAGGAAATGGTTGGGCGGATGCCGCGGGGGCGGGTTTCGGGGGTGCCGCGGGCGGCCTCTCAACCCGCGGATTGGCGGATGCCGCGAGGGCGGCCCCGCCCCGCGGTGCGGCTCAGCGCGAGATGCCGGGCGTGGACTCGCGCAGCACGACCTCGGTCTGCACAGGCCCCTCGGCGTCGGCGTCCGTGTCCGCCAGCGCGAGGCGCAGCGCCCGGTGCCCGAGCTCCTCGAGCGGCACGCGCACGGTCGTGAGCGCCGGCGTGATGTCGCGCACCGTGGGGATGTCGTCGAATCCCGCGACCGCGACATCCGTTCCGGGCGCGAGACCGGAATCCCGGATCGCCGAGAGCGCACCGACGGCCATGACGTCGTTGGCGGCGAAGACGAGCTCGACGCCCTCGAGGCCGCGTTCGAGGAGCGCGCGCATGCCGCTGTAGCCGCCGTCGCGCGTGAACGCGTCGCGGATCACGTCTGCGTCGCGCAACTCGCCCCCGGTCGCGGCGAGCCCGTCGCGGAATCCGTCGACGCGATCGGCGGCCGTCCGCAGGCCCTCGGCGCCCGTGATGACGGCGAACCGACGATAACCGATGCCGACCAGCTCCCGGGCGAGCGCCTCGGCTCCGCGCCGGTTGTCGACCAGCACCGTGCGCAGGGCGAGCTCGTTGCGGCTGATCAGCACGACGCGACCGCCGGAGCGTTCGTACGCGCGAAGTTCCTCGACGAGTGCACCGCCGGTGGGGTCGGTCGTCGGCCGGGAGCCCGCGAGGATCATGACGCGAGGCCGCTGTCCGCGGAGGGTGCGCACCAGCTCGAGCTCTCGCTCGGGGTCGCGTTCGGTCGCGGCCATCGTGACGATGAGGTGCGCCGTGTCGGCCTCGGCGACGACGCCGGCCGCGATCGACGAGAAGTACGGGTCGGCGATGTCGGCCACCAGCAATGCGACCGTGGTGGTCGTGCCGCGCGCGACGGCCTGGGCCGAGAGGTTGGGGGAGTAGTCGAGACGCGCCGCGGCCTCCAGCACGCGCTTGCGATACTCGTCCTTCACCCGTCGTGTGCTGCCGTTCAGCGTGCGGGACGCGGTCGCGAGCGACACGCCGGCCTCGCGCGCGACGTCGTGCAGGGTCGCCGGCGCGTTCCGGCTCGTGTCGATGTCGATGTCGATGCCGATGCCGCTGTCGGTCATCCGTCCTCCTGCGTTCCACGCCGCTCGGGCCGCATCCACGCCGCCCCCGGGCGCCTCGACTCTAGCGCGCGCGTCGCCGTTCGACCTGAGAGGTTTGGCCGTGGGCCCATCGTGCTGGTAGAAATGAGTCCGATCCGAGATAGCGCTTTCTCAGTCGATTCCCGACCAGTCTCGCACATTGCGAGCAAGTTGTGGGAAGCGCTTTCTCGACGACGACGAACACGAGTGGAGCAACGCGATGGCGCAGCAGGAACGATACGGACTCATCGGCACGGGCAGTCGTGCCGGCATGTACGTGGAGGCGTTGTCGGGCCCGCACGCGGACGTCGCGCAGCTCGTGGCATGGAGCGACGTCAACCCGGGACGCCTCGACGTGTACGAGCGGGACGTGGTCGTGGCGGGGCATCCGGTGCCCGTGCGCTACCTCCCGGAGGACCTCGAGCGCATGATCGCCGAGCAGCGCCTCGACCGCGTGATCGTGACGACCCCCGACTTCACGCACGCCGACTTCGTCGTGCGGTCGCTGCGGGCGGGCGCCGACGTCGTCGTCGAGAAGCCGCTCACGATCGACGCCGAGAGCGTGCGTCGTATCGGCGAGGCCGTCGCCGAGACCGGTCGCGAGGTCATCACCACGTTCAATTACCGGTACAGCCCGCGCAACTCGACGCTCCGCCGGGTCATCGCCGAGGGCCGCATCGGCACGATCACGAGCGTGCACTTCGAGTGGGCGCTCGACACGGTGCACGGCGCGGACTACTTCCGCCGGTGGCACCGCGACAAGTCGAAGTCGGGGGGCCTGTTCATCCACAAGGCGTCGCACCACTTCGACCTGGTGAACTGGTGGATCCAGGCGACCCCCGTGCGGGTGTTCGCGAGCGGCGGCCTGCGCTTCTACGGGGCCGAGAACGCCGCGGCGCGGGGTCTCGGAGCGCGCCCCGAGCGCGGCACCGGGGCCGTCGGCGACCCGTTCGCCCTCGACCTGGCCGCGGAGCCGCGCATGAAGGAGCTCTACCTCGACCAGGAGCACCACGACGGGTACCTGCGCGACCGCGACGTGTTCGACCCGGGCATCACGATCGAGGACAACCTCGCCGCGCTCGTCGACTACGACACGGGCGTCACCATGAGCTACTCGCTCAACGCGCACGCGCCGTGGGAGGGCTACCGCGTCACGATCAACGGCACCGAGGGCCGCGCCGAGCTCGAGGTCGTCGAGCGCGGCGCCGTGCTCATCGGCGACGACGGGCGCGTCGTGGTCGACCCGAGCATGCACCCCGATCACTCGCCCGTCGACGAGGTGCGGCCCGACTCCGAGCGGCTCGTGCTGCAGCGGCACTGGGAGGGTGCGCAGGTCGTCGAGATACCCGACGGCATCGGCAGCCACGGCGGCGGCGACGCGTACCTGATCGAGCACCTCTTCCACCGGGTGACGGATGACGCGCCGCTCGACCGCGTGGCCGGCTACGCCGACGGCGTGAAGGCCGTGGCGGTGGGCATCGCGGGCAACCGGTCGCTCGAGACCGGCCTCCCGGTGCTCATCGCCGACCTCGAGCTCGGCATCTGAGGGCGGCCCGGGTCGCCGCAGCATCCGCACACGCTGTGCTCGCGGCATCCCGCGCGTGCTCGCAATAGCGGAGATACGATCCGCCTCGCCGGGCGCTCACCACGAGCGCCGGCGTGTCGGATCGTATATCCGCAGGAATGGGCGTGAGTGGATGCCGCGACGCGCGCGGTGCTCAACGGCCGCGGGCTCCGTCGACCGCGGTGTCACCCGGTACCGGAGCGCACCGGGATCACGGAACGGTCAGCACGCCGTCGATGCGACGCGGGATGCCGAGCACGTTCTCGTCGCGGAGTTCGGGCGGCAGCGCGGCATCCGGTGCGTCCTGGTAGGCCACCGGCCGTAGGAACCGGCGCATCGCCGTGACGCCGACGGACGTGTGGATCGAGGTGGTCGACGGCCATGGCCCGCCGTGCTGCTGCGCCCAGCTCACGGCGACGCCCGTGGGCCATCCCGCGAAGAGCACGCGCCCCGCGACCTCGGTGAGCACGGCGACGATGTCGCCGAGCTCCTCGCCGGGTTCGGCGTGCACGGTGGCGGTGAGGCTGCCGCCGACGGCGCGCACGGCGGCGAGGGCCGACTCGACGTCGGCGTACTCGACGATGAGGGTCGACGGGCCGAAGCACTCGGCCAGGAGCGCCGACGGGTCGGCGATGACGGCGTCGGTCGTGGTGGCGAGCACGACCGCCGAGCCCGTGCCCGGTTGCTGCGTGGTCTCGCCCGCGACGACCGTGACGCCGTCGTGGGCGGTAAGTCCCGCGAGCCCCTCCGCGAAGGCGGCGGCGATGCCGTCGGTGAGCATGGGTACGGGCGCCGACGAGCCCACTGCGGCCGCGACACGCTCGGCGAAGTCCACACCGGCGGGCACGAGCACGACGCCGGGGTTGGTGCAGAACTGGCCGGCGCCGAGCGTGAACGAGCCGGCGAGTCCTGCGGCGAGCTCGTCGGCGCGCGCGTCGAGCGCCGCCCGAGTGATGAGCACGGGGTTCACGGCGCTGAGCTCGCCGTAGAACGGGATCGGGTCGGGTCGACCCTGGGCGAGGTCGAACAGGGCACGGCCGCCGTGCAGCGATCCCGTGAAGCCCACGGCGCGGATCTCGGGATGCTGCACGAGCGCCACGCCCCGCTCCCGGCCGGTCACGTGCCCGAAGACGCCCTCGGGTGCGCCGGCCCCGGCGAGGGCCGTGGCTACGACCTCGGCCGTGCGCGCCGAGAGGCGCGGATGCGCCGAGTGCCCCTTCACGATCACGGGGCAGCCGGCCGCGAGCGCCGATGCGGTGTCGCCGCCCGCGACCGAGAACGCGAACGGGAAGTTCGAGGCGCTGAACACGGCGACGGGGCCGAGGGGCCGGAGCATCCGTCGCAGGTCGGGCCGGGGCGGCGTGGCCTGCGGGTCGGGGTGGTCGATGGTCGCCTCGAGGTGGGAGCCCTCGACCACGGCCGACGCGAAGAGCCGCAGCTGCGCGGTCGTGCGGGCGAGCTCGCCCGTGAGGCGCGGGGTGCCGAGGCGGGTCTCGTCGTCGGCGAGCGCGATGAGTTCCGTGGCACTCGCGTCGAGCGCGTCGGCGACGGCGCCGAGCCAGGTCGCGCGCTCGGCCGCGGTGGACGCGACCGTGACCGCGAAGGCGCGGCGCGCGGCGGCCGCGACCGCCGCGACGGCGTCGAGGTCCGTGCGGGCGACGGCGGTGCGGTTCTCGGTGTCGATGGCGGTCATGATTCCTCCGTGTGGATGACGGATGCCGCGGCATCCGTTCGGTCGTCGGCGAAGCGGATGCCGAGCCCGGGCTGTCCGGTCGTGCGCACGCGGGCAGCGTCGACGGCGACGGGCGACGGTGCGGCGAGCGCCCCGAGCGCCTCGAACGACGCGTCCTCGACGGCCTCGACGAGGTGATGTCCAGGCAGGGTCAGCGCGAGTTGCGCCGAGAGCTCGAGCAGCAGGTGCGGGGCGATGTCGATGCCGCGCTCGGCGGCGAGGCCCGCGATGGCGCGGAACGGCGTGATGCCGCCGACGCGCACGATGTTGGGCTGCACGAGGTCGACGGCGCCGGCGTCGATGAACTCGGCGAAGCGGTAGCGCGTGTACAGGTTCTCGCCGAGGGCGATGGGCACCTCGATGCGGCGGCGGAGTTCGGCGTGACCGGCGAGGTCGTCGGCGCGCAGCGGCTCCTCGATCCAGGCGAGGTCGAACGGCGCCAGCTCGCCGATGGCGCGCTCGGCCTGCTCGAGGCTCCAGCGCTGGTTCGCGTCGACCATGAGCCGGCGGTCGGGCCCGATGACGCGCCGCACGGCGGCGATGCGCTCGACGTCGCGCGCGACATCCTGGCTGCCGACCTTCACCTTCACCGCGTCGAAGCCCGCGGCGACCCAGCGCTCGGCCTGCGCCACGAGCTCGGCGAGCGGGTAGTGCAGGTTCACGCCGCTGCCGTAGACCTCGGCGGTCTCGTGCGCGCGCCCGAGGTGGTCGGTGATGCCGACGCCGGCACGCCGGGCGGCGAGGTCCCAGAGCGCGAGGTCGAGGCCCGCCATCGCGATGGTCGTGATGCCGCCGCCGCCGCCCTCGTGCAGGTGCTCCCACAGCGGCTGCCAGAGGGCGGATGCCTCGGCCGCGCGTCCGACGGCGAACGCGCGGATGTCGTGGTCGAGGTGCGCGCGCACCGCGGCGGCGCCGATCTGCGGCGTCCACGAGAAGCCGTACCCCGTGGCGCCCTCGGAGTCCTCGACCACGACCTCGACGAGCGACAGGTCGCGCACGTCGGGGCCCCACGGCCGGCGCAGCGGCACGCGGATGCCGCGCGTCGCGAGGCGCCGGATCGTCGGGGTGGTCGTCATCGTGCCGTCGCGTCCGCTGCGGCTGCCGGCGCGAGCCGCTCGGCCAGCGCGAGCCCGGTCTCGAGGATCGCCCCGAGCCGCGACTCCTGCTCGGGCGTGGGGTCGACGAGGGGTGGCCGCACCGATCCGACGTCGAGGCCGCGCAGCCGCAGGCCCGCCTTGATGAGCGAGACGCCGAAGCCCGGGGTCTCGTCGCGGAGCCGCACGAGCGGCGTGTAGAACTCGCGCAGGAGCGACATCCGCGTGGCCTCGTCGCCGTCGACGTAGGCGCGGTAATGCAGGGCCGCGAGCTCGGGGATCATCGCGAACGCCGCCGACGAGTACAGCGGGATGCCGATGCCGCGGTAGGCGCCCTGGCTCAGCTCGGCGGTGAGCAGGCCGTTGAAGAACTGCAGGTCGCGGCCCGTCGCCTCGGCGGCGAGCACGATCTCCTGCGCGAGGCCGATGTCGCCCGTGCCGTCCTTGAAGCCGACGACCTTCGGGTTCTCGGCGAGGCGCGTGACGGCGTCGGCCGTGTATCGCGCCGTGCCGCGGTGGTAGACGATGACGGGCAGGTCGGATGCCGCGGCCACGGCCTCGACCCACGCGACGAGCCCCGCCGGGGTGCCCGACACGAGGTAGGGCGGCAGGAGCAGGAGGCCGTCGGCGCCGGCCTCGGACGCGCCGCGGGCCAGCTCGACCGCGTGGCCGAGCGGCCCGCCGGCACCGGCGATCACCGGGACCCGGCCGTCGACGGCCTGCACCGTGGTGCGCACCACGTCGAGCGCCTCGCCCGCCGAGAGCGCATGGAACTCGCCCGTTCCGCACGCCGGGAACACCCCGCCGGGCGCGAACGGCAGGCGGCTCGCGACGTGTTCGGCGAGCACGTCGAGGTGCACGGCGCCGCCCACGGTGAACGGCGTGACGGGAAAGAAGAGCACGCCGTCGAAGGCGGGTGCGGATGTCGTCATGGGAGCCTCGATTCGGTGGCGGCGGGTCGGGGTCGTTCGGCGTCGGCGGGGATGGCGGCGGCCGCAGCGGCGAGCTCGGTGCGCCAGGTTCGCTCCGGGCGCCAGCCGAGGCGCGCGGCGGCCTTGTCGGTGGAGAAGACCGGCTCCGTTCCGATGAGCCGGTCGGCGTCCGGGCCGAGGCCGGGCGCCAGCTCGCGCCAGAGCTCGGCGACCGGCCGGCGTGCGAGTGCGTCGGCGGCCCCGACGAAGAACCCCTCCCCGTCGACGACGTCGGCCGGAGCGGCGAGCCAGGCGTCGGCGAATGCGGCGGCGTCGCGGGCGTCGACGTAGTTGAACAGGCTCACGGCCGCGAGTGCCGGATCGTCGAGACGCTCGAGCATGGTGTGCCCCTGCTGGGTGGGCGCGCCCGCCCACTCCTCGGGGGAGACGACGTAGCAGGGCCGGAAGTATCCGTACGCCCCGGCGGCGGTGCGCGAGAACGTGCGCACCGTCTCCTCGATCAGGAGCTTCGAGAGCGCGTAGGCGTTCGACGGCTCGCGGGGGTGCGTCTCGTCGATCGGCACCGTGCTCGCGCGCCAGCCCGGCGTGCCGTAGCCGATGACGGTCGGGCTGCTCGCCGCGAGCACGCGTCCGACGCCGGCGCCCGCGGCCGCCGCGAGCACCGAGTGCGCGAGCGAGGCGTTGGTCACGAGGATCTGCAGCTCGGGGGCGCTGAACGGCACGGCGATGCCGGCCAGGTGCACGACCGCGTCGGGGCGCACGTCGTCGATGAGCAGCTGGGCCGCCCGCTCGTCGAGCAGGTCGACCTCGCGCTCCGCCACGCCCGGCAGGCCGACCGCCGCACGGTCGGCGCCGACGACGGTGTGCCCGGATGCCGCGAGCCCCATGCTCAGGGTGCGGCCGAGCCGGCCCGACGACCCCGTGACGACGACCCGCATCCATGCTCCTTGCCTGCCGGTGGCGCTTGCCTCGCGCGGCACTCATCCGCGAACGGGTGAGAAACCGCTTTCTCGGATGCAGCCTAGGCGATGCCCGAGGTCGCGGGCAACTCGGCGGCTAGACTGAGGAACCGGTTTCCCGATCGCACGGAGAACGCCGGCATCCGAACCGGCACGACGACCGGCCGCCAACGATGGCGGCGGAGAGGGGTTGGCATGGGGGAGCGCAGTCGCGGCGTGACCATCGCCGACGTCGCCGCGCACGCGGGGGTCTCGCAGGCGTCGGTGTCGCGCGTCCTGAACGGCAAGCAGACCGTCGACCCCGGCATCGTGCGCCGCGTGCAGGCGTCCATCGCGGCCCTCGGCTACGCCCCGAGTGCGGCCGCGCGCAGCCTCGTGCATGGTCGCAACGACACCATTGCCATGGTGGTGCCCGATCTCGGGAACCCGCTCTTCCAAGGCATCCTGCAGGGCCTCAGCCTCGCGGCGGCCGCCGACGGCTACCGCGTGCTCGTCGCCGACACGGCGGAACGCGTCGACGAGGAGGAGGCGACCGCCCTCGAGGCGCGCCACCGGTGCGACGCCCTCGTGCTCTGCGCACCGCGCATGCCCGAGACACGGCTGCGGCGCGTGGTCGACCGCGTCGCGCCCGTGGTGGTCGTGAACCGGCACCTGCCCGGCGCCGACGTGCCCATCGTCGGGGTCGACTACGTTCGCGGCATCCGCGACCTCGTCGAGCACCTGCACGGTCTCGGACATCGGCACCTCGCCTACCTCGGCGGGCCGCCCTCGAGCGCGTCCAACGCCGAACGGCTGCGCGGTGTCGAGGAGGCCGTCGCCGCGCATCCCGAGATGCGGATCGACGTGCATCCCGGCGGGTCGCGGCTCGACGACGGCTACGAGGCCGCCGAGACCGTGCTCGGCGCGCGCGAACGCGGCGTCACGGCGGTCATGGCGTACAACGACCTCGTCGCGCTCGGCCTCATGACCCGCCTCCGCGAGCTCGGCGTCGACGTGCCCGGCGACCTTTCGGTGGCGGGATTCGACGACGTGCCCATGGCCCGGTTCGCGCTGCCGCGGCTCACGAGTCTCTCGGTGCCGCGCGGCGAGCTCGGTGCCCAGGTGTGGGCGCGCCTGCGCACGCTCATCGCTGGTGGTCCCGTCGAGCACACCGTGCTCTACCGTCCGCGGCTCGAACCTCGGGAGAGCACCGCTCCGCCGCCCGCCACCGCCACCGCTGCCGCCGCAGGGAAGGACCGCGCATGACGCCGACCGCCTCCGAGTCGACGGCCGTGCCGGGGCCGGTCGCGGCCGATCGCGCCGTCAAGCGCGAACGGATGCTCGAGCTCCTCGGCCGCTTCGGCGCCGAGTCCATCGTGCTCCGCTCGCACACCGCCGTCGCGTGGTACCTCGACGGGGCGCGCACGCACGTCTCGCTCGCGGCCGACCCGGTCGCCGCGGTCGTGGTGCGCCGTGACCGTGACGAGGTGCGCGTGTTCGCGAACGAGGCCGAGCGCCTCCTCGCCGAGGAGCTCGGCGAGGCATCCGGATTCGATCTCGTGCAGGTGCCGTGGCACGACCCGCTCACGCCGCCGGGCCTCGCCGAACTCGACGAGGCGGATGCCGCGGCCGACCTGCGCGCGGCACGCGCCTCGTTGCTCCCCGGCGAACTCGCACGCTACCGGGCGCTCTGCCGCGAGGTCGCCGAGGTGCTGACGGATGCCGCGACCTCAGCCGATCCGCACGACTCCGAGCGCGACGTGGCGGCACGCATCGCGGCCGACCTCGTGGCGCGGGGCATCGACCCGCTGGTGACGCTCGTCGCCGGACGATCGAGGCTCGGCTTCCGACATCCGCTGCCGACCGGCGCCGCGCTCGGCGACCGCGCCATGCTCGTGGCGTGCGGGCGTCGGCACGGCCTCATCGCCAACGCCACGAGGTGGGTGCGGTGGGGCGGCGACGTCGACCGCGAGGCGGAGCGACGCATCCACCAGGTCGAGGCGGAGTTCTTCGCGGGCACGCGCATCGGCGGCACCATCGGCGAGGCGTTCGCCGCCGGCATCGGCGGCTACGGCGCGCACGGCTTCGATCCCGAGGAATGGCGACGGCATCACCAGGGCGGCGCGGCGGGCTACGCGGGACGCGACCCGCGCGGCACCGCGCAGGTCGCCGACCGCGTGCAGGCCGACCAGGCATTCGCGTGGAATCCCACGGCGCCCGGCGTCAAGGTCGAGGACACGGTGCTCGTGCGCACGTCGGGCATCGAGGTGCTGACGGTGGATCGGCGCTGGCCGACGGCGCAGGTGAACGGGATCGATCGACCGATCGAGCTCCACCGTGTAGGCTCGGGATAACGCTTTCCCATGTTCCACGCGGGTCGAGGGGGCCGCTCAGCGGCCTTCGCGAAGCCCCGCTGCGCAGAGATCCGAGGAGCCCGCGATGGCAGCGATCCGCTTCGACGAACAGGGCGACCGGTTGCGCATCCGGGTGGACGAGCTCGTGCTCGCCGAGTACGTGCACCGGCCCGCCGACGCGCGGCTCGAGTCACCCCGCCCCTACTTCGACCCGGTCCGCACACTCGGCGGCGAGCTCGTGTCGCTGTTCCGCCCGCACGACCACGTGTGGCACAAGGGCATCTCCTGGTCGCTGCCCGTGGTCGGCGACGAGAACTTCTGGGGCGGCCCCACGTTCGTGCGCGGCGAGGGCTACGTGCAACTGCCGAACAACGGCGAGCAGCGGCACGTGTCGTTCGAGACGACGGATGCCGCGGCGCCGGGCACGGCCGGGGTCGTCGAGATGCTCGACTGGGTCACCGAGGCGGGCGAGGCGATCTTCGACGAGCAGCGCACGATCGCGGCATCCGTCATCGCCGACGACGCGTGGCTCCTCGTGTTCGAGACCCGCATGCGGAACGTGTCGGTTCGCGAGATCGCCATCGGGTCGCCCACCACGCGGGGCCGGGAGAACGCCGGCTACGGGGGGCTCTTCTGGCGCGGGCCGCGCTCGTTCACGGGCGGCCGCGTGCTCGCGCCTGGCGTGACGGGCGGTGACGAACTGCGCGGCATCCGGGCGCCGTGGATGGGCTTCAGCGGCCGCCACGACGGCGGCGGCGGGGCATCCACCGTCGTCGTGGTCGACGACCCGGGCAACCTGCAGCACCCGCCGCGGTGGTTCGCGCGCACCGAGGAGTTCGCGTGCCTCTGCCCGGCACCATTCTTCAGCGAGGAGCACACGGTCTCCCCGGGCGCCACCCTCGCGCTGCGCTACGGCGTCGTGATCGCCGACGGCGCGAGCGATCCCGCGCGCGCCTGGCGCTTGGCCGACGCCGGCGCCGCACGGCTCGCGTCGCCGGCGGTGGCGTCGTGAGCGCGGCACCCGTCTTCCCCGGCGCCACCTCGGTCATCGACGCGTTCGACGCCGGCCGCGACCCGGGACTCGCGGCCGCGCGCGTCGCCGCCGTCTCCGCCGCGCCCGACTTCGGCATGTGCGGGCGCCTCCACCGCTACGACACGAGGGCGGTCGCCGCGACCGCCACCGAGGGAGACGAATGACCGAGACCGCTCCGCTCCGCGCCGCCATCGTGGGCACCGGTGCGATCGCGCACGCGCACGCGCACGGCATCGCGACCAGCCGCGATGCCGAGCTGGTCGCCGTCGTCGACCGCGACGCCGGCCACGCCCGCGCATTCGCCGGGCACTGGCACGTGCCGAACGTCGCGGAATCGCTCGAGGTGCTCCTCGCGAGCGGCGCGATCGACGTGCTGCATGTCTGCACGCCCCCTGGCGTGCACGCCGGACAGGCGATCGCCGCGCTCGACGCGGGCGTGCACGTGGTCTGCGAGAAGCCGGCGGCGCTCTCGCTCGACGAGCTCGATGCGATGACCGATGCCGCGACTCGCAACGATCGCCGGCTCGCGGTCGTCTTCCAGCAGCGCACCGGCTCGGCCGCCGCGCACGTCCGCCGCCTCCTCGAGTCGGGTGCGCTCGGACGACCCCTCGTCGCCACCTGCCAGACCCTCTGGTACCGCGACCCCGAATACTTCGCCGTGCCGTGGCGCGGCAAGTGGGCCACCGAGGGCGGCGGGCCGACGCTCGGCCACGGCATCCACCAGATCGACCTGCTCGCCTGGCTCCTCGGTGACTGGGCGACCGTGCAGGGGCAGCTCTGGCGCCTCGGGCGGGAGACCGAGACGGAGGATGCCTCGACGGCGGTCGTGACCTTCGCGGGCGGCGCCGTGGCATCTGTCATCACCAGTGCGCTCTCGCCGCGCGAGACGAGCTCGATCCGCATCGACACCGAACTGGCGACCGTGACGGTCGACCATCTCTACGGGCACGGCCACGAGCACTGGCGCATCACCCCGGCGCCGAACGTCGATGCCGGCGTGGTCGCGAGCTGGGCGCTGCCCGAGGTGGAGGAGTCGAGCGGGCACGATCCGCTCATCCGCGACATCTACGCCGCGCTCCGATCGGGCGAACCGCTGCCGTCGACGGCGGCGGATGCCGCGCGCTCGTTCGAGATCGTCACGGCCATCTACTCGTCGGCCGCGACCGGCAGGGTGGTGACGCCCGACACGCTCCGGGAGGACGTGGACCGGCGACGGAGCCTGGCGAGCCCCGTCACCGACCTGCGCCGGAGTTGACGGGAACCGGTCGCCCACGCGCGACGACGCGAGGGCACGCGCCCGGCATCGGAGGCGACTTCGCGCTCCGGCGGCCCGAGGCATCCCAGCACGGATTGAAACGATTTTTCCGCACTGGTTGACCGTTTCAATACGCTCCATTACATTGGGGTAAACGCTTTCCCACGCGTGATCCAGCACCGAGCAGACACAGACGTTCCGGGAGGACAACGATGTTCGACTTTCGCAGGCGCCGCATGGCGATCGCCGCTGCGGCGCTCACCGCGAGCGCAGCCCTCGCACTCACGGGATGCGCCGGCGGCGGAGACGCCGATGCAGAGACCTACGACCCCGACGAGGAGGTCACGCTGAACCTCGCGTTCTGGGGCAACGACGTGCGGGCGGCCCTCTACGACGAGGCCATCGCCGCATTCAACGAGGAGTACCCGAACATCACGGTGAACTCGTCGTTCCTCGGCTTCCCCGAGTTCTGGGAGAAGCGCCAGACCGAGGCCGCGGGCGGCGGCCTCCCCGACGTCATGCAGTTCGACTACTCGTACCTGCGCCAGTATTCGGAGAACGGCCTGCTCCTCGATCTCGAGCCCTACCTCGGCAGCATCATCGACACCGAGCCGCTCAGCGACAACATCCTGCAGATCGGCGTCGTCGACGGCGAGACCACCGGCATCCCGACCTCCACCAATGCGTGGGGGTTGTTCACGAACCCCAAGCTGCTCGACCAGGTCGGCGTGGCGGAGTTCGAGGGCGGCAGCTGGGAGGACTACTCCGACTGGATCGGCGAGGTCACCGCCGCCGGCGCCGGCGCGATCTGGGGCGGCACCGACTACACCGGCCGCATCCAGAACTTCGAGATCCAGCAGCGTGCCACGGGCAAGGACCTCTTCACCGACGACGGCGAGCCGAACTTCACCGAGGAGGACCTCGCCGCGTTCTGGGAGCAGGGCGACGAGGTTCGCGTCGTCACCATCCCGCAGCAGCGACTCGAGGAGATCTACCCGGTCTCGGGCTTCGACGCTGCGCTCACCGCGAGCGAGCTGACCTGGGACAACTTCGGTGCCGGCTACCTCGGCAACCTCGGCGAGGAGTACACCGAGCTGGGCCTGATCGCCCCGCCGGTCACCGAAGAGGGCGCGAAGGACCTCTACCTGAAGCCGTCGATGCTGCACTCGATCGCGGCGTCGACCGACCACCCCGAGGCGGCGGCGACGCTCGTGAACTTCCTCGTGAACAGCCCCGAGGCCGGCGCGATCTTCGGCACCAATCGCGGCCTCCCCGCGTCGGAGACCATGCTCGAGGGGGCCGAGCTCGACCCTCTCGGCCAGCAGATCCGCGACTACGAGGCATCCATCGCCGACCGGCTCGGCGACGCCCCGCCCGTGCCGATCGTCGGCTACGGCACCCTCGAGGAGAAGTTCCGCCAGCTCGGCCAGGAGCTCGGCTTCGGCACCATCACCGTCGACGAGGCGGTGGAGCAGTTCTTCAACGAGATGGACGTCGTCCTCGACCAGTAGGGCCGCGCAGTCACCCCGGGCCCGGTGCACCCTGCCGGGCGCGGGTACTGTACTCGCAGGAAACCGGAGAACCAGGTGAGCACGGAAACCGAATCGATCGTGACGGCCGAGGCCCGATCGAGCAGCGTACGGCGGATGTCGCGTCGGCTGCGACGCGACGAGAGCCCCGACCCGGTGCCGACCAGCCCGGGCAAGCGCGCGGCGAACCGCCGCGAGACGCTGGCAGGCTACGGCTTCCTGGTGCCGTGGCTGATCGGGTTCGTCGGGCTCACCGTGGGACCGATGATCTACTCCCTGTACCTCGCGTTCACGAAGTACAACCTCTTCAAAGAGCCCGAGTGGATCGGGCTCGACAACTTCGTGCGCATGTTCACGCAGGATCCGAACTACCTGCAGTCGGTGCAGATCACCCTCGTCTACGTGCTCGTCGGCACCCCGATCAAGCTCGCCGCCGCGCTCGCCGTGGCGATGCTCCTCAACTACCGCAACCGCGGCAGCGGCTTCTTCCGCTCATCGTTCTACGCCCCTTCGCTCATCGGCGCCTCGGTGTCGGTTGCGATCGTGTGGCGCGCGATGTTCTCGACCGATGGCCCGGTCGACACCACACTGAGAGTCTTCGGTATCGAGGTCGGCGGCTGGGTGGGAAATGTGCAACTCGTCATCCCCATGATGATCCTGCTGGCGGTGTGGCAATTCGGCGCCCCGATGGTGATCTTCCTCGCGGGGCTCAAGCAGATCCCGCAGGAGCTCTACGAGGCGGCCGAGGTCGACGGTGCAGGACCGGTGCGGAAGTTCCGATCGGTGACGATCCCGATGCTCTCGAGCGTCATCTTCTTCAACCTGCTGCTCGAGACCATCAACGCCTTCCAGGTGTTCGCCTCGGCCTACATCATCTCCAACGGCTCGGGCGGCCCGGCCGGCATGACGAACTTCTACACCGTCTACCTCTACAAGCGCGGATTCGCCGACCTCCAGATGGGCTACGCCTCGGCCATGGCCTGGGTGCTCGTCATCGTGGTGGCGCTGATCGCCTTCGTGCTGTTCAAGACCCAGAAGTCCTGGGTGCACTACGCGGGAGAGAACCGATGAGCACCGCCACGATCGAGACGCCGCGCCCCGAGTTCCTCGAGGTCGAGCTCCAGCCCGCCCCGCCCCGGCGGCGCCGTCGCATGAAGCGCAAGACCGTCAACACGATCATCTGGTTCGTGGCGCTCCTCGCGCTCACGGCCGTCGTGCTGTACCCGCTGGTCTGGCTGGTGTTCTCGACGTTCAAGCCGTCGAGCGAGTTCGGGCAGAACCCCGGCCTCATCCCCGCCAACCCCACGATCGACAACTACGTGAAGGTCGTGGAGGGCATCGGCGGCACGCCGCTCTGGCGCTTCTTCGCGAACAGCCTCTTCATCGCCGTGATGGCCGTGATCGGCACGCTGGTCTCGTCGGCGCTCGCCGCGTACGCGTTCGCGCGCATCCGGTTCCGCGGCGCGGCCGTGCTGTTCGCGGCGATGATCGGCACGCTGCTCCTGCCGTTCCACGTGATCATCATCCCGCAGTACATCATCTTCAACAGGCTCGAACTGGTCGACACGTACTGGCCGCTCATCCTGCCGAAGTTCCTCGCCACCGAGGCGTTCTTCGTCTTCCTCATCGTGCAGTTCATCCGCAACATTCCCCGCGACATGGACGAGGCGGCGCGCATCGACGGGGCCGGGCACCTTCGCATCTTCGTCTCGATCATCCTGCCGCTCATCAAGCCGGCCCTCATCACGAGTGCGATCTTCACGTTCATCTGGACCTGGAACGACTTCCTCGGCCCGCTGCTGTACGTGAACAGTCCCGAGAAGTACCCGCTGCCGATCGCCCTGCGCCTCTACAACGACGCGACCTCGACCTCCGACTACGGGGCCACCGTCGCGGTGTCGTTCCTCGCGCTGCTGCCGATCCTCATCTTCTTCATCGTGTTCCAGAGGTTCCTCGTCGACGGGGTCGCGACCCAGGGACTGAAGGGCTAGGTCCCGGATGTCCCGCGCCGCCGATCGATCCGCCCGCCGCGTCGCCCGTCGCGCCGCCCTCTCGGGAAGCGGCCCGACCGGCGACGACGCTGACTCGGTCGCGCGCTTCCCTGGGGCGCGCAGCGGCTTCGGCCTCCTCGGCGAGGTGCTGCTCGTCGGGATCCTCGTGAGCCTCGTGTCGCTGCCGGTGATCACGCTTCCCGCCGCGCTCGCGGCCGGCGTGCGTCACCTCCGCAGGTACCTGAGGGCCGAGGACTCGGCGCTCGGCTGGTTCTGGCGCGACGTGCGGGCGTCGCTCGTCGGCGGGATCGCTGTCGGTGCGGCATCCCCCCTGCTCGCGGCCGTGCTGGTGCTCGACATCGACCTCGCGTCGACAGGCGTGCTGCCGGGCGGACCGGTGGTCGCCGTCGTCGGCTGCGCCGGACTCGCGGCGCTCGTGCTCGTGCTGTTCACGGCCGCCGGCCTGTGGACGCCGCACCTCGGCTGGGTCGGTGCACTGCGCGGGGCGCCGCGGGCGATCCGCGACGATCCCGTCGGTGCCGCCTACCTGCTCGCGACGGGCGTCTTCGCGGTCGTGGTGACCTGGCAGCTCGCGCCGCTCGTGGTGCCCGCGCTCGGCTGCGTGGCGCTCGCCATCGTCGCTGCTCCCGAGCGGCCGCGCCGGGGGTCGTAGCCGACGCCTGCCCGCGGTCACGCGTCGGCGGCATCCGCGCCATCCGCGCCATCCCACGCGACGGCGCCGTCGCTTCGCAGGCGCGCCCCGTCCGCCGGCTCGTGCGGCCGCAGCCGACCGTCGTGCATGAGGTGCTCGACCGGCTCGCCCAGCTGCAGCACGACCACGTCGGCGACCAGTCGCCGGTGACAGCGCCACCAGACGCTCTCGCTGCACATCATCGCGGTGCGCGTGAGCGCGGCCTGCCGCATGAGCTCGGCGAGCGCCACCTGGAACTCGGCGGTGCGGGTGTGGGCCGCGTAGGCGGCGAACTGCTCCACCTGCCACCAGGGATCGTCTCGAGGATCCCCGGGTGCGAGGCGACGGCGCCCGCCGAGACGCGGCTCCGAGCGATACGCGATGCCCGAGGCGGGAAGCCACTCGGCCATCGCCTCCTCGGTGACGTCGGGGTTCCGCCGACTGCCGGGGTAGCGCCGGATATCGACGATCGCCTCGACGCCCGCACCGTGCAGCAGGTCGGCGAACGCGACGCGCTGCAGGCGGCCGTGCCCGACGGAGATGAGCATGGCGCCGATTCTCGCCGATCGCGCCGCGACGTGCAGGTCGGACGAGAGGCATTGACGGATGAAACGTGTCAGGCTAGTGTGCGGGAATGCGCTTTCCCGGATGTTTGGGAAGCGCGCCCCCTGCCCACAGCACGACGACGTCCTGGAGGAATCCGATGTTCACCACCCGAGCGCGGCAGCGCATGCTCGCCGCGGCAGCCCTCACCGGTGCGGCGGCCCTCGCCCTCACCGGCTGCGCCGGCGATCCCGCCCCGGCATCCGCCTACGATCCCGACGAGGAGGTCACGCTCGTCTTCACCTGGTGGGGCAACGACGACCGGGCCCAGCGGTACCAGGACCTCATCGACGCCTTCGAGGAGGAGCACCCGAACATCACCATCGAGGGCAACTTCACCGACTTCCCGTCGTACTGGGAGAAGCGCAAGACCGAGGCGGCCGGGGGCGGACTCCCCGACGTGTGGCAGTTCTCCGACTCCTACCTGCGCGAGTATGCCGAACCCGGGCTCCTCCTCGATCTCGAGACGGTGTCGGAGTACATCGACTTCGACGCGTTCGACGACGGGCTCAGGCAGACCGGCCAGCTCGAGGGCACCCAGTACTCGCTGCCCACCGGCTACAGCGCCTGGGCGATCTTCCTCAACGACGCCCTCATCGAGCAGGCGGGCGTCGAACCGTACGAAGGCGGCACCTCCTACGAGGAGTTCGACGAGTGGATGGCGTCGGTCACCGAGTCGACGGGTGGCGCGGTGTACGGCGGCACCGACATGACCCAGCGCATCCAGACGTTCGAGAACGTGCTGCGTGCCCAGGGCGAGAACCTCTACACCGAGGAAGGCGAGCTCGGCTTCACCGAGGACCAGCTGCGCGAGTTCTGGGAGTCGGGCGAAGCCGCCCGCGACGGCGTGGCGATCCCGCAGCAGAAGCTCGAGGAACTCACGCCGAAGTCGGGCTTCGGTGCCAACCTCACGGCGAGCGAGGGAAGCTGGAGCAACTTCCTCGGCGGCTACCTCGCCGACTCCGGAGCAGCGTCGATCACGCTGGTCGCACCCCCGACCGATGAGCCCGATGGCAAGGATCTCTACCGCCAGGCCGGCCTCCAGATGGCGATCTCGAAGACCACCGAACACCCCGAGGCCGCCGCGATGTGGCTCGACTTCGTCGTGAACAGCGAGGAGGCGGGCGAGATCTTCGGCACCACGCTCGGCTTCCCGGCCTCGGAGACGAAGCTCGCGGGCACCACGCTGGAGGGGGTCGACGCGCAGGTCGCCGACTACCTCGAGTCGGTCGCCGATCGCATCGGCGACGCCCCGCCCGTGCCCGTCGTGGGCTACGGATCGCTCGAGCAGACCTTCTGGGATCTCGGCAAGTCGATCGGCCTCGGTGCGATCACGGTTGATGATGCGGTGGAGCAGTTCTTCACCGAGGCGGGCGTCATCCTGGGCTGACCCACCGCTGAGCCCGCATCGAGTGGGCGGACTTGGTGCAGGTCCGACACGGAGACCCGCCGAGTTCGCCCGCTCGTTGTCGTTCCGCCGCGCACCACGACCAGATGGAGATCCGATGCACTACGGCGCCGACTACAACCCCGAGCAGTGGCCCGAGGAGCTCTGGCCGGAGGATGTGGCGCGCATGCGCGAGGCCGGCGTCACCATGGTGAGCCTCGGCATCTTCGCGTGGTCGCGCATCCAGCCGCGTGAGGGCGGGTTCGACTTCGGCTGGCTCGACCGGGCGATCGACCTGCTGCACGAGGGCGGCATCGCGGTCGACCTCGCCACCGCGACCGCCTCACCGCCGCCGTGGGCGACGGCCGCGTATCCCGAGATGCTGCCGCAGGACGAGAACGGCGCCACGTACTGGCCGGGCAGTCGTCAGCAGTTCGCGCCGTCGTCGCCCGTGTACCGGCGCCTGGCCGGCGAACTCGTCACCGCGATCGCCGAGCGATACGCGGCGCACCCGGCCGTCGTCATGTGGCACGTCAACAACGAGTACGGCTGCCACGTGAACATGGACTTCTCGGATGCCGCGCGCGACGCGTTCCGCCGCTGGCTCGCCGACCGCTACGCCGACGTCGACGCGCTCAACGCCGCGTGGGGGACCGACTTCTGGTCGCAGCGCTACGGGTCGTTCGACGAGGTGTTCCCGCCACGGAAGGCGCCGTACAGCGTGAACCCCGGCCAGATGCTCGACTTCCGCCGGTTCACGAGCGACATGCTGCTCGAGTGCTACCTCATGGAGCGCGAGCTCATCCGCGCGGCCGGCGCGACGCAGCCGATCACGACGAACGTCATGGGCGCGTTCAAGCCCGCGAACTACGCGCAGTGGGCCGAGCACCTGGACGTCATCAGCGATGATGCGTATCCCGATCCGAACGATCCCGAGTCGTTCCGGGCAGCGGCGTTCCAGCGCGACCTGGTGCGGTCGCTGAAGCCCGACGTGCCATGGCTCCTCATGGAGCAGTCGACGAACGCCCTGAACTGGCGGCGGTCGAACGCGCCGAAGGCACCCGGGCAGATGGCTGCGCTGAGTGCCCAGGCGATCGGGCGCGGCGCCGACGGCATCCTCTTCTTCCAGTGGCGCCAGTCGAAGGCGGGCGCCGAGAAGTTCCACTCCGCGATGCTGCCGCACGCCGGCACCGACACGCGCACCTGGCGGGAGGTCACCGCGCTCGGCGCGCAGCTCGCGGCGCTGCCCGCGCTCCCGCAGGCCGCGCCGGGCACCAGCGACGCACGGGTCGCGCTCGTGTTCGACTGGGAGAACTGGTGGGCGGTGGAGGCATCCGATCACCCGCAGAACGGGCTCGACTACCTCGCAGTCGTGCAGCGCTGGTACCGCGCGCTGCACCGACGGCACGTGCAGGTCGACATCGTGCCGCCATCGCGCGTCGACGGCCGGTACGCGCTCGCGATCGCGCCGCTCCTCTACCTGCTGCGCGAGACGGATGCCGCGGCGCTCACGTCGTTCGTCGAGGGCGGCGGTCACCTGCTCGCCGGCCCGTTCACCGACGTGGTCGACGAGCACGACCGGTTCCGCGACGGCGGGTTCCTGACTCAGCTCGGCGCACTCTGCGGCATCCGCCTCGAGGACTTCGGCGCGCTCGTCGCGCCGGATGCCGCAGCCGACGCGCCGGGCGAGCGCGAGGCGCGGTTCGCGGGCGAGTACGTGCCCGAGCAGGCCGGCACGCTGCTCGCGGAGGAGATCGAGGCGACGGATGCCACGGTCGAGGCCGTATTCACGAGCGGCCGTCGCGCGGGGCATCCGGCCCTCACCGCGCGCACTGCGGGACGCGGCGTCGCCCGCTACCTCGCGACCATTCCCGACGAGACGGGCGCGCTCGCCGTGCTCGACCACGCGCTCGCGGACGCGAGCGTCTGGCCGGTCGTCGAGGGCCTTCCCGCGCATGTCGAGGTCGCCCGCCGCGGCGAGCTCGTGACTCTCGTGAACCACGGCGGCGACGACGTCGAGGTGTCGATCACGGGGATCGACGCCGTGACCGGCGCGCGGGTCGACGCGGTGCGGCTCGGTCCGTTCGGCTGGGCCCTCGTGCTCGAGTCGGTCCCGGGTGACGAGCGCCGCATCTAGCCGGTACCCATCGCCGTGCCTCGGCCCGCTCGCGCGGCGACGTGGCTCATCGCCGCGAGGCGTGGCGCGCGAGATCGTCGAGCAGCCCGCGCACGAACGCGCGGTGTCCGGGGGCGATCGCCGCCCACACCGGGCGCCCGGTCCACCGGCGGTACGCGACGACCATGGTGTGCACGACGCGGCCGGGAGTGGATGCCAGCACGAGCCGCGCGCTCAGGGTCCTGGAGTCGACGGCGAGCACCACGGCGCGGTCGTCGCTGCGCTCGACCCGCCAGCCCAGCACGTGGCCGTCGGTTCCGGGCGGGGCCAGGTCGAGACCGAGACGCCGCCATGCGGAGAGCATCCTGGCCTGCTTGCGCGGCGTGGCGCCCTCGAGCATCAGCCTGGCCCAGTCCTCGGGGGTCCGGTCGCCTTCGACCCGGATGGCGAACGCCTCGCGATAGTGGATCGGGAACTCGCCCACGAGCGCTTGGATGTCGCGGGCCTCGGAGTCGGGGACGGATTCCACCGTCGATGCGTCGTTCGAGGCCATGTGTGCTCCTGAGTGCCGTCCGTGACCGAATGGTCGGGCCCCACGATAGGCCCTGATGCGCCGGCGGAACAGGTTCGCGCGGGCGACCCGGCGGGCCGGTAGCATGGGAATACGCTTTCCAATACGCGCACGGGGACGGAGCTGTTCGAGCGATGACGATCACCACCATGGCAGGTTACGATCGAGCCGAGAGCGGAGGAGTGCAGATGCGCGCGGTGGTCCTGAGCGGCTCGGGTCGCTACGCGGATCCCTGGCACGCGTTCGCCGAGACCAGCGCCGCACTGGCCGGGATCGTCGCGGGCGCCGGATACCGGGTCGACGTGAGCGACGACCTCCTCGGCGGACTCGCGAACCTCGGCGACGCCGACCTGCTCGTCGTGAACGCCGGCAACCCGAACACTCCGCTGCCCGAGGGGGCGAGCGACCCCGGTCCGGCTCGCGACGACGAGATCGCCGCGGCATCCGCCGGCCTCGACGCCGCCCTCGAGCGCGGCATCGGCATCCTCGCCGTGCACGCCGCGGCAGCCACCCTGCCAGAGATCCCCGCCTTCGTGCACGCCCTCGGCGCGCGTTGGATCGAGGACGTTTCGTGGCATCCGCCGATCGGCGAGACGCTCGTGCACGTCGTCGGTTCGCACCCGATCGCCGACGACCTCGACGACTTCACCGTGTACGACGAGCGCTACTCGGGCCTGCGCCTCGACGACGTGATCGAGCCCATCGCCGAGCACGAGGAGGGCGGCATGCGTCACCCCCTGGTCTGGGCTCGTGAGCTCGGCCACTCCCGGCTCGTCTACGACGCCCTCGGGCACGACGTGCGCTCCTACGATTCGACCGGCCATCGCGAACTCCTCACGCGTGCGCTCGACTGGCTCTCGCACGTGCCGGCACCGACGTTCGACGCGTCGTGACGCGCGTCCTGCGGGTCGTCATCGCTCCCGACTCGTTCAAGGGCACGGCGAGCGCCGCGGATGCCGCTGCCGCCCTCTCGGCCGGGTGGCGCGCGGTGCGGCCCGACGACGAACTGACGCAGCGCCCTATGGCCGACGGCGGCGAGGGCACGCTCGACGCGCTCGAGTCGGCGGTGCCGGGCGCTCGGCGCGTGCCGGTCACGGTGCGCGGGCCCGGGGCCGCGGCAGCGCCCGTCGCGACGCACTGGCTGCGGCTGCCCGACGGCACGGGCGTCGTCGAGCTCGCCGCCACGTCGGGCATCACGCTGCTCGACCCGCTCGCGCCGCTCGACGCGCACACCGCCGGGTTCGGCGAGGCGATCGCCGCGGCGCTCGACGCGGGTGCGACGCGCCTGCTGCTCGGGCTCGGCGGCAGCGCCTCGACCGACGGCGGCGCCGGCGCGCTCGCCGTGCTCGGGGCGCGGTTCGCGGATGCCACGGGCGAACCGGTCGCGCTCGGCAACCGCGGCCTCGGCGCACTCGCGCACGTGGACCTCTCCGGGCTTCGGCCCCTGCCGTCGCGCGGCGCGCTGATCCTCGGCGATGTCACGAACCCGCTGCTCGGCGAGCACGGGGCGGCCGCCGTGTTCGGGCCGCAGAAGGGGGCGGATGCCGCGGCCGTCGAGATGCTCGAGCGGCACCTCGATCGGCTCGCGAGCCTCGTGCCCGAGGACGTGCGACCGCTCGCCGCCGCGCCCGGCGCCGGCGCCGCGGGCGGCACCGGGTTCGGATTGCTCGCCTGGGGTGCCGAGATGGGCGGCGGAGCCGAGCTCGTCGCGGCAGCGGTCGGGCTACCTGCGGCCGTGGCGGGCGCCGACCTCGTGATCACGGGGGAGGGGCGCTTCGACGGGCAGTCCGAGGCGGGCAAGGCGCCCACGGTGGTGGCGTCGCTCGCGCACGCCGCCGGCGTGCCGACCGCGTTGGTGGCCGGCGCGATCACGGCCGAGCCACGCGGATTCGGGGCATCCCTCGCCCTCGCCGACCTCGCCGACAGCGGTGCCGCCGCGATCGCGGAGCCGCTGCGGTGGCTCCACGCCGCGGGTGCCGAGCTCGCGCGCACGGTCGGCTGACGCGGCGCCGACGCTACTCGGCGTACCGCTCGGGTTCGCGCTCGGGTCGCAGCAGATCGTCCGATCGGAACTGCACGAACGAGCCCCCTCGGGCGAGCCCGCTGTCGGCGGCGATGCGGTCGGCGATGTCGTTCAGCGCGCGCGGCAGCGCGACATCTTCCCAGCGACCGGTGTCGAGGCGCTCCTGCAGGGCGGTGACCAGGGCGGCGATCTCCGCGCCGGCGTAGGCGCAGTGCCCCGGTCGATCCACGAAGGCCTGCCGGAGCAACGGTGCATCGCCGTTCCCGCGCACCCGATCGGCGTAGGTCCCCGCCTGCTGCACCACGGGGGCCGAGTCACCCGACTCGTGCAGCGACAGCACCGGCCCGTCGATGTCGCCCACGGGCGTGGCGTTGCGCTGCATGTAGGCGACGGCATCCGGGTCGGCGGCGATCCGCTCCCCGGCGTTCAGCACCTCGAGATCGTCGGCGAGCGAGAGCCCCGCCTCGCGATACAGCTCGCGCACGAGCCGCGCCTCGCCCGAATCGCGGAGCGCCGCGGCGTAGTCCACGTCGGTGTTCCAGGAGAAGTTGCCGCCCGCACGCTGTTCCAGGGGCTGGCGCGGGGAGACGACCCCCCACATGAAGATGCGGTAGAGCTGCTCCTGTCGGGCCGCGATGTCGCGCGGCTCGGGACGCTCCGTTCCGACCTGCGACCACGTGGGCATCTGCGCGAGCGTGGCGGCGAGCGCGATGCGCGCGCGGCCCTCCGGCGTCTGCTGCGCCGTGTCGAGCACCTCCCGGAACGCCGCCTGGCGGGCGCGTTCGTCGGTGATGTCCACGAGCTCGAGGCGGGAGTCGTCCGGCGCGAGGAGCAGCTTCAGCGCGTACGTCCCGTCGAGCGAGCCGTTCAGCATCGGGATGGCGCCGGCGATCGACCCGCACAGCGGGAGGGCCGCGTCGAAGACATCCGGATTCTGCTCCATGAGCGCCACCGCCACTTGTCCGCCCATCGATGCGCCCCACGCGACGACGTGCTCCGGCTCGCCCAGCTCCGCGGTGGCGGCCTCGACGACCTGCGGTTGCGCGGCGAGGAGATCTTCGACGGCCCAGCCGGAACCGGCCGCGGCACCGGCGAGCGCGTACCCCTGGTCGATGAGCCAGCCCACGGTCTCCTCGGAGGGTCCGCCGGTGGGCACGCCACCGCCGCCGCCGTATCCGGGACTCCAGGTGAGCAGGGTGCCGTTCCAGGACTCCGGCTCGAAGAGGACGTAGCGGCCTCCGCCGGGGAGGTCGCCCCGTGTCTCGGTCACGGTCGTCTCGGCGGCAGCGGCCGCCGACACCGCCGAGACGACCAGCACGAGCGAGGCCACGGTCGCGAGCGCAGCCGAGATCGGTCGAGATGACATGTCGTCCTTCCCGCGACGCGGCTCGCCGTGGCAGCCAGGGCGCTCCTCGATGAGCGCGTCGCGCATCCGTGAAAGCAAGCGACACTTCATTCGGCGATCGCTTGCAGAACTGTTGCGCTGCACTCTGGCATCACTCCGATGGTGCTGTCAATCGGTCGTTGCCGTGGCAAAGGTCAACTGTTGACAATCTCAAAGATATATGGTCTTCTCGATACGCAACACTTCCCCCGACGGACGTTGCTCAATGCGCTGGCCCGCGACGATGCGGTCGGGCGCGGCGGACACCGAGGTCCTATCGAAAGGTTCAAGGATGAACAAGACGCTCCTGAGCACGGCGACGTTCCTCGCCGCCGCCATGATCCTCACCGGGTGCGGTGCGAGTCCCAACGCTCGCGGCGGTGACGACGACAGCGCCTCCGGCGCACCGTCCGAGCTGGTGTTCGCCGTCGTCCCGACCGACGACAGCGAGGAGCTCGAGAACTCGTTCCGCCCCATCGTCGCCGCCATCGAAGAGGTCACCGGCATCCCCACCCGCATCGAGGCGGTCAGCAGCAATGCGGGTGTCATCGAGGCGCAGGTCGCCGAACGCGTCGACATCGCCACGTACGGCGCGTTCTCCTACTACCTGGCCTCGGATGTCGCGGAGGTGACGCCCATCGCGAAGGATCAGCGCACCCCCGAGCCCGGTTCGGGCGCGGTGCTCTCGCTCGGCGTGGTCGCGCCGGGCTCCGACATCGCGTCCATCGAGGACGTCCGCGGGAAGAACGTGTGCTTCACCGACCCGGCATCGACGACGGGATACCTGACCGCCGCGGTGGCGATGAACGAGGCCGGAATCGACCCGGAGAACGACATCAACCCCCTCTTCGTCGGCTCGCACGACGTGGCGGTCACCCAGATGCTCGCCGGCGACTGCGACGTCGCGTTCGTGGCAGAGCCCTTCGTCACGTCGATCCTTCCCGCGCGCGGGATCATCGCCGAAGGAGACACCGAGACGGCGTGGACGTCGGACCCGATCCCCGGCACCCCGATCGTGGTCGGGGACTGGCTGAGCGAGGAACTGCGCGCCCAGATCGTCGAGGCCGTCACCGGCTACGACGCCGTCACCGCGTACGAGGCCGGGTTCTGCGACGAGCACAACCGCGAAGCACCCGAGCAGTGGGGCGCCGAGTACGCCGGTGAGACGGCGTGCATGTGGGGCGGGACCGGGGCGTTCGCCTTCGAAGCGGCCGAGGCGGCCGACTACGACCTCATCGGGGAGATCTGCGAGGCGCTCGACACCGACGTGTGCCGCAGCGAGGGGTGACCACATCGCCATGACACTCATCCAGGGAGCGACCGGCATGGCTGCAACAGGGAAGGCCGACGACACGGGAGCGAGCGTCGTCCTCCGCGAGGTCGGCATGCGCTTCGGCGAGAATGTCGTGCTCGACCGCGTGAACCTCACCGTCACGCCCGGCCAGTTCGTCGCCCTCGTCGGACCATCAGGCGCCGGGAAGTCGACGCTCCTGCGACTGATGAACGGCAGCCACCGGCCGACCGCGGGCTCCCTGTCGGTGCTCGGCGTGAACCCGGCGACCTGCAGCCGCCCTGAGCTCCGCCGGCTTCGCAGACGCACGGGCTTCGTCTTCCAGCAGTTCGGGCTCGTGGGGCGTCTCAGCGCCATGGAGAACGTGCTCATGGGGGCGCTGGGATCGTTGCGGATGCCGTGCTACGGCATCGCGACCTACCCGCGCCCCCTGCGCGAGCGAGCGCTCGCGAACCTCGAGCGGGTCGGTCTCGTCGACCAGCGCCACCAGCGCTGCGACACCCTCTCGGGCGGGCAACAGCAGCGCGTGGCCATCGCCCGCACGCTCATGCAGGAGGCCGAGCTCGTCCTCGCCGACGAACCCGTGGCCTCGCTCGATCCGAACGCGAGCATCTCGGTGCTGCAGACCCTGCGCAAGCTCAGTGCGGAAGACGGGTTCACCGTCATCTGCTCGCTCCACCAGGTCGAGCTCGCGCTCGAGGTCTCCGACCGCGTGGTCGCCGTCCGCGACGGCGCGTTCGTTCTCGACGCGTCCACCAGTCGTACGAGCCAGGAGGACATCCGGGCGGTCTACGCGCAAGCGAAGCAGGGCTGATGCCGCAGACGCTCGAACGACCCCCGGCGACGCAGCCGACGAGACGCGCTCCCGGGCGGCCTCGGCCGTCCGTCGCGACGATCGGCATCCCCCTCGCCTACGTCGCGGTGACCGTCTTCGCCCTGTGGTGGCTGGACATCCGCCCGGCGGCCCTCCTCGCCGGGTTCGAGGACATCGCTCGACTGGTGCAGCGCATGGTGCCGCCGACGACGGGAGATCCCGGCAGCCTGGTGTCGCTCGCGATCGAAACACTGTGGATCGCGATCGCGGGGACCGGCATCGCGACCATCCTGTCGGTGCCGCTCGCGGCGGCGGCCTCCCGCCACTTCGCCGGGCCACGCGTCATCGGGTGGTTGGCTCGCGGGACCATCGTCGTCACGAGGGCGATCCCCTCTCTCGTGTTCGCGCTCATCCTCGTGCGGATCGTCGGACTCGGTCCCCTCGCGGGGGGCCTCGCGATCGCCTTCCACTCGGTCGGCATGATCGGGAAGATGTTCGCCGACGTGTTCGAGGAACTCGAACCGTCACCGCGAGAAGCCGTCCGTGCCGTCGGTGCGACGCGAGCGCAGAACTTCGTCGCGACGACGCTGAGCCGCGCGCTGCCCAGCCTCACCTCGATCGTCCTCTACCGACTCGACATCAACATCCGTGCCTCGGCCGTGCTCGGACTCGTCGGCGCGGGCGGCATCGGCCTGGCACTGCAGACGGCGATCGGCTCGCTCGACTACCGGCGGGCGCTCGGCATCATCCTGGTCATCGTCATCATGCTGCTGGCGCTCGAACTGGTGGCCTACCTCGCCCAGCGCGCCCTCTCCGAGCACGCCGAGGAGCACAGTGCCGCCCAGCTCTACGGAGAAGGGCGCGCCGCGGCATCCCCGGGCTGGAACCGCTCGCGCATCCTGCGCGTGGGGTCGGGCCTCGCCGCGCTGGTCGTCTTCGCCGTCTCGCTGGCGCAGGTGCTGGCCGATCCGCCCTCGTTCGGACGGCTCTGGGCGAACACCGCGCGAGTGCTGTCGGGGTTCTTCCCGCCGGTCTTCTCTCCCGACATCGCCTACGGCATCTTCGAGAGCGTCGTCATGGCGCTCTCGGCCACGACGTTCGGCGTCGTGTTCGGTCTCGTGATCGCCGTGTTGTCGACGCGGCATCTCGTGCGCTTCGAGCCGCTCTCGCTGGCGCTCCGGGGCCTCATGGTGCTGCTCCGGGGGGTACCCGACATCATCTTCGCGCTCCTCTTCGTGGCGGCGCTCGGACTCGGTCCCTTCGCCGGATTCCTGGCGCTGGCGATCTCGTGCACGGCCCTGGCGGCGAAGTTCTTCACGGACTCCCTCGTGCGCGTCGACCCCGCTCCGCTGCGAGCGCTCGAAGCGACCGGCGCCGGTCGGATGCAGGTGTTCGTGAGCGGGGTCTGGCCGCAGTTCGTGCCGAGCTTCATCGGCAACAGCCTCTTCACGTCCGACCTCGCCCTCCGTGAGTCGGCGGTGCTCGGCATCGTCGGCGCGGGCGGTATCGGCTTCCTCCTCGAGGAGTCGATCGCCACCCTCCACTACGACACCACGGCGGGCATCCTCATCGCACTGGTCGTGGTCGTGGTGGCCCTCGAGGCCGTCGCGCGCTGGGCACGCAGAAAGGTGATCTGAGATGGGCGGATGCCCCTACACGCGGGCGACCGCGTCCGCGGCCGCCGGCGACGCCGACACCCGCACGCGCGACCAGCGCACCGGCGAATGGTCGCCGGCGCTCGAGGAGGAGTTCGGCACCGCCCACTCCCAGTACGCCGAGTTGCGGCAGACGAACCCGTTCCCCTGGAGCGAGGACTTCGGCGGCTTCTGGGCGGCGACGACGTACGACGACGTGGTGCGCGTCACCCAGGACGAGCGGTTCATCACCTCGGTGCAGAACGTGGTGCCGCACGTTCCCCGCTCGTCTCGACGTCCGCCCCTGCACTTCGACCCGCCCGAGCACACCGCCTACCGGGAGGCGATCGATCCGGTGATGCGGCGAGGCGTGGTGAGAACCCACGAGGCGGCGTTCCGCGCGAGCGCCGAGGAGCACGTCGGCGCGATGCTGAATCGTGGCGGCGGCGACGGAATCGCCGACTTCGCCGCCCCCTTCGTCGTCGACTGCTTCGCGGCGTACCTCGGAGTGCCGGCGGAGCTGACCCGACGAGTTCGCGAGATCGGCGTGCGCTACGGCTTCGCCATCCAGGACATGGACGACCCGGTGATCGCCGAGTGCAGTGCGCAGCTGTACGAGATCGCGGAGCGGCTGTACCACGCCCGCCTCGCGCAGGAACCCGACCCGAGCCTCGATCTCGTGGCGAGCCTGCACGCCGCCGCCCAGGATCCCTCGAACCACATCACGGAGCGGACGGCCATCGCCACCATCCGACAGATGATCGTCGCCGGCATGGCCGCCCCGCAGGCGGTCCTCGGAAGCTGCGTCGTCCACCTCGCGGGCGACCCGGAACTGCAGGCCCGCCTCCGCGCGAAGCCCGAGGACCTGCCCGCCGCCATCGAGGAGTTCCTTCGCCTGCACGCCCCGTACCGGGTCTTCGCCCGCACGCCGCGCGAGGACGTGGTCGTGCACGGTCGACTCGTGCGCGAACGGGAGCCGATCGCGCTCATCTACCCCTCGGCCAATCGCGACCCGGAGGTGTTCCACGATCCTGACGAGTTCGTGCTGCACCGGAGGAACAACTCGCATCTGGCGTTCGGACGGGGCGCTCACCGGTGTCCCGCGGCGACGATGGGACGCGTGGAGTTGCTCATCGCCCTCGAGACGCTGCTGGCGCGAACGAGGTCGTTCGAGCTCGACGGCGCGGTCCGGATGATGAACTGGCTCGAGTACGGGCCGCGTACGGTACCCCTGCGGATCGATGCCGCGTAAGCCGGTGCACTCCGGGGGCGTGCCGACGCACGTACCGCCCATCGGTGCCGCGGCTGGCACAATCTGGGTATGACCGACCGGCTGCTCCCACGTCACCAGCAGGGAGCACGGTCGCAGCAGCTCCTCACCGTTCTCCTCGGCGACTATTGGCACCTGCGCGACGAACCCCTTCCCTCGGCGGCGCTCGTCGCGCTGCTGGGCCGGTTCGGTGTCACACCCGCCGGAGCTCGGGCGGCGGTGCAGCGGCTCGCACGCCGCGGCTTCCTCGTGCCCGTGAGGTCGGGCCGGACGACCCTCTACGCCGTTCCTCCGATGAGCCGGGAGCGGGTCGACGCCCATGTGCGCATCCTGTTCCGAACCGACCCGGGGCAGGAGTGGGACGGCACCTGGACCCTGGTGAGCTACTCCCTCTCGGAAGATCAGCGCAGCACGAGGAATGCGCTTCGCGAGCAGCTTCGCCAGGCGCGGTTCGGGTCCGTCCACGACGGTCTCTGGGTGCGGCCCGGCGACGCCAGACCGGTGGTCGACGAGATCCTGGGCGCCATGGGGGAGTCACCCTCGGGCGGTCAGCTCGCCATCTTCGTCGGCGCGCGCCTTCCGCACGGCGACCAGGTGGAGTTCTCCAGTCAGGCCTTCGGACTCGACGGCGTCGCCGCCGACTACCGCCGGTTCATCTCACGGTGGCAGGAGGTCGCCGCCCGGGTGGGTGAGGGGATCGACGACGCACACGAAGCGCTCCAGCTGCGAACGTCGATCATGCGCGACTGGCGTGAGCTTCGGCACGAGGACCCCATGCTCCCCCCTGAGCTCCTCGGTGGGGGATTCCCCTTCGACGAGGCGCTCGACGTGTGCTCCACGGTGTACGACCGCACCGGTCCGGCTGCCGAAGAGGCCTTCCGCGGCATCCTCCGCACCCACGCCCCCGAGCTGGCCGACTTCGTCTCGCACCACACCTTCGCCGCCTACCGGTCCGACGACTCGATGAGGCGGGTCAGGTAGCGAGCGTCGCCGCGAGCGGCTCCGTCGCGCCGGGGGCCAGCGTGAATCCCGCCGCCGCCCCGTCCACCCGCACCTCGTAGCCGCCCGCGAATCCGGCCACGGACACGCGGCCCGAGGCATCCGTTCGCAGTGTCGTGGGCGGCAGCCACCACTCGCCCTTCACCAGCTCGTGCAGGGCGTCGTACGACGGCTTGCGGGATCCGTCGGCGCGCAGTAGCCCGATGGGCGCGCCGAGCCACGCTCCGCGGTCGGTGATGCCCCAGTAGGTGATGGCCTCCACCGCGGGGTGACCCACGAGCGACCGGTAGTGGCGCACGAGCTCGTCGGCCTGGCGGGACTCGCCCTCGGGCGTCGACGGCCACGATTCGACCTGCCAGTCGTTGAGGTCGACGATCTCGGGCGGCATGAGGTCGCCCGAGACGAGCGACGTCTCGGTGAGGTGCAACGGCAGCCCGTAGCGGGCGAAGCGGTCGACGATCGCGAGCACGGCCTCCTCGCCGCGGTAGCCCTGGTGCATGTGCGTCTGCAGCCCGATGGCGTCGATGCGGATGCCCGCCTCGAGCACGCCCTCGATGAGGCATTCGTACGCGCTCGAGAGGTCGAAGTCGTTGAGGAGCAGCGTCGCCTTCGGGTTCGCGGCGCGGGCCTCCTCGAACGCGAGCCGGATGGTCGGGATGCGTCCGCGCTCCCGCGCAAGCCGGGTCAGCCCATTCTCCTCCTTGTCGAACACGGGCATGATCACGACCTCGTTGATCGCGTCCCACGTGTCGATGAGCCCCGCGAACTCGGTCACCTCGCGACGGATGCGCGCGCGCAGCGCCGCCTCCACCTCGTCGGTCGTGAGCGGCAGCAGCCAGTCGGGCGCGAGGGTGTGCCAGGCGAGCGGATGCCCCTTCAGCGCGACGCCCCGCGCGGCGAACCACTCGGCGGCCCGGCGCAGGCGCTCGGTGTGCGCCCGGCCCCGCTCGGGCTCGAACTCGGCCCAGTAGAACGGCAGCGTCGCGGTGTTGAAGAGCGCGAGCCAGTCGGCGGCGAGCTGCTCGTCGCCGGGCCGTCCCTCGTCGTTCGCGAGCGCGATGAGGTCGAAGCCGATGTTGCCGAACGCGAACGCGTGGCGGGTCTGCTCGATGGTGACGTCGGTGTCGGCGAGCGGCCGTCCATCGGCGCCCGTGAACGTGATCGTCGACTCGACGAGGCGATGGGCGGGGGCGGATGCCACGGCGGCGCGTTCGGGCATGTTGTGGTCCTCGCTCAGGCGCCCGCGGCGCCCGCGGCGGACCGCGCGCGCTCGGCGTACTGGTGCCGGATCTCGGGCCGCGTGTCGGGCGCGACCTCCTCGGCGATCTCGACGGGCCAGCCCGGCCGTTCGCCCGAGAGCACCCACGCGGCCTGGCGCGCGGCGCCGTCGGCGACGTATTCGCCCGGGGCCGGCACGACGACGGGCACGTCGAACACCTGCGCGGCGATGCGTCGCACGGCCGGGTTCTGGGCGGCGCCGCCGATGAGCAGCACGCGCTCGGCCGCGACGCCCTGGCCGCGCACGGCGTCGAGTCCGTCGGCGAGCCCGCACAGCATGCCCTCGATCGCGGCGCGGGCCACCGCCGGGCGCGTGGTGTTCGCGAGCGTGAGACCGGTCAGCGACGCCGTGGCGCCCGGCAGGTTCGGCGTGCGCTCGCCTTCGAAGTACGGCACGAGCACGGCGCCGGATGCCCCGGGCCCCGCCTCGAGCGCGAGGCGTCCGAGCTCGGCGTGGTCGACCGCGAGGAGGCGCGCGGTGGCGTCCAGGACGCGGGCGGCATTCAGCGTCGCGATGAGCGGCAGGTACCGTCCCGTCGCGTCGGCGAAGCCCGCCACGGTGCCCGAGGCGTCGGCGACGGGGGCATCCGTCACCGCGAACACCGTGCCGCTCGTGCCGATCGAGACGACGACGTCGCCGGATGCCGCGTCCAGGCCGAGTGCGGCGGCCGCGTTGTCGCCCGCGCCCGGGCCGACGAGGATGCCGTCGGGTGTGCGGCCGGCGGCCTCGCCGGGGCCGAGCACGCGGGGGAGGATCGCGTCGTGCCCGAGCGCCCGCACGAGGAGGTCGCGGTCGTAGCCGCCCGAACCCCAGTACGCCGTGCCGCTCGCGTCGGAGCGGTCGGTGGTGAGCTCGTCGAGCACCGGCCCGAGCGCCGACTCACCCTCGGGCCCGAAGCCACGGAGGCGCCAGGTCAGCCAGTCGTGGGGGAGTGCGACCGCGGCGACCCGGGCGGCATGCTCGGGCTCGGCGTCGCGGAGCCAGCGCAGCTTCGTGGCCGTGAACGACGCGACGGGCACGACGCCCGTGCGACGTGCGTACTCGTCGGCGCCGACCTCGTCGATGAGGTCGCGCGCGGCCTGTGCCGACCGGGTGTCGTTCCAGAGCAGGGCGTCGCGGATGACCCGTCCCTCGGCATCGAGCACGACCATGCCGTGCTGCTGCCCGCCGATCGAGACGGCCTCGACGCCCTCGAACCCGCCCGCGTCGGCGAAGGCGGTGAGCAGCGCGCCCCACCAGGCGGCGGGGTCGACCTCGGTGCCGTCGGGATGCGCGGCGCGGCCGGAACGCACGAGGGTCCCGGTCGCGGCATCCCGGATCACGACCTTGCAGGACTGCGTCGACGAGTCGACGCCGGCGACGAGGGTCATGGGTGGTCGACTCCGATCGTGAATTTCTCGAGGGTTAACGTTGCCCGCCGAGTGTTACCGATTGTTCCGGGCCGTGCGCGGCCAACGTGAACAGTCGGCGGGTTGAGGGGGGAGAGGGCGGGGGAGCGGACGGGAGGATCAGCCGCGGGCGCCGAGCAGGTGCTCGGTGGCGAGCTGCTGCAGGCGCACGAACCCGAAGCCCCTGCCGCCGAGGTAGGCCGACGGGTCGAAGTCCTCGTAGGCCGAGCGGTCGGCGAGCAGGTCGTCGTACGACTCGCCGTCGTTCAGCGTCGGCTTCGCGAGCTCGGTCACCTTCGCGGCCTCGAGCGCCGCCTGCACCTCGGGGTCGGCGCGGAAGGCCGCGGCGCGCTCCTTGAGCAGGAGGTAGGTGCGCATGTTCGCGGCGGCCGAGTCCCAGACGCCGGACTCGTCCTCGGTGCGGCTCGGCTTGTAGTCGAAGTGACGGGGGCCCGTGTAGGCCGGGCTGCCGCCGGGGCCGCCGTTCTCGAGCAGGTCGACGAGCGCGAACGCGTTGTGCAGGTCGCCGTGGCCGAACACGAGGTCCTGGTCGTACTTGATGCCGCGCTGGCCGTTGAGGTCGATGTGGAAGAGCTTGCCGTGGTACAGCGCCTGCGCGATGCCGGCGGCGAAGTTGAGGCCGGCCATCTGCTCGTGACCCACCTCTGGGTTGAGGCCGACCAGCTCGGGGCGCTCGAGCGAGTCGATGAAGGCAAGCGCGTGCCCGACCGTGGGCAGCAGGATGTCGCCGCGCGGCTCGTTCGGCTTCGGCTCGATGGCGAAGCGGATGTCGTAGCCCTTGTCGGTGACGTACTGGCCGAGCAGGTCGACCGCTTCGCGGTAGCGCTCGAGAGCCGATCGCACGTCTTTCGCGGCGTCGTACTCGGCGCCCTCGCGGCCGCCCCACATGACGAACGTCTTCGCGCCGAGCTCGGCGGCGAGGTCGAGGTTGCGGAGCACCTTGCGGAGCGCGAAGCGGCGCACCTGGCGGTCGTTCGACGTGAACCCGCCGTCCTTGAAGACGGGGGCGCTGAAGAGGTTCGTCGTGATCATCGGCACGATGATGCCGGTGGCCTCGAGGGCACCCTTCAGCCGGTCGATCTGCTTCTGCCGTTCGGCGTCGGAGGAGCCGAACGCGAACAGGTCGTCGTCGTGGAAGGTGAGGCCGTAGGCGCCGAGCTCGTCGAGCTTCTCGACGACGTGCACCACGTCGAGCGGATGCCGCGTGGGGCCGCCGAACGGGTCGGTGCCGTTGTAGCCGACCGTCCACAGGCCGAAGGAGAACTTGTCGTCACGGGTCGGGGCGCTGGCCATGATCCGCCTCTCAGCGTCGTCGATGAATTTGTTGGCGTAGAAAACATAACCCGTCGGATGGCGCGGCGCAAGCCGACGGGCGCCATTTGTTCCTCAATTCCACAAACAGCTTGCGAAGCGCTTCGACGACGGCGTAGAGTCGCGTCCCAGTTCAATCGAAGCGTTTCTACGATGGAGTCGACATGGCGAAGATCCACGAGGTGGCCAGGGCCGCCGGCGTGTCCATCAGCACCGTGTCGTACGCGCTGAGCGGCAAGCGCCCGATCGCCCCCGAGACCCGGCGGCGCATCGAGGAGGCGGCCCGCGAGCTCGACTACCAGCCCAACGCCGGGGCCCGCATGCTCGCCGGGCGTCGCACGCAGATCTTCGCGCTCACCGAGCCGTTCCGGGCCGACACCCATGCGCCCGCCCACATGGCCTTCGTGCTCGCGACCTCCATCGCCGCGCGGAAGTACGAGTACGACATCCTGCTCCTCACCGAGGAGGAGGCGTCGGCGGGCATGCGCCGGGTCGCGTCCAGCGGGCTCGCCGACGGCGTCCTCGTGCTCGACGTCGCGCCCGACGACGAGCGCGTCGCCCTGGCGCGGCGGATCGCGCTGCCCTGCGTGTTCATCGGCGTGCCCGACGACCACGAGGGGCTCGTCTGCGTCGACCTCGACTTCGAAGCGGCCGCCGCGCTCGCCGTGGACCGACTGGCCGACCTCGGGCACCGTTCGATCGGCCTCATCGGGCACCCGCCCGCCTCGTACGTCCGCTCGAACTTCCCGCCGCGGGTGCGACGGGGGCTCGAAGGGCGGGCGGCCGAACTCGGCGTCGACTGCGCCGTCGTCCTGCCCGAGGCCGACGGACCGCGCCGCACCCCCGTGCGCGCGGCGGTTCGGGAACTCGTCGAGGGCGGCGCCACCGCCCTCGTGCTGCATTGCGACGACACCAGCCATGCCGTCGCGCTCGACGAGCTCGCGGCGCTCGGCCGCCGCGTGCCCGACGACGTGTCGGTCGTCTCCGTGGGGGCGACCTTCGACACGTCCGCCTTCCATCCGCCGATCGACTCGGTCCCGCTCGTGCCGAGCGCGTCGTGCGAGCTCGCCGTCGAGCTCGCCATGCGAATGGTCGACGGCGGCGACGTCCCGGCGGCCGTCCACCTGATCGCCCCCGAGTACCGGGCGCACGGTTCGACCGCGCCGCCCCCGAGCGCGTCCGCCTGAAACGAGCGCGCCGCCACGCGGCATCCGTTCGTCCGTGATCGAAGCGCTTCGACCGCTCGACAACTGAACACTCCGCACACACCACGCACACACCACCCACACCAGGAGAGGTAGCAATGAAGCACACCAGAACCCTCGCCACGGCCGCGTCGCTCGCGGCGGCGGCGCTCATCCTCAGCGGATGCTCCGGCGGCGACGCCGGCGGCGACGAGAACACCCTCCGGCTCTGGCACTACGAGGGCGCGGACTCGGCCATGGGCATCGCCTGGGAGCGCGCCATCGAGATCTTCGAGGACGAGACCGGCGCCACGGTCGAGTTCGAGGAGAAGAGCTTCGAGCAGATCCGCTCGACCGCCAGCCAGGTGCTGAATTCTGACGAGGCACCCGACATCCTCGAGTACAACAAGGGCAACGCGACCGCGGGCCTCCTCTCGAGCGAGGGCCTCCTGACCCCGCTCGACGACGTCGTCGACGAGTACGGCTGGGGCGACCTCCTCGCGCCGTCGCTGCAGACCACGGCCAGGTACGACGAGAACGGCATCATGGGCTCGGGCAGCTGGTTCGGCGTGCCCAACTACGGCGAGTTCGTGCAGGTCTACTACAACAAGGACGCGTTCGCCGCCGCCGGCCTCGAGGTGCCCACCACCTTCGCCGAGTTCGAGGACGTGCTGCAGGCGTTCGTCGACCAGGGCGTGACGCCGCTCGCGACCTCGGCCGCCGAGTACCCGCTCGGCCAGCTCTGGTACCAGCTCGCGCTCACCGAGGCCGACCGCCAGTTCGTGAACGACTACCAGCTCTACGAGAACCCGGTCGACTGGGAGGGCGACGAGATCGGCTACGCAACCGAGACCGTGAAGGACTGGGTCGACGCCGGCTACATCTCAACGGATGCCTCGGGCCTCAAGGCCGAGGACGCCGGCGTGAGCTTCATCAGCGGCGACGCCCCGATCTTCTACTCGGGCAGCTGGTGGTACGGCCGGTTCACGAACGAGATCACCGACTTCGAGTGGGGCACGTTCCTGTTCCCCGAGGCCGAGCTGTCGCCGGGATCGGCGGGCAACATGTGGGTCGTCCCCGAGCGGGCGAAGAACAAGGAGCTCGCGTACGAGTTCATCGACATCACCATGCGTCCTGAGATCCAGGCGCTGCTCGGCAACAACGGCGGCGTGCCCGTCGCGGCCGACGAAGCCGACATCACCGACGAGAAGTCGCAGGAGCTCATCGCGAACTTCAACGCGCTGAACGACATGGACGGCATCTCGTTCTACCCCGACTGGCCCACGCCGACGTTCTACGACGAGCTCAACGCGGGCCTGCAGGAGCTCGTGAACGGCACGAAGTCGCCGGCCGAGGTGCAGCAGCAGCTCGGCGAGCAGTACCAGTCGGGCGTCGACGACATCGTCGGCTGAGACCCGGACGCCGCGGCGCGTGCGTGCGCCGCGGCATCCGCCCTCGGGGCTACCGGTCCCACCCACCGATGCCGGACCACCGGAAGGAACCACCATGTCAGCCCTCGACGCCAGGGCCGCGACGACGATCGAGGTGACGGATGCCGCGGGCGGGCGACGCGGACGCGCGCGACGCAACCCCGGAGGCCCCGAGGAGGGCCTGATCCCCGGCGCCCGTCGCGGCACCTACTGGCTCTACCTCGTGCCCGGGCTCGCGCTGCTCGCCGTCATCGTGGTGGTGCCGCTGTTCTGGAACATCTACCTGACGTTCACCTCGTACCGAGGCATCCGCCCGCCCGAGTGGATCGGCCTCGACAACTGGGTCGAGCTCATGGGCGACCGGGTGTTCTGGACGAGCTTCGGCAACTCGATCGCGATGATCCTCGCGATGGTGATCGTGCCGACGCTGCTCGGCCTGCTGCTCGCGGCGATGCTGTTCGACCTGATCGGGCGCAAGTTCGGCGGGAGGCTCGCGAGCTTCCTGCGGGCGACGTACTACCTGCCGCAGATCCTGCCCGCGGTGATCGCGGCGATCGTGATCGGCTGGATCCTCCGCCCCCAGAACGGCGCGCTGAACCAGGTGCTCGAGGGCATCGGCCTCGGCGACCTCACCCGCAACTGGCTCGGTAGCCCCGACACCGCACTGCCGAGCCTCATGGTGATCATGATCTGGGTGCAGCTCGGCTACCCGATCGTGATCTTCATGGCGGCCCTGCAGCGGGTCGACCCCGAGCTGTACGAGGCCGCCGAGCTCGACGGCGCGAACTGGATCCAGCGGTTCCGGGCGATCACGGTCGGCATGATACGGCCGGAGATCTTCGTCGTCACCCTCACCTGCACGATCGCGGCGCTCAAGGTGTTCGGCCCGGTCTACGCCCTCACCGGCGGCGGACCCGGCACGTCGACCATCGTGCCCGCGTACTACGCGTACAGCGAGTTCTTCCAGTCGCAGCAGGTCGGCTACGGCGCGACCATCGCGACCGCGCTCACGGTCGTGATCGCCGCGGTCAGCGTGCTGTTCATCCTGGCCCAGCACCGCATGGAGCGGAAGGAGGAGGGCCGATGACCGCCATCGCCCGCGAGCTCGACCCCGAGCGGCGTGACGTCGATGTGTCGACGGATGCCTCGACCGCGCGCCGACCCGGCCGCGACCTCCGTGGCCCCGGCCGTTCGCCCCGCCGCAGCGGCTACGCCAAGCGAACCCCGGGCGACTGGGTGGTGCTCGTCGTCGCAGTCCTGCTCGGCTTCTTCATCGCCGTGCCGTTCCTGCTGATCCTGGTCAACTCGTTCAAGTCGCCCGCCGACTACAACACGTCGGGCCCGCTGACGCTGCCCACCGAGTTCTACGTCGACGGCATCGTCGCGTTCTGGGAGCGGGTCGACTTCCCCGAGAAGCTGTGGAACAGCGTGTTCATCTCGGGACTCGTCGCCGTCTTCGCCGTGCTCATCTCGATGCTCAACGCGTTCGCGCTCGGCATCGGCCGGGTGAAGGGCCGGCTCTGGATCGTCGTGGTGATCCTGCTCGCGAACATGCTGCCGCAGGAGGTGCTGCTCTACCCGCTGTACTTCATGTTCAAGCAGGTCGGCCTGTACGACAGCCAGTGGGCGGTCATCATCATCTTCACCGTCATCCAGTCGGCCTTCGGCACGTACCTGCTCGCATCGGTCTACTCGACGTTCCCGAAGGAGCTGCTCGAGGCGGCGTCGCTCGACGGGGCGAGCCGCTGGCAGATCCTCTGGCGCGTGGTCTACCCGATCTCGCGGCCGACGCTCTCGGTGCTGCTGATCTTCTTCTTCATCTGGACGTGGAACGAGTTCCTCATCCCGCTGACCTTCCTCGTGTCGAACGGGACCCAGACGGTGCCCGTGGCGATCACGGTGCTGCAGGGCGACCGGCTGATGGATGTCACGACCACGAGTGCGTCGGCGCTGCTCGGCCTCATCCCGACGCTCGTCTTCTTCCTCATCTTCCAGCGCACCCTCACCAGGGGCATCACGGCAGGAGCAGTCAAGTAATGAAGTTCACCGACGGGTTCTGGCACGCACGGCCGGGTGTCGAGGCGCTGTACGCGCAGGAGGTGCGCGACCTCGCGGTCGAGACCGGGAGCGACGGCGACGAGCTCGTGGCGTGGGCGCCGACGCGGGTCGTCGCAGGGCGCGGCGACACGCTGAACCGGCCGATGCTCACCGTCTCGCTCGCGAGCCCGGCCGAGGGCGTCATCCGGGTGCGGGTCGAGCACCATCGCGGCACCCCGCGCGACGTCGGCTTCGAGATCCAGGCGGATGCCGCGCACCGCGCCTCGATCTCGGTCGGCGACGACGGCGGCGTGGTCGACGCCGGCTCGCTGCGCGCCCGCCTCCGCCGCGGCGCCCCGTGGGAGCTCACGTTCGAGGACGCCGATGGCGGCCAGGTCACGACGAGCGGACACAAGTCGGTCGGCTACATGAAGCTCGCGCCCGGGGCGCCGGTCGCCGCCGAGCCGGCGGGCATCGCCGGCATCACGACGACCGGCCTCGCCGAGGCATCCGCGTACCTGCACACCCAGCTCTCGCTGGGGGTCGGCGAGCTCGTCTACGGGCTCGGCGAGCGATTCGGCCCGCTCGTGAAGAACGGCCAGACCGTCGACATCTGGAACGCCGACGGCGGCACGTCGAGCGAGCAGTCGTACAAGAACGTGCCGTTCTACCTGACGAACCGCGGCTACGGCGTGCTCGTGAACCACGCCGGGCACGTGTCGTTCGAGGTCGGGTCGGAGGCGGTCGAGCAGGTGCAGTTCTCGGTCGCGGGGGAGTGTCTCGAGTTCCTCGTGATCGCCGGCCCCACGCCTGCCGAGGTGCTCGACCGGTACACGCGGCTCACCGGCCGGCCGGCGCGCGTGCCCGATTGGTCGTACGGCCTGTGGCTCTCGACGAGCTTCACGACCGAATACGACGAGGCGACGGTGGGCGCCTTCATCGACGGGATGGCCGAGCGCGACATCCCACTCGAGGTGTTCCACTTCGACTGCTTCTGGATGCGCGAGTTCCACTGGACCGACTTCCAGTGGGACCCGGCGGTCTTCCCCGACCCGGAGGGCATGCTCGCGCGGCTGCACGACCGCGGGCTGCGCGTGAGTGCGTGGCTGAACCCGTACATCGCGCAGCGGTCGCGGCTCTTCCGCGAGGGACTCGAGCGCGGGTACCTGGTGCGGCGGCCGGGCGGCTCGGTCTGGCAGTGGGACCTCTGGCAGGCGGGCATGGCGCTCGTCGACTTCACCAACCCCGAGGCGACGCGCTGGTTCCAGGAGCACCTGCGCGGGCTCGTCGCGCAGGGCGTCGACGCGATCAAGACCGACTTCGGCGAGCGGATCCCGATCGACGTGGTCTGGCACGACGGCAGCGACCCCGAGGCGATGCACCACCGGTACACCCAGCTCTACAACCGGGCGGTGTTCGAGGTGCTCGAGGAGTCGCGCGGCGAGGGCGAGGCCGTGCTGTTCGCGCGGTCGGCGACCGCGGGCGGCCAGTCGATGCCCGTGCACTGGGGCGGCGACAACTCGTCGACGTTCACGTCGATGGCCGAGAGCCTGCGCGGCGGCCTGTCGCTCGCGATGAGCGGCTTCGGCTACTGGAGCCACGACATCGGCGGCTTCGAGGGCGACCCCGACCCGGCCGTGTTCAAGCGCTGGCTCGCGTTCGGGCTGCTCTCGAGCCACTCGCGCCTGCACGGCTCGACGAGCTACCGCGTGCCGTGGGCGTTCGACACGGGCGACGAGGCGCCGGGGCAGTCGGCCGTCGAGGTCGCGCGCACCTTCGCGAAGCTCAAGGCGTCGCTGCGGCCGTACCTCGTGGCCGCGGGCGAGGAGGCGCACCGCACCGGCACGCCCGTGATGCGGCCCATGCAGCTGGCGTTCCCTTCGGACGCTGCGGTCGCCCACCTGGACCGGCAGTACCTGCTGGGACCAGACCTGCTCGTCGCGCCGGTGTTCTCGGCGTCGGGCGACGTGGAGTACTACCTGCCTGAGGGGCGCTGGACGAACTGGTTCACGCGCGAGACCGTCGAGGGCGGCGCCTGGCGCCGTGAGCGCCATGGGTTCGACACCGTGCCGCTGTGGATCCGGGGCGGAGCGCTGATCCCGGTCGTCGACGCCGCCGGCGTCGCGGGCGAGGTGCGTGGCTGACCGATGAGCACCGACGCAACCCCCGACTCCCGCAACACCCTCGCGACGGCGATCTCGCCGCGATCCGCCAGCCGCTCGACGTCTGGGCGTCGACGACTTCTCCACCGTGACGGTGCGCCGGTGCCTCGCCGAGCTCATCCGCTCCCGACGCATCCCCGTCGGGAGTTTCGGCGCTAGCATCGAAACATGGAAACGGATGCCGCACCCGAGCGCGTGACGCTCGCACTCGTCGCCGAGGAGGCGGGCGTCTCGCTCTCCACGATCTCGAAGGTGCTGAACGGCCGGGCGGATGTCGCGGCGGCGACCCGCGCACGCGTCGAGGGGCTCCTGCAGCATCACGGGTACGAGCGGCGCGGCGCCCGTGCCCAGCCGAAGGCGGAGCTCATCGAACTCGTCTTCCACGAACTCGACAGCGTGTGGTCGATGGAGGTCATCGCGGGCGTCGAGGCCGTCGCGAAGGAGCACGGACTCAGCGTGGTGCTGACGGTCAGCGGCAGCCGGCACGCGCCCGATCCCGATTGGATCGAGGCGGTCATGCGCCGACGTCCCGTCGGCGTCGTGCTGGTCTTCTCCGACCTCGCGCCCGAGTACCGCGAGCGGCTGCGCTCCCGGGCCATCCCGTTCGTCATCGTCGACCCCGCGGGCGACCCGTCGCCCGACGCTCCGTCGGTCGGCTCCGCCAACTGGTCGGGCGGGCTCATGGCCACCCGCCACCTCATCGAGCTCGGGCACCGGCGCATCGCCGCGATCACGGGTCCCGAGGACATGATGTGCTCCCTCGCCCGCCTCGACGGGCTGCGCTCGGCGATGAACTCCGCCGGGCTCGAGATCCGGCCCGACTGGATCCGCTTCGGCGACTTCCACATGAGCGGCGGGCGCGACCACGCGCGCGAGCTCCTCTCCTCGCCCGACCGCCCGACCGCGATCTTCGCGGGCAGCGACCTCCAGGCGCTCGGCGTCATCGAGGCGGCGCGGACGCTCGGCCTCCGGGTGCCCGAGGATGTCTCGATCGTCGGCTACGACGACATTCCGCTGGCGCAGTGGATGACGCCGCGGCTCACGACCGTGCACCAGCCGCTCCGGCGCATGGGCGAGGAGGCGACCCGGCTCGCCATCCGGATGAGCGAGGGATCGGTGGGTGCGACACCGCGCATGGACCTCGCGACGAGCCTCGTCGTGCGCGACAGCACGGCGCCGCCCCCGACCGACTCCTGACCGACGGTGACCGGCCCGCACCGCCGCCGCCGACGACCGAACCCCGGCCGCCCATGTTCGAGCCCCGATCGGGGATATTGACGCCGACCACAGGGGGAGGGATGCTGAGGCGTCCCGCAACGACGGGCATTCGGGAGGCGATCGACATGGCCATGTCCGCACGAGCCGTCGCGGCGAAGGGGTCGGTCGACACGGTCACGACGTTCTTCTCGAGCATCCAGGACGCGGCGGGCGACCCCGACGCGCTCGATTTCACGTTCGGCAACCCGCACGAGATGGCACTCCCGGGGCTCACGAACGCGATGCGCGCGCAGCTCGAGCCGCGGTCGGTCGACTGGTTCGCCTACAAGACCAACGAGCGACCCGCCCAGGAGGCCGTTTCCGCCGGCCTGCGCACCGAACTCGCCCTCGACTTCGAACCCGACGACATCGCGATGACGCAGGGCGCCTTCGGCGCGATCTCCCTCGCGCTCGCGATGCTCGCGGACGCCGGCGACGAGGTCGTCATTCCCGTGCCGGGCTGGTTCTGCTACGCGCCCATGCTCCACGCGGTGAACCTCGTGCCCGTCGGGGCCGCACTCGACCCCGTCGACTTCTCCCTCGACCTCGACGCGATCGCCCGTTCGCTCACCCCGCGCACCCGGGTGGTCATCGTGAACTCGCCGGCCAATCCCACGGGACGCGTCTATCCGAAGGAGACGTGGGACGCGCTCGCCGAACTCCTCGACGAGACATCCAGGCGACACGGGCGGCGCATCTGGATCCTCTCGGACGAGCCGTACCGCCGCATCCGATTCGACGGCATCGGCTTCACGACACCCGCGGCCTCCTACCCGTGGACGGTCATCGACTACAGCTACGGCAAGGTCCTGCTGGCCCCCGGGCAGCGCCTCGGATACCTCGCCCTCTCGCCACTGCTCCCGAGCGCGGAGCGCGCAGAACTCAGGGCCGCCCTCATGCCGCTGCAGCTCGCGATCGGCTGGGGATTCCCGGATGCGCTCATGCAGTACTCCGTCCCCGCCCTCGAGGGCGTGTCCATCGACGTGGCGGAACTCACCCGCCGGCGGGATCGCCTCTACGGCGCGCTGCGGGACGCCGGATACACGCTCACCCGGCCCGAGGGCACGTTCTACCTCTGGGGCCGGGCGCCCGGGGGCGACGGCGCGGCGTTCTGCGCGGCGCTCGCCGCCCGCGGCGTGTACCTCATGCCGGGCACGCTGTTCGACCAGCCCGAGCACTTCCGCATCTCGCTCACCCCGACGATGGACATGATCGAGCGCGCCCTCCCGACCCTCGTCGAGGCCGGCGAGCCGGGTTAGTCCACGGACACGATCGCGACGTCGGGGTGCAGCCGCCGGGTGTGATCCACCCTGCGCGTCGCGCCGACCAGCCGCACCGTGTGCGCGAACGGCAGGTCGCCGCTCGAGCGGCCGGCGCTCAGCACGATCTCGCCGGGCTCCACGATCCGCTCGCCCGAGCGTCCCGTGAACGACGCGAGTTCGGCCGGAACCGTGAAGCGCACCTCGGCCTCCTCGCCGGGCCCGAGCTCGACCCTCGTGTAGCCGATGAGACGTTGCACGGGTCGCACGACCGACGCCACCGGGTCGTGCAGGTAGAGCTGCACGACCTCGGTGCCGGCACGGTCGCCCGAGTTTCGCAGCCGCAGGCGCACGTTCGCCTCGCCGTCGACGCCGATCTCATCCTCGTCGCCAGTGAACGACTCCCACTCGAACGCCGAGTAGCCGAGGCCGTGGCCGAACGGGAAGGCCGGCGTCGGGTCCACGTTCGACACGCCGTTCGCCCGCGCGAGCGGCGCCGCGAGGTAGGTGGTGGGCTGCGAGCCCGGCGTCGCGGGGATCGACACCGGCAGGCGACCGCTCGGGTTCACGCGTCCGCTCAGGACGCCCGCGATCGCCGGTGCGCCCTCCTCGCCGGCGAAGAACGCCTGCACGATGGCCGCGGCATCCGTCACGGCGCGACCGAGGGCGTACGGCCGCCCGGTGAGCAGCGTCACGACGGTCGGGGTTCCCGTCGCAAGCACGGCGTCGACGAGCTCCTGCTGCGCGCCGGGCAGGTCGAGTGCCTCCGCGTCGCAGCCCTCGCCGCTCGTGCCGCGGCCGAAGAGGCCGGCGCGGTCGCCGAGTGCGAGGATCACGACGTCGGCGGATGCCGCGAGCGCCGCGGCATCCGCGATGCCCTCGGTCTCACCGCCGTCGACCGACGTGCCCGTGGCGTGACGGATGTCACTGCCCGGGAACTCCGCCCGGAGCGCCTCGAGCAGCGTCGGGATCTCGATGCCCATGGCGACGCCGGGGTGCTGCACGACGACGTGCGCGGGGAACGAGTAGCAGCCGAGCATGGCGTACGGGTCGTCGGCGTTCGGGCCGATGACCGCGATCGTGCGAGGAGAAGATGGCGCGATCGGCAGCGTGCCGTCGTTCTTCGCGAGCACCACCGCCTCCTCGGCGAGCCGCGCCGCCAGCGCGCGGTTCTCCGGGGAGTCGAGGTCGATGCGGCCGCGGAGCGCGTCGGCGTCCGTGACCCCGACGCCCTCGAGGGCGCTCGGCACCGGCGACCAGTCGGCATCGAGCATGCCGAGTTCCGCCTTCTGGCGGAGCACCCGGCGCAGCGCCGTGTCGATGGTCGACTCCGCCACGGCGCCGGCCTCGACCGCTCGGCGCAGCGGCTCGCCGAACGTCTTCACCGTCGGCAGCTCGACATCGATGCCCGCCTCGAGCGCCGCCCCCGCGGCATCCGCCCACGACTCGGCCGTGCCGTGCAGGAGCTTCAGGAACGCGATCGTGAAGTAGTCGGCGACGACCGTGCCCTCGAAGCCCCACGTGTCGCGGAGGAGCTCCGTGAGCAGGGTGCGGTCGGCGGCCGTGGGCACGCCGTCGAGGTCGGTGTACGCGTTCATGACGCTGCGCGGGCCGCCCTCGCGCACGGCCATCTCGAACGGCGGCAGCAGCACGTCGGCGAGTTCGCGCGGTCCGACCGACACGGGCGCGAGGTTGCGTCCGCCCTTCGAGGCCGAGTAGCCGACGAAGTGCTTCAGCGTCGCGATGACCCCGGATGCCTCGAGCCCGCGCACGTACGCGGTGCCGATCGTGCCGACCAGGTACGGGTCCTCGCCGATGGTCTCCTCGGTGCGGCCCCACCGGGCGTCGCGCACGACGTCGAGCACGGGGGCGAGGCCCTGGTGCACGCCCACCGATCGCATGTCGGCGCCGATGCGCCGTGACATCCGCTCGACGAGCTCGGGGTCGAACGTCGCCCCCCACGACAGGGGGACCGGGTAGGCGGTCGCGCCCCAGGCGGCGAAGCCCGCGAGGCACTCCTCGTGCGCGAGGGCCGGAATGCCGAAGCGGTTCGCCGCGACGATGCGCTCCTGGGTGCGCACGAGGGAGAGCGCGCCGGAGGCGGCATCGATGGGTGCCGTGCCGAACTGGCGCGTGAGCTGACCGAGGCCCGAGGGGAGCAGCCCGTCGAGGTCGATGTGATCGTCCATCTCGTGCTGGTGCGGCGCGACGTCGGCGCCGCCGTCGTCGGATGCCCCGACCCACACGCCGTAGAGCTGGGCGAGCTTCTCGTCGAGGGTCATCTCGGCCACGAGCGCGTCGACGCGCTCGTCGACCGGCCGGGCGGCGTCTTGCCAGGGCCGGATGTCGCGTGCGGCAGCGAGTTCCTGCGTCATCCCTTCACCGCCCCGGTCAGGCCGCCGACGATCCGGCGCTCGAACACGCTGAAGAAGATGAGCGCTGGGATCATCGACAGCGAGGTGAACGCGAGCACCTTCGCCGTGTCGACGGAGTACTCGGAGGAGAACGCCTGCACGCCGAGCGGCAACGTGAAGGCCGCCTGGTCGTTGAGGATGAACAGCGGGAGCAGATAGCTGTTCCAGCTTCCGACGAACGCGAGGATGCCGACGGTCACCACGCCCGGGATCGAGAGCGGGAGCACCATTCGCCAGAAGAAGCCAAGTCGGCTGCAGCCGTCGATCGCGGCCGCCTCCTGGATCTCCTCGGGGATCGCGCGCAGGAACGGCACCAGGATGATGATCGTCACGGGGAGCGCGAACGCGATCTGCGGGAGGATGACGCCGCCGAGCGAGTTCATGAGGCCGAGCGAGCGCACCACGATGTACAGGGGCGTGATCGCCACCGTGAGCGGGAACATCAGGCCGGCGGCGAAGAGGGCGTACAGCGCCCCGCGCCCGGCGAAGCGGTAGCGCGCCAGGACGAAGCTCGCCATCAGGCCGAGCACGATGACACCGAACGTGGTGGCGAGGCCGACGATGGTGGAGTTCAGCACCTCGCGCCAGAACACGTCGCCGGTCAGCACGTCGAGGTAGTTCACGGAGACCCAGGGGTCGGGCATCCCCGACGGGTCCACGGTGATCTGCGAGTTCGTGCGGAAGCCGCCGATGATGATGTACGCGATCGGCACGAGCATCACGCCGATCACGAGCACGGCGACGAGGTAGACGATCGGGCTCGCGGCCCGGAGGCGCGGCGACGTCGATCGCCGGCCGCGTCCGTCGACGGGGAGCACCGCGGCCGCGGTCTCGGGGTAGGCGGTCATCGCTGGAACCGGCCCTTCTTCTGGTCTCCGGTGATCGCGCCTTCGGTGTCGCGTCGGAGGACGAATCGCTGGTAGACGAGTGCCACCACGAGCGAGATGACGAACAGGACGACGGCGACGGCGTTGCCGTAGCCGAAGTTGCCGGCATTCCTGCCCTCGGACACCATGTATGTCGCCATGGTGGAGGTGCCGGCCGTCGAGGCGACGTACTGGCCCCAGATGATGTACACGAGGTCGAACAGCTGGAGCGATCCGATGATCGACAGGAAGGCCCAGATCCGGAGCGTCGGGCCCATCAGCGGAAGCGTGATGTGGCGCTGGATCTGCCAGAACGTCGCGCCGTCGATCGCGGCGGCCTCGTTGAGTTCGTCCGGGATGCCCTGCAGGCCCGCGAGGAAGAGGATCACGGCGAAGCCGATGTACTTCCAGGTGATGATGCCCATGAGCGTCCAGATGGCGAGGTCGGGATTGCTCAGCCAGTCCTGGGCCAGGAAGCCGAGGCCCATCTTCTCGAGCAGGTCGTTGACCGCGCCGTTGGTCTGGAGCATGAGGCTCCAGCCGGTGCCGACCACGACCTCGGCGATCACGTAGGGGACGAAGATGAGGACTCGGATGATCGACTGGCCGCGCATCCGGCGATTGAGGAGCAGTGCCAGCAGGAACGCCGCGGGCCCCTGGAGGATCAGGGAGAGCACGACGATCGTGAAGTTGTGCAGGACCGCCTCCTGGAAGGCCGGGTCCTGGAGGATCGTGACGTAGTTCCGGAATCCGATGAAGTCGGTGGGCGGTCCGTAGCCCTTCCAACTGAAGAAGCCGTAGTAGGCGGCCATCACGACCGGGAAGATCACCAGGCCGAGAAACACGATCAGGGCGGGGCCGACGAGGAGCGCGATCTCGAGCCTGGCGCCCCAACCGGTGCCGCGACGGCGCCGGGGGGAGGGGGGCGTCGCCTGGGCGACGCCCCCGTCGTGGTGCGCGGGCCCTGCCGGCACGTCGATCTCCGTCGCAGAGTCCACGCGAGCGGTCATCGCCGGATCACTCCTTGGCGGCGGCCGCGTCGACGGCCTCGATGATCTGCTCGGGCGAGCCACTGCCCGCGAGCATGTCGACGACCGCGACGTTCAGCGCGTTGCCGACGTTCTGCCCGTAGACCGTGTCGAGCCACTGCGACGCGTACGGTGCGGCGTTGTACGCCTCGAGGATCTGCTGGAGGTAGGGCTCGGTGACCGCCTCCTGCGCGACCGTGTTCACGGGCGGCGCGTTGAACGCCTTGTAGTAGGCCTCCTGCACGGCGGCGGTGCCGATGTAGTTCAGGAAGTCCACGCAGGCGTCGGGGGCGTCCACCGAGCACGAGTAGCCGTCGACGCCGCCCATCATCGAGCCGGGCTCGCCCTCGCCGCCGTCGACCTCGGGGAAGGGGAACCACGCCAGGTCGGGCAGCGGCTTCTGGTCGGGGGTGAGCGAGGCGATCACGCCCGGGTCCCACGCGCCCATGAGCTCCATCGCGGCCTGGTGGTTCGCGACGAGGCCGGCCGAGCTGCCCGCGCCCTGCTGGGCGGAGGTGGTGAGGAAGCCATCGTTGAAGGGCTCGGTTGCGGCGAAGTCCTGCAGATCCTCGCCCGCGCGGATCCAGCACTCGTCACTGAAGTCGCGCTCGTCGGCGGCCTTCGCGAGCGTGTCGGGGCTGCACTCGCGGAGGGCGAACCAGTAGTACCAGTGCGCAGCGGGCCAGGCGTCCTTGGCGCCGAGCGCGACCGGGGCGACGCCCGAGTCCTTCAGCTTCGCGACGGCGTCGTCGAACTCGTCGATCGTGGTCGGGTTCTCCGTGATGCCGGCCGCGTCGAACAGGTCCTGGCTGTAGAACATGCCGCCGGGCAGCACCGCGATCGGCATCGCGTAGATCTTGCCGTCGAGGGTGTTCGCCGAGTAGGCGGCGTCCGGGATTTCCTCCGCGGCCGGGCCGGCGATGCCGTCGGTGAGGTCCTTGACCTGGCCGGCCTCGACCATGGCGGCCATCTTGCCGCCGCCGCGCTGGAGGAAGATGTCCGGTGCGTCGCCCGCGTTGAGTGCCGTCTGGAGCTTGCCGTCGAGGTCCTCGTTCTGGATCGACTGGATGTCGATGGTGACCCCGGGGTTCTCGGCCTCGAAGTCGGCGACCGTCGACTCCCAGAATTCCTTGCCGGGACCCGTCGAGGCGTTGTGCCAGAACGTCAGTTCGACGTCTCCGCCGTCCTGCGAGTCTCCGGCACTGCACCCCGCCAGGGCGCCGGCTGCCAGGAGTGCGCTGGCTCCGACCACCGCGATCCTGCCGATGCTGCGTCTGTTCATCATTGAACCTCTCGAAAGTTTCGACGCTGATGTCGAAAGTGATCTGGACGTCTCGAATATACGACGGTTCCGATATGCGGTCAAGCGCAACAAATTCGGCGTGGCGTCGCTCCGGGCCCGCGGACGCACGCCTAGAGTGGACGCGTGAATGACCGGGGCGGGACGTTCGACGGGGTGCATCGTCGAAACCTCTCGAAAGTGCTGCGTCTCGTGCACCTCGAGGGAGCGATGTCACGTGCGCGCCTCACCGGGCTCACCGGACTGAATCGCTCGACCGTGGCGACACTCGTCGCCGAGCTGGTCGAGCTGGGGCTCACGGTCGAGCAGCCGCCGGACCCCACCAACCGCGTCGGGCGCCCGTCGCCGGTGGTGGCCGCCGACCCGCACGTGCTCGCGCTCGCCGTGAACCCCGAGGTCGACGCGATCACCATGGCCGCCGTCGGCCTGGACGGCCGCATCCCGATCCGCGAGCGCATCGAGGTCGATCGCCTGCCGAGCCCCGAGGAGACTGCCGACCTCGTCGCCGCGACTCGCGACCGCTGGATGGCCGGCGAACTGCGTCGGGCCCGCCTCATCGGGGTCGGGCTCGCCGTGCCCGGGCTCGTCCGTGCGTCGGACGGCCTCGTGCGCTGGGCGCCGCACCTCGAGTGGACGGATGCCCCGCTCCGCGCGCTCGTCGAGGAGGCCACCGGGCTGCCCGCCGCCGTCGGCAACGACGCGAGCTTCGGCGCGCACGCCGAGCACCTGTTCGGCGCCGGGCGCGGCGTCGACGACCTCGTCTACCTCAACGGCGGCGCGAGCGGCATCGGCGGCGGACTCGTCGTGCACGGCCGGCTCGTGGGCGGCACGGGCGGCTACGCGGGGGAGTTCGGGCAGAACCGGCCGGGCATCGCGGACCCCGCCGATCGTCGCGCCGACGGCGGCGTGCTCGAAGACGAGGTCAGCCGCGCCCGCCTGCTCGAGGTCGCCGGACTCGCGAGCGCCGACGAGCCGTCGCTCGCGGCCGCGCTCGCCGCATCGAAGGCGCCCGAGGCGGCGGCGGAGCTCGCCAGGCAGCGACGGATCCTCGCGACCGCCCTCGGGAACGCCATCAACGTGCTGAACCCGTCGCTCGTCGTGCTCGGCGGCTTCCTCGCAACGGTCGCCGAGAGCGATCCGGCCGATCTCGAGCAGGCGGTCGGCGCGCAGACCGTGGCGGCCGCATTCGAGGAGGTCTCGATCCGCGTCGCGGCGCTCGGTGAGGACCGGCTCATGATCGGAGCGGCCGAGGCCGCACTCTCGCCGCTGCTCGCCGACCCGCTGTCGGCAACGCGCGACTGAGCGCCGGTCGCCGACGTTCGACGCCGACGGGCCCTGGTCGCCGACCTGGACTTGATTCCGCACGGGGTGCTGCCGATAGACTGAACGGCAGTCGAATCGATTCGAGGCCCCTCGGCCGAGATCACTCCACGACGGCGTCCGCACTGGCGCCGTCGTTTCCGTCTCCCGGCGCCCGATGATGCGCGTCGCCACCCCCCAGCACGCCCGGGAACACGCATGTCCTCCACCACCTCCATCCCCATCATCAGGCCCGACGACCACACGACGTCGGCATCCGCGCACCCCGGCGACCTCCTCACACGCCGCCAGCGCCTCGTCTACGTGCTCGTGCTCGGCGCGCTCACGGCGCTCGGGCCGTTCACGGTCGACCTCTACCTGCCCGCGTTCCCCGTGCTGCAGGACGAGCTCGGCGTCTCGGCCGCCGCCGTGCAGCTCACGCTCACGGGCACCATGGTCGGCTTCGGCTTCGGCCAGCTCATCGTGGGCCCCTGGAGCGACAAGGTCGGGCGCAGGCTCCCGCTCATCCTGGCCACGGTGCTGCACATCGCGGCATCCATCGGTGCGGCGCTGGCGCCCGACATCGTCTGGCTGAGCGCGTTCCGCCTGCTGCAGGGCTTCGGCGCCGCCGCCGGCGGCGTGGTCGCGATGGCGATGGTGCGCGACCTGTTCGGCGGCAAGCCGCTCGTGCGCATGCTCTCGCGGCTCGCGCTCGTCAACGGCCTCGCGCCGGTGCTCGCGCCCGTCATCGGCTCGCAACTGCTCGCCGTCATGGACTGGCGCGGCGTGTTCTGGGTGCTCGGCGCCTACGCCGTCGTCGTGGTCACCGCCGTCGCGTTCCTCATCGTCGAGACACTGCCCGAGTCGCGCCGGCACGTCGCCGGGCACTCGACCCTGCGCGACCGTTACGGCGCGCTCTTCCGCGACCGCGTCTACCTCGGCGCCGCGGTCATCGGCGGCATGACGTTCACGGGCCTGTTCGGCTACCTCTCGACGTCCTCGTTCCTCTTCCAGGAGTTGTACGCCTTCACGGCACAGGAGTACGGACTGCTGTTCGCGGTGAACTCGATCGGCGTCATCGTCGGCGTGCAGACGAGCGCCCGGCTCATGCGCGGTCCCGTGCCCCCGCAGTGGATCCTCGCCGCGACGACGTTCGTGCACCTCGCCATGGCGGTGTCCATCATGGTGCTCGACTCGAACGGCGCCGGCTTCTGGGGCACCGCGATCCCGCTCTGGATCTACATCCTCGCGTGCGGGTTCTCGTTCCCGGCGGTGCAGGTGCTCGCGCTCGCGCACCACGGCGCGGAGGCCGGCACGGCCGCCTCGCTCCTCGGTGCGCTGAACTTCGGGCTCGCGGGCCTCATCTCGCCGCTCATCGGCCTGCTCGGCGTGGGCAGCGCCGTGCCCATGGCATTCGTGATGCTGCTCGCCGCGATCGTCGCCATCGCCGCGCTCTGGGCGCTCGTACGCCCCATGACCGTGCCGCCGCTCAGCGACTGACGGCGCGCGGCGTGGCCGGGCGGATGCCTCGAGCCGGGCGGATGCCGCGTGGTGCGTGCCGCGGCATCCACGTGCACATTCCTGCGGATATACGATCCGGCATGCCGCGCGATCGGCGACATTCGCGGCGCGTCCGATCGTATATCCGCCATGTCGTGCAGGTGAGGTGGATGCCTCGAGCCGGGCGGATGCCGCGTGGCGCGTGCCGCGGCATCCGCTCGCGTCCGTTGGCTAACGTGGTGGGATGACGGAACGCGACGAACCGGCGACGCCGCCCGCCGAGGCGCCGGACACCGCGCAGGAGGCGACGGGCCACGACCTCACGCCGACGGTGTCCGATGACCTGCGTCCCGAGCAGCGCGAGGCCAAGGCGCAGCGCCTGGGGCGGCGCATCCCCGTCGTGAGCGGGATCTCGGCCGTCATCGCGGCGGCGCTGCTCGGACTCCTCGTCACGGTCAGATCGGGTGAGCTCGCCTTCGAGTTCGACGAGGAGTGGGCCGAGGACGTCCTCGAGTTCCGCGGGCCCATCGGCGACGTGTTCTCGTTCTTCATGAACGGACTCGGGGGAGGGATCGTCGGGGTCTTCGTCGTGCCGATCGCGGTCGCGTCGGCGTTGCTCATCGCACGGCGACCGTGGGCGGCCCTGTACTTCGTCGCGGCGTCGGCGGTGAGCGCGGGCGTCGTGCAGCTCCTCAAGAACCTGTTCGGACGGGCCCGACCCGAGGACATCATCGTGCTCAGCGACTTCGGATCATTCCCGTCGGGGCATGTGGCGAATGCGGCGACCATCGCGGTGACCATCGGCATCATCGTGCCCTACACCTGGGTGTGGGTGCTCGGGGGCGCCTACACGCTGCTGATGGCCGTCAGCCGCACCTATCTCGGCGCGCACTGGCTCTCGGACACGATCGGCGGGATCCTCGTCGGCGTGGCGGCCGCGCTGCTCATGTGGGCCGCCTTCGCGGCGCCGCTCGAGCGCGAGCGCCTGCAGCGGTTGACGGAGGTGTCGGCGCGCAACGCCGCGCGCGCGCAGGCGCACGTGACGCCGCCGGCGCGGTCGCGCGACACGGGGGAGTGAATGGTCGCTCGCGGCGATCGGCCAGTACAACGTTGTAGACTCGGCGCAACCACTGGGAGGGTGCATGGCGTCGACACTGCATGACGTGGCGAGGCTCGCCGGGGTCTCGATCAAGACCGTGTCGAACGTGATCAACGACTACCCGCACGTGCGACCCGCGACGAGGGAGCGCGTGGAGCAGGCGATCGCCGAGCTCGGGTACACCCCGAACCTCACCGCGCGCAGCCTCAGGTCCGGTCGCACCGGGGCGATCGCGCTGGCGGTGCCCGAACTCGGGCTCAGCTACTTCGCCGAGCTCGCGGCATCCGTCATCGAGGCGGCCGAGGAGGCGGGCGTCGTGGTGCTCGTCGAGCAGACCGGCGGCGACCGGGACCGTGAGCTGGAGCTCCTGCGCAGTCCTCGACTGAAGATGACCGACGGGCTCATCTTCAGTCCGCTCGGCATGGGGCAGGACGACGTCGATCGACTGGACGTGCCGTACCCGCTCGTGGTCCTCGGCGAGCGCATCTTCGACGGCCCGGCCGATCACGTGACCATGCGCAACATCGAGGCGGCGCGTGCCGCCACCGAGTTCCTGCTGCGTACGGGTCGTCGTCGCATCGCCATCGTCGGGGCGCACGAGGGCGAAGTGATCGGTTCCGCCGGGCTGCGCCTGCGCGGCTACCGCGAGGCGCTCGACGCGGCCGGCGTTCCCTTCGACGAGTCGATCATCGGCTACACCACCCTCTGGCATCGTTCCAACGGTGCACGATGCATGCGCGAACTCCTCGATCGCGGCGCGGAGTTCGACGCCGTCTTCGGGCTGAACGACACGCTCGCGCTCGGTGCCATGCGCGTGCTGCAGGAGGCCGGGCTGCGGGTGCCCGGCGACGTGGCCGTCGTCGGGTTCGACGATCTCGACGAGGCACGCTATTCGATCCCGTCGCTGACGACCATCGACCCGGGCCGCGAGTGGATTGCGGCGACGGCCGTGCGCACGCTCCTGGAGCGCATCGAGCACCCCGACGCCGAGCAACCTGCACGTCTCCTGCTCGCGGATTTCCGCATCGCGGAGCGCGAGTCGGCGGGCGCCGCCCTCGATTCGGCGAGCGCAGCCCTCGAGTCGGCGGGCGCGATCCTCCATCAGGGCGCCGGTGCGGACGCCTGACGCGATCTGCCGGCCGTGAGTCCGAACTTCGGCTTGACAGGTCGCCGCAGTCGCGCCAACATGTCTTTACAACGTTTACTTTACAACGTTGTACAGACTCGGAACTCGCCGCGGAGTCCCCCTCGTGGCGGCCCTCGAGCCCATTGCCAGAGACAACGGTGTCCAACACCGCGAGAGGAAGCACACAGCTATGAAGTCGAAGCTCTTGGCCGCGTCCGGCGTCGTCGCCGTCGCCGCGGCCGCGCTGACCGGCTGCTCCGCCGGTTCGTCAGAGGAAACCTGCACCAACGAGATCGTGAATCCCGACGCGACGCAAGTGAGCGTCTGGGCGTGGTACCCCGCCTTCGAGGACGTCGTCGACCTCTTCAACGAGACGCACGACGAGATCCAGGTCTGCTGGACAAACGCCGGGCAGGGCAACGACGAATACACGAAGTTCTCCACCGCCATCGAGTCGGGCTCGGGCGCTCCCGACGTCATCATGCTCGAGGCCGAGGTGCTCTCGAGCTTCTCGATCCGCGACGCGCTCGTCGACCTGACCGAATACGGCGCCGACGAGGTGAAGGGCGACTACTCCGAGGGCGCGTGGAAGGACGTCTCGAGCGGCGACGCGGTCTACGCGATTCCCGTCGACGGCGGCCCCATGGGCATGCTCTACCGCCAGGACATCCTCGACCAGTACGGCATCGCCGTGCCCACCACGTGGGACGAGTTCGCGGCGGCGGCACAGGCCCTGAAGGACGCGGGTGCCCCCGGAGTCATTGCCGACTTCCCGACCAACGGCCGCGCGTACAACCAGGCGCTCTTCGCCCAGGCCGGCTCGGTGCCGTTCGACTACGACAATGCGAAGCCCACCGAGATCGGCATCGAGGTGAACGACGAGGGCTCCAAGCGGGTGCTGGCGTACTGGAACGATCTGGTCGCCCGCGGCCTCGTGGCCACCGACGACGCGTTCACGGCCGACTACAACACGAAGCTCGTCGACGGCAGCTACGCCATCTACGTGGCCGCCGCGTGGGGCCCGGGGTACCTCGGCGGGCTGTCGGACGCCGACGCCGACGCCGAGTGGAAGGCGGCGCCGGTTCCGCAGTGGGACGCCGCGAACCCCGTGCAGATCAACTGGGGCGGCTCCACGTTCGCCGTGACGAGCCAGGCGAAGGACCCGGAGGCCGCCGCCGTCGTCGCCAAGGAGATCTTCGGCACCGAGGAGGCATGGAAGCTCGGCATCGAGAAGGCGGCGCTGTTCCCGCTCTGGAAGCCGATCCTCGAGTCCGACTACTTCCGTGACCTCGAGTACCCGTTCTTCGGAGGCCAGCAGATCAACAAGGACGTCTTCCTCGAGGCGGCCGCGGGCTACACGGGCTTCACCTTCAGCCCCTTCCAGAACTACGCCTACGACCAGCTGACCGAGCAGCTCTACGCCATGGTGCAGGGCGAGAAGGCCTCCGACCAGGCCCTCGACGACCTGCAGGCCTCCCTCGAGCAGTACGCCACCGAGCAGGGCTTCAGCCTGAAGTGAGCGGATGCCGCGTCCCGGCCTCTCCGCCGGGGCGCGGCATCCCCGATGCCCGACCCGACCGGCCCGTCCGACCTAGGAATCGACGCCAATGACCATGCAGACCACACTGCCGGCGCAGCCGGCGCCCGCAGCGCCCGCGCGGGGGAACCGCCCGTCGGGCGGGTCGAGCCTCGAGCGCCGACGGCAACGCTGGGGCTGGCTTTTCGTGACCCCGTTCCTCGTCGTGTTCGCGCTCTTCCTCGTCTTCCCCCTGTTCTACGCCTTCGGCATGAGCCTGTTCACCTCGACGCTGGCCACCGGCACCCGGTTCACGGGCGCGGAGAACTACGTCAAGGCGTTCACCGATCCGCTCTTCCTCGAAGGGCTCCTTCGGGTGGCCGCCTATGCGATCGTCATGATCCCCGTGCAGCTCATCGTGGCGACGGCTGCGGCGCTCGTGCTCGACACGCTCGCGACGCGGCTCGCGAAGGCCTCGCGCCTGTTGATCTTCGCGCCGTATGCCATCCCCGTGGTCATCGGTGCCCTCATGTGGAGCTTCCTCTACAGCCCGCGATTCGGGCCGAGCGCCACGCTCTTCGACGTCGTCGGGTTGCCCTCACCCGACTTCCTCGCCGCAGACACGGTGTTCGGCAGCCTCGTCAATGTGGTCACGTGGCAGTGGTCGGGCTACTACATGGTCGTCATCTACGCCGCACTGCGCTCGATCGACCCGGCGATCTACGAGGCCGCCCGCATCGACGGCGCGAACGGCTGGCAGACGGCCCTGCGCATCAAGGTGCCCCTCATCTCGTCGTCGATGGTGATGGCCATCACGTTCGCGCTCATCGGCACGCTGCAGTTCTTCACGGAGCCCGTCGTGCTCCGCAACATCGCCCAGGGTGCCATCGACGCCGCCTACACGCCGAACATGTACGCGTACTCGCTGGCGTTCTCCTACAGCCAGTTCAACTACGCCTCGGCGATCGCGTTCTCGCTCGGCATCCTCGTGTTCGCCGGCTCCTACGTCTTCCTGTTCCTGACTCGCAAGCAGAGCGGATTGAAGTGATGAGCGTCTTCGCACCCCGTACCGACCTGCGCGACGAGCCGGCCACGACCGCGACCGGCGTGCCCTCCCACGCCGACCGCAGCGCGGGCGACCGCCGCCGCCGCGGCGGCCGTCGCATCGGCTCGCACGCGTTCCTCGTGATCCTCGCGATCTACTTCGTCATCCCGATCTGGTGGCTCGTCGTCGCGGCGACGAAGAACACCTCGGGGCTGTTCGGCAGCCCGGCGTTCTGGTTCGACGACCATTTCGCCCTGTTCGAGAACATCGCCGGGCTCTTCACACACCAGGGCGGCATCTACTGGCGGTGGCTCGGCAATTCGTTCCTGTACGCGTTCGCCGGCGGCCTCGGCGCCACCGCGCTCGCGATCCTCGCGGGCTACGGCTTCGCGAAGTACCGGTTCCGAGGCCGCGGCGCGGTGTTCACGGTCATCCTCGGTTCGGTCATGGTGCCGCTCACGGCACTCGTCATCCCGACGTTCATGCTGCTCAGCCAGTACGGCATCATCAACACGCCGTGGGCCGTCATCCTGCCCAGCCTGCTGAGTCCCTTCGGCGTCTACCTCATGCGCGTCTACACGCAGGACGCCGTGCCCGACGAAATGCTCGAAGCCGCCCGCATCGACGGCGCCGGCGAGCTGCGCACCTTCTTCCAGGTCGCGCTTCCGTTGCTGAAGCCCGCCATCGTCACCGTGCTACTGCTCTCGGTGGTGGGCACGTGGAACAACTTCTTCCTCCCGCTCGCGGTGCTCACCGACCCTCAGCTGCTCCCCGTCACGGTCGGGCTCAATCGCTGGACGGCACTCTCCAACGCCGGCGCGGGCGGCGAGCAGGTCTGGAACCTGATCACGTCGGGCGCCTTCGTCTCGGTGCTTCCGCTGATCCTCTCCTTCCTCTTCCTCCAGCGTTACTGGCAGGGCGGCCTCTCGATCGGCAGCATCAAGTAGCCCTGCACCCGACTCCACGACCGCCGGATGCCTCGCCCGGGGCATCCGTCACCACACCGCACACCGAAACAGAAAGCAGTACATGCCCACCGCACGCCTGACCATCGACCCGCACTTCAGGATCGGGCCGGTTCACCGGCGCGTGTTCGGCGGATTCGTCGAGCACCTCGGCCGTCACGTCTACGACGGCATCTACGAGCCCGGACATCCCACCGCCGACGCCGACGGGTTCCGCGCCGACGTCATCGAGCTCGTGAAGGAGCTCGGGGTCTCGACGATCCGCTATCCAGGCGGCAACTTCGTCTCGGGGTTCCGCTGGGAGGACAGCGTCGGCCCACGCGCCGAGCGACCGCGCCGCCTCGACCTCGCGTGGCACTCGACCGAGACGAACGAGGTTGGCCTGCACGAGTTCGCCGACTGGCTCGACAAGGTCGGCAGCGACCTCATGCTCGCGGTGAATCTCGGCACGCGGGGTACGCTCGAGGCGCTCGATCTGCTCGAGTACGCGAACATCACGGGTGGCACGGCGCTCTCGCAGCGTCGCATCGACAACGGCCGCACCGATGCCTTCGGCGTGAAGATGTGGTGCCTCGGCAACGAGATGGACGGACCGTGGCAGCTCGGCCATCGGTCGGCCGACGACTACGGCAAGCTCGCGTCGCGAACCGCCAAGGCCATGCGACAACTGGATCCCTCGGTCGAACTCGTGGCGTGCGGCTCGTCGAGCGCGCACATGCCGACGTTCGGCGAGTGGGAGCGCGTCGTGCTGTCGCACACCTACGACGACGTCGACTACATCTCGTGCCACGCCTACTACGAGGAGAAGGACGGAGACCTCGGCAGCTTCCTCGCGTCGGCGGTCGACATGGACCGCTTCATCGAGACGGTCGTCGCCACCGCCGACCATGTCAAGGCGGTGCTCGGCAGCGAGAAGAACGTGAACATCTCGTTCGACGAGTGGAATGTCTGGTACATCTCGCGGTTCCAGAACGTCGACAAGATCGAGGGAATCGACAACTGGCCGGTCGCTCCGCGCCTCCTCGAAGACGTCTACTCGGTCGCCGACGCCGTGGTGTTCGGCAACCTCCTGATCTCGCTCATCAAGCACGCCGACCGGGTGACGAGCGCCTCGCTCGCGCAACTCGTGAATGTCATCGCGCCCATCATGACCGAGCCCGGCGGCCCGGCGTGGCGCCAGGCCACGTTCTTCCCGTTCTCGATCACGTCGCGCCTCGCGCAGGGCGAGGCGCTCGAACTGAAGCTGGACGCCCCCACATACACGACCAGGGAGTACGGCGAGGTGCCGATCGTCGATGCCGTGGCAACGCACGACCCCGAGACCGACCGCACGGCCGTCTTCCTCGTGAATCGCAGCCAGGACGAGGCCGTGACGCTCACCGTGGACATCGCGACGCTCGGGGCGCGCACGGTGCTGGAGTCGCACACGCTCGCCGACGACGACGTGTACGCGAAGAACACCCTCGAAGAGCCCGAGCGCGTCGCCCCGAAGCCGAACGACTCCGTTCGCGTCGAGGACAGCGAGCTCACGATCACCCTGCCGCCGGTCTCGTGGACCGCGCTGTCGCTCGGGTGACGCCCGGTGCGGCGCGGCGGTCGTCCATGCCGCCGCGCCGCATCGGTCGGATGCCGCGGCGCGGACGCCCGGCCGCGGTCGCCGCGGCCGTGGCATCCGTCGCCGCCCTGCTCCTGGCGGGATGCGCGCCGCCCGGCGTGTGGGACCTCACCGGCGATCTCTCAACGCACGATCCGGCGATCGCGAAGGACGACGGCACCTGGTACGTCTACTCCACCGGAAACGGCACTGTCGCCGACGGGAACATCCAGGTGCGCTCCTCCAGCGACGGGCGGGCCTGGCGTTACGAAGGCGAGGTGTGGGACGAGAAGCCCGAGTGGATCGGCGAGACCGTGCGCGGCGTCGACAACCTGTGGGCGCCCGAGCTCGTCGAGCACGACGGCACATGGTACCTCTACTATTCGGCGTCGACGTTCGGCAAGAACACCTCGGTCATCGCGCTCGCGACGAACACCACCCTCGATCCCGACGACCCGGCCTACGACTGGGTCGACCGGGGACCCGTGATCGCATCGGAGCCGGGCGACGACTTCAACGCCATCGACCCCGGTGTCGCGACCGACGACGAGGGCACGCCATGGCTCGCGTTCGGCTCGTTCTGGAGCGGCATCCGCATGGTCGAGCTCCAGTGGCCGAGCGGGCTCCGCGCCGACGCCGCCGAGCCGCTGCGGCTCGCCGACCGCGGCGCGCCGCCGAACGCGATCGAGGCGCCGTACCTCGTCGAGCACGACGGCGACTGGTTCCTCTTCGTCTCGCGCGACAGCTGCTGCCAGGGAGCCGACAGCACCTACAAGATCGCGGTCGGGCGAGCGGATGCTCCGACCGGCCCGTTCGTCGACCGCGACGGCGTTCCCCTCCTCGACGACGGCGGCACCGTGCTGCTCGAGACCGAGGGGTCGCGCGTCGGGCCCGGCGGCCAGTCGATCGCCGATGGGATGATGGCGCTGCACTACTACGACCGGGATCTCAACGGGCAGTTCCGGCTCGCGCTCGTGCCGATCGACTGGGACGGCGACGGATGGCCCGTGCTGCATTGGTGAGAGGAGACACGTGACCGAGCCCGTGGGGCCCATTCCGGTGCGGCTGTTCGCCGACCACGCGTCGAGCCCGATCTGGCTCGGGTACGACCCCGTGCCGTTCGACCACACCCGACTTTCGCCGGGCCTCGTCGCCGACCTGACGGCGTGGGCACGGGAGGTCGAGGATCGGGCGCTCGCCGACGACCGGCCGGCGGTCGCGTCAACGGCGGAATCCGACGATCGGGTCGGCCTCGACGATCGCGGCGCGCGGCTGGCCCGCCGGCTCGCGACCGAGCTCGGCGCGGACTTCGAGGTCGAGACGAGTCGGCGGCCGGTACGCGAGCGTTTGCGTTCCGACGAAATCGCCACCAACCGCGCCGCCGCCGATGCGTTCAGGGTGCTTGCTGCGGGCGGCGTTCCGGGACCCGCCGAACCCGGCGACGCAGCCGACCGCCGCAACTGGGCCGGCAACCTCGCATACCGTGCAGCCCGAGTGGTGCACCCGACGTCGATCGGGGAGCTGCGGCGCATCCTCGCCGAGGGCGGGCCGATCCGCTACCTCGGCACCCGCCACACCTTCAACGACCTCGCCGACACCGACGGCACGCTCATCGCGACCGATCGGCTGCCGACGCACGTCGACACGGGCAGCGCCGAGGGCGTGGTGCGACTGACCGGCGGGCTCCGCTACGGCGACCTCGCGCCGCGGCTGCACGAACGCGGGCTCGCGCTCGCCAACCTCGCCTCACTGCCGCACATCTCGGCCGCCGGGGCCATCGCCACCGGAACGCACGGCTCGGGCGATCGCATCGGCTCGCTCGCGACCGCGGTGCGGGCGATCGGGTTCCTGACGCCTGACGGAGAACACCGCCTCCTGCAGCGCGGCGACGACGACTTCGCCGGCGCCGTCGTGCACCTCGGCGCGTTCGGACTCGTCACCGCCCTCGAGCTCGAGGTGGAGCCGACCTACGACGTGGCGCAGACGGTGTTCGAGGGGCCCGGATGGGACGCGATCCTCGATGACCTCGACGCGGTCACGTCGCTCGGCACGAGCGTCAGCATCTTCACGACGTGGGCACGCACCGACGTCGCCGACCAGCTCTGGGTGAAGCAGCGGCTTCCGATCGACGGGGATGCCGCGGCGCAGCGCCGCGCGGTCGTCGCGCGTCTCGGCGCCCGCGCGGCGACGGTGCCGAGGCATCCGATCATCGGCCTTCCCGCCGACGCCTGCACGACCCAACTCGGCGCACCAGGACCGTGGCACGAGCGCCTGCCGCACTTCCGGCTCGAGTTCACGCCGTCGGCGGGGGAGGAGCTGCAGTCGGAGTACCTCGTGCCGCGGGTCGATGCGGTCGCCGCGATCGAGGCGGTGCGGAGCCTCGCCGGTCGCATCGCGCCGCTGCTGCAGGTGTGCGAGGTGCGCACGGTGCGCGCCGACGACCTCCGGCTGAGCCCGGCGTACGGCACCGACGTCGTGGCCGTGCACTTCACGTGGAAGCCCGACCAGCCCGCGGTCATGGCCCTGCTGCCCGACCTCGAAGCCGCGTTGCCCGTGACGGCTCGCCCGCACTGGGGCAAGCTCTTCACGCTGCCCGGCGAGGAACTGCGCCGCCGCTACCCGCGCTTCGACGATTTCGCCGCCCTGCGCGCACGGTTCGACCCCGAGGGCCGGCTGCGCAACGCGTTCCTCACGCGGCTGGGCCTCTGACCGCCGCCGACTCCTCGATGAGCTGCAGTATGCGCGCCGCCACGCTCACCGCGATCGCGGCCGGGTCCTTCGAGCGGATGCCCGGAATCCCGATCGGCGTGGTCACCCGTGCCAGCGCCGCGTCGTCGTGACCCGCCTCGCGGAGCTGCTGCTGGAATCGCGCCCACTTCGACCGCGAGCCGATGAGCCCGATCGACGCGAGGCCGTCGGTGCGCAGCGCGGTGTCGCAGATGGCGAGGTCCTCGACGTGGTCGTGGGTCATGATGAGCACGTGCGCGCCCGGCGGCAGGTCGGCGAGCGCCGACTCCGGCACCGGCAGGTGATGTACCTGCACGTCGGCCACGGCGTCGGCGAGGATGCCGCGCTCGCCCGGCACGCCGAGGCGATCGGGCGCCAGCATCTCCGATCTCGAGTCGATCAGGTCGAGCCGCAGCGGCTGCCGGCTCAGGATGCGCGCGAGCTCCAGCCCGACGTGCCCGAGGCCGAAGATCGCGACCGTCGGCACGACGCGCACGGGTTCCAGCAGCATGGTGACCTCTCCTCCGCAGCACTGCACGCCGTACTCGGTCGTGGTCTTGTCGCTGAGCGTCAGCGTCAGCAGTTCGGGTTCGGATGCCCCGTCGACGAGCAGCTCGCGCGCGCGGGCGATCGCGGTGGCCTCGAGATTGCCGCCGCCGACCGTGCCGAAGAGCCCGTCGGCCGAGACGACCATCTTGGCGCCGCCGTTGCGGGGCGCGTGTCCGCGCACCATGGCGAGCGTGACGAGCACCGACGGCGTGCGCTCCGTCCGAAGGCGCTGCAGGGCGTCGACCCAGTCCACGGCGAGTCTCCCGTCAGCGGTCGAAGGGCACGAGCGGGCGTTCGGCGTCGGCCGCAGTCCCGCGCCCCGAGGCATCCGCTCGCTCGTCGTCGCCGCCATCGCCATCGCGGCCGCCCGCCGTCGCCGCACGGCGCGACGCCTCGATCGCCCAGAACACCGCTTCGGGCGTCGCGGGCGAGGCGAGCTCGACGCTGTGCCCGGCCGGGCCGAACGCCGCGACGGCCTCGCGGATCGACTCGCGCACGCTGAACGCGAGCATGAGCGGGGGTTCGCCGACGGCCTTCGAGCCGTAGACGACGCCGTCCTCGGTGGCCCGCTCGAAGAAGTGCACGTTGAACTCCTCGGGCATCTCCGAGAAGCTGGGCAGCTTGTAGGTGCTCGCCGACTGGGTGAGGAGGCGCCCGCGCCCGGGTCCGTCGCTCTCGTCCCAGCGCAGGTCCTCGAGCGTCAGCCACCCGGCGCCCTGCACGAAGCCGCCCTCGACCTGGCCGAGGTCGACGACGGGCGAGAGCGAGTCGCCCACGTCGTGCACGATGTCGACCCGGCGGATGCGGTACATGCCGGTGAACCCGTCGACCTCGACCTCGCACGCGGCGGCGCCATAGGCGAAGTACTTGAACGGCGAGCCCTGCATGGCCTCGGTGTCCCAGTGCAGTCCCTCGGTGCGGTAGTACCCGGCGGCGAAGAGCTGCACGCGCTGCTCGTAGGCGGCCCGGACGACCTCGGCGAACGGCACCGAGGGGCCCGTGGTGCCGATGCCCGACACCCGGCCCCGGGAGAAGCGCACGTCGCGCGCGTCGATGCCGAGCAGGCGCCCGGCGACCGCGGCCATCCGCTCGCGGATCTGCTCGCACGCGTGCTTGACCGCGCCGCCGTTGAGATCGGCGCCCGATGACGCGGCCGTCGCCGAGGTGTTCGGCACCTTGTCGGTGCGCGTCGGCGCGAGGCGAACCGTCTCGAGGGGGACGCCGAGGGCGGTGGCCGCGACCTGCAGCATCTTCGTGTGCAGGCCCTGCCCCATCTCGGTGCCGCCGTGGTTGATGAGCACGGAGCCGTCCTGATAGACGTGCACGAGTGCGCCGGCCTGGTTGTAGGCGGTGAGCGTGAACGAGATGCCGAACTTCACCGGCGTGATGGCGAGCGCACGCTTCGTGTCGGGATGCCGGGCGTTGAACGCCGCGATCCGCACGCGACGCTCGTCGAACGCGCTCTCGTGTCGCACGCGGGCCCACACCTCGTGCAGGCGCTCGGCGTGGCGCACCGGCTGTCCGTAAGGCGTCGTCTGGCCCGCCACGTAGAAGTTGTGCTCGCGGAGCGCGGCCGCGTCGATCCCGAGGATCGGCGCCACCCGCCCCAGGATGTCCTCGATCACGAGCATGCCCTGGGGACCGCCGAATCCACGGAACGCCGTCTGCGACGTCGTGTTCGTCTTCGCGATGCGACCCTGGATGACGACGTCGGGGATCCAGTACGCGTTGTCGACGTGCATGAGCGCGCGGGCCGTGACGGGCTCCGAGAGGTCGAGGCACCAGCCGCCGTCGGAGGTGAGGGTCGTCGCGAGGGCCAGGATGCGCCCGTCGTCGTCGAACCCGGCCTTCCATTCCACATGGAACGGATGCCGCTTGCCGGTCATCGTGAGGTCCTGCGTGCGGGTGAGTCGCACGCGCACCGGTCGGCCCGTGAGCGTCGCCCCGAGGGCGGCGATCGCGGCGAATCCGTGCGGCTGCACCTCCTTGCCGCCGAACCCGCCGCCCATGCGGAGCGACTGCACCGTGACGCGGTTGCTCGGCACGCCGAGCACGTGCGCCACGATGTGCTGCGCCTCACTGGGGTTCTGCGTGCTGCAGTCGACGAACACCTGCCCCTCGGAGTCGACGTGCGCCAGCGAGGCGTGCGTCTCGAGGTAGAAGTGCTCCTGCCCACCGATGAGCGTGGTGCCCTCGAACACGTGCGGTGCGGCGGCGAGCGCACGCTCGGGATCGCCACGGCGGATCGTGCGGGGGATGCCCTGGAACGAGCCCGCCTCGATCGCCTCGGCCGCGGTCACGATCGACGGGAGCGGGTCGTACGCCACCTTCACCGCCGCCGCGCCCAGCCGAGCGGACTCGGCGTCCTCGGCAAGCACCCACGCGAGTGCGTGCCCGTGGAACATCGCCTCGCTCGGGAACAGCGGCTCGTCGCCCGAACTGCCGGCGTCGTTGGCACCGGGCACGTCGGCGGCGGTGAGCACCCGCACGACGCCGGGAACGGTGAGGGCGTCGCGCACGTCGAGGGACACGAGGGCATGCGCGTGCTCGGACTGCACGGGCCACGCCGTGAGCACGTCGCGCCGCCGGATGGCGAGGTCGTCGGTGTACGCGGCGGCACCCGTGGCGTGCAGCGCCGCGCTCTCGTGCGGAAGCGGCTGCCCGACGGCGGGATGCGCCGGGCGTGCGGCGAGTTCGCTCATGCCGGCACCTCCATACGGGCTCCCGAGCCGGCGCGGTACAGCTTCTCGATCGCGGTGCCCAGCATGCGCGACCGGTACTGCGCGCTCGCCCGGTGATCCGACATGGGGCTGCCCTCCGAGGCGAGCACGGATGCCGCCTCCTGCACGGTGTCGAGGTCCCACGGGCGTCCCGCCAGCACCGCCTCGGTCGCGCGGGCGCGAAGCGGGGTCGCGGCCACGCCGCCGAGGCCGATGCGCGCCGAGGCGACGATCCCGTCGTCGAGGTCGAGGGCGAACCCCACGGCGACGCTCGAGATGTCGTCGAAGCGCCGCTTCGCGATCTTGTGGAAGGCGGTGAACGGCGCGAGCGGCAGCGGGATGCGCACCGCTCGGATGAGTTCGCCGTCGCGCCGGAGCGTCTGACGGTACCCGGTGAAGAACTCCGCGAGGTCGACCTCGCGCTCGCCCTCGCCCGTGACGAGCACGACGCGCGCCTCGAGTGCGAGGAGCGCGGGAGCCAGGTCGCCGATGGGCGAAGCGGTGCCGAGGTTGCCGCCGATCGTGGCGCGGTTGCGGATGAGGGGCGATGCGAACTGCGGGAAGAGGTCGGCGAGCAGCGGCACCCGGCCGTCCAGGCGGCGTTCGACGTCGGTCAGCGGCAGCGCGGCGCCGATCTCGACCGAGGCGTCGCCGAAGGTGACGGCGCGCAGCTCGGGGAGGTGGTCGATCGCCAGCGTGAGGGGTGCGCGCCGCCCGCGGAGGTTCACCTCGACGCCCCAGTCGGTCGAGCCCGCGACGACGACGGCCTCCGGCTCCTCGGCGAGCACCCGCAGCGCCTCGTCGAGCGAGGAGGCGCGGATGAACCGTTCTCCGTCGAACTCGAGGAGCGTCGTGCTCGGCTCGGGTGCGGGCCGGGCACGTCGCTCGGCGAGGGGGTCGCCGGCCTCGGGGGCGCCGAGCGCGAACGCGGCGTCCCGGATGGGACGGTAGCCCGTGCACCGGCACAGGTTGCCGCTGAGGGCGTGCAGGTCGAACCCGTTCGGCCCGTGCGCGGCGTCGGCTGCGGCATCCGTCTCGCCGGCGACATCCTGCCCACCCGTGGCATCCGTCGTGCCCGTGGCATCCGTCGTGCCCCTGGGTACCCGATCCGCGCGGTAGAACTCGGCCGCCATGCTGCACGCGAACCCCGGTGTGCAGTAGCCGCACTGCGATCCGCCCGCCTCCGCGAGCCGGGCCTGCACGGGGTGGAGGTGCTCGGGGGTGCCGAGGCCCTCCGCCGTGACGACCTCCTGGCCGTCGAGGGCGGCGGCCGGCACGAGGCACGCGTTGACCGCCGTCCACCGCGTGCCGCCCTGTTCGTCGGGCGTCGCGAGCAGCACGGCGCAGGCACCGCACTCGCCCTCGGCGCACCCCTCCTTCGACCCGGTGAGCCCCTGCTCGCGCAGCCAGTCGAGCGCCGTCGTGTGCGCGGAGACACCTCGCAACGGGCGGCGCTGCCCGTTGACCGTCACGGCGATGTGATCCATGGTCGAACTCCCCTTGTCTCGCGAGTCTACGCCGCGATGCACAGCATGTTCCGGTTACGCCGCGTGCGCATCTGCGCGAAGATGAGGCTGAGCGTGTGGACCCACAGCCCGGAGGGGAGCGGCAGACCGCATGACCATCGAGATCGCCCGTGCCACCGACGTCGCGGGCGGCGAGGAGATCCTCACCGCCGCCGCACTCGCGTTCGTCGAGGAACTGCATGCCCGCTTCGACGCCCGGCGCCGCGAGCTGCTCACCGCACGAGTCGCCCGCCGCGACCGCATCGCGCGTGGCGAGGAGCGCCTCGACTTCCTCCCCGAGACCCGGCACATCCGCGAGGGCGACTGGTACGTGCCGCCCGCGCCCGAGGCGCTCACCGACCGCCGGGTCGAGATCACCGGTCCGGCGAACCCCGCGAAGATGGCGATCAACGCCCTGAACTCCGGCGCGCGGGTGTGGCTCGCCGACCTCGAGGACGCGTCGAGTCCCACGTGGGACAACGTCGTGGGGAGCATCCGCAACCTCCGCGACGCCGCGCGCGGCACGCTCGCCTACACGTCCCCCGAGGGCAAGGCGTACGCGCTCCGCGGCGACATCCGACGCCCCACCGTGGTCGCCAGGCCCCGCGGCTGGCACCTGCCCGAGAAGCACGTGCTCGTCGACGGGGTCAGGGCCTCGGGCTCGCTCGTCGACTTCGGGTTGCACGTGTTCCACACCGCCGAGCAGCTCCTCGCGAACGGCCACGGGCCGTACTACTACCTGCCCAAGCTCGAGAGCCACCTCGAGGCGCGACTCTGGAACGACGTGTTCACGTACGCCGAGGACCGCCTCGGGCTCCCGGCCGGCAGCATCCGCGCCACCGTGCTCATCGAGACCATCCCCGCGGCCTTCGAGATGCACGAGATCCTGCACGAACTGCGCGACCACGCCTCGGGTCTCAACGCCGGCCGCTGGGACTACCTGTTCAGCCTCATCAAGGTGTTCCGCGACGCCGGCCCCGAGTTCGTCGTGCCCGATCGCGCGTCGGTCTCGATGACCGCACCGTTCATGCGCGCGTACACCGAGCTCCTCGTCGCGACCTGCCACCGGCGCGGGGCCGCGGCGATGGGCGGCATGGCGGCGTTCGTGCCGAACCGAGCCGACCCCGAGGTCACCGCGGCCGCCATCGAGAAGGTGCGCGCCGACAAGGAGCGCGAGGCGCGCGACGGGTTCGACGGGTCGTGGGTCGCGCACCCCGACCTCGTCCCCGTGTGCCGCGAGGTGTTCGACGCGGTCCTCGGCGACCGGCCGAACCAGTTCGACCGGCAGCGGCCCGAGGTCGACGTGACGGCGGACGAGCTCCTCGACGTCGCCTCCGCGGCCGGCTCGGTCACCGAGGCGGGGCTGCGGCTGAATGTCTCGGTGGCCGTCGCCTACCTGGCCGCCTGGCTGTCGGGCGACGGCGCGGTCGCGCTCCACAACCTGATGGAGGATGCCGCGACGGCGGAGATCTCGCGCTCGCAGGTGTGGCAGCACCTCCGGCATCGCGTCGTGCTCGCCGACACCGGACGCACGGTCACCCCCGAACTCGTGCGCCGGGCGCTCGACGAGGAGGTCGAGCGGTTGCGTGCGGAGGTTCCGCCCGACCGGTTCTCCGCCCACGTCGAGCCGGCGGCACGGCTCATCGCCGAGATCTGCCTCTCGGAGGAGTACGTCGACTTCCTCACCCTCCCCGCCTACGAGCTGCTGGAGTGAGCATGCGCACCGCGCTCACGCCCCGTGACGTCGCCGCCGTCGACGTGCGCCTCGCCGAGACCGACGAGCTGCTCGCGCGCGCCTACCCCGGCGACGACGGTTCCCGCCAACCCGTGCACACCGTCTACGTGCCCGCCGACCGGTACGCGCCCGAGCTCCCCGCGGTGTGGGGTCGCGCCGCGCTCGCCGCGGTCGACGCGGCCGGCGGCGTCGAGGCGGTCGCCGTCGCCGCGGGGCTCGACGACGGGCTCGCGGCCGCCGTCGCGCCCCGCGTGCGGGACAAGCTCGCACGCGAGCCCATCGAGGACCTGCGCATCGACTTCGAGGACGGGTACGGCGACCGCGGCGACGACCTGGAGGATGTCGACGCCGTCCGCGCCGCCAAGCGCGTCGCCGCCGCGGCCGGCGCGGGGTTCGCGCCGCCGTTCATCGGCATCCGGTTCAAGTCGTTCGAGGCCGCGACCCGGGCTCGGGGCATCCGCACCCTCGACCTGTTCGTCACCGCCCTGCTCGAGCACGGCGGCCTGCCCGACGGGCTCGCACTCACCCTGCCGAAGGTCTCGACGGTCGCCCAGGTCGAGGCGATGGCGGACGTCGCCGCAGCTCTCGAGCGCGCGCACGGACTGCCCGACGGTCGGCTCAGGTTCGAGGTGCAGGTCGAGACCCCGCAGCTCATCCTCGGCGCCGACGGCACCTCGCCGGTCGCCCGGCTCCCGCTCGCCGCGCCCGGTCGGATCAGCGGGTTGCACTACGGCACCTACGACTACAGTGCGGCGCTCCAGATCGCGGGGCCCTACCAGTCGATGGAGCACCCCGCCGCCGACCTCGCGAAGGGCGTCATGCAGGTCGCGGTGGCGGGCACCGGCATCCGCCTCTCCGACGGATCGACGAACGTCCTGCCGATCGGCGAGCACGCCCCCGAGGCGTGGCGACTGCACGCGCGCCTCGTGCGCCGATCGCTCGAACGCGGCTTCACCCAGGGCTGGGACCTGCACGCCAACCAGCTGCCCACGCGCTTCATCGCGACCTATGCGTTCTACCGCGAGGGATACCCCGAGGCATCCGCGCGCCTGCACGACCACGTCGCCGGGACATCCGGTGCCGTCCTCGACGAGCCGGCCACCGTGCGCGCGCTCGCCGGGTTCGTGCTGCGGGGCGTGCGGTGCGGCGCCATCTCCCGCGACGAGGTGGCCGCCGACACCGGACTCGACGAGCGCGTGCTCGCCGTGCTCGCCCGTCCGAGACTCGCCGAGGAGACGAGATGAGCTACTTCACGCCGCAGGGGGGCCTCCCCGACCAGACCGAGCTCGTCTCCGGCCGGGCCATCGTGACCGAGGCCTACACGGTCATCCCGAAGGGGGTGCTCCGCGACATCGTCACGAGCAAGCTGCCGGGCTTCACGAACACCCGGTCGTGGATCCTCGCCCGGCCGATCTCGGGGTTCGCGACGACGTTCTCGCAGCTCATCGTCGAGATCGGGCCCGGCGGCGGCGCCGAGCGACCCGAGCAGGAGCTCGGGGTCGAGGGCGTCGTGTTCGTCACGGCGGGCGAGCTCACCCTCACGATCGAGGGTGCGACGCACGTGCTCGGGCCGGGCGGCTACGCGTACCTCGCGCCCGGAGCGCCCTGGTCGGTCGCGAACGAGGGCGCGGAGTTCGCGAGCTTCCACTGGATCCGCAAGGCGTACGAGCCCGTCGACGGGGTCGGGCTGCCCGCCTCGTTCGTCACGAGCGACGTTGACATGGAACCGCAGCCGATGCCCGACACCGAGGGCGCCTGGGCCACCACGCGGTTCGTGGATCCCGACGACCTCGCGCACGACATGCATGTGAACATCGTGACGTTCCAGCCGGGCGGCAAGATCTCGTTCGCCGAGACGCACGTGATGGAACACGGGATCTTCGTGCTCGAGGGCACGGGCGTGTACCGGCTGAACGGCGACTGGGTCGAGGTCGAGGCGGGCGACTTCATGTGGCTTCGCGCGTTCTGCCCGCAGGCGTGCTACGCGGGCGGACCCGGGCCGTTCCGCTACCTCCTCTACAAGGACGTGAACCGCCAGGTTCGGCTCACCGGCCGGGACGCGATCCGATGACGGATGCCTCGGGCGTCGACCTCGTGGAGTACGACCTCGTGATCCGCGGCGACCGGGTGCTCGTCGACGGCGCGTTCGTGCCCGCCGAGATCGGGGTGCGCGGCGGCGTCATCGTGCGCGTCGCGCCGCCCGGCGCCGGGCTCGAGGGTGCGCGCGTCGAGGGACTCGGCGGCGACGAGGTGCTCATCCCGGGACTCGTCGACACGCACGTGCACGTGAACGAGCCCGGACGCACCGAATGGGAGGGTTTCGAGACCGCGACCCGGGCGGCCGCGGCGGGCGGGGTCACGACCATCGTCGACATGCCGCTCAACAGCATCCCGCCGACGACCACCGTCGCCGCGCTCGACGAGAAGCGCCGCGCCGCCGAGGGCCGGGTGTTCGTCGACGTCGGATTCTGGGGCGGCGTGGTGCCCGGCAACCTCGCCGAGCTCGAGCCGCTCGCCGAGGCCGGCGTGTTCGGCTTCAAGTGCTTCCTCGTGCACTCGGGCGTCGACGAGTTCCCGCCCGTGACAGCCGACGAGCTGGAGCAGGCGATGGGCGTGCTCGCGGGCAGCGGCGACTCGCTCATGGTCGTGCACGCCGAGGACGCCGCCCTCATCGACGGCGCGCCGCATCCGCACAGCCGCGACTACGCCGACTTCCTCGCCTCCCGCCCGCGCGAGGCGGAGGGCGTCGCCGTCGGCGTCGTCATCGAGCGCGCCGCGCGCACCGGCGTTCGGGCGCACATCCTGCACCTGAGCTCCGCCGACGCCCTCGACCGCATCGCCGCCGCGAAGCGGCACGGCGTCCGGCTCACCGTCGAGACGTGTCCGCACTACCTCACGCTCTGCGCGGAGGACGTGCCGTCGGGGGCGACCGCGTTCAAGTGCTGCCCGCCGATCCGCGAGGCCGGCAACCGCGACGCGCTCTGGCGCGGGCTGGAGTCGGGCGTCATCGACTTCATCGTCTCCGACCACTCGCCGGCTCCCGCCGAGCTCAAGACGGCGGGCGGCGGCGACTTCGCCGCGGCGTGGGGAGGCATCGCGTCACTCCAGCTCGGGCTGCCGCTCGTCTGGACCGAGGCGCGGGCTCGGGGCATCCGGCTCGAACAGGTCGTCGAGTGGATGTCGGCGGCGCCCGCGCGGCGCGTCGGACTCACCTCGAAGGGGCGCATCGCCGAGGGCGCCGCGGCCGACCTCGTGGTCGTCGCCCCCGACGAGACGTTCACCGTCGACGCCACGGCGCTCGAGCACCGGCATCCGATCTGCGTGTACGACGGCCGCGAACTGGCCGGCGTCGTGCGCACCACATACCTGGCCGGCATCCCCGTCGAACGGACGATCCCGCGCGGGCGGCTCCTCCGCCGCGCCGCACCGAACGGACGTGCCGCCGCATGACGAGTTCCCGGATCACGACGCAGGTGCTCGAGGCCGCCACGGGCGTTCCCGCCGAGGGCATGCACGTCGTGCTCTCGATCCGAGACGGGGCCGCCTGGCGGGTGCTCGCCGACGGCACCACCGACGCCGACGGCCGGATCATCCGGCTCGGCGGCGACGAGCTGCCCGCGGGGGAGTACCGCATCCGCTTCGACACCGGCGCGTGGTACCGCGCCCGCAACGTCGCGACGACCTACCCCGAAGCCGTCGTCACCTTCATCGTCACCGACGACGGGCGGCACGTGCACGTGCCGCTCCTCCTGAGCCCGTTCTCGTATTCCAGCCATCGAGGGAGTTCAACATGACCGAGCCCGCCATCGTCCTCGGGGCGAACCAGTACGGCAAGGCCGAGGTGCGCGTGGTCAAGGTGACCCGCGACACCGCGCGGCACGAGATCGAGGACCTGGGCGTCACCTCGCAGCTGCGGGGCGACTTCGCGGCGGCGCACCTCGCGGGCGACAACGCGCACGTGGTGCCCACCGACACCCAGAAGAACACGATCTTCGCGTTCGCGCGCGACGGCGTCGGCTCGCCCGAGGCGTTCCTGCTGCGGCTCGCCGACCACTTCACGGGCTCCTTCGAGTGGGTGACGGGCGGACGCTGGGCGGCCGAGCAGTTCGCATGGCAGCGCATCCCGGTGGGCGGCGCCGAACACGACCACGCGTTCGTGCGCACCGGCCAGGAGGTGCGCACCGCGGTCGTCGTCGCCGACGGCTCCGACCGCCACGTGATCGCCGGGCTGAGGGAGCTCACGGTGCTGAAGACCACCCTGTCGGGCTTCGAGGGGTACCCGAAGGACCGGTACACGACGCTGCCCGAGACATCCGACCGCATCCTGGCCACGGATGTCGCCGCCAGATGGCGGTACGGCACGCTCGACGTCGACTACAACGACGCGTACGCGAGCGTGCAGGCACTGCTCCTCGAGGCGTTCGCGGCGAAGTACTCGGCGGCGTTGCAAACCACGCTCTTCGACATGGGACGCGCGGTGCTCGAGGCGCACCCCGAGATCGCCGAGATCCGCTTCTCGATGCCGAACAAGCACCACTTCGTCGTCGACCTCGCGCCGTTCGGCCTCGACAACCCGAACGAGGTCTTCTTCGCGGCCGACCGTCCGTACGGGCTCATCGAGGCGTCGGTCGAGCGCGACGGGGTCACCGCTCCGGCCGTCGCCTGGGAGGGCGTCGCCGGCTTCTGCTGAGCGGATGCCGCGGCCGCTCGCCGCTCGCGTCGGTGGCGCGGTGGGCTCCTCCCATCCGCGCCGTGGGTTCCTCTCACCCCCGCTGCGGGCTCCTCCCATCCCCGCCGTGGGCTCCTCCCATTCGCGCTGCGGGCTCCTCTCACCCCCGCCGAGAGTGCACTTCGCGCCCTCGTTCGGGCGGCGAGTGCACTCTCGAGGTCGCGTCCCGGGCGCCGCGCGCCCGTCGCGCGGACGCCAGCGTTGCCTTCGCCGCCAAGAGTGCACCTCGCGCCCTCCTTCGGGCGGCGAGTGCACTCTCGATGAGAGCGGGCTCGCCCTCGGAGCGCGCCGCCGCTCGGCGCTCTGGCCCAAAGCACGCACTCGTCCTCAACATCCGGGATCCCAGAGGAGCCGTGACAGGTTCCGCGAGGACGGATCCACCGAATCTCGCAGCCGGGAGACTCTGCGCATGAGTCCCCGCACCCCGCTCCCGCTCGACTTCGCACTCGCCCCGTTCACCACGCACGACGCCCGTGCGCGGGGTCTCACCGTCAAGCGCCTTCGCGGGTCGGATCTCGTGATCCCGGTGCGCGGCGTGCGGCTCCCGCGCGCGGAGGAGGCGTCGCTCACGGCGCGCTGCCATGCCCTGCAGCTGCACGTGACCCATGCGGACTGGGCCTTCAGCCACGTCACGGCGGCCGCCCTCTGGGGTCTTCCTCTTCCATGGCGTCTGGAGTCGTCCACGACGCTCCACGTCACGGTGTGGGGCGGGAAGTATCCGCCGCGCGTGCGGAATGTCGCCGGACACCGAGCCGTCGAAGCGCCGCCGACGCGCCGGCATCGAGCGCTCCGGCTCGTCGCAGCGAGCGACGTCTGGTGCCAGCTGTCCCCGGTCCTGCTCGAACTCGAACTCATCGAGGCGGGTGATCGGCTGCTCGGCCGCCCGGCACCTCTCGCCACCGTCGACGAGATCGACGAGGCGATCGAGCGCTACGGGAAGCGCCGCGGATGCCGCGGGCTGCGAGCCGCGCGTGAGCATCTCGATGTCGGTTCCGAGTCGCCGAAGGAGACCGAACTGCGACTCCGGGTGATCGAAGCGGGATTCCCCGAGCCCGAGTCGAACGGCGTCATCGAGCTGCGATCCGGCCGTTCCACGCACGGAGATCTCGTCTTCCGCCGCTGGAAGGTGCTGCTCGAATACGACGGCGAGCATCATCGCGAAGACGGGCAGTGGGCGAAGGACGTCGACCGGTTGAACGAACTCGCGGGCAACGGCTGGTTGGTCATTCGGGTCAACAGGCATTCGGATTTCGAGGTGATCGCGCGTCAGCTCGCGGATGCGCTCGAACTGCGTGGCTGGGCGCGCGCGTAAGCCGGTGGAGCCGTTCGCGAGCGTGCAGTCGTCGCCCGTGCGAGGGCGGAGAGTGCGCGTTCGAGCGATGTCGGGGCGGCGGGCGGATGCCGCGAGCTCGGCGCCTCTCGCGAGCGTGCAGTCGTCGCCCACGCGGGGGCAGGGAGTGCACGCTCGGCGGATGTCGCGGGGCGGGCCGATGCCGCGGGGCAAGCGCATGCCGCGAGCGCGCGGCCCGCCGACACTCCGTGCGGAATCCGCCCGACGCCGCGACACCCACCCGTCGACTCGGCGCCGCGTGCCGCGATAGCGTCGTGGGATGCGGATCCTCCTCGTCGGCGCCGGTGGCGTCGGAGACGCCATCGCGAAGATCGCGGCGCGTCGTGACTTCTTCGAACTCCTCGTCGTGAGCGATTACGACCCGTCCCGGGCCGAGCGCACGGTCGACTGGATCAGGGCCAGGCACGGCGACGACGTCGCCGCCCGGTTCGCCACGGCGCAGATCGATGCGAGCGATCCCGAGGTCGTGGCATCCGTCGCCCGCGACCACGGGGCGACCCACGTCATGAACGCCGTCGAGCCGAAGTTCGTGCCGTCGATCTTCGCCGGCGCGCTCGCCGCCGGGGCCGACTACCTCGACATGGCCATGAGCCTCTCGGAGCCGCATCCGACCGATCCGTACGCGCAGACCGGCGTGAAGCTCGGCGACGACCAGTTCGCGCAGACCACCGACTGGGATGCCGCCGGGCGCCTCGCGCTCGTCGGCATGGGGGTCGAGCCCGGGCTCAGCGACGTGTTCGCCCGCTTCGCCGCCGACCACCTGTTCAGCGAGATCGACGAGCTCGGCGTGCGCGACGGCGCGAACCTCGTCGTGCGCGACGAGGCCGGCAACGAGATCTTCGCACCGTCGTTCTCGATCTGGACCACCATCGAGGAGTGCCTGAACCCGCCCGTCGTGTGGGAGGAGGAGCGCGGCTGGTACACGACGCCGCCGTTCTCCGAGCCCGAGGTGTTCGTCTTCCCCGAGGGGATCGGCCCGGTGGAGTGCGTGAACGTCGAGCACGAGGAGGTGCTCCTCATGCCGCGCTGGGTCGACGCGAAGCGCGTGACCTTCAAGTACGGCCTCGGCGAGGAGTTCATCAACGTGCTGCGCACGCTGCACCTGCTCGGCCTCGACTCGACGACGCCGATCCGCGTGCGCAGCGAGGACGGGCCCGTGCACGTCGCCCCCCGCGACGTCGTGGCCGCGGCATTGCCCGACCCCGCCACGATCGGCCCGCGGATGACCGGCAAGACGTGCGCCGGCCTCTGGGTCACCGGCACCGGCACCGACGGCACGCCGCGCGAGTCGTATCTCTACCACGTGTCCGACAACGAGTGGACGATGGCCGAGTACGAGTCGCAGTGCGTCGTGTGGCAGACGGCCCTGAACCCCGTGATCGCGCTCGAGCTGCTTGCGACGGGCGTCTGGGAGGGCCGTGGCGTGCTCGGCCCCGAGGCGTTCGACGCGGCGCCGTTCCTCGAGCTCATGGCGCGGCCCGTCGCCGACGGCGGATACGGGCAGCCGTGGCACGTGGAGGACCGGTCGGCGTGACGGTGCCGGCGGGCGGCGTGCCGGCGTCGGTCGTCGCCGACGCGGAGCAGGCAGCGGATGCCGCGGACGCGCGTGCCGGGATCCGCACGCGCCCGGCGCATCCCGATGAGCTCGACGGCGTGCTCGCCCGGTTCGAGGCGACCTGGGGAGCCGGTCGCGGCCCCGACCGGGCGATGGTGCAGGCGCTCGACCACGCGGGCAACACCGTGCTCGTGGCGGTCCCGGCAGCCGAGCCGGCCGACGCGGTTGCGGGCCCGCAACGGCACCCTTCGACGGGCTCAGCGACCGGGCGCCCGCTCGGCGCGACCCTCGGATTCCTCGGCTGGTCGGACGGGCTCCACCTGCACTCGCACATGAACGCGGTCGATCCCGCCGCACGCGGTCGGGGTGTCGGCGTCGCCCTGAAGCTGCGGCAACGGGCCGTGTGCCTCGCGCACGACGTCACCGAGATGCGCTGGACCTACGACCCCCTCATCCGGCGGAACGCGCGGATGAACCTGGTGCGCCTCGGCGCGGAGATCATGGCGTTTCTCCCCGACTTCTACGGCGAGCTCGGCGACGCCATCACGGGCGCCGATCGCAGCGACCGGTTCGAGGTGCGCTGGCGGCTCGACTCGCCGCGCACCGCCCGAGCGCTCGCGCGCGGTCCGGTGCCGAGCTGGAGGGCGGAGGGCCGGCTGCCGCTCGTGGCCGACTACGAGCGGGTACGTGCGGAGGATCCGCGCGTGGCCGCGCGACTGCGGGACGCGTCCCGGGACGCGTTCGCCGTGCTCGCGCGCGACACCGGCCTGCGCGTCGAGCTCGACGCCGATGGCGACTACGTGTTCACGCGCGACGAGGCCGATCGGTCGCCCTGACTCGCGCGGCCTCCCAGCCCCGGTTCGTCCGCGTTACCATACAGGCATGTCTGAGGCGGCAGAGCTCGACGACGCTCGGCTCGCCTACGCGAACCGGCAGTGGCGGGCCGCGATATCCGGCTTCGAGCGCGCTCGCGCCACCGAGCCGCTGAGCCCCGACGACCTCGTGCTCTGGAGCAGGAGCGCATGGTGGCTCGGCCTTCCCGCGCAGAGTGTCGCGCTGGCGGAGGAGGCGTTCGCCGGGTTCCGGGATGTCGGCCGCACCGCCGACGCGGCGGGGACGGCGCTTCGCATCTCGCTCCTCCGGCTGACCGGGGGCGAGGTGACGCTCGGCACCGCCTGGATGCGACGTGCGCGCTCGCTGCTCAGCGACCAGCCCGACCATGTGCTGCAGGCCTACCTGATCTACCTCGAGACGTCGGCGGGGCTGCTGCCCGACGGCAGCGGCGCCTGGTCCCCCGAGAGCGCCGCGCGCCTCCGCGACCTCGCCCAGCGCGTGCCCGACCAGTCGGTCGCCGCGCTGAGTCTCGTGGTGTCGGGCATGGCCGACCTGCGCACCGGTGAGACCGGCCGAGGGTTCGCCCAACTCGATGAGGCGATGCTCGGGGTCCTCGCCGACGAGATCGAACCCGAGTGGGGCGGCGACATCTTCTGCACGACGATCCACGCGTGCCACGAGCTGGCCGACTACCAGCGCATGGCCGACTGGACGCGGGCGACCGAGGAGTGGGTCGGCCGGTTCGGCAGCGACGCGATCTACGCCGGCGTCTGCCGTGTGCACCGTCTCGAACTGCGCTCGGCGGCCGGTGACTGGGACTCGGTCGAGGATGCGCTCACCGATGTCTGCAGCTCGCTCGCCGCGGGCAACCGCTGGGTCGCGGGCGAAGGCTGGTACCAGCTCGGCGAGTTGCGTCGGCTCCGCGGCGACGCGACGGGGGCCCGTGACGCGTTTGCGCTCGCGCGCGAGTCGGGCATCGACCCCGTGCCCGGAGAGGCCATGCTCGAGTTGCAGGAGGGCGCGCCCGCACGGGCGTGGAACCTCATGACGACGGCCCTCGACGGTCGCGATCGCCTCGCCCGCACCCGCCTGCTCCGGACCGCCGTCGAGATCGCGCTGGCGACCGATCGTCGCGACGCGGCGGTCGCGTTCCGCGACGAGCTGCGCGCCGTCGCCCGCGACTTCGACAGCCCGGGATTCCGCGCGTGGGCCGATCATGCCGACGGCATGCTCGCCCTCTCGAACGGGCAGGTGACCGCCTCGATCGTGGCGCTGCGGTCGGCGCTCGACTACTTCCGCAGGCACCGGCTGAGGTGCGAGCACGCCCGCGTGCTCGCCTGGCTGGCGGCCGCGTTCGAGCAGTCCGGTGACGCCGCGCAGGCCGAACACCTCCGGGCCGAGGCATCCGCCATCTTCGAGGGGATGGGCGCTCGCGCGCACCTGGAGGTCGTGGGGAGCCGTGCGGAGGAGGAGAGCGGCCCGCTCACGCCGCGCGAGCGCGAGGTGCTCGAGCAGGTCGCCCGCGGAGCGAGCAATCGCGAGATCGCCGACCGCCTGTTCATCAGCGAGAAGACGGTCGGGCGCCACCTCGCGAACGTCTACCTCAAGCTCGGCGTGGGATCGCGCACGGCGGCCGCGGCGTGGTGGCGCGACGAGCGGCCCGCGGTGCGCTGACGGCCTGTGGCGCGACGAGCGGCCCGCGGTGCGCTGACGGCCTGTGGCGCGACGAGCGGCCCGCGGTGCGCCGACTGCATGGATTGATGCAGACGCGATCGCGAGATTGCATGCTTCCGCCGACGCGGACCTGCACCGCGGCTACGTAGCGTCGGGTCGTACCCCGACCGGAAGGAAGTTCCATGTCAGACTCCGCAGTCCTCACGCCGCCCGCTCCCGCCACCCAGAGCGCCGACGCGTTCGCTGAACGCGTGCTCGAATCTTCCCTCGGCTGGATCGAGACCATGTCGATCCACCTCGGCACCCAGCTCGGCTGGTACGACGCGCTCGTCGCGGAGGGACCGCTCACCGCCCCCGAGCTCGCCCGATACACCTCGACGGCGCCTCGCTATGCGCGCGAGTGGCTCGAGCAGCAGGCCGCGTTCGGCATCGTCGACGTGGTCGGCGCAGTGGACGCGGCGGCCGACGACCGCCGATACGAGCTTCCGGCCGGCGCGGCCGAGGTGCTCGCCGACCGGTCGAGCCTCGCGTATGCGGCTCCGCTGGCCCGCATCCTCGCCGCCGCGGGCGCACAGATGCCGGAGCTCCTCGCGGCATACCGCACGGGCGGCGGCGTGAGTTGGGAACAGCTCGGCGTGCACGCACGGGAGGCCCAGGCCGACATGAACCGCCCGTGGCTCGAGACGGCGCCGTCGGTGTTCGCACGGCACCCGCACGTGCACGAGCGGCTCAGCCGGCCCGGCGCCCGCGTGGCCGACATCGGCATGGGCGAGGGCTGGTCGTCGATCGCGCTCGCGAAGGCCTACCCGGGGCTCCGGGTCGAGGGATTCGACGTGGATGCCCCGTCGGTGCAGGCCGCCCGCGCGCACGCGGCGGAGGCCGGCGTCGGCGATCGGGTGCGCTTCCACGTCGAGGATGCCGCGAACCTCGCAGCTCACGGACGCTTCGACGCCGTGGTCGGCTTCGAGTTCCTGCACGACCTGCCGCACCCGCAGGCCGTGCTGACCGCGATGAACGACGCGACCGGCGACGACGGGGTCGTCGTGATCATGGACGAGGCCGTCGGCGACGAGTTCACGCCGAACACCGAGGGCATCGATCGCATGATGTACGGCTTCAGCCTCTTCGTCTGCCTGCCCGACGGTCTCTCGCACGAGCCGAGCGCCGGGACCGGCACGGTCATGCGCCCGTCGACGCTGCGACGCTACGCCGGTGAGGCGGGCTTCGCGGGCGTCGAGGTGCTCGAGGACGACTTCGGCTTCTGGCGGTTCTACGAGCTCGTGCGTTCCTGACGCGGGGACGTCGGCGAGGCGCGCCGCCCGCCGCCCGCCGCCCGCCGCCCGCCGCCCGCCGCTCGGCGCGGCAGCGGGGAACGCCGGGCTACGCCAGACTGGAGTCGTCGACGACCCCGACCGAGAGGCCACGATGACCCCGACCCCGACCCCGACCCTCGAACGCATCGAGCTGCACCGGCTCGAGGTGCCGCTCGTGCGGCCCTTCGAGACCTCGTTCGGACGTGAGACGGTGCGCGAGGTGCTCCTCGTCCGCGCCGTCACCGACGCGGGCGACGGCTGGGGCGAATGCGTCGCCGGCCGTGACCCGTTCTACTCGTCGGAGTACGTCGACGGCGCGGCATCCGTCATCGAACGCTACCTCGCGCCCGCGCTGCTGCGCCGCCACGCGGCGTCGGTCGAGGACGACGGCCACATGTCGGGCGTGCTCATCGACGACCCGTCGCGCTCGGCGGGCGTCTGGGTCGACGACCGGGAGCAGCGCGCGTCCGGCGACGCCGCGGTCGCAGCCCAGGAGGGCGGGGCGGCGGCGTCGATCGCGAGCGTTCCGCTCGCGGCATCCGTCGCGGCGGACCTGTCGTTCGTCGCCGGCCATCGCATGGCGAAGGCCGCACTCGAAGCGGCCGTGCTCGACGCCGAGCTGCGCGCACAGGGCCGGTCGATGGCGGAGTGCTTCGGTGCGGTGCGCGATTGGGTCGACTGCGGCGTCTCGGTGGGCATCGCCCCCACGCTCGAGGAACTGCTCGACGAGGTCACCGGATACCTCGAGCAGGGCTATCGTCGCATCAAGCTGAAGATCAAGCCCGGCTGGGATCTCGTGCCCGTCGGTGCGGTGCGCGAACTCATGGGACGCGACGGCCTCCTGCAGGTGGATGCGAACACGGCCTACACGCCCGACGACATCCCGTTGCTCGCGAGTCTCGACGCGTTCGGGCTGCTGCTCATCGAGCAGCCGTTCGCCGAGGAGGACCTCGCCACGCACGTGCGTCTCGCGGAGGCGTGCGAGACGCCCGTGTGCCTCGACGAGTCCATCCTCGACGTCACGACCGCCGTGGATGCCATCGACCGCCGTGCGACGAGCATCGTGAACATCAAGCCCGGCCGCATGGGCGGGTACCTCGAGGCGCTTCGCGTGCACGACGCGTGCCGCACGCTCGACGTGCCCGTCTGGTGCGGCGGCATGCTCGAGACCGGAGTCGGTCGGGCGGCCAACGTCGCGCTCGCCGCGCTCCCCGGATTCACCCTGCCCGGCGACACGTCGGCCTCGTCGCGGTACTTCGCCGAGGACCTCACGGAACCGTTCGTGCTCGGCGAGGGCGAGCATCGCGGGCAGCTTCGGGTGCCGGATGCCGCGGGCTCCGGTGTCACCGTGCGCGCCGATCTCGTGCGCGAGTGGGCGAGCGCCGAGGCCGTGGTCATCAGTCGTTGACCCTGTCGAAGCGAACTGCGTCCGAGCCTGCCAGAATCGGCGACGTGGGATACTTCGAACGCGCTCGCGCCCGGTATCCGGGCGGCCGGCCCAACGAGGAGGCGCGGGAGATCCAGCGCCGGTTCATGCGCATCGTGGAGCGTGGGCTCGCTCCGTTCTCGGTGGTGCTCGAGACGCGAGGCCGCACGAGCGGGCAGCCCAGGCGCGTGCCGCTCGTGATGGTGCGGCGACGGGGCATCCGCTACCTCGTGTCCATGCTGGGGCCTGACGTCGGCTGGGTGCGCAACGCGCGCGCGGCCGGCGGGCGCGCGGCGATCATCCGCCGCCGGCGCGAGGAGGTCGTGCTGACCGAGGTCCCGACCGCCGAGCGCGCCCCCATCCTGCGCCGGTACCTGCTCCTCGCGCTCGGCGCGCGGCCGCACATGTCGGTGCGGTGGAACTCGCCGTTGCGCGAGTTCGAGCGGGTCGCGGGGGAGTACCCGGTGTTCCGCGTGGATCGCGCCACCGACTGAGGTCCGGGGGCGTCAGGGGTCGCCGGTCGCCGCGAGCGAGGTCACTCCACCAGGCCGAGCGCGAGCTCGCCGATCGCCGCGGCGGACTCCGCATGCGCCGGGTCGTCGTCGAGCGCGAACCAGGTCGACGAGAGGGCGCACCAGGAGACGAGCCACCGGGCGAGGCGTCCGCGCTCGAGTCCGGCCTCGGCGACGACGATGCCGAGCTGGTGCTCCAGGCGCCCGGGTGCGAGGGCACGCTCGTGCGACGGGTTGCAGAGCAGGTTGCAGTAGTCGAACGCGCGTTCGCCGAGCAGGCCCTTCGGATCGATCGCGAGCCAGCCGCGGTCGCCGAAGTCGAGCACGTTGCCGTGGTGCAGGTCGCCGTGCAGCACGACCTCGTCGCGCGCGTCGTCGAGGAGCACCGCCGCGAACTCGGCACCGCGCCGGTGCAGCGGGGTGAGCTCGTCGGCGTGGGCGAACAGGTGCCGGTACCAGGTGCGCAGCTCGATGAGCAGGGGCGGATCGTCGCCGTCGAGGACGTGCGCGGATGCCGCGTGGAAGCCCGCCGCCGCAGCGCAGAGGATGTGCGTGGCCTCATCGTCCCGCCCCGACCGCACCAGGTCGACGAGGTTCGCGGGCCCGGTGGCGCGCTCGATGAGCGACGCCTCGCCATCGCGCCGGAGCATCCGCGCCGCACCGTGACCGTCGAGGGCCGCGAGGAGGTCGGCGCCGCGTGCCTCCTCCTCGGTGCGCGCGATCTTCAGCATCGCGGGCGCGCCGTCGTCGGTGACGACCGCGATGAGCGTGCTCGACGCCGTGGTGTGGGGGTCGCCGACCTGGCGCAGCCGCCAGCGGCGGAGCCATGCGGCGTCGGCCGCGTGTCCGGGGTCGACGGGTCCGAGGTCGCTCACGACTGCGGTCGCTCCGGATGCTCGGGATGCCCCGCCCGCTCGGCCTCGCGGTACGCCGCCCACGGGTCGTAGTCCACCTCGAGCTCGGCCTGCGCGGGCCGCTGCGACTCGGGCACGTGCTGCAGGTTCACCCGGATGCGGTACCACAGCGAGCTCGAGCCGCGCATGCCGTCGACGAGCACGTCGGCCGGCTGGAGCAGCGGCACGACGTCGGGATGCCTCGCCTTCCAGCGCTCGAGCCCCTCGAGCGCCTCGGGCTTGGTCTTCGCGCGCGCGATCTCGATGAGCGGCATCGTGGACCGCCGGCGCCCGCTGCCGTCGGAGGACTTCGGGGGCTTCTCGGCGGGGCCGAGCTCCTCCGCGAGCCGGAGCAGCCCGTCGAGGCTGCCGACCGCATCGTCGATGCCCGCCGCGATGTCGCCGCGCTCGGCGAAGCGCTGCAGCATGGTCGGCACCGTGAACTGCTCGGGTCGGCTGCCGCGCACCTCGGCCCATTCGAGCGGCGTGGAGACCCTCGCGTCGGGGAGCGGCCGCACCGAGTAGGCGGAGGCGACGGTGCGGTCCTTGGCGTTCTGGTTGAAGTCGACGAACACGCTCTCGCCGCGCTCCTCCTTCCACCAGCGCGCCGTCGCGAGGCCGGGAGCGCGCCGTTCCACCTCGCGGGCGAGGGTCTCCGCCGCGAGGCGAACCTCGCGGTAGGTCCAGCGCGGTTCGATGCGCGCGTAGATGTGCATGCCGCGCGATCCGGAGGTCTTCGGCCAGCCGACGAGTCCGTGGTCGGTGAGCACGTCGCGCACGACCATGGCGACGTCGACGATCTGCGCCCAGTCGACGCCCGGCATGGGATCGAGGTCGACCCTGATCTCGTCGGGGTGGTCGAGGTCCTCGGCGCGCACGGGGTGCGGGTTCAGGTCGAGGCATCCGAGGTTCACGACCCAGGCGAGCCCCGCGGCATCCCGAACCACCGCCTCCTCGGCCGACGTGCCCGACGCGTAGTGCAGCGTCGCGGTCTCGAGCCACTCGGGACGGTTCTCGGGTACCCGCTTCTGGAAGAACGCCTCGGCCGCGATGCCCTTCACGAACCGCTTCAGCACCATCGGCCGACCGGCCACGTGCCGCACGGCGCCGTCGGAGACGGCGAGGTAGTACCGCACGAGGTCGAGCTTCGTGATCCCCGGCTCGGGGAACACGACCTTGTCGGGGCTCGAGATCCGCACCTCGCGGCCGTCGACCTCCAGCATCGTGGCCTTGCTCGTCGTGGGGCTCACGCCTTTCACCCTAGGACGGCCGGTGCGGATTCGGGACCCCTTGCGCCCGCGCGGCGCGCGTATCGGCGGGGTGTCTCGCCGATGACCGCGCGGAACTCGCGGCCCAGGTGCGCCTGGTCGGCGAAGCCGAGCGACGCGGCGAGTTCGGCGAGCGGCGGCGGGTCGGATTCGGCGAGCGCGGCCGCGGCCTCCTGCATGCGGTACCGGCGGATGAGCCATTTCGGCGTGAGTCCGAGCTCGTCGCGCACGAGCCGCTGCAGCGACCGCAGCCCTAGGCCGCTCGCTCGTGCCAGGTCGTCGGCGCGGAGGATCGACCGGTCGGACTCGGCGAGCTCGACCACCTCCCGCACGAGCGCGGCATCGGCGTCGAGCACGATCTCCTGCGCACCGATCCACTGCTCGAGGTAGGTGACGGCGGATGCCTCGTCGCCGATCTCCATGGCCCGACGCACGTCGGCGGCGAACGGGGCGGCGCCGTGCGCCCGAAGCTCGTGCAGGTGCACGAGGCTGCCGACGATCGATCGCATCGGAACCCCGGCGAGCCGCCGCGCGACGCCGGGCTGCAGCAGGGCGCCGAACGCCCACCCCGAGCCCTCGAGGCGCTCGTCGCTGCGACCGGGCGCCGGTCCATACAGGCCGGCGGCGTGCGCCTCGACGACGAGGTTCGCCGACGGATACTCGAGCACGCCCTGCTCGACGACGACGCCCGGCGGGAGCCGCCAGCGCGGCACCCACACGTGCCGCACCAGATGGGCGACCGCCGGGCCGACGGGGAGCCTGGAGAGGCGGACCGGCGCGTCGCCGGAGGCCGCCTGCAGGTCGGCCGCCGCGGCGTGTGGGGCGATCCCGGGTGCGCCCGGCTCGGGCGCCAGGATCCCCTTCGAGGCGGGGAGGGCCGCGCGGGCGCGCCAGTGCTCGGTGGAGGTCGGCATGCGATCAGTATCGTGGGCACCACCGATGTCGCGTTTCTCCAAGACGCGCAGCACGCGGCATCCGTAGGTTCGACGCATGGAGAAGGAGACGAACATGCAGGACTTCGTGATGACCATCTACATCAAGGCCGACCCGCAGGTCGTGTGGGATGCGATCACCGGCGACGAGGGCAACCGCGCCGTGATGTGGGGATCGGTGCTGCGCGGCGATCTCGTGCCGGGCGGCCACTTCGAGTACGTCGGGCCGGGCATCGGCGGCGACGAGACCGTGCACGTCTACGGCGACGTGGTGCAGGCCGACCCCGGCGACATCCTGCGGCTCATCGAGCATCCCGGTCCGCTCTATCGCGAGAACCACGCCGAGCTCTCGAGCCGCATGACCTGGCGCCTCGAGCAGGCCGCGATCGGTCTCACCAAGCTCACGTTCACGAACGACCAGTGGAGCCCGGGGCATCCGTCGCATGCCGACACCGTGGAGAGCTGGCCGATGGTGCTCTCGAGCCTGAAGTCGTGGATCGAGACGGGAGAGGCCATCCCGCCCATCGATCCCTCGTAGGTCAGGCGAACTCCCCGCGGCGCAGCCGGAGCTCGCGGAGGGCGCCGTTCAACGGTGAACCCTCGAAGCCGACCCCGGCGAGGTCGACGGATGCCGCCGCGTTCAGCGCCACCGCCTCGGCCGAGCGGGCCGCACGTTCGGGCAGGCCGATGGCCGCGGCGAAGGCGTGCCAGTGCCGTGCGCGGAGGTTGCGGGTGCGGCCGTCGATGGGCAGGGCCATCGACGTGTCGCCGTACACCAGGGTGCAGAGCACGTCGTAGATCGGCGCCACCGCCCAGGTGCCCGGCCGGGTCTCGAGCACCGAGAGGTTCTTCGCGTGCAGGTCGCCGTTGCCGGTGAGCCAGGCGAACAGGAACTGCAGGTAGAGGTTGCGGGTCGCGACGAGCGGCGCCGAGGCGACGGATGCCAGTGACCGCACGACCTCCTCGGCGGGGATCGCGTACTTCGAGGCCGGCGGTACCGCGAGCACCTGGGTCGCGTCCTCGAGTGCGAGCCGATCCCACGAGCCGTCGGAGCGCGGAACCCGGTCGAAGCGTTCGACGAGCAGGCCCGTGACCTCGTTCCGGTCGTGGACCAGCGTGGAACGCTCGACCGGCACCTTCAGCGTCTTCGCCGCCCGGAGGTGGGCCGCCTCGTTCTGCACCAGCAGGGGGTACTCCGGTGGCGACACCTTGAGGATGAATCGGCCCGCGCGGGTGGCGAGCGGCGTGCTGATCATCGACGCGCTGGCCTTGCGCTGCACGCCGGGGATCGCATGCCGGTCGATGCCCTCGACGAGCTCGGCGAAGTCCATGGCGTCGGGTGCGGTGGCGCCGATCAGGGGCGCCGGGTCGGCCGGGGCCGTGCCCGCGACGACGACCTGCACGTCGCCGGGCACGTCCTGGCCGACGGCGAGCAGCAGGCTGAGTTCGTCGCTGGCGCTCGTCTTCACCGCGCGCTGCAGCACCGACAGGCGATGGCCCTCGGGCAGCAGCCCGGCGAAGAACGGCGGCAGGGCGCCGGCGGGCGTGACGACCTCGCGGTCGTCGACGGGGAGCGAGGTCGCGATCGGTCGCGGGTGCTCGTCGTCGCGCGCACGGTTCAGGTACTCGGGCAGGTAGCGGAACAGCGTCGACCCGTCGTCGCTCCGCTCGATGCGTGCGGCGAGGACGCCCGCCTTGTAGACGTCGGCGGCTCGGGTGAACCGCAGCCGCTCGAGGTCGTCGGTCATCCGTCGGCCACCAGCCGCAGCCCGACGACCTCCGCCACGCGGGCGACGATGCCGAGGCTCGTCGTGCCCGTGCCCTTCTCGATGTCGCGCACCGTGCGCGTCGAGGTGCCGGCGAGTTCGGCGAGTTGTTCCTGGGTGAGACCAGCCGACTTCCGCGCCTCGCGGATGCGCGCGCCGATGGTGCGCGATGCCTCTTCCATTCGCGCCTCCATTCGGCGGTATCCTGCCGAATCACCGTGGGACTGCATCCCACCGGCGCTCGCGCCATGTATTTCGGCAGGATACTGCCGATTTCGAATGCCGGCAAGAGCAGGCCATCCGTTCGCGCGCATATTCGGCAGTATCCTGCCGACACAGTCCGCGGTGGTTGCACCCCGGCGCGAGCGAAAGCAGGAACATGCGGCGCATCTTGGACCTCCGGATCATCCGGTGGGAGTTGAAGCTGCTCTACGTCATCGGCGCCCTGTTCGTCGGCTGGTTCGTCGTCGGAGCGGGGATGCGGGCGATCGGGATTCCGGACGTGGCGGTGAGTATCGTCGGCACGATCATCGAGGTGGCTGCGCTCCTCCTCGGCGCGCGGATCTTCCGCGGTCGAGGCGAGCCGATCGCCCCGCCACGTGCGTGGTGGCGGATGACGGCGCGGCCGGCACTCAGCCGACGGCTCGGCGTGCTCTTCCTCGTGCCGGCGGTGGTCGGTCTCTTCGGCGTCGCAGCCTTTCCGCTCGAGTGGTCGCCCGGTGAGCTGGCGTCCGCGATCATGTCGGTCATCGAGTTCTCCGTGGTCGCCGCTCTCTATCTCAACTCGGCCGTCCGCCTGGGGCGGCTGCCGATGCCGCCGAAGGAGCCGAAGTTTCGACCGAAGGTGCGCCTGAAGCCGTAGCGGTGTTGTCGACGGATGCCGCCGCGTCCGTCGCTAGGATCGGCTCATGTCCGACGACGCGGTGAAGCAAGCACAGGAGGCGGCCGCTGCAGCGGCCGCGGCGGCGGAAGCGCTGCAGGCGCAGGCCCAGGAGGCGATCCGCAAGGCGGAGGAGGCGGCGGCGCTCGCGCAGGCGGCACTCGACGCGCAGCAGCGGGCCGCAGAGGAGGTCGCTGAGCCTGTCGAAGCAGGCGAGACCGACGCATCCGCCCCTTCGGCGAGCTCTGGGAACGGAAGCACGGCCACCGCCGCCGGCGCTCGGCCCGCGACATCCGGCCCGCTCGACGATGCCCAGGTCTCCGCGATCCGCGACGGCTACGCGTTCGAGGCCGCGGCCCTCGAGATGGGCGCGCTCGTGAACGGCGAGGCCATGCCGGATGTCCCGGTGCGCATCCCGATCGCGATGACGAACCGGCACGGGCTCGTCGCGGGCGCCACCGGCACGGGCAAGACGCGCACGCTCCAGCTGCTCGCCGAGCAGCTCGCTGCGCACGGCGTCGCGGTGTTCGCGGCCGACATCAAGGGAGACCTCTCGGGCCTCGCGACTCCGGGTGCGGCGAGCGACAAGCTGCTGCAACGCACCGACAGCATCGGACAGGCGTGGGGCGCGGCATCCTTCCCGGTCGAGTTCTTCTCCCTCGGCGGCATCGGTCGCGGCGTGCCGATCAGGGCGACGATCTCGGGCTTCGGCCCGCTGCTGCTCAGCAAGGTGCTCGGCCTCAACGACACGCAGGAGTCGAGCCTCGCGCTCGTCTTCCACTGGGCCGAGGACGCCGGCATGGCGCTCCTCGACCTCGAGGACCTCCGCGCCGTGCTGCAGTACCTCGTGAGCGACGAGGGCAAGGCCGAACTCGAGCACCTCGGCGGGCTCTCGAAGGCGACCGTCGGTGTCATCCTCCGCGAGCTCGTCGCGTTCGCCGAGGCCGGCGCCGACGTCTTCTTCGGCGAACTCGAGATCGACACCGCGGAGTTCCTGCGCGTGGCGTCCGACGGCCGTGGCATCGTGAGCCTGCTCGAGGTGCCGGGCGTCGCCGACCGGCCCGCGCTGTACTCGACGTTCCTCATGTGGTTGCTCGCCGACCTCTTCAACGACCTGCCCGAGGTCGGCGACCTCGACAAGCCCAAGCTCGTGTTCTTCTTCGACGAGGCGCACCTGCTCTTCAAGGACGCCTCGAAGGACTTCCTCGCGCAGGTCGTGCAGACCGTGCGGCTCATCCGCTCGAAGGGCGTCGGCGTCTTCTTCGTCACCCAGACCCCGAAGGACGTGCCCGGCGACGTGCTCGCGCAGCTCGGCTCGCGCGTGCAGCACCAACTGCGCGCGTTCACGCCCGACGACGCGAAGGCGCTGCGCGCCACCGTCTCGACGTACCCGAAGTCGGGCTACGACCTCGAGGAGACGCTCACCATGCTCGGCACGGGCGAGGCCATCATCACGGTCATGAACGAGAAGGGCGCACCCAGCCCCGTCGCCTGGACCCGGATGCGGGCACCGCAGGCGTCGATGTCGCCGAGCCCGGATGCCACGATCGAGGCTGCCGTGGCGGCATCCCCCCTGCAGGCGAAGTACGGCACGCCGATCGACCGTGAGTCGGCGCACGAACTCCTCACGGCGAAGATGAACGCCGCCGCGGCGGCCGAGAGGGCCGCTGAGGATGCCGCCGCCAAGGCGAAGGCCGATGCCGAGTTCGCGAAGCAGCAGGCCGCGATCGAGAAGCAGCGCGAGAAGGAGCGGAAGGCCGCGCAGGCCGAGTACGAGCGGCTCATGAAACGCACCTCGGGCTCGTCGCGGTCGCGGTCGCGCAGCACGTCGACCCGTCGCGAGAAGTCGGCGCTCGAGGAGGTGCTCGGCTCTCGCACGACCCAGAAGGTGCTGACCGGGGTCCTGGAGGGCATCTTCGGCACGCGGCGCCGCCGATGAGCGCGCCGTTCATCCGCCCCTACCGGCCGGCCGATCGCGACGACGTGTTCGAGATCTGCCTGCGCACGGCCGCCGGCGGCGGGGACGCGACCGGGGTCTACTCCGACGACGCGCTCATGCCCGAGGTGTTCGCGCTGCCGTACCTCGAGTACGCACCCGACCTCGCGTTCGTGGTCGACGACCCTTCGACGGGCTCAGGGCCGCGCGGCAGCGGCCGGCGGGTGCTCGGCTACGTGATCGGCGTGGCAGACACGCGCGCCTTCGCCGAGTGGTGGAATCGCGAATGGGGCCCGGGCTTCCGCGAGCGGCATCCGCATCCGGGCCCGCCCACCGGGCGCAACCCGGGGTTCACCGAGGCGCAGCTGCTCGACGCCGGCGTCCACCCCGAACGCATGCTCATCGCCGAGGTCGACGAGTATCCGGCGCACCTGCACATCGACCTGCTGCCCGAGTTGCAGGGGCAGGGCTTCGGACGGCGGCTCATCGACACGTTGCGTGCTGCACTCGCCGAGCGCGGCGTGACGGCCGTGCATCTCGGCATGGACGCGGCGAACACCGGTGCCCGGGCGTTCTACGACCGGCTGGGATTCCACGAGCTCCCGTCGAGCCGGCCCGACGCGCCGCTGCTCGGGATCGCCACGCGCTGACGTCGCTCCGATCCCTGAGCGGGCGTGCCGCAGCGCGCCCGGCAGCTCAGCGGCTGAGCGACCGCCGCTCGAACCAGTAGAGGAGCTTCGGGTCGGTGCGGCGCAGCTCGGCGAGCGTGACCGGATCCGGTCGTACGATCTCCTCCACGCCGAGGATGCCGGCGACGCGGTCCATCGTCTCCGTGTCCCAGAACCGTCCGCGCATGCGGAAGACGCCCCGCCCCGCGCGATTCACCACGAAGAGCTCCTGGCTCGTGTCCAGGCTGTTGCCGCGGTAGAGCTGGATGCGCAGCACACCCGCGATGTCGCGCGCCGGGACGGTGTAGGTGCCGCCGAAGAATCCGCGTTCCACGATGCCGTAGCCGCTCAACTCCGCCTGGGTGCGCTGGTACGAGATCCATGCGGCGGCGATGAGCGCCGCCATGACGACGGCCGTCGAGGCGACGATGGGCCAACCACCGCGTGGATCGAGCAGCCACAGTTCCACCGCGAGCAGCGGGAGCACGAGCGCCACGACCGGCAGGCCGATGCTCCAGCCGAGGGTGCGACGCGGCCTCAGGGTGATGACCCTGAGGCCGGCGCCCCTTGCTGCCGTCGGCCCGGGGGAGGAGTCCCCTGCGTCCCCGCTCCTCGTGTCCATCGGTGCCGTTGACATCTCTCATATCTTCCGCGCCCGCTCTCGGTATGCGCTATTCGGCATTAATGAGGACATGGGGGCGGATGCCGCGGGATGCCCCGCGGTTCCGCGTGGGCGCCGCAGCCCCGACGTGGGCCCGGAGTAGCGTGGTTCGCAGCCGCGATGCCACGCCGATCCGGCGCGGCGCCGGAACGCGTGAGGAGTCGGCCCGATGCCAGAGCCCACACGAGTCGCACTGGCGCTCGGCTCCGGCGGCGCCCGCGGGTACGCGCACATCGGCGTCATCCAGGTGCTCGAGGAGCGCGGTTACGAGATCGTCGCGGTTGCGGGGAGCTCGATGGGTGCGGCGGTGGGCGGGCTGTACGCGGCGGGCGCACTCGCGGAGTACACCGACTGGGTCCGCACGCTGACGCAGCGGGACGTGCTGCGGCTGCTCGACCCGAGGCTCAAGGCCCCCGGGGCGATCCAGGCGGAGAAGATCATGTCACGCGTGAGCGACCTGCTCGGCGGCGCCCGCATCGAGGATCTGCCCATCGCGTTCACGGCGGTCGCCACCGACCTGATCGCCCGCCGGGAGGTGTGGTTCCAGCGCGGACCGGTCGACGTCGCGATCCGGGCTTCGATCGCCCTCCCGAGTTTCATCACGCCGGTCATGCTGAACGGCCGACTGCTCGCCGACGGCGGACTGCTCAATCCGGTGCCGGTGGCCCCCACCGCCGCGGCGCGAGCCGACCTCACGATCGCCGTGGTGCTGTCGGGCGAGGCCGCGACCGGCTCGGTGGTGCCGCAACGCGAGTCGGCCGAGCCGCAGCCGTTCGAGGACTGGTTCGATCGCTTCCGGCGCACGGCGGCCGGCGTGCTCGATCGGGACATCGTGCGGATGGTGACGAAGCGATTCTCCGGGGGAAAGGCCTCCGCGCCGCCCGCCGCCGAGCAGGGTGTCGAGGACGTGTTCGGCGAACTTCCCGCCGGGCTGCGCATGTTCGACGTCATGCAGCTGAGCATCGAGGCGATGCAGGCGATCGTCGGCAACTACCGACTCGCGGGATATCCCGCGGACCTGTACGTGACCGTGCCGAAGAACTTGGCCCGCGTGCTCGACTTCCACCGCGCCGACGAGCTCATCGCGCAGGGTCGCGAGTTGGCCATCGCCGCGCTCGACGGCCTGGCAGCGCGGGGCAACGGCGAGCCGGCACCGACGTTCGACGAGCGCTGACGGCTGGGATGGGAACGGCTGTGCCCGCGGTTCCGCGGGCTCAGTCGTTCACAATGTGCTGAGACATCACATGGCGGAGGATGGGGGATTCGAACCCCCGAGGGCTTTCACCCAACACGCTTTCCAAGCGTGCGCCATAGGCCACTAGGCGAATCCTCCGTGGGCGCGGCATCCGGGAACGCGCGCGACCTCATGAAATCGTACCCGACTTCCGGGGTGCCCATGTTCGCCCTGCTCCGAGCGACGGCGCTCCCGGGGTGCGCGGGCACCGTGCCGAGCGGGTAGACTTGACGACGGCTCCTCACGTGGCGCCATCCAGGCCAACTCCCCCAGGGCGGAAACGCAGCAAGGGTAACCGGGCTCTGGCGGGTGCGTGAGGGGTCTTTCTTGTTTCCGGCAGCGGGAGAGGTCCGTTGGATGCCGGCGGTCGGCCGCTCAGGCCGAGTGCAGCGTGCAGGGATGCGGGGTGGGGCCGATGCTCGCGCAGCCAGTTCTCGGTCTGCACGACGTGGGATGCCACGGCCGTCGCGGCGGCGGCAGGATCACATGCGACAAGGGCGTCGAGGATCTCGGTGGCTGCGGTCGCTCTGCGCCGTGATCGGGGGTCCGGCCGGAAGGTCGAAGAGCTGGTACGAGCGGGATCGTGATCGGAAGACGCGCAGCAACTCGGTGAGTGCGTCGTTCTCGCCGCTCATCGAGCGGCGCCGTCGCGAACGGCGTCGCTGAGCGGCCGGCATCCCGCTCCGCCCGACGTCGCGCCGGACGGTGCGGATGTCGCGGGGCGTCGAGTGTACGGTTGGCGCCCCATGCAGGGCGGCGAGTGCACGCTCGACGCGGATCGAGCGGGCGGTGCGGATGTCGCGGGGCGTCGAGTGTGCGGTTGGCGCCCCGTGCAGGGCGGGGAGTGCACGCTCGACGCGGATCGAGCGGGCGTCGCGTCGGCGACGCCCCCTCAGCGGCCGGCGCGCACCGCCAGGTACGCGTCGAACGCCTCGCGACTCGTCTTGGCCGGCGTGTACCCGAGCACCCGCTTCAGGCGCGTGTTGTCGAGCACGGGCCGGTAGCGCAGGAACCCCACGCGCTCGGGGCCGTGCACCGTGAGCCGCAGCGCATGGCCGACGCCGAGCACCGCCGTGAGCAGCCCGGACGGCACCGTGATGGCGCGTTTGCCCAGCGCCGCCGCGATCTCGGTCACCGTCACCCGGCCGTCGCCCGCGACGTTGAACGCGCCCGTCACGTCGCCCGTCGCGCCGCGCACGATCGCACCCACGACGTCGTCGACCCACACGAAGACGAACGGGCTCTCCGAGCCCGAGATCCGCAGGATGCGCGGTCCGTCCCAGAGGGCCGTGATCTGGTTGGCGACGGTCGGTCCGAGGATGGTTCCGATCCGCAGCACCACCTGTCCGAGCGACGGATGGTCCGTGCGATACGTCGCGAGCACCTCCTCGACGAGCCGCTTGTGCCGCGAGTAGCTGAACTCCTCGTTGCCGCGGATCGCGTCATCCTCCGTGAGCCACTCGGGGTTGTCGGCGTGGTAGCCGTATGCCGCACCCGACGAGGACACGACGATGCGCGTGACGCCGCCCGCCACCGCGGCATCGAGCACGTTTCTCGTGCCCTCCACGTCGACGCGGTACTCGACGTCCTCGCTCAGCCCGCCGGGATTCACGATGGCGGCGAGGTGCACGATCGTGTCGATCGCGTGGCGCTCGACCACCGAGGCGACGGCCGCGGCATCCGTCACGTCGCACGCCTCCACGACGACCCCGTCGGGCACGGATGTCGCGGGCGGCCGCACATCGCCCGACACGACGAGCCCGACCCCAGGATGCGCCGCGAGCGCGCGCACGGCGTTCGAGCCGAGGAACCCGCTGCCGCCGGTGACGAGGACGCGCCTCACGAGGCGACCCCGGACGCGGCCGCCGGGTCGCCGGGCGCGCCCGGTCCGGAGGAGCGCGCGGCTGCGGCATCCGCTCGCCTCGTGCGCCGCGCCCACAGGGTCGCGAGCGTGAGGCCCGCGATGATGTCCCAGATGCCCCACCAGCCGGCGACGATCGCCATGCCGCCGAGTCCGCCGAAGAACGAGAAGACGAGCCCGAGCCCGAGGCCGGCGTTGCGGATGCCGACCTCGAACGTGATCGCCTTGCGGTCGCGCACGTCGAGCCCGCCGACGCGTGCGCTCACGTAGCCGAGGCCGAGGGCCACGGCGTCGTGCAGGAACACGGCGAGCAGCACGATGCCGATGTAGGCCATGAAGATCGCCCAGTTGCCGGCGAGCGCCGCGACGATGAAGCCGACGAGGCCGATGAGGCTCACCCACCGCGCGTAGGGCTGCACCCGCGCGGCGAACCTCGGCCACAGCGCGCGGATGCCGAGGCCGGCGAGGAACGGCAGGCCGATGATGAGGAAGATGTCGAGGAGCATCTGCCAGCCGTCGAGGCTCACGGCGCGCACGAGCTCGCTCGCGGTCGGGTGGAGGCTGCCCCAGAACGCGAGGCTCAGCGGGAGCAGGAAGATGTAGATGACGTTCGCCACGGCCGTCATCGACACCGAGAGGGCGACGTTGCCGCGCGCTCGGTAGGTGAGCACCTGCGAGATGTTGCCGGGCGGGCAGCACGCCACGAGGATCATGCCGAGCGCGATCGATCCCTGCACGTTCAAGAGCAGCGTGAGCCCGAACGTGACCGCGGGCAGCAGCACGATCTGCGCGAGCAGGGCGATGATCATCGCCTTCGGCGCGCGCGCCACCGCCTTGAAGTCCGAGGGCGACGTGTCGAGCGCGATGCCGAACATGATGAGCCCGAGCACGATGTTCAGCGCGATCAGCGAGCCCGGCGTGAAGTTGAGGATGACGTCGTCGATGTTCATGAGCGGGTCCCCGCGGTCGAGGCGGACTGGTCGGATGCCGCGGGGCGACCACCGGATGCCGCGGGGCGACCACCGGATGCCGCGGGGCGGTCGGATGCCGCGGCGGCACCCGTCGCCGCGGGCAGCGTGCGGAGCATCCGCTTCATCGTGCGCCGGTAGGCGTCCTTGTTCACGTAGTACGACATGCGATCGAGCCCGAGGTACCGGTAGCCGCCCGTGAGGTCGGGCCACGGGGCATCCGCCGCCGTACGGAACCGGGCCGCCGCCTGGGGAGCCCGGCGCTCGGCCGCGAGGTAGGCCGCGATGAGCTCTGCCTGCTCGTAGCGGCCCTGCCAGCCGATGCCCGACGCCTCGATCATGCCGAGCACGAAGAGCCCGTTGAACGACGGCGGGAAGATGTTGAGGAACAGCTTCGGGGCCGCGGCGGTCCAGTCGAGGTGGGCGCGGTCGACGAACGGGTAGTCGAGCTTGTAGCCCGTGGCGAGCACCACGAGGTCGTAGTCGCCCGAGGTGCCGTCCGTGAAGTGCACGGTCTGCCCGTCGAAGCGGTCGATATCGGGCACGACCCGCAGGTCGCCCTGCCCGAGGTGATTGAGGATGAGCGTGTTCACGATGGGGTGCGACTCGTAGATGCGGTAGTCGGGCTTCGGGAAGCCGAACCGCACCGGATCGCCCGTGAACGCCCGCAGCACGCGCGTGTCGATGAACTGCTTGAGCCGTGCGGGCAGCGGCCGGCCCTGGTTGAGCGTGTCGGACGGGCGGCCGAACAGGTACCGGGGCACGAAGTAGTAGCCGCGCCGCACCGAGAGGTCGACGGATGCCGCGTGGTGCACCGCGTCGACGGCGATGTCGCAGCCCGAATTGCCGGCGCCGATGACGAGCACCCGTTTGCCGTCGAAGACCTTCGCCGACTTGTAGGCGCTCGTGTGCATGAGTTCACCCGCGAACTCGCCGCGGAAGGCCGGCACGTTCGGCTCGGCGAGCGTGCCGTTGGCGAGGATGACGCTCGAGTACTCGCCCGTGACGGTCTCGCCGTCGGCGGTCTCGGCCGTGACGCGCCAGCCGCTCGCCCCGCTCGCGTCGCCGTCGATCGGCTCGACCGCGGTCACGCGCGTGTCGAGGCGGAAGTGCTCGCGCAGCCCGTAGGCGTCGGCGTACGCCCGGAAGTAGTCGAGCAGCTCGCGATGGCCCGGGTAGTCGGCGGTCGAGGCCATCGGGAACTCGGCGAACTCGGTCGTGGTGCGCGACGAGATGAGGTGCGCCGACTCGTACATCGTCGAACGCGGGTTGTCGATGTTCCAGAGGCCGCCGACGTCGGGGCCGGCTTCGAACCCGTGGAAGGGGATGCCGGCGCGGGAGAGGGCGCGGGCGCCGGCGAGTCCGGACGGGCCCGCTCCGATGAGGGCGATGGGGTTCACGGTGGTTCCTGGGTCGGGTTCACGCCGTGAGGGATCGGCACGGCGATGTGCCCGATCAGCATAGGCGAACCGCGCACGGGATTCCGCACGGGGCATCCGACGTCGGCGTCGAGCGTGCAGTCAGCGCCCGGCGAGGGGCGTCGAGTGCACGTTCGGAGGGTGGCGCCGAGGCGGCTCGATAGGCTGGGCGCGTGGCGCACCGCATCTACATCTGCTCCGCCGAGGGCAACACGGGCAAGTCCACCGTCGCGCTCGGCACGCTCGACACCCTCGCGAGGCGGGCCACGCGCGTCGGCGTGTTCCGGCCGATCTCCCGCTCCACCGAGGAGCGCGACTACGTGCTCGACCTGCTCCTCGCCCACGACGGTGTCGTGCCGCTCGACTACGAGGACGCGATCGGCGTGGGCTACGACGACGTGCACGCCGACCCCGACGGGGCGCTCGCCACGATCGTGCGGCGGTTCAAGGCCGTCGAGGACCGCTGCGACGCCGTCGTCATCATCGGCTCCGATTACACGGATGTCGGGAGTCCGACCGAGCTCGGCTACAACGCGCGCATCGCCGCGAACCTCGGCGCACCCGTGCTGCTCGTGCTCGGCGGCCGGGTGAGCCAGGGGAGCGGCCGGTCCGAGCGTCTCGGCTACTCCGACGCCCGCACGCCCGAGGAACTCGCGCAGATCACCGAGCTGGCGCTGGAGGAGCTCGACCGCGAGCATGCGACGCTCCTCGGCATCGTCGTGAACCGTGCCGACCCCGACCGGCTCGACGAGATCGTCGAGCGTGTCGACGCCGCGTCGGCGGATGGGGCGGGGACGGCCGCACGAGGGGGCGCGTCCGCCGAGGCATCCCCTCGACAGGCTCACGACGGCGCTGCCGCCGTCTGGGCGATCCCCGAGGACCCGTTCCTCGTCGCCCCGTCGATGCGCACCGTCATGCAGGCCGTCGACGGCGAGCTGTATGCCGGCGATCCCGACCTGCTGAGCCGCGAGGCGCTCGGCGTCGTCATCGCGGCGATGTCGATGGAGAACGTGCTCACGCGGCTCATCGAGGGATCGGTCGTGGTCGTGCCGGGCGATCGCAGCGAGGTGCTGCTCGGCGTGCTCACGGCGCACGCGGCGGCGACGTTCCCCTCGATCTCGGGCATCGTGCTCAACGGCGGGTTCCCCCTGTCGGAGGCCATCGAACGACTCGTCGACGGGCTCAAGGCCGACCTCCCGATCATCCGCACCGAGCTCGGCAGCTACGACACGGCGCTGGCGATCACCCGGACCCGCGGACGACTGGCGGCCGAGTCGCAGCGCAAGCGCGACACGGCCCTCGCGCTCTTCGAGCGGCACGTCGACGGGCACGCGCTGCTCGACCTCCTCGACGTGGCCCGCGCCGAGGTCGTCACCCCGCTCATGTTCGAGTACGGGCTGCTCGAGCGTGCCAGGCGGGAGCGCAAGCACATCGTGCTGCCCGAGGGCTACGACGACCGCATCCTGCGCGCCGCGGCCACGCTGCTCGCGCGCGACGTCGCCGACCTCACGATCCTCGGCGAGGAGATCGAGATCCGCGCCCGCGCGATCGGGCTCGGCCTCGACATCTCGCGCGCGACCGTGCTCTCCAACCACGACCACGTGCTCGTCTACCGGTTCGCCGACGAGTACCAGCGCCGGCGGGCGCACAAGGGCGTCACGCTCGAGCAGGCGCGCGAGACGGTGCAGGACGTGTCGTACTTCGGCACCATGATGGTCGCGCTCGGGCTCGCCGACGGCATGGTGTCGGGGGCGATGCACACGACCGCGCACACCATCCGGCCCGCATTCGAGGTCATCAAGACCAAGCCCGGCGTCGACGTCGTGTCGAGCGTGTTCCTGATGGCGCTCGCCGACCGCGTGCTCGTCTACGGCGACTGCGCCATCGTTCCCGACCCCACCGCCGAGCAGCTCGCCGACATCGCCATCTCGTCGGCGCATACGGCGGCGCAGTTCGGCATCGAGCCGCGCATCGCGATGCTCTCGTACTCGACCGGCGAGTCGGGCACCGGTGCCGACGTCGACAAGGTTCGCCGCGCCACGGAGCTCGTGCGCGAGCGAGCGCCCGAGCTGCCGGTCGAGGGCCCGATCCAGTACGACGCCGCGGCCGACGTCGCGGTCGCCCGCACGAAGCTGCCGGAGTCGACGGTCGCCGGTCGCGCGACGGTGTTCATCTTCCCCGACCTGAACACCGGCAACAACACGTACAAGGCGGTGCAGCGATCGTCGGGCGCCGTCGCGATCGGCCCCGTGCTGCAGGGGCTCAACAAGCCCATCAACGACCTCTCCCGGGGTGCGCTCGTGCAGGACATCGTGAACACCGTCGCGATCACGGCGATCCAGGCGGCGGATGCCTCGGGGGGCGCGCTCCCCGAGGGTCGAGGAGGCCCGGAGGGCCGTCTCGAGACCCGAGCGGATGCCTCGTGAGCGTCATCCTCGTCATCAACTCGGGCTCGTCATCGCTGAAGTACCGGCTCATCGACGTGGCTGCGGGCGAGACACTCGCGTCGGGACTGATCGAGCGCATCGGCGAGGGGACCGGGCGCGCTGCGCACACCGCTGCGTCCCCTGGGCCGGTCGACGGGAGCGAACTCGCTTCGACGGGCCCAGCGAGCTCATCCGAATCGACGCGCGAGCTCCCGATCCGCGACCACACGGCGGCGTTCCAGGTGATGCTCGAGGCGTTCGCCGAGCACGGCCCGTCGCTCGAGGAGCATCCGCCCGTCGCGATCGGCCACCGGGTCGTGCACGGCGGCAAGCGGTTCTTCGAGCCGACGATCATCACCGACCTCGTGAAGATCAACATCGACGACCTCTCCGAGCTCGCCCCGCTGCACAATCCCGCCAACCTGCAGGGCATCGAGGCCGCCCAGACGATGTTCCCCGGCGTGCCGCACGTGGCCGTGTTCGACACGGCGTTCCATCAGACGCTCCCGCCGGCCGCCTACACCTACGCCATCGACGCCGACGTGGCCGAGAAGTACCGCGTGCGGCGCTACGGATTCCACGGAATCTCGCACAAGTACGTGTCCGAGCAGGCCGCCGAGTTCATCGGCAGGCCGCTCGCGGCGGTGAAGCAGCTCGTGCTGCACCTCGGCAACGGCGCGTCGATCACGGCGGTCGACGGCGGTCGTTCGGTCGAGACCTCGATGGGGCTCACGCCGCTCGAGGGGCTCGTGATGGGCAGCCGATCGGGCGACCTCGACCCCGCGGTGCTGTTCCACCTCCACCGCAAGGCCGGCCTCTCGTTCGACGAGCTGGACACGCTGCTCAACTCGCGCAGCGGACTGGTCGGCCTGTCGGGCACCCGGGACATGCGCGACGTGCTCGAGCGCCGCGGCCGGGGCGACGAGGCGGCGACCCTCGCCTTCGACGTGTACGTGCATCGCCTGAAGGGCTACGTCGGCGCGTACTACGCGCAGCTGGGCCGGGTCGATGTCATCTCCTTCACGGCGGGCGTCGGCGAGAACGCGGCGCCGGTTCGCGCCGCCGCGCTCGCGGGGCTCGAGCGACTCGGCATCGAGATCGACGCCGAACGCAACGCCGAACGGTCGGACGGGATCCGGAGGATCTCGACGGATGCCTCGGAGGTGACCGTGCTCGTCGTGCCCACCGACGAGGAGCTCGAGATCGCGCGCGAGACGCTCGCCGTCGTCGAGGCCGGCCCGCCGGGAGCCGGCAGCTGACGAGCGGCGTGCGTCGTACGGTGCGGGCGGCCCCCCGACATGTCCACTCCAGCGGATATACGATCCGCCGCGCCGCGGCGCGGCGGTGCCGCCCGGGGTGGCGGATCATATATCCGCAGAATCGTTCGCGGCTGCAGCGCGGTCACGCCGTGAGCGACGCCGAGGCGCGGGCGTGCGCCAGTTCGGCCACCATCGCGGCATCCGCCCCCACGCCGTCGATGAGGCTCGAGCGGCGCGTGCGCTGGAAGCGGAGGCCGAGGGCCATGAGCCCGGGCAGCTCGGTCACGCCGTAGCGGTGCCGGAGCTCGCCGTGCGCGTCGAGGACGCCCGGCGGCAGCCAGCGGTAGTCGCGGCGATAGCCCGAGGCCCAGATGACGGTGCGGATGCCGCCGCCGACGAGGTCCACGGATGCGGGCGCCTCGGGCGGGATGAACGGCACCGGACGAGAAGCGGCGGCGACGTCGAGCCGGTCGCGATCGATGACGCGGTCGATCCGGTCGAGCGTTCGATGCATGCGGCGGTCGGCGGCCGCCACCCGATCGCGGAGGCCCGCGTCGAAGTGGGCGGCACGCCCGTCGGCGCCGACGAAGCGACCGACGAGCTCGACGCCGTGGGCCGCGAGGGAGGGCAGGTCGATCGTGCGCAGCTCGCCGCCGACGAGTTGCATGGACGGCTCGCGCAGTGCCGCGACCGGATCCGGCATGTCGTCGATGCGACGGTCGAGTGAGCCCATCAAATCGAGCCACTCCATGATGTCGGCGCCCCGGTAACGGCGCGGCAGGCGCAGGTGGCCGCCGACGGCCAGGACCACGCGGCGGCCGGCGCGTCGCAGTTCGTCGGCGAGCTGCACGCCCGTCGCGGACGCGCCCACCACGAGCACTCCGCCCGCGGGAAGCGACGCCGGGTTGCGATACCGGTCGGGCGTGATGGAGTGGATCGACGGATGCAGGCGCGTCGCCTCGGCCGGACGCGCCGGCACGTCGCACCATCCGGTCGCGATGATCACGTTGCGAGCCCGCCGGAGACCGGATGTGCTCGAGACCTCGAGCCATCCTCCGCGGAACCGCAGCGCCTCGACCGTGACCCCGGATTCGACGGGGGCGGCGAAGCCACGGGCGTAGTCCCGCAGCAGCGTGGCGAACTCGGCCGTGGACATGAACCGGTCGGGATGGGGGCCCGCGTACCGGTGACCCGGCAGTCGCGTCATCCAATTCGGCGTCAAGAGCGTCTGGGAGTCCCAGCGGCGACCCAGCCAACGCTCGCCGACCGCGCTGCGCTCGAGCACGACGTGCTCGTGGCCGCGGCGGGTCAGTTCGTGGCTCGCGGCGAGGCCGGCCTGGCCGGCCCCGATGATGACGGTGTCGATGTGTCGCATGGCAGTGGCTCCTCTTCGGATTCCGCGGGATCGAGGAGCGGCCCGAGAGGCCGCTCCTCGATCCGTGCGGCCGACTCAGTCGGTGACGACGTCGATGCTGATGGGCACGCCGTTGGTGAGCACGTCGTACACCGCCGAGCGGCGCACGGACTGCTCGAGCACGGAACGCAGCTTCTCGGGCTCGTCGCCCTTCATCGTGAAGGTGAGGCGCAGGCCCGAGTAGCCGTTGCGCACGTCGTTGTCGAGGCCGAGGAGCCCCAGCACGTTGATGTCGCCCTCGACCGTCGACGAGACCTCGGTGAGGTTCACGCGCCGGGCGGCGGCGATGTTCGCGATACCCGCGGTGAGGCAGGCCGCGATCGCGTGCAGCAGGTACTCGACCGGGGTCGGGGCGTTGTCGGCGCCGACGAGCACCGTCGGGTGGTCGGCCTCGAGGACCGTCGGCCGGCGGTGCTCCATCTCCTGCTTGGCGCCGTAGAAGCCGTGGATGACCGAGCGGTTGTGGGTCCCCTTGAGCCAGGTGTTCTCGGCGCGGAACTGGAACTGGGCGATCTCCGGGTCGCTCTTCACGACGTCCAGCGTCGCGAAGAGTGCCGTCGTGTCGACGCCGTTGCGGACGCCCGACTGCGGCGCGGTCGCCTCGGCGGTGTCCACGGTCTCGGTGGTGATGGTGTCGGTGGTCATGGTGTTCTCCTCGGTTCGGTGTGTTGTTCGGTGGTAGGTGTTCGGTGGTGCGGTCGGCCGGCAGGCGCCGCGGCGGCCGTGACGAGGTCCGTCACGGCATCCGCATGCGGTCGACGGGCATCCGGCGGAATCCGTCGGTGGCGACCGCGCGCACGGTGGCGCCGATCGCGGCGAGGGCCAGGAGGCCCACGATGGTCTCTGCGATGAACATGTCGACGACGGTACGGATGCCGCATTCCCGCGCCCTTCCCGGCGGAGGGAAGGATCGGGGAAGGATCCGTGACGCCGCGCGACCGCCCGGGCTATCGCTCCGCGGCCGTGGAGACGATAATTCCTCACAGGCGGACGACCCGATCGCCGTGGAGGTCGATGAGCCGTGCCCGACGTCAGGATCGAGCTGTTGGGACGTTTCGACGTACTCATCGACGGCACGGTCACCGCGGCCGGCACCATGGGGCGCCGCCACGCCTCCGCCCTGCTCAAGCTGCTCGCCCTCGCGCCCGGTCACGCCATGCACCGCGAACGCCTGCTCGATGTGCTGTGGCCCGAGGACGACCCCGAGACGGCCCTCCCCAAGCTCCACAAGGCGGCCCACTTCGCGCGGCGGGCGTGCGATCACCTCGATGCCGTGGTCTTCCGCGGCGACCTGGTGCAGCTGTTCCCCGGCATCGAGGTCGTCGTGGATGCGGAGCGGTTCGAGGGCCTCGCGCGCCGCGCCCTCGAGTTGCACGACTCGGCGTCGGCTCGCATGGCGCTCACGATCTACCGCGGCGAGCTCCTCCCCGAAGAGCGCTACGAGGAATGGGCCGAGTCCGACCGCGGCCGACTCGCCGACCTGCACCTGCAACTCCTGCGACTCGCCGAGCGCTGGGAGGAACTCGTCGCGCTCGACCCGAGCGACGAGCTCGCCCACATCGAGGTCATGCGGCGGCATCTGGCCGCGGGCGACCGGCACGCGGCGTTGCGTCAGTTCGAACGCCTCGATCGGGCGCTCCGGCGCGAACTCGGCGTGGCGCCGAGTGACGAGGCGATGCGGCTGCGTGCCCGGGCCCTCGCCGATGAGATGGTCGCGCCTGCCCGGCGCGTCGACGCCGAGGCGCCGTTCCTCGGTCGTGAGCAGCATGTGGCGCTCATCGACGAGCTCCTCGGCGACGCCGAGGCCGGTCGCGAGCGCGTCGCGATCGTGACCGGGGCGCCGGGGGTCGGCAAGTCGACACTGCTCGCGACATGGCGCCGGACGGCGGAGGAGCGCGGCTTCCGCATCGCGGCCGGCAGCGCCGTGCCGGCCGAGGGCTCGTGGCCGTACGCGCCCGTGACCGAGGCGATCGCCGACCTCTGCCGGCGGAATCCGTCGCTCGTCGAGCGCCTCGACGCGCCGTTCCGCGAGGAGATCGAGCGGGTCATGGCGTCGCTGCCGTCGCCGTGGTCGGGCGCCGACGCGCACCAGCGCCTGCTCGTGGCCGCTGCAGCGCTCTTCCGGCTCGCGGCATCCGATGGCGGCGTGTTCCTGGTCATCGACGACCTCCACGACGCCGACGAGGCGAGCCTGCGCCTCGTGCGCTACCTGGTCAGGGTCCTGCACGGCGAGCGCGCGGTGCTCGCGTTCGGCGTGAAGGCACCGCCCCTGCCGGCGGAGGTCGTCGAACTCTGCCACAGCCTGCGCACGCGGTTCGGGGCGGTGTCGGTGGAGCTCGGTCCCCTCGGGCGCGCCGCCGTCGAGGCGATCGTGCGCGCTCGACTTCCCGACGCCGACGACGAGACGGTGGACCGCATCGCCGAGGTCTCGCTGGGGATCCCGTACGCGGTGGCGGAGCTGACGCGTCGCGCGGCCGAGGACCCCGACTGGGAACGGCACACCGACGAGGACGCCGTCGCGAGCATCCCGCCGGCGACGCTCGCCGCGCTGCAGCGGCTCGCAGTGCTCGGCGCGGCCTTCGACACCGACGACGTCGTCGCGGCCGGCGGTGGCGACGAAGCGGCGGCGTACGGGCTCCTCGATGACGCCCTCGCCTCCGGCGTGATCGAGCGCACCGAATCCGGATACCGGTTCCGTCACGCCATGGTGCGCGAGGCCGTGCTGGCGGGCCTGCCGGCGCACCGGCTGCGGCCGGTGCATCGCGAGATCGGCGAGAACCTCGCTGCTGCCGGCGCCTCGCCCGCACGGGTCGGTCACCATCTGCTCGAAGCGGGGGATGCGGCGCGAGCCGTGCCCTACCTCCTCGACGCGGCGGAGGCCGAGGCTGCGATCGGCGCCTATCGCGACGCGCTCGCGCTGATCGAGCGCATTCGCGACGCCGCCGTCGGCGACGATCGGCAGCGCCTGCTGCGACTGCGCGCCGACCTGCTGCAGGCGATCGGCGACGTCCGGGCCGTGGCGGCATACCGGGAGGCGCTCGAGAAGGCCACCCCGGCCGACGCGCGCATCCTGCGCGCCCGGATGTCGCGCGCCGCGCTCACCGCCGGCGACCTCGAGACGGCGGCTGCGGCGATCCGGGGCCTCGAGGCGACGGACCGGCCCGAGGACGACGAGATCCTCCTCGCACAGGCGAACGTGGCGTTCTTCGGGGGCGACGTGGACGGCGCCTGGGCGATCGCCCAGAGGGCGCAGGAGCGCGTGCTCGCCGGCGAGCGCTCCTGGCGCGTGCTCGACCTCATCGCGCTGCAGGGACTGCTCGCGCACAATCGCGGCGAGTGGTTCGACCGCATCCGCACCGAGCTGCGCAACCTGCGGTCGAGCCCCGAGGTGGCGAACGCGGTGTTCGACGGCTACCTGTGCGCGGCGGAGTACCTGCTGTACGGGCCGACGCCGTACCGCGACGTCATCGAGCTGGCGGCGGGTCTCCGCGAGACCGCGGAGAAGGCGGGCGCACTGCGCGCGGTCGCGTTCGCCCGGACGCTCACCGGCGAGGCCGCGCTCCTCTCGGGCGACCTGCCGCTCGCTCGGCAGGAGCTCACCGAATCAGCCGAACTCCACCATGAACTGGGCGCGAACGCCGGCGAGGCCCATTGCCTGGAACGCCTCGCCGAGATCGAGCTGTACGAGGGGAATCGCGCGGAGGCTGCGTCTGCTCGACCGGGCGCTGCCGCTGGCTCGCTGGTCGGTCATCGCCTTGCACCTGCTCCAGCGGGTGTACGGGTCTATGGTGCTCGCCGCCGAGAACGACGAGGAAGCGGCCGACGTCATCGATCGTGCCGAGGCGACCATGGGCGCCGATGACCAGTGCAGCTTCTGCACGGTGATGTTCGCGGTTCCCGCCATGATCGGGCTCGCCCGTGCCGGCGACCTCGATCGGGCGCGACGTTACCGCGAGATCGCCGATGCGTCGTCGCAACTCTGGAACGGCACGGCATGGCAGGCGGCGTTCGACGAGGCGAAGGCGCACCTCGCCCGCGCCGAGGGCGACGCGGCGGCGGAGCGGCTCGCGGCTCGTGCGGCCCGCGCCTTCGATCGGTCGGGTCAACCGCTGGATGCCGCTCGGTGTCGGGCGCTCGCCGACGAACTCGCGGCGGAGGCGGCGCTCCTTCCCTGATCCGCTCCTTCCCTGATCCTTCCCCGGCCGGGTCATCGGGAGGGAAGGATGCGTCGGCAGCATGTCGTCTCGAGGGCGCACCGCCCGAGACGAAAGGACTGTCATGAACGACGCACTGGGGATGTACCTGGTCATCAAGGCCGAGCACGAGGCTGTGTTGGCCGAGTTCGCCGAGCGGAGGCGCAGGCGGGGTCTGCCCCGTGCAGCCAGCCGTACGCGGGAAGGTTCGGCCGCCGCGAACTGGCTGCGTCGACTGTGGCGATCCGGGCATCCGGATGCCGCGCCGACCACGAGCTGAGCTCCGGAGTCGGTTCTACAAGAACTGTTGTGCAAGAAATGTTGCAGAGCTACGATGACGGCATGGCCGAACACCGGAACTCCATCGACCTGCACGACCCGGGGCCTATGCGCGCCCTCGCGCACCCGCTGCGCCTCAAGATCCTCGGCCTGCTCCGGGTCGAGGGGCCGCAATCGGTGAGCATGCTCGCCGAGGCGACGGGCGCGGCATCCGGGTCCATCAGCTATCACGTCTCGACCCTGGCGAAGCACGGGTTCGTCCTCCCTGCTCCCGAGCGCGAGCGCGACGGCCGCGAACGCTGGTGGCGTGCGGCGCACGAGATCACCCGCACGAGCGCCGTGGAGTTCCTCGACGATCCCGAACGGCGCGAGGCATCCGATGCCATGCGCCGTGCCGTGATCGACGCGTACCACCGCGAACTGCTCGATGCCCTCGAAGCCGAACACGACCTCGACCCCGAGTGGGTCTCGGCATCCGACTCCAGCGACGGTGCCGCCCAGCTCACGCTCGACGAGTTCCGCGAGCTCACCGCCGACCTCGAGGCCATACACGAGAAGTGGTGGGCACGCGGCCGCGAGCCGCGACCGGGCACCCGATCCGTGCGATGGATCACCCACAGCTTCCCGAGGCCCGGGCGATGAGCGCCGAGGCCGTCGATATCCCGGGCTCGCTCGCCGAGTCCGTCGAGGCGGACCCACGCCCGCGCCGGCGTTTGCCGATCCTCGCGCTCTTCGCGGCGCAGTTCTTCTCGCTCTCGGGCAACGCCATCGCCCTCGTGGCCATCCCGATCATCGCGCTCATGGAGACCGGATCGGCGCTCGCCGCGGGCGTCGCTGGAATGTTCGCGACCGTGCCGCTCGTCGTCGGCGGCGCGCTCGGCGGCGTGCTCGTCGACCGATTCGGCTACCGCACGTCGAGCATCGTGGCGGATGTCGCGAGCGCCATCACGGTGCTCGCCATCCCGGCGCTCGCCGCGACCGTCGGCCTGTCGTTCGGCGCCCTGCTGGCGCTCGTCTTCCTCGGGGGACTCCTCGACGCACCAGGCGACACCGCGAAGACCGTGCTCATGCCCGACCTCGCCGCCCTCGCACGGATGCCGCTCGCCCGCGCTGCGGGCGCGCAGTCGACCGTGCAGCGCACGGCGACGATGATCGGCGGGGGAGCCGCAGGCGCGCTCGTCGCCATCGCCGGGCCGATGCCCGCCCTCGTCGTCGATGCGGCCGGGTTCGCGCTGTCGGCACTGCTCGTCACGGTGCTGGTGCCGCGCCGCTCGTCGTCGCGCGTTCCCGACGGGTCGTCGCACGAGTCCGAGCCGATGCGCGGCGGCTTTGTGGCCGGCATCCGCTTCATCGCGCGCACGCCCCTGCTCGGTGCGATCGTCCTGCTCGTGACCCTGACGAACGCGATCGACGCGGCGGGCATCATGGTGCTGAAGCCCGTGTACGCGGCGCGCGTGCTCGGCGACCCGGCAGTGCTCGGGTTCATGGTCGGATGCTTCGCCGGCGGCGCCCTCGTCGGCTCCGCGCTCTTCGGCCTGATCGCGCACCGCTGGTCGGGGCGGGTGATGTTCGCGACGTGCTTCGTGCTCGCCGGGACCCCGCCCTACCTCTCGATGGCGCTCGGTGCCCCCCTGTCCGTGCTGCTGCCGGTGCTCGTGCTCTCCGGCCTGGCGGCCGGTGCGCTCAATCCGATGATGTCGACGGCCATGTACGGGCAGGTTCCCGACGGCATGCGCGCCCGCGTGTTCGGTGCCACCACCGCGGGCGTCGCCGCCGCGATGCCGGTCGGCGCGTTGGCCGGCGGATTCGCGGTCGAGCAGTTCGGACTCCTGCCGACCCTCGCGGTGTGCGGACTGCTCTACGCCATGCTCGGGGCGAGTCCGTTCCTGATCCGCGCATTCTCCGGGCTGACGGCGGCGCGCACGCACGGCTCTGGAGGCGCACAGAAGACGCCGGCCGCGGCGTCCGGCCCGCTCGCCGACACCACCGCGTGAACGGTCAGCCCACGAGCCTCGCGCAGTCGATGCAGAGGGTGGCGGTCGGACGCGCGTCGAGCCGGGCGACGGCGATGCGCTTGCCGCACCGTGCGCAGACGCCGTAGCTGCCGTCGGCGATGCGGGAGAGTGCGCGGTCGACCTCGGCGAGCTCGGCCTTCACGTCGGCGAGCACGGCCGTGCGCTGCGACCACTCCTGGGTCATGGTCGGGCCCTCGGGGTCGTGCTCATCGTCGGCCGTGGCATCCGATCTCGCGGTGCGCACCTCGGCCATCGCGTCGTCGAACTCGGCCAGCCGCTCCTCGGCGTCGGCGCGCTCCGCGCGGAGTCGTGCCTCGAACCGTGCGAGCTGCGTCGGGGTCATCGTCGCCGTCATCTCGCCCCCCCTTCCGGTTCAGAGCATGTTACGCCAGTGGCATCCGGACGCCATGTCACACGCGGGAACTACGATTGATGCGTGGTCACCGCCCTGTATCGCCGCTACCGGCCTGAGACGTTCGCCGAGATGATCGGCCAGTCGCAGGTGACCGAGCCGCTCATGACCGCGCTTCGCACCGATCGGGTGAATCACGCCTACCTGTTCAGCGGGCCGCGCGGCTGCGGCAAGACCACCTCGGCGCGCATCCTCGCGCGCTGTCTGAACTGCGTCGAGGGCCCCACCGACACGCCGTGCGGCGTGTGCCCGAGCTGCGTCGAACTCTCCCGCGGCGGCGGCGGCTCGCTCGACGTCGTCGAGATCGACGCCGCCAGCCACAACGGCGTCGACGACGCCCGCGACCTGCGCGAGCGCGCCGTGTTCGCACCCGCCCGCGACCGCTACAAGATCTTCATCCTCGACGAGGCGCACATGGTGACGCCCCAGGGATTCAACGCGCTGCTGAAGCTGGTGGAAGAGCCGCCCGAGCACGTGAAGTTCGTCTTCGCCACGACCGAGCCCGACAAGGTGCTCGGCACCATTCGCTCGCGCACGCACCATTACCCGTTCCGGCTGGTGCCGCCCGGCCCGATGCTCGAGTACGTGCAGAAGCTCTGCACCGAGGAGGGCGTCGAGGTGGCGCCCGGCGTGCTTCCGCTCGTGGTCCGGGCGGGCGGCGGCTCGCCGCGTGACACGCTCTCGCTGCTCGACCAGCTGATCGCCGGTTCCGAGGGGTCGACGATCGACTACGAGCGGGCTGTCGCGCTGCTCGGGTACACGCACGGCGCGCTGCTCGACGAGGTCGTCGACGCGATCGGCGCGAAGGACGCGGCCGAGGCGTTCGCCGCCGCCGACCGCGTGGTGCAGACCGGGCAGGATCCACGCCGCTTCGTCGAAGACCTGCTCGAGCGGCTGCGCGACCTCATCGTCGTGGCTGCCTCCTCGCCCGAGGCCGCGGCCGCGGTGCTCCGCGGCATCCCCGACGACGAGCTCGCCCGCATGGCCACGCAGGCCGCGGCCTTCGGGCCGGCCGAACTGTCGCGTGTCGCCGACCTCGTGAACCAGACGCTCACCGAGATGACCGGGGCGACCTCGCCGCGGCTGCACCTCGAGCTCATGCTCGCGCGCGTGCTCGTGCCCTCGAGCGACGACTCCGAGCGCGGCGCGCTCGCCCGCGTGGAGCGGCTCGAGCGCCGCATCGGGGTCACGGATGCCGCGGGCGAGCAGTCCTCCGCCGGTCGAGGAGCGGCGCAGTCGCGTCTGGAGACCCCTCCGCCGATGCCCGCCGCCGGTCGAGGAGCGACGGAGTCGCGTCTGGAGACCCCTCCGCCGGTGCCCGCACGCTCGGCGGGTCGGGGAGCGACCGAGTCGCGTCTCGATGCCGGCGCGCCGTCCACTCCCGCCACGCCGAAGCCCGTCGGCCCGGTCACCTTGCAACTCATCCGCGACGCGTGGCCCGAGATCCTCGGCGTCCTCGAGCGCACGAAGCGCACCGCCTGGATGGCGGCGATGACCGCCAAGGTCATCGACTTCCGCACCGACGACGACGTGCTCGTGCTCGGCTTCCCCAGCCAGAACGACGTGAACGACCTGCGCGGCGGAACCGGCGTGCAGAGTCCGGCCGAATTGCTGCGTCGTGCCATCGCCGACGTGCTCGGGGTGCAGGTCAAGTTCCTCCCGCGCGTCATCGGCTCGCAAGCTGCTGCGGCACCCGTGGCGGTGCCTGCCGCTTCGCCCGAGCCCGGGCGCCCGGCGGGCGCCGATGCGGCGCTCGCGACGCCCGCGCCCGATGTCCGCGCCGGTGCCGGCTCGGGTGCCGGCTCGGACTCGGTCGCCGCGCCCGCGCCGTCTGCTGCTGCGCCGGCCTCGCCCGCTCGGTCGGCACCCGGGAATTCCGCGTCCGCACCCGTCGACACGTGGGCCACGGTCGCCATCCCGAACGACGAGCCCGGGCCTTCGACGGCACCGGCAGAGTCCGTCCCGTCCGGCGGCTCGCGCACCGGCACCGCGCAGCGCCGCGCGCCGAGCGCCACGGCGACCGCCATCGCCGAGCCGTCGGCTGCGGCATCCGACGACCTCGCCGCCGTGCCCGACGACGCCGAGGCGCCCCCTGAAGACATCGAGCCGCCGTTCGAGCCGGGTCCGCCGCCCGAGATCGTCGTCGACGCCACCCCGGCGCCCGCCCAGGGCGGCATCCAGCGGTACGGTGAGGCGGTCGTGCGCGAGGTGCTCGGGGCGACCTTCCTCGAGGAGGTCGAGGCGCCGGCACGCCCCGGCTTCGGGGAGCGTGGCTAGTCCGTGTACGAAGGCATCGTCCAGGAACTCATCGACGAACTCGGCCGCCTGCCCGGCATCGGACCGAAGTCGGCGCAGCGTATCGCGTTCCACATCGTGCAGACCGAGCACTTCGACGTCAGCCGGCTGGCCGAGATCCTCATGGAGGTCCGCGAGAAGGTGCGCTTCTGCGAGATCTGCGGCAACGTCGCGGAGCAGTCGACGTGCTCGATCTGCCGCGACCCACGACGCGACCCCACGCTCATCTGCGTCGTCGAGGAGGCGAAGGACGTCGTCGCCATCGAGCGCACGCGCGAGTTCCGGGGCCTCTACCACGTGCTCGGCGGCGCGATCAGCCCCATCGACGGCATCGGTCCTGATGAGCTCCGCATCCGCCAACTCATGCAGCGCCTCGCCGACGGCACGGTCTCCGAGGTCATCATCGCGACCGATCCGAACCTCGAGGGCGAGGCCACGGCCACGTATCTCAGCCGGCTCCTCACGACGCTCGAGATCCGGGTGACGCGTCTCGCATCGGGCCTGCCCGTCGGCGGCGACCTCGAATACGCCGACGAGGTCACGCTCGGCCGGGCGTTCGAGGGGCGCCGCGTCGTCGGGTGACCGGTTGACGCTGTCGGTGCGCGCGCGTAGAACGGAGCCATGACGAGCGCAGGCGCCCGCTGGGTCGAGGGATACGTGCAGGCCTGGGAATCGAACGACCCCGAGCAGGTCCGGGCGTTGTTCGCGGAGGATGCGGTCTACCTGACCGCACCCGACCACGAGCCCCGCCGCGGGCACGACCAGATCGTCGAGGGATGGCTCGAGGACCGCGACGAGCCAGGTGAATGGTCGTTCGACTGGAACATCCTCCATGAGGACGACGGCTTCGTGCTCGTGCAGGGACGCACCCAGTACCCGGCCGAGAAGGACTACCTGAACCTCTGGGTCGTCCGGCTCGACGCCGGCGGGCGAGCGACCGAGTTCACCGAGTGGTACATGCCGCGCAAGCATCGGGGCTGACGGTGCATCCGCTCGGCCGCCGCCGATCCGGCGGACGGACGCACAGCGCTACCGCAGCACCTCGACGAGCATGACCCACGCCATGACGATCGCGGCGATGACGGCGAGCAGCGAGCCCAGGGCCACCGCGACGAGGCCGGCCGCTCCGGTGCCGACGAGGATGAGCACGCCGCCCACGAGGAACGCGGCGATCGGTATCACGCCGAGAATGCTCTTGCCGAATCGGTCCGCCGCCGAGACGCGGTCCTCGCGGGCGATCACGCGCATGGCGTGCAGGTGGAACGCCGCAGCGACGGCGCCGGCCAGGAGGATCTCGAGACCGTAGGTCACGTCGGTCTGGCCGGGCATGAGCCCGAGCGCGCCCGCGACGATCGCGAGCACGAGCGCCGCGATCGCCGACGCCGCACGTGCCGGCAGCGTGGCCGACGACATGATCGTCGAGATGTTCACCGACATGGCGACGATGAGGAGGCCGGCGAGGGCGGCGGTCGCGCCGACCATCGCCACGTTGAAGTCGGACCAACCTTCGAGCGCCTCGGACATGACCGAACTCTATCGTCGAGCGCGCCGCCTGCCGTGCGATCCCGATCGCCACGTCCCGAGCACGGAGGGGTCCCGGGTCATGCCGACCTGGGACCCCTCGTCACTCATGCGGGGAGTGGGAAACCGGTCACTCCGTGACGCACTGGTACGAGCTCGCCTGGTCGAGGGAGCCATACCCCTGGTACAACGGCCACGACGGATACTCGCACATCGGACGGGTGCGGTCGGCGCCCGGGTTGCCGTCACGTGCGACGAGGCCCGACGGCGCGACATCCTGCTCGACCCAGTTCACGATCGCGTCCAGGCCGTCGTACTGCGCGACGAAGCGCCCCTGCCCGTGACCCCAGCCCGGCACCATGTAGAACTTCAGGAACGAGTCGAGCCGCGGACCGAACTCGTCCTGCAGCGCCGCGTAGTACTGCAGCGTGTTGTGCGGGGTGATGAAGTCGTCGATCGTGCCATGGGTGAGGATGACCTTTCCGCCGTATGCGCGGAACCTGTTGAGCGAGACATCCGTCACATCCATGATCTCGCCCACTTCCTGCACGCGCTCGGCGTAGTCGAGCGGGTCGACGGTGTAGCCGTTCCAATCGGGCGGGTTGCCAGCGACGCCGTACTGCATCGTCGCGTTGAACACCTGGAACTGCAGGCCTTGCGACAGCGGTCCCGAGCCGAAGCCCGCGAAGCCCTGGTACAACGCCCCCTCGAACAACGCGCTCTTCGCGAAGACCGAATTGCCCTCGATCTCGATGCCGAGGTCGTAGTCGGTCGTGATCTTCAGAGCGGCTGCGATCTCCATCTCCGAGAGGCAGGTATCGACCGTCGCCGGGTCGACGCCCGCAGGACAGGCGAGCGACTGCACGTCGAACACCTCGTTGCACGCGCCGACATTGCTGACGATACCGTCGGGCGCGCCGTCGAGCGTGTCGCAGGTCGCGTAGACGGCGTTCGTGATGCTCGCAGTCTCGGCGGCGTTGAGATGCCCTGCGCCGCCGTCGAGCAGGAGCGCGTCGCGGAAGTTCACCGCGCCGACGTGCATCATCGTCACGTTGTACGCCGGATAGTTGGCGATGATCCCGTCGTAATCCTTCGGATAGCGCGCAGCCGCGTCGAGGGCCTCATGACCGCCCTGCGACCCGCCGATGAAGTACGACCACTGCGGCACGACGCCATAGGCGGCATCGATGACGGCGTACGCCGCGTCGTGCGCCTTCTTCACCGACCACTGGCCGTAGTTGAGGAAGAGTTCCTCATCGAGCTGGAACGTCCCGTCGAAGCCCGGCCCGCCCTGGTGTCCGCCGTCGGAGCCGAGCGTGACCCAGCCCTGCGAGAGCGCGGTCGGAGAACCTGCCGGCTGCGCCGTGTAGTTGCCGGTCGCCGTGACGAGCGAGCCGTCGAAGCCACCCCCGCCGAACTGCAGCGTGCGACCGTTCCACGCGGCAGGGAGGTTGACGCGGAACTGCATGTCCTGCGGTGCCGAGACGGCGCGGATCCAGCCGGTGACGGCGCAGTAGTTCCCTGCCGCGTCCCAGACGGCCGTCTCGATGTCGGCCCCGCTCGTCGGCAGTCCGATGTCGCTCGCCGAAATCGTGAGCCCCGTGAGCGGCGTACAGTCCGCTTCGGTGAGGAGAGGCGGCTCGCCATGCTTGCCGCCGGGAGCCGCAGCGGCCGATGTGGCACCGACGGCGATGAGGAACGCGGCGGTGATGCCCATCGACACCGCCGTCGCTCGCTTGAACACTGGAATCATCCGACGCTCCCTTGCGTACTGATGCACAGCGACGGTGCCCGCGGCACCGTTGCCGCATTGTGCGTGTCATCCGCGGCGGGGCCCGCCGACGGCGAGGCCCACGCTAGCCACGCCGCTCCCGAGTCGGAAGGGGACGTTCGTTCAGTGGAAATCGAGTTGCATCCGTGACCCCGACGGGGATAAGCCCGTCAGCCCCCGAGGCGTGCGCCACCGACCGTCACATTGCCGGGCGCGTATGCGGGCCGCCGTATGATGGACCTTCCGGCGACCGGACGTGCATCCCGGCGCCTGTGACCACCCGGGAGACCACGTGAGCTTGATCGTGCAGAAGTTCGGCGGGTCCTCCGTCGCCGACGCGGAGAGCATCAAGCGAGTCGCGAAGCGCATCGTCGAGACACGCAAGGCCGGCAACGACGTCGTCGTCGCCGTCTCCGCGATGGGCGACAGCACCGACGAACTGCTCGACCTCGCGCACGAGGTCACGCCGATCCCGGCGCCCCGCGAGCTCGACATGCTGCTCTCCGCGGGCGAGCGGATCTCGATGGCACTGCTCGCCATGGCCATCAAGAGCATGGGCCACGAGGCGCTCTCGTTCACGGGCAGCCAGGCCGGCATGATCACGGATGCCAGGCACGGCGCCGCCCGCATCGTCGACGTCACCCCGGTGCGCCTCCGCGAGGCGCTCGACGAGGGCGCGATCGTCATCGTCGCCGGGTTCCAGGGCTTCAACCGCGACACGCGCGACATCACCACGCTCGGGCGCGGCGGCAGCGACACGACGGCGGTCGCCCTCGCGGCGGCGCTCGAGGCCGACGTGTGCGAGATCTACACCGACGTCGACGGCGTGTTCACGTCCGATCCGCGCATCGTGTCGAAGGCCCGCAAGCTGTCGAAGATCACGAGCGAGGAGATGCTCGAGCTCGCGGCATCCGGAGCCAAGGTCCTGCACATCAGGGCGGTCGAGTTCGCCCGTCGCCACGGCGTCACCCTGCACGTGCGTTCGTCGTTCAACAACAACGAGGGGACGATCGTCTACGACCCCTCGCGCCTTCCCGAAGGAGCCGAAGTGGAAGAGTCCGTCATCGCCGGAGTCGCGGTCGACCTGACCGAGGCGAAGATCACGGTCGTCGGCGTTCCCGACGTGCCGGGGGTCGCGGCGAAGATCTTCAAGATCGTCGCGAACACGAACGCGAACGTCGACATGATCGTGCAGAACGTCTCGGCTGCATCGACCGGGCGCACCGACATCTCGTTCACGCTGCCGAAGTCCGACGGCGAGCGAGCGCTCACCGCGTTGTCGCACTCGCAGGAGGCGGTCGGATTCACGTCGCTGCAGTACGACGACCAGATCGGGAAGCTCTCGCTCGTCGGCAACGCCATGCGCTCGGCCACGGGCGTTTCGGCGCGCCTGTTCGAGGCGCTCTACGACGCCGGCATCAACATCGAGATGATCTCGACGAGCGAGATCCGCATCTCGGTCGTCACACGCGCCGACAGCGTGCATGCCGCGGCGCGGGCCGTGCACACGGCGTTCGAGCTCGACGCCGAGGAGGACGCGGTCGTCCACGCCGGCACGGGCCGCTAGGTTCCGGATGCCGCGGGGCCCGGGGAAACCCTCGCCCGGCAGTCGGGGCCGTACCGACGATATGCAGCGGATTCCTGCCGTCGGAGTCGCGGAACGACGTCCGCGACATGATCACCTGCAGAATCCGTCAGACTGGAACGTGACGTGCGGGCCGGCAGCGCCCGAGAAGTGAGGAACAGCACATGGCACACGCAGTGAACATCGGCGTCGTCGGCGCCACCGGACAGGTCGGTGCGGTCGTGCGGCGCCTGCTCGACGAGCGCGACTTCCCGGTTGCGAGCATCCGCTACTTCGCGTCGGCCCGTTCGGCGGGCACGACGCTGCCGTGGAAGGGCGAGGACATCGTCGTCGAGGATGCCGCGACCGCCGACCCGACGGGCCTCGACATCGCGATCTTCTCCGCGGGCGCGACCCTCTCGAAGGCGCAGGCGCCGCGGTTCGCCGCCGCCGGCGTCACGGTCATCGACAACTCGAGCGGCTGGCGCATGGACCCCGACGTGCCGCTCGTGGTGAGCGAGGTGAACCCGCACGCCATCGACGAGGCGAAGAAGGGCATCATCGCGAACCCGAACTGCACCACCATGGCCGCGATGCCCGTGCTCAAGGTGCTGCACGACGAGGCCGGACTCGAGCGTCTCATGGTCTCGACGTACCAGGCCGTCTCGGGAGCGGGTCTCGCCGGCGGCGAGGAGCTGCTCGAGCAGGCGAAGGCCGCGGTCGAGCAGGACGCGATCGGCCTCGTGCACGACGGCTCCGCCGTCACGTTCCCCGAGCCCCAGAAGTTCGTGCGTCCCATCGCGTTCGACGTGATCCCGCTCGCGGGCTCGATCGTCGACGACGGCGACAATGAGACCGACGAGGAGAAGAAGCTCCGCAACGAGAGCCGCAAGATCCTCGAGCTGCCGGGCCTGCGGGTCGCGGGCACCTGCGTGCGCGTGCCGGTGTTCACCGGACACTCGCTCTCGATCCACGCCGAGTTCGCGAACCCGATCACGCCCGAGCGGGCCACCGAGTTGCTGTCGGATGCCCCGGGCGTCGCGCTCTCCGACGTGCCCACGCCGCTGCAGGCCGCCGGTTCCGACCCGAGCTTCGTCGGCCGCATCCGCCAGGACCAGTCGGCGCCCGACGGGAAGGGCCTCGTGCTGTTCGTCTCGAACGACAACCTGCGCAAGGGCGCGGCGCTCAACGCGGTGCAGATCGCGGAGCTCGTCGCGGCGAAGCTGCCCGCCGGGGTCTGACGGGCTGGGTGAGGGATGCCCCCAACGGGGGATATGACGGGACGACGGTACTCCGCTAGCGTTTGCTGACGATCCTTCATGATGAAGCGGCGGCCACCATACCGCCGCTCTCTCATGCCCCGGCCCGAGTTCGGCCAGGGATCAGCCAGCCCACCATCCCGTCCCGCATCCTCTGAGGAGCCCTCACCCGATGAAGCCAATCCGCACCATCACCGCAGCCCTGGTGCTCGCCGCCGGCGCCGCCGTATTCGCCGCCGCGCCCGCCTACGCCGAGGACTCTGTTCTGGTTCCCATCCCACTGCCCGACGGGTTCTCGGACCAGAAATGCGAGGAACTCGACTCAGGGAAGAGCGAAGAAGGCGGTCTCGGAGAGACGGAGGACATCTCCGCTCCCGCAGGCCAGGTCATCACGATGGTCTGCGTGAAGGCCGGTGATGAGAACAGCGACGCCGGGGTTGAGTACTACATGGTCGAGCCTCCGACCAACACAGTGACCATCACCCACTCGACTGGCAAGGACATCAGCCACTACTCGTTCTCGTACGAGCCGGAGCCGACGACCCCGCCGACCACGCCCCCCGCCACCACCCCGCCCGTGACGACGCCGCCCGTCGAGACCACCCCGCCCGCCGGTGGTGGCGGTGACGGCGGAGTCACGCTCGCCGAGACCGGCTTCGAGAACGGCTGGCTCGCCTTCGTGGGCATCGGCGCGCTCGCGGTCGGCGCCGCGATCGCCGTGCCGCGCATGGTGGCCAAGCGCCGCTGAGTCGACCGACGACGCCGAGCGGCCCGTTCCGATCCGATCGGAACGGGCCGTTCCGCGTCCGGCGCTCCGTGCGCCGGGCCTACAATCGCGGCATGCGGGGGCGTGATTCACGCGGGGGCACCGTCATCACGGCGGGGGCGATCGCTGCGGTGACGGCAGCCGTGGCGTGCAGTGCGCTCGCCGGATGCGCCGCGGCATCCGACCGCCCTGACGGCTCGCCGACGCCGGGTGCCACCGTCGCCGCGTTCTACGGCGACTCCTACACCCGAGGCACGGGCGCCGACGAGCCGGAGCGGCGCTGGTCGTCGATCGGCGACGACCTGGAGCGATTCCGCGAGGAGCTGGCGGACGCCCGCCTCGTGGTGGTCGAGCCGTTCTGGTACACCGCCGAGCGGCCCGACTCGCTGGAGCGCATCATCGAGTGGGTCGAGGAGGCCGCCGAGCGCGTCGGCGCCGATCACGTCGACGGCGCCTCGAGGTGGCTCGAGGGGCATCCGGAATGGATCGCCGCCGACGGCATCCATCCGAACGACGAGGGCCATGCCGAGATCGCCCGGCGCATGGACGAGGAGCTGGAGCGACTCGTCCGGTGAGCCCGGTCGTGCCGTGGCGGGCATCCGCTCAGCCGAGCTCACTCGAGATGCGATCGGCGGTCTCCCGCAGGGCGGGAAGGTGCTTCTTCAGCCTGTCGAGGTCGGCGACCACGCGGATCGCGGTGACGGAGACGGCGCCGACCACGCCGAGCGGACTCTCGACGGGCACGGCGATGCAGTTGACGTACGCCTCGAACTCGCGGTCGTCGGCGGCCCAGCCGCGGGCGGCCACGCGTGCCAGCTCCTCGTCGAGCTGCTCACGGGTGGCGAGCGTGCGGTCGGTGAAGCGGTGCCACGTGAGATCGTCGAGCACCGCGTCGCGCCCCGCGGTATCGAGCTCGGCGAGGATCGCCTTGCCGACCGCCGAGCAGTAGGGGATGACCTCGCGGCCGATGCGCGAGTACATGCGCACGCCCGAGGCATCCTCGGCCTTGTCGACGTAGACGATCGAGCGGTCCATGAGTGCGGCGAGGTGCACGGTGTTGCCGATCCGGCGCTGGAGGCGCCGCACATGCACGGAACCCGCCTCGCGGAGGTCGAGCGAGTCGAGGGCGTCCTTCGCGAGGCCGGCCAGCCGCCCGCCCAGCGTGTACCGCCCGGAGCTGCTCCGGCGCACCCATCCGACTTCCTCGAGCGATCGCAGCTCGCGGAACATGGTCGAGCGGTGCAGGCCGAACGCCTCGGCGAGCTCGGTGACCGTGCGTGGGTCGGCGGCGATCGCATCGATGATGCGGGCGGCGCGGGTGACGCTCTGCGACATGGATGCCTCCTCGGTGATGCTCCCGGAAACGGACGTTGCATCTGCTGCAACACAGTTGCATCGCATGTGCAACACGGTCAGCATAAGGGCGTGACCTTGCAACCCGAAGTGCTCGCCGTCGGCGAGACGATGATGCTTGTCGCGCCGGCGTTCGCCGAACCGCTCGAGTCGGCCGCCGACTTCCGCCTCGACCCGGGCGGCGCGGAGGCGAACGTGGCCTCGCATCTCGCCGCACTCGGACGGCCCGCCGCGTGGGCCGGGCTCGTCGGCGACGACGCGCTCGGTCGTCGCCTGCTGCGGCAACTCGCCGAGCGCGGCGTCGACACGCGCTGGGTGCGCACCGACCCCGACGCTCCGACGGGCGTCTACTTCAAGGATCCCGGTCGCGCCGTGCAGTACTTCCGCCGGGGCTCTGCGGCGTCGCGCATGGACGCCGGCTACGCGGCGACGCTGCCCGTCGAACGGGTCCGCCTCCTGCACCTCTCGGGCATCACCCCGGCGCTCTCCGATGCGTGCGACGCCATGGTCGACGCGCTCTTCGCCCGAGCGAAGGCGGCGGGCGTGCCGGTCAGCTTCGACGTCAATCATCGGGCGGCGCTGTGGCCGTCGACGGATGTCGCGGCGCGTCGGCTCCGTGAGCTCGCCGCCCGTGCCGACCTCGTGTTCGTCGGCCTCGACGAGGCGGCCGCGCTGTGGGGCTCGACGCTCGGCGTCGCGGTCCGCACGCCCGACGACGTTCGCGCGCTCCTCCCCGAACCAATCGTGCTCGTGGTGAAGGACGGCGCGGTGGGCGCGACCGAGTACAGCGTGGCAGGCGTCGCGCACGTGGCCGCTCTCGAGGTGGAACTCGTCGAGGCGGTCGGCGCGGGCGACGCATTCGCCGCCGGATACCTCGTCGCCCGGCTCGACGGTGCTCCGCCGCACGCGCGACTCCGGGCCGGGCACGAGCGCGCCGCGCTCGTGCTCGCCGACACCGCCGACTTCCCACGGCGGACCCCCGACTCCACGACGCACCCGAGAGGCTGACGCATGACCGAGCTCACCAACTCGCAGTTCGACGACCTCTTCGCCGGGCGCCCGCTCATGGCGATCTTCCGCGGCCTCGGGGTCGCGCGCAGCCTCGAGCTCGCCCGTCGCGCCTGGGACCTCGGCATCGACGTCGTCGAGCTGCCGATCCAGTCCGACGCCGACGTCGAGGCCCTCGCCGCCGTCGTCGAGGCGGGGCGCGCCGAGGGGCGCCTCGTGGGCGCGGGCACCGTCGTGGCCGCGCGGCACGTCGAGCTCGCGGCATCCGCCGGCGCTGCGTTCACGGTGAGCCCCGGGTTCGACGCCGACATCGTGCGAGCATCGGTCGCGGCGGGGCTGCCACCCCTGCCCGGCGTCGCGACCGCGACCGAGGTGCAGGCGGCGATGACGCTCGGCCTCACCTGGTTGAAGGCGTTTCCGGCCTCGCTGCTCGGAACCGCGTGGTTCCGCGTGATGTCGGGACCGTTCCCCGAGGCCCGGTTCGTCGCCACGGGCGGAATGGATGCCGCGAATGCCGGGGGTTTCCTCGCCGCGGGCGTGCGCACGGTCGCGGTCGGATCGGCCCTCGAGGACCCGTCGCAACTGCCCGCGCTCGCCGCCCTGCTCGAGCGGGTTCCGGTGGTCGAGTAGGTCGCGACGCGATCGTATCGAGACCCGATCGCCGTCAGCCGCCGAGATCCCGTCGCGCCGCCACGTCCTGGTGAGCGAGGCGCCGCAGCGCGAGGATCACCGGCTCGTAGAGGGCGGTGCCGAGCACCGTGTACTCGACGGCGGCGTGCGGCTCTCGTGGCATCCGCTCGAGGTCGAACGCGGCGATGTCGCGCAACCGGCGACCGTACGCGAGCAGGCGCTCGTCGCTGATGGGCATGCCCGCCGCCTCGCTCGCGGCGAGCGCCGACTCGAGCTGCGCAACGGCGGCGAAGCCGGGGTCGTACACCTGTCCCAGCGCCTCGAGGGCGGCACGCGCGCGGGGGTACGGGTCGGGGTCGTCGGCGGATGCCTCGGCCACCGTCGGCGGAAGGGCGCTCACGGCGCGACCGAGGGTGGCATAGAGGTCGTCGCCCGGATCATCGACGAGCGCGAGGATCGTACGCGCCTGCTGCACGCTGAGCCCGACCGCGCCGGTGAGCGCGCGGATGAGGCGCAGTCGTCGCAGGTGGGAAGTGTCGTAGGTCGCCTGCGTCGCCGACGTGGCGACGCCGGGATGCAGCAGGCCCTCGCGCAGGTAGTACTTCACCGTGGCGAGGGGGAGCCCTGCGGCGTCGGCGAGGGCGGAGATGCGCATACGGACTCCTTGCATTGGATATCGATACTCTCTAATATTGGAGAGTCTCACTATCTAATCATGCTTCACGAACCGGAAGGACCGGCCATGCCGTCCCCCAACGACCTCATCCTCATCGGCATCCTGCTGCTCGCGCTCGTCACGGTGGAGAGCGGCGGGTACTTCCTCACCCGCGTGGTGCGTGGGCACGTTCCCGTGAACCGGCTGCAGCAGAGCTTCTTCCGAGCCGGCCACGCCCACGCCGCCGTGCTCCTCGTGTTGTCGATCGCGATCCTCGCGGTGATCTCGCATGCCGCGCTCGACGGGTTCTGGCTCTGGCTCGCCCGCACGGGCGTGCCGATCGCGGCAATCCTGATGCCGGCCGGATTCTTCCTGTCGGTACTCGGAAAGGAGCCCGAGCGTCCCAACCGGCTGATCGCGCTGCTCTGGCTCGGGGTCGTCTCGCTGACCGCGGCGCTCATCACGGCGGGCATCGGGCTCATCGCGGGCGGCGTCGCCGCGCTCTGAGCCACGGTCCCGAGCCCCGCCGGTCCCTGAGCTCGTCGAAGGGTCGCTTCGACAGGCTCGGCGACCGGCCACGTGTCGGCAGATCGCAGTACCGTCGCACCATGGCCATCCCGCAGCGCTTCACCCTCGTGACCCTCGGCGTCGCCGACGTCGACGCCGCCACCGCGTTCTACCGCCGACTCGGCTGGCGGCAGTCGACGCACTCCGTCGAGGGAACGACGTTCTTCTCCACACCGGGCCCGATCATCGCCCTCTGGACGAGCCCCGAGCTCGCCGTCGACGCCGGGCTCGCGAGCGACACGCATGCCGCGCCATCCGCGCCCGGGTTCCGAGGCGTCGCGCTCGCCGTCAACTTCGACTCCCGCGCCGAGGTCGATGCCGCGCTCGCCGAATGGCAGGCGGCCGGCGGCAGGGTCACCAAGCCCGCGGTCGAGACCGAGTGGGGCGGCTACAGCGGGTACGGCGCCGACCCCGACGGCAACCTGTGGGAGTTCGCCCACAACCCGTTCTGGCCGCTCGACGAACGCGGCATGCCGCACCTCGACGGCGGCGACGTGGAGTGAGGGCGCCGCTTCGACGAGCCCAGCGACCAGATCCGCCCGGACCCTGAGCCCGTCGAAGGGCCGGTGGGCCGCTGCATGATACGCGGTCAGGGGCACCATCTCAACGCACCTACACTGGAAATCGTGACTTCAGAGGAATCCGTCGACGTCGTGCTCATCGGCGGGGGCATCATGAGCGCGACGCTCGGCTCCCTGATCTCCCAACTGGAGCCCGATTGGAGCATCCGCGTCTACGAACGACTCGGCGAGGTCGCCCAAGAGTCGTCGAACGCGTGGAACAACGCCGGCACCGGCCACGCCGCACTCTGCGAGCTGAACTACATGCCCGAGGCATCCGACGGCACGGTCGACGCCGCGAAGGCCGTCTCGATCAATGAGCAGTTCCAGGTGAGTCGGCAGTACTGGGCGCACCTCGTCTCCACCGGTGCGCTGCCCGAGCCGCACAACTTCATCAACTCGACGCCGCACATGACCTTCGTCAAGGGCGAGGCGAACATCGAGTACCTGCGCAAGCGCGTCGCCGCACTGAAGGACCAGCCGCTCTTCGCCGACCTGGAGTACACCGAGGACCTCGAGCGCATCGCCGAGTGGACGCCGATGCTCGCGAAGAAACGAAACCCCAAGCAGAAGGTCGCCGCGACCCGCATCGAGTCCGGCACCGACGTCGACTTCGGCGCGCTCACGCGCTACCTCTTCGAGGACATGTCCCGTCGTGGGGCATCCATTCGAACCAACCACCAGGTGACCTGGCTCAAGCGCCGTCGCGACGGGCGGTGGAAGCTCCGCGTGCGCCAGTTGGTGGGGCAGTACCCATCGACCGTCAACGCGCGGTTCGTCTTCGTCGGGGCGGGCGGCGGAGCGCTCGCGCTGCTCCAGCACTCGGGCATCCCCGAGATCAAGGGGTTCGGCGGGTTCCCGATCTCGGGTCAGTTCCTGCGCACGACCAACCCCAAGATCGTCGCCCAGCACCAGGCCAAGGTCTACGGCAAAGCCGCCGTGGGCGCGCCGCCCATGTCGGTGCCGCACCTCGACACGCGCGTCGTCGACGGCGAGAAGGCGCTGCTCTTCGGCCCGTATGCAGGCTTCACGCCGAAGTTCCTGAAGACGAGCACCTGGTTCGACCTGCCGTTCTCCATCCGGCTGCACAACATCGTGCCGATGCTGCAGGTCGGGCTGAAGAACTTCGACCTCGTGAAGTACCTCGTGTCCGAGCTGCTCGCCTCGCGCGCTGAGAAGATGGCTGCCCTGCGCGAGTTCATGCCCACCGCGAAGGATCGCGACTGGGAGCTCATCACGGCCGGGCAGCGCGTGCAGGTCATGAAGAAGGACCCCGAGAAGGGCGGCGTGCTGCAGTTCGGCACCGAGGTCATCACGGGTGCCGACGGCACCATCGCGGGCCTCCTCGGTGCTTCGCCGGGCGCGTCGACCGCCGCGCCCATCATGCTCGACGTGCTCGCGCGGTGCTTCCCCGACCGGTTCCCGGCGTGGGAGCCGAAGCTGCGCGAGATGATCCCGAGCTACGGAACGACGCTCTCGGAGGATCCCACCGCCGCGGCGGCGTCGCTCGCCGAGACGGCGCGCGTGCTGCGGCTCGGCGCGTAGCGGCGGCATCCGCTGGGCGGGCGCCCCTCGAACGGTGTTTCGTGTCGAGACCGCAAGAAGCGCGATTCTTTCAGTGACCGATTACTGAATCGCCGCGCGCTCTCCGCGTAGGGTCGAATCATGACGAGATCTTCTCGCCGCGGCGCGCGTGATGACGGGTGCGCCGTCAACGACGGGTTCGGCGCATGATCGACCCCGACGTCCCGATCGCCACGGGCGCGGTCCCCATCCAGACCGCGCAGCGGTACGCGTACTTCGTGTCCGACAGCACCGGCATCACCGCGGAGACCCTCGGCAGCGCGCTCCTGGCGAACTTCCCGACGATCAGGTTCGTACGTCAGACGATCCCATTCGTCGACACGGTCGAGGGCGCACGCAACGTCGTCGCCGAGATCGACCGCGCCCGCGTCGACGGGGGGCGCCCGCTCGTCTTCACCACCATCAAGGCGGCCGAGGTGCGCGCCGTGATCGGCGGCGCGAATGCGGTGATCATCGACCTGCTCGCGGGGCACCTCGTCGAACTGGAGCGCGCGCTCGACACCACCGCGTCGGCGCAGCTCGGCCAGTACCACGCGGTCGGCGATGCCGAGCGGTACTTCGCGCGCATGCGCGCCGTCGAGTACGCCATCGAGCACGACGACGGCCAGAGCCGCCGCGCGCTCGACATCGCCGACGTCGTGCTCATCGCGCCGAGTCGCTGCGGCAAGACCCCGACCACGATGTACCTGGCGCTCCAGTACGGTCTCCTCGTCGCGAACTATCCGCTCACCGACGACGACTTTCCGACCGATGGGCTGCCCCGCGCCGTCGCCAGGTACGCCGACCGCTGCTTCGGGTTGACGACGACGCCGCTGCGGCTCAGCCAGGTGCGGCACGAGCGGCGCCCGAACTCCCGCTACGCGAGTCTCGAGCAGTGCACGCTCGAGCTGCGGCGCGCCGAAGACCTCTACCGACGCAACCGCGTCCCCTTCCTGAACTCCTCCACGAAGAGCGTCGAGGAGATGTCGGCGGTCATCATGCAGACCATGCACCTGCGCGTATGACCCATCGAGTGAGGTACACGAAATGAGCAACATCCTCTGGTTCGACGAGATCGGCATGACCGAGCTCCCGCAGGTCGGCGGCAAGAACGCCTCACTCGGCGAGATGGTGTCGCAGCTCTCCGATGCCGGCGTCCGAGTGCCCGGCGGCTTCGCGACGACGGCCGACGCGTACCGCTCGTTCCTCAGTGCCGACGGCCTCTACGACCGCATCAAGTCCACCGTCGAGCGACTCGACATCGACGACGTGGCCGAGCTCGCCCGGGTGGGCTCGTCGGTGCGGTCGTGGATCGAGGCGCAGCCGTTCCCCGACGACCTCGAGCGCGACATCCGCTCGGCGTTCGCGACGCTGCTCGAGAACGACCCCGATCCCGATGCCGTGACGTGGGCCGTCCGCTCGAGCGCGACCGCCGAGGACCTTCCCGACGCGAGCTTCGCCGGCCAGCAGGAGACGTTCCTCAACATCGGCGGCATCGACAACATCCTCGCCGCCGTCCGCAGCGTCTTCGCGTCGCTCTACAACGACCGCGCGATCGCCTACCGCGTGCACCACGGCTTCGAGCACCACGACGTCGCGCTCTCCGCGGGCGTGCAGCGCATGGTGCGGTCGGATGTCGGCGCCTCCGGCGTCATGTTCACCGTCGACACCGAGTCGGGCTTCGACCGCGCCGTGTTCATCACGAGCTCATACGGACTCGGCGAGGCGGTCGTGCAGGGGGCCGTGAACCCCGACGAGTTCTACGTGTACAAGCCTGCATTGAAGGCCGGTCGCCCCGCGATCCTCAAGCGATCGGTCGGCGAGAAGGCGGTCGCGATGCGCTACACCGACGGCACCCACGTCGGCGGCAGCACGGTGTTCCGGGATGTGCCGCTCGAAGACCGCGTGCGGCTCAGCATCACCGACGAGGACGTCGAGGAGCTCGGACGTCAGGCGCTCACCATCGAGGAGCACTACGGGCGTGCGATGGACATCGAGTGGGGCAAGGACGGGGTCGACGGCCGGCTCTACATCCTTCAGGCCCGCCCCGAGACGGTCGTGTCGCGCGCCGACGGCAACGTCATGCGCAGGTACGTGCTCGGGGAGCGCGGCGAGGTGCTCGCGGTCGGCAGGGCGATCGGGCAGAAGATCGGCGCCGGCCCGGTGCGGGTGCTCACGACCCTCGCCGGCATGGAGCAGTTCCAGGTCGGCGACGTGCTCGTCGCCGACATGACCGACCCCGACTGGGAGCCGATCATGAAGCGCGCCTCCGCGATCATCACGAACCGCGGGGGACGCACCTGCCACGCCGCGATCATCGCGCGCGAACTCGGCATCCCCGCGGTCGTCGGCACGGGAGATGCCACGAGCGTGCTCGTCGACGGCACCGACGTTACGGTCTCCTGCGCCGAGGGCGACGAGGGCTTCGTCTACGCCGGTCGGCTCGCGTACGAGGAACTCGAGACGGCGCTCGATCGGATGCCGCAGGCCCCCGTGAAGATCATGATGAACGTCGGCACGCCCGACCAGGCCTTCTCCTTCGCGAAGCTCCCGAACAAGGGCGTCGGGCTCGCGCGCCTCGAGTTCCTCATCAACCGGCAGATCGGCATCCATCCGCGCGCGCTGCTCGAGTTCGACACCCTCGCGCCCGACCTCAAGGCGGAGGTGGCGAAGCGCATCGCCGCCTACCCATCGCCGCGCGACTACTTCGTGAAGCGCGTCGCCGAGGGCGTATCCATGATCGCCGCGGCCTTCGCGCCCGAGCCGGTGATCGTGCGGCTCAGCGACTTCAAGTCCAACGAGTACGCGAACCTCATCGGCGGTGAGCAGTACGAGCCGCACGAGGAGAACCCGATGCTCGGATATCGCGGGGCGTCGCGGTACATCTCCGAGGACTTCCGCGAATGCTTCGACATGGAGTGCGAGGCGCTGCGTTACGTGCGCGACGAGATGGGCCTCACGAACGTGCAGATCATGGTGCCGTTCGTGCGCACCGTCGGCGAGGGGAAGGCGGTCGTCGACCTGCTCGCCGAGAACGGGCTGCGTCGCGGCGAGAACGGACTGAAGGTCATCATGATGTGCGAGGTGCCGTCGAACGCGCTGATGGCCGACGAGTTCCTCGAGCACTTCGACGGGTTCTCGATCGGGTCCAACGACATGACGCAACTCACGCTCGGTCTCGACCGTGACTCGTCGCTCGTCGCCGACGCCTTCGACGAGCGCGACCCCGCCGTGCTCAAGATCCTCGCGATGGCGATCGAGGCCTGCCGGCGCAACGGCAAGTACGCCGGCATCTGCGGCCAGGGTCCGAGCGACCACCCCGACCTGGCCGACTGGCTCGTCGAACAGGGTATCGAGTCGATGTCGCTCAACCCCGACACCGTCGTCGAGACGTGGCTGCGGCTCGCGAAGCTCGCCCCCGCGCCGGCCTGAGCGGGTCGGATGCCGCGGCGCGCTGTCGTGGCATCCACTCGCCCGCGGCGAATGCTTGCCCTCTCGCACGAGCCTCTGCTACTGTCGACCCCGCTATGAAGTGAGCACATCCCATGGTCCCGCGCCTGAGGCGCCGTTGACACCGGGTGTGCACTTCCACTGATCGCGACAGTGTCGCGCGCACCCGTTTCGTGACGGCGAATGCCCGGCGGGACTCATCCATCCGCTCCCGGGTCGCCGACCGCGCCGCCGTGCCGCGTGCGCGCCGTTCGGTGCATCGTTCGCGCCCGCACGCCGTCGCCGGCGACGGTCTGCGGCCCGGGGGCACTCGCGAACGGACGTTCCCGCATGGCTGTACACGTTTCCCATTCCCTTCACCTCCGCGCCGACGGACTCTCGGCCGCCTATCCCGACCGGCGCATCTTCACCGACCTGTCGTTCACCGTGGCACCCGGCCAGCGGGTCGGACTCATCGGCGAGAACGGCGTCGGCAAGTCGACGCTGCTCCGGCTCCTCGCGGGCACGATCGGTGGTGCGGATGCCGCGTCCGCACCGCTCGGCGACGCCATCGTCGAGGGGCGGCTCACCCGGCCCGCCCGCACCGGCCTGCTCGCCCAGGAACTGCCGTTCCACCCGCAGGAGCGGGTCGGTGACATCCTCGAGCATGCGCTCGCCGGCGTGCGGGCCATCGAGCGCGAGCTCGACGCGGCATCCGCTGCCCTCGCTCTCGTCGACGGCGATCGTGAGGTCGAGGCGGCACACGCCCGCTATGCCGAGGCACTCGATGCCGCCGAGCGCGCCGACGTGTGGTCGGCGCAGGCGCGCCGCGACGAGCTGCTCGAGGGCCTGGGTGTCGCCGGGCTCGGGCTCGACCGACGCATCGGAGAGATCTCGGGCGGGCAACGCAGTCGGTTCGCGCTGGCGGCGCTGCTGCTGCGCGCGCCCGATGCGCTGCTCCTCGACGAGCCCACGAACCACCTCGACGACGATGCGGCCGCGTTCCTCGAGGCGCGGCTGCGCGCCTGGCGCGGACCCGTGCTGTTCGCGAGCCACGACCGCGAGTTCCTCGATCGGGTCGCCACGGGGCTCCTCGACCTCGACCCCGCACGTGCGGGTGCGATCGCGGCCGCGGGTTCGGGTGCAGGCGAGGGCTCGACGCGCGACGAGGTGCTCGCGGCATCCGGTGGCACCGTCTTCGGCGGCGGCTTCAGCGAGTTCCTCGTTCTCAAGGCGGCGGAGCACGAGCGCTGGCAGCGTCAGTACGACGACGAGCAGGAGGAGCTCAAGCGCCTGCGCGAGAGCGTCGGCGGCGTGGCGCGGCGCGTGGCGCACGGCCGGGCGGCCACCGACAACGACAAGTTCCTGAAGCACTTCAAGGGCGGCAGGGTCGAGCAGGCGGTCTCCCGGCGGGTGCGCAACGCCGAGCAGCGCCTCGCGACGCTCGAGCGCGAGCAGGTGGGCAAGCCCCCGGCGCCACTCGACTTCCAGGGCATCCCGCCGGGTTCGCACGCGCTCGAGGAGGCATCCGGTCTGCTGCTGAAGCTGACGGATGTCGCGGTCGACGGCCGCCTCGCGCTCGATGAGCTGGCCGTGGCGCCGCTCACGCGGTTGCTCGTGACGGGCGCGAACGGTGCCGGCAAGTCCACGCTGCTCGGCGTGCTGGCGAGGGCGCTCACGGTCGACCGGGGCGTCGTGCACCGGCGTCGCGGGCTGCGGGTGCAACTGCTGGAGCAGGACGTGCGGTTCGCCGACCCGGATGCCTCGCCGCGACGCCTGTACGAGCGTGTGCTGGGCGAGCGACGCGCCGAGCAGGTCCCGCTGTCGAGCCTCGGGCTCATCGCGCCGCGTGACGAGACGCGCCCCGTGGGTTCGCTCTCGGTGGGGCAGCAGCGGCGGCTCGCCCTCGCGCTCGTGATCGCGCGGCCGCCGCACGTGTTCCTGCTCGACGAACCGACCAACCACCTCTCGCTCACGCTCGCGACCGACCTCGAGGAGGCGCTCGGCACGTATCCGGGTGCCGTGGTCATCGCGAGCCATGACCGGTGGCTGCGGCGGCGCTGGACGGGGGAGCGGCTCGAGCTCCACGCGGGGCGGCGGGTCGGTGCGCCGGCGCCGAGAGTGCGGGTGTGAGCGGCAGCGGTGGAGTGGCGGCTGTTCCGGTTATGCGTCGCGCAGGGCGCATCGGATGCCGCGACGACGCGCCGCGGCATCCGCTTGCCTCACATTCGAACATGTGTTCGAATGGGCAGATGCGATGGAGTGGACAGGAGTTGGGCGTCGAGCAGTCCGATGCGTTGCCCGGGCTCGCGAAGCTCAACAACCTCGTGCGCTCGGTGCAGACGCCCGAGTTCGCCGGCGTCACGTTCCACGAGGTGCTCGCGAAGTCGGCGCTCAACAAGGTGCCGGGCCAGTCGATGGTGCCGTTCGGCTGGACGATCAACCCCTACCGGGGCTGCAGTCACGCGTGCGTGTACTGCTTCGCCCGCCCGACGCACACGTACCTCGACCTCGACGCGGGCGACGACTTCGACCGGCAGATCATCGTGAAGGTGAACGTGGCCGACGTGCTGCGCACCGAGCTCTCGAAGCCGGCCTGGCGGCACGAGCACGTGGCGCTCGGCACGAACACCGACCCCTACCAGCGCGCCGAGGGCCGCTACTCGCTCATGCCGGGCATCATCGACGCGCTCACGACGAGCGGAACGCCGTTCAGCATCCTCACCAAAGGCACGCTCCTGCGCCGCGACCTGCCGCAACTGGCAGATGCCGCGACCCGTGTGCCGGTCGACCTCGCGATGTCGATCGCGGTGTACGACCACGAGCTGCAGCAGTCGGTCGAGCCGGGAACGCCGAGCACCAGGGCGCGCCTCGCCACGGTGACGGCCGTGCGCGAGGCCGGCCTCGACTGCGCGGTGTTCCTCATGCCGATCCTGCCGTACCTGACGGATACGAGAGCGCACCTCGACGAAGCGCTGCGTCAGGCCAAGGCGGCCGGAGCGACGAGCGTGCTCTACACGGCGCTGCACCTCAAGCCGGGGGTGAAGCCGTGGTTCATGCAGTGGCTCGAACGCGAGCACCCCGAGCTCGTGCCGAAGTACCGCTCGATGTACTACGGCAACAACACCTACGCGCCCAAGGAGTACCGCCGCTGGCTCGGGCAACGCATGCGGCCTCTCATCCGGGCGCACGGACTGGAGCAGGGGCGTGAGGATCCCGTGACGGGCGGGGTGCGGTCGTCGGCAGTCGCGCCGGCGCGTCACGCCTCGGGGTCGCTGCCCGACCTGTTCGGCCGGCCGCCCGACCCGTCGGCCCTGTTCTGAACATCGTCGCACCGGCGTCGCCCGACATGTCGCGGCGGGGAACTGCGATAATCCGCAGAGGGCCGAGGGTGCACCCGAGCACCGCCGGCCTCGCGAGTGGAGGACCACGATGACCCTGGGGTTGCCGGGACACCTCGCGCGAGATTCCCTGAGCCGGGCGCTCGCGTTCGGTGGTCACTGTGCCGCGTGGGTGTGCCTCGGCATCGCCGTGTTCATCGGCCTCATGGGCGCGACCGAGGAGGCGGATCCCGTCGGATGGACCACGGCGGCGCTGTCGGCGCTGCTCGGCGGCATCCTGGTGCTCGTCGCCAGGTTTCCGACGGTGACGCTCACCCTCGTCTACCTCGTCGCCGGGACGGGTACGGTGCTCGCCCTCACCGTGATCGTGATGGACCCGGCCTACGGGCTGCGCTCGACCGACAACGTGGTGCTCGCACTGCCGCGCATCGCGCTCATCCTCGTCGGCGGCGCCGGCTCCGGATCGCTGGTCGCCATCACGTGGGGCGTGCTCGGTTGGGCGCTGGGGGAGGCCGCCACGTTCCTCGGCGTCGCCCTGGCAGGCGGTGTGTGGACGCCCAACATCGCCGCGGCGACCGCCCTGGCCATCCTCATCCTCGTGCGCGCGTTCGACGGGCTCGGTCGCCGCACCGACGCCCGCCGTGAGACGGGACTGCACCGCGCCAGCCAGCACACCCGCGAACTCGCCATCCGCCATGACTACGAACTCCGGGCGACCGCGAGGCTGCACGACACCGCGCTCAGCCATCTCGTGGCGATCGCCGCCGCCGGATCCGGTCCGGTCGACGAGCGGCTGCGGCTCGGAATCCGGGAGGACCTCAGCCTCATCGTCGGCCGCGACTGGGCGATCGACCACGCGTCCAGCGACGCCGGTGAGCGCGCCCTCCGGCAGCCCGACGTCCCTGCCGGACTCGCTTGCGCAGCACCCGACGCCGGGGCGCCGACCCTCGAGACCGCGTTCGCCGCTGCGGCCAACGTGGGGCTCGAGGTGCGGATGAGCGGCGATCTCGCGGTGCTCGGCGTGCTGGGGCCGGGCCGGGCCGCCGCACTCGACGCCGCCGTCGCCCAGTGTCTCGTCAATGTCGCGAGGCATGCGGGCGTCCGGGAAGCGGAGGTGGCGATCGGACTCAGTGGCGGGGAGGTCACCGTCGCCGTCATGGACAGCGGCGTCGGATTCGACGAGGGCGAGGTGCCCGAGGACCGCATCGGGCTCCGCACCTCGATCCGCGCCCGCATCGAGCAGGAGGACGGGACCGTGCGCGTCTGGTCGACGAAGGGTGTCGGCACGACCGTCGTCATGGCCGTGCCAGAGGGCGGTGAATGAGCAGGATGCGCCTCACCCAGCAGGAGGCCGACCCGCTCGGCGGCATCACGGCGGCGCCGCTCGTCGCGATCGGGGCGGCGCTGGCGTTCGGATTCTCGATCGTGCTCACCATCGTGCACTGGAGTGACGTCGGGAGGCCGCTCGCCGCCGTCATCGCGATCGGGCTCGTGGGTGCGGCCGGGGTCGTCGCGGCGGTCTCCACGACGCCATCGCGTGCGCCGTTCGCCTCCGAGCGACTGTGGCTCATCGTGGCGCTCGCGGTGGCCGGGGCGATCGCCGAGTACCTCAGCACGATCGGTGCCAACAGCTCCGTCTACGACGATTTCGGCTCGATCGTCGTGGGCACGCTCATCCTCAGCGTCGCGCCGTACTGCACCTGGATCTCACTGCTGCTCGCCGGCGTGATCTCTGCGGCCGTGCTCTCCTTCCTCGTCGTCGGGTCCGCCTCGGCCATCGCGGTGGACGTTCCCATCGCCTCGCTCATCGCGCTCAACTCGGTTGCGGTGCTCGCGCTGGCCGCCGCGGCGGCCGGGTACTCCGCCGCGGTCGTCGACGAGACGCTCGCCTGGCAACGGGAGGCGAACCGCGCCGCGCTGCAGCGCGACGCCGAGCTCCGGGCGGGGATCGCCCGATCGGTGCAGCAGAGCCGAGTCTCGGTGCTCGGACGCGAGGTGCTGCCGTTCCTCGCGGGCGTCATGACCGCCGATCGCATCTCGGTCGCGGACGCCGACCGCGCGCGTGAGCTCGCCGAGACCCTGCGGCACGCGCTCAAGGCGGGCATCGAGTCGACGTGGCTCGACGAGCTCGCGGCGGACCTGCAGCCCTCCGGCGGCGTTCCCATCGTGATCGACGACGCCACCGGCGCAGCCGACGACCTCAACGACGACCAGCGTTCGGCCCTCACCGCGCTGCTCGTGTGGCTGGGCGACGGGGGCCGATCGGCGGAGATCAGGGTGACCTTCCGCACCGACCCCGATCGCAGCGGGATCTCGATCGTGGCCGGACACGGCTCATCGCCGCCGACCCGTCGCGAGCTCGATCGCTTCACCGCGGTGGCGCGTGCCGTGGCGATGGGCGCGGAGGCCACGCTCGCAGGGGAGAATGTCAAGGTGGAGTTGCGTCATGTCGCCGAGTGAAGCGCCGATCCCGGCGGCGCCGTCGGATGCGCCGGTCGACGAGCGGGTACGCCTCGCGCTGCTCGACGATCACGGGCTCATCGTCGACAGCCTCGCGACCTGGTTCGCCGATCACGCCCCCGATTTCGAGGTCGCCGTACGCGCCACCACCTGGATGGATCTCATCCGGAACCCCGCCTTCCCCGTCGACCTCGTGCTGATGGATCTCCAGCTCGGCGACGGCGTCTCGATCGAGTCCCGCATCCGCGCCTGCCGGGCGGCGGGGGCGAAGGTGCTCGTCGTGAGCGCACTGGACGACGAGGGATCCCGGGCCCGGTGCCTCGCCGCAGGCGCGGCGGGCTTCGTCTCCAAGACGCTGCCGGCGGGCGAACTCGTCGACCTGGCACGGCGCGCCGCGCGCGGGGAGCGGCTACGGCGGCATCCGTCGACCGGCAGCGCCCGCCGCGACAGCGGCGCTGCCGCGGCCGGGGCGGCGCTCGGCTCGGCGCACCTCAGCGCCGCGGAGGAGCGAGCCCTGCGCCTGTACGCCCAGGGTCATTCGACGGCCGAGGTGGCCGATCGCATGGACGTGGGCTACGAGACCGCGAAGACCTACCTGCGCCGGGTGCGGGAGAAGTACGCACGAGTCGGCCGGCCGGCCAGCCGGAAGGCCGAACTGATCCGCCGGGCGGCGGAGGACGGATTCCTCGAATAGATGGCGAAGCTGTACTTCCGCTACGGCGCGATGAACTCCGGCAAGTCGACGGCGCTGCTGCAGGCGGCCTTCAACTACGAGGAGCGCGGGCACCAGGTGCTGCTCGCGAAGCCCGCGGTCGACACGAAGGGCGACCTCAGCATCGTGTCGCGGCTCGGCATGGCGCGCGATGTCGATTTCATGATCGAGCACGGGTCGAACGCGCTGGAACGCTTCCAGCACTATCGATCTCGGGTCATCGAGGTTTCGGGGCGCGACGTGAGCTGCCTGCTCATCGACGAGGCGCAGTTCCTCACGTCCGAACAGGTCGACGACTTGCTCCGCATCGCCCTCATGGACGACATCCCCGTACTCGCATACGGCATCCGCACCGACTTCCAGACGGCCGCGTTCCCCGGCAGCCGGCGACTGCTCGAGATCGCGCACAGCATCGAGGAGTTGAAGACCATCTGCCGCTGCGGACGCAAGGCCATCTTCAACGGCCGTCTCATCGACGGCCGGTTCGTCTTCGACGGCGACCAGGTCGCGATCGACGGCGAGCAGGTCACCTACGAATCCCTGTGCGGGGTCTGCTACCTCGAGGAGAGCGGCGGCGTGCTGAACGGCCGACACTGACGGGTGCCCTGCGCGGGCTGCCGCCGTTCACGATGCCGCCGCACCGGATGCCGCTGCGCATCGCAGCCGTCGAGGTGCGAGCATTGGCAGCATGACGGTCGACGCGCAGCGGATGCCACGCCGCGTCGAGGGCGTCGACGCCGCCCGCGGATTGGCGCTCATCGGCATGTTCGTCGCACACGTGACTCCGGCCGTCGCGACGCCGCAGGTGGCCGAACTCATCGCCATCGCCGACGAACGCCCCCGCCTGCTCTTCGCCCTGACCGCCGGAATCGGGCTCGGGCTGATGTCGGGCGGCGCTCGCCCGATCGCCGACGGACGCTCCGCGCTCCGCCGCCAGATCGCCGTACGCGCGGTCATCCTCATCGCGCTCGGCATGCTGATCTGGGCCACGCTCGACCCGCTGGTGTTCATCATCCTCGACGTGTACGGCGTCGCGTTCCTCGTGCTGCTGCCGCTGCTGTTCCTGCCGTTGAGGGTGATGCTCTGGCTCGGTGTCGCCCTCCTCGCGGTCACGCCGGCGCTCACGGAGCTGGGGGCGCGCACCGAGTTCGTCGACGCGGTGCGCCAGACCCCGTTGAAGTTCCTCTCCGACTGGATCGTCGGCGGCGCGTATCCCGTGATCGTCTGGGTCGCCGTGATGCTCATCGGGCTGGCCCTCGCGCGCACGGACCTGGAGTCGCCGCGCGTGATCGCGTCGACCGCGCTCGCGGGCGCTGCGGCGGCATCCGTGTTCCTGCCCCTCGCCGCGCAGCTCCCACCGCCCGAGCTCGTGAGCGAGGCAGGCTGGTCGGTGCCGCTGCGCGCGTCGATCGAGGCGCTCGGCAACGTGGGCGTCGGCGCGCTCGTGGTGGCCGCGATGCTCACGCTCACCGCGCTCGCCCGCCCCGCGGTGCGACGGATCGCCTCGACGATGCTCTCGCCGATCATCGCCATGGGGGCGATGCCGCTCAGCATCTACACGCTCCACCTCGTCGTGATCGCGCTCGCGATCCGAGAGGAGAACGGCTTCGCCACGGATGACTCGTGGCCGCTGCTCATCGGGCTGGTCGCCGGGTCGATGACGTTCGCCTGGCTCTGGCGGCGCCACCTCGGACGCGGGCCACTGGAGCGATTGCTCCGGTGGGCGAGCGGCCGTGATCGCGTGGATGCGGCGGCGCACTGAGGCGCCGGGGCCCCGGAGCGCCCCGCATCAACAACTGAGGCGACCTCAGGACCCCACTTCGGGGGACACTTCGCATCGAGGCCTCGGGCGCCCCGGCAGAGCGGGGTAGCCTATCGCATGACCCGCTGCCCGAACGGCGGGGTTCGTGCGTCCGCCCACCCGATGCGGACTGCCTGGGGAGGTGCCATGACCCTGACGCGACAGTCGTCCGTCGACTCGCCGTCTGCGGTCGTCGCCGCATGGCAGCGAGCGTACGCCTCGCGCCTGCTCGTCACCGACCTCGTCGTGATCGTCGTCGCCGTCTACGGGTCGCAGTTCATCCGCTTCGGCACGAGCGGGGCGAGGCTGCGCATCCCCGGCACCAGCGACGATGTGTACGAACTGAGCTACGTCCTCGTCTCGGCGGTCCTCGCCGCCGGCTGGTTCCTCGCGCTCTCCCTCTTCGGCACCCGCGACCGCACCGTCATCGGCGCGGGGACGACCGAGTACAAGCGCATCACGGATGCCACGATCCGCGTGTTCGTGGTGCTCGCCCTCGTCGCCTTCCTGCTGCAGTCCGAGGTCGGCCGCGGTTACCTCCTCGTCGCCCTGCCGCTCGGGCTCGCCCTGCTGCTCGCCTCGCGCTGGATGTGGCGCAAGTGGCTCCTGCGCAAGCGGGCATCGGGCGCGTACAGCCATCGCGCGATCCTCATGGGCGAGCGCGTGAAATCCGTGCACGTCGCCGAGCAGATGCTGCGCGACGGCGCCTCGGGCATCAAGATCGTGGGCGCGGTCACCGAGGGTGGCGCCGGCGAACCCGACATCCTCCCCGGCATCCCGGTGCTCGGCGACCACCGGAGCGTGACCAAGGTGCTCGAGGATGCGCGTGCCGACACCGTCGTGTTCACGGGCGCCGACACGATCGACCCCCCCGCGATGCGCCAGCTCGGCTGGGAGCTCGAGGCCACGTCGACGACCCTCATCGTCGCGCCGGCGCTGACGGATGTCGCGGGCCCGCGCATCCACGCACGCCCCGTCGCCGGGCTCCCGCTCATCCAGGTGGACTATCCCGTGTTCACGGGCCGCAGGTACGCGCTCAAACGCGCATTCGACATCGTGACCTCGCTCCTCGCGCTCGTGGTGCTGAGCCCGGTGTTCCTGGTCATCGCCATGCTGGTGCGTCGCGACACCCCAGGGCCCGCGCTGTTCACGCAGGAGCGCGTGGGGCTCAACGGCGAGCGGTTCCACATGCTGAAGTTCCGGTCGATGGTGGTCGACGCCGAGACGCAACTGCCGACGCTCCTCGACCGATCCGACGGCAACGGCGTGCTGTTCAAGCTGAAGTCCGATCCGCGCGTCACCCGCGTCGGCGCCGTGCTGCGCCGCTACAGCCTCGACGAGCTGCCGCAACTCGTCAACGTGCTGGCGGGCGAGATGTCACTCGTCGGACCGCGTCCGCCGCTGGCGTCGGAGGTCGAGCAGTACGACGAGTGGACACGCCGCCGCCTGCTCGTGCGGCCCGGCATCACGGGCCTCTGGCAGACGCAGGGCCGCTCCGACCTCTCGTGGGAGGACAGCGTGCGGCTCGACCTCTACTACGTCGAGAACTGGTCGCTCACGGGCGACATCATCATCCTGTATCGCACGATCCGAGCGGTCGTGCGAGCGCATGGCGCCTATTGACTGCGCGCCGTGTCCGTGACGAGCACTCCGGCCGACGGCACACGGGATCCACGACGACCCGGTCACCCCGATCGACGCACTCCGGCTCGCTCGTCGGGCCCTGAGTCGCGCTCAGTCTTTGCCACTACGATGACCGAGACGGACGGAGGAACATGAGTCGAGCGGAGAAGCCGCGGAAGCCGTTGCTGCGGAGCGCGAGGCTGTGGGTGCCCGTGGGCGTGCTCGTCGTGCTCGTGGGGCTCGGCCTGTTCGGTGCCTCCGCAGTGAGCAAGGCGTTCGATGCCAAGGACGCCCTTGAGGACGTGGTGCCGATGGCGTCGCAGCTGCAGAAGCAGGTGCTCGCCAGCGACTTCGACGCCGCGGAGGCGACGCTCGTCGAGATCTCCGCCGCGACCGCGGAGGCCGACTCGATCGTGAACGACCCGGTGTGGCGGGTGAGCGAGTTCGTCCCGGTCGTCGGCCCGAACTTCTCCGCCGTGCGGGAGATGGTGACCGCCGCCGAGGCGATGGTCGACGATGGGATCCCGCATCTGCTCACGAGTGCCCAGGTGCTCGCGCCCGAGCGGATCGTCCTCAGCGGCAGCGGCATCGACCCGCAGCCGTTCAAGGACGCTGCGACCGATGTGGCGGCGGCGAACGACGCCTTCCAACGGGCCCACGACATCGTCTCGGGGATCGACGTATCCGGCCTCATCCCACAGGTGAGCGACGCCAAGCTCGAACTCGAACAGCGCATCACCGAAGTGGCCGCACCGCTCGAGGCGCTCGACTCGGTCGTGTCGCTGCTGCCCGGCGTGCTCGGCGCCGACGCACCGCGAACCTACGTGCTGCTGTTCCAGAACCCCGCCGAGATGCGGCCGCTCGGCGGACTTCCCGGCCGGATCGCGGAGGTGGCGGTCGTGAACGGCAGCCCCTCGCTCGTGCGCCAGACGAACTCGTCGGCGGCGTACATCCGCTCCGACGCCACGTCGATGCTCGAGGTCTCTCCCGAGAAGATGGCGCTCTACGGCGACTTCTACGGCCGCTCGATGACACTGGCCACGAACACCCCGCATTGGGATGACGCGGCGATCACCGCCAAGGGGCTGTGGGACCGCCAGTTCGGGACCTCGGTCGACGGCGTCATCTCGCTCGACACCGTCGCGCTCGGGTACATCCTCGAGGCCACCGGGCCGATCGCCCTCCCCGACGGCTCGCAGATCGATTCCAAGAACGCGGTCGACGTGCTGCTCAACCGTGTCTATCTCGAGTTCGACGATCCCGACATGCAGGATGCGATCTACGCGGCGCTCGTCGACGTGACGTTCGCCAAGATCGCGAGCGGGCAGTTCGACATGAAGGTCATGCTGGATGCCGTCGTGCGGGGTTGGGAAGAGTCGAGGGTGCTGTTCTGGAGTGCCGACGAAGCAGTGCAATCGCAGCTCGAACTCGCCGGCGCCTACGTCGGACCGCCGCGGACCGATGACGCCACGGCGGGTGTCGGGATCTATCTCAGCGACAACCAGGGCTCGAAGATGGACTACTACCTGCGTCAGTCCGCCGATGTGGCGCACGCGGTGTGCGCGGCCGGCGAGTCCGAGCGGGCACGTGTCTCCCTCGCGGTGAACAACAACCTTCCGGCCGATGCGGTCGGGGACCTGCCCGGGTCCATCTTCGGCATGTCGGATCGCGAAGGAGTGCCGATCGGCGACATCCGTGCGTGGACCTACGTCTACCTGCCCACCGGCAGCACCGTCACCGGTGTCACGGTCAACGGCGAGCCCGTCGAGCACGAGGTCATCCCCGACGGCGAGAATCCCGTGGTCAAGGTGCGCGTGCAGCTGGCTCCGCAGGAGACCAAGACCCTCGTTGTCGACCTGCAGATGCCCGAGGCGGGCGAACGTGAATGGGAGCTGCACGTCGGCCCACTCGTGACGCCGACGAAGGTCACCGAGTCGGAACTCGACTGCGCCGCATAGCACTGTCGGTCGGCGTCGCCGCCCAGAAGCCGACCACGGCACCGGCGATCGCCCCGATCACGTTGAGCGCCAGGTCGGCAGATGAGGGATCGTGGTCGACCATCCACCACGATGGCGCCGCCTCGACGAGTGCGCAGGCGCCCAGCAGGAGGATGACGGCGAGCCACGCCATCCGCCGGCCGAACGCCACCACCGCCAGGATTGCGAGCGGCGCGAACAGCACGGCATGCGAGGCGTACTCGACGAGGTCGTAGTCGATCCAACCGGCGAGGCCGTGCCGGCGTAGGAAGGAGAGCACACCGCGCAGCCATGGCGTGAGCCCCTCGTCGATCGGCCGCGGTACCAGCGCGACGATCGCGCCGAACGTCGCATACACGCCGAGGACGAGCATCGCCCAGCGGCGGCCTCGATCGGGGGGAGTCACTCCATCAGCCTAGGAGCGGCGGGTGCGGCAGAATGTACGGAGTGTCCGAACGAAGGATTTCGATGCGCATCTCAGTGATCGGCTGCGGTTACCTCGGCGCCGTCCATGCCTCGGCGATGGCCGAACTCGGCCACGAGGTCATCGGCATCGACGTCGACGAACGCAAGATCGCCGCACTGGCGGCGGGGCGTCCGCCGTTCTACGAGCCGGGACTTCCCGAGATCCTCACCTCCGCAACGGCGAGCGGTCGGCTGCGGTTCAGCACCGACATCGCGGATGCCGCGGGCGCCGAGGTGCATTTCCTCGCCGTGGGCACCCCGCAGGTCGCCGGAAGCGGCGCCGCCGACCTCGGCTATGTGGATGCCGCGTTCGAATCGCTCCTCCCGTATCTCGCCGACGGCGCGCTCATCGTCGGCAAGAGCACGGTGCCGGTCGGCACGGCGGGGCGGCTGGCGGAGCGTCTCGCAGCGGGTGCCCCGCACGCGAGCCTCGCCTGGAACCCCGAGTTCCTGCGTGAGGGGTTCGCCGTGAAGGACACGCTCGAGCCCGACCGGCTCGTGTACGGTGTCGTCGACGACCACGCGGCATCCGTGCTCGACCAGATCTACCGCGCTGCGATCGAGGCGGGCACACCTCGCATCGTCACCGACTACGCCACCGCCGAGCTCGTGAAGGTCGCCGCGAACTCGTTCCTTGCCACGAAGATCAGCTTCATCAACGCCATGAGCGAGATCGCGGATGCCACGGGCGCGGATGTCACGGCGCTCGCCGACGCCATCGGACACGATGCCCGAATCGGTCGGCGCTTCCTCAACGCCGGCGTGGGATTCGGCGGCGGCTGCCTCCCGAAGGATATCCGCGCGTTCACCGCACGTGCCGAGGAGCTCGGCCGCGGGGATGCGCTCGGGTTCCTGAAGGAGGTCGACGCGATCAATCTCAGGCAGCGGCAGCGCGTCGTGGACCTCGCGATCGAGGTGCTCGGCGGCTCGGTGTTCCAGAGGAAGGTCGCCGTGCTCGGCGTGACGTTCAAGCCCGAATCCGACGACGTGCGCGACTCCCCGGCGCTCGACGTGGCCGTGCAGCTCAAGGGGCTCGGTGCCGAGGTCGTCGCCACCGACCCAGAGGGCCTCGACAACGCGCGGCTGCGGCATCCGCAGCTCGACTACACCTCGTCGACCCACGAGGCGCTCCGCGACGCCGAACTCGTGGTGCTCGTCACCGAGTGGCGCGAGTATCGCGCGCTCGATCCCTCGCGCGTCGGGGGACTCGTCGCGGGGCGTCGCATCATCGACGGGCGCAACGTGCTCGACCCGGTCGCGTGGCGTTCGGCAGGCTGGCAGTATCGAGGGCTCGGGCGGCCCTGAGGGTCGCCTCGGGAGTTCAGGTGGTGTCGGTCGGGAAGACGAGTGGCGGGGCGCCCAGCGCCTCGAACAGCCGCGAGCTGCGGTTCATCTCAGCCGCGAGCGCGGCCAGGATCACGATCTCCTGCTCGGAGAAGGCCGCCGTCAGCTCGGCGACGAAGTCCGGGAAGTCCAGCGGGGTGGAGGAGACGAGCCGTGCGTATCTGGTCGCCAATCGCTCCCTCGGCGAGAAGCTGGAGATCTCGGACACATCGGCCACGGTACGAATCGCGTCGAGCTCCACGTCCGACTGACCCGTGGGCTGGCTTTCCCGGCGTCGGCGATGCAGCACGGCGAGTTCACCGTGTAGGCGGCGGTGATCGCGACCAGGTTCTGGACCCGGTCCCCCAAGCGCTTGCGCGTCTTGCCTGCAGGGAAGAGCCAGTACAACGAACCGGCCACCCACGAGAAGGCCGTCCTGGCGTCTCATGCCATGAGGCGGCCGGGCACGAAGCGCTGCCCCATCTCCCGGTCGATCATGGCGTTCCACGGCCGCAGGAGCAGGTTGAACCGGCGTGGTTCGGCGATGAACGCCTTCCCGTGAGGGCTTGACGTCGCCTGCCTTGCGGCCATCGTCGACACATCCTCTCGAAGGACTGGTACCGCCGAGTCGGCCCGTGGCCTGTAGGCCAGCGTATGCCCGTCAGTGCGAAACAGCGAGGGCCGACACGTCTCGCGAAAGGGGACTGCCGACCAGTCTGCACGCGACGCAGCTGCGGTTCGTCGCCCGTGCTGTCGGCCACGACTTCGCCGCCGTGAGCCCGGCTGGAACGAAGAGGGCCCCCTCCATACGGAGGGGGCCTTCACGGTGGTCGGGGTGACAGGATTTGAACCTGCGACCTCTTCGTCCCGAACGAAGCGCGCTACCAAGCTGCGCCACACCCCGGTGGCCCTCACGGGCCTCCACAAGGATAGCCGAAAAAACGCGACCGGCCGACCACGCGGGTGGCTGCGGCATCCGGTCGACCGCTACTGCGTCGGTATCAGCGTGAGCAGTGTCGCCTCGGGCGGGCACGCGAAGCGCACGGGGGCGTAGATCGACGTGCCGAGACCCGCCGAGACGTGGAGGTAGGCCGACCGCAGCCCGTGCTGCCACGTGCTGAGGCCCTTCACCTGCCGGCGCGGGATGTCGCAGTTGGTGACGAGGGCACCGTAGCCCGGCAGGCACACCTGGCCGCCGTGGGTGTGCCCGGCGAGCACGAGTTGCGCCCCGTGGTTCACGAACGAGTTCAGCACGCGCTGGTAGGGCGCGTGCGTGACACCCACCGTGACCGTCGGGCGACGAGGGGCGACGGATGCCGCGTCGGGCCAGTGCTCGTCGCCGAGCGGGTCCTCGGCGCGCAGTTCGTCGATCGCCGCGGTGATGAGGTCGAGCCGGTCGTAGCCCTTGTGCGGGTCATCGACGCCGAAGAACTCGAAGTGCGTGCCGCGGAGGTCGAGGCTCGCGGCGGTGTTGTCGAGGTCGTGCCAGCCGAGCTCGGCGAAGTAGGCGTGCAGCGCGTGGATATCGAGGCGCTTCGCGCGACGCAGCTGCCCGGAGGGGCCGCCGAAGTACATGAAGGGGTTCTTCGGTGCCGGGCCGAAGTAGTCGTTCGAGCCGTTGACGAACACCCCGGGCACACCGCGGAACGCGTCGAAGGCGCGCCGGACGCCCTCGAGACCTCGCTCGTGCCCGAGGTTGTCACCGGTGTCGACGACGAGGTCGGGCTCCAGCTCGGCGAGCGAGCGCACCCACTCCTGCTTGTCGCGCTGCCAGGGCGCCATGTGCAGGTCGGAGAGATGCAGCACGCGCACCGGCGCGGCCCCCGGCGGCAGTACGGGAACGTCGACCCGCCGGAGCGTCCAGCGCGTGCGCTCGACGAGGATGCCCCATGCGAGCGCGGCAGCGCCTGCCGCGCCGATCGCCAGGGCGATCCGCGCGGCAGGCGAGCGTGCGTCGCGCGTCAACCGTCGCCCGGCGCGTTGTTGCCGTCGCCGGTCGGGAGACCGAGCTTCCCGACGGTGATCGTCACCCGGTCGCCGGGCTTCGCCGGGCTGCCGGCCGACGGGTCCTGGGCGATCACGACGCCGTCCTGCCCAGGTTCGATCACGTTCTGCTCCTTGCGCTGCACCCGGAAGCCGGCGGATTTCAGTGCGTTCTCGGCGTCGGACGCGGACAGCCCCATCACGTCGGGAACGCCGGTGAGATTGCCGCGACTGATCTGGAGCGAGATCACCGCACCACGACCGGCGGAGCCGGACGGGTTCTGCGCACCGATCGTGCCCTTCGGCTGCGACGAGTCGACCTCGCCGTCCATCGACCATCCGAAGCCCGCGGCCTCGAGTGCCTGCTGGGCCGCCTCGGGCGCGAGCCCGAGCACGTCGGGAACCACGGCCTGAGGCGCGTTCAGGTACGAACCCTGCGGGTCGGGGAACGCCTCGCCGCCGTACTTGGCGTTCGCGACGTTCATGACGTCGGGCCACAGCTGGTGGCGGATGACGGCGGCCTCCGTGCCGTTGAAGGACGTGTTGCGGAGGTTCACGAAGCCGCTCGCGTTGTAGACGCCCGCCACCGTGGCGACCCGCGAGCTCGCGCCGCTCATCCAAGTGGCGTAGGCCTCGTCGGTCGTTCCGGTCTTGCCGATCATCGGAACCCAGTTGTCGATTCGGCCGGCCGAGGACCTGCCGGTGCCGTCGGACATGACTCGCTGGAGCGCGTAGGCGTCGGCAGCGGCGACCTGGGCGTCGATGACCTGCTCGCACGTCGACGGCGGGGGCGGGACCTCGTTGCCCTCGGCGTCGACGATGCGGTCGATGGCGATCGGGGTGCAGCGCAGCCCGCCGCCCGCGATCGTCGCGAACGCCGTCGCCATCGAGAGTGGGGCGACCTCCTCGGTGCCGAGCACCGCCGCGGGCTTGAAGCCGGTGTCGACGATCTCACCGGCCTCATTCACCCGGTCGCCGAGTTCGAGGCCGTCGGCGCGCTTCGCACCCATCATGGCCTCGGCGGTCTGCTGGATGCCGCAGAGGTCGAGTTGCTTCGCCATCGCGACGAAGCCGGTGTTCTCGGAGTTGATGGTGTTGAAGAGCGCCGTCCAGTAGCCGCCGTTGCCGCCCTCGTCGTTGCGGGGATTCCAGTCACCCGCCGGCATCGGGCCGTCGCAGCTGTTGTTGAACGTGCCCCAGTCGGACTTGCGTCGGGCGTCGACTCCCTCGTTGAGGGCGTGCCCCTCCTTCAGCCACTCGGTGAGGGTGAAGATCTTGAACGTCGAGCCGGGCTGGAACCCGCTCGAGCCGCCGTAGTCGCGATCGGTGTTGAAGTTCACCGCGGAATAGGTGGGATCGGCCGCGAGGACGTCGGGGTCGGGACTGTATTTCTTGTTCTGCGCCATCGCGAGCACGCGACCGGTGCCGACCTCGATGCTCACGATGGACCCGCCGATGTCCATCCCGTCGACGTATTGGGGAACGTTGTTGTTGAGCGACTGCACCGCGGCGTACTGGAGGTCCAGGTCGAGCGTCGTGTAGATGTCGAGCCCGCCCTGCTCGAGCATCTGCTGACCCTCGTTGACGTCGGGGGTCTCGGCGACGTCCATCTGGTTGCGGATGATGTTCACGACGTAGTCGCAGAAGAACCCGTCTGCACCCTGGCCTGCGGTCTGGCAGCCGGTGCTCGACTCGGTGATCTTCGGCTCGATCGGTGTCGCAACGGCTTCGTCGTACTGCTCCTGGGTGATCTTCTTCTCGTTGAGCATCTGCCGCAGGATGTAGTCGCGGCGGTCCTTGGTGAGCGCGTAGGGGGTCAGTTCCCCGTTCTTGTCGACCGTGTTGGCGCCGTTCGTCTCGCTGTCGGGCTGGTCGAGGCGGAACTTCTCGGGGTGGTTCACGATCGCGATGAGGGCGGCGGCCTGCGCCACGGTGAGCTCCGCGTTCGTGTTCACGCCGAAGTAGTACTTGGCCGCGGCCTCGATGCCGTAGACACGTCCGCCGAAGGAGGCGATGTTGAGGTACCCGAGCAGGATCTCGTCCTTGGGGTACTTCTTCTCGATGGTGATCGCGTACCGCATCTCCTTGAGCTTGCGTGAGATGCCGGCGTTCCCGTCGCTCACCGTCGCCGTCTCGAGGGCCGCTTCGCGATCCTCCTGCGTCTTCGCGTCGCGCACGAGGTTGTTGATGATCACGTTCTTGACGTACTGCTGGGTGATCGAGGATCCACCCTGGGTATTGCCGCCGATGTACGTCTCGAGCGCACCGCGGACCGTTCCCTGGATGTCCACCCCGCCGTGCTCGTAGAAGCGGGGGTCCTCACCCGCGACGGCGGCGTCCTTGACGAACTGGCTGACGTCGTCCCACTTGACGTTCTCGCGGTTGTCGTCGTAGAAGGAGGCCATCAGCCGCGGCTCGTCCTCGTGCACGGCATAGATGTTCGACTTCTGGGCGAACGGCTTGATCTCGAGGTAGCCGGGGAGGTTCTCGAAGATGGTGATGCCGTTCGACGCGGTCATTCCGGTCACCGCGATCGCCGGGGTCACAGCGGCCGTCACGAGCAGTCCGGCCAGAGCGCTCATGCCGACGAAACCCAGGATTCCGGTGCCGACGTCGCTCAGCGTACGTTTTTGGGCAGACATATAGTGGAGCCTAACGGAAGAAGGCTGGCAAAACCCGCTATGCGGGGGCGCTGCGAGCACGCGCCGCACGGCCGATCCCCGCCGGACGGATGCCGCGATAATCCGACATTTCGGGCACAGAGTCCGCCACATCAGAGTCCGCCGATCAGAGACGAGGAACCGCATGCCGGCCTGGGAGTACATCACCACCCCGCTGCTCATCCACAACACCGCCGCCATTCTCAACAACTGGGGCTCGGAGGGCTGGGAGCTCGTGCAGGTCGTGCAGGGCCCCGAGGGCGGCCTCGTCGCGTACCTGAAGCGGCCGAAGGACGGCGAGTCGTCGGCCGCGGCATCCGCGGGCGCTGCGGCGGCGGCACAGGCCGCCAAGCAGTTCGAGGGGGAGCAGTGATGCCCGCCTACGAAGATCGCCTCGCCGAGCTCGGCATCGAGCTTCCGGAGGTCGCGCCGCCGGTGGCCGCCTATGTGCCGGCCGTCGTGACCGGCTCGTACGTGTACACGTCGGGCCAGCTCCCGTTCGTGGCGGGCTCGCTGCCCGACACCGGCAAGGTCGGCGACGGACCCGGGCTCGTGCCCGCCGACGACGCGAAGGGCCACGCCCGCACGTGCGTGCTCAACGCCCTCGCCGCCGTTCGCGCCGAACTCGGATCGCTCGATCGCGTGACGCGCATCGTGAAGGTCGTGGGCTTCGTGGCATCCGACCCGTCGTTCACCGGCCAGCCGGGCGTCGTGAACGGCGCCTCCGAACTGCTCGGCGAGATCTTCGGCGAGGCCGGGCGGCACGCGCGCTCGGCGGTCGGCGTCGCGGTGCTGCCGCTCGACGCGCCCGTCGAGGTCGAGCTCGTCGTCGAGTTCGCGTAGCCGCGCCGCGAACGACGGATGCCGCGGCGGGAAGACTCCCGGCCGCGGCATCCGTCGTTCGACAGCGCGCTATCGCACCTGCGAGCTGATCACCTGCATGATCGAGGTGTCGGCGAGCGTCGTCGTGTCGCCGACCTCGCGGCCCTCGGCGAGGTCGCGGAGCAGGCGTCGCATGATCTTGCCCGAGCGCGTCTTCGGGAGTTCGTTGACGACGAACACCTGGCGCGGGCGGGCGATCGCGCCGATCTGCATGGCCACGTGCCGGCGCAGTACCTCGCTCACGTCCTCGATCGTCGAGACCGCGTCGGCGTGGCTCTGCTTGAGGATGACGAACGCGACCACCGCCTGGCCGGTGGTTTCGTCCGCTGCGCCGACGACGGCGGCCTCCGCCGTCCACGGGTGCGCGACGAGCGACGACTCGATCTCGGCCGTGGAGAGCCGGTGGCCCGACACGTTCATGACGTCGTCGACCCGGCCGAGCAGCCAGATGTCGCCGTCCTCGTCGCGGCGGGCGCCGTCGCCGGCGAAGTACTTGTCGCCGAACTTCTCCCAGTAGGTCTCCTTGAACCGCTCGGGGTCGCCCCAGATGCCACGGAGCATCGACGGCCACGGCTCGGTGACCACGAGGAGCCCGCCGTTCTCGCCGTCGACGGGGTCGCCGTCGTCGGTGAGGATGTCGATGGAGACGCCCGGAACCGGCACTTGCGCGCTGCCGGGCTTCAGGTCGGTGATGCCGGGCAGCGCCGAGATCATGATCGCGCCGGTCTCGGTCTGCCACCAGGTGTCGACCACGGGGACGGAGCCGCCGCCGATGACGTGGCGGTACCAGATCCACGCCTCGGGGTTGATCGGCTCGCCGACGGAGCCGAGCAGGCGCAGCGATCGCAGGTTGAAGGCGTGCGGGATCTGCCGGCCCATCTTCATGAAGGAGCGGATGGCGGTGGGCGCCGTGTAGAGGATCGAGACCTTGTAGCGCTCGACGATCTCCCACCAGCGGCCGGGGTGGGGCGTGTCGGGCGTGCCCTCGTACAGCACCTGGGTCGCGGCGTTCGCGAGCGGACCGTAGACCACGTAGGAGTGCCCGGTGATCCAGCCCACGTCGGCGGTGCACCAGTACACGTCGCGCTCGGGGTGCAGGTCGAACACGTTCTTGTGCGTGGACGCCACCTGCGTGAGGTAGCCGCCCGTCGTGTGCAGGATGCCCTTCGGCTTTCCGGTGGTGCCGGAGGTGTACAGGATGAACAGCGGATGCTCCGCGTCGAAGCCCTTCGCGACGTGCTCGTTCGAGGCGTTCGCCACGGTCTCGTGCCACCAGAGGTCGCGATCGGCGTTCCAGCCGATCTCGTTCTCGCCGCGGCGCACCACGAGCACGTTGCGCACGGTTCCGCCGTCGGCCTTCGCCAGCGCCTCGTCGACGACCGGCTTCAGCGGGAACACCTTGCCCTTGCGCCATCCACCGTCGGCGGTGATGACGAGGGATGCCTCGGCGTCGTCGATGCGGGAGGCGAGACTGTCGGCGCTGAACCCGCCGAACACCACCGAGTGGATGGCGCCGATGCGCGCGCAGGCGAGCATCGCGACGACCGCCTCGGGGATCATCGGGAGGTAGATGGCGACGCGGTCCTGTTCGCCGATGCCCAGCTCGGTCAGCACGTTCGCGGCGCGCTTGACCTCATCGGTGAGCTCGGCGTAGGTGATGTCCCGGCGGTCGCCGGGCTCGCCCTCCCAGTGCAGGGCGATGCGGTCGCCGAGGCCGGCCTCGACGTGGCGGTCGAGGCAGTTCACGGCGACGTTGAGCTCGCCGTCGTCGAACCATTTCGCGAACGGGGGGTTGGACCAGTCGAGGGTGCGCGTGAACGGCTTCTCCCACTGGAGGAGCTCGCGGGCCTGGTCGGCCCAGAATCCGAGGCGGTCGGTGCGTGCCGCCTCGTAGAGGTGCTCGTCGGCGACGGCTTGGGCGGCGAACTCGGGGCTCGGGCGGAAGCGCCTGATCTCCTCGAGCGCGTGATCGATCTGAACGGTCATGATTGTCCGGTCGCTCCTTCGCGATTGAATCATCGGTTGGGTCGCCTGCCCCACCCAGCACCATACCTCGGCGCCGGGACCTGCTCGTAACCGTCGGGTCACGCTCCGTCGCATTCGATTTCGGGAGCCACGCCGGGTGCCGCTGGTGACCCGTCGCGGGACGCGCTACTGTGCCTTTGCGCAGAGAAATCTGTGTGTCGGCACAAATGAGGACAAAAAGTGCTTGCGCATTGTTCCTCAGGCAATACACTGAGTACCGCCCGAACACTCGTTTCGAGGCCTGCAGCGCTCGTGATTCCCCCCAATCCTTGCGCTGCCGAGGCGGCACCTGTTCCCCCCAATGGGTGCCGCCCCCTTTCGTTAACAGGCACCGCCACGGCGGAGCCCGCGGGTCGAGTCCTCCTCCACAACGGGGTGGGGGAGGCTCATTCCCCACCTTCACGCGAACGGATGCCGCGGCCGCGTGCCTGCGGCCTACCGTCGCAGCATGACCATCCCCTTCGTCGCCACCCCGTCGTGGGAACGCGAGCCGCGCCGAGTCGCCGCCACGCCCGGCCCGGCCGCGGCCGACGCGGCTGAACGCCTCGTACCCGAGATCGACGAGGCCGCCGGCCTCGGGGCGGCGTCGAGGTCGGTTCCCGCCCCCACGGCCGACGACGCACTCGCGGTGCTCGGACCGCTCGCGCCGTTCGCGGCATCCGGACCGGTCACCGACCTCTTCGTGAACGGGCCGGGCGGCCTGTGGATCGATCGCGGCGCGGGTCCCGAGCCCGAGCCGTCGTGGACGGCCGACGAGGCCGAGGTGCGTGCGCTCGCCGTGAGGCTCATCGCGAGAGGTGGTCGCCACATCGACGAGGCGACGCCGGCGGTCGACGTGCGGCTCGGTCGGGGCATCCGCGTGCACGCCGTGCTCCCGCCGGTCTCGACCCGAGGCACGCTGCTGTCGGTTCGCGTGCCGCGTGCCTCGGGTTTCCCACTCGCGGCGCTCGCCCGCGCGGGCATGGTGGACGCGGCGCAGGAGGCGATGCTCCGAGAGGCGGTCACGGCGCGGAAGAACCTGCTCGTGACCGGCGCGGGCGGCGCCGGCAAGACGACGTTCCTCGCGGCGCTCCTCGGCGAGGCATCCGAGCGCGAACGCATCGTGCTCATCGAGGACGTCGCCGAGCTCACCGTCGACCATCCGCACGTGGTCTCGCTCGAGGCGCGGCAGGCGAACCTCGAGGGCGCGGGCCGGCTCGGGCTCGACGCGCTGCTCCGCGAGGCGCTGCGCATGCGGCCCGACCGGCTCGTCGTGGGGGAGTGCCGCGGGGCGGAGCTGCGCGAGCTCCTCGCCGCCCTGAACACCGGCCACGACGGCGGCGCCGGCACGCTGCACGCGAACTCCCTCGACGACGTGCCGGCCAGGCTCGAGGCGCTCGGCTCGACGGCGGGCCTGTCGCCCGACGCCGTGGCGCGGCAGACGGTGAGCGCGTTCGACCTCGTGCTGCACGTCGAACGCGTCGACGGGCGGCGACGGCTCGCGCAGGTCGGCCGGTTCCGGCTGCAGGGCGACCGGCTGGCGGTGGAGGCCGCGTGACCGGGCGGATGTCGCAGCCGCTCGCCCGGCTCATGGCGCGCGTCGGCGCGCTCCGCGATCGTCCCGATCCAGCCGGCGACATCGATGCCGTCGCGGCCGTCACCGAGCGACTCGCCGTGCTGCTCTCGGCGGGCGTGCCCGCGCCGACCGCGTGGGGGCACGTCGGCGACGAGCCCGAGACGGCGCTCCGCGGCGAGGCCGCCCGCGGCATCGGGCGTCCGGAGGGTGCTGGCGCCCGCACCCGGCGAGCGGTGCTCGGGGCGGCAGCACGGGCGGCGGCCGACGGCGGGTCCGTCTCCGGGGCGATCGCCGGCTCCGTGGCCGACGACCCCGCGTCCGCGGGTGCATGGTCGGTGCTCGCCGCGGCCTGGGCGGTCGCGGCGGAATCGGGCGCCCCGCTCGCCACGAGTCTCCGCGACCTCGCGGCATCGCTGCGCGACGAGGCGCAACTGCGTCGCGAGGTGCGCACGGCGCTCGCCGGTCCCGTCGCCAGCGCGCGCCTAGTGCTGGCCCTGCCGCTCATCGCGGTCGCGTTCGGCGCGCTGCTCGGCTTCGACACCGTCGCGATCCTGTTCGGCAACCCCGTCGGCCTGGCATGCGTCGTGCTCGGCGGGCTCCTCCTCTGGGCGGGGCGACGTTGGAGCGCCCGACTCGCGTCCCGCGCCTCGGCATCGCGCGCCGACGCGGGACTCGAGCTCGAGCTGCTCGCCATCGCGATGTCGGGCGGCGCCTCGATCGAACGCGCACGCGGCATCGTGGGCGACGCGCTGTCGTCGAACGGCATCGCGACGCACGATCGCGGGGCGTCGGATGCCGTGATCGCGCTGGCCGCTCGCGCGGGTGCGCCGGTCTCCGACCTCCTCCGCGCCGAGGCGTTCCGGCTCCGCAGGGTCGCCCGTGCCGACGGCGCCGCGCGCGCCGCGGCGCTCGGCGTGCGGCTCATGCTGCCGCTCGGGGCCTGCGTGCTCCCCGCGTTCGTGCTCCTCGGCGTCGTGCCGCTCCTCGTCTCCGTCGTCTCGGCCACCCTCGGCGGTGGCTCGTGACGCCAGCAGGCTCGTGCCGCCCACCCGCCGGGAGACCGGCAGAACAGGAAGGAACACCACCATGCACCACCAGACCGCGCCGCTCGAGCCCGAGCGCGCCGCACCGGCCGAGCGGGCGGATCCGCACTCGGCGACCCGCCGCGCGTTCCGCGCCGCCGTCCGACGCGTCGCCGGAGAGCGGGGCGCCGCGACCGCGGAGTACGCCGTCGCCACCATGGCGGCGGTCGGGTTCGCCGGGCTCCTCGTCGTCATCCTGCGGGGCGATGAGGTTCGCGGCATCCTCACCGACCTCGTGCGGAATGCGCTCACGGTCGGCTGATCGGGATCGGGGCAGCGTGACGGCGGAGTTCGCCGTCGCGCTGCCCGCGATCGCGCTCGTGCTCGCCGCGTGCCTCGCATCGGTCCAGCTGGTCGGGCAGCACGTGCGCCTCACGGATGCCGCGGCCGATGCGGCCCGGGCGCTCGGCCGCGGCGAGTCGGCGGCCGAGGCGGGCGCGATCGCCGACCGGGTCTCGGGCGGAGCGTCGCTCGTCGTGAGCGAGGATGGCGAGTTCGTGTGCGCCACGCTGCAGGCGCCGGGCCGGGGGCTTCTCGCCGCCGTGGTCCTGCGGGCCGAGTCGTGCGCCGTGTCGGGAGGTCGGTGATGGGCTGGTGGGCGTTGGTGCGTTGGCGCTGCGCCGCCGCCCGCGACCGGGGCGCGGCATCCGTCCTGGCGGTCGGCATCGTCGGCGCGGTGGTGGCGCTCACCGCGATGGTGGTCCCGGTCGCGTCCGCATTCGTGGCGTCGCAGCGTGCGGCGAACGCAGCCGACGCCGCCGCGCTCGCCGCCGCCGACGCCGTCTCGGGCGCGGTGGCGGGCATCCCGTGCGAGTTGGCGGCCGAAGCGGCGGCGCGCAACGGGGCGACGCTGACGACGTGCCGGATCGAAGGCGCCGTGGCCACCGTCGGCGCCGCGCTCGACTCACTGGGAACGACCCTCACCGCCTCCGCGCGGGCCGGGCCGCCCGGCTCGCACTGACGACCCGACGGAGGTCGCGCCACCTGAAGCCCGTGCAGGACAGCTTGTGCAGGGGAAGTGTCCCGATGCCTGTCCCGCACGCAGGAAGCAGCGATTTCTCCTGCAGGGGCCAAGGTGCTTCGGAGATCATCCCGCGCGCGCGGCGAAGTAGTCGACGAGGCGCTGCACGGTGATCAGGTCGGCGTAGTCGTCCTCGGGAGTGCTGACGCCGGTCGACTGCGCGAGCACCTCGAGCAGCCGCAGGAAGTCGAGCGAGTCGAGTTCGAGGTCCTGGCGCAGCCGAGACGACGCGTCCAGTCCTTCGGTGTCGACGTCGGGCGCGACCTCGTTGATCGCGTCCAGCACTGCGGCGCGGGCATCCTGTTCGTTCACAGCTCCTCCGGTTTCTGCAGCAGCTCGTCGACGAGGGCGAGGAAGCGACCCCCGCGCAGGCCGTCACTGGCGCGGTGGTCGGCCGACAGCGTCGCGGTGACCGTCGGGCGTACGCCGATCATGCCGTTCACCGCGCGGGGCTGCTCCACCACGCGGCCGAAGCCCACGAGGGCGACCTGCGGCGGGTAGATGACGCCGAAGACCGTCTCCACGCCGAGGTCGCCGAGGTTCGTCACCGTGATGGTCGGATCGGCCATCTCGGCGCGCTGGAGCCGCCCGGCCCGGGCGCGGGCGACGAGATCGCGCAACCGCTCCATGAGCTCGTCGAGCGCGAGCGCATCGGCGTCGTGGATCGCCGGCGCGACGAGTCCGCCGCCGCGCAGCGCCACGGCGACCCCGAGGTGCACGGCCGGACTCGGCTGGAATGCGCCGTCGACGAAGAACCCGTTGACGTCGGGGACCTCCTTGGCGGCCTTCGCGGAGGCCGCGAGGAGCAGCGCTGCGGTCACCAGCCGTGTCGCGATCGGTCGGTCGGCGTTCGCGCGCTGCATCCAGTCCATCGCTGCACCGAGGTCGATCGTGGTGCTCAGGTAGTAGTGCGGGACCTCGCGCTTCGAGCGAGCCATCAGGGCGCCCACGGCCCGGCGCAGGTTCGCGACGCGTTCGGCCGCCACGGCGGGCGTCGTCGTACGGCGTTCGGTCGGCGGTACCGCAGGCACGGCCTCCGCCGCGGCTGCGGGGGCCGCCCCGGGCGCGGCCTCTTCGCGCGGGGGTTCTTCGGGCGGTGTTTCGGGCTGCGGGTTGCATCGCCGCGATCTCGCCGTACGGGGGCGCTTCGGCGATGAGGGCGCCGAGGTCGAGGGTGCCGCGTTCCGGTTCGCCGTCGGCGTCGACGAGGAGCACGTGGCGCAGGGCGGGGAGGTCGTCGCGCAGGGCTGCGACCTTCCTGCGGTAGAGCGCCCTGGTCGTGACCAGCACGCTGCCCGAGCCGAGCTCGAGTCGCTGTCGCACCGGCTCCGGGCCGAACGCCGAGAACAGGGGACAGAACACGGCGCCGTGCTTCAGCGTGCCGAGCACCGCCGTGTAGAGCGCGGGCGACCGGCCGAGGAGCGAGAACACGCGCTCGCCGCGCTGCACGCCGAGCGTGCGCAGCAGGCTGGCGAACCGATCGGTCTCGTCGGCCAGGGCCGCATAGCTGAGCGAGCGGATGCTGCCGTCCGCACGCACGAACCGCAGGGCGTCACGTTCCGCGAGCGCGCCGGTCGCATGCCGGTCGACCGCCTCGTGGGCGATGTTCACGCCCCCGGGCAGCCCGGTCAGCGCGCGTCGGGCGTCGTCCCAGCTGAAGGATGCGCGGGTCTCGTCGTAGTCGAGGAGGTTGGGCGTCACCGTCAGGGACGCGACGTCCTTGGCGATCGGGGGCCAGCGGGTGGACGCAGGCGTCGTTGCGGGCGTTGTTGCCTCCATGGCGCGAGGCTACGCCGGCCGCAGGGGCGTGGCGCGGGCCCTTCGTCCCGTCGGATGCCCGCAGCATCCGGTTCGGGGCATCCGGCCCGCGGCATCTGAGGACTTCCGGCTGATCGAGGTCGTTCTCGCCCGGGACCTCCGCAGTCGCGGGGATCTCCTCAGAACCAAGGGCGAGGGGAGCTGCGGGCTGGATGCCTGGGCCGCCTGGGGCATCCGGGGCATTCTGCTGCACGTCATGTATACACACGCGTCCACTGGAAGATGAGAGAGGTGCGGGAAATTCAGGGACAATGGAGCGGACTTGCCGCTCGAAGTCGCGACGTGTATACATGAAGCCGAACGCCGAGGCGACGGGAGGGATACGATGCGAGCTGGTGACCGCGCCTATCGCACGCTCCGCACCGAGATCCTCGACGGTGTGCTGGGGCCCGGCACCGTGCTGCAGGAGGTCGAGCAGTCCACTCGCCTCGGGGTGAGCCGAACCCCCGTGCGCGAGGCCCTGCGCCAACTCGCCGCCGACGGACTCGTCGACGCGTCCGGCCGGGGAGCCGTCGTCACCGCGGTGTCGCGCGACGACATCGTCTCGCTGTACGAGCTCCGCGAGGCGCTCGAGGCGAAGGCGGCGGCGCTCGCCGCACAGCGGGGTGAGGCGGTTCCGTTCCTCCTCATCCGTGATCGGCTGCTCGGAGCGCCGCGGCTCCTCGCACAGGGCGAGCCGGGGCTCGCCCCGTACTTCGCGATCGTCGACGACCTCGACGACGCGATCGAGGAGGCCGCCGCCAACCCCTTCCTCGCCACCGCGCTGCGCAGCGTGCAACTGCACTCCGCCCGCATCCGCCGCCTCTCGCGGCACAACCCCGAGCGGCTGCGTGCGGCCGCCGGCGAGCACCTGCTCATCGTCGAGGCGATCCTGGCGCGCGACGCCGAGCTCGCCTCCCACGCCACCCACGTGCACCTGCACATGAGCCTCACCAACGCCCTCGCCACGGCGCCCGCCGGCGCCGAACCCGCGGCGCCCTCGACGCCCGCGGCGCCCTCCACGCCCGCGGCGTCCGCGGCCCCAGACGTCCCGCGCGGGCCGCGCGTGGCCTGAGGCATCCGACCCCACCGACCGACACGACACCGACTCCACCGAAAGGCTCCACCGTGCAGCTCCACCATGTTCGCGTCCACCGCAGCGACGAGAACCTCGCTCGCGACGGCCAGCTGGCCTGGAAGATCGCCGAGGTCGCAGCCGACCCCGTCGAGGTGACCGAGGAGGTCGCCGAGATGGTGATCAACCGCGTCATCGACAACGCGGCGGTCGCGGCGGCATCCCTCAACCGCGAGCCCGTCGTGGCCGCGCGGTCGCAGGCGACGTCGCATCCGGTGTCGATCCACGGGGAGGGCGCGACCGTCTTCGGCCTCGACGCCGCGCGCCGCACGAGCCCCGAGTGGGCGGCGTGGGCGAACGGGGTCGCCGTGCGCGAGCTCGACTACCACGACACGTTCCTCGCGGCGGAGTACTCGCACCCGGGTGACAACATCCCGCCGATCGTGGCCGTCGCGCAGCACCTCGCCGCGGGTCGCGGCCTCACCGGCCGCGACCTGGTGCGCGGCCTGGCGACGGGGTATGAGATCCAGATCGACCTGGTGAAGGCGATCTCGCTGCACCGGCACAAGATCGACCATGTCGCCCACCTCGGGCCGTCGGCGGCGGCCGGCATCGGCACGCTGCTCGGACTCGACGCCACCACGATCTTCCAGTCGATCGGCCAGGCGCTGCACACGACCACTGCCACGCGGCAGTCGCGCAAGGGGGAGATCTCCAGCTGGAAGGCGCACGCCCCCGCGTTCGCGGGCAAGATGGCCGTCGAGGCGGTCGATCGTGCGATGCGCGGCCAGACGAGCCCGACCCCGATCTACGAGGGCGAGGACGGCGTCATCGCGTGGCTCCTCGACGGCCCCGAGGCCAACTACGACGTGCCGCTGCCCGAGGAGGGCGAGGCCAAGCGTGCCATCCTCGACTCGTACACGAAGGAGCACTCGGCCGAGTACCAGGCCCAGGCGTGGATCGACCTCGCCCGCAAGCTCCACCGCGAGCACCCCGAACTCGTCGCCGACCCGTCGAAGATCGCGAGCGTCGTCATCCACACGTCGCATCACACGCATTACGTCATCGGCTCGGGCGCGAACGACCCGCAGAAGTACGACCCCGCGGCCTCGCGCGAGACGCTCGACCACTCCATCCCGTACATCTTCACCGTCGCCCTGCAGGACGGCACCTGGCACCACGTCGACTCGTATGCTCCCGAGCGCGCCGGCCGGCCCGACACCGTCGAGCTGTGGCGCAAGGTCACCACGGTCGAGGACCCCGAGTGGACGCGCCGCTACCACTCGCTCGACATCGCCGAGAAGGCGTTCGGCGGGCGGGTCGTGATCACCCTCGCCGACGGCGGCGAGATCGTCGACGAGATCGCCGTCGCCGACGCGCACCCGCTCGGCGCCCGTCCGTTCGGACGCGAGCAGTACGTGCAGAAGTTCCGCACCCTCGCGGCCGACGTGCTCGAGGCCGCCGAGATCGAGCGATTCCTCGACGTCGCCCAGCGCCTTCCGGAGCTGGGTCCCGAGGAGCTCGCCCAGCTCACCATCGTCGCCGCACCCGGCGTGCTCGCACAGGTCGACACACCCGTCGGCATCTTCTAGGAGGTCACCATGCTGTACGCACAGACACCAGCCCACGAGAAGCGCCGCCGATTCCGGGAGCGCCTCGCCACCGGCGAGATCCTGCGGTTCCCGGGCGCGTTCAACCCGCTCTCGGCGCGGCTGATCGAGCGAAAGGGCTTCGACGGCGTCTACATCTCGGGCGCCGTGCTGTCGGCCGACCTGGGCCTGCCCGACATCGGCCTGACCACGCTCAGCGAGGTGGCGGGCCGCGGGAGGCAGATCACCCGGATGACCGAGCTGCCCGCGATCATCGACGCCGACACGGGATTCGGCGAGCCCATGAACGTGGCCCGCACCGTGCAGGAGATGGAGGATGCCGGCCTCGCCGGCCTGCACATCGAGGACCAGGTGAACCCCAAGCGCTGCGGGCACCTCGACGGCAAGCAGGTGGTCGACGAGTCGACCGCGCTGCAGCGGATCCGCGCGGCCGTCGATTCCCGTCGCGACGAGAACTTCCTGATCATGGCGCGCACCGACATCCGGGCCGTCGACGGCCTCGACGCCGCGGTGGACCGTGCGAAGAAGCTCGTCGACGCGGGCGCCGACGCGATCTTCCCCGAGGCGATGGCCTCGCTCGAGGAGTTCGCGGCGATCCGCGCGGCGGTCGACGTGCCGCTGCTCGCGAACATGACCGAGTTCGGCAAGAGCGAGCTCTTCACCGTGGAGCAGCTCGCGAACGTCGGCATGAACATCGTCATCTGGCCGGTGTCGCTGCTGCGGCTCGCGATGGGCGCCGCCGAGCGCGGCCTCGACGAGCTCGACACGACCGGCACGCTCAACGGCATGCTCGGCCGCATGCAGCATCGTGCCGACCTCTACGAGCTCCTCGACTACGAGGGCTACAACCGCTTCGACACCTCGATCTTCAACTTCACCGTCGCGCGGGAGGAGCAGGCATGACCGACCAGGTGATCTTCAAGGGGCTCGCTGGGGTGGCCGTCGACCACACGGCCGTCTCGAAGGTGAATCCCGAGACGAACTCGCTGCTGTACCGCGGGTATCCCGTGCAGGAGCTCGCGGCATCCGTGTCCTTCGAAGAGGTCGCGTACCTTCTCTGGCACGGTGAACTCCCCGAGGCCGCGCAGCTGGCGGAGTTCCGCGCCGCCGAGCGCGCCGGGCGGACGCTGCAACCGAACGTGAAGGCTGCGATCGACCTGCTGCCGACGACGGCGCACCCGATGGACGTGGTGCGCACGGCCGTGAGCGTGATCGGGGCATCCGACCCGGCCGCCGACGATGCGAGTCCCGAGGCGAACCTGGCCAAGGCGAAGGCGCTCTTCGCGGCGCTCCCCGCCGTGGTCGCGTACGACCAGCGGCGCCGTCGCGGCCAGGAGCTCGTCGAGCCGCGCGACGACCTCGGCTACTCCGCCAACTTCCTGTACATGAGCTTCGGAGAGGTGCCCGACGAGGTCGTCGTCGACGCGTTCGACGTGTCGATGATCCTCTACGCCGAGCACTCCTTCAATGCGTCCACGTTCACCGCCCGGGTGATCACATCGACGCTCTCCGACCTGTACTCGGCGGTCGTCGGCGCGATCGGCGCGCTCAAGGGACCGCTGCACGGCGGTGCCAACGAGGCCGTCATGCACATCTTCGACGAGATCGGCACCGCCGCGAACGTGGTGCCGTGGCTCGACGAGGCACTCGCTGAGAAGCGCAAGATCATGGGGTTCGGGCACCGCGTGTACAAGAACGGCGACTCCCGGGTTCCCACGATGAAGACGGCGCTCGACACCCTGATCGCGTACTACGACCGGCCGGATGTCGCGGAGCTCTACGACACGCTCTCGGCCGAGTTCGTGGCCCGCAAGGGCATCCATCCGAACCTCGACTATCCGTCGGGGCCCGCGTACCACCTCATGGGCTTCGACACCGAGATCTTCACGCCGCTGTTCGTGGCGAGCCGGGTCACGGGCTGGACGGCGCATATCATCGAGCAGGCCGCGGCCAATGCGCTCATCCGCCCGCTCTCGGTCTACAGCGGTGTCGAGGAGCGGCACGTGCCGGTCCCGGTCGCCTGACCGGTTCCGTCGGCACCGATTCGAAGAGGAGTGATCGATGCGCAGTGAGAAGGTCGTGATCGTCGCAGGGGCTCGCACCCCGATCGGCACGTTCGGTGGGGCGTTCCGCGGCACGCCGGCGCACGAACTGGGCGCCGCCGCGGCAACGGAGGCGCTCGCTCGCGCCGGAGTCGGCGGCGACGAGGTCGGCGAGGTGGTGATGGGCTGCATCGGCCAGGTCGCCGGCGACGCGTACAACGCGCGGCGGGTCGCCCTCGCGGCGGGGCTGCCCGTGCGGGTGCCCGCCTTCACGGTCAACCGGCTGTGCGGCTCGGGCCTGCAGGCGATCTGGTCGGGTGCCCAGGAGTTGCTCTGGGGCGGCGTCGACGTGGTGCTCGCCGGCGGCGACGAGAACATGAGCCGCATGCCGTTCTACGACTTCGACGCCCGCTTCAACGATCGGCTGGGGGACCGCACCCTCGTCGACGGCACGGTGGCGATGCTCACCGACCCGTTCACCGGGTCGCACATGGGCGTCACGGCCGAGAACGTCGCGGCGCGCTACGGCGTCTCCCGCGTCGAGCAGGACGAGTTCGCCGTCGAGAGCCAGCGCCGGGCGGCGACGGATGCCGCGCGGGCGGCCTTCGCCGAGGAGATCGTGCCGTTCACCACCGGCGGGCGGAAGCCAGTCGAGGTCGTCGCCGACGAGCATCCGCGCCCCGGCACGACGCTCGAGGCGCTCGCCGGCCTCCGCCCCGCCTTCCAGCAGGGCGGCTCGGTGACGGCCGGCAACTCCTCGGGAATCAACGACGGCGCGGGCGCCGTCGTGCTCATGCGCGAGGCCGACGTGCGCGATCGCGGCGTGGGCGGCCTCGCCACGATCGAGGCGGTGGCGACCGCCGGCATCGAGCCCGAGCTCATGGGGTACGCGCCCGTCATCGCCCTGGCCCGGCTGTTCGAGCAGACCGGCCTGACCCCGGCCGACATCGGCACGATCGAGCTGAACGAGGCCTTCGCGGCGCAGGCCGTCGCCGTGATCCGCGACGCGGGACTCGACCCCGAACGCACCAACCCCTACGGCGGAGCGATCGCGCTCGGACACCCCGTCGGCGCGACCGGCGCGATCCTCACCGTGCGCGCCGCCCTCGACCTGCACCGGCGCGACCTGGAGTACGGGATCGTGACGATGTGCATCGGCGGCGGCCAGGCACTGGCGGCGCTCATCCGGCGCTGGGACGGCTGAGGGCGGCCCGCCCGCTCGCCCGTGCGACTCAGTCGAAGACGGTCTCGATGAAGCGGTACTCGACCGCCGTCGGACGGTCGTCGTCGTCGCCGGCGAACTCCAGTCCGGAGCCCCGGGTGTAGATGTAGCGCTTGCCCTGCTCGGCGTTCAGCTCGAGTCTCGGGCGCGGGTCGCCTGACTCGAGGAAGGCGGTCGCGACCGTCTTCCCCTCGAGCGGACCGTCGATCAGCTTGGCGGTGTACGAGCTCGCGGAAGAGGTGTCCATGCCGCCATTCTCCTCCGCGACCGGCGATGTGCAAGGGGGTGGCGCGAGGCGTTTCCCCGCCCCATCGCGGGACCGAGTGAGTGCACTCACGGTGAGTATGTGTATGGTGTGGCTGACGGCGGCTCCGTACCGCCGATCGACGGCACACCGCTCGGGGGGCGAGCTCGGACTGTGCGATCCCCCCTATTCAGGAGTAAGAGGAGTCTGGTGGCAGGCGCGAAGAAGTTGGTCATCGTTGAGTCGCCGACCAAGATGAAGTCGATCGCCCAGTATCTCGGCGACGGCTACGAGGTGCTCTCATCGGTCGGCCACATCCGCGACCTCATCGAGCCGAAGAACCTGCCCGCCGAGCTCAAGAAGGGGTCGCTCGGCAAGTTCTCCGTCGACGTCGAGAACGGCTTCGAGCCGTACTACGTGGTGTCCGACGCGAAGAAGAAGACGGTCGCCGATCTGAAGCGCGCCCTGAAGAACGCCGACGAACTCCTGCTCGCCACCGATGAGGACCGCGAGGGCGAGGCCATCGCGTGGCATCTCCTGCAGGAGCTGAAGCCCAAGGTCCCCGTGCGGCGCATGGTGTTCCACGAGATCACGAAAGACGCGATCGAGAAGGCGAAGGACAACACGCGCGATCTCGACACCGCGCTCGTCGACGCGCAGGAGACCCGCCGCATCCTCGACCGGCTCTACGGGTACGAGGTCTCGCCGGTGCTCTGGCGCAAGGTGGGCCCCGGTCTCTCCGCGGGTCGCGTGCAGTCGGCCGCGACCCGACTCGTCGTCGACCGTGAGCGCGAGCGGTTGGCGTTCGTGGCGGCGGGCTACTGGGACCTCATCGGCCGGTTCACGGGGGCGACGGATGCCTCGGACGGCCCTGCATTCGAGGCCCGGCTCGTGCGGCTCGGCGGCGAGCGGGTGGCCACGGGTCGCGATTTCGACGACGCGGGCAAGCTGAAGTCGAAGGCCGTCGTGCTCGACGAGGCGGTCGCCGAGGCCCTCGTCGAGGCGCTGCGGGCCGATGGGGTCGCCCGCAGGGTCGCGAAGGTGGAGTCGAAGCCCTACTCGCGCCGTCCCGCGGCGCCGTTCACCACCTCCACGCTGCAGCAGGAGTCGGCCCGGAAGCTCCGGCTCTCGGCACGTGACACCATGCGCGTCGCGCAGTCGCTCTACGAGAACGGCTACATCACCTATATGCGCACCGACTCGACCGCGTTGTCGCAGCAGGCGATCACGGCCGCGCGAAAGCAGGCGGCCGCGCTCTACGGCGCCGACTCCATTCCCGACGCGCCGCGAGTCTACGCGAGCAAGTCGAAGAACGCGCAGGAGGCGCACGAGGCGATCCGTCCGTCGGGCGACGTGTTCCGCACGCCGGCCGAGTTGCAGAACGTGCTGCGCGGCAGCGAGTTCAAGCTCTACGACCTCATCTGGAAGCGCACCGTCGCATCGCAGATGGCCGATGCGAAGGGCCAGACCGCGACCGTCACGATCGAGGTCGGGCCGACCGCGGCCGAGGCTGCGACGCCGTCCGGGGCATCCGTCGCAGTCGGCGGCACCATCGCCGAGTTCACGGCCAGCGGCACGGTGATCACCTTCCGCGGCTTCCTCGCCGCCTACGAGGAGGGCCGCGACGAGGAGCGGAACGCCGACGACGCCCCCGGTGACGCCAAGCTGCCGCCGCTGCAGGAGGGTCAGTCGCTCGGGCTCGCCGATCTGGAGGCGAAGGGTCACGAGACCAGTCCGCCGCCGCGCTACACCGAGGCCAGCCTCGTCAAGCGCCTGGAGGAGCTCGGCATCGGACGCCCGTCGACCTTCGCGTCGATCATCTCGACGATCCTCGACCGCGGCTACGTCACGCAGCGCGGGCAGGCGCTCGTGCCCAGCTGGGTGGCGTTCTCCGTCGTGCGCCTGCTCGAGGAGCACTTCGGCGACCTCGTCGAGTACGACTTCACCGCCGAGATGGAAGACGACCTCGACCACATCGCCGCGGGCGAGGCCGATCGCGTCGACTGGCTCTCGAGCTTCTACTTCGGCTCCGACCGGCACCGCGGGCTCCGGCAGGTCGTCGACAACCTCGGCGACATCGACGCCCGCGAGATCAACTCGGTCCGCATCGCGCCCGACATCACCCTGCGCATCGGCAAGTACGGACCTTACCTCGAGACGGTCGACCCCGATGCCGCACCCGACGCCCCGCCGCGACGCGTGAACCTGCCGGAGGGCCTCGCGCCCGACGAGCTCACCGAGGCGAAGGCCCGCGAGCTCATCGAGGCGCCCGTGCAGGGCGACCGGGTGCTCGGTGTCAACCCGGCGAACGGCAAGCAGGTCGTCGTGAAGGACGGCCGGTTCGGCCCGTACGTGACCGAGGTCGAGCCCGAGCCCGAAGCGGCCGTCGATGCGGCCACCGGCGAGGTCGTCGAAGCACCCAAGCCCAAGCGCGGCGCGAAGAAGGCCGCCGCGCCGAAGCCGCGCACGGCGTCGCTCTTCAAGAGCATGCAGATCGAGGAGGTCGACCTCGACACGGCCCTGAAGCTGCTCGACCTGCCGCGCGTCGTGGGCGTCGACCCCGAGTCGGGCGACGAGATCACGGCGCAGAACGGCCGGTATGGTCCGTACCTCAAGAAGGGCACGGACACCCGCACGCTGCCGAGCGAGGACGCGATCTTCGAGATCGACCTCGCGGGTGCGCAGGAGTTGTTCGCGCAGCCGAAGTACGGTGCGCGCCGGGCGTCGAGCGCGCTCAAGGAGTTCGACGCCGATCCGGTGAGCGGCAAGCCCATCAAGGTGAAGGACGGCCGGTTCGGACCGTACGTCACCGACGGCACCACGAACGCGACGATCCCGCGTGCGGAGTCGGTCGAGGACATCACGTTCGAGCGTGCGGTGGAATTGCTCCAGCAGAAGCGCGACAAGGGCCCCGTCGCGCCGCGCGCCAAGCGCACGACCCGTACGACGGCCGCGAAGAAGGCACCCGCGAAGAAGGCGCCGGCCAAGAAGAGCACCACGTGACCCGCGGCCTCTTCATCACGCTCGAGGGCGGCGACGGCTCGGGCAAGACGACGCAGGCGGAGCTCCTCGAGGGGTGGCTCGAGGGGCACGGGCGCACGGTCGTGCGCACGCGCGAGCCGGGTGGGACCGAGGTCGGCATCGAGGTGCGCGAGATCGTGCTGCACCACCGCGGCGACATCGCGCCGCGGGCCGAGGCGCTTCTGTACGCCGCCGACCGCGCGCACCACGTGGCGACCGTCGTGCGTCCCGCCCTCGAACGCGGCGACATCGTGATCCAGGACCGCTACATCGACTCGTCGGTCGCGTACCAGGGCGCCGGGCGCGTGCTCGACCCCGAAGAGGTGCGGTACGTCTCCGAATGGGCGACCGAGGGACTTCGCCCCGACCTCACGATCCTCCTCGACCTGGACGCGGCGGCGGCACGCGCCCGGCTCGACCGGGCGCGAACGCGGTACGACCGGCTCGAGGCCGAGGCATCCGAGTTCCACGACCGCGTGCGCACGGCCTACCTCGAGCTCGCGGCCGCCGAGCCCGGCCGGTTCCTCGTCGTCGACGGGAGTCTCCCCGCCGACGACATCGCCGCGACCATCCGCGACCGCGTCGCCGGCCTCGTCTGAGCCCGCGCGGATCCACGGTCGGCGGCGGAAGGTAGCGTGGTCTCGTGAGCGTGTGGAGCGACCTGACCGGGCAGGAACAGGCGATCGCCGTGTTCCGGTCGGCGGCCGAGGCCGCCGACGCCTCGTCGGCCGCATCGCAGCAGATGACGCACTCGTGGCTCATCACGGGTCCGCCCGGCTCGGGGCGGTCGAACCTCGCCTACGCGTTCGCGACGGCGCTCATCTCGGGCCGGCCCGACGGCGACGAGGCGACCCGCATCCAGGTCGAGGCGCGCAGCCATCCCGACCTGCAGGTGCTCGCCACCGAGGGCGTCATCATCAAGCGCGACGACGTGCGCGAGATCGTGCGACGCTCGCACTACTCCCCGTCGGTCGGGCGGCACCGGGTCATCATCGTCGAGGACGCCGACCGCATGACCGAGCAGACCTCGAACTTCCTGCTGAAGGAGCTCGAGGAGCCGCCCGAGCGCACGGTCTGGATCCTCTGCGCACCGAGCGAGGCCGACCTCATCCCCACCATCCGCTCGCGCGTGCGCACCGTGCGGCTTCAGATGCCCTCGGTGGCCGAGGTGGCCGCGCTCCTGGAGCGCCGCGACGGTATCGAACCCGTGCTCGCCGAGCGCTCGGCACGCGAGGCGCAGTGCCACATCGGCATGGCGCACCGGCTTGCGACGAGCGAGGAGGCGAGACTCCGTCGCGCCGAGACCCTACGGCTCGCCCTCACGGTGCGGTCGGCGGCGACGGCCGTCATGACCGCGGCGCGGTTCCTCGAGATCGCCGGCGACGACGCGAAGGCGATCACCGAGCTTCGTGACGCGGAGGAGCGTGCGCACGCGCTGCACTCGCTCGGCCTCGCCCCGGGGCAGCCGGTTCCGGCGGCGCTCCGGCCCCAGCTGAAGGCCCTCGAAGACGACCAGAAGCGCCGCGCCACGAGGAGCCTGCGCGACGGCATCGACCGCATCCTCGTCGACCTCGCCTCGCTCTACCGCGACATCCTGCTGATCCAGCTCGACGCCCGGGTCGACCTCGTCAACCGCGAGATCGAATCCGAGATGCGTCGGGCCGCGGCATCCGCTGCGCCCGCGACGACGCTCGCGACGCTCGACGCCATCCAGGTCGCGCGCGAGCGCATCGACGGCAACGTGCAACCCGCGCTCGCCCTCGAGGCGATGCTCGTGAGCGCGATCCGCACCACCACGACCGAACGGGGAGCCGCATGACCGGGCCGAAGCACACCACGACGACCGGGCGGATGTCGCGGCGGGCACGTCTCGGCGCCGTCGCCGGCGTGCTCGTGGCGATGTTCGCGCTCGCGGGGTGCGTGCCGTTGCCCTCGCTTCTCGACGTCGAGAAGCCGCGCTCGACCCCGACCGGCGAGGACGTCGCGGAGGCGCTGCGACCGTTCTACACGCAGGTGCTCGAATGGGAGCGCTGCGGCGACGGGCTCGGTTGCGCGACCGCGACCGCGCCGCTCGACTGGGACGACCCCGAACGCGGCGAGATCGAGCTCGCACTCGTGCGCCAGGTCGCCGGTGGCGACCGGATCGGCTCGCTGCTCGTGAACCCGGGCGGTCCCGGCGGATCGGGGTATGAGTTCATCGCCGAGTCGCTCGCCTACGCGGTCGGCGAGCCGCTGCAGGAGCGGTTCGATGTCGTGGGCTTCGACCCGCGCGGAGTCGGCCGGTCGTCGGCGGTGGCGTGCTACGACGCCGAGCAGATGGACGAGTACCTCTACGGCATCGTGCCCGCCGAGCGCGGCAGCGACGAGTGGGTCGAGGCGGTCGGCACGGCCTCGGCGGAGTTCGGACAGGCCTGCGCCGAGCGAACGGGCGACCTCCTCGGCGAGGTCGACACCGTGAGCGCGGCGCGCGACCTCGACCTGCTGCGGGCGATCCTCGGCGACGAGCAGCTCAACTACCTCGGCTACTCGTACGGCACGTTCCTCGGAGCGACCTACGCGGAGCTCTACCCCGACAAGGTCGGCCGCCTCGTGCTCGACGGCGCGATCGACCCGTCGGCGAGCGACGCCGAGGTCACCGAGGCGCAGGCGATCGGCTTCGAGCAGGCGCTGCATGCCTACCTCGAGGACTGCCTGACGGGAACGGAGTGCCCGTTCGACGGCACGGCCGACGAAGGCATGGCCGAGGTCGGCCGCCTGCTCGCCTCGGTCGACGCGAGCCCACTGCGCGGCTCCGACGGCCGCATGGTCGGCGCCGACACGCTGCTGACCGCCATCATCTACCCGCTCTACAGCGCCGACTCGTGGCCGTACCTGAGCCAGATGCTCGAGTCCGTCATGTTCGGCGAGGCCGACTACGCGCTCTCGTTCGCCGACGGATACAACGGACGCAACGAGGACGGCACCTATCGCGACAACTCGACCGAATCGTTCCGGGCGATCAACTGCCTCGATTACACGTACCAGTCCGACGTCGGCGTCATGCGCCAGAAGGCCGCCTCGGTCGCGGCTGCGGCGCCGACCATCGGACCGTACTTCGGCTTCGGCGACCTCGCGTGCGTGAACTGGCCGCATCGAAGTGAGCGCGAGCGCGAGCCGATCCACGCCGAGGGTGCGGCGCCGATCCTCGTGATCGGCACCACGGGCGACCCGGCCACGCCCTACGACTGGGCGGTGGAACTCGCCGACCAGCTCGAGAGCGGGGTGCTCGTGAGCTATGACGGCGAGGGCCACACGGCCTATAACAAGTCCAACGCCTGCGTCGACGACACCGTCGAGGCGTTCCTCATCGACGGCACCGTGCCCGCGAGCGATCCCCGCTGCTGAGGGTGGTCAACGGCCGCCGTCAGATCCGCTAACATGGACTCTCGTGCCAGCCGGATCGCACGGCGATGCGCTGGTCACGCCGCCTTAGCTCAGTCGGCAGAGCGATTCACTCGTAATGAATAGGTCGTGGGTTCGATTCCCACAGGCGGCTCCATCACGTTTCACCGCGGCTCCTGTCGTGCGCCACTTCTGCGCGCTCCGCGCCACCTCGACTGGCGCGGAGGACGCACGTATGGCGCGGGCGGTGGGTCGGCGAGATTCTCGCCGCGTCAGGTCTCGACCGGGAGCCCGGCCAGGCGCCACTCCAGAACGCCGTCGGCGGCCCGTCGGGCGTGGAGCCCGTGGGCATCGAGCAGTCGCACGGCGTCGTAGGCGAGGACGCAGTACCGCCCGCGGCAGTACGCGACGATCTCGCGGTCGCGGGGCAATTCCGACAACCGGTCGGCGAGCTCCTCGAGGGGGATGTGCGTGGCACCCGGGAGGTGCCCGCCGGCGTACTCCGGCCCCGGCCGGACATCCAGGATGACCGCGTCACCCTCGTCGAGGCGGCGGAGCAGCTCGTCGGTGTCGATGGCGTCGGTGTCCTCGGGGCCGAGGTAGGCGCGACGGGCGAGTTCGGTGTGCGGGCGATGTGCCTGGGCGACCCGGCGCAGGTGCTCCCACAGGGCGGCGACGTCGTCACCGGTCAGCGAGTAGTAGATCCGCTTCCCCTCGCGGCGGGCGTCGATCAGTCCTGCTTCCCGCAGGCTCTGCAGGTGCGCCGAACAGGTGCTCATGCCGATGGATGCCTCGGCGGCGAGTTCCTCGACGCTGCGGGCCCCCTGACCGAGGAGGTCGAGGAGCTCGAGCCGCTTGGGATTGCCGAGGACCTTGCCGACCGCGGCGAACTCGGCGAACAGCGCCTCCTTGCGGGATCGGTCACCCATGGTCGGCTCCCTCAGCGGTCGTGTCGGTGGGACGGTGATGGGTCTCGTACATCCTCACGGCGACGACGAGTGCGGAGACGACGCTGACCGCCGCGGCCACCCAGACGGCCGCGCGCAGGCTCCACAGGTCGGCGACGACGCCGCCCATGAGCGCGCCGACCGCGTAGCCGAGGTCGCGCCAGACCCGGTAGATGCCCACCGCTCGCCCCCGCCAGGCCGGGTGCGCCACGTCTCCGATCACGGCGAGCAGTGTCGGGTAGACCATCGCCGTGCCCGCGCCGAGCAGCATGGTCCCGGCCACCCAGGGCCCGAAGCCGTCGGCCGCGGCGATCACGGCGAGGGCGGCCGCCTGGGTGAACATGCCGGTCGCGATGAGCGGCTTTCGACCCCAGCGGTCCGACAGGGCCCCGGTGAAGAGCTGGCCGACGCCCCAGACCGCCGGATAGAGCGCGAAGAGCAGCCCGATCTGCCCGACGGGAAGGCCCGAACTCGCGAACAGCAATGGGAACAGTCCCCACGACAGTCCGAAGTTGAGGTTGTTGACGAGCCCCGCCTGACTCGCCGAGGAGAGCGCCGGCTCGCGGAAGCTGGTCTGGGTGAACACCTCGCGGCTGCCGAGCCCACCGTGCAAGTGGTCGTGCCGGCCGTCGGAACGAGGTACGTGAGCGGATGCCTCGACCTCGGCGTGACCTCGCGTCTCCCTGACCGCCAGCGTGGACAACCCCAGCGCGATCGCGGTGTAGGTCAGGCCGAGCAGGAACGGCGCGGGCCGCAGGCCGAACTCCGCGGCCAGGTAGCCGGCCGCCATCGAGGTGACGGCGACGGCACCATAGCCGGCGGCCTCGTTCAGGCCCATCGCCAGGCCCCGCTGCTTCGGTCCGACCAGGTCGATCTTCATGATCACCGTGGTCGACCAGGTCAGCCCCTGGTTGACGCCGAGAAGCACGTTGGCCGCCACCACCCAGCCCCAGTCGGGGGCCCAGATCAGCAGCAGCGGCACCGGCACCGCGAACAGCCAGCCCGCGATGAGGACCGGCTTGCGGCCGTACCGGTCCGACCAGGTGCCCGCGAAGTAGTTCGCGATGGCCTTGCTGATGCCGAAGGCGATCACGTAGGTGAACATGAACGTGTAGCCGGTGAGGCCGAACTCGCTCTCGGCGAGGAGCGGCAGCACCGTCTGCTGCTGGCCGACCATGCCACCGACCAGCGCGTTGATCGCGACCAGCATCGTGAACTGCGCTGCATTGGCACGCAGGCCCAGCCGGATCGGGGGCCGTGGAGTGGGCTCGCTCGAGTTCATGCGTCCTCCTCCTGGTTGTCGCGGCCGTGCCCCGGCCGTCGGACGTGCACGCCGGATACGGTACATCATTCCATGAAATGTCGGAATGAGCGGGAGGTGAGCGCGGTCGGGGGACGGGCCGCTGCCGGGACGCGAGCGGGACGCACCAGTCTCTCCTCGCGACATGCGCTGGCCCGCATTGTGTTCATGACGCACGCAGAGCGTGCAAATTCGACCTGGCGTGGGTTACCCTGAGCGAGGTGGAACGACGCGAGGGGCCGAGTTGGCGAAAGGGACGGCAGGGCCAGCCGCGACGACGTTGATCACACGCCTGCGCGGTGGCGTCCTTCACCGCCGACCTTCGGCGGCGACATCCATCGACAAGGACATCCACCACGGAGACGATCACGAGACAGGAGCTCGCCATGTTCCTCACCGACGAGGAGAAGCGGATGCGCGACGGCGCCGAGGGCGAGGCGGTCGCGGCGGCCATGGACCTGCTGGTCCGATACGGCGACGCCCTCGGCGCCGATCGCCTCGTCGAGACGCGCAACGTGGCGGGGACCATGACGCAGCCGTCGCCGGCGAAGCAGCGGCTGTTCGAGGAAGGCGGCTGGGCGAGGGCCTACGCCGTCATCAACCTCGACTGCGACCGCGACATCGAGATCCCGCGCATGAAGGTGCCCACCTGCCAGTTGCAGCACGGATTCGGTGAGGATGCCGCGGGGCTGACCGCGTACTCGCCGCAATCGATCGAGCTGCAGGGCAGTGCCGAGTCGTACTACAGCGAGCGCGGCGTCAACATCCTCGCGACGTGCACGCCGTACCAGGTGGGAAATCTGCCGGTGCGCGGCGAGCACGTCGCGTGGATGGAGTCGTCGGCCGTCGTGTATGCCAACTCGGTGCTCGGCGCCCGCACGAACTGCGAGGGCGGGGCATCCACCGGTGCCGCGAGCCTCACCGGCAGGATCCCGTACTGGGGCAACCACCTGCCGGAGAACCGTTTCGCGACGCATCTCGTGGAGGCCGAGGTGCCGGTCGACGGCTTCCAGGAGTGGGGGATGTTCGGGTACTTCGTCGGCGGCGAGGTGGAGGAGGCCCGGCCGGCCGTCGTCGGCGACCTCGGGCAGCCCGACCTCGCCGACCTCAAGCACTTCGGCGCGGCGACGGCCACCTCCGGCGGCGTGGAGCTCTACCACATCCCGGGCGTCACGCCCGTGGCGCCGAACCTCGACGCGGCCTTCGGCGGTCGCGCCGCGCCCGAGCCGATCCGCTACGGTCGCCGCGAACGCGAATGGGTCTACGAGACCCTCAACGCGCAGGGCTCGAGCACCGACGTCGACTTCGTGCTGCTGGGGTGCCCGCACGCGTCTCTCGATCAGATCGCGCGCATCGCGTACCTGCTCGAGGATCGCCGGTTGCACGCCGGCACCGAACTCTGGGTGATGACCCCGCGGGCGCTGCGCACGATGGCCGATCGCAACGGCTACACCCGCACGATCACGCGCGCGGGCGGCCGCGTGCTCACCGACTCCTGCCCGGCGATGTCGAAGGCGGCGCCGCCCGGAACGCGCGTGTTCGCCACCGACTCGGCGAAGCAGGCGCACTACCTGCCCGCGATCCTCGGGATCGAGGCATGGTTCGGCGCCCTCGACGAGTGCATCGACGCCGCGGTCACGGGCACCTGGCGCGGAGGGCTGCGGTGAGCGTGGGGGAGCCAGGGCGGGCAGCGGCAGCCGTCCTCGAGCTGCGCGGCCGAGGCATCGTGCCGGGCGTCGTCGAGGCCGAGGCGCTCGTCACCCACGACTCGATCTCGGGCTTCGGCGGCATCGACGTGGCGACGGGCACGGTGATCGAGCCGCGGCACGAGCTGTTCGGGCAGTGCTTCACCGGGAGAGTGCTCGTGTTCCCGGGGGCGAAGGGTTCGTCGGGATGGTCGGGCTTCTTCCAGAGCACCCGCCTCATGGGCACGGCGCCGGCGGCCATGGTGTTCAACGTGCTCACCACGAAGGCCGTGCTCGGCGCGATCGTCACGCGCGTGCCGACGGTGGTCGAGGTCGCGCCCGATCCACTCGAGGCGATCCGCACGGGCGACCTCGTGCGCGTCGACGGCGATGCCGGCATCGTGACGATCCTGCGCCGTGCGACGTCGGCGACTGCCTCCGCGTCGGCATAGGATGGGGAGGTCCTGAACGCAGTGCGTACAAGTGGGGGTGGCGGTGGCGACAGAGCGGTCGCGCGACCGGATTCAGAGCATCGAACGAGGCGTGGAGGTGCTTCGCGCGTTCGGTGAACGCGACGCGACCCTGAGCGTCGCCGAGATCGCGACGCGGGTGAACCTCTCGCGCCCCGTCGTGCGCCGCATCCTGCTCACGTTCGAGCACCTGGGATACGCGGTCGCGCAGAGCGGCCAATGGCGGCTCACGCCCCGCATCCTCGAGCTCGGCGCCGGCTACTTCCAGCGCTCGTCGCTGCCCGAGGTCGCGTACCCCTACATGGCCGACGTCGTGGAGACGACCGGCGAGACGTGCAGCGCGGGGGTGCTCGACGGCACCGAGGTCATCCACGTCGCGCGCGTCGAGGACCGCCGCCCGCTTCCCGACGCCATCCGCATCGGCACCCGCCTGCCCGCCCATGCCACGGCCGTCGGTAAGGTGCTGCTCGCCGACCTCGCCGAGCGGGATCTGAAGCGCTACCTCAAGAAGGCGCGGCTCGAGCAGCACACCCCGCACACCATCACCGATCCGGAGGTGCTGGGTGAGCGGCTCACCCTCGTGCGGGAGCGCGGCTACGACGTGTCGATGGAGGAACTGCACCCGGGCCAGGTGGCGGTCGCGGTGCCCATCGTGGTCGATGGTCGCGCCGTCGGCGGACTGACGGCGTCGTCGACCACCGTGCGCGAGTCCGAGTCGTCCCTGCGTGAGACGGTCATGCCCGTGCTGCAGCGCGCGGCGGAGGGCATCGCGGGCGCCTACCGCAACGCGAACCCGCAGATCTTCCGATCGCGCTGACCGGGATTCGAGAGGGCCGCGGGCGAGCCTCCTCAACCCGCGAGGCGGTCAGCCGACGGCGATCTCCATGCCCTCCGGGGTCCTGGTGCCGAGGTACGCGCCGTCGGCCTCGAGCCGGCGCTGCAGCGTGGGCACGTCGACGTTCGCGGCCGTTCCGTCGCCCGAAAGGGCGAGGTCGGCGGCCGTGCCGGCGGCCTGGCCCATGGCGAAGCAGGGGCCGGTGACCCGGCCCGACGACTGGCCGCCCTGCGTCATCGAGGCGCAGCGGCCGGCGACGAGCAGGTTGTCCACGAGTTGTGGCACCAGCATCCGGTACGGCAGGTGGTTGAAGCCGCGGGAGTCCGCCGGCGCGAATCGGAACTCCACGTCGCCCACGACATGCGCCTCCACCGGCCAGCCGTTGACGCCGATGGTGTCGTCGAAGTCGGCGCATCCGAGCACGTCCTGCTCCGTGAGCTGGTACTGCCCGATGATGCGCCGCGTCTCGCGGATGCCGATGGACGGGGCGATGTCGACGATGTATGAGTCCTGGAAGCCGGGCGTGACCTGCTTGATGAAGGCGAACGCGTCCTTCACCTGCTGCCGGCCCTGGATCTCGCCGCGGGTCAGCTGGAATACGTCGGTGCCGTCGATCGCCGAGCCGTCCTCGTTCGAGAGCTGGGTGAGATTGGAGCGCCACTCCAGCGGATTGCGCTGCGGCCGCACGATCGGCTTCTTGCGCGGGAACCGATGCGTGCCGGCCGCCTCGGCCTCCTCCATGAGGCGGCGCACCGTCTTCCACGCCGGGCCGGCTTCGTCGGGGTGCACGCCGTTGATGCGGAACATGAGCGACGGGTACATGAGGTGCTCGGAGCGCTCGTACGGTGCACCCGACCACGCCGCGAGGTCGCCGTCGCCCGTGCCGTCGATGAAGAACCGGCCGCGGATCGCGCCGCGACCAGACTTCGACTCCACGACGACCGCGTCGATGGCGGCGTCGTCGGCCTTGACGAGGCCGACCACCGAGGTGTGGAAGAGCAGCTCGGCACCGCCGGCCAGCACGAGCTCGTCGGCGGCGATCTTGAGAGCCGAGATGTCGTACGACAGCGCCGCGATGCGGTCGTCGACCGAGAGGTGCGGCCGGTTCAGGCCATCCATCGCGGCCATGCGGTCGAGGAGTTCATCGACGTAGCCGTGCACCGACTGGATGTCGGTGCCATAGTGGCGGGCGTGCATGCCGCAGAACGTGGCGAGCCCGCCCATGGTTCCGGCGCCGCCGAGGAAGCCGTACTTCTCGATCAGCAGGGTGGAGCGCCCGGCCCTCGAGGCCGCGGTCGCCGCGAGCAGGCCGGCCGGCCCTCCGCCGCAGACGACGACGTCGTACTCGCCGATCACCGGCAGGTCACGGGCCGGCTCGTGGACGGTGGCGGTGCTCATCGGGTCCCTTCCGGGGTCGGGGTGGTCACGAGATGCCGCGGCGCTGCTGCGCCGGGTTCGGGATGCCGCGTCTCGGCTCGTTCGCAGAGGCCCGCGCACAGCACCGCGCCGCAGCTCAGGGGCTGCACGAGCTGCTCGTACTGGTCGAGGTAGCCGCCGCCGCTGTCCCGGTCGGCGGGGGGTTCGTACGGCGGACGGGCGGCGAGCTCGGCGGCGTCGACGAGCAGGTCGACCGTGCCGCGCTCGAGATCGATGTCGATGCGGTCGTCGTCGCGCACGAGCCCGAGCGGCGCGCCGGGCGCGGCCGCCTCGGGGGAGACCTCGCCCACGGTCATCCCCTGGTTGACCAGGCCGCTGAATTGGCCGTCGGTGACGAGCGCGACCTTCTGTGCGAGGCCGCGGGCGTGCAGGGCGAAGATGAACGCGCTGGTCATGCCCATGCCGGGCGCTCCCGACACCCCGATGCCGCGGATGACGGCCACGTCGCCCTCCCGCAGACGACCGCTGGCGATGCTCGCGATCGCCTCCTCGCGGTCGGCGAAGACCCGGGCCGGGCCGGTGAACCTGCGCGGCCCCGGGTCGGGCACGGGCCGCTTGGCGACGGCGCCGCCGGGGGCGAGGGTGCCCTTGAGCACGCTGATCGCCGGATCGGTGCCGAAGGGGTCTCGGATGCCTCGGATGACGTCGCCGTCGGCCGGTGCGGCGAGGGAGGCGTTCTCGGCGACGGTTCTGCCGCTGACGGTGAGCTGGTCGCCGTCGAGCAGCGGCAGGAGCTCGCGGATGACGGTGGCTCCGCCGCCGGCGTCCTCGAACTCCTCGGTGAGGCGCGGTCCGTTGGGCCGAACCGAGCACAGCAGCGGAGTCTCGCGGCCGAGCTGCCGGTAGACCTCCCACACGTCGACGTCGAGGCCGGCCTCGACGGCGATCGCCTGCAGGTGCTTGATGGTGTTGATCGAGCCGCCGACGGCGAGCACCGTACGGGCGGCGTTCATCACGGAGCCCTCAGTGATGATGGCACGGGGTCGGATGTCGCGCTCGATGAGGTCGGCGAGGGCGACGGCCGACCGGCGCACGTTGTCCCACATCCGCTCGCTGAGCGCCCGGACCGGCGCGGCGCCCGGCAGGGCCATGCCGATGGCTTCGGCGAGGATGTGCATCGAGTTCGCGGTGGCCAGCCCCGCGCACACGCCCGGACCGAGGATCGCGTCTTCGGCGAGCGTCTCGAGCTCACCGGTCGGCTCCCCGGTGACCGCGGCCTTGGAGGCGAGCAGGAAGATCTCCTCGATGTCGGCTTCACGGCCCTCGGCGAGGCCGCTGTGCTGGTAGCCGCACGGCACGATGATCGTGGGGATGTCGAGGCGTCCGGCCGCCATGAGGTGCGCGGGCGTGGTCTTGTCGCACGAGCTCAGGCAGATCATGGCGTCGAGCTTGGCACCCTCCACGGCCGCCTCGATGTCGTCGACGATGAGGTCGCGGCTCGGCAGGATGTAGCGTCCGGCGCGGCCGGCGCTCGTGACGAAGTCGGACGGCGCCGTCGTGCGGATCTCGAACGGCAGGAGTCCTGCGGCGCGCAGCTCGCCCTTGAGCACGGCCGCGATCTCGTCGAGGTGCGAGTAGCACGCCGCGAGCTCCGACGATGTGTTGACGATGGCCACCTTCGGCTTCGTCCAGTCTGCTTTCGGGATGCCGAGGGCCGTGTAGTGGGCTCGACGTGCGATCGCCAGGGCGGAGGTGGGTGGAAGGTTGCTGCGGAGTTCGGGCATCGTCGTCCTCGTCTTCATCGGCCGCGGGCGGCGGACATCGCTGTGCGCCATCGCGACTCCCAATTGTACGCATTGCGGGCGATATGTCGCAATGCGTAGTCTAGGAAGCTGCGGGCGTGGCCCGCCCACACCGATGTGGGCGACTGCCTCCCCGGCGAGGAGGTGCCCTGTGGTCGATACCCGCCGCGTTCCCGGCACGGGCGTCGCGCCCGAGTTGAACGCCGCCCTCCTGATCGTGCTGTGCGCGATCATGATCCTCAATCCGATCGTCGCCAACATGTACCTGCCCGCGCTCGGGATCATGGCCGACGACCTCAGCACGACGATCGCCGGCATCCAGGTCGCCCTGACGGCCTTCCTGGTCGGAGTGGCCGTCGGGCAGCTCGTCGTCGGCGCGCTCTCCGACGCGCTCGGCCGGCGCCGCATCGTCGTGATCGGGTTCGCCGTGCTCACCGCCGCGGGCGTCCTCGTCGCCGCAGCGCCGAACCTGGAGCTGCTGGTGGTGGGCAGGGTCTTCCAGGGACTCGGCGCCTCCGCCGGCGTGGTCGTGATCCGCGCCATCATCGCCGACGTGGGCGTCGGCCCGCAGGTCGCGCGGGCCTACAGCCTGCTCACGGGCACGCTCGCCATCGGGCCGCTCGTCGCCTCGTTCCTCGGCACCCTGCTCCTCGAGGTCGGCGGCTGGCGGCTCATCCTCGTCGGCATCACGGTCATCAGCGCGCTCTTCCTGCTGCTCGCGGTCTGGCGGGTGCCCGAGACGCTCGCACCCGCACGCCGGGCGTCGCTGCACCCCCGAAGGATGGCCGCGAGCTACGGCCGGCTGCTCACGGACCCCGCGTACCTCGGCAACGCCCTGACCATGGCCTTCGCCCTCGGCGGCATCATGGCGCACGTGAGCTCCTCGTCGTTCGTCGCGCAGGACGTGCTCGGGGCGGACGTGTGGGGATTCTGGGGCATGTTCACGGTCTACGGACTGTCGGTGCTCGTGGGCGGGATGGTCAACGCGCCGCTCTCGGCACGCTTCGGGCCGGCGCGGGTGCAGGCCGTCGAGCTGGCGATCGCGATCGCGAGCTCGGCGGCGCTCATGGTGCTGAGCGCGGGCGGATGGTTGGGCGTCGGGTCGTACCTGCCCCTCATCGCGCTCGCCTGCGGGAGCGCGACGGGGATCATGGCCAACGCGACCACCCTGACGCTGGCCAGGGCCGCGTTCGCAGCGGGATCCGGCGCGGCGCTCATGGGGAGCATCCAGTTCGCCACCGGTGCGGTCGCCTCGCCGATCGGCGGGCTCTGGGGGCCGTACACTGCCGTGCCGATGGCGGCCACGATGCTCGCGTGCTTCGCCCTGAGCCTCGCGGCACGCCTCTTCGCCCGGTACTGGGAGCGTCGCCTGTCCACGTCTCCGCGCTGACCCGATCGCCGCGCCGGAATCAGGCGCGCGCCGGCGACTCCGCGCCCTCCCGGATGCTCGGGTTGCGCAGCATCATCCACGACGGGTACCGCACGATCTTCGCTTCGATGACGAGCGGGCGGTCGCGCGGGCGCTCCAGCCAGGCGGTCACCGGAGCGAGGTCGTCGAACCCACGCACGGTGACGGCGTCGCAGCCGAAGCCGCGAGCGATGGCGGCGAGGTCGGTCTCGGGGAACCGCACCGTGTCGAGGTGCGCGGTGTCGCGCTGGAAGAGGTTCACCTCGGCGCCGTACGCCTCGTCGTTGAAGACGACGACGACCATGCCGAGGCCGAGCCGCACGGCCGTATCGAGTTCGACGAGCGACATCATGAACGCGCCGTCGCCCGTGCCGACGACCGCCAGGCGGTTCGGCTGGGCGACGCCGGCGCCGATTCCCGCCGCGAGCCCCATGCCGATCGCCTGGAAGGAGAGCGGGATGCAGTACCCCCGCTGCGCGTCGAGTGCGTTGACGAGGGCCTGCGCGTCGATGCGCCCCGGTTCGACGTGCGCCTCGAACGGCTGGTCCTTCCAGTGGCGCGCGGCCCGCACCCGCTCGCGCATCTCGTGTCGGCGGTAGCCGGTGCGGGGGCCGGTGCCGTCGAGTGCATCGGATGCCGCAGCTGCAACCAGCGCCGCATCGCCCGGCACCGCCACGTCGACCCGACGATGCAGGCCGATCGCCTCCTCGCGGTCGTCGACCTGCGCTACCGTCGCACGCTCGAGGAGCGCGCCGTTGCGGGTCGTCCACGTGTTGAACGCGACGCCGAAGCCCACGATCACGTCGGCGTCGGCGATGAGCCGCGCCGCGGCCTCGGTCGAGAAGCCGCCCATGACGTCGAGCGCCCACTCGTCGCCGACGAAGAGCCCACGGGCCGCCGCCGAGGTGGCGAGCAGCGCGCCGCTCGCCGCGGCGAGCCGGCGCAGTTCCGCCTTCGCGCCCCTGGCGCCGCGGCCGCCGACGATCACTGGTCGCTCCGCGCTCGCGAGGAGGTCGACGAGTCGGGCGATCTCGTCGGCGTCGGGCACGCGCGGCATCCGCTCACCGACAGCGGGAACGGACGCGGCATCCCACTCGATGAGCTCGTCCTGCACGTCCACCGGCATCGACAGCACGACCGTGCGGCGCTCGTGCAGGGCCAGGCGGAACGCCTCGGCGGTGTCGGCGACCGCGGTCGCGGCCGAGCGGACCCGGGCGGGCGTCGCGCCGATCGCGAGCACCGCGGCATCCTGGTCGATGTGGAAGTTCGACGTCGTGTCGCCGGCGGCGGTGTCGCCGGCCAGCACGAGGATCGGCGTGTGGCACTTCGCGGCCTCGGTGATGCCCGTGAGCGCGTTGGTGAGCCCGCAGCCCTGATGCACCGAGACGATCGAGACCCGGCCGGTCGCGCGGCTGAACGCGTCGGCCATGGTCGCGGCGCCCATCTCGTGCCGACTGGCGGTGAACGGCACGCCCGCGGCGATCGCCGCGTTGGTGGCGTGGAAGTTGCCGCTGCCGACCACCCCGAAGATGTGTGCAGCGCCGAGCGCGGCGACCGTGCGTCCGATCGCGTCGGCGACCGTGATGCGTGCTCCCATGTCGTGCAGACCTCCTCGTCCGTCGCCGGCGGCAGGTGCGCGGCGTGCGCCGTGCGCGGCGGTGCAGCACGTTACCGGCGCGCGGTGTCCGGTGGAAGGAGCTGTTCAGTGAGTGGAACGGGTCGGAAGGGCGGTCGAATCCGGATCGGGCCGAGAGCCGAGTGCAGTGACCGCCCGGCGGACCGCGTCGGCGGGTGAGATCTCGCGCTCTGCCGTGGCCCACCAGGTGAGCGCGGTCATGATGGCCGCCTGCGCGGCGGCGGCCGTGCTCTGCGTCAGGAGGTCGTCGGTGGTCGCGCCGGTGCGCGCGGCGACGAACTCCGAGATCTGGCGTCGCCATTCCCGGAACGGCCCGGAATTGTTGGAGTGGAGCTCGGGCGTGGTCGCGATGAGGCGGAGCCGGGCGCGGTCGGTCTCGGGATCACCGCTCCCGTCGGCGATCGTCCGCACGATCGCCTCGGCGAGCGCGGGCATCAGCGGCAGGCCGGGGTCGGCCCGCTCGAGGTTGCGGTGGAGCTCCTGGAACGACGAGTCGATGGCGCCCCACACGATCGACGCCTTCGTCGGGTAGTACCGCTGCAGGGTGCGACCGCTGACGCCGAGCTCCGCCGCGATGTGCTCCATGGGGGCGGCGAAGCCGAGTCGGTCGAGTACCGCGATCGCGCGCCGATCGAGCTCCGCCGGCTCGAGGCTGGGGGGTCGCCCTCGTCGGGCCTGGGCCTTCGTCACGCCGCCACTGTACTCGGGTCGGTCCGACTCGGGTATGATTTCTGACGTAGGACGACAAAAATCGACCGAGGACAAGGAAGTCTGGATGTCTGAGACCAATGAGTACGACGTCATCATCGTGGGTTATGGGGACGCGGGAGCGGCCGCGGCGATCGAAGCCGCCGGCAACGGGGCACGGGTACTCGTGCTCGATCGCAGCTACGGCGGAGGTGCGAGCGCGCTGAGCGGCGGGGTCGTCTACGCGGGCGGTGGCACGAGGTACCAGAAGCAGGCCGGATACGAGGACACCGTCGAGAACCTCTACCGCTACCTGAAGCTCGAGGTGGAAGGTGCGGTCGACGACGAGACCCTTCGACGCTTCTGCGAGCAGAGCCCGGGCATGATCCCATGGCTCGAGGAGCAGGGGGCGACGTTCGCGAGCTCGCTCGCCCCGTACAAGACCTCGTACCCGACGGATGCCCACTACCTCTACTTCTCGGGCAACGAGAAGGCGTGGCCGTACACCGAGCATGCCGAACCGGCGCCGCGGGGGCATCGAACGGTCGCCAAGGGTCTTGCCTCGGGCAAGGTGCTGTGGCAGGCGCTCGCCGGGGCCGCGGCACGCAAGGGGGTCACCTTCGTACCGCTCGCGAACGTGAGCGAACTGCTCGTCGAGGATGGCGCCGTCGTCGGCGTGAAGTACCGAGTCCTCGAGGCAGACCACCCGAACGCCGCACGGCACCGGCGGCTCACCAGATCGAGCGCCAAGCTCGGCAACTGGTCGCCCGACCTCGTGAAGGGGACCGTATCGAAGATCAACCGCCTGTGGGAGGAGGGTGCCGTCGAGCGGGAAGCCCGCGCGAGCGCGGTCGTCCTCGCCGCGGGCGGCTTCATCTACAACCCCGACTGGGTTGCGCAGTACGCACCCGAGTTCACCGAGATCTCTCCGCTGGGCACCCCGGGCGACGACGGCGCCGGCATCCGCCTGGGAATGGAGGCCGGGGGCACCGTCGACCGGATGGGCCGGATCACCGCCTGGCGCTTCCTGTCTCCGCCGAGCGCGTGGATCGAGGGCGTCACCGTGGGCCTCGACGGTCGGCGGATCGCGAACGAGGACCTGTACGGCGCCACCCACGGCGACGTGCTGATGCGAGAGTTCGGCGGCAAGGGCTGGGCGGTCTACGACTCGGACACCTGGAAGGAGGCCCGCAGCCAGTTCTGGAGCCAGACCCCGCTGCTCAGCAAGCTGCAGGCCGCGTACCTGATGACGGTCGGCCATACGAAGGCCCGCACGCTCGACGCGCTCGCCGCGAAGATCGGTGTCGACCCGGCTGGGCTGCGCGCCACCGTCGAGGCGTACAACCGCGGGCTCGCGGACGGAAGCGGAGACCCGGCGCACAAGCAACCCGACGTGTCGATGCCGGTGGCCAAGGCGCCGTTCTACGCCTTCGACATCTCTGTCGACGCCTCCCCGTTCTATCCCATCCCGGGTCTCACGCTCGGTGGTCTCGTCGTCGACGGCGAGACCGGCGGGGTCGCGCGCGAGGACGGCAGCGTCATCCCGGGCCTGTACGCGGCGGGCCGCACCGCGGTCGGGGTGTGTTCGAACAGCTACCTGAGCGGACTCTCCCTCGCCGACTGCATCTTCAGTGGCCGGCGCGCGGGGCGCGACGCCGCGGTCACGGCGAAGCGGGGCGCTCTCGAGCAGGCGTGACGGGGTCCTCGGAGGGCTGCGCCGAGCGGATGCGCCCGCCGTCGCCTCGAGTCCGACTGCCGTGCTGCGTGGCGATCGTCAAGGGGGCGCGGCAGGAGCGGGTCGCGACCTATTCTGGGCGCAATCATCCGGCGATGATCGCCGGACGCAGACCGACGGAGGCGCGGTGGGCAAGGCGACGGGCGGTCGACGCTCTGGATCCATCCGACGGTGCCCCTCCACTTCAAGTACGCGGGCGGGCGCCAGCCGTCCATCAACCGCGCGTGGATCGACCTCCTGATGAGCTCCGCCAACTCCCCGAGTGGTTTGCACCTCATGCCCGAGCCCGAAGACACCGGCACGGGCGGAGAGCGGGAGCCATGAAGCGCATCGGGATCGTCTACGGCGGACGAGAGTTCTCGATCGGCCAGGAGGGCTTCGACCGGCTGAAGTCGGAGATCGAGGCGGCGCACCGCGACGGTCGCGCGGTCTGGATCCGCGTGAACCACGGCGAGGGGAGGCCGCAACCGGCCGACCTCCTCGTCGGGCCCGGCATCCCCATCGCGCTCCTGCCCATCCCCGACGAACCGCCGACCCCGGCCGACCGGGCCGACGACTCGGCCGACCACCGCGCGGATCTCGATTCGGCCTCGATCGACGGCTCCGGGCCCGGCGCCGACGCGGCGACCCCGGCAGGCTAGACCTCGTCCGTCCAGTCGTACCCGACTGGTCCCTCGGCGTCGGGAACGCCGTGGTTCGTCACGGGGTGCATAGGCGCCAGCTCGGCGGTCAACGCCCGCAGCCGCTCCACGAGTTGCTCATCCCGGATCTCGTCGTCCTCGTCCGTGTCGACGCGCTCGGTCACGATCTGGCTCGCGGGACCGACGAGGAAGTTCACCACGCCCTGTCGGCCGTCCTCCGGATGACGGACCGGGATCTCGATCGCGCCCGTCGTGCCGCGGCGGCCAAGGGCGGCCGCGTAGGACACGAGGGCCTTCGCGATGTCGGTACCCGTGAGGAACTGGTCGCCGGCGTAGTAGATGCGCTCCATACTCCACGACTAATCGCTGGGCCCGTTCCGATCAATCCCTTGACTCGGAGCGGAGGATGGAGTCGCCCCGTCGCGCGGTCGCCCCGTCGCGCGGTCGCCCGGCGTCATCCGGTCGCGAGCGGCGCCCGTGCGCACGGCTCCGACGATAGGCTTCCGGGCATGACGGATCGACTGCGCTGGGGCATCCTGGCCACGGGCGGCATCGCCCGACTGTTCACGAACGACCTCAAGCTCAACGGCTTCACGGTGCAGGCGGTGGGGTCTCGGTCGCGCGAGGGTGCCCAGGCGTTCGCGGAGAAGTTCGACATCCCGACCGCGCACGACAGCTACGAGGCGCTCGTCGCCGACCCCGAGGTCGACGTGATCTACGTCTCGACCCCGCACCCCCTGCACGCCGCGAATGCCCGCCTCGCGCTCGAGGCGGGCAAGCACGTGCTCGTGGAGAAGCCGTTCACCGTGAACGCCCGCGAGGCGCAGGAGCTGGCCGACCTCGCCGCCGAACGCGGCCTCCTCATCCTCGAGGCCATGTGGACGCGGTACCTGCCGCACATGGTGCGCATCCGCGAGATCATCGCCGACGGCATGCTCGGCGAACTGCGCTCGCTCATCGCCGACCACACGCAACTGCTCCCAGACGACCCCGAGCACCGCATCAATGCACTCGAACTCGGCGGCGGCGCGCTGCTCGACCTCGGGATCTACCCGATCTCGTTCGCGTGGGACCTGTTCGGCGCACCGCTCACGATCCAGACGACCGCGACGTTCAAGACCACGGGCGCCGACGCCCAGGTCGCCACGATCTTCGGATACGACGGCGACCGGCTCGCCACGACCCTCTCCGCGAGCCACACGCTCGGGCCGAACACCGCCAGCGTGCTCGGCACTCGCGGCCGCATCGAGATCGATCGGGTCTGGTACACGCCGACGATCTTCCGCGTGATCGGGATCGACGGCTCCGTGCACGAGGAGTACCGTTCCGAGGTGACCGGCCGCGGCATGCACTTCCAGGCGGAGGCCGTCGAGCGGCTGGTCGCCGAGGGGAACCTCACCGGCGACGTGCTGCCGATCGACGAGACCGTCGCGATCATGGGCACGCTCGACGCGATCCGCGAGCAGATCGGGCTCCGCTACCCCGGCGAGTGATTCCGTCGCATGGATGTCGCTGCACTCGCACGCCGGCTCGTGGCGATCGACGCCGCCAATCCGTCGCTCGTGCCCGGCGCTGCCGGCGAGCGCGAGATCGCCGAGTTCGTGGCCGAGTGGCTCGCCGCTCGAGCGTTCGACGTGCGGCTCGTCGGGTCCGATCCGGCCAGGGCGAGTGTGCTCGCCCGGCGACGGGGGACCGGGGGCGGAGGCACGCTCCTGTTGGCCGGGCACCTCGACACGGTGGGCGGCGCCGGGTCTGGAAGCGGGGTGGCAGGTGACGTGGCGATCCCCGATGACCGAATCGTCGGCCGCGGCGCCTACGACATGGCCGGCGGACTCGCCGCGGCCATGGTCGCGGCGGCCTCGGCGCCCGATGATCTTGCGGGCGACGTGGTGCTGGCGTTCGCGGCCGACGAGGAGTTCGGTTCGATCGGCATGGAGGAGCTGCTGGCCGCGCTCGACGAGGACGCCGCGATGCCAGGGGCCCGCAGCCCGCGCCCTGACGCGGCCATCGTGCTGGAGCCCACCGATCTCGAGGTGACGCTCGCGCACCGCGGATTCGCGTGGTATCGGGTCGAGTACGAGGGCCTCGCCGCCCACGGGTCGCAGCCTCGGCTCGGCGTCGACGCGATCGACCGAGCGCTCGACGGTCTCGTCGCGTTGCGTGCGTTGGCGGCCGGGCTCGACGCTCGAGCGCGGCATCCGTTGCTCGGTTCCGGCAGCGTGCGGGTCGCCACCATCGAGGGCGGCACGGATGCTGCGACCGTCGCCGACCGGTGCGTGCTCGTCGTCGAGCGCCGCACGCTGCCGGGCGATCCCGACCCCGGTGCGGAGCTGGAACGTGTCCTCGCCCCGTCCCGTCCGGCGCGCATCATCCCACTCGTCGCCCGTCCGGCGATGGAGGCCGACGCGGATGCGCCGATCGCGCGGGCGGTGCTCGCCGCGGTCGAACGAGTCACGGGTGCGCCGGCCGTGCGCCGAGGCGATCCGTGGTGGACCGACGCGGGACTCATCGCGGATGCGGGCATCCCGGTCGTGCTCGTCGGCCCGAGCGGGGGCGGCGCGCACGCCGACGAGGAGTGGGTGTCGGTGCCGTCGCTCGTCGCCCTCGTGCGGGTGCTCGACGGCGTCATCGCCGAGGTGTGCCGAGCGAGCGCCGATCCAGGCTCTGGGGGATCCTCAGGAACCGCCCGAGGCCGCCGCGTATGATTCCCGGGTGATCGACGAGACGCCGTTCCCCGAGCGGCCCGAAGGGGCCGCGGGCGAGCCCACGACGTCCGGCGACCCCGTGAACCCGGCGAGCGCCGCCGCGAAACGAGGGCTCGCGGCATCCGTCGTCGCCTTCGCTCGCACGCACCGGCTCGCGGTCGCGGCCACCGGCGGCGTGCTCGCGCTCGCGCTGCTCGGCACCGGCGCGCTCGCCGCGGGGGCCGCCGTCAACGCCCCGCGCGACACCGTCGCCGCGACGACGTCGACGCCCACGCCCGCTGCCGAGCCGGCGCGGCCGGCGCCCGCGGCCGCAGCGACGCCGAGCCGCATCCGCACCTGCTCGGTCGCCGATCGCGCCGCCGACGGACGCCTCGCGAACCTGCAGGCGCAGGTCGTGAACGCGGCGACCGGCGAGGTGCTCTACGATCGCGGCGGCACCACCGCCTCCCGCACCGCCAGCGTCATGAAGGTGCTCACCTCGGCCGCCGCGCTCTCGGTGCTCGGACCCGAGTACCGCGCGGCGACGACGGTGGTGAAGGGGGCGGAGCCCGGATCGGTCGTGCTCGTGGGCGGCGGCGACGTCACCCTGAGCCGCACCCCCAGCGGCACCGAGACGGTGTACCCGGGTGCCGCCCACCTCGACGAACTCGCGACCCAGGTGCGCGACGCGTGGGACGCCGATCCGGCGAACCCGCCGCTCACGAAGCTCGTGCTCGACCCCTCGTACTTCGGCGGCGACGAGTGGGAACCGAGCTGGGACCTCGTCGAGCGCGAGTACGGGTACATGTCGAACATCACCGCGCTGCAGGTCGACGGGGACCGCGACGATCCGTTCGCGAACACCTCGTGGCGCAGCGGCGACCCGATCGGCCGGGCCGGCGACGCGTTCGCGGCCGAGCTCGGCGGCATCTCCGTGATCGAGCGCGGCACCGCACCGGCGGACGCCGCCCAGCTCGGCCAGGTGTTCTCGCCGACGGTCGCGCAGCTCGTCGACAAGGCGCTCGTCGTCTCAGACAACACGGTCGCCGAGATGCTCGCGCGGCTGGTGGCGATCGAGACGGGCGCGGGAAACACGTTCGGCGCGATCAACCAGGGCGTGCTGCAGGGGCTCGCGGCGTACGGCCTCGACACGACCGGCATCACCGTGGTCGACGGGTCGGGACTCAGCGACGACAACGCCGTGCCGCCGTCGTACCTCACCCAGCTGTTCGTGAAGATCAACGCCCGCGAGGGCCACCTCGGCGTCATCATGGACGGGCTGCCCGTGTCGGGACAGCGCGGCTCGCTGTCGTACAGCGATCGCTTCGCCGGCGACAACGGCGTGGCCCACGGCGCCGTTTCGGCGAAGACCGGCTGGATCGAGACGGGCTACACGCTCGCGGGCGTGGTGCGCGCACAGGACGGGGCGACCCTCACGTTCGCGATCTACGCCCTGGGCGACGTCTCGGATGACACCAAGCAGGCCATCGACACGCTCACGACCGGCTTCTTCCTCTGCGGTGACAACCTCTCGAACCAGTGACCGCGACCGCCGTCGAGTGACCGCGCCGGCGCGGGCTGGAAGAATGGGAGCACGACGGCACGCGACCGCGTGACCGGCGCGTGAACGACGAGCGAAGGAGCACACCATGACCCGGGCGCTGTTCATCATCGACGTGCAGAACGACTTCACCGAGGGGGGTGCGCTCGGCGTCGACGGGGGAGCGGCGGTGGCCGCCGGGGTGACCGAGTTCCTCGGCCGGCATCGTGACGACTACAGCGTGGTCGTGGCATCCCGCGACTGGCACTCGAGCGAGAACGACAACGGCGGTCACTTCGCCCTCGGCGACATGGACCCCGACTTCGTGGACTCGTGGCCGCCGCACTGCGTCGAGGGCACCGAGGGTGCGGAGTACCACCCCGCGCTCGATACCGGCCTCGTCGACGTGCACATCCGGAAGGGGCAGGGCGTGCCCGCGTACTCGATCTTCGAGGGCACGGATGACGCGGGGAGCACGGTGAGCGAACTGCTCACGTCGCGCGGCATCACCGACGTCGACGTCGTCGGACTCGCGACCGACTACTGCGTGCGGGCGAGCGCGCTCGACGCCCTCGAGCACGGGCAGCACGTGCGCGTGTTCACCGACCTCGTGGCCGGGGTCGCGTCCGAGACCTCCGACGCGGCGCTCGCCGAACTCGGGCACGCGGGCGCCGTCATCACCGAGTCGGGCGCGCTCGAGAGGCGCGAGGCGTGAACCGCGCCGCAGCCGCCTCGCCGACGCTGCACGCGGAGTCGCCCGACGGCGTACTCATCGCCTACCGGGTGCACGAGGAGGGCGACTCGGATGCCTCGCTGCCGCCCATGCTGCTCGTGCACGGGTTCGCCTCCGACTCGCGGGTCACCTGGGAGGGCACCGGCTGGGTGCGTGCGCTGCTCGACGCGGATCGGACGGTCATCACCGTCGACCTGCGCGGTCACGGCGAGAGCGACAAGCCGACGGACGCCGACTCGTACACGCCCGAGCGCCAGGGCGCCGATCTCGTCGCGGTGCTCGACTCGGCCGGGGCGTCGCGCGTCGACGTCGTCGGCTACTCCATGGGCAACCGGGTCGTCTCGGGCCTGGCCGAGCTCGCGCCCGAGCGCGTCCGCCGCGTCGTGATCGGCGGGGCGGGGCCGCGGGAGTGGTTCGCCACCTGGGACCTCGACGAGGCCCGGCGCGTGCTGCTGCGCGGCGAGCCCTCGAGCGACCCGCAACTCGAGCAGGTGCTGCGGCCGGCGATCGCGGCGGGCGCCGACCGCCAGGCGCTGATGGCCTGCATCGAGGGGGTGCGGGGAGCCCCACTGTCGATCCCGGGGAGCACCCCCACCCTCTTCGTCGCCGGCGAGCAGGATCCGGTTCCCGAGGGGGTGCAGGAACTCGCGCTCGAATGGGACAGCGACCTGGTCACGATCCCGGGCCGCGACCACGTGTCCACGCTCACGTCGCGCGCGTTCAAGGACTCGGCGATCGCGTTCCTGGCTGCGGCGTCGGCGTCCCACGACTGAGGGTTCGACGGCCGCTCAGCCGCCGGGTCGCGCAACTGAGGTGATCCCGCTGCCCGAGGTCGCTCGCGCCCGAAGCGACCTCGGCAGCCGCGATCCCCTCAGTTGCGTCGAGAGTTGGTCGCGGGCACTCGGGGTGGAGGCGTCGGGCCGCGTGGGAGAGCTGCCTCAGAGCCCCAGGCGGCGGAAGATCCGCTTCACCCACCCGGGCAGTCGGCGCCCGACCACGCGTCGCCACAGGTGGCCGGTGAGGCGGGCCTTCGCCAGGGGGCCGAGGCTGCTCCTGCGGATCTCGGCGATGCCCGACCTCCGCAGCGCCAGCAGCTGCGTCTCGTCGTGCGGCCAGCGCTTCGAGAGACTCCCCGCCGTGTAGTACTTCTCGCAGAGCAGTTCGGGCACGCGCACGAACTCGCCGATGAGCGAGAGCCCGAGGAGCCAGGTCCAGTCTGCGGAGTACTCGCCCTGCTCGTTCGGATGGATGCCGCCCACCGCCCGGTAGGCCGATGACCGGAAGAGGCCGCGATTGGGCACCCACCAGTTGCCGGGGCGGCGAACCATCACCCGGCCGCGCTCGACGCTCGACCGGAGCCCCTCGAGTTCGTCGAACACGTGCAGGCGGCCCGGTCCGCCGACCTCGTGCACGTTCATGTCGCTGAACGCCAGCACGGCGCGATCGTTCGCGAGCAGCGCCTCCGCGAGCCGCTCGACGTACGTCGGGGCGACGACGTCGTCGTGGAACGCGAAGAACATGAGCCCCCCGCGGGCGCGGGCCATCAGGTCGTTCGAGTTGCCCAGCCACCCGAGATTGGACTCGCGTTCGACGATCCGGACGTTCGGGTGCTGCTCCGCGAACCGTCGCACGATGTCGAGGGTGTCGTCGGTCGAGCGGTCGTCGCCGATGAGGATCTCGAGGTTCGACCAGGTCTGGGCGGCGAGGCTGTCGAGCGTCCGCTGGATGAACCGGGAGCCGTTGTAGGTCGGCACCAGTGCCGTCACCAGCGGGCTCGAGTCGCGGGCGTCCATGGTTCTCCGTCCTCCGGGTCGACTGGTGTTCAGCCGGCGATCTCGTCGGCGAGCGCCCGGGCGAGCCACGGTGCCGTCGAGTACTTGCCGGTGTCGATCGAGAAGTAGGCGCCGCGTCGCGCCACTCCGTACCGGTCGCGGCGGTGCAGCCCCGAGCCCGGGTCGTCGAGCGACCCTCGGCCGCGGGCGTAGACGAAGCCCCCGTGCACGATCGTGGACTCGGCATCGTCGAACACCCGCCCCGTCCACGGCATGACGTGCTCGAGCGCGGAGCGGACGCGGGCGACGAACGCGTCGGCCTCGGCGCCGCGCGGGGTGCGCGGCGCGACCAACTCGAGATCCGAGCTCTCGGCTTGGAGCCCCACGGGGTACCACGAGAGGTAGAAGTCGCGGCCGTTGTAGTTCTTGACGTCGCCGAACGGACCGGTCGCGACGATCGCACTCGGCAGGTCGAGCTCCCTGCGCGTGCGGACGAACACGCACAGGCGGTGGCGGTGGGTCCACGGCGGCTCCGGCGCCAGGCCGGCCGTGACGTCGATGGGCAGCCGCCCTCCCCACAGGGCGTTCACCACGAGGTCGAAGGGCTCCTCGTACCCGTCGGAACCGCGCACGCGCCAGCGTCCGTCGACCGCCTCCACCGGTTCCGCCGCCGTCACCCGAGTGCTCATCCTGAGCTCCACGCCCGGTTCGGATGCCGCGGCGCCGGCCAATCGGGCCGCGAACCACCGCGTGTCGACCGATCGCTCGGGCACCCGGAAGCCGGCCACGATGTCGGCACCCGAGAGGGCGCGCAGCTCGTCGGAGCCGAGTTCGGTCGCCCGCGCATTTGAGACGTCCACGAGATAGCGGGAGGCATCGGGATGCTCCCGGATCAGCTCGCTGACCGCGGCGAAGCGCTCCCGCAGCTGCTCGGGCGAGGCCACCGAGTCGCGGTGGATGAGGTAGACGTCGTCGGTGGTGGTCGTGTGACCGGCGAGGTCGCCGCCGATGAGTTCGCGAGCGAGCTCGGCGAACCGCAGGCTGCCGGGGAGGATGTGCTGCGCGGTCGCGAGCGTGGGGTCGGCGCCGTACAGGTAGCCGAGGTGGATCTTGCCCTCGTTCCATCGGCTCGTGGCGGCCATCGGCGCCGACTCCTGGTCGATGAGCGTCACGTCGAGACCGCGGCGGGCGAGTCCGATCGCCACGGCGCTGCCCATGATGCCGGCCCCCAGGACGGCGACTCGACGATCCCTCATGAGGCGATCACGTCGGCGGCGTCGGCGGCGTCGGAGGCGTCGGAGGCGTCGGCGCCGTCGACGTACTCGGCGGCGTCATACGGTCCGTCGGCGAAGACGATGAGCGTCGAATGGTCGTCGAGGTAGACCTGCTGCGCCCAGACACCCGCTTCCACCAGTACGGCCGGGCACTCCTCGTCGAGCCTGATGGTGGCGTTCTCGCCGCGATGGCTGACGTGGACGTCGATCGCGCCGCTCGCCCGGAAGAGCACCTGGCGCACACGGCGATGGGCGTGACCGCCTCGCACCATGCCCTGCGGGGCGCTCACCACGAAGGTGCGCGCAACGCTGAATCGCGCGTCGTCGAACGTCACGGGCGTGAGCGAACCCCGCTCGTCGCGGAAGCAGTCGAGTTCGAGGACTCGCACCATTCCGTCGAGGAGCGGGGTCCGTTCGGTCGGCATGGTCAGCACTGTAGCCTGCCCGCGGTCTCGGGGGCAGCGGTCGGGAGGCGCGATGCGCGCCTCCCGACGGAGGGTCAGAGCTGGTGGCCGAGCTTGTACTCGCCCTGCTTCCACTCCGGCATCGAGGACTCGCCCTCCTCGGGGCGCGTGTAGGAGAACCCGTCGGCACCGATGGTCACGGCCATCTCGCTGGCGTCGGTGCGGGCGACGACCTCCTTCGGGTTGCCGTCGAGGTCGAGCACGAGCGAGGCCTCGGTGTACCACGAGGGCACGACCGGGTTGCCCCACCAGTCACGGCGCTGGTTGTCGTGCACGTCCCACGTGACGACGGGGTTGTCGGGGTCGCCCGTGTAGTAGTCCTGCGTGTAGATCTCGACGCGGTGGCCGTCGGGGTCGCGCAGGTAGAGGTAGAACGCGTTCGAGACGCCGTGGCGCCCGGGACCGCGCTCGATGCGGTCGCTCTGGCGCAGCGCGCCGAGCTTGTCGCAGATCGCGAGGATGTTGTGCTTCTCGTGCGTCGAGAACGCGACGTGGTGCATGCGGGGGCCGTCGCCGCCGGTCATGGCCGTGTCGTGCACGGTCGGCTTGCGGCGCATCCACGCGGCGTACACGGTGCCCTCGTCGTCCTGGATGTCCTCGGTGACGCGGAAGCCGAGGTCCTGCATGAACTTCGTCGCGCGCGGCACGTCGGGGGTGACCTGGTTGAAGTGGTCGAGGCGCACGAGTGCGCCCGGAGTGTAGAGGTCGTAGCGCCACGCGAGGCGCTCGACGTGCTCGACGTCGTGGAAGAACTCGTAGGGGAAGCCCAGCGGGTCCTCCACGCGCACCGACTCGCCGATGCCCTTGGTGAAGCCCTCGGCGCGACGCTCGACGCGGCATCCGAGCTCCTCGTAGAAGGCCACGGCCCTGTCGAGGTCCTCCGGCGTGCGCACGCGGTAGGAGAACGCGGCCACGGCGGCGACCGGCCCCTTGCGCAGCACGAGGTTGTGGTGGATGAACTCCTCGAGCGACCGGAGGTAGACGACGTTCTCGTCCTCCTCGGTCACGGTGAGGCCGAGCACGTCGACGTAGAACTCGCGCGAGCGAGCCAGGTCGGTGACGACGAGCTCCATGTACGCGCAGCGCAGGATGTCGGGGGCGGGCGCCGACGGCGTCGGGATCGGGTTGTCGGTGTGGATCGGAGCCTCCTGCGAAACGTAGAAGCCCGAAGAGGTGAGGGTCTTGTCTTCCTTGGCGGTCATGTCAGCGTCCTTGCCTGGTATCGGTTGTCAGTGAACGGATGTCTCGGGCCGGCGCTCAGCGCGGGTCCGGGTCGTCGAGGTCGGTCTCGTCGTGGTGCTCCTGCTTGCCGAACGTGGGGTTGTGCACGGCACCGAGCGTGATGTGCACCGCCTGCTGGTCGGTGTAGAAGTCGATCGAGCGGTAGCCGCCCTCATGGCCGAGGCCCGAGGCCTTGACGCCGCCGAACGGCGTGCGGAGGTCGCGGACGTTGTTCGAGTTGAGCCACACCATGCCGGCCTCGACCGCCTGCGAGAAGTTGTGCGCACGCTTGAGGTCGTTGGTCCAGATGTAGGCGGCGAGCCCGTACTTCACGCCGTTCGCGAGCTCGAGCGCCTCCTCCTCGGAGTCGAAGGGCGTGATCGCGACGACCGGCCCGAAGATCTCCTCCTGGAAGATGCGGGCGTCCTTCGGGACATCCGCGAACACCGTCGGCGCGACGTAGTTGCCCGTCGGGAAGCCCTCGGGCCGGCCGCCGCCGGCGACGAGTCGGCCCTCGGTCTTGCCGATCTCGACGTAGCTCATGACCTTCTCGTAGTGCTCGGGGTGCACGAGCGCGCCGACCTCGGTCTTCGGGTCGTGCGGGTCGCCCACGATGACGCGCTTGGCCTGTGCGGCGTACCGCTCGACGAACTCGTCGTAGATGGCACGCTCGACGAGGATGCGGCTTCCGGCCGTGCAGCGCTCGCCGTTCAGCGAGAACACGCCGAAGATGGTCGCGTCAACGGCCGCGTCGAGGTCGGCGTCGGCGAAGACGACGGCCGGGCTCTTGCCGCCGAGCTCCATCGAGAGGCCCTTGAGGTAGGGCGCGGCGTTGCCGAAGATGATCTGCCCGGTTCGGCTCTCGCCGGTGAAGGAGATGAGCGGGACATCCGGATGCTTCACCAGCGCGTCGCCCGCCTCCTCGCCGAGGCCGTTGACGAGGTTGAAGACGCCCTTCGGGAGGCCCGCCTCCTCGAAGATGCCGGCCCACAGCGACGCCGACAACGGTGTGAACTCAGCCGGCTTCAGCACGACCGTGTTGCCGGTGGCGAGGGCCGGACCGAGCTTCCACGACTCGAGCATGAACGGCGTGTTCCACGGCGTGATCAGGCCGGCGACGCCGATCGGCTTGCGGTTCACGTAGTTGATCTGGCGGCCGGGCACCTTGTACGTGTCGTCGGCCTGCGCGACGATCAGGTCGGCGAAGAACCGGAAGTTCTCGGCGGCCCGGCGGGCCTGCCCGAGCGCCTGGGTGATCGGCAGGCCCGAGTCGAACGACTCCAGCTCGGCGAGCTGCGCGTCGCGCGACTCGACGAGGTCGGCGATCCGGTGCAGCACGCGCGAACGCTCGCGCGGCAGCATCCGCGGCCACGGGCCCTCCGTGAAGGCGCGCTTCGCGGCGGCCACGGCGCGATCGATGTCGGCCTTCTGGCCGGCGGCCGCCTGCACGTACGTCTCGTTCGACACGGGGTCGAGCACGTCGAACGTCTCGCCGCCGATCGAGTCGACGGACTCGCCGTCGATGTAGTGACGGATGCGGTCGGGGAGCCCCTCGGGGATGTGATGCGTCATGTCTTCCTCGTTCGATGGGTCAGTCGGTGGTGGAGGCGAGCGCCGGTTCGGCGGTCGCGGATGCCGCCGGGGAGGGATGCTTGTGCTCGGCGGTGAACGCGAGCACCGCGTCGAGGGTGGCGGTGCGGTGCGCACGCGCCGCGAGTTCGATCTCGAGCGGCTCGGCGCCCGACTCGATGAGCTCGACGATGTGCTCGTGCTCGGCCACGGACTCGGCGGCGCGTCCGGGCACGAAGCTGAACGACGTGTCGCGCAGCAGCTTCAGCCGGCTCCAGCCGCGATGCACGAGGTCGAGGATGTGCGGGTTCGGGCACGCCTCGTAGAGCGCCGCGTGGAACTCGATGTTCAGCGCGGTGAAGCGGTGGGGGTCGAAGTCGTCGAGCAGCCGCCGCATCCGCTCGTTGATGCGTCGGGCGTCCTGCAGCTGCTCAGCGGTGAGGTACGGCGCCGAGAGCGAGGTGGCCGCACCCTCGACGATCGAGAGCGTCTGCATGGTGTGCAGGTACTCGGTCTCCTTGATGAGCGCGACCTGGGCGCCCACGTTGCGCTCGAACGTGACGTATCCCTCGGCCTCGAGGCGGCGGATCGCCTCGCGCACGGGAACGACCGAGACGTCGAGCTCGCGCGCGATCTGGCCGAGCACGAGCCGGTAGCCCGGCACGAACCGGCCGTCGTCGATGCGCTCGCGGAGGTAGTCGTAGGCCTGCTGCGACTTGCTCGTGGCGGTCATGAGTTCCGCCCCTGCGCCTGCTCGTAGCGGGCCCGCCACTCGGCGTTCATGGGGAACAGCCCGTCGACGGATGCCCCGGACGCGACCTGGTCGGCAACCCAGGCGTCCTCCCGCTCCTGCGTCTCCGCCTCGGCGAGCACCTCCTCGACGAGGGCGGGCGGGATCACGATGACGCCGTCGCCGTCGCCCACGATGACATCACCGGGCTGCACGGCGGCGCCGCCGCACGCGACCGTCACGTCGGTCTCCCACGGAACGTGCCGCCGGCCGAGCACCGAGGGGTGGGCGCCCTGCGAGAACACGGGGATCTCGAAGCCGCGCACGGCGTCGAAGTCCCGCACGCCGCCGTCGGTCACGATGCCGGCGGCGCCGCGCACCTGGGCGCGGAGCGCGAGCACGTCGCCCACGGTGCCGGTGCCGCGCTCGCCGCGTGCCTCGACCACGAGCACCTCGCCGGGCAGCACGGTGTCGAACGCCCGCTTCTGCGCGTTGAACCCGCCGCCGTGGGACGCGAAGAGATCGGGGCGGAAGGGGATGAACCGCAGCGTCTTCGCGCGGCCGACGAGGCGGTCGCCGTCGTGGTTCGCCGAGACGCCCTCGATGAAGATGTCGTGATAGCCGCGCTTGCGGAGCGCGACCGAGAGCGTCGCGACGCCGACGCCGGCGAGGCGTTCGCGCAGGTCGTCGGTGAGCTCGAATCCGGGTTCGGCGGCGGGCAGGCCCGCGGCCTCTCGCGAGCCCCACGCCTCCTCGCGCTGCAGGTCGTCGACCGCCGGCTTCGTGCCGAAGTCGCCGAACGACACGGTGCCCTCGGTGATGGTGGTCACGAGCCGGCCGCTCGACGGCGTGCCCGGGGCATCCGGTGCGTCCACCTCGACCTCGACGACGTCGCCGGGCACGACGACCGACGAGCCTGCCGGCGTGCCGGTGAGGATGACGTCGCCGGTCTCGAGGGTCATCAGCTGCGAGAGGTCGGCGATCAACTGGCCGAACGGGAACAGCAGCGTGTCGCTGGTGTCGTCCTGCACGAGTGCGCCGTTGACCCACGTGCGCACGCGCAGGCCCGCCGGGTCGACGGCTGCTGCGGGGATCGCGCGCGGTCCGAGGGGCGTGAAGCCGTCGCCGCCCTTCGAGCGCACGTTCGAGCCCTTGTCGGCCGCCCGCAGGTCGTAGAGGCCGAAGTCGTTGGCGGCGGTGACGGATGCCACGTGCGTCCAGCCGTCGTCGGGGGAGACGCGCCGCGCGGGCTCGCCGATGACGAGCGCGATCTCGCCCTCGAAGGCGAGCAGTTCGGTGCCGGCGGGGCGCTCGAGGGTGCCGCCGGTGGCGGCGACCGATGACGACGGCTTCAGGAAGTAGCTCGGTGCGGCGGGCGTGCGGCCGCGTTGCGCCGCGCGCGACCGGTAGTTGAGGTGCACGGCGATGATCTTGCCGGGGGTGGCGATCTCGTCGGTGGTCATTGACGTCCTCGTCTCGTTGTATCCGAAATCATATACGATCCTGCACGGGTGGGGAAGCGCCGGCTCAGTAGCTCGCGCGCGGCGCGGTGGCGGGCCCAGCCGCACCGCCGTCCGCACCATCGCCGCGCCGGGCGATGAAGCGATCGGCGAGCGCCTCGGAGGCCCTGGCCAGCATCGCGACATCCGCTCCGACGAGCACGAAGGCGGTGCCGGCATCGAGGTACCGGTCGGCGACCGCGGGCGCGAAGGCGTTCACGCCGGCGGGCTTGCCGGCGGCCGCGGCCGCGCGGATGCAGTGCTCGACGGCGGCCACGACGTCGGGATGCTCCTGTTGGCCGAGGAACCCCATCGAGGCCGCGAGGTCCGACGGGCCGACGAAGATCGCGTCGACGCCGTCGACCGCGAGGATCTCCTCGACGTGCTCGACCGCGGCCACGGACTCGATCTGCACCGTGAGCGAGATCGTGCCCGAGGCATCCGCCAGGTAGTCGGGCACCCGGTTCCAGCGCGACGCACGCGCGAGCGCACTGCCCACGCCGCGCACGCCGGCCGGCGGGTAGCGCACGGCGCGCACCATCTCGGCGGCGTGCTCGGCCGAGTCGACCATGGGCACGAGCAGGTTCTGCACGCCGAGATCGAGGTACTGCTTGATCGTCACCACGTCGCCGTACGGCGGGCGCACGAGCGGCGTGGCCGGGTAGGCGGCCACCGCCTGGAGCTGGGCGAGGATCGACTCGAGCGAGTTGGGGGAGTGCTCGCCGTCGATGAGCAGCCAGTCCAGGCCGCTGCCCGCGGTGATCTCGGCGATGAGCGGGCTGCCGGAGCACACCCACATGCCGATGAGGGGACGGTCGGATGTCGCGAGCCGCTCGCCGAACGTCGGCGGCAGGGTCAATCGAATCGGCATGTGATCGCCCCCAGCTGTCCGTAGTCGGCGTGCACCGTGTCGCCCCGCTCGACCCACATGGGCCGCGTGAACGACCCCGCGAGGATGATCTCGCCGGCGCCGAGCGACTGCCCGTGCTGCGCGAGCTTGTTCGCGAGCCACGCGACGCCCATCGCGGGGTGGCCGAGCACCGCGGCCGCGACGCCGGACTCCTCGATGGTCTGGTTGCGATAGAGGAGGGCGGAGACCCAGCGGAGGTCGACGGCGTCGACCTTCACGGGATTGCCGCCGACGACCATGGCGCCCATGGCCGCGTTGTCGGAGATGGTGTCGACGATCGTGCGCCCGGCCATCTCGATGTGCGAGTTCAGGATCTCGAGCGCGGGCACGACGTAGGCGGTGGCGTCGAGCACGTCGAAGATGGTGGTGTCGGGCCCGGCGAGCGGCTTCGCGAGCACGAACGCGAGCTCGACCTCGATGCGCACGTTCGAGAACCGGTCGAACTCGACGGTGGCGCCCGACTCGATGACCATGTCGTCGAAGATCACGCCGTAGTCGGGTTCGGTGATGCCCGTGGCGACCTGCATGACCTTCGAGGTGAGGCCGATCTTGCGGCCCACGAGGCGCGCGCCCCGCGCGGCGCGGCGCTCCGCCCAGAGCTGCTGCACGGCGTAGGCATCCTCGACCGTCATCTCGGGGTGCCGGGCCGTGAGCAGGGGGACGATGGATCGATCCCGATCGGCGGCGACGAGTTCGTCGGCGATCGCGGCGATGCGTGCTGGTTCGAGCAAGCGTTGGCTCCACTTCGTTGTCGAGGACTCGCCTCGATCGTATTCGATCTGGTCGTCAGATGTGGTATCTGAAATCATATATAATGATGCTCGCGCTCATCCGGACCTGCGATGAGCGGTCCCCGACAGCGACACGACAGAGGAGTCGACGCGCCATGACGACGACGTCCACCACCGCACCATCAACCGAAGCCAGGCAACGCGAACTCCGTCGCGTCGCCTTCGCGACCGTGATCGGCACCACCATCGAGTGGTACGACTTCTTCCTGTACGCGAGCGCCGCCGGACTCGTCTTCGGTGCGCTCTTCTTCGCCCCGGCCGGCCCCGAGTTCGCGACCATCCTCTCGTTCGCGACGGTCGGCGTGAGCTTCCTCTTCCGCCCGCTCGGCGCGTTTCTCGCCGGGCACTTCGGCGACAAGATCGGCCGCAAGGCGATGCTCGTCGTCACGCTCATCCTGATGGGCGCCGCGACCACCCTCATCGGCGTCCTGCCCACGTACCAGCAGATCGGCATGGCCGCGCCCATGCTGCTCGTCCTGCTCCGCATCCTGCAGGGCCTGTCGACCGGTGGCGAGTGGGGCGGCGCCGTGCTCATGGCCGTCGAGCACGCCCCCGACGGCAAGCGCGGGCGCTACGGCGCGTTCCCCCAGATCGGCGTGCCGATCGGCCTGCTCCTGGCCTCGGGGGTGCTCGCGCTCATGACCGGCGTCGTCTCGCCCGGCGACGCGTTCCTCGAGTGGGGCTGGCGCATCCCGTTCCTGCTGAGCTTCGTGCTCATCATCGTCGGCATCATCGTGCGCCGCGCGGTCGACGAGAGCCCGGTCTTCAAGGAGATCTCCGAGAAGAAGGAGAAGGCGAAGACCCCGATCCTCACCCTGTTCCGCAAGCACTGGCTGCTGGTCGTGCTCGCAGCGCTCACCTTCGCCGGCAACAACGCCGCCGGCTACATGACCACGGGCGGATACCTGCAGAACTACGCCACGACGCCGATCGCCGACGGCGGGCACGTCGGCATGGAGCGCACGCCCGTGCTCCTCGCCGTCGCCGGGGCATCGGTGGTGTGGCTCATCGTGACGTTCGCCGCGGGCGTGGTCTCCGACCGCATCGGCCGGCGCAACACCTACGTCATCGGCTGGATCGCCTTCCTCGCGACCGTGTTCCTGCTCTTCCCGCTGGCCGACACCGGCAACCCGTGGCTCCTCTTCCTCGGCGTCTCCCTGTTCGCCATCGGCAACGGCTTCACCTACGGCCAGCAGGCCGCGTACTTCACCGAGCTGTTCCCGGCCTCGATCCGGTACTCGGGCGTCTCGATCACCTACGCGATCGGCGCCATCATCGGCGGCGCCTTCGCGCCCACCATCGCGGCGTGGCTCGTGCAGTCCACCGGCACCGCGACCTCGGTCGCGTTCTACATCGCCGGAATCATGGTGGTCGCCTTCGCCGCGACCCTGCTGCTCCGCGACCGCACGGGCATCCCGCTCGGTCCCGACCACGAAGCGGAGCAGTCGGTGCGGCACTTCGCCTGGCAGAAGTAGGGTCCAGCGCCGACCCGATGCGGGGGCGGATGTCGCGAGCACGCGACATCCGCCCCCGCGTCGTATCCGCGGCTCGGCAGTCAGCGGCCGCGATTGACCGCGATCACCTCGTGCTGATAGGGCGCGATGACCCGCCCCGAGATGCGGCAGTCGAGCAGCAGGAACCGGCGCTCGGCGACCGGCTCGGCCGCCCAGGACGCGAGCCGGTCGAGGTCGGCGAGTTCGCGCACCACCACGCCCTCGGCACCGACGGCGTTCGCGAGCCCCGCGAAGTCGACCTCGGGGATGAGCATGGGCTCCTCGGCGTATCCCTTGAGCCCGTAGAGGTTCACCTCGGCGCCGTAGGCCGCGTCGTTCCACACCACGGCGATGCCGCGACCGGCGGCCGTGCGCACGGCGCTCTCGAGGTCGGCGAGCGCCATCAGGCCCCCACCGTCGCCCGTCGTGAGCACGATGGCCGCGTCGGGCTTCGCGGCGGCCGCGCCCGGCACGCTCGGCAGCCCGAGCCCGATGGACTGGAACGCGGTGCCGACCATGAGCATCCGGTCGGGCGCCGCCACCGGCCAGTACATGTTCGCCCACCCGATGAAGTGCCCGCCGTCGGAGACGACGACGCGGTCCTCGGGCAGCAGTTCGCCGAGGCGGGCCGCGACGCGGCGTGGGTCGAGGCGACCGTCGGGGGCGACGTCGTCACCCGGGTGGAGCCGGCGCAGTGGGGCGAAGTCGACGGACTCGCGCCATCCGCTGGGCGCGGCGCCGGTGCGCTCGAGCCGGTCGGCGATCCCGGATGCCGCGAGTCGCGCGTCGCCGGCCACGAAGTCGGTGACCGCGGGGTTCGTCGCCTCGGGGGCCAGATCGACCTGCACGACCCGCGTACCCGGCGCGAACAGCTGCCCGAACCGCGTCGTGAACTGGTTGAGTCCGGCGCCGAAGACGACCGCGACATCCGCCTCGTGCACGAGCGCCATCGCGTCCTCCTGGCCGAACCCTCCGGTGACGCCGAGATCGAAGCCCCGGTCGGGGAAGATCCCGCGCGCGAGCGCGGTCGAGGCCGTGACCGCGCCGGTCAGCCCGGCGAGCCGGGCGAGCGCGTCGCCCGCGCCCGCGAGCCAGGCGCCGCGACCGGCGAGGAGGAACGGTCGGCGGGCGACGGCGAGCAACTCCGCGACCGCATCGAGGCGGGCCGAGTCGGGCTCCAGCGGCGCAAGCAACGTCACCGTACGCAGTTCGTCGGCCGACGGGAGCTCACCGGCGTCGGCCGTGGCGAGGTCGTACGGAACGGCGAGCACGACGGGGGTTCGGTGGGCGAGCGCGTGCTCGATCGCCCGCACGGTCGTGGCCGCGGCATCCTCGCGCCCCGCCGTGAGCGTCGGCACGCCCGCGGCGGCGGCCATGGCCGCCTGGTCGACGTCCCAGGGGCGGACACCCGTCGTGGGCGCGTCGCCGACGACGAGCACGACCGGGATCCGTGCCTGGGCCGACTCGGCGAGCGCGGTCAACGAGTTGGTGAATCCGGCGCCGTACGTCGCGGTCGCCGCCGCGAGCCGGCCCGAGGCGCGGTAGTGCGCGTCGGCGGCCACCACGCCGCCGGCCTCGTGGCGGAGCGCGGTGTACCGGGCCGAGGTGCGGTCGAGGGCGTCGAGGAGGGCGGCGTTGCCGTTGCCCATGACGCCGAAGACGTGGTCGACGTGGGCGGAGAGGGCGTGCGCGACATGCGCGGAGACCGAGGCCATGGAAGTCCTTCGAGACGGTGACGGAGCTGGGGAATCCGTGTGTGTCTCGCTCGAGCCCGCTCGTGGCGGTTCGGCTTCGTGCCCATTTTTCGAGCACCGGCGCTCACGGCGCCTGGACATCACGATTCTACCGGCTCCACCGGCGACGGCGGCCGGGTCGAGGACTCCCACCCCGTCCCGGCCGCCGTCGGCGATCGCCCGATCAGCCGTTGACGACCTGCGGAACGCCCAGCGCCTTCAGCCCCTCGACCCCGAACTCGAGGCCGTACCCCGACTGCTTCGCGCCGCCGAACGGCACCATCGGGTGCACGCCGCCGTGCGAGTTGATCCACACCGTGCCTGCCTCGATGCGCGCGGCGACCTCGCGCGCGCGGTCGCGGTCGCTCGACCTCGTCGACGCCGACGCCCATTGGCACGTTGCCCGCCACCTCGACGAGCGCGTCGCACACGGCGTCGTAGACGTCGTCGTGCACGTACAGGCGCTTGAGGGCGGCGCAGGTCTGCCCCGTGTTGATGAACGCGCCCCAGAAGACGCCCTCGGCGATCGCCTTCGGGTCGACGTCGGGCAGCACGATGCCGGCGTCGTTGCCGTCGAGCTCGAGGGTGAGTCGCTTGACGGTGTCGGCGGAGCTGCGGATGATCGCCTTGCCCGTCGCCGTCGACCCGGTGAACATCACCTTGCCGACGTCGGGGTGGCTCGAGAGGGCGGCTCCGACATCCCGCCCGCCCGAGCGGGATCGAGGATCTCGCGGCGCTCGCCGTCCTGGGGCGTGATCTCGTCGAGAAGACGCGCGTAGGTCTCCTCGAGGACTGGGGTCAGGCTGTCCATAGCTCCTCCGCGTTGAGTCTGGGACTCCAACGCCAGGCAGCCGTGCGACAGCCCACTTGCCCGTCGGCGCGGGGGGCTTGACCCACCGCGCACGAACCGGGATCGATCGCGTCAGACTCGACGGCTGCCCGTCAGCATCCGCACCAGCCACACGATGACCGCGATGACCAGCAGGACGATGCCGACCCACAGGAGGAAGTTGAGCGACTCGACGAACCCGCCCGTGAAGAGCAGGATGACGGCGATGATGGCGACGATGATCAGGAGGATGTTCACGGATCTTCCCTTCGACGGATGGTCCTTCGTTCCACGGGTTCGCGGAGTGCGACCATGGGGCCACTCGACCACCGAACGCCACGTCTGTCCAGCCGCTTGCGCGGCGGTCGCAGGTCCGCTATGCGGGCGCGATCGTCCAGAATGGACCGGTGAAGACGATCCAGCTCCGCAGGTACACCCTCGTCGACGGCGCGTACGACGCATTCGTCGAGTGGTGGCACGAGGCGATGCCGGCCGTCCGGCCCCCTGCCGGGTTCACGATCGAGTTCGCCTACGGGCTGCGCGAGTCGAACGAGTTCGTGTGGGCCGTGAGCGTGGCGGGCGACCGCGACGAGTTCCGGCGGCTCGAGGAGGCGTACCTGGCCTCGGACGCCCGTGCGGCTGTGTTCGAGGGCGTGCCGCAGCGGGTCGTGCGCTCCGACGTCGGCTTCGTCGACGACATCGCGGCGTAGTCTCAGCCGAGTTCGGCGTCAGCTGAGCTCGGCACGGATGCCGCGCGCCGCCTGTGCCAGGCGTGCCCCGATCTCGTCGGGCCGGGTCGTGAGGCCGATGTAGACGACGGCGAGGGCGGCGAGCGGCTGGCCGGGCACCGCGAGCGGCACGGCGACCGACGACATGCCGGGGATGACCTCGTCGCGGCTGACCGCATAGCCCTGCTCGTGCGCCTCGGTGATGCGGTCGTCGCCGAGATCGGGCCGCACGTCCGCGGGAAGGGCGCGGCGACGCTGCTCGCGTGTGAGGAGCGTCTGGATCGCGACGCCGGGAGCGCCGACCGCGAGCGAGTGCCGAGTGCCCGGCCGTTGGGCGACGGTGGCGTGCGCATGACGCGGCTCGACGCTCACGAGGGTGACGACCTCGCCGTGGTCGAGGATGCCGACGAAGGCCGTCATGCCGAGTTCGTTCGCGACCGCCGTGAGCTCTGGGAGCGCGGCGGACTGCAGGTCTCTCGAAACACTCCTGGCGAGCGCCGCGAGGCGCGCCCCGAGCTCGATGCTGCCCGCGGCGGTGCGCCCGACGAGGCCGTGGTCCTCGAGCGTGCGCAACAGCCGGTAGACGATCGAGCGGTGCACGCCAAGGGCGGTGGCGAGTTCCGCGATGGTGAGCGGACCGTCGGCCTCCGCCAGCACCTCGAGCACCCGGATGCCCCGGGAGAGCGTCTGCGAGTGCGGCGCCTTCTCGCGCTCGGCCGACGTCTCGGCATCCGCTCGATCGGCGGCGGTCATCGGAGCCCTTCGGTGCTCAATAGTCGAACTGGAATTTCGATAATAGAATGGCCCGAGCATGGCCCGCAACCGCGCATGACGCCGAGGGCATGAGCATTCCGTAGAATCGAAGCATCCCCCACCACGACGAGGCCGACGCCAGGCGCGCTCGGTCGAGGAGGAACCACGTGACCCACGAGTTCGACGCCCGACGCGAGGAATGGATCGCCCGAGAGGAGCTCGCCGAGCGGATGATCCCGCTCATCGGCGGACTCTATCGAGATCACGGGGTGGTGACCTCGATCCACGGCCGGCGACTCATCAACCGCTCGGCGATCGAACTGTTGAAAGCGCACCGCTTCGCGCGTCAGGCCGGCGACGAGGAGCTGCCGCTCGCCGACACCATGCGCGTGCTCGAGGCCCTGCGCGAGCTCGGACCCGGACCGGCGTCGGTCGACGTGGCCCGTCTCGTGGCGCGCTTCCGCGCATCGGGTGAGCAGGCGCCGCTGGTCGACTTCCTGCGCAGCGAGCTCGCTCCCGTCCTCGTCGACCCCGAGGCCGAGCCCGCGCGGGGCACCGACGTCGTGCTCTACGGCTTCGGCCGCATCGGACGGCTGCTCGCGCGCATCCTCATCGCGCACGCCGGCCACGGGCAGGGCCTGCGCCTGCGCGCCATCGTGGTGCGCAAGGGCGCCGAGAACGACCTGGTGAAGCGCGCGAGCCTGCTGCGCCGCGACTCGGTGCACGGCCCGTTCGCCGGCACGATCGAGGTCGACGAGGAGGCGAACACCATCCTCGCCAACGGCACCCTCATCCAGGTCATCTACTCGAACGACCCGGCCTCGATCGACTACACGCAGTACGGCATCGAGGACGCCATCGTCGTCGACAACACCGGCCGCTGGCGCGACGAGGAAGGGCTCAGCCAGCACCTGCGCTCGACGGGCGTGGCGCGCGTGCTCCTCACGGCACCCGGCAAGGGCGCCCTGAAGAACATCGTGCACGGCATCAACCACACCGACATCTCGCCCGACGACCGCATCCTCTCGGCGGCGTCGTGCACGACGAACGCCATCACGCCGGTGCTCAAAGCGGTGAACGACGCGTACGGAGTCGTACGGGGGCACGTCGAGACCGTGCACTCGTACACCAACGACCAGAACCTCATCGACAACTTCCACAAGGGCGACCGCCGCGGGCGCTCGGCCGCGCTCAACATGGTCATCACCGAGACGGGTGCCGCCAAGGCCGTCGCCAAGGCGCTGCCGGAGCTCGCCGGGAAGCTCACCGGATCGTCCATCCGGGTGCCCACGCCCGACGTGTCGCTCGCGATCCTGAACCTGCAGCTCGAGCGCCCCACGTCGAAGGCCGAGCTCAACCGCTACCTCCGTCAGGTGTCGCTCACCTCGCCGTTGCGCCAGGAGATCGACTACATCGAGTCGCCCGAGGTCGTCTCCACCGACTTCGTCGGCTCGAACCGCGCCGGCATCGTCGACGGCCTCGCGACCATCGCCGACGGCACCGACGCCGTGCTCTACGTCTGGTACGACAACGAGTACGGCTACAGCTGCCAGGTCGTGCGCGTCATCGAGGCGATGGCCGGGACGCACCCGGTGGTGCTGCCCGAGCGCGAGCCGGTCGTGCTCGAGCGCTCGGTGGAGCCGGTCACCGCCGGCTGAGCCCGCGCGGGCTCGTCGCTCCGCCTAGGCTGGAACACATGAGCACCGAAGCCGTCATCGTCGACGTGATCCGGACGCCCGTCGGGCGCGGCAAGCCCGGAGGCATCCTCTCGGGTATCCATCCCGTCGACCTGCTCGCGGGCGTCCTCGACGCCCTCGTGTCCCGCAACGACCTCGATCCGGCGCTGATCGATGACGTCATCGGCGGATGCGTCAGCCAGATCGGCGAGCAGAGCTACAACATCACGCGCAACGCCGTGCTCGCTGCTGGCTTCCCCGAGACGGTGCCCGGCACGACCATCGACCGCCAGTGCGGGTCGAGCCAGCAGGCGGCGACGTTCGCGGCCCAGGCCGTGCTCGCCGGGCACGCCGACATCGTCATCGCGTGCGGGGTGGAGTCGATGAGCCGCGTGCCGCTCGGCTCGAGCGCCGCCGGCGCCGACCCGTACGGCTCCCGCCTGCGCACCCGGTACCCCGACGGACTCGTCAACCAGGGGGTCTCCGCCGAGCTCATCGCCGCGAAGTGGGGCTTCTCGCGCGAGGAGCTCGACGCGTTCTCGGCTCGTTCGCATCAGCTCGCCGCGGCGGCGGGGGAGTCGGGCGCGTTCGCGACCGAGCTCGTGCCCGTGCCCGGCGTCGACTCGCTGGTCGACGAGACCGTGCGACCCGCCACGACGGTGGAGTCGCTCGCGGGCCTCAATCCCGCCTTCCGCACCGACGCGGTCGCCGAGCGGTTCCCCGAGATCGACTGGCGGATCACGCCCGGCAATTCGTCACCGCTCACCGACGGGGCATCCGCCGCACTGATCATGAGCGCCGAGGCCGCCGCGAAGCTCGATCTCAGGCCCCGGGCCCGGTTCCGGTCGTTCTCGGTCGTCGGGAGCGACCCGCTGTACATGCTCACGGGCGTCATCCCGGCGACCGAGAAGGCGCTCGCACGCGCGGGGCTCGTGCATGCCGACATCGACGCGTACGAGGTCAACGAGGCGTTCGCGTCGGTGCCGCTCGCGTGGCTTCGGGAGACCGGAGCGGATGCCGCGAAGCTCAACCCGCGCGGCGGTGCCATCGCCCTCGGTCACGCGCTCGGCTCGAGCGGCACCCGCCTGCTCACGACCCTCGTGAACCACCTCGAGGCCACGGGCGGTCGACTCGGCCTGCAGACGATGTGCGAGGGCGGCGGCATGGCCAACGCCACCGTCATCGAGCGGCTCTGACCGACTCCCGGCCAGCCGTCTCCGAATGATGGCGTTCGCCGCCGAGTGATACCGGCGGCACGGTCCAACCCGGTTCGAACGTCATCATTCGGCGGCGAACGTCGTCACTCGGCGAACCAGATCGCACCACGAAAGGACACACCAGATGGAACTCGACGGCACCTCCGCGATCGTGACCGGCGGGGCATCCGGCCTCGGCAAGGCCACCGCTCGCGCACTCATCGACGGCGGGGCATCCGTCGTGCTCGTCGACCTGCCCGGCCCCCGGGGCGAGGAGGCCGCGGCCGAGCTCGGCGAGCGCGCGAGCTTCGTCGGGGCGGATGTCGCGGACGAGGCGCAGGTGCGGGCCGCCGTGGACGCCGCATCCGCGATCGCGCCGCTCCGCGTCGCCGTGAACTGCGCCGGCATCGTCACCGCGAACCGCACGGTCGGGCGCGACGGGCCGGCGCCGCTCGACGCGTTCGAGCGCACGATCCGGGTGAACCTCATCGGCACGTTCAACGTGATCCGGCTCGCCGCGACCGCCATGGCCGCGACCGAGCCGGTGTCGGCGGGCGTGCCGGGCGGCCCGTCCACGGCCGAGCGCGGAGTCATCGTCAATACCGCATCGGTCGCCGCGTTCGACGGCCAGATCGGCCAGGCGGCCTACTCGGCGTCGAAGGGCGGCGTCGTGGGCATGACGCTGCCGATCGCGCGCGACCTGTCGAAGCTCCTCATCCGCGTCGTCACGATCGCGCCCGGCATCTTCGAGACGCCCATGATGGCGGGAATGCCCGACGACGTTCGCGCGTCGCTCGAGGCGCAGGTGCCGCACCCGTCGCGTCTCGGTCACCCCACCGAGTACGCGGCGCTGGTGCGCTCGATCATCGCGAACCCGATGCTGAACGGCGAGACGATCCGGCTCGACGGTGCGATCCGCATGCAGCCGAAGTAGGAGACGCGCTGCGCGTCGCTATCCGACCACCGAGGCCACGGGCATGCTGCGGTTGGCGGCGGCCTTGCGGAACCCGTCGATGATGTCCCAGACGGCGATGCCGACGAACACGAACGTGAGGATGACGACCACGGGCCCGCCGCTCGGCCACGGCCATGAGATCGCGTCGAGGAACTCGGGGGCGAGCAGTCGCCCGCTGAGGAAGAGCCAGACCGCCGGAACCGTGAAGGCGGCGTTCAGCAGCACGTTGACGCCGGCCATCGTCCACGTCCAGCCGCGGAGGTAGATGACCACGGCGAAGGCCACCTCGAGGGCGAGGAGGACCAGGAAGTAGGGGATCCAGAACGACCACAGGTCCGGATCCAGCACGGGGATCGGGAGGCGCTCGCCGTCGACGAAGATCGCCCCGGCCTGCTGCCACACGATGGCCCCCGCGAAGATCGCGAGGAACACGACCGAGCCGATGAGGTCGCCGAGTCGGCCCGCCCTGGCGTCGTCGCGTACCTGTGGGAGTTGCTCGGGCGTCCACGTGGCGACCGGCATCGCGGTGGCGCTGCGTTCGGCGATCGCGAAGACGAGCGTCGTCCAGAAGCCGACGTGCACCGCCACCGAGAGTGCGACGGTGATCGGCTCGGCGATGATCTCGCCGATCGGAGCGCCCGAGAGCACCTGTCCCAGCAGAACGCCGACCGCTGAGAGGGGTACCAGGATGACGAGCAGAAGCTTCACGAGGCGCCACCACGCCGCGAAGTAGCGAGGCCCGATGAGGTGCAGCGGCCGGTCCACGTAACGGGCGGCGAGCTGCCACGGGTCGCCCAGCTCGACGAGTGCGGCGTGCTCGGCGTCGGCCGCGGCGGCGCCGCGCGCGATGTGCGCATCGATCGCGTCGCCGATGCGCTCGCGCAACTCGCGTTGGAACTCGGGTCGCTGCGCCTCGGGGACGCTGCGTGCGGCGGCCCAGACATAGCGGTCGGTGAGGCTGGCGGTCATGATTCGTCTCCGGTCGTGAGTCGGGTGAGGGCGTCGTCGAGGCGTCGCCAGTCGGCGGTGAGTTCGGCGGCGAGCGCCTCGCCGGCCGGACTCGTGCGATAGAACTTGCGCGGGCGGGATTCGTCGGTGTTCCACTCGCTGGTGAGCAGGCCCTGCTTCTCGAGCCGGCGCAGTAGCGGGTAGAGCGTGTTCGCGTCCACGGTGATGCCGCGCGCGTTGAGCGACTCGAGCAGCGCGTACCCGTAGTCGGCCGTGCGCAGGCGCACGAGGCAGGCGAGCACGACGGTGCCACGACGCAGCTCCTGGAGGTGCCCGATGGTGAGGTCGTCGTCCTGCATGCTCCACACGATACTGTGTGATGCACACTATCGCAACCGTCACGTCATCGTGCGTGCACGGCACCCTCGGGGCCGAAACGCCGAATGGCGGGATCAGTGGTCGGCGTGCGCCTCGAGGAACTCGTAGACCTCGGCGTCGTCGACGCCCGGGAACGTGCCCGACGGCAGCGGCGAGAGCACGTGCGCATGCAGGCGGGCGCTCGGCCACGCCTTCCCGGCCCAGCGCTCGGCGAGACCGTCGGGCGCCCGACGGCAGCAAGCCTCGTCGGGACACGTCGAGACGGCGCGCACGGTCGTCTCGCGCCCGCGGAACCACTTGGCCTGGTTGAACGGCACGCCGACCGTGATCGAGAACTCCGCGGCATCCGTGCGTCCGGTCTGCGTGGCGTCCCAGAAGGTGCCCGCCGGGGTGTCGGTGTACTGGTAGTTCTCCGTCGTGCGGTTGGTGTGCTCGAACGCCCGTCGGGCGCTCCACTGCTTGCACACCCACTGGCCCTCGATCGATCCCGTGACGTCGGTCGGCAGCGGCAGGCCGTCGTTCTCGTAGCCCTTCAGCAGCGCGCCGTCACCGGCCACCCGCAGGAAGTGCACGGTCATGTCGAGCTGGCTCGTCGCCAGGTTCGTGAAGCGCAGTGCCGCGGCCTCGTGCGTCACGCCGAACGCGTCCCGGAAGTCCTCGATGGCGAGCCGCTTCTCCTTCTTCGCGGCCTGCAGGAACGCGACGGACGCCTCCTGCGGCATCAGGCAGGCGGCGGCGAAGTAGTTGATCTCCAACCGCTGCCAGAGGAATTCGTCGTAGCTGGCCGGCGGCGTGTGCCCGAGGAGCCGATGCGCCATGGCCTGCAGGGCCATGGACCGCAGGCCGTGGCCGCCGGGGATCGACGCCGGCGGCAGGTAGATGCGACCGTTGGCGAGGTCGGTGATGGAGCGCGTCGAGTCGGGCAGGTCGTTGACGTAGATGAGCTGGAAGCCGAGCCGCTCGGCCATGACGCTCACCTCGCGGTGCGTGAGGGCGCCCGTGCGGTGGCCGGACGCGCGCACCTGCTCCTCGGCGAGCAGTTCGATGTCGGGCAGGTAGTTGGCCCGCTCGCGCATGCGCTCGCGCAGGTCGGTGTTCGCGCGCCGCGCCTCCTCGGGGGTCGCGATGGCCTCGCTCGCGCGCCGTTGCAGCTCGCGATGCAGGCCGACGATGGCCTCGAGCGACTCGTCGCTGATGCCGCGGCCCGGTCGGATCGGCGGAAGGCCGAGGCTCGCGTACAGCGGGCTCGACTGCGCGCGCCCGAGTTCGAGCTCGAGGGCGGCGCGCCGGCTCGGCGCCTCCCGCGCGAGGAGCTCGGCCAGCTCGACGTCGAGGGCGAGGGCGAGGGCGTCGAGGGTGGAGAGCTTGGGTTCGCGCTTGCCGTTCTCGATGAGCGAGAGCTGGCTGCCCGCGAGCCCCACCATCTCGCCGACCTGGTCGAGCGTGAGTCCGCGCTCGCCGCGGAAGTGACGGATGCGCTGGCCCAGGATGGCCAGGTCGGGGGTGCCTGCCTTCATGGCTTAAGGATAGCGAAAGATTCTTGGTTCTTAACACGCGCTCGGGTCGAACAACCGCGTGAAGGAGGCGCATCCTTGAAGTACCGAGGTGAACAGCGACCGACGGTCGACCACATGAAAGGGACGAAGATGACGATCTCAGACTTCTCGATCGGCACCGACGCATCCGCTGCGGCCGGCGGTACCCGACGCGGCACCACGGATCCCGACCTGATCGCCTGGGTCAACGAGATCGCGGCGCTGACCAAGCCCGACGAGATCGTCTGGTGCGACGGCTCCCAGCAGGAGGCCGACCTCATCACCAAGCAGATGCTCGCCGAGGGCAAGCTCATCAAGCTGAACCCCGAGTGGCGGCCGAACAGCTTCCTGGCGCGCACCGACCCGGGCGACGTCGCGCGCGTCGAAGACCGCACGTTCATCTGCTCGACGTACGAGGAGGACGCCGGACCCACGAACAACTGGCGCGACCCGCACGCGATGCGCGAGGAGCTCACGCACGTGTTCGACGGTTCGATGAAGGGCCGCACGATGTACGTCGTGCCGTTCTCGATGGGTCCCCTCGGCGGCCACATCTCGCAGCTCGGCGTCGAGATCACCGACTCGCCCTACGTCGTGCTCTCCATGGGCATCATGACCCGCATGGGCGACGCGGTGTACCGCCTCATCGAGGCGGGAGAGCCGTGGGTGCACACCGTGCACTCGGTCGGCTACCCGCTCGTCGACGGCGTCGGCCACCGACGCGCCGACGTCGAGTGGCCCTGCAACGAGACGAAGTACATCGTGCAGTTCCCCGACTCCCGCGAGATCTGGTCGTACGGCTCCGGATACGGCGGCAACGCCCTGCTCGCGAAGAAGTCGTTCGCGCTGCGCATCGCATCGGTCATGGCGCGCGACGAGGGCTGGCTCGCCGAGCACATGCTCCTCATCAAGATCACCTCGCCCGAGGGCCGGGCCTACCACGTGGCCGCGGCGTTCCCGTCGGCGTGCGGCAAGACGAACCTCGCGATGCTGCGCCCGACCATCCCCGGCTGGAAGGTCGAGACGATCGGCGACGACATCGCCTGGATGCGCCCCGGCGACGACGGCCGCCTCTACGCCATCAACCCCGAGGCGGGCTTCTTCGGCGTCGCGCCCGGCACCGGCGAGAGCACCAACCCGACCGCCGTGCAGACGCTCTGGGGAAACACGATCTTCACCAACGTCGCGCTCCGCGACGACGGCGACGTCTGGTGGGAGGGTCTCACCGACGAGGTGCCCGAGCACCTCGTCGACTGGCAGGGCAACGACTGGACGCCGGCATCCGGACGTCCGGCGGCGCACCCCAACTCACGGTTCACGGTCGCGGCGGCCCAGTGCCCGCAGATCGCCGACGACTGGGAGGCGCACGACGGCGTGCCGATCGACGCCATCCTGTTCGGCGGCCGTCGCGCGACGAACGTGCCGCTGGTCGCCGAAGCGCGCAGCTGGAAGCACGGCGTGTTCATGGGCGCGACGATCTCGTCGGAGCAGACCGCGGCCGCCGAGGGCACGGTGGGCGAGCTCCGCCGCGACCCGTTCGCGATGCTCCCCTTCTGCGGCTACAACATGGCCGACTACTGGGGCCACTGGGTCAAGATGGGCCGCATCCTCGGCGAGAAGGCGCCGAAGATCTACCAGGTGAACTGGTTCCGCAAGGGTCACGACGGCTCGTTCCTGTGGCCCGGGTTCGGCGAGAACTCGCGCGTGCTCGAGTGGATCGTGCGCCGCGTCGAGGGTGCCGCCGAGGCCGTCGAGACGCCCATCGGCCTGCTGCCCGCGCCCGGCTCGCTCGACATCGACGGGCTCGACCTCGCCGACGACACGGTCGAGCAGCTGTTCGAGGTCGACCACGAGACGTGGCTGGCCGAGTGCGACCTCACCGAGGAGTACTTCGCCCAGTTCGGCGACCGCGTCCCGGCGGCGCTGAACGCCGAGCTCGCGAGCCTGCGCTACCACCTGCAGCACCAGGGCGACTAGCGCCATCCGAGGTGCGCCCCGAGCGGGCGCACCTCGGCATGTCGACGACGGATGCCGCGAGCCGGCGTGCACGGGAAGGTGCGCCGGCTCGCGGCATCCGTCGTTCCGCGGCATCCGTCGCTCCCGTCTCCGGCAGGTCGCACCGCGCCGAGCGCGTCGCGGCGCTAGCCTGTGCCCCGAGGAGGCGGCATGGATTTCGGCGAGATCATCGAGCGGGTCGGCGAGATCATCGACGTCGTCGGCGTCGTGGCGATCGTCGTCGGGGTGGTCTATGCGACAGCAGACGCGGCATTCCGCGGCCTCCGGCGGCGGAGTCCCGTGTACACGCGCTTCCGCCGGGTGCTGGGTCGCGCGATCCTCCTCGGCCTCGAGCTGCTCGTCGCCGCCGACATCATCAAGACCGTCGCGGTGACCCCGACCCTCGAGTCGGTCGTCGTGCTCGGCATCATCGTGCTCATCCGCACGTTCCTGAGCTTCTCGCTCGAGCTCGAGATCACGGGACGCTGGCCGTGGCAGAAGCGCATCGTCGACGACGGCGATGACATGGCGCGAACCGCCGCCGCCCGGGCCGACACCGCCTGATTCAGCCGGCCGCGTCGGGAGCGCTCGACCCGCCCAGCCGCCAGGAACCCACGATGCGGCCGTGGTGCGACGTCTCGGGCGGACGCAGCCTGACGAGGGCGAGGGTGTCGAGCGTCAGCCGGTCGCCCTGGCGCACGCGGCCGTGCTGCTTGGCGGTGATGTGCGGGCGGTAGTCCTCGCGGATGTGGCCGAGATCGACGGCCCGGTCACGGAGCGCGGCCGCCGAGACGGCGCGCAGCGCGAGGAGGGCGCGGCCGTCGTCTCGCACGAGTGACACGAGGATGTTCTTCCGCGGGCCGAACATCGCGTCCTCGCCGATGTCGACGGGGATCGCCTGCGCGCCGGCCGCGACCGGGGCGAGCGCGGCGTTCAGCGTCTCGACCTCGACGTCGGTCTCGAACGGCTCGACGAGCGTGAGGTGCAGCGGCCACTGCGCCACGGTGAACTCGTCGTTCACGACGAGCGGCTCGAGCGGCAGCACGAGGACGAAGCGCGCCATCCCGCGAGTCTAGCCGCGCTCCGTCGGTGTACGCGGGGTGCGGGGCCGGCTCAGACGAGCAGCTGGTGCGCCGCGAGGTCGCGGTACAGGGGAACGGATGCCACGAGCTCGCCGTGCGTGCCGTCGCCGATGACCCGGCCGGCGTCGACGACGAAGATCCGGTCGGAGTCGACGACCGTCGAGAGGCGATGCGCGATGACGATGAGCGTGCGCCCCGCCGACACGGCGTCGATGGCCTCGCGCATCATGCGCTCGTTGACCCCGTCGAGCGACGAGGTCGACTCGTCGAGGAGCAGGATCGGGGGCGCGGCGAGGAGCGCTCGGGCGATCGCGAGGCGCTGACGCTCGCCGCCCGAGAGCATGATGCCGTCCTCGCCGACCGCCGCGTCGAGGCCCGCCGGGTCGCGGTCGAGCACGCCGCCGAGGTTCACGGCACGCAGCACCTGCTCGCACTGCGCGTCGGTCGCGTCGGGGCTGCCGAGTCTCAGGTTGTCGCGCAGCGAGCCGGCGAGCACGGGCGCGTCCTGCTCGACGTAGCCGATCTGGGCGCGCAACTCGGTGCGGTCGAGCGAGCGCAGGTCGAGGCCGCCCATGCGCACCGCGCCGACCGAGGGGTCGTAGAACCGCTCGATGAGGGCGAGGATCGTCGACTTGCCGGCACCCGACGGGCCCACGAGCGCGACGCGCTGCCCGCGGGGCACCCGGAACGAGACGCCGCGCAGCACGGGCTGGCGCTCCGTGACGTTCGGCTCGGGGAGATGCTCGTCGGCGGAGTCGTTGTCGGGGTCGGCCGGGTCCTGGCGGGTCGTCGCATAGGCGAAGTGCACGTCGTCGAACTCGATGGCCGGGGCATCCGGGAGCACGCCGGCGTTCGCCTCGCCGACCACGAGCGCGAGCGGGGCGAGCTCGCGATCGTGCGCGTCCTCGTCGGGCAGGTCGAGGATCTCCTGGATGCGGCCGAGCGCGCCGAGCGCCTGGTTGACCGAGGTGATCGCCCCGAACGCCTGGCCGAGCGGCAGGATCATCATGAACAGGAACAGGATGAACGCGACGAGGTTCGCGACCGTGATGGCGCCGCTCGCCACCCGGAAGCCGCCGACGCCGAGCACCACGAGGAACGACACCTGCATCGCGATGCCCGCGATGGGCACGATGAGGGCCGAGATCTTCGCGACCTTGACGCCCATCTCCCACGCGCCCTCGGCCTCGCCCTCGACCGCGCGGATCTCGCGCTCGGTGGCGCCGGCGGCACGGATCGTGCGCACCGAGCTGATCGCGCGCTCCACGGCCGCGGCGACGTCGCCGATCTTCTCCTGCGCCCGGTGCGACGCCTCGCGCACGCGTCGAGAGAGGAGGGTCACGGTGGTGATGGCGATCGCCACGACGAGCACCGTGAGCCCGAGCAGCACGGGGTCGATGATGAGCATCGCGATGAGCGCGCCGACGAACGTGACGGTGCCGCCGATCGCCTCGACGAGACCCTGGGTGAGCACGGCGCGCAGCATCGTCGTGTCGCTGCCGACCCGCGAGACGAGGTCGCCCGTGCGACGCGTGTCGAATTCGGCGATCGGCAGGCGCAGGAGCTTGGCCACGAGTCGCTTGCGGCTCGAGAGCACGACGCCCTCGCCCGTGCGCTGCAGCAGGTAGTGCTGGTAGCCCGAGATGACGCCGCTCACGACGACGAGGGCGATGAGCCCCCACACGATCCAGCCGAGCGGCTCGGCGGCTTCGACGATCGAGATGACCTGGCTGACGAGCAGCGGCTGGGCGAGGCTCGCGAGCGCGCCGACGACCGAGAGCCCGGCGACCCAGACGAGCACCGGGCGATGCTCGAAGATGAACGGCAGCAGCTGCCCGAAGGTGGCGCGTGGTCCGGTGCCGGTGTCGCGCCGCGCGAAGGGGCTGCGTCGTCCGCGGGTGGTGGTCTCGCTCATGTCCTCTTCCTGTCCGCGCGGTGAGCGGCGCGGTCGCAAGCCGTCGAAGGGATGCCGCATCCGCTCGGATGCCGCGCCGTCGCCGCCTTGCAGCATACGTGTCCCGGCTGCGACGAAGATGTGGCCGGCTACCCCCGGCCGTACTTCTTGTGCACCGCCTGCTTCGACACCTCGAGCGCGAGCGCGATGATCTGCCAGCTGGCGCCGGCGGCGCGAGCGCGCCGGACGGCCACCGCCTCGGCCCGGTCGAGCTCGCGATTGACCTCGATGCGGGCATGGTGCAGGTCGCGCAGCGCCCGATTCGGGTCGTCGCCGTCGGCCGCGGCGATCGCGGTGCGAAGGGTTCCGTCGTCCAGGTCGTCAACCGTAGTTGACGTAGGTCGAGCCGTCAACCCACGTTGACGAGGCGCGACGGGTGCGTCACGCGGACCCCGTGTCGCCGAGGACCTGCCAGCCGAGGCGCCCGGCAGCCGCGCGGTCGAACGTCACCGTCTCGGCGACGCCGAAGAGCTCCATCGTGCCCTCGATGAGCGCATCCGCGAAGTCCGCGCCGTCCTCGGCGAGGGTGAGCGCGCGCACGACGCTCTCGCCGTCGTCGAACTCGAGCACCTCGGTCCCGACGAGCGCACGGATGACCGTGAGGCATGCCGCACGCGGCATCCGGACCGATCGCGCGAGCACCCAATAGGTCTCGACGAGAGACACCTGGGTGATGAAACCGGGCGTCTCGCCGGTCAGGTCCCGGAACAGGCGCTTGGCCACGGGCGACTGGATCGGGTCGTCGTCGAGAACCGCACGCAGGATCACGTTCGTATCGATTCCGACCAGCCGTGTGTCGGAACCGATCACGCCATGCCCCTCAGTCCGCTCTCGGCGCCGCCCTCCGCGATGGCGTCGTTGATCTCCTCGATCGTCATCGGCTTGCGCCGGGGATCATGCAGGAGGCCGATGAAGTCCTCGACGGTTCCCGTCCGTGCGACGATTCGGTACTGCCCATTCGGGAGCTTGACGAACATGACCTTCGAGCCTGCGGTGAGGTGGAGGTCATCCCTGACCTCCTTGGGCACGGTGATCTGACCTTTGCTGGTCATCGTGGCGACGGGCACTCCAGAATCCTTTCGATATCCATTCCAGATTACCGTATGGCGGACCGTAAGGATATGCGCGCGCTACCGCGACCTGGCTCCCGGGCTCGTGAGCACGGATGCCGCGCTCGCATGTCCGGCCCGGCACGCCGCCGCGACATCCGCCCCCTGCAGGGTGGCCGCGAGGAACCCGGCCGCGAACGCGTCGCCCGCACCCGTGGTGTCGCGGATGCCCGCAACGGGCGGCACGTCCACGCGAGTTGCGAGCCGGCCGCCCGTGATCACGTCGGTCGGCAGCGGCCCGTGCTTCACGACGACGGTGGGGGCGACGGATGCCGCGAGGGCACCGCCGCCCGCGAGGCCGAGGAGCGCCGCCTCGTCCTCGTTCGCGAACACTACGTCGGGGGCGAACGCGCGGACGAGTTCGAGCGCGGCCTCGACGCCGAGGCCCGAGATGAGGCCCGTCGAGGAGGCGTCGAGCGAGGTGCGCGCGCCCGCGTCGCGGGCGATCGCCGCGAGCCGCAGGAGCTCGCCGCGCATCGGCTCCCGCTCGAATCCGTAGGCAGGCGCGTGCAGCCAGGCGACGCCGTCGAGCCAGGCGGGGTCCACTCCGACGAGCTCGGCGGAGGCTCCGCGGTCGGGGAACATCGTGCGCTCGCCCCCGGCGTCGACGAGGAGGACGATCGTGCCGGTGCGGCCCTCGCGCTGCACGCGCACGTCGACGCCGTGCGACGCGAGCTCGGCGACGAGCGCGTCGCCCGCGGCATCCGCGCCCACCCGCCCGATGAACCCGGTCGGCACGAGCCCGGCCGCGAGCGCCGCGACGTTCGCCGCGCTTCCGCCGCGCGACCGGAACACCTGCGCGGCCGTGTCGGTCGCGGTGCGCACGGGCTCGCCCGCCCAGACGACGATGTCCTCGACGAGGTCGCCGACGACCGCGAGCACGCCGGGTGCGGCCCCTGAGCTCGTCGAAGGGGCTGCGTGGCTCGCCTCGACGGGCTCAGCGAACGGCGAGCGCTCAGCGCGCGGCGACGGCACGTGCGATCTCCGCCCCGAGCGCGACGTTGCCTCGGTACACCTCGAGGTTGACCTCGAGGCTGCGCCCGCCGGTGGCGCGCTGCACGAAGTCGAGCAGGAAGGGCGTCGTGTCGTGCCCCGTGATGCCGGCATCGGATGCCGCGGCCAGCGCCTCGGCGAGCACGCGGTCGTGGAAGGCGGGGTCGAGCTGCTCCGCCTCGGCGACCGGGTTCGCCACGAGCACCGCGGCGGTCAGGCCGAGTTCGTCCCGGGCATGCGCCAGCGCCGCGGCCTCCGTGGGGTTCTCGATGCGGTAGTCGAGGGAGAAGCCCGAATCGGCCACGTAGAAGCCGGGGTAGCGGTTCGTGCGATAGCCAACGACCGGGATGTTGAGCGTCTCGAGGCGTTCGAGGGTGGCGCCGATGTCGAGGATCGACTTCACGCCCGCGCTCACCAGCGTGATGGGCGTCGTCGCGAGCGTGGTGAGGTCGGCCGACTCGTCGAACGTCTCGCCGGCGCCGCGGTGCACGCCGCCGAGGCCGCCCGTCGACATGACCCGGATGCCGGCGCGGTGCGCGAGCCACGCGGTCGCCGCGACCGTCGTGCCGCCGTCGAGCCCCTTGGCCCGGGCGATCGGCAGGTCGCGCACGCTCACCTTGACGACGGCGTCGGCCGTGCAGAGCCGTTCGATCTCGGCGCGGCCCAGGCCCACCGTGGCGACGCCGTCGATGACGCCGATGGTCGCGGGCAGCACGCCGGCCGATCGCACCTGCTCCTCGGACTCGAGGCCGACCTCGAGGTTGCGGGGGCTCGGCAGGCCGTGGCTCAGGATGGTCGACTCGAGGGCGAGCACCGGGGCGCCGGCTCGGAGCGCGTCGCGAACCTCGTCGGCGATGCGGATGCCGGGTGGGGGAGTCTGCATGCTGTCAGCGTACGAGGTCCCGGCGTCGGTCGGACCGACTGTACGGATGTCGGTGCCCGGGTCTATCGTGGTGGCTTGTGCCGGAACCAGTGATCGTCGCCCAGGGACTCGTCAAGCGCTACGGTGCCTTCGCCGCGGTCGACGGCATCTCGTTCGAGGTCGCGCCGGGCGAGTCGTTCGGGCTGCTCGGCCCCAACGGTGCGGGCAAGTCGACCACGATGCGCATGGTGGGAGCGGTCTCATCCCGAAGCGGCGGGGAACTGAAGATCCTCGGGCTCGATCCCGACCGGCACGGTCCCGACATCCGCTCGCAGCTCGGCGTGGTGCCGCAGGCCGACAACCTCGACACCGAGTTGCGCGTGCGCGAGAACCTCCTGGTGTACGGACGCTACTTCGGCCTGCCCCGCCGCGTCGTCGCCGAGCGGGCCGATGAGCTCCTCTCCTTCGCCCAGCTGGAGGACCGGGCCGCCGCGAAGGTCGACGCGCTGTCGGGCGGCATGAAGCGTCGCCTCACCATCGCGCGGGCGCTGATCAACGACCCGCGCATCCTGCTGCTCGACGAGCCGACGACCGGGCTCGACCCGCAGGCCCGCCACATCCTGTGGGACCGGCTGTTCCGGCTCAAGGAGCAGGGCAAGACCCTCGTGCTCACCACGCACTACATGGACGAGGCCGAGCAGCTCTGCGACCGCATCGTCGTGGTCGACAAGGGCAGCATCATGGCGGAGGGCACGCCGGCGGAGCTGATCCGCCGGTACTCGTCGCGCGAGGTGCTCGAACTGCGTTTCGGCTCCGACCGCAACCACGAGGTCGCGCAGGCCCTGCAGGGGCGGGGCGACCGCATCGAGGTGCTGCCCGACCGCATCCTCGTCTACACCGCCGACGGGGAGCAGGAGCTCGAGCGCGTCTCCGAGGCGGGTCTGCATCCGATCACGAGCCTGGTGCGCCGATCGAGCCTGGAGGACGTGTTCCTCCGCCTCACCGGACGGAGCCTGATCGAATGAGCGATCCCCGCTGGTCGAAAAGCGGCGACGTCGCGTCTCGAGACCGCTCCGCGGCATCCGCCTACGCGACCGATGACGCGCGCCTCGCGCTCGCCGCCGGCGCGCGTCCTCGGCGGTTCGGCGCCTGGTACGTGGCCGAGCACCGGCTGCGCGTCATGTGGTCGTACGCGCAGACGATCATCTCCACCGGGTTCGGCGAGCCGCTCGTCTACCTCTACGCGATGGGCGTCGGCCTCGCCACGCTCGTCGATCGCAACCTCGACGCCGGCGGCGTCGGCTACCTCGTCTTCGTGGCCCCCGCCCTGCTCTGCAGCGCCGGACTCACCGCCGCGATGATCGAGTTCTCGTACCCCGTGATGGTCGGCTACAAGTGGAATCCCACGTTCAGCGGCATGCACGCGGGGCCGATCCGTCCCGGTCAGATCGTCGACGGCCTCGTGATCTCGGTCGTCATCCGCCTCGCGGCGACGATGGTCGTCTACTACGCCTTCATGGTGCTCTTCGGCGCCGTGCCGTCGCCGACCGGGTGGATCGCGATCCCCGTCGCGGTCCTCACTGGCATGGCGTTCGGCACGTTGCTCATGGCGTACGCCTCGACCATCCGAGAGGACACCGGCCAGCTGGCCATGGTCCAGCGGCTCGTGGTGCTGCCGCTCACGCTGTTCTCGGGCACCTTCTTCCCGCTCACGCAGCTGCCGTGGTTCCTGCAGTGGATCGGCTGGATCTCGCCCCTCTGGCACGGCACGGAACTGTCCAGGGTGGCGACGTTCGGATACGCGGAGCCGATCTGGCTCACCGCCGTGCACGTGGTCGTCCTCGTCGCCATGACCGCGGTCGGATGGCTCTGGTCGCGGCGCATCGCGGTGCGGAGGCTGACCGCATGACCCTCGTCGATCACGCGGCCGAGCACCGCACCGGCCGGGGTGGCGTCGCAGCCCTCTACGCCGGCAACGCCAGGGCCGTGATGTACCGCGGCTGGCGTGCCACCCGCTCCACGAACTGGCTCGTGATGATGAGCGGACTGTTCGAGCCGATCTTCTACCTGCTCTCGCTCGGCGTCGGGCTCGGCGCGCTCGTCGGCACGGTCACGGTCGACGGCCGGGAGGTCGAGTACGCGGCGTACATCGCGCCGGCCCTGCTCGCGGTCGCGGCGATGAACGGCGCGATCTACGACTCCACGTGGAACGTGTTCTTCAAGATCCGCTTCGCCAAGCTCTACGAGGGCATGCTCGCCACCTCGCTCGGACCGCTCGACGTGGCACTCGGCGAGATCTCGCTCGCGCTGCTGCGCGGCGGACTCTACGCGGCGGGCTTCATGGTCGTCATGCAGGCGCTCGGACTCGCCCTGTCGTGGTGGGCGCTGCTCGCCATCCCCGCGGTGCTGCTCATCGCCTTCGGGTTCGCGAGCTTCGGCATGGCGGTCACGAGCTACATGAAGTCGTTCCAGCAGATGGACTGGATCAACTTCGTGCTGCTGCCGATGTTCCTGTTCTCGGCGACCTTCTACCCGCTCTCGGTCTACCCCGAGTGGCTGCAGGTCGTGATCCAGGCGTTGCCGCTCTGGCACGGCGTCGAACTCGTGCGCGGACTCACCACGGGCGCCGTGGATCCGGGGATGCTGTGGCACGTGCTGTACTACGCGGTGATGATCGCGGTCGGACTGGTGTTCACGACGAAGCGGTTGCGGGCGCTCTTCCTCGATTGAGCCGCGCGCCCCGTCAGTCCACCATGTCGTCGGGCGGAAGCACCCCGGCATCCTCGAGGAGGATGCGCTCGGGCGGGCGGGCGTACCAGCGCCCGTCGGGGTCGTCGTGCGCCGCGACCTCCAGCAGCCCAGGCCGGGCCGCCTCCCAGTGCGCCCGCGATTCCCAGACGGCGATGGCCACGATGCGGTCGCCGCCGTCCTCGCGCCACGGGCCGATCTGCACCAGCCCCGGCGTGCCGAGCGCAGCGAGGCGCACCCGGTTCATCGCGTCGAGCACCTCCTGCTCCGAGCCCGGATTCGGCACGAGGAACGACATCTCGATGAACATGGGCCCACCGTAGCGAGTGTTTCCGCGTGTGACGACCCCACGCGGCATCCATGATCCCCGGCGTATCGTGGCGGCATCGAAGATTGCCGCGATGACCTCGCGCAATCGAGGAGATCCCGCCGATCGAGGTCGATCTCGCTCGATCGGACCTCGTTCGTCGGGATCTCCTCAGTTGCAGCGGGCGGATGCCGCGATCAGCGCCAGGCGACCGCCACGATGACGTTGGCGAGCGTGAGCCCGCCGACGGCCCACAGCGCCCAGCTCGGCGCCGGGTTCTTCTTGCGGTAGACGAAGACGAGCACGGTGATGATGACCGCGATCACGAGCTTGACCGCGATCTTCCAGTTGTTCACGTCGTAGAGGTCGCCCATCTCGATGGTCGCCACCAGCAGCAGGCCGGTGATCAGCTGCGTCAGCGCCCCGTCGATCATGGCCCGCACCACGGTGCCCTTGCCCTGCCCGATCGATTTCACCTGTACCAGGAATCCGCCGAGCAGCATGGCGAGGCCGACGAAGTGCAGGATGACGAGGATGATGCGCAGGATTTCCATGGTTCGAGCCTAGGAGCCCGGCGACCCTCGGCGCCACCGGAGCACGCTCGCTGCCGCGGAAACCAACCGAAAGTCGGATGGGCTCAGCGCGCGAGCGACCGGATGGCGCGCACCGTGGCGATCACGGCCTCCGCGGCCTCGCGGCCCTTGTCCTCCTTCGACCCGGGGAGCCCCGCCCGGTCGAGTCCCTGCTGCTCGTCGTCGAGGGTGAGCACGCCGAAGCCCACGGGCTTGCCGGTGTCGAGGGCGACGCGCGTGAGTCCGTCGGTGGCGGCCGACGAGACGTACTCGAAGTGCGGGGTCCCACCGCGGATGATGACGCCGAGCGCGACCACCGCGTCCGCGCCGAGGTCGAGCGCGGCCTTCGCGACCACGGGCAGCTCGAAGCTGCCGGGCACGCGCACGAGCTCGAAGGCGGCGCCGGATGCCTCGAGCGTGCGCGTCGCGCCGTCGATGAGCCCGTTCGTGATCTCCTCGTGCCAACTGCCGGCGACGATCACGACCCTCAGGCCGGTGCCGTCGACGTCGAGTTCGGGGGATCCCTGTCCACTCATGATGCGTGTCCTTCCAGGAGGGCCTCAGCCGCGGCATCCGTCAGCTGCTGGTCGTCGATCGTGTGTCCCATGCGGTGTCGCTTCGTGTCGAGGTACGCCGCGTTGCCCGCGCCGACGCCGACGACGAGCGGCAGGCGCTCGACCACCCGGATGCCCCGCGCCTCGAGCTGGCGGACCTTCTCGGGGTTGTTGGTGAGCAGGCGCACGCGGTCGATGCCGAGGTCGGCGAGGATCGCCGTCGCCGCGCCGTAGTCGCGCGCGTCGATCGGCAGGCCGAGCGCGAGGTTCGCATCGAGGGTGTCGAGGCCGTCCTCCTGCAGGCGGTACGCGCGCAGCTTGTTGATGAGGCCGATGCCGCGGCCCTCGTGGCCGCGAAGGTACACGACGACGCCGCCGCGCTCCTCGATCGCATCGAGCGCGGCGTCGAGCTGCGGGCCGCACTCGCACTTCAACGAACCGAACGCCTCACCGGTCAGGCACTCGGAGTGCACTCGCACGACGGCGCCCTCGGGGTCGCGCGACGGGTCGCCGGAGACGATCGCCACGTGGTCGGCGCCGGTTCCGCGGTCGCGGTACGCGCGCACGCGGAAGACGCCGTGCTCGGTGGGCAGCGAGGTCTCGACCTCGAAGGCGACGCGCGACGACTCGGGCACCACCATGCGCTCGCCGGTTCCGAGGTCGTAGCCGGCGTGCCACTCGTACATCCATTCGATGAGCGCCGCGACCGTGGTCACCGGCAGCCCGTCGCGTGCGCCGAGTTCGAGGAGCCCGGGCAGGCGCATCATCTCGCCGTCGTCCTGCACCAACTCGCCGATGACGGCCACGGGCTCCAGCCCGGCGAGCCGCATGAGGTCGACGGCCGCCTCGGTGTGCCCCGCGCGCTGGCGCACGCCGCCGTCGACGGCGCGGAGGGGCAGCACGTGCCCCGGCCGGATGAGCATCTCGGGCGTCGATGCGGGGTCGGCCAGGACGCGCAGCGTGTGCGCGCGGTCGGCGGCGCTGATGCCGGTCGACACGCGATCGGCCGCGTCGACCGAGATGGTGTAGGCCGTGCCGCGGATGTCCTCGTTGCGTTCCGTCATGAGCGGCAGCTCGAGTCGGTCGGCGACGGCGTTCGGCATCGGCGCGCACAGGTAGCCGCTCGTGTGGCGGATCATCCAGGCGAGCCACTCCTGGGTGGCGAACTCCGCGGCCATGATGGCGTCGCCCTCGTTCTCGCGGGCCTCGTCGTCGGCGACGATCACGGGTTTGCCCGCACGCAGCGCGTCGAGCACGTCGGGGATGCTGGCGAGGCTCATGCGAGGCTCCCGGTCGAAATGGGCGCCGGTTCGGCGAGCGACGAGGGCAGCGTGCGATGCGCGTCGAGGCGCAGCATCCGCTCGACGTGACGCGCGAGGATGTCGGTCTCGATGTTCACGCGATCGCCGACCTCGACCCGGCCGAGCGTGGTCGCGGTGAGGGTCTCGGGGATGAGCGACACCTCGAACCACGAGCCGTCGGGCTCGTCGCCGAGGTCGCTCACCGTCAGCGAGACGCCGTCGACCGCGATCGAGCCCTTGTCGACGACGAGCGGCGCGTGCGCCTCGTCGAGGGAGAAGCGGATGACGCGCCACGCCTCGCCGGGGCGGATCTCGAGCACCCTCGCGGTGCCGTCGATGTGCCCCTGCACGATGTGCCCGCCGAGGCGGTCGCCCACGAGCGCGGCGCGCTCGAGGTTCACGGGCCGACCCTCCTGCACGTCGTCGAGGGTCGACATGGCGAGCGTCTGGGCCATGACGTCGGCCGTGAACGATTCGTCGTCGGAGTCCACCACGGTGAGGCACACTCCCGACACGGAGATGGAGTCGCCGTGCCGCGCGCCTTCCACGGCCTTCGGTCCGCGAACGGTGAGTCGCGCCGCATCGGCGCTGCGCTCGACGCGCGTGACCGTGCCGAGCTCCTCGATGATTCCGGTGAACATGTCAGTTCCCTTCTCTGACGCTGGTCGAGGCGCGCGAGGTGCCCTCGGAGTCGGTGGTCGTGTCGGCCGGGGGCCGGGTCTGGACCGGGTGGGCGACGACGAGCAGGTCGTCGCCGAGCCGCTCGACGGCGGCGAAGTGGAAGTGCCGGGCCTCGGCGATGGTCGTCACGCCGAGGTCGCCGACCGCGACACGCGGGCCGCCGAGCAGCACCGGCGCCACGTAGACGAGGAGCTCGTCGACGAGCCCGGCCGCGAGGAACGCGCTCGCGAGCGTGGGGCCGCCCTCGACGAAGAGCGAGCGGATGCCGCGGCGCTGGAGTTCGAGCAGGTCGCTCGCGAGGTCGGCGCCTCGCATGGTGATCGGCGCATGCGGGTGCCGGGTGATCGCGGCGCCGGCCGGGAGCGGTCGCCGCCCGAAGACGACCGGAACGGGCTGCGCGTCGAGGAGTTCGCCGGCCGGCGTGCGGGCCGTGAGCGACGGGTCGTCGGCGAGCACGGTGCCGGTGCCCACGGCGATCGCGTCGACCGCGGCCCGGCGGCGGTGCACGTCGGCGCGGGCGGCGGGCCCGGTGATCCAGCGGCTCGTCCCGTCGGATGCCGCGGCGCGGCCGTCGAGGCTCGCCGCCCACTTGACGGTGACGTGGGGGCGGCGGTGGCGGGTGGCGAACAACCAGTCGTCGAGGAATGCCTCGACCTCATCGACGAGCACGCCAGCGGCCACCTCGATGCCCGCCGACCGGAGGCGGTCGGCCCCGCCCGCGGAGCGGTCGCCCGGGTCCGCGACGGCATAGACGACTCGTGCGATGCCGGCGTCGATGAGGGCGACCGCGCACGGCCCGGTGCGCCCCGTGTGATTGCACGGCTCGAGGGTCACGACGGCGGTCGCGCCCTGGGCGGCGCCGGGGGCGAGCTTCGACAGCGCGTCCACCTCGGCGTGCGCCGTGCCCGCGCCTCGATGCCATCCCTCGGCGAGCACGTCGCCATGAGCGGAGAGGATGACGCAGCCGACGCGCGGGTTCACGCCCCTGGCCGGTCCGCGGGTGGCGAGCTCCAGCGCACGGCGCATGGCAGCGGCATCCGCCATGGTCCGCTCGTCGGTGATCATCCTCGTGCCGTTCTCTCAGGCTCCGGGGATGCATCGGCGATGCCGATGACGTCGACGACGCAGTGCGCCGCCGACACGTGCCGCCTCCCATCCGGACTTTCACCGTCGGTACCGGAATTCCACCGGTTCAACCGTTCGCCCGAGACCATTCGGCCTCGCGCTCGCGGCTCGCGGACTGTCACCGCCGGTTCGGACTTACACCGACCCCGGAGCACGTTGTCGTGTCGATTCTATGTCAACGCGACGACGTCCGACGTATTCCCCGGGTCGAGGCCCGCCGTTCCGGGGTCGTGGCGGCCGTACGGTGAACGATCCCGACGTCGACGGCCCGACGCGTCAGCGGCACTGTGCGGCCGCGGCGATCTGCGCGTCCGACGGCCGGCCGTACGCCTCGATGCCCGCACCCGGCAGGTCGTATCCAATGCCGATCGCCCAGGCCGTGGCCCACGTCTCGTGGTCGCCGCTGAAGGGATCGGCCGTGAAGATGGCGTAGCACTCGTCGCGGAGGACCTGCGTGTGGCCGACCTCGTGCACCACGACCGCCTTCGCGTTCTCGTCGGAGTACCAGTCCCGCTCGATGCTCTCGGTCAGCGAGATGAGGCCCCAGCCGACGCCGTCGGGCTTGAACTCGGCGGTTCCCGAGTACCAGACGTCGCTGGAGCGGCCGGCGACCTCGTAGGCCCAGGCGAACTCGAGTTCGACGCCCGACGCGATCGATCGCGCGAACGACTCGATCTCGGCTCGCACGGGGTGGGCGTTCCGGCGCTCCTCCTCCGCGGCGTGCGATGCGCGGACGTCCGCGATGGCGGTGGCGAGCGCGGTGAAGCGGTCGGCGTCGCCCGACGATGTGGTCGGCGAGTGGCGGAGGCCGTCGAGCGCCGCCTCGGCCGCGTGCCGGAAGCGATAGGTCGCCGAGGGGCTCGCGTCGAGGGCGACGGTCGCGAGTTCCTCGGTGCCCGAGATCAGCGTCTCGGACGCCTCCGCGAGCGCGCCGGTTCCGTCCGCGACGCGATCGACCGCCGCCTCGAATCGCTCCGCGGCCGCGTGGCGCGACGGGACGAGTTCGAGGAGGCGCCAGAGGTCGGCGTATCGCTCCCAGGCGGGGGCCGGCGTCGCCGGGTCGCCGAGCTCCACGATGCCGGCGGGGCCGGCGGGGGAATCCGCGAGGATGCCCCGGGCCGACTCGATGCGCTCGGCCAGGGCCTCTCGATCTTCGGGCCGGACCAGGTCGCCGGTGGCCATGCCCAAGAGGTACTCCGCGCGCGCGATGGCGGCGTCACCGCGATCGGCCGTCGCCTCGTAGTCGGCGCGCGCCTCGTCGAAGCGTCCGTCGGCGGCCGTCCAGGTCGGCCAGGCCTGTGCGTGCGCTGTCGTGGCGACGACGTGATGGCCGGCCAGCCCGAACGCGAACAGGCCGGCGAGCGCGGCGACCGCGACGACGCCGCCGTGGCGGCGTCGGGCGACGGGGCGTGCGGATGCGTCGGACGGGCGCATGGGATCCTCTCGTGCTCGGACGACCGGGATTCACGTTACCCGCCGGCGCCGGGGCGCTCGATCACGATCTCGTCGCGGAGCGTCGCGGCAGGTACGGTGAGACGACGGGCCGGGCGCATGGGGGTGCGTTCCGGCCCGTTCCCGGCTCCGCCCGCCCTCAGGACCAGCGCGCGCCGAGCAGGTCCGCGAGCTCGCCGAGTCCACGCACCTCGAGCACGCCGGCCGCACGAGCCGCCGCGGCATCCTCGGGCGAGGGGGACTCGCCGCGACGGTTCAGCCACACGCCGACCAGGCCCGCGTTCGCGGCACCCACGGCATCGGTGTGCAGGCGGTCGCCGACGTAGGCCGCGGCCGAGACCGGAGCCGTCGCACGGAACCGGTCGAGTGCGACGGCGAAGATCGCCGAGTCGGGCTTGGCGACGCCGACCGCCCCGGAGGCGACCACGTGCTCCACGCGGCCTCCGAGCGCGAGCCGGGCGATCTTCGCCGACTGGTACTCGAGCTCGCCGTTGGTGATGATGCCGAAACGGACGCCGGGCAGCCGGGCGGCGAGCGCGTCGAGTGCCGGGGCGACGTCGTCGTGCAGCGCCCACGATTCGCGGTAGCGCTCGAAGTACTCGGCGAACCACCGGCTGGCGCCGTGCTCGTCGAGTTCCTCGCCGAAGAGCCGGGCGAACTCGGCCGCGCGAGCCCGGCGCTGGCCCTCGAACGTGAGCGCACCCGCGAGGTACGCGAGGTAGTGCTCCTCCTCGAGCTCGTGCCATCGGCGCATCGCGTCGGACTCGTCGCCGCGATACGCGCGGGCGCGCATGTGCAGCACGATGCCGGCGGCGACCGCCTCGCGGTGCGCCATCAACGTGTCGTCGAGGTCGAACAGCACCACGGGTCGGCTCGTCGGTGCCACCGGCTCGGGCTCCGAGGGCGGGGTCACGCGGCGGCCCCGAGCACGGCGTCCCAGCTCGCGTGCGCAGCCGGATCGACGGATGCCTCACGCACCGCGTACCACGCGGGCAACGTGACCGTGCCGTCGCGCGTGGGCACCGTGGCATCCGCAGGTTCGATCCGCCGGAACCCCACCGCCCTGGCGACCCTCGCGGATGCGACGTTGCCTTCCACGGCACGCCAGAGGACCGTCGTGGCGCCGCGGATGCCGCCATCGAGCGTCCAGTCGACGACCGCCGTCGCGGCTTCGCTCATGAGCCCCTCGCCGCGATGCTCGGCGCCCATCCAGAAGCCGAGCTCGTGCTGGGTGTCGCGCACGCTGATCACTCCGAGGAGGGGACCGCCCTCGACCCGACGGAGCGCCCAGGTGAGCTCCGTGCCGCTCGCCCAGGACTCGGGCACGTGCTCGCTGAGGAACGCACGGGCGTCGGCCCGTGTGTACGGCCACGGCGTCGTGAGGTACCGCTCGAACAACGGGTCCTGGCAGTACCGGGTCACCAGCTCGGCGTCGGCCGGCACGGGCAGGTCGAGCACGAGTCGCGTCGTGCGGATGCCGACGGGTCGCACGTCAGCCCCGGCGAACGAAACCGACGCGGTCGTACACCGTGCGGAGCATCCGCTCGGCCCGCTCGGATGCGCGCCCGGCGCCGATCGCGAGCAGGCGGTCGAGCTCGGCCGGGTCCTCCATGAGCTCGAGCGTGCGCGCCCGGATGGGCGCGACGCGCTCGACGACGGCGTCGGCCACGTCCTTCTTGAAGTCGCCGTAGCCGCGGCCCTCGTACTCGGTCTCGAGCTCGGGGATGGTGCGGCCGGTGACGGCGGCGAGGATGTCGAGGAGGTTCGAGATGCCGGGCTTCTCGGCCGGGTCGTAGCGCACCTCGCGCCCGGTGTCGGTGACCGCGCTGCGGAACTTCTTCGCGGTGACCGCTGGGTCGTCGAGGAGCTTCACGAGACCGGCCTCGGACGCCGCCGACTTCGACATCTTCGCGGTGGGCTCCTGCAGGTCGTAGATGCGGGCCGACTCCTTCGGGATGAGCGCCTCGGGCACGATGAACGTGTCGCCGAACCGGGTGTTGAATCGGTGCGCCAGGTCGCGGGTGAGCTCGAGGTGCTGGCGCTGGTCGTCGCCGACGGGCACCAGCTGCGTGCCGTACAGCAGGATGTCGGCGGCCATCAGCACGGGGTAGGTGAACAGGCCGACCGTGGTGCCCTCGGCGCCCTGCTTCGCCGACTTGTCCTTGAACTGGGTCATGCGGCTCGCCTCGCCGAAGCCCGTGATCGAGCCGAGCACCCAGGCGAGCTCGGTGTGCGCCGGCACGTGGGACTGCACGAACAGGGTGGTCCGTTCGACGTCGACGCCGGCGGCCAGGTACTGCGCGGCCGTGCGGCGCGTGCTCTCGTGCAGGGCCTTCGGGTCCTGGGGCACCGTGATGGCGTGCAGGTCGACGACGCAGTAGATGGGGTCGGCCTCGTCCTGCAGGGCGACCCAGTTCACGAGCGCGCCGAGGTAGTTGCCGAGGTGCAGCGAGTCGCTCGAGGGCTGCATGCCCGAGAAGACGACGGGGCGGTTGGGAGTGTCCATTCGGTGGGGTTCCTTGTCAGCGGGGGAGTCAGATGGCGTAGTCGACGACCACGGGAGCGTGGTCGGACCATCGCGAGTCGTAGGTGGCGGCGCGGTCGACCGCGTACGCGACGGCGGCGTCGGCGAGCGTCGGCGTGGCGAGCTGGTAGTCGATGCGCCAGCCGGTGTCGTTGTCGAACGCCTTGCCGCGCCACGACCACCACGAGTACGGCCCGTCGACCTCGCCCGCGAACCGGCGGCCGACATCGATCCAGCCGAGCCCGCCGCCCCGGTTGTAGCCGTCGTCGCCCTCGGCGCCGAGGAAGCGGTCGAAGTAGGCGCGCTCGTCGGGCAGGAAGCCGGCCCGCTTCACGTTGCCCTTCCAGTTGCGGATGTCGAGCGTGCGGTGACCGACGTTGAGGTCGCCGACGACGAGGGCGAGCTCGGAGTGGGCGGCCAGCTCGGGCAGCCGCGCCTCCATCGCGTCGAGGAACCGGTACTTCTCCACCTGCTTCTGGGTGTCGGCCTCACCCGAGTGCACGTAGGCGCTCACGACCGTGACCACGCGGTCGCCGACCTCGTAGTCGGCCTCGAGCCAGCGGCCCGCGGTGTCGAAGTCGGCGGCGCCGAACTCGATGCGGTGGATGCTCGCGCGGTTGCGGCTCGCGATCGCGACGCCCGCGCGGCCCTTCGCCGTCGCCGGATCGTGCAGGATGTCCCACTCCTCGCCGAGGAGCGACTGCAGGTCTTCGGTCGTCGCCCGCACCTCCTGCATGGCGAGGATGTCGACGTCGCGCCCGGCCAGCCACTCGCCCATGCCCCGTCGGAATGCGGCGCGCACCCCGTTCACGTTGACGCTGGCGACACGGAGGGGTTTCGCGGGGGGCATGACTCCGATCCTACGGGAGCCGTCCGACGTCGCTTCCCGTCGGGCCGGCCGCGGACGCCTCGGCGCGGGCGAGTTCCGCCTCGGCCCGGGCGAGGTGTCGGCGGGCCAGGGGCCGACCGAACCAGTTCGCCTCGGCGAGCTCCCGCCGAGCCTCTCGCACGCGCACGCCGGCGGCGGTGACGAGGGCGCGCTGCTCCTTCGCCCGCTGCTCGGCGATGAGCTGCTCGGAGGTGACCTGCCGGAGCGTCTCGTGGTTGTCGGCGGCCTCCACCGCGATCCAGCTCGCGGCCACGAGCATCACGATGCTCGTGAGCCGGAACCAGAGGAGGAGCGCGATGAAGACCGCGAAGGTGGCGAGCAGCGGATTGCTGCTCGTCTCCGATACGAGGAATCCGCTGAGGAACTGCAGCACGGAGATCGCCGCGGATCCGAGCAGGGAGCCGACCCACATGCGGCGCCAGGGCATCGCCGCGCCCGACAGGAACCGGAACAGCACCGCGAGCGCGAGCGTGTCGATGACGAAGACCACGAGGACCGCGCCCGACTGCAGGAGGCCGGCCTGCCATCCTCGGTCGCCCGCGAGGCCGATCAGGTTGAGGAGCCAGCCGAAGAACGACGTCGCCACGACGGACAGCACGGTGGCGACGAGGATGATCGTGCCGAACGCGAGCCCCGCGAGCAGATCGCGCGCCTTGAGGTAGAGGTAGGCACGGTTGTCCTTCGGGAGTCCGAAGATGCTTCGCACCGCCATCCGCGAGAGCGTGATCCACGCGATCGCGGTCCAGATCAAGCCGGCGAGCGCGACCGCGCCCGTCCAGCCGAACAGGCTCGTGCTCGTGGAGGCGATCGCGGTGAGCTCGTCGGTCGAGATCACGCCGTGCTCGCCGATGAGGCCGGGCGCGTAGGTGTTGAGGAGCAGGACGAACGCCTCGAGGGTCCTCTCGTTGCCGGTGAGCCAGATGCCGGCGACGGCGAACACCACGTAGACGGCCGCGAAGATCGCGAACAGGGCTTGGTAGCTCATGCCCGCCGACAGGAGGAACCCGTTGCGGGCGAGGAAGTGACGCCACACCCGCACGGGGAACAGCGCCAGCGTCTTGTTCGTGAGCGTGGTGACCCGTTCGATCGGCTCCTCGAGCCGGTCACGGATCCGATGGCGGTCGCTCACGCCCTCAGACTAACGAGGCCGCGGGCAACGCCCGCGGCCTCGTGCATGTCGAGTGGTCGACGCGTCACGGCCTGCCGCGCATGATCGCCTGCTTCACCTCGGCGATCGCCTTCGTCACCTCGATGCCACGCGGGCACGCCTCGGTGCAGTTGAAGGTGGTGCGGCAGCGCCACACGCCCTCCTTGTCGTTCAGGATGTCGAGGCGCACGTTCGCGGCGTCGTCGCGGTCGTCGAAGATGAACCGGTGCGCATTCACGATGGCCGCGGGGCCGAAGTACTGGCCGTCGGTCCAGAACACGGGGCACGACGAGGTGCACGCCGCGCACAGGATGCACTTCGTGGTGTCATCGAAGATCTCGCGCTTGGCGATCGACTGGATGCGCTCCTTGCCGGCTTCGGGCCGCGAGTTCGCGATGAGGAACGGCTGCACCTCGCGGTAGCTCGCGAAGAACGGCTCCATGTCGACGATGAGGTCCTTCTCGAGGGGGAGGCCCTTGATCGCCTCGACGTAGATGGGCTTCGAGATGTCGAGGTCCTTGATCAGCGTCTTGCAGGCGAGGCGGTTGCGACCGTTGATGCGCATGGCGTCGGAGCCGCAGATGCCGTGCGCGCACGAACGGCGGAACGTCAGCGAGCCGTCCTGCTCCCACTTGATCTTGTGCAGGGCGTCGAGCACGCGGTCGGTCGCGTACATCTCGACGTCGAAGTCCTGCCAGCGCGGCTCGGTGTCGACGTCGGGGTCGAACCGGCGGATCAGGAAGGTGACGGTGAACGACTGGATCGCGGCATCCGTCGACGTGGTCTCGAGCGTGGCGGTGGACACGTCAGTACTTCCTTTCCATCGGCTGGTAGCGGGTGACGGTCACGGGTTTCCAATCGAGCCGGATGTGGTCGTCGGCGAGCGAGGACTGCGGGTCGCCCGAGAGATAGGCCATGGTGTGCCGCATGTACTGCTCGTCGTCGCGGTTGGGGAAGTCGTCGCGCATGTGCCCGCCCCGGCTCTCCTTGCGGTTGCGCGCCGAGAACACCACGACCTCGGCGAGGTCGAGGAGGAATCCGAGCTCGACGGCCTCGAGCAGGTCGGTGTTGAAGCGCTTGCCCTTGTCCTGGACGGCGACGTTGCGGTAGCGCTCGCGGAGGCGCGCGATGACCTCGGTGACGTGGGCGAGGGACTCGTCGGTGCGGAACACCTGGGCGTTCTTGTCCATCTCGTCCTGCAGTTCCTTGCGGATCGCGGCGATCCGCTCGGTGCCGTTCGAGTTGCGGAGCTCGTCGAGCATGCGCCGCACCGCACCGGCCGGGTCGTCGGGCAGCGGCGTGAAGTCGACGCCCTTGGCGTATTCGACCGCGTTGCGGCCCGCCCGCTTGCCGAACACGTTGATGTCGAGCAGCGAGTTGGTGCCGAGGCGGTTGGAGCCGTGCACCGAGACGCACGCGCACTCGCCGGCCGCGTAGAGCCCGGGCACGACGGTCGTGTTGTCGCGGAGCACCTCGGCGGCGACGTTGGTGGGGATGCCGCCCATGGCGTAGTGCGCGGTCGGCATGACCGGCACCGGCTCGTACACCGGGTCGACGCCGAGGTAGGTGCGGGCGAACTCGGTGATGTCGGGCAGCTTCGTCTCGAGCACCTCGGCGCCGAGGTGCGTGCAGTCGAGGAGGACGTAGTCCTTGTGAGGACCGGCGCCACGCCCCTCGGCGACCTCCTGCTGCATGCAGCGGCTCACGATGTCACGCGGGGCGAGGTCCTTGATGGTGGGCGCGTACCGCTCCATGAAGCGCTCGCCGCTCGCGTTGCGCAGGATGGCGCCCTCGCCGCGCGCGCCCTCGGTGAGCAGGATGCCGAGGCCCGCGAGGCCGGTCGGGTGGAACTGGAAGAACTCCATGTCCTCGAGCGGAAGGCCCTTGCGCCAGACGATGCCGACGCCGTCGCCGGTGAGGGTGTGGGCGTTCGAGGTGGTCTTGAAGATCTTGCCGAAGCCGCCGGTCGCGAAGATGATCGCCTTCGCCTGGAACACGTGCAGTTCGCCCGTGGCGAGCTCGTAGGCGACGACGCCCGAGGGCTGCTGGACGCCGTCGACCTCGCTCATGACGAGGTCGAGCGCGTAGAACTCGTTGTAGAACTCGATGCCGAGCTTCACGCAGTTCTGGAAGAGGGTCTGCAGGATCATGTGGCCGGTGCGGTCGGCCGCGTAGCACGCGCGTCGCACCGGCGCCTTGCCATGGTCGCGCGTGTGGCCGCCGAAGCGGCGCTGGTCGATCTTGCCCTCGGGCGTGCGGTTGAACGGCAGGCCCATGTTCTCGAGGTCGATGACCGCGTCGATGGCCTCCCTGGCGAGGATCTCGGCCGCGTCCTGGTCGACGAGGTAGTCGCCGCCCTTGACCGTGTCGAAGGTGTGCCACTCCCAGGTGTCCTCCTCGACGTTCGCGAGGGCGGCGGCCATGCCGCCCTGCGCGGCGCCCGTGTGCGAGCGGGTCGGGTACAGCTTCGAGATCACCGCGGTCCGCGCACCGGGCCTGGCCTCGATCGCCGCGCGCATCCCGGCGCCGCCGGCGCCGACGATGACGACGTCGTACTGGTGGTGGTGGACACCGTCGACGACCTTCGTCTCGACGGGGGCGCTCTCAGGATTCACGTTTCTCCTAGACGGCGGGGCAGAACGAGGGAAGCAGGTCGGCAGGGGCGCCGGCGGGGCAGGGGTCGAAGGTGAACACGACGAGCGTGCCGAGCACGATGAGCACCACCGCGGCGGCCAGGAGCGCGCCCTTCAGCACCTTCTGCACGACGCCGGGGCTCGTGTAGTCGTTGACGAGCGTGCGCATGCCGTTGGCGCCGTGGATGAGGGCGAGCCAGAGCATCAGCACGTCCCACCACTGCCAGAACGGGTCGGCCCACTTGCCGCCCACGAATCCGAAGTCGATGGCCTTCACGCCCTCGCCGACCATGAGGTTCACGAAGAGGTGGCCGAAGATGAGCACGATGAGCACGACGCCGGAGGCGCGCATGTAGATCCAGCCCCACTTCTCCCAGTTCATGCCGCGCCGGGGGGCGGGGCGCACCGGGCTGCGAGGCGCTTCGATGGCAGTCATGTCGCAGGCCTCCTCTAGTGGCTGAAGACGTTGATCAGGTGGCGGGGCACGAAGGCGAGCATCGTGACGATCCAGAGGGCGATGACGACGTAGAACAGCACGCGCTGGTGCCGCGTCGCCCAGGTCCAGAAGTCGACCAGGATGATCCGCAGGCCGTTGAAGGCGTGGAAGACGATGGCACCCACGAGCGCGACCTCGCCGAGGCCCATGATGGGCGTCTGGTAGGTGCCGATCACCGCGTTGTACGCCTCGGGGCTCACCCGCACGAGGGCCGTGTCGAGCACGTGCACCAGGAGGAAGAAGAAGATCGCGACACCGGTGATCCGGTGCAGCACCCACGACCACATTCCCTCGCGGCCGCGATACAGCGTGCCGCCCGGCTTCTGCTTCGCCGGCTTGGCGGGTGCGGTCAGGGTTCCTGCCGAGTTCTCTGGCATGAACAACCCTCCCTGGCTGTGTGAGATGGCCCGTGACATGCGGGCGCGACGGGCCGGAAGCCCGGTTCAGAGTCTAGTCCCGCGTCGCGAGCGGCGTTGCGGCGGGGCGCCCGACTCTCTCGACGTCGAGATATCTCGGTGAGGATGCCCCGAGCGGCACGCACATCGTCGGAACCGAGTCGGTGCATGGCCGCTATCCTCGAACGCATGTCCGACGCACCCCTCCCGCTCGACGGCTTCTACGCCGTCATCCCAGCCGGCGGCGTCGGCTCACGGCTCTGGCCGCTGTCCCGCGCCGACGCGCCCAAGTTCCTGCATGACCTCACCGGGTCGGGCCAGACGCTGCTCAAGGACACGTGGGACCGACTCGCGCCCATCGCCGGCGAGCAGCGCATCATGATCGTGACCGGCCGGGCGCACCGGGCCGCCGTCGAGCGGCAGCTCCCGGACCTCGCCGACGCCAACATCGTGCTCGAGTCGGAGCCGCGCGACTCCACGGCGGCGATCGGCCTGGCCGCCGCCATCCTCGAGCGGCGCGAGCCGGGGGTCGTGATCGGCTCGTTCGCCGCAGACCACGTGATCTCGGGCGAGGCCCTGTTCCGCTCGGCGGTCGTCGACGCGGTCGCCGCCGCGCGGGCCGGCTACATCGTGACCATCGGCATCACGCCCACCGAGCCCGCCGTCGGCTTCGGCTACATCGAGTGCGGCGGCCCGGTCGCCGTGCCCGGGGCCAAGCTCGTCGAAAAGGTGGCGGACTTCGTCGAGAAGCCCGACCTCGAGTCGGCGCGGCGCTACCTCGAGGGCGGTCGCCACCTCTGGAACGCCGGCATGTTCATCGCGAAGGCCTCGACCCTGCTCGACGAGCTCGCGCGCACGAAGCCCGACCTGCATGCGGGCCTCGTCGAGCTCGCCGCGGCGTGGGACGACCCGGCCACCCGCGGACCTGCGGTCGACCGCATCTGGCCGAAGCTCGAGAAGATCGCCATCGACTACTCGATCGCGGAGCCCGCCGCTGAGGAGGGGCGACTCGCCGTCGTCCGCGGCCACTTCCAGTGGGACGACGTGGGCGACTTCGCATCCCTCGCCAAGCTCAACACGGCGGGCCGGTCGGGCGAGCTCGCGATCCTCGGCGAGCACGCCCGCGTCCTGGCCGACGCGTCGAGCGGCATCGTCGTGAGCCGGTCGAATCGGGTGATCAGCCTGATCGGCGTGCACGATATCGTCGTGGTGGACACGCCCGACGCACTCCTCGTGACCACGAGCGAGCACGCCCAGCGGGTCAAGGCGGTCGTCGACGCCCTCCGGCTCGGCGGATCGAACGACGTGCTCTGAGCACGCGAGAGGAAGGGGCAGCGGATGTCGGTGCGTCGATGGGTCGGCCTCGGGGCGACGGTGGTCGCGGCATCCGTGGCCCTGGCGGCGTGCGCCCCCGCGCCCGAGTCCGGCGGTGAGGATGCCGCGAGCGAGTCGTGCGTGCGGATGGTCACGAACTCGGGCGGTCTCGAGGACCGCTCGTTCAACCAGGCGAGCTGGGAGGGCCTGCAGCGCGCCGAGGCCGAGCACGACATCGACGCGGAGGCGATCGTCTCGACAGGCGAGACCGACCTGGCGCCGAACGTGCAGCAGGCGGTCGACTCGGGCTGCGAGCTCATCGTGACGGTCGGCTGGGAGCTCGCCGACGCCACGCTCACGCAGGCGGAGGCCAACCCCGACCTCGCCTTCGCCATCGTCGACGAGACCGTCGACGCCCAGAACGTCAAGCCGGTCGTGTTCGACACCGCGCAGGCGTCGTTCCTCGCGGGCTACCTCGCCGCGGGCGTGTCGAAGACCGGCGTCGTGGCGACGTTCGGCGGGGGCAACCAGCCGCCGGTGACCCTCTTCATGGACGGCTACGTCGACGGCGTCGCGGAGTACAACCGGGCGCACGGCACGGCGGTGCGCGTCCTCGGCTGGGACAAGGCCGCGCAGGACGGCGCGTTCACGGGCGACTTCGAGGACATCAACAAGGGCAAGGCGCTCTCCGAGAGCCTCATCGACCAGGGGGCGGACGTGATCCTTCCGGTCGCCGGCCAGGTCGGTGAGGGCGCGACGTCGGCCGCGCTCGAGCGCGGCGGCGTCTCGGTGATCTGGGTCGACAGCGACGGCTACGAGTCGCTCGCGGCGGAGTTCCGGCCGGTGCTGCTCACGAGCGTGCTGAAGAACACGCAGGACGCCATGGTCGAGATCGTCGGAGCCGTGCTCGACGACACCTTCACGAGCGAGCCCTACGTCGGCACGCTCGAGAACGGCGGCGTCGAGATCGCGCCGTACCACGACCTGGCGCCGCTCGTGAGCGCCGAGCTCGACGCCGAGATCGATGAGCTGCGCGGGCGGATCATCTCGGGCGACCTCGTCGTGGAGTCCCCGAGCGCGCCCTGATCGACGGTCGCCCGGCGATGACCGGGCTTTTCTGCTCATATGAGCAGAATGTCGCGTCTTCATAACCATTGCGTGTCCGCCGCCCCGGGGGCCTGAGCGCTCGGCGCAACATTCGGTAACGTGACTGCACGAGTCCCACGGAGGTTGGGGCCGAAGTCTTTGGAGGACACAGTGAAGATCACGACCAGGAAGGCCGCCCTCAGCGGCCTTGCCATCTTCGGCGCAGCCGTGCTGCTCGCCGGCTGCGCATCCGCTCCCGAGGACACCGACGGCGGCGATGGGGGCGAGGCCATCGACTTCCTGCCCTGCATGGTCTCCGACGCGGGCGGCTTCGACGACAAGTCCTTCAACCAGTTGAGCTTCGAGGGCCTGCAGCAGGCGGCCGAGGAACTCGGCGTCGACACGATCGAGGTCGAGTCGCAGTCCGAGACCGACTACGCGCCGAACCTCACGAGCCTCGTCGACCAGGGCTGCGACCTCATCGTCACCGTCGGCTTCGCGCTCTCGGCCGCGACGGTCGAGTCGGCCCTGGCGAACCCCGACATCGAGTACGTCATCATCGACGACGCCGCCGACAACGACTTCGACGGCACCATCGACGCCGAGAACATCAAGCCGATCCTCTTCGACACCGCGCAGGCGGCGTTCCTCGCCGGCTACGCGGCGGCCGACTTCACGACCACCAACACGGTCGGCACCTTCGGCGGCATGAACTTCCCGACCGTCTCGATCTTCATGGACGGCTTCAAGCAGGGCGTCGACCACTACAACACGGAGAAGGGCAAGGGCGTCACGGTCCTCGGCTGGGACGGCACCGACGGCCTGTTCACCGGTGGCTTCGAGGCCAACGACACGGCCCGCCAGACCGCGCAGAGCCTGATCGACCAGAACGTCGACGTGCTCCTGCCCGTCGGTGGCCCGATCTACCAGTCGGCCGCCGCCGCCATCCGCGAGGCCGGCCGTGACATCGCCATGATCGGCGTGGACGCCGACTTCACCGAGACCGACCCGTCGGTCGCCGACCTGATGCTGACCTCGATCCTCAAGGGCATCGACGTCGGTACCTACGAGGCGGTCCTCGCCGCGGGCGAGGGCAACTTCGACCCGACGCCGTTCATCGGCACGCTCGAGAACGAAGGCGTCGGCATCGCACCGTTCCACGACTACGAGTCGCTGGTCTCCGACACGCTGCAGGGCGAGCTCGACGACCTGAAGGCCGCGATCATCGCGGGCGACATCGAGGTGACGTCCTACCTCGCCGGATAACCCTTCGGCAGGCTCAGGGACCATTTCAATCGGGGAGGTCGGCGGTCGCCGGCCTCCCCGATCCGCGTCCGGACGCGCACCGGTGCGCTCACGCCAACATCTGAGCGCGCGCCATCCGGGCCGTTCAACATTCGCGCAGCATCTCCAACGGATGCAGCCATCTCAGTAGGATCGGGGACATGAAGCTCGAACTTCGCGGCATCACGAAGCGATTCGGCAGCCTGGTCGCCAACGACCACATCGACCTCACCGTGGAGGCCGGCGAGATCCACGCCCTCCTCGGCGAGAACGGTGCCGGCAAGTCGACGCTCATGAACGTGCTCTACGGCCTCTACCAGGCCGACGAGGGCGAGGTGCTCCTCGACGGCGAGGTGCAGCACTTCCAGGGTCCCGGCGATGCGATGGCGGCGGGCATCGGCATGGTGCATCAGCACTTCATGCTCATCCCGGTGTTCACGGTCGCCGAGAACGTCATGCTGGGCCACGAGTCGACGAAGGCCGGCGGTGTGCTCGACCTCGCGGCCGCACGTGAGAAGGTCGATGAGATCTCCCGGCGGTTCGGGTTCCACGTCGATCCCGACGCGGTCGTCGAAGACCTGCCGGTCGGCCTCCAGCAGCGCGTCGAGATCATCAAGGCGCTCTCCCGCGATGCCCGCGTGCTCGTGTTCGACGAGCCGACCGCGGTGCTCACGCCGCAGGAGACCGATGAGCTGATGGGCATGATGCGCCAACTGAAGGAGACGGGCACCTCGATCGTCTTCATCACGCACAAGCTCCGCGAGGTCCGCGAGGTGGCCGACCGCATCACGGTCATCCGCCTGGGCAAGGTCGTGGGCGAGGCTGCGCCGACGGCCTCCAATGCCGAGTTGGCATCCATGATGGTCGGACGCGCGGTCGAACTCACGGTGCACAAGGACGAGCCGAAGCTCGGCGATGAGGCCCTCGTGGTCGACCATCTCAGCGTCATCGACCATCTCGGCCATCTCGTCGTGAACGACCTGAGCTTCACCGTTCGGCGGGGCGAGATCCTCGCCGTCGCCGGCGTGCAGGGCAACGGGCAGACCGAGCTCACCGAGGCGCTCCTCGGCCTGCATCCGCGGGTGCAGGGCTCGGTCACGCTCGACGGGCAGGAGCTCGTCGGCTCGAGCGTGCGCAGGATCCTCGACGCGGGCGTCGGGTTCGTTCCCGAGGACCGCACCGAGGACGGCCTCGTCGGCGAGTTCACGATCGCCGAGAACCTGATGCTCGACCGGAGCTCGGGTCCGCCGTTCGTCCGCGCGGGCAACCTGCAGCGCGGCGCGCTCGCCGAGTTCGCGCGCGAGAAGGTGGAGGAGTTCGACATCCGCACGCAGGGCATCGACGAGTGGGCGAACCGGCTGTCGGGCGGCAACCAGCAGAAGGTGGTGCTCGCCCGCGAACTGAGCCGCGAGCTGCGCCTCCTCGTCGCGGCGCAGCCGACGCGCGGCGTCGACGTCGGCTCGATCGAGTTCATCCACAAGCGCATCGTCGCGGCGCGCGACTCGGGGGTCCCCGTGGTCGTGGTCTCGACCGAACTCGACGAGGTCGCCGCCCTCGCCGACCGGATCATGGTGATGTATCGCGGGCGCATCGTCGGCATCGTGCCGGGCGACACGCCGCGCGAGGTGCTCGGCCTGATGATGGCCGGGGAAACCCCCGCAGAAGGAGCCGCCGCATGAGCGACCCCACCGAGCCGCGGGGCGACGCCCCCGGCGTGAACGAGCCCGACGCCGACGTCGCCCTCGAGGAGTCCGTGGCCGCGTCGCCCGACAAGGGCACGGCCGCACAGGACGCCGAGGCCGCCGGATCCGGCCCCGGCCCCAGGGCGGCGGGCGGAGCCGACGTGCCGCCGCCGTCGAAGTGGCACACGATGCTCAACCAGATCGCCACCGGCAACGCGATCATCTCGGTCTTGGCGGTGCTGCTGGCACTGATCGTCGGTGCGATCATGATCGCGTTCACCGACGAGCGGGTCCAGGAGACGATCGGCTACTTCTTCGCGCGGCCGGGTGACACCTTCGCGGCCATCTGGGATTCGGTCGCCGGCGCGTACTCGGCCCTGTTCCAGGGTGCGATCTACAACTTCCGGCGCGACACGTTCGCCGCCGGCATCCGGCCGCTCACCGAGACGCTGACGTTCGCGACGCCGCTGATCGCCGGCGGCCTCGGCGTCACGCTCGCGTTCCGTGTCGGCATGTTCAACATCGGCGGTCGCGGCCAGATGCTGATCGCGGCATCCGTCGCCGGCTGGATCGCGTTCGGCTTCGACCTGCCGTGGGGCATCCACATGCTCGTCGCCCTCGTCGGCGGCCTCGTCGGCGGTGCGCTCTGGGCCGGCATCGCGGGTGTCCTGAAGGCTCGCACCGGTGCGCATGAGGTCATCGTGACCATCATGCTGAACTACGTCGCGTTCTACCTGGTCTCGTGGATGCTGCGAACCCCCGGCCTGCTGCAGGCGCCCGGGTCGTCGAACCCGAAGACGCCGCCCATGAAGGAGACGGCGATCTTCCCCGAACTGCTCGGGCCGCAGTACAACCTCCACTTCGGCTTCGTGCTCGCGGTGCTCGCGACCCTCGTCGTGTGGTGGATCCTCAACCGGTCCAGCCTCGGGTTCAAGTTCCGCGCTGTCGGCATCAACCCGAACGCCGCGCGCGTGGCCGGCATCGACGTGAAGGGCGTGTACGTCTGGGCGATGCTCATCGCCGGCGCCCTGCTCGGCCTCGCGGGTGTCAGCCAGGTGCTCGGCACCGTCACCAGCGGATTCACGGCCGGCATCGACGCGGGTATCGGCTTCGACGCGATCACCGTGGCGCTCCTCGGCCGATCCACGCCGTGGGGCACGTTCATCGCCGGCATCCTGTTCGGCGCATTCAAGGCCGGCGGCTTCTCGATGCAGGCCGCCGAGGGCGTGCCGATCGAGATCGTGCTCGTCGTGCAGTCGCTCATCGTCCTGTTCATCGCGGCGCCGCCGCTCGTGCGCACGATCTTCGGGTTGCCCGATCCCGAGCGCAAGAAGAAGCGAGCACGCAAGAAGGCCATGAAGGAGGTGGCGGCGAAGTGAGCACCACCGCCGACCAGCGGCCCATCGCGCCGCAACCCGCCGCACTCGACACGACCACCGTGACGAGCTGGAAGGCGCCGATCGCCCTCGGCGTCTTCACCCTCCTCGGCCTCGCGCTCGCGGTGTTCGCGCCGCGACCGGGCGATACCACGTACCGGCTCTCGCTGGCGAGGGACGTCATCCAACTGCCCGAGCTCGTCGTGCCGACGATGCCCGCGCTGTGGTCCGTCATCGTGCTGCTCGCCCTCGCGACCGCGTACTCGGCCTACCTCGTCAGCCGGAAGCGCCGGGTGCCGCTGTGGCTCATCGTGGTCTTCGCGCTCCTGGCGGTCTTCGGCTTCCTCACCTGGGCCGGAGCCGGGGCATCCCTCCCCATGATCGGCCTCCTGTTCGGGTCGCTGAGCCTCGCCGTGCCGCTCATCTTCGGTTCGCTCGCCGGCGTCATCGGCGAACGATCGGGCGTCGTCAACATCGCGATCGAGGGCCAGCTGCTCGCCGGCGCGTTCACCGCCGCGGTCGTCGCTTCGGTGACCGGCCAGCCGCTGCTCGGGCTCGTCGCGGCCATGGTCGCGGGAATGCTCGTCGGCATGGTGCTCGCCGCGTTCGCGATCAAGTACTTCGTCGACCAGATCATCGTCGGTGTCGTGCTCAACGTGCTCGTCGTCGGCCTCACGAGCTTCTTCTTCTCGCAGGTTCTCGCACCGAACGCGGCCATCCTGAACACCCCGCCCCGGTTCGATCGCCTCCCGATCCCGATCCTCAGCGAGATCCCGATCATCGGACCGGTGCTGTTCCGCCAGACCCTCGTCGTGTACCTGATGTACATCGCGGTCGCGCTCGTCTGGTTCGGGCTCTTCAAGACCAGGTGGGGCCTGCGGACCCGCGCGGTCGGCGAGCACCCGCAGGCGGCCGACACCGTCGGCATCAACGTCAACCGCACGCGGTTCTGGAACGTCGCCCTCGCGGGCGCGATCGCCGGCCTCGGCGGCACGTTCTTCACGATCGGGTCGGGCATCGCGTTCAACCGCGAGATGACCGCGGGCGCGGGCTTCATCGCCCTCGCGGCCGTCATCTTCGGCCAATGGGACCCGATCAAGGCGACCCTCGCCGCGCTCCTGTTCGGCTTCGCCTCGAACCTGCAGAACACGCTCTCGGTGATCGGCTCGCCCGTGCCCAGCGAGTTCATGCTCATGCTGCCGTACGTCGTGACGATCTTCGCCGTCGCCGGGTTCGTCGGGAAGTCCCGCGCACCCGCGGCCGACGGCAAGCCGTACATCAAGTCCTGATCGGCGACGGACGTCTCCGATCTACCACGAACCGACTCATCCTGAACGGGGGAGCACCATGACCGCAACGGATGCGATCGACTGGGACTCGCTGCGCGAACGTGCGCGCGAGGCGATGGCGAAGGCCTACGTGCCGTACTCCGAGTTCCCCGTCGGCGCTGCCGCGATCGTCGACGACGGCCGCGTCGTCAGCGGCTGCAACGTGGAGAACGCGTCGTACGGGGTGACGCTCTGCGCCGAGTGCGGGCTCGTCTCGGCGCTCATCATGTCGGGCGGCGGCAAGCTCGTCGCCTTCACGTGCGTCGACGGCCACGGGGCCACGCTGATGCCCTGCGGCCGCTGCCGGCAGCTGCTCTACGAGCACTCCGCCGAGGGGATGCTCCTCGAGACGGTGTCGGGCCTGAAGACCATCGACCAGGTGCTTCCCGACGCCTTCGGCCCGCGCCAGCTCGCGGAGTTCCACGGGGCTCGGTCGTGACCGCCGTCGAGCGATTCGACGCCGTCGACCTGATCCGCGCCAAGCGCGACGGCCATGAGCTCGAGACCGCGGAGATCGACTGGCTGATCGACGCGTACACCCGGGGCTACGTCGCCGACGAGCAGATGTCGGCCATGACGATGGCGATCTTCCTCAACGGCATGACGCGCCGTGAGATCCGCGACCTGACCATGGCCATGATCGCCTCGGGCGAGCGCATGGACTTCTCGAAGCTCGGCAAGCCGACGACCGACAAGCACTCCACCGGCGGCGTCGGCGACAAGATCACACTCCCGCTCATGCCGCTCGTCGCGACCTTCGGCGTCGCGGTGCCGCAGCTCTCGGGCCGCGGCCTCGGCCACACCGGCGGCACGCTCGACAAGCTCGAGTCGATCCCCGGATGGCGCGCCGACCTCACGAACGACGAGATGTTCGCGCAGCTGCGAGACGTCGGCGGCGTCATCTGCGCCGCCGGTTCGGGGCTCGCGCCGGCCGACAAGAAGCTGTACGCGTTGCGCGACATCACGGGAACCGTCGAGGCGATCCCGCTCATCGCCTCGTCGATCATGTCGAAGAAGATCGCCGAGGGCACCGGAGCGCTGGTGCTCGACGTGAAGTTCGGTTCGGGGGCGTTCCTCCAGGACATCGAACGCTCTCGGGAGCTGGCCCGCACGATGGTCGAGCTCGGCGAGGACGCCGGCGTCGCGACATCCGCCCTCCTCACGAACATGAACGTGCCGCTCGGGCGCACCATCGGCAACGCGAACGAGGTGCGGGAGTCGGTCGAGGTGCTCGCCGGCGGGGGGCCGTCCGATGTCCGCGCGCTCACGGTCGCGCTCGCCCGGGAGATGCTGGAGCTCGCCGGCGTGCACGACGCCGATGTCGAGTCCGCGCTCGACGACGGCTGCGCGATGGACACCTGGCGCCGGGCCATCTCCGCGCAGGGGGGAGACCCCGACGCGGCACTGCCGATCGCCCGGGAGCGGCACGTCGTGACCGCCGACCGCGACGGCGTGCTCGTGGCCCAGCAGGCGCTGCCGTTCGGCATCGCCGCGTGGCGTCTCGGTGCCGGGCGCGCCCGCAAGCAGGATCCCGTGCAGCACGCCGCCGGCATCGACCTGCACGCGAAGCCGGGCGACGCGGTGCGGAAGGGCGAGCCGCTCTTCACCCTGCACGCCGACGAACCCGAGCGCTTCGCCCGTGCGCTCGAGGCCGTCGAGGGTGCGTATCGCATCGGCGACGCCGGCGACCCGATCGAGGACGGCGGCCCACTCATCGCCGACCGCATCGGCCGATGACGTCGCCGCCGGCGCTCGCTCGCCGATCACGGATGGCGCGCGGCGTGGCTTCGAGAATGCCGAGACTTCGCGGCGGGCGCGCCGCTATCGTTGAGTCGTGAACACGATTCCGACGGAGTATCGCCTCGAGGGCGACGGCACGAGCATCCAGGAGCTGCCGAAGATCTCGCTGCACGACCACCTCGATGGCGGTCTGCGTCCGCAGACCCTCCTCGAGCTCGCCGACGAGCTCGGGCTCGAGCTGCCCGCGTCCGACGCCGAGGGGCTCGGGGCCTGGTTCTCGGAGCAGTCCAACTCCGGCTCCCTCGTCGAGTACCTGAAGACGTTCGACCTCACGACCGCCGTCATGCAGACGCGCGAGGGCCTCACGCGCGTCGCACGCGAGTTCGTGCAGGACCTCACGGCCGACGGCGTGATCTACGGCGAGATCCGGTGGGCGCCCGAGCAGCACCTCGCACGCGGGCTCTCGCTCGACGAGGTCGTCGAGGCCGTGCAGGCCGGCATCGAGCAGGGCATCGACGACGCGCGTCACCAGGGCCGCGGCATCCGTGCCGGACAGCTCGTCACGGCCATGCGCCACCACGACCGCGGACTCGAGATCGCCGAGCTCGCGGTTCGCCACCGCGACCGCGGCGTCGTCGGCTTCGACATCGCAGGTCCCGAGGCGGGGTTCCTGCCCAGCCGCCACCGCACCGCGTTCGACTTCCTCGCCGGGCAGTTCGTTCCGGTCACGGTGCACGCGGGCGAGGCCGATGGGCTCGACTCGATCCGCAGCGCGCTGTTCGACGGCCGGGCGCTCCGGCTCGGCCACGGGGTGCGGATCGCCGAGGACCTCACCATCGAGCGGCAGGACGACGAGAACACGTACGTGTCGCTCGGGCCGGTGGCGCAGTGGATCCGCGACCGCGAGATCGCCCTCGAGCTGAGCCCCTCCTCGAACCTGCAGACCGGTGCCATCGCGGCGTGGGGCGACGAGCTCGTCGACCACCCGTTCGACCTGCTCTACCAGCTCGGCTTCCGGGTGACGGTGAACACCGACAACCGCCTGCAGAGCGGCACCAGCCTCACGCGCGAGCTCGCCCTGTTGAGCGATGCGTTTGGATACGACCTCGAGGACTTCGAGACGTTCCAGCTGAATGCCGCCGCGGCATCCTTCCTGCCGCTCGACGATCGGGAAGAGCTCGTCGAACTCATCCAGGACGGCTTCGACCGAGCCTGAACGCCCCCACCGGTCTTCCCCTCTCCGCCGCCCCGATCGGACCAGCATGACCCCGCTCCCGCCGCTTCCCGACACCGCCGTGGTGCTCGGCGCGCAGGTCTCCGACTGGCGCGCCGCCGTGCGCGAGGCGGGCCGGGCGCTCGCCCGCTCGGGCGCCGCCCGGGTGGAGTACGCCGATCGCATGATCGCCGTGATCGAGGAGTTCGGCGCCTACGTGGTCATCGCCCCCGGGCTGGCGCTCGCGCACGCGCGACCCGGTCCCGACGTCCGTCGCGAGGGACTCGCGGTGGTCACGCTGGCCGACCCGGTGGCGTTCGGCCATCCGCACAACGACCCGGTGCGGGTCGTCATAGGTCTCGCCGCCTCCAGTGCGGAGGAGCATGTGGCTTCGGTCGCGCAGCTCGCGAATGCGTTCAACGACCAGCGCATCGTCGGTCGCATCGCCCGCGCCGCCTCGCCAGCCGAGGTGCGCGACCTGCTGGGCCTCGCGGCGCCCGCCGTCGACGGCGCGGTCGGCGCATGAGGATCGTCGCCGTCTGCGGGGTCGGCATCGGCACCTCGGCGATCCTGCAGGTGAACGCCGAGCGTGCGCTGTCCCGGCTCGGGCTCACGGCCGACGTCAGCGCGAGCGACCTCGCGAACGTGGCGGATGCCGCGGCCGACGCCCAGGTGATCCTCACGTCGACCGAACTCGCCGACGCGGTACGCGCGGCCATCGGCCGCAGCTACGCCGAGATCATCGAGGTCGTCAACTACTTCGACGTGGAGGAGATCGCGGGCAAGCTCGAGGCGTCGCTCGGCTGAGGTTGAGGCCGCTCGCGACCGCCGCGCTCGCGCCTCAACCCGCGATGAGCTCGCGCATGCCGGCCTCGATGCGGGCGACCGCGTCGGTTGCCGCCGCGCGACGCTCGGCGACCGAGCCCTCGGTGCCGACCGCGTCGATGTAGACCTTGAGCTTCGGCTCGGTCCCGCTCGGACGCACCATGACGCGACCGCCGCCCTCGAGCACGATGCGCAGCACGTCCGACGGAGGAAGCGCCCCGAACCCGTCGACGAGATCCTCGATCCGCTCCACCCGGATGCCGTCGACGGCGGCGGGCGGCTCGGCGCGCAGGCGTGCCATGATCTCGCCGATGCGAGAGAGGTCGGTGACGCGCAGTGAGATCTGCGCGGAGGCGTGGCATCCGAACCGCTCGATGAACTCGTCGAGATGGTCGGCGACCGTCTTCCCGGCCGCCTTCAGGTCGGCGGCGAGCGAGAGGAACGCGAGCGCGGCCGAGATGCCGTCCTTGTCGCGCACGGTCTCGGGGTTCACGAGATAGCCGAGTGCCTCCTCGAAGCCGAACACGAGCCCCGGTGCGCGTGAGATCCACTTGAATCCCGTGAGGGTGGCCTGGAAGTCCAGGCCGTACGCCTTCGCGACGGCCTCGAGGCCCGGCGACGACACGATCGAGCAGGCGAGCGTGCCGTTCGGCCCGCCCTCGCCGGGAGCCGCCGCGGCGGCGCGTCGCGCCGCCCGCCAGCCGAGGAGCAGGCCCACCTCGTTGCCGGTGAGACGGCGGTAGCCCTCGGTCGACGCCGCGTCGGGGATCGCGACGGCGAGCCGGTCGGCGTCGGGGTCGTTCGCGATGACGAGCTCCGCATCGGCCTCGCGGGCGCGCGCGAAGCTGAGATCCATCGCACCGGGCTCCTCGGGGTTCGGGAACGCGACGGTCGGGAACGCGGGATCGGGCGAGATCTGGTCGTCGACGACGGCGGGCGCGTCGAAGCCGGCGACCGCGAGCACGCGGGCGGTCGTCTCCCATCCGACGCCGTGCATGGCCGTGTACACCACGCGAGGCTGCGCCGACGGGGCGTCGGCGACGAGCGCGGTCTGACGCACGTACTCGTCGATGACCGATTCGGGCGCGGTCTCGAACTCGCCACGGGGCAGTTCGGGCACCGTCGTCGACTCGGCGACGCGGAGGATGTGCGCGGCGATCTCGGCGTCGGCGGGAGCCACGATCTGCGAGCCGTGGTCGGCGCCGCCGAGGTAGACCTTGTAGCCGTTGTCGTTCGGCGGGTTGTGCGATGCGGTGACCATGACGCCCGCCGAGGTGTCGAGGTGGCGCACCGCGAAGGCGAGCACGGGCGTCGGCAGCATCTGCGGCAGAAGCACGGCACGCACGCCGGCGCCCGCCATGATCGCCGCCGAGTCTCGGGCGAACACGGCCGAGTTCTTGCGGCCGTCGTAGCCGACCACGACCGACGGCGTCGTGCCCGGCTCGGCGTGCTCGAGGAGGTAGGCGGCGAGCCCCGCCGCGGCCTGCGACACGAGCACCCGGTTCATCCGGTTCGGGCCCGCGGCGATCTCGCCGCGAAGGCCCGCGGTGCCGAACGCGAGACGCGTGTCGAATCGGTCGGCGAGGTCGGCGGATGCCGCGGGGTCGCCCGAGCGGGCGGTTTCCACGATCGCCGAGAGCTCGGCGCGGGTCTCGGGGTCGGGGTCTTGCGCGATCCATGCCTCGGCGAGGGCGAGGCGCTCGGCGTCGACGGGGTTCAGCTGCGACATCCGGTGCCTCCTAGAGTTCTCCGACGATCTTCGCGAGCAGGGCCGAGATCACGGGCTCGGCGGCGCGGCCGGCCTCGAGCACCTCCTCGTGGCTGAGCGGGGTCTGCTGGATGCCGGCGGCGAGGTTGGTCACGAGCGACATGCCGAGCACCTCCATGCCGGCCTGGCGCGCCGCGATCGCCTCGAGCGCGGTGGACATGCCCACGATGTGGCCGCCGATGGTCTTGGCCATCTGCACCTCGGCCGGGGTCTCGTAGTGCGGGCCGCGGAACTGCACGTACACGCCCTCGTCGAGGCTCGGGTCGATCGAATGGGCGAGGTCGCGCAGTCGCTTCGAGTACAGGTCCGTGAGGTCGACGAACGTGGCGCCCTCGAGCGGCGAGGCGGCGGTGAGGTTGATGTGGTCGCTGATGAGCACGGGCGTGCCGGGAGTCCAGTGCTCCTTGATGCCGCCGGCGCCGTTGGTGAGGATCATCGTCGTCGCCCCGGCGGCGGCCGCGGTGCGCACCGAGTGCACCACGCGGCGAACACCGTGTCCCTCGTAGAAGTGGGTGCGAGCACCGATGACGAGCGCGCGCTTGCCGCTCGGCAGGGCGACCGACCGGAGCGTGCCGCCGTGGCCCTCGAGCGCGGGCGCCGAGAAGCCGGGCACCTCCGTGGCCGGGAACGTGTGCGTCGTCTCGCCGATGAGGTCGGCGGCCCGGGCCCAGCCGCTGCCGAGGGTGAGTGCGAGATCGTGATGGGCGACGCCCGTGAGCTCGGCGATCTTCGCGGCGGCCTCGGCGGCGATGGCGAAGGGATCGGCGGCGGGGTCGTCGAGAGGGTTCGCAGCATGCATCCCACCACTCTAATGAGCGGGCGGATGCCGCGGCGGCGGGTGCTCGTGTGCGGGCGTCCGGCGGGGATGCGACAGAATGTGAGCATGGCCTACGAGTTCGAGCGCACGCAACGCATCGCCGTCCTCGGGGGTGGTCCGGGCGGGTACGAGGCCGCACTCGCGGGCGCGCAGCTCGGCGCCGAGGTCACCCTCGTCGAGCGGGCGGGCGTCGGCGGCTCGGCGGTGCTCACCGACGTGGTGCCGTCGAAGTCGCTCATCGCGACCGCCGAGGCGTCGAACGCGGTCAAGGAGGCCGCCGACCTCGGCGTGCAGTTCTACGCCAGGGGCGCCGGCGACAAGGCGGTGAAGCCCGATGTCGCGATCAACCTGGCCGCCGTCAACAAGCGGCTCCTCGGACTCGCCGCCCAGCAATCGGAGGACATGCGGTCGAACCTGATCGACGCGGGCGTGCGCCTCGTGCAGGGGGAGGGGCGGCTCGACGGCTCGAACGCCATCATCGTGTCGACGGCCAAGGGCGGCACCGACTTCGATCGCATCGAGGCCGACACGCTCGTGCTCTCGGTCGGCGCGACCCCGCGGGTGCTGCCGACCGCCGTGCCCGACGGCGAGCGGATCCTCACGTGGAAGCAGGTGTACGACCTCCCCGAGATCCCCGAGCACCTCATCGTCGTCGGGTCGGGTGTCACGGGCGCGGAGTTCGCCTCGGCGTATCGGGCCCTCGGCGCGAAGGTCACGCTCATCTCGAGCCGCGACCAGGTGCTGCCCGGCGAGGATGCGGACGCGGCATCCGTCATCGAGAAGGTCTTCAAGCGCAACGGCATGAAGGTGATGAGCAAGTCGCGTGCGGCGTCGGTGGTGCGCGACGGCGACTCGGTCGTGGCCACCCTCTCGGACGGCCGGGAGGTGCGCGGCAGCCACTGCCTGATGGCGGTCGGCTCGGTCCCGAACACGCGCGACATCGGCCTCGAGGAGGCCGGCGTGCAGCTGTCGGACAGCGGGCACATCCGCGTGAACCGCGTCGCGCGCACGTCGATGCCGAACATCTACGCGGCCGGCGACTGCACCACCTACGTCCCCCTCGCGTCGGTCGCGTCGATGCAGGGACGCACGGCGGTGTTCCACGCGATGGGTGACATCGTGAATCCGCCCGAGGAGCGCAACATCACCTCGAACATCTTCACCCAGCCCGAGATCGCGACCGTCGGCTGGACGCAGAAGGACATCGAGGAGGGCGTGGTGCCCGGCGTCATCTACAAGCTGCCACTCGCCTCGAACCCGCGGGCGAAGATGATGGAGATCCGTGACGGCTTCGTGAAGCTCTTCGCGTCGAACGGCTCGGGCGCGATCATCGGCGGCGTCATCGTGGCGCCGAAGGCGTCGGAGCTCATCTTCCCGCTCGCGCTGGCGATCGAGCACCGCCTCACCGTCGACCAGTTCGCCGAGGCGTTCCCCGTGTACCCGTCGCTCACGGGTTCGCTGACGGATGCCGCGCGCGCCATGCACATCGTGCGCTGACCTCGGGGGCCTGCGCTGGGGCCGGTCGCCCGCTCGGTCGGCTTCGCCGGCCGTGCGGCGACGCGTATGACGCCGCCGCCCACGACCTGCTCAGAATTCAGGAACTGGCGGCTGGTGCCCGTCGCTTTCGTGCACAGAATTCAGGTACCCGCCGCGCGGAAGGCGCGGTCGCTCGCTGGAATCACCGGCTGATCACGCGCGACACGTGGTTGCGTCCTGAATAATGAACGCGGCGATCGGATGTCGCGGGGTTGCCCTCCAGAATTCTGGGCATCGAGTTCTCCTCCACATGGTGGGAATCGGGGAGGGCGCTCACCGGCGGCGATTCCGACGCCCACGCGGGCGTCGACTCGTTCGATGATCCCGGAATGTCACGTCTTCCTGAGGTCCTCGATGAGTTGTCCAGTATTCAGGAACCCGAGTTCCGGGGCATCCGCACGGTTGTGCAGAATTCAGGCAGGGATGCACGGAGCACGGGTTCAGCTCGCGCGAACGCTGCGGAATGACGAACACGAGGTCGGGTGCTCCTGAATTCTGCGACCGTGGGACGGCGGGCGCTCCTGAATTCTGGACGTGGGAGGTGGCGCCGCGTGCGGCGGATCCGCGCGGTGACGCGCCCGCTACGCGTCGTTGATGGCGAGCAGCAGGTGCCCGCTCGAGACGGTCGAGCCGGCCTCGGCGTTCACGAGGCCGATCACGCCGTCTTTATGGGCGACGATGGGCTGCTCCATCTTCATGGCCTCGAGCACGAGCACGAGGTCGCCCTTGACGACCTTGTCGCCCTCGGCGACGGCCACCTTCACGACGGTCGCCTGCATGGGCGCCTTCACGGCGTCGCCCGTCGCGGTGTCGACCGCGTGGTGCAGGGCGCGGCGACGCGGCGCGGGGCCCGCCGTGTGGTTGCCGGATGCCCCGCCGACGAGCCGCTTCGGCAGCGTCACCTCGATGCGGCGGCCGCCCACCTCGACGACGACCCCGGTGCGGGCTGCCGGACCGCTCGTCTCGGCGATCTCGCCCGTCCACGGCTCGAGGCCGTTGTCGTACTCGGTCTCGATCCAGCGCGTGTACACCGAGAAGGGCTCGTCGCCGTCGGGCGCGAACGCCGGGTTCCGCACGATGTCCCGGTGGAACGGCAGCACGGTCGGCAGCCCCGCGATCTCGAACTCGTCGAGCGCGCGGCGGGCCCGCTCGAGCGCATCGCGACGCGTCGAACCGGTCACGATGAGCTTCGCGAGGAGCGAGTCGAACGCGCCCGAGATCTCGTCGCCGGTGGTCACGCCGGAATCGATGCGGATGCCGGGGCCACCCGGGAAGCGCAGCTGGTGCACCGGACCGGGGGCCGGCAGGAAGCCCCGCCCCGGGTCCTCCCCGTTGATGCGGAACTCGATCGAGTGCCCCGTGGTCACGGGGTCGGGGTAGTCGAGCACGCCGCCCTCGGCGAGTCGGAACTGCTCGCGCACGAGGTCGAGGCCCGTGACCTCCTCGGAGACCGGGTGCTCGACCTGGAGTCGCGTGTTCACCTCGAGGAACGAGACCGTGCCGTCCTGGCCGACGAGGAACTCGCACGTTCCCGCGCCGACGTAGCCCACCTCGCGCAGGATCGCCTTGGACGCGTCGTAGAGCAGGCGGTTCTGCTCCTCGGTGAGGAAGGGCGCGGGCGCCTCCTCGACGAGCTTCTGGTGCCGCCGCTGCAACGAGCAGTCGCGCGTGGAGACGACGACCACGTTGCCGTGCTCGTCGGCGAGGCACTGGGTCTCGACGTGCCGGGGCTTGTCGAGGTACTTCTCGACGAAGCACTCGCCGCGGCCGAAGGCGGCGACCGCCTCGCGGGTCGCCGAGTCGAAGAGCTCCGGCACCTCGTCGCGGGTGCGGGCGACCTTGAGGCCGCGGCCGCCGCCGCCGAAGGCGGCCTTGATCGCCACCGGCAGGCCGTGCACGTCGACGAAGTCGAGCACCTCCGAGGCATCCGCCACCGGGTTCAGGGTGCCCGGCGCGAGCGGGGCGCCGACCTTCTCGGCGACGTGACGGGCCGAGACCTTGTCGCCGAGGCGCTCGATGGCCTCGGGGGAGGGTCCGATCCAGATGAGGCCGGCGTCGATGACGGCGCGGGCGAAGTCGGCGTTCTCGGCGAGGAAGCCGTAACCGGGGTGCACGGCGTCGGCGCCGGAGCGGCGCGCGACCGAGAGCAGCTTGTCGACCACCAGGTAGGTCTCGGCGCTCGTGGAGCCGTCGAGCGCGTACGCCTCGTCGGCGAGCTTCGCGTGCCGGGCGTCGCGGTCCTGGTCGGCGTACACCGCGACCGACCCGATCCCGGCGTCGCGGGCGGCGCGGATGACGCGTACGGCGATCTCTCCACGGTTGGCGATGAGGACCTTGGTGATGCGCGGCATAATGCTCCAGCCTATTGGGATGCCGCGACCGCCCTTTGGGATGCATCCACAAAAAAGACCCGCGACCCTTGCGGACGCCGACAATGGCTTCGGCGGTCGGGGTGTCCCCTCAGCGCCGGTTCCAGAGCGAGGGCCAGTCCACGCCGAGCTCCCGCACGAGGTCGCGGAGGGTCGACAGCGAGAGACCCACGACGGTCGACGGGTCGCCCTCGACGCGGCGGATGAACGGCCCGCCCAGGCTGTCGATCGTGAAGGCGCCCGCGACGAGCAGCGGCTCCTCGGTCGCGATGTAGGCGTCGATCTCGGCCTCGTCGAGCGCGGCGAAGCGCACGGTCGCGACATCCGGACGCCCGACCGCGCCCCGCGCGACCCCGCCGCGGTGATCGATGAGCCAGTGGCCCGACCAGAGATCGCCGTGTCCGCCGTTCTGGGCGAGCCAGCGCGCCTTCGCGACGTCGGGCCGGTACGGCTTGCCGTGCAGCTCGCCGCCGGTGAGGAACGCCGAATCGCCGCCGAGGACGAGTCCGTCGATGGGTTCGCCGTCGACGGTCGCGCCGACGATCGCCTCGGCCTTCGCGCGGGCGAGCAGCTGCACCAGGTCGGCGGGCGCGAGCGGGCCGGATGCCGCCTCCCGAGCCGCGACGAGCGCCTCCTCGTCGACGCCGGGGGCGATCGCGACCGGCTCGATCCCCGCCGCCCGGAGCGTCTGCAGGCGGGCGGGGGAGGTCGACGCGAGGTAGAGGCGCATCCTCCCATCCTGCCGTCTGCCGTGCGGGCTGTGGAATGCTCGAAGCATGGCTGAGCCCCGTCGACCCCGCCGCCCCGAAGCACGGAGGCGCGGGGCGACCCGCGGTCCGGCGCGGAAGGCGCCCGCACCCCGGCCGCAGGAGGCCGCCGACGGGCCCGTCATCGAGCTCGAGGTCGAGCGCGTCGCCCACGGCGGCGTCTTCGTCGCCCACCACGAGGGCCGCGTCGTGTTCGTCGCCGACGCCGTCCCCGGCGAGCGGGTGGTCGCGCGGGTCACCGACCGGCAGCACGACCGGTACTGGCGGGCCGAGACGCTCGAGGTGCTGCGCGCGTCGCCCGACCGGCGGCCGCACGTCTGGCCCGAGGCATCCGTCGACCGGCCACCCGGGCAGCGCGCGGGCGGCGCCGAGCTCGGGCACATCCGGACGGAACGCCAGCGCGACCTCAAGGCCGAGGTGCTGCGCGACGCGCTCGCGCGCATGGGCGGGGTGGAGGTCGATACCCCCGTGCGTCCCGTCGATGCGTCGCTCGCGCCGGGGGCGTCGCTCGAGCTCGGCACCGGCTGGCGCACGCGCGTGCGGCTGCACGTGGCGGACGACGGCACGGTCGGCCCCTACGCGGCCCGCAGCCACACGGTCGTCCCCGTGGCATCCGTGCCGCTCGCCGTGCCCGAGCTCGCCGCGATCGCGCCGCTGGCCGAGCGATTCCCCGGAGCGCGGGCGATCGACCTCCTGGCGCCGAGCGTGGGCGACCCCGAGGTCGTGGTCGTCACGGGCGAGCGGATGCCGCGAGCCGCCCGCCCGAGGATCGAGGAGCGCGTCGGCGACCGACGGTTCCGCCTCGACCGCGACGGATTCTGGCAGGTGCACCGCGGCGCGGCGGCCACGCTGACGCGTGCCGTGCAGGAGCTCGTCGACCCCGACCTGTTCGATCCGCGCGCCGCGAACCTCGACCTGTACGGCGGCGTGGGCCTGCTGGCGGCCGCGATCGGCGACCGGTTCGGCGACGCCGTGCGCATCACGTCGGTCGAGTCCGACGTGCGCGCGACGGAGCACGCGGGCGCGAACCTGGCGGACTGGGTCGGCGCCCGGGCGGTCACCGCCCGGGTGGACCGCTTCCTCGACGACCTGGCCGCCGAGCCGGGAGCGGGCGGCGGCCCGACCGAGCGCGCCCGGCTCCGGGGGGCGACGGTCGTACTCGACCCGCCCCGATCGGGCGCCGGACGCCACGTCGTCGATCGGCTCGCCGAGCTGGGCCCGCGCCAGCTCGTCTACGTCGCGTGCGACCCGGTGGCGCTCGCGCGCGACGTCGGGCTGCTGGGCGAACGCGGCTACGAGCTCGTGGAGGTGCGGGCGTTCGACCTGTTCCCGAACACGCACCACGTCGAGGCCGTGGCGAGACTCACCGCTATCGTGTGACTGACGGAAGGGGGACACGTGTCGGGAGCTGACGGGACGGACGCCGCCGCGACCGTGGCGATCGTCGACGATCACGAGGCCGTGCGCCTCGGGTTGCGCGCGGCCTGCCGTGACGCCGGCTACGAGGTCGTGGCCGAGACGGCCGACGTGCCCGAACTGCTCGAGGCGCTCGGGGGGTCGTCCTGCGATGTCGTCGTGCTCGACCTGTCGCTCGGCGACGGTTCCTCCGTCACCGAGAACGTGCGCGCCGTGCTCGACACGGGCAGTGCCGTGCTCGTGCACAGCATCGCCGACCGCGTCGCCGCGGTGCGGGAGGCACTCGCGGCCGGAGCCGCCGGCGTCATCCCGAAGGACTCGCCCATGGCGACCGTGATCGCCGCGATCGCCACGGTCGCGAAGGGCGAGGTGCTGAACAACGTGGAGTGGGCGAGCGCGATCGAGGCCGATCGCGAGTTCGCCAAGGCGCAACTCGGCCGCCGCGAACGCGACGTGCTGCACCTCTACGCGTCGGGGCTGCCGCTCAAGCTCGTCGCCATGCAGCTGGGCATCGCGCATTCGACGGCGCGTGAGTACCTCGATCGCATCAGGGCGAAGTACATCGAGGTCGGACGCCCGGCGCCCACGAAGGTCGACCTCCTGCGAAGGGCGGTGGAGGACGGCATCCTGCCGGGTCTCGACGGCGAAGGCGGGGATGCCCGCCGCTGAGTGGCGGGTCCCGCGGCTCAGCACGAAGCGAGCCGCCGTCACCCGCGCGCAGGTCGAGACGGTCACGGGTCGCGCACTCGGGTTGTTCGGCCTGGTGTTCGGTGCGCAGACCATGCCGGTCGCGATGGAGCAGTCGTCGGCGCTCGTCGACGGCGCGGGCGCGGCGTTGATGGCGATCCTCTACGGCGCGCTGGTGGTGCTCGCCGTCGCGAGCGTCGCGAAGGTCGCCGTGCGCGGCGCGGCGCTCACGTTCGCCGTGCTGTACGCGGTCGCCCTCGCGGCGTGGCCGTTCCTCGTGGAGGATCCGGCCGTGCTCCACGGCGGGACGCCGTGGCTCTACTACATCTGCACCGTCGCGACGACCGCCGCCGTCGTGGCCGTGCCCGCCCCGGTGGCCACGGCGTACACCATCGTCGTGCCCGCCACGTACGGCGTCATCAGGCTGCTGCCCGCGGGCGGTGGCGCGGTGCCGCTGCTCGCCGTGCTCGACGCGATGTACGCGGTGATCCTGGGCGTCGTGGTGCTCATCATCGTCACGATGCTGCGCCAGGCCGCGGAAGCCGTGGACGGCGCGCAGGAGGCGGCCCTGCAGCGCTACGACGTCGCCGCACGCCAGCATGCCACCGAGAGCGAGCGTGTGAAGGTCGACGCGCTCGTGCACGACAGCGTGCTCACGACCCTCCTCTCGGCCGCGGCGGCGGACTCGCCCGACGAGCGGGAACTCGCGGCGCGGATGGCGCGCGACGCGATCAAGCGGCTCGACGAGGCCGGCGCCTCGGGCCCGCGGGCGCTGGAACGGGTCGGGTTGCCCGTGCTCGTGCGGCGCCTGCGGGCGGCGCTCACGACGTTCGCCGCACCGTTCACCGTGCGAGTCGTGAACGCCGGCGGCGTGGAGCTTCCCGTGGAGGCGGTCGACGCGCTCTACTCGGCGGCGGTGCAGGCGATGGTCAACAGCATGCAGCACGCCGACGAGCCCGGGCGCGGCACGCGGCGGGAGCTGCGCATCCGCGGCGTGCGTGCGGGCGGGTGCGTCATCGAGATCGCCGACAACGGCGTCGGCTTCGACCGTCACGACGTGCCGGTGGAGCGCCTCGGGTTGCGGGTCTCGATCGAGGAGCGCATGGCCAATGCGGGCGGCGGCGCCGAGATCGAGTCGACCCCCGGGCACGGCACGACGATCACGGTCGCGTGGCCCGCCGGAGCGCTGGGGGGCGACGCATGATCGGCGTGCCCCGGTGGCTCCTCCTCGTGCTGGGGGCGCTCTTCTCGACGTACCACGTGGTGCTGGGGATCTACTCGCTCGACGTGCCGAGCTCCCCGTGGCCGACCGTCGTGGCACTCGCGCTCTACTCGATCGCGACGATCGCGAGCCTGTGGCCGGTCGAGCGGCTGCGCATGCCCGACTGGCTCGCGGCGTTCGACCTGGCCGTCTGCATCGTGCTGCCCCTGCTCGTGACGAGCCAGCTCGACGCCGACGCCGACAACGGGTACGCGACGTGGTACGTCGCGGCCGTCGGCACCCTCATGACGATCGCCGCGGCCAGGCGCCAGCTCACCGCCGCCTGGCTCGGCGTCGTCGCGCTCGCCGTGCAGAGCGTGGCGTGGGCCGGGCCGCTCTCGCTCGGCACGATCGGCGTCATCGGCAGCATCGTGTGGGTCGGCATCGCGCACATGCTGACGTCGGCGCTCACGGCTGCGGCGCGCGAGACGCGTCGCTACGCGCAGGCCGAGCGGGAGGCGGCGGCGTGGCAGGCCGCGCAGGACGCGCACCTGTTCGAGGGGCGCATGCGACTCGCGCAGACGAACCGCATCGCCGCCCCGATGCTGCGTCGCATCGCCGACCGGGGCGGCGCGCTCACCGAGGCGCAACGCCAGGAGTGCCGCCTGCTCGAGGCGGCCATCCGCGACGAGATCCGGGGGCGGATGCTGCTCACCGACGCCGTGCGCACCGAGGTGCAGCGCGCTCGCGAGCGCGGCACCATCGTCATGCTCCTCGACGAGGGCGGCATCGACGACCTCGACGAACCGACGCGCGACCGCGTGCTGTCCCGCCTGGCCGAGGCGGTCGCGGACTCGAAGGCGGATCGGATCATCGCGCGCACGGCCGCCGAGGGATCGCCCGTCGCGGTGACGGTCGTGGGACTTCGCGAGCCCGAGGGCGACGGCCTGCCGTCCGATGACACCGACGAGCTCGAGGTCGAGTTCTGGCTGGAGATCCCCCGGACATGAAGGTGGGGGACCGATCGATGATCGGCCCCCCAACAAGCCCGAGCCACGGCGACAACCCGAATATCGCCCTGACTCGCCCCCAACGGTCACCGGTTACCCGACCGGTGACGGTGGCGACTCCTGCGGAGTCTGCAGTACCCATCCTGACGTACCGTCCAGCGTCGCGCAGTCGTCATTTCGGGGGACATCCGTGGTCCCCCTCCACTATGGCCATCGCGGAGAGACGAGTGTTCTTCACGTAACTCGGGGGACAGGCGGTGCGAAACGGGGGACACGCCCGGCGCTCAGCGCAGGGACCGGCTCCAGCTTCCCGGCCCCACGGTGATGGGCGAGCGCAGCGCGTGGCCGCTCTGCACCCACGGGTGCCGGGGCGGTTCCTCGACGGATGCCTCGACGGACTGCTCATCCATCGCCGCGAGGATCACGGCGGTCACCGCGGCGGCCTCCTCGTGGCTCACGCCGCGCGTGATGAAGCGGAGGTCGGCGGCGCGAGCGTCGGCCTCGGGGTCTGTCGGGGTCCCGTTGTTCCCGGAGGGGTTCGTGTCGTCCATGGTCGCCCTACAGGGGGATGTTCCCGTGCTTCTTCGGCGGCAGGCTCGCCCGCTTGGTGCGGAGTGCGCGCAGCGCCTTGGTCACGGCGACGCGCGTGGCGGCCGGTTCGATGACGCCGTCGAGCTCGCCCCGCTCGGCGGCGAGGAACGGCGACGCGACGTTGTAGGTGTACTCGTTGGCGAGCTTCGTGCGCACCGCCGCGACATCCTCGCCGGCCTCCTCGGCGCGCTTGATCTCACCGCGGTAGAGGATGTTGACGGCGCCCTGGCCGCCCATCACCGCGATCTCGGCGGTCGGCCAGGCGAGGTTGATGTCGGCGCCGAGCTGCTTGGAGCCCATCACGATGTAGGCGCCGCCGTAGGCCTTGCGCGTGATCACCGTGACGAGCGGCACCGTCGCCTCGGCGTAGGCGTAGAGCAGCTTCGCGCCGCGACGGATGACGCCCGTCCACTCCTGGTCGGTGCCGGGCAGGTAGCCGGGCACGTCGACGAGCGTGAGGATCGGGATCGAGAACGCGTCGCAGAACCGCACGAAGCGCGACGCCTTCTCGCCGGCGGCGATGTTGAGCGTGCCCGCCATCTGGCTGGGCTGGTTCGCGATGATCCCGACGGAGCGACCCTCGACGCGCGCGAAGCCGATCACGATGTTCGGCGCGAACAGCGGCTGCACCTCGAGGAAGTCGCCGTGGTCGACGATGCCCTCGATCACGGTGTGCATGTCGTACGGCTGGTTCGGCGAGTCGGGGATGATCGCGTTGAGCCGGCGGTCGTCGTCGGTGATCTCGAGCTCGACCTCGGCGTCGTACACCGGGGCATCCGTCATGTTGTTGTCGGGAAGGAACGCCACGAGCGTGCGCGCGTAGTCGAGGGCGTCGGACTCATCGCTCGCGAGGTAGTGCGCCACGCCCGAGATCGTGTTGTGCGTGAGTGCGCCGCCGAGCTCCTCCATGCCGACGTCCTCGCCCGTGACGGTCTTGATGACGTCGGGGCCGGTGACGAACATCTGGCTCGTCTTGTCGACCATGATCACGAAGTCGGTGAGCGCGGGGGAGTACACCGCACCGCCCGCGGCCGGGCCGCACACGATCGAGATCTGTGGGATGACGCCGGAGGCCTGCGTGTTGCGGCGGAAGATCTCGCCGTACTTGCCGAGCGCGACCACACCCTCCTGGATGCGCGCGCCACCCGAGTCGAGGATGCCGATGATGGGCACGCCCGTCTTCAGGGCGAGCTCCATGACCTTGATGATCTTCTCGCCGGCGACCTCGCCGAGCGAGCCCCCGAAGATCGTGAAGTCCTGCGAGTACACGGCCACCTGGCGGCCGTGGATGGTGCCGGTGCCCGTGACCACGGCGTCGCCGTACGGGCGCTTGGCGTCCATGCCGAACGCATGCGTGCGGTGCCGCACGAACTCGTCGAGCTCGACGAACGAGCCCGGATCGAGGAGCTCGGCGATGCGCTCCCGCGCCGTCATCTTGCCCTTGGCGTGCTGCTTCTCGATGGCCGCCTCGCCCGATGCGGTCACGGCCTCGTGATAGCGCTGCTTGAGGTCGGCGAGCTTGCCGGCGGTCGTGGAGAGGTCTGGGCCGTCAGTCGCTTCGGTCACGCCGTTCACTCTACCGGCGAGCCTTGCGCCAACTTCGTTGAGGGATTCCTACAAATCCCGCCGCCGACGTGGTGCCTTCCACCGACGCACGGAACTGGGAGACTGTCGGCATGGACCTCCCGCTGAGCCGCGCCGCGGTGCCGCGCCTGGAATTCGTCGCGAGCACCGGTTCGACCAACGACGACCTGCGCGAGGCCGCCACCGGGCCCGAGGCGGCGGCGTGGCCGCACGGATCGGTCATCGTCACCGACGACCAGACCCGCGGCCGCGGACGCATGGGGCGCACCTGGCTCGCCCCGACGGGCAAGACCCTCGCGATCTCGGTGCTTCTGCGGCCCGAGCTTCCGGGTGGGGCGTCGTTGCCGCCCGAGGCGTACGGGTGGATCCCGCTGATGGCCGGGGCCGCCATGACGGAGGCCGTTCGCCGGGCCGTCGACGCCGCGGCATCCGCGAAGGCCGATCTCGAGGACGACGACGACACGGGCGGCGTCGAGGTCGTGCTGAAGTGGCCCAACGACGTGCTCGTCTCGGGCTACAAGATCTGCGGCATCCTCTCGGAACTGCTGCCGGTCGCCGAGCCCGTCGCTGAGCCCGTCGAAGCGGCCCCGTCGACGGGCTCCCGTCGTCAGGCTCGGGGACCGTCGGTCGTGGTGGGCGCCGGCCTCAACCTGACACTCGACGAGCACGACCTGCCGACGCTCACGTCGACCTCGCTCCTGCTCGCCACGGGCGTGCGACCCGACGCGGACGCGGTGCTCTCGGACTACCTCTCGGGCTTCCTCGGACTCGTGCGCGCGTTCGCGGAGCACGGCGGGGACGCCGAGGCGAGCGGGATCGCCGACCGGGTCGCGACCCTCTGCGGCACGCTGGGCTCCGAGGTGCGGGTGGAGCTGCCCGGCGATCGCGAGCTCATCGGCGTGGCCGAGCGCATCGACCGGGACGGTCGCCTCGTGGTGCGCGACCGGAACGGCGAGGCCCAGTCTGTCGCCGCGGGCGACGTCACGCACCTGCGGTATTAATGGGCGTATGAGCCCAGCTGCGAGCCAGGATGCCCCGCGGCCCGCGGCATCCGCTGAGCGGGTCGTCGCCCGGCTGCGGCGGCACGCCCGCGTGCTCATCCTGCCGGCCCTGCTGCTGATCGTCGTGGCCGGCGCCTCCGCCTACGCGGTCGTCGTGGTCGCCGAGTGGTGGCAGCGGCTCGCCGTGGTCGGCATCGCCCTGCTCGTCGTGGTCACCGGATGCCTCGTGCCGTTCCTCGCGTGGCTCACGCGTCGCACCACGATCACGACGCGTCGCATCATCCTTCGCCGCGGCGTGTTCGTGCGCGTCCGGCAGGAACTGCTCCATGCCCGCGGCTACGACGTGATGGTGCGCCGCACCTGGGCGCAGCGCGCGTTCGGCTCGGGCGACGTGCGCATCGACACCGGTCACGAGCATCCGGTCGTGCTCCACGACGTGCCGAACCCGAACCTCGTGCAGTCGGCCCTGCACGAGCTCATGGAGCACGAGCACGGCCGGATCGCCGACCAGCGACGGGCCGAGCCGTCCATCGCCGACGGGGACACCTACGTGTGGGGCGCGCGCTGAGCGTCCCGTGAGGTGCCGCGGCATCCACTCGGAGCGCGTAACGTAGAAGTTCGGTCTCGTGCGCCCCCGGCGCGAGCCGAGCGATGAAGGGTTCCACGTGGCCGACGAATGCATCCACGGTTTCGACGACGGCCTCTGCGCCATCTGCTTCCCCCCGCCTGAGCCCGAGCCGAAGAAGGTGGTCGCCCCGCCACGCCCGAGCCGCTCCACCGGACCGCGGTCGTCTCGGCCCGCCCGGCAGGCGGCGCGGGTCGCCGGAGCCGCGAGCGCGCGGACGCTCCACGAGGCGCCGGTCGACCCCAAGACCGTTCGCATCTACCACGTCACGCACGTCGACAACCTCGCATCGATCCTCGGCGAGGGCGCGCTCCTCGCCGATCGCGCGGGTGCCGAGCCCGTCGTCGACGTGTCCGCGCCGTCGGCGCGCGAGTTCCGCCGCTCCGCCCCGGTGCCCGGCGGCGACGCGGTGGTCGCCGACTACGTCCCGTTCCTCCTCTCCACCGACGCGCACGTGTGGAACGCCGTGCGCACCGGCACCCCCGACCCCCGGCTCGCGGTCGACGCGGTCGAGCGCCAGCCCGCCGACCACGTCATCCTGGTGAGCTCGGTGGCGAGTGCCGTGGGGGCGCGCACCGAGGTCCAGGGCGCGGTCGCCGTCACCGACGCGGATGCCGCGGCCGGCGGCGTCGACGCGGCATCCGCGTGGCCCGACGTGCTCCGCATGCTGCAGCGGCTCCACCGCGACGACGAGGGGTCGCGTCTGCGCTCGGCCGAGTTCCTCGTGCACGAGTCGTTGCCGCTCGAGCGGGTGCTGCTCATCGCGGTCGGCAACGACCGGGTGCGAGACCGGGTGCGCGCCGCGCTCGACGCGGTCGGTCTCAGGACGCGGGTGGCGGTGTATCCGCCGTGGTTCCAGCCGACCCCCGACGAGCCGGGGGAGTAGCGGCCGGGACATCCGACCGGCGAGCCTCGGGCTCCTCGATCGGCTCGGGCTCCTCGAAGAGGGAGCGCTGCGCCTCCTCGACGCGGTCGAGGTTCGAGAGTCCGTCGGCGCGGTGGTGCCCGTAGACCCAGAAGCGGTACAGGAGGAACCGGAACGCCGTGCCGAGCGCGAGCCCCACCACGTTGGTCGCGATGTTGTCGGCGACGAGGCTCGTGTAGCCCAGCACGTGGTGGCTCACCCAGAGGCAGAGCAGGGCGATCGCCATGCCGCCGAGCGAGACGACGACGTACTCGGCGAACTCGCGCACGTAGTTGCGGCGACGGTGCCGGCGGAACGTCCAATAGCGGTTGCCCAGCCAGTTGAAGACGATCGCGACGCTCGTGGAGATCGTCTTCGCGCCGATCGCCGACTGCGCCCAATGCCCTTCGCCGAAGACCCCGAGCCGGAGCAGGTTGAACAGCGTCACGTCGATGACCAGGCCGACCAGACCCACGATGCCGAATTTCACGGCGTACGCGAGCAGCCCGTGCCAGATCCGGGCGAGCACCCTGCCGGCTGCGATGGTCACCGGCACATCCTATGCCGCGGGGTCCCGCCTAGACTGAACGGGGCGTCCGTCGGGGCGCAGACGGCTTCAGGCGGACGGAGGGCACGGGTGCGGGTCGGAGTGATCGGCGGCGGGCAGCTCGCACGGATGATGATCCCAGCGGCGATCGAGCTCGGAGTCGACCTCCGGGTGCTCGCCGAGACCGAGGGCATGTCGGCGGCGCTCGCCGCGCAGCGGGTCGGCGACTACACGGACGCCGAGACCGTGCTCGCGTTCGCGCGTGAGGTCGACGTCGTGACGTTCGACCACGAACACGTGCCGCAGGACGTGCTGCACGCGATGATCGACGCGGGCGTGACGGTGCGCCCCGGTCCCGAGGCGCTCAAGGTCGCGCAGGACAAGCTGCTCATGCGCCGACGCCTGTCGGAGCTGGGCCTCCCGGTGCCCGACTGGGCGCGCGTCGAGTCGGCGGCCGAGCTCGACGACTTCATCGCCGAGCACGGCGGCGCGGCGGTCGTGAAGACCCCGCGCGGGGGCTACGACGGCAAGGGCGTGCGCATGGTGCGCTCCGCGGCCGAGGTCGGCGAGTGGTTCGCGACCATCGCGGAGGACGGCCGCGGCGGGGCGCTCCTCGTCGAGGAACTCGTCGACTTCCGTCGTGAGTTGGCCCAGGTGGTGGCGCGCCGCCCGTCGGGCGAGGTGGCGGCGTGGCCCGTCGTCGAGACCGTGCAGGTCGGCGGAATCTGCAGCGAGGTCATCGCACCCGCACCGCGATCGGCCGGGCGGCTCGCGGATGTCGCGGCCGACGTCGCGATCTCGATCGCCGAGGGCCTCGACGTCACGGGCGTGCTCGCCGTCGAGTTGTTCGAGACGAGCGACGACCGTATCCTCGTGAACGAGCTCGCGATGCGTCCGCACAACAGCGGCCACTGGTCGATGGACGGGTCGACGACCAGCCAGTTCGAGCAGCACCTCCGCGCCGTGCTCGACCTGCCGCTCGGCGGCACCGGATGCCACGCCGACTGGGCCGTGATGGTGAACATCCTCGGCGGCCCCGAGGAGGGCACCCTCGCCGAGCGCTACGACGAGGCACTCGCGGGACATCCGACCGTGAAGCTGCACAACTACGGCAAGGAGCCCCGCCCCGGCCGCAAGGTGGGACACGTCACGGCCATCGGCGACGACCTCGACGACGTCGTGTACGAGGCGCGGGCCGCGGCGGCGGTGTTCCAGGACTGATCTGCAGCTGCTCGCGGGCGGCCTCCTCGATCCGCGGGCGCTGCGCGCCCTCCCGGCTTCTCACAGGGCCCGGCCCTAAGATCGTCGGGTGACCGAAGCAACCACCCCGCTCGTCGGCGTCGTCATGGGATCGGACTCCGACTGGAACGTCATGCGCGAGGCATCCGAACTGCTCGACGAGTTCGGCGTCGCGCACGAGGTCGAGGTCGTCTCCGCGCACCGCACGCCCGAGAAGATGATCGCCTACGGCAAGCAGGCGGCCGACCGCGGCCTCAAGGTGATCATCGCCGGGGCCGGCGGCGCCGCGCACCTGCCCGGCATGCTCGCCTCGGTCACGACGCTGCCCGTCGTGGGCGTGCCCGTGCCGCTGTCGCGGCTCGACGGGCTCGATTCATTGCTCTCCATCGTGCAGATGCCCGCCGGCGTGCCCGTCGCGACGGTCTCGATCGGCGGCGCGAAGAACGCCGGGCTCATCGCCGTCAAGATCCTCGCGACATCGGATGCCGCGCTGAGCTCCGCGCTCGCCGACTACGCCACCGCCCTCGCCGACCTGGTCGAGGAGAAGAACGAGCGCCTCAAGTCGAACCGATGAGCCTCGCCGCCAGCCCGATCCGCTTCCCCGACGCCACCTCGCGCCCGCTCATGACGCGCCGCGCCTGGTGGCTCGTCGTGCTCAACCTCCTCATCCCGGGCTCCGCGCAGGTGCTCGCGGGCGACCGCCGGCTGGGTCGCTTCGGCCTGGGCGCCACGCTCACGCTCTGGACCCTGGCGATCGTGGCGTTCGTCGTGTGGCTGCTCTGGCCCGCGGTGGTCTACACGGTGATCTCGACGACCGTCACGCTGTGGGTGATCGCCGCCGTGCTCGTGTTCTACGCGGTGCTCTGGGTGATCCTGACGCTCGACACGCTGCGGCTGGTGCGGTTCGTGAAGACCACGCCGTCGGCCCGGGCCTGGGTCGCCGCGTTCGCGGTCGTCGTGATGGCGACCGTGTCGGGCACGGCCGCCTACGGCGCCTACCTCGCCACTGCGGCGAGCGGCTTCCTCTCGTCGGTGTTCGTCGCGGGTCCGAGCGAGCCGCCGATCGACGGGCGCTACAACATCCTGCTGCTCGGTGGCGACTCGGGTCCCGATCGGGAGGGCATGCGTCCCGACAGCATGCGGGTGATCAGCGTCGATGCCGAGACCGGTCAGGCGGTGACGATCGGACTGCCCCGCGACCTGGAGTACGTGCCGTTCCCTGACGGTTCGCCGCTCGCCGCGGCATACCCCGAGGGCTACGGCGCGATCGACGGCTGCGAGGTCGATGTCTGCCAGCTGAACTCGATCTACACCGAGGTGGAGCTGAAGAGTCCCGAGATGTACCCGAACGCGGTCGCCGAGGGAAGCGAGCCCGGTATCGAGGGCATGCGCGACGCAGCCGAGGGCGTGACGGGCCTGGAGATCCAGTACTACGTGCTCATCGACATGCAGGGATTCGAGCAGCTGATCGACGCGCTCGGCGGCGTCGACATCAATGTGGAGACCCCCATCCCGATCGGCGGCGACGAGAACAACGAGAACGTCGACAGCTGGATCGAGCCCGGCCAGCACCACCTGAACGGCTACCACGCACTGTGGTACGGCCGCGCCAGGTACGGGGTGGCCGGCGGCGACTACGAACGCATGGAGCGGCAGCGCATCCTGCAGGAGGCGATCCTCCAGCAGTTCACGCCCGTCAACGTGCTGACCAAGTTCCAGGAGGTCGCCTCCGCGGGTGCCGACACCGTGAAGACCGACATCCCCCAGTCGATGCTGGGCTACTTCGTGGACCTCGCCTCGAAGACGAGGGAGCTGCCGGTCACGTCCGTCGACCTCGTGCCCGAGAACGGCGTCGATCCGACGGAGCCCGATTGGGCGTACATCCGCTCGCTCATCGACGGCGCGCTCGTGCCGCCGACGGAGGCTCCCGCCGAGGGCTGAGGCGCGGGGCCGTCGGCGCGGCCGACGTGCCGCGTCAGATCTCGGCGTGCAACTGCCAGACGCGCTGGCCGGCCTCGAGCCAGCTGAACGCCTTCGCCCGGTCGGTGCCCGACACCGAGAGCCGATCGGCGAGGGCGTCGTTCTCGACGACGGAGGTGACGGCCGCGGCGAGGCGGTTGACGTATCCGACGGTGCCGACGGGCACCGTGAGACCGGCGTCGGCCGACACCTCGACGTAGGCCGGGGCGTCGGAGTGGATCACCGGTACGCCGAGGCTGAACGCCTCGATGATCGAGGTGCCGGCGCCGTCGTCGTGGCTCGGCGCGACGAACGCGGTCGCCGCCGACAGGACCGTCGCGAGGTCGGCGGGATCGTCCACCTGGAGGGCGCGCACCCGCGCGGGAGGCACGCCCGCCTCCTCGGCGGCGTTGGCGAGGTGCACCTCGCCCCACGACTCCGGCCCCAGCACGATCACCCGGATGTCGGGGACCCCGGGGCGGCCGAGGGCCTCGAGCAGGTCGACGATGCCCGTTCGGGGTTCCAGCGTGCCCGCGGTGAGGAGGTAGTCGGAGGGGAGGCCGAGGCGGCGGGCGCGGTCGGCTGCGTCGGCGGGAAGGTGGAGGCCGGGCCGGGGCGCCGTGCCGATCACGCGCACGCGGTCGCCGAAGTCGGCCACCGTCGAGAGCCGTTCGGCCAGGGCATGGGTCGGGACCACGATCGCGTCGGCGTGCTTGCGTGCGCGCTTCATCATCGCTCGATGCCACGCGGCCGTCGTCGCGGTGAGCGACTCGGGGTGCGTCCAGGGGAGGAGGTCGTGGACGGTGACGACGACCTGGTCGCCCGCGGCGTGGTCATGGCGGCGCAACGGCGCGAAGAGGCTCGGCGCGTGGATCATGCCCGGGCCGGGAGAGGTCGTGAGCCCGAGCTGCCAGGCCGCGGCGAGTTCGCGCCTCGCGAGCGAGGTCTTGTAGATGCCGGAGAGCCCCGGGAACATCTGGAGCACGCGGTCGTAGTCCTCTGGGAGGGAGGACGAGACGATGCCCTCGACCTGGCAGCCCGGGGGAGTGCTCTCGATGACGGCGCTCGTGAGGGCCTGCGTGTAGATGCCCAGCGGACCCGGTACCGGAGCGACGACCTGGTCGACGATCATCCGGAGGGTCGTGGGCATGTTGCTCCTTCGTGCGAGGTGGGGCTCGGCAACCGAACCAATCTACCGTCGGCTCGCCCCGAATCAGGCGGAAAACGACCACCTGTGGAGGGAGCCGCCTCGCGGACAGGGCAAGATGGTGTGGTCCCCGTCACCGATTCCGAGAGCCGATGAGTCCGTCACCTGTGCGCCCCCGCGTCGTCGCCGTCGTCGTCGCGTACAACCGACGAGACCTCCTCGCCGAGGTCCTGCACGCGCTCGCCGCCCAGCGGGCTCCCCTCGCCCGGGTCGTCGTCGTCGACAACGCGTCGACGGATGACTCGGCCGACGTCGCCCGCTCGGCCGGCCGACTCGTCGACCTGGTGTCCCTGCCGAGGAACACCGGCGGCGCCGGCGGCTTCGCCGCCGGCATGGCGGTCGCGCTCGACCGGCACGACCCCGACTGGCTCTGGCTCATGGACGATGACACGGTGCCGGAGCCCGGCGCGCTCGAGGCGCTGCTGGCCGCCGTCGACGGCACCGACCTCGTGGCGGCCGGATCCAGGGTCGTGTGGACCGACGGCACCGAGCATCCGATGAACACGCCTCGCCCGAAGCCGTTCGCCTCGCGGCGTGAGCGTGCCGCCGCGGCGAGGGCCGGAGGCATCCCGATCAGGAGCACCTCGTTCGTGTCGATGCTGGTTCGTGCCGATGTCGTGCGCGAGGTGGGCCTCCCCATCGCCGACTACTTCATCTGGAACGACGATTTCGAGTACTCCACGAGGGTGCTCCGCGGCCGACGAGGGGTGCACGTGCCGGCATCCGTGGTCGTGCACAAGACGAAGGTGCTGGGCTCCACCGACGCCGACCCGGGACCCCGGTTCTACTACGAGGTGCGCAACAAGCTCTGGATGTTCCGGCGTTCGACGAGCCTCAGCCCGTTCGAGAAGGTCGTCTACGGCGGGTCCAGCGTGCGCCGCTGGGTGCGGACCTTCCTTCGCTCCGCCGACCGCGACGTGCTGCGCGACGGATGGCGGCGCGGACGGCGCGACGGCATGCGCACGAGGCCGCGACCGAACGCGATGTCGCTCGCCGACCTCGGGGAGGCGGCCGACGCGGTGGCCCGGGTGGAGGCATGATGGGCGAGCCGTTCACGCTCCTCATGCCCGTCTATCGCGGAGACGACGCGGCCCACTTCACGAAGGCGTTCTCGTCGAGCGTGACCGCTCAGTCCAGGCGCCCCGACCAGGTCGTGCTCGTGCAGGACGGCCCGGTGCCCCCGCAGCTGGACGACGCGATCCGGGCCGCCGTCGAGGGGTCGGTCGTGCCCGTCTTGCATCACCGGATCCCCGAGAACGTGGGGTTGGCGGAGGCGCTCACGCAGGGCCTGTCGCTCAGCGACCACGACATCGTCGCTCGCATGGATGCCGACGACATCTCGCTTCCCGAGCGGTTCGCGAAGCAGGTCCCGCTCATCGAGGGCGGGCTCGACCTCGTCGGCACCGGCATGCTCGAGTTCCTCGACGACGTCGGCTCGATCGTGGGCCAGCGCGTGCCGCGCACCGAGCAGGCCGACATCGTGCGGTACGCGAGATTCCACGATCCGTTCAGCCATCCGACCGTCGTGTACCGGCGTGCCGCGGTGGAACGCGCGGGCGGCTACCAGCCGCTCGGGCTCATGGAGGACTACTGGCTCTTCGCGCGGATGATCGACAGCGGCGCCAGGGTCGGCAATCTCGCGGAACCCCTCGTCATGTACCGGGTCGGCGCGGGGGCCTACGCGCGGCGCGGGGGGAGCGCGCAATGGCGCAGCGAGCTGCGGTTGCAGCGGGCCATGCGGGACATCCGCTTCACGACCCGGGCGGAGTACGTTCGCAACGTCGTCGTGCGGGGCCTGTACCGGTTCGTGCCGGAGCGGCTGCGCAAGGTCGCGTATCGGCGGCTGGTCGCCGGTGGGCCGACCCCGAAGGCGGAGGCGAACCCGTGACCGTGCTCGTGACCGGCGGCGCCGGGTACATCGGCGCCCACGTCGTGCGCCTGCTCGTCGAGCGCGGAACCCGGGTCGTGGTGGTCGACGACGTCTCGACCGGTGCGCGCGACCGGGTGAGCGGAGCCCCGCTCGAGGCCCTCGACCTCACGGATGTGCGGGCGGCCGACCGACTGGTGGACATCGCAGAGAGGCACGACGTGGATGCGATCATCCACCTCGCCGCCAAGAAGCAGGTCGGCGAATCGATGCTGCGGCCGACGTGGTACTACCGGCAGAACGTCGGCGGGCTGGCCAACGTGCTCGACGCGGTCGAGCGCGCCGGCATCGAGCGATTCGTGTTCTCGTCGTCGGCCGCGGTCTACGGCGCGCCCGATCGGGCGGTGGTCGACGAGACGGTCGACACCGCGCCGATCAACCCCTACGGCGAGACGAAGCTCATCGGCGAATGGATGCTGCGCGACGTGACCCGCGTCTGCGGGCTGCGAGCCGTGAGCCTCCGCTACTTCAACGTCGCCGGAGCAGGCTGGCCCGAGTTGGGTGACCCGAAGGCGCTCAACCTCGTCACGATCGTGCTCGACCGCATGGAGCGCGGTGAGCGTCCGATCGTCTTCGGCCGCGATTTCGACACCCCCGACGGCACCGGGATCCGCGACTACGTGCACGTGCTCGACCTCGCCGAGGCGCACCTCGCCGCACTCGATCACCTCCGTCACGATGGCCCCGGCTTCGACGTGTTCAACGTCGGGACCGGCGCGTCGGCGTCGGTGCTCGAGGTGATCGGCCAGATCGAGCTGGCGAGCGGGCGTCGACTGCAGGCCGAGTTCGTCGAGCGGCGGGAGGGGGATCCCGCCGCGCTGATCGCGGATCCCACGCGGATCAACGCCGAGCTCGGTTGGCGCGGTCGCAGGAACCTCCCCGAGGTCGTGGCGTCGGCATGGCAGGCGCACCGGTATCGGATCGATCGGGACCGAGCCGCTGGCGCCCGGGCGTGACGAGGCGAGCGGCTACACTTTACGGCGTGCTGTCCCCCCGCGTCCCTGAAGCCTCGACCGAAACGATCCTGACGCGCGGTCGAGCCGCATGAGCTGGCTCGAACTCGTCCCGGCCGTGCTCGTCGCGATCGGCTGGCTCGCCGTGCCCGGCATCGCGGCACTGTGGCTGATCGGGGTCCGGGGCCTGCCGCTCGCCGCGGGCGCCGGCGCGGTCTCGGTGGCCTTCATCGGCGGTGTGGCGATCCTCTTCGGCATGCTCGGCGTGCCGTGGAATCCGCTCACCGTCTTGGCGGCTGTCGTGGCGGCCGCAGCGGTGCTGGGCGTCATCCGTCTGCTTCTGCGTCGACGGTGGCCGTTCTCGCCGCCGCAGCGTGAAGCCGGCGCGGTCCCGGCGTGGACGACCATCGGCGCGTGGGCGCTTGCCGCCGTCGTCATCTCGGTGCAGTTGGCCATCGGGATCGGCGGGCCGGATGCGATCTCGCAGACGTTCGACAACGGGTTCCACCTGAACGCGGTGCGTCACATCCTCGACACGGGGAACGCGTCGACCTTCGCCATCAGCGGCGTCATCAACGGCAGTGGCGCGTACCCCGCGGCCTGGCACGACCTCACGTCGCTCGTGGTCATGAGCAGCGGTGCGGGCATCCCGGCCGCCGCGAACGCCGTGAGCATCGCGGTCTCGGCGTTCGTGTGGCCGGGCGCGGTGCTCCTGCTCGCGCGCGTGCTGTTCCCCAAGCGCCGAGCCGCCGTCTGGATCTCGGCGGTGCTCAGTGCGGGATTGCCGTGGTTCCCGCTCCTCATGCTCACGTTCGGCGTGCTGTTCCCGTTCTTCCTGGCCGTCGCCTTCCTGCCGCTGGCATTCGGGCTCATCGTCTCGCTCCTGCGCAAGGGTTCGTCGCTCGGGGAGCCGGTCGCGGCCAGGCTGGTGATGCTGGTGAGCACGGTGGCGGCGATGGCGCTCGCGCAGCCCGCGGTGGCGCTGGGACTCCTCGCGTTCGCGTTGCCGGTCGGGGTCTCGGCGGTGGTCGACCTCGTGCGGCGTGCGCCCGGTGTCGGCCGGAGGGCGGCGATCATCGTGGGCGCGGTCGTGGCCATCGGCGTGATCGCGTTCGTCTGGCGTCGTGTGGGTGCGATCGGATTCAACGCTCCGTGGGGCCAGCAGGTGGAGGCGTGGGAGGGCGTCTTCGAGGTGCTCCTCTACTTCGTCGAGGGGGATCCGCCCACGGTCGCGTTCGCGATCCTGGTGCTCGTCGGCCTGATCGTCACGACGATGCGACCCGGACGCAGGTGGATGGCCGGCACCTGGCTCGTCGGCGCCGGGCTCCTCTTCGTCGCGGAGGTGATCCCGCACTCGGATCTCCGCAACCTCACGATCGGCCTCTTCTACAAGGACCCGCCCCGCCTGGCGACCCTCTTCATGGTGATGAGCCTGCCGGTCGCCATCGCCGGGGCGCTCTTCGCCTGGAAGCAGGTGCAGCGTCTCGTCGCCCGACTGCGACCCGAGGCGGGCTCGCGCGTCGGCCTCGTCGCCGGGGCGATCGGCGTCGCCCTGCTGTTGGTCGCGCTGCAGGGCGTGGCCATGCGCGCGGCCATCGACCATGCTCGTGCCGCCTACCGGATGAGTGCGACCTCGCCCATCCTGACATTCGACGAGCTCGCCCTTATCGAGCGACTCCCCGCGACGACCGGGCTCGAGGGTCGCGCCGCCGGCAATCCTTGGACGGGCAGCAACCTCGCGTACGCGCTCGCCGGACAGCCGGTGCTCAACCCGCACTTCAATGCGCCGTGGCAGCCCGAGATCGCCCTGCTGAACCACGAACTCAACGAGGCGGCCTCGAGTCCCGAGGTCTGCGATGCGGTGCGCGCGCTCGACGTCAGGTGGGTGCTCGACTTCGGCTCGTACTTTCGGGACGCTGCCGACGAACTGTCGTTCGACAGCACGGCCGGCTACGAGGGCCTGCTCGACCTCGAGGAGGCACCCGGCTTCGTCGAGGTCGACCGCGAGGGTGGGGCCGTGCTCTACCGCGTGGATGCCTGCAACTGACGGATGGCGTCGCTCCGGACGACCGCAACGCGGCTCGCCGGACAGCGATGGTCCCCACATGACACTTGCGACGTAGCATGTCGCGGGGGATGAGCACGTGTTGGGGGTTCCATGCGACAGAAGGTGTTGCGGGTGACCGCGACGCTCGCGGCGGCGGCCTTGGTGGGAACGCTGCTGGCCGCTTCCGCCATGGGCGATGGAGCTGAGCGGGCCGAGGCGGCGAACGGAGCGGACTTCGATCCCGGCATGATCATGTCCGATGAGGTCTTCTACAACTCGGCGACGATGGGGGTCGACGATATCCAGGCATTCCTCAACGCGCGAGTGCCGACCTGCAGCGCGGGGTACACGTGCCTGAAGGACTACTGGCAGACGACGAGCAGCCAGCCGGCTCGCGCGGAGGGGTGCGCACCGTATGCAGGCCAGTGGGAGTCCGCGGCACGCATCATCTACAAGGTCGCAGTCGCGTGCGGCATCAACCCGCAGGCGCTCGTCGTGCTTCTCGAGAAGGAGCAGGGGCTCGTTTCCGATTCGTCTCCGGGCACGTATCAGTATCGGTCGGCCACCGGCTATGGATGCCCCGACACCGCGGATTGCGACGCGAACTACTACGGCTTCTTCAACCAGGTCTACAACGCGGCCTGGCAGTTCAAGAAGTATCGGGCGAATCCCTCGATCCGGGCGTACCAGGCGGGCCGGCTCAACACGATCCTCTGGCATCCGAACACCGCATGCGGTTCGTCGCAGGTGTACATCCAGAACCAGGCGACAGCCGGCCTCTACATCTACACGCCGTATCGGCCGAACGCGGCCGCCCTGAAGAACCTCTACGGTACCGGCGACGCCTGTTCGAGCTACGGCAATCGGAACTTCTGGCGTATGTTCACGGACTGGTTCGGGCCGACGACCGCACCGGCGGCCCCGCCCGCAGCGCCCCTGGATTCCGTGCCGCTCCTCTATGCGTTCGAACCGGACGGGGACCTTCACGTGTATCCGGGCGATGGCCGTGGTGGCTGGAGACCGCCGATGCAGAGCGGAGTGGGCTGGACCTCCATGCGACTGGTCACCGGTGCCGGAGACCTCGATGGGGACGGGCACCGAGATCTCCTGGCCATCGACGGGGACGGCGTGCTCTGGAACTACCCGACCAACGGGTTGGGAGGCTTCAACGACCGAATCAGAGTCGGTGACGGGTTCGGTGCGGTCACGGCCGTGGTCGGCGCGGGCGACTTCAACACGGATGGCACGCAGGACTTCTTCGTACGGGCATCCGATGGATCGCTGGTGCTGCATGCGAACAACGGAACCGGCCAGTTCACTGCGAGGCGCGTCGGAATCGGTTGGGGAGCCTTCACCAGCCTCACCGGCGGGATCGACGTCGACGGGGACGACTTCGTGGATCTTGTGGCGCGTGCCCCGAGCGGCGATCTCTGGTTGTACCCGGGTGACGGTCGCGCCGGCTGGGGTCCAGCGACGCGCGTCGGACATGGCTGGAACATGATGGCCGGCATCGTCTCACCCGGGGACTTCGACGGCGACGGGATCGACGACCTGCTCGCACGTACCGTGAGCGGCGAGATGTGGCTGTACACGGGCACCGGCAGGGCTGGGTGGCTCGCACCGCGGCTGGTGGGTTCCGGGTGGTCGTCGATGGTCTCGGTTGCAGGACCTGGTCGACCGGCGACCGCGCCCGTGCCGCTCACCGGGGGCTTGGGCGATGTCACCGGAAACGGGAGTGGCGACGTCCTTGCCCGCGCGAGCGACGGGGCGTTGTGGCTCTATCCCACAGACGGCCGCGGCAGTTGGCTGACACCGTCACGATTGGCCGAGGGGTGGTCGGCGATGACCGCGATCTTCCCGGGCGGTGACTTCGACCGGAACGGTCGACGGGACGTCTTCGCACGCGATGGCGCAGGAGATCTTTGGCGCTATGAAGTGGACGGTTCGGGTCGCCTCACGACAGGCATCAAGTCCGGCATCGGGTGGGGTTCATTCACCGCGCTCGTCGGAGGCCTCGATGCGGACAACGATCGCCGATCGGATGTGCTCGCGCGGGATGCCGCCGGTCGGCTCTGGTTCTATCCCGGGAACGGCGCAGGGGGGTTCGGGAACCCGCAGCAGATCGGGTCCGGCTGGGCGGGCATGACCCGGATCATCAGCCCTGGTGATTTCGACGGCGACGGCCTCAGCGATCTCATCGCCATTTCCTCGAGCGGCGACGCGCTGCTCTATGCGGGAAACGGTGCCAAGGGTTTCGCGGCGGCGCGGAAGATCGGTCACGGGTGGGGCGCCATGGAGCTCGTGTTCAGCCCCGGCGACTTCGATGGCGATCTCCATCCCGATGTGGTGGCGCGCGGCCCGGATGGTGCGCTGTGGCTCTACCCGGGCGATGGTGCGGGCGGTTGGAAGCTGCCGAAGCAGATCGGATCGGGCTGGGGCTCGATGAACGTGATCGACTGAGGGCGTGATCCGAGTGTCGCCTCGGACGCAACTCGATCATGTCGACCGGGCGACGGTCTCCGAGCGTCAGTGAGCCGCGTCGTCGTTCGAAGTCCCCTCATGCGGCCGGTGGATCGACGCCGAATCCTCGGTCGCGGCCTGAGCCAGCGTGATCTGGCGCGCGAGCAATGTCAGTTTCCGGTTCGTGGCCACGTTCCGGCGGTATGTCGTGGCCACGAAGACGAGGAACGCGAGGACGAGCGCGTACAGGAGCAGGTCCGCCCCCCGACCGACACCGATGAGGTTCGCGAGCCAGCTCAGCCACTGAGGGAAGAGAATCGACAGTATCGCCACGATCACGAAGGCCGCCATGAACAGCCGGCGGAGTGCGAGGTGGCTGTCGCCCCCGGTCGGGCGCGCGAGGAAGAGGCCGACGGTGATGACGCCGACGACGAGCAGGAGCTGGATCCACATGACGTTCATCGCACCAACAGGTCCACGAGGATGTTGACCGAGTTCAGGACCGACTGGCCCTTCGCCCTCGAGTAGTCCGTGTAGAGGAGTTCCACGGGGTATTCCCTCCAGGGCAGCTTGGTGCGCCCGAGCTTCAGCACGATCTCGGTGGCGTGCGCCATGCGATCCTGCTCCAGATGGATCGCACGCGCGGCATCCGCCCTGATGACGCGGAGCCCGTTGTGCGCATCGGTCAGCCGAAGTCCGGTGGTGAGATTCGTGACCCAGACCACGGTCTTCAACATCACCCGCTTCAGCCAGCCGGGATCGGTGCGATCATCGAGGAAGCGCGACCCGAACACGATGGCGAGATCCTGGCTCTTCGCGAGGTCGAGCATCTCCAGTGCATCCTCGACGCGGTGCTGTCCATCCGCGTCGAAGGTCACGATGTAGTCCGCCTCGTTGCGTCCGACGACGTACTCGAAACCCGTCTGCAACGCCGCACCCTGCCCGAGGTTGATGGGGTGACGCAGCACTCGAGCTCCGGCCGCTTCCGCGGATGCCGCGCTCCCATCGGCGCTTCCATCGTCGATGCAGACGATGTGATCGAAGTAGGCCGCGAGCTCGCCGACGACGCGCGCGATGACCGAAATCTCGTTGTAGAGCGGGATGACGACCCATGTGTCCGCGGCGTGCCGGCGGGGGTCGGTCGCCGGCTCCGGCGCGGGTACCTGCATCTGACCATTGTTGCAGAACGCGATAAGCTTGCCGACAGTGCCCGGATCCACCCCACCTTCCACCCCGACCGCCAGGAGCCCGCTTGTGACGACAATTCCCGGTGTCCGGATCGCGGATTCGGCCGACGTCGCCGGCGCCGCCCGAATCGGAGAGGGCAGCTCCATCTGGCACCTCGCCCAGGTTCGGGAGCACGCCGTCCTCGGCAGGAACTGCATCGTCGGGCGAGGCGCCTACGTCGGCACCGGCGTGGTCATGGGCGACAACTGCAAGATTCAGAATTACGCCCTGGTATACGAACCTGCGGTGCTCGCCGACGGGGTCTTCATCGGCCCGGCAGTCGTGCTGACGAACGACACGTACCCGCGTGCGGTCAATCCCGATGGGTCCCTGAAGAGTGCGCACGACTGGAAGCCGGTGGGCGTGACGATCGGGCCGGGCGCTTCCGTCGGCGCTCGTGCGGTCTGCGTGGCGCCGGTCTCGATCGGCGCGTGGGCCACGATCGCGGCCGGTGCGGTCGTGACGAGAGACGTGCCGGACCATGCGCTGATGGCCGGTGTGCCGGCGCGCAGGCTTGGTTGGGTGGGCAAGTCCGGCCAGCCGCTCGTTCGGAGGGACGACGAGTGGGTATGCCCGGAGACCGGCGCGCGCTATCGGGAGACCGACGGACAGCTTGAGGAGCTGGAGGAAGCATGACAGACCGTTTCATCCCCGCGGCGAAGCCGATCATCGGCGATGAGGAGCGAGAAGCCGTCGACCGTGTGCTGCGGTCCGGGATGGTCGCACAGGGTCCAGAGGTCGCCGAGTTCGAACGCGAGTTCGCGGCGTCGCTCGTCGAGGGGCGTACGAGTGTCGCCGTGAACTCCGGTACCTCGGGCCTGCATCTCGGATTGCTCGCTGCGGGTGTGGGTGCCGGCGATGAGGTCATCGTGCCCTCGTTCACGTTCGCAGCCACCGGCAACTCCGTCGCGCTGACGGGCGCGACGCCCGTGTTCGCGGACATCGAACCTGATTACTTCACCCTCGACCCCGACGCCGTCGAGGCGGCGATCACCCCTCGCATCAAGGGGATCATGCCCGTGCACCTCTACGGCCACCCGGCGCTCATGGGTCGGCTGCGGGGCGTGGCCGATGCGCACGGTATCGCGCTCTACGAGGATGCCGCGCAGGCACACGGTGCCGAAATCGACGGACATCGCGTGGGAACGTTCGGCGCGTTCGCGATGTTCAGTCTCTACCCGACGAAGAACATGACCAGCGGCGAGGGCGGCATGGTCGCCTGCGCCGACGAGGGCATCGCCCGGGCGGTGAGATTGCTGCGGAATCAGGGGATGGAACGCCAGTACGAGAACGAGGTCATCGGGTTCAACAACCGGATGACCGACATCCACGCCGCCATCGGTCGCGTGCAGCTTCGCAAGGTTGACGCGTGGACGGAGACGCGTCGTGCCAACGCCGCATTCTTCGACGAGCACTTGAACGGTGTCGTGGTCCCGCCCGTCGCACCCGGCGCCCGACACGTGTACCACCAGTACACGATTCGCGTGCCCGAGGACCGCGACGGTTTCGTGGCAGCGCTCCGCGACGAGTACGAGATCGGGTCGGGCGTCTACTACCCGATCCCGAATCATCGGCTTCCCTCGCTTGCCGGATTCGCCCCCGGGCTCGATCTGCCCGAGACGGAGCGAGCCGCCCGGGAGGTGGTTTCGCTCCCGGTGCATCCGTCGCTGTCGGCGGGTGACCGCGAGCGCATCGTCGACGCCGTCAACACCCTCGCGAAGGCGGGTTCGTGATGTCGGAACTGCGCGCCGGGCTGCTCGGCGTCGGCGCCATGGGTCGACACCACGCGCGCGTGCTTCGCGAGGTGGAGGGCGTCGAACTCGTTGCGATCGCCGATCCCGGCGGAGACCCGCATGGGGTGGCCGGCGGGCTCGACGTGCTGCCCGACCTCGACGCTCTCCTCGACGTCGGCATCGACATGGCCGTCGTCGCCGTACCGACGCAGTTCCACGAGGATGCTGCGCTCAAGCTCGCAGCGGCGGGCGTGCACGTGCTCGTGGAGAAGCCCATCGCCCATTCGATCGAGGCGGGCGAGCGGATGGTCGAGGCGTTCTCCGAACGCGGTCTCGTGGGCGCCGTCGGCCACGTCGAACGCTTCAACCCGGCATTGCAGGAGCTGCGCCGTCGTCTCGCCTCGGGAGACCTGGGCGAGGTCTACCAGATCGCGACCCGCCGGCAGAGCAACTTCCCGGCGCGCATCGCCGATGTCGGCGTGGCCAAGGACCTCGCCTCGCATGACATCGACCTCACCGCATGGGTCGCGCAGAGCGAGTACGCGTCGGTGTTCGCGCAGACGACCTTCAAGAGCGGTCGCAACCACGAGGACATGATCGCCGTCACCGGGCGGCTCACGAACGACGTCATCGTCAGTCACCTCGTGAACTGGCTGAGTCCCATGAAGGAGCGCGTCACCGTGGTCTCCGGCGACCGCGGCGCGTACGTCGCCGATACGGCGACGGGTGACCTGACCTTCTTCGCCAACGGCACGATCCCGCTGGAGTGGGAGTCGGTTTCGACCTTCCGTGGTGTCTCCGAGGGCGACGTGACCCGCTACTCGTTCGCGAAGCGCGAGCCGCTTCGCGTCGAGCACGAGGCATTCCGTGACGCGGTGCTCGGAAGTCCGAGCGACATCGTGTCGCTCCAGCAGGGCCTGCGCACGCTGGTCGTGGTCGAGGGCGCCCTCGAGTCCGCTCGCAGTGGGCTCCCGATCCGCTTCTCATGATCCGGGTCGTGCTGGTCACGCGGATCTTCGCACCCGAGGCCGCGGCGGCGTCGTTCCGTCTGGACGCGCTCGCCACGGCGCTCGGATCGGCGGTGGGGCCGGTCACCGTGCTGACCGCCGTCGCGCCCCCGGGGCTCCGCACCAGGTTCGTCCCTGCCCGCAAGGGCGTGGAGGTCCGACGTGCCCCCGTGCTTCGCGACCGCTCGGGCTACGTGCGGGGGTACTTGCAGTACCTCAGCTTCGACGTGCCCGCATTCTTCCGGCTGCTGTTCGCGGGCCGCGCCGACGTGGTGGTCGTCGAGCCGCCCCCCACCACCGGACTGTCGGTGCGTGTCGCCTGTGGCCTGCGCCGCATCCCGTACGTGTACTACGCAGCGGACATCTGGTCGGATGCGACGGAGTCCACTGGGGCGCCCGCGCTGGTCGCCCGCATGGTCCGCTGGGTGGAGCGGCGTGCCCTCGTGGGCGCTCGAGCAGTGATCGCAGTGAGCGACGGTGTGCGGGATCGGGTACTCGAGCTGGCTCCCGGCGCCGAAGTCGCGGTGGTGACGAACGGGATCGACGCAACGGTGTTCGCGCCCGACGGTGAACGCATCGAACCGGCGCCCTGGGCGGTCTACGCGGGCACCGCGAGCGAATGGCAGGGCGCCGATGTGTTCGTTCGCGCGATGCCCGCGGTGCTCGCGCAGTTCCCCGACGCGCGAATCGCATTCATCGGCCAGGGGAGCGCATGGGAGGCCCTGCGCGCCCTTGCGGAACGCCTCGCGCCGCACGCCGTCGAATTCCACGACACCCTCCCGCCCGAGATCGCGGCCCGTTACCTGCGATCTTCGCGGGCAGGGCTGGTCAGCCTCGTACCCGGCCAGGGATACGACTTCGCCATCCCGACGAAGATCTTCGCCACCGCCGCGGCCGGCACGCCCGTCATCTTCGCCGGTGTCGGCCCGTCACGCGACGTCATCGCACGCGGTGGGCTCGGAGTGGCGGTCGACCATGACGCCGACGCCGTTGCGGCCGCGATGATCGAACTGTTCCGGGCGGCCGACGATGGCGGCCGCGAAATGCGAGCGGCGTGGGTCGCGGCGAACGCGTCGAGCGCATCCAGAGCGCGGGATGCCGCGGAGGTCGTGCGTCGTGCGGCGAAGGGCGGGCGATCATGACCGAGCGACTGCTCATCCTCTCGTTCTCGCCGATCGCGAACGACGCGCGCGTGCTCAAGCAGGTCGAGGCGTTCCGAGACGAGTACGAGGTGACCACGTGCGGGTACGGCGACGCACCCGACGGAGTGGCCCGTCACATCCGGATCCCCGACGACGTGCTGCACAATGTCCTGAACGACCGATACATCCGGACGCGCGCGTACCGTCTGGCCTACTGGACGCTCTGGTCGGTCGCCTGGGTGCGCAGGCATGTGCCGCGGCGGACCTTCGACATCGTCCTCGCCAACGACGTCGAGGCCGTTCCGATCGCCCTTGCGCTGAAGCCCGCGAAGGGCGTGCACGCCGACCTGCACGAGTACTCGCCGCTGGTGAACGAGCATTGGCAGGGATGGCGGGAGAAGATCACACCCTATGTGGAATGGCTCTGCCGCCGATACGTCACGAGGGCATCGTCGTGGTCGACCGTCAGTGGTGGTCTCGCCCGGGAGTACGAACGCAACTTCGGATTCCGCGCGGAACTGGTCACGAACGCTGCTCCGTACCAAGAGGCGGTTCCCACCCCGGTCGCCGACCCCGTGCGGCTCGTGCATTCGGGCGCCGCACTCGGAGAGCGCAGGATCGAGGACATGATCGACGGGGTCATCAGATCGCGTTCGGGCTGCACCCTCGACCTGTATCTGACGCCCAACCAGCCCGCGTACGTCGACGAGTTGAAACGCCAGGCGGACGGTTCAGGCGGTCGCGTGCGAATGCTGGACCCCGTTCCCTATGCCGACCTGGCCGCAACCCTTCGCGGCTACGATGTGGGTCTCTCGGTGATCCCGCCGACCACGTTCAACAGCGCCTGGGCGCTCCCCAACAAGATCTTCGACTACGTGCAGGCGCGCCTCGGCGTGATCGTCGGCCCCTCTCCGGAGATGTCCGACACGGTCGAGCGTTTCGGCATCGGCGTTGCGACCGCCGGCTTCACGCCGGAGGACCTTGCGGCCACCCTCGACGCCATGACGGCCCAGGACGTCTCGGCGTGGAAGCGGGCATCGCACGCGAATGCGAGAACGCTTTCCGCGGAGTCGCAGGTCGCCGTGTGGAAGCGCGCGATCGCGGCGCTCGCCGCGACGTGAGATTCGCCCCGGCTGCCGGTCATCCGGCCGATGATAAGGTCAGTCCCCGATGAAGCTCCTCTGGAACACCCTGCGCGACCTCCTCCCGCTGCTCCCTGCGGGCGCCCGACGGTTCTTCGTCGTGTACATCGTCATCACGAGTGCGCTCACGCTGCTGGACGTCGGCGCCATGGCACTGCTGGCACTCATCATCTCGCCCATCGTCACGGGTGCGCCGATCAATCTCCCGGTCATCGGCGAACTGCCGTCCTCGGCTGCGCCGGCTCTCGTCCTAGTCGCGTGCATCCTCATCATTCTGAAGAGCGCGCTCTCCGTCGGCCTCCATTGGGTCGCGACCCGCCGGTTCGCCCGCTACGAACTGCAGATCGGGCAGCGACTGTTCAGCGCGTACATCCACTCGTCGTGGGAGGAGCGCTCGAAGCGCAGCGTCGCGGAGATCACGCGCATCGCCGACGCCGGGATCGCGAACACCGTGCAGGGATTCATCCTCCCTCTTGCGCTCATCCCCGGCAGTCTGCTCACCTTCGTGCTCATCCTCGTGGTGCTCATCGTGGCGCAGCCGCTCACCGCCGTCATCGCCCTGCTCTACCTCGGTCTCATCGCGTTCATCGTCAACAACTTCGTGACCAAGCGCGCGCTCGTCGCGGGACGGGTCAACCGCGACGCGAGCTACCGTGTCGCGAGGTTCATGACCGAGATGGTCGAGGCGCTCAAGGAGATCACCCTCCGGAACAGGCTCGAACAGGTGATGGGCGTCGTGACCGTGGAGCGCCACCGAGCGGTCAAGGCGCGCGCGAACGGATCGTTCCTCAGCATCATCCCGAAATACGCGTTCGAGGCGGCGCTCGTCGGCGGGTTCCTCCTCGTCGGCGGCACGGCGTTCATCTTCGCCGGCCCCGAGCAGGCCATCGTCTCGGTGGCCCTCTTCGCGATCACGGGCTTCCGCCTGATCCCCGCGATCAACGGCGTGCAGAGCAGCATCGTCGCCTCGACCGCGAGCATCCCGAGCGCACAGGACGTCATCGGCGACATCCGCCGTGCCGAGGCGGACGTCGATGCCACCGATACCGGTCGGGACCGTCGAGCACTGCCCGCCGAGCCGGCAGTGCTCTCGCTGCGTGATGTGCATTTCCAATACCCGGGTAGCGGCGAGCCGGTGCTGCGCGGCGTCGACATCGACATCCCGTTCGGGAGCTCCCTCGGCATCGTCGGCCCGTCGGGCGCCGGGAAGTCGACCCTGATCGACATCCTGCTCGGCCTCAGCACGCCCACGAGCGGGAGCCTGACCATCGACGGGATGCCGCTGGTCGACGTGCTCCGCGCCTGGCGGGGGCGCGTCGGGTACGTCCCGCAGAAGGTCGCGTTGTTCGACGGTTCGATCGCCCAGAACGTCGCCCTGACGTGGGACGACGATTTCGACCCCGACCGCGTGACGAAAGCGATCGAGATGGCCCAGTTGGCCGGGATGGTGGCGCAGCGGGCCGACGGCATCCACTCCAGGATCGGCGAGCGCGGCTACGCCCTCTCGGGCGGCCAGCAGCAGCGACTCGGCATCGCGCGCGCCCTGTACGCCGACCCGCTGGTCCTCGTGCTCGACGAGGCCACGAGCTCGCTCGACACGAAGACCGAGGACGATGTCTCGCGAGCGATCCGCGGTCTGCAGGGAGAGCTCACGATCGTGTCTGTGGCGCATCGACTCTCGACGATCAAGGACTACGACCGGATCTGCTACCTCGACGACGGCATCGTGCTCGGACTCGACTCGTTCTACGAGCTCGCGCACGCGCTCCCGGCGTTCGGGGAGCAGGTCGCCCTCGCTGGGCTCGCCCGTCCCGGGACCGTACGGTGAACCCGGTCGTCGACCTCATCATCGCCGCGCACGATCCCGGACGACGCGTCGATCGTGCCGTGTCATCCGTCCTCGACGGCACGGCGACGCGTGTTCGGGTCACCGTCGTGGCGCACGGGATCGACGCGACGGCGTTCGACGCGCAATTGGCTCCGTTCCTCCACGACGAGCGTCTACGCGTCGTCGAGTTCTCCGACGGCGCCCACTCACCGGCCGGGCCGTTCCAGCACGGCCTCGATCTTGCCGACGCTGAGTTCGTGTCGATCATGGGATCGGACGACTTCCTCGAACCAGGTGCGGTCGACGCGTGGACCGCACATGCGACGCACCATGGGACGGACTACCTGATCGCCGGTCTCCGCGACCAGGATGGTGCCGTCTGGCGGGATCCGCTCACACGTCCGCTGCGCCGGAACAGACTCGATCCCGTCCGGGACCGACTGAATTACCGGGCGGCCCCGCTGGGGCTCATCCGTCGCGAGTATCTCGCCCGCGTCGGGATCGGGTTGACCCGGGGACTCGCCACAGGGGAGGACATCGAACTCGGACTCGCGCTCCTGAACCTCGGCGGTCGCATCGACGTCGCCGACCGCCCCTCGTACGTCATCGGGGGCGACGCGCCGCAGCGGGTCACGCTCCTCGGCCGCTCCGCAGCGGCGGAGTCGGAAGCGCTCCTGCTCCTCGCGGAGCGAGCATGGATCACTCGGCTCGATCCCGGCCGTCGCCGGGCGGTCGCGATCAAGCTCTGGCGAATGAACGTCGTGCCCGCGATGCTCATCCGTCCGGAGCCCACCGATTGGTCGGGCCGCGACCTCGACGCGCTCGCGACGGTCGCCGACTGGTTGCAGGACCTCTCACCCGAAGCGCTCCGCTCGCTCTCGCGGACCGAGGCCGCGCTCGCCGATGCCGCGGCACGCCGCGACGCGTCGGCCGTGGCCGAGGCCGTTGCGTTCGCCAGGCAGGCGAGCCGAGCCGACCGCACGCTCACCCGGCGCCTGGCCGACGCATTCGGCAGTGACACGATTCTGCGCCGCGTCGTTCGTCTCCGTATGGGTCGCTGAGGCAAGGCCACTGAACGAAGGAATGAGCGCACCATGGGCATCCTGAACCGCGTCGCGAGTCTTCCTCGCGGTGTCGTCGATCGGATGCTGCGCGACCGCACGCGCCTCCCGTCGTGGCTGAACCGACTGATCGACCACGTCGCCGACCACCCCGACGGACTCCTCGGGCGCATCGCCGCTCGCTCGCTCGGGTCATTCCGCCCCGACGACGTTCCCGCGCCCACCGCGGCGCCGGAGACGGCGACGAGGGTCTACATCGGTCCGACCAACTACGCCGCGCAGGGCTGGCTCTGGGCGCGCGCCCTCGACCGCGCGCCCGGCGACGTGGGCGCGAGGAACATGGCGGTCGACGTCCCCGGCGGATTCTCGTTCCCCGCGGACACCGAGGTCCCCGTCCCCGTCTACACGCGGTCCCGGGAATGGCAGGAGGCGGAGCTCGCCGCCGTCTCCCGATTCACCCACGTGCTCTTCGAGGCCGAGCGCGCGCTCTTCGGGCGGCTGTTCTCGCGTGACATCGCCGAGGAGGAGCGGATTCTGCGAACGAGGGGGCTGTCCACCGCCTTCATGTGCCACGGCTCGGACATCCGCCTTCCGAGTGCGCATCTCGCGTTCACGCCATGGTCGCCGTTCGCCGATGCGGGCACCTACACCGACAAGCTCGAGCGCGACGCGCGACGCAATCGCGCCGTCCTCGACTCGGCGGCCCGGCCGACGTTCGTGTCCACGCCCGATCTGCTCGTGGACGTGCCGTACGCGGCATGGTGCCCCGTCGTCGTCGACCTCGAGCGGTGGCGTGAGCCCGAGTTGACCGGCACGCGGTCCCGCCCGATCGTCGTGCACGTGCCGAGCAAGTCCCACATCAAGGGCACTCACCTGATCGAGCCGGCCATGCGCGCGCTGCACGAGGACGGTGTCATCGAATTCCGCTCGATCAGCGGGATTCCTTCGGCGCAGATGCCGGAGATCTACCGGAATGCCGACCTCGTGCTCGACCAGTTCCGGCTCGGTTCGTACGGCGTCGCCGCCTGCGAGGCGATGGCTGCAGGACGTGTCGTGCTCGGCCATGTCGTCGACCAGGTGAGGGACACAGTCCGGCGAGAGACCGGCCACGACCTGCCGATCGTCGAGGCGACACCCGACACCATCGGCGACGTGGTCGCGGGCCTCGTGGACGATCGCGATCGCATGCGCGCCGCAGCGGCATCCGGCGTCGCCTTCGTCGGCGAGGTCCACGACGGACGCACGAGCGCCCGCGTGCTCCTGGAGGATTGGATCACCGCATCGTGAGACCACCGTCGCTGCTCGAGCTGTGGCGCCGACTGCCGTCCTGGATCCAGGACCCGCTGTCGGTCGCGATCGCGTGGGCCCGCGGCGAGCGGGTACCGCCGCCGCCGCGCCCGAAGAGCCGACCCATCAGGCTCATGATCGCTCCGGCGAACTACGCCGGACAGGGCTACCGGTGGGCGCGGGCCGTCGAGGAGAACCCCGAGATCGCCGCCATGAACATGGTGTACGACTCGATCAACCCGTTCGGGTATCCCGTGGACTATCCGGTACCCGGGCGCATCGCCGGTCATTCGCGGAAGTGGCAGAAGGCGCAGCTGCGTGCGCTCGCCGAGCACTTCACGCACATGCTGATCGAGGCAGAGATGCAGCCGCTCGGTAGCCTCCTCGGCGGCGACGTGCTCGAGCAGGCGCGCGCGATCCAGCGCTCGGGCGTGCGCGTGGCGATGCTGTGCCACGGCTCGGACATCAGGCTCCCATCCCGGCACGCGGCATCCGACCCGTGGTCGCCCTTCCACAACGACGACTGGGTGCCGGTCGCCAAGCTCGAGGAGGTCGTGCTCGGCAATCTCGCGGTGCTCGACGCCCTCGAAGTCCCCACGTTCGTGTCGACACCGGGCCTCATGCTCGATGTGCCGACCGCGCACCTGCTGCCCGTCGTGATCGACGTCGGGATGTGGCATCCGCTCGAACCGGTGCTCGAACGAGCGCGACCGCGCGTGCTGCATGTGCCGTCGAACCCGCTCGTGAAGGGCACCGCCGAGATCGCGCCGGTGCTCGAGCGGCTCGACAGCGAGGGTGTCATCGAGTACGTCACGGTGAGTGGCGTCGACCACGCGAGCATGCCCGACATCTACGGTTCGGCCGACCTCGTACTCGACCAGTTCCGCCTGGGCGACTACGGTGTCGCCGCGTGCGAGGCGATGGCCGCCGGCCGCGTGGTCGTCTCGCACGTGAGCGACCACGCCCGCGGGACGGTCCTCGATGAGACCGGGCACGAGCTGCCCATCGTGGAGGCGAACCTGGACAACCTCGAGACGGTGATCCGCGACGTCCTCGGGAACCGGGAACGGTACCGCGCGGTCGCGGCGACGGGGCCGGTCTTCGTCTCGGCGGTGCACGATGGTCGGATGTCTCGCCGCGTGCTCGAGGAGCGTTTCCTGCTCTCCTGACCGCGGTCCGACCCCGCTTCGGACGACTCGGTCAGCGCCGCCGTCGGGGGAGATCGATCAGGGCCGCAGCCGAGGCTGCGCTGAAGCGGAGCGGACCCTCGCGGTGCAGCCACGAGCCGAGCTCGCGCGTCGTCAGAGACGCGGCGGCGACTCGCCGCCGGCGGCGACGTTCGGCGGCGAGCAGTGACTCGACCGGCACATCGGGATCGAGGATCGCGTCGAGCAGGTTCCGATCAGCACGCGACAGCGCACGCTCGACCCCGCCGCCTGCGGCGATCACCGCAGCCGCGCGGGCCGCGAGGGCTGAACGTTCCCCGACCGTCCAGCGGTCGACCTCGGGCCGGTTGCGCACCGCGCCGAACAGGTTGATCCGGATCAGCTTCACGGCGACCGCCGAGCGTTGCGCGGGCGACATCCGCACGAACTGTTCGGAATCGATGACCGCGGAGAGATACGCGAACTCGTCGTCGATGGCCATCGCCGCGTGCGTGACGCGGTCTCGAGCATCGGCGTGGGCGAGGTACGGCGGCCCCGTGCGGTCGAGCGAGATCGGATGCCCCGAGAACCACACCGTCGTGACATACGGGATGTCCTCACCGCTGGCCAGCCCGGTCGGGAACCGCAGATCCGCGAAGTGGGCGCGCGAGATGAGCCCGAGCGGGGCACTGCGATAGCTCAACCGATCGCGGACGGGGTCGAGGTGCCGCCGGCGCAGGGGGCGAGCGGGGGGAGTCGGCACCGCGGGACCCCCTGCGTGGCGCAGGCGCGCGATCACGCCGGCGGCCCGATCTCGGCGGGCAATGCGCAGCCATGAGTCCACGGCGCCCGGCGCGAACTCGTCGTCCGACCCGAGAACGGACGTGAAGGACCCCGTCGCCTCCTCGAGGCCGAGGTTGAACGGTCCCGACGGGCTGCGGATCCCGTCGTCGAGATGCAGGATGCGTATGTCGTCGCGGTGCACCAGCGTGCCGAGTCGTGCCGCGATGCCCTCGGGATCGGTGTTGTGCGCGACGACCGTGATGCGAACGCGTGCGTGCTCGTTCACCAACGCGGAGGCCACGGCCCGCTCGACGGGCCGCTGCGGCGTGTGCACGGCGACGATCACGTCGACGTCGGGAGCTCGGGTGCTCACGCCGCCGTCACCACTCGCATGATCTCAACGCTAGCAGGACGCCGGCTCCCGGCCCGGCTGCTCCGGGGCGGCCCGATACACTGGGGCACCGTGAAGATCCTCAGCGTCGTCGGCGCGCGCCCCCAGTTCGTGAAGCTCGCCCCGATCGCGAGGGCTGCGGCATCCGCCGGCGTGGAGCACACGATCGTGCACACCGGCCAGCACTACGACCCGATGCTGTCCGACGTGTTCTTCTCCGAACTCGGCATCTCGGCGCCCGACGTGCACCTCGGGGTCGGCTCGGGGTCGCACGGGGTGCAGACGGGCGCGATGCTGGGTGCGCTCGACGCGGTCTTCGACGAGCACCGGCCCGATTGGGTGCTCGTGTACGGCGACACCAACTCCACGCTCGCCGCCGCGCTCTCGGCCGTGAAGCTGCACCTGCCGGTGGCGCACCTGGAGGCCGGGCTCAGATCGTTCAACAGGCGGATGCCGGAAGAGCACAACCGCGTGCTCACCGACCACGCCGCGGACCTCCTGCTCGCCCCGACCGCGACCGCCGTGGAGCATCTCCGCGACGAGGGCCTCGCCGAGCGCACCGTTCTCGTGGGCGACGTGATGACGGACGTGCTGTATCAGGTGCGCGACGCCATCGGCGACACGCCCTCCGCGTTGATCGACCGGTTGGGGCTGGAACCACACGGGTACTACTTGGCCACGATCCACCGGGCGGACAACACCGACGAGGCCGACCGCCTCCGCGACATCGTGGCCGGCCTCGCGGCCTGCGACCGGCCGGTCGTGCTGCTCGCCCACCCGCGTCTGGTCGCCAAGGCAGCGGAGCACGGGATCACGCTGTCCTCGGGCGCGCTCGTCGAGCACCCGCCGTTGGCGTATGCGGACCTCCTTTCCGCCGCTATGGGCAGCCGCGGCGTCATCACCGACTCGGGCGGCCTGCAGAAGGAAGCGTTTCTGCTCAGGGTTCCATGCACGACGGTGCGCACCGAGACGGAATGGGTCGAAACCGTCGACCTCGGGTGGAACGTGCTCGTGCCCGAAGCCCGGCGGATCCCGGCCGCGGCGGCGCGTCCTACGCCGTCACCGACCGATGTGACCCCGTACGGTGACGGACGCGCTGCCGAGCGCGTGATCCGAGAGTTGCTCGACCGCGCCTGAGCGCCCGACGAGTCGGCGAGCCCGACGCCTCACTCGGGGAGGTCGGCGTGCTCCCGTGCGCGGCGCGCATCGACCTTGGCCTGCTGCCAGCGACGGAGGCGGCGCTCGAGAGGCTTCTCGACCCAGAGGTGGAGGGCCGCGGCGGCAGCGGTCGCGACCACGAGCAACGCTGCAGTCCAGCCGAGGTTCGCCCACCGCGTCGGCTGCTGCCCGAACAGCTCGAGCGCCGTGTAGATGAGCGTGGCGTGGATGAGGTAGAAGGCGAAGGACCACTCGCCGAGCGCCACGATCGGTCGCGCCGTCATCCAACCGGCTCGGCCCCTGAGCTCGCGGGAGGCGGTGGCCACGATCAATGCCCCGCAGAGCACGGTCACGATCTCGCTCGAGTAGGGGGAGACCACGACCTCGACCGGCCGGAACGGCGCGAAGCCCTCGGCGCCGACGATCACCACGAAATAGGCCAGGATCGCCGCGAACGGGATCGCCGGGTGCCAGCGCGGCCGCCAACCTTGGCGGAACGCCCACGCGAGGAGCATGCCGAGCGCGAACTCGTTGAGACGGAGCACCGGCCAAGGCAGCGTCGCAAGCCAGCTGGTCGGGGCGAGCTGGATCACGACCCTGGTCGCCGTGGCGAAGGCCACGACGCCGAGCGCTCCCCACAGCGCCGCGCGCTTGGAGAAGCGACGCACCACGGCGGCCACGAACGGATGCACCGCGTAGAAGAACATCTCCGCGGTGAGGGTCCACGCGGCAGGGTTGCCTGAGAAGAGGATCGCAGGGTCCCGCGACCAGCCCTGGAGGAGGAACACCGAGAGCAGCAGGACACCGATCGAGAACGGCTTCACCCACCACTCCGACGGGTCGGGATCGAAGCTGTAGAACACCGGGATCGCGAGGAGCAGCGTGACGAAGTGAAGCGGGTAGATGCGAGCGAAGCGCCGCCAGTAGAACGTGCTCTTCGGCGTGCCCGCTCGCATCGACCACGTGAGCACGAATCCCGAGAGCACGAAGAAGAACGTCACGCCGAAGTGCCCGAACTGGAGGAAGCCCGAGACGACCCCCGGAAGCGGCGCGAAGACGAGGATGTGATACCCGAAGACGACGAACGCCGCCCACCAGCGGAGGCCGGTGATCGCGTCGAGTCGCGCGGCTTGCGCGGACGGGGCAGGCTGGGTCACGAGCGCCCAGTCTACCGGTGACCATGGGAGATACTCCGTCGCGCCGTCGGCCCATCCGGGCGCACTTAGACTTGCACGGTGCGTATCGCAGTCATAGCCCTCGGCAAGATCGGCCTCCCCCTCGCAGCACAGTTCGCGGAACGCGGGCACGAGGTGACGGGCGTCGACGTGAACTCCGACCTCGTCGCTCAGGTGAACGACGGCCACGAGCCGTTCCCGGGTGAAGCCGGCCTGCAGGAACGCCTCGATCGGCTGGTTCCGAGCGGTCGCCTTCGGGCGACCACGGACTATGCCCAGGCGGTGCCCGAGGCGGACGCCGTGGTCGTGGTGGTGCCGCTCGTCGTCGACAACGAGACGTGGGAGCCCGACTTCGGCTGGATGGACGCCGCGACCCGGTCCCTCGCCCAGCACCTCACGCCGGGCACGCTCGTGTCCTATGAGACCACCCTCCCGGTGGGCACGACTCGCACGCGATGGAAGCCCATGCTCGAAGTAGGCTCCGGTCTCGTGGAGGGCGAGGACTTCGACCTCGTGTTCTCGCCCGAACGAGTGCTGAGCGGGCGCATCTTCGCCGACCTGCGCCGATACCCGAAGCTCATCGGCGCGCTCGGCGACCGCGGCGCCGCCCGTGCGCGCGAGTTCTACGAGGCCGTGCTCGAGTTCGACCATCGCGACGATCTCCCCCGTGCGAACGGGGTGTGGGACCTCGGCAGCGCAGAGGCGGCTGAGTTCGCCAAGCTCGCCGAGACCACCTACCGCGACGTGAACATCGGCCTCGCGAACGAGTTCGCCCTGTTCGCTGACCAGGTGGGCGTCGACGTCTACGGCATCATCGAGGCCTGCAACTCGCAACCGTACAGCCACATCCACCGCCCTGGCATCGCCGTCGGCGGACACTGCATCCCGGTCTACCCCCGCCTCTACCTCGCGACCGACCCCGACGCCGACATCGTGCGCACCGCCCGGATCCTCAACGCGGCGATGCCGTCTCGTACCGTGGCGCAGGCGGCATCCATACTCGGCGACCTCGACGGGCTCACCTCCGTGGTGCTCGGCGCCGCCTATCGAGGCGGCGTCAAGGAGACCGCGTTCTCCGGGGTGTTCTCGACCGTCGAAGCCCTCCGCGAACGCGGCGCACGGGTGCTCGTGCACGATCCCCTCTACTCCGATGACGAACTGCGGGCGCTCGGGTGGGAGCCGTACCGGCCGGGCGACGCCGTGGACCTCGCGGTCCTCCAGGCGGACCACGCCGAATACCGCTCGCTCACGCCGGCCGACCTGCCCGGCGTGCGCCTCCTCGTCGATGGCCGCAATGTCACCGACGCCGCGTTGTGGAAGGGCGTGCCGAGGCTGCTCGTCGGCGGTGGCGGGGTACGTTGAGCCCGTCCCTCCGCGGCATCGCCGGCCGGTTGGCCGCCCGGCTGCCGGAACCGGTGCAGATGCGCCTGAACCCGCGAAAGTACGGGTTCAGGGAGACGGATGTCCCCGCGCCCGTGCAGGCGCCCGACACGCCGATACGGCTCTACATCGCACCCGTGAACTTCGCCGGACAGGGATACGAGTGGGCTCGGGCGGCCGAGCGGGTACCCGGCGTCGGAGCGGTCGACATGCAGTACCGCAACGCCGACGACCTCGGATTCCCGAGCGACTACGCGCTTCCGACCATCGTCTTCAGCAGATCGCGGCGATGGCAGCGGGCTCAGTTCGAGGCGGTCGCACGCGGATTCACCCACGTGATCATCGAGGCGGAGCGTCCGATCTTCGGAACGCTCTTCGACGGCGATGTCGACCTCGAGGTGGCGGCGCTTCGCGACCATGGCGTCAGTGTGGCGATGCTCTCGCATGGCAGCGACCTCAGACTCCCGAGCCGCCATCGGCAGATCGACCGATGGTCGCCGTTCGTCGATGAGGACTGGGATCTCGTCGACATCCTCGAGGAGCAGTCGGCAGGGCATCTCCGACTGCTCGGGCGGCTCGGCGCTCCGGTGTTCGTCTCCACGCCCGACCTGCTCCTCGACTGGCCCACCGCCACGTGGCTCCCGCTCGTGGTGCCCCCCGAGCCGTGGCGCGGCGGCCCTGAGCCGCTCGCCCGGGACGTGCCGATCGTCGTCCATGCGCCGAGCAACGCCAGGATCAAGGGGTCCGCCCTCATCGACGGGACCATGCAGTCGCTACACGATCGTGGTCTCGTGGAGTACCGCCGAATCGAGCGGGTCACCGCGTCGGAGATGCCTGCGCTGTATCGGGATGCGGATGTCGTCCTCGAGCAGTTCCGGATCGGCACGTACTCGCGGGCGGCGGTCGAGGCGATGTGCGCCGGTCGGGTGGTCGTAGCGCATGTTCATGACCAGGTCCGTGAGCACGTCCGCACGGCGACCGGTTTGGATGCTCCCGTGGTCGAGGCGACGCCGGATTCTCTCGAGCGGCTCATACGCGACCTGCTCGATCGACGTGCCCACTACCGGGAGGTCGCCCGAGCCGGCGTCGAGTTCGCCGCCGCAGTGCATGACGGCCGATTGTCTGCGGAGGTGCTGCGCCCCTTCCTCCTCGGCGACGCGCGGTGACGCCCGTCAGGGGCGCCGGTCGCGGCGAGGCTCGGCGAACCGGCGCCCCGACTCGCGCCGAGCCGGACTCGACGGCTGACACGGCGCGACCCGGTCGTTAGTGTGGATCGCGGATCCCTACATCCGCTTGACGACGCCACGGCCCGACGCCGTGGGCGTCGGGTGGGGGAGCGCGCGACTTGGGGGTTGCACCGGTGAAGAAGCTCATGGTCGGACTCGTCGCCGGACTCCTCGTGGGATCCACGCTCGTGGTTCCCGCGTATGCGGCGAACGAGGGTGCCGACACGGTCGACGAGTCGTCGCAGTATGCGGCGCACCTGCACGAGCAGGCGGATTCGGCGGATGACCCGGTACCCGGTGACGCCGCGGGCGAAGCGGCGGCCGAGCGACGCGCCGAGGAGGACCAGGCGATCGCCGAGGCGCGGTCCGCCGACGGCACGATCGGCGCCGCGGTTGCGGGAAGCGACTTCACGGCGGGCAACCTCATCGCCGACGCGAACTTCTACGACAAGGCCGCGATGTCGGAGAGCCAGATCCAGGCCTTCCTGGTCAAGATGGTCGGCAGCTGCGCCAATTCGCTGTGCCTCGCGAACTACACGACCACCACGCCCGATCGCACGTGGAGCTACGGCACCTGTGCGCCGTACGATGGCGCAGCCAACGAGTCAGCGGCCCGCATCATCTACAAGGTGCAGGTGGCGTGCGGCCTCAGCGCGAAGGTGATCCTCGTCACGCTGCAGAAGGAGCAGTCGCTGCTCACGAACCCGGCGCCGTCGACCGGCACCATGCAGAAGGCGATGGGCTACGCATGTCCGGATAGCGCGCCCTGCGACTCGACGTACTACGGGTTCTTCAACCAGGTGTTCGCCGCGGCACGCCAGCTCACCTGGTACGGCAACCCCTCCGGCTCGTTCACCTGGCTGAAGGTCGGACAGGCGAACCACATCCTCTATCACCCCGATGCCGATCGTTGCGGCGGCTCGAACGTGATGATCGTGAACAAGGCGACGGCGGCGCTCTACTACTACACGCCGTACCAGCCGAACAGCGCGGCGCTCGCGAACCTCTACGGCACGGGCGACTCGTGCTCCGCCTACGGCAACCGCAACTTCTGGCGCATGTACCGGGATTGGTTCGGCGACCCGCGCACGGTCGTGGCGCTCTCGATGAAGCGACTGGCCGGCGCGGATCGCTACGAGACGGCGGCCAAGATATCGCTGGACACCCATCCCACTCCCGGGGTTCCCGTCGCGTACGTCGCCTCGGGCGCCGATTTCGCCGATGCCCTCGCAGCGGCGCCGGCCGCGGCGCTCCTCGGCGGGCCGATGCTGCTCGTGGCACGGGACGCGATCCCCGGCGTGACCCTGACCGAGCTCAAGCGACTCGCGCCGCAGCGGATCCTCATCGCGGGTGGCGAGGGCGTGGTCGGGGCATCCGTGATGGAGATGCTCCAGCAGATCGCCCCGACGGAACGGGTCGGCGGCGCGGACCGCTACGAGACATCGCGCACCATCGTGGCGAAGGAATTCGGAGCGACGAAGGTCGCCTACCTGGCGACCGGACGCGACTTCCCCGACGGGCTGAGTGCCGGGGCGGTGGCCGGGGGCATCGGGGCCCCGGTGGTGCTCGTCGACGGGCAGGCGGGCAGCGTCGACGCCGAAACGATCGCACTGCTCACGAGCAAGGGCGTCACCGAGGTGCGAATCGCCGGAGGCATCGGCGCGGTCTCGTCGGGCATCCAGTCGAGCCTTGCCGCGTTCACGGTCACGCGATACGCAGGCGCCGATCGCTACGAGACCAGCGTGGCGATCAATGCGGCGGCGTTCACGACGAGCACGAACGCGTTCGTCGCCACCGGACTCGACTTCCCCGACGCGCTCACCGGGTCGGTCGCCGCGGGCGCTGCGCACGATCCGCTCTATCTCGGCAGACCGACCTGCGTGCCCGGCGTGGTCCGCAGTGCGGCACTCGGCCAGGGCGTCACCTCGGTGACGCTGCTCGGCGGTGACAGCGTGCTGGAGGATGCGGTCGGCCGTCTTCAGCCCTGCTGACGGCTCGTCCGCCTCACGGCTCGAGCGATGGCTCGATGCCGTCGACGGGTCCGTCCGCGGGGCGGCCGGGCAGACGCTCCGGATGCCGGAACACGGTGCGTAGTGCGAACAGCTGCACCCCGAGCACCGCGATCTCCGAGATCGCGAGTCCCCATGCGAGGCCGACGACGCCGAACCACAGCGTGAGCGGGATCATCAGCGCGGTCCCGACGATCGCCCCGACGATGGTGCTGCGGGCGAGCACCTTGGCGAGGCCGAGCGCGGTCAGGCACGCGAACCCGGTGAGCTGGGAGGCGAGGAGGGCCGCGAGGTTCACTGCCATGGCGGCGGCGAGCGCCCACGGCAGCACCAGTGCGCCTCCGGAGAGGAGTCCGCTCACCCATGGGCTCAGCAGTCCGAAGGCGAGCCCGCCGGCGACGGCGAGCACCAACGCGAGGAGGGTGACCCGGCGCGCTCGCGTGAGCAGCCGCTCGATCTCGGGAGCGGGGACGTAGCCCTGCGCCACCTGCACCACGGGCCTGGTCGCGTAGAGCGAGAGGCGTACCATCCGCTCGGCGAGCGCGTACACGGCGGTGGCGCTCGGGATGAAGATCTGCACGATGACCACGGGCACGTTGACGTAGAGCGACGCCGTTGCAGCCATCGTCACGGGTGCAGACTGGCCGCGGAGATTTCGGGCGGCGCGCACCGGTGAGAGGGTGAACGCCCACCCCCCGTGGCGGCGGAGGATGTCGGCCCCCGAGACGACCGCGGCGATGATGACGCCCAGCAGCTGGAGTCCGGCGAACCAGCGTGCGTCACCGGTCCCCACGAGCACGAGGGCGCCGGCGACCGTCCCTGCGACGCGGGGCATGGAATCGAGCAGCAGGAACCGCATCGGACTTTTCTCGCCGACGTAGAACCATCCCGAGCCGAGCGACACGAGGATGCCGCTCGTCACCGTGAGGGCGGCGAGCCAGGGGTCGCCGCGCGAGAGCGCGATGGCGAGCGGGATCGCGACGATGAGCACGGCGGCGTTGAGCCAGACCCGGCTGAGCACCGAGTCGAAGAAGTAGCGGCCGCGCGCCGAGACGGGCCGACCGGCCACGTCGGTCGGTCCGGTCACGCCCCACCCGAAGGCGGCGATGACGAACGCGAAGCCGGCCACGGCCTGGGACACGGCGATGGTGGTCCACGCGGTCTCGCCCGCGGCGATGATCACGGCCGGGATCACCGCGATGCTCACGAGGCCGCTCACGATCACGGAGAGGCCGTACCCGCCCGTGGCGCGGAACAGCCGTCTGGAGCCGATCACCCTTGATGCCTCCCACTCACCGCGGCCGCGCCGCCGCCGGAACCCGGCGCAACTGTACCGGAAAGACGAGGGTTTCCATCACGCAGTTGCCGTTCGCGTCAGCGTGCCGAGAGCGCGCCGGCCGAGACCGCGGCCTCGAGAGCCTCGTTCCACCCCCGAATTGGGGAGAGGCCCGCATCGAGCCATGCTCCGTGATCGAGCACGGAGTACGCGGGCCGAGGCGCCGGCCGCACGAACGCGGAGCTGTCGGTGGGCGTGATCCGGTCGGGGTCGAGGCCGGATGCCGCGAGCACGGCCCGCGCGAACCCGTACCAGGTCGTCTCGCCCGAACTGGTGCCGTGGTAGACGCCGGCCGGGGCGTCGGCGTCGATGAGCGACACGATCGCGTGCGCGAGGTCGAGCGTCCAGGTCGGCTGGCCTCGCTGGTCGTCGACGACCGACCACGTGTCCTTCGTGGCCGCGAGCGCGAGCATGGTGCGGGCGAAGTTCGGGCCGTGCGCGCCGTACAGCCACGCGGTTCGCACGATGTAGGAGCGGTCGGGCAGGAGCTGCTCGACGAACTCCTCGCCCGCCGCCTTCGTGCGTCCGTAGGCCGAGATCGGATGCCGCGGCGCGTCCTCCGGGTACGGAGAAGTCGCTCGGCCGTCGAAGACATAGTCGGTCGACACCTGCACCAGTCGCGCACCGTGACGAGCGGCCGCGGCGGCGAGGTTGCGCGCGCCGGTCGCGTTGACGGCGAATGCGGTCGTCTCGTCGGACTCGGCCTCGTCGACCCTCGTGTACGCGGCCGCGTTGATGATGACGTCGTGGCCGGCGGCGGCCTCGAGCACGGCGGCTTCGTCGGTGACATCGAGGTCGGCACGCCCCGCCGCGGTCACCTCGCGGTCGCGGAGCGCCGAGCGCAGGTCGGTGCCGAGCATGCCCCCAGCGCCGACGACCAGGGTCCGTGCTGCGGCCGTCACCCCAGCGCCGCCCGGGCCTTGAGCGGTTCCCACCATGAGCGGTGATCGCGGTACCACTGCACGACGTCGGCGAGTCCCTGTTCGAAGGGGACGAGCGGCCGGTAGCCGAGCTCCGCCTCGACCTTCGAGATGTCCACGGAGTAGCGCAGGTCGTGGCCCTTGCGGTCCTCGACGTGGTCGACGTAGCTCCAGTCACGACCGGTCGCGGCGAGGAGCATCTCGGTGAGCTCGCGGTTGCTGAGTTCCGTGCCGCCGCCGATGTTGTAGATCTCGCCTGCGCGCCCGCGCGTGAAGACGGCTGCGATCCCGCGGGTGTGGTCGTCGACGTGCAGCCAGTCGCGGATGTTCGCCCCGTCGCCGTAGAGCGGCACGTGCTCGCCGTCGATCAGGTTGGTGACGAACAGCGGGATGACCTTCTCGGGGAAGTGGTACGGGCCGTAGTTGTTGGAGCACCGTGTGATCGACACGTCGAGGCCGTGGGTGCGATGGTAGGCGCGGGCGAGCAGGTCGCTTCCGGCCTTCGACGCGGAGTACGGCGAGTTCGGCTCGAGAATGTGATCCTCACGCCACGAACCCTCGCTGATCGAGCCGTACACCTCGTCGGTCGAGACGTGCACGAATCGGGGCACGCCGGCACGCACGGCCGCGTCGAGCAGCCGTTGCGTGCCGCCGACGTTCGTGTCGACGAAGATCGACGCATCGCGCACGGAGCGGTCGACGTGGCTCTCGGCGGCGAAGTGCACGACGCCGTCGAGACCCGGGAAGAGCTCGTCGAGCAGGGCGGAGTCGCGGATGTCGCCGTGCACGAACGTGTACCGGGGTGAGCCGGCGACCGGGGCGAGATTCTCGAGATTGCCCGAGTAGGTCAGCGCGTCGAGCACCACGAGGTCGGCGCCTTCGAGACCCTCGTAGGTGTCCTCGAGCACCCGGCGCACGAAGTTCGAGCCGATGAACCCGGCGCCGCCGGTCACGAGGATCTTCAAGGGCATCGATGGTTCCGTTTCTCGAGGGGGATGCGGACGCGAGTCTACCGGGAGCCGATTGGTACGCTGCTCTGATGCAGATCCGTGAACTCGCGATTCCCGACGCGTACGAGCTCACGCCCAGGCAGTTCGCCGACGACCGCGGGCTCTTCCTCGAGTGGTACCGCTTCGACGTGCTCGAGCAGGCGATCGGCCACTCGCTCGACCTCAAGCAGGCGAACCTCTCGGTCTCCCGCCGCGGGGTGCTGCGCGGCATCCACTTCGCGGCGATCCCCGGCCAGGCGAAGCTCGTCACGGCCGCGGCGGGCGCGGTGCTCGACTTCGTCGTCGACATCCGGCTGGGCTCGCCCACGTTCGGCCGGTGGGACACGGTGCTGCTCGACTCCGCCGATCGCCGGGTGGTCTACCTGGCCGAGGGCCTCGGGCACGCGTTCGTCGCCCTCACCGACGACGCCACGGTCACCTACCTCGTCAACGACGTGTTCCGGCCCGACCGGGAGTTCGGCGTGAACCCCCTCGACCCCGCGATCGGCCTCGAGATCCCGCACGAGGCAGGTGAGCCGATCCTCTCGCCGAAGGATGCCGCGGCCCCGAGCCTCGCCGAGGCCGAGCGGCTGGGCACCCTTCCCGCCTGGGATGACGCCCGCCAGCTGTACGCCTCGCTCGCGGCTGGAGCCTGACATGCGTGGAATCATCCTTGCGGGCGGCACCGGCACCCGGCTGTGGCCGATCACCAAGGGCATCTCGAAGCAGCTCATGCCCATCTTCGACAAGCCGATGGTCTACTACCCGCTGTCGACCCTCATGATGGCGGACATCCGCGAGATCCTCGTGATCACGACGCCCGAGTACCACGACCAGTTCCGGGCGCTCCTCGGCGACGGCTCCTCGCTCGGCATCCGCCTCGAGTACGCCGTGCAGCCGTCGCCCGACGGGCTGGCGCAGGCGTTCCTCATCGGCGAGGACTTCATCGGCGACGAGTCGGTCGCGCTGGTGCTCGGCGACAACATCTTCCACGGTGCGGGGCTCGGCACCTCCCTGCGCCGGAACACGACCATCGACGGCGCGCGGATCTTCGCGTACCACGTGAGCAACCCGGGCGACTACGGCGTCGTCGAGTTCGACCACGAGTTCCGGGCCGTCTCGATCGAGGAGAAGCCGCGGCATCCGAAGAGCAACTACGCGGTGCCCGGACTCTACTTCTACGAGAACTCGGTCGTCGAGGTCGCCAAGGGCATCCGGCCCAGCGCACGTGGCGAGCTGGAGATCACGGCCGTGAACGAGCATTACCTCGCCGAGGGGCGGCTCCAGGTGCAGGTCCTCGACCGTGGAACCGCATGGCTCGACACCGGCACGTTCGAGTCGATGATGCAGGCCAGCGATTACGTGCGCGTGATCGAGGAGCGACAGGGCTTCAAGATCGGATGCATCGAAGAGGTCGCCTGGCGCGCCGGCTGGATCGACGACGCCCGCCTCGCCGCGCTCGCCGCGCCGCTCGCCAAGAGCGGCTACGGCGACTACCTCACGCGGCTCATCGCCGAGCGCTGAGCGTCGCCGACCGCGGGTTCAGGTGCGGACGGCTACAATCGACCCTTGGCTCGCCAGCCGCATCCGTCGGCTCCGATCGAAGCGTCGAGCCGATCACAGGAAGAGGACTGGTACATGGCGGACGTGGATCTCGTAGTCGTCGGATCCGGATTCTTCGGACTGACGGTGGCAGAACGCGCCGCACGAGACCTCGGTCGCCGCGTCCTCGTGATCGACCGGCGCGACCACATCGGCGGCAACGCGTACAGCGCGCCCGAGCCGCAGACCGGCATCGAGGTGCACCGGTACGGCGCGCACCTCTTCCACACGTCGAACCCGTCGGTGTGGGAGTACGTCAATCGGTTCACCACGTTCACCGACTACGTGCACCGCGTGTACACGACGCATCGCGGCGAGGTGTACCCTCTGCCCATCAACCTGGGCACCCTGAACCAGTTCTTCCGTTCTGCGCACGGTCCCGCGGCTGCACGCGAGCTCGTCGCGTCACAGGCCGCGGAGGTGGATGCCGCGTCGGTGCAGAACCTCGAGGAGAAGGCGATCTCGCTGATCGGACGCCCGCTGTACGAGGCGTTCATCCGCGACTACACGGCGAAGCAGTGGCAGACCGACCCGAAGGAGCTGCCGGCCGAGGTCATCAGCCGGCTCCCGGTGCGGTACACGTACGACAACCGCTACTTCAACGACACCAACGAGGGCCTGCCGACCGACGGCTACACCGCCTGGATCGAGCGCATGGCAGACCACCCGAACATCGAGGTTCGCCTGTCGACGGACTTCTTCGACGAGACGCAGCCGGTGAACCGGGCCGCCGTCGTGGGCAACGTGCCCGTCGTCTATACGGGCCCCGTCGACCGCTACTTCGACTACGCCGAGGGCGAGCTCTCGTGGCGCACGCTCGACTTCGAGCAGGAGGTGCTCGACGTCGGCGACTTCCAGGGCACCTCCGTCATGAACTACGCCGACCTCGACGTGCCGTACACGCGCATCCACGAGTTCCGCCACTTCCACCCCGAGCGGGAGTATCCCGCCGACCGCACGGTCATCATGCGCGAGTTCTCCCGGTTCGCCACCCGGGGCGACGAACCCTACTACCCCGTCAACACCCCCGAGGACCGCGCCCGGCTGCTCGCATACCGGGAGCTCGCCAAGGGCGAGCCCGACGTGCTCTTCGGCGGCCGTCTCGGCACCTACCAGTACCTCGACATGCACATGGCGATCGGCTCGGCGCTGTCGATGTACGAGAACAAGCTGAAGCCCGCCCTCGGCTGAGTGCCGACCGATCACCGAGGACTCACAGATGACTGACTCGACCACGGACGAGCACGGGACCATCCTGCAGCGGGTGGTCTTCCCGGTGCACGGCGACCCGCAGGCGTTGCCGCTGTACCTGGATGCCGAGACGTGGAGCGGCGTCGACCGGTCGGATGAGGGCGTCGAGGTGCTCGCGCGCGCCCGCGGGCTCGACGTCGGCGACGGTGGGCGCCGGCCGCTGCGGCTCTCGTCGTACACCGGCCTCACGCTCCTCGACGGGCGTCGCGGGCTCACCGTGCCCGGGGGCCGGTCGATCTCGCTGGCGACCTATTTCAGCGCGTTCCCGGCGAGCTACTGGAACACCTGGACGACGCTCGACGGCGTCGTGCTGCGCGTGTCGACCCGCGGCCCGGGACGCGTGATCGTCTTCCGGTCCAACGCTCGCGGCGTCGTGCAGCAGGTCGACGGCGTGGAGGTGTCGGGCGAGGCGACGACCGAGTTCGAGTTGCCGTTCTCGTCGTTCATCGACGGCGGCTGGCTCTGGTTCGACCTCGTCGCCGGCGACGATCCGTTCTCCCTCGTCGAGGCGGACTGGCTCGCCCCGCGTGGCGCGGCGCCCCGCGTGCCAGGCACGGCCACCGTGTCGATCACGACCCTGAACCGCGGCGACTACTGCACCCGGCTCCTTCGGGAGATCGGCGACGACGCCGCCGCGGTCGCCCTGCTCGACCGCGTGCTCGTCGTCGACCAGGGCTCCGAGCGGATCGTCGAGAACGCGGGCTTCGCCGCGGCCGAGCAGAGCCTCGGCGGGCGCCTGCAGGTCATCGAGCAGGCGAACCTCGGCGGCTCGGGCGGCTTCTCCCGCGGCATGCTCGAGACGGTCCGCGACGGACGCTCGGACTACATCCTGCTGCTCGACGACGACGTCGAGATCGAGCCCGAGAGCGTTCGCCGTGCGGTCACCTTCGCCAACTACTGCAACCGCCCGACCATCGTCGGCGGCCACATGCTCGACATGTACGACAAGTCGAAGCTGCACGCGTATGCCGAGGGAATCCGCTGGAGCCCGTTCATGTGGGGCCCGTTCACGCCCGACCGGCATGACTTCACCGACTCGAACCTGCGCCAGACGAAGTGGATGCACCGACGGTTCGACGTCGACTACAACGGATGGTGGATGTCGCTCATCCCCGTCGAGACGATCCGCACGATCGGCCTCTCGTTGCCGGTGTTCATCAAGTGGGACGACGCGGAGTACTCGCTCCGTGCCCGCGAGCACGGGTACGCGACGGTGAGCCTTCCGGGCGCGGCGGTATGGCACGTCTCGTGGGTCGACAAGGACGACTCGCACGACTGGCAGGCGTTCTTCCACGCCCGCAACCGTCTCGTCGCGGCACTGCTGCACTCACCCATGAAGCGCGGGGGCAAGCTCTGGCGTGCCAACCTCGCGAGCGACGTCAAGAACCTGCTCACGATGGACTACTACACGGTCGCCATGAAGCACGAGGCCATCCGCAGCGTGTTCGACGGTCCCGAGCAGCTCCACACCGACATGGTCGACCGGCTCGCACGGGTCCGCGCGCTCGGTGCGGACTTCACCGAGGCGAAGGTCATGCGCGTCGCCGAGGACCTGCCCAGGTTCCCGGCGCGCGAGATCCGCAGCGTGGCGACCGGGATGGTCGACCCCGGGCCCACGGGCGTCGCCTTCGTGCGGTGGATGCTCCGCACGATATGGCGGCACGCCGTGCGCCAGCCGGTCGGGACGGATGCGCCGCGCGCGCACCTCTCCTACCAGGACGCCCGCTGGTTCCAGGTGCCCGAGCACGACAGCCTGCTCATCACGAATGCCGAGGGCTCGGGCGTCACCTGGCATGTGCGCGACCGGCGCCGGTTCCGGCGCATGCTCATCGATTCGATCCGGCTGAACCTGCGCTACCGTCGGCAGTGGGATGCACTCCGTCGCCGGTACCGCGCGGCGCTGCCCGACATCACGTCGCTCGAGACCTGGGCGCGGTCGCTCGGACGGGACGAGTGACCGGCTGGGAGGCCGCGCTGCCGGCGGCGTTGGCAGCACTCGCGCTGCTCGTCGTTCCCGGCGCCGCCGTCTCCGTCGCGTTCGGGTTGCGCGGCGTCATGCTCGTGGGCGTCGTCCCGCTCGCATCCGTGTCGGTGATCGGCCTTGCGACGCTCGCCAATCACGTGCTGCCGTTCCAGTGGGGCGTGATCCCGGTGGTCGTCGCGACGCTCGTGCTCACGGCACTCGTGGTCGCGGTTCGGTGGCTGCTCCGCACGCGCTGGCAGACCACGCTCGTCCCGGTCGGTCGCGCCGGGGCCTGGATCGCCGGGGCCGCGATCCTCGTCGCGTTCACGCTCATCGCGGTCCGGTTCGCGGCCATCTTCGGCGCGCCCGATCACATCTCGCAGACGTTCGACAACGTGTTCCACCTGAATGCGGTGCGATACATCATGGACGTCGGCGATGCGTCGCCGCTGCGCCTCGGCAGCCTCACCTACGACCTCGACGGCGTGCCGTCGTTCTACCCGGGCACGTGGCATGCGCTCGTGGCGGTCGTCGCCGAGCTGTCCGCGGCATCCGTGCCGGTGGCCGTGAACGCCACGAACATCGTCATCGGCGGCCTCGTCTGGCCGGCCGGAGCCGTGCTCCTTTCTCGGGTCGCGTTCGGGCCGCGCGTCTTCCCGGTGCTCGCGACCGGCGTCCTCGCCGCCGCGTTCGGGGCGTTCCCGTACCTCATGATCCAGTTCGGCGTGCTGTACCCGAACCTGCTCTCGATCGCGCTGCTGCCGGGTGCGCTCGCGGCGGCGGCGCTCGCCGCGGGCCTGGGCACCGAGTCCGAGCTCGGCGCGGTGCCGCGATGGATGCTCCTCGTCGTGGTCATCCCGGGTCTCGCACTCGCGCATCCGAGCACGCTCGTCGCATTCGTCGGCTTCGCCGTGCCGATCGCGCTGGTGGGGCTCTTCCGGCACGTGCGTGCGCTCAGGGCCGAGCACGCGCCGCGCTCCCGATACTGGCGAGCCGCGGCCCTGGCCACGCTCGGGTTCGTCGCCGGCGCGGCGCTGTTCCTCGTCGCGCGGCCGCCGAGGGGCGCCGCGTTCTGGGGCCCGTGGGCAGATCCCCTCGCCGGTGCCTGGGCCGCCCTCACCTCGAGTCCCATGAACACGGCCGTCGACTGGTCGATCGTGGTGCTGACGGCGCTGGGCATCGTCGGCATCATCGTGACCCGTCGCAACCTCTGGCTGCTCGGGATGTTCGCGATCGGCCTCATCCTGTACGTCCTCGCGGTGAGCGCGCCGTCGGGACTCTTCCGGTACCTGATGGTCGGCACCTGGTACAACGACACCAATCGACTCGCGGCGCTCCTGCCCGTCGTCGCGCTGCCGGTGGCGGTCGCGGGCGGCGTGTGGCTGCTCGACCTGATCCGCACCGCCCTCACACGCCTCGGGCCGTCGAGCCCCGAGCGGCGCCGCGTAGCTTCCGTCGCGGCCGTCGCGGCCGTCCTGCTGGTCGTCATCGGCGTCCTCACCCAGACGGGACCGCAACTCGACCAGCGCACCCGGTGGGCCCAGCGGCTCTACGTGCTCGCCCCCGACTCGCCGCTGCTGTCGAGCGACGAGGCCGCGCTGCTCGACCGCGTCGACGACGTGGTACCCGAGGATGTCGTCGTCGCCGGCAGCCCGTGGACCGGAGCCTCGCTCGTGTACGCGATCTCCGATCGTCGGCCGCTGCTCCCCGCGATCTTCGGCGACCGTCGAGGCCCGACGGTCGTGCTCATGGAGTCCCTGCGCGATGCGGGCGACGATCCCGAGGTGTGCGATGCCCTGCGCGAGGCGAACGTCGGCTTCGTACTCGACTTCGGCGCGCGCGAGGTGCACCCCGGCGAGCATCCGATCGCGGGCTTCGCCGACCTCGAGGCATCCGACGCCGTGCGACTGGTCGACCAGGAGGGCGAAGCGCGCCTCTACGAGGTGACCGCATGCCGATAGGCGGTCGTCGTCGCACCGGGGGAGTCACGTCGATCCTGGTGGCGACCGCCGTCGCCGGCGGCTCGGGATACCTCGCCACCGCGATCGTCGGCGCGACCCGCCCTCCGACCGACTACGCCGCGTTCGGCGTGTTCTGGGCGACCATCTACCTCGTGATCGCGGTGCTCTCGGGCATCCAGCAGGAGGTGACCCGCGCGACGGCGCCGGTGGAGCCGGGCACGCAGGCCAGGAGTCACCTCGCGTTCCGCTTCGGGGCGGCCACCGCACTCGTGACCGCCGTGGCGCTCGCGGCCGGCGCCGTGTTCTGGGCCGCTCCGGTGTTCGGCGCCGACGGCGCGGACCTCGTGCCGCCCATCGTGCTGGGCGCCGCCGGATACGTCGTCGTCGCCGTGATCAGCGGCACGCTCTCGGGGCTCCGCGCGTGGACGGCCGTCGCGTTCATGATCGGCGTCGACGGGGTGCTCCGCCTCGCCGCGATCCTCACGGTGCTCGCGGTGGGCGGCGACGTGGTCGCGCTCGCGTGGGCGATCGCCGTGCCGTTCCCGCTCACCCCGCTCGTGCTGTGGTGGTTCTTCCGGCGGGCGGTCGTCGGCCGCTCGACCCTCGACGTCGGGGCGAAGACCCTCGTCTGGAACTCCGCCCGCACCGTCGCGGCCTCGGTCGCCATCGGTGCCCTCGTCAGCGGGTACCCGTTGCTGCTCAAGCTCGCGCGTCCCGACGCTCCCGACGCGGAGCTCGGCTCGGTGATCTTCGCCGTCAATCTCGTGCGCGCCCCGCTCGTCATCGTCGTGCTGGCGCTGCAGGGTTACCTCGTCGTCGCGTTCCGCACCGCGGGGCCGCGTTCGTGGCGGCTGTTCGGCCGGATCGCCGCCGCACTCGCCGGGGCGACCGTGGTGCTGGCCGCGGCGGCCGGCCTGGCCGGGCCGCCGATCCTCGAGGCCTGGTGGCCCGAGTACGTGCTGAGCGACTGGTTCCTCGCCGCGCTCGTGGCGAGCTCGGGGCTGCTCGGGCTGTTGTGCGTGAGCGGTCCGCTCGTGCTCGCGCGCGCCGAGCACGGCATCTACACGACCGGTTGGGTCGTCGCGGCGCTGACGACGCTCGCCTGCCTCATCGCCGTGCCCGGCGGTCTGGCCATGGCGATGATCGTGTCGTTGGTCGCCGGGCCGGTGGTCGGCGTCGCCGCGCATCTCGCCGGGCTCGCCGTGCGGCGTCGGCAGGCGAGGGCAGCGGATGCCGCGGAGGCCGACACGCAGCCCTAGTCGGTCTTGGGCCGATCGGGCCGCGCCGACGGCTCCTCGGTCTGCTCGAGGCGCCGCTCCAGGGACTCGACGCGCAGGCGCAGCAGCGACAGTTCCTCGGCGAGCGTCTGCGACTCGGCCTCGAGGGTCGTGAGTTCGGAGCTGTGCTGGAGGCCGACGAGGAAGAGCACGGCCGCACTCAGGAAGAAGACGAGGTTGGTCGGCACCTCGACGCCGATGAGCTGGGCCGCCCACCCCAGCAGCTGCGGGAAGATGCCGACGACGAGTGCGATGATGCCCGCGGCCAGCCACCACACGGCGTGCCGTTCGCGGAGGCGGCGTTGACGCAGCATCTCGATCACGACGATCAGCACGAAGAGCGCGGCGACGATGCCGAGGATGTAGGTCGCGAGGCTCATGGGGCCGTCACCATCGATTCGTGCAGGGGGACGGGCGGCCGCATGAGGGCGAAGAGCAGGGCGATCATCGCGCGCCCCAGGTACGCCGCGGCCTTGAACGGGTCGTGCGACGGCGTGCCGCCCGCGCGCGGGCGCATCGCCACGGGGATCTGGCGCACGCGGCATCCGGCCCGCACCGCGATCACGAGGGACTCGATGGTGTCGCCGAGGTATTCCGACGGGTAGTGGTCGGCGAAGAGCCGAACGGCGCGCGGTCCGCTCGCGCGGAACCCCGAGGTAGTGTCGGTGAGCGTCGTTCCCGAGAGCCGGCTGAGGATGGAGCTCAGCATCCGCATCGCCCACCGACGCGGGCCCTTCACGGTGTAGTCGCCCTCGCCCGCGAACCGCGCGCCGAGCACGATGTCGGCCTCGCCGAGCGCCTCGACGAGCGCGGCGACGCCGGCCGGGTCGTGCTGGCCGTCGGCGTCGACCTGCACCACGTTGTCGTAGCCGTGCTCGATGGCGTAGTTGAACCCGAGCCGCATGGCGCCGCCGACCCCGACGTTGAACGGAAGGCGGGCGACGCGCGCGCCGGCCGCCCGGGCCTCGGCAGCCGTGGCATCCGTCGATCCGTCGTCGACGACCAGGCACGCGGCAGCGGGGACCTTCGCGAGCACCTCGCGGACCACCGCGCCCACCGAGGCCTCCTCGTTGAGCGCGGGCATCACGACGAGCGTGCGAGCGAGCTCCGAGGTCATGGCACCCATCCTAAACGGCGGGGCGGCGGGTCCCGGACGGGGCCGGGACCGTGCCCGGGTATACTCGATGCGCGCCGCGGGGCCCCGGAATCGGAAAGGGCCGACCTCCATTTCCGTCCCGCCCGTTCTTGTCGCCGCCGGTGCGACGCACACCCGAGGAGAGGCCGTTCATGTGTCGATGCGCCGCTCCGCGCCCCGTCGGGGCGGCGTCGCTCGGGGCAGCGTCCCTCGGGGGAGCGCCGTGAGCGTCCGTCCGGCACCCGCCGACGACCGCGTGCGGTCGGCGGCCGGTCTCGACTTCCGCGCCGCCATGCGCGGTCGGTCCAACGCCCTCGGCGTGCTCCGGCTCGTGCTCGCCTCGGCGGTGATCGTCTCGCACGCGTTCCCGCTCGGCGGGTGGGGCGACGACCCGTTCTTCAGCTGGAGCCACGGACAGGAGAACCTCGGCGGGGTCGCCGTGCTCGGATTCTTCGCGATCAGCGGCTACCTCATCACGAAGAGCGGCGTGAACTCGGGCGTGGTCCCGTTCCTGTGGCGCCGGGTGCTGCGCATCTTCCCCGCGTTCTGGGCGGTGCTCCTCGTCGGCATCCTCGTCGTGGGCCCCATCGCGTGGTTCGCCGAGGGCCGCACGCTCGACGGCTACGCGAGCCGCTGGCCGGGCGGGCCGCTCTGGTACTTCATCGGCAACATGACCCTCGTCATCAACCAGTGGGGCATCCACGACATCTTCGTGGAGTCGACGCCGTACGGGCAGGCGGTGGGCTACAGCGTCTTCAACGGATCGCTCTGGACGCTCGCCTACGAGTTCGGCTGCTACCTGATGATCGGCGCACTCGTGCTCTTCGGGCTCCTGCGCCGCGCGCCGTTCGTGGTGCCGCTGCTCACCGGCGTGTTCCTCGTGCTGCAGGGACTGCGGTTCCTCGCGCCCGAGGTGTTCGCCCTCCTGCCCGGCTGGTTCGGCGACCCGCTGGCCGTGAACCTCTCGCTCGCGTTCCTGTGGGGGGCCGTGATCGCGGTCTATTCGCATCGGGTACGGGTGTCGGATGTCGCGGGCGTGATCTCGATCGCGGTGGCCGCGGCGAGCTACGCCACCTACGGGTTCGGCTTCGTCGGCCTGCCCGCGCTCGCCTACGCGCTGCTCTGGGCGGCCGTGCGCCTGCCCGAGCGCGTCAAGCGCATCGGCAGTCGCAACGACTACTCGTACGGCATCTACCTGTACGGCTTCCTCGTGCAGCAGTTGTTCGCCTCGTTCGGCTGGCACGCGCTGGGTTACGTGCCGTACGTGCTCATCAGCCTCGCCGCCGCCACCGCGTTCGCCATGGCGAGCTGGCACCTGCTCGAGAAGCCGGCGCTGTCGCTCAAGGACCGCGGCCCCGGTCGCGGCGTCGCCTACTGGGTGGATCGAGCCCGAAATCGTGAGCGGAAGGCGACCCTGCCGGCCGCGGGAAAGGAATCTGCATGACCCGGCAACAGCTCGGCACGGTGCTCGTCACCGGCGGCGCGGGATTCATCGGCTGCGCGCTCTCGGAGCGACTCGCGCCCGACGCCGCGCGCTGGGTGGTCGTCGACTCGCTGCACCCGCAGGTGCACGCCACGCAGTCACGGCCCGCGGCGCTCGCCGACGCGGCCGAGCTCGTGGTCGGCGACGTCACCGAGCCCGAACTGTGGGACCGCGTCCTGGCGGATGTGCGGCCCGACCTCGTCATCCATCTGGCGGCCGAGACGGGCACCGCGCAGTCGCTGTCGGAGGCCAGCCGGCACGCGCGCGTGAACGTCGTGGGCACCACGGAGCTGCTCGACGGGCTCGGGCGTGCCGGCATCGTGCCGAGCGGGTTCCTGCTCTCGAGCAGCCGCGCGGTATACGGCGAGGGAAGCTGGCAGCGCGCCGACGGCACGTCGTTCGTGCCGGGGCAGCGCTCGCACGCCCAGTTCGAGCGCGGGCAATGGGACTTCGAGGGCGCGACGCCGCTGACGAGTTCGGTCGCGTCGACCTGGCCGACGCCGACGAGCGTGTACGGCGCCACGAAGCTCGCCCAGGAGCACATCCTCTCGGCGTGGGTCGACGCGCACGACTCGGCGCTCGGCATCCTGCGGCTGCAGAACGTCTACGGCCCCGGCCAGTCGCTCATCAACTCCTACACGGGCATCGTGTCGCTCTTCTCGCAGTGGGCCGCCGAGGGTCGGTCGATCCCGGTGTACGAAGACGGCCGCATCACGCGCGACTTCGTCTACATCGACGACGTCGCCGACGCGTTCACGGCGCTCGCCGGCCGGATGCCGCGGGCGGGCGTGGTGCGGTACGACGTGGGTTCGGGCGTCGCCACCACGATCCTCGAGATCGCCGGGCACATCGCCGACTACCACGGCGCACCGGCACCGCACGTGACCGGCCAGTACCGCGACGGCGATGTCCGGCACGCGGCCTGCGACATCCGGCCCACCATCGAGGCGCTCGGATGGGAGCCGCAGTGGTCGGTCGAACGCGGCGTCGCCGGACTCCAGGAGTGGATCGCCGCACAGGCGAGCTGAGCCGCCGCCCCGGGCGGACGGGGCGGACGGCACTCAGGCGGGGTCGAGTCCGCCGAAGACGTGGCGGAGCAGCCGCCGGCGCCCGACGGACTTGCCGGGCCCGATGGCCTTCGGCAGGTCGGCGAGCGCATGCAGCCGCGACGAGAGGTGCCAGCGCGCCGCGCGCGCGGCACGATTCCAGCCCATGGCGCGCAGGTCGCGGTCGGCCTCGGCGAAGACCGTGCGCTCCTGGGCGAACTTCGAGCCGTCGGGCCCCGTGACGGCCGAGACGCTCTCGGCGTGACGTCGGTACCGGAAGACGACCTCGTCGTCGACGACCACGCTGCCGCCGTCGGTGACGAGGTCGAGCACCATGGCGATGTCCTGGGTCACGTCGAGGTCGGCGCGGAACTCGTGCCGACGAAGGCGCTCGACGTTCCAGACGAGCGACGGGAAGTAGAACCACGCGGCGCGCACGAGGCTGAGGGCGGCGGCTTCGCCGGAGATCTCGAGGGGCCGGGCGCCCCGCGGCATGTAGCGGCGCTTCACGCGATCGGCGAGCGGGTGGTACACCTGGCCGTCGGCGTCGATGACCTCGACGCCCGGCTGGATGACCGCGGCATGCGGGAACCGGGCGGTGAGCTCCTTCACGCGACGCACGTAACCGGGCCGCATGATGTCGTCGCAGCCCATGATGACGGCGAACTCGGTCTGCATGAGGCCCACGCACTTGCGGTAGTTGCGGCTCGGCCGCAGGTTCTCCTCGTTGCGCAGGTAGGTGATGCGGTCGTCGCCGAGGCCGACGAGCCATTCGCCCGCGCTCAGGTCGGGATAGACGTCGTCGACGACCACCAGCCGCCAGTCGGGGTCGTCCTGCGCCAGCACGCTCTGCACGGCCAGCTTGAAGTGGTCGACGCGGCCGTAGAACGGCATCATGATGTCGAGGGTCACGCGGGTCCTTGGTTCTCGGGGGCGAAGCCGGTTCGTGGATGCTCTGCACACCCGACCGGGGCCCGAACCATGGTGTCATAGAATCCAATGGCTATGAATCCGGTCGATACTCGCCCAGGTCGGCCGGTGCGAGTCGCCATGGTCGCCATGAACCTGGTGCCCGGCGGCATGGGCGGCACCGAGACGTACGCCACGAACCTCGCCCGCCTGCTCGCGCAGCGCGACGACGTCGACCTCCGCACGATCGTGCCCGGGAACGCCCGCGGCGTGCTCCACTCCGACGACGAGCGGTCCGTCGGCTTCGTGCGGGCCGGGCACTCCACCGCCCTGCGGCTCGCGTCGCTCGCGGCATCCACGCTCGGGGCGCCCTTCATCAGGCGACGGATGTCGGGCGCCGACGTCGTGCACTACCCGTTCACGTCGTTCACGCCGGCGCCGCCGGCGGGCATGCCGTTCGTGACGACGCTGCACGACGTGCAGCATCTCGACCTTCCCGAGCTGTTCGGACCCCGCGACTTCGCCTACCGGGAGCGCTTCTACCACGAGGGCGCCCGGCGCGCGCGCCTCGTCATCACGATCAGCGAGTTCGCCAAGCGCGCGATCGTCGATCACCTCGGCATCGCCGACGATCGGGTGCGGGTCATCCCGCTCGGGGTCGATCACGAGCGGTTCACTCCGGCCACGGGGCCCCGCGGCGACTTCGTGCTCTACCCCGCGAGAGGGTGGCCGCACAAGAACCATGCGCGCCTCATCGAGGCCATGTCGCGGCTCCGCGAGCGCCGCCCGGGGTTGCGGCTCGTGCTCACGGGCGGCGCGCTCGACGGGCTGGGCGCGTTGCCCGAGTGGGTCGAGCGGCGGGGCCTCGTCAACGTCGACGAACTCACCGACCTGTACCGCACGGCATCGGCGCTCGTGTATCCGAGCCTGTACGAGGGGTTCGGCCTGCCGCCGCTCGAGGCGATGGCGTCGGGCTGTCCCGTCGCGGCGTCGCGTGAGGGGTCCATTCCCGAGGTCTGCGGCGACGCGGCCGTGCTCTTCGACCCGCACGATCCCGAGGCGATCGCACGCGGCATCGAGGAGGCGATCGACGGCGCCGACCGGCTCGTGACGCTCGGGATCGAGCATGCACGGCGGTTCACCTGGGAGCGATGCGCGTCGCAGCACATCGCCGCGTACCGCGATGCCGTCGGCGACTGACCCCCGAACGAGGGGGTTAGCGGCTGTCGGCCGGAACTTGGGGCAACATGGTACGCGGGGAAGCGACGGAGGTGGCGTGTGACGGTGCGGATCGAGCGCCGCGGTGTCTCTCTGACGTCCGCGGACGCCTCGGTCCACCGGGTCATCTCCGTACACATCGACGGCCGGAGCGTCTGGTCGGCCGCAACGGCCGACGCCGTACCGGTCGCGGGAGACCGTCGCCTGCTCGCCTGGCCGCGGTCCATCGTGCCGCGGCTGCGCGGCGTCGCGCGATTCGCCGTGGTCGCCCAGCCGAGCGGAACGGTGCTCGCCCGCCGCCGCCTCCGCTTCGGCGCGGCGATCGGTCGGATCGATCTGCACGACGGCCACGGACGCTCACTCTCGGTCAACAAATGGGGGTACCTGACTCCCGCGTTCGGTACGAGCGAAGAGGCGACCCGCCGGCGTGCGGTCGACAGCGCGCGTCGGGTCATCGACACCCTCCACGAGCTCGGGCATCCGGCGTTCATCGTGGGCGGTACCCTGCTCGGGGCGGTGCGGAACGGCGGACTCCTCGCCAACGACGACGATATCGACCTCGCGTACCTGAGCGATCTCGAGCATCCCGCGGACCTCGCGCTCGAGAGCTTCGCGATCGAGCGGGGGCTCGCTACGTCGGGCTTCTGGACGATTCGGCACAGTGCAGCCCACCTGCAGGTGGTGTTCCGCTTCCCCGACGGCACAGTCGACCACTACGTCGACATCTTCACGGCGTTCTTCCGCGACGGCGAGTTCTTCGAGCCGATCCACATGCAGGCGTCGCTCGAGCGCTCCGCGATCCTGCCGCGCGGCACGGCCACCTTCGAGGGCGAGTCATTCCCGGCGCCGGCCGACCCAGAGGCCTGGCTCGCGGCCTGCTACGGCGCCGACTGGCGGGTGCCCGACCCGTCCTTCCGATTCCGTACCCCCGTGCGCACGACTCGCCGCTTCCTCAACTGGTTCGGCGAGCAGCACCGCTTCCGCGATCTGTGGGTCTCCCACTACGACAAGGTCGCCACGGCGGACGCGCCGAGCGTGCAGGCCGTCCGGTTCGAGCAGTCGCTGCCGCGCGAGGCGCTCGTCCTCGAGCTGGGATGCGGCGACGGCGCCGACGCGCGGTACTTCGCCCGACGCGGACATCGGGTGATCGCGGTCGACTTCGCGTGGAACGCGATCGAGCGGGCAGCGAGGGACGCCCCCGACTCGATCGACTTCCGCGTGGTCAACCTGTCGGACCGCCGTGACACTCTCGGGCTCGCGATCGAGCTCCGGGCCCGCGCAGAACCCGTGTACGTGTTCGCGCAGTTCACGCTCGACGCCCTCGTCGATGAGGACCGCATCTCGACGCTCGAGTTCATAGCGCTGGTGCTGCGAAACGGGGGCTTCGCCGTGAACACGAGCTACGCCGAGATGTCGGACCGATACCGTCCGGGCGACCCACGCACATGGCACGTTCCACCGCGCGCACTCATGGGGTTTGCGACCGGTGCACGCCTGGCTGTGCGCATTCTGCACACGGACGTGGTGCCGCGCCGCGGTGGGTCGCGCATCCAGATCGAGTCCATGCTGACCGGAAGGGAAACCGTCTCGACGAGCGGGGAACCGGGGTCGAACTCAGAGGAGTCGGAATGATCATGATGAATCGACTGAAGAAGGGCGCGGTGCGCTGGGGATGGCGCGTCTCACCTGAGACCATGGCGGCCGTCGAGCAGCTGCACGCCTATCGCGCGGAAGTGGCGGAGCTCCGACGCGCGGTCGCCGAGCTTCGACGTGAGATCGACGAGAGCCGGCGCGACAGCCTTCGGGTGGCCGAGCTGACGGATCTCGTCGTCGAACGACTCGCCGCGGCCGAGCGCACGGGCGGCCGGCCCGACGTCGCGCCGCACGGTGAGGAGTCGGCTACCGCTTCGACGCCTTGAGCGCCGCGATCGCCTCGTCGACGGGGCCGTCGAAGATCTTGCGGCCACGCTTGATCACGATGCCCCGGTCGCAGATCTCCGAGATCATGCCGAGGTCGTGGCTCACGATGAACAGGGTCTTGTCGCTCGCGACGAGCTCGTGGATCTTGGCGTTGCACTTCTCCCGGAACGGGGCGTCGCCGACCGCGAGCACCTCGTCGACGAGCAGGATGTCGAACTGGGTGTGGATCGCGACCGAGAACGCGAGGCGCACGAACATGCCCGAAGAGTAGTGCTTCACCTCGGTGTCGATGAATTCGCCGATCTCCGAGAACTCGACGATCTCGTCGAACTTCGCGTCGATCTCCTCCTTGCTCATGCCGAGGATCGCCGCGTTGAGGTAGACGTTCTCGCGCCCGCTGAGGTCGGGGTGGAACCCGGCACCGACCTCGATCAGGCCGGCCACCCGGCCGCGGGTCAGCACGGTGCCGGCATCGGGCCGGAGCACGCCGGAGACGAGTTTCAGCAGCGTCGACTTGCCCGAGCCGTTGTAGCCGAGCAGGCCCACCGCCTCGCCCTCGCCGACGGTGATGTCGAGGCCCTCGAGCGCTTCGAACGTCGAGGCCGTCTGCTTCTTGCGGAGCCAGGCGACGAAGGTCTCCTTGAAGGAGTGCGTGTGCCGCAGCCGATACGTCTTGCGGACGCCCTCGATGATGATGCGGGGCGCCTCGGCCTCAGAGGTCTTGGGCAAAACGCCCCTCCAGTCTCCTGAAGACGAACTGACCCACGAGCAGCGTCACGATGGAGATGGCGAGCGCGAGCCCCGCGAGCCCCCAGAGGTTCTCGGGTCGTTCGGCCGGGCCGGCGATGGTCGGATACCAGAACGCCGAGTGGAAGAGCTCCACCGCGGCGGTCAGCGGATTGGCCATGTAGAGGTCGAAGAGCCACGTCGGCACCTTGTCGCGCACCATCGTGAACGAGTAGAGCACGGGGGAGGTCCAGGTCGCGAACAGCAGGATGAGCTCGACGAGGTTCTGCGAGTCGCGGAACGAGACGTTCACCGAGCCGAACAACATGCCGAGCCCGGTGGCGAGCAACAGCACGATCAGCATCGCGAGGAGTGCGCCGGCCAGGTGCAGCACCGTCGGCACCCAGCCGACGACGAGGCAGACGACGATGAGGATGCTGAGCTGCGGCAGGAAGTGCACGAACGCGATGAACACGTCGGCGATCGGGAACAGCTCGCGCGGCAGGTAGATCTTCTTGACGAGCGCCTTGTTGTTCACGATCGACTTCGTGGCGTTGCCGAACGCCTCGTTGAACAGGTTGACGACGACGATGCCCGAGAACAGGTAGACGGGGAAGGCATCGATCCCGCGGTTCAGGTTGAGGAAGACGCCCATCACGAGGTAGTAGATCAGGAACTGCGCCGCGGGCTTGACGTACGACCAGGCCCAGCCGAGCACCGACCCGTGGTACCGCGTGAGGATTCCCTTGCGCACGAGCAGCCGCAGCAGGTAGCGGTACGAGAACACGTCGAGCACGCCGCGGCCGACGCCGGGTACGGCGAACGCCGAGCGGTCGGGAAGGCCGTACTGGGACATCCCGTCGATTCTAAAGGCCTCCGGCATCGTGATCCGCGCCACGCACGCTCAGCGCTGCGGCAGCGTCGCACGGCCCGTGCCCGACGCCAGCGCGTCGCGCCAGCTCATGTCGCGTGCCGCCTTCACCGCGCAGACGACGAGCAGCATCCAGCCGCCCTCGACGAGCGCGAAGCTCTCGGTGAACGAGGTCACCGCGATGACGACGAGGATGAGGGCGGGCCACAGGTAGACGACGCTGCGCCGGCCCGAGGCGAGCAGCCAGGACCGCACGAGGGCGACGCCCACGAGAGCGACGAAGGCGAGCGCGCCGATCACCCCGACTTGGAAGTACGCGTCGATGTAGGCGCTCAGCGCCGAACTGTGTGCGCGACCAGTGGCGAGTTCGATCCACGTGTACGGCGCGGCATCCGGCCAGGACCCGACCCAGCCCCAGCCCTGCAGCGGATTCAGGTTCAGGTAGCGCGACAGCTCGCGCCACACATCGATGCGCACGTCGAACTCGCCGCGCGCGTCGAGGAACTCGATGATGCGGACCCGGAACACCCAGCCGGTGACCAGCACGATGACGGATGCCGCGAGCAGGGCGATCTGCCAGCGCCAGCGTGTCGCCGGTGCGACCCGGCGCAAGGCGTAGAGCGCCGCCAGCGCGAGGAGCGACGCCCCGAGCGCCACCCAGGTCGTCGGCGACCCGGAGAGCACGATGCTGCCGGCGGCGAGCACGACCGAGCCGATGGCGACGCCACGACGCACGATGTGCGTGCGCCACTCCACGATGAACGTGAGCAGCGCGATGAGGGCGACGAAGCCGAGCAGGTTGCGGGAGCCGAACAGGCCCTGGATGGGGCCGAGCGAGGCGATGTCGCCCTTGATTCCGAGGAACGCGATCGGCAGGTCGAGCAGCACGCCCGAGAGCACCTCGAGCGCGATCGAGACCCCGAGCAGCACGCGCATGACGTCGCCGAAGGCGCGCACGATCTGGATGGTGTCGCGCATGAGCGCGACGTACACGCCGAGGAATGCGAACGCGACGAGGTAGAGCACGCGCGTGGCGGTGATGCCGGGGGCGTTGCTCCAGAGCACCGACGCGGCAGCCCAGCCGACGAATACCAGGATCGTGATCGGGAGGATGCCGTACCACTCGACGGCCCGCCAGCGGGCGACGAGGGAGACGGCGGTCAGGGCGAGCAGGCCGGCCAGGGCAGCGAGCAGGCCCGGCCAGCCGATCAGGCTTCGCAGTGCGTGGGTCGAGAAGGCCAGGCCCACGGACAGGAGCGTCAGCGCCTGCGCGAATCGTGCGGACCCGACGAAGTCGCGAAGTGCTTTCGCGATCACCGGGCGCCCTCGGGAGGCCGGCGGGACGCGGGCACGGGCGGCAGTTCGGCCGGCAGCGGCTCGGACTCCCACTGCCGCCGCTTCGTGGACCAGGCGATCGCGATGAGCAGCAGCCAGCCGCCCTCGATGAGGATCCGGCTCTCGGCGAGGCTCTGGCCGACGAGGGCGACCAGCAGCAGGAGCGGCACGAGCGCCGCCGCCGAGTACGGACGCGGTCGCCCCGAGGCATCCACGGGGCGGTCGACGGCCAGGAACCACGACCGCCACAGCGCGCCGATCACGATGGAAGCGAACGCCACGAGGCCGAGGATGCCGAGCTGCATCCACACGTCGAACCAGGCGTTGTGCGCCTGCAGGTAGGTCACGCCCTTGCGCACGGCGAGGTCGTCGAACGGCTCCACCCACGGCGCCCAGTAGCTCACCCAGCCCCACCCGAACCACGGCCGCTCGAAGGCCAATCCGATGACCGCGCCCCAGATGTCGAAACGCCCGGTGACGTCCTCGGACTTGCCGAAGACGGTCAGCAGCGGGCGCCAGAACACCGAGGTGAGCGTGACGGATGCCACGACCACACCGGCCGCAGCCCAGTACACGCCGCGCCGCCGATCGGGTCCCACCCGGCGTGCCCAGATCGCGAACGCCAGCGCGACGAGCACGATCACGGCCACGAGGATGACGGTGGCCGAGCGCGTGAGCACGAACACCAGGCCGGCGACGACGAGCCATCCGATGCCCTGCGCCCTCCGGACGCTGCGGGCGGCGAGCAGTGCTCCGAAGACGATGAGCCCGAGCAGGGCGATCATGCCGAGCAGGTTGCGGCTCGCGACGATCCCCTCGATGGGGCCGCCCTCGAAGAGGAGGCCGCGCGACCAGTAGAACGCCATGGGCAGCTTCTCGCCGTCGGGCTCGAAGTCGGGGAAGAACGGCAGCACCGGTGCGCGCACGAAGATCGCGATCACGAGCTCGAAGAGGAGCGAGAGGCTCAGGATCCACTTGATCGCGCCGCCGAGGGCACGGACGAACCGGCTCCACGGGAGGCACAACGTGAGTGCGACGGCGACCGCGGCCGTCACGAGGGTCGATGCGACACCGAGCGCGGAAGCGCCCGGGTAGAACGACCACGAAATCGAGAGTGCGGCGATGAGCAGGAACGCGAGCGTCGACTTCGGCGCGCGCCGCCAGCTCCACCGCGGCCGCACGGCGAGCACCAGGGCGACCGTGCCCACGACCACGAGGGCGGCGACGATGCCGAAGCCCCACCACCCCAGGAGGTTGCGCCAGAACTGGCCGGCGAGCGCGGTGAACAGGGCGAACGTCGTGAACACGCCGATCAGGGCTGCGCGTCGGCCGGTGCTCATGGCACCAAGGCTATCGCGGCGCCGTCTCGGGATGGCCGACGCGAACGTCGATCACCTGGCCCGTGAAATCCGAGTCGAGCACCCGGAGCGATGCGGCGGCGACCGTGTCGGGGTCGAGCAGGGTGGTATGCGGCTCCTCGCCGAACGCGGCCGCACGCATGGGTGTGCGCGTTCGCTGCGGATTCAGGCAGTTCACGCTGATCCCGTCCTGTGCCCACTCGTCGGCGAGTGCCTGGGTGAGATTGACCACTCCGGCCTTCGTGGCCGAGTACAGGCCGTAGCCGGCGCGGCCCCGCGTATAGGAGCTCGACGTGAAGAACAGGAGATGACCGCCGGATGCGGCCAGGTAGGGATGCGCCTCCTGGGCGACCTCGGCGGGGGCGAGGAGGTTGACCTCGATGGTCTGCCGCAGTCGCGCCTTGGGGGTGCGCACCAACTGCGCGATCGAGAGCATCCCGGCGGTGAGCACGACGGCGTCGATGGGGCCGTCCTTGGCGGCGGCTCGAAGGGCGGCTCGGATACTCCTGCGTGAAGTCACGTCCGTACGGGTCGTGCTGCGGCTGAACGCATGCACGCGGGCGCCGGCACGGCGGGCCTTCTCGACGATGCTCGCGCCGATGCCGTACGACCCGCCGAGGACCACGATCGACCGGCCGGTGAGGTCGATGGGCGGGGCATCCGGTGCGTTCACGGCCTCGGACTGCAGCTGGAAGATCTTGTCGGCGATGTGCAGGTCGAGTGGCTCGGTGACCTTCATGTTCTGGGCAGTGCCCTGCACGACCTTGATCGGCACGTCGGGCAGGTATGTGAAGACGACGCCGCAGTCGTCGGTTGCCGCGAACCCGGGATCATCGGCGGCGATCTCGTATGCCCGGCGGATGACCGAGAGCCGGAATCCCTGCGGCGTCTGCCCGCGACGCAGGGTCGATCGCGGCGGGATACCGGTGATGACCGAATCTCGGTCCACCTCGATGATGGTGTCGGCCGAGGGGATCGCCGTGTCGACGGCATCGAACTCGTCGAGCGCGGCGACGCACTCGTCGATGATCCGGTCGTCGACGAACGGACGCACGGCATCGTGCAGCAGGACCTTGCAGTCCTCGTCGCCGAGCGCCTCCAGGGCCAGTCTCGTGGAGTCGTTGCGGGTTTCGCCGCCGGGCAGGATGTCGAGCAGCTTGGTGAACCGTCCACTCGCCTTGAGGGGATCGAGCTCGTGGATCGCCGCGGCATTCATCATCACGAGCACCGCGTCGATGTTCGGATTCCGGTCGAGGCGTTCGAGGGTGTGTTCGACGATCGCCTTGCCGGCGATGCGGATGAGCTGCTTCGGCAAGCCCAGACCGACGCGGGTGCCGACGCCGCCGGCGAGCACGATCGCGACCGTGCGGTCGGAATTCGGAGTTGGCACGCGCTCCACGCTAACGTCCGGAACCGGCCAGGGCTGCGTCGATGCGCTCGACGACGGTGTCGATCGTCGACGCTGTGTACGTGGCGGTGACATGATGCTCATCTCGGTACACGATCACGCCGCCGATCGTCGCCGGGCAGACATCGTCGTGACAGTAAAGGTCGACGGTCGGAACGATGGCGACGTCACCGTTCACCGCGGCGGCGGCCGCATACCGGTCGACGATCGCGAGACCGTCGACCCTGGTGACGTCGCAATCCCCTGATCTCAGTGACGCCTCGGTCGCCGCGAGGATGCAATCTCGCCCGGCCTGGCCGATTCTGGGATTGTCTTCGAGGACGAGCACGCGGGCGCCCGTCTGCTGAAGTGATTCCCAATTCAATGCGATCGATCGGATCTCGTCGGCGGTGGCGCTCGCCGAGCCGCGTCCGCCGGCGAAGATCACGAGATCGTATCCGACGCCGAAGAGGCGATCCTCGGTCTGCAGCAGTCGTGTTGCGCAGCGCGGTGAGAGGCTGGAGTCGCTCGCACGCACGGCCGCCCAAACGCAGCCGTTCCCCACCATCACGTCGAGCGTCCAGCCCAGTTCATCGACGCGATCTGCGAGACCGGGTGAGAACATCGCCGCGTGCGAGTTTCCGATCAGGGCGACCCGCGTGCCGCCCGAGCCGAACGTGCACGTTCGCAGAACGTCGGAGTCCGACGGCGTGTAGCAGGCATAGGCTCCACCGGTGTCGCTCAGGAGTGCTGCTCGATCGGGGACGAGCGGAAGCGTCTCGACGATGTCATCGCAGTCGCCCGCATGGTCGGTCGCGCCGACGCCGAAGCAGTGTCCCGCCGCGGCGGCGATTGTGGTCGACTCCATCGATGCCTCGGCTGCCAGTCGTTCGGCCTGCACCAGACCTGCGCCAGCGCTCGCGCTGATCGCAACCCATGAGGCGATGAGCACCGAGGCGATCGACGCTCGAGCACGCTGCGAGTGCCATCCCCCGGTCACGCGCCGCTCGACGGCGTAGTGCGTGAGGATCGCGAGGACGATGGCCGCCGCGATCATCACGGAGCCGGCGAGCCAGCCGGGCTGGGCCTGCTCGCCGCGAAGGTAGCGGTACCCCACCAGGACGGGCCAGTGCCAGAGGTAGATACCGAACGCCATTCCGCCGAGCCAGACAAAGGGGCGCAGAGCAAGCACGCGGGTGGCGGCCCATGCTCGCTCGTTCGAGCGGGACGAGATGAGCAGGAGAGCGGCGCAGGCGACGGGCCACAGCGCCGCTGTGCCGGGGAACGCCCCACCGACCGGGAGGACGATGCCACACGTGACGAGGCCGACGAGACCGACCCACGACGCAATCGCCGCAGGCGTTCCCCGAAGCACGATGCGAGAGCCGGCCAGGGCGATGAGCGCACCGACGCCGAATTCCCAAAGCCTTGTCGTCGTGCTGAAGTACGCTGCGGGTTGTTGCGCGGCGGTGTGCCACAGTGACCACACGAACGAAGACACGGCGACCGCAGCGATGAGAATGGCGAAGACGACGCGGAACGACGACCTCAAGCGACGCGCTGCCCACCACGCACCGACTGCGACGAGCAACCAGATGACGTAGAACTGGCCTTGGAGCGACATCGCCCAGAAATGCTGGACCGGGGTGTGCGGGTCCTGGGCGTTCAGATAGTCGACGGCGTTGATCGAGAGGAACCAGTTCTCTAGGTAGAGGGCCGACGCCAGCGTCTCCGCGAAGTTCCGTGGCCGAAGCGGTTCGGGCGCGATCGTCACCGTCATGGCGAGCACGGCCAACAGGACCAGGGCGGCACCGGGCCAGATCCGCCGTGCGAGTCGACCGAGATAGGCAACTGGCGCAATTCGGTCGTTCCGACGGATATGGCCGGCGAGCGTCAGCGTGATCAGGAACCCTGTGATGACGAAGAAGACGTCGACGCCACCCGAGACTCGGTTGAACCAGATGTGGTAGCTCGCGACGAGGAGTGCGGCGACGGTACGGAGTCCCTCGATCTCCAGTCGGCGCTGGTCACCACGGGGGGTTGCCCCCATGGTTGCCGACCCCGAAATCAGTTGAGACACGAGAACGGAGTCTAACCCCTGCCTCCAGATCGCCTGGGGCGGCGGCTCACCTACAAGGGTGAGCGCATTGTGTGCCGACTGTCTCACGAGTCCCATTCGTCCTCGCCTGACGGGGGTTCTTCGTGCGCAGCCAAGATCTTCGCCTGGCGATGTATTGATCCACGAGTCCGCGACCGTTGTGCGCTGCATCCGGACCGAGTCGGGTCGCGAGTTCGGGGACGCCCAATCGGTCGATGACCTGGGCAGCGGCAGCGAGTGCGTTCACCTCCGATTCGGCGTCAGCTCGCATTGCCCCGGAGGCGATGGGGTCGAGAACCGCCTCGGAGAGAAGAGCCACCGCCATGCGTCGGCACACCGGGTCTGCGGGGTCCAGGAGATTCGTAGCGCGAATCGCGAGGTCCGCCCGGGAGGCAACTGATCGATCGTCATCGTCGAACGGGTTGTGTCCGGATCCCACGGCGGACCAGTATCGGCTCAGTCCCGACCCAGCGACGAAATCGATGGCAGATCTGACCAGGTCGCGAATTTCAGTGCTCGGCGAGAGGCGGGCACGAACAGAACGAGCGGTGAACCGTTCGAACGCGAGGAGGGTCGCCCGGTCCGCCATGCGGTCGAACGACCGCGCGCGCGACCACCATTGCCGGCAGAAGTTGACGAAGTGGTAATCGCGCAGGTCAGTCGATGCGAGCTGGGACACGGTGTCGAGAACGAGTTCTGACTGCGACATCCAGTCCACGAGCGTGGTTGCTCGGAGGTAATCGGTCGAGATCGCGCCCTCGTGGCGTCGATGGCGATACACCACCCGTGGTACAACGCTGATTCGGCGTGCGGCGAGGGATGCTCGCGCGGAGAAGACGAGGTCCTCGCAGTGGACGCCGGTCGGGAACCGAAGGCGAACCTCATCGAGGAGTCTGCGTCGGTAGAGCTTGTTCCAGACGACATGATCTGCAAGGAACTCGGGTGCCGATTCCAAGTCGGCCACAGCAACGCCCGAACGATGGAGCTGGGACCGTTGCGTCCAGTACACGGTGGTTGTCCCGTCGGGTGTGGTGTCCTCACCGATCCCCGCCACGATGTCGACATCGTTCGTCATCGCAGCATTGCAGAGGATGTCGAGCGCATCCACGGTGATGATGTCATCCGAGTCCAGAAAGAACACGTATTCCCCGACAGACGCGTCCAACCCGGCGTTGCGCGCGGCACCAGGGCCGCCGTGCGGAATGACGACCACGCGGAACCTTCCCTCGACGTCTGCGTACCCCCTCGCGATCGACTCCGACTCGTCCGCGGTGCCATCGATGACGACAACCGCCTCCCAGGATGGGTAGGTGAGGGCCCGAACCGAATCGAGGCATTCGGGAAGCCATTTCGCCGATCGATGCGACGGGATGATGATCGAAACGAGCTGTTGCGGGTCGGGTGCGATGCTCATCAGGACCTGGTCGGATGCGCGGGGAGTGTGGTCGGCAATGTGGCTCAGTATACGGTTCAGACTGCGGCCTGCTCCCGGTGCCCACGGGCGAGGAGGTCGGTTGGCAGTCTGGTGCCGGCGATGGTGTGGCCACGCCGGAGTTGCAGGTTCGGCCATGTGACCGGCTACGCTTACCATTCAGGTCCAGACTCGAGAGCTCGACCGCGTTACCTGAGGCCCGTATGACGTCCGAAACCCGAATGCGGGCAAGCACAGAGTTGCCCGAAGCTCGCGACGACCTACCCCCCCGAGCGGCGTTCCGCATCGACGTCGAGGGGCTCAGGGCGGTCACCGCACTCCTCGTCGCAGGTTTCCACATCTGGGGCAGCAAGGTTTCGGGCGGTGTCGATGTCTTCTTCGTCGTTTCGGGATACTTCATCACTCTGACGCTGCTCGGCCATATCCGTCGCTATGGCACGGTACGCGTCAGGGCCTACCTGGCCAGGCTCGCCCAGCGGCTCGCACCGATGACGTTGATGGTGCTCACCGCGACGATGCTGATCACGTGGTTCGTGCTCGGCCGAGGCGCCAGGGGGTCGACGTTCGAGCAGGTCATCGCGTCCCTCCTGTCTCTTGAGAACGTCTTTCTGGCCTTCCAGTCGATCGACTACCTGGGCCAGACTGAGCCCAAATCGCCCGTCCAGCAATTCTGGGCGATGTCGGTGCAGGGGCAGTTCTACCTCATCTGGCTGGTCGTTGTGATCGCTGCCGTCAGCCTGGCACGACGATACGGCCTCGACATTCGGCGCTCAGTCGGAATCCTCGTCGCGGTTCTTGCGGTGACTTCGTTCGCATGGTCGATGCACCAGACGTCGAATGATCAGGCATTCGCATACTTCAGCCCCCTCACCCGGGTCTGGGAGTTCGGAATCGGTGCCGGAGTAGCGCTCGTGCTGCCGCGAGTCGTGATCGATCGCCGCGTACGGATCGGCATGGCGTGGCTCGGGCTTGCAGGGGTGATCACCTGTGCCGCGTTCATGCCCGTGGAGTCCGCCTTCCCCGGGGCGGCCGCGCTCTGGCCGACCCTTTCAGCGGCGCTCATCCTCCTATCGGGTCAGAAGGGTGACTCGCTTGCGGCGAACGCGATGCTGAACCAGCGGGTTCTTGTCTGGATGGGGAGCTTCGCGTTCGCCATCTACCTGTGGCACTGGCCACTCCTGATCGCCGCTCGCTGGCTCCTCGGCCAAGAACACCTCGGTTGGAAGTCCGGACTCGTCGTGATCCTCGCTGCGATCCTGCTCGCCTGGGTGACATCGAAATGGCTGGAGCGACCGGTTATGCAAGCGTCACGGTCCGGCCACGTGGGTGTTCGGAGAAGAGCCAACCTCCTGCTCGTCGTCGCGTTCACGATCGTGCTGGTGGCGGCCGTTGCGTCATTGGTCTCGGTCCGGACGGTCGAGGCCGTCGAGCGTGACGAAGTTGCGGTGATGGCCGGTGAAGGTCTCGACTGCTTCGGGGCGCGTGCCGTGCTGGCGGGCGATCCCGCGTGCCGGGCCCCTGAACTCGGCGAACAGGTCGTGCCGCTCGGCTCCCCAGCGGACGATCTGCAGCTCCCCGAACTGGAATGCGCCGTGAAGCGGTACCACGCCGATGCTCGAATGTGCGCATACGGCGCCATCGGTGCCGACACCAGAATCGGACTTGTCGGCAACTCCCACGCAATCGCCTGGTTTCCGGCACTTGAGCGGATCGCACTCGAGCAGGGCTGGGAACTTCGCGTCTGGTACAAGAACGGGTGCCAGTTCGCATCACCGCAGCGAATCGGCACTGAACCATGGCTTGCGGATGAATGCGCTGAGTGGGTTCAGAACGTGCAGGCTGACATTTTGGCAGGGCCGAGCCTCACCTGGATTATGACGTCAGCGCATGGAGCGAGCGCGTGGGCCGGCCCTGATGGAGAGGCGTCTTCCGAAGCTGCCAGAGCCGCCCTGAGTAAGGCGTGGACACCGCTGATCGACGCAGGCACGGACGTCGTCGTCGTTCGTGACTACCCGAAATCGAGCGACGAGAATCTGGCGTGCGTCGAACGACGTGGCGTGGACGCGGTCGACGAGTGCGCCCGCGCGCGCGCGGATGTGCTCAGCGACCACGATGAGATGTTCCTGCAGGCGTCTGCGCTGGCCGGTGCTCACGGTATCGACCTCACCGATGCCATCTGCGACTCGGACCGATGTTGGACGGTCGCCGGACACGTCAAGGTCTATCGGGACCGATCGCACCTGTCGAACACGTTCGCGGCCTCCACATCGGGACTCATGGCGGATCGCCTGCGCGAGCAGGGGCTCATCGGCGCATCTGAGGCGAACGGCTGAGACGCGTCAGGTATCGAGCCGACGGATGACCCGGGCGGGCGTCCCTCCGACGAGCATGTCGTCGGGAACGTCCGCGGCCACCACCGCTCCGGCGGCGATGACCGCTCCGGACCCGATGGTCACACCGCCGACGACGATCGCGCCAGCGCCGATCCAAGTACCGTCGCCGACGACGATCGGGTCGTGCCGCACCGCGCCGGCCCGCTTGGAGTGGCCTGCGATCGCATGAGTGTCGCTGATCAGACGTACGAACGGGCCGAGGTTCACGCGGTCGCCGATAGTGCAGTTCGGCCGAATATACACGTCCCTGTTGATGAAGACCTCACTGCCGATATTGATCGGGCCGAGCAGTTCCCCGCCCCGGTAGATGGTGGTCCGGTCGCCGATGGTGATCTCTCCGAGCAGTTCCACGCGGGAGTCGATCCGGCAGTCGATGCCGATGCTAGGGGTCATCGGCCAATTCTGGCGCAAGTCTGATCCCCGCTGCGGACAGTTACGATTGCCTGTCGTGCGCAATCTGCAACGAGTTCTCGTGTTCCCCGCTTGGAGAGACAATCCTTACCTCAACCTCATGAGCCTCGCGCCGAGGGCCTCGGGGAGAAGGTTCGAGGGGGTCGCCGCACCGGCTTCACTGTACCGGGCGGCACACCAACTAGCTGCCGGCGATGTTCTCCACGTCCATTGGACCGCTCCACTCGTGCAGCGCGAGGCAAGCGAAGCGGAGGCCCGCGCCGCGCTCGCCGACTTCGCTGCGCTCTTGGAACGTCTCCGATCGGGCGGAGTCAAGCTCATCTGGACTGTCCACAACCAGCTTCCACACGAGCTCGAGTACCGGGACGTCGAGATCGAACTCACCCGCTTGCTTGCGCGCTCGTCTGATGCGATCCATGTCATGGCCCCGGCCACCGTCGACGTGCTCCGGCCGATCTGCGAACTGCCGACCGAGCGAGTGCATGTCATCCCGCATCCGAGCTTCGTCGGTGTATACGGCGCACCGGTCGCAAGGGAAGAGGCCCGACGTCGACTCGGCGCTGATCTCGATCGGCCCGCGGTCCTCTTCCTGGGCCAGATGCGGCCGTATAAGGGTCTGGATGTGCTCCTCGCCGCGATGGCGTTGTTGGCCGAGCGCGGTGACGCGCCAACGCTCCTTCTCGCCGGTTCGGCGGATGAGGAAGCGAGGCTTGCCATCGGCGCAGCGCTCCCTGACTCGGTGACTGTCGTCTCGCACTACGGGTACGTCCACGACGACGAGATCGCGACTTGGTTCGGCGCCGCTGATCTGGCGGTGTTCCCGTATCGCAGCATCCTCAACTCGGGGAGCGTGCATCTGGCTTCCGCGTTCGAAGTGCCGGTCGTACTACCGGGGGAACCGCACCTCACGACGCAGTTCGCAAGCGAGGAGTGGGTTCACCACTTCGACACGCTTCGCCCCGTGGAGTCGCTCGCCCGGAGCATAACCGTCGCGCTCGAGGCTCGACCGCCGAGGTCATCGTTCGACGAGTTCAACCGGCGGATGTCGCCTTGGGCCATCTCAAGGCAATATGACGCGCTGCTCGGCCGGCTCGCGATGACGGAGAGGGACGAAGTCGTTGCCCAAGGAGGCGACCTGCTTTCCTCGCCGCGCGACTGATCCAGTGTCTCCGGCGCGCGAGTTCGAGAGTGTCTCGGCGACGGATCACGGTGAAATGGTCGAAGCGACTGTAGTCGGGCAGGCTGGCGCGAAGCCGCGCGGTGTGAAGGCGGTGACCCTCTCGTTCGCGAAGCGCGACGATCAATTTCAGCCCGGCCGGAAGTGACCGCCGCCTGAACGCGGCGACGTACCTCCCTTCGGCCCTCGTGAGATGATCGGGATCGAAGATCCGACCGGACCGGGGCTCGAACAATACAGGGCTGAGTGATGGTGAAGCTCGGGATGTCTCGAGGAAGATCTCGATGCTCTTGCCCGATGAAAACTTGACAATGGTGGGCGCAACGGTGCGCGCTTCCTCGAATCGTGCGAGCAACTGCGGATCGTCCGAGGCGACTCCTGGCGCCAGTTCGACCGCGTCGTGCAGAACGTCAGGATCTTGACGGGAGGCGAGCAGGGCGAGCTCGACTGCGTCGTTGTCGGATTCCGCGGACCCCGACAGCACTGCGGTGGCGAGGACTTCGGCGACCAAGCGGGCGAGCCAAGGTTCCTCTCGCAACATTTCGCGGCCGGCCGAAGACTGGGCGCGAAGGAACGTGATCCAGTCCTGAAGCTCAGCACCGATCGGCTGTCGCGGTCCCGTCGTGATGCGTGCAAGGGCCGCCGCAGCCTGGATCGATCCGTCGACGGTGAGTGCGAAGAGGATACGCTTGGCATTCGGCTGGACGCGGCGGGTGCGCTCCACCCGGTCGAGGAGTCGTCGGAGCGCGTCGATGACCTCGACATCCCGCGATCCGATGTTCGACATTGAGCGCAGGAACTTCGTGAGGTGGACCCACCCGTCTCGATCGTGGACCAGTGATTCGTAAGCTCTTGCGAGCGTCGTGGAACCGGCAGCCGCGATGAGTTCCGCGCAGGTCAGCTCCTGTTCCAAATAACTCGCGAACGCGGTGGCGGAGTCCGACTTCGCGGTCATGGAACTTGTGCCCTGGCGCTCGCGATAGAGGTAGACGACTTCTTGCACCATGTCGACGGTGCCGGCTCGAAGGTAGGCCGTGGTCATCGGAACGATGTCGTTCGACCGTGGGACGTCCGGGAACACGAGGTCGAGCGAATCCCAGAAGGAGCGGCGGAACGCCTTGTTCCAGCATGCGCGGCCGTAGAGCAGCGAAGGTGCTTCGGCGACGCTGAATCGCTGCCGGGCCTGCTGATAGGCAGGCCAGTTCGCAGTCGGGCGCCAGGTGTCGTTCGGGGAGAACTTCAGGTAGTCGCCGAACGCGATGTCCGATCCAGAAGCCTCCAGGCTTTCGACCAGCGCCCGGTATGCACCGTCGGGAACCAGGTCGTCGCCGTCGCAGAAGATGAGATAGCGCCCTCGCGCATGTTCGATCCCCGTATTGCGTGCGGATCCGCCGCCACGCACCGTCGCCTCGATGAGCCGAACCCGCGGATCTGCATCGGCCACCTCGCGAACCACGGCAACCGTGTCGTCGGTCGAGTGGTCGTCGACGACGATGACCTCCATGTGATCGATGTCTTGAGAGAGCACCGACCCGAGCGTCTCTCGGACCCATGACCGCACATTGTGGGTCGGAATGACGACCGAGAGGACAGGGGTCTCCGTTTCAGAATGCATCCGCATGATTGTACGTCGGGCCGGACCGTGGTCCGTCCTGAGGTACCGTGAAGCGGGCCGAGCGAGGGGAACCACGAATGGGCAGGCGACGAGTGTGGCTCGGTGAGGCGCGCACGGCCCTGTCCAAGGCTCTCGCTCCGATCCGCATGCTCGTGGGTCGGCAACTGGCCGCCCGAGTTCCCGACGACTCAAGGGGAACCGGATGGGTGGATGTGATCATGCCGGTCAGGGACGTCGAGAGATATGTCGACACGAGCATCCGATCCGTGCTCGCCCAGGGTCATTGGCGTGTGCGACTCATCGTGCTCGACGACGCTTCGCGGGACGCGACTGTGGCACGGGTCTCTCGTTGGGCCCGGCGCGACTCGCGTGTGAAGCTCCTGCGCGTCGATTTCTCGGACCCGAATGCATCCCGGAACTTCGGCATCCAACACGCAACGGGGGAGTACCTGACGTTTCTGGACGGGGACGACGTGCTCCTCGCCGGCGCCTACCGCGACCTCGTCGGCAGCCTCGAACGCAGCGGGTCGGACTTCGCGGTCGGATGCTACGACCGGTTCACGGGGCGGCGCCGTACACCCGCCGCGTTCTGGATCGACGAGGCGCATGCGACCGATCGGCTCGGTGTGAGCCTCGAGGCGTATCCGTCGATCCTCGTGAACGCCGTGCAGTGGACGAAGCTCTACCGCACGGAGTTCTGGAAGCGCGCGGAACTTCGGTTCCCCGAGGGAGGGCATTTCCAGGACCAGCTCGTCAGCGCCCGGGCCTACGCGCGGGCGAGGGCGTTCGACGTGCTCGCTCGGAAGACGGTGTCGTGGCGCATCCGCGACGACGGCAGCTCGATGACGCAGCAGGGCGTGCGCCCGCACCAGGTGCGCGACCGATTCGCGACGGCGCTCGGCGCCCTCGACGTGCTCGAAGTCGAGGCCGGCGAAGGGGTTCGCCGGGCGCGGCTCGCGCAGTACCTCTCCAACGACGCGGCCATCGCGACATCCGAACTGCCCGGGATGAGCGAAGAGGCATTCGCGGCACTGCGCGATGGTCTGGCCGTGCTCGCACCCGACGTCGATGACCCCGTTTGGCAGGACGTGCCCGCCGAATCGAAGGTGCTCTACGAACTGGTGTTGCGGGGAGATCGTGCTCGCGCGCGTGCGTACATCGAGCGGGGAGGGCTCGATCTGCTGCGGCATCCGCTCACCGAGATCGACGGCGTGGCGTACGTCGAGCTGCCCTTCTGGGGCGACCCGGACGCGGCGATACCGATTGCTCGTTTCAGGGCTGCGCCGAGGGAGCTCCGGGCGTTCGCGGATCGAGGCCGGCCGCGGCCGTGACGAAGGGGAAGTGGTGTCGCGCTTGTGGCGATGCGGTTGCTCGCCGCCCGGGAGCTTGCGGCGACGCCGGCCGGCCACGAACCCGTTGGTAGCGTTGTCGCAGCGTCTGGGAAGGGACCATCCGGCATGTTCGTAGCGATCGACAACACTCCCCGCGACTACGCGTGGGGGTCCACGAGTGCGATCGCGCAGTTCCGGGGACTGCCGCCGTCGGGCAGGCCTGAGGCCGAGCTCTGGCTGGGGGCGCACCCCGGTTCGCCCGCGAAGGTCGTCGACGAGGCATCCGTCGGCCATGCCGACCTGGCGGACTGGATCGCCGCCGAACCCGAGCGCGCGCTCGGCCCCGAGCTCGCGGCGCATGGCGCCCGACTGCCGTTCCTCCTGAAGCTGCTCGCCGCGGCGGGGCCGCTGTCGCTGCAGGCCCACCCCACGACCGAGCAGGCGCGGGCGGGATTCGCGCGCGAGGAGGCCGACGGCGTGCCCATCGACGCGTACGACCGCAACTACCGCGACCAGCACCACAAGCCCGAGCTCATCGTCGCCCTCAGTGAGACCTTCGACGCGCTGTCGGGGTTCCGCCCGCTCGATGAGGTGCGCGGTGTGCTCGAGGTGCTCAGAGCAGCGGATGCCGCGTCCGCATCGCCCGAGTCCGGCGCCCTCGACCTGCTCGAGGCGCACCTGACCGGCGCCGATCCGCTGCGCGACACCGTCGAGTGGCTGCTCCGCGACGGTCGGGGTGGTGACACGGGGGAGGCCTCGTGGGTCGTCGAGCGGGTGACGGCGCTCGCGGCATCCGACGAAGCACGACGTTCCCCGTACGCGCTGTCGTTCGAGACGGTGCGTTCGCTGGCCGAGACGTATCCCGGCGACCCGGGCGTCGTGATCTCGCTGCTGCTCAACCGGGTGCGGCTGCACCGCGGGGAGGCGTTGTACCTCGCGGCAGGCAACATCCACGCCTACCTCGACGGCCTCGGCATCGAACTCATGGCCGAGAGCGACAACGTGCTGCGCGGCGGACTCACGCCCAAGCACATCGACGTCACGGAGCTCGTCGACGTGCTCGACTTCACGCCGCTCGACGCGCCGCGACTGGCGCCCGAGCCGGTCGGGCGGGGCGTCGTCGCGTTCCGTCCCGATGTGCCCGACTTCGTGCTATACCGGGCGGAAGCGAGGGCGGATGCCGCGCGGGTCGCGATCGACGGCCCCGCAATCGTGGTCGCCGAGGGTGGCGCGCTGCAGATACGGGGCGACATCGGCGCTGCGAGCCTCGGGCGCGGTGCGGCGGTCTACGTGACGCCCGAGGAGCGCGAACTCGTGATCACCGGCGACGGGATCGCGTGGGTCGCGACGACGGGCGCCGGCGCGGCCTGAGCGCGGAGCGCTGCTACACGACGAGGAGCACGATTCCGACAGCCAGGAGCGTGGCCGCGAGTACCGCGATGACGGCAACCTGCCGCCGTCCGGGGTTCGTGTGCTTCAGGGCGATGGCGAGTGGTCCGATGGGCTTGATGGGCATGCTTGCTCCTCTGGTCGGATTGATTGACGGGACCGTGCGCAGGGCGCCGAAGGCCACGCCCGATGGGGCGATGTCGGCCTCTGCCGCGCCTTCCAAGTCGGCGAGCCACTGTTCGCGGTGGCGCGCGCGGCTCTCAGCATCGACGAGAAACGACGCCACGAAGATCACCAGCCGCCAGATCCTGTTCATGCCAGGCGCCCGTCTGTTCGGGGAGCAGTGCGACTGCGCAAAGCTCGCTGGATGTCGCGTTCGGCGAGCAACTCGACAGCGGCACTCGCACCCTCGGAGGTGAACTCGTACAGGCGGCGACGGGGTCCAGGCCGGGCGTCGTCGTGCTCCCACTCGGACGTGACCCACCCGGCCCGTTCCAGACGTTCCAGCACCGGGTACACCGTGCCCGGAGCACGACCGGACTCCTTGATCACCTGCAACCCCCACACGTTGCTGCCACCGGCGCGCAAGGCGCGAAGCACATCAACGGTGGCGTCTGTGACACGCGATAGCGGCTCCATGGGCATTATTCTATCTATATCGAGATAGCGCGCAACGAGCGCAAGCCACCGGATGCTTCTGGGTCTGCTGCGTGAGGAGGTGACATCCGGGGTTGGCTCGCTCTCGGTGGGCGGACTGGAGGGATGTCACCTTGCCCGGGGCGTGGCTGCGGCGTCCGTCAACTGTAATCCGCTGGTCGCGCCCAGACGGCTCAGCCGGCCGCCCGCACACCGAACAGCCGCCGGTACTGGGTGGGCGTGGTCTGCAGCACGTTGAGGAAGTGGTGCCGCATGACGGCGGCGGCGCCGAAGCCGGTCTCGCGGGCGATCTCTTCGAGGGTGAGGGATGTCTCCTCGAGCAGTTGCTGGGCGCGCAGCAGTCGCTGGCGGTTGAGCCATGCGTTGGGCGTGGTGTCGGTCTCGGCGCGGAACCGGCGCGCGAACGTGCGCGGCGACATGAGGGTCCCGCACCCTGAGCGCCGAGGTCGAGTACACGGTCGATGGGCAGACCGCGAAGCTCACCTACCCGGCTGTGAAGGATGCTGCCGGGAAGACGATCCTCGGCGCGGAGACCGTGACCACGGTCTACGACGCCGCGTCGTCGATGCCGTCGTGGATGAGCGGCGGCTTCGGGTGGGGCACGTATGTCGCGGCATCCCGGTTCGCTGCCGACGGCCGCCCGTTGCTGGCCGATCTCGGGAACACGTACGGCGCTGTCGTGTCGTACCGGTACGAGGATGGCACGAAGCGGTTGTCTGGGATCAGCCTGGACCGCGAACGCATCAACGGCACCGAACTCGACCTGCGCTACACGTACGACCAGGCCGGGAATGTCACGAGCATCACGGATGCCCCGACCAGGCCCAGATCTCATCGGTGCGGCATCGCAGGACAACCAGTGCTTCGGCTATGACGGTCTCGCCCGCCTGCAGACCGCGTGGACGGCCGGCGACGGCGACTGCACCCGGGCGCCGTCCGCTGTTGGGATGGGTGGTGCGGCGCCGTACTGGACGAACTACACGTACGACGTCCTCGGCAACCGCACGAAGCAGACCACGACCACCGCTGACGGCACCGCGACCACGACGACGTACGCGCACGGCGCGGGCGCGGCGGGCCCGCACGCGGTCACGAGCGCCACCGTGGCGGGTGTGCCCACGACGTACGGGTACGACACGGCCGGGAACCGCACCAGCGTCGAGGCCGGCGGGGTGACCACGGGATACACGTGGGATGCCGAGGGCGAACTCATCACGGCCGGTGACACGTCGAACGTGTACGACGCCGACGGGAACCGGATCGTCCGCACCGATCCCACCGGGACGACCGTGTACGCGGGCGGGCAAGAGATCCATATCTCATTGACCGGGACAGTGAAGGCCACCAGGTACTACGGGTTCGCCGGCGGGACGGTCGCGGTGCGCACCGACCGGGGCCTCGGCGACGGGGTGACATCGTTGGTTACCGACCATCACGGCACCCCGGTCGCCGCGATCCCGAACGGCGGCCACCCCACCACCACCCCGATCAACCGGCTCTACACCGACCCCTTCGGCGCCACCCGCGGCACCTCGAACGCCTCGACAATCCCAGGCGATAGCCAGTTCCTCGGGAAGACCCGTGACGAGGCGACCGGGCTCACCCAGGTCGGCGCCCGCTACTACGACGAAGCCGTGGGCGGGTTCATCAGCATCGACCCGATCCTCGACCTCAACGACCCGCAACAGTGGAACGCATACGCCTACGCCGGCAACAGTCCCATTAGGGGCCGTCTCCCAAGTCGCCCGCTTGTAAGGTCCAAGTGTGAGTGCGTTCGACCCTGAAGAGGATCTTGGCCACGATCTTGGCTTCCGCCTGCTGTGGAACACCCCAGTCACCTTGTTCTATCGACCACATGTCTTGGAGGAGACGTCTGCGTGGCTCGCAGAGCACGGATATCAGATCACCGTTCTGGACGCGTCGTCCTGGTCTGCCGAGGCGGATCTTCATCGGGATGTCGCTCAGGCACTGAGTTTCCCTGATTATTACGGCCACAACCTCGACGCGCTGAACGATTGCTTGCGTGACGTTGTAAGCCAAGGGTATGGGTGGAATCCCCACGCAACAGGCCTTGTGTTGGTGTTCACCGGATATGACGCGTTCGCCGCGAGACGCCCGCGGCCCGCGCAGGTCGTTCTTGACCTCCTCGCGAAGCATTCTCGTGTCGCGGCGTTGCTCGGACGGAGGATGATCTGCCTGGTGCAGAGCAACGACCCCCGAATCAGCTTCGATGCGGTCGGGGCCGATCCCGTACTTTGGAACGACGCAGAGTGGCTGAACCCGAGTCGTCCCTCGAACTCATCCACGATGCGCTCTTGACCGCGCCAGTCGACCGCTCACGTCGGATGTTGGCGTCAGAGCCAGGCGGGGATCGCGGCGAGGACGACGCCGCCGCGGAAGATGACCGCGTGCCGGTCATACCGCGTGGCAAGGCCCCGCCGTTCCTTCATGAGGTTGAACGCACACTCGACCGTGTGCCGGCGTTTGTACGTGTCCCGGTCGTAGCTGACTGGGCGGCCGCCGGCTGAGCCGCGGCGGCGCCGGTTGGCTTGCTGGTCGCGCTTCTCTGGGATCACCGCCTGGATTCGGCGTCGGCGCAATTCAGCGCGGATCGCTCGGGATGAGTACGCCCGATCCGCCAACACCGCCGCCGGTTTGGTGCGGGGCCGACCGACGTCTGGGCGGAACACCCGCACATGGTCCAGGAGAGGCAGGAACAAAGGCGAGTCCGCCCCCTGCCCGGGACCGACGAGGATCGCAAGGGGGCGCCGTCGCCCGTCGACGACGTGATGGATCTTCGTGGACAGGCCACCACGGGACCGTCCGACGGCGTGATCGGGCGGTTCGGTGCGGGGATTCTTGTGATTCGACAGATCCCCCTGTGACACGCGGGAACCGGGTCGCGTGCTGGTGAGCACGGACGATCGTGGAGTCCACGCAGACCACCCAGTCGATGTCACCGACAGTGTCCGCAGCGGTCAACAGGGTCGCGAGGATCCGGTCCCAGGTGCCATCCACCGAGAACCGCCGGTGCCGCTTCCACACCGTCTGCCACGGCCCGAACCGCTCCGTCAGGTCCCGCCACGGCAGGCCCGTCCGGTACCGGAAGATGATCCCCTCGACCACCTGACGGTGATCACGCCACGGACGACTCCGACGCAGGTGGTACCGTGCGAGAAGGCGGCGCATTCCAGAACAAGATTCACAGTATCTCCCCTAACCATGGCTGGTATCAGGATGCTGTCGACTGGGGTGAACGATGGTTAGTGACGAACGGGTATCCGAAGTGAATCCGACCCCCAATATGCGCGTCCTTCAGCCCTCAAGACGGGCTCCAAGACCAGGTGACGTATTCGTGTTTCAGCTCCCTGACGAATCATTCCGAATCGGAATGGTCGTGAGGACTGATGCGCGTTGGACGCGAGCAGCTGGAGCCAAACCGGCGGTCCTCATCTACATCTTCGACTACGCTGCTGCTTCTCCCGACGACATACCGAAGGATGCACTACGGCCCGATCGGTTGCTCGTTCGGCCGATCCTGACGAACCGACTCCCGTGGACGCGCGGATACTTCCGGAACGTCGAGAACATCTCGGGAGATGAGGTCGAACTTCTTCCCATGCACTGCTTCTCTGATGAAGCAGTGACCGGGGCGTTCTTCGATGAGATGAGCAATCGGATCTCTAAACCCGTGGGCCCTGTCGGCGAGTACGGTCTTCAGAGCTTTCGCACCATCGACGACATTGTCAGCGACGCAGTCGGCATCCCTCGTGCCGCCGCGGACTGATCGCGATATGGGGCTCTTCGTCACAAAGTGGGGGCGAGGTTGGAAGGATCCGGATCGAGGTCGAATTCTGATTCGGCCTGGGTTTTGTTCCTATCGGTGTCCTTGTCCGGCGGGCGCCGGCTGGGCTGACTCCTGGTCAGCGCAATACGCCTGCTCGACCCCGATCGGGGTGCGCAGGTCGAGCTCGCCGTGCAGTCGCTGGTTGTTCCACCACCACACGTACTCAAGCGTCGCTTGGTGCCCCAATCTTCGGGCAGTCCGGCTCATCACGTGTGTTGCATCCATCTATGAGCGACGCACTCGCCAACGTACCCACGCGGTTCCAGAAGATGCGCATCTTCGGACAGTGCGCTGAGATCGAATGTATGAACACGGCTCTCAATCAAGGAAGGGGCGTCGCGGGGTGCGGTGATCGATACCCGCGCCGTGGGCGCGACGCCGCCCGGGCGTGGTCTAATGAAAGCCCCTTGCAGTGTCTGCAAGTCTGTGATGAATCAGTTCGGGGTGAAGCCCCGATGACACGCCTAAGGGATGTTCTGATCAGCGCGTACTTTCGAGGTTTTCGCGAAAGTGAGATCGAAGCCCACCGTCTCGTCGCGATGGCAATCATCGACGCGGCGCTCGGCGTCGAGTCGATGGGCACAGCCCCGATCGATATCCTTCGTCAAGCGAAATCGGCGTTGGCAGCTGGGCCCCTATCCGCGGACGCCGCTGATGGCTACTCGGATCAACTCCACGCCTACCTCGTCGAGAAGAACGGCCAGGCGGTGGTCCAGAAAGATCGGGAGGACAAGGCGATCCGCGCGGCTTTCGAGGCATTCCATTCCTCCGTTGATTACAGTGGGGTGGAAGGTATGGCGGTCGAGACTGAGTCGCTATTAACGGGTGAAGCCGGCGACATTCTCTGACTGAGCCGCCCCGGCGTGTTCGGAGACTTGATTTCTTGGAAGGGTCGTCTTTTCGCCGCGCCCCAGCGTCTATCGGTGCGAGCTTCGTGAGCCCATCGGTGCGAGGGGCGCAGAGAGTGCGCTCGTGAGGTACCGGGGTGATCAGACGCGATGACCGTGGGAGCCGCGATGCTGGGCCTCACAACATGCACGTTGTATAGCGCAAGTGTTGTAGACTGGGGCCGATGTGGACAGGGGTCTGTCCGATGAACGGTGTTTCTGGGTCGGCGGTCATTAGTTGATGCGGCCTTCGAAGGCGATCGCGAACGCGTTCAGTGCCGGCTTCCATCTCGTGGCCCAGCGTGCCCTGCCGCGCCCGGTCGGGTCAAGTGAGCGGGTCACGAGGTAGAGGCACTTCAGTGCGGCCGCGTCGTTGGGGAAGTGACCGCGCGCCCTGACGGCGCGGCGGTAGCGGGCGTTGAGCGACTCGATCGCATTGGTCGAGCACACGATCCGACGGATCTCGACGTCCCAGTCCAGGAACGGCACGAACTCACTCCACACGGATTGCCAGAGCTTCGTGATCGCCGGGTAGCGGCCGCCCCACTTCTCGTCGAACTCCGCGAACCGGGCCTGCGCAGCGGCCTCGGTCGGTGCCGTGTACACCGGCCGGAGGTCTTTGCCGAGCTCTTCCCAGTCCGCGCGGGACGCGAAGCGGAACGTGCCCCGGATCAAATGGATGATGCAGGTCTGCACGATCGCGAGCGGCCAGGCCGTGTTGATCGATTCCGGCAGACCCTTCAGCCCGTCGCAGACGGCGATGCAGACGTCCTCGACGCCGCGGTTCTTGATCTCGGTCAGCACGCCGAGCCAGAACTTCGCGCCCTCGCCGCCGTCGCCGGCCCAGATGCCGAGGATGTCGCGTTCACCGTTCACGGTGACGCCGACGGCGATGTAGAACGGCTTGTTCCGCACCTGCCCGTCGCGGACCTTCACGACGAGGGCGTCGATGAACACCACCGGGTACACGCGGTCCAGCGGCCGGTTCATCCACTCGGTCATCTCGTCGACGACCTTGTCCGTGATCCGACTGATCGTGTCCTTCGACACGCTCGCGCCGTACACGTCGTCGAAGTGCGCCGCGACCTCCCCGGTCGTCAACCCGCGCGCCGTCAGCGACAGCACGATCTCGTCGACCCCGTCCAGGCGGCGTTGCCGCTTCTTCACGATCTGCGGCTCGAACGAGCCCGCCCGGTCCCGCGGCACGTCGATCTGCACCGGCCCCACCTCGGTGAGCACGGTCTTCGACCTTGTGCCGTTGCGGACATTGCCACCCGCGGCCGGCTGGTGCTTGTCGCGGCCGAGATGCTCGCTCATCTCGACCTCGAGCGCGGACTCCAGCACCCGCTTCGTCAACCCGTTCAGCAGCCCATCCGGGCCGATCAGATCGACCCCTGCTCCTTCGCCTGCCTGAGCAGCTGCTCCGCGAGCTGCTGCTCATCGATGATCTCTCCCGTCACGGGATCGATCATCTCGGTCGTGTCCATCACGGCCTGTTCCTTCCGGTCAGGCCGACCCAGAAACACCGAAAATCAGACAGTCCCGATCAGAAACGGTCGACCCGCCGGTCACTGGCTCGTCGTCTGGAAGTGCTGGGTGGTGGCAGCAGGCGAGCTCCGCAGGCTTGTTCGCGTCGGAGGTGCTGTGGCAGTTGACGCTGAACAACACGGCGGACGTCGTCAACGCGCTGGCTTCGCTCGGCAACGCCATTCTCAGCCATCCAGAGGAGGTCACCGCGCTGCTGCTCGGCCTGCTCGGCATCCTCGGCGGGGTCGGCGGAACTGCGGGCGGTGGCGCGGTGTGCCTCAGCGGCGTCGGCTGCCTCGCTGGTGGTCCCGCCGCCGCAGCATCTGTCGCGCTCGTGGCTGCCGGAGCTACCGCGGTAGGCATTGCCGGCTCGAGCCTGATCCAGCACGCCCAAACCGACAGCAGCATGCAGGTCATGAACCGCAACTCAGCTGGCGGAAACGGCGGTGCGGCCGAGGGGAACGGCCTATCGGCTTCGGAACAGAGGGTTCTGAAGTCCCTTGAGGATCAGCGTGACTCCCATGTCGCCAAGCTTGATGCCTATCGCGCGAATCCTGATGCCTACGACAACAGGGGCCTTCTCGAGAATGCCGCAACTCCAGAGATTCGCGAGTCGATCATCAGCGGTCGAATTAATCATCTTGAGAAGGAGATACGCGGATTTCAACAGCAGATCGACCAACTACGTGGAAGAAGATAGTGCTGTGGAGATATCAATCGAACTGCTGCGTAGGGCTAGCACGCTGCTATTGGATCACCTCGAGGAGATCGGCGGCGATGTTGTGGAGGTCGACGAGGACTACTTCTGGAGCGTCGCGCCCGAGCAGTTGTATTCGCTCTACGAGAAGCCAACCGAGCACACGGTTGGATCCCTGAGTGATTCGCTTGAAAACGTAACTGAGATCGCGGACGGCACGCGCGCAACAATCTCCTACGGCTTGGTTTGGCTCGCCGATATTCTGGGCGCGGTTGGCCGCAACGTCGTACGGTGAAGAACCCCGCCAGGTTTGAGTAGTCCACCGCGGAGGTAGTCGACCGGGTCGCCGACGACGTAGTTGACATCGATCGAACGAACCTGATCGATGAGCAACTTGGTCGGGCGGTCATCGATCGCAATTCGGTCGGTGAACGGAGCGTCCCGCCGAGGTCGAGGTGGGGACGACGGTGCCAACCGACAAGTGAGCCGCCCCGGCGTGTTCGGAGACCTGATTTCTTGGAAGGGTCGTCTTTTCGCCGCGCCCCAGCGTGTATCGGTGCGAGCTCCGTGAGCCCGTCGTTGAGACGGGCGCAGAGGGTGCCCTCCTCCCGTCCGGGTTTATCAGACGTGATGATCCTGAGGACCCGCGATGCTGTGGCACAACATGCACGTTGTATAGCGCAAGCGTTGTAGACTGGGGTCGATGTGGACAGTGGATGTCGAGTTCGTCGAGGAGTGGTTGACCTCGCTGGATGAGTCGTCCTATGAACAGGTCGTCGCGGCGTTGGAGTTGCTTGCCGAGCATGGTCCGCACTTGGGTCGTCCGCTGGTGGATTCGGTCGTCGGCTCTCGTCATCGGAACATGAAGGAGTTGCGGCCGGGCTCGAGCGGTCGATCCGAGTTGCGGGTGCTGTTCGCGTTCGATCCGCAACGGCAGGCGATCCTGTTGGTCGCCGGTGATAAGGCCGGCAACTGGAAGAAGTGGTACACGAAGAACATTCCTGTCGCAGACGATCGGTTCGACGATCACCTGGAACGGCGGGGGAGGACATGATGACCAAGGGTCTTGATGAACTGCTGCGGCAGCGCCCGGTTGACCGCGCCCGGGTCGATGCGCAGAAGAAGCGCATGCTGGACGAAGTTCGCGCGTATCGGCTTCGGGAACTCCGCGAGGCATCCGAGTTGACGCAGGTCGAACTCGCGGAGCGGTTGCAGGTGAGTCAGAACCGGGTCTCTCGAATCGAGCACGGCGATATCGAACGCGCCCAGGTCGACACACTGCGCCGCTACGTCGAGGCTGTCGGCGGGCACCTCCGCATCGAAGTCGAACTCGGAGACGAACGCATCCAGATCGCGTGAACACGGGCCGGCGGGCCCGATTGATCACCAAGGTTCAGGCTCCGCGTTGATGTTTTCGTCCTTCAACGAGTCAGCGTCGGCGCGGAACCGTTCCAACCAGCGTTCATGATCGAGCACACGCGGCGCCCGGCGCAGTGCATCGGATGTGCTCTCGCCGGGCTCCGCCGCCTCGCGGAGGACGCACTCTGATTCGGACTGCGCTTTGTTCCGGTCGGTATCCCTGTTTCGCTCGCAATCAAATATGATGGTGGTGTCATATTCGGAAGGCGGTGGTCATCATGACGACGTCATCGACGCTCGTTCGCGCCGCGCGAAAGAGCCGGCACCTCACCCAGTCGAGGCTTGCAGAGCTGACCGGTATCGATCAGGCGAGCGTCTCGCACCACGAGCGGGGGAGGGATGCCGCGTTCAGCACCGTTGACCGGTTGCTCGCCGGTACCGGGCACCGACTGTACGCCGCTCCGACGCGTCGGGATGACGCTGCGACCGCGGCGGCCGCGATCCGCGGTTATCTTCATGCCAAGGATCCGGATCGAGCGCTGCGTGCGCTGCTTCAGTTGAACGACGATCTCAACGCCGAGCATGGTCTCGTCCGAGGCATCCTCGCGCTGGCTGAACCGGAGCCCACAGGGGACCGGGTGTGGGATGCAGCGATCGCCGCGCTCGTGGCCTGGCGACTGAACCAGGAACGGATTCCACTGCCCGCCTGGGTGGACGACCCCGATCGGGTGGCGGGCGAACCTACGGTCTTCAGGGTCGACCCTGCCGACCCCGCGCCCGGGCGTGACGACGTCCCGGACGAGTTCGCTGAGCGTGGCGTGCTTGCTTGGGCCGACACATTCGCGAGCGTCTGATGCCGGGCACTGCGCTCGACCGGGATGAGATCATCACCGGTCTCCGAGACCTCGTCGCCGAGCTTCGCGCCGCCGGCGAGGTCGCAGGCATCCGACTGGTTGGCGGAGCAGCGCTCGCCCTGCGCTACTTCGACCGAGGAACCACACAGGATCTGGATGCGCTGCACGCACACCCGGGCTCTGACGAGTCGGTCGCCGCAGCCGCCGAGCGGGTTGCCAACCGGCACGGTTGGGATCCGCACTGGCTGAACTTCGAGGTGAACAACGCCGACGCGATCCCGACTCTCGGCCGCGCGGTGGAGTGGGACACGATCTACGACAAGCACGGCATCATCATCCAGGTCGCGTCGAAGGAAGCGATGCTCGCGATGAAGCTCCGCGCGAACAGACCCGGTCGCGATACTCGCGACATTCGGCTCCTGCTCGCGCTCTGCGAGATCCGCACGCTCGAGGACGCGGAGGAACTCTACGAGGAGTTCTACCCAGGCGACCTACTCCCCGACCGCGCAGCGCGAATGGTCACCGCCATCCTCGCCGGGGAACCGACATCAACGCCGCCCTCGCCTGGCCGGATCGAGATATGAGGGGGCTGCTGCAAGGATAGGTAACCGCCGCGACCCGGTCAGCCGGCCGCCCGCACGCCGAACAGCCGCCGGTACTGGGTGGGAGTGGTCTGCAGCACCTTGAGGAAGTGGTGCCGCATGACGGCGGCCGCGCCGAAGCCGGTCTCGCGGGCGATCTCCTCGAGGGTGAGGGATGTCTCCTCGAGCAGTTGCTGGGCACGCAGCAGCCGCTGGCGGTTGAGCCACGCGTTGGGCGTGGTGCCGGTCTCGGCGCGGAACCGCCTCGCGAACGTGCGCGGCGACATGAGGGCCTTGCGGGCGAGCAGGTCGACGGTGAGGTCCTGGTCGAGGTGCTCGAGCATCCACTCGGTGACCTTCGCGAACGAGTCGCTGCCGCGGTCGGGCACGGGCGTCTGGATGAACTGCGACTGCCCGCCGTCGCGCTGCGGCGGCACGACCATGCGGCGCGCCACGATGTTCGCCGCGCTCGCGCCGAGTTCGGTGCGCACGATGTGCAGCGCCGCGTCGATGCCCGCGGCCGTGCCGGCGCCGGTGACGACCTTGCCGTCTTGCACGAAGAGCACGTCGGGGTCGACCTCGGTGTTGGGGAACAGGCGTGCCATCTTGTCGGTGTACATCCAGTGGGTGGTCGCCCGCCGGCCGTCGAGCACCCCGGCATAGCCCAGGGTGAACGCGCCCGAGCACACCGAGAGCACCCAGGCGCCGCGGTCGACGGCGTGCCGGATCACGTCGAGCACCCGCTCGTCGGCGGGCGATCCGACCAGCGAGGCCGGCACCGCGACGAGATCGGCCTCGTACGCGAAGTCGAGGCCCTCGTTCACGACGACGTCGAATCCGAGCTTCGTCGAGATCGGACCGGGGTCGGCGGCGACGACGTGGAAGTCGAAGGTGGGCCCGCCGTGCTCCCGGCGGTCGATGCCGAAGACCTCGCAGATCACGCCGAACTCGAACGGCGCCATCTGGGGCAAGGCGATGCAGGCGATGGTCTGGAGCACGGGATCCTCCGAATGGCAGAAAATAATCGTTCTGCTGTCACTCTGCCACTATCGGCAGGATGTCGCAAGGAGTAGAATTTCTGCCATGACCACCATCGTCTTCCTCGTCATCGCGGGCCTCGCCGTGTGGGGCGTGCTCGCCACCGTGCTACGCCTCGAGGGCGACGGCTACGGACGGCCCGAGATCCGCGACCGCAACCGGCACGCGGAGAACCTGCCGACCCGCGTCGTCTGAGCGCACCCCGGGCCGGAGGCATCCGTCAGCTCGTACCCGCGCCCCTCACTACGATCGAGTGAGCGCGGGGACCGGCCCCACGTGGAGGGCGGGAACATGAGCTGGATGGTCACCGGAGGCGCCGGATACATCGGCGCGCACGTCGTGCGGGCGTTCGCCGATCAGGGCATCGACACGGTCGTCGTCGACGATCTCTCGAGCGGCCGGCACGCGTTCCTCCCTCCGGCCACGCCGTTCGTGCACGGCACGATCCTCGACGGAGCGCAGCTCGAGGCCACCATGAAGCGCTTCAACGTGCAGGGCGTCGTGCACCTCGCCGGCTTCAAGTACGCGGGCGTCTCGGTCAGCCGGCCGTTGCACACCTACCGGCAGAACGTCACCGGCACGGCGACGCTGCTCGCCGCCATGGAGGCCACGGGGGTCGACCGCATCGTGTTCTCGTCGAGCGCCGCCGTGTACGGCACGCCCGACGTCGACCTCGTCACGGAGGACACGGAGCGGCATCCCGAGTCACCGTACGGCGAGTCCAAGCTCATCGGCGAGTGGCTGCTCGCCGACCAGGCGCGCGCGACCGGCCTGCGGCACACCAGTCTGCGCTACTTCAACGTCGTCGGCTCGGGATCGGCCGAGGTCTACGACGCGAGCCCCCACAACCTCTTCCCACTCGTCTTCGACGCGCTGCTCGAAGGTCGCACTCCCCGGATCAACGGCGGCGACTACCCGACGCCCGACGGCACGTGCGTGCGCGACTACATCCACGTGGCCGACCTCGCCGCAGCGCACGTCGTGGCGGCCTGGCGGCTCGACGCCGGCGACTCCCTCGAGCCCGTGTACAACCTCGGATCGGGCGACGGCGTCTCGGTGGGGGAGATCATGCGCGCCGTCGCGGCCGTCACCGGCATCGAATTCGCGCCCGAGATCGGCCCGCGGCGCCCCGGCGACCCGGCCCGCATCGTCGCGTCGGGCGAGCTCGCCGCACGCGACCTCGACTGGCGGATGCGGCACACGCTCGCCGAGATGGTCGACAGCGCCTGGGAGGCCCGCCGCGCGGCATCCGTCGACTGATCCGCCGTCGACGAACTCGACCGCCGGGAGATTCGCGCCCTGCCAGGGTGGCCCCCGCACTGGGGGATGACATTTCGCCCAGCCGAGAATGTAACGTCTGCGGAACACCGTCGGCGTGTCGCGCCCGGGTTGAAGCCTCGATTGCCGCTTGAGGGTTTACGATCTGCGACTTGACTCTCACGAATTACACCGGTGTAATTGGTCATGACACACCCTCTGGGTGGTCGGTACAACTGGGTGGGAGACGATATGGGCAATCCTGAATATCGTTCTGGAGTACCTGACGATTGGTTCGTCGATCCGGTGAGACTCGGCGTTCCGGGGGTTCGTCCGGGGGCAGACGACGAGAATCCGTTGGCATGGCAGAGCGACGCGTTATGTGCACAGACCGATCCCGAGGCGTTCTTCCCTGAAAAGGGCGGTTCGACTCGCGACGCGAAGAAGATCTGCACCGGATGCGAAGTGCGCGGCGAGTGCCTGGAGTACGCACTCGCGAACGACGAGCGTTTCGGCATCTGGGGCGGGCTCTCCGAGCGCGAGCGCCGCAAGCTCCGCAAACGCGCCGTGTGACGTCGACCCGGTGCGGGCGATGGCCCGCACCGGGCGGCGGCGCGCGCGCCAGGCGTCCGTTGCGTGATCATGAGGTCACGTCGCGGGCGCCTGTTTCATGGCGCGCCCGGCTCGGTTCCGGATGCCGCGACGAGGGCCGCTTAGGCTGACCCCGATGTTCCCCAGAGTCACCGCCGTCCTCGTCGTGCGTCACGGCGGCGACCACCTCGCCGGCACCCTCGACGGCATCCGATCGCAGGTGCGGACGCCCGACGCGCTCGTCGTCGTCCTCGCCGCAGCCGACGCCCAGGCACGCGAGCAGGCCGCGGCGGCCGGGGCGACGCACGTCGTCGAACTGCAGGAACCGCTGAGCTTCGGCGAGGCCGTGCGTGCGGGCGAGCGGGTACTCGACGCTCCCGAGTCCGACGCCGACGCGCTCTGGCTTCTCGCCGAGGATTCCGCACCCGAGGCCGACGCGCTCGCCGCCCTCGTCGCCGCCCTCGAGACCGCGAGGTCCGTGGCCGTTGCGGGGCCGAAGCTCATGGAGTGGGACGAACCCGAACGGATCGCAGGGATGGGCCGAACGCTGACGCGCCTCGGCCGCAGCGTTCCCATCGTCGCCGGCGAGCTCGACCAGGGCCAGCACGACCGCCTCAGCGACGTGCTCGGACTCGACCCCGCCGCCATGCTCGTGCGCCACACCGTGTGGCGCGCGCTCGACGGCTTCGATCCCGCGCTGCCGACGGTCGACGACGCGCTCGACCTCGGCGTGCGCGCGCGCCTCGCCGGGCACCGCATCGCCGTCGTCCCGGAGGCGCGGGTGCGATTCGCCGCCGACGGCGTGGCCGGCCCCGAGGGAGACGGCCGCGGTCGCGCCGTGCGGCGGCGTGCCCGGGCGGCGCGGGCGGCCGAACTGCACCGCAGGCTCGTCTACGCGCACGCGGCGCTCGTGCCGCTGCACTGGCTCAGCTTCCTCCCGCTCGCGCTGTTGCGTTCGATCCGACACCTGCTCGTCAAGCGGCCTGGAGCCATCGCCGGGGAGTTCGCCGCCGCCCTCGTCACGATGTTCTCGGCGAGGCGCGTCGCCCGTGCACGTCGAGTGCTCGCGAGGTCGCGCACGACCGGCTGGTCGTCGATCGCACCGCTGCGGATGCAGCCCGACGAGGTGCGCCGGCGACGTCAGGCGGCGGCCGAGGCGCGTCGCGCCCGGGCTCGTGGGCGTACCGACGAGCTGCAGTTCCTGGGCGCGGGCGGCGGCTGGGTGCTGCTCGCCACGAGCGCCGCCTCGATCGGCCTGTTCTCGTGGCTCATCGGGGCGACGGGCGTGGGCGGCGGCGGGCTTCTGCCACTCTCGGGATTCGCCGAACTCTGGCGCAACGCCGCCTACGGATGGCGCGACATCGGCACCGGCTTCGCGGGCGCCGCCGACCCGTTCGCGGCCGTGCTGGCCGTGCTCGGCTCCCTGACGTTCTGGTCGCCATCGTTCGCCGTCGTGCTGCTCTGGCTCGTCGCGCTCCCCGCCGCGGCGATGGGCGTGTGGTTCGCGGCATCCCGACTCACCGAGCGCGGCTCGGTCCGTGCCCTCGCGGCCATCGCCTGGGCCGCGGCGCCGATGTTCCTCGCCGCGCTCGCCGACGGACGCCCGGGCGCCGTTCTCGCCCATGTGCTCCTCGGCTGGCTCGTGTTCGCCGTGCTCGGCGCGGCGACGTCGTGGGCCGCGGCCGCGACGGCGTCGCTGCTGTTCGCGGCGGTCGTCGCCGCGGCGCCGAGCCTCACGCCGGCGCTCGTCGTCGGCTGGGTCGTCGCCCTCGCCGTGAGCGGCCGTGCCGCCGTGCGACTCGCCGGTCTCCCGATCCCCGCGCTCGCCCTCGCGCTGCCGCTCGTGATCGAGCAGGTCGGTCGCGGCACGCCGTTGGGCCTCCTCGCCGACCCCGGCGTGCCGGTCGGCGGGACGACCCCGACCGCGTGGCAGCTCGCGCTCGGCCTGCCCGGCGGCGGATGGGGCGGATGGGAGGAGCTCGTGCGCGCGGTGACGCCGCTCGACCCCCGCATCGTGGCATCCGTGCTCGTCGCACCGCTCGTGCTCACCGCGCTCGCGGCGGTGTTCTCGCCCCACCTCCGACGCGCCCTGCTCGCACTCGGCACGGTCCTCGCCGGATTCGCCACCGCCATCGCGGCGACGCACGTCTCGGTCGCGAGCGTCGGCCTCGAGGTCGTGCCCCTCTGGTCGGGCGCCGGTCTCAGCCTCGCGTGGCTCGGGCTCATCCTCGCGGCCGTCGTCGCACTCGACGCCCTGCGCCGCGGCGCCGCCGTGATCGCAGGTACAGTCGCGCTGGTCGCGATCGTCGCGGTCGCGCCGTCGGTCGTGGCGATCGCGACCGGCGCCGTGCCGCTCGCGCCCGCGGGCGAGCGCAGCCTGCCGGCGTACGTGGTCGCCCAGGCCGAGGCGGATCCGCGGGTCACGACGCTCGTGATGGAACCCGAGCGGGACGGCGGCATCCGGGCCACCCTCGAGCACGGCACCGGAGCCACGCTCGACGACCAGTCCACCCTCGACCAGACGCGCACCGAGCTCACCGCCGACGAGGAGGAACTCGCGACGATCGCCGGCAACCTCGCCTCGCGCAGCGGGTTCGACCCCGAGGCCGCGGTACGCGAGTTCGGCGTCGCGTTCGTGCTGCTCGTGCCCGCGACCGACGACGCGCGGGAACCGACGCAGGCCGAGACGCGTGCCCGCACCGCGCTCGACGGCAACGCGTCGCTCGTCGCCGTCGGCGAGACCGACTTCGGCACCCTGTGGCGGTTCGCCGCAGCCGAGCAGGATGCCGCGGCCGCACGCATCCCAGCCGGCGCGGGCGGCTGGCTCTCGGCCGTCATCACCACCGTGCAGCTCGTCGTGATCGGCGCGACACTGCTCCTGTCGATCCCCACCGGGGCCGGACGCGAGCCCGATCGCCGTCCGGTGCGGCGCCGCCCGCGCCGCCGCTTCCTGCCGCCGCGGCCCGCTGCGCGTGGGGCCGAGGAGGCGCCGGTCGAGGCATCCGTCGACCGCACCCACCCGACCGCCGACGCGCCGGAAGGAGACGACGATGGCCGTTGACCGGAAGCTCCTGCGCATCGGCGCTCGCGCACTCGCGTTCGTCGCGGCCGCCGCGCTCGCCGTCGGCACCGTCGCGGCAGCCGCGCTCGTGCCGTGGCCCGAGCACCGCGCCGAGGTGCCGTCGCTCGAGGTGCAGCCCGCGGAGAGTCGGCAGCTGCGAGTCTGCCCCGGACCCCTGCTCGCCCTCGGCGAGGACCCGACGGCCGCGACCACCGCGTCGTCCGTCGGTTCCGCCGACCTGGTGACCGCGACCGAGCCGTCGGGCGTCGCCCTCGAGGAGGTGCCGCTCGAGGCGCCGGGCAACCCGCGCGCCGCCGAGGACGGCTCGCCCGTCGCGATCGCCGCGGAGCCCGGTGGCGTCGACGCGGGCATGCTCGCGGGCGCGCAGTCGCAGACGGTCGAGAGCGAGAACCTGTCGGGATTCACCGCGGCGGCGTGCGGCGAGGCCGTCGCCGAGTCATGGCTAGTAGCCGGGTCGACGAGTCTCGGCCGCAGCGGGCTCGTGCTCCTCTCGAACCCGTCGGCCGTCGCCGCGACCGTGGACGTGCGCGTGATCGGCGAGACCGGAGCCGTCGAGGCTCCGTCGGCGCTCGGGATAATCGTGCCGCCCGGCACGCAGCGCGTGCTCTCGCTCGCCGGCCTCGCGCCGAACCTCACGTCGCCCGTCGTGCACGTCACGGCGACCGGCGGCGGGATCGCGGCGAGCCTCGAGCACTCGGTCGTCGTCGGCCTCGCGCCCGCCGGCATCGAGCTCACGGGCGCCACGGCCGCCCCGTCGACGCGCCAGGTGATCCCGGGGTTCCTCGTGCCGCAATCGGGTGGCGTCGAGGCGACCGAGGACCACGCCGACGGCGACGAACACCCCGCCGTGCGCCTGCTCGCACCCGGTGACGCGACCGCCGAGGTCTCGATCGGCGTCGTCCCCGAGTCGGGGTCGGGCGGCACCACGATCGAGGCGACGCTGCAGCCGGGCCAGGTCGTCGACGTGCCGCTCGGCGTGCTCGACGCGGGCGCCTACACGATCCGCATCGAGTCGGACGCCCCGGTCGTCGCCGCCGCACGCGCCACGGTGGGGGCGACCACCGGACAGACGGATGCCTCGGCGCCCGGCGACCTCGCCTGGACCGTCGCCACGGCGCCGCTCCTCGATGCGGCCGTCGTCGCGGTGCCGCCCGGGCCGTCGCCGACGCTGCACCTCGTGAATCCCGACGCCGACGCCGCGGCCGAGGTCACGGTCGCGAGCAACGGATCGGAGCGCACCGTCACGGTGCCCGCGGCGGGCGCCGCGTCGGTGCAACTCGAGGGCGGGGCGTCCGTCGTGCTCCGCGGCACCGAGGGGCTGTACGCGACGGTGTCGTTCGCGGGCGACGACCAGCTGGCGTCGTTCGGCGTGCAGCCGCCCGGCCCGCTCGACTCGCCGATCCGGGTGTACCCGCGCTGACGCGACGCCCGGGCGCGGGCGACGCGTCGCGCCTCAGAGGTGCCGATAGCGGCCCGGCGCGAGCTCCCACGGGTCCTTGTCGAGGAGCTCGGCGACCGCCCGGAACACGCAGCTCTCGATCAGGAGCTTCTCGTCGCGGTCCTCGCCCTCCTGCAACCGCAGGAAGCGCACGATGGGCAGCCGGTAGAACGTGATGCGGCGCTCGTCGTGCCAGACCTTCCATCGGTCGATGTGGTCGCCGTGGATCGCCTCGGCCGGAGCCTGCGCCACCTCGAACACGACGCCCTCGAGTTCGGGCCAGAGGCCGCGCAGGTAGGCCGCGGTGGTCGCGATCGTGAAGTCGAACTCGTCGAGGCGGGTGCGGAGCGGTTCGAGGTGCGGACCGGTCACGGCCGAGCGGATGCCGCGGCCGTGCCGGTCTCGCGCGAGTCGACGCGGAGAACGTGGTGTCGCGACACGACGGGATCGAGGCATGCCTTCCATCGTAATGTCCGCTGCCGTCGCTACTCTGGTGAAGCCATGAGACGTTGTTCGCGCACCGCATGCGCCGCCGAGGCGGTCGCGACGCTGACGTTCGACTATGCCGACTCGATGGCCGTGCTCGGCCCGCTCGCCATCACGCGCGAGCCGCACGGCTACGACCTGTGCGCGCGCCACGCCGAGCGCACCTCGGCACCGGTGGGCTGGCAGGTGGTGCGGCACGTCTCACTCGGTGAGGTAGGTTTCAAGGCGTGAATTCTGCTGCACCATCCGAGGCTCGCGCGCGCCTCGACGCCATCGTGAAGGCCTACGACGTCCGCGGCATCGTGGGGGAGGGTCTCACCGTCGCGACGGTCGAAGCGCTCGGTGCGGCGTTCGTCGACGAGGTCGGAGCGGCGGGCGGCCGCATCGTGGTCGGCCACGACATGCGCGATTCGTCTCCCGGCTTCGCGACCGCCTTCGCGCGCGGTGCGACGCGACGCGGCGCCGACGTCGTGGCCATCGGCCTCTGCTCCACCGACGAGACCTACTTCGCCTCGGGTTCGATGAACGCGCCGGCGGCCATGTTCACCGCGAGCCACAACCCCGCCGCCTACAACGGCATCAAGTTCTCGCGCGCGGGCGCCCAAGGCATCTCGCTCGACACCGGGCTCGCCGCCATCCGCGACCGGGCCGCCGACCACCTCGAGCAGGGCATCGCGGATGCCCCGACCACGGGTTCGGTCGTCGAGGTCGACGTGCTCCACGACTACGCGGCCCACCTCCGCTCACTCGTCGACCTCAGCGGCATCCGACCGCTCAAGATCGTCGTCGACGCCGGCAACGGCATGGGCGGCCTCACGGTGCCGGCCGTGCTCGGCGAGGCCGCCGGCCTGCCCGCGCTGCCCCTCGAGATCGTGCCGCTGTACTTCGAGCTCGACGGCACGTTCCCGAACCACGAGGCGAACCCGCTCGAGCCCGCCAACCTCGTCGACCTGCAGCGCGCCGTCGTCGAGCACGGCGCCGACCTCGGGCTCGCCTTCGACGGCGACGCCGACCGCTGCTTCGTCGTCGACGAACGGGGCGAGGCGGTCACCCCGTCGGCGATCGCCGCGATCGTGGCGCTGCGCGAGATCGCGCGCGTGCGCGCCGCGGGCGAGCACGATGTCGTCGTGATCCACAACCTCATCACCTCGCGCATCGTGCCCGAGGTGATCGAGGAGGCCGGGGCGCTCGCGGTGCGCACCCGCGTGGGCCACTCGCTCATCAAGGACCGCATGGCGGAGACCGGCGCGGTCTTCGGCGGCGAGCACTCGGCGCACTACTACTTCCGCGACTTCTGGGGCGCCGACAACGGCATGCTCGCGGCCATGCACGTGCTCGCCGAGCTGGGGGCGCAGGAGGCCCCGCTCTCCGAGTTCGCGGCACGGTTCGACCCCTACGCGCTCTCGGGCGAGATCAACTCGACCGTCTCCGACGTGCCCGCGGCGTACACGCGCATCGTCGAGGCGTTCACCGGCCGCGCCGACTTCGACGAGCTCGACGGACTCACGGTCACGGGCATCACCGCGGGCGACGAGCCGTTCTGGTGGTTCAACGTGC
>NZ_SJZG01000010.1 GCF_004959775.1 Agromyces sp. H66
AACCCCCTCACCCAGAAGGGGTCACTACATACCGTCTAGCGCGTGGTTCCGCCAGTGGCAAGCCCCTGCCGTTTCGCGCGTTCGTCACCTTCACTGGAATCGGGGCACGGCAGACCGCCGCCCGCTGGAAGGAGTTCGACGATGGGTATCGACGACCGCATTGAGAACAAGGCCGAGGACCTCGGCGGCAAGGCCAAGGAAGCCAAGGGCAAGATGACCGACGACGAGCGTCTCGAGGCAGAGGGCAAGGCCCAGCAGGCGAAGGCCGACCTGAAGGACGCCGCGGAGGACGTCAAGGACGCGTTCAAGCACTGACGAGTCCACTGACGAGAGGCGAACGCCCGTCGTTCGGAGCCGTAGGCCCGACGGCGGGCGTTCCCCATGCCCGCCCGCGACGATCAGGCGTCTTCGATCCGGAAGCCGACCTTGAGCGTCACCTGGTAGTGCGCGACGGCGCCGTCCTCGATCTCGCCGCGCACCGAGACCACCTCGAACCAGTCCATGTGGCGGATGGTCGCCGCCGCGCGTGCGATGCCGTTGCTGATCGCGGTGTCGACGCCCTCGGGCGACGTGCCCACGATCTCGGTGACCCGATAGGTGTGATTGCTCATCGTGCCCTCCTCGGTACGGGACACGTCGTCGTGCCCGCTGGTGCCGACGTTACCCCACGCGCCGGGCCCGGTCTCGGCACGAAGCGGACGAGCGCCTCGAGCGCGAGGGCAAGCGCGACCAGGCGAAGGCCGACCTGAAGTGCTCAGCGCAACCACACGCGGAGCGGGCCGATGCGGTGGAAGCCCGCGGCGAGCGGCGCCGCGAGGTCGCCGTCGGTCTCCCAGCCCACGACGGGCCTGCCGGGGCGGCGTCGCCGGGCATCGGCGGCGGCCGCCGGGTACACGGATGCCGCACCGAACACGTTCGACACCCCGATGACGTTCTCGCCGACGCTGAGGATGGCTCCTGCGACCACCGCGCCGCCACGGCGCTCGCCCAGGATCACGACCGTCGGATCGTCGAGCAGCGCCGAGGCGAATGCCTCGGTGCCGCCGTGCGATGCCGCCCACTCGGCGAGGTGTCCCGGCGTGCGGATCGGCGTGAGCACGGGCAGGTCGGGCCCGTCGATGCCGGCGGCGCCCGCGCTCGGCCCGGATGCCGGGAGCATGATCCACTGCGCCTCGAACTGCACGCGGAACCCGCCCGCGGTGAGGTCCACGTCGGCGAAGGAGTCCTTCACGCTCGTCGAGCCCGTCGGAAGGGCGGCGAGCACGACCTCGGGATCGAGCCCGGGTTCGAGCGTCACCGCCTCGGGATAGCCGGCGGGCGTCGGGGCATCTGCGCGCCAGACCCCCTCGGCCTCGTCGGAGCCGATGCCGTGGGCCGCGCACACCGAGGCGCACCACGCGGCGTTGTCCCGCGCCGCGATCGCTGCGGAGAATGCGTCGTGACCCGGCATCCGCTCGCCCGGTGCGCCCGGCTCAGGCGAACAGGCGCTGCAGGCGCTGCACGCCCTCGAGCAGGGGCGCGTCGCCGAGGGCGTAGCTGAAGCGCAGGTAACCGCTCGGTCCGAACGCCTCGCCCGGCACGGCGGCCACCTGCGCCTGCTCCAGCATGAGGTCGGCGAGCTCGAGGGAGGTGGTCGGCGTGACGCCGCCCCATTCGCGGTCGAGCAGCCCCGAGACATCCGGATACACGTAGAACGCGCCCTGCGGCACCGGCACCGTCACGCCCTCGATCTTCGAGAGCTCCGCCACGATGGTGCGGCGGCGGCGGTCGAACGCCCGGCGCATCTCCTCGACCGCGTCCTGCGGGCCCGTGAGCGCCGCGATCGCGGCACGCTGGGAGATGTTCGACACGTTCGAGGAGAGGTGCGACTGCAGGTTCGCGGCGCCCTTGATGACATCGGCGGGACCCACCATCCAGCCGAGCCGCCACCCGGTCATCGCGTACGACTTCGCCACGCCGTTCACGAGGATGGCCTGGTTCGCGAGCGCGGGCACCGCCTCGACGACGGAGACCGCACGAGGGGGCACGCCGTCGGCGTCGTCGGCGTAGGTGAGGTTCTGGTAGATCTCGTCGGACACCACCCAGATGCCGTGCTCGAGCGCCCACTCGCCGATCGCGCGCACCTGCTCCGCCGGGTAGACGGCGCCCGTCGGGTTCGACGGCGACACGAACAGCAGCGCCTTGGTGCGGTCGGTGCGCGCGGCCTCGAGCTGCTCGACCGTGACGAGGTAGCCCTGGTCGGCGCCTGCGAAGACGTCGACCTGCCGGCCGCCGGCCAGCTTGATCGCCTCGGGATACGTGGTCCAGTAGGGCGTCGGCACCAGCACCTCGTCGCCCGGGTCGAGCAGCACCTGGAAGGACTGGTAGACGGCCTGCTTGCCGCCGTTCGTCACCACGATCTGCCCGGTGCCGACCTCGAGGCCCGAGTCGCGCAGTGTCTTCGCCGCGATCGCCTCGCGGAGCTCGGGCAGGCCGGCCGCGGGCGTGTACCGGTAGTTCTTCGGGTCGCGCGTGGCCGCGAGCGCCGCCTCGACGATGTACTCGGGCGTCGGGAAGTCGGGCTCGCCCGCCGCGTAGGAGATGACCGGATGCCCCTCGGCCTGGAGGGCTTTGGCCTTCGCATCGACCTTGAGCGTCGCGGACTCGGCGATGGCGGCGATTCGGGCGGACAGGCGCGGGTGTTCGGTCACGCTGCCAAGCCTACGGCGCGCCGTCGTCGTAGGACAGGGCGGATGCCGCGGGCCGCGGCCGGGGCATCCGCTCGGCTTTACTCTGCCCCGGCGGTCGCATACACTTGCTGAGGTTGTTGAAGTCAGCCAAGCTTGTCTGCGCCTATTTTCAGGGCTCATCCCCAGAAGAACGTGGTCGACTTGTGCTGTCCAGGCAGCGGTGGAACACCGCCGGCATGTCCGGTGGTTCCATAGGGCGGTGGCTCAATTGGTAGAGCAGCGGTCTCCAAAACCGCAGGTTGCAGGTTCGAGTCCTGTCCGCCCTGCGAGCCGGCAGTGAATGCCGGCCCACGAAAGGTGTACGAGGTGGCACGGAAGATCATCGACGAACCCAGCGAGGACGTCGTCGCCAACGCGAAGCGAGACCGCGCCGCGAGGCGCAACCCGTTCGCGCGGATCGCCCTGTTCATCCGGCAGGTCATCGCCGAACTGAAGAAGGTCGTCACTCCGACCCGCAAGGAGCTCGCGAGCTTCACGGTCGTGGTGCTCGTGTTCGTCATCATCATGATGGCGATCGTGTGGGGTCTCGACCAGCTGTTCGGATGGCTCGTGCTGTACGTCTTCGGAACTCCGGGGGTCTGATCGGGCCGTCGGCACCGAGACCTCGGCGCTCGCAGGCGCACGGGAGAGTAAGGAATCGAGAGAAGTGTCAAGGACTGAGCGCGACGACGTCGACTGGGCCACGGCTGCCGAGCAGTCGTCGGAGGAAGACGAGGTGCAGGAGGGCTCGACCCTCGAGCACGATGAGGAGTCGGTCGAGGCGGCCGAGCACCGCGCCGTGCACGTCGTGGACGACGAGGGCGCCGAGGTCGACCTCGTCGCCGTGCTCGACGCGATGGCCGAGGCATCCGACGCCGTGATCGACGACGCCCTCGACATCGACTCGCCCGAAGAGGCCGAGGCGGCGTTCGATGCCGTGATCGAGGAGGACGCCGAGGTCGTCGACCCGTATGCGGAGTTCCGCAGCGAGCTGCGCTTCCTCCCCGGCAAGTGGTACGTCATCCACTCCTACGCCGGCTTCGAGCGCCGCGTGAAGGCGAACATCGAGCAGCGCCGCGAGTCCATGGCCATGGCCGACTACATCTTCCAGGTCGAGGTTCCGATGGAAGACGTGGTCGAGATCAAGAACGGCCAGCGCAAGATGGTGACGCGCGTGCGCATCCCCGGCTACGTGCTCGTGCGCATGGAGCTCAACGAGGAGAGCTGGTCGGTCATCCGGCACACTCCCGGTGTCACGGGCTTCGTCGGCAACGCGCACAACCCGACGCCGCTGCGTTTCGAAGAGGCCTTCAACATGCTGAAGCCCCTCGTCGACATCAAGGACGTCGCACCCGCCAAGGGCGCGAAGGCCGGTGCCGCCGCCGGTGCGACCCGGGCCATCCCCGCCGAGGTCGACTTCGAGATCGGCGAGACCATCACCATCAAGGACGGCTCGTTCGCGGGCCTGCCCGGCACGATCAGCGAGATCAAGCCCGAGAGCGGCAAGCTCACCGTGCTCGTCTCGCTCTTCGAGCGCGAGACCCCGGTCGAGCTGAGCTTCGACCAGGTCACCAAGTTGTAACGTCCACAGTCGAGCAGCAGCGACCCTCCGGTATCATCGGAGGGTTGTGCTGCGTCAGGCACACCGACCACCGCGGCCCGGATCCGCCGGAACTGCGGGAGAGTGCCCCGGCACTCGGCCCTTCGACAAGCTCAGGGGCCGATCGCCGGGCGTTCGAACAGAAAGAGAGAAATCATGGCACCGAAGAAGAAGGTCACTGGTCTGATCAAGCTTCAGATCAAGGCCGGCGCCGCGAACCCGGCCCCGCCCATCGGCCCGGCCCTGGGTCAGCACGGCGTGAACATCATGGAGTTCTGCAAGGCGTACAACGCCGCGACCGAGTCGCAGCGCGGCAACGTCATCCCGGTCGAGATCACCGTCTACGAGGACCGTTCCTTCACGTTCATCCTCAAGACCCCGCCTGCCGCCGAGCTCATCAAGAAGGCCGCCGGCGTCGCGAAGGGCTCGGGCGTTCCGCACACCACCAAGGTCGGCAAGATCAGCCAGGCCCAGGTGCGCGAGATCGCCGAGACCAAGATGGCCGACCTGAACGCGAACGACGTCGACGCCGCCTCGAAGATCATCGCGGGCACCGCCCGTTCGATGGGCATCACGGTCGAATGACCCCGTCCGGTCCCTGAGCTCGTCGAAGGGACCTGCGTTCGCTTCGACCTGCTCGGCGAACGCGCCAGAACTCACGCATTCGTGGCAGCGCCTGCCAGGCGCAGATGACCACACTCTCTCAAGGAGAAGCAACATGGCACAGAAGTCCAAGGCCTACCGGGCCGCGGCCGAGAAGATCGAGGCCGGCAAGTACTACACCCCGAGCGAGGCCGTCGCCCTCGCCAAGGAGACCGGCTCGGCGAGGTTCGACTCGACCGTCGAGGTCGCGCTGAAGCTCGGCGTCGACCCCCGCAAGGCCGACCAGATGGTGCGCGGCACCGTCATCCTCCCGCACGGCACCGGCAAGACCGCCCGCGTCATCGTCTTCGCGACCGGCCCCGCGGCCGAGGCCGCGATCGCGGCCGGTGCCGACGAGGTCGGCGGCGCCGAGCTCATCGAGAAGGTCGCCGGCGGTTACACGTCGTTCGACGCGGCCGTCGCCACGCCCGAGCTCATGGGCCAGGTCGGCCGTCTCGGCAAGGTGCTCGGCCCCCGCGGCCTCATGCCGAACCCCAAGACCGGCACCGTGACGCCCAACCCGGCCAAGGCCGTGGAAGACATCAAGGGCGGCAAGATCGAGTTCCGCGTCGACAAGCACGCCAACGTGCACTTCGTCGTCGGCAAGTCGTCGTTCACCGCGCAGCAGCTCGAGGAGAACGCCAAGGCCGCCCTCGAGGAGGTCGTGCGCCTCAAGCCGTCGAGCGCCAAGGGCCGGTACATCCAGAAGGGCGCCGTGTCGACCACGTTCGGCCCCGGCATCCCGCTGGACGTCAACGCCATCTAGTCTCACACGCTGATCGAGGAGCGCGAAGCGCGCCTCGAGATTGCGAAGGGCTCGCCGGTTCGCCGGCGGGCCCTTCGTCGTCGGCCCTCAGCGTGTCGGTGGGTCGGCGTAGTCTCCAGTCATGAGCGAGCGAACGAACGTGATCTTCGCGTCGGTCGGCACCATCGCCGTCGCGGCCGTCTCGGCGTGGTGGATGATCTCGATCGGAGGCTGGGGGCCTGCCGTCTACTCACTGGTGCTGGCGGGCGTCGTCGTGTGGCGGCTCCTCGTCGCCGAACGCCGCCGCGTCGGCGATGGCTTCGACGAGCGGTCGGCGCAGCGACTCCCCGACGTGTGGAGCTGAGCACGCGGTCGCGACATCCGGTCAGACCTCGTCGAGGCCGTCGTCCGGCGGCTCCTCCTCGTCGTGGAGACCCTCATGCTCGAGCCTCTCCAGGTCGAGCTCGTCGTCGGTGGGCACGTGCTCGCCCGCCACGGCGTCGTTGACCGCCCGCTCGCGCCACTGCTCCTCGTCCTCGGCGGCGGGATCGTCATACCCGGGTTCGGTCACGGCGGCTCCTTCCGTGGTCGCCTCTGCCGGGGCATCCGCTCAGCCCGTCACCCGGAAGCCGGCCTCGCCGACCGGCTCCGCCTCCGAGACGTCGGTGCCGCGCACGACCGCTCCCGGCGGGCCCCCCGCGAGCCATTCCAGCATGGCGGTGACGGATGCCTCGTCGCCCTCGACCTCGGCCTCGACCGTGCCGTCGGGACGGTTCCGCACCCAGCCGGCGACCCCGAGCCGCGCAGCCTCGAAGCGGGCGGAGTAGCGGAAGCCCACGCCCTGGACCTCGCCGTGCACGATCACCCGTCTCCGGATCATGATCCCAGCGTAGGACGCCGGGCGTACCATGAGGGCCCATGGGGGAGATGAGCGACTACATCGCAGGGCTCGAGAGCCCTGAGCGCGACCTGATCGAACGCATCCGGGCCCGGGCGGTCGCGCTCGTGCCCGATGCCGTGGAGGGCCGGAGCTATGGGATGCCGGCGCTGCGCTACCGCGGTTCTCCGCTGCTCAGCGTCATGTCGACGAAGGACCACATCGGCCTGTACCCGTTCAGTCCGCCCGTGGTGAGTGCCGTCGAGGCCGAGCTCGACGGCTGGTCGTGGTCGAAGGGCACCATCCGGTTCACCCCGGAGCATCCGCTGCCCGACTCGGTCGTCGACCGCATCGTGCTGCTCCGCCGCGACGAGATCGGCGCCGCGAAGAAGCGCTGACGCACGGCGAAGGGGCGGGCACCGGATGTCCCGGCCGCCCGCCCCTCGTCGTCAGCGCGTCAGCGCTTGGTGATCATCCACGTGCCGTCCGCGAGGTCCTTCGTGGGGTGCTGCACGTTCAGGAACAGCGTCTTCGGGTCCTTGCCGAAGTAGATGCCCGAGATCTCTGCGCCCGTGTCGCGGATCGACGCGAACTGCTCGACCACGTCGGCGGCGCCATCCTGGTCGTTGTCGAGCCCGGCGACCCACACGTCCGAGAGGTAGTTGTCCTCGACCATCCAGAGACGGCCGGCGGGGCCCTGCGCGAGGTTGTCGGGGTTGTTGAACCCGGTCACGCCCGCGCCCGCGTTCTCGACCGGCGCGTTCACGCCCTTCTCGACGAACGAGCTGAGCTCCTGCTTCGCGAGGTCGATCGCGACGACGCGGTCCTCAGAGGTGTTGGCGACGTAGAGCACGTTGCCGATGACCTCGACGTCCTCGGGGCGGCCGAACTCGGTCGCGGCGACGGCGTTCGCCGCGGCATCCGCGTCGACGACGACCTGGTCCATGTCGAGCGCGACCCACTCGAAGGCGCCGACCTTCTGCTGGTAGGTGCCCGAGTTCCAGAGCTGCTCGGCGTCGCCGAGGCCGGTGAGCTTCAGCGCGTAGAGCTGGCCGTCGGAGAGGTCGCCGCGCGTGGTGGGCTCGAACTTGAAGATCGAGCCGCCGTTGAGCTCGTCGATGACGAAGACGCTGCCGTCGGCGAGCGCCTCGATGCCCTCGTGGCGGAGGATGCCGACCTCGCGACGCTCCTCGATGCGGGTGACGACCGTCGGGTCCTTCGGGTCGAGGAACGCCTCGAAGAGGCGACCGCCCGAGGTCTCCTCGGCGAAGAGCACCGTGCCCCACGGGGTCCAGCGGATGCCGTCGAGACGACGCCAGCCGGCGTCCTGCGCGATGACCTTCGCCTCGCCGGTCTTGAGGTCGACGACCGAGAGCGAGCCGTTCGAGCCCACCTCGTGGGTGCGGTACAGGTAGCGGCCGGCCTCGGGGCCGGTCTCGTTGACGGTGTTCATGTCGGTGAGGTCGTCGGCCCCGGCGTAGATGTCGAGCACGGTCTCGTCGGCCACGAGCTGCTGCGTGAAGCCGGTCGGGATGACGAAGGGCTCGGTCCAGGCGGCGGTGGCCGTGGCGTACGGCGTGCCGTCGATCGGGTCGAAGCCGATCGGGCCGTTGGCGGCGGTGGCCGCCCCGGCGGGGATGAGGGCGAAGGCGGTCGCGCAGAGCGCGGCGCCGGCGATGGTACGGATGCGCATGGTCATACGTGCTTCCTGTTCGGTTGGGGGAACAGTGCTCACGGTAGGCAGGTCAGGATGTCGCGAACGTTCCAGCGGGTGAGCGGCGGCTGATGTTTCGGTGAACAGGACGTGACCCGCGGCGCGGGTCGCCGGGGCCGGGCACGGATGTCGCAGCGGGTCGTGGCGCGTAGCATGACGGCCATGGGGGAACCGACGGGCGACGCCAGGTACGACACCGACACCGCCCTGCTCGGCCGGCCGGTCGACGATGCGCTCGGCGACGCCCTGGTCGAGGTGGCCTCCCGCGTCGCCGACGGGGTGATCGCGGACTACATCCCCGAGCTCGCGGGCGCCGACGACGACGCGACCGACCCGTACTTCCGCCAGTGTGCGCTGCTGGTCACCACGACCGACCTCGCGCTGATGGGGGCGACGCTGGCGAACGGCGGGGTGCACCCGCTGACGCACGATCGGGTCGTCGATGAGGTCGTCGCCCGCGACACGCTCTCGCTCATGGCGACGTGCGGCATGTACGACCGATCGGGGGCGTGGATCTTCCGCGTCGGGATGCCCGCGAAATCCGGCGTGGGCGGCGGCATCGTCGCGGTGAAGCCCGGCGAGTTCGGGGTGGGCGTATTCAGCCCGCCGCTGGATCCGGCCGGCAACAGCAGCCGGGGCGTCGCGCTCCTCGAGATGCTCTCGGCTCGTTCGGGCCTGCACATGTTCGACCACACCGCCGGGCCCCCATCGCCGACGGGCGCCGTCACCGTCGATCGTGCCTCGGGCGTGACGATCGCGCTGCGCGGCGAACTCGACTTCGTCGCGGCCGAGCAGATCGTGCACGACAGCGGCCGCCTCCTCGAGCACACCGGTGCGACGACACTCGGCCTCGACTTCGAGGACGTCACGCGAGTGGCGCCGATCGCGGAACGGCTGCTCGCGGCGACGGTGCGCGAGGCGGATGCCGCGGGCATCACGGTGCGGGTGATCAACGCCGGATCGCTCGACCTCGACCTCGGCCTCGGCTCGTCGGCAGTGAGCTGAGGGCACGGCATCGTCCGGCCCCGCCCTGCACAGAATCACCCATGCCCCATCCGGCAGGATGCGGAATTCGTTCGAGGCGGACGAGGGGATGCCGCGCCTACCGTTCAGAGCATGGACATCCCACTGATCGCCGGCGCGGTCTCGACCGTCGCGTTCGCGGTCAGCAACCTGCCGATGCTGCGCAAGGCGCTGCGCACGCGGGATGTCTCGTCGTACAGCCTCTCGAGCATCGCGATGATCAACGTCGCGAACGCCGTGTACTCGCTCTACGTGATCAGCCTCCCCGTCGGCCCCGTCTGGGCGCTGCACGCCTTCTATCTCGTCTCCTGCGCGATCATGCTCGTGCTCTGCGTGGCTCAGCGACGCGCCTCGGCCCGACGGGTTCCTCGTGCCGAGCACTCCGGGGCCCGCGGGGCCAGCGCGGTCCGAACGCCTCGTCGACGCGTGCCCGCCGGCTCGTCGGGACGCTGAATCCGTCGCACCCGATCCCGGCCCGCAGCACGAGCCGCGTGGTCGCGTGAGCGGTCGGGGGTGGTTGTTCACCGCGGCGCCACCTGGGCTTCGCGGCGTCGTCGCTCGCCGTGCCTACCGTGGCGGTCGCCCTGACGTATTCACCCCGACCCAGCAATGGAGCCCGTCATGTCGTTGTCCAGAACCCAACAGCTCGCGGGGATCGCCACCGTCGCGCTGGCCCTCCTCGTGTCGACCGCAGTTCCCGCCCACGCCGCACCCGGATCCGCGGATGCCCCGAACGACGAGTCGTTCAGCTTCGCCGTGATCGGCGACGTGCCCTACGGCTCCGCCCAGATCGCCCGGTTCCCCGCGATGGTGTCCGAGCTCAACGAGCAGGACGAGCTCCGCTTCGTCGCGCACGTCGGCGACATCAAGGCGGGATCGGCCCAGTGCACCGACGACTACTTCGCCGCCATCAAGGCGCAGTTCGATCGGTTCGAGGCCCCGCTGGTCTACACGCCCGGCGACAACGAATGGGTCGACTGCCACCGGACCAACAACGGCTCCTATGATCCGCTCGAGCGCCTCGACGCGTTGCGCTCCGTGTTCTTCGCCGACCCCGGAAAGACGCTCGGGGCCAACATGCCCGTCACGGTTCCCGACCCGTCCCTCCCCGAGAACGTCACGTTCGGCGCGCAGCGCGTGGCCTTCTCCGTGCTGAACATCCAGGGCTCAAACAACTCGCTGATGCCCTGGACCGGCCTCGGCCTGACCGAGCCCACCACCGCCCAGCTGCAGGAGGTGGCTTCCCGGACCGCCGCGGACGTTGCGCAGCTCGAGCGCACCTTCGCCGACGCGAAGCGGACCAATGCCCGGGCGGTCGTCATCATGGCCCAGGCGGACATGTTCGACCCGTTCCTGCTGCAGCTCGGGGCCGCCGAGCACCCGGAGCTGGTGAGCGGCTTCCGCCCGATCGTCGAGGCACTGGCCGAGGGCGCCCGCGAGTTCGGCGGCGAGGTCTACCTGTTCAACGGCGACAGCCACGTCTACACCGACGACTCGCCGCTGGCGACCGGCTCGCCCTGGCTGGAGATCTACGGCCAGGACGGCGTCGACACGCTCCGCCGGGTGACCGTGCAGGGTGCCGCGACGTCGAACGAGTGGCTGCGGGTCTCGGTGCGGTCGAACTCGGCCCACGGTGACGACGTGCTGAGCTGGGAGCGCGTGCCCTACACCGCGTCCTGAGCGGCTCGTCACGACGACGAGCCCCGGCATGACGCGCGCCCCCGGAACCTTCGGCTCCGGGGGCGCGCGTCGCGTTCGGACCGCGATCAGGCGATGCGGATCATCTTCTTGTTGACGAACTCGTCGGCGCCGAGGCGACCCATCTCGCGACCGGTGCCCGATCGCTTGACGCCGCCGAACGGCAGCTCGGCGCCGTCGGCGAGCACGACGTTCACGAAGACCATGCCGGCCTCGATCGCGTTCGCGACGCGGTCGGCCTGCTCGGGGTCGGTCGTGTAGACGTAGGAGCCGAGGCCGAACGGGATGTCGTTGGCGATGCGCACCGCCTCCGCTTCGTCGGCGGCGCGATACACCTGCGCGACGGGCCCGAAGAACTCCTCCTTCGATGCGGGGTTGTCGCTCGCGACATCCGTCAGCACCGTCGTCTGGAAGAACGCGCCCTCGCGAGTGCCGCCGTGCACGAGCTTCGCGCCGTGCTCGACCGCGCGCTCGACCTGCTTCTCGAGGCCCTCTGCCGCCCTCAGCGACGAAAGCGGTCCGAGTGCCGAGTCGCTCGAGGTGGGATCGGTCGCCTCGACCTCGGCGATCTTGGCGGTGAACTTCTCGAGGAACGGCTCGTAGAGCTCGTCGATCACGATGAAGCGCTTCGCCGCGTTGCACGACTGGCCGCTGTTGTCGAGGCGTGCGTCGACGGCGTTCTGCACGGCCGCGTCGAGGTCGTCGGTCGAGAGCAGGATGAACGGGTCGGACCCACCGAGTTCGAGCACGACCTTCTTCAGGTGCCGACCGGCGACCTCGGCGACCGCCGCGCCGGCACGCTCGGAGCCGGTGAGCGAGACGCCCTGCACGCGCGGGTCGGCGATGACGGTCGCGATCTGGTCGTGCGTCGCGTAGAGGTTCACGTACGCGCCGGCGGGGAAGCCCGCGTCGAGGAAGATCTGCTGGATCGCTTCGGCCGACTCGGGGCACTGCTCGGCGTGCTTCAGCAGGATCGTGTTGCCGATGATGAGATTGGGACCTGCGAACCTCGCGACCTGGTAGTACGGGAAGTTCCACGGCATGACACCGAGCAGCACGCCGAGCGAACTGCGTCGGATGACCGCCGAGCCTTCGCCGGCGAGCAACTGCACCGGCTCGTCCTTCAGGAACTCGGCGGCGTTGTCGGCGTAGTACGTGTAGATGTCACCGGCGAAATCGGCCTCGGCGAGGGCCTGCTCGATGGGCTTGCCCATCTCGCGCACGATGATCTCGGCGAGCTCCTGGCGGCGCTCGACGTGCAGTTCGCCGACGCGCCGGATGAGCGCGGCACGCTCTTCGACGGTCGTGGACTTCGACCAGGTGCGGTGCGCCTCGTCGGCCGACGCGATCGCCGACTCGAGCTCCGAGTCGGTGATCGTGGGGTACGTCTTGAGGACCTCACCGGTCGCAGGATTGGTCACGGCATAGCTCATGGGGCTCCTCTGTCGCTGAGTGCACCTCGGATACGCCGACCGGTCGGCGACGACGGTGCACACCTGCCACCAGCCTAAGCGGCGACCGGATGCCGCGGTACCGACGCGATGGCGGATTCCGCGCGTGGCTTCGACGGAATGTACAACGGCGGGGTGAGGTCTGCTGGGTATGGTGGCGAGTGATCGAGCCGAGGAGGACGCAGTGGGTCACGGCGTGCTGGGCGACATCCGCGTCGCGGACTTCTCCCGGGTGCTCGCCGGCCCCTATGCGACGATGCTGCTCGCCGACTTCGGCGCCGACGTCATCAAGATCGAGTCGCCGCTGGGCGACGACACCCGCCACTGGGTACCGCCGGTCGACCCGGGCGGCCGCGCCACCTACTTCGGCGCCGTGAACCGCAACAAGCGGTCGGTGGTGCTCGACCTCGCGGATGCCGCGGGGCTCGCCGAGGCACGTCGGCTCGCGACCTCCGCCGACGTCGTCATCGAGAACTTCCGCCCGGGCGTGATGGCACGGTTCGGGCTCGACCACGAGACCGTCCGCGCCGCGAACCCCGGGGTGGTGTACTGCTCGATCACCGGGTTCGGCACGGGCGAGGGTGCCGCGCTCGCCGGATACGACCTGCTCGTGCAGGCCGTCGGCGGGCTCATGAGCATCACGGGTCCGCCCGACGGCGAGGCGTCGAAGGCGGGCGTCGCGCTCGTCGACGTGCTCACCGGCCAGAACGCCGTCGCCGGCATCCTGCTCGCCCTGCGGGAGCGCGACCGCACCGGGGAGGGGCAGCTCGTTGAGGTGAACCTCCTGCAGAGCCTCCTCTCGGCGCTCACGAACCAGGCCTCGTCGACCCTCGCCACGGGAACGCCGCCCCGGCGCATGGGCAACCAGCACCCGAGCATCGCCCCGTACGCCGTGTTCCGTGCGGCCGACCGCGAGCTCGTCATCGCCGTGGGCAACGACAAGCAGTTCCGTGCCCTGGCCGACGTGCTCCGCGCACCCGGGCTCGCCACCGACGCGCGGTTCGGGGGCAACGCCGCGCGCGTCGCCCATCGCGACGAGCTGCGCGCGGCCATCGAGCAGGCGCTCGCCGCGGCATCCGCTGCGCACTGGGTCGACGCGCTCACGCGTGCCGGCGTGCCCGCCGGGATGGTGAACGACGTCGCCGAGGCCATCGGATTCGCCGAGTCGCTCGGCCTCGAGCCGGTCGCCGAGATCGCGGAGGGTGCTGCGGCCGCCACGGGTCTCGAGGTGGCCGCTTCGGCCGCTCCTCGGCCGGCGGGGGTGCACCGATCGATCGCGAATCCCATCGGGCTCTCCGCCTTCGCACCCGACTACCGCACGGCGCCACCCCACCTGGGCGAGCACGACGGCGCCGACTGGCTCCCGCGAGCATGACCGCAGACCCAACCACCGAGAGGACCCCGATGACCGACGCCGACGTCACCGCCCCGCGCATCGATGCCGTGTTCGACTTCGACGCCCTGCTCACCGACGACGAGCGCGAGTGGCAGCAGCGCGCCCGGCGCTTCGCGCAGGAGCGCATCCTGCCGGTGATCGAGGACGACTTCGAGCGGAAGCATTTCCGCCGCGAGCTCGTGCGCGAGCTCGGCGAGCTCGGGTTCCTCGGCATGCACCTCACCGGCTACGGATGCGCCGGCGCGGGCGCCGTCTCGTACGGCCTCGTCTGCCTCGAGCTCGAGGCCGCCGACAGCGGCTGGCGCACGTTCGTCTCGGTGCAGGGGTCGCTCGCGATGAGCGCGATCCACAAGTACGGCTCCGAGGAGCAGAAGCAGCGGTGGCTGCCCGGCATGGCGAAGGGCGAGCTCATCGGATGCTTCGCCCTCACCGAGCCGCAGGGCGGCAGCGATCCCGCCGCGATGACGACCACCGCGCGTCGTGACGGCGACGAGTGGGTGCTCGACGGCGCCAAGCGCTGGATCGGCCTCGCCTCGCTCGCCGACGTGGCCGTCGTGTGGGCCAGGGTCGCTGAGCCTGCCGAAGCGGGAGACGCTTCGACGGAGTCCGGCCCTTCGACGCGCTCAGGGACCACGGTGCGCGGATTCCTCGTGCCGACGTCGACTCCGGGCTTCACGGCGACCCCGATCGACGGCAAGCTCTCGATGCGCGCCTCGGTGCAGTGCGACGTCGACCTCGACGAGGTGCGTGTGCCGGCCGATGCGATGCTGCCCGGGGCATCCGGTCTCTCGGGTCCGTTCGGATGCCTCAACGAGGCGCGCTACGGCATCGTGTGGGGCGCCATGGGCGCGGCCCGCTCGTGCCTCGAGTCGGCGCTGGCACGCTCGACCGAGCGCGAGGTGTTCGGCAGGCCGATCGGGCGGAACCAGCTGATCCAGGCCAAGCTCGCCGACATGTTCGTCGAGGTGGAGAAGGGCATCCTGCTCGCCCTCCACCTGGGGCGGCTGAAGGAGCGCGGAGCGCTCACACCCGCGCAGATCTCGGTCGGCAAGCTCAACAGCGTGCGTGAAGCGCTCGAGATCGCCCACCAGGCGCGCGCGATCCTCGCCGGAGACGGCATCACGAACGCGTTCCCCGTCATGCGGCACGCCGCGAACCTCGAATCGGTGCGCACATACGAGGGCACCGACGAGATCCACCAGCTCGTGCTCGGTCGGGCGCTCACCGGGCTGAACGCATTCTGACCCCGACGTGAATTCCGCGATCGCGGAGTTCCACCAGCACGCTCGCCGAGTTATGGTGGGCGTGCGTTCCCACAACAAGGAGAAATGATGAAGGCAATGGAGCCTCGTCTCACGCGCGCCGTCGTCGAGTGGACGGGATGGGGCACGACGCCCCTCCCGGCACGAGACGACGCACGCGTCATCGCGCGATTCGGCAGCGAAGCCGGACCCGCGCTGGCCAAGGCCGCCCGGCGGCTCGAGGCCGACTTCAGCGCCGACTCGGCGCAGTTCCGGGCGAAGCATCCCGAGATCGGGGTCGACGCGGTCGACGCGCTCGCCTGGAGCTCTGCCTACGGTCGCTGACCTGACGCGCCGCGCATGACGCGAGCCGGCTGTCCGAACGGGACGGCCGGCCCGCGGTCTGGTTCCGGTTCGGTCGGCTCCGGGTCAGTTGACACCGGGGATGACGAGCCAGCGGTTCACGAGGATGAACCAGATGACGAGCAGTACGAGCGCGCCGATCGCGAGCCCGCGTCCGCGGCGTCCGCCCATGACGAGCGCGACCACGAGCACGATCATCAGCACGATGCCGAGCACGATCGAGCCGAACGGGATGCCCGGCAGGAAGAGCGACAGCAGGAACAGTGCGGCGACGATGACCTCGATGATGCCGATGATCGACCGGCCGCGTCCGCGGAGGCGAAGCACGCCGTCGACGAGCGCGAGCGCGCCGCCGGCGAGGGCGATGATGAGGAGCCAGGACAATGCGATCATGGTGTTCCTTCGGGTTGGCGTTGGGGGCACCGAGACGCGGGAGGGGACTCCCGCGTCGCCGCCAGAGTAACGGCGCCGAGCAATCGGGGGCGAGGGGTTGCGCAACGCGGTTCCCGACGGTATTCCGCGCGGGGAATGTACCGGGGCCGTCAGAGCCAGCCGTTGTCGCGGGCGATGGCGAGCGCCTCCTGCCGGTTTCGGGCGGCCGTCTTGCCGATCGCCGAGGAGAGGTGATTGCGCACCGTGCTGGGCGAGAGGTGGAGAAGCTCGGCGATATCGGCGATCGGCGCCCCGTCGACGGATGCCGCGAGCACCTGCCGCTCCCGATCGGTGAACGGGTCGGGGGCGAGCCCGAGCGCCCTGCCCGCGAGCGATGGATCGATCACGACCTCGCCCGCGCGGACGCGGCGGATCGCGGCGGCCAACTGCGCCACCGGATCGTCCTTCACCAGGAAGCCCCGAGCGCCGGCCTGCAGCGCGCGCTGCAGGTAGCCCGGGCGCCCGAAGGTCGTGACGACCACGACGGCGCAGGCCGGCACCGCCGCCCGCAGCTCGGGGATGACATCGAGTCCGCTCCGCCCGGGCAGCTCGATGTCGAGGAGGGCGACGTCGGGTCGGCTGCGTCGGGCGGCGGGCACGATCTCGTCGCCGCGGGCGACCTCGGCGACGACGGTGAGGTCGTGCTCGAGCTCGAGCAGGCTCGCCAGCGCCGTGCGCATCATGCCCTGATCCTCGGCGATGAGGATCGTCGTGGGCGCCGTCGCACGCCCGGTCGGCGGTTCGGTCGTCGACTCGGTCATCGGTCGCGCCCTTCGCTCGACTGATCCGGGACGGTGGCGGCGAGTCGGAAGCCCTCGTCGGTCGACCTCGCCGAGATCTCGCCGCCGAGGCTCTGCAGCCGTTCCCTGAGGCCCGCGAGTCCGTCGCCCTCGGGTGCGGCCGCTCCGCGGCCGTCATCGGTGATCTCGATGCGGGCGATGCCGCGTGCGGCCGTGACAATGATGCGGCACCGTCGCGCTCCGGAGTGGCGCAGCACGTTCGTCGTTCCCTCTCGAACGACCCAGCCGAGCAACGCGTCGGCCTGCGCGCCGAGCGCATCCTCGGGCACCGCGACCTCCAACTCGATGTCGGCGGCGGCCAGTGCCGCGCGGGCGGCCGAGAGCGCATCCGCGAGCCGCATCGACCGGTAGCCGGTGACCGCGTCCCGCACGTCGGCGAGGGCGCGTCGGCCGATCGCCTCGATGTCCGCGGCGTGCGCCACGGCGGCGACGGGATCCGAGTCGACGAGCCGACGGACCGCCTCCGACTTGACGACGACGACCGAGAGCGTGTGCCCGAGCAGGTCGTGCAGGTCGCGGGAGAACCGCAGCCGCTCCTCGGCCACGGCGGCGTCGGCGAGCTGCTCGCGCGTGCGGCGCAGCTGGCCGACGACGTCCACGAGGTACCGCACGAGGAACGTGCCGACGCCGGCGAAGTACGTCGAGAAGCCGAGGAACAGGGCGGCATCGAGGGAGTTCCGCTCCAAGCCCGTGGCGATCGCTCCCGAGATGGCCGCCGCGCCCACCATGCCGAGGGCCCAGTGCCGACGGATCGCCACGGCCGCCGCGATCGCGATGAGCGGGTAGACGAACTCCTCATCGGCGTGCCAGTTGCCGACGTACGCCGCCGCCAGCGCGAGGAACCCGGCGAATGCGAGCTCCGATCGCCAGCGCGGTCGGCCCGCCCTCGCGTACGGCAGCCACGCCGTCACGGCGAACCACGAGCCGAGCGCGGCGAGCGCGATCAGGCGCGGCGGATCCGCGGTCGCAACGGCGTCGATCACGGGTCCGACGAGGAGCAGGGGTGCCCAGGCGAGTGCGAACCACGGACTCGGCCGGCGGACGAGCCACGCCAGCACCGGAATGCGGTCGAGGCGCTCGGTGACCATCTTCGAACCCCGCTCACTTCCCAGGGCGGTCGATCCTCGCCCGCGTGAGGCCGACGATCAGGATCGCACCGACCACGACGTGCATCACGGCCAGGCTCGCCAGCGTTCCGCCCTCGGCGCCCATCGAGAGCGGCCCGGTCAGCGACAGGACGAGCACGACCCAGCCTACGACGAGCCACACGCGTCGCCCATGCCGGAAGCGTTCGAGCAGTGCGAGCAGCGCCCAGGCGGCGGCGCCGGCCACGACCGCCGCGACGACGACCGCGATCGGCGTGATCGTCTGCGCGGAAGCCGCGGAGCCGACCGTGAGGCCGAGTCCGAGCAACGGTACGCTCACGGTCCAGACCGCGAGCCCGGCCGCGGCCGCGACGACGAGCGTGAGGGAGCGGATGAGCAGGCGGCGGCGCGCCGCCGACGGGGATGCCGCGGCATCCGGTGCATTCATGCTGGGGTCTGCGGTGATGTCCATGCCATCGACGCTACGGAGCGGCCCGGCGCCGCCCCAGAGGGCGATGTCCCGTCATCCGCAGGACGAATGTCACAGGCGGGCGAACTGCAACGGGCTCGCGGCGCTGCCTCGACCGAACCCTGCGACCGCTCGCCCCGGCGGCGCACCCGGGCTCCCCACAGGGCAGGGCGTAGCGTTGAGGCATGCCTGCTCGAACCACGGGAGACGTGTCCTGGGCTCGGCAGGCGAGACGGGCGCTCGGGATCTTCCGACTGACCATCGCGGCGCTCGAGATCGTGGCGATCGTCGGCAACTACCAGTACGTGCTCGGATTCCGGTCCTTCGCGACCGTGAACTTCTTCAGCTACTTCACCGTGCAATCGGCGTTCGCGGCCGTCGCGACCCTGCTGCTCGCCGGCGCGTTCGCGCTCCTGGCGCCGAGCGATCCCCCCTGGCTCGGTATCCTGCGCACGAGCGTGACGGTCTACGTGCTCGTGTCGGGCATCGTGTTCGGCCTGATCGTGGCTCAGGCATCGACTCGCGACTACCGCGTCGACGTCCCCTGGTCGGACACCCTCCTGCACTTCGTGGTGCCCGCGCTCGCGGTGCTCGCGTGGACGAGCGACGGCGTCATGGGCCTGAATCCGCGCGTGCCCTGGTCGACCGTCGGCTGGGTGCTCGTCTACCCGTCGATCTGGCTGGCCTACACGCTCGTGCGCGGCGCCGACGTCGGATGGTATCCGTACTTCTTCCTGGACGTGGCGCAGGTCGGCGGTCCCGTCGGGGTCGCCCTGTACTGCGCGCTCGTGCTCGTGATCTTCCTCGTGCTGACCGCGGCCCTCGTCACGATCAACCGGTGGCTGTGGCGAAGGGCGCGAGCCCGGGCAGCACGGCTTCCCGGAACACCCCGTCGTTCACCTGTTCCAGTCGCCGAGCCTGCTCGGCGGCGATGAGGCCGATGAGCACGGGCTCATCGGTGCCCGCGGCGACGCCCGCATCGATCCACAGGCCCACCGGCCGAACCGCGCCGACGGTGCTGAGGAAGACCGCGGGTTCGGCCGGCTCGTCGCCGGGCTGCGGCGTGACCGGTACGGGTGCCCGCCAGAACGGCTCCTCGAATCGCATCCGCACGGTGTCGACGACCCCCATGCCGAGGGTCGAGATGGCCCGCTGGTGCATGAGCGGCAGCGCGGGTTCGAACGCGATCGTGTCGGTCTGCAGCACGCCGAGCGGCACGGTCACGATCACCCGGTCGGCGCTGAGGGACTCGCCCGAGTCGAATCGCAGGCTCACGCGCTCGTCGTCGTAGGCGATGCGCACGACCGCGCTCGACAGCACCACCTGGAGCGGCTCCGCGAGCGAGGTCAGCCAGTCCGAGAGCGACCCGGTGACGAAGGCTCCGGATGCCTCGGACCGCTCGACCTCGAATCGTTGCGCCGAGACGGCAGTCGGTGTCGCGCCCGTGGCGGGCTCGACGCCGCTCGCGAGCGCGTGGCGGAGCCAGTCGGCCGGCGTGGTGCCGTCGGCGGCCGGCTCGTCGGGCAGCGGAAGCACGCCCGACGTCGCGAGCGCCGTGGCGAGCGACACGTCCTCGGAGCGGTCCTTCGCCCACGCCTGCGCGGCGGCGATCGCCTGCCAGCCCGCATCCGACGGCTCGACGGCGGTGCCGTCAGGTGTGCGCACCAGCGTGGCGGGTGATGCCGGACGCACCTCGACGCCGGCCTCGGCGAGCGCGAACTCGAGGGACGCGTCGTCGCCGATGAACATCGCACCGAACTCGGCCGTTCCGTCGCCGGCCGGGTCGTCGACGGTGTCGACGCGGCCGCCGATGCGCTCCCGTGCCTCCAGGACGATGACCTCGTAACCGGCGTCCAGGAGTTCGCGCGCCGCCGTGAGCCCGGCGACGCCCGCGCCGATGACGGCGACCCGTTCGCCCGGGCTGCCCGGGCGCATGACGTGGACGGCCGCGCGCAGGCCGGAGTCGCGTGCGCCCTGCAGCGTGCCCGGGGCATCCCTCGAGCAGGCCTCGCCGGCGAACACCAGCCGCTCGCTCACCGGCTCGCCGAGCGCCTCGCGAAGCTCGGGGGTGGCGCCCACGGCGTCGAAGCTGAACGCACCGCGCGCGAAGGGGTCGTCGGCCCACCTCGAGCGCTGCATCGAGATCGGCTCGGGCACGCCGGGGATCGGCGTCGGCGTGGCGGTGCGCGTCGGCGTCGACGTGGGAGTCGGCGGCGGCCACGTGCAGCTCGACAGGGCGATGGCGGCGATCCCCGACAGCGACGCGGCGAGGAAGGTTCGCCGGGCCATGCCGCCGGACGCCGCCCGAGAGTCCATGGACTCAGGCTATCCGACCCTGCAAAAGAAGGGCCTCAGCCGACGTACCCGTCGGCCACCGTGATCGCCTCGTCGATGATGTCGAGGCCGCGCATCAGCTCGTCCTCGGTGATGACGAGCGGCGGCGCGACGTGCATGCGGTTGAAGTGCGTGAACGGCCAGAGCCCCGCCTGCTTGCACGCGGCCGCCACGGCGCCCATCGGGGCGGCATCCGCCCCCGACGCGTTGAACGGCACGAGGGGTTCGCGGGTCTCGGTGTCCTTCACGAACTCGATGGCCCAGAACAGGCCGAGGCCGCGCACCTCGCCGACCGACGGATGCCGCTCCGCGATCTCGCGCAGGCGCGGCTCGACGACGCGCGACCCGAGGTCGCGCACGTGCTCGAGGATGCCGTCGCGTTCGAACACCTCGAAGGTCGCGACGCCTGCGGCGCAGGCGAGCGGATGCCCCGAATACGTGAGCCCGCCCGCGAACGCCACCGTGTCGAAGTGCGACGCGATGCGCTGCGAGATGACCACGCCGCCGAGCGGCACGTAACCCGAGTTCACGCCCTTGGCGAAGGTGATCAGGTCGGGCACCACGCCGAAGTGGTTCACCGCGAACCACTCGCCGACCCGGCCGAAGCCGACCATGACCTCGTCGGCGATGTAGACGATGCCGTGCCGGTCGCAGATCTCGCGCACGCCCTGCAGGTAGCCGGGCGGGGGCACGAGCACGCCGTTGGTGCCGACGACGGTCTCGATGATGATCGCGGCGACCGTGCCGGCGCCCTCGAGCGTGATGACCTGCTCGAGGTGCGCGAGGGCGCGCTCTGCCTCCTCCGCCTCGCTCGACGCGTGGAACGACGACCGGTACGGGTACGGCCCGAGGAAGTGCACGACGCTGCCGTCGCTCGGCTCGTTCGCCCAGCGGCGCGGGTCGCCCGTGAGCGAGATCGCCGTGGCCGTGCCGCCGTGGTAGCTGCGGTACATCGACAGCACCTTGCGTCGCCCGGTGACGGCGCGCGCCATGCGCACCGCGTGCTCGTTGGCGTCGGCGCCGCCGTTGGTGAAGAACACCCGGTCGAGGTCGCCGGGAGCGACCTCGGCGATGCGACGCGCGAGCTCGCCGCGCACGTCGTTCGCCATCGACGGCTGGATGGTCGCGAGGCGCCCCGCCTGCTGCTGGATCGCGGCGACGAGGTCGGGGTGCTGGTGGCCGAGGTTGAGGTTCACGAGTTGGCTCGAGAAGTCGAGGTACGCGTTGCCCTGGTAGTCCCAGAAGGTCGAGCCCTCGCCGCCGGCCACGGGCAGCGGGTCGATGAGGGCCTGCGCGCTCCACGAGTGGAACACGTGGCCGCGGTCGTCGGCGCGCACCTGCGCGTCGGCCGCGGGGTCGGGCAGCGGATGCCGCGTGCCGTGCCGGTCGACGTACGTCGCCGCCGTGGCATCCGTCGTCGCCGTCGTCGTTGTGTCGGTGAGCGTGTCGGTCATCTGGAGATCTCCATCTCAGTGCTCAGAATTCAGGAAGGGCTGCTCGGAACCGCAGGTATCGGTGTTCAGAATTCAGGAAATGAGCGAGCAGCGGATGCCGCGGTGTGCCAGAACTTGGTCGTGACCGGCGGCATCCGCCCCACGCTCCTGAATTCTGGACAGAGCCGTTCCTGAATTCTGGACAGGCGGCAGGGGTCAGTGGTTCGACGGGAAGCCGAGGTTGATCTGCGACTCCGACGGGTTCGGCCAGCGGCTCGTGACCACCTTGGAGCGCGTGTAGAAGTGCACCGACTCGGGGCCGTAGATGTGCGAATCGCCGAACAGCGAGTTCTTCCAGCCGCCGAACGAGTACGCGCCGATCGGCACGGGGATCGGCACGTTGACGCCGACCATGCCGACCTCGATGTCGAACTCGAACCGGCGGGCGGTGCCGCCGTCGCGCGTGAAGATCGCGACGCCGTTCGCGAACCGGTTCGCGTTGATGAGCGCGACCGCCTCCTCGTAGGTCTCGACGCGCACGACCGAGAGCACGGGCCCGAAGATCTCGTCCTCGTAGACCTTCATGCCCGGCTTCACGTGGTCGATGAGCGAGACGCCGACGAAGAATCCGTCGTTGTCGAACTCCTGCTGCGTGCCGTCGACCACGACCGTGGCGCCCTCGGCGCCCGCGCCGGTCACGTACGAGGCGACCTTGTCGCGGTGCTCGCGCGTGATGAGGGGACCCATCTCGCTGGAGGCATCCGTGCCGTCGCCGATCTTCAGCGAGCCCATGCGCGAACGCACCGCCTCGACGAGGTCGTCGGCGACGTCGCCGACGGCGACGAGCACCGACACGGCCATGCAGCGCTCGCCGGCCGAGCCGTAGGCCGCCGAGACGGCGGCGTCGGCCGCGCCCTCGAGATCGGCATCCGGCATCACGACCATGTGGTTCTTCGCGCCGCCGAGCGCCTGCACGCGCTTGCCGTTCGCCGACGCGCGCTCGTAGATCGACTTCGCGATGGGCGTGGAACCGACGAACGAGACCGCTCGCACGTCGGGGGAGTCGAGGATGGTGTCGACCGCGACCTTGTCGCCGTGCACGACGTTGAGCACGCCGTCGGGCAGGCCCGCCTCCTGGAAGAGCTTCGCGAGGAAGACCGACGCGCTGGGGTCCTTCTCCGAGGGCTTCAGCACCACGGTGTTGCCGCAGGCGATGGCGGATGCCACCATCCAGAGCGGCACCATGACCGGGAAGTTGAACGGGGTGATCGCCCCGACCACGCCCACGGGCTGCTTCACCGAGTGCACGTCGACGCCACGGGCGACCTGCTCGGAGTGCTCGCCCTTCAGCAGGTGCACGAGGCCGGCGGCGAACTCGACGTTCTCGATGCCGCGCGAGATCTCGCCCGCGGCATCCGACAGCACCTTGCCGTGCTCGCTCGTGAGGATCGCGGCGAGCTCGCCCTGCCGCTCGACGAGGAGGTGGCGCAGCTTGAAGAACACGTCGGCACGCTTCACGAGCCCCATCGCCCGCCAGCCGGGCAGCGCCGCCTTCGCGGCGGCGATCGCCTGCTCGACCTCGGCGGCGGAGGCGAACGCGACCTCGTGCTGCTGCACGCCCGTCGCCGGGTTGTAGACGGGACCCGTGCGTTCCGCTTCGGCGACCTCGCGGCCGGCGATGACGTGTCGGATGAGGCTCATGAAGTGTTCCTTCCGGAGGAGTCGGACAGATTGCCCGGACCGTCGTCTAGACTGATGCTCCCAGCATTGCAGAGGCAGAGAGGCCCGCCAGATGGCAGAACGTCGCGAAGACGAGTCGTTTCGAACGGATCGTTCGGGTCCCCTCGCCGACGCTGACGGCCTCCCCACGGTGCGCGAGATCCTCACGCTCGAGGCCGTCGCGCAGGGCGTGCCCGAGGTGCTCTCGGGCGACGACGCGCTCGATGCCCGCATTCGCTGGGTTCACGTCTCCGACAGCGCCGGCGTCGCCCGGCTCCTCAACGGCGGCGAGCTGCTGCTCTCGACGGGTTCCGGCTGGCCGACCGACCCGGCCGAGCTCGGAGCATTCATCGCGGGCCTCGTCGAGGCCGGCTTGGCCGGCCTCGTGCTCGAGCTCGGCGTGCACTACCGGTACGTGCCGGCGGTCGTCGAGACCGCGGCCCGCGAGCACGGGCTCGCGCTCGTCGCGCTGCACCGCGAGGTGAAGTTCGTGACCCTCACCGAGGCGGTGCACAGCCGCATCATCTCGGAGCAGACCGCGGCGCTCCGGGCGCGTGACGAGGTGCGCGAGCGCTTCACCGCGCTGAGCCTGCGCGGCTCGCCCGCCGACTTCATCGTGCACCAGCTCGCCCAGACGCTCGGCGCGGCCGTGGTGCTCGAGAACCTCGCGCACGAGGTCGTCGCCGCCGAGGTGCCGCCCGCCGCCGAGGAGGACGTGTTCGCGACCTGGGAGGCGAGATCGCGCCTCGCGCACCGGCATGATGCCGAGCGCCGCCGCCGGGGTGTCGCGGTGGGCCCCGACGAGTGGCTCGTCGTGCCTGTCGAGGCACGCGGCATCCGTTGGGGGCACCTCATCGCGCTGCCCGGGCCCGCGCACCCCGCCGGCCGCGCGAGCGTGCTCGAACAGGGCGCGATCGCGCTCGCCCTCGGACGGCTCGCCGACGGCGAGTCCGACGAGTGGGTGCGCATCGGTCGCCAGCGCCTCGTCGACGGCCTGCTCGCCGGGCGCTTCGCGGGCCTCGCCGGGGCGACGGCACGCCTCGAGGCGGCCGGACTTCCGATCGAGGGCGCCCGGCTCCACGGACTCGTCGTCACGGGAGCCCCCATCGCGAGCGGGTCGGCGGAGGCCGCGGCGCGCACGCTCGGCGGACGGGCGATCGACGCGGCGGCGGACGACTCCGTCGCGCGCGGCCCCGCCCGCATCGTGCTGCTCTCGCTTCCCGCCGATCTCGGCGACGCCCAGGCGGCGACCCTCGCCTCCGCGCTCGTGGGCGGCGACGCGGCATCCGCCGACCGCCTCGTGCTCTCGATCGGCTCGCCGGCCGAGGGTCTCGACGAACTGCTCGGCTCGCTGCAGGAGGCGATCGACCTCGCGCGCGGTGCGCGGCCGCACGGCGCCCGGGGGCCGGTGGTCCGGCGTGCCGACGATCGTCCGCTCATGCGGCTGGTGACCTCGCTGCGCGACGACCACCGGTTGCTGCGGCACAGCGAGCGCATGCTCGCGCCGCTCATCGAGTACGACCTCGCGCGTGGCGGCGGCGACCTGCTGCACGTGCTCGGCGCGCTGCTCGCGCATCCCGGCAACCGCACGGCCGCGGCCGCCGCGAGCCACCTGTCGCGCTCGGTCTTCTACCAGCGCCTCACGCTCATCGGCGACCTGCTCGGCGTCGATCTCGACGATGGCGAATCGCTCACCGCGCTGCATCTCGCGCTGCTCGTGCGGCAGAGCGTCCGACGCTGAAGATCCTGTTCACTTGCTATTGACAAGTGCACTTGCAAAGAGCAAGCTATGGATCGAGAACGAATCCACCACCGATCCGAAACGGAGCAGCACATGTCCACCAGCATCTTCGTGAACCTGCCGTCGAGCGACCTCGAGCGGTCGAAGGCGTTCTACACGTCGCTCGGATTCACGATCAACCCGAACTTCACCGACGAGAACGCCGCGTGCGTCGTGCTCAGCGACACCATCTACTTCATGGTGCTGACGCGCGAGTACCTGTCGACGTTCACCGACAAGCAGATCATCGACCCGAAGACCCAGGCGCAGGTGTCGATCGCGCTGACCCGTGACTCCCGCGAGGAGGTCGACGACGTGCTCGCGAAGGGTCTCGCGGCCGGCGGCAGCGAGCCGCGCCCGGCGCAGGACTACGGGTTCATGTACTCACGCGACCTCGACGACCCCGACGGCAACAACCTGTCGTTCCTCTTCATGGAACCCGCCGCCGCCGAGATGGGCCCCGACGCGTACATGGCCAGCCAGTCGACCAGCGCCTGACGGGCGACCGCATGGCCACACGCGGGGCGCGCGGCTTCGGCCAGTACAGCGGGGTCGCCCGAGCTCTCGAGCGGGTCGGCGACCGATGGGCGCTGCTCATCGTGCGCGACCTGCTCGTCGGTGCGCGCCGGTACGGCGACCTCAAGGCCGGGCTGCCGCGCATCCCGACGAACATCCTCAGCGATCGTCTGAAGGAGTTGCAGGAGGCCGGCGTCGTCCGCCGCGTGCCGACGGTGCGCGGCGGGTACGAGCTCACCACCCTCGGCCGTGGGCTCGAACCCGTCGTCGCCGCCCTCGAACGCTGGGGGTGGTCGGTGCTCGGCGAGCCCGGCGCCGGCGAGCAGGTCACGCCCGATGCGGTGACCGTGGCGCTGCGCACCGCGTTTCGCCCGGATGCCGCGGCGGCGCTTCCGGCAACCGAGTACGTGCTGCACGTCGCCGACGTCTCGGTCTCGGCGATCGTCGCCGGCCGCGAGCTCGACGTCGCGCCCGTCGGTCCGGGTGCCCTCCCGCAGCCGCGCCGCGCGATTCCCGACCTCGCGCCCGAGGCCGTGCTCGAACTCGCCGTCGCGCCGGCGGGGTTCCGCGACCTCGTCTCGGGCGTGCGCGGAGCCGTCTCGGTGAAGGGGCCGCCCGACGGCGTGAGCATCCTCGACGGAGGCAGCGCCCTGCTCGAACGCTTCCGGCTGACGTTCCGCATCGACCCCGTCGGCCCGCCCGACTCGTCTGCCGCGAACGAGGGCGAGCCCGAGGCATCCGTCGCCTGAGGCGGTTCTGGAGCGGCGGATGTCGCCCGAGTCGGCCCGCCCGTCAGGGCGTGACGTACACCTTGCGGAGCGTCTGCCGTACCGTCCACACGGTGCGCATCCCCGACTCGAGCCGCACGACCGAGCCCGGCGCGAGGATGATCGGGTCGGCGACGGGATGCTCGAACTCCACCGTCGCGGCGCCGGCGAGAACGACGAACACCTCGTCGGCCTCGACATCGTGCATCGCGCCGGGGGTCATCTCCCAGACGCCCACCGTGCGGCCGTCGGCCTCGTCGAGCACCAGGTGTCCGGTCGTGGGAGCGCCGTCGACGACCTGCTCGGGGTCGACGGGAACGTGCTCGAGCGTGATTGACGCGGCATCCGTGATCACGCCCGGATGCAGGCGGGGCGCGTCGCTCACGAGTCGAACCCCAGTCCGAGCGCGTCGAGGGTCTTCAGGAGCATGTTGCGCCTCCCCTGTTCGTGATCGGCGCGGTCGAGCGACCAGCGCGTGGCGTTGATGCCGATGGCCGCGGCCGGCTCGGGCGGGAACGGCAGCGGACGCTCGCGCACCATGCGCAGGCGCGTGCGCTCGTTGTCGCGCTGCTCGAGCCGGTCGAGCATCACCTCGGCGGCGAAGCGCGTCGACGCGACGCCGAGCCCGGTGAACCCGGCGGCGTAGGCCACCCGGCCGTCGCGGGCGGTGCCGAAGAATGCGCAGAATCGGGTGCTCGTGTCGATGGCGCCCGCCCACTGGTGCGTGAAGCGCAGGCCCTCGAGCTGCGGGAACGTCGTGAAGAAGTGGCTCGCGAGCCGCTCGAACGACTCGGGCCGGCGCTCGTAGGCGGCGCGCACGCGGCCGCCGTAGTGGTACACCGCGTCGTAGCCGCCGAACAGGATGCGGTTGTCGCGCGAGAGCCGGTAGTAGTGGAACTGGTTCGCGAGGTCGCCGAGCCCCTGCCGGTTCGACCAGCCGATCGACCGCAGCTGGTCGTCGGTGAGCGGCTCGGTCATCAGGGCGTAGTCGTACACCGGCACCGTCATGAGGAGATTGCGCTTCAGGAGGCTCGGGAACACGTTCGTCGCGAGCACCGCGCGCTGCGCCACGACCCGGCCGCCCTCGGTGACGACCGTGACCGCGCCCGTCGAGCCCGGCGTGTCGATGCGTCGCACCGGGGAGCGCTCGTAGATCTCGACGCCGAGTTCCTCCGCGACGCGCGCGAGCTCGACGGCGAGCTTCGCGGGGTGCAGGAGCGCGCTCGTGCGCGTCTCCCACACGGCGGCCAGGTACGTGGGGGAGTCGACCTCGGCGCGCAGGGCGGCCTGGTCGAGGAACCGCACCGAGTCATCACCTCGTGCCGCGGCATCCGCCATCTGACCGTGCAGCCACTCCACCTGGTGCGGCTCGACCGCGAGACTCAGCGCACCGTTCCGCTCGAACTCGAAGTCCATGCCGTAGTCGGACTCGGATGCCTCGATCGCGTCGAGGTTCTCGAGCCCGAGCCGGTCGAGCGTCTCCATCTCCTCGGGCCAGCGCGCGAGCCCGTTCTCGCGGCCGTGCGTGAGGCTCGCCTCGCAGAAGCCGCCGTTGCGTCCGGATGCCGCCCAGCCGACGGTCTTCGCCTCGACGAGCACGACGTGCGCTTCGGGATTGCGCCGCTTGGCGAGCACGGCCGTCCACAGGCCCGTGTAGCCGCCGCCCACGATCGCGAGGTCGGCGACGCGCTCGCCCGTGAGTGCCGGGCGTGGCGCCCTCGCCGCAGCGGTGACGTCGTCGAGCCAGAAGACGCGCTGCTCGGTGCCGGCGAGCGAGTGCTCGATGACGGATGCCGGTGGCCGGCGCCGTTCGAAGACGGTCGTTCCCACGTGTTCCCCTGTCGCGGTCGTGTCATCCCATCCTCCCGCGTTGTGCGCGGTCGCCGCCAGCCACGCGCTGTCCGGGATCGGCTCGGCGTCGGACGCGTTGCCCGGACGCCGGTGCCGCCGCACTGCGAACGTCGGATACTGCGGATATACGATCCGGCGCGCCGGGTTTCGGGCCGGATCCGCGGGGTGGCGGATCGTATATCCGCAGAAGGGGGCGTGAAGGCGGCGGGCGACGCGGCGACCGCCGGAACGACGCGGGCGGTCGCGGTCAGTGCCGGACGGTTACCGGGAGGCGCGCGCCAGCGCCTGCTCGATGCGGATGAAGGTGCGGAAGCTGCGGACCATCTCGCGCGTCGACGCGAAGTTCAGCACGACGTCGACCTCGTGCACCGGGTCGTGGAACAGGTGCGTCGCGAGGATGCCGATGTGCCCCACCGGCCGCGGCAGGCCGCGCAGCAGCGGCATGAACCCCTCGAGGCGGATCTCCATCATGCCCGCGCCGTAGTGGATGCCCGGACGGAACCGGTGGCGCACCCGAGCGAGGTGCGCGAGGCTCTCGGCGCTGAGAAGCTGCCCGCCGTGCAGGGCCCGGTTGAACGTCAGCAGGTCGCCCGGCGTCGAGATGAGACCGCCTCCGGCCCAGTCGCAGCTCATGCTCGTGAAGCGACTCACGTCCTGACGGCCGAGGCGGAACGGCGCTATCGTGGCCACCGCGGTGGTCGCGGTCGTCGGAGCGCCGACGGCGAGCGCGGCCGCGTAGTCGCGTTCGGGCAGCGAACGGAACATGAGCGCACTGTCGATCATGCCGAGCGGGTGGAGGATTCGCTCGTGCAGCACCTCGTGGAAGCCGCGACCGGTGGCCTCCTCGATGATGCGGCCGAGGAGGATGTAGCCGGTGTCGGAATACCCGAACCCCGCGCCCGGCCGGCCGACGGGCCGCTGTCGCTCGCGGCTGAAGTCGAGCAGCTCGGCCGGCGTCCAGAGGTGGTCGGGCTCGCCCAGCACGAGATCGATGAACGGGAGCCCATCCCGCACGGGGCCCTCGAAGTAATCGGCGACCCCCGATGTGTGGGTCAACAGGTGCTCGATCGTGACCTGGTCCGCGAGGTCGACGCCGTCGATCACGTACAGGTCGCGGAGTTCCACGGCGGGCAACAGCTCGGTGATCGGCGTCTCGACGACGATCGCACCCGACTCGACGAGCTGCATGACCAGCGTCGCGGTGAACAGCTTGCCGATGCTCGCGACGTGGAATCGCTGCGTCGCATCGCCGAAGCGGTAGTCGAGCGCGCCGTCGGACGAGCGCACGGCGACCTGCGGGGCGCCGAGCGGGCCGCGTCGACGCGCGACGGCAGCCAGGTGCCGGTCGAGCTCAGCGGTGAACCGCTCGGGGTCGAGGTGTGCGGTCGGCGCCATCGGGGACGCTCCCTCTCAGTAAATATCGAACCGTGATGTCACGAATAGGTATATCGCGCTCCAGAGCATACAATCATTTCGAGGAGCGGCACAAGGCAGTGGCTGACGACGGGGAGGCGAACACATGGGAAACGTGATCCTCGGGCTGCTGCTACTCGGCCCGCAGACCCTCTACTCGCTCAACAAGCAGTTCCAGCAGGGCATCTCCCTGTTCTACCGCGCCAGCTACGGCAGCCTGCAGAGCGCCCTCAGATCGCTGCTCGCGAAGGGCCACGTCACCTTCGTCGAGGGCATCGAGGGCGGTCGGAACAAGAAGACGTACTCGATCACGGATGCCGGTCGCGATGCCTTCGACGCCTGGATGCGCGCGCCCGTGGCCGGCGGCGACCTCGAGGTCGCGGCGCTCTCGAAGCTCTTCCACCTCGGCCTCGTCGACGACGACGCCACGCGTGCGGACGTGCTCGACGACATCGTCGCGGCGATCGGGCGGGAGCTCGAGGCGCTCGAGCGGTTCTCCGCGGAGATCGACGCGCTCGACGTGCCGGGCGAGTACCGCCGCGTGTTCCGCTACCGGCGCGCGACGCTCGACTACGGGCTCATGGCGCATCGGGCGGGGCTCGAGTGGTTCGCGGCGCTCGCGGAGGAGGAACGGCGGCGCACCGCGGGGTGACGGGGCCGCTCGCGGAGGGGGAGCGGCGGCGCTTCTCACTCCTCGGAGTGCGGGGCGTGCGCCTCGAGGAACTGGAACACCTCGGTCTGGTCGACGCCGGGGAACGTGCCCGTCGGCAGCGCGGCGAGTAACGAGGTCGGCGTGCGCGCGGCCGGCCACGAGGCATCCGACCACTTCTCCGAGAGCGACGACGGCGCGCGGCGGCAGCACGTCTCGTCTGGGCAGCGCGACACCGAGCGGTGCGGCGTCTCGCGTCCGCGGAACCACTTCACGTGCTCGAACGGCACCCCGACCGACACCGAGTACTCGCCCTCCTTGGCCTTCTCGATGCGCGACGTGCACCAGAACGTGCCCGTGGGCGTGTCGGTGTACTGGTAGTACGGGCTGAACCGGTCGTCGATGTCGAACACCGTGCGCGCCGTCCAGTAGCGGCAGACCGTGGTGCCCTCGACGGCGCCGAGCGCATCGCTCGGGAAGCGCACCTTGTCGTTCTCGTACGCCTTGATGATGGTGCCCGACTCGTGCACCTTCATGAAGTGCACGGGGATGTCGAGCCGGGCCGTCGCGAGGTTGGTGAACCGGTGCGCGGCCGTCTCGTACGAGACCGCGAAGTGGTCGCGGAGCTCCTCCATCGAGATGCGGCGGAGGTTCTTCGCCTCGGTGAGGTAGCGCACGGCGGCCTCCTCGGGCAGGAGGATGGCGGCCGTGAGGTAGTTGGTCTCGATGCGCTGCCGCAGGAAGTCCGCGTAGCTACGCGGCTCCTCGTGGCCGAGCACGTGCGACGAGAGCGCCTGCAGGATGGGCGAACGCGAGTCGCGCGACGGCGAGTTCTGCGTCGGCAGGTAGATGCGGCCGTTGCGCTTGTCGGTGACCGAGCGGGTCGAGTGCGGCAGGTCGCCCACGTAGTGCAGCGAGAAGCCCAGGTGCGACGCGATGTCGGCGACGAGCTGGTGCGACACCGGCCCTCCGGCGTGCCCGACCGCCTCGAGGAGCTCGGCGGCCTTCTGCTCGAGCTCGGGATAGTGGTTGTCGCGGGCTCGCATCTCGGCGCGGAGCTGGGCGTTGGCCCGGCGGGCCTCCTCGGGGGTCGCCGCGCGCTCGCGGTGCAGGCGGTCGATCTCGTTGTGCAGCGCGAGGATCGTCTCGAGCGTCTGGTCGTTGAGGCCCTTGCCGACCCGGAACGCCGGCAGCCCGAGCGCGGCGAACACCGGCCCGCGCTGGGCGCGCTCGACGGCGATCTCGAGGGCGGCGCGCTCCGACGGGGCATCCGCCCGCAGCAGGTCGTCGACCGTCGTTCCGAGCGCGAGCGCGATCGTGCGCAGCATCGAGAGCCGCGGTTCGCGCTTGCCGTTCTCGATGGCCGAGACCTGCGACGGCGCGCGGTCGATGGCGGCGGCGAGCTCGCCGAGGGTCATCCCGATGGCCGTGCGGCGCTCGCGGATGCGGCGACCGAGCGTCAGCGCATCGACGCCATCGCCATCGTCCGCAGGCTCGACGGTGACGGCCGAGAGGGCCGTGCGAGCGATCGGATCTGCGATGACCATGTTTCGATGGTCACACGGGCGAGCGGATGCCGCAAACCGAAGAAGTGGCGAAGTTCTGCCAAGCGGACCTGTGGGTCCGCATATCCGGCCCAGATGGTCATGATCGCGGGTGAAGGAGTGGCGGAATTCCGTCGGTCAGTCGTCGGATGCCGCGGCCGCGCGCTCACGGGAGGCGAGGAGCTCCGGCACGTTGCGCTCGGCCCACTCGCGCATGGCCTGGATCGGCTCGAGGAGCGAGACGCCGAGCGGCGTGAGCGCGTATTCGACGCGGGGCGGCGACTCGTGGAACTCGGCGCGCGAGACGAGTCCGTCGCGCTCGAGCGCACGGAGCGTCTCGGTGAGCACCTTCGGGGTGACCACGCCGACACGCGCCTTCAGCCGGGTGAACCGCAGTGCCCCGTCCGAGAGCGCGAGGATGACGAACATCGTCCAGCGCTCGCCGATGCGGCCGAACACGATGCGGCTGGGGCAGTTCGGGTCGAGCACGTCGACCTCGGCGACGTCGCACGGTTCGCCCGCGGCGGATCCGGCCGTCATCGAGACGCCGGGCGGCTGCAGGGTGGCGGTCGGCGACATGGGTCCTCGGTTTCGTCGGGGGAACTTCCGTTGAAGTAACCGGTATCAAATCCATACCGTACCATTCATGCGAATTCTCCTCACCGGTGCAACCGGATACATCGGATCAGCCGTGCTCGACCGTCTCATCGAGGCCGGGCACCACGTCGTCGCCGCCGTGCGCAACGACGAAGCCGCCGCCGTCGTCGCGGCCCGCGGCGCCCGGCCCGCCGTCGGAGACCTGACGGATGCCGCGTGGCTCGGCACCGCGCTCGCCGACGTCGATGCCGCCGTGCACGCCGCCGCCCCGGCCGACGGCGCGGCCGAGTTCAACGCGTCGGTCATCGACACCGTCGTCGGCTCGTTCTCCGGAACCGGCAAGCGCTTCGTGCTCACCAGCGGCCTCTGGATCTACGGCGACGGCGAGGACATCGACGAGGACGATGCACCCGACGCGCCCGAGCTCATGGCGTGGCGCCTGCCGCTCGAGGAGCGTCTGCTCGCCTCGGACGTGCAGACCGCGATCGTCACGCCCGGCGTCGTCTACGGGCGCGGTCGGGGCGTGCTGGGCCTCATCACCGACGGCCCGCGGGCGGCAAGCGGGGCCCTCACGCTCATCGGCGACGGCGAGCAGCACTGGACCTGGGTGCACGTCGACGACCTCGCCCGCCTCTACCTGCTCGCCGTCGAGCACCCCGAGCCGCTCGGCCGCCTCATCGGATCCGACGGCAGCCCGACGAGCGTGCGCGCGATCGCAGAGGCGGCGGCCGGACCGGCCGGCGTCGTCGCCCAGTCCGTCGACGCCACGCGGGCCCGGTTCGGCACCGCGTTCGCGGACGCCCTGCTCATGGACGAGCGCGCCCGCGGCGGCAGGGCGCGCGATCTCGGCTGGGTGCCCGAGCACACGAGCGTGCTCGACGAGGTGCGCGCGGCGCGCGCGACGGCCGCGTAGCACCCGGCGACGGATAACGGGCGACGGATGCCGCGGCGAGCGGCCGCGGCATCCGTCGCCGTGTTCGCGTCCGCAGCGATCGTCACGCGTCGGGGGCCGCGTACACCCGATCACCCTCGACGAACGTCTGCAGCACTCGGGTCGCCGCGATCTCGGACGCCGGGCCCGCGAACGGGTCGCGATCGAGCACCACGAGGTCGGCGAACTTGCCCGTCTCGATGGTGCCGGTGACCTGGTCGAGGTGGTTCACCCACGCCGACCCGGCCGTGTAGGCGGTGAGCGACGTGGCGAGGTCGATGGCCTGCTCGGGCAGGAACGGGCCGTACTCGCCCTCCGTGTACGCCGGCGCGGCCGTGCGGTTCACGGCAGTGTGGATGGCGGCGAGCGGGTCGGGCGTCGACACCGACCAGTCGCTGCCGGCCGCGAGCACCGCGCCGGCCCGCATCAGGTCGCCGAACGGGTACTGCCAGGCGTCGCGCGGGGAACCGAGGAACGGCAGCGTCAGCTCGACCATCTGCGGTTCGAGCGCCGCCCACAGCGATTGCATGTTCGCCGCGACGCCGAGTTCGCGGAATCGCGGCACGTCCTCGGGGTGCACGACCTGGATGTGCGCGATGTGGTGGCGGTGGTCGCCCCGGCCGTTCACGGCGATCGCGTGCTCGACCGCGTCGAGGCATTCGCGCACCGCGCGGTCGCCGATGGCGTGGAAGTGCAACTGGAAGCCGAGGGCGTCGAGCTCGGCGGCCGCCGGGTTCAGGACCGCCGGGTCGACGAACGAGATGCCCGAGTTGTCGGTGACGTGCCCGTGCCCGTCGCCGTACGGTTCGAGCATCGACGCGGTGAAGTTCTCGGCCACGCCGTCCTGCATGATCTTGATGCTCGTCGCCGCGAACCGGCCGCCGCGATACCGCTCGCGCTTCTCGACGAGCTCGGGGATCTGCTCGAGTCCGCGCGTGCGGTCCCACCAGATCGCGCCGACGACGCGCGCGGTGAGGCGACCGGATGCCGCGGCCGCGACGTACGCGGGCCCCGGATCGCCGGCGTCGCCGTAGCTGCCCACGATCGCGTCCTGCCAGCCGGTCACGCCGAACGAGTGCAGGTACCGCTGGCCGAGGAGCAGCGCCTCGGTGAGCGTCTCGAGGCTCGTCGCGGGCAGCAGCCGGTTCACGAGCGACATCGCGCCCTCGTGCAGGGTGCCGGTCGGGTTCCCGTGGGCGTCGCGCTCGATGCGGCCGTCGGCCGGGTCGGGGGTGTGGCGATCGATGCCCGCGAGCCGCAACGCGGCCGAGTTCACCCAGGCGCCGTGCCCGTCGCGGTTGGGCAGGAACGCCGGGCGGTCGGGTACGACCCGGTCGAGCGCGTCGGCCGTCGGGGTTCCGCCCGGGAACGCCGACATCGACCATCCGCCGCCGAGCACCCACTCGTCGTCGGCGTGCTCGGCCGAGTACGCCGCGATGCGGTCGAGGTACTGCGCCTCGGTCGACAGCTCCGACAGGTCGCAGCGCATGAGGTCGAGCCCGCCCCACACGGGATGCACGTGGGCGTCCTGGAATCCGGGCACGAGGAGTCGGCCGCGCAGGTCGACCACCTCGGTCGACGATCCGACGAGGTCGTGCAGGTCGTGCTCGGAGCCCACCGCGATGATCCGCCCGTCGCGCACGGCGACGGCGCTCGCGCGCGAACGCACGGTGTTCGCAGTGAAGACGGGGCCTCCGGTGAAGACGAGGTCGGCGTGGGGCATCGGGTTCCGTTCAGTGAGTCGTCGGTCGGTTGCCGGTGAGGTGTCGGTGAGTCGCCGGTCAGTTGCCGGTCATCGTGCGCGCGATCTGCGTCGCCGAGTCGCCGGCCCGCCGCAGCACGAACGCGACGAGGCCGAGCGCCAGCAGGGTGAGCACGAGCATGATGGTCGACACCGAGGCGATCTCGGGTCGGAGTCCGCTGCGCAGGGCGCTCAGCACGTACACCGGCCACGGCGTGGTGCCCGACACCTGCACGAACGCGGCGATGACGGTGTTGTCGAGGCTCAGCGTGAACGAGAGGAGGAAGCCCGCGAGCACCGCGGGCATCGCCAGGGGCAGCGTCACCCGCCGGAACGTCGCGAACGGCTTCGCGTAGAGGTCTGCCGAGGCCTCCTCGAGTTGCGCGTCGAGCCCGACGAGCCGGGCGCGCACGATGTACGACACCACCGCCGTCGAGAACAGCGAGTGGCCCACCACGAGCCGCACGATGCCGTCGTTGAAGAGGCCGATGCCGAGGTCCTGGCCGAGGAACACCAGCCAGGGCAGCAGCGCCACGGCGTCGACGATCTCGGGGGTCACCGACACGAGCAGCAGCAGTCCGATGAACCAGACGACCCATCGGCCCGGATGCCGCGCCATCGCGATGCCCGCGAGCGTGCCGAGCACCGTCGCGACGAGTGCCGCGATCGCGCCGGTCTGGATCGACACCCACACCGCGTCGCGGATCGCCGGCTTCTCGAGCAGGGTGAGGAATCCGTCGAATCCGAACTCGTTCCAGGCGACGAGGAGCCGGCCCGTGTTGAACGAGTAGATGACGATGACGATGATCGGGGCGAAGAGGAAGAGGAGCACGAGCACGCCCCACACGTTCAGGGCGACATCCGACCACGATCTCCGCGGTCCCCGAGCCTGTCGAAGGGTCACGACGCGACCCCCTGCGTCTCGCGTGCGGGAGCCGGGGCCTCGGCGGGTGCGCCGCCGTTCGCCGCACCGATGACGAGTCGGTTGCGAATGCGGAACGGCAGGGTCACGAGCCACACCACGAGCGCACCGATCGCGACGGTCACCATGATCACGAGGATGAGCATGACCGCCATGGCGGAGCCGAGCGCCCAGTTCTGCGCGGTCTGGAACTGGCTCGCCACGAGCTGCCCGACCATGTTGCCCTTCGCGCCGCCGAGCACGGTGGCGGTGATGTAGTCGCCCATCAGGGGGATGAACACGAGCAGCACCCCGGCGATGACGCCCGGCCGGGCGAGCGGCAGGGTGACCCGGGCGAACGTGCGCCACCGATCGGCGCCGAGGTCCTTCGACGCCTCTCGCAACGGGGTGCCGACCCGGTCGAACGCGACGAAGAGCGGCAGGATCATGAGCGGCAGGTAGTTGTAGACCACGCCGATGAGCACCGCCGTGCGGGTGTAGAGGATGTCGAGCGGTCCCGCGATGAGGCCGAGGTCCTGCAACAGCGACGAGAGCCAGCCCTCGGGCGCGAGTATCACCTGCCAGCCGATCGTGCGCACGAGGAAGTTCGTCCAGAACGGCACCATGACGAGTGCGATGAGCAGGCCCCGCTTCGAGGGCGGTGCCTTCACGGCCATCCAGTACGCGACCGGGAGCCCGATGACCAGGCACAGCGCGGTGCCCGCGAGGCCGATCCAGAGCGTGTTCAGGAACGTCGTGAAGAACGTGGGCGACAGCGCCTCGAGATAGCGGTCGAACGACAGCACGTCGTTCGCGTGCGTGCCGAAGATGCCGGGCTTGTATCCGAAGCTGAACCAGACCACCATCGCCACGGGGGCGACGAAGAAGACCAGCAGCCACGCCCACGCGGGGATCGCGAGGGCGAAGCTCGGCATCCGCCGACTACGCACCGGCGGCGGCCTTGGTCTTGTTCCAGATGTCGACGCGACGCTGCTGTGCCTCGTTCACCTCCCCCTCGCGCATGGTCTCGATCTGCTCCGGCGTGAAGAACACGAGGTCGAGCATGGGCAGCTCCGCGTCGACCGCCGCCTCCTCGATGCCCGTCGCGCCCGTGTGGTAGCCGATGTAGTCGAGCTGCTCGAGCTGGTTCTCGGGCGTGAGCACGAAGTTGATGAACGCGTGCGCCGCTTCGGGGTTCGGCGCACCGGCGGCGATCGCCCAGTTGTCCATCCAGATCTCGGTCTCGGGGCCGGGGAGCACCCACTGCCAGCGGTCGGGGTCGGGGCTCTCGAGGATGCCGATGCGGGCGTCGCCGTTCCACACCTGCATCAGCGCGTGGGTGGCCTGCGGGATCGCCGCGCCGCCGGGATACGAGTCGAAGGCCGAGATGTTCGGCGCGAGCGTGTTCACGAGGTAGTCCTCGGCCGCCGCGAGCTCCGCCTCATCGGTGGTGTTCCAGTCGATGCCGTTGGCCCAGAAGTAGATGCCCGTGAGGTCGCCCGGGTCGTCGAGCACGCTCGTGCGGCCGGCCGCCTCGTTCTGCGCGGCGTCGAGGAAGTCCGACCAGGACGCGAGCTCGCGGGTGATGACGGTCCGGTCGTAGACGTAGCCCGTCGTACCCCACGCCTTGCAGATCGAGTACGCGTTGTCGGGATCCCAGGCGCGGCCGAGGAACGCCGGGTCCATGAACTCGAGGTTCGGGATGAGGTCGAGGTTCAGTTCCTGCAACAGGCCGTTCTCGATCATCTGCGGGATGAAGACGCCCGTCGGCACGACGATGTCGTAGCCCGACGTGCCCTTCGCGGCCACCAGCTTCGAGATGAGCTCCTCGTTGGAGCCGAACGAGTCGAGCGTGATCCGCGGGCCGAGCTCGTCGGTGAAGGCGGCGAGCACGTCGGGGCTGTCGTAGTCGCCCCACGTGTAGATCGACAGCTCGTCCTCGAGGGCGCCGCCGGTGGCCTGGGGGGCGGTCGAGGTTCCGCCCCCGGGCGTGCATGCGGCCAGGAGGCCCGTGGCGCCCGCAGCCGCCGCGAAGCTCAGGAACCGGCGCCGCGAGAGTTCGCTGCGGATCATCTTCGCGGCGCTCTCGCTCGCGAGGATGCGGACGGGGTTGCGGTGCTCGGTCATGTCGGTCTCCGTCGTGATCGGTGGATGGACTCAGAGAGTGGGTGGTGCGACGTAGCNGGTGCTCGGTCATGTCGGTCTCCGTCGTGATCGGTGGATGGACTCAGAGAGTGGGTGGTGCGACGTAGCCGCCGGCGCTCGCCGCGTCGTCGGCGGGGAAGAGCAGCACGTTCTCGGCGCTCCACGTGCACACCGCGGTATCGCCGACCGCCAGGTCGGGCGCGTCGGGGGTGGGCCGCCGAACGATGAGGCTCTGGTCGCCGCCGAGGCCGACGAGGTACTGCATCGTCTCGCCGAGGTGCGCGACGCCGAGGACCGCGCCGCGCACGGTGTTCACGGTGTCGGCGGGTCCGGCCGCGACCCGACCGCCCGGGGCATTCGCCGCGATCCCGACGAACTCCGGACGGACGGCCGCCTGCCCCTGTTGCCCTTCGGTCAGCTCGGCGCGGATGCCGCGCACCCGCGCGTGCGGCGAGTCCACCGCCGTGCCGCCGTCGACGACCGTGCCGCGGAAGAAGTTCTGCTGTCCGACGAAGGCCGCGACGTACGCGGACGCGGGCCGCGCGTAGATCGTGTCGGCGTCGGCGAGCTGCTCGATGCGCCCGTCGCGCATGATGGCGATGCGGTCGCTCATCGACAGGGCCTCGCCCTGGTCGTGCGTGACGAAGACGAACGTGATGCCGAGGCGCGACTGGAGGAGCTTCAACTCGAGTTGCATCTCCTCGCGCAACTGCCGGTCGAGCGCGCCGAGCGGCTCGTCGAGGAGCAGCACGGACGGCCGGTTCACGAGCGCGCGGGCGAGGGCGACGCGCTGCTGCTGACCGCCCGAGAGCTGGGTGGGCTTGCGGTCGGCGAAGCCGCGCATCTGCACGAGGTCGAGCGCGTCGACGACCTGCTCGCGGATCGCCGCCCTCGGCGTGCGGCGCTGCTGCAGGCCGTACGCCACGTTCTCCGCGACCGACATGTGCGGGAAGAGCGCGTACGCCTGGAACACGGTGTTCACGTCGCGGCGGTACGGCGGGATGCCCCGCACCGAGCGCCCGGAGATCAGGATGTCACCCTCATCAGGTTGCTCGAATCCGGCGATCATGCGAAGGGTCGTGGTCTTGCCGCACCCCGACGGACCGAGCAGCGAGATGAACTCGCCCGGCTCGATCGTGAGGGACATCCGGTCCACCGCGACGGCCGGCCCGTAGCGCTTGGTCACGCCGTCGAGCACGACGGCGCCCTTCGCCTCCGCGTCGCGGGTCGAGGAATCCACCAGGTCCTCGCTCGTGGCTGATGTCACGTGGGGACCTCCACAGCTCGTTCGCACCTCTTCGTGTTCCGCCATTCAAGTGGGGGCCGCTCGCCGGTGCAATCCGCCGCACCGCGGTCGGGACAGATCATCGCCGGATCGGGCCCAGCCCGACGATTCGTCCGAGGCGTCGGCGAATGACCCCGCAGGACCCGGTTGTTCTGCGGCGCAGAAATACCGCGGAAGTTCACCCCCCGAATCGTCGGGTGCGGGTGCTCAGCGGCCCGCAGCATGGAGGAAACAGGCCCGGGCGACGCCGAATCAGACGCCGAACGGGACACCGAGACATCCGCACCGCTGCACCGAAGGAGCACCACGATGAGCACGAACCGCCCCGGAGACCAGACCCAGACCGCTGCCGAGCTGCAGCTCGAGTGGGACGCGAACCCCCGGTGGACCGACGTCCGTCGTGACTACACCGCCGAGGACGTCATCGCCCTGCGCGGCCCCGTGCGCGAGGAGCGCACCCTCGCCAAGCGCGGCGCCGAGAAGCTCTGGGAGGACATCCAGAAGAACACCGGCACCGCGTTCGAGCGCATGGAGGACCCGGAGTGGTCGGCCGCGCTCGGCGCCCTCACCGGCAACCAGGCCGTGCAGCAGGTGCGCGCCGGCCTGAAGGCCATCTACCTCTCGGGCTGGCAGGTCGCCGCCGACGCCAACCTCTCGGGCCAGACCTACCCCGACCAGTCGCTGTACCCCGCCAACTCGGTGCCGGCCGTCGTGCGCCGCATCAACAACGCGCTGCTGCGGGCCGGCCAGATCGAGCAGGGTACTGACGATCGCGACTGGATGGCCCCGATCGTCGCCGACGCCGAGGCCGGCTTCGGCGGCCCGCTGAACGCCTACGAGCTCATGGGACAGATGATCGAGGCCGGCGCGGCCGGCGTGCACTGGGAGGACCAGCTCGCCAGCGAGAAGAAGTGCGGCCACATGGGCGGCAAGGTGCTCGTGCCGACCTCGCAGCACATCCGCACCATCAACGCGGCCCGCCTGGCGGCGGATGTCGCGGGCGTGCCCTCGATCATCATCGCCCGCACCGACGCCCTCGCGGCGACCCTCCTCACGAGCGACCACGACGAGCGCGACAAGCCGTTCGTCACCGGCGAGCGCACCGCCGAGGGCTTCTACAACGTGCAGAACGGCATCGAGCCGGTCATCGCCCGCGGCCTCGCCTACGCCGAGTACGCCGACATGCTCTGGGTGGAGTCGGCCGAGCCCGACCTCGACCTCGCCCGCCGGTTCGCCGAGGCCGTGCACGCGAAGTTCCCGGGCAAGCGCCTCTCGTACAACTGCTCGCCGTCGTTCAACTGGAAGCGCCACCTCGACGACGACCAGATCGCGAAGTTCCAGCGCGAGCTCGCGTCGATGGGCTACGCGTTCCAGTTCATCACCCTCGCGGGCTTCCACTCGCTGAACCACGGCATGTTCACGCTCGCCAAGGACTACAGCGAGCGTCACATGAGCGCCTACGTCGAGCTCCAGGAGGCGGAATTCGCCTCGGAGGCATCCGGCTACACCGCCACGCGCCACCAGCGCGAGGTCGGCACCGGCTACTTCGACCAGATCGCCACCGCGCTGAACCCCAACAGCGCCACCCTCGCCCTCGTCGGATCGACCGAGGAAGAGCAGTTCAACCACTGACCGAGGCTCGCTGAGCCCGATGAAGTTCGCTGAGCCCGTCGAAGCGAGTACGTGCCTCGTCGCGTCCCTTCGACGGGCTCAGGGACCGAGTTTCCAAGGAGACGACCATGAACCCCACGACCGGCTCGACCCTCGAGCGAACGGATGCCGCGGCATCCACCCCCACCGACCGCACCGCGAGCGAGCCCAGGCGCGCGACCGGCAGCTTCCAGACCGTCGAACCGCGCATCGAGGTCGCCGCGCCGCTCGGCGAGCGCTACGACGAGATCCTCACGCCCGGGGCGCTGCGATTCCTCGCCGACCTGCACGACCGGTTCGCGCACACCCGGCACGAGCTGCTCGCCATCCGCCTGCAGAACCGCGTCGACGCGGCGAACGGGCGCGACCCGAAGTTCCTGCCAGAGACCGAGTGGATTCGCAACGACGCGTCGTGGCGGGTCGCCGGCGGCGCCCCCGGCCTCGAGGACCGACGCGTCGAGATCACCGGCCCGACCGATCGGAAGATGGCGATCAACGCACTGAACTCCGGCGCGAAGGTGTGGCTCGCCGACCAGGAGGACGCGACCAGCCCCACCTGGCAGAACGTCATCGAGGGACAGCTGTCGCTCTTCGACTTCCTGCGCGGCAACCTCGAGTACACGAGCCCCGAGGGCAAGGAGTACCGCGTCACCGCGACCGAGACGCCGACCATCGTGATGCGGCCGCGCGGCTGGCACCTCGTGGAGAAGCACCTGAAGTTCCACGACCGCGCCGGCCGGGCCATGCACGCGTCGGGCTCGCTCGTCGACTTCGGGCTGTACTTCTTCCACAACGCGCAGGCGCTCATCGCCGCGGGTCGCGGTCCGTACTTCTACCTGCCGAAGCTCGAGTCGCACCGCGAGGCGAAGCTCTGGAACGACATCTTCGTGTTCGCGCAGGACGCGCTCGGCATCCCGCAGGGCACCGTGCGCGCGACCGTGCTCATCGAGACCATCCAGGCCGCGTTCCAGATGGACGAGATCCTCTATGAGCTGCGCGACCACTGCGCGGGCCTCAACGCCGGACGTTGGGACTACATCTTCTCGATCGTGAAGACGTTCCGTTCGCGCGGCCGTCGCTGGGTGCTGCCCGACCGCAAGCAGATCACGATGACGGTGCCGTTCATGCGCGCTTACACCGAGCTCCTCGTGCAGACGTGCCACAAGCGCGGGGCGCACGCGATCGGCGGCATGAGCGCGTTCATCCCGAACCGGCGCGACCCCGAGGTCACCGAGCGGGCGCTCGCCGCGGTCGCGGCCGACAAGCGCCGTGAGGCGGGCGACGGGTTCGACGGCACCTGGGTGGCGCACCCCGACCTCATCCCGACGGCGCGGGCGGAGTTCGATGCGGTGCTCGGCGACCGGCCGAACCAGGTCGATCGCCTCCGCGACGACGTGCACGTGACCGCGTCCGACCTGCTCGACATCCCGTCGGCCGGCGGCCAGGTCACCGAGGCGGGCGTTCAGGACAACATCTCGATCGCGATCCGCTACCTCGAGTCGTGGCTGCGCGGCGTCGGCGCCGCGGCCATCGACAACCTCATGGAGGATGCCGCGACCGCCGAGATCTCGCGCTCGCAGGTCTGGCAGTGGCTGCACGACAACACCGTGACGGCCGAGGGCACGCGCATCGACCAGACGTCGATCGTGCGCCTCATGGCCGCGGCCGTGGCCGAGCTTCCGCGCTTCGACGGCGACCGCTTCGACGACGCGATCTCGGTGTTCCGGTCGGTCGCGCTCGAGCCGGAGTTCCCGACGTTCCTCACGATCCCGGCGTACACCCGGTTCCTGTAGGACGTCGCGGCCCGAGCCTCAGCTCGTGCCTCAGCTCGTGCAGGAGAATGGGCGCCATCCCCTCCCATCAGGGGGGATGGCGCCCATCCTCCTGCGGTCCCGGATGCCGCAGGGACACGTCGATCCGCGGCATCCGGGGCTCCTGGCCGGTGAGTCGGCCCGGATCATGCGACCCCCGCGGTCACCACGCTCGCTTCGGCGACTGCCGCATCCGGCGACGGTGCAGTGCTCCGGCGACCGCGGCGCCCGCGAACGCGACCAGGGCGATCAGCAACGGAAACACGGGGTCGGCCCCGGTCGAGGCGAGCGCGGCGGTGTCACCGGACGATGCGCCGGCGCCATCGGGACCTCCCGCCGGGCCCTCGCCGGAACCGTCGGGAGAACCGAGCACCTCGAGCACGTTGAGCGCGATGTCGGTGCCGTCCCAGCTGAGTTCGAGGGTCACCCCGTCGACCGTGAACTGCTGGCCGGGCACGGCGTCGTTCCCGGCCCCGCCGTTCGTCGTGACGACCGTGAATTGGTCGCCCTCGACCGGGACGAAACCGTCGGCGAACGCGATGCTCCACTCCGCCGTCGCGAGCTTCTGCACGTCGACGTCGACCTGGTCGAACGCGCAGGGCTCCGTGCCGCCGAGTTCGAGCTCGACCGTGCCGGTGCCGCCGAGTTCGTCGATCACGGCGAGACAGCCCGGTGATGCGCCCGGGGCGAGCACGCCTCCGTCGAGGGCGATGCCGCGCAGCGTGCCGGTGCCGCCGAGCGTTCCCTGCACCGTCGCATCCGTCTGGGCGAAGGAGCCGTGCACATCGACTCGGCCGTCGGCCACCAGCAATCGAGACCCGGCGGCGAGGTCGGCCCAATCACCGTTCAGTTCGAGCGATCCGATGCCCTGGTGCGCGAATCCGCCTCCGCCGCGAAGGTCGCCGGCCCATGAGGTCGTCGCGTCGCCGCCGACGGTGAACTCCGAGGCCGCGTCCACCAGCAGCAGGGAACCGCCCGCGCCGGCGAGGGCGCCAACGCGCTCGCGGTCGTTGACGACGACGTCGCCGCCGTCGATCGTGACCGTCGCCGTGTCGGGGATGAGATCGTGAAGTTCGTCATGAGCCGTGTGCCGTGTGGTCACGTGCGCCGCCTGCACGAGCAGGTCACCGGGGACGGAGTCGTCGCGGTTCAGGGCGATGACGCCGGTCTCGGCGACGGTCGCGCCCGTGTAGGCGCTGGTTCCGCCGAGGTCGAAGAGGATGGGCGCGTCGCTGCCGGCGCTCGCCAGGTGCAGCGGACCGGTTCCGGAGACGCCGGCGAGGCTGATGGCCGAGGGCGTCGCGAGGGTCTCGACCCGGCCGCCGCCGTCGAGCTCCAGGTCGTTCACCGTCAGGCTCGCCGTCGGCGCCGACGTCGCGATACGCGAGGTCGCATCGATGCGGATCGTCTCGTCGAGGGTGATCGTGTCGTCGGTGCCGATCGTGGCGCCGTTCACGGCCGTCGTGATCGCCGAGCCATCGGGCCCGAGCGCGAGCGCGTCGCCCGCGGTGAGCACCGATCCCGCTCCGCTCACCGAGGTCCGGCCGAGGTGGCCGAACTGCCCCTCCGCGATCGTCAGCGTGCCGGCGCCCTGCTCGGTGCCGACGATCAGCTCGCCGTCGGGGTTGGAGGTGAGCGTCGCGAACTGCGGGATCTCGGCGGCGCCGTCGAGCCCCAGCGTGCCGTCGCCGACGGCGAGTCCGCCCGCGAAGCTCAGCGGGCTGCCGCCGGTGCCGCCCTGCACGCGCACGTCGGCGCCGACCGTCACCTGCGCGTCGAGCGACACGGCGTGCGGCCCGGCAATGAGCGAGTACGGTGCGAGCGCGCCCGAGGTCCCGAGTACGAGAGGCCGGGGGAAACCGGTGTCGGCGGTGAACTCCAGCGTCGCGGCGTCGTCGACGGTCAGGGGGCCGGCGTCGGGTCCGCAGTCGGTGCCGCCGCACCGCAGGGTCACGTCGTCCTCGATCGCGATCGCGCCCGCGTACTGATTGCCGCGGGGCGCCAGGGTGCCATCGCCGCGCACCACGAGGTGCTCGGCCGGGCCGCCGATGCGGCCGTCGACGATCGCGCCGTCGTACAGCGTCAGGATCGCGGTGGCACCGGGGTCCTGCGCGTAGGTCAGCCCGTGCCCCGGTTCGATGGTGAGATCGGCGGCCACGTGGTCGAGGTGTTCTCCGGCCGACTGGTGCACGATCAGGTCGGCGACCAGCGACGTTGCGCCCGCCACCGTGAACGCGTTCGTCTCGACGGGCGCGCCGGCAACGCTGTACCCCGTTCCCTCCCATCGGATGCTCGAGAACACCGTGCCGAAGAGGTCGTTCGAGGTGGCGACGACCGCGGGGCCGGTCGGGAAGATGAGGGTGTCGGATGCCCCAGGGGCCGAGCCGGCGCAGTCGGTCCAGTTCCCCGGAGTCGACCAGTTCGCGTCGGCGGCGGCACCGGTCCAGGTGCAGTCCAGTCCGATCGCCGTTGCGGGAGGCGCGGCCAGTATGGAGGCCAGGATCAAGGCGGATGCCGGCGCGAGCACGAGGGCGGCGCGGGCAGGCGTCATCACGGTCATGGCTTCGAAGCTACGAGCCGGTGCAGCATCGGCGCAGTGGGGGTTTCCACGCAGACGTGCATCGTCCGGTGGGAGAAATCACGTACCGGATCGGTCCTGGGCAGCTTCCACCGAGGTTCACCGAGGTCCTAGTCTTGGGGCACCCGAGGGTCGATGTACCCCGGTTCAGGAGGGTGGATGCGTTCGATCATCGCGGTGCTGGTGCCCGGTGAAGGGGCCGCGCTCGGCACCCGCGGCTTCGATGGGCTGGTGTTCGGAGCGGTCGGTTCGCGCCTCGCAGAGTCGGGCGACCCCGGCGCGGTGGTGCGACTCGCGCGCTACGAGCAGTTCGCGGGCCGTGAGGTCGAGGCGGACGCGCGCCTGAAGGCGCTCATCGACGACACCGGGGCGCCGGCGGGCGTGCGCCGGGAGGCGGCATCCCAGCGACGACTGGGTATCGCCTTCGAGTCGGAGTTCGGCGACATCGACTGGACTCGCGAGGTTCCGCCGTCGGAGCTCGACTCCGTCGGGGTGCGCGAGCTCGTGGCCATCGCCTTCGGGCGACTCATCGCCGACGGCCGCGAGCCCGAGGGCGGCTGGGCCGACGACTTCGTCCCGCCCGATTGGGCGGCCCAGCAGCAGCTCGTGCTCGACGCCGCCGAGGCGCTCCTGCGGCTGCTCGATGTGGCAGACCGCGACGAGGTGCTGGCATCGATCGACCTCTGCGTGTGGGTGCCGATGATCTCGCTCGCTCACGGCGACCATGACACGTTGCTGCGGGTTGTGTCGGCGGCGCGGCGGACGCACGGCCTTGCCGGGTTGCGCGTACTCGACGTGTTCTTCGACTATCTCGAGGGCATCACGCACGTGGCGAAGCTCGAGGTCGTCGAGGCGATACCGAAGCTGGAGTCCGCCATCGCCGGATTCGCGCAAGGCGCTGACCGGCGCTGGTGGATGCTCGCGAAGGCGGCACAGGCACTTTCTGCGACGATCGCCCGAACGGAACTCCCGTCCGATCTCGATGAGCTCGAGCGGGCGCTCGTCGCCGGTACCTGGCGACGCGGGAGGCGCTCGCTCGGCCAGGCCACCCTCATGCTGATGGCGATCGTGCTCGCGAGCCACGGTGATCTCGACGGGGCGAGGCGGGTCGCACTCGCCGATGGCGGGCTCGATGAGCTCGTCGTACCGAACACCGACCGGATGTTCGTGATCGAAGCGGTGTGCATGGCCGCCCTCGCCGAGGGCGACGTCGAGACATGCGATCGGATGCTCCGCATCGCGGACCACATGATGGCCTCTCCGTTCGTCGTGCTGGTGCGCGACCGCATCCGGGTCGCCGTCACCGCGCACGTGCGCGGCGCGGTGCCCGCGATGCTGCCGTCGGCTGAGCCCGATGCCTCGTTCGAGCAGCTGCGCACCCGTTGGCTGCTGCTCGCTCAGACCGTCGAGCACGGTGAGCGGGATACTGCCTTCAACGCACTCGCGGAGTTCGACGCCTACGCCAGCCGGGTGAGGGCGGCGGGCGTGAGGTTGCGCGCGGTCCGACTCTTCCACGCGCGGGCGGCGGACGCGGCTGAGGTCGAACTCAGTCCGCGGCAGCTCGAGGTGGCGACGCTGGCGGCGGCCGGGTTGGCGAATCGAGAGATCGCCGAGCGTCTGTTCCTCGGGGTGCGGACGGTCGAGGGATACATCGCGGGCGCGATGCGCGCGCTCGGGCTGACCAGGCGAAGCGAGTTCGCGACGGCCGCGCTGCCGGTGCGCTTCGCCGGTGCCGACGGGAGACCCAGCGGAGAGGCCGTGCGGCTTCCGCTGCGTCAGGGCCAGGTCGCGGCATTGATCGCGGCGGGTGCCTCGAACGCCGGCATCGCCGCAGCGCTCGGCATCAGCGAGAAGACGGTCGACAAGCACATCGCGGTGATCAAGCAGCGCATCGGGGTCGGCACCCGCACCGCCATTGCGGCGGCGTTCACCGGCGCTCCCCGATCCTGATCGCGGCGGGGCCCAGTCAGCGCAGCGGCACGCCGACGTCGCTGCCGCCCTCGGGCGTGACCCGCGTGGCCATCTTCAGGAGCGTGGGCGCCGGCACGAATCCGCCCGCGAAGAGCGCCTCGCCCTGCCGGAACCAGGGCGACCGCGCGACGAGCTCGGCCGGCGCGTAGCCGAAGTAGGTGCCGAGCTCGACGAGGTCGATCGGCGACGACATCTTCATCAGCGCGAGGTTGTCGCACTGGCTGATGATGCCGGGATGCACCTTCGACGGCCGCTGGGTCGAGAGCAGCAGCCACAGCCCGAACTTGCGGCCCTCCGCGGCGATCTGGATGAGCCGCTCGCGCACCGCGACGGCGAGCGCCGAGTCGAGGCTTGGTGACGCCAGGTTGTGCGCCTCGTCGATCACGAGGAGCACCGGCCGGCGTTCCTCGCGTCGCTCCCAGAGCTCGTCGAGCACCGAGAGCGCGACGACGAGCTGCTGCTCGGGCGTGGAGAATCCGCCGAGGTCGAGCACCGTGGCATCCGGCCGCTCGTCGATCACCTCGGTCGCCGCGGTGCGGCTGCCCGCCCACACCTCCCACTCCAGGACGCCGAGGTTCTCGAGGCGGAGCGCCAGCCGGCGGTGGGCGGGGTCGTCGGAGTCGCGGAGGGTCGGCAGGATCCCCTCGATCTCGATCGTGTCCAGCACGTCGCGCATGTGCAGCAGCGAGTTGAACTCGTCGCGATCGGCGACGGGGTCGAGCTGCAGCACGGCCGCCTTCGAGGCGACGGGCATGGTCGTGAACCGGGCCCGCAGCGGCTCGGCACCCTCGACGTTCGGACGGAGCACCCGGATGTCGCGCTGCGCGAGCGCCTCCGCGGTGGGCCCGGTCGCGCCCGGGTTCAGCTCGCCGATGCGCACGAAGTCGGAGTTCGGGTCGAAGATCACGATCGGCAGGGCGGTATGGGCGATGAGCTGCTCGAGCACGACGCCGAGCGCGTACGTCTTGCCCGACCCGCTCTGCCCGCACCAGAACGTGTGCCGGTTGAAGCGGTGGGGGAGGAGCCGCGCGGGGCCACCCGGGGGCGTGAGCGCCGTGCCGACCTCGAGTTGGGCTCCGCTCGTGCGATGCAGCAGGTCGAGGGTGTCGAGGTCGGCGGGTACGACCGCCGCGCGTTCGAATGCGTGGCTGCTCCGGGTGTCGAGGCGTCCGTCGACGAGTTCGCCGAGCAGGCGTCCGCGCAGCACGGGCGGCTCGGTCTCCGACCGCGATTCGACGAGCGCGAGCTGGCGCACGCCGTCGTCGGCCACGGTGACGAGCGAGCCCGCGACGATGGACGAGCCCGAGGCATCCGCCGCGGTGAAGGAACGCCCGTCGGTGGAGCGTGCTGAGATCTCGATGGTGTCGGCGCCCATGGTGACGATCCTGCCATCGGGGCGCTCGCTCTGCGAGAATCGGTGATCGTGTCCGAGATCGTGATGCGCCGAGCGACGGCGACGGATGCCGCGGCGCTCGCCGAGCTCGCTGCCGAGACGTTCCCCCTGGCCTGCCAGCCGAACACGCCCGCCGAGGCGATCGCCGCGTACATCGACGAGGAGCTCACTGTCGCGCGGTTCGAGGAACACCTCGACGATGCGGCGCGGGTCCTGTTCGTCGCCGAGGAATCCGGCGGCCGTCTCGTCGGGTACACGATGCTCATCACGGGAGAGCCCGGCGATCCCGATGCCGCGGCGGTCGTCGTGGCCAGGCCGGCGGTCGAGCTGAGCAAGGTCTACACGCGAGGTGCGGTGCACGGCACGGGCGTGGCCCAGGCAAGCGGTTCACGTTCGGGGGCCGGGTGGAGGAGGACTGGGTGCTCGAGCGCCCGCTCGTCCCGTGACGATTGTCATCGTCGATATCTCTGACTAAAGTCAGCAATATGGTCGATTCGGTCGATTCCGCCGCCGTGGCGAGGGTGCGCGCGTTCAATCGCGCGGTCACGACGCGCATCGGCGCGCTGCAGGACCACTACCTCGGCAGCGCCCGCCCGCTCGGGAGCTCACGGGTGCTCTGGGAGATCGACGGCGACGGCGTCGAGGTGCGCGACATCCGGGAACGGCTCGAACTCGACTCGGGTTACCTCTCCCGGCTGCTGCGCTCGCTCGAGCGCGAGGGACTCGTGACGGTCGACGCGTCACCCGCCGACTCGCGCGTGCGCAGCATCCGCCCCACCGACGCCGGACGCGCCGAGCGCGCGGAACTCGACCGGCGCAGCGACGAGCTCGCGGCCTCGCTCCTCGCCCCGCTCGGCGACGGGCAGCGACGACGTCTGGTCGACGCCATGGACACCGTGATGCGCCTGCTCGACGCGGGCCTCGTCGAGGTGGAGCCGGCGGATGCCGCGTCCGACGATGCCCGGCGGTGCCTCGTGGCCTACTACGACGAGCTCGCCCGACGCTTCCCCGACGGCTTCGACCCCGGCCAGAGCCTGCATCCCGACACCCACGAGTTCGCGGAGCCCACCGGACGGTTCGTGCTCGCCCGCCTGCACGGCCGCGCCATCGGCTGCGGCGCGGTGCTGTTCGAGGATGGCGGGCGCGCATACCTCAAGCGGATGTGGGTCGACGAGTCGGTGCGCGGCATGGGCGTCGGGCGGCGCATCCTCGAGGCGCTCGAGCAGGCCGCACGCGAGCACGGCGCGACATCCGCGGTGCTCGAGACCAACGCGACCCTCACCGAGGCCATCGCCATGTACCGGGCGTCGGGCTACGCGGAGGTCGAGCCGTTCAACGACGAGTTCTACGCCGACCTCTGGTTCGAGAAGCCGCTGGCGTAGGGTCGGTCGCTCAGCCCGGACGTCTCGTGGACGTTGAGGCGCGTCTTCGCGAGCGCGCGGTGGAACGCACGTGTGCACCGTGCGCCGTGGCGGTGCCCCGATGGGATGCGTGGTCGTCAGGCCACCAGCGAATGTACGGGTACAGAGGAACGCTGCCGAACGCCCTTCGTGATCCCGCGGATGACCAGCCATGCCAACGGCGCGGCTGCCAAGAGGAGAATCTCGCCGACGATGCTCACCCACATCGCGACACGGAACTGTTCGAGGTCCTCGGCGGCCAAGAAGAGGCGGGTCGTTTGCCCTATGGAGACGTTGCCGACGACCGTCGTGCGATCCGGACGGCTCTGTTCGCTGGATCGCGTGCAACTCCAGCGATCCGTTCGAGGCGTCGGCACCGCTGTCTACACCCTGTGGGATGTGGAAGACCGATCCTAGATGGAGTCGCCGATGAGCTCCGTGATCGAACGCATCGGACAGCCCTCCGCAGATGGTCCCTTCCTCACCGAGTCCGAGCGCACCTGCTCGAGGCGACCGAGTGGTGATCGCCCACGGCGACATCGTCTGGGTCGACTCCGGGTCCCCTCGTGGCTCCGAACCGGCCAAGCGACGACCGGCCGTCGTCATGCAGGAGGACCGGCTGCTCGCCACCAAGATCGCCACAGCCCCGGTCGTACCACTGACGTCGAACGTCGCGCTCGAAGCGTTCCCGGGCAACGTCCTGGTCCCGGTCGACGCGTCCGGACTCGGCAAAGACTCCGTGGCGCTCGTGTCAGAGGTCGGGCCGATCAGTCGGGAGTTCCTCGACCCGTACCCGCGCGACCGGCGGAACCCACGCCGCCCGCCGCCGCAATCCTAGGAGCGCTATCGAGGTGACGAGCGCAGCAATGCCGACGGCGATCGTGCCGTACCTCGCGATGTAGTGGCCGGCCAGTATGATCTCGCGGTTGCACTCGGTCGCGGGTGGATTGCAGCGGTCGCCGACGAAGAACACCACGACCGCGTACGAGGCCAGAACTCCCAGAGCCGGCGTGAGCAGGAGCAGACCGATGATCGTCAAGCCGCGATCCTCACGGTTGATGGGTTTCTCGGCCGTGTTCGTCTTCACCGGTCAAGTATCACGGAGGACGGGCGCGGCGCGATCGGCGCTGAGGCTCAGATCATGAACGCGCCCTCACGCGAAGGATCCATCAGCAGGCTGGGATCTGACTCATACGATCGCGCAGATCGTTGACCGATCAGCCCGAGGACCGATCTATCTCGCGTCTTCCGCATTCGGGAAGCGCCATCGGCGTGGACGGTCTGCGATTCGATCGCCTTGAAGCCTGCGATCGACATAGACATGACGAGGCCGGCGGCGATCAACGCGGCACCGAGCGGAGCAAGGGTCGTTCGCGCGATGGCGAGTATGCCTTCGAATGCCAGCTGCGCTGCGTTCCACTCCGCCGTGTTCACTCCCCACCACGCGGTGAGCGCATGGGGTGCCGACGCGACCAGAAGACCGCCGGCCAACGCAATGGCCACTCCCCACCCGATCACGACTTTCGGCATGGACTCCGTGCTCATTCGCTGTCTCCTCGCAGAATTCGGACCCGACGCATACCAGCTGGTTGACGGTTCGACGTATGATTGAGGTGTGACCACGCAGATCGCCATTCGACTCAACGACCTCGAACTCGAAGCTCTCGACCTCGAGGTCGTCGAGGGCCGTGCCGCGAACCGGTCCGAAGCCGTCCGCCGCGGGATCGCCCGCCTCCAGCGAGAACAACGCTACCGACGGGAAGAGGCGACGCTCATCGAACTCGCCCGTCGTGGCGAGTCGGTCTACCCCGACCTCGACGGCGTGCTCGATCTGACGCATCCCGAACTGGACTGATGCGCACGATCGCGTTGGTCCAACTGGACAAGCGTCGTCCTGCGCTGATCTTGACTCGTCAGTCGAAACTCCACCTCCTGACCTGGGTGACCGTTGCACCCATCACCAGCACGGTCCGAGGAATCACCACCGAGGTCTCGGTTGGGCCCCGCAACGGAGTTGACCACGAGAGCGTCATCAGTTGCGACAACATCACCACGGTACGAAGGAGCGCGGTCGGCGACACGATCGGTCTCCTCTTCGATGACCAGGAGCAGGCACTGGCGCGCGCTATCAGCGATGCCTTCGACCTGGACCTCTGGTAGCGCGCGTCGGTTCGCTACAGGCCACTGCGGCCGATCGCCAAGCCCTGCCGTCCGTTGCTCGCCAGCTCTGAGGATTCTCGTCCGGCCGGCTCGCGAATCTCTCCGCGATGGTATGCGTGCTGATCGTCGACCTCGCCCCCCAAGCAGTCCCGCGTGCCCGCGACGCTCGCTCTTGAATGGAGCCCGTGGATGGCAGTCCGGCGTTCGCAGGATCGGGGTGGCGCTCATGGGAGCCGAAGTACTCGTAGAAGACGTCTCACTTCGCGTCGGCGTCGACGCGCGATGGCGGCCGCTGCTCAGGCTCGGTGCCGGCGCGGCGGTGTTCGTGGTGATCATGATCCCGTTCCAGGCGTTCGTGTTCATCCTCAGCCCCCGCCGCAGACCGTCCTCGAGTACTTCGACCTCTTCGAGCGCAATCCCCTGCTCGGCCTGCTGGATCTCGACCTTCTCCTCACGATCGACTACCTTGCGATGATCCCGTTCTACTTGGCCTTGTTCGTGGTCCTCACGCGAGCATCAGCGACGTCGGCACTGGTGGCCCTGATCGCGGGCCTGTTCAGTGTGGCGCTCTACCTCTTCTCGCGCGAGGCGACGTTCTCGATGTGGCTCCTGAGCAGCCAGTACGCATCCGCCGCCACCGCAGCGCAAGAGGCAGCACTCGTGGCCGCCGGCCAGACGCTGCTCACCCTCTACAACGGTGGTTCGTTCGGTCTCAGCTACATCCTCGGCGCCGTCAGCACGCTGATCTTCTCGGTCGCCATGGTCAGATACCGTGTCTTCGGGCTTCTCCCCGGCATCGTCGGAATCATCACCGGAGTCACGATGCTCGTCCCAGCCAACCTGGGCCAGATCGGCGTGATCGTCGCGATGCTGTCACTGATCCCCACCGCGCTGTGGCTGATCCTTCTCAGCCGCGCATTCTTCCGCACCGCCAAACCGACCACCTCAGGCGGCCGCTTCAGCCGCCGCTAGCGTCAGGCGCTCCCGTCCACGCCGACGTCCGATCCGAGAAGCCGCCGGGCGAGATCAGGCCTGCTCCGGCAGTTCGGAGCGGCGCGACCGGAGCAGGAACGGTGCGCAGATCGCGATGATGACACCCGGGACGACGGCGCTCATTGCGAGTGCCTGCCCGGGCTCGGCAACGTCGGTGAAGGCACCGAACACCGCGGCGCCGAGCGCCGCTCCGAACTGCACGGCGGTGTCCATCCAGCCGTTCGCCTCGGTGCGTACCGAGGCATCGGCGCGGGCGTTCGCGGCGAGATAGCCGGCGATCAGCGCGGGCGCGAGGAAGAGGCCGCTCAGGACGAATCCGATGAGCGCCACGACCGTTCCGCCGACGAGTCCGGTGGCGGCCATGACGAGGAGGAGCACCGGGGTCAACACGAGCAGTTGACGCTCCAGCAGCGACCGCAGTTGCATGGAACCGTAGAGCAGGCCGCCGATGGCGCTCGCACCCGCGAAGAGTGCGAGGAGCACGCCGGAGAGCAGGGCGCTGGACTGCTCGGCGGCGACGGCCGGCGCCGCGATGTCCACGGCACCGAGGACGATCCCGGGAGCGACCATCGCGAGCACGACCGGCAGGAACCCTCGGGTGCGCAGCGGCGAGCGGCCGGGCGCCTCGGCCTGATCGGCGCCGTGCGATCCGCGCTGCTCGCGAGAAAGCGGGCTGGTCACGAACAACGCTGCACCGACCGCGACGCAGCCCACGGAGAGCAGCAGCGACGCGAACGGGTCCACGGCCGCGGCCAGGAACGCGGTGAGCAGGGGACCGACCGCGTACGTCACCTCGCCGGCGACGGCATCGAGGCTGAGCGCGCGCGTGCGCAGTCCGCCCGGGGGCAACGCCATCGACCACAGCACCCGCATGCTGGTCGCGAACGGCGGTGAGGATGCCCCGGCCACCGCGCCGAGGCACAGCAGCACGGGCAGCTCCGCATGCGCGTTGAGGCCGAGGGCGACGAGCGATGCGGCGTAGGTGAGGCTGAGCGCCGTCAGCACCACGGTCTGCCCGCGCCGATCGATCAGCCGGGCGCGCCAGGGCGTGGCCACGACGTTCGCGATGCCGAGCGTCGCGATCACCACGCCCGCGACCGCGAACGAGCCCGTGGACCGTTCGAGCAGGAAGACCAACGCGAGGCCGGATGTCGCAAGGGACAGCCGCCCGATGACGCTCGGCAGGAAGGAACGAGCGACGTGTCGCGTGTGCAGCACAGCTCGATAGGACAGGTGTTCGGTGGGCATGCCAGTCTCCGGTGCCGATGGGCCCTCGACTCGGATCCGCGGATGCGCGGATCATCGGAAGCGCGGAGAGCCCGTTTGCCTGAAAGGTGGGTGCACGCTCGGAACGGCGTGCAGAAACTCGCCCCGGGCCGTGGTCAGAAACGGCGAAGGGCGGGAGGCGAGGGGAGTTGGAATTCAGGCAACCATGAGACCGATCGTGCACAGCATACCGTCACCCGGTGCCGACTTCGGGCACCCATCGCCGCAGTACTCGCCGCACGGCGAAACAGTCCTCGCCGCGCCGCCAGTCGATGAGCAGGTTCTTCGTGAGGAACGACGCGACGGTCATGCACGATCACGAGAATTGTCCGCAAGGCTCGCAGCCGTACCCCGTTCGGGGGTAGCGTCGTAACTCAATCAGGAAATCTGACCAGCACGAATGCGTTCGAGGGGGAGCAATTATGTCTGGAAACAGGGCGGTCGCCTATCAGGGGCCGGGCGTGGTCAAGGTCATCGACACCGACTACCCCGATTTCGAGCTTCACGACGGACCGGGTGTGAATCCCGCGAACATCGGCCGGAAGATCCCGCATGGGGTGATCCTCAAGACCGTCGCGACGAACATCTGCGGGTCCGACCAGCACATGGTGCGCGGTCGCACGACAGCGCCCGAAGGGTTGGTGCTCGGTCACGAGATCACCGGCGAGGTCGTGGAGGCCGGCCCCGACGTCGAGTTCATCAAGGTCGGCGACCTCGTGTCGGTGCCGTTCAACATCTCGTGCGGACGCTGCCGCAACTGCAAGGAGGGCAAGACGGGCATCTGCTTGAACGTCAACCCCGATCGGCCGGGCAGCGCCTACGGCTACGTCGACATGGGCGGATGGGTCGGCGGGCAGGCCGAGTACGTGCTCGTGCCCTACGCGGACTGGAACCTCTTGAAGTTCCCCGACCGCGATCAAGCGCTCGAGAAGATCCTCGACCTCGCGATGCTGTCCGACATCTTCCCGACCGGCTTCCACGGCGCGGTCACCGCCGGGGTCGGCGTGGGTTCCACCGTCTACATCGCCGGTGCAGGACCGGTCGGGCTGGCAGCGGCGGCCGGTGCGCAGTTGCTCGGCGCGGCCGTCGTCATCGTCGGCGACCTCAACGAAGACCGGCTCGCGCAGGCCCGCAGCTTCGGCTGCGAGACCGTCAACGTGGGCCAGGGATCCGTGCCCGACCAGCTCGAGCAACTCCTCGGTGTGCCCGAGGTGGATGCCGCGGTCGACGCCGTGGGATTCGAGGCGCGCAGCGAAGGTCACGGTGCCGACGCGAAGGAAGCACCGGCGACCGTGCTCAACTCGCTGATGACGGCGACCGCTGCGGGCGGGGCCATCGGGATTCCCGGACTCTACGTGACGGGTGACCCGGGGGCCGTCGACGAGGCCGCCAAGGTCGGATCGCTCTCGATCAGCCTTGGCACCGGGTGGGCGAAGTCACTGTCGTTCACCACTGGCCAGTGCCCCGTCATGCGCTACAACCGGCAGCTCATGATGGCGATCCTGCACGACAAGGTCCACATCGCCGACGCCGTCAACGCCAAGGCGATCAGCCTGGACGACGCGCCGCAGGGGTACGCCGAATTCGACGCCGGCGCCGCCACCAAGTACGTCCTCAATCCCAACGGGTACATCAAGGCAGCCTGACCCGGGTGCGCATGAACGCCCGGAGCAGCAGAGCGCTCCGGGCGTTCCCTCTGCGTGCAGTCGCGCGACGGTCAGGCGGTTGCCTGCCGGACGACGTCTCCCTGCCACGAATCATCCCGCTACTCCGGCCGGCGAACCGTGCACTCAATCGATCCCGGTGGTCTTCGTGCCTGCCCCGCGCGCGGCCTTCACGTGCTCGTAGGCCGCGAGCGCGGCGGCCCGACTCTCGCGCAGGTCGACGATCGGCTCGGGGTACGCGTCGGTGCCGACCTCGGTCACCCAGCGCCGCACGTATTCGCCGCGCGGGTCGAACTTGGTCGCCTGCAGCTCGGGGTTGAAGACGCGGAAGTACGGCGCGGCATCCGCCCCCGAACCGGCGACCCACTGCCAGTTGAACGCGTTCGCGGCGGCATCGGCGTCGACGAGGGTGTCCCAGAACCACTCCTCGCCGCGCCGCCAGTCGATGAGCAGGTTCTTCGTGAGGAACGACGCGACGACCATGCGCACCCGGTTGTGCATCGCACCCGTCGCCCACAGCTCGCGCATGCCCGCGTCGACGAGCGGCACGCCGGTGCGGCCCCGCTGCCACGCGCGAAGCGCAGCCTCGTCGAGCGGCGGCCACGGGAACGCGTCGAACTCCGGGCGCCAGTTGCGCGTGGCGAGGTCGGGCGCGTGGAACAGCACGTGCCACGCGAACTCCCGCCAGCCGAGCTCGGCGAGGAAGCGCGCGGCGCCCCCGCCGCCGGCCCGTCGCTCGCGAACCGCGTGCCAGACCTGGTATGGACTCAGCTCGCCCCAGCGCAGGTGCGGCGAGAGGCGGGAAGTCGCCGCGAGCGCCGGCCGGTCGCGGCCCTCGTCGTAGCCGTCCAAGTCGTCGGCGATGAACTCCTCGAGTCGGGCATGGGCGGCGTCGGCGCCCGGCGTCCACGTCCGGCGGAGCCCCTCGGCCCAGTCGGGTCGGGTGGGCAGCAGGCCCCAGTCGTCGAGCACGTCGCCCGCGGCATCCGTGCCCTCGATCGTCTCGGGAGGCGGGAGCGGATGTCGCGGCGCGGGCGCCGCGGTGCAGGCACGCCAGAACGGGGTGAACACCGAGAACGGCGTGCCCTGACCGGTGCGGATCGTCCACGGCTCGAACAGGAGGCTCGCCGCGAAGCTGCGCGCGTCGATGCCGCGGCCCGCGAGTTCGGCCTTCAGTGCAGTGTCGAGCTCGCGCTCGGCGCCGCCGTAGCGCCGGTTCCAGAACACCGCCCCGGCGCCGGTCTCGTCGACGAGCGAGCGGATGACGCCCGCCGCCGCTCCCCGACGCAGCACGAGCGTGCCGCCGATCCCCTCGAGCGACGCCGAGAGCGCGGTGAGGCTGCCGTGCAGCCACCACTTCGCCGCGCCGCCGAGCGCACGCACGCCGGGCGATTCCTCGTCGAGCACGTAGACGCACACGACGGGGTCGCCACGGAGGGCGGCGGCGGCCAGCGCCGGGTGATCGGCGACGCGCAGGTCGTCGCGGAACCAGACGATCGTCGGGGTATCCGCCATGCGGCGACCATAGCCGACGGCGCGGTCAGGCCGCAGCCGAGGCCGCCCCCGCGGCCGTCCCCGCCGCCGCAGGCCGCGCCGCCGCTCGTGCCGCAGCCCGGGCGATCGCCCACGTGCCGAGTCCCGACGCGAGGAAGATCGCGGCGAGGATCGCCCACCCGGCGAGCCCGTGCGCGAGCGCCGTCGACGTCACGACGAGCGGCGCCGCGAGGGCGCCGACCGAGTAGCCCATCCCGAACACGCCCTGGTAGGTGCCCGCCCGCACCGGGTCGGCGAGCTCGAAGCTGAGTCCCCAGCCGCCGGCCTGCGAGAGCACCTCGGCGAACGCGTGGGCGAGGGCCGCGACGACGATGACGGCGATCGCGAACCCCATCGGCAGTCCCGCGGCCGACGCGTACACGAGGCATGCGGCCGCCATGAGCCACGCGGCGATCGCCGACACGCGGCCTGCCGTGCGCAGATCGTGGGTGCCGCGCGAGAGCGGCACCTGGAACAGCACCACGATGCCCGTGTTGAGGATGATCACGGCGGCCACGAGCACCTCGGGCGCCGCGGTCTCGTTCGCGATCCAGAGCGGCACGCCGATCTCGCCGACGCCGAACTGCATGCCGAAGATCGCGCTGAGGGCGGTGAGGGCGAGGTAGCGCGGGTCGCGCCAGGGCGAGTGGGCGCGCAGGGCGCGCCGTTCGGCGCGGGCGGATGCCGCGACATCCGTCGATCCCGTCATCGTCGTCACGGGTGCGCTGAGCGGCCGGCTCGGCGCGTCGACCGAGGCGGGCAGGCGCATGAGCTGGATGACGCTGACGAGATACATCAGCCCGGCGCCGGCGATGGTCCACCGATAGGCGTCGGCGGTGCCCGCGACGAGGGCCAGCGCACCGATGCCCGAGCCCACCGCGATCGCCACATTCGTGACGGAGCGCAGCACCGCGCGGGCGTGAACGCGGCGCGCGCCGTCGAACGCGCGCGCGATGATCGCCATGCGCGTGGAGTTCGACGCCTGCCCGACGGCCCCGACGAGCACGGCGATGACGAGCGCGGTGACGAAGTCCTGCACGAAGACGTAGCAGACGAGGCCGATGCCGTCGAGCGTCGAGAGCACGACGAGCAGGCGCCGGGCGCTCAGGCGGTCGGCGAGCCATCCGCCCGCGAGCGAAGCCAGCACGCCCGCCCCGCTCGCGGCGGCGAGCACGAGGGCGACCTCGTGCGCCGCGAGCCCGACGATGAGCGTGAAGTAGAGCACCGTCACGGCGAGGAACACGCCGCGGCCGACCCGGCTGATCAAGGTCGCGATGACGAGGATGCGCAGCACGGGGTCGTCGACGGATGCCGCGAGGCGTCGCACGAAGCCTCGGGGTGCGGCCGGGGCATCCGCTTCGGTCGTGGCTCCGGCGGAGGCGACTGCGTCGTCGTCGGGCTCGGGATCGATGGCGGGGAAGGTGCCGGTGTCGGGGGAGGGTGGATGGCTCACGGATCCGTTCTCCCAGAACCGAATGACGCGTCGAAATCGATGTAGCGTAGTGCTACATGTTGCGCTACCTGCTCACCGAGGACGACGTCGGCGCCGTGCGATTCGGCATCTCGCCGCTGAACGAGCTCGCCCTCTCGTTGCGGGCCATCCATCAGCCTGAGCGGTTCCCGTTGCAGCTCGGCTGGCTGCGTCGCACCGAGCAGGCCCGGGCACGGCTCGACCTGGCCACCCTCTCCGCGCTCATCGACGAGCGCATGTGGACGCCCGACTTCCTGAACCCCCGGCCGTCGTCGCCGCTCACGAGACTCGACGACGAGTTCACGGCGCTCCTCGCGACCCCGCCAGAAGTATTCAGGGCCGACCTCGTCGCGGTGCACGGGCGCGTGCCCGAGCCGTTCCTCGGGTCGACGGACGCGGCGCTTCGAAGGATCGTGCGCGCCCTGCGGCAACTCTGGGAGACGTGCTTCGAACCGTACTGGCCGCGCATGCGCGCGGTGCTCGAAGCCGACGTGGTGTACCGCGGGCGTCAGGTGGCGCAGTCGGGCCTCGCTGCGATGCTGAACGGGCTGTCGTCGCGCATCTCCTACGAGCACGGCGTCGTCTCGGTGCGGCTCTCCGATCCGCGCGAGCGCACCTACGCGATCGACGGCAATGGGCTCACGCTCGTGCCGACCCTCTTCACGAGGCGGGTCTCCGTGCCCGTCGGCGAGGGCCCGCCCACGATCATGTACTCGGCGCGAGGCCAGGGCGCCCTGTGGGAGGCCGAACGGATCGCGAACCCAGCCGCCGTGGCCGCGGTGCTCGGCGAGACCCGGGCGCGCCTCCTCGCCGCGCTCGGCGACCCGGCGTCGTCGACCGAGCTGGGCGTGCGGCTCGGCGTCACCGCCTCGGCCGTCAACCAGCACCTGCGCGTGCTGCGCGACGCGGGGCTCCTCGTGAGCACGCGGTACGGACGCAGCGTGCTGTACCTGCGCAGCGAGCTCGGCACCGCGCTGCTCGAGGCCCGCACCGGGTAGGGCGCCCCGTCAGTCCGCGGAGACCGGGAGGCTGTGCCAGGTCTCGAACGCGACGGCCGCCGCCCCCTCGACGTCGCCCGCGGCGCACAGCCGGATCAGCTCATCATGGCGGTCGGGCGAGCGCCGGCCGTCGGCCGACGCGAACCGCACTCGCTCGATCCGTCGCAGCACGGGCATGAACTGCTCGAGGACCGTGGCGATCGCCCGGTTGCCGGCGACCGTCACCGGGATGTCGTGCAGCTCGTCGTCGGCACGGAGCGCCGCGTCGATGTCGCCGGCGTCGATGGCGGCGGCGAACCGGCGGGCCGCGTCGCGCATCGCATCGAGGTCCGCGGCGGTGAAGTGGTCGACGGCCTCCCGGACGGCGAGCTCGTGCATGGCGGCGACCACGTCTCGCGCGTCCCGCGTCGCACGCACGTCGAGCGAACTGACGACCGTCGACCGGCCGGGACGGGCGACCACGAGCCCGCCCTGGGCGAGGCGGAGGAGTGCTTCGCGCACGGGAGTGCGACTGACGCCGAGCCACGTCGCGAGCTCGCCGTCCTTCAGCTGTTCGCCGGGAGCGAAGGTGCCGTCCACGATCGCGTCGCGGAGGCGCGTGTAGACGTCGTCTCGCAGGAGAGAGCGGTCGACGGGTGGGCGATGCGTGGGAATGGGCACACCACATATTGCACACAAAATCAGGAGGATCGATAGTGAATGCAATATATTACATACGCGGAGCGTTACCAGTCGTCGGCCATGTGATCCGAAGCGGCGCACGCACCACGAAAGCGGGGCGTTCGCCACATCCACCCGGAAGGACCTCGCAATGACCGAGATCATGCCGTTCGTCATCCCGCTGTGGGCGGAACTCGCCGCCGTCGGGCTCGGCGCGCTGCAGGGCGCGCTCTTCGCCGGCGCGTTCACCGACCGCCGCATCGACGTGCTCGGCGTGGTGCTCATCGGCATCGGCGTCGCGCTCGGGGGAAGCCTGCTGCGCGACATCCTGCTCGGCGAGCCTCCGGTCGTCATCCGCGGTGAGTGGTACCTCCCCGTCGCTGCGGCGGTGGCGCTGATCGGGATGTCGCTGCAGCGGGCGTTCGCCCGCCTCGACACCGTGATCCTCGTGCTCGACGCCGTGACGATCGGCCTCTTCGGGGCGATCGGCACGTCGAAGGCCCTCGCGCTCGGCGTGCCCGCCGGCCCCGCGGTCTTCGTGGGCGCCGCGGCGGCGGTCGGCGGCTCCGTGTTGCGGGACGTGACGCTCAACGTGCCGGTTGCGCTCTTCCACGTCGGGTCGCTCTACGCCGTCGCCGCAGCCGCGGGCGCCGTGCTGCTCGTCGTGCTCGTGGCGGGCGGCGTCCCGGCGCTCTATGCCGCCATCGGGGGCGTCGTGGTCACGACTGTGATCCGACTCCTCGCCGTGCGGTTCGGTTGGAGCTTCCCCGAGCAGCAGGCGCTCGTCGTGCGGCGCCGTCGGCGCTCCCGCCTGGCGTAGGTGCACTCGAGGACGGGGCGGGCCCATCGGTCGCCCCGCCCGTGCGCCATCGAGTTGCATTCGGTACTCGGGTACAGGTTTACCGTGGAGTCATGAGTACGGAAACGCTGAACTGGGTCCCGTCGTCATGCACCCTGCCGACGGTCGAGCGGCCGCTCCGAGAGCGGGAGTTCGAGCGCCTCTTCGCGTCGGAGCTGCGCGACGTGACTCGAACCTCGGCGACGAGCGCGGAGTTCGCGCTCACGTCGCGGAGCGTCGCCGCGGCTCGCGACCTGGCCGGCCGCGAGACCTCCTGCTGCTCCTTCTTCACCTTCGACATCCGCGACGACGGCGTCGAGGCCGTCATGTCCATCGCCGTTCCACCGGCGCACACGGCGGTGCTCGAGGCGATCGTCGGCTCGGCGCTGCGCGCCCGCGATTCGAGAGCGGCCGGAGCATGACCCTCCGCGCCGGAGAGGTCGCCCAGCGCGCCGGTGTCAACCTGCAGACGCTGCGCTACTACGAACGCCGCGGCATCCTCTCGGAGCCCGACCGCAGCCTCGGCGGTCACCGCCGGTACGACGACGACACGGTGCTCGTGCTCCAGGTGGTCAAGGCCGCGCAGGCGCTCGGGTTCTCGCTCGACGAGATCGCCGAGCTCATGGACATCGGGTCGCATGCGCACCGCCGTCGCCCACGGCTCGCCGACCGGGCACGTGCGAAGCTGGTGCAGGTGCGCGAGAAGATCGCCGCCCTCCAGCAGATCGAGGCGACCCTCGAGCGTGCGATCGAGGCAGGGTGCGACGACCTTGCCGTGTGCGCCCTCGAGGAGGACTGCCCGATCCCGTTCCCATCCATCGCGGCGCGAAGCGCGAGTTGACCGCCGGTCGTCGGTCGCCGTGCGCCGGCCGCCGTGCGTCGTCCGCCGTCCGCGCGGACGCCCGGGAAGCGCGGGTTCAGCCGCGACGCAGCCAGCGCGCCACGCGCTCCCGCAGCGCCGCCGTCTGCGCGGCCGGCCCGTCGTCGCGGCCCGGGACGAGCTCCATGGGCGTGCGCAGGCCGCCCGCCCACTGCTCCGCGACGGCGACGGGATGCACGGGGTCGCGCATGGCGCCGACCACGAGCGAGCGGATGTCGCGGGCGCCGAGCTCTGCGAGCTCGGACTCGGCGTCGAACGCGCGGTTGCGCGGGATCTCGACGAGTCGCATGGCCCGGCGGGAGGCATCCGGTGCCTGGAACTGGGCGAGGAGCGCCCGCCCGCCCGCCGGCGACACGGCGGCGACCCGCTGGTAGACCTCGCGCTCCTGGAACTCGGCGGCCCCGGCGGGACCCGCGTCGGCGAGGATCTGCCCGATGACGGGGAACGGCCGCAGGTGCTCGGGAAGCGACCGGTCGTCGAACGACGGCCGCACGAACACCGCGCGCGCGACGGGCAGCAGGCCCGCGAGCGCGATGCGCAGCGCGATCGCCGCGCCCATCGAGATGCCGATGATCGTGACCGGCTCCGATGCCGAGCGCGTCCCGCGCCCCGCGTCGGCCATCGCCGCGGGCACCTGCTCGCAGACCTCGACGGCGAGACGGTCGATCGCGAAGTCCGCGGGTTCGCCGACCGCGAGGAAGCCGCCGTGCGCCCGCACGTCGGGGGCGATGACGATCTCGTCGCCGCCCGAGACCTCCTGCACCACCGGCTCGAAGAGCCCGAGCGGCTGGCGCCGGTCGGCCCCGAGCCCGTGCAGCAGCACGGTCGTCACGCGAGCGCTCCGGGGCGGTAGATCGCGCGGGGGTCGGGCACGGGATCGCCGGTCGGCCGCAGCGCGGCGAGCAGCTCGTTCGCGAGGTGCACGAGGATCGCGATCTGGTCGTCGTCGCGATCGACCCACCGGCACTGCGGTTCCGCGCCGACCGGCACGAAGTCCTCGTGGTGCTCCCACACGACGAGCGTGCGCTCGGCGCCGAGCACGTACTGCTGCCACCACACCTGACGCAGGTAGGTGCGCGGAATGGCGCGCCAGGGTCGCGACGTCGTCTTGATCTCGCACAGCTCGAGTGCGCCCTGCGCCGTCACGCGCAGGCCATCGGGCGTGGCGAGGTGACGGCGATCGCCCTCCGCGTGGAACAGCAGGGTCGACGGGGTGATGCCGTGCTCGCTGTTCGCCCACGCGGCGATCACCGGCTCCCGCGTGCGACCGTGGTCGGTGAAGCGGCTGCCGCCGAATCCGCGCGTGCCGTGCAGCTTCTCCCACGCCGCGCCGCGCACCGATGCCCGGGACGCCAGCTTCGCGGCATCCGTCGCCGTCACCCCTCGGGAGCGGGCCCGGAGCCACGCCACACGGTCGCTCGCATCCGCGACGATCCGCGTCTCGTGCGGATGCCGGATGGGCGTCGGCGGCCGGTGCGCCTCGGTCGCCGCGCCCTCCAGGTCGAAGAGGGCGAAGGGGGTATCGGGCACCCCCAGAGCGTACCGCGCACCGGCCCCGGCGCATGGGGCGACGCGGCGTTGTGCGACCCTTCGCCGCGGCCTCGGCGAGGATCATGGTGTGAGGGGGCGACGAGATGACGGATGCCGCGATGGATGCCGCGATGACGGATGCCGCGCTCCGGTGGCTGCTCGACGAGCACACCGACGTGGCGGTGCGGTACCAGGCGCACCGCGATCTTCTCGGGCACCATGACGCCTCGCTCCGTCGCCGGATCGCCGTGGAGGGGGAGGGTGCGGCGCTGCTCGCCGCGCGCGGACCGAACGGCCACTGGGGGCGCGGGTTCTACCAGCCGAAGTGGACGTCGAGCCACTACACGCTGCTGGAGCTGAGGAACCTCGGCCTGCCGCCCGAGACGCCCGCGCCGAGGGAGACGGGCGCCATGATCCTGGCCGAGGAGCGGGGGCGCGACGGCGGACTCAACCCGAGTCGTACCATCGGCCAGAGCGACGTCTGCATCAACGGCATGGCCCTGAACTACCTCAGCTACTTCGGTGCGGCCACGGGCGATCTCGCGAGCATCGTGGACTTCATCCTGTCGCAGCGCATGCCCGACGGCGGCTTCAACTGCCGTTCGAACCGGTCGGGCGCCACGCACTCGTCGGTGCACACCACCGTGAGCGTGATCGAGGGCATCACCGAGTACCTCCGCGGCGGGCATGGGCACCGCGCCGACGAGCTCGCCGCGGCCGCGGCATCCTCGGTCGGATTCCTGCTGCGGCACCGGCTCTTCCGGAGCGAGCACACCGGCGAGCCGATGCACCCGGAGTTCGTGCGGCTCCACCATCCGGCGCGCTGGCACTTCGACATCCTCCGCGGACTCGACGCACTGCGGGACGCCGGCGTCGCGTACGACCCGCGAATGGACGACGCGATCGAGATCCTTCGGCGCCGTCGGCGCGACGACGGGCGCTGGGCGGCGAGCAGCGCCTACCCCGGGGCGACGCACCTGCCGCCGGTCCGTGCCGGCCTGCCGCACCCGTGGGTGACGCTCGGCGCGCTGCGCGTGCTGGGCGCGTACGGCTCGTAGCCGCCCGCCGGATGTTCCCGTTCGCACCCCACGTCTCCGATGGGACGGCAACACCACGCGGGAACGGGAAGATGCGGCGGGAGGTGCGGTGCCTCGCCCTCAACGCGCGGCGAGCGCGTCGATGCCCTCGGGGGAGAGCGCGTGGTGGATGGCGAGCATGCTCGCACCGAGCACCGCGGCGTTCCCTGCGGCCGCGGACTGCACGATCGAGAGGTGCTCGGTCGCCAGCGGCATCGAGCGGGTGTACACGATCTCGCGAACGCCGGCGATGAGGTGCTCGCCCGCGCGGGCCATCGATCCGCCGATCGCGATGACCGACGGGTTGATGAGGCTCACGCAGGCGGTGAGCACCTCGCCGATGTCGCGTCCGGCCTGGCGCACCGCCTGAATGGCGTCGAGATCGCCGCGCTTCACGAGCTCGACGACGTCGCCGCCGGTCTGCACGTCGACACCCTGCTCCCGCAGCGAACGCGCGATGGCCGGGCCCGAGGCGAGCGCTTCGAGGCATCCACGGTTCCCGCAGTGGCAGGGCACGTCGGCGCCGCGCGCGACGCGCACGTGGCCGATGTCACCGGCGATGCCCTGCGCCCCCCGCTGCAGGAGACCGCCCGAGATGATGCCCGAGCCGATGCCGGTGGCCACCTTCACGAACACGAGGTGCTCCACGCTCGGCCAGGCGACCGCGCGTTCGCCCAGCGCCATGATGTTGACGTCGTTGTCGACGAGCACGGGGACCTCGAGGTGCTGCTGCACCCAGCCCGGCACGTCGAATCGATCCCAGCCGGGCATGATCGGCGGGTTCACCGGCCGGCCCGTGGAATGCTCGACCGGCCCGGGCACGCCGATGCCGATGGCGGCCAGGTCGTGGCGATCGCGACCGAGTTCGTCGATGAGGGCGAGGCCCACGTCGACCATCCAGCCGAGCACGGCCTCCGGTCCGAGTGCGATGTCCTTGCGTTCGCTCCGCTCGGCGAGCACCGATCCGGCCAGGTCGGTCACCGCGATGTGGGCGCGCGACGCGCCGAGGTCGGCCGCGAGCACGATGCGAGCGGCGGGGTTCAGGGCGAACTGCGACGGCGGCCGACCGCCCGTGGACGCGGCATCCGCCACCGGGGTGACGAGCCCGAGCCGCATGAGCTCGTCGACGCGGGCCGCGACCGTGGATCGGGCCAGCCCGGTGGACTGCGCGAGGGCGGCCCGGGTGCGGGGCACGCCGTCGCGGAGCAACTGGAACAGTTCGCTCGCCCCCGAGCTCCCGAGCGCCGATCCACGGCTGATGTCGACCATGCTCCGAGTAAAGCACACCGGCTTCCACGACACGGTGAGGAGTCGGATGTCACAGAACAGACATCTTTTGACGAACCACTAGCAAAAGTTGCCTCAGATGTGTCAGCATGGCGGGCATGACAACGGACGTCACCGCCCCGGTCCGCACGCTTCGTGCCGGCTTCGTCGGCGGCGGATTCATGGCCGCCGTGCACTCCAGGGCCGCTCGCGCCGCGCGCGCCGACCTCGCGGGCGCGGCATCCTCCTCACCGAGCCGTTCCCGAGAAGCGGCCGACCGACTCGGCCTCGACGCCGCGTTCGACTCGGTTGACGCCCTCGTCGCGGACCCCGACATCGACGTCGTCCATGTCTGCACCCCCAACGCCCTGCACGCTCCCATCGCGAAAGCGGCGCTCCTGGCCGGCAAGCACGTCATCTGCGAGAAGCCCCTCGCGACCAGGTCGACGGATGCCGCGGAGCTCGCCGCACTCGCCGCCGAGCGTGGACTCGTGGCGGCCGTGCCGTTCGTGTACCGCTTCCACCCGATGGCTCGCGAAGCGCGAGCGCGCGTCGCGCGCGGCGAGACCGGACGCCTCATCAGCGTGCACGGCGCCTACCTGCAGGACTGGCTGGCCGGCCCCCGCGACGACGACTGGCGCGTGGACGCGGAACTCGGCGGGCCGTCGCGGGCGTTCGCCGACATCGGGTCGCACCTCGTCGACCTCGTCGAGTTCGTCACGGGCGACCGCATCGTGCGCCTCAATGCGTCGACCCGCACGGTCTACGAGGCGCGCGCGACGCACGTCGACATCGCCACCGAGGACCTCGCCGCCGTCGTCATCGAACTGGGCTCGGGAGCGGTGGGCACGCTGCTCGTCTCGCAGGTCGCGCCGGGCCGCAAGAACGCCCTCTCCATCGAGCTGGCGGGCAGCGACGCGAGCGTGCGCTTCGAACAGGAACGCCCCGAACGGCTCTGGGTGGGCCGCAGCGGCGGCTCGGGCCTCGTCGACCGCGACCCGGCTCGTCTCGCGCCCGATGCCGCACGCCTGGCGATCGTGCCGGCGGGGCATCCGATGGGCTACCAGGACGCCTTCAACGCGTTCGTCGCCGACGCCTACGCGGCCATCGGCGGGTCGACCCCCGAAGGGCTGCCCGGATTCGACGACGGCCTGCGTGCGGTGCGCGTCACCGAGGCCGTGCTCGCGTCCGCGGCATCCGGCGACTGGACCGAGGTGGCGTCGTGAGCGCGAACCTGGCCGAGTCCGGGCCCGTGCTCGTGGCCGAGGGCCTCGAGAAGTCGTTCTTCGGCGTCACCGTGCTGCGCGGCGTCGGCCTCACGCTGCACCCGGGCGAGGTGCACGGGCTCGTCGGCGAGAACGGCGCGGGCAAGTCGACGTTCATGAAGATCCTCGCGGGCGTGTACGAGCGCGACGCGGGTACCGTCGTGCTCGGCGGCCGTGAGGTCGACTTCTCGCACCCCGTCGAGGCCGCTCGCTCCGGTCTCGCGACCGTGTTCCAGGAGTTCAACCTGCTGCCCGAGCGCACGGTCGCGCAGAACGTCTTCCTCGGCCGTGAGCCGCGGCGCGGCGGTCTCGTCGACCGCCGGGCCATGGTGCGCGAGACGCGCGCGCTCCTCGACGACCTCGGCGTCGAAGGCGTCGATCCGGATGCCCCGGTGCGCACGCTCACCGTCGCGGAGCAGCAGATCGTCGAGATCGTGAAGGCACTGTCGGTCGATGCCCGGGTCATCCAGATGGACGAGCCGACCGCGGCGCTCGCCGACCACGAGGTTGAGCTGCTCTACGCGATCGTGCGGCGGCTCGCCGAGCGCGGGGTGGCGATCCTCTACGTCTCGCACCGGCTCAAGGAGATCTTCGACCTGTGCGACACCATCACGGTGCTGAAGGACGGAGCGCTCGTCTCGAGCGGCCCGGCGTCGGAGCTCGACACCGACGAGCTGGTGCGCCGCATGGTCGGCCGGCCGATCTCGGCCTACTTCCCCGACCGCGAGGAGGGCACCGGGCTCGGCGCGTCGCGCCTCGAGCTCCGCGGCGCGGGCAACGCCTACGTCGACGACATCGACCTCGAGCTGCGCGCCGGCGAGATCGTCGGCGTCGCGGGGCTGCAGGGCTCGGGCCGCACCGAACTCGTCGAGGCGCTGTTCGGCATCACGCCGTTCACGCGCGGCGAGCTTCGGCTCGACGGGCGCCCGGTGCGCATGACCTCGCCGCGGCAGGCGGTCAGGGCCGGAGTCGCGCTCATCACCGAGGACCGCAAGGCCCAGGGCCTCGCGCTCAACCAGTCCGTCGCCGACAACGCGCTGCTCGTCATCCGGTCGGTCTTCGCCCGCCGCACGAGCGACGTGCGGCGGGAGCTGCCGGGCGTGCTCTCGTCGCTCGAGGTCGCCTCGCGCGGCATCGACCAGGAGGTGCAGTACCTCTCGGGCGGCAACCAGCAGAAGGTCGTGCTGGCGAAGTGGCTCGCCACGAAGCCCCGTGTCGTGCTCCTCGACGAGCCGACCCGCGGCATCGACGTCGGGGCCAAGGTCGCCGTGTACACGCTCATGCGCCGTCTCGCGAAGGAGGGAGTGGCGATCCTCATGATCTCGTCCGAGCTGCCCGAGGTGATCGGCATGTCCGACCGCATCGTCGTCATGCACGACGGGCGCGCATCCGCCGAACTCCCCGCGCGCAGCGACGAAGCGACGATCCTCTCGGCCGCGACCGGCACGCTCCGCGTGGGCGGGGAGGAGGCGCCATGAGCGGTCCGGCAGGCAACGCCACCCCGACGAGCGCCACGCCGACCGCACGTCCGCGTCGCCGACCCCTCGACGCGAGCCTCATCGTGGGCATCGCCCTCGTCGCGGTCATCGTGATCGGCGCCGTGCTCGTCGCGAGCGTCGGGCGCAACTTCTTCAGCCCCGGCAACATCCGCGACATCCTCACCGGCATGAGCGTGCTCGGCTTCGTTGCGATCGGGCAGACCCTCGTCATCCTGTGCGCGTCGCTCGACCTCTCGGTGCCCTACGTCGTGAGCCTGTCGAGCCTCATCGCCGCCGACCTCATGGCGGGCGACCCGGCGAACATCCCGCTCGCAGTGCTGGCCGTGCTCGCCGTCGCCGCCCTGATCGGGCTCGCGAACGGGCTCATCGTCACCGAGCTCAGGGTGAACGGCTTCATCGCCACGCTCGGCACCGGCCTCATCATCAAGGGCTACCTCGACTCGAGCTACAAGGGCACCAGCGGCGACGTGCCCTGGGAGTTCCAGCTCATCGGCGCGACGGGCCTCGGCCCCGTGCCGGTGTCGACGCTCATCATGCTCGCGGTCGCGCTCGGCGGGGCGTTCTTCCTCGCCCGCACCCGCACCGGCAACCACATGTTCGCGGTCGGCGGCAACGAGCAGGTGGCACGCCTGTCCGGCATCCGCACCGCACGACCGCTCATCGTCGCGCACGTGCTCTGCTCGGTCACGGCCGCGCTCGCCGGTCTCCTCCTCGCGAGCCGCCTCGGTGTCGGCAGCCCGACGGTCGGCACGCAGGGCGGCTACGACCTGCTCTCGATCGCGGCGGTCGTGCTCGGCGGCACGCTGCTGCTCGGCGGTCGCGGCTCCGTCTGGGGCACGATCGGCGGCGTCGCCATCTTCGCCGTCGTCGACAACGTCATGAGCGTCATGCAGGTGAACCCCTTCCTGAAGGACGTGGTGCGCGGCACCGTCATCGTCGCGGCCGTCGCCGTCTACACGAGCCGTTCGCTCGATCGGCGCAGGCCGAGGTTCGGCGGCGGTTCCGGCGCCACGACGGCCGCGAGTCCGCAGCGTGGCGACCGAGAGGAGGTGCAGGCATGACCGCCGTGACGCCGGAGCGCCCGAGCGCGGGGCGCCGCCTCGCCGGATTCGCGCGCCTGCTCGTGAGCCCGCGCGGTGCGGTGTTCCTGCTCCTGGCCGTGCTGCTCATCGCGATCACGGCACTCAACCCGTCGTTCGCCGAGCCGGGCCAGTTCATCCGGTTCATCCAGCGGGTGGCGCCCGTCGCGATCGTGGCGATCGGGCAGTACTTCGTGATCGTCGGGGGCGAGTTCGACCTGTCGATGGGATCGGTGGTCACCGCGCAGGTCGTCATCGCCGGCAACCTCATCGGGCAGGACGACGCGAGATCGGTGCCGGTGCTCGCGCTCATGCTCGCGTTCGGTGCGCTCGTGGGTCTCGTGAACGGCCTCATCGTGTCGTTCCTCAAGGTGCCGAGCTTCATCGTCACGCTCGGCATGATGCTGGCACTCCTCGGCGCCACGCTGTACTGGACCGGGGGCGCGGCGACCGGCAACCCGGCCGACGGGTTCCGGCAGATCGGCCGCGGCGGCATCGGCGACCTGCCGGTGATCGGCGTCCTGCCGTGGTCGGTCCTCATCCTCGCGGTCGTGCTCGCCGCCGCGATCTGGTTCGCGCGCCGCCCGTTCGGCCGCACGATCATCGCGCTCGGCGACAACCCGGTGACCGCCCGTTACTCGGGTACCCGCACCTGGTGGGTGAAGACGTCGACGTTCGTCCTCTCCTCGCTCTCGGCGACCGTCGCGGGGGTGCTCCTCGTCGGCTATGCGGGCGTGCACCCGAGCGTCGGCCGCGGCTACGAGTTCACGGCCATCACCGCGGTCGTGCTCGGCGGCGTCGTGCTCGGCGGCGGACGCGGCTGGGTGGTCGCCGCCGCGGCCGGCGCGTTCGCGCTCGAGGCCCTGTTCACGCTGCTCAACTTCGCGGGCGTGCCCTCGACGTATCGCGACGCGGTGCAGGGCGCGATCATCATCCTCGCCGTCGCGTACGCGGCGACCACCGTGAGCGCGCGCCGACGCGGGCGCGCCCTCGAGGCGCCGGCCGACGCGCCGTCGCCCGATACGGAACCGTCGCCCGATACGGAGCCGTCGCCCGACACCACGCCGGCCACCGGGCCGGCCCCAGAGACTTCGCCGGCGCCCACGGCGAAGGAGCCCGATCCGTCCCCGGATCCCGCTCGTCCTGCACCCATTCCCTCGACGCAGAGGGCTGACAACGAAACCAAGGGAGGTTCGTGATGCGACGCAGGTTCACTGTGGCATCCGCCATGGTCGGCGCTCTCGCGCTGATCGCGCTCGCCGGCTGTACCACCGACCCCAACGTGACGGCGCCGACGGATGACGCCGACGCCACGGAGGAGTCGGTCGAGTGGTTCGACCAGGAGCTCTACGACAAGCAGGACGCCGAACGCGGCGTCACGCCGGAGGGGCCGGAAGGCCAGCCGTGGCTCCAGTACATCAACGCCGAGTTCGTCGACACCTCGCAGCACGCGAGCGAGGGGGCGAAGAAGGCGTGCTTCGCGAACGCCTCGATCTCGAATCCGTGGCGGCAGACCGGTTGGATCACGATGAACGAGCAGCTGAAGGTGCTGCAGGAGCAGGGCGTGATCTCCGAGATGGAGACGCGCGACGCCCAGGACTCGGATGACACCCAGATCGCCGACATCGACTACTTCATCAACGAGGGGAACTGCGACGTCTTCGTCATCTCGCCGAACTCCACGGCGGCGATGACCCCGGCGGTCGAGCGTGCGTGCGACACCGGCAAGCCGGTCATCGTGTTCGACCGCGGCGTGCAGACCGACTGCCCGACCACGTTCATCCACCCGATCGGCGGCTTCGCGTGGGGGATCGACACGGCCGAGTTCCTCATCGACGAGCTCGACGAGGGCGCCAAGGTCGTGGCGCTGCGCATCCTGCCGGGCGTCGACGTGCTGGAGCAGCGCTGGGCCGCGGCCGAGAAGCTCTTCGACGAGGCGGGCATCGAGGCGGTCGACTACTTCACGGGCGCCGACCCGACCGAGATCAAGAAGATCATCTCCGACGAGCTCGCCAAGGGCGACGTGCACGGCGTGTGGATGGATGCCGGTGACGGCGCCGTCGCGGCTATCGAGGCGTTCGAGGACGCCGGCGTCGACTATCCCGTGATGACGGGTGAGGACGAGATGAGCTTCCTCCGCAAGTGGAAGGAGACCGGGCTCACGGGCCTCGCGCCGGTGTACTCGAACTTCCAGTGGCGCACGCCGCTGCTCGCGATCCAGAAGATCTTCGCGGGTGAGGAGGTGCCGAAGGAGTGGGTGCTCCCGCAGAGCCCGATCACCGCCGGAGAGGTCGACCAGTACCTCGAGGCGAACGACGGCATGCCCGACGGCCACTACGCGAAGTTCGGCGGCGAGGACCTGCCGGGCTACCCGCAGGTCTGGCAGGATCGCGTCATCCCGTAACCCTCAACGCCACCACCACCGAGAGTGCACTCCCAGCCCTTCCGAGGGCGAAGAGTGCACTCTCGGAACTCACTACTCGATCACTGGGCATTCGCGAGGAGGCCGCATGCGTCGCACCATCGGCGTGAACACCTGGGTGTGGACGTCGCCGCTCGACGACGCCGCGCTCGCCGCCATTGCGGCGAAGGCCGCTGGCATGGGCTTCGGGGCGATCGAGCTGCCGATCGAGCAGCCGGGGGACTGGGCTCCGGATGCCGCGGCCGACGTGCTCGCCGAGCACGGGCTCGCGCCCATCGTGATCGGCGCCATGGGGCCCGGCCGCAACCTCGTCGCCGCGCCCGGGTCCGAGATCGTGGCGACGCAGAACTATCTCGTGCACTGCCTCGGCGTCGCAGAGCGGCTCGGGTCCCCGGTGGTCGCCGGACCGTTCACCGCGGCCACCGGACGGGCCTGGCGCATGGACGCCGAGGAACGCGAGGCCCGCTACCGCGAGCTGCGCACGAGCCTCGCGCCCCTCGTCCGGCAGGCGGAGGCACGCGGCATCCGTCTCGCGATCGAGCCGCTGAACCGCTACGAGACCAGCCTCGTGAACACGGTCGAGCAGGCGCTCGAGGCGCTCGGACCGCTGCTCGGCCCGGGCCTCGGCCTGGCGCTCGACAGCTACCACCTCAACATCGAGGAGAAGCACGTCGGCGATGCGATCCGCGCGGCGGGCGAGCACCTCGCGCACGTGCAGGTCTGCGGCAACGACCGCGGGGCCGTGGGCGACGATCACCTCGACTGGCCCGGATTCCTCGACGCCCTCGACGAAACCGGCTATGCCGGTGTGCTCGGGCTCGAGAGTTTCACGGGCGAGAACGCGACGATCGCGGTCGCGGCGTCCGTGTGGCGGCCGCTCGCGGCATCCCAGGACGAACTCGCGGAGCGCAGCATCCGCTACCTGAACGCACTGCAGGACGAAAGGGACGTGACATGACCGCTTCGACGGGCTCGGCGACCGATTCCCACCCTGTAACTCTCTTCACCGGTCAGTGGGCCGACCTCTCGTTCGAGGAGGTCGCCCGGCTCGCCGCCGAATGGGGTTACGACGGGCTCGAGATCGCGTGCTCGGGCGACCATCTCGACCTGAAGCTCGCCGAGGAGGAGCCGGGCTACCTCGACGAGCGCCGCGAGATCCTGAAGCGGCACGGGCTCGAGGTGTACGCGATCTCGAACCACCTGACCGGACAGGCGGTGTGCGACGACCCTATCGACTTCCGGCACGAGGCGATCCTGCGCCCGTACACGTGGGGCGACGGCGACGCCGAGGGCGTCAGGCAGCGGGCCGCCGACGACATGAAGCGCTCGGCGCGCGTGGCGCGGGCGCTCGGGGTCGACACCGTCGTCGGCTTCACCGGGTCGAGCATCTGGCCGTACGTGGCGATGTTCCCGCCCGTGCCGGCGTCGGTGATCGAGGGCGGGTTCGAGGACTTCGCGAATCGGTGGAATCCGATCCTCGACGTGTTCGACGCCGAGGGCGTGCGGTTCGCGCACGAGGTGCACCCGTCGGAGATCGCGTACGACTACTGGAGCTCGGTGCGCACGCTCGAGGCGATCGACCACCGTGCGGCGTTCGGGTTCAACTGGGACCCGAGCCACATGATGTGGCAGGGCATCGACCCGGTCGGCTTCATCCTCGAGTTCCAGGACCGCATCTACCACGTCGACTGCAAGGACACCCGGCTTCGACCGCAGAACGGGCGCGCGGGCGTGCTCGGCTCGCACCTGCCGTGGGGCGATCCGCGACGCGGCTGGGACTTCGTCTCGACCGGGCACGGCGACGTGCCATGGGAGGACGCGTTCCGCGCGCTCGACGCGATCGGCTACACGGGCCCGATCTCGGTCGAGTGGGAGGACGCCGGCATGGACCGCCTGCACGGCGCCAGGGAGGCGGTCGGGTTCATCCGCTCGCTCCTCTGGCCGCGGCCCACCGTCTCGTTCGACGCGGCGTTCTCGAACCAGTAGCGGGCGGATGCCCCGCCGCGGGCGCTGCTCGGGAGGCCCACGCATCGCGAGAGCCGCCGAGCGAGTGGCCCGTTCGGGCCATCCGACGATGGCCCGAAGACGCGATGCCCCCGGGTGCCGCTTCGCGGTGGAATCGATGACAACCGACCGACCCCGTCATACCGGGGCGGGACAGCTACACCAGGGAGTCATCATGTCCGAGACCGTCACCGCCGACATCAGCCGCGCTCGCGCGTCGATCGCATTCGGCCGCGAGCACGGGTACTACCGCGTGCTCTTCGAGGCGGGTCCCGTGGACGCGGCCGGCTTCGCGGAACTCGCGGGGGTGTCCGAGCACCATGCTCGAGCCTGGCTCGACGAGCAGGTCGAGGCGGGCGTGCTCCGCGCCGTCGCCGCCCCGAGCGGCGACCGGGAGGAGCTGCTGCTCCCCGGCGAGCACGTGCCGATCCTCCTCGGCGACCGGGGCGGCCACGAACTCGACGGCGCCCGGGAGCTCCTGGACGAGCACCGCGACGAGCTGCCCGCGGTGCTCGGCGCCGAGCACGAACACCGGCGCGTGCGCGCCTTCGCCGACCACGCCCGCCTGATGCGCGTGGTCTAGGCCGAGCATCCCTCGCCTTCCTAGACTGGGGGCGTGCAGCCCGAGGACCAGGTCATCCGCTACGCGGAGTTCGACGGGACGTCGATCGCCTGGTCCGCGGTCGGCTCCGGGCCGCTCCTGATCGTCGGCGGGTGGTGGTCGAGCCACCTCGAGCTCGACTGGCGCAACCCCGGGTTCCGGCGGTTCGTCGGGGAACTGGCGCGGCATCGCACCGTCGTCCGCTACGACCGGCCCGGCGCGGGCGTGTCCGATCGCGGGGTGATGCCGGCACGCTCGCTCGACGAGGAGGTCGAGACGTTCGAGCGACTCGTCGAGGTCGCCTCGCCGGGTGCCGGGCCGATCTCGCTTTTCGGTGCGTCGTCGGGCGGCGGAGTGGCCTCGCTGTTCGCGGCGAGGCATCCCGAACGCGTCGATCGCATGGTGCTGTACGGCACGTACGCCCGCGGCGTCGATCTCGCGCCGCCCGCCGCGCGCGAGGCGATGCTCGGCGTCATCGAACAGCACTGGGGGCTCGGCTCGCGCGTGCTCGCCGACCTGTTCCTGCCCGATGCGACGGCCGAGGAACGCGACGAGTTCGTCGAGTTCCAGCGTCGCTCCGCCTCACGCGAGGTCGCACTCGCGTCGCTTCGCGCCGTCTACGCCTTCGACGCCTCGGGCCACCTCGGCGACGTGCTCGCGCCCACGCTCGTGCTGCACCGGCGTGCCGACCGCGCGATCCCGTTCGCGCTCGGCAAGGACGTGGCGGGCCGCATCCGCAACGCGCGCTTCGTCGCCCTCGAGGGCGACGACCACTTCCCCTGGCGCGGCGACGTCGACGCCGTCGTGCGCGAGACGCTCGACTTCCTCGGGGTGCCCGTCGAGACGCCCCGGCCGAATGCCGCGGGCGCGGCCGGCGCCGGCGCCGCGCGGCTCACCGAACGCGAACGCGAGGTGCTGCGCCTCGTCGCCCGCGGCGAGACCGACGCCGAGATCGCGGCGCGCCTCGTGCTGTCGGCGCACACCGTGCACCGGCACATCGCGAACATCCGCACCAAGCTGGGGGTGCCGTCGCGCACCGCCGCGGCCGCATGGGCGCTGCGCAACGAGCTCATCTGAACCCCTCGGGTGGGCGCACCTGCCGCCGCCCACCTGCTCAGGTGAGCGAACGGATGCCCCGGCCTGGCCGCTTCCGGCCATGGCGGGTTGGCCGGTTCGGGCGATTCCCCGGCCGCGCGCATCGGCGTTGACTGTGTCCCCGTGCCGGGGATCCGCCCGGCCGTATGACGATGCAAGGAATCACCATGTCCGACACCCTGACCACCGGCGGTGCAGCACGCCCCGAGGGCGACCCGCACGTCCTGGCCGAGGATCCGGCCGTCACCTCGTTCCCGGCCGACGTCACGACCTCGCCCGAGGCCGAGGCCGACGCCGCAGCCCGGGTCGGCGCCTACGCCCAGCAGCTCGTCGGCATGCTCGGCGGCGCCGCCGAACTGCTCACCATCGAGATCGGCCGGCGGTTCGGTCTCTACCGTGCGTTGCACGAGCACGGGCCCATGACCGCCGACCGACTCGCCGCGTCCGCCGGCATCGCCCCGCGCTACGCGCGCGAGTGGCTCGAGCAGCAGGCCGCCGCCGGCCACGTCGCCGTCGAGGTGTCGGGAGACTCCGGACTCGACCGCCGGTTCAGCCTGCCGCCCCTCCACGTGCCCGTGCTCGTCGGCGAGACGCACCCGGCGCACGTCGCCCCGGTCGCGAGCCTCGCCGCGGGCGTCGCACTGGCCTTCCACGAGGTCGTCGCCGACTTCGGCCAGGGCAACGGTGTCGCCTACGACGAATACGGCGCGGAGCTCCGTCGGGGACTCGGCGACCTGCACCGGCCCAGGTTCACGCACGAGATGCGCGGCTGGGTCGACGCGTTGCCCGACCGGGCCGCGGCACTCGACGCGGGTGGCGCGGTGCTCGACGCGGGCTGCGGCACGGGCTGGTCGACGATCTCCCTGGCGAACGCGTTCCCGAACGCGCACGTCGTGGGCCTCGACCTCGACGAGGCCTCCATCGAGGAGGCCAGGGAGAACGCCCTCGCTGCGGGCGTCGCCGACCGGGTCGCATTCGTGCTCGGCGACGCCGCCGACGCCGGGGCCGTGCAGCGTGCCGCCGCCTCGGCGCGAGGTGCGGGGGAGCGCGCCGACGGGGCATCCGGTTTCGACCTCGTCACCATCTTCGAGGCGTTGCACGACATGGGACGGCCGGTCGACGCGCTCGCCGGCATCCGCGCGCTGCTGCGACCGGGTGGCGCGCTCCTCGTCGCCGACGGGCGCGTCGCCGACGAGTTCCACGCGAATGCCGAACCGGTCGAGCGGATGCTGTACGCGCTCAGCGTGCTGCACTGCGTCCCTGCGACGACCGCCGAGTCCGACGCGGTCGCGAACGGCACGGTGCTGCGCGCGCCGACGCTGCGACGGTGGGCGGCAGAGGCGGGCTTCGGGCCGGTCGACGTGCTCGACATCGAGAACCCGTTCTGGCGCTTCTACCGCATCGGGTGAGTGCGCCCTTCCTCGCGTCCGACGGCGCTTCTGCACTGGGGCCGTGGAGCCCGGTGATCAGCTGATCCGCTACGCCGAGCTCGCCATCCTCGAGGCCCGCGTCGCCACCGCCGTCGGCGACGCCGAGGTCGCCGTGTTCGGCGTGTCGTCGGGTGGCGCGGTCTCGTCGTCGTTCGCGGCGAGGCATCACGGAGCGGGTGTCGGCGCTGATCCTGTACGGCTCGTTCGCGAACGGCACCGACCTCGGCCCGCCCGCGGTGCGCGAGGGGCTCGTCGACGTGATCCGCGCCCACGGGGGGTTCGGCTCCCGTGTGCTCGCCGACCTCTTCCTCCCCGACGCGAGCATCGACGATCGCGACGAGTTCGTCGACTCCACCCCGCACCTCGGGCTCATCCGCGCGCCCGCGCTCGTGCTGCACCGGCGCGAGGACCACGCGATCCGGTTCGCGCTCGCGGCGGACCTCGCGGCGCGGATTCCCGGCGCGCGGCGAGCTCACCGATCGGGAGAAGGAGGTGCTGCGCCTCGTCGCGCGGGGCGAGACCGACCAGGCCATCGCCGGCCTCCTCGTGCTGAGCCCGCACACCGTGCATCGGCACCTCGCGAACATCCGCACGAAGCTCGGCGTCCCGTCCCGTGCGGCCGCGGCGGCGTGGGCGCTTCGCCACGGACTCATCCGACGCGACCCGACGCGGCACGGGCGCGGAGCATCCGCCCACCCGGCTCATAGGAAACGCATAGGGCGGCGCGGATACTGGAGGCATGAGCACCACCGCGACATCCCAGCACCGCGCCCCGCAGCTCGCGAAGGGCGACGGCTCCATGGTGCGCGTCCTCGTCGTCGACGACGAGCAGTCGCTCACCGACCTGCTGAAGATGGCGCTGCGGTACGAGGGCTGGGACGTGCGCACCGCCGCCGACGGGCTCACCGCGGTCAAGGTCGCGCGCGAGTTCCGCCCCGACGCGATCGTGCTCGACATCATGCTCCCCGACATCGACGGGCTCGAGGTGCTGCAGCGGGTGCGCGCCGACGGAACCGAGACCCCCGTGCTCTTCCTCACCGCGAAGGACTCGCTCGACGACCGCATCGCCGGCCTCACCGCGGGCGGCGACGACTACGTCACCAAGCCGTTCAGCCTCGAAGAGGTGGTCGCGCGGCTGCGCGGACTCATCCGCCGATCCAGCCTGACGCTCGCCAAGGCGAAGGGCCCCGTGCTCGTCGTCGGCGATCTCACGCTCGACGAGGACTCCTACGAGGTCGCGCGCGGCGGCACGCCCATCGAGTTGACGGCCACGGAGTTCGAGCTGCTCCGCTTCCTCATGCGCAACCCACGCCGCGTGCTCTCCAAGGCGCAGATCCTCGACCGGGTCTGGAGCTACGACTTCGGCGGCCGTGAGTCGGTCGTCGAGCTCTACATCTCCTACCTGCGCAAGAAGATCGACGCCGGTCGCGAGCCGATGATCCACACCGTGCGCGGCGCCGGCTACCTGCTCAAGGCCGCTGGATGACCAGGCCGGGCGATCCCGGCCACGCCGCGGCGGCGCGCGAGGAGGCGACCTCGCACGTCCCGGCTCAGGTGACCGGGCCGATGGCGGATGCCGCGCTCCCGCGTCACCCGGTGACCCTGCACCGGCGACTCCTCGTCATCGTGGCCGCGTTGCTCGTCGCCGTGAGCGCCGTCATCGGCGTGGCGACCGTGGCCATCTTCCACGGCTCGTCGGTGGAGCGCCTCGACGCGAGTCTCCGCGCGACGACGACCCGTGCCGACCAGGTCGACGTCCCGGCGCTTCCGCCCGATCCGTCGGTGCGCGCCGAGGAGTTCCTGCGCGTTCCCGGCCAGCCCGTCGGCACGCTCGCGGCGTTCGTCAGCGACACCACGGTGTTCGCTCGGTACATCTCCGCGGGCGGCGAGGTTCCAGAGCTCGACGTCGCCGCCACCCGCGCCCTGACGGAGGTGCCACTCGACGGCAGGCCGCACACCATCACGGTGGGCTCGCTGGGCGAGTACCGCGCGCTGGCCCTCTCGCTGGAGGCCGCGCCCGAATTCCGTGCCGTGCTCGCCCTGCCCATGGCCGACCTGAATGCACAGACGACGCAACTGGCCTGGACGGTCGCGCTCGTGGCGCTCGCGGGCCTTGCCGTCGCACTCGCGATCGGTTCCGCCGTGGTGCGGCGCGCGCTGAGCCCGCTCGCCGACGTCACCAGCACGGCGCAGCGCGTGTCGGATCTGCCGCTCGACCGCGGCGACGTCGCGCTCGCCGAGCGCGTGCCGGTCGGCGACGAGCGCACCGAGGTCGGCCGCCTGGGCACGGCGTTCAACCGCATGCTCGGACACGTGGCATCCGCGCTCTCGGCCCGCGAGCAGAGCGAGCAGAAGGTGCGCCGCTTCGTCGCGGACGCGAGTCACGAGCTCCGCACGCCGCTCGCCTCGATCCGCGGCTACGCCGAGCTCACGCGGCTGCACGGCGGCGAGCTCCCGCCCGACGTGGTGCACGCGATCGGCCGGATCGAGGCGGAGTCGTTGCGCATGACCGAGCTCGTCGAGGACCTCCTGTTGCTCGCCCGTCTCGACGAGGGCCGCGAACTCGCCGCCCGGCCCGTGGACCTGCGTCAGCTCGTGGTCGACTCGGTCGGCGACGCGCAGGCTGCGGGCCCAGACCACGACTGGCGCGTCGCCGTGCCCGACGAGCCGGTGACCGTCATGGGCGACGCGTCGCGGCTGCACCAGGTGCTGGCGAACCTGCTCGCGAACGCGCGGGCGCACACGCCCGAGGGCACGGAGGTCGTGGTTCGCCTGCAGCGGGTGACGGATGCCGCGCCCGACCGGGTGCGCCTCACCGTGACCGATGACGGTCCGGGCATCGACGCCGGCGTGCGTGCGAACCTGTTCGAGCGATTCGTGCGCGGCGACGCCTCCCGGTCGCGCCGAGCGGGGAGCACCGGTCTCGGGCTCGCCATCGTGCGCGCCGTCGTCGAGGCGCATGGCGGCACGGTCGCCGTCGAGAGCGAGCCCGGTCGCACCGAGTTCACGGTCGACCTGCCCGCCTGATTCGCGGGTCGCGCGGGGAGGCGGAAGCGCGAGATGATGCCAAGTGCACCGTTCCCCGGCCAGCACGGTGCATTTGGCATCATCTCGGCGCCCGACCGGGTGAGGCGCCCGAGCAGGCCAGACGGGTGCTCGGGCGTCAGCCCTCGTCGCCCGAGCCGGGCGACGGCTCCTCGGCGACCATGACCTCGTTCGCGAGGCGGCCGAGCAGTCGCGCGAGCTGTTCGACGTCCTCGGCCGGCCAGGTTCGCAGCTTCGCGTGGGTCTGGCGCTGCATCCGGGAGGCCTTCTGGCCGACGCGCTCGATCGCCTGGGGCGTGGGCCGGATGATCCGGGCCCGGCCGTCCGTCGGGTCGGCCGCCCCCTCGGCGAGGCCGAGCGCCTGGAGGTGCCGGATCTGGCGGCTCACGACGCTCTTGTCGATCTCGAGCTCGGCGGCGATGGCCCCGGCGTGCATCGGCCCGCGACGCACGATCGCCGACAGGATCTTGTAGCCCACCGGTTGCAGGTCTGGATGCACGGCGGCGGCGGCCTCCTTCCACACGGCTCGCGCCCGCACGAAGAGCAGCCGGAGCTGCTCCTCGACCGAGGCGATCTCGTCGTCGGAGGCCGTGCGCGATGCGGCCGCGTCGGGGGCGGTCATGGGGCGATCCTATTGCCCGTCGGAACGTGGTCCGCGCGCGACGGATGCCTCGTCCACCACGTCGAGGGCATCGGTGGCGGGATCGTGCGCGAGACCCACCGGGGTGAGCGCGACGGATGCCGCGGCGGTGTCGATCACGGCGTCCGCAGCATCCTCGAATTCCCGGACGTGCTCCTCGTGTCGATCGGCCGGGGTCGCGGTCGCGGCATCCGCCCGCTCCTCGGCTTTCGCCCGCTGGATCGCGTTCTGGGTGCCCAGGGTCACGTTGGGGAGGAAGAGCACCGCGACGAGCGTGACGATCGCCAGCGGGACCGCGGTCAGGAACACGCTGCCCACGCCGGTGCCGTAGGCGGACTCGACGATGACCCGGAGGAACCCCGGCAGCTGGCTGATCTGGGGGATCGTGCCGCCGTCGAGCGTCCTGGCCGCCTCGAGCTGCTGCTCTGGTGAGAGCCCGCCGATTCCCGTGGCGATGTGCTCGGCCACCACGGTGCCGAGGATCGAGCCCATGACCGCGACGCCGACGGCGCCGCCGAGGCTGCGGAAGAACGTCACCGCACTGGTGGCGACGCCGAGGTTCCTCACCTCCGTCGTGTTCTGCACGATGAGCACGAGGTTCTGCATCAGCATTCCGACCCCGGCACCGAGCGCGAACATCGAGACGCCGACGTACCAGAAGTCGGTGTCGTACTCGAGTCGCGAGAGCAGGATGCTGCCGATGATCATGAGCACGCTTCCGGCGACCATGAAGCCCTTCCACCTGCCGCGCCGGCTCACGAGCGCGCCGATCACGGTGGAGGCGATGAGCAGGCCCGCCATCATGGGGATCGTGAGCAGACCGGACTCGGTCGGAGTGGCGCCGCGCGCGAGCTGCATGTACTGGCTGAGGAAGACCGCGGTGCCGAACATCGCAACCCCGACGGAGATCGAGGCGATCACGGCGAGCGTGAACGTGCGGTTCCGGAAGAGGCCGAGCGGGATGACCGGCTCCTTCACGCGGAGCTCGACCATGATCGCGATCGCGAGGAGGAGCACCGCGCCGCCCACCATGACGAGGCTCGGTACCGAGATCCACTCGAACTCGCTGCCCGCGAACGTCACCCAGAGCAGGAGGAGCGAGACGCCCGCCGAGATGAGCACGATGCCCACATAGTCGATGGAGACCTTCTGCCTCGGGCGCTTGGGCAGGTGCAGGGTGCGCTGGAGCAGCACGAGGGCGACAACGGCGATCGGCAGGGCGACGAAGAAGTTCCAGCGCCAGCCGAGGCCGTCGGTGAGGACGCCGCCGAGCAGCGGCCCACCGACGGTGGCCACCGCCATGACGGCGCCGAAGAGCCCGGCGTACTTCCCGCGTTCGCGCGGGCTGATGATGTCGGCCATGACGATCTGGCTGAGGGCCACGAGCCCGCCCGCGCCGATGCCCTGGAAGACGCGCATCGTGATGAGGGTTGCGGTGTCCTGCGAGAAGCCGGCGATCGCCGAGGCGAGCACGAACACCACGAGGGCCAGCTGCAGCAGTAGCTTGCGGTTGAACAGGTCGGCCAGCTTGCCCCACACGGGCGTCGACACGGTGGTCGCGAGCAGGGTCGCCGTGACGACCCAGGTGAAGGCCGACTGGTCGCCCTCGAGGTCGGAGATGATGACCGGGAGCGACGTGCCGACGACCGTGTTCGCGAGCATCGACACGAACATGCCGAGCAGCAGGCCCGAGAGCGCGGTGAGCACCTCCCGGTGGGTCATGCCGTTGTCGGAGAGCGCGGCGGGCGCGGAAAGCGCGGCGGGCGCGGCATCCGTCGGCTTCGGAGCGCGAACGCGGGAGGGCTTGGCCATATGACTCCAGAATTGATTGATTGGAGTCAACTATAAGGAACTAGTGGACTTACGTCAACTATCGAGGTCTCGGCAGCCCGGCCGGCGTGGGTCTGCGGACGTCGCGGCTCATCCCACCACGGCGACGGCCTCGATCTCGACCAGAGCCTCGGGCCGCCCGAGGCTCGCGACATTGAGCACGGTGACGGCGGTCGCGTGCCGGCCCCATACCCTCGCCGAGGCGGCATAGCCCGCGTTCGGGTCCTGACCGGCCGCGAGGTAGATCGCGAGCCGTACGACATTCGTCTGATCGGCCCCCGCCTCGGCGAGCACCGCGAGCACGTTCCGCAGCGCCTGCTCGGTCTGCGGGCCGAGTCCGCCCTCGACGATGGCGCCCGAGGCATCCGTGCCGTTCTGGCCGCCGACGTAGAGCGTGTCGTGGCCGCCGCGAACGAGCACCCCCTGGCTGAAGGCCGGGTTCGCAAACAGCGACGACGGGTTCAGGTGTGTGATCTCCATGCTGCGTTCCTATCCCGACCCGCCGACGCTCCGGTCGAACGCCGCCGGGGGCACTCGATCCACTCGAGTGCCCCCGGCTCAGTCGTGCGCCGTCGTCATTCGTGCTCGTGGGGGTTCGTCACGAAGTCCCCTCGCTCGCGGATGTCGTCTGCGGGTGCCGTGCTCGCCGTCCACAACGAGCCCTCGGCCGCGGCCGTGAGCACGGCCATGCCGGCGACCTCGGCGTGCTTGGCGAGGTGCCCGACGGACTTCTGGCCGATGCCGCCTCGGACTTCGAAGAGCACCGAGGCGGAGCCGAGCAGGCCATAGGCGTTGCGTGCAATACCGGGAGTCGTCGTGCTCGGATACCTCGTGATGTTCGCCCAGCCGTAGTCCTCGAGCGAGGTCAGCATGACCGACACCGCGCGCTTCGACGTCGTGATCGTCGACGCGAACTCATCGGCGATGCCGAGGCGTGCGGCCTCCTCGGTGGCGTTGGGCCACATGATCGAGCCGGTGATGAGTCGGCCGTCCTCGTCGACGTAGGACCCCTGGTGGTGGAAGTCCACGACCACCTGCGGCTGGCGTTCGTCCCAGAGCAGGCGCATGGCGACGGCCTCGTCGACCGGGTTGTTCGCGTCGAGTCCGGGCTGATACGAGTGGTCGTACGCGCTCTCCGTGTAGGAGTGGTACCGGTTGATGTCGTACCCGCGTCCGCCCTGGTAGAACGAGCAGAAGGCGGAGCAGGTCGGGTCGTAGTTCTGCCGCCACGGGGTGGTGAGACCCTGCGAGTCGACCACGTCGCCGTCGAACCCGTCGACATTGACCCGCGGCACGATCGTCACGGTGAGGGCCTCGCGAATCGCCTGCGCCTGCGTGGAGTTCCCGGCGAGCGCCCGGACGATCGAGAGCATCCCCTCGCTGACCACGTATTCGTTGCCGTGCTGGTTGGCGACGAACATGATGTCCACAGGACCGTCACCGACCGTGACGACGGGGATGTCGCGCCCGAGGTTGGACTGCAGCGGAGCGGGCGCGACATCGATCGTGCCGCCGGAGCTGCGCTCGATCGTGCGCAGCGTGTCCCAGAGCTGCTCGTATCCGTGGATCGCCTCGACGTTCTCTTCGCCGTCGTCCCAGGGCCCGCCGGGCACCGTGACCGGGTCGGCCAGCGCGGGACCGGCCAGACCCACGAGGGTCACGGCCACGAGGGATGTGCCGAGGGCTGATCCGATGGTTCGCAAACGCATACCGTCTCTCCTTCTGATGTGTCAGTGCACTGCACATGAAGGGGCGGGGGAGCGAGCGCAGGGGGCCCCGTTCGGTGCGTTCAGTCTGGCAAGCGAGTTCGAGCGAGGTCAAGGCCGACCTCAGCGGATGTCGGCGAGAAGGCGTCATCACCAGGGGGCTCCGATTTTGCGACGGATGCGGCATCCGCTACTGTGGATGGAGCCGAAGACCGCTGGTTGTCGTGCGCGCCGCAAGGCGAGCCGACCGAAGTCTTGCGAAAGCAAGTGCCCGCGCAGGTGTGACGAAGACTTCCCGATCGTTCGGGCCGAGCTCCGCGCAACTGCGCCGGAGCTCTTTTCTTTCTCCCATGAGTTTGCCCAGCGCTCCCAGGCCGTGCACCGCCTCCGCGGTGCGCGTTGAATTCACAAGGAGTGGCCATGGCGAACAAGGAAGCCTCGGTTGCCGAACTCACGAACCTGTTCGAGAGCTCGACCGCCGTTCTGCTGACCGAATACCGCGGCCTCACTGTTGCCCAGCTCAAGACGCTGCGCAAGTCCATCAGTGGGGACGCGAGCTACGCCGTGGTGAAGAACACGCTGACCAAGATCGCGGCGAACAACGCCGGCATCTCGTCGTTCGACGACGAGCTCGCCGGACCGTCGGCGATCGCGTTCGTGCACGGTGACCCGGTCGCCGTCGCGAAGGCGCTGCGTGACTTCGCCAAGGCGAACCCCCTCCTCGTGGTCAAGGGCGGCTATTTCGATGGCAAGCCCCTGACCGCCGAAGAGGTAGGCAAGCTCGCCGACCTCGAGTCCCGCGAAGTGCTGCTGGCGAAGCTCGCCGGCGCCTTCAAGGCCTCGCTGTTCGGAGCCGCATATCTGTTCAACGCACCGCTCTCGAAGGCCGTTCGCACGGTCGACGCGCTGCGTGAGAAGCAGGAGTCCGCTGCGTAGGCGCGAGCCTCTCAAGCGGTGAGTAACCAGGAAATCTAAGGAGAAGAATCATGGCGAAGCTGTCCACTGAGGAACTGCTCGAGCAGTTCAAGGGCCTGACCCTCATCGAGCTCTCGGAGTTCGTCAAGGCGTTCGAGGAGACCTTCGAGGTCACCGCGGCCGCCCCGGTCGCCGTTGCCGGCCCCGCTGCCGCAGGCGGCGGCGCCGCTGCCGAAGAGGTCGAGGAGAAGGACTCCTTCGACGTCATCCTCGAGGCTGCCGGCGACAAGAAGATCCAGGTCATCAAGGTCGTGCGCGAGCTCACCTCGCTCGGCCTCGGCGAGGCCAAGGCCGTCGTCGACGGTGCTCCCAAGGCCGTGCTCGAGGGCGCGAACAAGGAGACCGCCGACAAGGCGAAGGCTTCCCTCGAGGAGGCCGGCGCGACCGTCACCCTCAAGTAGTCGCCGCCCGCGAGAGCGGGAACGCAGCTTGAGGTGACCTGCGTCACCTGAATGAACGGATGCCCCGTGGCCGATCATCGGCCGCGGGGCATCCGTCGTATTGGGCGCGGCCGCCTTCAGCGCGGCGCAGACGTCGTGCTCGAACGCACCACCAGCCGGGTCTTGAGCGGCGTGTCGTCGTGCTCGGGGGCGCCGTCGTCGGACACCTCGCCGAGGAGGCGCATGACGCGGGCGACGGCGATCCGACCCTGCTCGCCGGGGTACTGCTCGACCGTCGTCAGCCCGAACAGCTCGGCGTACTCGTGCCCGTCGATGCCGACGATCGAGAGCTGGCTCGGCATCGCGATGCCGAGCCGCTCGGCCGCGCGCATCGCACCGAACGCGACCTCGTCGGATGCCGCGAAGATCGCGGTCGGGCGATCGCCGGGATGCCCGAGCAGTTGGAGGGCCGCCGCGTAGCCGCCCGGGAGGCTCATCTCGGCCTCGACGACGCCACCCGAATTGCCGGCCGGTGCGAGGCCCGCGGCATCCATCGACTCGAGGAATCCCGAGCGGCGGAGCCCCTGGACGCTCCGCGCCGCGGCACCCGAGCCGGCGCCCGCGAGATGCGCGATGCGCGTGTGACCGAGCTTCAGGAGATGCTCGGTGGCGAGGGATGCCGCGGCGCGATCGTCGATGGCGAGCCGTGGCGCGCCGGGCGCCGTGCCGCCGAGCGCGAGGATGGGCTTGGCTCGCCGCGTGATGACCTCGACCTCGCGTTCGGTCAGGTCGACGCCGACCGCCATCACCGCATCGACGCGCTTGCGGGCGAGGAAGAAGTCGAACACGCGGTCGCGCTCGGGTCCCGCCTGGGCGAGGTTGTAGAGGGTGAGGTCGTAGCCCGCCGAGAGCAGCGCGCGCTCGATGCCCTCGAGCACCTCGCCGAAGAACCAGCGGTTGACGAACGGGATGACGACGCCGACGTTCTTCGTGCGTCCGGTCACGAGGCTCGCGGCGTCGGGAGAGGCGATGTAGCCGATGCGCGCCGCGGCCGCCTGGACGCGTCGTCGGGTGTCCTCCGCGACGTAGCCGCGCCCGCTGAGCGCGCGTGAGGCCGTGGCTTTGGAGACGCCCGCCAGGCGTGCGACGTCGCCGATCGCTGGCATGTGCGCCTCCCTCCATCGGGCAGCTCCGTTGCCGAGTGTAATGCGAATCCCGTGCAATGTGGAACCGTTTCCCTATGTCATGAGGCATCTCGAGTCCGCGGCATCTCGCGCAGGTGAGAGCGCTCTCGCCCTGTCATTCCACGGCCCGTTCGGCCGGTGTCCGAACCGTGACCTGACATCACTTGTGAGGATCCGTGTGGTGTCCTACCGTGGACGCTGGAACCGGTTCCCGGCTTCGCCTTGCACCATACTCAACGAGGAGAAGACATGAGACTCACACGGCATCGCCGTTGGATGGCCCCGGTCGTGGGCGCCGCGGCGATCGGATTGGCACTCACGGCCTGCACCGGCGACATCGCCGACCAGGAGGCGGGCGACGTCGACTGCGCCGATTACGAGGAGTACGGCACGTTCGACGGCGCCGAGGTCACCATCGGGGGCACGATCCTCGACCTCGAGGCCGACCGGCTCGTCGAGTCGTGGTCCGACTTCGAGACCTGCACCGGCATCTCGGTCGACTACCAGGGCTCCAGCGAGTTCGAGGCGCAGATCGCGGTGCTCGCCGAGGGCGGCAACGCGCCCGACGTCGGCATCGTGCCGCAGCCCGGGTTGCTCCAGCGACTCGCCGACGGCGGCTGGCTCATCCCGGCCTCCGAGGCCGTCGAGGCCAACGTCGACGAATGGTGGTCGGAGGACTGGAAGCAGTACGGCACCTACGACGGAACGTTCTACGCCGCGCCGCTCATGGCCAGCATCAAGGGCTACGTCTGGTACTCGCCGGCCGAGTTCGACGAGAAGGGCTACGAGACTCCCGAGACGCTCGACGAGCTGAAGGACCTGTCGGAACAGATCGCGGCCGACGGTGAGCACAAGCCGTGGTGCGTGGGTCTCGAGTCGGGCGATGCCACCGGATGGCCGGGCACGGACTGGATCGAGGACTACATGCTCCGTCTGCACGGCCCCGACGTCTACGACCAGTGGGTGAACCACGAGATCCCGTTCAACGACCCGCGCGTCTTCGAGGCGTTCGAAGCCGTCGGGCAGTACCTGAAGAACGACCGCATGGTCAACGGCGGCATCGGCGACGTGTCGACGCAGATCACGGAGGCCTTCCAGACGGCCGGCCTGCCGATCCTCGACGGCGAGTGCTCGCTGCACCACCAGGCCTCGTTCTACGAGACCTTCTGGAACCCCGAGGGCGGCGATGAGAACACCGTCGCTCCCGATGGCACCGTGTGGGCGTTCCTGCTGCCGCCCGTCGAGGCCGGTGGCGGACTCAACGTGACCGGTGGCGGCGAGTTCCCCGTCGCGTTCCGCGACGCCGAAGAGGTCGAGGCGTTCCGCGCCTACCTCTCGAGCGACACCTGGGCGAACAACCGGGTGGGTCTCGGCGGCGTCATCAGCGCGAACAAGGGGCTCGACCCCGAGGTCGCGTCGAGCGAGCTGCTGACCCAGTCCATCGAGATCCTTCAGGACCCCGAGACGACGTTCCGCTTCGACGGATCCGACCTGATGCCCGGTGCCGTCGGCGCCGATTCCTTCTGGAAGGGCATCGTCTCCTGGGTGAGCGGGCAGGGCACGCAACAGGTCCTCGACACGATCGAGGCGAGCTGGCCGTCGAGCTAGTAGCGGTCGACTCGCAACAGACGGCATGATCGAGGGGCGGGGTTCGAAGACCCCGCCCCTCGGCACCCCTGATTCAACGACGAACGGGAGGCACAGATGACCACGGCCGATCTGCTCGGCAAGCTTCTGCAGGTGGTGATGGGGCTCGCGGTCTTCGCCGCGGTCGTCGGCCTCCTCATCTTCTTCATCGACAAGGCGCCGAAGAGGGGGCGCGACTACTGGCAGCTCGTCGGGTTCCTCGCACCGGCGATGATCTTCGTCGCGATCGGGCTCGTGTACCCGGCGATCCGCACGAGCATCCTCGCATTCCAGGACTCGAGCGGTGCCTTCACGTGGGACCACTTCATCTGGACGTTCACGCAGCCGACGGCGGTGCGCACGCTCATCAACACGATCATCTGGGTCGCCCTCGTTCCCACGGTGGCGACCGCGGTCGGACTCGCCTACGCGGTGTTCATCGACAAGTCGCGCGGCGAGCGCTACTACAAGGCGATCCTGTTCATGCCCATGGCGATCTCGTTCGTCGGCGCGGGCATCATCTGGAAGTTCGTCTACGAGTACCGTTCGGGCGATCGCGAGCAGATCGGCCTGCTCAACGCGATCGTCACCGGGTTCGGCGGCGATCCGGTGCAGTGGCTGCAGACCGACCCGATCAACACCTTCCTGCTGATCGTCGTCATGATCTGGATCCAGACGGGCTTCGCGATGGTCGTGCTCAGCGCGGCGATCAAGGGCATCCCCACGGAACAGATCGAGGCCGCCCAGCTCGACGGCACGAACGGCTGGCAGCGTTTCACCAACGTCACGGTGCCCGGCATCCGCGGTTCCCTCGTGGTCGTGCTCACCACGATCTCGATCGCGACGCTGAAGGTCTTCGACATCGTGCGCACGATGACGGCGGGCAACTTCAACACGAGCGTCATCGCCAACGAGATGTACACGCAGGCGTTCCGTGCGAGCGAAGTCGGCCGGGGGTCGGCGCTCGCGTTGATCCTGTTCGTGCTCGTGCTCCCGATCATCATCTACAACGTGAACGTGCTCCGTAAGCAGAGGGAGATCCGATGAGCAGCGTCGCCCCGGCAGACCTTCCCGTCGCCAAGGACCTCGGTGCGATCGAGGCCGCCGAGATCGCCACGACGAAGACCGCGCGCGTGAAGCGGCGCCTGACGTCGCGAACGGCCACGGTCGTCTCCCTCATCATCGCGGTCGCCTGGACGATTCCCACCTTCGGGCTGTTCATCTCGTCGTTCCGGCCGGCGGAGCTCATCCGCACCACCGGCTGGTGGACCATCTTCCAGAACCCCGGCTTCACGCTCGACAACTACCGCGACGTGCTGTTCTCCACGTCGCAGTCGTCGCCGCAGCTCGGCGCCTACTTCGTGAACTCCATCGCGATCGCGTTGCTCGGCACGCTCATCCCGCTGGTGTTCGCGTCGATGGCCGCCTACGCGTTCGCGTGGATCAAGTTCAAGGGCGCGAACGTGCTGTTCATCTTCGTGTTCGCCCTGCAGATCATTCCGCTGCAGATGGCGCTGGTGCCGCTGCTGCAGATCTTCTCGACGTGGTTGCGGCCCATGCAGGCGTGGCTGCACGACGTGATCCCGATCATCCCCGAGCAGAACTACGCGCCCGTGTGGCTGGCCCACGCCATGTTCGGTCTGCCGCTCGCCATCTTCCTGCTGCACAACTTCATCTCGGAGATCCCGAACGATGTCGTGGAAGCGGCGCGGGTCGACGGCGCGACCCACGGGCAGATCTTCTTCCGCATCGTGCTGCCGCTCGCCGTTCCGGCCATCGCATCGTTCGCGATCTTCCAGTTCCTCTGGGTCTGGAACGACCTGCTCGTCGCCCTGATCTTCTCGGGCGGCACGCAAGACGTGGCTCCGTTGACGCAGCGATTGGCCGAGCTCACCGGTACGAGGGGCCAGGACTGGCAACGCCTGACGGCTGCCGCGTTCGTGTCGCTCGTCATTCCGCTCATCGTGTTCTTCAGCCTGCAGCGCTACTTCGTGCGCGGCCTCCTCGCGGGGTCGACGAAGGGGTAGCGCCGGCCTGGGAGCGGGCAGGGGGAGAGGGATGCCACGAGCCGACGCTCGTGGCATCCGCTCTGCCTCCCAGCCGCAGCCGTGACCTGCGACGGGGCGCGGGTCCACCGTCGCAACCGAACACGGACCCGACCTCGCCGTCTGTCGCCGAGTTCGGAGGTCGAGCCCACGTGGCCCACGCGTCGGGCCCGTCCGGCGACGGCCGCGGCTACGAGGGTCGGGTCGGACTGCCGAACCTCGACCCGTCGGCGGCGGGGAGCGGCAAGCTCGTGGCGACCTGCCTCATCGTCACCGGAGGCTGACCGCCGCAGCATCGGCGTGACGCACATGGCGTGTCAGCGATCACTCGCTGTGGTGGATCCTTCCCTCACGACGCGCTCGTGCGACAAGCACGACACCGCCACACCTTGACCCGGTCGCGCTGAACTCGTACATTAGCGTTCGAGTAAAGGAGAGGCGTGGCGCACCGCATCCACCCGAGCCGAGATGCCGACGCCGGTATCGAGGAGCAGGCATGACCGTCACCGACGCCGCCGGTCCCCAGCTGGGCATTCGGATGCTTCGACGCTGGCCCACCGCGTTCGGGCTCGTCTTCGGGGCATCCCTCGTCGTCGCGTACTGGTTCGGATTCGCCGACACCGAACGCATGTCCCAGGTCCTCATTGCTGCCGGCCTCGTCTACCTGGGATCGGCGGCCCTCCGCCTGCGGACCGCGGCCTGGCCCGTGTTCGCCGCGACGGTCGTGCTGATCACGACCGGATTCCTCGTGCCGTCGTTCGACCCGTTCTGGTGGATGCTCGGCATCGCCGGCCTGCTGGTCGTCGTCGGGCTGGTGCGCGGTGCGCTGCGGCCGCCGTGGGGCATGCCGCTCGCGTTCGGCGCGATGGCGCTGATCGTCGTCGTCGCCCTCGCGGCATCCAGACTCGACGGGCCGTGGGCGGCTCTGCTCGTGGCCGGGGGGCTCCTGGCGCACGCCGTGTGGGATGTGGTCCACCACCGCACCGGGCGCGTCGTCGTGCGATCGATGGCCGAGTTCTGCGCCGTGCTCGACACGCTCCTGGCGTTCGGGATCGTCGCCGTGACCTTCCTGGGGTAGGGGTTGGCGATGACCGAGTCGCACCACTCGGAACCGGTGATCCGGGCGGCGAGATCGACGGATGTCCCCGCGATCGCGCGGATCTGGCGTGACGGGTGGGCCGACGGTCACGCGGGCCACGTCCCCGAGGAGCTGTATCGGCACCGGACCGCCGACACGTATCCGGCGCGGGTGCGCGATCGCCTCGACCGGACATGGCTGGCCGAACGCGACGGGATCATCACGGGTTTCGTCGTGGTCGTCGGCGACGAGGTCGAGCAGGTCTACGTCGATGCGGCCGCGCGCGGCACCGGCGTGGCGGCGATGCTGCTCGAGCACGCCGAGCGGGTGGTGGCTGGCGCCGGGCACCAGCTGGCGTGGCTCGCCGTCGTCGCGGGCAACGCGCGAGCGCGGGCGTTCTACGAACGCTCGGGATGGCGCGACACGGGCCTACTCGACTACGAGGCCGAGACCGCCACGGGGTTCGTGATCGTGCCGTGCCGCCGCTACGAGAAGGTGCTCGCCGAGACGGATGCCGCGCCGCGGCGTGCGTAGGGTGCGCGCCCGTGCCCGTGCCCGTGCCCGTGCCGCACGCACGCTCGCCGAGTGCGAGTTGTTGCCATCTGCACCGCTGGCATCGTGTTGCGGTGCATCCGGCATCAACTCGTCCGGGCCACCCCGAACACGTGGACAGCACACCGCCGGGACGCCCGCCCGCGCAGGCGGCGGGCGCCCGACCGGACGCCCGCCACTCGACCCCTGCGGTGCGGATCAGTTCAGATCGCGTGCCCCGCCTCGACGCCGCCGCCGCGCGATGAGGAGTGCGCCGCCGCCCAGGCCGAGCAGCACGACCGCTCCCGTGACGAGTGCGGCGACGCCGTCGACGCCGGTCGCCGCGAGCTTGGCGGGCGTGGGTGCGAACGGCGGCTCCTCCCACGGACCGGTCGTCCAGACGCCGTCGACCCACGCCGTGTACACGCGATTCGCGGGCAGCTTCGACACCGACACCCGCGCGGTCCCGTCGGCGTCGGCCGTCACGGTGTGGGTGCCGCCCGGCATCAGCGGGAACGCCGCGGTCGGTGACCTTCACGCTGTACCGCACCCCGGCGACGAGCGCCACCGCGCGGCCGAGTATCGTGTTTGAGAGGTGGGGTGACGCATGGTGCACTACCTTCGGGCACGGTGGAATCCGAGCGTCCCTCAACCTGGGCCGTCACGCCCTGCGCGAACGTCCCCGGTTCGGGCCGGCGAGCGCGGCGGGCGCGTCACCCGCGCCGCTTAGGGTGAAGGCATGAGCATGCACGGTGGTGGGGGGATGCCGCCGCCAGGGGCCAGGCCCGGCGGCGCGCGCGGCGGCGGTCCACGGGGTCGCATCTCCAGCGCCGACATCGAGGCCCAGCGCGCCGAGAACGCCGAGGCGCCGAAGATTCCTCACCTGCTCCGTCGCATCGTCGAGCTGTTCGCGCCGCACAAGGCGGCCCTCGTCACCACCGTCGTGCTCGTGCTCGTGGGCGCCGCGCTCAGCGTCATCCCGCCGCTGCTCACCCAGCGCGCGTTCGATGACGGCCTGTTCCCGGCCGGGCCCGACGGTGTGCCGACGGGTCCGAACCTCCCGGTGCTCGGCACGGTCGTCGCGGCCATGATCCTCGTCTTCGTGGCATCCGCCCTGCTCGGCGTCTGGCAGACGTGGCTCACCGCGACCATCGGCAACAAGGTCATGGGTGCCCTGCGGGTTCGTCTCTTCACGCACCTGCAGGCGATGGAGCTCAGCTTCTTCACGCGCACGAAGACCGGCGTCATCCAGTCGCGCCTGCAGAACGACGTGGGCGGCGTGGCATCCGTGCTCACCAACACCGTCTCGAGCGTGCTCGGCAACACCGTCACCGTGCTCGCGGCGTTCGTCGCGATGCTCCTCCTCAACTGGCAGCTCACGATCATCGCGCTCGTGCTGATGCCCTTCATGGTCATCGCGCAGCGGCGCGTGGGGCAGGTGCGCGCGCGCATCGCCGCGAAGACGCAGGAGTCGCTTTCGGAGATGACGGCGATCACGCAGGAGACCCTGTCGGTGAGCGGCATCCTGCTCTCGAAGAGCTTCACCCGCCAGCGCAGCGAGATCGAGCGCTACGCCGACGAGAACCGCAACCAGATCCGGCTGCAGGTGAAGCAGCAGATGACCGGCCAGTGGTTCTTCGCCATGGTGTCGATCTTCATGTCGTCGATCCCCGCCATCGTCTATCTCGTGGCGGGGTGGCTCATCGGCGGCGGCGGCGCCGACATCACGGCCGGCACGATCGTGGCGTTCACCACCGTGCAGGCGCGGCTGCTCTTCCCGCTGATGGGGCTCATGCGCGTCGCGCTCGACCTGCAGACCTCGAGCGCCCTGTTCGCGCGGATCTTCGAGTACCTCGACCTGAAACCGGCGATCACGGATGCCCCCGGCGCCCGCCCGGTGCGTGAGCGTGTCGACGGGACATCCGCGTCCGCCCTCGGCCGTGTCGAGTTCGAGGACGTGACCTTCCGCTACCCCGACGCCGACGGCGACTCGCGGCCGACGCTCGACGGCGTGAGCTTCACGATCGAGCCCGGCCAGTACGCCGCCTTCGTGGGGCCCTCCGGAGCCGGCAAGACGACGGTGTCATACCTGGTGCCGCGGCTCTACGAGGCGTCGGGCGGCGTCGTGCGGTTCGCGGGCGACGACGTGCGGGAGCTCCAGCAGGAGTCGCTCATCTCGCACATCGGCATCGTCAGCCAGGAGACGTACCTCTTCCATGCGTCGATCGCCGAGAACCTGCGATATGCGAAGCCGGATGCCACCGACGCCGAGCTCGAGGCCGCGGCGCGTGCGGCGAACATCCACGAGACCATCGCGTCGTTCCCCGATGGGTACGACACCGTGGTGGGGGAGCGCGGCTATCGACTCTCCGGCGGCGAGAAGCAGCGCATCGCCATCGCGCGGGTGCTGCTCAAGGACCCCGCGGTGCTCGTGCTCGACGAGGCGACGAGCGCGCTCGACACCATCAGCGAGCGGGTCGTGCAGCAGGCGCTCGACGACGCGTCGCGCGGGCGCACCACCATCGCCATCGCACACCGACTGTCGACGGTGGTCGGCGCCGACGTGATCTTCGTGATCGTCGGCGGGCGCATCGTCGAGCAGGGCACGCACGCCGACCTCATCAACGCCGGTGGCGTGTACGCGTCGCTGTACCGGCAGCAGGAGGAGCGCCCGGAGGTGCCCGCAAGCCCGCTCTAGCGTGCTGGGTTGCCCGAACGCCATGCCGCGCTCGGCGGCTGCAGGGGGCGGCGGGGGGTCGGGTCGTCGTAGTCTGCGGGTCATGACCGATGTGGCCGCGCTCCGGGAGTCACTCGACGGCGAGGTGTTCAACCCCGACTCGCCCGGGTATGAAGAGGTGCGACGCCCGGTCAATCCCAACTACGCGGATGCGCATCCGCAGCTCCTAATCGGGTGCCGCTCGACTTCGGACGTCGTTCGCGCCCTCGGTCACGCGAGAGCCACCGGAATGCGCATCGTGCCGCGCGGCGGCGGCCACTGCTTCGCGGGGCGATCGAGCACCGACGGGATCGTGCTCGACCTGGCTCCGATGGACGCCATCGTCGTGGACGACGACGGCGTCGCCACGGTCGGGGCCGGCGCGCGACTGGCGCAGGTGTACTCCGCGTTGCATGAGCACGGGCGGACCATTCCGGCCGGCTGCGGAGCGACGGTCGGGATCGCGGGTCTCACGCTCGGCGGCGGGATCGGCCTGCTCGGTCGCACCCACGGTCTCACGTGCGACCGCCTGGTCGGCGCCCGGGTCGTGCTCGCGGACGGGCGCGTCTTGGATTGCGACCGCGACCACGAGCCCGACCTCTTCTGGGCGCTCCGCGGGGCAGGTGGCGGCCAGTTCGGGGTGGTCACCTCGCTGCGCTTCGAGACCGTGGAGGAACCGATGTCCATCCGGTTCGAGGGCCTATGGCCGGACACCGAACCCGAGGACGTGGTCGCGGCATGGCAGGAATGGGCGCCGGATGCTCCCGCCGGCATCACCGCGAACCTGAGCGTCGTGGCAGAACCCGGCCGGCCCATCGAGGTCGCGCTCCTCGGCGCCTCGCTGCTGGGTGAAACAGCGACGCGTGACGTGCTCGACGAGTTCAGCGCCGCCGCGGGTGTCGCCCGCGTGAGCGACGTCCACAGCCCTCAGCCCTACTCGGCGCTGAAGGACGCCCTCGCCCGCCAGGACCCCGGGGAGGACGGCGCGGTCGGGCTCCGCATCAGGTCGGAGTTCTTCTCCCGCTCGATGCGGTCGAGCACCATCGCGAGCCTGCTGGCCGAGCTCCAGGACGACGCGAGCGTCGCGCGACGACAGCTCAACTTCACGGCAATGGGTGGCGCCTACAACCGGGTCGCCGAGGACGCGACGGCCTTCGCCCATCGCGACGAGCGCTTCCTGCTCGAGCACATCGAGGCGGCCCCGGGCGCGTGGGTCGACCGCTCCTGGGCGATCGCGCATGCCGACGGATCGGGGGGCGTGTATCCCAACTTCCCAGACCCGCGACTGGGCGACTGGTCCACGGCCTACCACGGCGGCAACCATGACCGGCTGGCGGCGATCAAGCGCGACTACGATCCCGAGCGGTTCTTCGACTTCCCGCAGGCGGTCTAGAAGACGCGTCACACGCGGCGAGTACCGTGCACCGGCGCACGTTTGCGCCGGAACGGGCTCCGTGCGGCGGCATCGGCCGGTATGCAGCATCTGCGACGACGGCCGAGGTCGTCGAACGTGCTGCATCCCCGAATCGTCGCGCCTGCGGCATCCGCGCGACTAGGCTTGGCGCGTGAACCCTTGCATGTTGTGTTGTCGTCGCTGAGACGGGCGACCCCTTTTCCAGCGTCGCGCACCGCATCCGGCGCCCAAGACGCACTGACACGAGGAACGAACACGGCATGAAGTACGCAGAGACCATCGTCGATCTCGTCGGCAACACCCCGCTCGTCAAGCTGCACAAGGTCACCGAGGGGGTGACGGATGCCACGGTGCTGGTGAAGCTCGAGTACCTGAACCCCGGCGGCTCCTCGAAGGACCGAATCGCGGGGCGCATCATCGATGCGGCCGAGGCGGAGGGCAAGCTCAAGCCGGGCGGCACCATCGTGGAACCCACGTCGGGCAACACCGGCGTCGGGCTCGCGCTCGTCGCCCAGCAGCGCGGTTATCGCTGCATCTTCGTGTGCCCCGACAAGGTCGGCGAGGACAAGCGCAACGTGCTCACCGCGTACGGCGCCGAGGTCGTCGTGACGCCGACCGCCGTGGCCCCCGACAGCCCCGAGTCGTACTACGGAGTATCCGACCGCCTCGCCCGCGAGATCCCGGGCGCCTACAAGCCCGACCAGTACTCCAACCCCAACGGCCCGCGCTCGCACTACGAGACCACCGGCCCCGAGATCTGGCGCGACACCGAGGGCAAAATCACGCACTTCGTCGCCGGCGTCGGCACCGGGGGCACCATCACGGGCACCGGCCGGTACCTCCGCGAGGTGTCGGGCGATCGGGTGCGCATCATCGGCGCCGACCCCGAGGGCTCGGTCTACTCCGGCGGCACCGGCCGACCCTACCTCGTCGAGGGCGTGGGCGAGGACTTCTGGCCGACGGCCTACGACCCGTCGGTGCCGCACGAGGTCATCGCGGTGAGCGACGCCGAGTCGTTCGCGATGACCCGGCGACTGGCCCGCGAGGAGGGCATCCTCGTCGGCGGGTCGAGCGGCATGGCCGTGGTCGCGGCGCTCAAGGCCGCGGCATCCGCGGGCCCCGACGACGTGTTCGTGGTGCTGCTGCCCGACGGCGGCCGGGGCTACCTCGGCAAGATCTTCAACGACAAGTGGATGCGCGCCTACGGCTTCTCGAACGCCCCCGAGGGCGACACCGTCGCCGAGCTGCTCGCCGCCAAGGCCGACCGTACGCCGCCGCTGCTCTACGTGCGCCCGAACGACACGATCCGCGACGCCATCGACACCATGACGAACGCGGGCGTGTCGCAGCTGCTCGTGCTCACCACCGAGCCGCCGGTCGTGCTCGGCGAGGTCGTCGGCGCACTGCACGAGGAGGAGCTCCTCGACCTCGTGTTCTCGGGCAGGGCGAAGCTCACCGACAAGGTCACCACCGTCATCGGCGAGCCGCTGCCCCAGATCGGCGTGAACGAGCCCGTGGCATCGGCGCGCGCGGCGTTCGCGACCGCGCCCGCGATGCTCGTGACGGGCGGCGGCAAGGCGCTCGGCGTCATCAGCCGCTCCGACCTGCTCAGCTACCTCTCGGCCTGACGGCCGACTCGCTCCTCGCACCGGAAGGCCACCATGCACGACGACGCACGCTTCGACACCCGCGCCATCCACGCGGGGCAGGAGTTCGACCCGACCACCGGCGCGGTCATCCCGCCGATCTACCAGACCTCGACGTTCGTGCAGGACGGCATCGGCGGCCTGCGCGGCGGCTACGAGTACTCCCGCGCCGGCAACCCCACGCGCACCGCGCTCGAGACGCAGCTCGCGGCGCTCGAGGGCGGCATCCGCGGCCTCTCGTTCGCGTCCGGCCTCGCCGCCGAGGACGCCCTGCTGCGCACCGTGCTCGCGCCCGGCGACCACGTCGTGATCGGCAACGACGTCTACGGGGGCACGCACCGGCTCGTGCGTCGCATTCACGGGGCCTGGGGAATCCGTCACACCACGGTGGACACGAGCGACATCGGTGCCGTGCGCGACGCGATCGAGCTGGGCACCACCAAGGTGCTCTGGGTGGAGACGCCGTCGAATCCGCTCATGAAGATCTCCGACATCGCGGCGCTCGCCGAGCTCGGCGACGAGGCCGGCGTGCTCGTCGTCGTCGACAACACGTTCGCCTCGCCCGCGCTGCAGCAGCCGCTCGCGCTCGGCGCCGCGGTGGTCGTGCACTCGACGACGAAGTACCTCGGCGGACACTCCGACGTGGTCGGCGGTGGCCTCGTGTTCGCGGCCGGGCAGGAGGAGCTCGCCGAGCGCGTCACGTTCACGCAGTTCGCGGCGGGCGCGATCTCGGGTCCGTTCGACGCCTTCCTCACGTCGCGCGGCATCAAGACCCTCGGCATCCGGATGCAGCGGCACAGCCAGAACGCCCTGGCCATCGCGCGCCGCCTCGACGAGCACCCGGCCGTCGAGCGCGTGTACTACCCGGGGCTGGAGTCGCACCCCGGACACGAGCTCGCCGGGCGCCAGATGTCGGGATTCGGCGGCATGCTCTCGATCGCGTTCGCCGGGGGCGCGCCGGCCGCCAGGCGGTTCGCCCAGTCGACCTCGCTGTTCCAGCTCGCCGAGTCGCTCGGCGGCGTCGAGTCGCTCGTGAACTATCCGTCGGAGATGACCCACGCGTCGGTGAAGGGCACCGAGGCGGAGGTGCCCGATTCGATCGTGCGACTGTCGGTGGGCATCGAGGACGTCGACGACCTCCTCGACGACATCGACCAGACGCTCGTGCGCATCGCGGGTTGAGGAGGCCGCGCCGCGCCGCGGGTTGAGGAGTGCGCGCCTCCTCGACCCGCCGGATGCATCGTGGCAGGATCTTGACGCAAGCTGTCAATCTGCCAGCGGTGCGTGTCGGTCGGATGGCTGAGAATGAGCGGGTGACTTCGAACCAGCCCGCCACCCGGGCGGCCCCGCAACGCCACGGCGGCACCCTCGGCCTCGGCCAGGGCACGGCCCTCTACATCGGGAGCGTCCTCGGCACCGGCATCCTCGTGCTGCCCGGGCTCGCCGCCTCGGCGGCCGGCCCGGCGTCGATCATCGCGGTGGCCGCCGTGCTCGTGCTCTCCATCCCGCTCGCGGGCACGTTCGCCGCGCTCGCCGCCCGCTACCCCGACGCCGGGGGAGTGGCGAGCTTCGTGCGCCGCGCCCTCGGCGGCACGGCCGCGCGCATGACCGGGTACTGGTTCTACTTCGGCGTGTGCGTCGGTGCGCCGGTGCTCGCGATCCTCGGCGGCGAGTACGTCGTCGCTGTGCTCGGCGTCGACCGCGCCGCCGTGCCGGTGATCGGCTTCGCGGTCTTCGTGCCGCCGTTCATCGCCAACTGGTTCGGTGTCCGCGTGGCCGGATGGGTGCAGTTCGCGCTCACGGGCCTGCTGCTCACGGTCGTCGTAGGAGTGGTGGCCGTCACGTTCCCGGCCGTCGACGCCTCGAACTTCGAGCCGTTCCTGCCGAACGGCTGGGCCGGCGTGGGCCTCGCCATCAGCCTGTTCGTCTGGGCCTTCGCCGGATGGGAGGTCGGCACCCACATCGCGGGCGAGTTCAAGAATCCGCGGCGCACCATCCCGCTCGCGACCGGCATCGCCATCGTCGTCGTCGGCGCCGGCTACCTCGCGCTGCAGGCCGTCACCGTCGCCGTGCTCGGCGACCGTGCCGGCGACGGACAGGCACCGCTCGTCGACCTCGTCGAGACGACGCTGCCCGGCGTCGGCCCGGTGTTCGTCGCGATCATCGCCGCCATCGTCACGTTCGGCGTGATGAACGCCTACCTGCCGGCATTCGGCAAGCTCGGGGCCGCGCTCGGCCGCGACGGCGACCTTCCGAAGTTCTTCGCGAAGGGGGCGGCCGACGGCGAGATCCCGCGTCGCTCCCTCGCGCTGACCGGTGTGCTGATCGTCGTGTACTTCGGCCTCATGCTCCTCAACAACCTCGACCTCACCGGGTTCATCCTGATCCACACGAGCAACATGGTCGCGATCTACGCCCTCGGCATGGTCGCCGCGACGCTGCTGCTCGAGCGCTGGAGCCTCGACTGGTGGCTCGCGGTCGTCGCGACGATCATGACGGCCGGCCTGCTGGTGCTCGCCGGCGCGAACCTCGTCGTGCCGCTCGTGCTCGCCGTCGCGGCGGTGCTCGTCACGGTCGTGCGCAGGTGGCGACGCGGCCCCGCGGATGTCGCGGCGGCACCCGTCGATCTCGAACGCGAGCCCGAGCCCGCCCTCGTCGCCACGAACGCCACCTCACGACAGGACACCGAGTGACCGAGTACCGCGCCCACTTCGACGCCGAGATCGAGTTCGTGAACGGAGGTGGGCTGCGGGCCGAGGGGTTCCGCCTCGACCTCCCGGCGGCCGACCTCGACGAGGCCGCGATCGGCGAGCTCCTCGTGCGACACCTCGGACTCGCGCTGGTCGGGCGGGTCGCGCTCTCGAACCTCGCGATCGTCGAGGAACCGCACCGCGGGTCGCGCGGCATGGCCGAGGCGGGTACGGCCGGCGTCGCGGCATCCGCAGCGCCAGGCACCGTCGCCGCGCGCGGCGAGCTCGTCGACCTCAGCCACGCCATCCGGGCCGGACTCGTGACCTATCCGGGCATCCCGGCGCCGACCGTGACCCCGCACCTGACCCGCGAGGCGTCACGCGAGCACTATGCGCCGGGCACCGAGTTCGCGATCGACCTCATCACCATGGCCGGCAACACGGGCACCTACCTGGACAGTCCGTACCACCGGTACGCCGACGGCGGCGACCTGGCAAGCCTGTCGCTCGAGACGCTCGTCGGGCTGCCGGCCGAGGTGTTCCATCTCGAGGATGCCTCGGGCCGCGGCATCCCCGCCGAGGTCTTCTTCGACCGCGAGCTCGCGGGCACCGCGGTGCTGCTGCACACGGGCTGGAGCCGTCACTTCGGCACGCCCGAGTACGCGCACGGAGCGCCGTTCCTCACCGAGGCGGGCGCGCGGCACCTCGTCGACGCGGGCGTCGCGCTCGTGGGCATCGACTCGCTCAACATCGACGACGCCGAGTCGGGGGGCACGCGGCCTGCGCATTCGATCCTGCTCGCGGGGGGCGTGCACGTGGTCGAGCACCTCACGGCGCTCGACCGGCTCCCCGCCCGCGGCGCCCGGTTCACGGCGGTGCCGCCTCGCGTCGAGCGCTTCGGCACTTTCCCGGTGCGGGCCTTCGCGGAGCTGCCGGCGCGATGAGGGCGCGGGGTCCGGCCGGGCGGCGCGTCAGCGCTGCCAGCGGCGCGGTCCCGTGCCGGTCGCGCCCAGCGCGTCGTCGGGATTGCGCAGCCGGCACGTCCTGAGGCTCAGGCAGCCGCAGCCGATGCAGCCGTCGAGATCGTCGCGCAGGTGCTCGAGGTCGGCGATGCGGGCATCGAGGGCGGTTCGCCAGAGGCGGGAGAGACGCGTCCAGTCCGCCTTGGTGGGAGTGCGCCCGGCCGGCAGCGACTCGAGCGCATCGCGGATCTCGGCGAGCGGGATGCCCACCCGCTGCGCCACGCGGATGAACGTGACCCGGCGCAGCGCGTCGCGGCGGTAGCGGCGATGGTTGCGATCGTCGCGCTCCGACGCGATCAGTCCCTCGCGTTCGTAGAAGTGCAGCGCCGAGATCGAGACTCCGCTCCGCGCCGACAGCTCGCCGACGGTGAGCAGGGTATGACCGATGGTCTCCAGTTGCGGCATCCGCTCTCCTTCACCGTGGCGCCGACGTCACCCGAGCGTTGTCGACGCCGTTCGACATTGACCTCAACATTACTTGAGGTCATACGCTCGGGCGCATGACTGTTGACGGAGCGAACCTCACCGGCGAGATCCCGGTGCCGGTTCGAGAACGGGTGCTGGGTCCCACCTACCGGTGGATCAGCATCGGCATGTTCACCCTGGTGTTCCTCGCCGCCTTCGAGTCGATGGCCGTGACCGCCGTGATGCCGGCCGTCGCCGCCGACCTCGACGGGCAGTCGCTGTACGCGCTCGCGTTCGCCGGGCCGCTCGCCGTGAGCGTGATCGGCATGATCGTCGCGGGCAACGCGGCCGACCGCGGCGGCCCGCGCCTCGCCCTGTACACGTCGGTCGCGCTGTTCGTCGCAGGGCTCCTCATCGCCGGCACCGCGACCGGCATGTGGCAGCTCGTCATCGGCCGGCTCGTGCACGGACTCGGCGGCGGCGGTCTCACGGTCGCCCTCTACGTCATCGTCGCGCGCGTCATCCCGGCGGCACTCCAGCCGAGCCTGTTCGCCGGGTTCGCCGCGGCCTGGGTGGTGCCCTCGCTCGTCGGGCCGTTCATCTCGGGTGTCGTCGCCGACGGCGTCGGCTGGGAGTGGGTCTTCCTCGGCGTCGTCGGGCTCGTGGTGCCGGCGCTCGTGATGGTCGTGCCGAGCCTTCGCCGCATGAACATGGACGCGGCCGAACAGCGGCCGCCGTGGCGCATCTCGCGCATCGCATGGGCGACGCTCGCGGGCGTCGCCGTGCTCGTGCTGAACCTGTCGAGCGAGGCATCCGGATGGGCCGGCTGGGCGCTGCCCCTCGCCGCGATCGTCGTGATCGCGGTCGCCGTGCGACCCATGGTGCCGCGCGGCACGCTCCGTGCGGTACGTGGACTGCCCGCCACGGTGCTCACACGTGCCACGCTCTCGGGAGCGTTCTTCGGCGCCCAGGTGTACCTGCCGCTGCTCCTCACGGGCGAGCCGTATCACCTCAGCACGGCGATGGCGGGGCTCGTGCTCACGCTGAGCGGCGTCGCCTGGGCGATCGCATCGCAGGTGCAGGGACGCAACCCCGAGCGCCTCAGCCACGAGCTGTGCCTTCGCATCGGGCTCGGCCTCCTCGGCGCGGCGATCGCCGGTTCGCTCGTCGCGACGCTGCTGGGATCGCCGCCGTACGTGTTCATGATCACGTGGGCGCTCGCCGGCGCGGGCATGGGCATCATGTACCCGCGCACGACGGTGATGGGACTGCAGTCCTCGAGCCTCGAGAACCAGGGCTTCATCAGTTCGGCGATGACGGTCGCCGACGCGCTCGGCGCGGCCGTGACCATCGCCCTCACCGCCATCGTGTTCGCGCTCCTCATGCCGCTCGGCACCGTTCCCGCGGTGGCCGGGGCGATCGCCGTCGCCCTCGGCGTGTGGGCGGCGGGCCTGTTCACTGGCCTGCGCGCTCACGTCGAAGCTCCGGAGGCGGCGGCCGTCGAGATCGACTGAGCACCGTCGCCGCCGACCCGCGGCGCGTGGCAGTGGCATCCGTCGCCGCCGTGCGTGAGGATGGAGGAATGACCGCTCCCGAGTACGCGCTCCGTGACGGCAACCGGATCCCGGCCATCGGGCTGGGCACCTACGGGCTCAACGAGCAGGCCGGGGTCGACGCCATCGTCTCGGGCATCGCCGACGGGTATCGGCTCATCGACACGGCGTACAACTACGGCAACGAGGATGTCGTGGGTGAGGCCATCAAGCGCTGCGACGTCGATCGCAGCGACCTCGTGATCACCACGAAACTGCCGGGTCGGCACCACGGATTCGACGAGACGCTCGCGAGCCTCGACGAGTCCCGCCACCGCCTCGGCCTCGACTGGGTCGACCTCTACCTCATCCACTGGCCGAACCCGCGCATCGACAAGTACGTCGACAGTTGGCGCGCGATGATCCGCCTGCGCGAGAAGGGGCTCGTGCGCTCCATCGGCGTGTCGAACTTCACGCCCGACATGCTCGACCGGCTCGAACGGGAGACGAGCGTGGTGCCCGTCGTGAACCAGGTGGAGCTGCATCCGTACTTCCCGCAGGAGGAGCTGCGCGCCTACCACGACGAGCACGAGATCCGCACCGAGAGCTGGAGCCCACTCGCCAAGCGCACCGAGCTGCTGCAGGAACCCGTGATCACGGCGATCGCCGCGGAGCACGGCGTCTCGCCCGCGCAGGTCGTGTTGCGCTGGCACGTCGAGCTCGAATCGGTGCCGATCCCGAAGTCGGCGCACGCCGAACGTCGGCGCGAGAACTTCGACGTCTTCTCGTTCAGCCTCTCGGGCGACGAGGTCGAGGCGATCTCCGCGCTCTCGCGCGGCCGGCTCTGGGGCGGCGATCCCGAATCGCACGAGGAGTTCTAGGGGCTCGCGATGCGGATGCGGGCCTGGCAGACCACCGGCGACGGTGAGCTCCACCGGGTCACGCTGCCCAGGCCCGAGCCGGCCCCGGCGAGATCCTCGTGCGGGTGACGGCGTGCGGCGTGTGCCGCACGGACCTGCACGTGCGCGACGGCGACCTGCCGCCGCACCGCTCGCCGGTCGTGCCGGGTCACGAGGTCGTCGGGCTGGTCGACGCGGTCGGCGACGGGGTGGGCGGATGTCGCACTCCGCGACCTCGCGGCCGATCGCGTGCACGGCGCAGCGGTGCTGACTCCGGCCTGAGTCACGAGTGCGGCCGACGAGGTCGCCGTGCGCGCAGCTGCTTGTCGAACGCGTCGACCCCGATCAGGATCGGCATCGACGCGAGGGCGACCACCCATCCCCAGAGCGGCGGGTTCTGGTGTCCGATCGCCATCGCGATCGGCGGCACCCAGAGCACCACGAGCGAGAACGTCACCTCGACGGCGGCCGCGGGGATGAGCAGCCGGTTGGTCGTCCAACCGAGGGCGCCCGGCCACTTCGTCGACGAGCGGCAGGAGAACGCGTTGGCGGTCTGCGCGGCCACGACCGTCATGAACGCGGCGCCGGACGCGGCCATCAGGTCGGCCCCGGTGGGGAACGAGTCGCCCGGCCGCCAGCCGAGCGCCACCAGCGACACGACGAACGCCACCATGGTGAGTGCCGCCTCGAGCGGCCCGAGCACGCCGAACGCGCGCCGCAGCACGGTGCCGTTCATCAGCCGGCCCCGCACGGGCGGGCCGTCGAGCAGGTGCTTCGCCGGCGGCTCGGCGCCGAGCGCCACCGCCGACAGCGTGTCGGTTCCGAGGTCGAGCGCGATGATCTGGAGCACGCCGAGTGCGAGCGGGAACTGTCCCCCCGAGAGCGCCCACACGAGGAAGGGCGTGAGCTCGGCGACGTTGTCGGTGAGGTGGTACGTGAGGAAGCGGCGGATGTTCACGAACGTCGCTCGCCCGTGCTCGATGCCCGCGACGATGCCGGCGAACGAGTCGTCCAGCAGCACGAGGTCGGCCGCCTCCCTCGCCACGTCGGTGCCCGAGCGACCCATCGCGACCCCGATGTCGGCCTCGTGCAGGGCGGGGGCGTCGTTCACGCCGTCGCCCGTCATCGCCACCACGTGCCCGCGCGAACGGAGTGCGCGGGCGATGCGGAGCTTGTCCTCGGGCGAGACGCGCGCGATCACGACGCCGTCGTGGTCGAGCAGGGCGGCGAGGTGCTGGTCGTCCGGGGGCAGTTCGTCGCCCAGGAGCACCGGTGCCCCCGGGAGCCGGAGCCCGACCTCCTCGGCGATGGCCGTGGCCGTCACCGGGTGGTCGCCCGTCACCATGGCGACCTTGACGCCCGCGCGTCGGCAGGCCTCGAGCGACTCCCGCACGTCGTCCCGCGGCGGATCCTCGAGCCCGACGAGGCCGACGAGGCGGAGGCCCTGCTCGCATTCCTCGAGCGTCTGCGGCGTCCGGCCCGCTCGAGGGGCGGATGCCACCGCGAGCACGCGCAGCCCACGTGCCGTGAGCTCGTCCAGCGCCCGGTCGGCTGCGGGGTCGTCGCCGCAGAGGGAGAGCACGCCGTCGGGGGAGCCCTTCACGACGACCTCGTCAGCGAGCACCACCGCCATCCGGCGCCGGCGTGGATCGAACGGGAACCGCAGCTCCGCCGAGACGTCGGCCCGGTCGTCGGGGGTATCGAAGCCGAGGCGTCGCGCGAACGTGTCGAGCGCCGCCTCCATGGGGTCGCCGTGGGCGCGCCACTGCCCGCCGACCTCCTCGGCGTACCCGGTCGAGCATCGGGTGCCGGCGATGGCGAGCGCACGGATCGGCTCCGAGGCATCCGGATTCGACCATCGCAGCTCGGCCGTCGGCTGGTAGCCCGCACCATCGATCGAGAGGGAGCCCGCCGGCGACCACGCCTCGACGACCGCCATCTCGTTGCGGGTGAGCGTACCGGTCTTGTCGGTGCAGATGAAGGTCGTCGAGCCGAGCGTCTCGACGGCCTCGAGGTTGCGCACCAGGATCTGGCGCTTCGCCATCTGCTCCGATCCCCACGCGAGCGACAGCGTGACCGTGGGCAGCAGCGCCTCGGGCACGAGGGCGACCGTGACGCCGATGGCGAAGACGAGGGCATCCTGGATCGGACTGCCGATGAGCACCGAGATGAGCAGGAACACTGCGCCGACGGTCACGGCGATCGCGGCGGTGAGGCGCACGACGCCGTGCAGTCCGCGTGTGAGCGGCGTGTCGGGCTTGCTGACGGAGGTGGTGAGGCGTGCGATGCCCGCGAGCCGGGTCGCCGTGCCGATCGCCGTGGTGACGGCGCGCGCGTCGCCTTCCACCACGAACGTGCCGGCGAAGAGGCGTTCGCCCGCGCCGACCGTGGCGGCCGCGCTCTCGCCCGTGAGCAGGGACGTGTCGACGAGCAGCCGGTTCGCCATCACGACCGTCGCGTCGGCCGGCACTCGATCGCCGGCCTCGAGCAACAGGAGGTCGCCGACCACCACGTCCTCGGCCTCGATGACCCGCCGCCGCCGGTCTCGCCAGACCGACACGCGCGTGGGCAGCATCGCCTGCAGCCGGTCGGCCGCACGATCGGCGCGAGCCTGCTGCAGCGCGGCGAAGACGGCGTTGAGCACGATGACCGCGACGATCGCGATCGAGAGTTCCGGCAGCCCGGCGAAGAACGCGAGGACACCGGCGATCCAGAGCATGATCGCGAAGAAGTGGGTCAGCTCGCCGAGCAGTCGCCGGACCGCCGACGGGCGCCGCACGGCGGGCAGCCGATTGGGCCCGCCCCGCTCGCGTCGGTCGCCGGCCTCCGCCGTGGTCAGCCCCGTCGCCATGCTCCCCGACATGGTCCCCCCTCGGGAACAGCGTAGAGCCGCGGACCTTCCGTCGCGGGTGTCGGCGGTCGGGTCTAGGGTCGAACGAGTGAGTGATCCGATGACGACCCCCGGCGCCGACACCGCGGGGCTGCCCGTGGCTGCCGGCCGCGACCGGCCGGCCGCGGCCGGGGCATCCGCTCATCCCGAGCTCGCCGACGGCGCCCGGAGCCCGCTCTCGAGGCCGTTCCGCTGGCTCTCGATCGGCATGTTCTCGCTGGTCTTCCTCGCTGCGTTCGAGAACATGGCGGTCACCACGATCATGCCGCTCGTCGCGCGCGACCTCGACGGCGTGGCGCTGTTCGCGCTCGCGTTCGCGGTGCCCCTCGCGGCAGGTGTCATCGGCATGGTGCTCGCCGGCAACTGGACCGATCGGGCCGGTCCGCTGCCGTCGCTCGTCACGTCCGCCGTGCTCTTCGTCGTCGGACTGCTCATCGCCGGCACCGCGCCGAACATGATCGTGTTCATCGTGGGCCGCTTCGTGCACGGGATCGCCGGGGCCGCGGTCATCGTGCCGCTCTACGTGATCGTGGCGCGGGTGTATCCTGAAGCACTGCGCGCCCGGGTCTTCGCCGGGTTCGCGGCGGCGTGGGTCATCCCCTCGATCGTCGGTCCGGCGATCGCCGGCGTGGTGGCCGAGGCCCTCAGCTGGCACTGGGTGTTCCTCGGGGTCATCGGGTTGATGCTGCCCGCGGCGGCGATGATGCTGCCGCCGATCCTCCGCGTGCGCGATCTCGTGCAGGGCGACCCCGGGGTGCGCTGGAGCCTCGCACGCGCCGGCTGGGCGGTGCTCACGGCCGCGGCCGCGCTCGGGGTGTCGCTGTCGAAGGAGCTCGGGGAGCCGTGGCGTTGGCTCGTCGCGGTCGCATGCGTCGCGGTCGTCGTGGTCGCGGTGCGCCCGCTCCTGCCTCCGGGCACGTTGCGCGGCGAGCGTGGCCTGCCGGCGACCGTGCTGCTCAGGCTCATCGTGGCCGGGGCGTTCTTCGGCAGCGAGATCTACCTTCCGTACCTCTTCATCGAACGATACGAGTTCTCGCCGAGCCTCGCCGGCGCGGTGCTCACCGGCGCCGGCGTCAGCTGGGCCGCCGCGTCGTGGCTCCAGGGGCGCATGGGCGACCGGGTGTCGAACACGCAGGCGGTGCAGGTGGGCGCGGGTCTGCTCGCGGTGTCGCTCGGCGTCGTGCTCGCGGTGGCGGCCTTCACCCTGTCACCCTGGATCGCGTTCGTCGCGTGGACGTTCGCCGGCGCCGCGATGGGCTTCATGTACCCCCGATTCTCGGTGGCGGTGCTCAAGCTGTCGCCGAAGTCGGCGCAGGGGTTCAACAGTGCGGCGCTCTCGATCGGCGAATCCCTCGGCGCCGCAGTCGCACTGGCCGTCACCGCGCTCGTGGCGAGCGCGCTCGCCGTCGGGGCGTTCACGGCGGAGTTCGCGGTGACGGTCGTGATCGCCGTGGTCGCGGTGGTGCTCGCGCCGCGCGTAGGGCCTCGCGGCGAGGCATCCGCTCGCTCCTGATCGCGGCTGAGCATTCCGGGCCCGCGGGTCCTCGGGCCCTCGGGTTCCGTGCGCTCGGCCTCGGAACTCTCGGGCTCGGGGCTCCGCGCTCCGTGCTCTCGGGCTCCGCGCTCCCGGGCTCGGGGTGACGACGCAGACGCGTCGCGTACCTCCCCCATGTGTCACGTTTCGCGGATATACGATCCGGCGCGCCGCGCCGGCAGGCTCTGGAGCGGCGCGGCGGATCGTATATCCGCCAGAACGTGCTGATACGCGTGGCAGCGTGCAGAGGGGCGGATGCCTCGGCGTGTGACGGCACACCCCGACGGGAATACGGGGCGAGACTCGCGATGTGACGTCACATGTGTGACCGTCACATTCCCGCGGAGTTGTGCATAATGGGAGGCGACGGCGTGTGTGACCGTGAACATGCCGAGAGTCCGATCGAGGTCGCCGTGCCAGAGGAGCCGCAGCGGGGCCGAGCCCCGAGCATTCGCGATGTCGCGCGTCTGGCGGGCGTCTCGCACCAGACCGTCTCGCGCGTGCTGAACAACCATCCGAGCATCCGCCCGGAGACGAAGCAGCGCGTGCTCGACGTGATGGCCGAGCTCCAGTACAAGCCGAACCGGGCCGCCCGCGCGCTCGTCACGAGCCGGTCGCGCACCATCGGCATCCTCTCGGCGTCGAGCACGCAGTACGGCCCGGCGTCGAGCATCGCCGCGATCGAGGCGGCCGCCCGCGCGTCGGGCTACTGGGTGAGCACCGCGAACATCGAGTCGTCCGACGCGCGTTCGATCGCCGACGGTCTCGCCCACCTGCGCGCCCAGGGCATCGAGGGACTCGTCGTCATCGCGCCGCAGGTGCGGGTGTTCGACACGCTCGCGCAGCTGTCGATCGACGTGCCGTACGTCACGCTGCAGTCCACGGGCCGGGATGCCGGCCATGCGCTGTCGGTCGACCAGATGGCCGGCGCACGCATGGCGACGCGGCACCTCATCGAGCTCGGACACCGCAACATCTACCACCTCGCCGGGCCGCAGGACTGGATCGAGGCCGAGGCGCGCATGCGCGGATTCCTCGACGAGATGGGCGCCCACGACGTGCCGACCACCGCGCCGATCCTCGGCGACTGGACGGCCGACTTCGGCTACTACGCCGGACGCGAGCTCCTCACGGTGCGCGACTTCACGGCGATCTTCTCGTCGAACGACCAGATGGCACTCGGCCTCATGCACGCCATCCGCGACGCGGGTCTCGAGATCCCGCGCGACATCTCGATCATCGGGTTCGACGACATCCCCGAGGCCGCGCACTTCTGGCCGCCGCTCACCACCGTGCGCCAGGATTTCGCCGAGCTCGGGCGTCGCTGCGTGGCGCTGCTGCTCGGCGACCTCGACCCGGCAGCGCCCGACTACCGCGGCACGATCGTGCCCGAGCTCATTGTGCGGGCGTCGACCGGTCCGGCCGCGTTCTGACGCGCCGCCCGCACGCCGCTCGCGACGGCGGCCCCACGATCGACCGAGACGGCGACCGGGCGGATGTCCCGGCCGGCCGCGTTCCGACGCGCCGCGCGACCGTGATCGGCCACATCAGGGCAGAGGGGATGCCGCAGGCGCACGCCAGCGGCACCCGTCGCCGTTATCGTTCCGTGACCTTCGTGAGTTGACAGCCCTCGGAAACGTGTGGCTAACATGAGACCTCGTGTGAACGGTCACATTGCGAGCGTCACATGATCCCGCCAAGAGCTGCCGCCCGACGAAGGAGTCCACGCCGTGAGCGTCCCGCCCGCCGATGAGAGCCCGCGCACCGAGCACGCTGCCGCGCACGAGGCGACCGCCGCGTCCGGCTCGACTGCCGCGTCCGGCTCGAGTGCCGCGACCGGCTCGACCGCCGCGTCTGGCACCTCCAGCGCGGCCCCCGGCGCGTCCGCCGACTCCGAGCGCTACGTCGTCGGCATCGACTACGGCACGCTCTCGGGCCGCGCCCTCGTGGTGCGCGTGAGCGACGGCGCCGAGCTCGGCAGCGCCGTGCACGAGTACGAGCACGCCGTCATGGACACGACCCTCACCGCGGGGCCGGCCGCGGCATCCGGAAACCCGGCGAAGCTCGCGCCCGACTGGGCGCTGCAGGACCCGGCCGACTACGTGAGCGTGCTGAAGCACGCCGTGCCCGCCGCCGTCGAGGCCGCGGGCATCGACCCGGCGCACGTCATCGGCATCGGCACCGACTTCACCGCCTGCACCATGGTGCCGACGCTCGCCGACGGCACGCCGCTCAGCGACCTCGACGAGTTCGCCGACACCCCGCACGCCTACGTGAAGCTCTGGAAGCACCACGCCGCCCAGCCGCACGCCGACCGCATCAACGAACTCGCCCACGACCGCCGCGAGCCGTGGATCAACCGCTACGGCGGCCTGATCTCCTCGGAGTGGGAGTTCGCCAAGGGCCTCCAGCTCCTCGAGGAGGCGCCCGAGGTCTACGGCCGCATGGAGCGCTGGGTCGAGGCCGCCGACTGGATCGTCTGGCAGCTCACCGGCCGGTACGTGCGGAACGCCTGCACGGCCGGCTACAAGGGCATCCGCCAGGACGGCCTCTACCCGAGCCGCGAGTTCCTCGAGGCGCTGAACCCCGGCTTCGGCGGCTTCGTGGCCGAGAAGCTCGACCAGCCCATCGGCGAGCTCGGCGACGCCGCCGGCCGGCTCACCGCCGAGGCCGCGGCCTGGACCGGGCTGCCCGAGGGCATCGCCGTCGCGGTCGGCAACGTCGACGCGCACGTCACCGCCCCGGCCGCGCAGGCCACCCAGCCCGGCCAGATGGTCGCGATCATGGGCACGTCGACCTGCCACGTCATGAACGACGACCGGCTCGCCGAGGTGCCGGGCATGTGCGGCGTCGTCGACGGCGGCATCGTCTCGGGGCTCTACGGCTACGAGGCCGGCCAGTCGGGTGTCGGCGACATCTTCGCCTGGTACGTCGACAACCAGGTGCCCGCCCGGTACTTCGAGGCAGCGGATGCCGCGGGCCTCAGCGTGCACCAGTACCTCACGAACCTCGCCTACGCCGAGCCCGTCGGCGCGCACGGACTCGTCGCGCTCGACTGGCACTCGGGCAACCGCTCGGTGCTCGTCGACCACGAGCTCTCGGGGCTCGTGCTCGGCACGACGCTCACCACGCGCCCCGAGCAGGTGTACCGCGCGCTCCTCGAGGCCACGGCCTTCGGAACGCGCGTGATCGTCGAGACCTTCGCCGAGTCGGGCGTGCCCGTGACCGAGTTCATCGTCGCCGGCGGGCTGCTGAAGAACCCGCAGCTCATGCAGACCTACGCCGACGTGCTGCGCCTGCCGATCTCGACCATCGCGAGCGAGCAGGGTCCGGCCCTCGGGTCGGCCATCCACGCCGCGGTCGCCGCGGGCGCCTACCCCGACGTGCGCGCCGCGGGTGCGGCCATGGGCGCCGTGAACCGTGGGGTGTACATGCCCGACGAGGCATCCGCTCGGGTCTATGACCGGCTCTACGCCGAGTACCGGCTGCTGCACGACCTGTTCGGCCGCGGCGGCAACGACGTCATGCGCCGGCTGCGCGCCCTGAAGCGCGAGGCGCACGGCGCGGCCGAGCCCGCGCCGGCCGAACCGGAGCAGCTCGCCGAGGAGGTCTCGGCATGAGCAGCTACGGGCCCCAGATCGAGGTCGCGATCGCCCGCGTGCGCGCCGACGTCGCGAAGCTGCACGCGGAGCTCACCCGCTACGGCCTCGTCGTGTGGACGGGCGGCAACGTCTCGGGCCGGGTGCCCGGGGCAGACCTGTTCGTCATCAAGCCCTCGGGCGTGAGCTACGACGACCTCGCGCCCGAGAACATGATCCTCTGCGACCTCGACGGCAACGTGATCCCGGGCACGCCGGGCAGCGAGCGTGCGCCGTCCTCCGACACCGCCGCGCACGCGTACGTGTACCGGAATATGCCCGACGTCGGGGGAGTGGTGCACACGCATTCCACCTACGCGACGGCCTGGGCCGCCCGCGGCGAGGAGATCCCGTGCGTCATCACGGCGATGGCCGACGAATTCGGCGGGCCGATCCCCGTCGGACCGTTCGCGATCATCGGTGACGACTCGATCGGACGCGGCATCGTCGAGACCCTCACGGGGCACCGCTCGCGTGCCGTGCTCATGCGCAACCACGGGCCGTTCACGATCGGCGCGAACGCCCGCGACGCGGTGAAGGCCGCGGTGATGGTCGAGGATGTCGCGCGCACCGTGCACCTCGCCCGCGAGGCCGGGCCGCTCGTGCCGCTGCCGCAGGACGCGATCGACCGGCTCTACGACCGCTACCAGAACGTGTACGGGCAGGCGTCGGATGCCCGCCGGACCACCCCCATCACCGAGGAGACGACCGCACGATGAGCCGCACCCCGCTCCAGACGAGCCTCGACGCCGCCGAGGTCTGGTTCCTCACCGGGAGCCAGAACCTCTACGGCGAGGAGACCCTGCGACAGGTCGCAGCCCAGTCGCAGGCGATCGCCGAACAGCTCGACGCGGCATCCGACGTGCCCGTCAAGGTCGTGTGGAAGCCCGTGCTGAAGGACTCGGACTCGATCCGCCGCACGATGCTCGAGGCCAATGCGGCCGACGAGGTCATCGGCGTCGTCGCGTGGATGCACACCTTCAGCCCCGCGAAGATGTGGATCGCCGGCCTCGACGCGCTGCAGAAGCCGCTCGCCCACCTGCACACGCAGGCGAACGTGGAGCTGCCCTGGGGCGAGATCGACTTCGACTTCATGAACCTCAACCAGGCCGCGCACGGCGACCGCGAGTTCGGGTACATCCAGACCCGCCTGGGCGTGCCGCGCAAGACGATCGTCGGCCACGCGAGCGACCCGCGCGTGCAGCGGGAGCTCGGCACGTGGCAGCGCGCGGCGGCCGGCCTCGCGGCATCCCGTTCACTGAAGCTCGCCCGCTTCGGCGACAACATGCGCTACGTCGCGGTCACCGAGGGCGACAAGACCGAGGCCGAGCTGCGCTTCGGCGTGCAGGTGAACACGTGGGGCGTGAACGAGCTCGCCGACGCCGTGCACGCGGCATCCGACGCCGACATCGACGTGCTGGTCTCCGAGTACGAGGACCTCTACGACGTCGTGCCCGCGCTCCGGAAGGGCGGCGACCGGCACGAGAGCCTGCGCTACGGCGCCGCGATCGAGCTCGGCCTGCGCGCGTTCCTCGAGGAGGGCGGCTTCGGCGCGTTCACCACGAGCTTCGAAGACCTCGGCGCGCTGCGGCAGCTCCCCGGCCTCGCGGTGCAGCGGCTCATGGCCGACGGCTACGGCTTCGGCGCCGAGGGCGACTGGAAGACCGCCGTGCTCGTGCGCATCGCCAACGTCATGGGCGCGGGCCTGGCCGGCGGCGCCAGCCTCATGGAGGACTACACCTACGACCTCACGCCCGGCGACGAGCTGATCCTCGGCGCGCACATGCTCGAGGTGTCGCCGTCGCTCACCACCGCGAAGCCGTCGCTCGAGATCCACCCGCTCGGCATCGGCGGCAAAGAGGACCCGGTGCGCCTCGTCTTCACCGCCGACCCGGGTCCCGCCGTCGTGGTCGCCATGAGCGACCTGCGCGACCGGTTCCGCCTCACCGCGAACGTCGTCGAGAACGTCGCGCCGCGGCATCCGTTGCCGAACCTCCCCGTCGGCCGCGCGGTGTGGAAGCCCGCCCCCGACTTCCAGACCAGTGCCGCGGCGTGGCTCACGGCCGGCGCCGCCCACCACACCGTCATGTCGACCGCGGTCGGCGTGGACGTGTTCCGCGACTTCGCCGAGATGGCGAAGGTGGAGCTCCTCGTCATCGACGAGTCGACCACCCTCCCCGACTTCCAGCGCGAGGTGCGCTGGAACCAGGCCTACCACCGCCTCGCGCAGGGCCTGTAGCCCCGGCGGCCGCGAGGCCCGCCACCCACGGCCGGCCGCGAGGCCCGCCACCCCCGGGCGGCCGCGAGGCCCGCCACCCACGGCCGGCCGAACGGCCGACCACTCCACAACTCAACAGCTTGCGGCATCCGGTACCCCCTCGGATGCCGCGGGGGATCGGCGTTCATGGACGACGCCCATCCGACGGTCACCACGACAACGACGTCCAGACGGACACAGATGGACACAGCGAAAGGAAACACCGTGAAGAACACGAAGAAGGTGCTGCTCGCGACGATCGCGGCCGGCTCCATGCTCGCGCTCAGCGCGTGCGCCGGAACGGGCGCCAGCGGAGAAGGCGGCGGCGACGGCGGCCTCATCGGCGTCGCCATGCCCACCAAGAGCTCGGAGCGCTGGATCCAGGACGGCGACGCCGTCAAGGAGCAGCTCGAGGAGCAGGGCTTCACCGTCGACCTGCAGTACGCCGAGGACGACATCCCCACCCAGGTCAACCAGATCGAGAACATGATCACGAAGGGCGCCGAGGCCCTGATCATCGCGTCGATCGACGGCACCACGCTGTCGCAGGTGCTGCAGGACGCGGCCGACGCCGACATCCCCGTGATCGCGTACGACCGGCTCATCCGCGACTCCGAGAACGTCGACTACTACGCGTCGTTCGACAACTACATCGTCGGCGTGCAGCAGGCCACCTCGCTCCTCGCGGGCCTCGGGCTGACCGACCTCGACGGTGAGCCTGCGGCGGATGCCCCGGCCGGACCGTTCAACATCGAACTGTTCGCCGGTTCGCCCGACGACAACAACGCCACGTTCTTCTGGAACGGCGCCATCGACACCCTGCAGCCGTTCATCGATGAGGGCACGCTCGTGGTGAAGTCGGGCCAGACCGACTTCGAGCAGGCCGCCATCCTCCGCTGGGACGGCGAGGTCGCGCAGGAGCGCATGGAGAACCTCCTCACCTCGACGTACTCCGACGGCTCGACGGTCAACGCGGTGCTCTCGCCCTACGACGGCCTGTCGCGCGGCATCATCTCGGCGCTCACCGACGCGGGCTACTCGGTCGGCGAGGGCTGGCCGATCATCTCGGGCCAGGACGCCGAGCTCGACTCGGTGAAGGCCATCAAGGCTGGCGAGCAGTACTCGACCATCTTCAAGGACACCCGCAACCTCGCCGCGGTGGCCGTCGACATGGCGACCGCCCTGCTCAACGGTGAGGAGCCCGAGGTCAACAACACGAAGGACTACGACAACGGCGTGAAGGTCGTGCCGTCGTACCTCCTCGAGTCGCAGATCGTGGTCACGGACAACATCACCGAGGTCCTCGTCGACAGCGGCTACTGGACCGAAGCGGAGATCGGCTAGCCGTCGATCGTCGCGACCGGCCGGTGGGGGACTACGCTTCCCCCACCGGCGGGTCCCGTCACCGGCGGTGAGGTCGCCGGCAAGTCCCGTCACCGGCGGGTCCCGTCACCGGCGGTCAGGACGCCGGCAACGAAGCAGGAGCAAGGATGACCACCAACATTCTCGAGATGCGCGGCATCACGAAGACGTTCCCCGGTGTCAAGGCGCTCGCGAACGTCACCCTGTCGGTCGGACGCGGCGAGGTGCACGCCATCTGCGGCGAGAACGGCGCCGGCAAGTCCACCCTCATGAAGGTGCTCTCGGGCGTCTATCCGCACGGCACCTACACCGGCGACATCGTCTTCGAGAACGAGACGGTGGAGTTCAGGGACCTCACCGACAGCGAGGCCAAGGGCATCGTCATCATCCACCAGGAGTTGGCGCTCAGCCCGTACCTGTCGATCGCCGAGAACATCTTCCTCAACAACGAGTTGAAGGGTCGCGGCGGCCTCATCGACTGGAACAAGACCAACTTCGAGGCATCCAAACTCCTCGCGCGGGTCGGCCTGCGCGAGAACCCGACGACGAGGATCATGGACATCGGCGTCGGCAAGCAGCAGTTGGTCGAGATCGCGAAGGCGCTCTCGAAGGAGGTGAAGCTCCTCATCCTCGACGAGCCCACCGCCGCACTCAACGACGAGGACTCCGATCACCTGCTCGACCTGATCCTGCACCTCAAGGAGCAGGGCATCACGTCGATCATCATCAGTCACAAGCTGAACGAGATCAAGAAGGTCGCCGATTCGGTGACCGTCATCCGCGACGGCAAGACGATCGAGACGATCGCGAAGCAGGATGTCACGGAAGACCGCATCATCAAGGACATGGTCGGTCGCGACCTCGAGCACCGCTATCCCGACCACACGCCGCACATCGGCGAGGAGCTGCTCCGGGTCGAGGACTGGACCGCGCATCACCCGCAGGACACGTCGCGGGTCATGGTCGACCACGTGAACCTGCACGTGCGCGCGGGCGAGATCGTCGGCATCGCGGGCCTCATGGGCGCGGGCCGCACCGAGTTCGCGATGAGCCTGTTCGGGCAGTCGTACGGCTCGCGCATCTCGGGCCGCGTGTTCCTGCGCGGCACGGAGATCAAGACCCGCACGGTCGCCGAGGCGATCGAGCACGGCATCGCCTACGCCACCGAGGATCGCAAGACCTACGGACTCAACCTCATCGAGGACATCAAGCGCAACATCTCGATGGCCTCGCTGAAGAAGCTCGAGAAGTACGGCCTCGTGCACGACAACGAGGAGTACGCGGTCGCCAACGAGTACCGCACGTCGATGAACATCAAGGCGCCGAGCGTGCTCGTGAAGACGGGCAAGCTCTCTGGCGGCAACCAGCAGAAGGTCGTGCTGTCGAAGTGGATCTACTCCGACCCCGAGGTGCTCATCCTCGACGAGCCCACCCGTGGCATCGACGTCGGTGCGAAGTACGAGATCTACTCGATCATCAACCGCCTCGCGGCGCAGGGGAAGGGCATCATCGTCATCTCGTCGGAGCTGCCCGAGCTCCTCGGCATCTGCGACCGCGTCTACGCCCTCTCCGAGGGCCGCATCACCGGTGAGCTCCCCGTGGAGGAAGCGACACCCGAGGCGATGCTCAAGCTCATGACCATGGAGAAGCCCCGCTAGCGCCGGCGCTGACGGAATCCACCGTTCCCACCAGGAGACACCATGACGAACCCGAACCCACCGCTCACCGAGGAGACGCACGCCGTCGGCGGCAACATCAACCCGGTGCAGAACCGCTTCACCGACCGCCTGAGCCACGTGCTCGCCGACCTCGGCAAGAACGGCATCTTCATCGCGCTCATCGCGGTGGTCGTGCTCTTCTCCATCCTCACCAACGGCATCCTCCTGCGGCCGCAGAACATCTCGAACCTCGTCGTGCAGAACGGGTACATCCTCGTGCTCGCGATCGGCATGGTGATGGTCATCATCGCCGGCCACATCGACCTCTCGGTCGGGTCGGTCGCCGCGTTCGTCGGGGCCGTCTCGGGCGTGTTCGCGGTGCAATGGGGGCTGCCGTGGTGGCTCGCCGTCATCCTCTCGCTCGGCATCGGCGCGCTCGTCGGCGTGTGGCAGGGGTTCTGGATCGCCTTCGTCGGCATCCCCGCGTTCATCGTGACCTTGGCGGGCATGCTCATCTTCCGAGGGCTCGCCCTCGTCGTGCTCGGCAACGCGAACATCGGCTCGTTCCCGGCGGAGTACCGCGCGCTCGGCAACGGCTTCCTCTCCGACGTGTTCGGCGACCTCGAGATCGACCCGCTCACGATCGGCGTCGGCGCGCTCGCGATCATCGCGCTCGTCGTGCAGCAGGTGCGCACCCGCCGCGGTCGCCAGAAGTACGGGCAGGACGTCGAGCCGATCCTGTGGTTCGTCACCAAGCTCGTGCTCGTGTCGGCCGCGATCGCCTTCTTCGCCTACTCGCTCGCGTCGTACAAGGGCATCCCGGTGACGCTCATCATCCTCGCCGTGCTGGTGCTCGTGTACGGCATCGTGATGAACCGCACGGTGTTCGGCCGCCACATCTACGCGATCGGCGGCAACCGGCACGCGGCAGAGCTCTCGGGCATCAAGACGCGTCGCGTCGACTTCTGGCTGTTCGTCAACATGGGCGTGCTCGCCGCGCTCGCCGGCCTCATCTTCACCGCGCGACTGAACCTCGCGGGGCCGAAGGCCGGCGACGGCTTCGAGCTCGAGGCGATCTCGGCGGCGTTCATCGGCGGCGCGGCCGTGCAGGGCGGCGTCGGCACCATCGGCGGCGCGATCATCGGCGGCCTCATCATCGGCGTGCTGAACAACGGCATGTCGATCCTCGGCATCGGCATCGAGTGGCAGCAGGCCGTGAAGGGCCTCGTGCTGCTCCTCGCAGTGGCGTTCGACGTGTACAACAAGCGGCGGTCGGGCGGGCAGTAGGGCGCGGCAGCGTCTCACGGGCGGATGCCGCGGCTTCGGCTCGCGGCATCCGCCCTCGTGTCACATATTGCGGATATACGATCCGGCGCGCCGCGGCGGGGGTCGATTCGCCGGGGTGTCGGATCGTATATCCGCAGAAATAGACGGATGCCGCGGGGGTGCGTCAGCTCGGCGACGCGCCCGCGGCGTAGTCGGGGAGCTGCTGCAGCGTCCAGCGGTTGCCGTCGGGGTCCTTCAGCGTGACGAACCTGCCCCACTCCTGCTCGTCGACGCCCTCGGCCTCGACGCCCTTGGCACGAAGCTCGGCCAACGCGGCGTCGGCGTCGGGGATCACCACCTGGATCACGTCGAGCGTGCCGGGCTCGACCATGCTGCCGAGTCCCTTGCCGATGGCGATCGAGCACGCCGAACCGGGCGGAGTGAGCTGCACGAAGCGCAGCCCCTCGTGCACCGTGGTGTCGTGGTCGGCGTTGAAGCCGAGCTTCTCGATGTAGAACTCCTTCGCGCGGTCGACGTCGGTGACGGGGACGAAGATGAGTTCGATCTTCCAGTCCATGGGATGCTCCTCGATACTGTGTGCGGGCGACCCGGTTCTCGTCGGATCGCGTACTGCCAGCATCCCGCACCATCCGGTCAGTTCCCGTCCGGATGGCGAAATCACCCGGCAACACCATTCACGCAGACGGAGGCGCCATGGATCTCGGCATCCACTACTGGAATTTCACCCACCCCGACGGCGACGCCGTCATCGCGCCGCACCTCGCCGACACGGCCAGAGCGGCGGATGACGCGGGGCTCGCGCTCTTCTCCGTCATGGACCACTTCTTCCAGATGGACCAGGTGCGCCCGGCGGAGGAGCCGATGCTCGAGGGGTACACGGCGCTCGGCTTCGTCGCCGCGCACACCTCGCGGATCCCGCTCTCGACCGTCGTCACCGGGGTCACGTACCGGCATCCCGGGCTGCTGGCGAAGACCGTCACCACGCTCGACGTGCTGTCGGGCGGGCGGGCCTGGCTCGGCCTCGGTGCCGCCTGGTACGAGCGCGAGCACGTCGGCCTCGGCGTGCCGTTCCCGTCGCTGGCCGAGCGGTTCGAGCGCCTCGAGGAGACGCTGCGCATCTGCCTGCAGATGTGGAGCGACGATGACGGCGCGTTCGAAGGCACCCACTACCGGCTCGGCGAGACCCTCAATCGCTCCCGGCCCCTCGGACGGCCGCACCCGCCGATCCTCATCGGCGGGACCGGCGAGCGGAAGACGCTCCGCCTCGTCGCGAAGTACGCCGACGTGTGGAATGTCAACGTGACCGAGCCCGACGAGATCCGGCACAAGATCGACGTGCTTCGCGCGCACTGCGAACGCGAGGGCCGCGACATCCGGGACATCCGCGTCACCGCCCAGGGCGGGCCGCTCGACCCCACGGCAGATCCCGACGCGTTCCTGCGCCACGCCGAGGAGCTCGCGAAGCTGGGCGTGCAGCACATCCAGGTGCGCGTGCAGCAGCCCGATCCCGTCGGCTTCGTCGGGCGCGTGGCCGACGACGTGCTGCCGCGGCTGCGCGACATCCGACCCGTCGCCCTGTAGCCGGACGGTCGCCGGATGTTTCCGCTCGCGCCGGATGTTCCCGGCCCAACAGGCGCACCACGCGCGAACGGAAACATTCGGCGGCGGCGCGTCGGGTGCGAGGATGGGATGCATGGACCTGCATATCACCGGGGATGCCGCGGCCGACCGGCTTCTCAGCGACGACGCGTTCGCCCTGCTCGTGGGCATGCTGCTCGACCAGCAGGTCGCGATGGAGACGGCGTTCGCGGGGCCCGAGAAGATCCGCGAGCGCACCGGATCGATCGAGCCGGCGTCGATCGCGGCGCACGACCCCGAGGCACTCGTCGAGGCGTTCAAGCAGACGCCGGCCGTGCACCGGTATCCGGGGTCGATGGCCGGGCGCGTGCAGGCGCTCGCCGCTGCCGTGCGCGACGACTGGGGCGGCGAGGCATCCGCCATCTGGACCCAGGGCGACCCCGACGGCGCCGAGGTGCTCAAGCGGCTGAAGGCGCTGCCGGGCTTCGGCGAGCAGAAGGCCAAGATCTTCCTGGCGCTGCTCGGCAAGCAGTGCGGCCTCGAGGCGCCGGGCTGGCGCGAGGCGGCCGGGCACTACGGGGCCGACGGCACGTTCGCGTCGGTGGCCGACATCGTGGACCCCGAGTCGCTGGCCAAGGTGCGAGCCACGAAGCAGGCGGCGAAGGCCGCCGCGAAGGCCGCGAACGGCTGAGCCCGCACGCCGCGCTCAGCCCAACCGGGTGAGCGCGGTGATCGACATCGTCGACGACTGGCCGTTCAGGCAGGTCTGGTAGAGCAGGTCGTACCCGCGAGGGAGGTCGTCGGTCGTCGCCGCGTCCTGATCCAGCATGCGCACGATGCCCTCGACGCGGTAGACGCCCTCGTGCACTCCGGTGAGGCGGATGACGGTGCCGGCGTCGTCGGGGAAGTCCTTGCCGCGGCACGACCAGTGCTCGGCGATGGTCGGGTGTGCCGGTGTACCGCTCGGTGAGGTCGACGGAGCAGCGGCACGCGTCGAGCTCGGGATACCAGCCCGAGGCCCAGACATGGTTGACGTACCCGGCGCTCGCGAAAAGCGTCTGGTGCTCGTTCCAGGCGGTCACGGCCTCCGCGAGTGCGTCGACGGGACCGCCGAGGGCGCGCACGCTCTCCTCGAGACGGGCCAGGTCGTCGAACTCGAGCGTCTCGAGCGCGGCGGCCGATTCGAGCTGCGGGGCGCCGAACCGGATGAGCGAGCGGTCGGTGCGCCGCCCGCCCGAGCCCGCATGGGTGAGCCGAACAGGACGCGCTGTCGGAGCGTCTCCGAAATGCCACTTGTGAGCGCTAACAAGTGAGCGCTAACATCCTGAGTGCAGCAGGACGACCTGACTGCCCGGCGCACCAGGAATCCCAGCAACGACGCACTTTCGCCGGCACCACTGAACAAGGAGGTTCACCCCTGATGAAGAAGCTCATCGGTCTCGCCGCGGCCGGCGCCATGCTCGTCGCCCTGGCCGGCTGCGCAAGCGAGGGCGGCGGCGCCGCCGCCGAGAGCGGCCCCAAGCCCCTCGACGAACTCGTGGTCGGCTTCGCGCAGGTCGGCGCGGAGAGCGGCTGGCGCACCGCCAACACCAAGGACATCCAGGCCGCCTTCGAGGAGGCCGGCATCGAGCTCAAGTTCTCCGATGCGCAGCAGAAGCAGGAGAACCAGATCAAGGCGATCCGCTCGTACATCCAGCAGCAGGTCGACGTGATCGCGTTCTCACCGGTCGTCGAGACCGGTTGGGACGCCGTGCTCAACGAGGCGAAGGCCGCGGGCATCCCGGTCGTGCTCACCGACCGCGCGGTCGACTCGAAGGACGAGTCGCTCTACGTGTCGTTCCTCGGCTCCGATTTCGTGAAGGAGGGCGAGAAGGCCGGCCAGTGGGTGCTCGACGAGTACGCCGACGCGACCGAGCCCGTCGAGATCATCCAGCTCGAGGGCACCACGGGCGCCGCGCCCGCGATCGACCGTGCCGAGGGCTTCGCCGAGGTCATCTCCGAGAACCCGAACCTCGAGGTGGTCGCCAGCCAGACCGGCGACTTCACGCGGGCCGGCGGCAAGCAGGTCACCGAGGCGCTGCTGAAGTCGAACCCGGGCGTCGACCTCATCTACGCGCACAACGACGACATGGGCCTCGGCGCGATCGAGGCGATCGAGGCGGCGGGCCTGAAGCCCGGCGAGGACATCAAGATCGTCACGGTCGACGCGGTGAAGGACGGCATGCAGGCCCTCGCCGACGGCAAGATCAACTTCATCGTCGAGTGCTCGCCCTTGCTCGGCAAGCAGTTGATCGAGATCATCAAGCAGATCAACGACGGTGAGACTCCCCAGAAGCGCATCATCACCGAGGAGACCACCTTCACGCAGGAGCAGGCGATCGAGGCGCTTCCCGACCGCCAGTACTGAGTTCCAGTGAGCGGATGTCGCAGCCGCGGCATCCGCTCACCCGAACGCCTCGGCGGGTGCGCGGCCGTCCATGCCGCGCACCCGCCTCCCCACGCTTCACCACCAGCTCGATGGAGAGACACGTGAACCAGGCACCCCCGGCCCCGGTCGTCGAGATGCGCGACATCTCGATCAGCTTCCCGGGCGTGAAGGCGCTCGACGGCGTCGACTTCCGCATGTTCCCCGGCGAGGTGCACTCGCTCATGGGCGAGAACGGCGCCGGCAAGTCCACGCTCATCAAGGCGCTCACGGGCGTCTACGGCATCGACGCCGGCACGATCACGCTCGCCGGCGACCGGGTGTCGTTCTCCGGCCCGGCGCAGGCGCAGGCCGCCGGCATCTCGACGGTGTACCAGGAGGTGAACCTCCTGCCGAACCTGTCGGTCGCCGAGAACATCATGCTCGGCCGCGAGCCGCGCCGCCTCGGCTCGATCGGCTGGCGCGCGATGCGCCGCCGCGCGGCCGAGCTGCTCGCCGGCCTCAACCTCGACATCGACCCCGGGTCGCTGCTCGGCGACCACTCGCTCGCGGTGCAGCAGCTCGTCGCCATCGCGCGCGCGATCGACGTGCAGGCGAAGGTGCTCATCCTCGACGAGCCAACGTCGAGCCTCGACGCCGACGAGGTCGCCGAGCTCTTCCGGGTCATCCGCTCGCTGAAGGAACAGGGCGTCGCGATCCTGTTCGTCTCGCACTTCCTCGACCAGGTCTACGAGATCTGCGACCGCCTCACGGTGCTGCGCAACGGCAAGCTCGTGGGGGAGTACCTCGTCGACGAGCTGCTGCGCATCGACCTCGTGCAGAAGATGATCGGCAAGGAGCTCACGACGCTCGACGACCTCGAGCAGCGCGCCCGTTCGGTCGTCGTCGACGATTCGGATGCCGCGGTGTTCGTGAATGCGGCGGGGCTCGGGCGTCGCGGCGCCATCAACCCGGCCGACCTGCCCATCGCGGCCGGCGAGGTCGTGGGCCTCGCGGGCCTGCTCGGATCGGGCCGCACCGAGTTCGCCCGGCTCCTCGGCGGCATCGACCGCGCGGATGCCGGCGAGCTCACGATCGGCGGCCGGCCGACGAAGCTCCGCACGCCGCGCCAGGCCATCGCACACCGCATCGCGTTCTCATCCGAGAATCGCCGCGACGAGGGCATCGTCGGCGACCTCACCGTGCGCGACAACATCGTGCTCGCGCTGCAGGCCGACCGCGGCTGGTTCCGGCCCATCCCGAAGAAGCGGCAGGACGAGCTCGCGCAGAGCTACATCCAGGCGCTGAACATCCGCCCGGGCAATCCCGACGCGCTCGTGCGCAACCTCTCGGGCGGCAACCAGCAGAAGGTGCTGCTCGCCCGCTGGCTCGCGATCGCCCCGCGCCTCCTCATCCTCGACGAGCCGACGCGCGGCATCGACATCGGCGCGAAGGCCGAGATCCAGAAGCTCGTCTTCAACCTCGCCGAGAACGGCATGAGCGTGCTGTTCATCTCGGCCGAGCTCGAGGAGGTGCTGCGCCTCAGCCACCGCATCGTCGTGCTCCGCGACCGGCACGTGGTCGCCGACCTCGAGAACGACGGGCTCACCGTCGATTCGCTGCTCGCCCTCATCGCCGACGGCTCGGTCGAGAGCGATGAGCCGGTTCGGGATGTCGCGGCCGCGGCATCCGTCACCGCTGCATCGGTCACCGGCCACACGGAAGACCCGACCGCCGACCACCCCGCCCCCACCACCGCCGACCACACCGAAGGAGGCCGCCGATGAGCGCCCTGCTCGCCCGCATCGTCGCGCACCGGCTGTTCTGGCCGGTCGTCATGCTCGTGGTGCTGCTCGTGATCAACCTGGTCGCGTTCCCCGGATTCTTCACGATCAGCGTGCGCGACGGGCACCTGTTCGGCAGCCTCATCGACATCCTGCGCAACGGCGCGCCGACGCTCATCATCGCGGTCGGCATGACGCTCGTGATCGCCACGCGAGGCATCGACCTGTCGGTGGGCGCGGTCGCCGCGATCTCGGGGGCGGTCGCGTGCTCGATCATCCTCGGATCGCCCGAGCCCGGCAGCCTCGCGACGGTCGCCGTGGCCGTGACGGTGGCGCTCGTCATCTCGCTCGTGCTCGGCGTGTGGAACGGATTCCTCGTCGCGGTCATCGGCATCCAGCCGATCATCGCGACGCTCATCCTCATGACGGCGGGCCGCGGCGTGGCGATGCTCATCACCGAAGGCCAGATCCTCACCGTGAACAGCCCGCCGTTCAAGTTCCTCGGCTCGGGCTTCTGGTTCGGCGTTCCGATCGCCGTCATCATCGCGGCCGTCGTGTTCGGCGTCGCGGCGCTCGTGACCCGGCGCACGGCGCTCGGCATGTTCATCGAGTCGGTCGGCATCAACCCCGAGGCGAGCCGCCAGTCGGGCGTGCGGGCGCGTGGGCTGCTCGTCGTCGTGTACACGTTCTGCGCGTTCTGCGCGGCGATCGCCGGGCTCATCCTCACGGCCAACACGGCGGCAGCCGACGCGAACAACACGGGCCTGTTCATCGAGCTCGACGCGATCCTCGCCGTGGTGATCGGCGGCACGTCGCTCGCCGGCGGCCGCTACTCGCTGCTCGGCACGCTCGTCGGCGCCCTGGTCATCCAGACGCTCGTGACCACGGTGTACACGGTCGGCATCCCGCCGATCGCGACCATGGTGTTCAAGGCGGCGGTCGTCACCGTGGTGTGCCTGTTGCAGTCGCCCACCACGGCAGAGGCGTTCAGCGGGTTCCGCCGAAGGCTCGCCATCCGGGCCGGGAAGGGGGCGGCGGCCTCATGACGAAGCTCATCGACGCACCCGCACGCCCCGGCCGGCCGGCCGGCCCCGGCCGCGGCGGACCAGCCGGCGGCACCGGCCCCGGCGGCGGCGGCACTCGCCGCAACGTCGGCAGCGGCATCCGGAACCTGATGACCAGCCCGAAGTACGGCCCGGTCATGGTGACCGCCGTGCTGTTCGTCGCCGTGTTCGTGATCGGCGGCGTGCGCTACCGCGGGTTCTTCTCGGGGCAGGTGTTCCTCAACCTGCTCGTCGACAACTCGTACCTCATCGTGCTCGCGGTGGGCATGACGTTCGTGATCCTCACGGGCGGCATCGACCTCTCGGTGGGCGCGGTCGTCGCGCTCAGCGGCATGATTGCGGCGAGCCTGCTGCAGACCGGCTGGTCGCCCGGCGCGGTGATCCCGCTGATCCTGGTGCTCACGAGCGTGCTCGGCCTGCTCGTGGGGCTCATGATCCACGTGTTCAAGGTGCAGCCGTTCATCGCGACGCTCGCGGCGATGTTCCTCGCGCGCGGCCTCTGCTACGTGATCAGCCAGAGCTCGATCGCGATCACCGACCCGACGTTCGTGCAGCTCGCGGTCGCGCGCATCCCGCTCGGCGGCGGCCTGTCGATCACCGCGAGCGTCATCATCGCGCTCGTGGTCGTCGCGCTCGCCGTGTGGGTGCTGCACGCGACGCGGTTCGGGCGAACCGTGTACGCGATCGGTGGCGGCGAGACATCCGGCCTGCTCATGGGCCTTCCGGTGGCGCGCACCAAGGTGCTCGTCTACGTCATCTCGGGGTTCTGCTCGGGCCTCGCGGGCGTGCTGTTCACCTTCTACACGCTCTCGGGCTACCCGCTCACGGCGATCGGCACCGAGCTCGACGCCATCGCCGCGGTCGTGATCGGCGGCACGCTGCTCACCGGCGGCTACGGGTTCGTGCTCGGGTCGGTGCTCGGCGTGCTGGTGCTCGGGGTCATCCAGACGATCATCACGTTCGAGGGCACCCTCTCGTCGTGGTGGACGCGGATCTTCATCGGCGTGCTGCTGCTCGTCTTCATCATCCTGCAGAAGGTGCTCACGGCCAGGCGGCGGTGAGGGATGCCACGTGGCCGAGGGTCCGGCGCCGAGCCGGGCCTTCCGCCTCCCGGCCGGAGCATCACCGGGCGGGATAATCGACGGAGAACGATCGCGCCGGCGGCGCGAGACAGGAGCGCGGCGCGAGTGGGCGACCGAGACGACAAGGCGCGGGTCGCGACGATCTTCGACGTCGCGAGGCTGGCCGGGGTGTCGCACCAGACGGTCTCGCGCGTGCTCAACGACCTGCCGAACGTGCGGCCCGCGACGCGAGCGCGCGTCGAGCAGGCGATCGCGCAGCTCAGGTACGTGCCGTCGCCCGCGGCCCGCGCGCTCGTCACCCGTCGCACCCGCACCCTCGGCCTCATCGTCACCGGGGCACCCGACTACGGCCCGTCGTCGACGGCGCTGCACTTCAACGAGGCCGCGCGCGACGCCCGGTATTCGGTCATCACCGCGAGCATGCTCGAGACGGATGCCCCGAGCCTCCGTTCCGCGGCCGAACTCCTCGTGCGCCAGAACGTCGAGGCCATCGTGCTCATCGCCGCGCAGCGGGAGGCGCTCGACGCGCTCGACGGCATCGAGCTGGGCGTGCCGATCGTGGCCGTCGCCTCGGAGGATCGCGGCGGCATGCATCGCGTCTGGCTCGACCAGTACGCGGGGGCCCGGCTCGCGGTCGAGCACCTCATCGCGCTCGGGCACCGCGAGATCCGGCACGTCAGCGGCCCGGTCAACTCGATGGACGGTGCCGAACGCGTGCGCGGTTGGACGGCCGCGCTCGCCGAGCACGGCCTTGCCGCTCGCGAGCCGCTCGTGGGGGACTGGTCGCCCGGCAGCGGGTACGTGCACGGTCGGGCGCTCGCGCGCGACGCCGAGATGACCGCCGTGTTCGTGTCGAACGACCAGATGGCACTCGGCGTGATGCATGCGCTCACCGAGGCGGGGCTCTCGGTGCCCGGCGACGTGAGCGTGGTCGGCTTCGACGACATCCCCGAGGCGGCGTACTTCGCCCCGCCGCTCACGACCGTGCGCCAGGACTTCGACGCGCTCGGTCGTGACGCGATGGCCGGCGTGCTCGCCGTGCTCGGCGACGACGAGCGGCTCATGCCGGCGCCGCGAGTGCCCGACCTCGTCGTGCGCGTGAGCACGGCGGTGCCGGCCCGCGACCGGGCGGCGCTCGAGCGCTGAGGCGCGGGGCGCCCGCGCGGGTACGTGGCGCATGCGCCTGCGCGCCACGTGCGCGCCCTCCGCGCCACTTCGGCTGGCGCACAGGCCGCAGAAGTGGCGCGCAGCGGCGCGGCGCGGCGGGAGGTCAGCCGACGAGGAACTCCGCGATCGCGAGCGCCATGGTGCGCGGCTCCCAGCGGTGGTCGGCGGCGGCGATGGTGCGGGTCTCGGCGTTCGGCATGGTCGCGACGAGGGATGCCGCGGCCGACGTCATGATCGGCAGTGTCTCGTCGCCAACCAGCGCGAGGGTCGGCTGCACGATGCTCGCGAAGAGCTCGGCGCGCGGCGCGGACTGCGTCCAGGCGAGGGACTCGGCGTCGGGCTCGAGGCTCGGCGCGATGTCGAGCATCGTCTGCCAGGCAGGGCTCTGCTTGGCGCCCTCGAGCCACTCGGGCGGCATGTCGGCCATGTAGACCTCGAGCGTGCCCTCGCGGTCGCCGGCGGCGATGCGTTCGCGGAGCTCCTCGAGGAACACGCCGCCCTCGCGGCCCTCCTCGGGGTCGAGCGGCACCTCGAAGAAGACGAGCTTCGACACGGGCAGCCCCGCCGCCGCGGCCGCGAGCGCGATCGACCCGCCCGACGAGTTGCCGAACAGCGCGACCGCGTCGTCGGCCCCCTCGGTGAGCTCGTCGGCGAGCGCCCGCAGGTCATCGATCGTCTGGGCGAGCGTGATCGGGGCATCCGCCGGGCTCTCGCCGCGGCCGCGGCGGTCGTAGTCGACGACCGTGAACCCGTGCTCGGCGAGGTGCTGCGCCATTTCCACCGTCGCGGGATCGAAGCCGCGGAACTGCATCGCACCGCCGATGAGGATCACGGGCGGGCCCGAGCCCTCGATGTCGTACGCGATGCGCGTGCCGTCGGCGGATGTCACGAACTCGGTCATGCGGCCCCCTTGCGTCGGCCACAGGCTACGCGCGCCGCCCGACATCCTCCAGCGCCGCGAGGACTTGACGAGCGAATGTCGCGGCCCCCCGATCTGGGGCGTTCGCCGGTCCTCCGACACGCACCCGCCCGCCCCGGCGATGTCGGTGGGTGGTGGCAGGGTTGAAGGCACAACACCATATGTAGGGGTCGGTGGGGCGCTACGCCCCAAGGGTTCGTGCCGCGGCATCCGTGCGACACGCCGCGACACGCCCGACATCCGTCCACAGGCCCACGAGATTCCGATCTCACAGGCTGTGGATAACACGGGTGTCATTCGCGAGAATCCGCCGATCGCCGCGACATCCGTCATCCACAGCCGGTGGAAAGACCGGTGGATAACTACACGGATGTAACTACATCATCTTGTGGCGGTTCAGTTCCGCAGCCACTAGATGTAGTATTGAAGAACCGAATCAGCAACACCGGGGGCGGGCTCCTCCGAGCTCGAGAACAACGAGGGGAAACCATGACGGTCACGGTCTACACCAAGCCTTCCTGCGTCCAGTGCAACGCCACCTACCGGGCGCTCGACAGCAAGGGCATCGAGTACGAAGTGCTCGACGTCACCGCCGACGAGCACGCCCTCGCGCAGGTCAAAGAGCTCGGGTACCTCCAGGCCCCGGTCGTCATCACCGACGAAGACCACTGGTCGGGCTTTCGCCCCGACAAGATCGCCGAGCTCGCCTCGCGCCTCGCCTGATGGCAACCCCGGCCTGACCTCGAGCGGAACCGTCCTCGAGATCAGGCCGGCGGTCATCAGGAGCACCACCCCGGTCCCTGAGCGTGTCGAAGGGACTCGCACCCGCTTCGACAAGCTCAGCGAGCGACCTCCGGCGAAGGATGCACCATGACGAATCTCGTCTACTTCTCGAGCGTCTCGGGCAACACCGAGCGCTTCATCGAGAAGCTCGGCCGGCCGGCCGTGCGCATCCCGCTGTACGCGCGTGACGAGCCGCTGCACGTCGAAGATCCGTACGTGCTCGTCGTTCCCACCTACGGTGGCGGCGAGGGCAAGGGCGCGGTTCCCAAGCAGGTCATCAAGTTCCTGAACGACCCGCACAACCGCTCACTCATCCGCGGCGTGATCAGCGCCGGCAACACCAACTTCGGTACGGCCTTCGGTCTCGCCGGCGACATCATCGCCGGGAAGACCGGGGTGCCGCACCTCTACCGCTTCGAAGTATTCGGCACACCCGACGACGTTCGCGCCGTCGACGAGGGATTGGACGCATTTTGGCGAACACAGCAGGAACCATGGCACGCGACGCAGGCGGGGCATCCGCAGCACCTGACGGCGTAGCGCTCATGGACGCTCCGCGCACCAGCGTGGCGATGGACTACCACTCGCTCAACGCGATGCTGAACCTGTACGGCCCGAACGGAGAGATCCAGTTCGAGAAAGACAAGGAGGCCGCGCGCGAGTACTTCCTGCAGCACGTCAACCAGAACACGGTCTTCTTCCACTCGCTGCGTGAGCGCCTCGACTACCTCGTCGAGAAGGAGTACTACGAGAAGGAAGTTCTCGACATGTACTCCTTCGAGTTCATCCAGAAGCTCAACGACCTGGCGTACTCGAAGAAGTTCCGCTTCGAGACCTTCCTCGGCGCGTTCAAGTACTACACGAGCTACACGCTGAAGACCTTCGACGGCAAGCGCTACCTCGAGCGCTTCGAGGACCGCGTCGTGATGACCGCGCTCGGCCTCGCCCAGGGCGACGAGCAGCTCGCGACCGACCTCGTCGAGGAGATCATCGGCGGCCGCTTCCAGCCGGCCACGCCCACGTTCCTCAACACCGGCAAGGCGCAGCGCGGCGAGCTCGTCTCGTGCTTCCTGCTGCGCATCGAAGACAACATGGAGTCGATCGCCCGCGGCATCAACTCGGCGCTGCAGCTGTCGAAGCGCGGTGGCGGGGTGGCGCTCTCGCTCTCGAACATCCGCGAGTCGGGTGCGCCCATCAAGCAGATCGAGAACCAGTCGTCGGGCATCATCCCCGTGATGAAGCTCCTCGAAGACAGCTTCTCGTACGCCAACCAGCTCGGCGCACGCCAGGGCGCCGGCGCCGTGTACCTCAGCGCGCACCACCCCGACATCATGCGGTTCCTCGACACCAAGCGCGAGAACGCCGACGAGAAGATCCGCATCAAGACCCTATCGCTCGGCGTCGTCATCCCCGACATCACGTTCGAGCTCGCGAAGAACAACGAGGACATGTACCTGTTCTCGCCGTACGACGTCGAGCGCGTCTACGGCAAGCCGTTCGGCGACGTGCCGCTCACCGAGAACTACCGCGCCATGGTCGACGACCCGCGCATCAAGAAGACCAAGATCAACGCCCGCCAGTTCTTCCAGACCCTCGCCGAGATCCAGTTCGAGAGCGGATACCCCTACATCGTGTTCGAGGACACGGTGAACAAGGCCAACCCCATCAAGGGCCGCATCAACATGTCGAACCTCTGCAGCGAGATCCTGCAGGTGAACACGCCGACGACGTACAACGAAGACCTGTCGTACAACCAGATCGGCAAGGACATCAGCTGCAACCTCGGTTCGCTGAACATCGCCCTCACCATGGACGGCCCCGACTTCGGCAAGACCGTCGAGACCGCGATCCGCGGACTCACCGCGGTGTCGAACATGTCGCACATCTCGTCGGTGCGGTCGATCGAAGACGGCAACGACAAGTCGCACGCCATCGGCCTCGGCCAGATGAACCTGCACGGCTACCTCGCCCGCGAGCGCATCTTCTACGGCAGCGAAGAGGGCATCGACTTCACGAACATGTACTTCTACACGGTGCTGTTCCACGCGCTGCGCGCCTCCAACAAGATCGCCATCGAGCGCGGCGAGACCTTCGAGGGCTTCGAGGACTCGAAGTACGCGTCGGGTGAGTTCTTCGACAAGTACACGGATGCTCCGTGGGTGCCCGCTACCGCGAAGGTCACCGAGCTCTTCGCCGACGCCGGCGTGCACATCCCGACCCAGCACGACTGGCAGCAGCTGAAGGCCTCCATCATGGAGCACGGCATCTACAACCAGAACCTGCAGGCGGTGCCGCCCACCGGCTCGATCTCGTACATCAACAACTCGACGGCCTCGATCCACCCGATCGCGTCGAAGATCGAGATCCGCAAGGAAGGCAAGATCGGCCGCGTGTACTACCCGGCGGCGTTCATGACGAACGACAACCTCGAGTACTACCAGGACGCCTACGAGATCGGCTACGAGAAGGTCATCGACACCTACGCCGCGGCGACGCAGCACGTCGACCAGGGCCTCTCGCTCACGCTCTTCTTCAAGGACACGGCGACGACCCGCGACATCAACCGGGCGCAGATCTACGCGTGGAAGAAGGGGATCAAGACGATCTACTACATTCGCCTCCGGCAGCTCGCGCTCGAAGGCACGAACTTGGATGAGTGCGTCAGCTGCATGCTCTAGTGAGTATTTCTCACTTTCGGATGTCTCGAACGAAGGATTAGACGGATGACCCTCACCGACCCGGTCAACTCGGCCCAGAACGACCCCGCCCACGGCGGCAAGCTCAAGCTCGTCGATCACGTCAACGCGATCAACTGGAACCGCATCCAGGACGACAAGGACCTCGAGGTGTGGAACCGCCTCGTGAACAACTTCTGGTTGCCCGAGAAGGTGCCGCTGTCGAACGACGTGCAGTCGTGGAACACGCTCACCCCCGAGGAGCAGACCCTCACGATGCGCGTGTTCACGGGTCTGACCCTGCTCGACACGATCCAGGGCACCGTGGGCGCGGTCTCGCTCATTCCCGACTCGCTGACCCCGCACGAGGAGGCGGTGTACACCAACATCGCGTTCATGGAGTCGGTGCACGCCAAGAGCTACTCGTCGATCTTCTCGACCCTGTGCTCGACGAAGGAAATCGACGACGCCTTCCGCTGGTCGGTCGAGAACGAGAACCTGCAGAAGAAGGCCGCGATCGTCATGGAGTACTACCGTGGCGACGAGCCCCTGAAGCGCAAGGTCGCATCGACGCTCCTCGAGTCGTTCCTCTTCTACTCGGGCTTCTACCTGCCCATGTACTGGTCGTCGCGCGCGAAGCTCACCAACACGGCCGACCTCATTCGCCTCATCATCCGCGACGAGGCCGTGCACGGGTACTACATTGGCTACAAGTTCCAGCGGGGACTCGAGCTCGTCGACCAGGCCAAGCGCGACGAGATCAAGGACTACACGTTCTCGCTGCTCTACGAGCTCTATGACAACGAGGCGCAGTACACGCAGGACCTCTACGACGGCGTCGGCCTCACCGAAGACGTCAAGAAGTTCCTGCACTACAACGCGAACAAGGCCCTCATGAACCTCGGCTACGAGCCGATGTTCCCGAAGTCCGTCACCGACGTGAACCCGGCCATCCTCTCGGCCCTCTCACCGAATGCCGACGAGAACCACGACTTCTTCTCGGGGTCGGGGTCGAGCTACGTGATCGGCAAGGCCGTGAATACCGAGGACGAGGACTGGGACTTCTGAGGGACCTGTAGGTTCGCAGAACTGCACCGTGAGCTGCCTCGCACACGTTCTCTACTCACGATCGGATAACACTTCTGCCCATGTTCTGACGTCTTCGCGCGTTCGCGTGGATTGGCCCCTTCGTAGGCGACGGGTGGATCCGGGGTTTTGCCGCGGCCCGGTGGCGAGACGTTCGATTCGGCGAGCATGGTTGCGAGGGACCAAGCGAGGCCCTCAGCGCGGACTGCGACGGAACTGGCCGCAGTTCCCAAAACGATGGAGTGATCATTCAACTCAACGCCCTTCTGGCACACCTGGAGCAGCGGTCCCACGAGAAGATCGACGTCGAGCCGTCGGTCGTCTTGAAGGACGTCGATTCGTTCTCGATCGACTCGCTTGAGATCGGCCCAACTTGGCACCGGCTGACGGACATCGTCGCAGTCGTTTTCGACCTGAAATCGTCTACCAATCTCGAGAAGGGGCGTTCGCCGGAAGGCACTGCGAGCATTTACGACGCCGGAATTGGTGGTGTCGTTCGGACGCTCAATGATTTCGGCGCCCGGTTCGTGGACATCCAGGGCGACGGTGGATTCGGGCTTTTCTGGGGACCGGGTGCGTACCTTCAAGCGATGTGTGCGGCGATCACGATCAGGACTTTTAGCTACGAGTTCGAGGCGATTCTCAAGGACAAGTGGGCGAACGCGCCGTCGACCGGATTCAAGGTGGGGCTGTCCAGCGGACCTGTGATGGTCAAGCGTGTGGGTCTCGAACGCCACATGGACATGCAGGAGCCCGTCTGGGTTGGCCGGCCTGTCAACTACGCCACGAAAGCGGCGCAGCAGACCGAGCCCTATTTCATCTACGTCACCGGCTCGATTTGGGATGTGATCGCTGAGAACGACTATCTGGCATATTCGTGCGGGTGCGACGGCGGCCTGCCAAAGAGTTCACCGCCGAGCTTTCTCTGGCACAACGTCGAGCTCCAGAAGATCCCCGACGCGCAGAGGTACGGACTCGCACTCGGTAGTAGCTGGTGCCAACGACACGGCGAGGAGTTCTGCAATCTCATCCTCAGCGGTGCATCGAGGCGGACGGACATTCCCATTGAGGCTCGGCAGAAGCGCGAATCGTTGAAGCACGGATTGAACATGGATTCGGCGTTTGCGGAGCGTCGTGTAGAGCGGGAAGCGCGCTTCGCCGAACTCCGAGAGATGCGAAAGGCGGCGCAGCGATGACCTTTCGCAAGTCTCGCCCCCACGTCGCCGAAATGATCGATAGGGCGGCGGTCGCGAAGGCGATGTTGGCGGAGTCTCGCGCTGAGGTCGTTCAGGCGGATCAGAAGGCTTCAATGCTCCTTGCGGCTCTAGGTATCGGCTTCGGCCTCGTCCTGAGCGGGCAACTGGCCGGTGACTGGGACCCGAGCCGCCTAAGCGTTGCGGGCGAATCTGCGTGGTGGGTCGGTGCCGCCTTTGCAGCCGCATCTGTCGTTGTAGCAGCAGCGGCCGTTTGGCCCCGATACCACGCGGACGATCTCGAAAGCGGTATTGCGTATTGGGGCCACGCTGCAAGCTTTGACTCAGCCGAGGAGTTCAAGCGGGCGTTCACTTCCCGCGCCATGAGTTCTTCCGACCGAATCAATCATCAGCTTTGGCATCTCGCGCGTCTGGTTAACAAGAAATACTCGCTGGTCCGATGGGCGATGCGGCTCGCTGCGGCTGCGGCCGCTGCTATCGCCGTTGCGGTTCTTGTTCTCCGATAGGGTTGCGGCGGCTCATGATGAGACGCCTGTAGACGGTAGACCGGTCCACTCCGGGCACGCCCGCGGTGGTTGCCGCGGAGAGGTATCCGCGGCCGCGGCTTACGGGCCGGTTCGCTGCTCAGGCTCAGGGCGCTCGACCGCCGGCGCGCGCACAGCCGGCCGCCCGTGCGCGAGCTGGCCGGCCTGCGGCTGGATCCGTTCCGGCGCGAGGTCTACCGCGACGGCCGCTACGTCGCGCTGACCCGGAAGCAGTTCGCTGTGCTCGAAGTGCTCGTCGCCGCCGAGGGCGGGGTCATCAGCGCCGAGGAGCTGCTGGAACGGGCGTGGGACGAGAACGCCGACCCGTTCACGAACGCTGTACGCATCACGGTGTCGGCATTGCGCAAGCGGCTCGGCGAACCATGGGTGACCGCCACGGTGCCCGGCGTCGGCTACCGCATCGATGCCGGACCTCGTGCTGGAGCGGCGGGCGACGAGTGTGGCTAGGGCTCCTGGGCTGAGCGTTCGTCTCAAGCTCACCCTCAGCTACGCGGGGTTCCTCATGGCCGCGGGCGTGCTCTGCTCGTGGTCGTGTGGTTGTTCCTCCCGCGCTTTGTGCCCGCCAGTGTGATCGACACGCCCCTTGGATTCATCCCCGGCCGTGACGACCTTGGGCTGACCCCGTTTCGTAGGTCCAGTCGTTCTGAGAGTTGTCCTGTTGCCCGAGTGTTCGGGCACCGCGACCACGAGTTCGCTCGTACCGAGACGGAGGAGTGCTTCCCGAATCGGGGTCCGACTGAAGCCGAGCCACTCCGCAGGTCCGCATCCTTCAGCTGCTCTCCGGGCAGGAACGTGCGGTCGACGATCGCGTCGCGGAGCCCGCGGAACACGTCGTCGCGCAGCAGCGACCGGTCGACACCGGGGACACTCCGGGGGAATCGGCATGCAATACATTGCCCTCACTCCAGCCCCAGGATGCAAGTCGGCCCGAGATCTGTTGCCGCGCTTCGCATCATGCAATATATTGCATATCGTTGATGTTACACCTACATGACCGCAACCCACCGGCCGACCGGCCGCCACGGAAGGAAGAGATATGAACACCGAACACGACATCACCAACGTCGTCCTCGTGCACGGGGCGTTCGCCGATGGATCCGGATGGCGCCGCGTCCACGACCTGCTGACCGCGCGCGGCTACCGGGTCTCGATCGTGCAGAATCCGCTCACCTCGCTCGAGGCCGACGTGGCGGCCACCAACCGGGTGCTCGATCTCCAGGACGGGCCGACGATCCTCGTCGGCCACTCGTGGGGCGGCACCGTCATCACCGAGGCGGGCGTGCACCCAAAGGTCGCCGGCCTGGTGTACGTGTCCGCGCTGGCGCCCGACGCCGGCGAGACCACCGCTCAGCAGTACGAGGGGTTCGCGCCTACGCCCGAATTCGTCATCGACGTCGGCGACGACGGGTACGGCTACCTCAACCGCGACGCCTTCCACGCCGGATTCGCCGCAGACGTCAGCGCCGCCGACGCTGCCTTCCTCGCCGACAGCCAGGTGCCCATCGACATGAGCGTGTTCGGAACCCCGGTGACCGTGGCCGCCTGGCGGGACAAGCCGAGCTGGGCCGTCATCGCGACCGAGGACAAGGCCTTCGACCAGGCCATGCTTCAGCACATGGCCACGCGCATCGGCGCCGACATCACCAATGTCCCGGGCAGCCACGCTGCGTTCATCACCCAGGCCGAGGCGGTCGCCGACGTCATCGTCACCGCAGCCGAGCGCAGCGCGACGCGTCGTGCGGCGCCCATGTCGATGGAACTCGCGGAATCGGAGGACACCCGTGTCTCACGCTGACGGATTCGACCCGTACAACACCGAGACCGTGCCCCCGGTCGTCGCCCGGTACTTGAGCGCTCAAGGTGACGACGAGCGGAGGCAGGAGGTCGCCGAGGCCTTCACCGCGGACGCCCGCGTCACCGACGAGGGAATCGACTACGACGGCCGGGACCGCATCCGCGCCTGGGTCGACAAGACCGGCAGCGAGTACACGTACACGACGGCGCTCATCGGTCAGCGTCAGGAGGGGCCTGACCAGTGGACGGTCGTGGCGCACCTGGAGGGCGACTTCCCCGGGGGCGTCGTCGACCTGCGCTATCGGTTCAGCCTCGAGCAGGACAGGATCTCGAGGCTGGTCATCGCACCCTGAGCCGACGGGGGCGGCGCCGCGGCGTCGCCCCTGCCGTGTTGGGTCGAGCAGCCACCGCTCACCGCCACCCCAACGCCGGCGCGACGTGGGTCAGGATCGACTCGAGGACGTGCGCGTTGTACTCGACGCCCAACTGGTTCGGCACCGTGAGCAGCAGGGTGTCGGCGGCTGCGATCGCCTCGTCTTCGCGCAACTGCTCGATGAGAACGTCGGGTTCGGCGGCGTAGCTGCGGCCGAAGACGGCGCGGAAGTCGTCGATCACGCCGAACTGGTCCGACCGGTCGCCACCTCCGACGAAGTACCGGCGGTCCATGTCGTTCACGATGGCGAAGATCGACCGGCTCACCGAGACCCGCGGTTCGCGCTCGTGCCCTGCCTCGGCCCAGGCGGCGCGGAACGCCTCGATCTGCTTGCGCTGCTGCACGTGGAACGGCTCGCCCGACTCGTCCTCCTTGAGCGTCGAACTCATGAGGTTCATGCCCTGCTCGGCCGCCCACACGGCGGTCGAGTCGGAGCCGGCGCCCCACCAGATGCGGTCGCGCAGGCCCGGTGACTGCGGCTGGATGCCGAGCGGCCCCGGATGCGGGTTCGGGAACATCGGGCGCGGATTCGGCTCAGCGAACCGCGCCCCGTCGATGACTTTCAGGAAGACCGTGGCGTTGTTGCGGGCGACGTCGGCCATGGTCGAGCCCTCGGGCGCCTCGTAGCCGAAGTAGCGGTAGCCGTCGATGACCTGCTCGGGCGACCCGCGCGAGATGCCCAGCTGCAGGCGGCCGCCCGCGATGAGGTCGGCGGCGCCGGCATCCTCGGCCATGTACAGCGGATTCTCGTAGCGCATGTCGATCACGCCCGTACCGAGCTCGATGCGACTCGTCTTCGCGCCGGCCGCCGCGAGCAGCGGGAACGGGCTCGCGAGCTGGTTCGCGTAGTGGTGCACCCGGAAGTAGGCGCCGTCGGCACCGACCTCCTCGGCCGCCACCGCCAGGTCGATCGACTGCATCAGTACGTCGGACGCCGAGCGCGTCTGCGAGCCGGGGGAATTCGACCAGTGTCCGAAAGAGAGGAAACCGATGCGCTTCATACAGGGCTTCAACGCCAGGCGCCGCGGCGCATTCCGGGAGGGGTGCCGTTGCGGCGCGCATGGCCCGCGGCCCGACGGGGCCGACCACAATGAGCCGAAGATGGCGCGGCGGGAGCCCCCTATGCGGGAGGAGCCGCGACGTCCTCTGCGCTCGTGGCGTCGACGAGCCGGGCGCGATCGAGGATGCCGCGCGTGATACCGCGGACGACCATCCACGCGAAAGGCGCAGCTGCCAGGAGGAGGACCTCGCCGGCGAGGCTCATCCACATTGCATTGCGGAACTGTTCGAGCGTCTCCGCGGCCAGGTAGACGCGACTCGAGATCCCAATGACGAAGTTGCTGCCCAGGAAGAGCAGCCACCAGACGATCTGCCACGAGGGCCGCGAGAGACCGATGGCACGCCAGAGATCCGAGACGTTCTGGTAGGGGAACCAGAAGCTGACGATCGGGATGAACCAGGAGCTCGCGTGCCGGCCGGGCGAACGTCGTGTCCGGCCGACGACCTGCTTGGCGGCGCGGTACTGCCAGATGGCCCACAGCACACCCGTCACGATGAAGGCGATACTCGACAGAACGCTGACGAGCGCTGTCGACTGGTCGTAGGCCTCGATCGAGCCGATGGCCGCCCCGTCACCAGCGAGGTAGCCCGACACCGCGCCGATACCGAACAGCTCGATTCCGATGGTGACGAGGGACAGGCCGCTGCAGACGATCAAGAGCACCTGGGTCGCAGATGCCATCTTGGAAAGTGCATGCGCTGCGGCCGCGTGCTGGACGGCTTGCTCGGGCTGTGCCGATGTTGCGTCCGGGCCAGACTGCGAGCCCGCAGCGGGCGTCGTCGACGGCGGAGGAGTTGTGGTCATCGGGTGTGGCTTCCTTGAGTGGGGGTCGTCGAGGGGTTCGCGATCCGGACAGCCCTCTACGGTTGGGTCGTGAGTCACTGTAGCGATGCGTCGACGCCGTCGGGATCACGATTGAGCCACACCTCTCGGAGTCGCACCGAGGTGTGTCGGGTGAACATGACGTGCGTGGTGTTGCACTCAATTGTTCAGCGGTGGGTTCGTCGTTCCGCCGCCCTTTGGGAGCGTCTGTCAGCGGATGTCGGCAAGCGGATCCGGTGTGAGACGCGAGGCGATCTCATCGTTCGCGAGATGTGAGCCGTCTCCGGCCGGAAGGACGCGCTATGGCGTCGAGCTGAGCCGGATGTCGACGTCCCGAAGTGGCGCGTAGTGCACTGGAGAAGTGATGAAGATCCCAACTGCGAGAAGTGAGAGCACGGTGCCGATGGAACACACTCGAGTCATGACGGTGCCGGCCCTGTCCCGAAGGCGACGGCTCGCCAAGATGAGCAGGCCGAGCCCGGCCAGGCCGCCGGCAGTGTTGACGATGAGATCGGTGACGTCGCAGCTCCCGATCGACAGGACCCACTGGGTGACCTCGAGGGCGAGGCTCGACCCGGCGACCACGGACGCGAGCTTCCACCGGGGCCACGACGGCGCGAGGAGGCCGAGGTAGAGGCCGAAGGGAACGAAGAGCACGACGTTCGCGACGACCTCGAACGGTTCGCTGGCGCCGTCCTCCGCGGTGGGGGCGAACGGGACGAGCTTGATGTGGCGCAGCTCGCCGTTGCCGGTGTACGGCGGCTCGAGCTTCCACAGCACGAGCCAGACAAGCAAGGCGAGGTAGACCAGGAACAGCGCGACTAGGTGTACTGACCTGGATCGTTGTTGACGTAGGAGAGACCTC
>NZ_SJZG01000011.1 GCF_004959775.1 Agromyces sp. H66
ATCTGCGACATCGAGGACAAGCGCGCCCGAGCCCGCGAGAAGGAACGCGGGCTACCCGCCGACAAACGCAAGGCCAGCGGCAGGCTCATCGAGGGCAACATCACCACGAACTGGAAACAGGCCCTCGAACAACTCGCGCTCGTCTACCCCGAACGCATCAACCCCCACCTCTAACCACCATCCCCGTACCCGCTTACACAGACAACTTGACAAGCCCCGAGGCACCAGAAGCAGCCCCCGGCCAGAACGTAGCTCTCCATCGCCATAGAGTAACGGCATGACCTTCGTCGCCGCTCAGGAACGCTATGACCGCATGCGCTACAACCGGGTCGGCCGAAGCGGACTGAAGCTCCCCGCGCTCTCGCTCGGCCTGTGGCACAACTTCGGCCACGGGCGCCCGCTCGACACGCAGCGCGTGATCGTACGGCGAGCGTTCGACCTCGGCGTCACCCATTTCGACCTCGCGAACAACTACGGTCCGCCCGCCGGGAGCGCCGAAGAGAACTTCGGCCGTCTGCTCGCCACCGACCTCGCGCCGTACCGCGACGAGCTCATCATCTCGTCGAAGGCCGGATACGACATGTGGGCCGGACCGTACGGCGACTTCGGGTCGCGCAAGCACCTGCTCGCCTCGCTCGACCAGAGCCTCGGCCGGCTCGGACTCGACTACGTCGACGTCTTCTACTCTCACCGACCCGATCCCGAGACCCCCGTCGAGGAGACGATGGGCGCGCTCGCCCACGCGGTGCGCCAGGGGAAGGCGCTCTACGTCGGCATCTCCAACTACGACCCCGAGCAGACCCGCGCGGCCGCGGCGGCCCTCGAGTCCGAGGGCGTGCCGCTCACGATCCACCAGCCGCGCTACTCGATGTTCGACCGCCACATCGAGGACGGCCTCTTCCCGGTGCTCGAGGAGGTCGGCGCGGCGAGCATCGTGTTCTCGCCGCTGGCGCAGGGCCTGCTCACCGATCGCTACCTCTCGGGCGACGTGCCTGCGGACTCTCGTGCGGCGACCAGCCGATTCCTCTCGGCGGAGCGCATCAGCCCCGATTACCTCGAACGCGTGCGCGGTCTCGAGGAGATCGCAACCGAGCGGGGCCAGACGATCGCCCAGCTCGCCCTCTCGTGGGTGCTGCGCGAGCCGCTCGTCGCGAGCGCACTCATCGGCGCCTCGAGCGTGGCGCAGCTCGAGCAGAACATCGCGGCCCTCGACGCGCCGGCGCTCACCGACGACGAGATCTCACGCATCGAGCCCTTCGCCGCGCACGGCACCGTGCTCGCCTGAGCAGGGCCGGCCCGCGAACCTCCCACCGTGGTCCGTCGCCCCGCGACGGATGACGGTGGGTCCGCGTACCGTCGAACCAGACGCAGGGCCGGCTGCACGAGGAGAGGAGCGACGATGTCCGTCACCATGCTCGCACGGCCCCGCGAGAGCTTCCCCGCCCGGGTGCCCGGGCTCACGATCACGCAGGCGGCGCCGTCGCTCTGGCGGGTCTCGCGCACCGGCGGACCCGTGCTGGGGCATATCGAGCGCCATGAGGTCGGCGGGCTCGAACGCTGGGCGGCACGCCGACTCGTGGCCGGCGGCATCCGGTCGATGCCCCTCGGGGAGTTCTGGTCGGCGCCCGACGCCGCCGAGTGCTTCCGTTGACCGCCCCGACCCCTGATCCGGGCACGCCGTGCGGCATCGACCGCGTGGCGCATCGGCGACGTTAGCCTTCGCTCATGGAGTGGTGGAACGACCTCATCTCATGGCTCACCTCGAGCGCCGCGCGCCCGACCGTGTTCGCCGCGGTGGTGCTGTTCGTCTCGGTGCTCGCGTCGGGCCTTCTCGCGGCCTGGATCGCCGGCACCGCGGTTCGCCGCGTCGTGGCGCAGCGCGACCGCGAGGCCAAGGCCGCGGCGATCGCCGCGCTCGTCGATTCCGCGACCGAGGCCTCGGTGTGGAACTCGCTCACGCCGCAGGAACAGGTGCTCGCCGACCGCATGGTCGGGCAGGCCGACATCCAGGTGCGGCTGCTGCCCGTCCGCGGATCCGACGTCGCCGCGAACTGGGCGGCCCACCAGTTGCACGAACTCAAGCGGGCGTCCGCCACGTTCGGCTACCAGCTCGACCCCGCCGTCGTCGAGTTCCGCGACCGGCTGCTCGCGTGGGAGCGGCATCCGTCACGCACCCGGAAGCAGTTCCAGGACGACCTCGTGCGGTGGCGGACCCAACGCCAGGAGCCCGAGCAGGCCGCGGTCGAGGCGCAGGACGCCTGGGTCGCCGAGCAGCACCACGCACGGTATCAGGGCACCGCCACCATCGACCCGGCGCCACGGGCGAACGACACGGCTCCGACGCCCACCCTCGACGACGCGCGCGCCTGAGGATCGGGCGGCGCGCCCGAGGGTCAGGCGGTCAGATCCACCAATCGTCGAACATCGAGACGGGCACCGCCCGCTTGTGGCGCGTGTCGAGGAATCGCGCCTCGATGCGCTCGGCGATCCCGGCGTCGATCTCCTCGCCCTCGAGGTACGCGTCGATGTCGTGATACTTCAGGCCCAGGTTCGCCTCGTCGGCCTGACCGGGATCGTGGTCGAGGAGGTCGGCCGTGGGGACCTTGAGGTAGAGCCGCTCGGGGGCTCCGAGGTGCTGGAGCATGGCCCGACCCTGCCGCTTCGTCAGGCCGGTGAGCGGCAGGATGTCGGCGCCGCCGTCGCCGTACTTCGTGAAGAACCCCGTGACCGCCTCGGCGGCGTGGTCGGTGCCCACCACGAGCAGGCGGGCCTCACCCGCGATCGCGTACTGGGCGACCATGCGCATGCGGGCCTTGACGTTGCCCTTGCCGAAGTCGGTCAGGGCGATGCCGGTCGCCTCGCCGACCTCCTCGGCGAGCTCGTCGACGGGCTCCATGATGTTGAAGACCATCGTCTCGGCCGGCTGCACGAAGTCGAGCGCCACCTGCGCGTCGGCCTCATCGCGCTGCACGCCGTAGGGCAGGCGAACCGCGACGAACCGCACCGGGTCGCCCTCCGCGGCGAGTTCCTCCACCGCCAGCCGGCACAGCCGGCCGGCGAGCGAGGAGTCCTGCCCACCGCTGATGCCGAGGACGAAGCCGGCCGCACCGGTGGTGCGCAGGTAGGTCTTCAGGAAGTCGATCCGGGCGCGCACCTGCTCGGCGGGGTCGATGGCCGGGCTGACGTGGAGCTCTTCGATGATTCTCGCCTGCAGGTCGCGCATGCCACGACGATACCGCCGCGATGTTTCGTGCACGAAACGCCGAAACGCACGGACCGCGGACCCGCACCCCGAGACGCTCGCTCCGATACCATCTCGGCAGGCGCAGATGGGCGCGAGCTGGATCCGGGGGGCGCGGTGGAGTACACGATCGGCACGCTGGTGCTGTTCCCCGCCGTCGCCATCACGGCTCCGCTCCTGGTGCGGGCCGTCTCCCGCTGGATCGCGATTCCGCTCGTCGTGTTCGAGATCCTGCTGGGGCTCCTGCTCGGTCCGGCGATGCTCGGCTGGATCGTGCCCGACCAGCTGATGGCGTTCCTCGCGGACTTCGGCCTCGCCATGCTCTTCTTCCTCGCCGGCAATGAGATCGACTTCCGCGCCATCCGAGGCCGGCCGCTCACCAGGGCGGCGATCGGCTGGATCATCTCGCTCGCCGCCGGCATCGGGATCGCCGCACTGCTCTCACCCGACCTCGCCGCCGCCGGATTCATCGGCATCGCGCTCACGTCGACGGCGCTCGGCACGATCATGCCCGTCCTCCGAGACTCCGGAGATCTTCGGACGCCGTTCGGGATCTCGGTGATCGCGCTCGGCGCGATCGGCGAATTCGGCCCGCTGCTGGCGATCTCGCTCTTCCTGAGCGGTCGTTCGCCCCTCACCGCCGCGCTCGTGCTCGTCGCGTTCGCCCTGATCGCCGGTGCCGCCATCTGGCTCGCCGCGCGCGGCGTCGGCCGACGCCTCCACCGCATCATCGGCGCCACCATGCACACGAGCGGCCAGTTCGCCGTTCGCCTCGTCGTGCTCGTCCTCGTGGCGCTCATCGCGCTCAGCGTCGAACTCGGACTCGACATACTGCTCGGGGCGTTCACGGCCGGGGTGCTCTACCGCCTCATCCTGTCGGGCGCGCCCGACCGAGACGTCGAATTCATCGAGGGCAAGGTCGAGGCACTCGGCTACGGGTTCCTCGTGCCGATCTTCTTCATCGCCACAGGGGTCACGTTCGACCTGGAGGCGTTGGTCGGCGACGTGCGCACCCTCGTGCTCCTGCCGGTCTTCCTCGTCCTGTTCCTCGTCGTCCGCGGCGTGCCGTCGATGTTCGCGGCACCGCCCGGGTCGAGTCGTCGCGATCTCGCCGCGACGGCGCTGTTCGGCGCAACCGGACTGCCGATCATCGTCGCCGTCACCGCCATCGGCGTCGACGCGGGCGACCTCTCGAGCGGCACCGCGGCCGCGCTCGTCGGCGCCGGCATGCTCTCGGTGCTCCTGTTCCCGCTCATCGCACTCGCCCTGCACCGGCCATCGGCGGATGCCCCGAGCCGCCGCGCGCCGGATGCCCCGAGCCCGGGCGTCGACGACGAGCACGTGCCCGCCGACGACTGACGACGGCATTCGATCCCGGTCGATATGCTGTCAGTGCGTCGCTCCACCGCCCCCCGTAGCTCAGTGGACAGAGCAGGTGGTTTCTACCCACTTGGTCGGGAGTTCGAATCTCTCCGGGGGGACGCCCGCTCCGCCGCCGCGGCGGCCATGTCCGACCGCCCCGGTAGACTCGGCGCATGGCAACCTCGAGCGACCGACTGGTCTGGATCGACTGCGAGATGACCGGGCTCGACCTCGAGGTCGATGAGCTCGTCGAGATCGCGGTCGTCATCACCGACTACGACCTCAACCCCGTCGACGGCGGCCTCGACATCGTCATCAAGCCCGACGCGAGCGCCCTCGAGTCGATGGGCGAGTTCGTGCGCGCCATGCACACCGAGTCCGGACTGATCGAGGAGATCCCCAACGGCGTGAGCGTCGCCGAGGCGGAGTACGAGGTGCTCGAATACGTGCTGAAGCATGTTCCCGACGAGCAGAAGGCCCCGCTCGCGGGGAACTCGATCGGCACCGACCGCGCCTTCCTCGCGAAGTTCATGCCCCGCCTCGACGGGCACCTGCACTACCGCAACGTCGACGTCTCCTCCATCAAGGAGCTGTCGAAGCGCTGGTACCCTCGCGCGTACTTCAACTCTCCCGCGAAGAACGGCGGCCACCGGGCCCTCGCCGACATCCTCGAGTCCATTCGCGAGCTCCAGTACTACCGCCGAGCGATCTTCGTCGCCGAGCCCGGTCCGTCGAGCCAGGAGCTGCAGACGCTCGCCGCCTCCGTCGTGGACGAGTTCGAGGCCAAGGTGTAGTAATCTTTTTGAGTTGCCCGATCGCTTCGGCGGTCGACACATGGTGGGTATAGCTCAGTCGGTAGAGCGCCTGGTTGTGGTCCAGGAGGTCGCGGGTTCAAGCCCCGTTACTCACCCCAAGAGCGCCTGGTTGTGGTGCAGTATTCACAACCAGGTCGCGGGTTCAAGCCCCGTTACTCACCCCAAGTCTTCTCTCCGCCACCGATCGGAGCCGTGCGTGCACCTCGATGCCGAAGCGTTCGAGGCCCTCGTGGTCGACGAACTCGACCGCCTGCCCGACGAGATGGTCGACGGACTCGAGAACGTCGTCTTCGTCGTCGAGGACCGCCCCGAAGACGGATCGCTCGACCTGCTCGGCCTCTACGACGGGTTCGCGCTCACGGAACGCGACCGATACGGCCTCGGCGAGATGCCCGACCGGATCATCCTCTACCGCGAGCCGCTGCTCGCGATCGCCGACGACGAAGCGGAACTGCGAGACGAGATCCACGTCACGCTCGTGCACGAGATCGCGCATTTCTACGGCATCGACGACGACCGGCTGCACGACCTGGGCTGGGCGTGAGGCTCGCCGCGTTACGCTGATGCCATGACCTCCCCCGGCCGCATCGTCGGCATCGTCGTCGGCGCGCTGGCCATCCTCGGCGTGGGCGTATACGGCCCGGCCATGCTCCTGGGGCCGCTGCCCGACGTCGACGTGCGTCTCGAGCCGACCGCGGCCGCGACATCCGAGGTTCCCGCACTCGTGCTGCCCGACACGGGCGCCAGCGCGCTCGCGGTACTGGCCGACGACGGCACCGGCGAGACCGTCGCGACCGCAGGCGAGACCGGTGCCGTGCCCATCGGCGGCGCGGCGAAGCTCGTGACGCTGCTCGTGACGCTCGACTCGCTGCCCCTCCCCGCCGACGGCGAGGGTCCCGGCATCCCCATCGGCCCCGCGGACTACACCGACTACCTGCGATACTCGGCCGAGGGATCCCGCGTGCTCCAGGTCTCCCCCGGCGAGACCTGGACCCAGCGCGACGTGGTGCGCGCCGTGCTGCTCGCGTCGAGCAACAACCACGCCGACACGCTCGTGCGGTGGGCGTTCGGCGACCTGGGCCCCTACGTCGACCAGGCGAACGAGTGGCTCGACGAACACGGCTTCACCCAGACCCGCGTCGACGACGCGACCGGGTTGTCGGGCGACAACGTCGGCACCGCCGACGAGCTCGCCCGGCTCGCGGGGCTCGTACTGGCCGATCCGGCGCTCGCGGCGATGCTCGAGGACCCCGAGCAGGCGCCGCCCGCCGCGCGCCGGGTCCCCGACGTCGTCGACCGGTCCGAGAGCGGAGACATCCGCGCGATCACGCGGAGCTTCACCGATCAGGCCGCGCTCAGCTACGTGTTCACCACCGAACTGCCGGTCGCCGTGGGCGCCGACGGGGAGCCGACGCGCATCACGGGCGCCATGCTGCTGATGCCCGACTACGAGACGCTCGACCCCGCCGTCGCCGCCGCGGTCGAATCGGCGATCGCCGCCGCCGCACCGGTCACCGTCATCGAGGCCGGCACGCGGTACGCCCAGGCGGTGGCGCCGTGGGGCGACCGCGCCGACGTGGTCGCGTCGGTCAGCCGAACGGATGCCGCGTGGGGCAACGCGTTCGGCGAGGCATCCGTCGACGTCCAGGCGTTCTCGACCGCGCCCGACGGACGCGAGGTGGGCCGCGTGACCGTGTCGACCGCGACCGGTGAGCTGGCGTCGCCGCTGACGCTGTCTGGCGACATCCGCGACCCGGGTCCGGTGTGGCGGCTCACGAACCCGGCGCCGCTCATCGGCGCCTTCCTCGCGAGCCAAGCGGGCTGACGGCGCACCGGCGCCCCCTGCGCACGGCAGGCGGGCGTCGATCGTCAGTCGTTGTCGTCTTGGTCGAACTCCACCGGGTCGGAGTCGTCGGCGTCGAACTTGAAGCGCACGCGCAGCTGGCCGTTCACCTCGCGCTGCTCCACGGCGTCGTACCAGAAGAGGGACTCGAGTCCGTCGACGGCGGCCATCATGCCGACACGGGTCTCTGGCTTGCCGCCGACGAGCGCCCGATGCTCGAAGTCGCCCTCGAGTGGGCCGTCGATGAACTCGGCGACGTAGTCGGTCTTTGCCGTGTCTGCGCTCATGTGTCTACGTTAGCGCGGCGATGCGTCGGGCACCGCACGCACGCGGAGGTCGGCGCGGCGCTCGGGCGATCGGCGGCGCACGTACCGGCGCCACTGGCGTTCCCAGAGCTCCCAGAACGGGTCGTAGGCGCCGTCGTCGCGATCGAGCGCCCGCCGCTTTCGGAGCGCATCCGGCGCGTCGACCCAGACGCGCAGGGCGTCGGGCTCCCCGTCGCCGACGACGAACGCGCCGCAACCCTCCACGATGAGCGGACCGCCGGGGCGGAGCCGCTCGAGCGAGCCGGGCCTGGCCCGCGCCCAGTCCCAGCGACGCCAACCGCCCACCCCGCCACGGCGCACGGGCGGCACCAGCGAGCGGGCCAGGACGACGCCCGCCTGCTCGAGACCGGACCAGCCCGGGTACACGTCGTCGAGGCGCACGAGTCGCGGCGCGCGACCGGGCCACGCCGTCCGCACCGCATCGGCAAGGGTGCTCTTGCCCGCCCCGCTCGGCCCATCGATGAGCAGGAGGGGACCGCGGGTGCCGCGAAGCCGCTCGAGCACGGCGGACACCGACGCCGTCGCGACCCGATCGGCCGCGACCTCACGCCGCCCAGACAACGTTCCACGTTCCCGCGAGGATCGCGGCCGTCGCCGCGATCGCCGCGACGAGGCATCCGACCGCGATGACCGACCACTCGACCGCGCCGAATCGCGCGGTCCTCGCCCAGGTGCGGTCCACGGGCGCACCGAAACCACGTGCCTCCATCGCCGTGGCCAACGTCGAACCGCGACGGATGGCGAGCACGAGCAGCGCGAACGCCTGGCCGAGCCCGCGCCGGACGATGCCGTGGTCGGCGACGCCCCTGGCCCGGCGAGCGAGCCGGAGCGTGCGCCAGTCGTCCACGCTCGACCCGACGAGGCGGAGGCCCGCGAGCGCCCCGAGCACGAACCGCGATGGCAGGTGCAGGGTCTGCGCGAGTCCGTCGGCGAGGTCGGTGGGGTCGATGGTCAGGAACAGCACCACGGCGGGAAGGGCGATCGCGATGACGCGCGTCATGGTGGCGAGGCCGATGAGGAGCGACCCCTCGGTGACGTGGATGACCCCGAACTGCCAGTACGTCTCACCCGACGGCGCCCCGTAGAGCACCATGCTGAGACCGGTGAGCGGTGCGGCGATCCAGATCGGAAGCGTCCGCGGCGACCACACGAGCGGGCCGAGTCCGACGAGCGCGAAGACCAGCAGTTCGCAGGCGATCGCGACGGCCGCAGAGACGGGATCGAGGGTGAGCACGAGCACGATGCTGAGCGGCACGGTCGCGGCGACCTTCGCGACCGGATTCACGGCCGCGAGCGGCAGGCCGGGGCGAACGGAGGCGATGCTCATCGACGTGCCTCCCCGGAGGCCGTTCCCGCGGGCGCGACCCGTTCGTCGCCCGCCGGCCGGTGCAGCTCGAGCCGACGGTCGGCGACGGCGTCGACGAAGGCCTCGTCGTGCGTCACCGCGACGACGCCGACGCCGTCGTCGCGCAGGGCCACGATGAGCCGCGCCAACTCGCGCCAGGTGTTCGCGTCCTGGCCGAACGTGGGCTCGTCGAGCACGAGCATCCGCGGTCTCGTGGCGAGCGCCGTGGCGACCGATAGCCGCCGCTTCTCGCCGCCCGACAGCGTGAACGGGTTGACGCCTTCGAGCCGGTCGAGGCGCAACGAATGCAGCAGCGCTTCGGTACGCGCGTCCACCTCCGCCGCGGGCAGCTTCAGCGCGCGCGGCCCGACCTCGAGTTCGGCGCGCACCGAACCCGCGAGGAACTGGTGCTCGGGGCTCTGGAACACCGTGCCGATACGGGTGAGGAGCTCGCGCGACCGCCAGCGCCACGGCTCGCCGTGCGCACCCTTCGCGAGCTCGGGACCCGCGATGAGCCGGCCGCCCTCGGGGCGCAGGAGTCCGGCGAGAGTCAGCGCGAGCGTCGACTTGCCGACGCCGTTCGGTCCGGTCACGGCGAGGATCCCGCCGCCGTCGACCTGCACGTCCACGCCGCGGAGCACGGGAACGCCCGGTACGCGGGCGACGTCGAGTCGATCGGCGGTGAGCAGCGGATGCCTCGACGCGGCGCCGGGGGCCGGCGCGTGCCACGGCACCTCCGACGGCAGCCACACGCCCGCGGCACGCAACTCGGCGGCCCGCGCGTCGAGCACGTCGCCGGGCGCGCCGTCGGCGATGAGCGCACCGCCCGTGCCGAGCACGATCACGCGGTCGACGAGCGGAAGCCACGTGGACACGCGGTGCTCGATCACCACGAACGTGGCGCCCGACTCCTCGGCCACGCGTGCCACGGCGTCGCGGACCTCCAGGACCCCGGCGGGGTCGAGGTTCGCCGTCGGTTCGTCGAGCAGGATCAGCCCGGGACGCATGGCCAGCACGCCCGCCAGCGCGAGGCGCTGGCGTTGTCCGCCCGAGAGCTCGGCGGTGGAGTGGTCGCGCGGCAGGTCGAGGCCCACCGCGTCGAGCGCCGCGTCGACGCGCGGCCAGATCTCCTCGCGCGGGATGCCGAGGTTCTCCAGCCCGAACGCCACGTCGTCGCCGACCCGCGCCATCACGACCTGGGCGTCGGGGTCCTGCAGCACGAGCCCCGACCGGCCGCGGGTCGCCGCGGCCGGCCGGCCATCGATGAGCAGCCGACCGGTCGCGTCGCCCTCGTCGTCTCCGCCCAGGACGCCGGCCATGCCGTGCAGCAGGGTCGACTTGCCGGATCCGGAGGCACCGAGCAGCAGCACCCGCTCGCCGGGCGCGATCTCGAGGTCGAGGTCGTGCACGGCGGGCGTGCGCCGCCCGCCGTGCCGCCAGCCCCACCCCTGCGCGGAGACCGCGGCCGCACGGGCTCCGAGCGCCTCGTGCGGAGCCACGTCAGGCCGCCCGGAGCTCGCGTCCCGCGGCGAACCGATCGAGGGCTCCCGCGCGGGCGAGACCGCGCACGGCCAACCAGGACAGCCCCCCGGCGATGAGGGCGCCGCCCACGATCGCCGAGATGACGTACACGATGGCGAAGGTCGGCGCTGCGCCCACGTACCAGAGGATCAGGTCGTTGATCGCCATGCCGAGCCCGGCGGCGGCACCGGCGAGCAGCGCGACCGGCAGGCGCCAGTTCCGGTACAGGAAGAGCGCGAAGAGGAGTTCGGCGCCCAGGCCCTGGACGAGCCCGGCCTCGATGGTGAGCAGGCCGCCCCACTGGCTGCCGATGAGCGCGGAGACGATCGCCGCGACGAGTTCGGTGTAGAGCGCGGCGCCCGGCTTGCGGATGATGAGCGCACCGAGCACGCCCGCCACGAGCCAGACGGCGGCCGGCGCGGCCTGGAGGCCGGGAAGGAGCGCCTCGATGGGTGCCGAGATCGGTCCCCAGACGACGCCCCAGGCCCAGAAGATCACGCCGACGGCGACGCCGACGACGCTCGCGACGACGATGTCGACGACCCGCCAGCGGAAGCGGCGCGAGCCGGTCGCGGTGGATTCGGATGAGGTGACGGTTGCGTGCACTGTTCGTGCCCTTTCTGTTCGTTGAAAGAGGCACGGGATTGAGATGTGATGCCCTCCCTGCGCTGGCATGACCCAGATCAGGTTCGACGGTCGAAGGTTGAGAACCTTCCTCTCAGCCCGGCTCACCGGACTCCCGTGTTCGCCACCGAGTATACGCCGCGACGTGGCGGCTCCGGCACGGGTCAGCGCTTGAGGGCGCGGATGACCACCTTCAGGGCCTTGCCGGTCACCCAGACGAGCGGAGTCACCACGAGGAGCAGCCCGATGAGGTTCGGTTCGAATCGAACGTCGCCGCCGCGACCGACATATGCGCCCAGCGGAATCGAAACGCCGCCGCCACCGCCGCCGCTGCCCTCGTCGCCCTTGTCGTCCTTGCCGCCGCCGGCCCCGAAGCCGTAGTAGCCGAGGGCCACGGGCACGATCTTGGTGCCGTCGATGTCGACCGTCTCCCCGTACGAGGTCTTCACGCCGACGCCGGCGACGGTCTCTGCGAGTTCCAGTACGAGTTCAGCCATGCGGGCCACGCTACTCGCCCGTGGTGCGGGCTACCACCCCCACCCGGCAGCGGCCGCCGCGGCGTCGTCGTCGTCGGGGTCGGTGCCGGGGCGCGGCCGTTCGCTCCGACGCTCCCCTCCGGGCCGCACGAGCGTGGCGGGACGCACGGCGCCGGTGCCGAACTTCGCGGTGACCTCGTCGATCGTGCGTTCGGCGTCGCGCCACTCCTCGTCGGGATCCCACAGCATCGCGCCGCCGCCCGACGGCCGCAGGTGCTCGGCGCGGACGCCGATGAGACGCACGCGCTCGCCGTGGCCGACGAGCTCAGCCAGGGCGTCGGATGCCTCGTCGTAGATGCGGCGCGCGACATCCGTCGGCTCGGACAGCGTGCGCGACCGCGTGACGGTGCGGAAGTCGCCGTACCGGAGCTTCAGCGTCACCGTGCGACCGAGGAGCCCGGCCTTGCGCAACCGCACCGCGACGTTGTTCGAGAGGCGGAGCAGCTCGCGCCGGATCTCGTCGGGGTCGGTGAGGTCATGGAGGAACGTGTTCTCGTGGCCGATGCTCTTCTCGGCGCGGGTGGTGTGCACGTCACGCGGATCGATGCCGTTCGCGAGCCGCCCGAGCCGAGCCGCGAGCGCAGGGCCGACGGCGCGTTCGAGCGCGTCGTGGGGCATCGCGGCGACATCGCCGACGGTGCGGAGCCCGAGCCGGCGCAGCGACTCCTCGGTGACCCGGCCGACGCCCCACAGCGCCGAGACGGGAAGCGGGTGCAGGAACGCGACCGTGTCGGCGGCGGGCACCACGAGCATCCCGTCGGGCTTCGCCCGGCTCGAGGCGACCTTGGCGACGTACTTCGTGGCCGCGACCCCGATCGAGCAGGTGAGCCCCGTCTCGGCACGCACGCGCTCGCGGATCGTCCAGGCGATCTCTGCCGGGCTGCCGTGCAGTCGCCGGGCCCCCGACACGTCGAGGAACGCCTCGTCGATCGACAGCGGCTCGACGAGCGGCGTGATCTCGCCGAAGATCTCCATGACCCGCTTCGAGTACCTCGAATAGCTGGCGTAGTCGCCGCGCAGCACGACGGCGTTCGGGCAGCGCTGCAGCGCGATCGACATCGGCATGGCGGAATTCACGCCGAACCGGCGTGCCTCGTAACTTGCCGCGGACACCACGCCGCGACCGGCGGTGCCGCCGACGAGCACCGGCTTGCCGCGGAGGTCGGGACGGCTGAGCAACTCGACCGACACGAAGAACGCGTCCATGTCGACGTGCAGGATCGGGGTCGCCGAGTCGTCGACCGGACCCGTCGTGACCTGACGCGACGAGCCGTCCTGCTTGCTCATGATGCGACCCTAGCCCGCACCGCCGTCATCGGCGGTTCCCGGCTCCGTCAGAAGCCGAAGTCGCCGCCGCCGAAGTCGCCGCCGCCCCAGTCACCACCGCCCCAGTCGCCACCGCCCCAGTCGCCACCCGCGTCACCCGACGCGTCGGCGCCGGAGGCATCTGCAGCGACGTCACCGCCATCGCCGCCCGCCTCGAACGCGGACGGGTCGGGAAGGAACGCCTGGGCGATCGCGGAGCCGATGACCACGCCGGCGATGGTGCCGAGCATCGAGCTGCCGATCATCTGCCCCATGGATGGCGCCGCACCGCGCGCGCCGGCGCCCGAGAACGCGCGCTCCATGGTGCCGGGCTCGCGCATCTCCGCTCGCGTGGCGGCGCGCGCCAGGGCTGCAGGTTCGTCGGAGACGAGGCGTTCACCGGGCGGGGCCTGCTCGGACAGCGTGCGGAAGACCTCGGCACGCTGCTGGGGCGTCAGCTTCGCGAACGCCTCGGCGTGCACGGCCTCGATCGACTCGGGCGGCGCCGTGCGCAGCAGGTAGCGGTACCGCTCGACGGCCAGCTCATCTTCGCTCAGCGGCCGGGCTGGCGGGACCTGCCGTGAGGGCGGCGCCGTGCGCTCGTCCGATGCGCCGAACAGTCGGTCCAGGAAACCCATGTCGTCCTCGTCAATCGCTCAGGGGACGACCAATCTACGGCCGTCGCCATTGAACCCGCTGTGAGCGCGATGCGTGGTCGCTATGCGTCTGCACCCGTGCTCGCCGCACGCTCGAGCACGAGCTCGCGCACGCGTGCGGCATCCGCCTTGCCCTGCATCGCCTTCATGACCGCGCCGATCACGGCGCCAGCGGCCTGCACCTTGCCGTCGCGGATCTTCGCGAGCACGTCGGGCTGGGACGCGAGCGCCTCGTCGATGGCCGCAACCAGCGCGCCGTCGTCGGACACGACGGCCAGGCCACGGGCGTCGACGACCTGCTGCGGCGAGCCCTCGCCGTCGGCCACGCCCTCGAGCACCTGCCGGGCGAGCCGGTCGGTGAGCGTGCCGGCCTCGACGAGCGCCGCGAGCTCGGCGACGTCGGCGGGCGTCACGAGCGACGCGGCATCCGTCTCGCGGGCGTTCGCGAGTCGGCTGAGCTCGCCCGTCCACCACTTGCGGGCCGCCGCGGGCGTCGCGCCGGCGGCGACGGTCTCGGCGACCTCGACGAGCAGGCCACCGTTCACGACGCCCTGGAACTCCAAGTCGGTGAAGCCCCACTCGGCCTTCAACCGTCGACGGCGTGCCGCGGGCGGCTCGGGCAGCGCGGCCCGCAGCTCCTCGACGAGCTCCCTCGACGGCACCACCGGCAGCAGGTCGGGCTCGGGGAAGTACCGGTAGTCGTCGGCATCGGACTTCGGACGACCGGGGCTCGTGGTGCCGGTGTCCTCGTGCCAGTGGCGCGTCTCCTGGGTGATGGTGCCGCCCTTCGCGAGGATGGCCGCCTGCCGCTGGATCTCGTGGCGCACCGCGCGCTCGATCGAGCGGAACGAGTTCACGTTCTTCGTCTCGGTGCGCGTGCCGAGGGGTTCGGCCGGCTCACCCGCCGCAGCGCGCCGGCGCAGCGACACGTTCGCGTCGCAACGGAGGTTGCCGCGCTCCATGCGCGCCTCGGAGATGCCGAGCGAGATCACGATGTCGCGGATCGTCGACACGTAGGCGCGCGCGAGCGCGGGGGCATCCGCCTCACCGCCGAAGATCGGCTTGGTGACGATCTCGACGAGCGGCACGCCCGCGCGGTTGTAGTCGACGAGCGAGTACTCCGCACCGTGGATGCGCCCGGTGGAACCGCCCACGTGCGTGAGCTTGCCCGCGTCCTCCTCCATGTGCGCACGCTCGATCGGCACCTGGAAGACCCGGCCGTTCTCGAGCTCCACCTCGACCGAGCCCTCGAACGCGATCGGCTCGTCGTACTGCGAGATCTGGTAGTTCTTCGCGAGGTCGGGATAGAAGTAGTTCTTGCGGGCGAACCGGCACGACTCGGCGATGCTGCAGCCGAGCGCCAGCCCGAGCGAGATCGAGTTGCGCACGGCCTCGCCGTTGACCACCGGGAGCGAACCCGGCAGGCCGAGGTCGACCGGGGCGACGAGCGTGTTCGGCTCGGCTCCGTGGAACTCGGAGTTCGCCGGGTTGGGCGCCGGGGAGAACATCTTCGTGCGGGTGTTCAGCTCGACGTGCACCTCGAGGCCGATGACCGGCTCGAACAGCTCGAGCGCCTCGTCGAAGTCCATCAGTTCTGCGCGCGCCATCAGACGACACCCTCCTCGGCCGCGGCCATCTCATGTGACGAAAGATCGGGAGCCCGGTCGAGGAGCGGACCGCCCCACTGTTCGACCAGGAGCCGCTCGAGGGCGCCGCCCACGTTGTAGAGGCGAGCGTCCTCGCGCGCCGGCGCGAGGAACTGGATGCCGACGGGCAGGCCGTCCTCGGGGGCGAGACCGGCGGGCACCGAGATGCCGGGCACCCCGGCGAGGTTGGCCGGGATCGTCGCGATGTCGTTGAGGTACATCGCGAGCGGGTCGTCGAGCTTCTCGCCGAGCTTGAACGCGGTGGTCGGCGCGGTCGGCGTGGCGAGCACGTCGACCTTGGCGAACGCCGCGTCGAAGTCGCGCTGCACGAGCGTGCGCACCTTCTGGGCGCTGCCGTAGTAGGCGTCGTAGTAGCCGGCCGACAGGGCGTAGGTGCCGAGGATGATGCGCCGCTTCACCTCGGGGCCGAAGCCGGCCTCACGGGTGGCGCCCATCACCTGCTCCACCGTGCCGCCGCCCTCGGGCGTGACCCGCAGGCCGAAGCGCACCGAGTCGAACTTCGCGAGGTTGGAGGACGCCTCGGCGGGAAGGATGAGGTAATACGCGGCGATCGAGTACTCGAAGTGCGGCGCGCTCACCTCCACGATCTCGGCGCCGCCCCGCTCGAGCAGCTCGAGCGCCTCGTGGAAGCGCGATCGCACGCCCGACTGGAAGCCGTCGGAGTCGAGCTCCTTCACGACGCCGATGCGGAGGCCCGCGACATCCGCTCGCCGTACCGCGTCGGCCATGGACGGCCACGCCTCGGGGATGGACGTCGAGTCGCGCGGGTCGTGGCCCGCGATGACGTCCTGCAGGAGGGCGGCGTCGAGCACCGTGCGCGTGACCGGACCGACCTGGTCGAGCGACGAGGCCAGCGCGATGGAGCCGTACCGGCTCACCGCGCCGTAGGTGGGCTTCACGCCGACGGTGCCGGTGACGTGCGCGGGCTGGCGGATCGAGCCGCCCGTGTCGCTGCCGAGCGCCACGGGGGCTTCGAAGGCGGCGACGGATGCCGCGGAGCCCCCGCCCGAGCCGCCGGGGATGCGCTCGAGGTCCCACGGGTTGTACGTGGGCCCGTAGGCCGAGTGCTCGGTCGAGGAGCCCATCGCGAACTCGTCCATGTTGGTCTTGCCGAGCACGACCATGCCGGCCTCGCGCACCCTGCGCACGGGTGTCGCGTCATACGGGGGCACCCAGCCCTCGAGGATGCGCGACCCGGCCGTCGAGGGCATGCCCTCGGTGACGAGCACGTCCTTGATGGCGATCGGCACGCCGGCGAGGGGGCCGAGTTCTTCGCCCGCGGCGCGGCGGCGGTCGATGTCGGCGGCCGTGTCGAGGGCGCGCTCGCCGTCGACGTGCAGGAACGCGTGCACCGCGCCGTCGACGGCGGCGATGCGGTCGAGGTGGGCTCGCGTGGCCTCGACCGAGGAGACGTCGCCCGAGGCGAGGCGCTCGCCGAGCTGGGCGGCGGTGAGCCGGATCAGGTGTTCGCTCACTGTTCCTCCCCCAGGATCGCCGAGACCACGAACCGTGAGCCGTCGGACTCGGGTGCCCCCGAGAGCGCCTGCTCGACGGTGAGGATGTCGCCCACGACGTCGTCGCGGAAGACGTTCTGCATCGGGATGGGGTGGCTCGTCGGCGGCACGTCGGGGGTGGCCACCTCGCTCACCTTCTCGACCGCCTGCATGATCTGGCCGAGCTCCGCCGTGAGGTGCTCGATCTCTTCCTCGGTGAGCGCGATGCGGGCGAGGTTCGCGAGGTGGGCGACCTGCTCCGCATTGATTTCGGACATGCTGCTCCGTCGTGTCGGGATGGGGATCCCACCGATTCTAACGGGGTGCGCCGAAGAGGCCGATGCCGTGCGTGTGGAGCAGTTCGTAGGCGTCGGCGTACGTCGCCGGCTCCTCCGCGCCGGGCGCGCCGTACTTCGCCAGCAGGAGTCCGAGGAGCCCCCGTGCGGGCGGGCTCAGCGGCTTGTCCTTGTGCGCGTGGGCCGGGTGCGGCGCCTCGGCCTGCGGGTTCGGCGGGAGGTACTGGGGCATGGTCGACGGCCACGTGATCGGCGGGCGCGGCTCGTCGAGGTTGACGGCGCCGAACAGGTCGTTGGCTCCGACATCCCGCCGGGTGAGCGGTTCGAGCCCGTGCAGCCGAGAGAGCGTCGCGATGACGGCGGCGTGGTGCGTCTCATCGTGCACGATGGTGCCCGCCCGCGTGTAGGCCGACACCGCGATCGCGGGGACGCGGCATCCGAGTCGGTCGAAACCGAACCCCATCTCGCCCTCGGAGCCGTCGTGCGGCGGGGTGGCCGGCGGGGGCGGCACATGGTCGTACGTGCCCCCGTGCTCGTCGAACGTGATGAGGAGCATCGTGTTCATCGCGTTCGAGCCCTCGGGCGCGTCGCTGCGCTTGATGGCCTCGTAGATCTCGTGCACGAGCGCCTCCCCCGCCCGCACGTCGGAGACGGCGCTGTCGATGACCGGGCGACCGTCGACGACCTCCTCCCGGAGTGCGCCGAACGGCGGGTGGAAGTCGTTGTGGTTGTACGTCATGCGCGGCTCGATGAACGCGTACGCCGGCAGGGTGCCGAGGCGCGCGTCCTCGTAGAACTCGGTCATCGTGGCGAAGTGCTCGGTGCGCCAGTACGGCTCGAGCACCGGGGCGTGCAGCACGCCCGTGAACGACACGAGCTGCAACTCGTCGAAGTAGATCCGCCACGAGATGCCGGCGTCTTCGAGGCGGTTGAAGATGGTCGGCGTCGCGGGCGCATCGAGCCACTTCTCGTAGCCGCCGCCGTGCTTGTTCGTGACGAAGCCGTGCGAGGTCGAGGCATGGAAGAACGACCGGTTGCAGAACGTCTGCGACGGCACGGCGCAGTACCAGTGGTCGTAGACGGCGAAGTTCTTCGCCAGGGTCGAGAGCACCGGCAGCATCTGCGGCGAGAACGAGCCCATGATCTGCCGGGCCTCGTCGGCGGTGGGCGGCACGCCCTTGCGCAGGCGCATGAAGTTGATCCAGTAGTCGCGCACGAAGCCCGACATCGACGCCTCCGCGCCCTTCGGGGGCGTGTTGTAGGGCGCCTCCATGTGCTCGACGAACAGCTCGGCGTTCGTGGCCGGGTCGACGGTGCCGAAGAGCTGGGTGTTGACGTGCGGGAACTCCTCGCCCGGATCGGGATTCGGGCGACCCATGATCTCGTCGGTCGGCCCGTCGTAGACGTGTGCGGCGACCTCGGTGCCGTCGGGCGACGTGTTGCGGTGGTCGCCGAACGCGAGGCCCTCGAACGCCTCGCCGTCGGGCAGGTCGTCGGGCGTGTAGAGGAAGCCGAGGAGGTTGTCGAACGACCGGTTCTCGCCCATCAGCACGACGAGATGGTCGAAGCCGGCCTCCTGCCGGGGCGTGAGGGGCACGACGTCGCCGAGACCCTCGTCGAGTCCTGCCCGATGGCCGACGGCGGCACCGACCGCCGCGCCCACGCCACCACCGACCACGGCGCCGGCGGCCGCGGCGCCGCCGATCCTCAGGAAGTCCCGGCGGCTCGTGCCGGGAGCGCGCCCCGGGTCGGCGTCGGACCCGGCGTCCGGGTCGGCACCGGTGCCGGCATCGTCTGCACCTCGGCCCGCGTCATCCGTCATCGCCTGATCTCCCCGCTCCCGGTCACGTGTCGAGCGCCGCCGGTCCCTCGGTCACGAGGCGCGCGAACTGGGCGGCGTCGATGACCCGAACGCCGAGTTCCTCCGCCTTCGCGAGCTTCGAACCGGCGCCCGGCCCTGCCGCGACGAAGTCGGTCTTCTTCGACACGCTCGAGGCCGCCTTGCCGCCCGCCGCGATGATCGCCTCCTGCGCGCCCTCACGGGTGAACCCGTCGAGGGAGCCGGTCGCCACGACCGTGAGTCCGGCCAGCACGCCGCCCGCCTCCGCAGCGCGGCCCGGCCCGGGATGGCCCTCGGTGACGAACCGCACGCCGGACGCCGACCACCGGTCGACGATCTCGCGGTGCCAGTCGACCTCGAACCACTCGAGCAGGGAGTCGGCGATGATGCCGCCCACGCCTTCGACCTCGGCGAGTTCTTCGCGCGACGCCGTGCGGATGGCCTCGAGCGATCCGAAGTGGTCGGCGAGGGCACGTGCCGCGACCGGGCCGACGTGGCGGATGTTCAGCGACACGAGGATGCGCCAGAGCGGCTTGGTCTTGGCCTTCTCGAGTTCGTCGAGGAGCTTGATCGCGGCCCCCGACGGGCCGTACTCCGCGGGCCGGGATCTGGTCGCCTGACGCGTGATCTTCTGGAACGGGGCGCGCCGCACCGCCTCGCCGGTCTGCTCGTCGACCTTCGGCTCTCCGGTCTCGGGGTCTCGCACGACGACCACGATCGGCACGAGTTCGTCGATGGTGAGCTCGAACAGCCGCGCCTCGGTGACGAGCGGCGGCACCTCGGGGAACTCGGGCTGCGTCAGTGCGGCGGCGGTGACCTCGCCGAGCGCCTCGATGTCGAGGGCGCCGCGCGACCCGATGTGCTCCACGCGCCCGCGCACCTGTGCGGGACAGGACCTCGCGTTCGGGCAGCGCAGGTCGATGTCGCCCTCCTTCATGGGGCGCAGCGGCGTGCCGCACTCGGGACATTCGGCGGGCATCTGCCATTCGCGCTCGGTGCCGTCGCGGAGCTCTTCGACCGCACCGAGGATCTCGGGGATCACGTCGCCCGCCTTGCGGAGCACGACGGTGTCGCCGATGAGCACGCCCTTGGCCTTCACGACCTCCTGGTTGTGGAGCGTCGCCTGCTGCACCGTGCTGCCCTGCACCTTCACCGGTGCCATCACCGCGTAGGGTGTCGCACGCCCGGTGCGGCCGATGCCGACGCGGATGTCGAGGAGCTTCGTGTGCACCTCCTCGGGCGGGTACTTGTAGGCGATCGCCCAGCGCGGCGCCCGGCTGGTCGCGCCGAGCTCGGCGTGGAGCGCGAGCTCGTCGACCTTCACGACGATGCCGTCGATCTCGTGTTCGACGTCGTGGCGGTGCTCGCCGTGGTGCGCGATGAAGGCGGTGACCTCGTCGATCGTGTCGAACACCCGCGTGTGCGGCGAGACGGGCAGGCCCCAGCCGGCGAGGAGGCCGTAGATCTCGGACTGGCTCGAGACGGGCGGGTCGTCCCACGCGCCGATGCCGTGCAGGTACAGCGAGAGCCTCCCCAGGCGCTCGCGCATCAGCTCGAGCTGCTGCGGCGACTTGTTCTCGCGTCGCTGGCGGATGCTGCCGGCCGCCGTGTTGCGCGCGTTCGCGAACTCGGGGAATCGGGTCGGGATCGCGTCATCCGCCCTGCCCCTGGCCCGCTGCTCGTCGGCGAATTCCGCCTGCAGCGCGTGCTGCCGCGCGTTGAGCGCTTCGAAGTCCTCGGATCGGAGGAACACCTCGCCGCGGACCTCGAAGAACGACGGATATCCCTCGCCCTCGAGTCGCCGCGGGATCGCGGGGATGAGGTCGACGTTCTCGGTGATGTCCTCGCCCACCCGGCCGTCGCCTCGGGTCGTGGCCGTCTCGAGCACGCCGTCGCGATAGGCGAGGCTGATCGCCAGTCCGTCGATCTTGAGCTCCGAGAGCCAGCGCACCGGACGCCCTGCCGCCGCCTGCGCCTTGGTCGCCCACTCGGCGAACTCGTCGAGCGTGAAGACGTTGTCGAGGCTGAGCATGCGCTCGGCGTGCTCGTGCGGCGGGAAGCCGGCGGAGACGAGCGCCGCACCGACCTGCTGGGTGGGGCTGTCTTGACCGGCGAGCTCGGGGAACTCGCGTTCGAGGGCTTCGAGGCGATGGAAGAGCACGTCGTACTCGGCATCGCTGACGAGGCTGACGCCCTCGGAGTAGTACGTGGTGCGATATCGCTCGATGCGTTCGGCGAGCTCCTCCGCTTCGGCGCGGGCGGATTCGAAATCGGTTGGGATGTCGCTCACACGCGCCATCCTATGGGCGGCCTCCGACGCCGTCGCGGACGCCGGGCGAACGCCATGCGAGGAGATTCGCACAGCCGAGGTCGAATCGTGCCCAGTCGGTCATCGAACATCCGGATCTCCTCGGATACGCGACGAGGCGGGGCGCCCTCGCGCCCCGCCTCCGCCTCTCGCGGGCTACCGCTCGGGAACCAGGCCGGCGCGATCCACCTTGCGGTGGTAGTGCGTGCCGGCCTTGCCGCCGAGGATCGCGCCGCCGAGGCTCGCGATGATCACGACGATCGTGGTGATGATGCCGACCACAGTCAGATCGCCCTCGGCCACGGGGAACCGCGGGAAGACGTTCAGCTCGCCGAGCACGTCGTACTGGCTCCCCAGCACGACGCTGACCAGCGCCACGATGATCGCGATGACGAGCGCCCAGACCCACACCGCGATGCCCTGGAGGATCCCGTTGAAGCGGGCCATGCGGCCGGCGACGTAGCCGCCGGCGTAGTAGGCCACGAACAGGATCACGAGCAGCGCGATCGCGCCGACCCAGCCGACGGTCTCGGCGTCGACGGCGGCGTCGTCGACGGCCGTGTCGGACTCGACGATGCCGAGCCCGAGCGCCGCACCGGTCGCGGCGAGCAGCGCGGTGAGGAGTACGGCGGTGCCCGTGGCGGTGAGCCAGCCGAAGAACGCCGATCCCGCCTTCACGCCGCCGAACGCCTCGCGCTCGCGGGCGATGACCTCGTCGCGATCGACGAGGTGGCGGTCGCGATCGACGACCTCGCGGCGGTCGTCCACGCCGTCGCGGTCGCGGTCCACGATCTCGCGGCGGTCGTCCACACGGTCGCGGTCGGCGACCTCACGGCGGTCGTCGACGCCGTCACGGTCGCGATCGACGACCGGGTCCGCGGGCGTGGATGCGGGCGTGTTCGCCGGGTAGGGATCTCGACCCGGCCGGTCGGATGAGGTGCTCATGATGGTCCCCTCTCGTCGTGCGCCGCCCATGGGTGATGCCTGCGGCGCCGATCCGACCCTATGACGATGCGGGCGCTGCGGTAGGGGCCTTGACAGGCGCCCGATTCCCGTACTCGCGACGTGCAGCCAACGCTCGGCGCGCGTTCAGGCTCGGCGCGCGTTCAGGCTCGGCGCGTTCAGGCTCCGCACGCGTTCAGGCTCCGCGCACCGCGAGATCGCACGCTACGCGTCGAGCGCGACGCGGTCCACGCGTCGGTGGTACCGCATGCCGGCCATGCCGCCGAGCATGGCGACGCCCAGTCCCGCGACGGCCACGACGACGGCCGCGATGATGGCCGCGATCACGACGAAGTCCTCGGGAAACAGGAGGCGTCCGAATCCGTCGACGCGGTCGGTCACGTCGTCGACCAGGCGGCCGCCGAAGAGGAAGCCGGCCACGCCTGCGAGGATCGCGACGACGAGCGCCCAGGCCCAGACCGCGAGTCCCTGCACGAAGCCGCTGAAGCGCGCCATGCGCCCCGCCACGTACCCGCCGCAGTAGAACGCGACGAGCACGATCGCGAGCCCCGCGCTCAGGACGAACCAGCCGACCAGCTCGGCGTCGAACGACGCGACCCGCGCCGGGACTCGCGGAAGCAGCAGCGGACCGAGTCCGAGTGCCGCGCCGGCGGTGGCGAGGACACCGCCGAGGATCGCTCCCACGGCCACGGTGATGAGCAGCCCGAAGAAGGCCGAGCCGACCTTGACTCCGCCGAATCGCTCCCGCTGGCGTTCGAGCAACTCCTCGGCCGTGGGCGGGCGGTCGTCGACGACGTTCTCCCACGCGCCGGGTCGCTGGCCGACGGTGGCCACCGGGGCAGTCATCGGCCCCGTGTCGAGCTTCCGGAACGGCTCGGCCGGGTCTGCGGTCGGATCGGCGGGGTACAGCGGGTAGGACACTGGTATCTCCTCGTCACGTGCATGGCGCCGGGGGTAGCGCCAGCCGCGAATCTACGCGACTCGGCTCCCTGCGGCGAGAGTCCGCACCGAAGCTGGGGATTTCCTCCGGGCGATTCCGGAGATCGACGGATGTCGCGACGGCGCGATTGCCCGCAGCCCGCGACACCCTGCTCAGGCGTCGACGGGGACCGCGCTCACCGTTCGGTCGATGGTGCACTGGCCGAGCACGCGGGTGCCGACGTACACCACCGCGGTCTGCCCGGGTGCCACGCCGTCGAGCGGATGCTCCGGGGTGATCACCAGTTCGCCGCCGGCCACGACCGCCATCGCGTGCACCGGGTCGGCGTGCGCCCGGATCTGCACCTCGCACGCGAACGGCGTCGCGGCATCCTCGGGCGGCTGCCCGGCCCACGTGTAGCGCGAGCCGGCGATCTCGGCCGTCGCGAGCGCCTCCTTCGGCCCGACCACGACGGTGTTCTCCTTCGGCCGCACCTCGAGCACGAAGCGCGGGCGGCCGTCGGGCGCGGGCGTGCCGAGGCGCAGCCCGCGGCGCTGGCCGACCGTGTACGCGTGCGCGCCCTCGTGCGACCCGACGACCTCACCCGACCGGTCGACGATGTCGCCCGTGGCCGTGCCGACCTTGTCGGCGAGCCAGCCGCGGGTGTCGCCGTCGGGGATGAAGCAGATGTCGTGCGAGTCGGGCTTCTGCGCGACGCTCAGCCCGCGCCGGGCCGCCTCCTCGCGCACGAGCTGCTTCGAGGGCGTGTCGCCCAGCGGGAAGTAGGCGTGCGCGAGCTGCTCGGCGGTGAGCACGCCGAGCACGTACGACTGGTCCTTCGCCCAGGCGCTCGCCCGGTGGAGCTCGCGGTTCCCCGCGGCATCCGTCACGATGGTCGCGTAGTGGCCGGTGCACACCGCGTCGAAGCCGAGCGCGAGCGCCTTCTCGAGCAGCGCGGCGAACTTGATGCGCTCGTTGCAGCGCATGCACGGGTTGGGCGTGCGGCCCGCGGAGTACTCGGCGATGAAGTCGTCGACCACGTCGGCCTTGAACCGCTCGGAGAAGTCCCACACGTAGTACGGAATGCCGAGCACGTTCGCGGCGCGCTGCGCGTCCATCGAGTCCTCGATCGTGCAGCAGCCGCGGCTGCCGGTGCGAAGGGTGCCGGGCATGCGGCTGAGCGCGAGGTGCACGCCCACCACGTCGTGCCCCGCGTCGACGGCGCGCGCCGCCGCGACGGCGCTGTCGACGCCGCCGCTCATCGCTGCCAGAACCCGCATCGTTCCAGTGTACGAAACCGGTGCTGAACGGATGCCGACGGGCCCGCGAGTGGATGCCGGGCGGATGCCGCGGGCTCGCCCGCTCAGCGGTCGAACGACGTCGCCCGGGCCGCGAGCCCGGCGCGAGCCGCCTGGGCGTAGGCGCCCGGCAGCGCCGCGAGGAACGCATCGACGTCGGCGTCGGTGGACCCGTGTCCGAGCGTGATGCGCAGCGCCCCGCGCGCGTCCGCCTCGGAGCGCCCCATCGCCATGAGCACGTGCGACGGCTCGGGCACACCCGCCTGGCAGGCCGACCCCGTCGAGACGGCGACGCCCGCCATGTCGAGCAGGAACAGCAGCGAGTCGCCCTCGCAGCCGGGGAACGAGACGTGCACGTTGCCGGGCAGTCGTCCGCCCGGCCTGGCGTCGCCCGACAACACCGCCGACGGCACCGCCGCCAGGACGCCCGCGATGACCCGATCGCGCAGTCGCGACATCCGCTCGGCATCCGCGTCGAGTCGGTCGTGCACCGTGGATGCCGCCGCCGCGAACGCCGCGGCCGCCGCGACGTCCTGGGTGCCCGAGCGCACCTTGCGCTGCTGTCCGCCGCCGTGGATCAGCGGCTCGATCGTCGCCGACCGGTCGAGCACGAGCGCCCCGATGCCCACGGGCCCGCCGATCTTGTGCGCCGAGACGCTGAGGGCGACGAGACCGGCGCCGGCCGGGGCATCCGTCGCCCGGCGCAGACCGTGGAAATCGATCGGCAGCTGTCCGTACGCGGCGATCGCGTCGACGTGCAGCGGCACGCCGGCGCGCGCGGCGAGGCGGGCGACCTCGGCCACGGGCTGAATGGTGCCGACCTCGTTGTTCGCCCAGATCATGGTGACGAGCGCCACGGATGCCGCGTCCCGCTCGAGTGCCGCGGCGAGCGCGTCGAGCCGCACCCGCCCCACCTCGTCGACCGGCACCTCCTCGACGACGGCGCCCTCGTGCTCGGCCAGCCACTCGACGGTGTCGATCGTGGCGTGGTGCTCCCCCGCCGGGACGAGGATGCGCGGGCGCGGACGGGACGTCGAGGCATCCGCCTGCCGGCTCCACCACAGCCCCTTGATCGCGAGGTTCACGGCCTCGGTGCCGCTGCCGGTGAACACGACCTCGATGCCGTCGGCCCCGAGCGTCGCGGCGACGCGTTCGCGCGACTCCTCGAGCAGGCGCTTCGCCCCCTGGCCGGCACTGTGGATCGACGATGGATTCCCCACGACCCTCAGGGCGGCCGTGAGCGCCTCGATCGCCTCTGGGCGCATGGGGGTCGTGGCGGCATGGTCGAGGTAGACCATGACCACACCTCCTCCCGGAAACCCCCTCAGCACCCGACCCGCAGCACGGAACGCCGCGGCGCGGGGAGCGCTTCCACACGAACTACTGTAGATCGCATGCCCGCGCCCGACCCCCTGCACGACCTCGGCGTCCGCACGGGTCCCGACGGCGGCACGATCCGGGTCTGGTCAGAGCACGCGACCTCGATCGAACTCGAGGTGTTCGACGACGGCGACGTGGGCTGGGCGACGTCGCGCGCCCCGCTCGTGCGCGACGAGCACGGCGTGTGGGAAGCGGCATCCGCGGCGCTCGTCCCGGGCGCCCGCTACGGCCTGTGCGTCGACGGCCCCGTGGGCCTCGAGCACGCGTTCAACCCGGCGCACACGCTGCTCGACCCGTACGCGCGTGGGCTCGTCCCGGTCGCCGACGGGTCGTGGCGCGGGGTCGCGCTCGAGGCGCTCGTCGACGGCGGCTTCGACTGGTCGGGCACGACGAAGCCCCGTATCCCGCTCGACCACACCGTCGTGTACGAGGCGCACGTGCGCGGCTTCTCGAAGCTGAACGACCGAATCCCCGAGCCGCTTCGCGGCACGTATGCCGGCCTCGCCCACGACGCGTCGCTCGAATACCTCACGGGGCTGGGCGTCACGACCGTCGAGCTCCTGCCCGTGCACGCGTTCGTCTCCGAGGAGCGACTCGTTCGGCAGGGCCGCCCGAACTACTGGGGCTACAACACGCTCGCGTTCTTCGCCGCGCATGCGCCGTATGCCACGGCTGCCGCGCAGGCCGAGGGCGCCCACGCGGTGCGGCGCGAGTTCGCCGGCATGGTGCGGCGGCTGCACGAGGCCGGCCTCGAGGTCGTGCTCGACGTCGTCTACAACCACACCGCCGAGGAGGGTCGCCAGGGGCCGACGTACTCGTTCCGCGGCATCGACAACGCGGCGTACTACCGGCACGACGCGCACGGCCGGTACGTCGACACGACCGGATGCGGCAACACGCTCGACTTCGGCCGCGAGCCGGCCAGACGACTCGTGCTCGACTCGATGCGGTACTTCGCCGACGAGCTGCAGGTCGACGGGTTCCGGCTCGATCTCGCGGCGACACTCGGCCGCGACGACCACGGCGCCTACACGCCCGAGCATCCGCTGCTGCAGGCGATGCTCGACGACCCCGTGGTCGGCGACACGAAGCTCATCGCCGAGCCGTGGGACGTCGGCCCCGGCGGCTGGCAGACCGGCAACTTCCCCGCGGGGTTCAGCGAGTGGAACGACCGCTACCGCGATCGCATGCGCGACTTCTGGCTCGGCGACCTGCGTCGGGAGCGCGAGACCGGCACCGCCGGCAGCGGCATCGGCCGGTTCGCCACCCGCCTCGCCGGCTCGTCGAACACCTTCTCGGTCGAGCGCGGGCCGCTCGCGAGCCTCAACTTCGTCACGGCGCACGACGGCTTCACGCTCGCCGACCTGACCGCGTACGACACGAAGCACAACCTCGGCAACGGCGAGGCCAATCGTGACGGCACCGACAACAACAACTCGTACAACCACGGCGTCGAGGGCGAGACGGATGACGCGAGCATCCTCTCGGCGCGTCGGCGGAGCATCCGGAACCTGCTCGCCACCCTGCTGCTCTCGGCGGGCGTGCCGATGCTGACGGCCGGCGACGAGTACGGACGCAGCCAGCGCGGCAACAACAACGCGTACTGCCACGACTCCGAGCTCACCTGGCTCGCGTGGAGCGACAGCGAGCTCGACGCGAGACTTCTCGCGACCACGAGGCGACTGCTGCGCCTGCGCGCCGAGAACCCGGCGATCCGGCCGGTGCGGTTCGGCCGGTTCGGTGAATCGACCCCGAGCGCCTCGCAGATGGACTGGTTCAACGCCGAGGGCACGACGATGACCATCGACGACTGGCACTCCCCCGAGCAGCGCACGCTGCAGTACCTCGCGGCGTCGACGCCCGAGTTCGAGGCGTTCAACCGCATCCTGCTCGTCGTGCACGCGCACGAGACCGAGACCGAGGTGTCGCTGCCGACGCACGAGGGCGTCACGGGCTACACGCGACTGTGGGACTCCTCGGGCGACGAGCCCGTCGACGTCGGCGCCGACCACGCGCCGGGCGAGCGCATCGCGGTGCCGCCGCTGTCGATGGTGCTGTTCCGCGCCCACGGGGAGCGATGATGGCCAGGCGAGCGGATGCCTCGGCCGGCACGCCTGCGACGGTCGCGCTCGCCAGGGCGGGCATCGCGTTCACGGTGCACGCGTACGAGCACGACCCGCGGGCCGCGGCCTATGGGCTGGAGGCCGCCGAGAAGCTCGGACTCGACCCCGATCGGGTGTTCAAGACGCTGCTCGCGAGCGTCGACGGCGCGCTCGCGGTCGGGATCGTGCCGGTCGCGCTGCAGCTCGACCTCAAGGCGCTCGCGCAGGCGCTCGGCGGCAAGCGCGCGGAGATGGCCGATCCCGCCGTGGCCGAGCGGAAGACCGGGTACGTCGTGGGCGGCATCAGCCCCATCGGGCAGAAGACGGCGCTGCCGACCGTGCTCGACGAGTCGGCGATCCTCTGCGAGACGGTCTACGTGTCGGGCGGACGCCGCGGCCTCGACCTCGAGCTCGCGCCCGACGACCTCATCAGGGTGACCTCGGGCCGCTACGCCCCGATCGCCCGCGAGCGTTGACCCGCCCGCGCTGCTCAGCCCGGAGGGGCGAAGTGCCCGATTCTGCGGATATACGATCCGCCACCCCGCGGATTCGCACCCGAACCCGGCGCGCCCGATCGTATATCCGCCATTCATGACGCGGCGCGACGCGACGCGACGGAGGTGCCGGTGCCCCTCAGCCCGCGACCGCGACCAGTCCCAGCTCCGCGGGCGAGAGCATGAGCGGATGCCGCGGCACCACGCGCACCGTGTACCCGAATGCTCCCGCGCGGTCGAGCACGACGGTGCCCGTGTACAGGCGGGGGCCCGAGGCATCCGGAGCCCCATCGGGTTCGAGCGCCGTGCGCCGCACGTCCTCGATCGTCTCGTCGGAGCGGCTGCGACCGTAGACGACCTCGACGGCGACATCGTCGGGCGCGAGCCCGTCGAGCTCGACGTACGCACGCAGTCGCAACGCGTCGCCGACATGCGGCGACTCCACGCCGCCCGACTCCACGTGCGTCACGTGCACGTTCGGCCACGCGGCCCGCACCCGCGCGTCGAACGCGGCGAGGTCGCGGGCCCCCCGGTCGCCGTCGGCCTCCACCTTCGCCGCATGCTCGGCGGCCCGGCGGTAGAGCCGCTCGACGTACTCCTTCACCATGCGGTCGGCGCCGAGGTCGGGCGCGAGCGTCGCGAGCGTCTGCCGCACCCGGCGCACCCACTCCACGGGCACGCCGTCGCCGTCGCGCTCGTAGTACCGGGTCACGACGCGGTGCTCGAGCAGGTCGTAGAGGGCGGACGCCTCGAGGGCGTCGCGCTCCCCCGCATCGCCCGCGGCATCCGCCGACGGAATCACCCAGCCGTAGTCGTCGCCCGCGTATTCGGCCCACCAGCCGTCGAGGATCGAGAGGTTGAGCGCGCCGTTCATGGCGGCCTTCATGCCCGACGTGCCGCACGCCTCGAGCGGCCGCAGCGGGTTGTTCAGCCACACGTCGCAGCCGGGGTAGAGCAGCTCGGCCATGCCCATGTCGTAGTCGGGCAGGAACACGATGCGCTCGCGCAGTTCGGGCTGCTGCGCGAACTGCACGAGCTGCTGGATGAGCCGCTTGCCCTCGTCGTCGGCCGGATGCGACTTGCCCGCGATCACGAACTGCACGGGCCGCTCGGGGTTCGTGAGGATCGCCTTCAGTCGCTCGGGGTCCTGCAGCATCAGCGTGAGGCGCTTGTACGTCGGCACGCGCCGGGCGAAGCCCACCGTGAGCGTGTCGGGATCGAGGACCTGCGTCACCCAGGCCGGCGCCGACGCGCCGCCGTGCTGCTCCGACCACGCCGCGGCGAGGCGACGGCGCGCGTCCTCGACGAGTTGCAGTCGCATCCGTCGCTTGACGTTCCAGAACTCGCCGTCGGAGAGGGCGGGGCTCAGCCAGTCGGCGTGCTCGGTGTCGGCGGTGCCGAGCGTCGACTCGGCGAGGCCGACGAGCGCCGGGTCGGTCCAGGTCGGCGCGTGCACGCCGTTGGTGATCGACGTGATCGGCACCTCATCGGCGTCGAAGCCTGGCCAGAGGTCGCCGAACATGCGCCGGCTCACCTTGCCGTGCAGCTTCGAGACGCCGTTGGCGTGCTGGGCGAGCCGCAGCCCCATGACGGCCATGTTGAAGGCGCTCGTCTCGGGGTCGGCGCCGGGCTCGACGCCGAGGGCGAGCGCGTCGGCGGGCTCCACGCCCGGCAGCAGCGAACTCGTGAGGTAGCGCTCGACGAGTCCCCGGTCGAAGCGGTCGATGCCGGCGGGCACGGGCGTGTGCGTCGTGAACACGGTGCCGGCGCGCACGACCTGCAGCGCCTCGGCGAACGAGAGGCCCTCGGCGATGTGCGTGGCGATGCGCTCGAGCCCGAGGAATCCGGCGTGCCCCTCGTTCATGTGGAACACGTCGGGCGACGGCAGCCCTGCGAGCTCGGTGTAGGCGCGCACGGCGCGGGCGCCGCCGATGCCGAGCAGGAGTTCCTGCAGCAGCCGGTGCTCGCCGCCGCCGCCGTAGAGCCGGTCGGTCACCGAGCGCAGCTCGTCGGTGTTCGCCGGGATGCCGGTGTCGAGCATGAGCAGCGTGATGCGGCCGACCGCGGCCTTCCAGACGCGCGCGTGCAGCGACCGGTCGTCGGGAAGGGCGAGGGTCACCTGCACGGGCGCGCCGTCAGGGCGCCGCAGCACCGAGAGCGGCAGTCCGTCGGGGTCGAGCACGGGGTAGCGCTCCTGCTGCCACCCGTCGGGCGAGATCGACTGCGAGAAGTACCCCGCCTTGTAGAACAGGCCGACGCCGACGAGCGGGACCCCGAGGTCGGATGCCGCCTTCAGGTGATCGCCCGCGAGGATGCCGAGTCCTCCCGAGTACTGCGGCAGGGCGGCGGTGATGCCGAACTCGGGTGAGAAGTAGGCGACGAGTCGCGGCGCATCCGCACCGAGCGACTGGAACCAGCGCGGCTCGGCGAGGTACTCGCGCAGGCCCGCCCGCTCGCGCTCGGCCCACTCGACGTAGTCGCCGTCGGCCGCGAGCTCGGCGAGACGCGCCGGGTCCACCTCGCCGAGGAAGGCGACGGGGTCGCGTCGCGAGCCCTGCCAGACGGCCGGGTCGATGTGCTCGAACAGGCGTTTGGTGGGCTCGTGCCACGACCATCGCAGGTTCCCCGCGAGCTCTTCGAGGGCCGAGAGCGCGCCCGGGACGACGGCACGGACGGTGAACTTGCGGATGGGCTTCACGGGTTTCACCCTAAGGCGAGCGCGTGACGAACGTGTGAACGTCGGATTCCGGGCGCCTTGGGGTGCCGTCTCGGACGGTCACGCGTCGCGGAGCCGGCGCACGAGGTCGGGCAGATGCGTGATGACGGTCGCCCAGAACACGTCGCCGTTCATGTCGGCGTAGCCACCGTGCGAGATGATGTTGCGGATCGTCCGGAGACTTCGGGATTCCTCCTCGGTCAGCACCTCACGAAGGTCGGAGAACTCCGACCGCTCGAGCAACCCGGTCAGCCGCACGACGGCGATCGACGCCGAGTCATATGACGGTGATCCGTCATGGAAGTCCTTGCGATCCGACCGGCGCACTCGTTCGAGCCGTTCGTCGATCTCGGCGAGTTCGGTCACGACATTCAGACGGTCGCGCTCGGACCGATCGGATGTCTCGCGTCGAGGTGCTCGGCTGAACCGCGCACCTCTGCCCGTCGATTCATCCATCAGAGAGGAACGGCTTCCTGCACGATGCGCGTTGCGGCGGCCGAGCCGGACACGCCGGAGTCAGCGACGACATCGACCGGAAACCCGGTGAGCTCCTCGATATCGGCCGCCAGTGCCGCGAGGGTGAACAGGCTGGTCTGCGGGGACGGCGTCACCAGCAGTCGATATTGCTGTCGAAGTGGTCTTCACCACGGACCCCTGATCCGAACACTCGGGGATTCGTGAGGCCACGACCCGCGGCCAACTCCCGTATGTGCGGGCAGATCCTTGAGGAAAAACTAGTCTACGACTAGTCTGATTACATGAGCACGATCAGCGCCTACGACGCCAAGACGCACTTCTCGTCGCTGCTGGAACGCGCCGGCGACGGTGAGACGGTTGTCATCACCAAGCACGGCCGGCCCGTCGCGAAACTCGTACCCTTCGACGTGCGTCCTGCGGTCGACGACCTCGTCGATGCGCTGCTCGAAGCCCGAAAGGGAGTGCGACTCGACGGCCTTCACACGCGCGACCTCATCGAGAACGGACGTCGGTACTGATGTCATTCGTACTCGACGCCTCGGTCACGCTCGCATGGTGCTTCGAGGACGAGTCGACCGTAGAAACGGATGAGCTCCTGACTCGGCTTCGCACCGACAGCGCGATCGCGCCGTCGATCTGGGTCTTCGAGATCGCGAACGCACTGACCGTCGCCCAGCGGAGGAGACGACTGGTCGAGGCGAAGGCCGTGCTGTTCGCCTCGACGCTGCGGTCACTCCCGATCGAGGTGGCTCCGGCGCCATCGATGGCATCGATCCTGGCCGTCGCCTCAGCGCACAAACTCAGCGCGTACGACGCGGCCTACCTCGAACTCGCCGAGCGCACTGGGATGCCGCTTGCCACGCTGGACGAGCGGCTCCGTGCTGCCGCGGGTGCAGCGGGTGTCCAGGCTCTTCCCGATTGACGCCCGACGCTCCGGTTCGGGAAACACCCTCGCCGTGTGCTCCATGAGGCGCTCAGTCGCCCGCGGGCTTCGCGACCCCGAACATCAGCGTGCGATGCACCAACTCCGCCACCTCGACGTCGGGCGACGGCGCGGCGCGCACCGCCGCGACGAGCAGCGACGCCATCGTCGTGACGATCCACTCGGGTGAGAGACGATCATCGAGGAGACCCTCGCGCTGCCCCCGCCTGACGACGTCTGCAAGGGGCGACAACACCTGTGCGCGCCGGGCGAGGAACTCCGGGTCGGAATCAGGAGCCTGCAGCACCATGAACCGGAGACTCATGGCCTGCGCGCTCAGCGCTCGAATCACCCGGCCCAGCACCTCCACCGCCGTGCCGTCGTCGAGTCGGCAGTCGGCGAGCGCCCCGGAGGCCCGGTCGAGCGCATCCGAGCGGATGGCCGCCTCGAGCGCCTCCCGGTTCGCGAAGTGGCGGTAGACGGTCGCCCGCGTCAACTCGGCCGCCCGAGCGATGTCGCCCATCGAGGCCTCGGGATTGCGGGTGAACTCCTCGGTGGCCGCGGCGATGAGCATCTCACGGTGGCGGGCGACGTCGCTTCGGCGCGTCGGGGCGGGCGAGGAGGCATCCATGGTTTCCACCATATCCGGAACCCAGCCGAAACGAGACATACGTGTCTCATTTTGATACGATGTCGACATGACCCCTTCCCCGAACCGTGCGCCCGACCTCCCCCAGCCGCCCTCGCCCGTCGACGTCGACCTGCTCGTCGTCGGCGCCGGCCCGACCGGCCTGACCGCGGCCTGCGAGGCCCTCCGACTCGGACTGACGGTGCGCATCGTCGACCGCAAGCAGGGACTGTCGACGCATTCGAAGGCCCTTGTCACGCACGCCCGCACCATGGAGGTGCTCGAGACGATGGGAGTCGCCGACGCGATGCTCGAGGCCGGGGTGCCGTTCGCCGCCCTGAACGCACACGCCGGGCCCGGGAGGCGCCCGACGAGGGTGGACCTCCTCGGACTCCCCTGGGGCGACACGTCCTACCCGTTCTGGCTGTCGATCCCGCAGTACGCCACCGAGCAGGTACTCGAGCAGCACCTCCAGAACCTCGGTGGCGCCGTTGAGTGGGGCACCACGTTCGCCGACCTCGACGACCGAGGCGATCACGTCGTTGCGAGGATCGAGGTCGGCGGCGAACCGCAGGAGGTCCGAGCCCGATGGGTGATCGGCTGCGACGGCGGCCGCAGCACCGTGCGCGACCAGATCGGGCTGCGACTCGACCGTCGCGAATCCGGGGTGCGATTCCTGCTCGCGGATGTCGCGGGCACGGCGCCGCTGGTCGAGGACGAGGGGTACGCCTATCTCGCGCCGGAGGGCCTCCTGATCATCGTGCCCGTGCCGGAGCCCGGTCGCTGGCGGATCATCGCGCACGTCGACGACGCGGAGGAGAGGACGATCGACGCGGCGTACCTCGACGACCTGATCGCCGAGCGCACCGGGCTCGACTTCGGCGCCCGAGATGTCGGCTGGACCTCGCGATTCACGCTCAGCCACGGCGTCGCGGACGCCTACCGGCGGGGTCGGGTGTTCCTCGCCGGAGACGCCGCGCACGTGCACAGCCCCGTGGGCGGGCAGGGCCTGAACACCGGCATCCAGGACGCCCACAACCTGGTCTGGAAGCTCGCCGAGTCCGGGCGGGCACAAAGTCGGGCGGCCGCCGAAGCGCTGCTCGACAGCTACGAGCGCGAGCGCCGCGCCGCCGGAGCGAAGATGGTCGCGACCGTGGCCAGGATGACGGCGCTGATCACCGTGCGCAACCGCGGAATCCGACGCGTGCTCGGATGGATCGCCCCTCGCGCGCTCGCACTCCCCCGCCTGCACGCGCGGCTCGGTCGTGGAGCGGGGATGCTGGAGACCGCCTATCCCGACGGACCGATGGACGCGGGTCCCGGTGCGGGACGACGCCTTCCCGATCCCGAGCTCGCCGACGGACGCCGGCTCTCCGCACGCCTGCCCGGCACCGGGTGGTGCTGGGTCGTGCGGACCCGGGCCGGCGATGCCACGCCAGACCTCGAGGGGCCGCGCTGGCGTGGCCTGCCCGTGGTCGTCGTGCGGGAGGAGGAACTGCTCGACGGCGGCCGAGCGGGCTCCCTCGACCACCCGATCGCCCTCGTTCGCCCGGATCGCGTGCTCGCCGGCGTGGGCTCCGCACCCGAGGAGCTCCGCCCGCCGACGCTCGGCGGCTGAGCCCCCGCGCCCACACCGCGGCCTCCCACCCGTAACCGAGGAGATCCGGCGTTCTCAGGTCGTCCCCGCAGAATCCGCCCTCGGACGCCGCGATCTCCTCAGTCACGGGAAACGCGATCACGCCGCACGGCGATCACCGCGCCTGGTCGACCGATCCGCGCTACGGTCGGAACGTGACGACCAACGCAGTGCTGGCCGGCCGGATTCCGGTGACCCGGGTCACCCCCGCGCTCCCCGACGCGCGGTGGAGACCGAAGGCCTTCGAGGGCGAGGTCGTGCCGTTCCGGGCGACCGTGTTCCGAGAGGGGCACGACATGGTCGGCGCCATGCTCGTGCTCACGAGCCCGTCGGGCAGGGTCACGCGCGAGCGGATGTCGCCGCTGGCGCCGGGCACCGACCGCTGGGAGGCGAAGGCGCTGCTCGAAGAGCAGGGCATCTGGCACTGGCACGTGACGGGATTCGACGACGAGGTCGCGACCTGGCGGCACGACGCCGCGCTCAAGGTGGATGCGGGCGTCGACGTCGAGCTCATGTTCGAGATCGGCGCGCGCCTCCTCGACCGCGCGGCGGCCGAGACATCCCGCACCCGCGCCGTGCGGACGCGGCTCACGACGCTCGCCGCCGCGCTGCGCGACGGCGCGACATCCGCGGCCCACCGCCGCGCCCTCATCGACGACCCGATCCTCGAGGAGTTCGGCCCGCGCCCGCTCACGCGGCTCGCGACCGACTCCCCCGAGCACGAGATCCTCGTGGAGCGCCGCCGCGCGGGCGTCGGCTCGTGGTACGAGTTCTTCCCGCGCTCCGAGGGAGCGCGCCGGTTCAAGGACGGCCGCTGGCGCAGCGGCTCGTTCCGCACCGCGGCCAAGCGCCTCGACGGCGTCGCCGCCATGGGCTTCGACGTGGTGTACCTCCCGCCCATCCACCCGATCGGCGTCACGAACCGCAAGGGCCGCAACAACACGCTCGACCCGGGCCCGTTCGACCCCGGCTCGCCGTGGGCGATCGGAGGCCCACTCAGAGACGGCACCCCCGGCGGCCACGACGCCGTGCATCCCGACCTCGGCTCGCTCGCCGACTTCCGCGCGTTCGTGCGGCGGGCCGCCGCGCTCGGCATCGAGATCGCCCTCGACCTCGCGCTGCAGGCCTCCCCCGACCACCCGTGGGTGACGGAGCACCCGAACTGGTTCACGCAGCTGCCCGACGGCACCATCCGCTACGCGGAGAACCCGCCGAAGAAGTACCAGGACATCTACCCGATCGACTTCGACGACGACTTCGAGGGCCTCGTCGTCGAGGTGACCCGCATCGTGCGGCACTGGATGAAGCAGGGCGTGCGCATCTTCCGCGTCGACAACCCGCACACGAAGCCGCTCGCATTCTGGGAGCGGCTCATCGGCGACATCAATGCGACCGACCCCGACGTCGTGTTCCTCGCCGAGGCGTTCACGCGGCCCGCGATGATGCAGGCCCTCGCGATGGTGGGCTTCCAGCAGTCGTACTCGTACTTCACCTGGCGCAACACCAAGGCCGAGCTCGAGGAGTTCCTGACGAGCGTGACGCAGGACACCGCCGACTTCATGCGGCCGAACCTGTTCGTCAACACTCCCGACATCCTCACCGAGTACCTCCAGTTCGGCGGTCCGGCGGCGTTCACGGTGCGCGCGACCATCGCGGCGACCGCCGCGCCGACCTGGGGCGTGTACTCGGGCTTCGAGCTGTTCGAATCGGTGGCCCGGCCCGGCGCCGAGGAGGCCATCGACAACGAGAAGTACGAGTACAAGCCGCGCGACTTCGCCGCCGCCGAGCGCGAGGGGCGCTCGCTCGCGCTGTACCTCGGCATCCTGAACCGCATCCGCGCCGAGCACCCGGCGCTCGGCCAGCTGCGCAACCTCCGCATCCACGCGAGCGAGGACGACGCCGTGCTCGTGTACTCGAAGCACCTCGAGGGGCGCTTCACGCCCAGCGGCGTCGACGACACGATCATCGTCGTCGCGAACGTCGACCCCCACTCCGTCAGGGAGACCACCGTGCATCTCGACCTCGCCGCCATCGGCCTCGAGCCCGGCGCCCGCTTCGAGGTCGCCGACCTCGTCACCGGCGATCGCTGGACCTGGAGCGCCGCGAACTACGTCCGGCTCGACGCGTTCACGCAACCCGCGCACGTCCTGCACGTCGTGCGAGACGCGGATGGGGGCGACGATGCCTGACCGGCCAGAGACGGAGCCCGAGCACGAGCCCGAGACGACCGACCGGATGCCTCGCACCGGCCCCGCGGTGCACGACGACGTGCTGGCGGCCGTCGCCGAGGGCCGGTACTTCGACCCGCACGCCGTGCTCGGCCAGCACGGGTTCGACGTGGCCGGCACGCCTGGCGTGCACACCGTCATCCGCGCCCGCCGGCCGCTCGCCGACGCCGTCGAGGCGATCCTCGACGACGGCCGGGTCGTGTCGCTCGGCCACATCGGGCACGGCATCTGGGCGGGCGAGGGCGACTTCGGCCCCACCGGCTACCGGGTGCGGGCGCGCTACGGCGACGACGAGTGGACGAGCGACGATCCGTACCGGTTCGCCCCGACGATCGGCGACCTCGACCTGCACCTCATCGGCGAGGGCCGGCACGAGGAGCTCTGGCGCGTGCTCGGCGCGCACCACCGCGAGCACTGGGGCGCGGGCGCCGGGGTGCGCGGCACGGGTTTCACGGTCTGGGCCCCGCACGCGCGCGCGGTGCGCGTCGTCGGCGAATTCAACCGCTGGGACGGCGCGGGCCATGCCATGCGCAGCATGGGCGGCACGGGGGTCTGGGAGCTGTTCGTGCCCGACCTGCCGCCGGGCACGATCTACAAGTTCGAACTCCTCACGCCGAGCGGCGAGTGGGTCATGAAGGCCGACCCGATGGCCCGGCAGGCCGAGGTCTCGCCCGCCACCGCATCGGTGGTGAGCACGAGTTCGCACGTGTGGGGCGATGACGAGTGGATGTCGCGACGGACGCACGCGAATCCGCACGAGCTCCCCATGAGCATCTACGAGCTCCACCTCGGATCATGGCGCCCCGGCAAGGGCTACCGCGACATCGCCGACGAGCTCATCGAGTACCTCGACTGGCTGGGCTACACGCACGTCGAGTTCATGCCGCTGGCGGAGCATCCCTTCGGCGGTTCCTGGGGCTACCAGGTGACCGGCTACTTCGCCGTGACCAGCCGCTTCGGCTCCCCCGACGACCTCAAACACCTCATCGATCGGCTGCACCGCGCCGGCATCGGGGTGATCATGGACTGGGTGCCGGGCCACTTCCCGAAGGACGACTGGGCGCTCGCGCGCTTCGACGGCGAACCGCTCTACGAGCACCCCGACCCGCGTCGCGGCGAGCAGAAGGACTGGGGCACGCTCGTCTTCGACTACGGAAACCCGCGGGTGCGCAACTTCCTGGTGGCGAACGCCCTGTTCTGGCTCGAGGAGATGCACGTCGACGGCCTGCGCGTCGACGCGGTCGCGTCCATGCTGTACCTCGACTACTCGCGCGAACCGGGCGAGTGGCTGCCGAACATCCACGGCGGCCGCGAGCACCTGGAGGCCATCGGGTTCCTGCAGGAGGCAACCGCGACGGCGTACAAGCGCAATCCCGGCATCGTGATGATCGCCGAGGAGTCGACGAGTTGGCCCGGCGTGACGGCACCGACCACGTCGGGCGGGCTCGGCTTCGGCTTCAAGTGGAACATGGGCTGGATGCACGACACGCTGCAGTACATCCGGAAGGACCCGATGTACCGGTCCCATCACCATGGCGAGCTCACGTTCTCGTTCCTGTATGCGTTCAGCGAGCACTTCGTGCTGCCGATCAGCCACGACGAGGTCGTGCACGGCAAGGGGTCGCTGCTGCGCAAGATGCCGGGCGACCACTGGCAGCAGCTCGCCAACACGCGCGCCTACCTCGCCTACATGTGGGCGCACCCGGGCAAGCAGCTGCTGTTCATGGGGCAGGAGTTCGGTCAGCTCTCGGAGTGGAGCGAGGAGCGCGGCCTCGACTGGTGGATCCTCGACCAGCCGAGCCACCGGCAACTCGCCGAGTTCGTCGGCTCGCTGAACCGCGCCTACCGGTCGACCCCGGCACTGTGGCAGCTCGACGACGACGCCGCGGGCTTCGAGTGGATCGAGGGCGGGGCCGCCGCCGAGAACGTGATCGCGTTCCTCCGCTACGACCGCGACCGCCGGCCGCTGCTCTGCGTGGTGAACTTCGCGGGGCGCCCGCACGTGGGCTTCCGTCTGGGGCTTCCCTCGACCGGGCGCTGGCGCGAGGTGCTGAACTCGGATGCCACGGAGTTCGGCGGTTCGGGCGTCGGCAACCTCGGCGCGGTCGACGCGACGGATGCCCCGTGGGCGGGTCGTCCCGCGTCGGGCGTGTTCACGCTGCCGCCGCTCGCGGCCGTGTGGTTCGCGCCGGAGTGACCGCTGGTCGGGTCGGCTCGCCGGCGCCGGACCTCAGAACAGCAGGTTGGTGAGCCGTCGACGGGCCGCGATGACGCGCGGATCCTCGGTGCCGGCGACCTCGAACAGCTCGACGAGGCGTTCGCGCACGCGCTTCTTGCCGTCGGCGTCGAGCTTCGGGAACAGCGTCAGCAGCCGGTCGAACGCGTCCTCGACGTGACCGCCCGAGAGGTCGAGGTCGGCCACGTCGAGCTGCGCATCGACATCGTCCGGGGCGGATGCCGCGGCGGCCCGGATCTCGTCGAGCGTCTTGCCCTGCAGGCGTGCGAGGAGGTTGACCTGGGCCAGGCCGGCCACGGCGAGCGCGTCGCGCGGATCCTGCGCGATCGCCGTTCGGTAGGCGGATGCCGCGGCGTCGAAGTCGCCGCGCTCGATCGCGTCGTACGCCTCCTGGTGGAGCGGCGGCAGGGGCGGCTCGGCCGGTTCGGCGGACTCGGCGCCGGGCTCCGCGCCGGTCTCGACCCGTCCGGACGCGCCGTGCTGCGCGGCGAGCTCGAGCAGCTGGTCGAACACCTGCCCGATCACCTCGTCGGGCTGGACCCCCGCGAACAGCGGCACGGGCTGGCCGGCCACCACCGCGACGACCATGGGAATGCCCTGGGCCTGGAACGCCTGCACGAGCTGAGGGCTGCGATCGGCATCGGCGGCGGCGAGCACGAGACGCCCCTCGCGCGCACGCACCAGCCGCTCGAGCGTGGCGACGAGCTGCGTCGACTGCTCGCTCCACGAGGCCCACAGCACGACGACGACCGGAACGGTGCGCGAGAGTTCGAGCACGGAGCCGAATGCCGCGTCATCCGTCTCGAACACGATCGCGTCGCCGCCGGCCGGCGCCTGCGTCGATTGCCCGTGCTGCGGGGTGGTCTGCGAACGTTGCACGAGCGCGGAGAGGTCGACGGCTCCGCGCAGTGCGCTCGGCGGGGTGGGGTCGGTCACGGTACCTCCGATGCTCCGATCAGGCTCTCGGACCAGCCGAGAAGGCGGATCTTCTCATCCGAGCCGACGCTCGGCACGTAGAACAGGAGCTGCACGCCGATGACGCGCTGCACGCCCTTCGCGCTCTTCTCGGTGAAGCCCGAGAGCGCGGCGCCCGGGGCGCCCTCCTGGAAGCCGATCGTACCGCCGTCGTTGGGCGCGACCTTCTCGGTCTGCTCGATCGACACGGTCACCAGCGCGCCCGAGTCGTTCGTGGCGAGGGCCACCGTCGGGCCGTCCCCGACGGCGTTCGAGAACGCGATGTCGGCCGTCTCGGGCAGGTCGGCGGCCGCGGCCGCCTGGCCGGTGACGCCGAGCTGCTCCTGCAGCACGTCGCCCTCGGGGTCGAAGAACTCGTAGTACTCGGATGCGTCGCCCAGCAGCAGCACGTCGGCGTAGGCCGCGGCGACCTGGCCGGGCAGCATCACGAGACCCTTGAACTCGGGCGAGATGAGCGGGGCGCCGATCGACGCGGGTGCCACCTCGGGCACGTCGGCGTCGGGCGCGAGCGACATGGCGTAGACGATCTTGTAGTTGTCGCGCGGCGTCGCCTGCTGCAGCACGAGCGCCGTCGGGGCGATCGTGGGGTCGGAGTTCTGCGCGATCGTGAGCACCGTGCGTCCGCTCGCGGGCCAGCCCGCCACCTGCTGGGGCAGCGTCAGGGTGAGCGGCGACGCCGGGACCGCCACGGGCGCGGCATGGTCGGGCAGGGTCGCCCGGATCGCGTAGTTGGCCAGCCTGGCCTCGAGTGCCGGGCCGTCGAAGCGCTGCGCGATGGCCTCGGCGTCGAGGGCCTTGTCGGCTTCGTCGGTGAAGACCGCGACGCGGCGCATGATGCGCTCCATCTGCGGCACGGTGACCGCGGGCTCCATGGCCTCGTCCTCTTCCTCGACGGGTGCGTCCGTGGGCGAGGGCGTCGACGTCGTCGCCGGAGCGGTCGACGGGGGTGCCTGGTCGAAGCTCGGCCAGTAGTCGGGCGAGCAGGCCGTCAGCGCGAGCGCGGGCACGGCGATCAACGGGACGAGGGCGATGCGCTTGGCCCGCCCGATGGCGCGGCGGCTCCCGCCCGTCACCTGGCTGCGACGGATCGAGGGCGGCTTGGGCGCGCTCGGGAGCTTTCCGCGCCGCCCGCCCGGGAGGTTGCGGCGCGGACCACGCGAGCGGCGGTGGTGCACGAAGCCCGAGATGAGCAGGGCGACGCCGACGAGGAACACGAGCGCGCCGCCGGCGATCAGCGGACCCGCCAGCGGGGTGGAGTTGTCGAGCGGCCAGGAGACCTCGAGGTCGGTGGGCGCGGGCGCCGTGCCGTCGCTCGCGAGCAGCACCGAGATGCCCTCGGGCACGTCGATCGTGGTGGTGAGGGATCGTTCGTCGGTGAACTCGTCGAGCCAGAGGTCGGATCCGGCCGGGGACGCCGCGGGGTCGGGCGTGGCCTCGGCCTCGGCCTCGGGGGTCGCCGGCGGGGTCGTCGGCGTCTCCGTGCCGGTCGAGCCGTCGTCGGCCACGGGTGCCCCCGTCACGACCTCGCTCGTGAGCGCCTCGGTCTCGGCGTCGTAGCGCACGGCGACGTACGGTTCGTCGCCGAGCCAGGCCTCGACGTCGGAAGCACGGCCGTACGCCAGGAACACCGTCTCGGAACCCGACACCGTCAGCGTCTGCTTGCCGGGGTAGGCGCCGAGCGCCTCGGGTTCGACGACGACGTAGGCCGCCTGCCCCTCGAACTCGCTTGAGAGCGTCACGCGATCGGGGTCGAGATAGACGGTGCGCTGGGCGATGCCGAACCCGATCATCACGGCCGCGGCGACGAAGGCCACGATGGCGAGGGCGAAGCGCACGAACAAACCTCCGGTGCCGCCGGCGGCGGCTTCGAACAAAGACATTCCACACTACCGGCGGTGTCTGGGAGTCTCCTAACCACAGCCTGTGGGCAGCGTGCACGAGGAGTCGCCCGTGCCCGTACAATCGACACATCCCGCATGAGCCCCCACGAACGCGGGACAGAGCCCGGAGGAAGAATGGCCGTCGAAGAGACCGAGTTCACGCAGGTGTTCCGCGGATACGACAAGGATGAAGTCGACAAGAGCCTCAACGGGCTCCGACGCGACATCATCAACGCGAACAACCAGCTCGCCGAGCAGGCCAAGGAGAACAAGCGTCTCCTCGCCCGCATCGACGAACTCACCGCAGAGCTCGAGGAGGTCGGCAGCCCGACGTTCTCCGGACTCGGCACCAAGCTCGAGAACACGCTTCGCGTGGCCGAAGAGCAGTCGACGCGCCTCATCGCGCAGGCCGACATCGACGCCGAGAAGCTCCGCCGGGCCGCCGAGGACGAGGCGCACCTCATGCGTTCCGACGCGCACGAGGTCGCCGAGCGCACCCTCAGCGAGGCCCGCTCCCAGGCCAACCGCGTGCTCGAGAACGCGCGGGCCGAGGCCGACGACATGGTCTCCCGCGCGCACGAGGCGAGCGAGCAGCTCCGCCAGGAGGCCGCTCGCGACGCCGCCGCGATCCGCGGCGCCGTGGCCACCGAGTCCGCCGAGCTCCGGTCGAGCGCCAAGCGCGAGGCGGCGGCCACCGTCGCGGCGGCCGAGCGCAAGGCGTCCGAGATCCTCGTCGCCGCGAACACCGAGGCCAACGAGGCCCGGGCCACCGCCGCCGGCCTCGCCCAGGAGACCGAGCAGACGCGAGCCGAGGTCGCGATCGAGCTCGACCGTGCCCGGGCCGAGCTCGCGAAGGAGACCGAGCAGGCCCGCATCGACCTGGCCCGCGAGACCGAGCAGGCGCGACTCGACCTCGAGCGCGAGACCGCCGAGGCACGCGCCGGCATCGAGGCCGAGATCGCCGAGCGGCGCGCCGCCCTCGTGCACGAGCTCGAGCAGGCCCGCACCGACCTCGATCGCGAGCTCGAGGCCAGCCGTGAGGAGCTCGCGCAGCAGAAGGAGCAGGCCAAGGTCGACCGCGAGCGCGAGGCGGAGGCCGCGCGCCTCAAGCTGCAGCACGAGCTCGAGCGCATCCGCGCCAAGCACGCCGCCGACCTCGACCAGATGCGTGCCGACCTCGCCCTCGAGCAGGAGCAGGCGCGCGCCGACTTCGAGGCCGAGGCCGAGCAGGCCCGTATCGACCTCGACAACCAGTTGACCTCGATGCGCAAGAAGACCACCCACGAGGTCAACCGGATGCGTCGCGAGATCGAGAAGGCCCACCTCGACCTCGAGGCCGAACTCACCCGCAAGCGCGACGAGGCCGAGCAGGAGATGCTCACGGCGCACCAGGAGGCCGCCGCGCAGACGCAGAAGTTCCTCGACGACGCCAACGCCGAACTCGCCGAGGCCGTGGCCCGCACGGCCGAGAGCCGCGCCGAGGCCGAGCGACTCGAGACGAAGGTTCGCACCGAGATCGCCGCCGTCCGCGACCGGGCCGACGAGGAGGCGCGCGAGCGCATCTCCGCGGCGCACGACCAGGCCCGCAAGCTCATCGCCGACGCCGAGGAGCGCACGCGTGCCCTCGTCGCCGACGCCGAGGACCGCCTCTCGCAGATCAAGATCGAGCGCGATGCGGTGGCCGGTTACTTCGAGAGCCTGCGCGGCGTGCTGACGCAGGCCGAGCAGGTGGCCGCGGAGTCGCGCCGCTAGTCCGGGCGACCCGCGTCAGCCGATGAAGATCCAGAACGCGTTCCGAATCGGACTCGTCGGAACGCTCGGGGTCGGCGTCGGCCTGCTCATCCTCACGTCCATCGCGACCCTGTCGACGATCATCGCGTACGTCGGCGCGGCACTCTTCCTGGCCCTCGGCCTCGACCCGGCGATCAGCTGGCTCGAGCGCCGGGGGCTTCCGCGTTGGGCGGCGATCGTCATCGTCATGACCGGTGTCGGCCTCCTGCTCGCCGCGCTGGTGCTCGCGGTGGTGCCGATCATCGTCGACCAGGTGGGCCAGCTCGTCGAGGAGATCCCGGCCATCTTCCGGCGGGTGAGCAGCTTCGAGTGGGTGGAGTCGCTCGAGGAGCAGTTCCCGCAGCTCGCGATCAGCGACCTGCAGCAGCAGGTGTCGGCGGCGATCACCGATTTCTTCACCAACCCCGAGAAGCTGAGCGAGCTCGCGGGCGGCGTACTGCAGGTGGCGATCGCCTTCGGCACGGGCCTGTTCGCGGTCGTGATCGTGCTCATCCTCACGCTCTACTTCGCGGCATCCCTCAACAGCATGAAGCGCGCGAGCTACCAGCTCGTGCCCGCCTCGAAGCGCGCGCGGTTCGCCGACCTGACCGAGCAGATCACCCAGTCGGTGGGGCGTTACGTGCTCGGCCAGGTGTCGCTCGCCGCCGTGAACGGCATCCTGAGCTTCATCTTCCTCTCGATCATCAAGGCGCCGTTCCCGGCCGTCCTGGCCTTCCTCGCGTTCCTGTTCTCGCTCGTGCCGCTGGTCGGCACCCTCTCGGGCTCGGTGCTGATCGTGCTGGTGTGCCTCATCCCGGGCCTCGGTTCCCCGCTCACGGCGCTCGTCGCCGCGATCTACTACCTGATCTACATGCAGGTCGAGGCGTACTTCCTGAGCCCGCGCATCATGACCCGCGCCGTGAAGGTGCCCGGTGCGCTCGTCGTGGTCGCGGCCCTCGCGGGCGGATCGCTCCTCGGCATCCTCGGCGCGCTCATCGCCATCCCGTTCGCGGCGTCGATGCTGCTCATCATCAAGCAGGTCGTGATCCCGCGCCAGAACGAGCTCTGATCCCGCGCTCGACGCAGGCTCGGCCGAGCCCGTCGGCCGGTGCTCACCCGGTGGCGGATGCCGCGGGCCAGGTGGTCGGCAACGGCAGCGCCGACGGATTGACGGCCGCGACGATCTCCTCGAGCACCCGGCGGGTCTGCGACTCGCCGACCCAGAGGTGCTTGCCGCCCGCCACGTCGATGCGGCGCACGCGCGGCAGCACTGCGAATCGCTCGGCAGCGGCATCGGGCTTCAGGAAGTCGTCGTGCTCGGGGATGAGGGCGACGATGGGCGCCGACGAGGCGTTCCAGCGACGGAGTTCCTCCTCGCTCGTGCGGTGCAGCGGCGGCGAGAGCAGCACGGCCCCGGCGATGCCGTGCTCGAGCCCGTACTTGAGCGCGAGCTCGGTGCCGAACGACCAGCCCACCAGCCAGGGGTTCGGCAGGCCGCGCTCGGCGACGAACGCCATCGCGGCCGCGACATCCGCCCGCTCCTCGATGCCCTCGCCGAACGAGCCCTCGCTCGTGCCGCGCGGCGAGGTGGTGCCGCGGGTGTTGAACCGCAGCACCGCCAGGTCGGCCAGGGCGGGCAACCGGGCGGCCGCCTTCCGCAGGATGTGGGAATCCATGAACCCGCCGGCGGTCGGCAGCGGATGCAGCGTCACGAGCGTGGCGACCGGCGGCCGGTCGACCGGCGTGGCCAGCTCCCCCACGAGCGTGAGCCCGTCGGCGGTGTGCAGCTCGATCTCCTCGCGGAGCGCCGGCAGCTCGACGCCGGCCCTGATCTCGACCTGGTTCTCGTGGTTCACGGGGTGACGATCCTCCAGCAGTGGGTGTGCCAATGGCGGCGGGCGGCCAGGTCGGCGGCGTCGCCGAGCACGCCGTCGGCACGCCACACCACGAGGTGGGCGATGCCGGGCGCCACCTCGAGTCCGCAGCCGGGGCAGAGATACGCCTTCACGGCCTGCAACTCGGAGACGGGCTGGACGTTCCATTCGCGTCCGCCGCGGACCTCGGTGCGTCGCCAGCCGGCCGTCATGCGCTCGACGTCGAGTTCGGGATGCGGCTCACGCGCCCGGGCCGCACGTCCCCGGGATCGGTTCGAGCGCGCCATGGTTCCAGTCTAGGGTCGCCGATCGGTGGCTCGAGGCATCCGTTCGATGCCTCCCGCTGCGGCCGACTGCGGGCCGCACGGCCGGCCGTCGGCTCAATACCAGCCGACGTCCTGCGAGTGCGCCCAGGCGCCGCAGGGCGAGCCGTAGCGGCCCTGGATGTAGCCGAGGCCCCATTCGATCTGGGTCGCGGCGTTCGTCTCCCAGTCGGCGCCGGCGGTCGCCATCTTGGAACCCGGCAGCGCCTGCGGGATGCCGTACGCTCCGCTCGAGGCGTTGTAGGCGTTCACCCGCCAACCCGACTCCTTGTTCCAGAGCGCGACGAGGCAGTCGAACTCCGTCGACGGCCAGCCGCGCGCGGCCACCGCGCCGGCGGCGTACGCCTGCGCCGAACCCGGATCGGGGGTGATGGCGGGTGGCGCCCACCCGCTGTCGGAGGACGTCGAGGCGGGCGCGAGTCGCACCTCGGGCTTCTTCTCGACGACGTATCCCTCGCGGGCGACGCCCATGGTGTAGTCGCCCTCGACGTCGTACGCCTGCACCTCGGCACCGCCGAACCGATCGCCATCGTGGGCGTAGTCGGAGGAGGCGGTGGCGCCCGAGAAGGGGTCGACGACGTTCACGAGGAGGAAGCTGACCGAGGCGGCGAAGGCGAAGAGCACGATGGCCGCCTGCTTGACCGGACCCCGCGTACTGGAGCCCCTCGTGTGCGGTCGCACGGCGACGGTCGCCTCGTTCGTTCCCATGTGCCTGCCCACGATGCGTCGAGTGTATCCGAGCCGTCGCGACCTCGTCGAACGGCTCACCGAACCGCGAGCATGACGTCGACGACGGCGTCGAGCACGAGGTCGACCTGGGACTCGCGGTAGCCGCCGCGCTGCGTGGTGAACACCACCGTGCGCACGTCGTCGATCGAGATCGGCCATCCGTCGCGGAAGTATCGGGTGAGCTTGTCGGCGAACCGGTCGACCTCGCGCACGCGGTACCCGAGGGCGAGCGGGCTCACCCGGTCGAAGCGTTCGCCCTCGGGCCGGGCGAGCCGGTTCGTGATCACCTGGGCGGTCGTGCGCGCATCGGCGAGCCACGCCTCGGTGCCGTGCAGCCGAGCGGCCACCTGGCGTTCCTCGGCGGCGAACGCGTCCTCCAGGCGCTCGAGCGCGGCATCCACGTGCGCGGTGGAGTACCCGCCCTTCTGCATCGCGAAGGCGGTCAGCCGGATCCGCTCGGAGCTGAGCGGCGGATCGCCGGGGCGAGCTGTTCCGTCGTACGCTCGACGGGCGACCTGCAGGAACTCCTCGACCTGTTCGACGTTGTACCCGAGGTGAGGCTTTCGCGCGCGGGGGAAGGTGGCATCCACCGGACCATTATCCCGGACGCTCAGCCGAAGATCTGGAACGCCACGAACGCGACGGCGGCCGAGGGCAGGATCGAGTCGAGCCGATCGAGGAAGCCGCCGTGCCCCGGCAGCCACGAACTCATGTCCTTGATGCCGATATCCCGCTTCACGAGCGACTCGGCGAGGTCGCCCAGCGTGGCGGTGAGGAAGATCGCCGCGCCGAAGACGAGCCCGAACCACCACGTGTTGCCGAGCATGAGCGTGGAGAGCAGCACGCCCGCGATGAGACTCGCCGCCGCTCCCCCGGCGAAGCCCTCCCACGTCTTCTTCGGACTGATCACGGGGGCCATCGGGTGCTTGCCGAACAGGAGCCCCGACGCGTACGCCCCCGTGTCCGCCGCCACGGCCGTGACGATGAAGGCGAGCGTCCACCACTGTCCGCCCTCGGCCGCCGTGAGGACGACGGCGAAGGTCGCGAGGAACGTGACGTACCCCTGGACGAACGCGCCCGCGATGAGGTCACGGAGGAGGCTCGGACCCGTGCGACGCAGGCTCGGAACCAACTGCTCGCCCACCCGCCAGAGGCTGACCACGCCGATGCCGATGATCACGGCGAGGAGTTGCCCGCCGGCGCCGCCGTAGTAGGCCGCCGGCACCGCCGCGACCGCGACCGCGACGGTCGGGATGCGGGGCACGCGGTAGTCGTCCTTGCGCAGCGCCTGTGCGAGCTCGTAGCTCGCGAACCCCGCGAGCAGCACCGCGAAGAGCATGAACAGCTCTTTGATCACGAGGAGGCTGAGGAGCAGCGCCCCGCCGAACACGAGGCCGATGAGGATCGCGAGGATCAGGTTGCGACCGGTGCGCGCCTGGATCTTCTCCTGCGCCTGGTCGAACTGCGCCTTCGAGGCCTCGAGCTGCCGTTCGAGGTCGGCCTTCCGTGCATGCACCTGCGCACGGAAGTCTTCACGCGCGGTTCGGTCGTGCCCCCCGGCGTCCGACTGATCCTCCCTTGGGACGCCCGACATCGTGTGCCCCCTCAGACCTCGAGGAGTTCGGCTTCCTTGCGCTTGAGCGCATCGTCGATCGCGTCGACGTTGGCCTTCGTGATGTGCTCGAGCTCCTTCTCGCCGCGCGCCACCTCGTCGTCGCCGACCTCGCCCTTGAGGGCGTCGAGGTCGTCCTTCGCCTTGCGACGGATGTTGCGCACCGAGACCTTGGCGTCCTCCGCCTTGGAGCGCACGATCTTCACGAACTCCTTGCGGCGCTCCTCGGTGAGCTCGGGGAGCGTCACGCGGATGATGTTGCCGTCGTTCGAGGGGTTCGCACCGAGGTTTGGCGTATCGCGGATCGCCTGCTCGATGTCGCGCAGCGCGCCCTTGTCGTAGGGCGTCACCACGAGCGTGCGAGCCTCGGGGTTCTGCAGCGAGGCGAGCTGCGACAGTGGCGTCGGCGTGCCGTAGTAGCTCACCATGATCTTCTGGAACAGCTGGGGGTTCGCCCGGCCCGTGCGCACGGTCGCGAAGTCATCCTTGGCGACTTCGACGGCCTTGTGCATTCGTGCGGTGGCATCGGAAAGTACATCCGCGATCACGGGGGCTCCTTTTCGGTTCGCTATCGGGACAGTCTACCGAGTTGACGCCGGCACGCCGTTGCTCACCACGGTGCCGAGTTCGGCGCCGAGGATGGCGGCCGTGACGTTGCCGCTCGGCTCCATGCCGAAGACCTGCATCGGCATCCCGTTGTCCATGCAGAGGCTGAACGCCGTCGAGTCGACCACCTTGAGGCCGCGCTGCAGCGCCTCCTGGTAGCTGATCCGGTCGATCTTGTGGGCGTCGGGGTTGGTGCGGGGGTCGTCGGAGTACACGCCGTCGACCCCATTCTTCGCGACGAGCACGACGTCGGCGCCGATCTCCAGCGCACGCTGTGCGGCGACCGTGTCGGTCGAGAAGTACGGCAGCCCCGCGCCGGCGCCGAAGATGACGACACGACCCTTCTCGAGGTGTCGCTCCGCACGCCGCGGGATGTACGGCTCGGCGACCTGCGTCATCGAGATCGCCGACTGCACGCGCGTCTCGGCACCCGCCTGCTCCAGGAAGTCCTGCAGCGCGAGCGAGTTCATCACGGTGCCCAGCATGCCCATGTAGTCGGCGCGTCCGCGGTCCATGCCGCGCTGCGAGAGCTCGGCGCCCCGGAAGAAGTTGCCGCCGCCGACGACGATCGCGACCTCGACGGTGCGCGCGGCATCCGCGATCTCCTTGGCCAGCGCGGCCACGACGTCGGGATTGACGCCGAGCGCCCCGCCGCCGAACGCCTCGCCCGACAGCTTCAGCAGCACCCTTCGCTTGCGTTCCGTCATCCTCGACCCGTCCCTTCGTGCCCGTCTCAAAACTAGTTGGCTCACCGACCTCGGCGTAGTCGCCGGTGCCGGATGTCGCGCGGCGACCATCGATGCCCGTGCACGTCGCGGCGGCATCCGCTCGAGCCGGCTCCGTGCGCGGAGCCGTCCACGCACGGAAAAGGGAGTCCGGATCGCTTGCGCGAACCGGACTCCCTCACCTGAGCTAGGCGCCGACCTTGAAGCGAGCGAAGTCGCTCACCGAGAGGCCCGCGTCCTCGACGACCTTGCGCACCGAGAGCTTGTTGTCCTTGGCGTAGTCCTGCTCGAGGAGCGCGACCTGCTTGAAGTAGGCGCCGAGGCGACCCTCGATGATCTTCGGGAGGGCGGCCTCGGGCTTGCCCTCCTCGCGCGAGATCTGCTCCACGATCGCGCGCTCCTTCTCGACCGACTCGGCCGGGACGTCGTCGCGCGAGAGGTACTCGGGGTCGGCGAAGGAGATGTGCTGCGCGATGCTGCGCGCCGTGTCGGCGTCGTCGCCCGCGTAGCCGAGCACGACGCCGACCTGCGGCGGCAGGTCCTTCGACGTCTTGTGCAGGTAGATCGCGAAGTGCTCGCCCTTCACGAGGCGGATGCGACGCAGCTCGACCTTCTCGCCGAGGATCGCGGCCTCCTCGCTGATCACGTCGGCGACGGTCTTGCCGTCGGCCGGCGCGGCCAGGGCGGCCTCGACGGTCTCGGCGCGTGCGGCCGCCACGGCGGCGAGCACGCGCTCGGCGAGCGCGACGAACTTGTCGCCCTTGGCGACGAAGTCGGTCTCGCAGGCGAGCTCGATGAGGGTGCCGGTGCCGTCGCCGTTGTCGACGGCGGCGACGAGGCCCTCGGCGGTGGAGCGGTCGGCGCGCTTGGCGTTGCCCTTCGCGCCCTTCAGGCGGAGGATCTCGACCGCCTTCTCGAGGTCGCCGTCGGCCTCGACGAGCGCGTTCTTGGTGTCGACCATGCCGGTGCCGAGGCGCTCGCGCAGGGTCTTGACGTCTTCGAGGGTGAAGTTGGCCATGTTGTGGAAGTCTCCTGGACTCGTGGTCGTGTGTGGAGTGGTCTTACTTGGTCTCGGCGGCGGCGGCGCCCGCGGCGTCGGCCTCGGACTCGGTCGCGGCCTCCGCGGTGGCATCCGCCGACACCACGTCGACGACCTCGGCGACCTCGGCGGCCTCGGCGGTCGCCTCGTCGACCTTTGCGGTCTCGGCGGACGACTGCTCGGGCGTCTGCGCCTGGAGGAGCTCCTGCTCCCACTCGGCGAGCGGCTCGACGGCCGACACGTTGCCCTCGGCCTCGGGCTTCTGGTGGCGCTCGATGAGGCCCTCGGCGGCGGCGTCGGCGATGATGCGGGTGAGCAGGCTCACCGAGCGGATCGCGTCGTCGTTGCCCGGGATGGGGTACTGCACCTCGTCGGGATCGCAGTTCGTGTCGAGGATGCCGATCACGGGGATGCCGAGCTTCTTGGCCTCGTCGATCGCGAGGTGCTCCTTCTTGGTGTCGACCACCCAGAGCGCCGACGGGGTCTTCGACAGGTTGCGGATGCCGCCGAGCGACTTGTGCAGCTTGTCGAGCTCGCGCTTCTTGATGAGCAGCTCCTTCTTCGTGAAGCCGCTCGTGGTGCCCTCGAAGTCGAGTTCCTCGAGCTCCTTCATGCGCGCGAGGCGCTTGGAGACCGTGGCGAAGTTCGTGAGGAGGCCGCCGAGCCAACGCTGGTTCACGTAGGGCTGGCCGACACGGGTCGCCTGCTCGGCGATGGACTCCTGGGCCTGCTTCTTCGTGCCGACGAAGAGGATGGTGCCGCCGTGGGCGACCGTCTCCTTGACGAAGTCGTACGCCTTGTCGATGTAGGCGAGCGACTGCTGCAGGTCGATGATGTAGATGCCGGAACGCTCGGTGAAGATGAAGCGCTTCATCTTCGGGTTCCAACGGCGGGTCTGGTGCCCGAAGTGCACGCCGCTGTCGAGCAGCTGGCGAATGGTGACGACGGCCATGAGCCGTACTCCTTCTGTTCTCAGTTGTCGCTCCGACCGGCGGCCGGAAGCCCTGGTGCCCGGCACGGCTCCGCCCGGCTCGTGCGAGTGGGACTGAGTGGAGTCGTCGGCCGAAATGGCACGCGTAGTCGCCCCGGCAGGCCGAGGCGCTCTCGACACTCTACCACCGGCACCGGTCCTCCCCAACCGCGGTGCGGCGCCTCCAGCGCACAGTCCGGACGGAATCGGTGAACGGATGCCGCGGGCACGGCGAGCATCGACGCATGCTCGCTTCCCGCCCTCTGGTTCCCCCGTCACGCCGCCGCCGCGGGCGCCCCGCCCGGCGCGGCCGCCACGCGACGCTCGTGGTCGTGGCATCCGCCCTGCTGCTCGCAGCCTCCGTCGCAGCCGTGCTGCTGATGCCGGCGGCGGCGAACGCCGGCCCGCCGAGGTCGGTGGTCGCCGAGCCGCCCGAGCCGTCCGCCCCGTGGGAGTGGCCGATCGCGCCGCCGATCGCCGTGGTGGCGCCGTTCCGGGCGCCGCCCACCCCGTACTCGGCCGGTCACCGCGGCATCGACATCACCGCGGAATCCGGCGACCCGGTGGTCGCACCGGCGGCCGGCGTCATCCGATTCGCGGGGCCGGTGGCCGGGCGGGGCGTCGTGTCGATCGATCACGGCGACGGCGTGCTGAGTGCGATCGAGCCGGTCGACGCCACCGTGGCGGCCGGAACGGAGGTGGCCCCCGGTGACGTCGTGGGCGCCGTGGCATCCGGCGGTCACTGCGACGCGGTGTGCGTGCACTTCGGCGTGCGGGTCGACGGCGAGTACGTGTCGCCGTTCCTGTTCCTCGGCGGGCTGCCGCGCGCGGTGCTGCTGCCGATGGGTCCGTGACTCAGGCGCGCGGATGCGCGGTGCGGTAGCTCTGCTTGAGCCGCTCCGCCGAGACATGCGTGTAGATCTGCGTCGTGCCGAGGCTCGCGTGCCCGAGGAACTCCTGCACGGCGCGCAGGTCGGCGCCGCCGTCGAGCAGGTGCGTCGCCGCGCTGTGGCGCAGCGCGTGTGGCCCGCTGGGGCCTGCGCCCGGAATCGACGAGAGCATCGAGGCGATCAGGCGGTGCACGCTCCGCACGCCGAGTCGGCCACCGCGCGCGCCGAGGAACACCGCCGAAGCGGCCGGTGCACCGGTGTTCGCGCGATGCTCCTCCGCGGCCGCGAGGATCTGCGGGCGCGCCACTTCCAGGTATCGGTCGAGCGCCCGGGCGGCCGGGGCACCGTACGGCACCACGCGTTCCTTGGCGCCCTTGCCCGTCACGCGCACCGTGCGGCGCCGTCGGTCGAGGTCGGCGAGATCGAGTCCGACGAGTTCCGAGACGCGCAGCGCCGACGCGTACAGCAGTTCCGCGATGGCGGCGTCGCGCACGGCGACCGGGTCACCGCCTGCCGCGCGATCGGCGAGCGCGGCGAGCGCATCGGCGAGCGCCCGTTCGGTGACGACCCGCGGCAGCGTGCGTTGCGCACGAGGCGCCTTGAGTCGCACGCCGGGGTCTGCGGCGATCACGCCGCGTCGAAGCATCCACGCCGTGAAGCCGCGGGCGGAGGCCGCTCGCCGGGCGATGCTCGCGCGGGCCAGTCCACGCTCCGTCGCCGTCCACAGCCAGTCGCGCAGCAGCGCCAGGTCGAGGCGCGCGGGCTCGCCCACGCCGCGCCCGTCCGCGAAGTCGACGAGCTCGACGAGGTCGGCGCGGTAGGCCGCGACGGTGTGGTCGGAGTACCCGCGCTCGGTGCGTACATGCGCGAGGTACTCGTCGACCATCCCGTCGAGGTTCATGACGGGCTCACGGCCCCGGCGGCCGCTTGCGCGAGAACCGATCGAGCCGTTCCTCGGGCGTGAGCCGCTCGAGTTCGGCGAGGAACTCGGCGCCGAAGCTCGTCACGAGCGGGAAGGGCCCGACCGGCACCACCGACGTCACGATCGAGTCGTCGTAGACGTGCACGAGCGTGAACGAGCGGCCGCCGTCGAGTCCCACGAGTTCACCGGGCGGTGCGGAGAGATCCATCGTGTAGGCGGTCGCGCCCGCGACCGACACGGGGATGCCGGCGAACATGCCGCTGGTGGCGTAGTGCAGGTGACCGCCGAGGATCATCCGCACGTCGCGTCCGCGCACGATGTCGGCGAGCTCGTCCTGGTCGCGGAGTTCGAGCACGTCCATGAGCGCGAGCGGCGTCGCGATGGGCGCATGGTGCATGGCGATCAGGGTGCCCTCGGGTGCGGGATCGGCGAGCACCGCGTCCAGCCAGGCGAGGGATGCCGCGTCGAGCGCGCCGTGGTGGTAGCCGGGCACGCTCGTGTCGAGCGCGATGATGCGGAGTCCGCCGACCTGCGTGACCTGGTGCACCGGCTGGTCGGTGGCGGGCTCGTCGAGGAGCTCGGACCGGAACACCGCGCGCTCGTCGTGATTGCCCATGACCCATATGAGTTCGGCGCCCGTCTCTGCGGCCAGCGGTTCGAGGGCGGCCCGCACGCGCCGGTACGCGTCGGGTTCGCCGAGGTCCGTGACGTCGCCGGTCACGACGATCGCGTCGAGGGTGCCGTCGAGCCGAGCCAGTTGGCGCGTCGTGCGTTCGAGCGCCGTGACGGTGTCGGCCACGCCGCCGAGTGGGGCGCCGGCAGCGAGCAGGTGCGTGTCGCTCACGTGGGCCACGACATGTCGGGCCGAGGGATATCGTCCGAGCTGCATCCGGGCCTCCTCGCGCTCTGGCGTCCTCGCCCAGCATAGGGTCGCGTTCGGCGTGCATGATGGAGGCATGGCGGGTGTCCTGCTGGATCTCGACGGTGTCGTCTACGTGGGCGACGAGGCGGTGCCCGGTGCCGCCGAGGCGGTTTCGTGGCTCGCGCGCGAGGGCATTGCGCATCGCTATCTGACGAACACCACCTCGCGTCCGCGGAGCGCAATCGTCGAGAAGCTTGCGCGCATGGGCATCACCGCGGACGCCTCGAGCATCCTTACGCCCGGCGTCGTCGCGGCGGCGTGGTTGCGTCGGGAGGGCGTCGAACGCCCGGCGCTGTTCGTGCCGGACGCCACGTCGGCCGAGTTCGCGGGCCTGGAACCGCTGCCCGTCTCGGCCGAGGAGGGCGCCGACGCCGTCATGGTCGGTGACCTCGGGAGCGGATGGGACTTCGCGACGCTCAATCGTGCGTTCCGCCTGCTGATGGCCGACCCCGGCGCCCCGCTGGTCGCGCTCGGCCTGACCAGGTATTGGCGCGCCGACGACGGCCTGCGTCTCGACGCCGGCGCGTACGTGCGCGCCCTCGAGTACGCGAGCGGCCGGGAGGCGGTGGTGCTCGGAAAGCCCGACCCGGCGTTCTACCGCACGGCCGTCGACGACCTGAACCTCGCTCCCGACCAGGCTGTGATGGTCGGCGACGACGTTCTCACCGACGTCGAGGGCGCCCAACGCGCGGGTCTCGTCGGCGTGCTGGTGCGCACCGGCAAGTTCACCGAGGCCGACCTCGCAAGCGAGGTCACGCCCGACGCCGTGCTCGACTCGATCGCCGACCTGCCGCGCTGGTGGTCGGAGCGCTGACTCGACTGACGTCCGTCGACACAGCATTCACCCCTTCGACCGCCGGATCCAGCCGTCGTCGCGACGCATCGCGACGCCGTGGAGCTCGAGCGGCCCGAGCACGCCCATGACCTCGCGCACCGACATGCCCGAGCGGCGCGCGATCTCGTCGATGCTGCGCGGACTCCGAGTGCTCAGTGCATCGGTGACTCGCAGTACGTCGGGTGAGGGCGCCGCGACATCCTGATCCAGATCCGCGGGACCCCCGCGGCGCCTCGCCCCGTTCGGACGCACATCGCCACGGGCGCGCACCGGCTCTCCCCCGCCCGCGAGCTCCGCCATCTGCTCGGCGTCGACGACGCACACGGCGTCGTACTCCCGGAACAGTCGATGGCACCCCGCCGAGGCCGGGCTCGTCACGGGTCCGGGGACGGCGCCGAGTGGCCGGCCGAGCTCTGCGGCGTGCCCGGCGGTGTTGATCGAGCCCGAGCGCAGGCCCGCCTCGAGCACGACCGTGGCATCGGACGCCGCGGCAATGAGCCTGTTGCGTTGGCGAAACCTACGATAAGTACATGACCGCTTTGACCTCCCCCTCCGCCCGCGTCGCGATCTATGCCCGCCAGTCCGAAGACGTCCGCGAAGGCATCGACCGCCAGATTGAGCGCTGCGAGGCCCTCGCCGCCGTCCGCGGCTACGACGTCGTCGCCCGCTACCGCGACAACGACACATCGGCCTTCAAGCAGCGCGGCGAAGGCACGGAATGGGCCCGGATGCTCGCCGCCCTTCGCCGCGGCGAGGCCGAGATCGTGGTCGCCGTCGACCTCGACCGCCTCCTCCGCGACCCCCGCGACCTCGCGACGATCATCGACACCGGGGCCCGCCTCCTCACCGTCGACGGCGAGATCGACCTCACGACCGCCGACGGCGAATTCCGCGCCTCCATGCTCGCCTCGCTGGCCCGCTTCGAGGTCCGCCGCAAGTCCGAGCGCCAGCGCCGCGCCAACGAGGCCCGCGCCGCGAAGGGCCGCCCGACGCCCGGCCGCCGCCGCTACGGCTACGAGGTCGACGGCGTCACCCCTCGCGAAGCCGAGGCCGCCGTCGTCCGGCGCATGTTCCAGCACGTCGCCGAGGGCGGCTCGCTCCGCTCCCTCGCGCTCGCACTCACCGCCGAGGGCGTCGACCCCGCGCCCGGCCGCTCGTGGTCGACCGGCCGCGTCCGCTACATCCTGACGAACCCCGCCTACGGCGGATCCGTCCACCGCTTCGGCGAGGCCCTCCCCTCCGAGATCGTCGAGCCGATCGTCGCCCCGGCGCTCGCTGAGGAGGTCCGCGCAATCCTCGCCGACGAGAAGCGCCGCGTGACACCCGGCCCGACTCCCCGCTACCTCGCCTCGGGCCTCGTGAGTTGCGGCATCTGCGGCGGCCGAATCTTCAACCTCGCGAAGGCTTACCGCTGCAAGGCCGACAGCTCGCACCCGACGATCAAGCGCGAGCTCCTCGACGACCGCCTCCGCCGCGAGGTCGCCCTTGCCTTCCTGACGACGGCCCGCGACCTCCTCCCCGGCCAGCGATCCGCCGAGCTCGCCCCGCTCCTCGACGAGCTCCGCCGCAACGATGCCGCCGCCGCCGCAACGGCCGCCGACCGCGACGAGGGCCTCCTCTCGCCGACCGCCGCCCGAGAGCGCCTCGTCTCCCTCCGCGACGCCCGCCTCTCGATCGAGGCGAAGCTCGACGCCGCGCGCGTGGAGCGCTCGGCCTCCTCGGCGCTCGCCGACGTCGCCGCCGACCTCCTCGGCGACGCCGACAGCGTCCCTCTCGGCGACGTCTTCGGCCCCATGGCGGACGAGGTCGCCGCCCGCTTCGCCGACCTCGATATCGACCGCCAGCGCGACACGGTCCGCGGCCTCCTGTCGGTCGAGCTTTACCCCGGCCGCGATCCTCGACGCGTCCGCGTCTGGCACCTGATCGCAACGCACCTGAACCCCGACGCCGTCGAAGACTACGACGCCGTCTAGACCCCACCCCCGAAGGCCGCCGACCGCGTTTACACGCCCTCCGGCGGCCTTCGTCATGCCCGGCGCGACACGCCGATGCACAGGATTCCTGCGACTTTCGACCGCTGATTCGCCGTGCTCGTTGCGTCGCAGTACAGGCGGACGCAATTGAATTGTGTCTCCTGACGATCCCACGCCAAACGGCCATGAAACGTGCCGTACTGCTGGCCCTCTCCTCCTGTGGAGGGGTAGTCCGCGTAGTCCTGGCCCTCTCCTCCTGTGAGCCCCCTAGGGCCCATTCGCCCGCCCTCGCGGCGGGCCTTTTTCTTCGCGGTCAACCTGTGACCGCCAAAGACTCGCGACCGTCGCCAATGACGCCGACGGCCCGCGAGGGCGCGCCGTTTGTAATGAGGTTCCCGGCGCGCGAACTGCATCGCCCGGCTGCTTTCTCTGAGGGCCTTTCGGGCCGACGCGATGCACCGGGCGAGCCGCCCTCCCGCGCCTGTTGGGGTGGCGACGGGGAAGGGGATCTCCTCGGCTCGCCCCCTCCAAGCTTCCGCCCGCGTGGCATCGCCACGACGAGCGGCTCCCGCCTTCCGAGAGCAGGCCTCTCCACGGCGACCCCCGGCGACCCCGCCACCCCCTAGAGCAACCCGTCGATCAGGCATCGGCGACGACCTCTCCGCTAGACGCGGCTCCTCCCATCCACCCCAGCTACCCACAAGGAGCAAGCCACCATGGCGAACGCATTTGAGAACCCCGATACCGTCGCACGAGTCGCCGCCAAGCTCGTCGGCCTCGACCTGAACCTCGGTCAGTACCTCTACAAGGACCTCGCCCACGATTTCAGCGAGGGCAGCGGCCGGATCGTCTCGATCCGTGTCCCCGGCTCGGCGGCTGTGAGCAAGCGCGACGTCGGCGACACGACGACCCCGCTCGCTCAGGGCTCGATCAACGAGCAACTGATCCCGGTCGAGCTGAAGGACCACGTCTACAGCTCGGTCCCCCTCTCCGAGGAGGACCTCACGCTGAACATCGAGAACTACACGTCTCGCGTCCTCGTGCCTCAGGCCAGCTCGATCGCCCGCGACATCGAGGCGACCGTCGCCGCCGGGATGCAGGCGACGCCCGAGTCGACCGCGATCACCTATGACGCGCTCACTCCGGCGAAGACCTTCACGAAGATCCGCGCGAAGCTCCGCGAGAACGGCGTCCCAACCGGGGCCCGCATGATCGCCGCCGTCGGCTCCGGCGTCTACGGCGACCTCCTCGACGCCGAGGCGATCGACGGCAACGGCAAGGTCCGCGGCTTCGAGATCGTAGAGTCGACCCGCCTCGCCGCCGACGAGGTTATCGGCTTCATCCCGAACGCCTTCGCGCTCGTGGTGCGCGCCCCGCTCGCCCCCGAGGGCGCGCCCTACTCGGCGTCGGTGACTCACGGCGGCTTCGCGCTCCGCGTGATCCGCGCCTACGACCCGACGGTCGCGGTCGAGCGCTCGCTCGTGAGCTCGTTCGTCGCCGTGAAGCCGCTCCCGCTCCCCGTCGACAACGAGGACGGCACCGTCTCGCTCGTCGCGAACGGCGGCGCGGTCCGCGTACTCACCGCGGCGTAATCACCCCTTCGCGGGGCCGCCTCTCTCCTTCTTCGGAGCTGAGGGGCGGCCCCGCTTTCTCTCGCACTCAATCCGTGACTGGAGGCCTCATGCTTCACTCGATCCGCTGCATCCGTTGCGGCGTCCGCTTCGACTCGCCGCGCTCCCACGCTCAGACATGCTCGGACGCCTGCCGTAAGGCCCTCAGCCGAACCCGCCGCCGCTCGGCGCTGATCCTCGACGCCGCGGCATTCTTCGCGACGGCCGACGGCCCAGATCTCGACCGCGCCAGCGCCCTCCTCGGCGACGACGAGGCCGTGTAAACGGCCCTCGCTCCCTGAGGGGGTGAACAGTTCGCGTGTGCGTGGTGGTGAATCACCACTTCGTATCTCCCCCTCTCTGGGTCGAAAAGGTGGCAGTTCTGCGGACCTCGCCGGTCCACCACGCCGAAGAGGGCGGGCGACGCCCCCGGGCCACGCCGAGCGAAGCCCTGAGCCCTCCCAAGGTGAAAAGTTCGCGTGTGCGTGGTGCTGAATCGTCACTCTCTATTCCCTCTACTAGCGCGCTCGCTCTAGTGCAGGAGAAGGGAAGTGACGATTCACCACCACGCCCACGCCAACTCTTCACCCCACCCGAAAGCGCCCGCCCCGGCGCTGCAATGCGGCCCCCGGCCGCCTCCCCGCCCAATCACCCACCCCGAGCCTTGGAACCTCACATGAACCTCACCCCAGAACAGGCCGCCGCGATCACCCAGCAAAGCGTTGCCGCCCTTCCCTCCGGCGAGTGGGCCGCCCACGCGGTCAGCCTCGCCCGCGTCATCGCCGACGAGCTCGCCACCCGCGGCCTCCGCATCGTCGAGCACGAGACCTACTCGACCGTCCTCGACGTCTCCGGCGACGAGCCCCGCCGGATCCCCCTCGACGAGCTCCGGCCCCTCGTCGGCGACCTCGCCCTCGCCGCTCTCGACGCCGCCGCCGACCTCGTCGACGACGCCCGCGCCCGCGCACGCGCGACGGCCACCGCCCGAGCGATCCGCGACCACGCCGACGGCGGATACCTCCGGCGACTGACGGCCCACGCCCGCGACCTCCTCCCGGAGGCAACCGACGACGACCTCGACGCCCTCGCCGAGGCCGCACGCGCCCGTCGCGCCGCCAAGCGCACCGCCCTCGGCCGCACGACCGCGAACGCCTACGCCGCCGCCTCTCGCTCCCGCGACCGCGACGACGCCCGCGCCGTCCTCTCGAAGTGGCTCCCGACGCTGACCTCCGGCCGCCACCTTCTCGGCGACGTCTGGGACTCATGGCGAGCCGCCGTCTCCCACTCCGGGCGCGTCCGCGAGGCCTTCCCCGGCGCTCTCCGCGTCGGCCGGACGACCTTCTATGAGCTCCTCGACGAGCTCGGCGAGATCGTCTCCGGCGGAGCCCGACGCCGCTACCTCGTCATCCCCGAACCCACCCGCGCAACCCCCGAGGAGCCCACCATGACCCAGCCCACGCCCGACGCCGCCACCCCGGCGACCCGCGACCGTATCGCCGCGCTCTACCTCGACGCGATCCGCGAGCGCCTCGCCGCCGGAGACAAGCTCGGAGCGTTGCTCCTCCAGCGCGACCGGCGCGAGCTGGAGGCCTCCGACGAGCCCCTCGACCTCGACGCCGCCCACGCCGCCATTGCGGCCCGTACCCACGAAAGGACCTCACGATGACCCCTCAGACCTCCCCCCAGTCGCTCGTCGACCTCGTCGACCGCTTCGGCCTCGCCGCGCTGGAGGCCCTCGCCGCGAGCCGTGGCCCGAGGTTTGCCGCCCGCCTCGGCCTCGGCCGGATCGAGGCTCGGCTCGACTCGTATCTGGCCGCGCATCCATCGGCGTTCCCCGCCCCCGCCGAGGCCCGCTCGTGAAGCGCTGCACCCGATGCGGCGAGACGAAAGCCCTCGACGACTTCCCCCGCGACAAGCGCCGCCGCGACGACCGTGCCTCGTCCTGCCGCGAATGCGACCGCGAGCGTAAGGCCCGCTACCGCGCTGAGAACGCCGACAAGGTCCGCGAGCAGCAGGCCCGCTACCGCGCCGAGAACGCCGACAAGATCCGCGAGCGCTCGCGCGAGTACTCCCGCCGCCGCGTCGCCTCCGGCCGTGACGCCGAGGATACCCGCCGCAAGCACGCCCGCCGAGCCGCCCGCTCCGACGCCGAGATCGCCGCCGACCGCGCCCGCCTCCGCCCGGACGGCCTGAAGCGCTGCCGCACCTGCCGCGAGCCGCTGCCCCTCGCAGCGTTCGGCGACGACCGGAGCAGGCCCGACGCCCTCCGTGCCTCATGCCGCGACTGCGCCGCCGCCCGTGCCGCCCGCCGCTACCTCGGCGTCTACCTCGACGACTGGGAGCGCCGCGACCTCTGGACGTGCGCTTACTGCGGCGGCCCCTTCTCCGACGTCGAGCACGTCGAGCCCGTCTCCCTCGGCGGCCTCGACGTCCCGGAGAACACCGTCCCCGCTTGCTGGAGCTGCAACCGCGGCCCCGGCGGCAAGCACGACCGCCCCCTCTTCGACTGGCGACCGGACCTCTACGACCTCGTGAAGGACTGGCCCCGCCGCTTCGTCGAGCTCCCCGCCTGAACCCCGACCGAAAGGAAGAACCTCCATGCATTACCTCAGCCCCCGCCTTCAGGAAGCCATGTACGCCGCGATCGAGGCCGCCCGCCTGCCGAAGACCCTCGACGAGCTCTCTCCGGCGTCTCGCGCCCACGTCGAGCGCTACGCCGCCGAGCGCGGCCTCGACCCGCAGGAGGCCCTGACTCAGGCCCGAGCGGCTCAGAGGGCCGCAATCGCCGAGGCGCGAGCCTACGAGAAGCTCGCCCTCGACGCCCGGAAGGCGGCCCGCTGATGGGCGCGTCCGTCCGCGCCTTGGGAGCAGGCGACCGCGGCCTGAAGCGCTCGCAGCTCCAGCGCCCGCGGCTCGCCGCCCCGTCCCCGTCGGCCCCGACCCGTCCCATGTCCTCCCGCGAGGCCCGTCGCGCCGCTGAGCGCGCCGCCGCCCGAGCATCCCGTTAGGAGCCCCGTCATGCCCGCTCTCCCTCCCCCCGTCTCCGCGCTGGAGTCTCGCCTCGGCGTCCCCGTGGGATCTCTCGCCGCCGAGGACCTCGTCCGAGCCGAGTCCGCCCTCGCCGACGCGACGACCCTCGCCCTCGCTGAGGTCCCGGCCTCCGTCGCGGCCTCGTGGGAGCTCGACGCCCCACCGATCGCCGCGTCCGTCGTCCTGAAGGCCGCCCGCCGCGAGTACGAGAACCCCCGCGGCATCGCACAGGAGACGCTCGGCGAACACTCCGTCGGCCTCTCCGAGTCCTCCGGCGTCTATCTGACCCGCCGCGAGATCCGCTACCTCCGCCGCGCCGCGACGGGCCGCTCGCGCGGCTTCGTCGGCACGGTCCGCACGCCCTCCGCCCACTCCTGAAAGGACCCCGCCGCATGACCACCACCCCGACCGCCCCGCTCTCCGTCGCCGCCCGCCGCCAGCTCGATATCTTCCAGCGCTTCGTCGAGGGCGTCGACGTGCGACGCGCCCCGGCGAACCTCCGCCGCCCTCACAGCATGGGCGAATGGGCCCGCCTCTCGGCGGCCGAGCGCCTCGCGCACGCCGAGCAGCGCTCCCGCGAGCTCACGGCCCCGAAGACCGCGAAGCTCGCCCCCTCGAAGCCTGCCGCCCCGAAGCCCGAGGCCGTCCGCGCCTTCCGCCCCGGCGAGCGCCTCGCCCTCTCGGACGTCTCTGGCGAGTGGCTCCCGATCGCCGAGATCCGCCGCGAGGAGGCCGCCGCCCGCGCCGCCCGTCGCGCGGCGTAGCCCCCGGCCCGTCGACGAACCCGCCCCCAACGAAAGGACGCCCCATGCCGACGCTCCCCGCCCCCCTCGACGAGCTCGCCGAGGAGACGCTCCTCCTCGCCCATGTCCTCGGCGCTGCCGAAGACGTCCAATGGACCCGCGGGCCCACGCCCCGGCCCCGCGACGACGAGGGACGACGCTCGCCCGGCGGCGTCCCGGACCCGACCGGGGACACTGTGGCCGACCCTCGCCGCCTCGCCGTCCGCGCGGCCTACATCCAAGGCCGCCGGGCCCTCGCGGCGTCCATCGCGACGGTACAGCGCACGAGCGCGAAGCTCGACGAGCTCGACCTCGGCGCTCCGTCGGCGTGACTTCCTGAGAAGCCCCCCGGCTCGCTCGGAGGGGGTGGGGGATGTCTCCCCTCCCCCCTACGGCTTCCACATCGGTGTGGCATAGCGCCTCATTGTCCGTACGTATAGCTCCGGATTTTTACGTACACCGCCCCGTTTTCCACGACCCCCGAAGGGAGCCCCCATGCAGCGATGCGTCGGCCCATGCGGCCGCCTCCTCCTCGTCGGCGACTTCCCGCAGAACGGCTACGGCCGGTGCTGGGATTGCCAGCTCGACCGCGAGACGTCGCATCCCGGCTACGACGTCCTCACCCGTCGCGGCTGACCCCGCCCCGCTCTAGCCAGCCTCGTCCCGGCCGCAGGCGATTTGTTGGCGGCTGATTACGCTCCGCCCCTGTCTCGCACTGGGGCGGAGCTGTCGTCAGTTCTGCGGCCCGCTGAGCGCCGCGCCCGGCAAGTCGGCCCGGACCTATAGGCTCGCGACGTGGCGGACAACAAGCTCTTTTACGGTGACAACCTCGAAGTACTCGCGAAGCTACCGACGGACTCCGTCGACCTCGTGTATCTGGATCCGCCCTTCAACTCCGCCCGCAATTACAACGTCATTTTCGCCCGAGGAACCGACGCCCACCACGACGTCGGCGCACAGATCGAAGCGTTCACCGACACTTGGACATGGACGCAGGCGACCGAGGAGGAATTCGCCGCGTACGTCAGTGGCGGTCTACCGGTTACCGTCGGCGATGCCCTCACGGCATTTAGAACGCTACTCGGCGAGAACGACGCGCTGGCGTACCTCGTCAACATGGCTCCACGCCTAGTTCAGCTTCGCCGCGTTCTGAAGCCAACTGGCTCGCTCTGGCTTCATTGCGACCCCGTAATGTCGCACTACTTGAAGGTGCTACTGGACGCGATATTCGACCCTCGCAGCTTCCGGAACGAGGTCATTTGGAAACGCACGTCGTCCAAGAGTCACTCAACCACTCGACTTGCGAGTAACCACGACGTCATTCTCGTGTACGCAGCTAGCGAGAAAGCGGTTTGGAACGAGCGCGCGAGCTTCATCGCCTACGACGCCGACGCGCTCGATGCGAAGACCCTCAGCAAGTACAGCCACCGGGATCCCGACGGCCGTCTCTACCGGCTCGACAACCTCGTGAATCCAAACCGCGACCGGCCCAATCTCACCTACGAATTCCTCGGGGTTACCCGCGTATGGAGATGGACTAAGGAGCGAATGCAAGCCGCGTACGAGGCAGGGATCGTGGTACAGACAGCGCCGGGAAGAGTCCCGCAGATGAAGCGCTACCTCGACGAAATGCGCGGCCGACCCATGAGTGATGTTTGGGAAGACATCGCCCCCCTCAACTCACAAGCCGCCGAACGACTGGGTTATCCCACACAGAAGCCCCTTGCCTTGCTGGAGCGCATCCTGAAGCTGGCCAGCAACGAGGGCGACGTGGTCCTCGATCCATTCGCCGGTTGTGGGACCACGATCGACGCGGCGCAAAACCTGAAGCGACGATGGATCGGAATCGATATCACGTACATCGCCGTGGATCTGATCGAGAAGCGCCTACTTCACGCCCACGGCCCCTCGATCAAAGCCTCATACGACGTAAGCGGGATACCGCGGGACAGCGGCGGTGCTCAGGCCCTATTCGACCGAAACCCGTTCGACTTCGAGCGCTGGGCGGTGTCGCAGATCAATGCTCAGCCGAACGAAAAGCAGGTCGGCGACCGTGGGATCGACGGCGTCGCGCGCTTCCCCCTAGGCACCGCAAACGAGTTCGGTCGCGTCCTCGTGAGCGTCAAGGGAGGCAAGCAGCTCAACCCGGCGATGGTGCGCGATCTGCGAGGCACCATTGAACGGCAGAAAGCCGAGCTCGGCGTCCTCATTACGCAGACAGAGCCCACGCGCGGAATGCTCGAAGAAGTCCACCACTCCGGCTCGTACACCCACCCGGCGACCGGCCAGACGTACCCTCGCCTTCAGATCATCACGACGGACCAACTCCTCGCCGGGAAGAGGCCTCAGATCCCGCCCACAGTCCTGCCGTACATCGCCGCATCCAAGGCAGCGGCCCCAGACACCAGCGTCCGCATGTTCTGAGTGTGCCGATGGACGCCGCCGAGATCCACGCCTCAGTCGCCGCTCGCCCAGCGACCGAGTCCCTCCAAGAGAGCTTCGCTCAGGCGGCCTACGCCGCGGCCCTCGCGGCCCAGCAGGCAGGTAAGCCGGGATCCGTCGTCGCCGGGATCCTGACGGCCTACGCGGCCGAATGGCGCACCATGCGCGACACGCTCGAAAGCGTGTAAACGCACTGAGCCCGGTGAATGCACTTATTGCGGGTTTCGTTGCAGGAATCTCCACTTCGTGGGCGCGGCGCCGCACGGCAGCTCGGAGACGACGGCCCCGGTCTCGGCGATGCGGCCGAGCAGCGACTCGTGCCCGAGCGGATAGAAGCGGTCCACCCCGCCGGCCAGGAACGCCACCGTGACTCCGCTGCTCGCGAGTGCGGCACGGTGCGCCATGCCGTCGATGCCGTACGCGCCACCCGAGACGATGGTGAAGCCGCGGTCGACGAGGCCCGCCGACGCCTCCATGGTGACGTGTTCGCCATAGCCCGTCGCGGCCCGCGCGCCCACGAGCGAGATCGAACGGATGTCTCGGGCCAGGGCATCCCGGCGGCCACGCACCCAGAGGCCGATCGGGGCGTGCGCGCCCAACTCGTCGAGTTGCGCCGGCCAGGCACGGTCGCCCGGCACGACGAAGCCGGCACCGACCCGTGCGGCCTGCCCGAGCGAGCGCACGAAGGCCGCATGTTCCAGTCGTGGCAGCCAGCGATCCAGGCCCGTGGCGGCCTCCCGCTCGTCGAGGTCGCCGCGGACATCGGCGACGACACCCGAGAGCGTCTCGGCCGTGACGCGCTCGAGCAGCAGCTCCGCGGTGCGGACGGCCCCGATCGCCGCGATCACCCGCCCGAGGACCCCGTCGCCGGGCTCGGCGACGAGCCCGAGCACCGCCCTCGCGAACGCGTCGAGGTCGCCCGGTTCCGTACCCGCGACGCCGCGACGCACCGCCGCGAACTCGGCCTCCGACTGCTTCGCCGAGCGTTCGACGACGTTCATGCCGTGATCCCCTTCCGGAACAGCAGCGCACGGCCGACGTGCCCCGCGTCGGGCGCCGTCGCACCGTCGAGGTCGGCGAGCGTCCACGCGGTCTTCAGCACGCGGTCGTAGCCGCGCATGGTGATGCCGCCGCGTTCGAGCGAGTAGTCGAGCGCGGCGGTGGCCCGACCGCCCGGGTGCAACCGCCCCGCGCCGCGGAGCCATGGGCCGGGCATCTCGGCGTTCGTGCGCCACGGCGTGCCGCGGAGTCGCTCGCCCGCGACGGCACGCGCCTCGACGACGCGCCGCCGTGCCTCGACGCTGCTCAGGCCCGGCTGCTCACCCGCCATGCGCAAGGCGGCTGCGGTGATCCGTGGCACGGGGATCTGCAGGTCGATGCGATCGAGCAGCGGTCCGGAGATACGGGCGAGGTACCGGCGGCGCATCACGGGCGTGCACGTGCACGTCGAGTCCTTGACCCCCGCGTTGCCGCAAGGGCACGGATTCGCGGCGATCACGAGCTGGAAGCGTGCCGGGAACGAGGCGACCGCGTTCGCCCGGTGAATGGCGATCGACCCAGACTCGAGCGGCTGGCGGAGCACGTCGAGCACGCTCGCGGGGAACTCGGGAGCCTCGTCGAGGAAGAGCACGCCGTGCGAGGCGCGCACCACCGCGCCCGGGCGGATGACGCGGCTGCCGCCGCCGACCATGGCCGCGGCCGAGGCCGTGTGATGCGGCGCCTCGAACGGCGGCCGACTGGACAGGCCGCCGTCGAGCGGGAGCCCCGAGAGTGAGCGGATCGACGCGACCTCGAGCGCTGCGTCGGCGTCGAGGTCGGGCAGGATGCCGGGCAGCCGCGACGCGAGCATCGTCTTGCCGGCACCCGGCGGCCCGAGGAGGAAGAGATGGTGCCCACCGGCGGCCGCGGTGAGCAGGGCGTCGACGGCCTCGTGGTTGCCCGCGACATCCGCGAGGTCCCCGACGGCGACGGGCCCCGCGTCAGAGCGCACGATCGCCGGCACCGGATCCACCGGCCGCTCCTCGAACCGACCCCCGTGCCGGATGGCGGCCTCGAGGAGCGAGGCGACCCCGATCACCTGGACACCGGGCACCAGGGCCGCCTCGGCGGCGTTCGCCTCGGGCACCATGACGGTGTCGTATCCGGCGCGTGCGGCGGCAAGCACGGCGGGCAGGATGCCGTCGATCGGGCGCAGCCGGCCGTCGAGGCCGAGCTCGCCGAGGTGCACGACGCGATCGATCGACTCCACCGAGAGATCGCCGGATGCTGCGAGGCACGCGAGCGCGATCGCGAGGTCGAACCCCGACCCGTGCTTCGGCAACGCGGCAGGCGAGAGGTTGATCGTGAGCTTGCGCTGCGGCAGCGGACAGCCGGCGTTCGTCGCCGCGGAGCGCACGCGCTCCCGCGCCTCGCCGAGCGCCGCGTCGGGCAGGCCGATGATCACGAACCCGGGCAGTTGGCTCGACAGGTCGGCCTCGACCTCGACGATCGACCCGGCGAGGCCGAGCAACGCCACCGAACGCGTGCGCGCGACCGGCATCAGCTGATCCCCTCGAGGTGCTCGATGAGCGCGGGCGCCTCGGTGGGGGCGAGCACGGCGACCGCGTCGATGCGGATGCGCGAGACCGCGGCATCCGTCGCCTCGCACCACGCGACCGCAAGGCGCCGCAGCCGCGCGAGCTTGACCGGCGTGATCGACTCGAACGGATGCCCGTAATCGTGCGTGGTGCGCGTCTTCACCTCGACGAAGACCGTGTCACGCCCGTCGAGCGCGACGATGTCGATCTCGCCGAGCCGGCACCGCCAGTTGCGGTCGAGCACCTCCATGCCGCGACCGACCAGATGGTCGACCGCGAGCTGTTCGCCGCGCCGACCGAGTTCCGCGTTGTGCGCCATCCGCACCACCTCCGCGAACAGCGTGGCGGCGCGCGTCCGGCCGGAACGGCAGGTGACGCGGATCGATCACGGATACGGCGTCCACAGCCGATCCGCGGACAAGTCCCGGCCCGAGCGCGAGCCGGAGGACGAGTCCTACTCGTCGAGCGCGAGTTCCTTGGGCAGCTCGAACTCGCGCGTCGCGAGCTCCTCGACGTTGACGTCCTTGAACGTCAGCACGCGAACCGACTTCACGAACCGGTCGGCGCGGTAGACGTCCCAGACCCAGACGTCCTTCATGTTCAGCTCGAAGTAGAAGTCGTGCTCGGTGTCGCGACGCACGAGTTCCACCTCGTTCGCGAGGTAGAAGCGTCGCTCGGTCTCGACCACGTATTGGAACTGCGACACGATGTCGCGGTACTCGCGGTACAGGGCCAGCTCGACCTCGCGGTCGTAGTCTTCGAACTCGTCCTCATCCATTGTGATTCATCCTACGCCGAGGTCGAAGAGCGTCGGCGCCTCGGCCCGACGCTCGTGCAGCCAGGTGGCACGATGCAGGGCGCTCGGGCCGTGCTCGTCGAGGGCCGCGAAATGGCCGGGCGTGGAGTAGCCCTTGTTCTCGTCCCAGCCGTAGAGCGGCAACTCCTCGTGCGCACGGCGCATGCCGCCGTCGCGGTGCACCTTGGCGATGACGGATGCCGCGGCCACCGACGCGCAGTCGCGGTCGGCCTTGGTACGCGTCGTGACCTGCACGCGGCGCTCGATGGACGCGCTCAGCCAGTCGTAGTTGCCGTCGAGGAGGAGCGGCGCGTCGGCGGCCACGTCGACGGCGGCGGTCAGCGCCTGGAAGGCGCGCGCGCCCGCGAGGCCGAGGCACGCCATGATGCCGTGCTCGTCGATCTCGGCGGCGGATGCCTCGCCCACGGCCCAGGCGTGCACCCACGACGACGCCCTCGGCGCCATCGCCTCGCGCTTCGGCTCGGGCATCAGCTTGGAGTCGCGCAGGCCCGCGGGCATGCGCCGGACGGTCGGGTCGATGAGCACGATGCCGACGGTGACGGGCCCGGCCAGCGCACCGCGTCCCACCTCGTCGCACGCCAGCACCATGGGCGCCCCCGAGCCGAACAGTTCGCGCTCGAGCTTCAGGGTGGGAACCGGGACGGGCGGCGTCATGGTCAGCCGGTTCCCTCGTCGACGCCGGCGAACGTCTCGGGGTAGTTGCCCAGCCACGCCCAGTTGTCGACCGGCCAGCTCACCACGAACGCCCGGCCCACCACGTTGTCGATGGGCACGAAGCCCTCGAGCGGCGTGTCGCCGTTGTAGCGGGAGTCCTTCGAGTTGTACCGGTTGTCGCCCATGACCCAGAGCGAATCGTCGGGCACGACCTCGTCGAAGTCGTCGCGCGACACCTTGGTCTCGCCGGGCGGTAGCGCCACGTACGGCTCGTCGAGCGGTACGCCGTTGACGCTCAGCTGGCCGAGCGCGTTGCAGCACACGACGTGGTCGCCCGGCAGGCCGATGACGCGCTTGACGAGATGGTCGTTCGAGTCGGGTGCCGAGAGTCCCACGAACGCGAGGAACCAGTCGACCGCAGCGATGAGCGGCGGCTGCTGCGACTCCTCCCGCGCGGGGAGCCAACCGCCCGGGTCCTTGAACACCACCACGTCGCCGCGCGAGATGGGCGTGACCTCGGGCACGAGCTGGTTCACGATGATGCGGTCGTCCATCACGAGGGTCTGCTCCATCGACTGCGACGGGATGAAGAACGACCGGATGAGGAACGTCTTGATGAGGAACGAGACGAGCACCGCCACCAGGAAGATGACGAGCAGGTCTCGCAGGAAGAGGAGCGTGCTCTTCTTCCTGCGTGCCGATATCGAGCCCGCGCGGTCCATCCGCGTGGTGCTTGCTTCTTCTGTCATTTAACCGCCCGAGCTCCCCACCCAGTCTAGGGGTGGGGAGCTCGGTGATGATGACGGGCCGCTCGCGACGCGCGGGCGGCGGCGATCGGATCAGCTCTCGCGCTTCTCCTTGATCTTCGCCTTCTTGCCGCGGAGCTTGCGCAGGTAGTACAGCTTCGCGCGACGGACGTCACCGCGGGTGACGACCTCGATGTGGTCGATGACCGGCGAGTGCACCGGGAACTTGCGCTCGACGCCGACCTGGAAGCTGACCTTGCGGACCGTGAAGGTCTCGCGCACGCCCTCGCCCGAGCGGCCGATGACGACGCCCTGGAAGACCTGGATGCGCGAGCGCGTGCCTTCGACGATGTTGACGTGCACCTTGACGGTGTCGCCGGGGCGGAAGTCGGGGATGTCCGACCTCAGGCTCGCGGCGTCGACGTGGTCGAGGATGTGCATGATGGTTCGCTCTCTGCGCCCGCCACCGGTCGAACGCGGATCATGGATGGAAGTGTCCGGTGCCGCCCGCGCGATCGCTCGCGCCGTGCGTTGCTCCCCGGAGGCAGAGACCTGCGGCGGCACAATCGTCTATTGTGCCATGCCGCGGCCCGGCGCGCCAAAGCGGACCGAAGCGGCGAAACCGCGAGCCGGCGAGTTCGCTGACGGATGCCCCGTCGCGGTCACGCCCGGCGGTCGCCCCGCTGCCCTCCGTCGTCGCCGGTGCGCTCGGTGCGCTCCCGGATGACGATGACCTCCTCGTCAGCGCGGATGAACGTGCGGGACGCGGCATCCGGCTCACCGCCCTGGCCGGCCTGCTGGGCGGCGAGGCGCTCGAACTCGGCCATGGTGGCCTGCATGCGCTTCGCCCCGTCGGTGGCGAGCTGCCACACGGAGGTCCAGAAGGCGGCGATCGCGAGCAGGATCGCCATGACGCCGAAGAACGAGCCGCCCTCGCCGTAGAACCCGACGCCGATGACGGCGGCGTGCAACGCCCCGATCACGCCGACGTCGATCCACGACGCCGCGCGCTCGGCACGCACGGTCGGACGGATCCTCACGAGGAGGGCGACGACCCCGAGCGTGATGAACGCGACGGGTACCGTGATCACGAGGCCGAGCGTGCCCCAGCCGCCCTGCCCGAACACGATCCACCCGATACCGAGCCAGATCGGCAGCACGACGGCGGCGGCGATCAGCCACCAGAGGAATGCGCGCCGGATGAGCATGGCCACAGCGTAACCCGGGCATCCTTCGCGCGGGCCGGGTGTTCACTCAGGGCGGAGCCGACAGAATGGACTCGGAAGGGATTGAGCGTGATCGAACTGAGGACCCCCGCCGAGATCGAGGAGATGCGGCCCGCGGGCCGTTTCGTGGCGAGCGTGCTGGAGGCGACGTCGAAGGCCGCGGCCGTGGGCGTGAACCTGCTCGAGCTCGACGCGCTCGCGCACGACATGATCCGCGAGGCGGGCGCCGAGAGCTGCTACATCGACTACCACCCGTCGTTCGGCGCGAGCCCGTTCGGCAAGGTGCTCTGCACGTCGGTGAACGATGCCGTGCTGCACGGACTCCCCCACGACTACCGGCTCCGCGACGGCGACCTGCTGAACCTCGACTTCGCCGCGAAGGTGAACGGCTGGGTCGCCGACTCGGCGATCTCGGTGGTGGTCGGCACGCCGCGCCCCGAGGATCTGCGGCTCATCGAGACGACCGAGCGGGCGCTGGAGGCGGGCATCGCCGCGGCGCGCCCGGGCAACCGCATCGGCGACATCTCCCGCGCGATCGCGGATGTCGCGAAGGCCGGGGGCTACTCGATCAACACCGACTTCGGCGGGCACGGCGTGGGACGCACCATGCACGGCGACCCGCACATCCCGAACAACGGCCGTCCCGGGCGGGGGCTGCCCCTGAAGCCCGGCCTCGTCGTGGCGATCGAGCCGTGGTTCCTCGAGACCACCGACCGCATCTTCACCGACCCCGACGGTTGGACGCTGCGCAGCGCCGACGGGTCGCGCGGCGCGCACTCGGAGCACACCATCGCGGTCACCGACGGCGATCCCATCGTGCTCACGCAGCGCGGCTGAGCGCGCGGGCGGCGGCGAAGCGATCGAGCACGAGCTCGACGAGCGCGGCCGGCGTCGGGGCATCCGGCCGCAGGAGCGGCGCGGTCGTGATGTTCGCGCCGGCGGCGACCGCGAGGTCGTGGAAGTAGCCGGGCGCGAGCAGGTAGCTCGCGACGACGACCCGGGAGACCGGATGGGTCGCACGGGTCCGCGCGATGGCGTCGGCGAGTGCCGGGCGCGCCGCCGACAGGAATCCGACGGCCACGGGGCGCCCGAGGCGCGCCGCAAGTCGCCGGCCCACGTCGCGGCAGTCGGCGACGGCGCGTGGGTCGCTCGACCCGGCCGCGGCGAGCACGACGCGGTCGTCGCCGCGCAGGCCCGCCTCGGCGAGTCGGGCGCAGAGCACCTCGACGAGCCGGTCGTCGGGTCCGAGCGCGGCGCCGAGCAGGGTCGGGCCGGATGCCCCGGCTGCCTCCCGCGCGAGGTCCACGTGCACGTGGTGGCCGGCCGACAGCAGGAGCGGCACGATCACCGGATCGTGCCCCGACGCGAGCGACCCGAGCACGGATGCCACGTCGGGCTGCTGCACGTCGACGAACGCGTCCTCGACCACGAGGTCGGGCGCCGCGCGTCGCACCTCGGCCACGAGCGCCGCCACGGCCGCCCGCCCCGCGGCCGAGGACGTGCCGTGCGAGGCGGCGACGAGCGCGGCGGACCGGGTCATCCGTCGAGCTCCACCTCGATCATGCCGCCGACCACGCGCGTGCGATAGGTGCGCAGGGCGAGCGAGCCGTCGCTGAAGCACTCGCCCGTGCCGAGGTCGTAGACCTCCTTGTGCAGCGGCGAGGCGATCGTCGGGCGGTCGCCGCGCGAACCGACGATCCCCCTGGCCATGACGGGCGCGCCCGTGTGCGGGTCGTGGTGGTCGACGGCGTACACCTCTTCGTCCGACAGGCGGACGATCGCGACCTGACGGCCTCCGAGCAGGGCGGCCTCGCCCCATCCCGGCTCGAGGTCGTCGATTCGGCAGGTGCGTTCCCAGGTGGTCGTCATCTCGATCGTCGGCGGCATTCCGGCTCCTCTCGTCGTGGCTGCGACGCTACGTGCCGTCTGTTACCGCCGCGGCGGTTCCGTGTTTCCCCGACGTGAAACCGCCCTCACATCGGTCGCAGGCAGGCGTGCGGTCGAGGGCGCACGAGGTTACGTCGCCGTAACAGGGCGGAAACGGCCCGGTCCTACGCTCGCCTGCAACCGAGTCACCGGAGGCAGCCATGACCGAGACCACCCACGCCGCGTCCGGCGTGCGCGACGTCGTCATCGTCGGCGGCGGGCCCGCGGCGCACCGACTCGCCGACAGCCTGCACGCCCGCGACACCGAACGCCGGCTGCGGGTCACCGTGGTGGGCGAGGAGGCGCACGAGCCCTACGATCGCGTCGCGCTCAGCACGAGGCTCGCGGATGCCGCGGCCGACCTCACCCTCCAGCCCTCGTCGATGTGGGACGACGGCCGCATCCGACTCGTCACCGGCGAGCGCGTCGTCGACGTCGACCCGGTCTCCCGCGTCGCGACCACGTCGGCCGGACGCGCGCTGCACTGGGATGAGCTCGTGCTCGCCACCGGCTCGAGCGCGCCCGTGCCCGAGATCCCCGGCCGCGAGCACGCCCGCGTCTACCGCACGATCGACGACGTCGACGCGCTCGTCGCCGAGACGCGCGAGCTCGCCCGGCGGCACGCCCGCCCGGCGCAGGTCGTGGTCGCGGGCGGCGGACTCCTCGGCCTCGAGGCGGCCGGCGGGCTCGCGAAGCTCGGCGCGCACACCGCCGTGGTGCACTCGGGCGGCTGGCTCATGTCGGCGCAGCTCGACGAGGGCGCCGGGCGCGCGCTCGGCCGCATCATCGCCGGCCAGGGCATCGGCCTCCATCTCGGCACCCGCCCGGCCGAGGTCGTGGTCGAGGACGACGCGGTCGTGGCCGTCCAGCTCACGAACGGCCGCCTCATCGCCTGCGACCTCATCGTCTTCGCCATCGGCATCTCCCCGCGCGACGAGCTGGCGCGGGGCCTCGGCCTCGAGCTGGGACCGCGGGGCGGCGTCGCGATCGACACGTCGTGCGCGGCATCCGCCCCGCACGTCTGGGCGATCGGGGAGGTCGCGAGCTTCGAGGGCCGCTGCACCGGCCTCGTCGCGCCGGCCAATGCCATGGCCGAGGTCGTCGCCGACCGCCTGCTCGGCGGCGCCGCCGAGTTCACGACCGTCGACGACGCGACGAAGCTGAAGCTCTCGGGTGTCGACGTCGCAAGCTTCGGCGACGCGCTGGCCCGCACCGAGCAGGCCCTCGAGATCGTCTACGCCGACCCGGCGCGCGGCCTCTACCAGAAGCTCGTCGTGACCGACGACGCGAAGACACTGCTCGGCGGCATCTTCGTGGGCGACGCGTCGCCGTACGCCTCGCTGCGGCCGCTGCTCGGCACGCAGCTGTCGAGCGAACCGGCCGCCTACCTCTCGGCGTCGGGCATGGAGGCGCCGGCCGGTGACGAGCTGCCCGCCTCCGCGCTCGTGTGCGCCTGCAACAACGTCTCGGCGGGCACGATCCGCGACGCGGTGAACGGGCCCCACGGCGCGCACGAGGAGGGCTGCACCGAGCTGGGTGCGGTGAAGACGTGCACGCGCGCCGGCACCCAGTGCGGCTCGTGCGTGCCGCTCGTGAAGAAGCTGCTCGAGTCCGAACTGACGAAGGCGGGCGTCACGCCGTCGCGCGCCCTCTGCGAGCACTTCGGGATGTCGCGTCAGGAGCTCTTCGAGTCGATCCGCGTGCTCGAGCTGACGAGCTTCGACCAGATCATCGATCGCCTCGGCACCGGCCGCGGCTGCGATGTGTGCAAGCCGGTCGTCGCCTCGATCCTGGCCACCCAGCACGGCTCGTACATCCTCGACGGCGGCCGCGGCGGCCTGCAGGACACCAACGACCGGGCGATGGCGAACATGCAGAAGGACGGCACGTACTCGGTGGTCCCCCGCATCCCCGCGGGTGAGATCACGCCGCAGAAGCTCGCGGTGATCGCGCAGGTCGCCACCGACTTCGGCCTCTACACGAAGATCACGGGCGGCCAGCGCATCGACCTGTTCGGCGCCCGGCTCGACCAGCTCCCCGAGATCTGGAAGCGGCTCGTCGACGCCGGCTTCGAATCCGGACAGGCGTACGGCAAGGCCCTCCGCAACGTGAAGAGCTGCGTCGGCTCGACCTGGTGCCGGTACGGCGTGCAGGACTCGGTCGCGATGGCCGTGCAGCTGGAGCTGCGCTATCGCGGCCTGCGTTCGCCGCACAAGCTGAAGTTCGGCGTCTCGGGCTGCGCGCGGGAGTGCGCCGAGGCCCGGGGCAAGGACGTGGGCGTCATCGCGACCGAACGCGGCTGGAACCTCTACGTCGGCGGCAACGGCGGCTTCCAGCCGGCGCACGCGCAACTGCTCGCGAGCGACCTCGACGACGAGACCCTCCTGCGCTACATCGACCGCTACCTCATGTACTACATCCGCACCGCCGACCGCCTGCAGCGCACGGCCCGATGGATGGAGGACCTCGAGGGCGGCCTCGACCACGTGCGCGACGTCGTCGTGCACGATTCGCTCGGCCTCGCCGACGAGCTCGAGCAGGCCGTCGCGCGACACGTCGACGCCTACGAGGACGAATGGGCCGCGACGCTCGCCGACCCCGACCGCCTGCGCCGCTTCCGCTCGTTCGTGAATGCGCCGAACGTGCCCGATCCCTCGATCGCGCGGGTGCCCGACCGGCGCGGACAGTTCCGGCCGGCCACCGCCGACGAACGCGCGCGTGGTGAGGCGGTGCTCGTCGCCGGTCCCTCGATCCCCGTCCGGGGGGCCGACGCATGACCGGCCGGGTGACGCTCGTCGGCGGCGGCCCCGGCCGTGAGGACCTCCTCACGCTCGCCGCCGTGCGCGCGCTCGCCGAGGCCGACGTCGTGCTCTACGACCGCCTCGCCCCGCACGAACGGCTCGCCGAGCTGGCGCCCGGCGCCGAGCTCGTCGACGTCGGCAAGCGTCCCGGTCACCACGCCGTGCCGCAGGCCGAGATCGAGACGCTCCTCGTCGCGCACGCCCGCGAGGGCCGGCACGTCGTGCGCCTGAAGGGCGGTGACCCGTACGTGCTCGGCCGGGGCAGCGAGGAGGTGCTCGCCTGCCACGCCGAGGGCGTGCGCGTCGAGGTGATCCCGGGCGTCACGAGTGCCGTCGCCGTGCCCGGCGCGGCCGGCATCCCCCTCACGCACCGGGGCGTCAGCCACCTGTTCACGGTCGTCTCGGGCCATGCGCCGCTGACCGACGCCGAACTCGCGAACCTCGCGGGCCTCGGCGGCACGATCGTCGTGCTCATGGGCATGGGCTCGCTCCCGCAGCTCGTGGCGGGTCTCGGCCGTCACGGCATGCGCGCCGACATGCCCGTCGCGATCGTCGAGCGCGGGTTCAGCGCCCGCCAGCGCACGACGATCGGCGACCTCGCCGGCATCGTCGTCGCCGCCGGCCGTGCCCGGGTCTCCTCGCCCGCCGTCGTCGTGGTCGGCGAGGTCGTGCGGCTCGCGCACGACGGCGACGCGAGCGCCGCCGACCTCATGGCGCGAGCGGCGGGCTTCGCGGCGGTGGCGCCATGACCGACGTCCTGGAGTGCCCGCCCGGCTTCCGGCCCGATCAGCTCGAGGGCTTCCGCATCGGCGTCACGAGCGACCGACGGTCGGCCGACCTCATCGACGCCCTCGCGCGCCGGGGCGCCCAGGTGCTGCACGCGCCGACGCTGCGGATGGCGAACGCCGTCTCCGACGACCCCGTGATCGCCGACACGCGGGCGATCATCGAGGCGCGACCCGACGTGCTCCTCGCGACGACCGCCTACGGCGTGCGCCGGTGGTTCGAGGTCGCGGATGCCGCGGGGCTCGGCGAGGACCTCGTCGACGCGCTCTCCGACACCGCGATCCTCGTGCGCGGGCCGAAGGCCCGCGGAGGCATCCGTGCCGCGGGGCTCAACGACGTCGGGATGAGTGCGGAGGAGACCACCGAGTCGCTCATCGACGAGGTGCTCACGACGTACCCTCCCGGCCTCACCGTGGCGGTGCAGTTGCACGGTTTCCTGAACCCGTGGCAGCTCGATCGGCTGCACGACGCGCACGACCGCGTGCTCACCGTCGAGCCGTACCGCTGGATCGAGACTGACGACGCCGACGACCGCGTCGACCGGCTCATCGACGCCGCCTGCTCGGGCGGACTCGACGCGATCACGTTCACGAGCGCGCCGGCGGTGCACGCGCTGCTCAGCGCCGCCGAGGCCCGCGGGCGCCACGACGACCTCGTCGACGCCATGTGCGGCCCGGTCGTGGCCGCCGCCGTCGGGCCCGTGACGGCCGCACCGCTCCTCGCCGCGGGCATCGCGCCCATCCAGCCCGAGCGGTATCGCATGGGCGCACTCATCCGGCTCGTGTGCGAGCACCTCGAACAGTCCCGGATCATCCGCCTCGACACCCGCCACGGACCGCTCGCGCTGCGCGGCTCCGTGGTCGACATCGACGATCGGCGGGTGGCGCTCGCGCCCGTTGCGCTCACGATCCTGCGCACCCTCGTGCAGGCGCGCGGCTCGGTCGTCGCGCGCGACCGGCTCGCCGCGTCGCTGCCCGGCACCACCGACCCGCACGCCCTCGAGGTGGCGCTCAGCCGCCTCAGGCAGACCATCGGCGTGCCCGGGCTCATCGCGACGGTCGTCAAGCGCGGCTACCGGATCGATGTCTGACCACGACCTCACACCGCCGCCGGGCCCGGGTGAGCAGGTGGAGACGCAGGGTTTACGACCGGCACGATCCGCGGAAACACCGGCCGCATAGCGTCGGCTCCACGAACTCCACCCGTGACCGACACCCGGAGGCAACGATGACCGACACCACGAGCACCGCTCCCCCGCACCTCGCCCCCACCGCCGTCGAGACGGCGCCGGCACTCGCCACGAGGCCCGGCCGATGGATCGACAACTGGAATCCCGAAGATCATGTGCAGTGGGAGGGCGAGGGGCGCGCGATCGCGCGCCGCAACCTCCGCTGGTCGATCTTCGCCGAGTTCCTCGGCTTCGTCGTCTGGCAACTGTGGTCGATCGTCGTCGTGTCGCTGCCGGCGGCCGGCTTCGCATTCGACACCGGCCAGGTCTTCTGGCTCATCTCCATTCCCGCCCTGGTGGGCGCCACGCTCCGGATCCCGTACACGTTCATGGTGCCGCGCTTCGGCGGCCGCAACTGGACGATCGTCTCGGCCGCGCTGCTGCTCATCCCCGCGGTGGGACTCGGCATCGTGGTCTCGAACCCCGCCACGCCGTTCCCGGTGATGCTCGCGATCGCGGCGCTCGCCGGCTTCGGCGGCGGCAACTTCGCCAGCTCGATGGCGAACATCACGTTCTTCTACCCGCAGCGCGAGAAGGGCTGGGCGCTCGGCCTGAACGCCGCCGGCGGCAATCTCGGCGCCTCGGTGGCGCAGTTCGTCGTGCCCATCGTCATCACCGTCGGCGCCGCCGCGACGCTCAACCTCCCGCTCGCCGGCTGGATCTGGATCCCGTTCATCCTGCTGGCGATGTTCGGCGCCTACCGCTACATGGACAACCTCGGGAGCGCGAAGGCCGACGTGGCCGCGTCGCTCGCCGCGCTCAAGGAGCCGCACCTGTGGATCCTCTCGGTGCTCTACATCGGCACCTTCGGCTCGTTCATCGGGTTCGCCGGGGTCTTCCCGAAGCTGATCGCCGACCAGTTCCCCGACTTCTCCACCCCCTTCGCGGTCGGGTCCGCCTCGATCTCGCTCGCCTTCATGGGGGCCCTGGTCGGCTCGCTCGCCCGCCCCTACGGCGGAAAGCTCTCCGACCGCTTCGGCGGGGCGACCATCACCATCTTCTCCTTCGCGGTGATGGCACTCGGCGCGCTCGCGGTCATCTGGACGCTTCCGGTCGGCAACTTCTGGTTGTTCCTCGTCCTGTTCCTCGTGCTCTTCACCGCATCGGGTGTCGGAAACGGCTCGACCTACCGCATGATCCCGACGGTGTTCGCGCTGAAGGCCGGCGCCGCCGACGCGCACAACACCGCGGGCGACATCAGCTCGCAGCGCAAGGCGGCCGCGGCGCTGGGCATCATCTCGGCCATCGGCGCGTACGGCGGCTTCGCGATCCCGCAGTTGCTCGGGCTCTCGAAGACGACCTTCGGCGAGTACACCACCGGCCTCGGCTGGTTCGTGTGGGCGTACGCGGGCATGCTCGTCCTCACCGCGATCGTCTACGTGTTCGGCGCACGCCGCGCCGGCACGCGGATCTGAACCCGATGGGGCGCGCCGGCACGGCGCGCCCCTCCCCCGCCCGACCGAACGACGTCCGAGAGGAGGCGGCAGTGAGCACCCCAAGCGACACGCACTGCCCGTACTGCGCGCTCCAGTGCGCGATGACGCTGACGCCCACGGATGCCTCGAATGCCGCGGCCGCACCCGTGACCGTCACCGGCCGGGACTTCCCCACGAATCGCGGCGGACTGTGCACGAAGGGCTGGACGTCGGCGGAACTGCTCCGCGCACCGTCGCGCCTCACCGCCCCGCTGGTCCGGGGCGCCGACGGGGAACTGCACGAGACGAGCTGGGATGAGGCGCTCGACCTCGTCACGACGCGCCTCCGCGGCATCCGCTCGCGGCACGGCGCCGACGCCATCGCGGTCTTCGGCGGCGGCGGGCTGACGAACGAGAAGGCGTACCTGCTCGGCAAGTTCGCGCGGCTCGCGCTCGGCACGAGCCGCATCGACTACAACGGGCGGTACTGCATGTCGTCGGCCGCCGCGGCGGGCAACCGCGCGTTCGGCGTCGACCGGGGACTCCCCTTCCCCGTCGAGGACCTCGACGGGGCCTCGACGATCCTCCTCCTCGGCACCAACGTCGCCGAGACCATGCCGCCGTTCATCGGGCACCTGGCCGGCGCGCAGGCCGCCGGCGGGCTCGTCGTCGTCGACCCGCGACGCACGCCGACCGCGCGGCTCACCGACGACGGCCGTGGCCTGCACATCCAGCCCGAGCCCGGAACCGACCTGGCACTCCTCCTCGGGCTCGCGCACGTCGTGATCGCCGAGCGGCTCGTGGACGTCGACTACGTCGCCGCCCGCACGACCGGGTTCGAATCGGTGCGCCGGAGCGTCGCCTCGTGGTGGCCCGAGCGCGTGCAGTCGGTCACGGGCGTCCCTGCACCGACGCTGCGCCGGCTGGCGCGCCGGCTCGCCTCGGGCGAGAGCACCTACATCCTCACCGGGCGCGGCGTCGAGCAGCACGTCGACGGCACCGACACCGCGACCGCGGCCATCAACCTCGCGCTGCTCCTCGGCCTCCCGGGCCGGCCGGGCAGCGGCTACGGCACCCTCACGGGGCAGGGCAACGGCCAGGGCGGCCGCGAGCACGGCCAGAAGTGCGACCAGCTCCCCGGCTACCGCAGGATCACCGACCCCGAGGCCCGAGCGCACGTCGCCCGCGTCTGGGGCGTCGACCCGGGGGAGATCCCCGGCCCGGGCGTCCCCGCCGTCGAACTGCTGCAGTCGCTCGGCCGGCCAGACGGCGTGCGGGCACTGCTCGTGCACGGCTCGAACCTCGTGGTCTCGTCCCCCAACGTCGCCGACGTGCGCGCGGGGCTCTCGCGGCTCGACCTGCTCGTGGTGTGCGACGTCTTCCCATCCGAGACGGCCGCGCTCGCCGACGTCGTGCTGCCCGTGACCCAGTGGGCCGAGGAGGACGGCACCATGACGAACCTCGAGGGCCGCGTCATCCGTCGTCGCCGGGCGATCGCGCCGCCCGCCGGCGCGCGCGACGAGCTGTGGGTGCTCGCCGAGCTGGCCCGGCGCCTCGAGTGCACGGCCACGTTCGGCACCGACCCCGAGGCGGTCTTCGAGGAGCTGCGCCTCGCGTCGGAGGGCGGGATCGCCGACTACTCGGGCATCGACTACGCGATGCTCGACCGCGGTGAAGCCGCCTACTGGCCGTACCCGAGCGGCAGCGCCGGCACGCCCCGGCTCTTCGCCGACCGGTTCGCGCATCCCGACGGCCGTGCCCGCTTCGCGGCCGTGTCGGCGCGGGAGTCCGCGCGTCCGCGTCCCGCCGACGGCGAGCTCACGCTCGTCACCGGGCGGCTGCTCGAGCACTACCAGAGCGGCACGCAGACGCGACGGGTTCCGGAGCTCCACGACGCACGGCCCGAGGCGGTCGCGTCGATGCATCCGTCGACCGCCCAACGCCTCGGCATCACCGACGGCGAGCGCATCGAGCTCGCGAACGGCCGGGGCACGGTGCGCTGCCTGGCGCGGCTGACCACCGACATCCGGCCCGACGCAGTGTTCCTGCCGTTCCACTACGGCGACGAGCAGGCCGCGAATCTCTTGACGAGCGACGCGGTCGACCCCGTCTCGTCGATGCCCGAATTCAAGACCAACGTCGTGCGCGCCAGGCGCCTCGTGGAAACCGGAGTCCTCGCATGAGCGCTGCCCTCAGGATCGTCCTCGTCGGCTACGGCCCGGTCGGCGCCCGCTTCGTCGAGGAACTGCTGCCCTCGGTCCGGTCCGGCGCGGTGAGGCTCACGGTTGTCGCCGGCGAACACATCGAGGCCTACAACCGGGTGCTCGTGGCCGAGTACGCCGTCGGCAACACCGAGCTGGAGTCGATGCTGGTCGGCGACCGGGAGGCGGCGGAGGCCGCCGGCGCCCGCGTGCTGCTCGGCGTCGCCGCGACCGCGATCGATCGCGAGCACCGCGTGGTGCGGCTCAGCACCGGCGAGCAGGTGGCGTACGACCGTCTCGTGCTGGCCACCGGCGCCCGCGCCAACGTGCCGACCCTCGAGGGTGTCGAGCGGCACCGCCGCGACCTCGCATCGCTCGAGCGGTACGCCGACCGACTGGTCGCCCGCGACGACGCGCTGCCAGAGGGCGTCACCGCGCTCCGCGACCTCGCGGACGCCGAGCGGGTGCTCGAGGCGGTGCGCGGTCGCCGCCGCATCATCGTGCTCGGCGCGGGCGTGCTCGGCCTCGAGCTCGCGCTCGCGGCCGCCCATGCGGGCGCACAGGTGTGCGTCGTGCACCACGGTCCGCACCCCATGCCCCGGAACCTCGACCGAGGCGGCGGCCAGGTGCTCCGCGCCGCACTCCGCCGCACCGGGATCGCCGTCATCGCGCACAGCCGGGCCGAGGCGATCGGATTCCGCACCGACGCCGACGGCACGCGCAGGTTCGACCAGCTCGTCACCGCCGACGGCAAGCAGCTGCGGGGCGACCTCCTCGTGCTCTCCTGCGGCGTGAGCCCGCGCAACGAACTGGCCACGCTCGCCGGCCTCCGCACCGCGGTCGGCATCGTCGTCGACTCGAGCCTCGCGAGCTGGACCGACCCGAACGTGTACGCCATCGGCGACTGCGCGCAGGTCGTCGAGCGCACCGCCGAGCTCGCCGGCCGGCGGGAGCTCCCCGGCGCGCCCTCGGGGCTCATCGGGCCCGGGTGGCGGCAGGCCGCCTGGCTCGCCGGAGCGCTCGCGGACGAGGCCGCCGGCGAGGCGACGGATGCCGCGGGGCCGACCGAACGCGACCCGATCGTGATGCTCAAGGCCGAGCACATTGACGTGGTCGCGGTCGGCGACGTCTCGGCCGACCCGTTCGACGACGACGTCGTGCGTCCGCGGCGGCGCGTGTCGCAGTGGGCCGACCCCGAGCATCTCCGCTACGTGAAGATGGTCACCGAGGACGGCGCGCTCACCGGCTTCGTGAGCGTCGGGATGCCGCGTACCGCCGCCGAGCTCACGCTGCTGTTCGAACGTCGTGGCGAACTGCCCGCCGATCGATCGCTCCTGCTGCGCTTCGACGGACCCGACTACGACCCGAGCGACGACGCCGACGCATTCGCGCCCGCGACCACCGTGTGCTGGTGCAACGGCGTCACGGTGGGACGCATCGAGGAGTCCGCCGCGTGCGGCAACACCACGGTCGAGGGCGTCGGCCGCGATACGCGCGCGGGCACCGGCTGCGGCGGATGCCGCGGCCGCATCGCCGACATCCTGGCGCGGGCAGCGGAGGCCGACGAGACGCCGAGCCTCACGGCCTGACCGGCGCCGAGCGCCGCGATCGAACCGACGTCAAGCCCGCTCGCGGCTCTTCGCGTCGGCGTCGTCGTAGCGCTCGAGCACGAGATCGACGAGCTCGGGCGCGGCAGGCTCTTCGGGAAGCAGCAGCGGCTCGGCGATGGCGTCGGCACCGGCGGCGGATGCCGCGTCGTAGAACGTGCCGGGGGCGAGCAGGTAGGACCCGACGACCACGCGCGCGCCAGGGTGCACCTCTCGGATCATCTCGATCGCGTCGGGAAGCCTCGGGATCGCGGCCGCGATGAAGCCCACGGTCACCGGGCGGCCGAGGCGCTGCGCGAGCCGCCTCGCGGTCTCGAAGCACTCGCGCACGGCCCGCGTATCGTTCGATCCGGCCGCGGCGAGCAGCACGGCGTCGCCGTCGGCGAGGTCCAGCCGGCGAAGCCGGCTCGCGAGGACATCGACGATGCGATCGTCGGGGCCGAGCTCCGCGGCCAGTTGCGCACCGCCGCCCAGCCGGTCGAGCCCGAGCGAGAGCCCCGTGCGCACGTGGAACCCGGCCGAGAGCACGAGCGGCACGATGACCGCATCGGACTCGGCGTCGGCCGCAAGCGCCGCCGCGACGTCGGCGTTCGACGCGTCGACGAAGCTGATCGAGACGTCCAGGTCGGGGCGCGCGGATGCGACGCCGTCGACGAGGCGGATGATCGCCTCTCGGTTCTCACCCGACGGCGCCCCATGGGTCACGGCGACGAGCCGGAGCGGATGGGCGCCGAGATGATCTTCCGGGACGCCCGTACCAGTCGACCCGACCATCTCCAGACCCGCGCTTTCCGGCGGTATCCGGTCTCATCCGCCGGTTTCGACGCTATGCACGGCGTGTTACGCGAACCGCACCCGGGTGTTTCCGACAGGTGAAGAGTGTCTCACGCGGGGGCGTCGGCGGGTGCGTCGCCGAGCAGCTCGGGCCGCACGCGCGCCGTGCGTTCGAGCTGCTGTTCGCGACGCCAGGCCGCGACCTTCCCGTGGTTGCCCGAGAGCAGCACGGGCGGCACCTCGAGTCCGCGCCAGACGGCAGGCTTCGTGTAGCTGGGGTACTCGAGCAGGCCGTCCTCGTGCGACTCCTCGACGAGGCTCTCGGGGTTGCCGACGACACCGGGAACGAGCCGGCCGGCGGCCTCGATCATGGCCATCGCGGCGACCTCGCCGCCGTTCAGCACGTAGTCGCCGAGGCTGATGAGGCGCACGCGCATCCGCGTGGCGTAGTGGTCGACGACGCGCTGGTCGATGCCCTCGTAACGCCCGCACGCGAACACGAGGTGTTCCTCGGCCGCGAGCTCGCGGGCGATGGTCTGCGTGAACGGTTCGCCGGCGGGCGACGGCACCACGAGCAGGGCGTCGGATGCCCCGTCGCCGACGATCGCGTCGAGCGCCTCGCCCCACGGCTCGGGCTTCATGACCATGCCGGCGCCGCCGCCGTAGGGGGTGTCGTCGACCGTGCGGTGCCGGTCGTGCGTGTAGTCCCGCAGGTCGTGCGTGGCCACCTCGATGAGTCCCGCCTGTCGGGCCTTGCCGAGCAGGGAGATGTCGAGCACCGAGAAGAACTCGGGGAAGATCGTGACGATGTCGATCCGCATGGCGCCCGCCTACTCGTCGCGCTCGTCGGTCTCCGCGTCGGGAGCGCCGGCGTCTGGCAGTTCCTCGAAGAGCCCGGCCGGGGGCGTGACGGTGACGGTGCCGGCCTCGAGGTCGACCTCGGGCACGATCGCGGCGACGAACGGCACCATGACCTCGCCGCTGCGGGTCTTCACGATCAGCAGGTCCTGGGCGGGGAGGTGGTCGACGTGCGCGATCTCGCCGACCTTCTCGCCGTCGCGGAGCACGGTGAGCCCCACGAGCTGGTGGTCGTACCACGCGTCGGGTTCGGGTGCCTCCTGATCGACGTGGTCGACCCAGAGGATGGCCTTGACGAGGCTCTCGGCGGCCGTGCGATCGTCGACGCCCTCGAAGAACCCGACGGGGTGGCCGTTGTACCACCGGAGCTCGCGCAGCCGCAGGTGCCTGCCGTGCCAGGGCGAATCGGCGGGCACCTGCAGCGAGAACTCGGCCCCGGGCACGAAGCGGCGCTCGGGGTCGTCGGTGTACAGCTCGAGCTTGAGGGCGCCCTTGAGGCCGTGGGCCTTCGTGAGACGGCCGACCCGGAGCTGCGTTCGGGCTGCGGCGCTCACGTCAGTCGTCGGTGTCGACGACGTCGACGCGAACGCGTCGGCCGTCGGCGAGTGCGGTCACGAGCGTGCGGAGCGCCTTCGCGGTGCGGCCGGCGCGTCCGATCACGCGACCGAGGTCCTCGGGGTTCACGTGAACCTCGAGGACCTCGCCGCGTGCGCTCGACGCTGCGACGACCTTCACGTCGTCAGGGTGATCGACGATCCCCTTGACGAGGTGTTCGAGCGCGGACTGGAGCAAGGCCTAGGCCTCGTCCGTGGCGGCCTCGTCGGCGGGCGCCTCCTCGGCCTTCGCCGGCTTCTCGGCCTTGGGCTTCAGCACCGGCTTCTTCGCCTCGTCGGCGACGAAGGCGGCCTTGGGCTCGGCGACCTCGACCCTCGAGGCGGCGTTCTTGTCACCCTTGAACTTGCCCCAGTCACCCGTGAGGCGGAGGATCGCGGCGACCTGCTCGGTCGGCTGGGCGCCGACGGAGAGCCAGTACTGGGCGCGGTCCGAGTCGACCTCGATGAACGAGGGGTTCTGGGTGGGGTGGTACTTGCCGATCTCCTCGATCACGCGACCGTCGCGCTTGGTGCGCGAGTCGGCGACGACGATGCGGTAGTACGGCGCACGGATCTTGCCGAGGCGCTTGAGACGGATCTTGACAGCCACAATTCTCCTGATGATGTGATGAGGTTGGCGAACTGACAGCCGTGAGCGTGGGGTGCACACTCGGCGGAAGCTCAATGGGGTTCTGCGCGCCGGATAGAGGGTCGGGCGGTACAGAACTCGACTGACCATTCTTGCAGATATCGCGGCGTAAGGATAATCGCCCGGCTCGCATGCCAAGATGGGCCGACACCGGTGCATCCGCCGTCCCGAGGGGGTTCGCGTATGGAGATCCAGTTCGCCCGGTCGGCCCGCTCCACCGTGGGACTCGAGTGGGAGGTCGCGATCGTCGACCGCACCACCGGGGAACTCGCGCCGATCGCCGATCGGGTGCTCGAAATACTCGACGCCAGAAGCGAGGGCGGGCGGCATCCGTCGATCACGTCCGAGCTGCTCACGAACACCGTCGAGCTCGTGAGCGGGGTGCACGAGCGTGTGGCGGGCGCCGTCGCCGATCTCGAGGGCCAGCTCGCGGAGGTCCGTTCGGTGATCGACGAGCTCGGCGAATACGAGGTCGTCTGCAGCGGCTCGCATCCGTTCAGCCAGTGGTACGACCAGCACCTCACCGACAAGCCCCGCTACCACAAGCTCATCGAGCGCACCCGCTGGTGGGGTCGCAACATGATGATCTGGGGCATCCACGTGCACGTCGGCATCGAGGAGCGCGACAAGGCGCTGCCGATCCTCGACGGGCTGCTCGCCTACCTGCCCCACCTGCAGGCCCTCTCGGCGTCGAGCCCGTTCTGGGCGGGCGTCGAGACGGGCTACGCCTCGAACCGCGCGCTGATGTTCCAGCAGCTGCCGACCGCAGGCCTGCCCTACTCCCTCCCCGACTGGGCGGCGTACGAGCGGTTCGTCGACGACCTGGTGCGCACGGGCGTCATCGAGGACCACACCGAGGTGCGCTGGGACATCCGCCCGTCGCCCCGCTGGGGCACCGTCGAGGTGCGCGTCTGCGACGGCGTCTCCACGGCGTGGGAGATCGCCGCGATCGGCGCGCTCGTGCAGTGCCTCGTCGAGTGGATGTCGACGCGCCTCGACGACGGCGAGAAGCTCACCGTGCTGCAGCCGTGGTACGTGCGCGAGAACAAGTGGCGGGCCGCCCGCTACGGCATGGACGCCCGGATCATCACGGATGTCGCGGGCACCGAGCGCCTCGTCGCCGACGACCTGCACGACCTCATCACGACGCTCGTGCCGATCTCGCTCCGGCTGGGGTGCGCCGCCGAGTTGCAGCAGCTGCGCACGATGCTCGACGGCGGGGCGAGCTACCAGCGGCAACTGCGCGTCGCGGAGGAGTCGGGCGGCGACCTGACCGCGGTGGTCGCGCACCTCGCGCGGGAGCTGCGCGAGGGGCTCAGCCCGGAATGACCCGAGCGCGGATCAGCTCGGCGTACCACCTCGCGCTGTCCTTCGGCAGCCGCTCGAACGTGTCGTAGTCGACGCGCACGATGCCGAAGCGCTTGGAGTAGCCGTAGCCCCATTCGAAGTTGTCGAGCAGCGACCACACCTGGTAGCCGCGCAGGTCGACGCCGCGTGTCATCGCCCGGTGCGCCGCCGTGAAGTGCCGGCGCAGGTAGTCGATGCGATCCAGGTCGTGCACGACCGGTCCGTCGGCCTCCTGCGTCACGACGTCGTCGAACGCGGCGCCGTTCTCGGTGACCATGAGCGGCAGTCCCGGGTAGGCCTCGTGCAGGTGGACGAGGAGGTCCTCGAGTCCCGACGGGTCGATGTTCCACCCCATCGACGTGTAGGGTCCGGGCTGCAGGAGGAACTCGACGTGCTCCGACCCCGGCCACGGCGTGCCGCCCATGTCCTGGTGCCCGTCGGCCCGCACGCGAGGCGACACGCCGTCCCACATCTCGACCGTCACGGTCGAGTAGTAGTTCACGCCGAGCAGGTCGATGGGCTGACGGATGAGCTCGGTGTCGCCCGGTCTCACGAAGGACCAGTCGGTGATGCCCGCCGTGTCGGCGATGACGTCGGCCGGGTATTCGCCCTCGAGGAGCGGGCCGAGGAAGACGCGGTTCGCGAGGCCGTCGATGCGCCGCGCCGCCTCGGCGCCGGTGGGGCCCGACGGGCGGATCACGTGCAGGTTCAGGGTGATCGAGTAGCCCGGGTCGTTCGTGACCACGTCCCGGAGCGCCGCGACGGCCAGGCCGTGCGCGAGGTTCAGGTGATGCACCGCGGCGAGCGCCGTGGCGCCGTCGGTGAGCCCGGGGGCGTGCGCGCCGGATCCGTAGCCGAGGTACGCGCTGCACCACGGCTCGTTGAGCGTCGTCCAGAGGGCGACCCGGTCGCCGAGGCGCGCTCCCACGATGCGGGCGTACTCGGCGAACGCCTCGGCGGTCGCGCGGTTCGCCCAACCGCCCACGTCCTCGAGGGCCTGCGGCAGATCCCAGTGGTAGAGCGTCGCGATCGGCCGGATGCCGCGGGCGATGAGTCCGTCGACGAGGCGCTCGTAGAACGCGAGGCCGGCCTCGTTCGCCGGCCCGCGACCGGTGGGCTGGATGCGCGGCCAGGCGATCGAGAACCGGTACGCCTCCAAGCCCAGCTCGACCATCAGGTCGAGGTCGGACTCCAGCCGGTGGTAGTGGTCGCAGGCCCGGTCGCCGTTGTCGTCGTTCCAGATCTTGCCGGGGGTATGGCTGAACGTGTCCCAGATCGACGGTCCTCGGCCGTCCTCGTGAACCGCGCCCTCGATCTGGTAGGCCGCGGTCGCCGAGCCGAAGAGGAAGTCGTCGGGGAAGGCCAGGCCCGCGTCGCGGTAGTCGGCGTTGCCGGTCGTCATCGTCGTGCTCCAAGTCGTCGGATCGCGGCATCCGATGCCATATCGGCCTCACTGTAGCGCGGGCGACCGACCGTTCCGCGACCGGCGTCCCGCCATGACGTCGCTCAGTACCAGTAGTCGCCCGTTCGCGACTGATGCGCGGCGAGGAACTCGCTCTCACCGCGACGCCACGCCTCGGCGTGATCCTCGTGCGAGAGGTGGAACGCGGGCATGTACTCGAGCACGTCGCGCGCGAACGCGCTCTTGAACGTCAGCACGCCCTGGCCGGGCGCGTGCGGCTCGGACGGCGGCGGCACGTGGCCGAGATCGTATCGTGCGATCCCGGATGCCGCGAGATCGCGCATGATCTCCCACTGCAGGAACCGCGACGCCATGAGCTGGGGCCGGTCCCGGAGCGAGCCGCCGTCCTTGTACCAGGCGCAGTTGCCGAAGACGGCGACGAAGGCGCCCGACACCACGCGACCGTCGTGCCACGCGAAGTACAGCCGGCCACGGTCGTGTTCGTCGAACGCCGTCCACACGCGTTCGAGGTAGGTCGCGCCGCGGAAGAACGCGCCCGAGCGCTCCGCGGTCTCGCGGACGAGTTCGAGCATGCGCCGGCGGTTCTCCTCGGTGAGCTCCACCCGGCCGGCGGTGACCCCGTTCCGCTCGGCGACGCGGATCTCGGCGCGAGCACGCTTCTTCATGCCGGCCAGGAGTTCGTCCTCGCCCACGTCCGTCTCGACGACGATCGCGTGCCGGTACTGCGATGCCCGGGTCGGGCGCCATCCGCTCGATTCGAACGCCGCAACGAGCGCGTCGTCCCGGGGCTGATGCACCTCGATCTTCGTCGCGAACGCGCCGCCGCGCTCGGCGCGGATGCGCTCCGTGAGCGCCGGGACGTCGGCAGGGGCGAGTCCACTCACGCGCGGCAGGTGCTGCAGCGTGCCGAATCCCTCCGCGTGCCGTTCGAACGCGAGCACGGGGAGGTCCCGATCGAGGTCGAGGACGCGCGGCGACGCCGCCCACGGACCCTCGGACCGGATCTGCTCCCAGGTGCTGGACTGCATGAAATGCGGCAACGTGTGCGCGGCGAGGATGCGGTCGTCCCATCCGCTCGAGGACGGGTCGGCCTGCACGACGTTCGCCGTCACCGTTCTCTGCACCGTGCCTCCAACCCCCGGCATCGCGGCAGTGCCGCCGCCACCATCGGCTGCGGCCCCTTGGCGCACATCATAGGCGCAGTCGGCGTCGGATCGGGTCACGCCGCCCCGCGGCATCCGATCTCGACGCGCCGTCTGGTCAGTCGCGTGCCACCCACCTATGGTGGGACGCATGGGTGATCGGCGACTCGAACTCGACGGCGAGCACGTGAGCGCGAAGCTGCTGCCGGGGCGCGGCACGAACGGCGGGTTCTCCCTCGTCATCGAGGGCGTCACCCAGTCGCACGTCAATCCACGCGACCCGCGCGACCTGCAGTTGGAGTACACGCGCATGGTGGCGTCGATGATCGACGGATGTCGCGAGCCCGGCCGTCCCATCCGGGCGCTGCACCTCGGCGCGGGCGGGCTCACGATTCCGCGCTACGTCGGCGCCACGCGGCCCGGGTCGGTGCAGCACGTCGTGGAGCTCCACCGGGAACTGCTCGAGTTCGTGCTCGGCGCGCTGCCGCTCGACGACGACGTCGACCTCACGATCGAGTACGACGACGGACGTGCCGCGGTGGAGCGCGCGACGCGCACGGGCGGCGGCTACGACATCGCCGTCGTCGACGTGTTCTCGGGCAGCGTCTCGCCGCGCCACATGTCGACGGCGGAGTTCTTCACGGAACTCGGCGGGCTGCTCGCGCCCGGCGGCATCATCGTCGTGAACACTCTCGCGACGCGTGCGCTCTCGATGAGTCGCGAGGTGGGCGCGACGCTCGCGTCCCTCGAGCTCGAGGTCGTCGCGCTCGCCGCGCGGGCGGTCGTCGCGGGAGAGAGCCTCGGCAACGTCGTGTTCGCGGCATCCGACGCCCCACTCGACGGCGACGGGTTCGCACGCCGCGCGAACGACGGCTCGCGACCCATCGACCTGCTCCGCGGTCCGTCGTACGACGACTTCGTCGACGGCGCGTCGGCGCGCCGCGACGGCGACGCCGCGGCCTGACACCATGCGCGATCGCGGCGCGCTGCGAACGGGGCCGGCCGCCGCGGCGCTGATCGCCGCCCTCGGTGCCACCCTGCTCGCGCCGTCCGCCGCGGCGCAGCCCGCCGACCGCGAGCCCTCGATCGGGCCCGGCCTCGAGTGGGTGGCGCATCGCGACAATCCCTTCCGGCAGGGCGACGACCCCGACTTCATCAACTCGGATCTCGCGTTCACGGGCGACCACCTCGTGCAGGGCAACTACGCCGGATTCTCCGTCTGGGACATCGCCGACCCGACGGCGCCCGAGCTCACGAGCGCAGTGTCCTGTCCCGGCGGCCAGGGCGACATCAGCGCCGTCGGCAACCTCGTGATCGTGTCGATCGACGAGACCATGTCCGACGACTCCTGCCAGGCGTGGCGCGTGCCCGAGACGGAGGAGAACTGGGAGGGCATCCGCATCTTCGACATCAGCGATCCGCGCGAGCCGCGCTACGCCGCGGCCGTGCGCACGCGGTGCGGGTCGCACACGCACACGATCGTGCCCGACCCCGCGGGCGACGAGCGCGTGTTCGTCTACGTCAACGCGTACAGCCGCGGGGCGTCCCTCAACTGCACGGGCCGCAACCCCCTGCAGGTCGTGGAGGTGCCCCTCGGCGCCCCCGAGGACGCGGCGGTCGTGACCGAGCTCGACCTGTTCGACGATGCGACGGCCTTCGGACCCGACGACCGGGTCGCCGGCGGCGCCGAGACCCGGTCGACGACCGGATGCCACGACATCACCGCCTACCCGGCCAAGGGCATCGCGGTGGCGGCCTGCCGCGGCGACGGGCTGCTGCTGTCGATCGCCGATCCGCTGGCGCCGGTGGTGCTGCAGCGGGTGCGGGATCCCGCGGTGGCGTTCTGGCACTCCGGCATCTTCGACCACGACGCGACGCGCATCGTGTTCCAGGACGAGCTCGGCGACGGGTTCATCAACACGTGCTCGCCCGCGTTCGGTGCCGACCGCGGCGCCGACGCCGTGTGGCTCGTCCAGCCCGACGGCCTCGCGAAGGCGGGCACGTACAAGCTGCCGCGCACGCAGTCCGACCTGGAGAAGTGCGTCGCGCACTCGGGCGGCCTCGTGCCCGTGCCGGGCCGCTTCATCGTGGCGCAGGCGTGGCTCGAGGGCGGGGTCTCGGTGATCGACTTCACCGATCCCGCGGCGCCGGTCGAGCTCACCTGGTTCGACCGGCCCGACTACGGGTACTCCATGGACTACACGGCGGGCATCTGGTCGGTGTACCCGTACCGCGGCTACCTCTACGCGAGCGACATGTACGAGGGGCTGGAGGTGCTGCGCCTCACCGACCCGATCTTCGCCGACGCGACGCGCTACGACGACTCGGGTCTGAACCCGCAGACGCAGCCCGAGTACGCGTGGGTATGGCGCGAGGCGCCCGTCGTGCCGGAGGCCGAGCGCGCGCCGCTCGAGACGCTGGTGGTGGAGCCGGCCACGCTGGCGCCCGCCGCAGCGGCGACGGTGACGGTGTCGCTGCCGCCCGGGTCGCTCGAGCCGGGCGAGACCGCCGATGTCTGGTGGATGCCGACGCAGGCGGTGCTCGCGACGGTCACCGCGGGCGCCGACGGCTCGCTCGCCGCGACCGAGGTGACGGTCCCGGGCCCGCTCGACGCCGGACGGTACGACCTCGTCGTCCGCGGCGACACGTCGGCGCCGCGGCTCGCGATCGGGATCGTCGACGTCGCAGACCCCGAGCCCGGACCCGATGTCGAGCCCGCCGGCAGCGGCCTGCCGTGGTGGCCGTTCCTCGCGGCCCTCGCCGTGCTGCTCGTGGTGGGCGCCGGCGCCTTCGCCGTACTCGCCCGCCGTCGGAGCAGGCCGTGAGCGACCGGATGCCGCGGCCGCACCACTCGGCCCACCGCCCGCGCCGTCCGGCGCACCGCCTCGGCTTCGCCGCCGCCATCGCACTCTCGGCAGCGTCCACGCTCGTGCTGCCGGCCTGCATGGCGCCCGACGAGCCGGCGGCGGGCACCGCGTTCGTCACGCCCGCTCCCCCACGCGGGTCGTCCTCGCCCGACGGCGGCGGTTCCTCGCCCCCGCCGCAGGACCAGGACGCCACGGCGGCCGATGTCGCGTTCATCGAGGCGATGGTCGTGCACCACGAACAGGCCGTCGAGCTGGGCGACCTCGCCGCCGCGCGTGCCGCCGACGCCGAGCTGGCCGACCTCGCGAGCCGCATGCGGGTGACCCAGGCGGCCGAGGCGGCATCCATGCGGTCATGGCTGGAACGGCGTCGCACGCGCGACTCAGCCGACGCCGACCACGATCACGGCGTGACGATGCGCGGCGAGATCAGCCGGTCGACGCTCGACCGCGCGGCCGAACTCGACGGGCCCGCGTTCGACGAGCTGTTCCTCGCGGCGATGGTGCCGCACCACCTGGGCGCCGTCGAGATGGCCGAGGCCCGGCTCGCAGAGGCGGGCGACCCGGCCGTCGCCCGGTGGGCTCGCGCCATCGCCACGGCGCAGGCGATCGAGATCGACCGGATGCGGGAGATCGAGGCGCGCCTGGCCGGCGCCGGCCGCTAGCGGCCGAGGAACTTCTGCAGGGCGGCGAGCTCCTCCTCGCTCGGCGCGCCCTTCGGCGCGCCGCCGCCCAGGCCGAAGCCCGAGCCCGCGGGAGCGGACCCCTGGCCGGACGGGGACACGCCCGAGGCGATGGCCGCGTTCTCGGCGGCGCGCTTCGCGGGGTTGCCCGACCGCGAACCCGACTTCTTCTTGCCCTTCGCGGCCTGGCGCCTGCCGCCGCCGTACCCGCCGGCGCCCGGGATCGGACCCATGCCCGGGATCTGCGGCACCCCGCCGCGCGCCACGGTCTTCATCATCTTCGCGGCCTGCTCGAAGCGCTGCACCAACTGGTTCACGTCGGTCACCGTCATACCCGAGCCCTTCGCGATGCGCAGCCGCCGCGAGCCGTTCAGGAGCTTCGGGTTGCGCCGCTCGGCCGGGGTCATCGACTGGATGATCGCCTCGGTGCGCACGATCTCGCGCTCGTCGAAGTTCTCGAGCTGCTGCTTCATGCCGCCCGCGCCCGGCAGCATGCCGATCATCTTCTTGATCGACCCGGCGCCGCGGAGCTGCTGCATCTGCGCGAGGAAGTCCTCGAGCGTGAACTGCTCGGTCGCGAGCTTCTCGGCGACCTTGCGAGCCTCCTCCTCGTCGAAGGCCTGCTGCGCCTGCTCGATGAGCGTGAGGATGTCGCCGAGGTCGAGGATGCGGCTCGCCATGCGGTCGGGGTGGAACGGCTCGAAGTCGTCGAGGCCCTCACCGGTGGACGCGAAGATGATGGGTCGGCCGGTGACGGATGCCACGCTGAGCGCGGCGCCGCCGCGCGCGTCGCCGTCGAGCTTCGAGAGCACGACACCCGTGAAGTCGACGCCGTCCTGGAACGCCTTCGCCGTGGTCACGGCGTCCTGGCCGATCATCGCGTCGATGACGAAGAGCACCTCGTCGGGGTTCGTCGCCCTGCGGATGTCGGCGGCCTGCTTCATCATCTCGGCGTCGACGCCGAGCCGGCCGGCGGTGTCGATGATCACCACGTCGTGCTGCGAACGCGTCGCGTGCTGCATGGCGTCCTTCGCGACCTTCACGGGGTCGCCGACGCCGTTGCCCGGCTCGGGCGCGAACACGGTGACGCCCGCCTGTCCGCCCACGACCTGGAGCTGGTTGACGGCGTTCGGACGCTGCAGGTCGGCCGCCACGAGCATGGGCGTGTGGCCGTCCTTCACGAGCCACTTCGCGAGCTTGCCCGCGAGGGTCGTCTTGCCGGCGCCCTGGAGGCCCGCGAGCATGATCACGGTCGGCGGGTTCTTCGCGAACTGCAGGCGCCGCTGCTCGCCGCCGAGGATCGCGACCAGCTCCTCGTTGACGATCTGCACGACCTGCTGCGCCGGGTTCAGCGCGCGGTTGACCTCATCGCCGAGCGCGCGTTCGCGGACGTGCGCGGTGAACTGCTTGACCACGTCGAGCGCGACGTCGGCATCGAGCAGGGCCCGCCGGATCTCGCGCACGGTGCCGTCGACGTCGGCGGCCGACAGCTTGCCCTTGGTGCGGAGGTTCTTGAAGGTCTCGGCGAGGCGGTCAGACAGGTTTCCGAAGGTAGCCATGGTTGTTCGATTCTAGGCGAGAGCGGATGCGTCCCCGCTGAGCGGGCCGGGGTCAGCCGTCGTAGCGCACGTCGACGATCTCGCGCCCGATGTCGATCGTCGCCACGAGCCGGGCGTCGACGTCCTCGGGGGCGAGGCCGTACTCGAACTCCGCGAAGACCTCGCCGTCGCCGTCCGCATCGGGGCGGAGGTCGACCCGCACGAGGCTCAGCGAGCGGAGCGCGTCGATGTCGCGGTCGCCGGACTCGCGCGTGATCGCGACATCCGTCGCCTCGGCGTACTCGTCGTCGAGCACCGTGCGCAGGAAGCGCGTCACGGGGCTGCGACCGGAGTCGAGCTGGGTCACGAACGCCGAACGCAACTCGTCGTCGATGAGCTCGAGTTCGCCCACCATGACGGCCGCCGCGTCGAGCGCCGCCGACGACACGAGGTCGGCGTCGGCGTCGAGCACGACCTCGACGTCCTGGTCGCCGAACTCCTTGCGCTCCGACCAGTAGTCGCCGATGAGGCCGAAGTAGTCGTGTTCGATGGCCATGCCGTCCTCCCCTACCCCACGAGTTGTTGTGCGAAGACGTGCGGCGTGAACCCCGTGAGGTCGCCGATGCCCTCGCCCTGGCCGATCAGCTTGATCGGCAGTCCGGTCTTCTCCTGCACCGCCAGCACGAAGCCGCCCTTCGCGCTGCCGTCGAGCTTCGTGAGCACGAGCCCGGTGACGCCGCCGTGCTCGATGAACGCCTCGGCCTGCGCGAGGCCGTTCTGCCCGGTGGTCGCGTCGAGCACGAGCAGCACCTCGCTGATGGGCGCCTGCTTCTCGAGCACGCGCTTGATCTTCGACAGCTCGTCCATCAGCCCGCCCTTGGTGTGCAGGCGGCCGGCGGTGTCGATGATCACGATCTCGGTGCCGTCGCGTTTGGCCTGCTCCACCGTCTGGAAGGCGACGGATGCCGGGTCCTGGCCCTCGCGCTCGGGACGCACGATGCCCGCGCCCGCGCGCTCGGCCCAGGTCGCGAGCTGGTCGACGGCGGCCGCACGGAACGTGTCGGCGGCGCCGACCAGCACGGTGCGATCGTAGTTGCGCAGGAACCGCGCGAACTTGCCGATCGTCGTGGTCTTGCCGACGCCGTTCACACCCACGACGAGCACCACGGCGGGGCGCTCGGTGAGCTTCAGCGTCGGATCGTACTTCGAGAGTCGTTCCTCGATGAGCTCGCGCAGCATCCGCTGGACGTCCCGCGGGTCGGTGGTGCGGTAGCGGTCCACCTTCGCGGTCAGGTCCTCGATGATCTCCTCGGTGACGGCGGGGCCGAAGTCGGCCCGGATGAGCGCGGACTCGAGGTCCTCCCACGTGTCCTCGCCGATCGTCCTCGCCCCGAAGACCCCGCGGAGGGTCGCACCGAGCGACCAGGATGCGTGTTCTGCCATGCCCTCGAGCCTATTGCAAGGGGTTGCCGCCTCCGTGGGCCGGCGACACCCTCGAACCGAACGGAAGGAATGCGCATGACGATCGTGGGATTCCACGCCTCGCACGAACAGCTCCCGCCCGGCGCCCTGCTCCACGCCGTGAAGCTCGCCGAGGAGGCGGGCTTCGACGCCGCGATGTGCAGCGACCACCTGGAGCCCTGGAGCGTCCGCCAGGGCCACTCGGGGTACGCCTGGAGCTGGCTCGGCGCCGCGCTCGAGGCCACGAGGTTCTCGCTCGGCGTGGTGACCGCGCCGGGGCAGCGCTACCACCCGGTGATCGCGGCGCAGAAGATCGCGACCCTCGGCCAGATGTACCCCGGACGGTTCTGGGCCGCCATCGGCAGCGGCGAGGCCGTGAACGAACACGTCACCGGCGACCCCTGGCCCGAGAAGGAGGAGCGGGACGCGCGGCTCGCCGAGACCGTCGACGTCATGCGGCGCCTCCTCGCCGGCGAGGAGGTCACGACCGACGGACTGATCCGCGTCGACCGGGGCCGCGTCTGGAGCCTCCCCGAGGTGCCGCCGCCGCTGCTCGCGGCCGCGGTGAGCACCGAGACCGCCCGCGACGCCGCCGCCTGGGCCGACGGCATCATCACCATCGACCAGTCGCCCGACGCGCTCCGGGAGGTCATGGACGCCTATCGCGAGGCCGGCGGCGACGGTCCGGTCGCCGTGCAGGTGCACCTCAGCTGGGCGCACACCGACGAGGAGGCGCTCGCGATCGCGCACGACCAATGGCGGCAGAGCCTCGTGCCCGCCCACCTCGCGTGGGAGCTCGAGCGGCCCGAGGAGTTCGACGAGCGCACCGCGGAGGTCACGCCCGAGCAGGTCGCCGAGACCCTGGTCGCCTCCGCCGACACGTCGCGCCACCTCGACCACCTGGCCGGCATCGCCGAGCTCGGCGTCGACCGCATCTTCCTGCACCACGTGGGCACCGAACAGGACGCGTTCATCCACGCCTTCGGCGAGCGCGTGCTCCCCGACCTCAGGGAGGCGGGCCGATGAGGGTCACCGATCGCGGCGACCTCTGGTGGAAGACGGCCGTCGTCTACTGCCTCGACATCGAGACGTTCATGGACTGGAACGACGACGGTTGCGGCGACTTCGAAGGGCTCGCCCAGCGGCTCGACCATCTCGCCGAGCTCGGCGTGACGTGCATCTGGCTCATGCCGTTCCAGCCGTCGCCCGACCTCGACGACGGCTACGACATCGTCGACTTCGTCGGCGTGGACCCGAGGTTCGGCTCGCTCGGCGACGTCGTCGCGTTCACGCGGGCGGCGCAGGATCGCGGCATCCGCGTGATCATGGACCTGGTCATGAACCACACATCCGACCGGCACCCGTGGTTCCAGTCGGCCAAGCGCAGCCGCAACTCGCCGTACCGCGACTTCTACGTGTGGCGCGACGAGGTGCCGCCGAACCCGCCCGCCAGCGTCTTCCCCGGCGAGGAGGACGGAGTCTGGGAGTGGCACGAGCCCACCGGACAGCACTACCTGCACTCCTTCTACCGCCACCAACCCGACCTGAACATCGCGAATCCCGACGTGCGCGACGAGATCGCCAAGACGGTCGGGTTCTGGTTGCAGCTCGGCATCTCGGGGTTCCGGGTGGACGCGGTGCCGTTCCTCATCGAGCCGCCCGACGGCGAGGACGTGGGCGACCCGCACGAGCTCATGCGCGACCTGCGCCGATACCTGCAGCGACGGGCGAGCGAGGCGATCCTGCTCGGCGAGGTGAACCTCGAGTACGAGCAGCAGCTCGATTACTTCGGACGCGAGGGCGACCCCGCCGAGCTGACGATGCAGTTCGACTTCGAGGCGATGCAGCGGCTGTACCTCTCGCTCGCACGGCAGGATGCCACGCCGCTGCGCGACACCCTCGCGCGCCGTCCGCAGCTCGAGCCCGAGAAGCAGTGGGCGAACTTCGTGCGGAACCATGACGAGCTCACGCTCGACAAGTTGAGCGACGCGGAACGCGAGGAGGTGTTCGACGCCTTCGCCCCGGAGGACTGGATGCGGGTGTACGGCCGCGGGATCGTGCGCCGGCTGCCGCCGATGCTGGAGGGCGACCCGCGCCGGGTGCGGATGGTCTACAGCCTGCTCTTCTCGCTGCCGGGCACGCCCGTGCTCTTCTACGGCGAGGAGATCGGCATGGGCGAGAACGGCGAGATGGGCAAGCGCCAGAGCGTGCGCACGCCGATGCAGTGGACGGGCGGGAAGAACGGCGGGTTCTCGCAGGTCGCCCCGAGCCGGCTCGTGGCGACGCCGCCGTCCGACGGGTACGCCCCCGAACACGTGAACGTGGAAGCGCAGATGCACGACCCGCTCTCGCTGCTCGCGACGATCCGGGCGTTCGCCGCGCGCTACCGCGCGTCGCCCGAGATCGGCTGGGGCCGGTTCGAGCTGCTCGACGTGGGCGAGCCGACCGTGCTGGCGCACCGGATCGTCGAGGACCACCTGCGCTTCGTCGCGGTGCACAACTTCGCACCCCGGCCGGTCACGGTGACCCTCGAGCTCGGACCGCATCCCGAGGGCGCGCTGCTGTCGGACCAGTTCGCGGTGACCGCGGACGAGCTCGACGACCGCGGCCGCGTCGACGTGGAGCTCGACGCGTACGGGTACCGGTGGTTCCGTGTGCTCGCGCCGGGCGACCGCCGACTCACCTGAGCCCCGGTCGGCTGCCGGCCGGCTGCCGGCCGACGCGAGGTGCATTCAGAATTCAGGAGCGCGGGTGCACTTGGCGGCCGGCGCCCGCACGATCCTCGAGAACACGGAACTCGGTAGCGGATGCTGCGACGGAGCCAGCCCGGCACCGAATCATCCATCCGCTGCCGCCGACGGGCTCCTGAATTCTGGACTCGGGGTGATGCAGGCGGACGCCGGGCGGATGCTGGCGGACGCCGGGCGGATGCTGGCGGACGCCGGGCGGACGCGGGGTGATGCGGGCGGACGCGGGGCGGACGCGGGAGGCGGCGCATCCCGACGGCTCAGCTCGCCTTCGCCTCGCGGTCCTCGCGCACGCGCTGGCCGACGACGGCGGACACGCCGTCCTGGCGCATCGAGACGCCGTAGAGCGCGTCGGCGATCTCCATGGTGCGCTTCTGGTGCGTGATGACGATGAGCTGGCTCGACTCGCGCAGGTCCTCGAGGGTCGTGAGGAGCCGGCCCAGGTTCGCGTCGTCGAGGGCCGCCTCGACCTCGTCCATGATGTAGAACGGGCTCGGCCGCGCCTTGAAGATCGCGATGAGCAGCGCGACGGCCGCGAGCGAGCGCTCGCCGCCCGAGAGGAGCGACAGCCGCTCGATCTTCTTGCCGGCCGGCTTCACGCTCACCTCGATGCCGGTCGTCAGCAGGTTCTCGGGATCGGTGAGCGAGATGCTGCCGGTGCCGCCCGGGAAGAGCACGGGGAAGACCTCGGCGAACGCCTCGCGCGTGTCCTCGAAGGCACCGCGGAAGATGGCCTCCATCTTGCCGTCGATCTCCTCGATGATCGTGAGCAGGTCCCTGCGCGTGTTCGCGAGGTCGGTGAGCTGCTCGGTGAGGAACTGGTGCCGCTGCTCGAGCGCGGCGAACTCCTCGAGGGCGAGCGGGTTCACGCGGCCGAGCTGGGCGAGCTTCCGCTCCGCGGCGGCGAGCCGGCGCTGCTGTTCTTCGCGCGCGAACGGGCGCGGCTCGTCGTCGTCGTGCTCGGCCGGCACCGGGATCTCGGGTCCGTACTCGGCGATGAGCACGTCCTCGGTGAGTCCGAGTTCCGACTCCGCGCGTTCGACGAGGCCTGCGACGTGCAGCTTCTTCTCGTAGATCCTGAGCTCGAGGCCGTGCACGTCCTCGGTCACCGCGTGCAGGCGCTCGCGGACGGCGGCCTCCTGGCGGCGCACGCGCTGCAGTTCCTCGTTGCGGCTGGCCCGTTCCGCCTCGGCGCGTCCGAGGGCGACGCGCGCCTCGGCGACCGACGCGTCGACCGACGCGAGGGCCGCGGGCAGCGACGCGGCGACCCGGGTGGCCGCCTCGAGCTGGGCCCGGCGGATGACGGCGCGGCGCGCGGCATCCGCCGCCGCCTGCTGCTCGGCCTCGAACTGGCGCTCCATGGCCCGCACCCGCGCCTCCTCGGCGCGAACGCGCTCCTTGGCCGTCTCGAGCCGGAGCCGCGCCTCGACCTCCCGCTCGCGCGCTCGCTCGAGCGCCGCCAGCGCGCCGTCGCGCTCCGACGCGTCGAGCACCGGTCGTGCGACGGATTTCGCGGCGTCGAGCGCGGCGCGGGCCTCGTCGGCGGCGCGTTCGGCGTCGGCGACGCGCTCCTCGGCGTTGGCGGCGGCCTGGCGGAGTCGCTCGGTCTCGGCGTCGACCGCCTCGGCCTGCACGCGGGCCCGGTTCAGCTGCTCGGTGCGCTGGGCGAGCTTCGCGTCGAACTCGCGGAGCGCGGCGAGCGCCGCCTTCGCCTGCTCCTTGGAGCGCTCGAGGATCGTGCGCTGCTCGGCGAGGTCGGCGCGGGAGCGCTCGATGAGGGCGCGCACCTCCTCGAGGCGGGCGCCGGCGCGGTCGCGCTCGGCGATGAGCTCGATGCGGCTCTGCTCGCGGCCGGTGCCGCCGCGGATGACGTAGCGCCCGGCGACCGTGCCATCCTTCGTGATGACGGTGACGGGGCGGTCGAGGCTCGCGAGGGCGGGTTCTGCGGCCCGGGCGGCCGCGAGGTCGTCGGCCACGAGCACCTCCGCGAGGAGCGCGACGACGCCGTCGGGGGCCGTCACGACGTCGGCCGCCGGAACGAGGCCGCCGACCGGCTGAAGTGCGCTCGGCGCCGGTCCCACGTCGGCGAGCGTGAGCGCGACCCGGCCCAGCTCGCCGTGCACGGCGTGCTCGAGCGCGCGGAACGCGGCGGCGCGGTCGTCGACGAGCACGGCGTCGGCGAGCGACCCGAGCGCGGCCGCGATCGCGGGCTCGTACCCGGGCTCGACCTGCAGCGACTCGGCCAGCAGGCCCCGCACGCCGGCGACCTCGGCCGCCACGAGGGCCGCCGAGCCGTCCTTCTGGTCGAGCGCGAGCGACAGGGCGGCTGTGCGCGCGGCAAGGGCGCCCTGCTCGCGCTCGCGACCGTGCAACTCGTCGCGGATCCGCTCGATCTCGGCCTCCGCCTCGAAGACGGCGGCCTGGGCGAGCTCGTACGCCTCGTCGAGGTCGCTCTCGGCGCCGTCGCCGGCGTCCGCCTCGGCCTCGGCGCGCGCGAGCTGGGCGGCGGCGGCGTCACGACGCTCGGCGGCGGCGGCGAGCGCGTTCGCGTGCCGGAGCACCTCGCCGCGCACGGTCGCGAGGCGGGAGGCGGCGGTGTCGACCTGACCCGCGAGCTTCGAGAGCTCGAGGTCGTACGCGGTGACGCGCGCGCTCTGCGCGGCGATGCGCTCGTCCACCGCGTCGAGCTCGTCGCGCGCGGTGCGCGTGGCCGCGACGGCGGTCTCGAGGCCGGATGCCGCGTCGGCGACCGCGCCGGTGAACGCGTCCAGTCCGTCCGTCGCCTCGTCGATCATGGCGCGTGAGACGGTCGGCGCGGCCTCGGCGGGCTGGGCCTCGGCGCTCAGCAGGGCGATGCGCTGGCGGGCGAGGGCGTCGAGGGCGCGCAGGCGCTCCTGTGCCGATTCGAGCGCGTGGCTGGTGGAACGCGCGGTGTCGACGTCGTCGCCGAGGTAGGTGGCCTCCAGCCGGGCGACGCGTGCCTGGTGCTGCTCGAGCTCGTCTTGGAGCACGAGGCGCTCGCTGTGTCGCTCGTGCTCGCTGCGGCCGTGCTCATCGAGCGCGCGGCGCAGACCCACGACCTCGTCGGCGAGGAGGCGCGCACGGGCGTCGCGTACGACCGCCGCGATGGTGGCCGCCTCGCGCGCGACCTCGGCCTGTCGGCCGAGCGGCTTCAGCTGGCGGCGGATCTCCCCGGCGAGGTCGGAGAGGCGCGTGAGGTTCGCCTGCATGGCATCGAGCTTGCGGAGCGTCTTCTCCTTGCGCCGTCGGTGCTTCAGGATGCCCGCGGCCTCCTCGATGAAGCCGCGGCGATCCTCCGCGCTCGCGTGCAGCACGGCGTCGAGCTGCCCCTGCCCCACGATGACGTGCATCTCGCGGCCGAGACCCGAGTCGCTCAGCAGCTCCTGCACGTCGAGCAGACGGCAGGTCTCGCCGTTGATCGCGTACTCGCTCGTGCCGTTCCGGAAGAGCGTGCGCGAGATGGTCACCTCGCTGTACTCGATGGGCAGTGCGCCGTCGGCGTTGTCGATCGTGAGGCTGACCTCGGCGCGCCCCAGCGGCCCGCGGGTCGCGGTGCCGGCGAAGATGACGTCCTCCATCTTGCCGCCGCGGAGGGTCTTCGCCCCCTGCTCGCCCATGACCCACGCGAGCGCGTCGACCACGTTGGACTTGCCCGAGCCGTTGGGTCCGACGATGCACGTGACGCCGGGTTCGAAGGCGAACGTCGTCGGCTGCGCGAAGGACTTGAAACCCTTCAGCGTCAGGCTCTTGAGGTACACGTCCCACCCTTCCGGCTCGCGAGCGCGCTGCCGACGAGCGTAGCCGAGGAACGACGCGTCGCCGTTCGCCCCCGCCGCCGTCGGCGGGATCGACCCTTGCCGCCTGCGACCGGACCGGGTTAGTCTGGGCGGCTGTCGAGACCGCGCAGGGGGTGTCCGGATGTCCGTCGAGGTCCGTCCGATCCCGGTCCCCCACGCCCTCGGCACCCCCGATTCCGCCGAATTCGAGGCATACGCCGACCTGGGGTTCGCACTCGAGCGCGCCAACTGGGGGCACGACCACTTCGCGGATTCTGCGGCTCGACTGCTGGCCATGCATCGTCACGCGGCGGGCCGCGGCCACGCCGAGTTCGCCGCCTGGGACGGCGCCGTCATCGTGGGTCGCGCCGGTCTCGCCTGGGAGCTGACGGCCGGCTCGGAGACGGTCGAGCTCACCCTCGGGGTACTCCCGTCGCACCGCCGTCGGGGCATCGGCTCGCGCCTCCTCGTCGCCGCCGAGGAGCACGCTCGCGAGCTCGGCCGGGCGAAGGTCGTGGCGTACTCCGACCACCCCGACGACGGCGCCGCTCCCACCGGCCCCGTCGTGCGCGCACCCGACGGCGACGCGGTGCTCGCGGCATCCGCGCCCGCCAACGCCTTCGCCGAGGCGCGCGGGTATTCGCTCGGCCAGCTGGAGCGGATCAGCAGCATCCGGGTGCCGGGACGCATCGAGGCGTTCCGCGCCGAGCTCGGCGAGCGGCTCGCCCGGGCGGAGGCCCTCGGCTACCGGCTCGCGCGCTGGACCGATCGCGCGCCCGCCGGGCTCGTCGACGCCTACGCGGCGGCCCGGGCGCGCATGGCGCTGGACGTGCCGGCGGGAGGCCTGACGATCGACGAGGAGCACTGGGACGCCGTCCGCGTGCGCGAGTACGAGTCCCGCGAGCTCGACGGCGACACGAGCCTGCTCGTGTCCGCAGTCGTGACCGACGACGGCGAGATCGCGGGCTACACCGAGCTCGAGCTGCCGCGCGAACGCGACTTCGCCTACCAGTTCGACACGCTCGTCGTGGGCGCCCATCGTGGCCACGGCCTCGGCATGCTCGTGAAGCTCGCGAACCTCGTGCGACTCGCCGAGGTCGCTCCGCAACGCGCCGTCGTCTACACGTGGAACGCCGACGAGAACGCGCACATGCTCGCCATCAACGTCGGGCTCGGGTTCCGTCGGTGCGGCCTCGAGGCGGTCTGGCAGCGCGCAGGCGATGCCGGCGGCGCCCACGTCACCGGCTGAGCGGTGGCCGGGGCCGCCGGAGCGGCTGGCAGCGCGGGCATCGGTGCGACGACCGGTTCATGAACGCCTCGCGCACGATCGGAGTACCGCAGCGCCGGCACGGCTGCCCGGTCCGGCCGTATGCGTTCAGGGAGTGGGCGAAGTAGCCCGATGCCCCGTTCACGTTGACGTATTGCTCGTCGAAGCTCGTGCCGCCCTCGGCCAGGGCCCGCTCCAGCACCTCGCGCACGGCCGCGAGCAGTTCGCGGGCGCGTCGACGCGAGACGGATGCCGCGGGCTGTTCGCCGTGCAGGCGCACCGCCCAGAGCGCCTCATCGGCGTAGATGTTGCCGACTCCGCTGACCGCGTGCTGGTCGAGAAGCACCCGCTTCACTCCCGACGCGCGTCGCCCGAGCACGTCGAGGAAGGCCTGGTCGTCGAACGCCGGATCGAGCGGGTCGCGTGCGATGTGCGCGACCTGCGTCGGGATCGACCGCGCCCACGGTCCGGTGACGCCCCCCGAGAAACCGGCGATCTCGCCATCGTCGGTCGGCACGAGCCGATCGACCGCGAGCGAGCCGAACGTGCGCTGGTCGACGAAGTCGACGCGCAGCTCACCGTGCTCGGGGTGCTCGAGATGCAAGCGGATGCGCGCGTGCCGGTCGTCGCCCGGATGGTCGGGGGTCCGAAGCAGCAGCTGCCCGCTCATGCCGAGGTGGCCGACGATCGCCAGGTCCGAGCCGAACGGCAGCCACAGGAACTTGCCGCGACGGACCGCGGCGCCGAGGCGCGCCCCCGTGACGAGGTGCTCGAAGTCGCCGGATGCCGCGTCGTGACGGGTCAGCGCGCGGGTGTCGAGTACCTCGACCGCCGTCACCCGCGCCCCGGTGACCGCCGGCGCGAGACCCGCGCGCACCACCTCGACCTCGGGCAGCTCGGGCACGTCAGTGCGAGTTCAGTCGGGTCCACGCCTCGAGCGCGGCGGCCATCTCGGCCTGCTTCTTGCTCGAGCCCTCGCCGGACGCCTCGACGAGATCGCCGACCACCACGGACGCCACGAAATGCTTGTTGTGATCGGGTCCGGACTCGGCGATCGTGTAGACGGGCGGCGGGGCGCCGCGCCGCGCCGCGATCTCCTGCAGGCTCGTCTTCGGGTCCATGGCGGCGCCGAAGCGCTCGGGGTCGCTGAGCAGCGGCCTGATGAGGCGCAGCACGAGCCCGGTGGCCGCCTCACCACCGGCGTCCAGGTAGACGGCTCCGATGATCGCCTCCACGGTGTCGGCGAGGATCGACGGCTTGTCGGCGCCGCCCGTCATGGTCTCGCCGCGACCGAGGCGGATGTGCGGACCGAGTCCGATCGAGCGGCCGACCTCCGCGAGCGCCACGCTCGAGACGAGGCTGGCCCGCCGCTTCGCGAGTTCGCCCTCGTCGAGCTCGGGGTGGTCCCGGAACAGCTTGACGGTGACGGCCTGCCCGAGGATCGAGTCGCCGAGGAACTCGAGGCGCTCGTTGGTGGGGATGCCGCCGTTCTCGTACGCGAACGACCGGTGCGTGAGCGCGAGCAGGAGCAGGTCGGGATCCACCTCGACCTGCAGCGTCCGCTGCAGGTCGCCGAGCGTGTGCTCAGCGTGTCCTGTCTGCTCCGTTCGCGTCACGACCGGTCGGATGATGCCGTCGGCCGACTAGACGTCGGCGACCTTGCGGCCCTTGTATTCGAGGAACAGCGGGGTGCCCGCGGAGTCCTCGACGACCTTCGCGCGGTGCGGGAGGCTGTAGGTGACCTTGCCGTTCTCGACGGTCTTCACCAGCGTGGGGACCTCGGCCTTCCACTGCGACCGGCGCGCGTGGGTGTTGGCGCGTGACTTCTTCCGCTTCGGAACAGCCATGACTCTCTCTCAATCTCTCTGCTGATCGGCCTCGGATGCGACATCCGTGCCCTGGTCTTCGGAAGCCTGGAACCCGGCGAGCGCGTCCCATCGCGGGTCGCGGTGCTCGTGGGTGACGAGTTCCGGATGATCGGCCAGTCGGACCCCGGTCTCGGGATCGAGACCCGGGCAGTCCGGCCGGCACACCGGCTGGAACGGTAGCGACAACACCACCGCATCTCGGATGAGCGGTTCAAGATCCACGTGGTCGTCTTGAACCTCTACCTCGAAAGCTTCTCCAGAATGATACGCGAAAAGCTCTTGGAACTCGACTCGGACGGGCAGGGCGATGTCGATGAGGCACCGCCCGCACTCGCCCTCGGCGACCGCGTCGACCTCGGCCGTGACGAGGATTCCCTCGTGCACGGATTCGAGCCGCACGTCGAGGTCGAGCTCCGCGCCCTCGCGCACGGCGACGAGCCCCTCCCCCATCTGCTCGGCGACGGGGACGGTGAGGTGCTCCTCGCGCATCTCGCCCGGACGGTTCACGAGGTCGCGCACGTTCACGCGGAACGGCGAATGCGAAGTGGCCACGATCGACGATTCTACGCCCCGCGGGCGATGCGTCCGCCGAGCACCCGGCGGACGCCGTCGACCAGCGAGGGCGGCATCAGGATCGCGCGCGCCCGCTCGGCGCCCACCGCGTCGGCCAGGAGCGCGGCGCGCGCGGTGGCGAGGTCGTCGACGAGCGATGCGGATGCCGCGGCACTCGGCGTTCCCGCCCCGTCGGGGCCGTAGCGTTCCCGCTCGACGGCGTCGCGCAGGCGGACGACCGCGGCCCGGGCGGCGGCGTCGCCGAACGCCTCGCGCCCGGTCAGCCGGGCCGCGAACTCGCGCGGCGTCTCGCCGCCGCTGCCGCCCACACCGAGGTCGACGGCGGTCGCGGCGAGCTCGTCCCACGCGGCATCCGCCGGTCGTTCACCGTGGCGGATGCGCCGGACGCGCGCCAGCCGTCGGCTCAGCCGGAACGCCGCCGGCACGAGGAGGAGCACGGCGACGACGAGGGCGACGACACCGGTGCGGATCCACAGCTGCGTCGCCGTGGCGACGGGGTCGACCACCGGGCCCGCGAGGCCGGTGTCGGGGTCGATGTCGGGTCGCCCGGTCGAGCCGGGACCGGTGGCCGGAGTGCTCGCGAGGGGCGGCGCGCCCTCCTCGCCCGCGCCGGGCCGCGAATAGCCGGGCACCGTGCCCCGGCCCGGCGTCGGCTCGAACGGCACCCAGCCCACGCCCTCGAAGTAGAGTTCGGGCCACGCGTGCAGGTCATGGGTGTCGACCTCGATGCGCAGGACACCGTCGACCCGCTCGTCGGTGGGCGAGCCCTGGGTGTAGCCGATCGAGATGCGCGACGGGATGCCCGACTCCCGCGCGAGCACCGCCATGGTCGATGCGAAGTGCACGCAGTAGCCGGCCTTCGTCTCGAGGAACGTCGCGATCACGTCGAAGCCGCCGCCGTCGTAGCCGTCTTCGACGGGTGCTTCGGTGGAGTAGTCGAACTCGGAGCCGCGCAGGTACGCCTGGATCGCGACGGCCGCGTCGTACGGCGACGCCGCCGAGGCCGTGATGGCCGCCGCCGTCTCCCCGATGATCGCCGGCATCTCATCGGGCAGGTCGAGGAACGATGCCAACTCGTCGTCGAACTCGCGATCGGCGGCGCGGAGCTGCTGCGGCGTGGGCTCGACCTCCAGCCTGGTCACCTGGTAGCTCTGGCCGCCGGTGTTGGTGTCGACGCTGCGCACGGTGAGCGAGCCGTCGTCCCAGAACCACGACCCCTTGAGGCCCTCGATGCGCGCGGCCGGGTACGGCACCGGCAGCCACGTGGTGCGCACCTCGTCGACGACGACGTCGATCGGGTGCTCCGACGTCTCGACCGCGCTGGAGAGCCCGTCGGGCCGTGGCATCTGGTCGACGGTGTTGTCGCCGTCGACGGCCCGCTCGGTGGGCGCCCACACCTCGCCCTCGAACCGGTCGAGCGTGAGCAGGGTGAAGTACGGCCGGTCGCCGTCGCGGGCGAAGTAGTGGAAGGCCGGCAGCGGCTCGGGCCGGCGGAGGTCGCGGCCGAGGTCGATGAACGGGCTCACGCCGCGCGCGAAGAGCGTGCCCTGCGACGGACTTCCGAGCAGGAGGCTCGTGGAGACGCTCGGCGTGGACGCCGCGAGCACGGATGCCGCGAGCAGGCCGACCGCGGCGAGGCCCAGCGATGCGCCGAACGTCGACACGATCGGAACGCGCTTCGGCGCGATCACGGTGGCCGCCTGGTCGCCTTCCTCGCCGGCCGCGAGGCGGGCGCGTCGGCGCACGCGCACGTCCACCCGCAGCAGCAGCAGGTAGGCGGCCGCGGTGAGCACCAGGGTCGGCACGTCGGCGCCCGCCTCGATGATGAAGCCGGGGATGAGGACGGGCACCAGCGCGGGCGCCGCGGCGAGCGCCGGCATGCGGGCGGTCTGCACGAGGATGTCGACGACGACGGCGAGCAGCCCGGTGCCGACGGCGAGCGCGAAGGTCAGCGGGGGCACGGGAACCGCCGGGACGGACTGCTGCTCGATCGTGCGCTGCGCACCCGCCATCAGCTCGCCGAAGGTCTCGAACGTGCCCGCCGTGGGCACGACGAGGGCGATGCTCGTACCGCCGCCGAAGAGCAGCGTGAGCATGAGGAGCAGCACCACGAGTTCCAGCACCGGCACGAGCGAGGGCGGCGTTCGGATCGAACGCAGGCCGAAGCCCGAGAACAGCGTTCCCGCGGCGATGAATGCGCACAGCCACCACCAGCCGCTGCCCGCGATGAGGGGACCGAGCGCCATCGTCGCGATCACGAGGAACAGGAACGACGCGGCGGTCAGGGCGAGTCGCTGCGCGCGCGAGAGCGGCATGAGGTCAGGGCGCATGCGTCGCCCTCTCACGCGGCGTCGTCGCGATGCCCGACCACGCCTCGCCGATCTCCGCCGGCCGGCGGACGCGCACGACGCGCCAGTCCGCGTCCTCGAGGAGGTCGAGCACGAGGCGCGAGACGCCGTCGGTGGCGAACGCGACCGCCGGTTCGAAGGTCGGACGGAGCGCCACGAGCGCACGCGCGTCCGACTCGTCGGGGTCCACGAGCACGGCGAACCCGGGTGAACGCGCCTCGCGCGCACGGGGGTGCGCGTCGGACGGGGCCGGCTCCGCCTCGTGCCCCGCAGCCCTGCCCGGGCGGTCGAGCCTCGCGAGGTCCTCGAGGAGCATGCGGTCCCCGCCGGGCATCCGGTACGCACCGCCGTGGGCGGCGCCGGGGATCACGCCGCGCTCGGGATCCGCGACCTGCGTGCAGCGCACGCGGAACCCGCGCTCGAGCAGGTGCATGCCGATCGACGCGGCGACCTCGATGCCGAGCTCGAACCCGAAGTGCGCCCCCTCGTCGTCGTCCCGACGCAGGGTGCCCGGCGGGCGCCCGGAGAGCGTCGTGTCGAGGAGGATGCGCGCCTCGGGATCGCCGCGCTGCTCCTCCTCGCGCACCATGAGCTCGCCACGTCGGGCGGTCGCCGCCCAGTTCACGCGACGCAGGGGGTCGCCGTAGCGGTACTCGCGGGCGATCAGCTCGTCGGAGTTCGGATGCGTCCGCCGACGAAGCCCGTGGACGACGCCGTCGATGGACGCGGCGCTGCCGAGTGCGGCGTCGAGCGGGGTGATCCGCGGGGTGACCACGACCTCGTGCCCCGCGCCCGCCTCGCGGTCGATGCGGGCCAGGCCGAACGGGTCGGCCACCCCGATGCGGAGCGGCCCGATCGAATAGACGCCGCGCCGCGGCATCCGGAGCCGGTACTCGAGACGCACGGTGTCGTCGCCCGATGGGAGGACGCCCTCGTAGGGTCCGATGGCCGGCAGGATCGCCTCGGGCGGGCCCATCAGTCCGTCGGGCACGGTGTCGCGCCAATGCGCGCCGTCGAAGGTGCGCCGGCCGCGGTTCTTCACGACGATCGAGACGCGCGTCCAGGCTCCCGCCGCGACGACCGGAGGTGCGAACACGCGCGTGACGGAGAGTCTGGGGCCGCGCGCCGCGACGAACACCGCCGCCGCGATCGGCATCGCGATGCCGACGAACGCCAGGAGCAGGATGTCGCGCAGGTCGAACCACAGCGAGACCGCCAGGAGCAGCACGCCCACGATCATGAGCGAGCCGCCGCGCCTGGTCAGTCGCGGCCAGGCCGAGACGCGAACGGAGCGCGGGCGGAACATGGGTCAGATCCTTCGTGCACTGCCGACCGGAACCGGCGTCTCCCCCACGATGCGGCGCACGATGGCGTCGATGAGCGGTCCGCTGTCGCGGTCGTGCGCGCCGACGGCGCGGCTCGTCGGCACGAGCCGGTGCGCGAGCACGGGCACGGCGAGCGCGTCGACGTCGTCGGGCAGGACGAAGTCGCGACCGTGCATGGCGGCATGGGCCTTGGCGGCGCGGATGAGCTGCAGCGTCGCGCGCGGACTCGCGCCGAGGCGCAGCTGCCGGTCGTCGCGCGTCGCCCGCGCCAACTCGACCGCGTACTCCTTCACGGGCTGCGACGTGAACACGTGCTGCACGGCCGCGATCATGGCGCGGAGTTCGCCGAGCGTCACGACCGTTGCCAGGCGTTCGAGCGGGCTCGACGTCTCGCGCGTCGACAGCATGGCCAGCTCGTCGGCCGGCGAGGGGTAGCCCATCGAGATGCGGGCCATGAATCGGTCGCGCTGGGCCTCGGGCAGCGGATACGTGCCCTCCATCTCGACGGGGTTCTGCGTCGCGACCACGGTGAACGGCAGGTCGAGCACGTACGTCGTGCCGTCGGCGGTGACCTGGCGCTCCTCCATGCACTCGAGCAGGGCAGACTGGGTCTTCGGGCTCGCGCGGTTGATCTCGTCGCCGATGACGATGTTCGCGAAGACGGGCCCGCGCTTGAACTCGAACCGCCGGCTCGCCTGGTCGAAGACGGAGACCCCCGTGACATCGCTCGGCAGGAGGTCGGGCGTGAACTGGATGCGACTGACGCTGCAGTCCACCGAACGGGCGAGCGCCTTCGCGAGCATCGTCTTGCCGACGCCCGGCACGTCTTCGATGAGCAGATGCCCCTCGGCGAGCAGCACCGTCAGGGCGGCGGTGACGGCGTCGCGCTTGCCGGCGATGACGGTCTCGACGTTCTGCACGACCGCCGCGGCACGCGAGCCGACCTCGTCGATGCCCATCACGACGTCAGGTGCGTCGGGCGTGCCGGTACCGCCGACCGTGACCGCTGCCTCGCTCATGGCGTCATCGCCGCCTGCAGGAACTCGGACACCACCTGGGGCACGTACGGCGAGACGTCGCCGCCGAGCGCGGCCACCTGCCTGACGAGGGAGCTGGACACGTGCGCGTGCGCGGGATCGGTCAGCATGAACATGGTCTCGACGCCCGCGAGGTGCCGGTTCACGATGGCCATGGGCGTCTCGTACGCCACGTCGACCTGCGACCGGATGCCCTTCACGAGCACGGAGGCGCCGACGTCGGTGCAGTAGTCGACGAGCAGTCCCATGCTCCACGACGCCACGACGATGCGCCCGTCGAGGCCGGCGTCGGCGATGGACTTCTCGATGAGGGCCACGCGCTCGGCGATGGGCAGCAGCGCGGACTTGTCGGGGTTGTGCACGACGACGACGTGCACCTCGTCGTAGAGCCCGGCGGCCCTGCCGATGACGTCGAGATGGCCGAGCGTGACGGGGTCGAACGATCCTGGGACGACGGCGATCCGCTGCATAACCCCCAGCGTAGTGCCCGGGAACGGGACGGGAAGCACTGCCCGAGAGTCTCAGCCCTTGCTCAGGAATCCGCTCGTCTCGGCGTCCAGGCGGCGTCGGACCTCGGCGGCGAGTGCGCCGTGCCGCTCGAGCCCGGGGTCGGCGGCGAGCACCTCCGCGGCGAGCTCGCGGGCGTCGGCGATGAGGTCGCCGTCCCGTGCGACGCGCAGCAGCTTCAGCGACGACCGCCCGCCCGACTGCGTGGCGCCGAGCACGTCGCCCTCCTGCCGCAGCTCGAGGTCGACGCGGGCGAGCTCGAAGCCGTCGAGCGTCGCCGCGACGGCCTCGACGCGCTGCAGCGCGAGCGAGCCCGGCTCGGCGGCCGTCACGAGCAGGCACAGGCCCGGCACGGCGCCGCGCCCGACGCGCCCGCGCAGCTGGTGCAACTGCGAGACGCCGAACCGGTCCGCGTCGACGACCACCATGGCGCTCGCGTTCGGCACGTCGACGCCGACCTCGATGACCGTCGTGGCGACGAGCACGTCGAGCTCCCCCGCGGCGAACGCGCGCATCACGGCGTCCTTCTCGTCGGATCCCATGCGTCCGTGCAGCGCCGCGACGCGCTTCCCGGCGAAGCGCGGGTGCGCCTCGAGCTCAGCGAGGATCGAGGCGACGGATGCCGCCAGCCCGCCGCTGCGGCCGTCGGCGGCCTCGGGCTCCAGCGCGTCGGGGTCGTCCTCGACGGCCTTCGCGTCGATCGCCGGACACACGACGAAACCCTGGCGGCCCTGTTCGACCTCCTCGGCGAGCCGCTCCCACACCCGAGCCCGCCACCCCGGGCGCTCGGCGAGCGGCACCACGAACGACTCGATGCCCGCCCGGCCGGCGGGCAGCTCCCGGATGGTCGACACGTCGAGGTCGCCGAAGACGGTCATGGCGACGGTTCGCGGGATCGGGGTCGCGGTGAGCACGAGCACATGCGGCGGGTGCTGTCCCTTGAGTCGCAGCGCCTCGCGCTGCTCGACCCCGAACCGGTGCTGCTCGTCGACCACCACGAGTCCGAGGTCGGCGAACGAGACCGCATCGCCGATGAGCGCGTGCGTGCCGACCACGATGCGGGCCTGCCCCGCCGCGGCGCGCAGCAGCGCCTTGCGCCGTTCGGCCGCCGACAGCTGCCCGGTGAGCAGGGTGGGCACGAGCGAGGCGGAGAGCTCGGGACCGAGCATGCGCACGATCGAGCGCAGGTGCTGCGCGGCGAGCACCTCGGTGGGTGCCAGGAGCGCGGACTGGCCGCCCGAGTCGGCGACGGCGAGCATGGCCCGGAGTGCGACGACGGTCTTGCCCGAGCCCACCTCGCCCTGCACGAGGCGGTTCATGGGCACCGGCTGCTCGAGGTCGCCGGAGATCTCGGCGCCGACGGCGCGCTGGTCGCCGGTGAGCGGGAACGGCAGCGACGCGTCGAACCGTTCGAGGAAACCGCCGGCCGACGGATGCCGCGCGGTCGTGGTGTGCGCCCGAAGCTCGGTGCGGCGCTGGAGCAGGGCGGTCTGCAGCACGAACGCCTCGGTGAACCGGAGCGTGCGGCGCGCCGCCTTCCAGTCGGACTCGGCCTCGGGTCGGTGCACGGCCTCGAGGGCACCGCGTTGGTCGAGCAACGACCTGGCGGCGCGAACGGCGTCGGGGATCGGGTCGTCGAGCGGGCCGAGTCCGTCGAGGAGCAGCGCGATCGCCTTCGCCAGCTGCCAGCTCGCGAGGGTCCCCGTGGCGGGATAGATCGGGATCGGCGCCTCCGCCCACCGCTTGGCGGCCGCGTCGCCCGCCGAGCGCGGCACGTCGTCGTCGAACAGCTCGTAGTCGGGATGGGCGAGCTGCCGGTTGCCCTTGTAGTCGCCGACCTTGCCGGCGAAGATGCCGCGACGGCCGGGGCGCAGGTCGTTCTCGCGCCACTTCTGGTTGAAGAACGTGAGCGTCAGGATGCCGGTGCCATCGGAGATCTTGGCCTCGAGGATCGACCCGCGCCGCTGGCGCATCTCGCGCACGCGCACCTCGAGCACCTCAGCCACGATCGTGACGTTCTCGTCGAGCGGCAGGCTCGCGAGCGCGGTGAGCTCGCCGCGCAGCGCGTAGCGCCGCGGGTAGTGGCCGAGCAGGTCGCCGACGGTGCGGTACCCGAACGCGCGCTCCACGGCCTGCGCGGTGCGTCCGCCGAGCGCGCCGGCCAGGCGTGTGTCGAGCGTGAACCGCCCGGCGCCCGCGGCATCCGCTCCTTCGGCCGTCATGCCTCGATCGTAGGCTCCACCTCGGTCAGGGCAGCCAGCTCCGCCTGCACGTAGGGGTCGTCGGGGCGGGCCCGGGCGAGCTCGCGCTGCAGCTCGAGCGCCTCGTCGGCGCGCCCGATCGTGCGCAGGCACCGTGCGACCGACCAGCGGGCCACGTGCTGCTGCTCGGTGGTGCCGTACCGGTCGGCGGCGTCGACGGCCTGCTCGAAGTGGTGCAGCGCGGCCAGCGCGTCGCCGGCGTCGTGCTTGGTCCAGCCGAGGTTGTTGTGCAACGCGACGCCCCAGCGGAGCACGCGCGGATCGCGGGATCCCGCGAGCACGTCGAACCCCTCGGCGGCCCACTCCTCCTCGTGGCCGGCGTCGTTGAGTGCGAGCATGTGCAGGGCGTCGAGCACGAGGAACGGCGAACCGGCGAGCGCGGCCTCGCGCACCGCGCGGGTCAGCACCGGGATGGCCTCGGGTCGCCGTTCCGGGTCGGCCGCGAGGATCCGCCCGCGCTCGATGGCGATGCGCGCGCGCACCTCCGCGGCGTCGCGCTCGACGTCGTCGGCGGGGATGCCCTCCGACGCGGTCGAGTCGAGCACGTCGAACGCCTCCGCGGCCCGGCCCTGGATCCCGAGCGCACGCGCGAGCTGGGTCGCCATCACGGCGCGGACGTGCGCGGTGTGCGTGTCGTCGTCTGCGGCCTCGCGGAACCGCTCCTCGCTGGCGGCGGGATCGCGGAAGTCCCACAGTCGGTCGATCATCTGCTGTTCGTCACCACGGTGACGGGACGGTTCGGCGGGCACCTGGTCGGTCGAGTCATCCACCCCACCATCATTGCAGCGGATGCGACCGCGTCGCGCGGGCATGACAGCCCGTGGCGTCGTCGCTAGGCTGCCGAGGACATGACCCGCATCATCGCCGGTGCCGCCGGCTCGCTCACCCTCGCCGTGCCGCGTTCCGGAACGCGGCCCACGAGCGACCGCGTGCGCGAGGCGATCTTCTCGGCGCTCGAGGCGCGCGACGCCATCGAGGGCGCGGCCGTGCTCGACCTGTACGCCGGCTCGGGGGCGCTCGGCCTCGAGGCCGCGAGCCGGGGCGCGGCCGAGGCGGTGCTCGTCGAGCGCGCGAAGGGCGCCGCCGACGTCTGCCGCCGCAACGCCGACGCGGTCGGCCGGGCGCTCCGCGGGAGTCCGACGCGGGTGCGCGTCGTCGCGCGCCCGGTCGCGAGCTACCTCGAGTCGGCCGTCGGGGACTTCGACCTCGTCTTCATCGATCCACCGTACGAGTCCGGCGAGCGCGCGCTCGCGCACGACCTGGCCCTGCTCGCGCCGCTCCTCGCCCGCGACGCGGTCGTGGTGGTCGAGCGCAGCTCGCGTTCGCCCGAGCCCGCCTGGCCAGAGGGCATCGTGCCCGAACGCCGCCGCGACTACGGCGAGACGACGCTCTGGTGGGCCCGCGCCGACGATCGGCCGCCGGCCCACGATGAGCCGCCGGCTCAGCCCGAACGGCCGTCCCAGCCGGCGTAGGGATCCCAGCCGTCGGAACCGACCGGCTCCCCGTCGACGAGCACCTGTCCGGGCGCGTCCACCACGCGGCCGACGACCTGGAACGGCTCGGGAAGGGTCGTGCCGGCGGGGAAGGTCGCGAGCAGGCCGTGGTCCTCGGCGCCGGCCAGCGCGACGCGCAGGTCGGGGCCCATGGCGGATGCCTCGAAGTCGAGGCCGACGCCGCTCGCCTCGGCGATGCGACGCGCATCGCGGGCGAGCCCGTCGGAGACGTCGATCATCGACGTGGCACCCGCGAGCGCCGCGACGACGCCGGCCGCGACGGGCGGCTCGGGCGCGACCTGGGCCCGAACGAGCTCGGGATGCCGCGCCCGCACCGCACGCGCCCTCGCCGCGTCGGGCTCGCCCTCGGCATCCGTGCCCTCCGCGAAGAGCAGGGCGAGCCCGCGCGCCGCGGCGCCGCGCTCGCCCGCGTGCGCGGCCACGTCGCCGACGCGCGCACCCGACCGCAGCACGGGCGCACGACCCTCGAGATCGCCGAAGGCGGTCACCGCGATGGTGAGCACCGATGAGGCCGACAGGTCGCCCCCGACCACGCCCGCGCCGGGGGCGAGTGCGGCGAGGCCCTCGCGGAGCCCGTCGGCGAAGCCCTCGAGCACGGCGACCGGCGTCGCGGGCGGCGCGGCCACGGCCACGACGAGCGCGGTGGGACGGGCGCCCATGGCGGCGACATCCGTCAGGTTCGTGGCCGCGGCCTTCCATCCGAGCTCGAACGGCGTCGACCAGGCCAGGCGGAAGTCGGGGCCGTGCACCAGCATGTCGGTGGTCACGACGAAACGACCGTCGGCGGCCGCGACCACCGCGGCGTCGTCGCCGGCGCCGAGCAGCGTCGCGTCGCCGGGCGTGAGGCGCGGCAGGATGCGGGCGAGCACCGCGCTCTCGCCGAGCTCCGCGATCGTGGGACCGTCGGGGCGCGCAGCTCGTTCCATGCCACTCACGGTAGCCTGAGATCGATGCCCCACCCAGCCGCCCGCCGCCCCCGCGGACTCCCCCGAACCGTGCTCACGACCGCGCTCGCGATCGCCGGCGGCATCGTGCTCGCCGGCTGCGCGCAGGCGGTCACCTTCGACGCCGCGCCCCACGCGACCGACCCCGACTGCGCCGCGGTCGTGGTGCGCCTGCCCGACACCGTGGCCGGCCTCGCCGAGCGCGAGACCAACGCCCAGGGAACGGGCGCGTGGGGCACGCCGGCCGCCGTGCTGCTCCGCTGCGGCGTCGAACCGCCCGGGCCGACGACCGACCGGTGCGTGAGCGTCGACGGCGTGGACTGGATCATCGACGACTCCGATGCCCCCAGGTTCCTGTTCACGACCTACGGCCGCACGCCCGCCGTGGAGGTGCTCGTCGACAACGACGTGGTGTCGGGATCGACGGCGATCGCCGACCTCTCGCCGGCGGTCGCCGCGATCCCCGCCGAGGGCGGCTGCGTCGGGCTCGAGGACGCCGGCGCGCCCGACTGACGAACGCCGAGGGCCCGCCCGGCACGCCCGGGCGCGCCTACCTCACGCCTCGCGCGTGCCCGACCTCGATGAGCTCGGTGATCAGCTCGGGGTAGCTCAGGCCGGAGTTCAGCCAGCACGTGGGGAACATCGAGATGGGCGTGAAGCCCGGCATGGTGTTGATCTCGTTGACCACGAAGCCCTCTTCGCCGAGGAACACGTCGACGCGCGCGAGGCCCTCGGCGCCGATCGCCTCGAACGCGTGCCGCGCGATGCGCTGCAGTTCGAAGAGCTCGCCGTCGCCGAGGTCGGCCGGGCAGATGAGCTCGACGCCGGGCGCGTCGAGGTACTTCGCCTCGAAGTCGTAGAACTCGCGCCCCGTCACGACCACCTCGCCCGCCACGCTCACGCGTGCGGGGGCACCGTCGCGGCCCTCGAGCACGGCGCACTCGATCTCGCGGCCGTGGATCGCCGACTCGATGAGCGCCGTGCGATCCTCGGCGAATGCGACATCGAGCGCGGCGTCGAGCTCGGCCCAGTCGGCGACCTTCGTGACGCCCACCGATGAACCCGCGCGGGCGGGCTTCACGAATACCGGCAGCCCGAGGCTGCGGGCGCGTCGCTCCCAGAGCTCCCGCTCGCCCTCCCACGACCGCCGGGTCACCGTGACCCAGGGGGCCACCGCGATGCCGGCGCCCTCGAGCACGGTCTTCGTCACGTGCTTGTCCATGCCCATCGCCGAGGCGAGCACGCCGTTGCCGACGTACGGCAGGCCGACGAGCTCGAGCAGGCCCTGGATGGTGCCGTCCTCGCCGAACCGGCCGTGCAGGATCGGGAAGACGACGTCGACGTCGCCGAGCGAACGCTCGCCCGAGGCATCCGTCACCGTCAGCGCCCGCGAGGCAGCGCTCTCGGGCCAATGCACGCGCGTTCCGTTGTCGACGACCTCGGGCAGGTGCTGCGGATCGAGCGCGAACCGGTCGGAGTCGTCGGACTCGAGCACGTACGCGCCGTCGCGGGTGATCCCGACGGGGATCACCTCGAACCGACTACGGTCGATCGCGCCCAGCACCCCGCCGGCCGTCGCGCAGCTGATCGAGTGCTCGCTTGAACGCCCGCCGAACAGCAGAACCACCCTGAGCTTGTCCATCCTTCGTCCTTTCGCCCTGGGGCTCGTCGTCGGTCGTGAGGTGCGGTGCGATGTCCTTCGGGGCCAGCGTGCCCGCCAGCACCTGGCGGACCTGCTCGACGATGGGCATCTCGACGCCCTTCGCCCGCGCGAGTTCGAGGATGGGACCGACGGACGCGAGTCCCTCCGTGGTCTGCTGCATCTGGTTCACGACGTCGCTCAGGTGGTAGCCCTGGCCGAGCAGGCGCCCGGCGGTGTTGTTCCGCGACAGCGGCGACTGGCACGTCGCGATGAGGTCGCCGAGTCCCGCGAGTCCCGAGAGCGTCTCGGGGTGCGCGCCGTAGGCGACGGCGAAGTCGGTCATCTCGACCAGGCCCCTCGTGATGATCGACGCCTTGGTGTTCTCGCCATATCCGGCCCCGTCGACGATACCGATGGCGACTGCGATGAGGTTCTTCAGGACGCCGCCGAACTCGGTGCCGATGACGTCGGTGTTCACGAAGGAGTGGAAGTAGCGATTGCGGGCGACGGATGCCACGGACTGCGCGGTCTCGCGGCTCGTCGACGAGACGACCGCCGCGGTCGGCTGCTCCTTCGCGATCTCGAGCGCGAGGTTGGGGCCCGAGATGACCGCGATCTGCGACTCGTCGACGTGCAGCACGTCGGACATGACCTCGCTCATGCGCAGTCCGGTCGACTTCTCGACGCCCTTCATCAGCGAGATGACCGTCGACGCGGCGTGCAGGTGGGGGGCTGCGATCTTGAGGTGCTCGCGCAGCGCCTGGCTCGGCACCGAGACGTAGACCTGTTCGGCGCCCGCGAGCGCGAGGTCGAGCCGGCTCGTCGCCCGGAGGCTGAGCGGCAGGTTCACGCCGGCGAGGTAGTCGCTGTTGCGCTTGGCCTCCTGGATCTCGCGCGCGAGCTCGGGGCGGCGCGCCCAGACGACGACGTCGGCGCCCCCGTCGGCGAGGATCTTCGCGAAGGTCGTGCCCCAGCTGCCGGCGCCGAGCACCGCCACGCGTTTGCCGTGGGGCCTGCGGGGCTGGTTCCTACCCTTCAAGACGACCGGTCTCCTTCTGTCCGTGCGCCGCGGGATCCCAGCGCTCGGCCGGCGCGGGCTCGCCGCGGAGCTCGGCGAGGAGCGCCGCGATCGCGTCCATCAGTTCACCCGTCGCCTTCAGGAGCGTGGCCTGGTCGAGCGGCTTGCCGCGGTACGCGCTGAGGTCGAGGGGCTCGCCGATGGCGACCTGGATCGTCTTCCGCGGGAAGAAGCTGAGCTTCTTCCCGTAGCGCGGCAGCAACGCCTGGGTGCCCCAGTGCGCGATGGGCACGATGGGGATGCCTCGCTCCAGGGCGATGCGCACGGCGCCGGTCTTGCCGCGCATCGGCCACAGGTCGGGATCGCGCGTGAGCGAGCCCTCGGGATAGACGACGACCATGCGGCCCTTCTCGACGAGCTCCTCCGCCGCTCGGAGCGCGGCGTGGCTCTGGCTGCCCGCACGCTCGACCGGGATCTGCCCGGAGGTACGCAGGAACCACGCGAGCACGGGGTTCTTGAAGAGCGAGGCCTTGGCGAGGAACCTGGGCGCCCGGCCGAGCTTCCAGCTCGCCATGCCGATGACGACGGGGTCGATCTCGCTGTAGTGGTTCGGGGCGAGCACGAACGCGCCGGCCTGCGGCATCCGCTCGGGGTGGTGGAACCGGAAGCGGATCGCCAGGTTCATCACCGGCAGGATGATCGCGGCGAGGACCCAGAAGAACGAGGGGCGGCGGGTCTCCGAGCGCGGCTTCGCGGCAGCGTCGGACGAGGAGTTCGCGGGTGGCACTCCCCCATTATCCTTCGAGTTCGAAGTCCGCCCCGAGGAGCTCGAGCTTCGTGATGAAATCCTCGTACCCGCGCGCGATGATGCCCACGTTCGACACGGTCGAGCGGCCCTCGGCCGTGAGAGCCGCGATGAGGTGGCTGAAGCCGCCGCGCAGGTCGGGCACCTCGATGTCGGCGCCGTGCAGCTGCGACGGGCCGGAGATCACGGCGGAGTGCTTGAAGTTGCGCTGGCCGAAGCGGCAGGGCCGCCCGCCGAGGCACTCCTTGTGCACCTCGATCGACGCGCCCATCTCGACGAGGGCGTCGACGAAGCCGAACCGCTGCTCGTAGACGGTCTCGTGCACGATCGAGACGCCCTTGGCCTTCGTGAGGGCGACGACGAGCGGCTGCTGCCAGTCGGTCATGAACCCGGGGTGCACGTCGGTCTCGATGATGACGGGCCGGAGCTCGCCGCCGGGGTGGTAGAAGCGGATGCCGTCGTCGTGGATCTCGAAGGCGCCGCCGACCTTGCGGAACACGTTGAGGAACGTCAGCAGGTCGGCCTGCTTGGCGCCGCCGACGAAGATGTCGCCCTCGGTCGCGAGCGCCGCCGCGGCCCAGCTCGCGGCCTCGTTGCGGTCGGAGATCGCCCGGTGCGTGTAGCCGCTGAGCTTCTCGACGCCCTCGATGCGGATGACGCGGTCGGTGTCCACCGTGATGATGGCGCCCATCTTCTGCAGGATGTTGACCAGATCCATGATCTCGGGCTCGATCGCCGCTCCCGAAAGCTCGGTGATGCCGTCGGCGAGCACCGCGGTGAGGAGCACCTGCTCGGTCGCACCCACGCTCGGGTAGGGCAGTGACACCTTCGCGCCGTGCAGGCCGTTGGGTGCCGACATGCGGATGCCGGTCGGGAGCTTCTCGACGATGGCGCCGAAGTTGCGCAGCACCTCGAGGTGGTAGTCGATGGGCCGGTCGCCGATGCGGCAGCCGCCCAGGTCGGGGATGAACGCCTCGCCGAGCCGGTGCAGCAGCGGACCGCAGAACAGGATCGGGATGCGGCTGGAGCCCGCGTGCGCGTCGATGTCGGCCATGTGCGCCGTCTCGACGGCCGACGGGTCGAGGATGAGCTCGCCCTCGTCGACGCCGTGCGTGACCGTGACGCCGTGCACCTCGAGGAGGCCGCGCACGATGCGGACGTCGCTGATGTTCGGCACGTCCTTCAGGACGCTCGGGGTGTCGCCGAGGATCGCCGCGACCATCGCCTTCGTGACGAGGTTCTTGGCGCCCTTCAGCTCGATGCGACCGCGCAACGGCTTGCCGCCGTTGATGGTGATCCTGTCGACGTTCAGTCCGACCGCCGTACCGTGGTTCTTGGCATCCTGCCCGAGTGTGTTCACAGACTCCCTGATTCTGCCGGCTCCCTGATGGGGAGCGTCTTCGGCCGCCAAGACTCCCGACGTGTCTCGAACTCGGCGATCGACTCCTCGTCCCGCAGGGTGAGCCCGATGTCGTCGAGCCCTTCGAGAAGCCTCCACCGAGTGTAGTCGTCGATGTCGAACGGCACCGTGAGCGCACCCGCGCTCACCGTACGCTCAACCAGATCGACCGTGACGGGTATTCCCGGGTCGGCCTCGACGACCTCCCAGAGACGCTCGACGTCCTCGTAGGCGACCTGGGCCGCGAGCAGGCCCTGCTTGCCCGAATTTCCGCGGAAGATGTCGCCGAACCTGCTCGAGATCACGACGTCGAAGCCGTAGTCGCGCAGGGCCCAGACCGCGTGCTCGCGGCTCGAGCCCGTGCCGAAGTCGGGACCGGCGATGAGGATGCGGGCGCCCTGGTACTCGGGCCGGTTCAGGATGAACTCGGGGTCCTGCCGCCACGCGTGGAACAGGGCGTCCTCGAAGCCGGTCTTCGTGACCCGCTTGAGGAACACGGCCGGGATGATCTGGTCGGTGTCGACGTTCGAGCGTCGCAGCGGAACCGCGATGCCCGTGACGGTGCTGAACTTCTGCATGTCAGCGCCCCTCCCCTTCGGTCTGCAGATCCCACGGGCTCGAGAGCGTGCCCCGGATCGCGGTGGCCGCCGCGACGAGCGGTGAGACGAGGTGCGTGCGGCCGCCCTTGCCCTGACGTCCCTCGAAGTTGCGGTTCGACGTCGAGGCGCAGCGCTCGCCGGGCGCCAGCTGGTCGGGGTTCATGCCGAGGCACATCGAGCAGCCCGCGAAGCGCCATTCGGCGCCGAACTCCTCGATGACCTTGTCGAGGCCCTCGGCCTCGGCCTCGAGTCGCACCCGCGCCGAACCGGGCACGACCATGACGCGAACGCCGTCGGCCTTCTTCTTGCCCTTGATGATCGACGCGAACGCGCGGAGGTCTTCGATGCGGCTGTTGGTGCACGACCCCATGAAGACCGCGTCGACCTTGATCTCCTTCAGCGGCGTACCGGGCTCGAGCGCCATGTACTCGAGGGCGCGCTCGGCGGCGGCGCGCTCGTGCTGGTCGTCGATCGCCGCGGGGTCGGGCACGGCGTCGGAGAGCGAGACGCCCTGGCCGGGGTTGGTGCCCCAGGTCACGAACGGCTCGAGCGCGTCGGCATCGATGAACACCTCGGCGTCGAACTCTGCGCCGTCGTCGGTGGGCAGCGTCTTCCAGTACTCGACGGCGGCGTCCCAGTCGGCGCCCTGCGGTGCGTGCGCGCGGCCTTCGAGATACGCGAACGTGGTCTCGTCGGGCGCGACCATGCCGGCCCGTGCGCCCGCCTCGATCGACATGTTGCAGATCGTCATGCGGCCGTCCATCGACAGCGAGCGGATGGCGCTGCCGCGGTACTCGAGCACGTAGCCCTGTCCGCCGCCCGTGCCGATCTTCGCGATGACGGCGAGGATGATGTCCTTCGCGGTGACGCCGGGGCGGAGCTTGCCCTCGACGTTGATCGCCATCGTCTTGAACGGCTTCAACGGCAGGGTCTGCGTGGCGAGGACGTGCTCGACCTCGCTCGTGCCGATGCCGAACGCCATGGCGCCGAACGCGCCGTGCGTCGACGTGTGCGAGTCGCCGCAGACGACCGTGATGCCGGGCTGGGTGAGACCCAGCTGCGGGCCGACCACGTGCACGATGCCCTGCTCGACGTCGCCGAGCGAATGCAGCCGGATGCCGAACTCCGCGGCGTTGCGGCGCAGCGTCTCGATCTGGGTGCGGCTCGTCGGGTCGGCGATGGGACGGTCGATGGCGAGGGTCGGCGTGTTGTGGTCTTCCGTCGCGATCGTGAGGTCTGGCCGGCGCACCGGACGCCCGGCCATGCGGAGACCGTCGAAGGCCTGCGGGCTCGTGACCTCGTGCACGAGGTGCAGGTCGATGTAGATGAGGTCGGGGGTGCCGGCGTCGCCCTTCTTCACGAGATGGGCGTCCCAGACCTTCTCGGCCAGGGTGCGGGGTCGGGTTTCCGGTGTGGGTACTGCGTTCAACGTTCGCTTCCTCAGAATCTGTGGTCAGCCGACGACGGACTCCGCGACGGGGATCGGCCTAGGAGGAGGCCCCGCCGCGGCACAGAAGAAGAAGTCGTGGAGCGCGCACCATCTCAGGCTACACCGTGTCGAGCGGCACCCGATCCAGCCGCACGGCGAACTCGCCGAGCAGCACGGTCGCCCCGCTCGGCGCCTCGGCGGGACGGCCGGGCTCGAGCTCGAGCGCCTCACCGTCGGGCGTGAGCAGGCGCGTGCCGTTCGTCGAGGAGAGATCGGTGACCTGCACCCGGCCGTGGACGGCCTCGATGCGCGCGTGCGTCTTGGACACCGATCTCGCGGGGTCGTCGAGCGCGATCACGGCCGCTCCGGGTCGGGCCGGATCGGGCACGGGGTCGCGGCCGAGCACCACCGGGCGCACGAGGAGCACCTCGATCCCGCCTGGCGCCCGAAGCCGCCAGGCCCCCTCCCCCGGGCTCGGCCCCGGCGCCTCGACCCGTTCCTCGGGGTTCGTCGGGACGACCGCGCGCGGAGCACCGGCCGGCGGCACGATGCCGGGCGGCGGACTGAACGCGGGCAGCCCGCGCCGCGGGGCGGCCTGCACGGTGCGTTCGGGCGCGTCGCCCGGCTCCGCCGCCGGGATGAGCCCGGGCGGCGGCTCGATGAACTCCGGTGCGACCACGCGACCACTCTAGCGACGTCGGCGCACCCGGTACCGGCTCACGAGGCGGCGCAGTCGGCCCGCGGCGAGGGCGGCGGCGGCGACCGCGGCATCCGATGCCTCCCAGCGGTCGGCGACCACGGCGTCGCTCACCGCGCCGCCGCCGAACACGTCGCGGTCGATCGTCGCGGCGAGGCCGGCGAGACGGAGCGGCGACGAGGTGATCTCCGAGGCGCCGGGCGACGCCATGGGAGCGAGTCCCTGCTCGGCGAGCTGACGCTCGAGCGTGCGTGCCGACTGCAACCGCGAGCCCTGACCCGGCGGCTCGAGCCCGAGCTCGGCGTACCGATCGACGAGCTCCTCCCACGCGCCGGCCGCCCGTCGGTCGTTCGGGCCGCCTCGCCGCCTGCGTCGGCGCCGCGACGCCTTCATGATCGCGGCCACGAGCAGGGGGACGACGAGCGCGAGCGCCGGGATGCCGACCGCGGCGAGCGTCACCCAGACCCAGGCCGGCACGACGAAGGGACGGTCGCGGTCGTCGTCGGAGTCGTCGATCTCGACGCTCGTGAGGAGCTGCTCCTCGTCCTTCTCGGCGCGCGGAGGCTGGCGCACCTGCGGCTGCGGCTCCGACTTCGGCTTGGGCGTCTGCTCCTGCGGCACGTCGACCTGGTCGGGGGTCGGGCGGAACGCCACCCATCCGACGCCGTCGAACGGCACCTCCACCCATGCGGTGACGTCGCGGCCCTGCACCTCCACCGCCGCATCGTCGTCACCGATGTCGGGGGCGAAGCCCATGACCACCCGGGCCGGATATCCGAGGTGCCGGGCCATGAGCGCCATGGCCGAGGCGTACTGCTCCTCGTCGCCGACCATCTGCGTGCGCGTGAACAGCTCGATGATGCGGTCGGCACCGTGCCCCGCGCGCGACGGCACGGTATCGGATGCGAGGCCGTGGCTCAGGAAGCCGTTGGTCTTCAGCGCCGTCTCGATGGCTCGAAGCTGCTCGATCGGGCTCGCCGCCTCGCCGACGTACTCGTCGGCCTTCGCCGCGACGACGTCGGGCACGTTCTCGACGGCCGGCATCGCGAGGTTGGCGACCGGCCGGTCGATGAGCTCATCGGTCTCGGGCTCGACCTGGAGACGGGCGTCGAGCTCGAACCTCGCACCCTCGGCAAGGCCGCTCGTGAGCACCGCGGTGCCGGCCGCCGGGTTGTAGCGCAGGTCGCCGGCCCGCCGGTCGGACGCGGCGTCCTCGAGACGCAGGGCTTCTCCGTAGCCGACCGTCGGCAGCCACACGTCGTCGTAGCCCGACACGTCGAACTCGACCCGGCGCGAGCTGCCCAAGGTTGCGAGCGGCGGTTCGGGCAGTCCCTCGCCGACGATTCCGTAGCCGCCCCCGTCGGGACCGACCTCGTCGGGGCCTGCGACGTTCCAGAGCCGGCCGGTGTAGGCGTCCATGGCGGCGAGCCGGATGACATCGCCCGGCTCGAGGCCGCGCACCTCGAACAGCGGGGTCTCGGCGAGATCCTTCGTGTAGTTGCGGAATCCCGAGAGCGGGCTCGGGAACTCCATCGGGTCGAAGGGCGGCACCACCTCGTCGCGGAGCACGAACCGGCCCGGCGTGACCGGCGCCACCGCGATGCCGGCGACGGCGCCGATCACGACCGCCGCCGCGACCACGGTCGCGGTGCCCGCCACCTTCTGCCGCCGCAATCGGGCCACGCCGTCGCCGCCGCCCTCGATGCCGGTGCCGCGCCGCCAGGCGACCCAGACGAGCGCGACCACCGCGAACGCGACGCCGCGGATGCCCGCCAGGAACGCCTCGTCGGTGCCGAGGAGGATGCCCGACAGGTACAGCGCGACGGGTCCCACCAGCAGCACGCTCGAGCGGAGCACCGTGCGGCGCCGCGGCAGCCAGCGCGTGGCCAGCAGCGTGCCGACGAGCGCGACGAGCCAGGCCGCGAAGTACGGCACCACCGCCACGTAGAACGGCGCCTCGACCGGCGTGCCGATCGTGACGATGTCGGCCCAGCCGTAGACCGGAGCGACGGCGAGCCCGGCGAGGCCGTCGAGCGAAGGCAGCACGCCGAAGAGCGCGTGGTCGGGCATCGTCATCGGCACGCCGACGAGGAAGTACGCCGCCATCGCGAGGAGCACCGTCGGCACGACGCCGAGCCGCCAGGCCGCACCGGCCACGGCGGCGAGCGTGCCGACCAGGAGGCCCGCCACCGCGGCGACGAGGAAGCCGAGGCCTCCGAACGCCGTCGTGTAGCCCGCGACCCCGAGGAGCGAGAGCAGGCCCAGGACGAGGACGTCGACCACGGCCGCCCGGGAGAGACGGCTCACGGTCGCACCCGCCGCACGAGGCGCGGCAGCTCGGACAGTTCGCCGACGGTCACGACGGTGGTGTCGCCGACGCGCGTGATGCGGGAGGCGGCGCCGAGCTCCACGCGGAACGCGACCGTTCGGGTGTCGGCTCCGAAGAGGGTCTCGACGGTCCGCAGGTCGGCGACCGGGAGCCGCGACCCCGCGACCGCGATGACGACGCTCGGTGCGGGCAGCCGCTTCGTGACGTCCCGCACGAAGTCGCGCACCGTGGTGTAAGCGCCCCGGGTGGGCTCGATGCGCGAACTGTCGTCGAGGAGTGCGGTGGGAGTCGCGGTGCGCAGCCGCAGCCCGTCGGTGACCACCGCGAGGCGGGTCGCGTCGCGGATCACCTGCACGCCGATCGACGCCAGCACCGAGACGGCGAGCTCGAACTCCTCCTCAGAGGCGTAGTGCTCCGACTCGGTCGGCTGGACGAGGATGAGCTGCGAACGGCGCGTCTCCTCGTACTGGCGCACCATGAGCTGCCCGGTGCGGGCGGACGTGCGCCAGTGCACGTTGCGCAGGGCATCGCCCGGCTCGTATGCGCGCAGTGCGTGGAAGGAGATGTCGCTGTTCGTGATCGTCTTCGTGATCTCGCCCTCGAGGTCGCGCACGAGCCCGGCCGCCGAGGGTCGGAGCCGCGCCGTCACGGGGTGCACGAACAGCTCGACCGGATCGGTCCAGCGCACGGTTCGCCGGAGCAGGCCGAGCTGATCGCCGCGCACCGACTCGGCGGGACCGGCGACGATGACGGCCCGGCGGTTCGTGGGCACCGCGAAGAGCTCCTCGTGCTCGCCGCCGGGCGGCAGGGCGGGAACGACGAACTCGGCGAGTCCGGCCCCGACGGGCAGTTCAAGCCGCGACGGCGTCGTGGACCCGCCCCCCGCGTTGCCGACGAGGAGGCGCCCCAGCGCGCGCTCCCCCGCCACGACGCGCGACGGCTGCAGTTCCACGGCGACGCGGAAGTGCATGCGGCCGAACACGAAGGGGACCGACACGACGAGCGCGGCGAGCAGCGTGACGCCGAGGAACACGAACTCCGCCCAGCCGAACGCCCATGCAGTCGCGAGCGACGCGACGCCCGCACCCGCCACGAGCCGTCCGGTCGTCGACACCACGCGCGTCACGGGGCGCGCGCGGTGCGCCAGGGCTCGGCCCGGCGCGCCGGCGACGCGGCCGAGGGCGCGTGCGGATGCCGCGAGCGACCGCCCGGCGGTCCGCAGCGCGATACGCGCCTGCGAGGGCGGCGATCCGACCCGGTCCGGCTCGCTCATGCCGCCCGGTACGCGGGCGGCGCGACCTCGACGAGCACGCGCTCGACGATGTCCTGGGCGGTGGTGCCGGCGAACTCCGACTCGGGATCGACGATGATGCGGTGCGCGAGCACGGGCACGGCGAGCTCCCGTACGTCGTCGGGCGTCACGTAGGTGCGACCGTGCGCGATCGCCCACGTCTTGGCCGTGCGCGCGAGCGCGAGCGCGCCGCGCATGCTGACGCCGAGGGCGGAATCCTGGTGCTCGCGCGTGGCCGACACGATCTCGTTCAGGTACGACAGCACGGAGGCATCCACGAACACCTCCGACGCGAGCTGCGACATCGTGGTGACCGAGCTCGCGGCGATGATCGGCGCGACCTTCGACGCACGAGCGCGGTTCGCCGAGTCGAGCAGCAGCGTGACGGCCGTGTCGTGATCGGGGTAGCCGAGCGACGTCTTGATGAGGAAGCGGTCGAGCTGCGCCTCGGGCAGCGAGTACGTGCCGGCCTGCTCCACGGGGTTCTGCGTCGCGATGACCATGAACGGCGAGCCGACGTCGTAGCTCACGCCGTCGACCGTGACCTTGCCCTCCTCCATGACCTCGAGGAGCGCCGACTGCGTCTTCGGGCTGGCCCGGTTGATCTCGTCGGCGAGCACGATCGACGCGAAGATCGGGCCGCGGTGGAACTCGAAGCGGCCCTTGCCCTGGTCGTAGATCGTCACGCCCGTGACATCCGACGGCAGCAGGTCGGGCGTGAACTGGATGCGCGAGTTCGTGCCGTCGAGCGTGTTCGCGAGCGACTTCGCGAGCACGGTCTTGCCCGTGCCCGGGAAGTCCTCGAGGAGCACGTGGCCGTCGGAGAGCAGCGCAGTCAGCACCAGCTCGATGACCTCGCGCTTGCCGAGGATCGCCTGGTCGATGTTGTCGACGAGCTTGCTGAAGGCATCCTGGAACCACAGGGCCTGCTCTTGCGTCACGGACACGTTCGGACTCCCTCTGTCTCGGGCAGCGTGTACCGGCTGCCCCCGGTGCGCTCGTGGATGCTCGGCGCCGGCGCCCACGGGATGCGCGGCATCGCCCGGGCAGCGCGACCCACGCTAACACGCGCCGCGCGTCCCCCGGATGGGGACTCGAGCCCGGCCCGACGGTGATTCCCGAAGCTCATCGCGACCAGTCCTGCGTGGTGCTCCGGTAGGTCTTGCCACCCGCATCGATCTCCACCCAGACACCGGGGTACCCGCAGTAGAAGCCCCCCGTGTTCTGGCTGTCGAAGCTGCCCGAGCCGCCGCTGACGCTGATGCTCGAGGTGCGGAAGTAGGCGTTGTTGCAGTACGCCCGCAAGGTGTGGGTGCCGTTCGGGAAGTCGGCCACGCGCACGCGGTAGTAGTACTGCTCGGTGTTGCCGACATTGCCGATGTTGCCCTTGCTGAGCGTCACCGACGGCTGGGGCGGCGGCGGGTTGCTGACGCCGACGGTGTCGGATGCCGCGGGGCCGATGTTGCCGCTGCCGTTGTTGATGGCCCGCACGTCGACCGTGTACGTGCCGGCGCTGCGGTTGTTCACGCTCGCCGAGCGGCTGCTCGTCTCGTTCCAGGCGCCGCCGTTGAGCCGCCACTGGTATCTCACCGACCCGCCGCCCGTCGAGTCGGGCGTGCCCCAGGTCATCGTCAGGTCGGCGGGAGCGTCTCCGGACGAGGTGATCTGCACGTTCCGGGGCGCCGTCGGCGTGCCGTACGGCGTCACGGTGGTACCGGCCGACGGTTCCGACGTGCCGATCTCGTTGACCGCGCGAACGGTGAACGTGTAGGCCGTTCCGTTCGTGAGTCCGTTGATGCGCTGCGTGAGGCCGGCCGCACTCGCCGGGAAGCTGTCGGTGCGCGTGCCGTAGCTGACGAGGTACTCGGTGATGGGTGCGTTGTTCGGCGCCGGCGCCTGCCAGGTGACGTCCGCATATCCGTCGCCGGCCGTGGCGGTGGGGGCCTTCGGCTGGTCGGGGCGGTCGCGCACGATCACGGTCACGCGCCCCTGCGTCTCACGGGCGGGGTCCCTGGTCGCGTCCTGGATGCGGTAGATGATGCTGAGCTCACCCGTGAACGACGCACCCGTGCGCACCGTGATGCCGGTCGCGGTGAAGCTCACCGAGGCGCTGGAGCCCACGTCGAGCTGATCGAGCTCCGCGCCGATGACCCGCAGGGCCTCTTCGGGGAACGGGTTGAAGTCGTTGGCGAGCACGTCGACGTCGGCCGAGTCGCTCCGGGTCAGGTACACGGGCCCGTCGTCGACCGCCTGCGGTTTCGCGCGGGTCGACGACACCACCTTGACGTCGACGTAACCGGGCACCGTGAACTCCCTGAACGACACGTCGAACGTGAGACGGGTCGATGCGCCCGGCAGCACGCCCAGGGGCGCGGACATGCGGAGCACGCCGCCATCGATCGAGGCCTGGATGTCGGCGGTGGCGCCGGCGAGGTTCCCGTACCCGAACTGGGCGATGAGGTCGGGATTCGGGTGATCGCTCGAGGATCGCAGGTCGATCTCGAGGGCCGTCTCCCCGGCCTCGATCGTCTCCGCCCGTGGGGTGAACGTCGGCGGCGTGTCCTCGAAGTTCGGATCGCCCACCGTGACCGGCAGTGTCAGCAGCGCCTTCCGGCCCTCGGGATCGTCGGCACTCGCGCCGTCGGTGACCTCGAACGTGACCGCGGCCGCGCCGCGGTAGTCCTGCGCGGGCACGTACTGCAGGGTGGTGCCGTCGACGTAGGACGACTCACGGGAGTCGGATCCGACCGCCGACAGCACGAGCGCCGGCCTGCCCGACGGCACGATCACGAGATCGGCCACGTCCCAGCTGATGCGGCCGTTCATCGGCACGATGACGGGGTCGAGGTCGGCGAGGTACGGTGCCGGCACGACGGGCGCCTCCTCCTCGATCTCGGGCGACGATGAGGGCGGCACGATGACGAACGCCGTGGCGTGCAGCTCGTCGATCTCGTTCGTGAGCCGATAGGCGACGGCGTACCGCTCCCTGCCGGGCTTCACCTCGATGTCACCGCCCGGCAGCACCTCGGCGCGCCCGGCGTTCGGGCCCGCCAGCGTCACGGTGAGGTCGTCGACGAGTCCCCCGGGGTTCGTGGCGTCGTCGAGGGGCCGCACGGTCACCGAGTCGACGTCGAGGACGTCCTCGGGCTCGATCACCTGGTCCTCCGCGGTCGGCGGGAGCACGTCGGCGTCCTCGCGCACGGCGATCTGCAGGAATGCGGTGTCGGCGCCGCCGCGGCCGTTGGAGATCTCGTAACGGACGGTGAATGCGCCCTCCTCGTCGGGAGCGGTCACCACGACCCGTCGCCGGTCGCGGATCTCCGCCTCGATGCCGTCGTCGACATCGGGCAGGTCCACGACCTTCAGGCTGTAGCCGCTCGGGTCGGAGTCGTTGAGGAGCACCTCCACCGATGCGGTGCGACCCGGCTTCATCTCCATCGCGTCATCGACCGCGTTCGGCGGCAGCGCGACGGCGGGGCGGGGGATCACGCCGATCCGGATCACGCCGGTGGCGGTCGCCCCGAACGCGTCCTGCAGTTCGTAGCTGAAGCTGTCGGTTCCCGTCGAACCCGCGAACGCCTCGTACGTCACGGTCGTACTCGTGCGCTCGACGATGCGCCCCAGGTTCGGCGCCGTGGCGATGCCCGTCAACACGACCGAGTCGCCGTCGGGGTCCAAGCCGTCGAGTGGGATGTCGACCGACACCGCGGAGCCGGCGAAGGTGCGCGAGGTGAGCGGCGTCGGCAGCGGAGCCCGGTTCTCCCCCGCATCCTTCGCGATCACCGTGAAGGCGACCCGGGCGCGGGCCGTCTGGCCGTAGTCGTCGCCGATCGTGTACACGACGGTGTGGGTTCCGGGTTCGTCGGGTGCCTGGAAGCGCACGCGATCGCCGTCGACGAACGCCAGGCCGTCGTCGGCGGTGACCTCGGCCAGCTCGGGCAGCACGTGCAGCGCCGTGCCGTCGGGGTGGTGGTCGTTCGCCAGCACCGGGACCGTGACGATGTCGCCGGCACGGACGTTCACGACGTCATCGACGGCGACGGGCGGCTGGTGCTTCACGAGCGGGGGCACGGGAACGACGGTCACCGTCGCCGTCGCGGTGTTCATGCCGTCGGAGATCGTGTAGCTGAACTGCAGCTGGCGGTCGAGCGCCTCGGAGGCGGTGACGCGCGCCACCGTGTTCGTGAGGATCTCCACGGACACGAGCTCGTCGGTCGCGGTGTCGTCGGCGGATTGCACGGCGAGCACGCGGCCCGACGGCGACACGTCGTTCGCGAGCACCGCGACGGACGTCGGCTCCCCCGGCCGCAGGTAGGCGGTGTCCTTGACGGCGATGGGGGGCGGCGCCTCGGCCGGCGGATCGACGACCTGCACCCGCACCAGGCCGACGCTCACGGCGGCGTCCGCGCCGAGGTTGTAGAGGAAGATGTACTCGCCTGCGGCGCCGGCCGAGAACGCGACGGTGCCGCGCTCGGGATTCGGTGCGACCATCGCCCCCTCGGGCACCTGGTCGACGCCGAGCATCGCGAGCGGGGCACCCGATGGACTCAGGTCGTTCTCGAGCGGCTCGATCAGCACGGTCTCCCCGGCGAAGACCCGCGCGAAGTCGGGCGTGCCGACGGGGTTCAGGCTTCCGGCCTGCTTCACGTCGACCGTGAGGCTTCCCGTGGCGGTCGCCTGCCCGTCGGACACGGTGAACGCGACCTCCTTGAGGCCGAGCTCGCCCGTGGTGTGGTCGAACGTGACGTAGCCGTCGGGTGCGAACCGCACCGAGTCGCCGCTCGTGGGCGAGGCGTTCACCAGGAACACGTCGTCGCCGTCGGGGTCGCGCCAGTCGGCGAGCACGTTGTAGGAGATCTGCTGGCCCTGTTCGACGCTCACGGCGCCGGAACGCATCGACGTCGGCGCGGTGTTCTCGGGCTCGGGCACGATGCGCACGTTCACGGATGCCTCGGACACGCCCCTGCGGCCGTCGTCGACCGTGTACCGGAAGGAGACCGTGCCGGCGGCCCCCTCGGCGGGCGTGAACTGCAGGGCGCGGCCGCCGTCGATGAACTCGAGCCGACCCTGCGACTCGGCGACCTCGCTCGTGCCGGCCACGGTGAGCACGTCGCCGTCGGGATCGGTGTCGTTCTCGAGCACCTCGAGCACCGTCGTGCGCCCTGGCCGGACACCGTGCTCGTCGTCGCGCGCGAGAGGCGGACGGTTCTGGTCGGTGCGCTCGGCGAGGGTGTCCTCGAACGTCTGCTGGGCGCTCTTCTCGTCGCCCTCGAGCTCGTCGGTCTCCTCGGGCGGGGTGACCTCCTCCCAGTTGTCGACGAGGCGCAGGTCGGAGTCGACGAGCCACGCGTTGCCGTTCGTGAGGTCGTTGAGCACGACGACGTCGCGGTTCACCCGGAACTCGAGCCGGGATCCGGCGGTGGGCTGCTCGATCGACCGCGAGGCGGGCTCGCGGTCGTCGCATGCCGCGAGATACGTGGCGGACGCCGCCCACGCCGCATGCGCGCAGCCGTCGACCCAGACGGGAGCGGCGAGCTCGTCGGCGGAGCGTGCGGGTGCGGCATCCGCGGCGCCCTCGATGACGCGCACGTCGCCGCCGTCGAGCGGCACGGCCATGAGCGCGGCTGCCCCGGCCACGTATGCGATGCCGTGCTCCGCACTCGACTGCTGCAGGCGCAGGCCGGCCTCGGGCAGTTCGGCGGTACGACCCTCGAACATCACGACGCCGCGATCCTCGTCGAACACCACGGCCGTCTCGCCGACCGCCGCGAGCTGGTGGGCGCCGAGCTTCTGCAGCTCCGACACCGAGGGTTCGCCACCGCCTGCGTCGACGCGCACGAGCTCGTCGCGTTTCGCGGAGGTCGCGAACACCGTTCCCCGGTCGCTCACCGCCACGCGCGCGTCGGCGCCGAGCTCGACGATCGGTTCGGTGCCATGGGCGTCGAACGCGAGGGCGCCGCCGGCGGGTGTCGTCCACAGCTCGCCCGCCGGCGAGAGGATGGCCAGCACCTCGCCGCCGTAGGCGACCTGCGAACCGAGCGGCACGTCGATGCGCTGGGTGAGCGAGGTGAATGCGGGGTCGACCCGCTCGAGGGAGCCGGCGCTCGCGTCGAGCAGGAACACGTCGTCGCCGTGCTGGAGCACGTCGATGTCGTTGGACGCGGTCGCCACCGCGGCGTCGAGCTCCTCGATCTGGCGATTGAGGCGACCGGCGAGGAGGTCCTGCCCATTGGTCACCCAGACGTCGCGCACGTGCAGGTCGGGATCGGTGACCGGAAAGCCCTGGTGGAAGGCCGCGATCGTCACGGGCACGCCCACGGCGATGGCGAGCGCGACCGTAGAGGCCACCGACCTGCGCGCGCGGAGCCGGGACGTGAAGGTGCCCACTCTCAACTCCCCTGGGAAATTCCGTCGGTCGAATGCGTCGGAAATCCGGGCGCGCGGCACCCGGACGGCCCTCACCGTAACACGCACCGGTGCCCCCCTGAAATGGGGACGTGTCCCCATCGGCGGAAACGGTGCCGGCGACTACGGCGACGCGCGTTCGCCGCGCGCCTCGCCGCCCTGCGCGTCGAGGAGCGCGAGGTCGTCGACGCTCACGAGCCGGGTCGCCACGGCGTACTCGACGAGTCGTGCGCGCCGGTTGGTGGCGAGCTTCCCGCGCCCGCCCCGGAGCCCGTCGACGCCGATCTTGTCGAGTTTCTCGCACACGTTGTCGAGCTTGCGGTTGAACGTCGTCATGCTCCACCCGAGCCGGGCGGCGGCCTCGGCCGAGGTCGGCACGGTGGCGCGGCCGGCGGTGGGCTGCGAGAGGACGTACTCGGCGAGCGCCACCACGAGCAGACGCTGGCTCGTCGTGAGGGTGACCGGCAGGATGGTCGTGCCGCCGTCGAGCGGCCTCGCGGTGAGCGAGGTGTTGTAGAAGTCCTCCTCGGCGTGCACGGTGAAGTCGTAGGTCGTCGACCCGGCGCTGAACATGACGTGCACGGTCTGGAACACGAGCGGCAGCTTCGCACCCGGCGCGAGCCAGGCCTGCACGCTGCCCGTGGCATCCGACACCGTCGCCGACAGCAGTTGGCCGACGTTGGAGAGCCACCACAGGCCGAACTCGCTCGAGAGCGTGAGGAACGTGCGGTGCAGGTACGGGTTGTCGTCGATCGTGAGATCGGATTCCCGACCGATGCCGAACGGCTCGCCGTCCTCGACGGTGTACCACTCGCCGCAGTACTCCACTCGCAGCGGCCTCACGGCGTGCACCCCCTCACGGTCTCCGAGGTCTTGCTGCCTCGCTGCACCTGCACGTCGATGCAGACCCGCTCCCCTGCGCCGACCCCGTCCACGACGATCTCCGATCCCTCGGCGATGGCCGTCGAGCCCGAGCCGTCGGCACGCTGCCATCGGTACCGATCGCCGTCGAGGGCTCCCTCGTGCGACACCGCGAACGAGACGCTCGTGCCGTCGTCCGTCCGGACGCCCGGTTCGACGACCGGGCTCGGCACGGTCGCCGCGATCACCGCGTCCTCGCTCGACGGAGCCCGGGTCGGTTCGGCGACACCGGGCTGCACGACGCCCGAGAGCGCGACGGCGATGCCGATCGCGCCCGCCACGACGAGTCCGGCCGCGACGCCGATGATGACGCCGAGACGCGACCGGGTCGGCGTGGTCGCGGCGTCGGCGGGATCCTCGCGCGTCGCGGGCGCCGGCGCTCGCGCGCGCACCTGGGTCGCGTCCACGACGCCGGGTGCGGATGCCGCGGGCCGGCGCGGGCGCACGGTCGTCTCGTCGATCGCCGCCGACCCGATTCCGCCCGACGCGGCGGGCCGCAGGATCGTGCCCTCGTCGACGGTCGGCCCGGGAGCGTCGGGAGCGCCGCTCGGCTGCGCCTCCACGGTGCGCGGCGTGCGCGCCCGGGTGGCGTCGTCGTCGCGCGTGCCCGCCGGTGCGGGCTGCGCGTCGATCGAACGCACGGCGCGGGCGCGTGTGGCATCCGCGTCGTCGTCGGCGGCGGCCTCGTGGGCCGACGCGAGGTTGGGCACCTCGATGGTCGTGGTGGCATAGCCGAGCTCGAGCTCGACGCGCTGCAGCGCCCGTGCGAACTCGACGGCGCTCGGGTAGCGGTCGTCGCGGCGGGCGGCCATGCCCTTCGCGAGCACCGACGTCAGGCTCCGTGGCACGTCGCCGCGATCGAGGGACGTGATGGCGCCGCGCTCGATGCGGCCGATCAGGTCGAGCGACCCATTGGGCCGGCCCGGGATCTCGAACGGGGTTCGCCCCGCGAGCAGCGTGTGCACGGTCGCGGCCAGCGAGAACACGTCGCTGCGCTGGTCGGGCTTCGGATCGTCTTCGAACATCTCGGGCGGGGACCAGGGCACGCTCATGCCGACCGCCGACTGGCCCGATGACGTCGCAGAGGCGTCGCCGGGCGTCGTGACGGTGTGCACCGGCAGCTCGCCCTCGAGGTTCGACGAGATCCCGAAATCGGTGAGCGCGGGCCAGCCGTACGCGTTCGTGAGCACGTTCGCCGGCTTGATGTCGCGGTGCAGGATGCCGGCCGCGTGTGCGGTGGCGACCGCGCCGGCGAGGCGGATGCCGGTGCGGAGCGCGTCCTCGACCGCGAACCGAGCCCGTTTGTACTGCTCGGCCAGGCTCGGGCCCGAGCAGTACTCCATGACGAAGTACGGCCGGCCGTCGCTCGAGACGTCGGCGTGGAAGATCGTGACGATGAACGGATGCGCCGACAGCTGCGCCATGAGATTCGCCTCGGCGACGAACTGCGCCCGGGTGTCGCGGCCGAGCTCCTCGGTGAGCAGCACCTTGACGGCGACCTTGCGGCGCGGCAACCGCTGCTCGTAGAGGAACACGTCGGCGAACCCGCCGGAGCCGAGCAATTGCAGCGGCGTGTATCCGGGCAGGTCTGGCGGAGTCGAGGGAGCGCGCCGCATCACTCCGCAACCACCTGGACGGTCCAGCCGCCGCCGAGATCCACGACGGTGCCCGCGAGCACAGGCGTCGGCTCCCCGCCGCGGAGCTTCACGGGCGGCTTGCCCGGTGGCACGACGTGCGTGCCGTTGCGCGAGTGCAGGTCGGTCACGACCACCGTGTCGCCCTCCACCGCGATGCGGACGTGGTTGCGCGAGATGTCGGGGTCGCCGGCGCCGATGGTGATGAGCCGCGGCAGCCGCCCACCCGAGACCTGGCTCACGCTCGGGGCGCGGCCGAGCACGATCTCGTGACCGAGCGCCTCGAAGGCCCCGTCGGACATGCGCAGGCGCAGGGGCGCGGCCGGGGCCTGTCCGGCCACGGGAGGGTCGGACTCCGGGGCCGCACCCGCGCGGGCGGCGCGCTCGGCGCGCAGCCGGTGCAGGTCGATGCTCGCGACGGTCAGCCCGTCGTGGTCGCCGTCGAACGGCGGGGGCGTCGCCGGGCCTGCGACGGTGTCTTCGGCCGGCACGATGGTCTGCTCGGCCGCGACGTCGGCCGACGGCGGGAGCGGGATGGTCGACGCGACCCGGGCCGGCACGGACGTGGCCGGCGCGGCCGGCACCGCGGGCGCGACCGGCACCGCGGGTG
>NZ_SJZG01000012.1 GCF_004959775.1 Agromyces sp. H66
GCGGCCGCGCTCCCCGCGACCGCCGCGCCCGACGCGGGCGGGCCCGCCGGGGGCCCGCCGTCCGCGTCGGCGCCCGCCGCCGCCGGTGGTACGCACTCGGTCACCCTCATCACGGGCGACCGCGTCACCGTCACCGACCTCGCCGACGGCACGCACGCCGTCGAGATCGAGCCGGCCGCGCCGGGTGCCGGCATCCAGACCGCCGAGGTCGACGGCGACCTGCACGTCATGCCGCGGTCGGCTCTGCCGTACGTCGCGGCGGGCGTGGTCGACGCCGACCTGTTCAACGTGTCGCAGCTCATCGAGTTCGGCTACGACGACGCGTCGGTCGACGCGACCCCCGTCATCCTCGAATTCGAGGAGGGCCGGGCGTCCCGTCGGTCGGTGCCCGTGCCGGGTCTCGAGGTCGGCGCGCCGCTCGCGAGCATCGACGGTGCCGCCGCGGCGGCCGACCACGCGAGCGCCGAGGCGACCTGGGCCGCCCTGACGGATGCCGCGGCATCCCCTCGCACCTTCGGTGCCGCGCCCGACGGCGACGGCGCCGACGTGGAGCTCGGCGGCGGGATCGAGGCCATCCACCTCGACGGCATGGTGCAGGCGACGCTCGACTCGAGCACCCCGTGGATCGGGGCGCCCGAGGCGTGGGCCGCCGGTTACACGGGCGAAGGCGTCACGGTCGCGGTGCTCGACTCGGGATACGACGATACCCACCCCGACCTCGCGGGCGCGGTGCTGCCCGACTCGGCGAGCTTCGTGCCCGGCGAGGAGGTCGGCGACGACCCGCACGGCCACGGCACGCACGTCGCGTCGACCATCGCCGGCACCGGTGCCGCGAGCGGCGGCATCCACCGCGGCGTGGCCGACGGCGCCGACCTGATCATCGGCAAGGTGCTCGGGGCCGACGGCTACGGCATGGAGTCGTGGATCATCGCCGGCATGCAGTGGGCGGGCGAGCGGGCCGACATCGTGTCGATGAGCCTCGGCACGTCCGAAGCATCCGACGGCACCGACGTCATGTCGGAGGCGCTCGACCGCATCGCCGACGAGACCGGCGCCCTGTTCGTGGTCGCCGCCGGCAACTCGTCGGCACCCGAGACCATCGGGTCGCCGGGCGCGGCCGCGAAGGCGCTGACGGTCGGCTCGGTCGACGACCCGACGGGCATCCTGTCGTGGTTCTCGAGCCAGGGCCCGCTCGCGTGGTCGGGCGCGCTGAAGCCCGAGCTCGTCGGCCCCGGCAACGACGTCACGGCCGCCCGCTCGGCCGACAGCGCCGGCGACGGCGCGTACGTCGGGATGAGCGGCACGTCGATGGCGACCCCGCACGTCTCGGGCGCGGCCGCGATCGTGAAGCAGCAGCATCCCGAGTACACGGCCGAGCAGCTGCGCGCGGCGCTCGTGAGCACCACGACCGACGTCGGCCTCACCCCCTACCAGGCCGGTTCGGGCGTCGTCGACATCGACCAGGCGCTCGACGCGCCGGTCATCGCGGCCGGCTCCGGCGACTTCGGCATGCTCTCGTGGGGCGAGTCGCCCGACCAGGTCGAGCGCACCATCGAGTTCACGAACCGCGGCGACGCCGAGGTCGTCCTCGACCTCGCGGCGACGCTGGCCGACACGACGCCGTCGTCGGGCGGCGGCGGCGGCATCGGGCCGCTCTCGGTGGATGCCCCGGCCGGCGTGCTCGCGATGGACGCCGACCAGCTCTCGATCCCGGCGGGCGAGACCCGCTCCGTGACGCTCACGGCCGACCCGGCCGCGGTGCCCGCGGGCACGCAGCTCTCGGGCGCCCTCGTCGCGTCGATCGACGGCGAACCGGTGACCCGCACCGCGCTCGGCATCATCGCCGAGGAGGAGCGCTACGACGTCACGGTCACCGCCACGGGCTTCGACGGCGAACCCGCCGAGGCGTACGGGTGGCTGTGGAACGGCGAGACCAGGGCGATCGGCGTGCTCCCCGTCGTCGGCGAGACGACACTGCGTCTGCCGGCCGGCACCTACTCGCTCATGTCGTTCATGGACGTGGCCGAGGCGGCCGACGCGCACGGCATCGCGCTCGTCGGCGACCCGCATCTCGTGCTCGACGGCGACACCACGGTGGCGTTCGACGCCCGGGAGACGGAGCCGATCTCCGTCGATGTCGGTGACGACACGGTGTCGCCGGCCTTCCGTCGCGTCGACTTCCAGTCCGACGGCTTCCGTGGCAGCCTCATTCCGACGGTGCTGGTCGACACGCTGTACGCGCAGCCGCTCGACGCCTCCGATTCCGACAGCTTCGACTTCACGACGCGCTGGCGCCTGCAGCAGACGCTCTCGCTCACGGCAGGCGGAGCGGACCTCGACGTCATCGAGCAGGCCGGCGCGGTTCCGCTCGACGGGAGCCTGCGAGCCCGGGCGATCGACGTCGGCGCCGGCAGCGCCGACGACTTCGCCGCGGTCGACGCGGCAGGCAAGGTCGCGGTCGCGACGCGGTCCGACGCGGTGTCGCCGTCGGAGCGCGCAGCGAATGCCGCCGCCGCCGGAGCGGCGTTCCTGATCGTCGTGAACGACGCCGACGGTGAGCTCAGCGAGTGGGTCGGAGCCGACGACTACGTGACATCGGTCCCGATTCCCGTGGCCTCGGTCAGCGGCATCCAGGGTCGGGCGCTGCTCGAGTCCATGGCCGCGAAGACCGTCGTCGTGAAGGGCTCCGGCGTGGCGAACGCGACCGAGACGTACGACATCGTGCGGTTCAGCGAGGGAGCGATCCCCGAGGACCTGCACTACCGCCCCGGCGACCTCGCCCGCATCGACACCACGTACTACGGCGACGGGGGCACCGTCGGCGAGTTCCGGTACGACTTCGTGCCGGGCGCACTGTACGGCTCGGGCTACGCGATGCGCACGACACGCGGCATCGAGCGCACCGAATGGGTGAACACCGAGCAGGTCGAGTGGTACCAGAACGCCGAACTCGTCGACGTGGGCTGGGAGGTGCGCGATGTGCGTCGTGCCTACGAGCCCGAGCAGGTCGCCGAGTCGAGCTTCTTCGGTCCGGTCGTGCGCCCGTACGTCGGCCCCGGCTATTGGGCGCCGCACCGCACGGGCCCGGCCGCCCAGGTGAACGTGCCGTCGTGGGCCGACGGTGCCAACCCCGAGCGCACCGGTGCGTTCGACGTGTTCGCGGGCACCGACGACCGTGCGCAGCTGACCGAGGTGTACGTCGACGGCGAGCTGCTCGCCTCGTCGCCCTACCAGTCGGCGAACGTGTGGGGCGCGCCCGACGGAGAGTCGGAGTGGCGCGTCGTGAACACGGCCACGCACGACGGATCGGCGCTCGCATCATCGACCGAGACGGTGACCGAGTGGACCTTCCGGTCGACCGGGACGGCCGACGACTGGACCGAGCAGGTCCTGCCGATGATCCAGGCCTGGTACGACGTCGAACTCGACGCCTCGGGGCTCGTCGGCGCGGGTCGCAAGGCCGGTACCCCGGTCGCACTCGGGGTCGAGCTCGGGCACGTCGCCGGGGCATCCGGAAGCGCCGCGCTGAACGGTGCCACGCTCGAGGTGCGGGTCGCCGGCGGCGACTGGCAGCCCATCGAGCTCACGGCGACGGATGCCGCGGGCGCGACGCCCGAGGTCCTGCCGTTCGTCACCTTCCCGACTGGTCGCGACTTCGTCACGAGGTACGCGGCCGACCTCGCCGTGCCCGATGCGGGCTCTTGGGTGGACCTTCGGGTCACGGCGACGGATGCCGCAGGCAGCACGTTCTCGCAGGAGATCGTGCGCGCGTTCGAGGCTGCCCCGGCCAAGAGCGCGTCCCCTCTGCTTCGCGGCGGCACGAGCGGACTGCTTCCCTAGGGCGGTCCGCACGGGGCCCGGGCGGCGACGCCCGGGCCCCATCGTGTTGCTCCGCGTGGGGTGGGGAAGCGCGCCGGGGCCGTCTCAGCTCGCGTGTCCACCCGTGTCGTCGGCGCTCGCGCGGAGCTGCGGGAGCGCCGGCAGTCCGGCCGTCCGGGCGAGCTCACCGAGGACACGGGCGAGGTCTGCCCGGTCGGCGGGGCTCAGTTCGGCGGTGAGGTGCGCGTCGATCGCGTAGGCGTCGTCGGTGCAGGTCTGGAGCAGGTCGCGCCCGCGGTCGGTGAGCCGCAGCACGTGGCGTCGACGATCCTCGGGATCCTTGACACGCTGAATCGCCCCCAGGTCCTCCAGGTGATCCGCCAGGGCGACCACCAGGCTCGGCGCGATGTTCATGGCGCGGGCGACCTCGAGCTGCGAGCTCGCGTCGACGGAGTCGAGAAGCGCGAGCATCCCGAGGTGCTTCGGCTTCAGGCCGTGCAGCTCGAGGCGCGGTGCCAGTCGGTCCAGCGCCTGGAGCCCGAGCGCGCCGAGTCGGAAGGTGACCGAATCGGCCAGACGCGGCGGCGAGCCCTTCATGCGATCGATGATACTGATCGGATATGCTTCAGAACATGAATGATACTGAGTGTGAACGATGACGGCGCGAGTGATCAGGGGCTGGTGGCCCCTCGTGGTGGCCAACGGACTGGCGGCACTGGTGGCATCGGGCTTCGGCGTCGTCGGGGTGCTCGATCCGGCGACGGTGTTGCCCGGCATTAACGGCGGCGACGCCGTCGCCATCTTCGCGGGCCTCTACGCCGTCCGCGCACTGCCGATCGGCGTCGCGGTGGTGGTCCTGCTGTGGAGGCGCTCGCCCGGCCCGGTGCCGATGCTGCTCGTGGCGGGCGCTGCGCAGGTGGGGGACAGCGTCATCGGCATCGCCTACGCCGTGCCGGGCATGATGGTCGGCGGCGCCGTCCTCGCCGCGATCCACCTCGTGTCGGCCGGATGGCTGCTCCGTCACAGCGCGGCCCGTTCGCCGCGGCCGGTGGCGGGGGTATCCGATCTCGCCTCGCCCGTGGGCTGAGGAACGGCGACGGAGCGATGCGGCATCCGCGCAGCCGACGGCGGGTTCCGCGGTGGACGGTGCGCCTCCTCATCCCGGGGACCGGATGGCGCCGCGCCTCCTCATCCCGAGGGTCGCGAAGCGGCCCGCCATAGAATGCGCCTGATGGACGAGTCAGCCGCCCTCGAGGTCATCGCGGCCCGGGCCGTCGAGACTGGGGATCGCGATCGCCTGCTCTGGACCGACGCGGACCGCGACTGGGCGAGCCGCGCCGCCGCGGAGGTGGTCGGCGAGGGCGCGACCGCCGAGGCGTTCCTGACCCGTCGGGCCCGGCTCGTGCTCGAGCGCATCGGTCCGCGCCAGCCCGCCGTGCCGCGCACGGTGCGCGCGCTGCGCTGGCGGCCCTGGGTGGGCGCGGTCGTCGTGGCGGCCGCGTTCGTGCTCGGCCTCGTCGTCGATCGCATCGGCGGCGGTTCGAGCATCAACCTGCTGGCCCCGCCCGTGTTCCTCCTCCTCGTCTGGAACGTCGTCGTATACCTCACGCTCGTCGTTCGGCTCGTCGCGTTCCGTGGCCGGCCCGGTCCGCTCCGGGCGCTCCTCATCGAGCTCGCCGCGCTGCGCACGCCGGCGGGCGCGCGGGCCGGGGCGCGAGCGCGGGCGCGTGCGCGTGACGGCGACGCCGGCGCGGCGCGGCGCACCATCCTCGAGACCCTGCCCTCCGACTGGGCTCGACTGTCCGCGCCGCTCTACGGTGCGCGGGCGGCACGCGTGCTGCATCTCGCGGCCGCCGCCACGGCGCTCGGCGTGATCGCCGGACTCTACCTGCGCGGCCTCGCCTTCGAGTACCGCGCCACGTGGGAGAGCACGTTCCTCGACGCCGAGCAGGTGCGCGGGCTGCTCGCCGTCACGCTGGCCCCGGGTTCCTGGCTCACGGGCATTCCGATTCCGGATGTCGCGGAGGTCGCGGCCATCCGCGCGCCCGACAGCGAGAACGCGGCTACCTGGATGCACCTGCTCGCGGGCAGCGTCGCCTCCGTGGTCGTGATCCCCCGGCTCGTGCTGGCGCTGGTGTCGGGACTCGTCGAGCGACGCCGGGCCGCACGGATCGCGCTGCCCTTGACGGACCCCTACTACCGGCGGCTGGTGGCACGCTACCTCGGCCGTTCGGGGCGGATCCGGGTCGTGCCGTACAGCTACACGCTGAGTCCCGCGGCGCGGGGCGGACTCGACGCGATCCTGGCGCGGGCGTACGACGGAGCATCCGTCACCGTGGAGGCTCCGGTCGCGTGGGGCGACGACGAGGCACTCGCGAACCTGTCGTTCGCGCGGCTCGCGGCCGCCGAGGAGGTCGTCGTCCCGCTGTTCGCCCTCGCCGCGACGCCCGAGCGCCAGGCGCACGGCGAGTTCCTCGACGCGCTCGCCACAGGCGTCGGCTCGGGGCATCCGCTCACCGCGCTCGTCGACGAGTCGGGATTCCGCGCCCGATGGACCGGGGAGGACGAGCGGCTCGTCGCACGTCGTGACGCGTGGCGCGACCTCGTCACCGCGCACGGCGCGACCCCGGTGTTCGTCGACCTCGCCGAACCCGATCTCGCGACGGCGGAGGCGGAGCTCGCAGCATCCGCCAGGGGCGTCGACGACCCGCCGCGCGGGAGGGTGCCATGACCGACCCCGGAGCAGGTGAGCCGGTGGGCGCGGCGGGCGAGCCGACGGGCGCGGCGGGCGAACCGATCGGCGCGACGTCCGTGCCCGAGCCCGGCGCCATCGCGCTCTCGCTCATCTCGCACACCAACGCCGGCAAGACGACGCTCGCGCGCACCCTGCTCGGACGCGACGTCGGCGAGGTGCGCGACGCGCCGCACGTCACCATCGAGGCGACGCCGTTCCCGCTCGTGCAGACGCCCGAGGGCGACACGCTCACGCTGTGGGACACGCCGGGATTCGGCGACAGCGTGCGCCTCGTGCGGCGGCTGCGCCAGTCGGGAAACCCGCTCGGCTGGTTCCTGTCGCAGGTGTGGGACCGCTATCGCGACGAACCGTTCTGGCTCACCCAGCTCGCCGTGCGCAACGTCGCCGACCACGCCGACGTCGTGCTCTACCTGGTGAACGCAGCGGAGGAGCCCGGCGACGCCGGCTATCTCGGGCCCGAGCTCGAGGTGCTCGACTGGGTGGGAAAGCCCGTGCTCGTGCTCCTCAACCAGACCGGGCGCCCGCGCGAGCACGCGGCGGAGGCGGCCGAGGCGGCCCGCTGGCGAGGTGCCGTCGCCGGGCTCGCGGACGTGCGGGAGGTGCTCGCGCTCGACGCCTTCGCGCGCTGCTGGGTGCAGGAGTTCACGCTCTTCGCGGCGATCGGACGCGTGGTTCCCGAGGCGAAGGCGTCCGCGTTCGCTCGGCTCTCGCAGGCGTGGCGTGCTCGCCGCATGGCGCAGTTCGAGGAGGCGATGACGGTGCTCGCCGAACCCATCGCGACGGCCGCATGCGACCGCGAGGTGCTGCCGGCCGAGCCGCTGGCGACTCGGCTCGGCGGCTCGGTCGGGCTGCCGAACGCGGCGCGGGCGCAGGCGCGCACCCAGGCGGCGAGCCGGCTCGGCGGTCGCCTCGAGTCGGGCCTCGGGGCGAGCACCGAGCGGCTCATCGTGATCCACGAACTCGAGGGCCGCGCGGCGGCCGAGGTGCTCGATCGGATGGCCGGCGACATCCGCGTCGATGCGCCACTCGACGAGGGGCGCACGGGTGTCGTGTCGGGAGTCGTGTCGGGCGCGCTCACCGGGCTCGGCGCCGACCTCATGGCGGGCGGCCTCACGTTCGGCGCCGGCCTGGTGGCGGGTGCCATCGTCGGCGCGCTCGGCGGTGCGGGCATCGCGCGCGGCGTCAACGTGATGCGCGGCCGCACCGAGTCGAGTCTTCGCTGGGACGAGGCGTTCCTCGACGGGCTCGTCACCTCGGCGCTCTTGCGCTACCTCGCGGTCGCCCACTACGGGCGCGGCCGCGGCGCGTGGACCGAGAGCGAGTACCCGCCGTTCTGGCGCCCGATGGTCGTCGACGCCGTCGTCGCGAAGCGGGAGCGGCTGGCGGCAGTGTGGGAGCTGCGGTCGGCCAGCGCCGGCGCGGCGGGCGACGGGTGCGAACGGCTCGAGCGCGCGTTGCGCGGCGTGCTCCGCGAACTCGCCCTCGAACTGCTCGACGAGCTCTACCCGGGGGCGCTCCGGACCCCCGCGGGCTGAAGAGCGGCGCCGCTGTCGGCGCCCCGTGCGAGCATGGTGGGCATGCCCGCCGACGCTCCACCGCACGACTGGCGCACGGCGCTCGCGGGGCTCGGGCACGGTGTCGAGGCATCCGTCTCGGAGGCCGCCCCCTCGACGCGTCCGCTGGGGCTCCAGTTCGAACTGCGCCGCCGCATCGAGCGCCGCAACGGCGAGTGGCGCGGAGCTCGCGACGAGACGGCTCGGCGCGCGACATCCGTCGACCGACTCGCGGTGCGGCCGGTCACCCAGGGCACCAGGGGAGCCTGGGTGAAAGACGGACTGACGTGGCAGAACATCGCCTACCAGGCGAGCGCCGCGGGCGTCGACCCGGCGCAGTCGCGGTGGTTCGCCCAGTTCGCGATGCTGAAGGGCACGACGCCCGCGGTGTACCGATACGGCTCCGAGTGGATCACGCTCGACGAGTTCGAGAGCCCCCTGCTCTGGGGGCTGCTGGCCGAGGCCGGCCGACTCGGCATCGCGCTCGTCGGATCGGATGTCACACCCGACGTCGTGCTGCGGGGGAGCGCCACGGTGGGACTCGACGCGAGCGTCGCGGACCCGTCCGGAGGCGGCTCCAACGGCCCCGGCGGACTCACCCTGGTGCCGACGGTCGCGATCGACGACGGCGTTCACCCCGTCGAGCACGTGCGGCCGATCGCGTGGCACGGCGTCTACCGCTCCGACTTCGACGCCGGGGTGATCGAGCTCGCGCCGGCCGCGAACGGCGAGCTCACCCCCGCGCAGCGCGCCCTGCTCGCGTCGCCGCCCGAGCCGATCGTCGTGCCGGCCGCCGAGGTGCCGACGTTCCTTCGCGGGCACTTCCACGCCCTCGCCCGGTCGCTGCCGGTCGTGAGCCGTGACGGCAGCTTCGAGCCTCCCGAGGCTCCGCCCGCGACGCTCGTGCTCGAGGCGGCGTTCGAGCCGGGCGACGTGCTGCGCCTCGCCTGGCGCTGGGAACACGCCGACGGACGCACCAGCCCGGTGGAGGCATCCGAGGCATCCATCGCCGCCGCCGCGGCCGACCCCGAACTCGACGACGACCTGCTGGCCCGCGTCGCCGACGAGCTCGGGTGGGTGCCGCTCGACGCGATCATCCTGCGCGGCCTCGACGCCGCCGAGTTCACGGCCGAGCGGATGCCGCGACTCGAACGACTGGCCGAACGCGGCGGGTTGCGCATCGACATCACCGGCGAGCGCCCCGACTACCGCGAGGTGACCGCCGTTCCCGAGGTGCGCGTGACGACGGTCGAATCGCAGAAGCGGGACTGGTTCGACCTCGGCGTGCAGCTCACCGTCGACGGCAGGCCCGTGCCGTTCATGCCGCTGTTCCGGGCGCTCGCGAAGGGGCAGCGGCGGCTCCTGCTCGTCGACAAGAGCTACCTGAACCTCAAACTGCCGGTGTTCGACGAACTGCGCGACCTCATCGAGGAGGCGGGCACGCTCGCCGAGTGGGAGACGGGCCTGCGCATCCACCGCAGCCGGACGAGCCTGTGGGCCGATTTCGAGGACCTCGCGGATGTCTCGGAGCCGGCGCTCACCTGGCGTGCGACCATCGCGGGGCTCGAGCACGGCGCCGTCGAGGAGGTGCCGTCTCCCGCCGGGCTCGCACTGCCGCTGCGGCCGTACCAACTGGCGGGGTTCCGCTGGCTCGCGTTCCTCTGGCGGCACGGGCTCGGCGGCATCCTCGCCGACGACATGGGGCTCGGCAAGACGGCGCAGACGCTCGCGCTCATCGCGCATGCGGTCGAGGCGGCGGCGCCGGCGCCGGCGTCCGAGGGGTCGGCGTCGGCCGGCCGGCCGTTCCTCGTCGTCGCGCCGACCTCGGTCGCATCGAACTGGGTGAGCGAGGCGGCACGGTTCACCCCTCGACTGCGCGTCGCGACGGTCACGGCGACCGAGGCGAAGCGGCGAGGTCGCATCGCGGATGCCGCGGCCGCCGCCGACATCGTCGTCACGACGTATGCCGTGCTGCGCCTCGAAGCCGACGCCTTCGCGGCCATCGAGTGGGGCGGCCTCGTGCTCGACGAGGCGCAGTTCGTGAAGAACGCGGCGACGAAGGTGCATCAGGCGGCCCTCGACATCCGGGCTCCGTTCCGGCTCGCCGTCACGGGCACCCCGGTCGAGAACGACCTGAGCGAGTTGTGGGCGCTGCTCGCCATCGTCGCACCGGGGCTCTTCCCGTCGCGACGGGCGTTCGACGAACGCTACCGGCGACCCATCGAGAACGACGGCAACACCGAACGGATGGCGCGGCTGCGCCGGCGGGTCCGGCCGCTCATGCTGCGTCGCACGAAGGAGCTCGTCGCGCCCGAGCTGCCGCCGAAGCAGGAGCAGGTGCTGCAGGTCGAGCTGCACCCGCGGCATCGGCGCCTGTACGACACCATGCTGCAGCGAGAGCGGCAGAAGCTCCTCGGCCTCATCGACGACCTCGACCGCAACCGCTTCATCGTGTACCGCTCGCTCACGCTGCTGCGCATGCTCGCGCTCGATGCGACGCTCATCGACGACGAACGGTACGCGGGCATGGCGTCGGCGAAGTTGGACGCGCTCTTCGAACAGCTCGACGACGTGCTCGGCGAGGGACATCGCGCGCTCGTGTTCAGCCAGTTCACGTCGTTCCTCGGGCGGGCGGCCGCGCGCCTGGATGCCGCGGGCGTGCCCTACGCCTACCTCGACGGGTCGACGCCGGCGCGCCGCCGCGACGAGGTGATCGCCCGGTTCCGCGAGGGCGAGGCATCCGTGTTCCTGATCAGCCTGAAGGCGGGCGGATTCGGGTTGAATCTCACCGAAGCCGACTACGTGTTCCTCCTCGACCCGTGGTGGAATCCGGCCAGCGAGGCGCAGGCGATCGACCGGACGCATCGCATCGGCCAGTCGAAGCAGGTCATGGTGTACCGGCTCGTGGCGACGGGCACGATCGAGGAGAAGGTCATGGAGCTGAAGGCCCGCAAGGGCGAGCTCGTCGCGTCGCTCCTCGACGACGAGGGACTGACGGATGCTTCGCTCACGGCCGCCGACCTGCGGGGGCTGCTCGCCGACTGAGCGCGAGCAGCGCGTCAGTCCGCGTCGCGGTCGCGGTCGCGCTCGCGAGGTCGCCGCCGCCGAGGCCGCGGCTCGTCGAGCCCGATGTGCACGCGCGTGCGCTTGCGCTCGAAGACGATGAAGCCGGCACCGAGCAGCCACAGCGGCACCTGCGTGAGGAACGCCATGCGGAACGCGTCGAGACTGTAGGTGTCGGGCGTGCCGGCGCCCTGCACGTCCATCGCGATGCCGATGAAGAGGACCGCGAGCAGGGCTGCGAGGAACCCGCCGACGTTCACGATGCCGGTCGCCGTGCTCAGGCGGTGGCTCGGGTTGAACGTGCGCGCGTGGTCGAATCCGATCATCGACCCGGGGCCGCCGGTGCTGAGGGCGAGCGCCAGCACGAGCAGGAGCCACAGGGGCGCCTGCCCGGGCCACGCGATGACGGCGAGCCACGCGAGCATCTGGATGCCGATGATGGGCAGCACGAGCATCCGCGACCGGCGCATCGGGTGCCGGCTCGAGAGCGCGCCGATGACGGGTCCGACGAGCATGCCCGAGACCACGAAGACGGTGAACACGAGCGACGCCATCGCCGGCGTCAGTCCCTCGCCGATCGTGAGGAACGGAAATCCCCACAGCAGGATGAACGCCGAACCCGCGAACGGCGTCGTGAAGTGCGACCAGAACGCGAGCCGCGTCGCCGGGTGCGCCCAGGACTCGCGGAAGCCCACGCGCAGGTCGGCCGCCGACGTCACGACGTGCATCGCGCCCGTGGTGGTGTCGACCGAGACATCCGCCGGGCGACCGGGCGGATGATTGCGGATCACCGCGAACGTGAGCACCGTGAACAGCACGCCGAGACCCGCGAGCCCGCCGAACGCGACGGTCCAGGTCGTCGCATGCAGGAGCGCCGCGAACGGCAGGATCGAGAGCAGGGGTCCTGTCAGTCCGACGATGCCGGTGAGTTGCACGAACAACGGCGCCTGCCGCTCGGGGAACCATACCGCCACGACCCGCAGCACGCTGGGGAAGATCGCCGCATCACCTGCGCCGACGAGCATGCGCGCGAGGATCGCCGTGGCCACGTCGGGAGCGAACGCCATGACGAGCTGCCCGACGGCCATGAGGAACATGCCGATCGTGATGATGGGTCGCGCACCGAACTTGTCGAGCAGCAGCCCCACCGGGATCTGCATCGCGCCATACACGAAGAGCTGGATGACGGCGAACATCGACAGCATCGAGGCATCCGCGTCGAACCGCACGGCCGCCTCCACGCCGACCGCCGACAGCGATGTTCGGTTCGTGACCGACAGCACGTAGGCGGCGACGCCGATGCCCCACACCAGCCAGAGGCGCCACGGGCGCACGGATGGGAGGGCAGTCGTCACGGGGGGAGCCTTGTCGAAGAGTGAGACGGCCGCGAGCCGCGCCCGATCGGTTCCAGACTACCGAGCGGTGGAACGCGTCATGAGCAGATAGCGCAAAGTTCTATATGTCATCAAACTATGTGCCACACTGGTCCCATGCTGATCCGAGTCGAACCCGGTGCGGACGAACCGCTGTACGAGCAGGTGGCGTCGTCCGTACGCGCACAGCTCGCTGCCGGCGTGCTCCAGGTGGGCGACAAGCTGCCGCCCGCCCGGGATGTCGCCGACGGTCTCGGCATCAACCTGCACACGGTGCTGCGCGCCTACCAGCTGCTGCGCGACGAGCACCTGATCGACCTGAGGCGGGGGCGCAACGCCGTGGTGACGGAGGCCGCCGGCACCCTGGGCACGCTCAACGCCGACATCGTGCAGCTGGTCGATCGTGCCCGCACGGCGGGTATCACCGCCGACGCGCTCGTATCCCTCGTGAAGGAGACCTATCGATGACCGAACCGCGAACGCCGGCCGCCCGCCGCACCACGCAGGGAAGCACGGCGTCCGAGCGCCCGCCGGCGCCGACGAAACATCGGGTGCCGATCCGCCGCTTCATCGTGCTGGCCATGCTCGTGCCGGTGGTGTTCACCATCGCGGCAGTGGCGCTGCAGCTCTGGTGGCTGCCCGAGCTGCCCGATCCGGTGGCCATCCACTGGACCCCTGATGGGCCCGACGGCTTCGCCCCGGCGTGGACCCTTCCGGTGCTGACCGCCGTCATCGGACTCGGTATTCCCCTGCTCATGACCTCGAGCGCGCTCCCCGGCCTGCGGAACGGCGCGTGGGGACCGAGTCCGCGGCTCCTCGGTGCGGTCTCGCCGGCGATGAGTGCACTGCTCGCGATCGTCACGACCTGGAGCGCGGGGGTGCAGCGTGGGATCGCCGACGCCGCCGACGCGCCCGGCGTGGAGCCCGGGCTGGCCACCGGGTTGGCGGCGGCGGTGATCGTGGGGCTCGTGTCGTGGTTCATCCTGCCGGGCGAGACCTTCCCGGAGCCGGGCGATGAGGCCGAATCGCCCGAGCCGATCGCGCTCGCGGCCGGCGAACGCGTCGTCTGGGTGCGTACGACGGCGGCTGGAGCGCCGGCGCGCATCGCCGTGCTCGGCGCTGTCGCCCTGCTCGTGGGGCTCGCCGTTGGACTCGGCATCACCACGACCGCGCCGATCTGGCCGCTGGTGATCCTCGCCGTGCTCCTGGCGCTCCTGGGGGCGGCGACGCTGGTCTTCCGCGTGCGGGTCGACGAGCGCGGGCTCGCGGTGCGGTCGGTGCTCGGCGTGCCCACCCTGCGGGTCGCCCTCCACGATGTCGTCTCTGCCGAGCGGGTCACCGTGCACCCGATGGCCGAGTTCGGCGGGATCGGCCTGCGCAGCGGTCTCGACGGGAGGTTCGGCGTCGTGCTCCGGGCCGGCGAGGCGCTGCAGGTGACCCGCCGGGATCGTGGGCCGTTCGTCGTGACGGTCGACGATGCAGCCATCGCCGCGGCCACCCTGATGGCATTGCGCCGCCGCGAGCAGTCGGAGCCCTGAGGCGTGCTACGCTCCTCATACCGACCAGACGGTATGGCGAGATGAGGAACCCGACGTGCAGAGATTCGAGGGCAGGGTCGCCCTGATCACCGGCGCGAGCCGAGGCATCGGCCTCGCCATCGCGAAGCGGCTCGTGGCGGAAGGGGCATCCGTCGTCATCACCGGACGCAAGCAGGAGGGGCTCGACGCCGCGATCGGTGAACTCGGCGCCGACCGGGCGTCGGCCGTCGCCGGCCGCGCCGACGACCCCGAGCACCGCGCCGCGGTCTTCGCCCACCTCGCCGAGCGGCACGGCGGCCGACTCGACCACCTCGTGAACAACGCCGGCATCAACCCGGCGTACGGTCCCGCACTCGAGGTCGAGGCATCCGTCATCCGCAAGATCCTCGAGGTGAACGTGGTCGCCGCCCTCGACTGGACGCGCGACGCGGTGCGTGCCGGCCTCTCGCGGTCGATCGTAAACCTGGCATCCATCTCGGGGCTCTCCGCCAGCCCGAACATCGCGTTCTACGGCGTCTCGAAGGCGGCGCTCGTGAACCTCACGATGCAGCTGGCGTACGAGCTGGCCCCGGGCATCCGGGTGAACGCCGTCGCCCCCGCGGTGATCAAGACCAGCTTCGCCCGCGCCCTCTACGAGGGACGTGAGGCGGAGGTCGCCGCCGAGTACCCGCTCGGCCGGCTCGGCGAGCCAGACGACGTCGCGGGGCCGGTCGCATTCCTGCTCTCCGACGACGCCGGCTGGATCACCGGCCAGACGCTCCCGATCGACGGCGGCGGCAGCATCCGCCCCGTCGGGTGAAGGATTGGACGCATGAGAGACACCAACGTCGCCGACGAGGTCACCCGGGCCGCCGTCGACCTCTTCGCCACGCAGGGCTACGCGAACACGAGCGTGCAGCAGATCGTCGAGGCCGCGGGCGTCACCAAGGGCGCCATGTACCACTACTTCGAGTCGAAGGACGACCTCCTCTTCGCGATCTACGACCGCATGCTGTCGCTGCAGAAGGCGCACCTCGACGAGATCATCGCGCGCGGCGGTCCGGTCGACGAGGTGCTCCGCGCGGTCTGCGTCGACGTCATCGAGACCTCGATCGACTTCCTGCCCGAGGGCACGGTGTTCTTCCGCAGCATGCACATGCTCACCGCCCCGCGCCAGCAGGAGGTCACCCGCCGTCGTCGCGCCTACCACGACGAGTTCGCCGCGCTCATCGAACGCGGACAGGCCGAGGGCCTTTACCGCACCGACATCCCCCGCCCCGTGCTCATCGCGCACTTCTTCAGCGACGTGCACTACCTCTCGCACTGGTACTCGCCGCACGGCGCCGAGGGCAAGACGCTCGTCGCCGAGCAGATCACCGACCTCTTCCTCACGAGCATCAGGACGACGGATGTCGCGAGCTGACGCCATGCGGGCCTGGCTCGTGACCCGCCACGGCGAGCCCGTCGACGTGCTCGAGCAGCGCGACGTCGCCGCTCCCGAGCCCGGACCGGGAGAGGTGCTCGTGCGCACGCGGGCGGTCGCCGTGAACTTCCCCGACGTGCTGCTCGCCCGCGGCGAGTACCAGGTGCGACCCGAGCTGCCCTTCATCCCCGGCATCGAGCTCAGCGGCGACGTCGTCGAGTTCGGCGAGGGCGTCGACGGGGCGCGCGGCTTCGCCGTCGGCGACCGCGTCGTCGCCTCGCAGATCGGCGTGCTCTCGGAGTACGCCGTGGTGCCGGCTCCCGCGGTGCACCGGGCGCCCGAAGCCCTCGACGACGCCCAGTGCGCCGCGCTCACGATCGCGTACCAGACCGCCTGGTTCGGCCTGCACCGCCGTGCCGCGCTGCAACCCGGGAAGTGGTTGCTCGTGCACGCCGCCGCCGGCGGCGTCGGCACGGCCGCCGTGCAGCTCGGCGTCGCGGCCGGTGCGCGCGTGATCGGCGTGGTCGGCAGCGACGCGAAGGCGGAGGTCGCCACCGCCGCAGGGGCCGAGCGGGTCCTCGTCCGCGGACGGGACGACCTCGTGGCCGCCGTGCGCGAGGCGACCGCCGGCGCGGGCGTCGACGTGGTGTTCGACCCCGTGGGCGGCGAGAGCTTCGAGCTCTCGACGAAGTGCATCGCGTTCGAGGGGCGCATCGTGGTCGTCGGATTCGCGGGCGGCACCGTGCCGCCGGTGCGGGCGAACCACGCGCTCGTGAAGAACTACGGGGTGCTGGGCCTGCACTGGGCGCTCTACCAGCAGCGCCGGCGCGACCTCGTCGACGAGGCGCACGCCGAGCTCACCCGACTGGCCGACGCCGGTGCCATCGCGCCCGTGGTCAGCGCCGTCGTGCCGTTCGACCGGGCGCCCGACGCCGTGCAGGAGCTCGCCGGCGGTGCGACCACCGGTCGTCTCGTCATCCGCGTCGCCGACTGAGGGCCACCCGGGCCCCCGACGCATCGAGTGCGCCGCCGGGCGGCGCGGAAGGAGCTTCCATTGAGCGAGCTCGAGGGCCGCATCGCGATCGTCACGGGCGGGGCCAGGGGCCTCGGCGAGGCCTACGTGCGGGCGCTGCACGCCGCCGGCGCCGAGGTCGTCATCGCGGACCTGCTCGCCGACGAGGGGGAGGCGCTCGCGCGCGACCTCGGGCCTCGCGCGCGCTTCACGCCCCTCGACGTCACCGACGAGGAGGCGTGGACGCGCGTCGTCGCCGACACCGCCGACGCGCTCGGCGGCGTCGACGTGCTCGTGAACAACGCCGGCATCGCGAACGCGGCGCCCATCGAGCACTACACCCGCGCGAAGTGGGACGCCGTGATCGCCGTGAACCTCACCGGGACGTTCCTCGGATGCCGCGCCGTCGTGCCCGTGATGAAGGCGGCCGGTCGCGGCTCGATCATCAACATCTCCTCGGTCGAGGGCCTGCGCGGCAGCCCGGGCCTGCACGGCTACACGGCCTCCAAGTTCGCGGTGCGCGGGCTCACGAAGTCGCTCGCCGTCGAGCTCGGGCCCGCCGGGATCCGCGTGAACTCGGTGCATCCGGGCCTCATCCTCACCGAGATGACCACGCGCATCGACCCCGACGCGCTCGTCATCCCGCTCGGCAGGCCGGCCCGGCCAGCGGATGTCGCGGGCACGATCGTCTTCCTCGCGAGCGACGCCTCGGCCTACACGACGGGCGCGGAGTTCGTCGTCGACGGCGGCATGACCGTCGGCATCGCGCACCGCTGACGGGGGCGTCGGCAGGGCGCCGCCTGCGGTTCGGCCGATCTGCAACATCTACATACCGTCTGGTCGGTTTCTAAGGTACAGTGGGGACATCCGACACGAAGAGGTGCCGATATGCCCGTCGATCCATCCGCCGTCCGCGTTCCGCCGCCGCGACTCGAGGTCTCCGACCTGACCGTTGCCTTCGGCGGACTCCTGGCCCTCGACGACGTGTCGTTCCACGTCGCGCCGGCCGAGACCGTGGCGCTCATCGGCCCGAACGGCGCCGGCAAGACGACGGTGTTCAACGCCGTCACCGGCCTGGTACGCCGCCGCTCGGGCGACATCCGCCTCGACGGCCGGCCCGTGCCCGCCTCGCCCACACCGCTCACCGCGCTCGGCGTCGCCCGCACGCTGCAGGGGCTCGGGCTCTTCGGGGGCATGACGGTGCTCGAGAACGTGCTCGTGCCACTGAGCGGCCGCGGCCGCGGAGCCGCAGCCGGCGGCCGCACCCGGCGCCCGCGAGGCGCCAGCCACGATGCCGACGCCGCCGCGGCGACGGCGCTCGCCCAGCTCGCCGACCTGGGCCTGGCGGATGCCGCGCATCGCCCGGTCGACGACCTGCCCTACCCCGAGCGCAAGCGCGTCGCGCTCGCCCGCGCCCTCGTCACGAGGCCGAACCTGCTGCTCCTCGACGAACCGGCGGGCGGCCTCGGCGCCGACGACCTCCAACAGCTCGGGGACGTCATCCGCCGTATCGCCGAGACGGGATGCTCCGTCCTCCTCGTCGAGCATCACGTCGACTTCGTGATGGGACTCGCCGACCGCGTGGTGGTGCTCGACTTCGGCCGGGTGATCGCGAGCGGGCTGCCCGCCGAGGTGCAGGCCGACCCGCTCGTCGAGGCGGCCTACCTCGGCGTGAAGGCGGCATCGTGAGCGACCTCCTCGAGATCGACCGGCTCGTCGTCGGCTACGGCGGCGCCCCGGTGCTGCACGAGCTGAGCTTCAGCATCCCGTCCGGAGCCGTCGTCGGCCTCCTCGGCGCGAACGGTGCCGGGAAGACGACCCTCATGCGGGCGATCGCCGGTCTCGTCGCGCCGCGGTCCGGCAGCGTCGTGTTCGACGGCGACGTGCTCGACGACGTCGCCGTCGAAGACCGGGCCCGCCGCGGCCTCGCCCAGGTGCCCGAGGGGCGCAGCGTCGTCGCCGAGCTCACCGTCGACGAGAACCTGCGGCTCGGCGCGCTGTGGCGCTTCCGCGGCGCCGAGCGGGAGCGCGCCATCGACGAGATCTACGAGCTGTTCGAACCGCTCGCCCGTCGCCGGTCGAGCGCCGGCCACCAGCTGTCGGGCGGCGAGCGCCAGATGCTCGCCCTCGGGCGCGCGCTGATCGCCCGGCCCCGGCTGCTGCTGCTCGACGAGCCCTCGCTCGGGCTGGCGCCGCTCGTCGTCGCGAGCATCCTCGAGGTGCTTCGCGACACCGCCGACCGCACCGGCCTCACCGTGCTGCTCGCAGAGCAGAACGTGACGAGCGCCCTCTCGATCGCCGACCGCGGCATCGTGCTCGGCCTCGGCGAGATCGTCGCCGACGCCCCGGCCGACACGCTCGCCGCCGACTCCGCCCTCCGCCACGCCTACCTGGGATTCTGATGGACCGACTCCTCTACCTCCTCGCCACGGGTCTCGCCCGCGGCGCCGTGTTCGCGCTATTCGCCCTCTCCCTCGTGCTCATCTGGCGCGCCGCCCGCATCGTCAACTTCGCGCAGGGGGCGATGGCCGTGGTCGCGACCTACGTCGCGTTCGCGGTCACCGGCCTCACGGGCTCGTACTGGCTGGGCCTCGGCAGCGCCCTGCTCGCCGGGGCGGCCATCGGCTTCGCGGTCGAGCGCGGCGTGATGCGCTTCGCGCCGCAGGGCTCCCCGTTCTCGGGGGTCATCATCGCGATCGGGCTCGTCATGGTGCTGCAGTCGGCGCTCGGCATCCTCTTCGGCCAGCAGCACCGGCCGATGGCGGTGCCGTTCGACGAGCGACCGATCATGATCGCCGGCGTCCCGGTGTTCTCGCCGTACGACCTCTTCGTGCTCGTCGTCGCCGTCGCGGTGATGGCCGCGCTCGCGTTGCTCTTCACGCGCACGTCGCTCGGCCTGCAGCTGCGCGCCTCGGCCTTCGCGCCCGAGGTGTCGCGCCTCCTGGGCGTGCGCGTGTCGCGCATGCTCACCATCGGGTGGATGCTCTCGGCCGCCGTCGCCTCGCTCGCCGCGCTCCTCCTCGTGCCCACCGAACTCGGGCTCAACCCGCACTCGACCGACATGCTCTTCGTCTACGCGTTCACGGTCGCCGTGGTCGGCGGACTCGATTCGCCGCCCGGCGCCCTCATCGGCGGACTCGTCGTGGGTCTCGTCATCAGCCTCGTCACCGGCTACCTCGGTTCGACGGTCGCCCCGATCGCGGTGCTCGTGCTCCTCGTGGTCGTGCTCCTCGTGCGGCCGGGCGGCATCTTCGCGGCACGGGAGGCGCGCACCGCATGACCGCACCATCGTTCCCCACGTTCGCCTCGCTCAACGGGGCACCACGGCTGACGGGCACGCCTCGGCTCCTCGTCACGAGCGTCATCCTCACGCTCGTCGCCATCGGCGGCACCTTCCTCCTCGACCCGTACCGCAACTACCAGCTCGCGGTGATCGCCGCCTACTTCTGCGCGACCGCGGGTCTCACGATGCTGGTCGGCCTCACCGGCCAGCTCTCGCTGGGGCACGCCGCGCTCATGGCCGCGGGCGGGTACGGCTACGCGCTCACGGCGAACGCGTCGACGGATGCCGGTGTCGACGGCGTCGCCCGGTTCCTGGTCTCGCTCGTGGGTGCCGTCGTCGTCGCGGGCCTCGCGGGCCTCCTCCTCGGCCTCGCCGCGGCGCGGCTGCGCGGGCCGTACCTCGCGGGACTCACCCTCGCCGTCGTGATCGCGCTCCCGGCCGTCACCAGCGTCTTCTCGGGCGTATTCCGCGGCGACCAGGGACTCCAGATCGCCTACGACGGCGTGCCGCCGTTCCTGCGCACCCTCATCGCCGTCGAGCAGTGGCAGGCGTGGGTGGCGATCCTCGTGACCTCGGTCACCGTCACCGTGCTCGCCGGGCTCCGCCGGGGCCGCGCCGGCCTGCGGATGCGCGCGGTGCACGGCGACGAGACGGCCGCCCGCCTCTCGGGCGTTCCCGCGGGGCGGGTCAAGGTGTTCGCCTTCACGATGAGCTCGATTTCCGCCGGCGTCGGCGGAGCGCTCCTCTGCTTCGTCACCCAGTCGGTGAGCCCGGGCGCCTACACGCTCGCGTTCTCCCTGCTCCTGCTCGTCGCCGTCGTCATCGGCGGTCTCGGCAGCATCGGCGGCGCCGCGCTCGGCGCGGTCGTCGTGGTGCTGCTGCCGTGGCTCATCGGCACGGCGACCGCCGCGCTGGAGCTCCCCGCCGACGTCGAGCAACGGCTCTCGGGCAACGTCTCGGTGCTCGTGTTCGGCCTGCTGCTCATCGTCGTCACGGCCGTCTGGCCGGGCGGCATCGCGGGTGCGCTCGGTCGTCGGATGCCCCGAGCCCGCGACCAGGTCGCGGCCGGCACACCCGTGGCGCCGGCTGACGCACCACCTCCCGCCGTCCCCGTCACGACCTCGACGTCCTCCGTATCGCACTCCATCCCCACCGAAACAGAGAGGTGACCCATGTCACAGCACCGAGCACCAACCACGCGGGCGGCCGCCGTCGTCGCGGCATCCGCGCTGCTCCTCACCGTGAGCGCCTGCAGCACGCCGGGCGTCGCCGCCGACACCCCGGGCGTCACCGACGACACCGTGACGATCGGCTCGCACCAGCCCCTCACGGGGCCCGCGGCCGCCGGCTACTCGTCGATCTCGGCCGCCACGAGCGCGTACTTCGACTACGTCAACGACAACGGCGGCATCAACGGGCGCTCGATCGAGTACCTCGTCAAGGACGACGGCTACAACCCGGCGACCACCCAGACCGTCGTGCGCGAACTCGTGCAGGAGGACGAGGTCTTCGCGATCCTCAACGGGCTCGGCACCCCGACGCACACCAGCGTGCTCGACTACCTCAACCAGAACGGGGTGCCCGACCTCTTCGTGGCCTCGGGCTCGACGAGCTGGAACCAGCCCGAGGAGTACCCGATGACGTTCGCGCTCAATGCGGACTACGTCGTCGAGGGCGCGGCGCTGGCTCGGTACGCCGCCGACGAGCATCCCGACGCGGTCGTCTGCCTGCTCGGCCAGGACGACGACTTCGGTGCCGAGTTCATCGAGGGCGCCGAGACGGTCCTCGGCGCCGACGGGCTCGCGGCCGTCGAGCGCTACTCGGTGTCGAACCAGGACGTCACGGCCCAGATCGGTGCGATGAAGGCCGCCGGGTGCGAGATCAACCTGCTCGCGACGGTGAACGGCTTCACGGCACTCGCGGTCGGCACGGCGGCGAAGCTCGGCTGGTTCCCCCAGTGGATCTCCTCCTCGTCGGGCGGCGACTACCCGACGCTCGTCGGATTCCTCGGCGAGGACCTCGCGCCGCAGCTCCTCCAGGGCTTCACCAGCACCAACTACCTGCCGTTCGGACCCGACGACGAGTGGTCGAAGCTCTTCCGCGAGATCAACGACGAGTACAACGCCGGCGCGCCGTTCGACGGCAACACGGTGTACGGCATGAGCGTCGGCTACCTGTTCGCGGAGGCGCTCGCGAAGGCCGGCGAGAGCCCGACCCGCGAGAGCCTGCTCGCCGCCATCTCGTCGGGTGAGCTCGAGGGCAACGGCATCCTCCCGCTCGCCTTCGGCGAGGACGAGCACGCCGCGTACACCGGCGTCGGCATCACCACCGTCGACCAGGGCGTGCAGGACTTCATCGGCGTCACCTACGCGCTCGAGGGCGAGTCGGTCGAGGAGGTCGAGGCGAAGCCGGTGCCGCTCGCCGGCGACGGGATCCCGAAGCCGTAGCGGAGCAGGAACACGGATGCCGCGGGCCAGATCGGCCCGCGGCATCCTTCGTGCTGCGACGGCGTGGTGGCGGCCCGCGTCACCTGCGCACGGCGCTGAACTGCTCGACCAGGGTGCGCTTCACGATCTTCCCGCTGCCGCCGAGCGGAAGGGACTCCACGACATGCGCGACGCGCGGGTACTTGTACGCCGCGATGCGCTCCCGCGTGAAGGCGATGAGCTCCTCGGGATCGACGTCCTGGCCCTCGTGGGGCACGACCGCGACGTGGATCTCCTGCCCGTGCGTGTCGTCGGGCAGACCGAACACCGCGGCCATCGCCACCGCCGGATGCCGGGCGATGACGGCCTCCACCTCGGTCGGGTACACGTTGTAGCCGTTCCGCACGATCATGTCCTTCTTGCGGTCGACGATCGTGATGACGCCCTCGACCATGGTGCCGAGGTCGCCGGTGCGGAACCAGCCGTCGACGACCGCCTCGGACGAGGCATCCGGCCGCCCGATGTATCCCTTGAACAGGTTGTGGCCGCGCACCACGATCTCGCCGAGCGCACCCGGTTCGGCGAACTCGATGCGGCCCTCGACCTCGGCCTCGGCGATCGCGACGTCGACGCCCCAGAACGGCCGCCCCACGGTGCCCGGCCGGATGGGCTCGTACACCGTGTTGAACGACACCGTGGGCGCCGTCTCGGTGAGGCCGTATCCCTCGTGCACCTCGGCGCCGAACGTCTCCTCGAACGCCTCGAGCACCGCGACCGGGAGCGCCGCGCCACCCGACACCGCGTAGCGCAGCGGCGGCCGTCCATCGGATCGTCGCGCCGCCTCGATCATGCCCACGAACATCGTCGGCACGGCGGTGAAGACGGTCGCGCCGTGCTCGACGAGCAGGCCCAGCGCCTGCTCGGGATCGAACCGCGGCAGGAGGATCACGGATGCCCCGCGGCGGAACGCGATGTTCATCACCGACGTCTGCCCGAAGGTGTGGAACAGCGGCAGGCCGCCGAAGATGATGTCGTCGGCGCGCAGGTCGAACGCGTCGATGAGGGCGCAGTGCACCTGCTCGACGATCGCGAGATGCGAGCCGACGGCGCCCTTCGGCGTGCCCGTGGTGCCGCTCGTGTAGAGGATGGTCGCGGCATCCGTCGGGCGCACCGCGACGTGCCGGTCGACGGGCGCCGCGGACGCGGCCTCCGCCTCGAGCCGCGGGAGGTCGGGTCCGCCCGCCTCGACGGTCGGCGTCAGCACCGTGACGAGGGGCACGCCGGCCGCGCTCGCCGCTGGGACCGCCTCGGCGAGGAGCGGACCGGCCGCCACGAGCAGGTCGGCGCCGCTGTCGCNGCGGACCGGCCGCCACGAGCAGGTCGGCGCCGCTGTCGCGCAGCACGTACTCGATCTCCTCCGCCTTGAACAGCAGGTGGATGGGCACGACGACGGCGCCGAGCGAGAGCGCCGCGTAGTAGACGCGGGGGAAGTCGGGCACGTTCGGCACGAGCATGGCCACGCGGTCGCCGCGGCGGATGCCCCGGTCGCGAAGTGCGCCCGCGTAGGCGCGCGTCTCGTTCCAGAGCCGGCCGTAGGCGATGGTGTCGCCCATGAAGTGCAGCGCGGGGCGATCGGGGCTGCGCCACGCGGTCTCGGCGAGGATGCTCGCCACCGACAGCGTGCCGTGGCCGTCGCCGTCGATGGCGTCGTCGGGCGTATGGGACATGTCGTGATCTCCTTTGATCGATGCGGATGGTCGGACGTCTGACGTCAGCGGCGCAGCTCGGCCTTCCCGAGCGCGGCGAGGTGGACCTCGTCGGGTCCGTCGGCGAGACGGAGCGCGCGGGCACCGGCGAACATCTCGGCGAGGGGCTGGTCGCCCGAGAGCCCGGCGGCGCCGAAGAGCTGGATGGCGCGGTCGAGGATCGACTGCACCGCCCGCGGCACGGCGATCTTGATCGCCTGGATCTCGGTCATCGCCCGTCGGTTGCCGACGGTGTCCATGAGCCAGGCCGTCTTCAGCACGAGCAGGCGCAGCGACTCCACCTGGATGCGGGCGTCGGCGGCCCACTCGCGCACGACCCCGCGTTCGGCGAGCGGCCCGCCGAACGCGACGCGTTCCCGGGCGCGCTCGCCGACGAGCGAGAGGGCACGCTCGGCCATGCCGAGGGCGCGCATGCAGTGGTGGATGCGGCCGGGTCCGAGCCGCGCCTGGGCGATCGCGAACCCCTCGCCCTCGCCGGCGATGAGGTTCGACGCCGGCACGCGCACGTCGTGGAAGGCGACCTCGGCGTGGCCGCCGTGGTCGCGGTCGTCGTAGCCGAACACCGTGAGGGGGCGCACGACCTCGACCCCGGGCGTGTCCCGGGGCACGAGGATCATCGACTGGCGACGGTGCCGCGGCGCGTCGGGATCGGTCATGCCCATGACGATGAACACCTCGCAGTCGGGGTTCATCGCGCCGGTCGACCACCACTTGCGGCCCGTGATCACGAACTCGTCGCCGTCACGGCGGATGCGCGTCGCGATGTTCGTGGCATCCGACGAGGCGACCGCCGGCTCGGTCATGCAGAAGGCGGAGCGGATGCGGGCGTCGAGCAACGGTTCCAGCCAGCGTTCGCGCTGCTCGTCGCTGCCGAACTCGGCGAGGACCTCCATGTTGCCGGTGTCGGGTGCGGCGCAGTTCAGGGCGACGGGCGCGAGGCGCGGACTCCAGCCGGTGAGCTCCGCGAGCGGCGCGTACTGCACGTTGGTGAGGCCGGCGCCGTGCTCGCCCGGAAGGAACAGGTTCCAGAGACCCTGCGCGCGGGCCTCGCGTCGCAGGTCGTCGACGATCGGGCGGAAGCCCCACTCGTCGGGCGTGGCGGCCAGCTGCTCCTCGAGCACCGGCTCGGCGGGCAGCACGTGCTCGTCGAGGAAGGCGCGCACCCGCCCGGCGAGTTCGGCGGTGCGGTCGTCGAAGCTGAAGTCCATGTCAGATCCTCGTGGCCGCGGCGTGGGAGAGGCCCTCGACGGCGAGCGGCTCCACGAGGCCGCCGATGAGGTCGAAACCGTCGCCGACCGTCTCGCCCGATCGGTACCGGTAATGGATGCCCTCGAGGATCACCGCGAGCTTGTACGCCGCGAAGGCGCGGTACCACGAGTGCTCGGGCACGGCGATGCCGGCTCGCTCGGCGTAGGTGTCGACGAGCTCGTCGAAGTCGGGGTAGCCCGCCGCCGGGTCGACCGCGCTCGGGGCCACGCCCCGACCGCCGGGGAGGTCGGTGATGCTCCAGTAGAGACCGAGCATGCCGAGGTCGACGAGCGGGTCGCCGAGCGTCGCCATCTCCCAGTCGAGGATCGCGGCGATGCGGGGGGTGTCTCCGAAACCTGCGACGAGCGCGTTGTCGAGGCGGTAGTCGCCGTGCACGAGCGAGGCGCGAGCGGAACGCGGCATCCGCTCGCCGAGTCCCTCCTGCAGCTCGTCGAGCGCCGGCACCGCACGCGACCTCGATGCGTCGAGCTGGCGGCGCCAGGTCGCGAGCTGACGTTCGAGGTAGCCGTCGGCACGACCGAAGCCTTCGAGGCCGACCGACGCCGGGTCGATCGCGTGGAGTTCCGCGAGGATGCCGGCGAGCTCGCGCCCCAGCGAGCCGAGGCCGGCCGACGTGAAGTCGGCGTTCTGCACCGGGTCGGCGAGCACGCGACCCTCGACGAACTCCATCACGAAGAACGGCGTGCCGGTGACGCGGGCCGTCGCCGTGTCGTCGACGACGTCCACCGTCGGCGGCACCGGAACCGCCGCGTTGCGCAGCGCGGTGATGACGCGGTGCTCGCGGGCCATGTCGTGCGCGCTCGAGAGCACGTGGCCGAGCGGGGGCCGGCGCAGCACGAGCGGTCGGCGCGCACCGTCGATGCGGTACGTGAGATTGCTGCGGCCGCCGGTGATCAGGTGTGCGGTGAGCGGCCCTCCGACCAGCTCGGGATGCGACTCCGCCAGCCACTGGGCCAGGCCCGCGACATCCAACCCGGGGGTGTCGGTCATCTCGACCACCTTTCACGCGCGACGGCCGCGCCTCCGACGGGCCGATCGGCCCGCTTGGCAATGAGCATACCGCGTGGTCGGTATGTTTGGCACCGAGCGACGGGAATCGGATGTCCCGAGCCGGCGCTAGGCGAGCAGGCGGCCCTCCACGGCCGAGCGGATGCCGGCGGGGACCGGGATCGGCGTGCGGGTCGCGGCATCCACGAAGACATGGACGAACCGGCCGGTGGCGATCGGCTCCGCGGCATCCGTGCGGTGGATGCCGAGTGCCCAGGTGATGCTCGACGTGCCGAGCCGTTCGACGCCGATCCCGATCTCCAGGGGCTCCGGGAAGGCTGCGGACGCCCGGAACTCGCACGAGGAGGCGGCGCACACCGCGATGGCGGAGCCCTGCGGATCGAGGTCGCCGTTCGCGATCATCCACACGTTGATCGCGGTGTCCATCGCCTCGTAGTACACGGTGTTGTTGAGGTGACCGTACTGGTCGTTGTCGTTCCAGCGCGTGGCGAACGGCTGGCGTGCGGGGTAGTGCACCGGCGTCCCTTCGGTCGGTGGTCGGCGGTCGCGTCGTTCGGCGGGTCGCGGTGGCCGGCTGCGTCAGTCGGCCCGCAGCAGGAGGCGGAAGGCCACCCGGGCGCGAGCGGTGCTCGGGGTGTCGCCGGCGATGAGGTCGGCGTACGTGAACGACTCCGACACCCGGACCAGCAGGTAGGCGAGCGAGGCGGGGTCGATGGCGCCACCGAGCGGCTCGTCGCCGAGGTCGCGGCGTACGAGCCATTCGGCGGTGGCGACGTACCGTCGCTGGATCTCGCTCTCCTTCGTGGTGAGGAGGCGCAGTGCCCGCGCGGGCTCGCGGCGGAGGAACTGGCGGAAGTAGTCGGCCGAGATGAGGTCGTCGACGAAATGCGTGAGCACCGTGGAGATCCGGTCGGCTCCGCTGAGCCCCTCGGCGGCGTGCTCCGCCTGCACGAGCGTCGGAATGGCGAGCGACCAGAGCACCTCCGAGAGCAGGGCGTCGCGGTTGCCCACCCAGCGGAAGAGCGATGTGCGGTCGACGCCCAGGGTGGTGGCGAGGCCGCCCATGTCGATGCGGCGGCCGCCGATGAACGCCTCGCGCGCCAGGCCGAAGGCGCGAACCGCGTCGGGGTGCGATCCGCCGGCGAGTCGCTCGGAGAGCCACGACGGGGCCGCGGTGAGCCCGACGGTCGCGATCGTCGGCGCGTCGTCGGTCTGCGGTGCATCGGTGGCGGTGGCGGTGGGGTCCGTCGCGGCCGTGGCGGAGCTGGGCATGCCGGAACTCTACCTCGAACCCGAGGCGCCGGATGCAACATTTTGAAAAATGATGCATACTCGAACCGATCACCGACGATCGGAGAAGCGAATGACGCTCACCATGACGCAGCCCGGAGCGCTGCAACCCGAACCCGCCGCGCCGCTCGAGGTCGACTTCTACGGCTTCCAACAGCAGTTGACGCTCGAGGAGCAGCGGTCCGTCGCGCGGATCCGCGCCTTCCTCGACGCCGAGGTGCGGCCGCACGCGGACCGGCTCTGGGACGAGGCGCGCAGCCCGCGCCACCTCATCCCCGCCCTCGCCGACCTCGGCCTGTTCGGCGCCGGATGGCCCGAGACCCGGCAATTCGAGAACAGCGCCGTGTACCGGGCGTGGGTCGCCCTCGAGATCTCGCGGGCGGACCCCTCGACCGCGACGTTCATCGGCGTGCACAGCGGCCTCGCGATGAACGCCATCGGCGTCGGCGGATCCGACGAGCAGCGAGCCGAGTGGATGGGGCCCATGGGTCGCGGTGAGGTCATCGGAGCCTTCGGGCTCACCGAGCCCGGCCACGGCTCCGACACGGCGAAGGGCCTCGAGACCACCGCCACCCGCCGGGGCGACGAGTGGGTGCTCAACGGCGCGAAGCGATGGATCGGCAACGCGACGTTCGCCGACATCGTCGTCATCTGGGCGCGCGACACCGCCGACGACCAGGTCAAGGGCTTCATCGTGCGCCAGCCCGCAGAGGGGTTCACGGCGACGAAGATCGAGCGCAAGCAGTCGCTGCGCGGCGTCGAGAACGCCGACATCGTGCTCGACGGCGTCGTCGTGCCCGAGCGCGATCGCCTGCAGAACATCCATTCGTTCCGCGACGTCGCCATCGTGCTGCGCCTCACCCGCGCCGAGGTGGCCTGGCAGGCCATCGGCGTGGCCGTCGGCGCCTACGAGGCCGCGCTCGCGTACGCCAAGGAGCGTGAGCAATTCGGCAAGCCGATCGCATCATTCCAGCTGGTGCAGGAGAAGCTCGCCAACTCGCTCGCGAACATCACGGCGAGCATCGCCCTGTGCATGCGCGTCTCCGCGATGCAGGACGAGGGCGAGCAGCGCGACCACCACTCGGCGATGGCGAAGGCCTTCGTCACGGCGCGGATGCGGGAGACCGTCGCCTGGTGTCGCGAGATCATGGGCGGCAACGGCATCCAGCTCGACCACGGCGTCGCCCGGTATTTCGCCGACGCCGAGGCGGTCTATACATTCGAGGGCACGTACGACATGAACACGCTGATCGTCGGCCGCGCCATCACCGGCATCGCCGCGTTCGTCTGAGGAGGGGAATCGCATGACCGAGGCCTACATCGTCGCCACCGCACGATCGCCCATCGGCCGCGCCCGCAAGGGCTCGCTGGCCGGCATCCGACCGGATGATCTCGCCGCCCGGATGGTCCGTGCGGCGCTCGACAAGGTGCCCGCGCTCGATCCCGCCCGGATCGACGACCTGATGCTCGGCACCGGGCTGCCGGGCGGCGAGCAGGGCATGAACATGGCGCGCATCGTGTCGGTGCTGCTCGGCATGGACGCGCTGCCGGGCACGACCGTGAACCGGTACTGCTCGTCGAGCCTGCAGACCACGCGGATGGCGTTCCACGCCATCAAGGCCGGCGAGGGCGACGTGTTCGTCTCCGCCGGCGTGGAGTCGATCACGCACACCGGACGGGGCTCCAGCGACTTCATCCCGGGCGAGAAGATCACGAACCCGCTGTTCGACCCCGCGATGGCTCGCACCGCCGAACGTGCCGCAGGCGGCGCCGCCTCCTGGCAGGATCCGCGTGACCGCGGTGACCTGCCCGACGCGTACATCGCGATGGGGCAGACCGCCGAGAACGTGGCGCAGATCCGCGGCATCTCCCGCGAGGAGCAGGACGCGTTCGCGGCGGCGAGCCAGCAGCGTGCCGAGGCGGCGATCGCTTCGGGGTTCTGGGCGAACGACATCACCCCGGTGACCCTCGACGACGGCACGGTCGTGTCGGCCGACGATGGGCCGCGGGCCGGTGTCACGGTCGAGACCCTCGCGACGCTCGACCCCGTGTTCCGCCCCGACGGCACCGTCACCGCGGGCAACTGCTGCCCCCTCAACGACGGCGCCGCGGCCGTGGTGGTCGTGTCCGACCGGGTCGTCGAAGAGCTCGGCCTCACGCCGCTCGCGCGGATCGTGTCGACCGGCGTGAGCGCCCTCTCGCCCGAGATCATGGGCCTCGGCCCCGTCGAGTCGACGCGTCGCGCCCTCGCGCTCGCCGGGCTCGGCATCGACGACATCGACCTGGTCGAGATCAACGAGGCGTTCGCCGCGCAGGTGATCCCCTCGGCGCGGGAGCTCGGCATCGACCACGAGCGGCTGAACGTGCACGGCGGCGCGATCGCGGTGGGGCATCCGTTCGGCATGACCGGCGCCCGCATCACCTCGACGCTCATCAACGGGCTGGCGGCCACCGGCGGCCGCTACGGCCTCGAGACGATGTGCGTCGGTGGCGGGCAGGGCATGGCGATGATCCTCGAGCGGGTCTGAGCCGCACGAACCGAGAAGCGCGGATGCCGCGGGCGATGGTCGCCCGCGGCATCCGCGTTGCTGCTCCGCGTCACCCGGTGACCCGGGCCACCCGTCGACTCGGGCCACTCGAGTTCACTCGGGCACGAGGAGGGTCACCCACTGGGCGACGAGCGCCGGACGGTCGCTGCCCTCGATCTCGACGGTGAGGTCCTGCACCATCCGGATGCCGCCCGCCGCGCGCTCGGCGGCGGCGATGGTGCCGACCGCGCGCACGCGGGAGCCGGCCCGCACCGGCTGCAGGAACCGGATGCGCTCGAAGCCGTAGTTGACGCCCATCGCGACGCCGTCGACGCGGAGCAGCGGCGCTGCGAGGGCCGTGAGCAGCGACAGGGTCAGGAAGCCGTGCGCGATCGGGGCGCCGAACGGGCCGGCGGTCGCGCGGTCGACGTCGACGTGGATCCACTGGTGATCGTTCGTCGCCCCGGCGAACTCGTCGATGCGGGCCTGGTCGATCGTGAACCAGTCGCCGGGCCCGATCGCGGTGCCGACCGCGTCGAGCAGCGACTCGGGGGAGGCGAGCGTTGCGGTCATGCCTTCGGCCCTCCCGCCACGTAGAGCACCTGGCCCGAGACGAAGCTCGCGGCATCCGAGCAGAAGAACGCGACCGCCTCGGCGACGTCCTCGGGCTGTCCGACGCGGCCGACCGGGATCTCCTTCGCGGCGCCCTCGAGCAGCTGCTCGTTCGTGATGCCCATGCGCTCGGCGGTCTGGCGCAGCATGTCGGTGGCGATGAAGCCCGGTGCGACGGCGTTGGCGGTCACGCCATAGCGCCCGAGCTCGATCGCGAGCGTCTTCGTGAGGCCCTGCATGCCCGCCTTCGCGGCGGCGTAGTTCGCCTGGCCGCGGTTGCCGAGCGCCGAGGTGCTGGAGAGGTTCACGATCCGGCCCCAGGTCGCCTCGACCTGGTGCGCCTGCACGGCTCGGCTCATCAGGAACGCGCCGCGCAGGTGCACGGAGAGCACCGCGTCCCAGTCGTCGTCGGTCATCTTGAAGAGGAGGTTGTCGCGCAGGATGCCGGCGTTGTTCACGAGGATCGTCGGGGCGCCGAGCTCGGCCGCGACGCGGGTGACGGCGCCCTCGACGGCCGCGGCGTCGGCGACGTTCGCGCCGACGGCGATCGCGCGGCCGCCGTGGGCCTCGATCGCCGCGACGGTCTCGGCGCAGGATGCGGCATCGAGATCGAGCACGGCCACGGCGTGCCCGTCGGCGGCGAGGCGACGGGCGGTGGCGGCTCCGATGCCGCGGGCGGCGCCCGTGACGATGGCGGTTCGGTTCATGCGGGATTCCTTTCGTGGGGGTCGATGCTGTTGGCGGTCGGACGTCGCGGAGTGCACCGCGATCAGTCGAAGACGATGAGCTGGCGCAGTTCTCCGCCATCGGCGAGGCGGTCCATGGCGGTGTCCAGGTCGGCGAGCCGGATGCGCGAGGACACGAGTCGTTCGAGGGGCAGGCGGCCGTTCCGCCACAGCTCCACGTACCGGGGGATGTCGCGGCTCGGCACGGCCGAGCCCAGGTAGCTGCCGACCACGGTGCGAGCCTGCGCGGTGAGCACGAGCGGCGAGATGCTCGATCTCGCGTCGGGGGCGGGGAGGCCGACGGTGACGGTCGTGCCGCCGGGCTCCGTGAGTGCGAACGCCGTCTCGAAGGCTCGTGCGGAGCCCGCGGCCTCGACCACGAGCGGTGCACGGGCAGCATCGCCGGCGTGGGCGACCGCCTCCGGGCCGAACGCGGCGCTCGCGCCGAGCGCACGGGCGACCTCGAGCTTCGCGGGCCGGGCGTCCACGCCCACGACCTCGTGCCCGAGGGCGATGGCGACGAGGAGCGCGGCCATGCCGACGCCGCCGAGTCCCACCACGGTGATCCGAGAGCCCGGTGCCGGGCGGCCGGCGTTCATCACGGCGCCGCCGCCGGTCAGCACGGCGCAGCCGAGGAGGGCCGCGATCTCGGCCGGCACGTCGTCGTCGACGGGCACGAGCGAGGTGCGGCTCACGACGGCGTGGCTCGCGAACGCACTCACGCCGAGGTGATGGCGGACGATCTCGGGCCCGCCCCTCCCGCTGCGGTGGAGCCGGACGCCGCCGCCGACCAGCGTTCCGTCGTCGTTCGCTGCGCTGCCGACGCGACACGGCAGGCGTCCGTCGGTGCGGCATTCGGGGCAATCGCCGCAGCGCGGGAGGAACGTGAGCACGACGCGCGTGCCGATCGCGAGGTCGGCGATGTCGGCGCCGAGCGCCTCGACGACGCCGGCTGCCTCGTGGCCGAGGAGCATGGGCGTCGGACGCACGCGATTTCCGTCGACGACACTGAGGTCGGAATGGCAGACACCCGCCGCCTCGATGCGCACGAGCACCTCGCCCGGACCGGGCGGATCGAGCTCGAGGGATCCGACGGTGAACGGATGCGAGGACGCGAAGGGAGCGTCGGCTCCCGATTGCTCGAGCACTGCCCCCGTGATGCGCATGAGACCTCCTCGTCAGGTCGACCGTTGCCGGAACCGGTCTATGTCGATGCAGCGCGTCGAACCTTGCCTGCAAAGCATACCGACTGCGCGGTATGTTCGCGAACCTCGACCCGGAAGAGGCGCTCGACCCCTGGTCGGATGAGAAACGAGCGAGCGGATGCCCCGTCGGGACATCCGCTCGCTCGTCTGCGGGTCGTGAACCGCGCGCTGTGCCGGCTCGGCCGTCGGCCTCAGCTCAGCTCTGCCTCGGCGGCCTCCTCCACGACGTCCTCGAGCGTCCTGATCGGGCCGGTCATGACCTCGCCCCGCTCGGCGGCGAGTTCCGCGTCGACGTCGTACGCCGCCTGCTCGAACTGCGAGTTGTAGAGGCGGTAGTACGCGCCCTTCGCGGCGATGAGCTCGTCGTGCGTGCCCTGCTCCACGATGTCGCCGTGCTCCATCACGAGGATGAGGTCGGCGTCGCGGATCGTCGAGAGGCGGTGGGCGATCACGAACGACGTGCGGCCCTTGCGGAGCGCCGCCATCGCGTGCTGCACCAGCAGCTCGGTGCGGGTGTCGACCGATGAGGTCGCCTCGTCGAGGATCAGCACCGAGGGCTGCGACACGAAGGCCCTCGCGATCGTGATGAGCTGCTTCTCGCCGGCCGAGACGTTCGACGCCTCCTCGTCGAGCACGGTGTCGTACCCGTCGGGCAGCGAGTGCACGAAGCGGTCGACGTAGGTCGCGCGAGCGGCGTCGAGGATCTCGTCGTCGGTCGCGGTCTGGCGCCCGTAGCGGATGTTGTCGCGGATCGTGCCGGCGAACAGCCACGGGTCCTGCAGCACCATGCCGGTGCGGGCGCGCACGTCGTGCCGGGTGAGCGACGCGATGTCCTGCCCGTCGAGGAGGATGCGACCGCCGTCGAGCTCGTAGAACCGCATGATGAGGTTCACGAGCGTCGTCTTGCCGGCACCCGTCGGACCCACGATCGCGACCGTCTGCCCGGGCTCCACCCGGAACGACAGGTCCCGGATGAGCGGGCGCTCGGGCGTGTACGAGAACGAGACGTCCTCGAACTCGATCGTGCCGGTGCCCTGCACGGGTTCGAGCGCGTCGGCGGCGTCCGCCTCCTGCTCGTCGGCGTCGAGGAGCTCGAAGACCCGCTCGGCCGACGCGGTGCCCGACTGCACGACCGCGGCCATGCCGCCGAGCTGGGCGAGCGGCTGCGTGAACTGCTGCGAGTACTGGATGAACGCCTGCACGTCGCCGAGGCGCAACTGGCCGCCCGCGACCATGAGGCCGCCGAGCACCGCGATGCCCACGTAGGTGAGGTTCCCGATGAACATCATGCCCGGCATGATGACGCCGGCCAGGAACTGCGCCTTGAACGCGGCCTCGTAGAGCTCCTCGTTCTCGGCGCGGAACTTCTCGCTCGCGTCGCGCTCGCGGCCGAACACCTTCACCAGGGCGTGGCCCGAGAACGACTCCTCGACCCGGGCGTTGAGGCGCCCGACCTTGCGCCACTGCACGCCGAAGGCGGCCTGCGACTTCGGCCCGATGAGGCCGAAGATGACGCCCATGAGCGGCAGCGACACGAGCGTGACCAGCGCGAGCTGCCACGAGATCGAGAACATCATGATGAGCACGCCGACCACGGTGAGCACGCTCGTGAGTGCGCTCGAGAGCGACTGCTGCATCGTCTGGGTGATGTTGTCGATGTCGTTCGTGACGCGCGAGATGAGCTCACCGCGCTGCACCCGGTCGAAGTACCGGAGCGGCAGGCGGTGCACCTTCGCCTCGACGTCCTCGCGCAGGCGCCACATCGCGCGCACCATGATCACGTTGATCACGTAGCCCTGGATCCACGAGAGCACGGATGCCCCGACGTACAGGAACACCACGATGATCACGACCTGGCTGAGCCGCACGAAGTCGATGCCCTCGCCCGGAACGAGCGTGGCGGCCTCGACGATGTTGGCCAGGTCGTCCTGGCCCTGGGCACGGAGCCCGTCGACGACCTGCGCCTGGGTGACGCCCGCCGGCATCTGCGAGGAGATGAAGCCCTCGAAGATGATGTTCGTCGCCTCGGCGAGCACCTTCGGCGCGATGACGGTGAGCACGACGCCGATGGCGCCGAGCAGCGACGCGAAGGCGAACGACCACTTGTGTGGGGCGAGCAGTCCGAGCAGCCGCCGGAAGCTGGCGCCGAAGTCCTTCGCCTTGCCGGGAGCGACGGCGTTCCAGTCGCCCGAATTGAGGCGCGCCTCCTCGGCGAGCTCGTGCTCGATGCGTTCCTCTTCGGTCATCTGCGCGGGATCGATGACGCCGCGCGCGCGGCCGCCGCCGCGGGCACCGCCCCGGGCGCGCCCTCGGCCGCGGCCGGCGCCCTGTTCGGGCTTCTCCATGTCGGCGCTCATGCCGTGGCCTCCACTCCGAGCTGGGATTCGACGATCTCGCGGTAGGTGCTGCTGGTCTCGACCAGCTCGTCATGCGTGCCGACGCCGACCATGCCGCCGTCGTCGAGCACGATGATGCGGTCGGCATCGGTGATGGTCGAGACGCGCTGGGCGACGACGATCTTCGTCACGTCGGGCAACTCACGCCACAGCGCCTGTCTGAGCCTCGCGTCGGTGGTGAGGTCGAGCGCCGAGAACGAGTCGTCGAAGACGAGGATGTCGGGCCGGTGCACGATCGCCCGGGCGATCGCGAGGCGTTGGCGTTGGCCGCCCGACACGTTGGTGCCGCCCTGCGAGATGCGGGCGTCGAGGCCGCCCTCCATCTCGGCGACGAAGTCGCGGCCCTGCGCGATCTCGAGTGCGTGCCACAGGTCTTCGTCGGTGGCCTCCTCGCGGCCGAAGCGCAGGTTGGATGCCACGGTGCCGGCGAACAGGAACGGACGCTGCGGCACGAGGCCGATGGTCTTCCACAACCGATCGAGGTCGGCCTCGCGCACGTCGACGCCGTTCACGAGCACCGCACCGCTCGTCGCGTCGAACAGCCGCGGGATGAGCGAGACGAGCGTCGTCTTGCCCGCACCCGTGGAGCCGACGATCGCGACGGTCTCACCCCGCTCGGCGCGGAACGTGATGCCCTCGAGCACCGCGTGCTCGGCGCCGGGGTAGGCGAACGCGGCATCCCGGAACTCGACGGTGCCCACCTCGGGGAACTCGGTGACCGGCTTCGCCGGCCGAGTGAGCGTGGACTCGCTGGCGAGCACCTCGCCGATGCGCTCGGCCGACACCGCCGCGCGCGGGATCATGATCGTCATGAACGCGGCCATGAGGACGCCGCTCAGGATGATGCCCACGTACTGCATGAAGGCGAACAGGGTGCCGATCTGCACGTTGCCCTCGTCGACCTCGACGGCGCCGAACCAGATCACGCCGATGACGGTCAGGTTCAGCACGAGCATGAACAGCGGGAACAGCGTGATGAACAGGGTGCCCACGCGGCGCCCGACGTCCATGATGTCGGTGTTGGCGCCGCGGAACCGCTCCTCCTCGATGCGCTCGCGCACGAATGCGCGCACCACCCGGATGCCGGTGAGCTGCTCGCGCAGGATGCGGTTCACCGCGTCGAGCTTCTTCTGGTAGGTGCGGAACAGCGGCACCATCCGCGAGACGACGATGCCCGCGACCAGGAGGATGGTGGCGACCGAGACCCAGATGAGCCAGCTCAGCCCGACGTCCTGCCGCAGCGCCATGATGATGCCGCCGATCGCGAGCAGCGGCGCGCTCACGAGCATCGTCGCACCGGTCATGGCGACCATCTGCACCTGCTGCACGTCGTTCGTGTTGCGGGTGATGAGGGAGCCGGGCCCGAACTGCGACACCTCGCGCTCGGAGAAGGCGCTCACCTTGTCGAACACGTCGTTGCGCACGTCGCGGCCGACCCGCATCGCGGCCTTGGCCGCGAAGTAGGTGGCGATGATGGCCGCGGTGATCTGGGCGAGCGAGATCGCCAGCATGAACGCGCCGGTCGACCAGATGTAGTCGGTGTCGCCCTTCGCGACCCCCTCGTCGATGATGTCGGCGTTGAGGCTCGGCAGGTACAGCGAGGCGAGCGCCGAGGCGAACTGGAACGCCAGGACGCCGACGAGTAACCACCGGTAGGGCCTGAGATAGCGGATGAGGAGTCTGCCGAGCATGGTTCTCCGTGAGGGACGAGAGCGAACGGTGTGGAGGATGGCGTGCGGGGGAAGGTCGACCGGGCGGAGCTGGAGCGCCGGGCTCGGCGATGCACCCGCTCAGTCTGCATCCAAGCGGGTGCCGCCGACATCCTCCGGTGGGGGGATATCGCTCAGGGCTGAATCCTCGCCCTCCAGCCGCCCCTACCCGCACCGGCACCCGCGGGTGAGAATGGCTCGCGGAGGCCGACCATGAGCACGCACGAGATCCTCAACCAGGCACCGCCCCGCGAGGGCGTCGACGAGTACGCGGCCGATGCGCCGCTGCTCGAGGCGGTCGCGCGGTGGGGGCGACGGGGAACGGATGCCGCGGGCCGCCCCGGCCTGCACGCGATCGGCGCCCTCGTCGGCTCGGCGGCGTTCCAGCGCGACGCCGAGCGCGCGAACACGCGCCCGCCCGTGCTGCACACGCACGATCGGCGGGGTCACCGGATCGACGAGGTGGAGTACGACGACGCGTACCACCGCATCATGGCGGCCGCGCTCGGAGCGGGTGCGCACACCTCGGCGTGGGCCGATCCGGGGCCGGGCGCGAACGTCGACCGCGCCGCGGCGTTCTTCCTCTTCGCGCAGGTCGAGCCCGGGCATTCCTGCCCGGTGTCGATGACGCACGCGGCCGTGCCGGTGCTCGAGCTCGCGGCATCCGGACTCCGCGACGAGTGGATGCCGCGGCTGCTGAGCCGGGAGTACGAACCCGAGTTGGGCGGAGGGGCGGCCGGCGGCAAGCGCTCGGCGATCGTCGGCATGGCCATGACCGAGAAGCAGGGCGGTTCCGACGTGCGCGCGAACACCACGCGCGCCGAGCCGACCGGCGCCGACGGCCCGTGGGGGCGCGAGTTCCGGCTGACCGGCCACAAGTGGTTCTGCAGCGCGCCCATGAGCGACGCGTTCCTCGTGCTCGCGCAGGCGCCGGGCGGGCTCAGCTGCTTCTTCCTGCCGCGGGTGCTGCCCGACGGCTCGCGCAACGTGTTCCGCGTCCAGCGGCTGAAGGACAAGCTCGGCAACCGCTCGAACGCGTCGAGTGAGGTCGAGTTCGACGGCACGACCGCGTGGCTCGTGGGCGAGGAGGGTCGCGGGGTCGCCACCATCGTGCAGATGGTCAACCGCACCCGGCTCGACTGCGTCATCGGCACGGCCGCCGGCATGCGCCAGTCGGTCGCCGAGGCGGCGTGGCACGTCCGGCACCGCAGCGCGTTCGGGTCCCTCCTCGTCGACCAGCCGGCGATGGCGGCCGTCGTGGCCGACCTCGCGCTCGAGTCCGAGGCGGCGACGCTCACGTCCATGCGGCTCGCGCGCGCGTACGACGACCCTTCGGCGGAGCTCAGGGGAACCGACGCCGACGATGCCGAGCGGGCCTTCCGCCGGCTCGCCACCGCGGTGGCGAAGTACTGGGTCTGCAAGCGCGGGCCGGGGCACGCGTACGAGGCGCTCGAGTGCCTCGGCGGCAACGGGTACACCGAGACGTTCCCGCTCGCGCGGCGCTACCGCGAGCAGCCGCTGCTCGCGATCTGGGAGGGCTCGGGCAACGTCATCGCGCTCGACGTGCTGCGGGTGCTCGCCCGCGAGCCCGAGGCGTTCGACGCGTTCTTCGACGTCGCCGGGCGGGCGGGCGGCGAGCACGCGGGCTTCGACCTCGCGCTCGCCGAGGCGCAGTCGGTGGTGCGCGAGGTGGCGGCGGATGTCGCGGCCGCGGCATCCCGGGCCCGGGAGCTCACCGAGCGGCTCGCGCTCGTGCTGCAGGCGGCGCTCCTCATCGAGCACTCGCCCGGCGCGGTCGCCGACGCGTTCGTGCGCACGCGCCTCGAGGGCACGGGCGGCATGCTCTACGGCACGCTGCCGCCCGGCACCGACACGGCCGCGATCCTCGCCCGTGCCTGAGCGCACATCCCGCACCTCACGGCGGCCCGTGTTCGCGGCGGCCGCCCGAACTCGAGCCGCCGCCGCGAGGAACGCCCGCCGCCGCCGGAGTCAGGCCCCGACGAGCCGTGCGAGCGCCTCGAGCGCCGGCCGCTGTCCCTTCACGAGCCGTTCCCGCGCATCGTCGAGCGCGAACCATCCGGCCGCGTCGAGTTCGGGGAACGACTGCCGTCGACCCGACCGCGGCGGCCACTCCAGCTCGAAGGTGTTGCTCCGGATGTCGCTCGCGTCGAAGTCGCTCTCGCCGGCGAAGACCCACACGCGCTTGCCCGAGGCGTACCGGAAGGCGCCGAGCTCCCGGTACTCGACGTCGGGCGCCGGGTGTCCGACCTCCTCCGCGAATTCGCGCAGCGCGGCCGCGAGCGGCTCCTCGTCGGTGAACGTGCCCTTCGGGATCGACCACGCCGAGGCATCCTTGCCCCGCCAGAACGGGCCGCCCATGTGGCCGAGGAACACCTCGAACCGGGGCATCCGACGGTAGAGCAGCAGGCCGGCGCTGGTCTCAGCCACGCCAGGTCCAGAGGAACGGCGGATGCCCCGCCGGCATGTCGCCCGCCGCCACCAGGCGCGCCAGCCGTACCGCGCCGTCGAGCGGGGTGCCCGCGGGTGCGACGAGCTCGGCGTCCGGCGCGAGGCGCGCGAACTCCTGCTCGAACGACGCCGTGAACGCCCCGTCGGCGGCGAACACGCCGCCGACGCCCGAGGCCGTCTGCGGCAGGGCGGGGTCGAGCGCGGCCGCGAGGGTGGCGGCGACCGCGGCCCCCGCACGGCGCATGATGTCGGTCGACGCGTCGTCACCGGATGCCGCGAGCCCCGCGACATCCCTCGCGAACCCGGCGAGCCGGCCCGCGCGGTCCTCCCGGGTGAGCAGATGGCCCGGCCACGAGTGCGCCGGACCGAAGCGGTCGACCGCCGCGTCGAGGAGCGCGCGGGCGTCGTCGGTGATGCCGTCGTGCGTCTGGATGGCGGCCTTCAACGCCTCGATGCCGATCCAGGCGGCCGAGCCGCGGTCGTCCCACAGGTGACCCCAGCCGCCGACCCTGCGCCAGTGCGTGCGCAGGTCGGTGCCGATCGCGATGGCGCCCGTGCCCACGGCGACGACGGCGCCGGGTCGCCCGCCGAGCGCGCCGAGGTGCGCGGTCACGGCGTCGATCGCGAGGGCGAGGGGCGCTCCACCCGTGGCGCGTCCGAGTCGCTCGAGCGCCGCTCCGGGGGAGGTCACGAGCGAGGCCAGCCCGGTGGCCCCGATGCCGACCGCCGCGATCGCGGCATCCGGCCACTGCGCCCGGACCTGCTCGATGAGCTCGGCGATGATCTCGGGCGCGGTCGAGCCGCCGGATGCCACGGCCACGCGTCCGCCCTCGAGTGCCCGTCGCTCGGCGCCGCCGTTCCCCCGCGGATCGAGGGGATCCGACGGCTCCAGCGGCTCCAGCGCCGCCCGCGAGCCCGTGCCGCCGACGTCCACGCCGAGCACCCAGCGGTCGGCCGCGATGCCGGCCGACCCGTTGCCGGATGCGACACTGTTCACGAATCCGAGCCTAGGGGCCGCGGCATCCGTTCGGACCGACGATCGCGACGAGATCACGATTTCGGAAACTTCTTGCAAACATTGCGTGCTTCGCGAATACTACTTCCAGAGTCACATTCCCCGGGCGCGCTGCGCCACCGAGATCTCCAACGAGGAGCCATCAATGAAGAGAAGACTGCTGCCCGTCGCCGTGCTCGCCACGGCCGCATTCGGGCTCACCGCCTGCTCGGGCGGCTCGAACGCCGACAGCGGCGACGTGAGCGCCGAGGGCGAGACGCTGAGCGTCTGGATCATGGAGGGCACGAACCCCGACTCCGAGGCGTTCTTCGACGACGTCGCCGAGGCCTTCACCGAGGAGACCGGCGCCGAGCTCGACGTCGAGTTCGTGCAGTGGGCCGACGCGCACGACCGGTTCGTCACGTCGATCGCCGGCGGTACGACGCCGGATGTCGCGGAGACGGGCACCACCTGGACCGCCGAGTTCGCCGACGCGGGCGCCCTCGCCCCGATCGGCGACTTCGTCGAGGACGAGGGTCTCGGCGGCGACCTCGTCGAAGGGCTCGTGGCATCCGGAACCTACGACGACGAGCTGTACGGCATGCCCTGGTACGCCGGGGTGCGCTCGCTCGTCTACCGCTCCGACATCTTCGAGGAGCTCGGGCTCGAGGCGCCGGCCAGCTGGGACGACATCGTCGCGGCCGGCGAGGCCGTCAAGGCCGCGCACCCCGAGATGATGGCCTTCGCCGTGCCAGGCGACGCCGAGTTCCCCGTATACCCGTGGGTCTGGGGCGCGGGCGGCGAGGTCGCCGAGCAGGACGGCGACGAGTGGGTCTCGGGGCTCGACAGCGCCGAGTCGCAGGATGGCATCGCCTTCTACACGGGCCTCGCGACGGAGCACGGCTTCTCGTCGGCCGGCGCGACGACCTGGAAGGAGACCGACGTCCTCGACAACTTCTCGCAGGGCAACGTCGCGATGGCGCTCATGGGCTCGTGGACGCCCGCGGCGATCGTCGAGAAGAACGCCGAGCTCGAGGGCAAGTTCGCCGCGACCCCGATCCCCGGCAAGGACGGCGGCATCGCGCCGTCGGTGCTCGGCGGCTCGCACCTGTCGATGTTCAGCACCGCGAAGAACCCCGACCTCGCGTGGGAGTTCATCAAGCTCATGACCACCGGTGAGTTCGCCGAGCAGTGGGGCGAGCAGTCGGGCTACTTCCCGGGCCAGGCGTCGCTGCTCGCCGAGACGATGGAGTCGGATGACCCGCTCGTCGCGCCGTTCGCCACGCAGCTCGTCGAGGGCGGCGGCACGGTTCCCGTGACGCCGAAGTACGGCGCGGTGCAGGCGAAGAAGACCACCAACACCGCCATCCAGGCGATCCTCTCCGGGCAGAAGACGGTCGAGCAGGCGACGGCCGACGCCGCTGCGGAGATGAACGAGATCATGAACGGCGACTGACGTCGTGACCTCGACGATCCAGGCGCCGCAGGTCGCGCGGGGGGCGGAGTCCCCCCGCGCGGCCGGCGGGCCCGTGCAACGGAAGAACCCGCTCGTCCGCGCGCGTCCGTGGCTGCTGCTCGCGCCCGCGCTCGCGGTGCTCGCCGTGCTGCTGCTCTGGCCGCTGGTGCGCGTGTTCCTCTTCTCGCTGCAGGACTACGGCCTGCGCGAGATCGTCTCGGGCGATGCGAACTGGATCGGCCTCGCCAACTACGGCGAGATCTTCACGGACCCCACCCTCTGGACCGTGGTGCTGCCGAACACCGTGGGCTTCGCGGTGCTCGCCGTCGCGGGCACCGTGGCCCTCGGCACGGCGGTCGCGGTGCTCATGGCGTCGCTCGGCCCGGTCTGGCGCACCGTCGTCGGCAGCGCGATCATGATCGCCTGGGCCATGCCCGCCGTCACCGGCACGTACGTCTGGGTGTGGATCTTCGACGCCGACCGCGGCATCGTGAACGAGACGCTCCAGGCCATCGGCCTGCAGGACGAGCCCGTCAACTGGTTCACGAACCGCTACACGTTCTACGCGATCGTGCTCCTCAACGTCATCCACCACGGCTTCCCGTTCGTGGCCATCACGATCCTCGCGGGCCTTCTCGGCGTGCCCAAGGAGATGCTCGAGGCCGCCGAGGTCGACGGCGCGGGCTCGTGGCGCCGCTTCTGGTCGATCATCGTGCCGAACCTCCGGCAGGTGTTCGCCGTCGTGATCATCCTCTCCACGATCTGGGACTTCAAGGTGTTCGCGCAGGTCTACCTCATGCCGGGCGGCGCGGGCTCGAACCGCGAGGCGCTGAACCTCGGCGTGTGGTCGTACGTCGAGTCGTTCGGGCAGAACCGCTACGGCTTCGGCTCGGCGATCGCCGTGCTGCTCACCGTCGTGCTGCTCGGCATCACCGTCGTCTACGTGCGCACCATGCTGAAGGAGGAGGAACTGTGAGCCGCAACGCCCGGGCCTCCGCCGTGAAGGCCGTGCTCGTCGTGCTGCTGCTCGCGTTCACGCTCTTCCCCGCGTTCTGGATGCTCTCGAGCGCGTTCGACGCTCGCGCCGGATCCGGCGGGCAGACGCTGCTGCCGCGCGAGTTCTCGCTCGAGAACTTCGGGTACGTGCTCACCGAGGGCGGCTTCGACGTGTTCCTGCGCAACTCGGCGATGGTCGCGCTCGTCACGGTGCTCGCGAGCGCCGTGCTCGCGCTCCTCGCATCGGTCGCCGTGGCGCGGTTCCGCTTCCGCTTCCGCACCTCGATGCTGCTCATGATCCTCGTCGTGCAGATGGTGCCGCTCGAGGCGCTCGTCATCCCGCTGTTCGTGCAGGTGCGCGACCTCGGGCTCCTCAACACGCTGCTCGGCCTGATGGTCGTCTACGTCGCCCTGTCGCTGCCGTTCGGCATCTGGATGCTCCGCGGCTTCGTCGCGGCGGTGCCCATCGAACTCGAGGAGGCCGCCTACCTCGACGGCGCGACCTGGGGACGCATGTTCCGCTCGGTGCTGCTGCCGCTCGTGATGCCCGGACTCGTCGCGACCTCCGTCTTCTCGTTCATCACCGCGTGGAACGAGTTCATCTTCGCCATGACGCTGCTCGGCGGGGCATCCGAGAACTACACCGTCGCGATCGGGCTCAAGCAGTTCTTCGGCGAGCACACGAACGAGTGGGGCTACATCATGGCGGCGTCCACGATCATCACGATCCCCGTCATGATCTTCTTCGTCGTCGTGCAGCGCCGCCTCTCGGCGGGCCTCGTGGCGGGTGCGGTCAAGGGATGAGCGCGGTGAACGACCCCGCGCTCCGGCGTCTCGTGGGCGGGGTGCTGTGGCCCGGGTACCTCGGCCGCGAGGTGCCCGACTGGCTCCGACGCGAGCTCGGCGACGGGGGACTCGCGGGCGCGGTGCTGTTCTCGCACAACGTGCCCTCCGCCGGCACCTTCCGCGACCTCGCCCCGAACCTCCTCATCGGCATCGACGAGGAGGGCGGCAACGTCTCGCGCCTCGAGGCGCGCACGGGCTCGACCCTGCCGGGCGCCGCCCAGCTGGGCTTCGTCGACGACCCGGATGCCACGACCGCCGTCGCTCGCGAACTGGCCGCACGTTCGCTCGCGGTCGGCGCGAACGTGGTGCTCGCTCCCGTCGCCGACGTGAACACCGACCCGGGCAATCCGGTGATCGGCGTGCGCGCGTTCGGGTCGACGCCCGAGCTCGTCTCCCGGCACGTCGCGGCGGCGGTCCGCGGCATCCAGTCGGCCGGCGCGGCGGCCTGCGTGAAGCACTTCCCGGGTCACGGCGACACCCACCTCGACTCGCACGTCGCGCTGCCGTACCTCGACCTTGACCCCGAGGAGATCGAGCGGATGCACCTGCCGCCGTTCCGCGCGGCGATCGACGCCGGTGCCGCGGCCGTGATGACCGGCCACCTCGTGGTGCCCGCGTGGGGCGAGGCGCCCGCGACGCTCAACCCGGCGGTGCTGGGGCGGCTGCGCGCGATGGGCTTCGACGGCGTGATCGTCTCGGACGCGCTCGACATGGCGGCCGTGCGCGACACGGTCGGGGCGGGGCCGGGCGCGGTGCGGGCGCTCCTCGCCGGGGCCGACCTGCTCTGCGTCGGGAACCCGAGGAACCCGGGTGCCGCGGCGATGCCCGATCAGGACGAACGCGACTTCCGCGAGGTGCAGGGGGCCATCCTCGCCGCGATCGACGACGGCGCGCTGCCGGTGGCGGTGCTCGAACGGGCGGCGGCACGAGTGGGGGCGCTCGGTGCCGCACTCGCCGGCGGTGGGACGGCCGGCGAACGGGGGAGGGCGACGGATGCCTCGCGAGCGGCGCTCGACGCGGCATCCGTCGCCCGTGCCGCGATCACGGTCGACGCGTGGTTCCCGCCCATGCCGGCGCCGCGCACCGTGCTCGATGCGCGCGGGCGGGCCACGATCGCGGTGGACGGCGACGCCGACTACGTCGCCGACGCGCTCGCAGGCGGCGGGGAGGTCGTGCGACTCGACGTGGGCGGGGTTGCCGGTGCGGGCGCCGACGCAGGCGAGGCCGCCGGCGCGTCGCTCCGGTCGGCCGTTGCGGCGGCGGCGCAGCGGGAGGAGCCGCTCGTCGTGCTCGTCGATCGCGTCGGCTCGTCGCAGGGCGCACAGCGCGACGTGATCGAGCAGTTGGCGGCGATCCGCCCGGGCGCGGTCGTCGTCGACGTCGGCTGGCCCGGTGGGCCGCTGCCGCTCGCCGCGCTGCACACGCGCGCCGCGAGCCGGCTCGCCGCCGAGACCGCGAGCGCGGTGCTCGCCGCGGGCGGACGCCTGGAGGCGAGCGCATGATCGTGTCGTCGCTGCAATCCGGCACGTCGGCCGACGGCATCGACGTCGCGGTCGTCGAGTTCACGCTCGACCCGGTGGTCGGGGAGCCGCGGAGCGGCGACTCGAGACCGTCCGCCCGCCCGGCGGCAGGGCTGCGCGTGCGGCACACCGCGACCCTCGACTGGGAGCCCGAGCTCCGGGCGCGGATCCTCGCCGCGTCGGCGGGCGAGACGCTCTCCGCGGGTGCGTTCTGCGAGCTCGACACGCGTCTCGGGCAGGCGTTCGCGTCGGCGGCCGCGGCGGGTGTCGACGCCACTGCGGTCACGCCCGACCTCGTCGTGTCGCACGGCCAGACGCTCTTCCACTGGGTCGAGGGCGGCCGTGCGCGCGGAACCCTGCAGCTCGGCGAACCGGCGTGGATCGCCGACCGCGTGGGCGCGCCCGTGCTCTCGCATCTGCGCGCGGCGGACATAGCCGCGGGCGGCGAGGGCGCCCCGCTCATGGCGCTGTTCGATCGGCTGTGGCTCGGCGCCGAGGCCGCGGCGGCGGATCGTGCGATCGCGACGGTGAACCTCGGCGGCATCGCCAACGTGCAGGTCGTGCGGCCATCCGGCGAGGTCATCGCGTTCGACAGCGGACCCGGCAACGCGCTCCTCGATGCGGTCGTCGCGCGTGCCACCGGCGGCGAGGCCGGATGCGACGAGGGCGGACGCCTCGCGGCGACCGGGCACGTCGACCGCCGACTCCTCGACGAGTTGCTGGGGCATCCGTATTTCGCCGCGCCCGTGCCGAAGACCACCGGACGCGAGACGTTCGACCTCGGCGTCGTCGACCGGGCGCTCGACGCGGTCGGTTCGGGCGACGGGTCGATCGCGGCATCCCCCCTCGCGACGCCGCCGCTCGAGGACCTCTGCGCCACGCTCACCGAGCTCACTGCGCGCACGGTCGTCAACGCCATTCCGGCGACGGATGCCCCGACCGACCTCATCGTGTCGGGCGGCGGGGCGCTGAATCCCGTGCTGCTGGCGCGTCTCGGGGCGCTCGCCGCCGACCGCGGCATCCGGGTCGAGTCGAGCGACGCCCGCGGCATCGACCCGGCGTTCAAGGAGTCGCTCATGTTCGCGCTCGTCGGCGTCCTGAGCTGGCACGGCGTCCCGGTGCGATTGTCGGCGGCCGGTTCGGGGGAGCCGCGCGTCGCCGGACGCTTCACGCCCGGACGGATGCCGCTGCAGCTGCCGCCGCCGCTCGCGGGCGTGGCATCCGTCACCGTCACCACCAGTACCGCCACCGACCTCGGGGGAACACCGCGATGAACCACACGGCACCGCACGGGCATGACGCGCTGCGGGAGTTGCTCGGCGAGCTCTCGACCGAGCGCGTCAACGACTCGCACGGCGAGTTCGACCTGCTCGGCACCGAGGCGCAGCTCGCCGCCATGCAGGAGGAGAGCGCGCAGGCCGTCGCCGCGGTGTCGGACGCGGTGCCGCAGATCGCGGCCGCGATCGACGCGATCGTGCCGCGCCTGCGTGCCGGCGGTCGACTCGTGTACGTCGGGGCGGGCACCGCCGGGCGCATGGGCGTGCTGGACGCGAGCGAGATCCCGCCGACGTTCGGCACCGATCCGTCGCTCGTGGTCGGCGTCATCGCCGGAGGCGACGTGGCGCTGCGGTCGGCGGTGGAGGACGCCGAGGACGAGGGTGCCCGCGGCGCGGCCGACCTCGAGGCGATCGGGCTCACGGCCGGCGACGCGGTCGTCGGCATCTCGGCGTCGGGTCGCACGCCGTACGTCGTCGGTGCGCTCGAGCGGGCTCGCGCGATCGGTGCCCTCACGGTGGCGCTCGCCTGCAACGCGGGGAGTCGCATCGCATCGGTCGCGGACCTCGCCATCGAGACCGTCGTCGGCCCCGAGATCGTGGCCGGCTCGACGCGCCTGAAGGGCGGCACGGCGCAGAAGCTCGTGCTCAACGCCATCTCGACGATCGCGATGGTGCGGCTCGGCAAGGTGCACGGGAACCTCATGGTCGACGTGCAGGCCACGAACGCGAAGCTGCGTGCCCGTGCGGAACGCATCGTCATGCTCGCCACGGGAGCGGACGCGGCCGCGGCATCCGCTGCCCTCGAATCTGTGGGCGGGTCGGTGAAGGCGGCGATCCTCGTGACCATTTCCGGGGTCACACCCGAGGAGGCCGTCGCGCGCCTCTCGTCGCATGATGGCGTGTTGCGCGATGCTCTGAGTGACGTGTCCGCAGACGCCGCGCCGGTGGCTGCGTCCGCCGCGATCCGACCGGAGGAGACCGATGGCCCGTGACGTGCTCTCGAACGTGCGGCAGGCGCTGCCGCGGCTGAGCTCGTCGGAGGCGCGCGTAGCCGAGGCGATCATCGCGGATCCCTCGATCGTCGTGGATTTCACGATCACCGAGCTCGCGCAGCGCTGCGGCACATCCCTGTCGACGGTCGCGCGCTTCTGCCAGACGCTCGGGTACAGCGGGTACCGGGAGTTCCGCATGGAGGTGGCGAGCGCGATCAGCCGCGAGGCGGCCGAGCGCGACCGGTTCGGACTCGCCGACTCGGACATCAGCCCGGATGATTCCGCCGCCGAGGTGGTGGCGAAGATCGCGTTCCACGAGGTGCTGGCGATCGAGCAGACCGCGCAGGGACTCGACGTCGAGGTGCTCGATCGGGTCGTCGATGCGATCGCGGCCGCCGGTCACGTGGACCTGTACGGGTTCGGCGCGAGCGGACTGACGGCCCAGGACCTGCAGCAGAAGCTCGCGCGCATCGGCATCTCGGCGTTCTGCTCGATCGACGTGCACGTCGCGCTCGTGTCGGCGGCGCTGCGCAAGCCGGGCGACGTCGCGATCGGCGTCTCGCATTCGGGTCTCACGTCGGAGACGATCCACGCGCTGAGCGTCGCGCGAGAGGCGGGCGCCTTGACGGTGGCGCTCACCAATTCGTCCGAATCCCCCATCACCGAGGTCGCCGACGCCGTGCTCACGACGCAGGCGCGCGAGTCGACCTACCGGATGGGGGCGATGTCGAGCCGAATCGCACAGCTCGCGCTCGTGGACTTCCTGTTCGTGCGGGTGGCGCAGCGTCGGCACGCCGAGGTCGCCGACCCGCTTCGCCGCACGTTCGAGGTCACGGCGACGCACAAGGTCAGCGGGCGGAAGCGGCGCGACCAGGGTTGAGTCGCCGCCGGTCCCGGCGTTGCAGTCTTCGGCTTGCGAACCTCGGCGGCCGAAGCATGTGTTCCGGTTCGGGATGCGGTGCCGTGGTGCCGTGGTGCCGAAGTGCCGCGGTGTGGGGGTGCCGAAGTACCGAAGTGCCGAGGTGCCGCGGTACCGAAGTGCCGCGGTGCCGAAGTGCCGCAGTACCGAAGTGCCGCGGTGCCGGAGTACTGACCCTCTGAGAGGGAAACGGTCGTCTCGGCCGGCGTCATCAGCGTGTGCGACGAGCGATATCGGCTGTCGGGCGTACGGTGGCCGCATGACGACGAACCAGGTGCAGATCACCGTCGGGCACGACGTGCTCGACGAGCCGTGCCCGCGCTGCGGATCGGTCGCGGTGCGTGCGGTCATCCACTCGACCTCGATGCAGGTGGAGATCGACCAGACGGATGCCGCAGCCGACTCCTTCGACGTCGATGGTCCGTTGTTCGATTGCCGTGAGTGCGGCTTCGAGTGGGGCGAGCTGATTCGCGATCTCATGCAGTAGCGGGCACAGATCGAGTTGTGGATAACGACCGTCCGCGAGGTGCCGCTCGCCTAGGCTCATCGCCATGCCGAGCCTCCGCCACCATCGAGTCGTGATGCGCCGTCATGGTGTCGCGATCGCTGCTGCCGGTATGTTCGCGCTCACGCTCAGCGGCTGCACCGGCGCACCCGAGAGCACGCCGACTCCGTCGGCCCCGGCGTCCGCTGACCCGGTCTTCGCCTCCGACGAGGAGGCGCTTGCCGCGGCGGTTGCAGCGTATGAGGAGTACAGAGCGGCATCGGCCGCGGTATCCATGGACGGCGGGGCCGACGCAGACCGAGTTCTCCCGTATGTGTCGGAGCGGTTTGCACCTCAAGTGCTAGAAGAGTTCTCGGCCCTGCAAACGGCCGGGCTGCGATTGGTGGGGAGCATTTCCGTCGACACGACTTCCCTCGCCGGTTGGTCGGCTCTTGATGGGAGCGCAGAGGTCTCGATCTATCTCTGTCGAGACGTGAGCGGTGCGCGAGCAGTCAATGTAAACGGCGACGACGTGACCCCGGATGATCGTGATGATCGGGTTCCGTTGCAGGCCCACCTCATCTCTGACACATCTGATCCGAGGCTCCTTGTGGTCGACGGGGTGGAGCAATGGTCGGGCGACGATTTCTGCTGATTCTGTCTGCCCTTTCCTGGGTAGCGGGGCTGGGCAGCTTCCCCTACTCGGCGCAAGTCCTCCCGCAATCCGTCGAACCCTGTAGTGAAGGCGTTGGATGGCTTGGCTGTCCAAGTATCGATGGATCGCTTGGGACCGGTGAAGCAATCCTCGATGCGATCTGGGACGGAGGCGGTGGTCCTAGCAGCGGGCAGATGCCCGATTCAGCGACTCCTCCCGGGGGAGAACTCGCTGCCGATACCGCCCCACCCCCACCGGTCGCCTGCAGCCCCACGAACCTCGAGCTCTGCGCCGCCGACCCCGCCGTCCCGCCCGACGAGCCCGACGAGCCGGTCGTCGTGACGCTGCGGGACATCGCCTCGTTCCGACCGGCCACGCCCGGCAACGGGATGGAACCCGCCGGCTGGGCGATCGAGGGGCTGCCCGCGAACTTCGTCGCCGCGGCATCCGTCGAGGTCGTGTCCGGCGCCCTGCTCGGACAACCGGCCGACGTGCGGTTCACGCCGGTCGGCTACCGATGGACGCACAGCGACGGGGCCGTGGTCGTGGCATCCACGCCAGGTACGACCTGGGCGGCCCTCGGGCAGCGCGAGTTCAGTGACACGGCGACGAGTCACGTCTACGACCGCTCGGGCGCGTACACCGTCGAACTCGCGGTCGAACTGCGCGCCGAGTACCGGTTCGCCGGTTCGCCGTGGCGCGGGATCGCGGGCACGCTCACCGTTGCGGGTGATCCACAGCGCGTGCTCGTCGGCGAGTTCGACACGGTCCTCACGCGGGGCGACTGCAACGCGAACCCCGCGGGGCCCGGCTGCTGAAGCGGAGAACCGCGAAGCGGGGCGCAAACGTGGACTGAACCTTGACACGCGGCGACGGGGAGGAGCACTCTAACCCCTAGAGTCCGCAGGGAGCAACGGACATGTGGCGAACACGGGGATCGCACGACGATGACGTCACTCACGTTCCGGGGCCGGGAGACGGACCGAAGGGGAGTTCTCATGGCCGGAAATCGCTCCACCCGCTCCATTCGCAACACGCTCGTCGGTATCGCCACGCTCGCCGTGGCGATGTCGATGTTGGGCCCCATCGGGGCGAGCGCCGTCGACGACGACGGCGCGCTCGACATGTACACGGCGGAGGTCGACGCCGCCCAGGCCGCCGAACTCGCCGCGTCGGGCTTCGATCTCTCCGAAGCCCTGCACAGCGAGTCCGGCGTGAACGTCGACCTCGTCCTCACCGATGAGGAGGCCGAGAGCCTCCGTGGCCGCGGCATCGACGTCAAGGTCAAGAAGAACAAGGACGGCAAGTCCGCGAGACAGCTCGCGGCCGAGCAGGCGGCGTCCGGATACGACGTCTGGCGGTCATGGGACGAACCAGGCGGCATCCGCGACGAGCTGTACCAGCTCGCGAAGGACAACCCGCAGTTGGTCAAGCTCGAGGTGCTCGGCGAAACCCACCAGGGTCGCGAACTCATCGCGATGAAGCTGACCGAAGGCGCCAGGGGCATCGCCGACGGCACTCGGCCCGCGGTGCTCTACAGCTCGACCCAGCACGCGCGGGAGTGGATCTCCACCGAGGTGAACCGGCGACTGATGAACTCGTTCATCGACGGCTGGCGCGCCAACGATCGCGAGGTCAGGGACCTCCTGAAGAACAACGAGTTCTGGTTCGTGCTCGTCGCCAACCCCGACGGATACCAGTACACGTTCGATCACGAGCGGCTCTGGCGGAAGAACCTGCGCGACAACGACAACGACGGCCAGATCACCCGCGCCGACGGCGTCGACCCCAACCGCAACTACCCCGAGCACTTCGGCTACGACGAAGAGGGTTCGTCATCGCAGATCTCGAGCGAGACCTACCGAGGCCCCTCGCCCGCCTCCGAACCCGAGACGCAGGCCATGATCGCCCTGTACGACCAGGTCGACTTCTCGTTCCACGTGAACTACCACTCCTTCGGCGAGTGGCTGCTGTACGCGGAAGGCTGGCAGATCGGCACCCCGACAGCCGACGACCCCATCTACTACGCGCTCTCGGGCAACCTCGACACCCCGACCATCCCGGGCTTCGAGCCGGGCCTGTCGTCGGACGTGCTGTACGTGACCAACGGCGAGACCACCGATTACGCGCACGCCGAACGAGGAACCCTCGGCTGGACGCCGGAACTCGGCGAGGGCGACGCGGGCGGCGGCTTCGTCTTCCCCGACGACGAGGTGCAGGTGCAGGCCGAGTTCGAGCGCGCCCTGCCGTTCGCGCTCGACGTGGCCAAGTCCGCGGCCGATCCGGCCGACCCGGTCTCGCACCTCGGCCTCGAGACCAAGCCCTTCTACCTGAAGAGCGACGACACCTACAAGACCGGCCTGCCGTTGGCGAACTTCACGTTCGACTACTCCTACGGCGACCCGCAGGAGGTGCGCGTCCTGGCTCGCCGGAGCCTCGGCGACGTGACCCTGAAGTACTCCGTCAACGGCGGCGACCCCGTGAGCGCTCCGACCGAGGAGTGGACGGGCGGCGACCGCTACGGCGGCCAGACCGGTAGGCACTACGCCATCATGAGCGGCGTCGTCACGGGCACCAGTCCGGGCGACAGCGTCGAGGTCTGGTTCGAGGGCGGCGGAGAGGAGAGCGACTCCTTCACCTACCAGGCCGTCGAGGAATCCGAGGACGACGTGCTGATCCTCGCCGCCGAGGACTACACGGGCGCCTCGCCCGACCAGGGCGCAGGGCCGCACTACCTCGACTCCTACACCGCAGCGCTCGACGCCAACGGCACCGGGTACGACGTCTACGATGTCGACGCCCGCGGACGAGTCGCGCCCGACGCGCTCGGAGTGCTCTCGCACTACGACGCCGTCATCTGGTACACCGGCGACGACATCGTGACGCGCGACCTCGGCTGGGGCGGCGGCAACGCCTCCCGGCTGGCGATGGACGAGGTCCTCGAGGTCCGCGACTTCATGAACGAGGGCGGTCGCGTGCTGTACACCGGCTCGTGGGCGGGCAGCCAGTACACGCCGAACGTCGGCACGCAGTTCTACGACCCCACGGCCGAGAACGCCGAGTGCCGCGCCGATCCCGAGGTGTTCGCACGGTGCCGGGCGCTCGGCGGCTCGGGCGACTTCACGAACGACGTGCTGCAGTACTGGCTCGGCGCCTACCTGGCCGTCGATGACGCCGGCACCGCCGACGACGGCAGCATCCTCGACGTGCTGGGAGTCGACGCTCCGTTCACCGGCCTCGACTGGGGCTTCAACGGAGCCGACAGTGCGCAGAACCAGGGCCACAGCAACTCGTTCATCACGACGAGCGGCATCCTCGACCCGGCGACGTACCCGCAGTTCGAGAGCTGGGTCGCGGGCAGGTGGGATCGCGAGGGCGGCCCGTTCGAGCCGCACACCGGCGACGCCTACGCCTACTCGCAGATCGGCGACGTGTCGTACAAGCGCCTGACCAACACGATCGACGTTCCGGCCGGCGGCGCCACGATGTCCTTCTGGACCTCGTACGACACCGAGGCGCACTGGGACTTCGTCGCCGTCGAGGCACGCACTGCCGGCGGGGAGGACTGGACGACCCTGCCCGACGTCAACGCTCACACCGACCAGGACACCGGGGACAGCTGCCCGGCCGGCTGGCGCGACCTGCACCCGCACCTCGACCACTACCAGACGTTCGTCGACGACACGTCCTGCGACCCGACCGGCGCCACCGGCGGCGAGTGGTGGGCCGCGTCGGGCAACTCGGGCGGCTGGCAGCAGTGGACGGTCGACCTGTCGGCCTACGCCGGCGGTCAGGTCGAGGTGTCGATCGCGTACATCAGCGACTGGGCCACCCAGGGGCTCGGCATGTTCGTCGACGACATCACCGTGTCGACGGGCATCGGGTCGACGTCGTTCGAGGGCTCGGACACCGGCGGCTGGGAGGTCACCGGTCCTGCCGAGGGCAGTGCGCCGAACCCGAACAACTTCGTCATCACGACGGCAGCGGGCTTCCCCGAAGCCGCGGTGGTGGCCACCCCGGGATCGCTCATCACCGGCTTCGGCTTCGAGGGGATCACGGATGCCGCGACCCGGGCGGCCTGGATGAACACGGCGCTTGAGCACCTGCTCGACTGACGGGCTCCGTTGAGCGCCGGGTGTTGCCGTTCCCGCCGGATGTCGCAGGCGGGGCGGCAACGCCCGGCGCGAACGGGAACCCCGGGCGCGGAGGCGCCGCCGCCCTACCGGCTCGACGCCGTCGGCTCGCCGTGCCGACCGTGATCGGCGACCACCGTGGACTCCATGAGCCGTCGCACGCCGGGTATGCCGCCCCGCGAGAACGCCGCGCGCTGACGCTCCGCGCCCGTGCCCTCCCGCAGCATCCGCGCCACCGCCTCGGACACCGCCTCCACGTCGCCCGCCTCGGTGAGCTCGCGTTCGAGGATCCGCACGAACCTCGTCAGCGCTTCGCCCGCAGGCGCGAGTCCGCCCGTCGCCGGATCGAAAACCTCCCGGCGCATGCCGAATCGCGCCGAATGCATCAAGGCGGCCGAGAGGAGCTCGGGCGGCACGTCCGCCGACGCGTCGGCTGCGGCATCCGTCGCCTCGGGCTTCGCGAGCGCGTGCGTCACGAGGGCCCGCACGACGGCCGCGATGAGCAACGTCGTCTCCGCGTCGAGTTGCGCGTCGGCCATGCGGAACTCGATCGTGGGCAGGTGCTCCGAGAGGCGCAGGTCCCAGGCGAGGAGTGCGAGATCCTTCATGCCGCCGATGCCGAGCAGTCGAGCGATGCGCCGGTCGTAGTCGGCGGCGTCCACGAAGGCCGGCGGGCAGCCCGAGGTGGTCCAGCGCCGCAGCAGGATCGTGCGCCAGCCGTCGTAGTCCGTGTCGTGGCCGCGCCAGAGCGGCGAGTTCGTCGACATGGCGGTGAGCAGCGGCATCCACGGGCGTGCCGCGTTCAGCGCGACGACACCGGCCTCCCGGTCGGGAACGCCGACGTGCACGTGCAGGCCGTTCAGTTGGTGGTCGGCGATGACGCCCGCCATGTCGCGCACGATCCGGTGGTACCGCTGGACGTCCGTGATCGCGGGGAACGGGGAGGTGTCGGGCGGCGTCCCCGTGCTCGCGGCGACCACCCCCAGCTCGGACGCGCGATCGGCCACGAACCGCCGGAACCCGACGAGCGACGCGCGCGCCCGGTCGTGGTCGGTGAACACCGCCGAGGCGTGTTCCACCTGCGAGGCGAGGAACTCCTTGTGCGTCACGTCCCGCCACTCGGGGGAGCTCGTCAGCGCGCCGAACACGTACGCTGCGACATTCGCGGGACGCAACGTCTCGGGATCCAGGAACTGGAACTCCTCTTCGACACCGAAGGTGGTCACCACGCCCCCTCTCGCGTGCAACTCGCAATCGAAGGTTCGGTGAGCGGATGCCGCGCTGTCAAGCCCGTGCGCCGCACGATCGCGACCGATACGCACGGACGTCGCGGCCGACGTCGAGAATCGGCGACCTGCCTCGACATACTGGTGGGAGCGCGGTCCGGCCCTCCCGTCGAACGAAGGAGCGATCAGCGATGAAGTACCTCATCCAGATCTTCAGCAACCCCGAGTCGCGCGCCGTGTGGGAGGGCTTCAGCCCTGAGGAGCAGGCCGAGGGGTACGCGTACTACCAGGGCATCAGCGAGGAGCTCGCTTCGCGCGGTGAGCTGGTCGCGAGCGAGGCGCTCGCCGACGTCTCGCTCGCCAAGCGGGTCACGGCGACCGACGACGGCGCCGTCGCGAGCGATGGGCCGTTCGCCGAGACGAAGGAGTTGCTCGCGGGCTTCTACCTCGTCGACTGCGAGAGCGAGTCGCGTGCGATCGAGATCGCGGCGCGGTTCCCCGAATCGCGGTTCGGCCTCATCGAGGTGCGTCCCGTGCTCGAGATGAGCGGCGGCGACGACCTCTGACCGTGACGCACGACCCGGGCGCCGCGGGGGAGCCGCTCGTGACCGACGCGGTGCGGGCACTGCGAGACGCCGCCCCGTCGGCGCTCGCGGTGCTCGTGCGGCGCTACGGCGACTTCGAGGCGTGCGAGGACGCCGTGCAGGAGGCGCTCATCGCCGCATCCGACCAATGGCCGCGCGACGGCGTGCCCGACAGCCCGCGCGCCTGGCTCGTGCGGGTCGCCGCACGCCGCTACATCGACCAGGTGCGATCGGATGCCGCACGTCGACGCCGCGAGTCGCACGCCGCCGAGTTGGAACCGCCCCCGGCACCCGTGCCTGCCGCCGACGACACGCTCACGCTGTTCCTGCTCTGCTGCCACCCGGCGCTGACGCGGGCCGCGCAGGTCGCGCTCACGCTGCGTGCGGTCGGCGGCCTCACCACGGCGGAGATCGCCCGCGCCCTGCTCGTGCCCGAGTCCACGGTCGCGCAGCGCATCTCGCGCGCGAAGGCGCGCATCCGGGCGAGCGGCGAGGGATTCCGGATGCCCCGTGCCGACGAGCTCGAGGCCCGCCTCGCCGCGCTCCGCCACGTGCTCTACCTCATCTTCACCGAAGGGCACACGGCGAGCTCGGGCGATCGGCTCGCCCGCGTGGACCTTTCGGCGGAGGCGATCCGCCTCGCCCGCCAGCTCCACGGAGCGGACCCGGATGCATCGGGCGAGACCTCCGGGCTCCTCGCCCTGATGCTGCTCACGGACGCGCGACGCGCCGCCCGCACCGACGACACCGGCGCGCTCGTGCCCCTCGACGAGCAGGACCGCACCCGCTGGGACCGACGCATGATCGAGGAGGGCGTCGCGATCGTGACCGACGTGCTCGACCGCGCCCCCATCGGGCCGTATCAGTTGCAGGCGGCCATCGCCGCCGTGCACGACGAGGCGTCCTCGACCAAGGCCACGGATTGGCTCGAGATCCTCGGACTCTACGACCTGCTCGCGCGCCTCGCGCCCGGCCCGATGGTGACGCTCGGGCGCATCGTGGCGCTCGCCATGGTCGAGGGCCCCGCGGCCGGACTCGCGGCGCTCGACCGCGCCGAAGCCGATTCGGCTGCACTCGCCGACCATCACCGCACGTGGGCCGTGCGGGCGCACCTGCTGGAGCGGTCGGGCTCGACGGATGCCGCGTCGCTCGCGTTCGCCGAGGCGGCACGCCGCACGCTCAACGGGCCCGAGCAGCGCTACCTCGCGGCCAAGGCGCGCTCCGCGGGTTGAGGAGGCGCGCCAGCGCCGCCTCGAAGCCCGCTGCCCCGGGCCACGCGGGTAGCTAGAGGTCGAGCACCTCGAGGTCGACTCGCACGTCGTCGCCGCGCTCGAGTCCCTCGGCCGAGCGCACGGCCTTCTTCACCGGCAGCACGTAGCTGCCGAGCTTCGAGTCGGGGAACACCGAGGTGGACCACGTCGTGGTGCCGACGGTGGCGCGCACCCGCACCGAACCGAAGCCACGCGGCATCCGCGGCACTTCCTTGATGTCGGTGGCGGCCTCCTCGGGGAGCGTCAGGAAGAACCAACCACCCTGTGCGTCCCACTCCCAGAGCGGAGCGGTGAACCGGAATCGCATGCCCGGATCGTACCCGTGTCCGCCGACACTCGACGCGCTCGAACCCCGCGATGCGGTCCTCTACGCTGGAGCCCGTGGACCCCAGCCACCCTGCAGCCCCCGGCGCCCCGGCTCACGCAACGGCCTCCCACCTGGGTCGGCCTGTCGCTCGGGATCGCACTCGTGCTGCTCTTCGTCGCGATCCGGGTGTTCGCCCCCGAAAGCGTGGGCGACACGCTCTCGAACTCGGTGCGAGACTTCTTCACCCTGTCGATCAGCGTCGTCATCGAGAGCCTCCCGTTCGTCTTCCTCGGCATCCTGCTGTCGATCGGCGTGCAGGTGTGGCTGCCCGAGGGCTTCCTGCTCCGGCGGCTGCCGAGGGATCCGGTCGCCCGGCGCGTCACCATCTCGCTGCTCGGCGTACTGCTCCCCGTCTGCGAGTGCGGCAACGTCCCCCTGGCGCGAGGACTCATCCTGCGCGGGCTCAGCATCGGCGAGGCGATGACGTTCCTGGTCGCGGCGCCGATCCTCAACCCCGTCACGATCATCACGACCTACCAGGCCTTCGGCTGGGACGACGGGATCCTCGTCAGCCGCATCCTCGGCGGCTTCGTCATCGCGAACCTCATCGGCTGGATCTACAGCCGGCATCCCGAACCGATGCGACTGCTCACGCCAGGCTTCCAGGCCAGTTGCGCACGCGCGGGCCACGAGGCACCGGCCACCCGCACGCGGCGGAGCGTCGACATGTTCCGCACCGAGACGTCGGCGATGCTCCCGGCGCTCTTCGTCGGCTCGGCGGTCGCCGGGATCATCCAGGTCGGGATCTCCCGCGACCTGCTCATCACGCTCGGCCAGAACCCCGTGCTCTCGGTCTTCGCGCTCATGGCGCTCGCGTTCGTCATCGCCATCTGCTCGAACGTCGACGCGTTCTTCATCCTCGCGTTCGGCTCGACGTTCATGCCGGGTGCGATCGTCGCCTTCCTCGTATTCGGTCCCGTCATCGACGTGAAGATGCTCGCCCTCATGCGCACCACCTTCACGGCACGGACCCTGCTGCAGCTCTCCCTGCTCGTCGGCCTCGCCGCGGCCGCACTCGGATTGGCGGTGAACGCCCTTGCGTGAACAGCTCATCGCACGGTGGCAGGGCATCGTGCTCTCGCTCGTCGGCATCGTCGCCACCGGATGGCTCGCCGCCACCGGCCGGCTCGGCCTCTACATCCATCCGCGCTACTTCGAGTTCACCGTCATCATGGCGGTGATCGCCTCGGTGCTCACGATCGCCGCATTCGCCATGGCGCCGCTTCCCGGGGAGCACGAGCAGCACGAGCACGACGAGCACCACGAGCATCGGGGCGGAGGCCGCATCCGGGCGGTCCTCGGTACGGTCGTGGTGGTGATGGCGGCGGCCGCGCTCCTCGCGCTGCCGCCGGCCACACTCACCTCGGCGACCGCGACCCAGCGAAGCATCAACACGTCGGCGGTGTCGGCCGGGGCCGACGCCCCCGACCTGATCGGCGGCGACACGTCCCGGTTCACGGTCAAGGACTGGGCCGTGCTGCTGCGGCAGAATCCCGATCCCGACTTCTTCGCCGGTCGCGCCATCGAGGTGACGGGCTTCGTCACGGCGTCGCCCGACGACCCCGAGAACGTGTTCTACATCGCCCGCTTCACCGTGACGTGCTGCGCCGTGGATGCCCAGCCCGTGGGCGTGCCCGTGTACCTCCCGGGCTGGCGCGAACAGTTCGAGCCCGACCAGTGGGTCACCGCCACCGGACTGTTCGAGGCGAACGTCGGCAGCCCAACTGCCGAGACGTTGCTGCTCACGGCCGACGAACTCGCCGTGACCGACCAACCCGACCAGCCGTATGTCTTCTGAGGCGTCCGCGGCGCCCCCGGCCTCGTCGGCGGCCCGGTCGGACGACGGCCGCCAGGGTCCCTTCCGGCAGCGCCTGATCGGCACCGTCCTGGTGCTCGTCGTCGCCGTCGCGGGGTTCGGGTTCGCCGGACTCGTGCAGGGCCCGCGCCTCGACACCGCCGAGCTCGACGTCGCGAGCGCGACGCGGCTCGCGGGGGAGCGGCTGACGCTCACGCTCAATCAGCCGGTCGTCGAGATCGACGCCGCAGCCATCGAGGTCGAGCCCGCGACATCCGTCACCGCGACCGTCGACGACCGCGACATCGTGATCACCTTCGACCGACCGCTCGACTACGCGGCCGAGTACACCGTGCGGGTGCCGGGGGTGGTGGGGGCGTACCAGGCGGCACCGGCCGTCGTCGAGCATCGCTTCGCCACGCCCGACGAAGACGTGTACGTGTTGCACCGCCGAAGCCATCGGGGCGAGGCCGACCTCGTGCAGCGCAGCTCGTTCGCCGATCCCCGCCCCGAGGTGGTGTTCAGCGCGCCGCGCATCCAGGAGTTCGCCCGCGCCGGCGCGGTGCTCGTCGTCGTGACCGTCGACGACGAGGGGCGGAACGGGATCGCGCTGTCGAAGGATGCGCAGCCCGACCCCGCCGAACTCGCACTGCCGCAGGGTGCCACGATCCGCGACCTTGCGGCGTCGACGACGCACCCGCTCGTCGGGTTCGTGCTCGACACCCCGGCCGTCGAGGGCGTCCGGCAGCATGCGGCGGAGCTGATGACGCTGGACCTCTCGGGCACCGCGCCGGCCGCGCCGCTGCCGGTGCTCGCCCTCGACGGCACGCCGATGCGCGTCATGTCGTGGGCCTTCGTGCCGGGCACCACGTCGCTCGTGGCGCAGGACTTCGAGCAGGGCCTGTACCTCGTCGACGCACTGGGAGGCGAATCCCCGACGCCGCTCGGCGTGCACGCCGAGATCCGCGGCTTCATCGCCGGCACGAGCGAACTCCTGGTCGCCGATCCCGATGGCGGCAGCGTCCTCGGCCTCGCCGACGGAACGGCGACCGCGCTCGAGCTCCAGACGCCGGAGCTCGCCGACAACGTCTACGCCGACCACATCAGCGTGCTCGACGGCGAGGGTCGGTACCTCGTCTCCCTCGTGCAGGCGCGCGTGGAGGCCGGCCGGAACGTGCGTTCCTCGATGCTCGCCGCCGTCGGCGCCGACGGCGAACTCTCGAAGCTGTTCGCGCCGGCGGTGCCGACGAGCGTCATCCGCGACCACTGCACCTCGCCGAACGGGCGCTGGGTCGCCGTCGCGGAGTCACCCGACGACAGTCGCCCCGACGGCTACTCAGGCGATCCGGGTTTCACCGAGAGGATGACCACGATCGTCGAGATCTCGACGGGACGTGTCGCGCTCAGCCTGCAGGGCGGGTTCTCGGATTGGTGTGCTCCCTGACGAGCCGCGAGCGTCGTGCGCCGCCGGTCCGCCGCAGGTGCCCGAGCGCGCGGGTGAACCAGGCGCCGGATTTCGCGGAGTCCACGGGCCCGGGCGGCAACGGCACCGTCGTGTGCTCGTCGGGTGCACGCAGGCGCACGGTGTGCCCGGAGACCTGGTCGACCTCGTCGGCGGTCGGCTTCGGCGCCGTGTGCGGGCTCCACTTCACGCCGTCCCAGTAGCGCAACCGCGCGGCATCCGACTCGCGGTCCCTGAGCTCCGTCGAAGGGTCGTCGTACCAGCCGGCGCGCCGCCCGGACTCACGCGTCACGCGGCCGCTCCCGCCTCCGCAGCGCGATCGCGCGAACGGTCAGCTGCACCGCGGCGACGATGACGAGCGCCGCGAACAGGCGCGCCGACCATTCCGGCGAGAGCAGGAACGCGATGGCGACCCCGGCGAACGACGCCGCCGTGGCCGCGACGCCCACGATGACGGCGGCGCGCAGGTCGACGATGCCGGCTCGTGCGTTCGCGATCGTGCCGCTCACCGCGGTCGGGATCATCACCGCAAGCGACGTGCCCTTCGCCACCAGATCGCTCATGCCGAACAACGCGATGAACGCGGGCACCATGATGATGCCGCCGCCGATCCCGAACAGGCCCGAGGCGAAGCCGATGGCGACGCCGAGCGCCAGCATGGCGGCGACCGAGGCCACGTCGAACTCGAGTGCGCCGTCGCCCCGCTCCGGGATCGCCAGCAGCATGCGGACCGCCACGGCGACGAGCAGGGCGATGAAGAGCCAGCGCAACCAGCCGAGCGAGAGGCGCCGCAGCAGCCACGATCCGACCCACGACCCGGCGATGCCGCCGATCGCGACGAACAGCGTCGCGAGCAGGTCGACCTGCCCGTTCACGAGATACGTGATGGAGCCGGCGACGGCGGCCGGCACGATCGCCGCGAGCGAGGCCGACGACGCCCGGCGCTGGTTCATGCCGGCGAAGGTCATGAGGAGGGGCACCATGAGGATTCCCCCACCGACGCCGAAGGCACCGGAGAGGAGGCCTCCGGCCGCCCCGACGAGCGCGAGTCGCACCCAGGGGAGCCGTGCCCGGCCGGCGGGCGCGGCGGGGGAGGTCACCAGAACACTGTAGCGGCGGACCGGCGGACGCGCGTTCAGGCCGCCGTGCGATCGACGGACGACGCGGTGGTGCCGAGGGCCTCGCGGCGGCCGTCGTGGGAGTCGTTCCCATGGCCGGCCGCCGGCACCCGGAGCCCGGTTCCGGCATCCGTCGTGTCCGGCAGGTGCGAGGCGACGGCCGCCGCGCGCCGGACCCCGCGCGCGACCAGCACGAGCAGCACGCCGAACACGGCGCCGCCGGCGTTCATGACGAGGTCGCGCGGGTCGGAGATGCGATCGGCGGCGGGCACCTGGACGAGTTCGATCAGCGCGGTGAAGGCGAACCCCGCGACGACGGCGAACGGCCAGCGGCGCCGCGGCAGGAGGAGCGCGGCGAAGACGCCCACGGGAATGAACATCGCCACGTTGAACGCCATCTCGGCGAGATAGCCCGTCGTCCAGGTGACGGTCGCGGTCCACGCGTCCGGATTCAGGATGCCGCCGTCGAGCTGGTTTCCGCTGCCGTGCCACGGTGCCGGCCCGACCGTGAGCCACAGCACGGCGAGGGCGTAGACGAGGGCGAAGAAACGCAGGGGGCGGCGGTTCATGCCACGATTCTGCCCCGATTCGCACCGAGTCGGCTGGCATCTTGCCGCATGTCCCCTCTTGGAGGGACAAATCGCAGCGTCATGCAGGGTCACGATCCGGTCGCGAACGGTGTGCAGCGGGGGTCGAAACCGCTATGGTGGCCTTCAACGATTCCTCCATCTAGCGGGCACTCGCCCGTGCCTCCACCTGATTGCCCGGAGGCGGACCGATCCGCGTGGCATGACCCGATACGAGACGGCGGATGCCTGAGCGCACACCCGCCCCTCGCCCCCTCGCTTCGGCGGCACCGGGCCGTCGGGGTCGCGATCGAACCCTCGATCGCATCGGGCACGCGATCGCGGCCCGCAAGACAGAAGGACAGCAGTATGGCAACCGGAACCGTCAAGTGGTTCAACGCCGAAAAGGGCTTCGGCTTCATCGCCCCCGACGACGGCTCGGCCGACGTCTTCGCGCACTTCAGCGCCATCACGGGCAGCGGCTACCGTTCGCTCGATGAGGGCCAGAAGGTCGAGTTCGAGGTCGCGCAGGGCCCCAAGGGCCTCCAGGCCGAGAACATCCGCGCCCTCTAGGTCGCAACACGACGAACGCCGTCGCTGCCCACGGGCCGCGACGGCGTTCGTCGTCGGCGCTCAGTCCGACCGGCTCTCGTCGCGCCAGGAGTGGCGCGGTTCGTAGCCGAGCAGCCGGCGCGCCTTCTCGATGGAGAGCAGCGTGTCGTTGACGCCGAGATCGCCGCGCACCGGGACATCCGGGAACACTTCGGCGACGAGTTCGGCGTTCGGCCGGCTCATCACCGTGTCGGCGGCCGCGATGATGAACCGTTCGAAGCCCGGCCCCGCCTTCGCGAGCGCGAGGCTCACGGCCTGCGCGCCGTCGCGTGCGTCGATGTACCCCCAGAGGTTCCACTTGCGCAGCGTCGCGTCGGCGTCGAACGAGCCGAACGCCTCGTAGTCGTCGGGGTCCATCACGTTCGAGAACCTGAGCGCCGTGATCGACAGCGCGGGATCCCAGCGCACGAGTTCGATCGCCAGCTGCTCCTCGAGGTGCTTCACGAGCGAGTACGTGCTCTCGGGCCGGGCCGGATACTCCTCGTCGACCGGGATGTAGGGCGGCGGGGTGTCGAACGGAAGGCCGAGCACCGTCTCGCTCGACGCGTACACGATGCGCCGGATCCCGAGCCGTCGCGCGGCCTGGAAGACGTTGTACGTCGCGAGCATGTTGTTGTGGAAGGTCGCCGCGTCGCCCTCGAGCCCGGGTGCCGGGATGGCCGCGAGGTGCACGATCGCGTCCACGCCCGCGTGGCGGTCGTCGACTCCCGCGATGGCGTCGACGACCTGCCCGTAGTCGGTCATCTCGACGCGGATGAATCCCCCGCGCCTTCCGTGCAGGTCGAGGTTCCAGACCTCGTGGCCTTCCTCCTGCAGCGTGCGGACGACGGTGCGGCCGAGCTTGCCGGTTCCCCCGGTGACGATGATGCGCATGCGTCCAGTCTGCACTTCGACAGGCTCAGGGACCGAACGCTCGCCGAGCCCGTCGAAGCGCGATCGCGCAACCACTCGCCGACCACGGCGCCGCATCGTAGGCTCCTGCCTATGGCCGACGACCCCGACCGTCCGGGTGCCGACGAGTGGGTGCCGCCCGGTGCCGACCTCGCGGGCCTGCGCCGCGCCGCCCACGAGTGCCGCGGCTGCGAGCTCTGGCGCGACGCCACCCAGGTCGTGTTCTCGAGCGGGCGGGCCGGCGCCGCGATCATGCTCGTGGGCGAACAGCCCGGCGACCGCGAGGACCTCGAGGGGAAGCCCTTCGTCGGCCCGTCGGGGCGATTGCTCGCCGACGCCGTCGACGCGGCGGGCATCGCACGCGAGGGGGTGTACGTGACGAACGCCGTGAAGCACTTCCGCTTCGAGCGCCGCGGAACGCGGCGGATCCACATGAAGCCCGCGGTGGCCCACATCGTCGCCTGCCGACCGTGGCTCGAGGCCGAGTTCGAGGCGGTCGGTCCCGGCGTCATCGTGGCGCTCGGCGCCACCGCAGCGCGTTCGGTGCTCGGGCGCACCGTGCGCATCGGCGAGGTGCGCGGCCGGGTGCTGCCGCCGGATGCCGCGGGCGGGGCATCCGTCTTCCCGGTGCCGGTGCTCGTGACGACGCATCCGTCGGCCCTGCTGCGCATCGAGGACGCCGCCGACCGGCGCGCCGCCTACGCGACGTTCGTCGACGAACTACGCATCGCGGCCGATATCGCGCAGTGAACGCCGTGGATCCGCGAGCCCTCACAGCGCCTTCCCATTCCAAGGCACTAGACTCGAGACATCTACAGCGGGTGGTTTACCCGCATTACACGGCTGGGAAGTCGACGACCAGCTGGGAATGACATCTCTCACACCGAAACCCTCGGTGCGATCCGGGCGACGAAGCCCCGCACCGGCTCCATGGACATCACACGGAGCTATACGGCACTTTCCCGGGTCGTTCGCGAATCCGGTCTCCTGAACCGCGCTCGCTGGTTCTACGTCTCACTCGTCTCACTGCTCACGCTCGCCCTCGGCGGGGCGATCGCCGGGTTCTTCCTGCTCGGCGACTCGTGGTTCCAGCTCCTGATCGCGGGCGCACTGGGCCTGATCTTCACGCAGTTCGCCTTCCTCGCCCACGAGGCCTCGCACCGTGCGGTGCTCGAATCGGGTCCCGCGAACGACCGGGTCGGGCGCTTCCTCGCGGCCGGAGTGGTCGGCATCAGCTACGCCTGGTGGATGACGAAGCACACGCGCCACCACGCCAACCCGAACAAGATCGGCAAGGACCCCGACATCGACTTCGACACGATCTCCTTCACGGAGGAGTCGGCGGCGAAGCAGCGCGGCGTCATGGCGCTCATCACGCGCAGGCAGGGCTGGCTGTTCTTCCCGCTGCTCACGCTCGAGGGCCTGAACCTGCACATGACGTCGATCCGCACGCTCTTCGCGCGGGGGCCCGTCAAGGGTCGCTGGATCGAGCTCGGCCTCATGGCCGCGCGGTTCGCGATCTACTTCGGGGCGATCTTCACGTTCCTCCCGCTCGGCATGGCGTTCGCGTTCATCGGCGTGCAGCTCGCGGTGTTCGGCATCTACATGGGCGCCTCGTTCGCACCCAACCACAAGGGCATGCCGATCATCCCGAAGGACGCGAAGCTCGACTTCTTCTCGAAGCAGGTGCTGACCTCGCGGAACATCTCGGGCGGCTGGTGGGCGAACCTGCTCTACGGCGGCCTGAACTACCAGATCGAGCACCACCTCTTCCCGAACATGCCGCGCCCCCACCTCGCGAAGACCCGCGAGATCGTGCGGGAGTACTGCCGCACGCTCGACGTGCCCTACACCGAGACGACGATGCTGCAGTCGTATGCCATCGTCGTCCGCTACCTCAACCGCGTCGGCCTCGCCGCGCGCGACCCATTCGACTGCCCGATGGTGAACCAGTTCCGTCGGGTCTGATCGACCACGCACTTCCGGCGGCGGACGTCGCCGTCGGAACCCCGCACGGCCCCGAGTCGTGCACGTCGCAGCCGCTTCGGCGGCTCGGCTTTACAGAAGGAAAAGAATATGGCAACCGGAACCGTCAAGTGGTTCAACGCCGACAAGGGCTTCGGCTTCATCGCCCCGGATGACGGCTCTGCCGACGTCTTCGCGCACTTCAGCGCGATCGCGTCGGGCGGATACCGCTCGCTCGAGGAGAACCAGAAGGTCGAATTCGAGACCGCCCGCGGCCCCAAGGGCCTGCAGGCCGAGAACATCACCGTCATCGCGTAGTTCTCGCATCCCCACCGGTCCCTGAGCTTGTCGAAGGGCCGGTCGACGAGCGGATGCCGCAGCCGGCGCCTCCCAGTGAGGCGCGGCGCGGCATCCGTTCGCGCATTTCCGGGGAGTGCCGGCGGCGAGCGGTGCGTCCTCAGGACCCTTCGCCGGCGATGTTCACGAGCCAGCTCACGCCGAACCGGTCGACGAGCATGCCGAAGCTGTCGCCCCAGGGGGCGGTCTCGAGCGGCTCGACGACCCGGCCGCCCTCGGCGAGCTGCTCCCAGTAGCTGCGCAGGGTCGCGTCGTCGTCGCCCGAGAGCGAGACCGAGAAGCCCTCGTGACCGCGGAACTCCAGGTGCTTCGGCGTGGCCCGATTCTGCTCCGGATGCCGCGACTTCGCGACTCCCCCGAATCGCCCACTTGACGACCACCATGCCCGGACGTAACCTGTAATCAATCAATTGGTTGATCAATGAATGAGTTGACAAAGGTGAGTGATGATCGTGGACCCGAGCGCGGACGACCGACTCGACCGCGCCTTCATGGCCTTGGCCGACCCGGTGCGGCGGGGCATCATCGCCCGCCTGAGCCGCGGACCTGCCACGGTCAACGAACTCGCCGAACCCTTCGAGATCACCAAGCAGGCCGTCTCGAAGCACATCCAGGTGCTCGAGCAGGCGGGGCTCGTCACGCGCACGCGCGACGCGCAACGTCGTCCGGTTCACCTGGACGCCGCGCAGCTCGAGGCCCTCACCGCGTGGATCGACCGCTACCGGCTGATCCACGAGCAGCAGTTCCGCGCATTGGACGCGCTGCTCGCCACCGACCGCGGCACCAACGCCGCGACATCCGATGCCGGACCGAAGCCCGGCGCCACACAGGAGAACCCATCATGACCACCACCACCAACCCCGTCACCATCACCGCCCCCGAGGGGCTGCCGTTCATCGAGATCGAGCGCGAGTTCGACGCGCCCGTGGCCGCGGTGTTCAACGCGCACCGCGACCCCGAGCTCGTGAAGCAGTGGCTCGGGCCGAACGGCTACGAGATGGCCGTCGACCGCTGGGACTTCGTGAGCCACGGCGACTACCGCTACGTGCACACGAATCCCGACGGCGAGGCGTACGCGTTCAACGGCACGTTCCACACCGTGCGCGAGAACGAGCTGGTGATCCAGACCTTCGAGTTCGAGGGCTTCCCCGACGTCGTGAGCAACGAGACGCTGACCTTCGAAGACCTCGGCGACGGGCGCACCCGCGTCCGCATCCACAGCGTGTACCCGAGCGTCGAGAGCCGCGACGGCATGGTGCAGAGCAACATGGAGCAGGGCATGCGCGAGGGTTACCAGCGACTCGACCAGGTGCTCGGCGCCTGAGCCGCCGGCCTCCACGAAGGGAGCACACCATCATGGACTGGACCCTCGAGGTCGTCATCGTGCCGGTCGGCGACATCGACCGCGCCGTCGAGTTCTACCGTGACCGCGTCGGGTTCGACCTCGACCACGACACCGTCATGGGCGACCAGCGGTTCGTGCAGCTCACGCCGCGGGGCTCGGGCTGCTCGATCGTCATCGGCACCCTGCCCGCGCAGAACGAGATGGCGCCCGGGTCGCTGAAGGGCGTGCAGCTCGTCGTCGCCGACGCCGAGGCGGCGCGTGCCGAGCTGGTGTCGCGTGGCGTCGACTGCGGCGAGATCCAGGTGATCGACCCGCGCGACGGCGGCACGTTCTTCGGCTTCTCCGACCCCGACGGCAACTCGTGGGCGGTGCAGCAGATCAGGGCGCGGGCGGAGCATCCGCTCATCCCCGTCGACGCCCGCCAGCGGTTCGGCGCCGAGCAGGAGGCCTGACCCGACCAGCTCGCGCAGGAGAATGGGCGCCATCCCCACCTCACGGGCGGGATGGCGCCCATTCTCCTTCACGAGCTCAGGCCTGACACCCCATGGGGGCATTGCATCGTGCCGCCACGACGGCGATCATGATGCAGGGGGTTGAAGCATGGGGAGGCAGGCGAAGGCGACCTGGATCGGCGAGCACGGGGGTGCTGCCGTGACGCTGCACCTGGAGTCGGCGGGGTTGCACATATCCGGTGAGCGACGGGCGCGCGTCCCGCGCACGTCATGGCGGCACGTGCAGGCGGCCGACGGGATCATGTCGTTCGAGGCCGACGGGAACACCTATCGGTTCCGTCTCGGCCGTGCGGCGTCCGAGTGGGCCGACGCGCTCACCACGCCGCCGCCGTCGCTCGCCGAGAAACTCGGCGTGACGCCCGGAACGAGCGTCGCGGTTCGCGGCGAGTTGCCCCTGCCCGAGCTCGAGGAGGCGCTGGCGGATGCCCCGCGCGCGACGCCGTGGGAGGCGGAGCTCATCGTCGTGGTCGCGCGCAGCGACGCCGAGCTCAGGATGCTTCCCGTGTGGTTCCGGGAATGCGGCATCGCGACGCATGTCTGGATCGTGCACGGCAAGGGCCGGGGATCGACCGCCCCCGGCGACGGCGCCGTGCGCGACGTGCTGCGCGCGGCCGGATGGCGCGACACCAAGGCGAGCGCGGTGGGCGACGCGTGGTCGGCGACACGGTACTCGCCGATCAGGGCATCATGATGGGATGACCACGTCGCCCGGGATCCTCCGCTACACCGCGTTCGCCGACCACCCCGAGGGCGGGAATCCCGCCGGCGTCGTGCTCGACGCCGCCACGCTCGACGACGCGGCCATGCAGCGCATCGCCGCCGAGGTGGACTACGCCGAGACGGCGTTCATCACGGGGGAGTCGGACGGCGCCCGTGTCGTGCGCTACTTCTCGCCCGTCGCCGAGGTGCCGTTCTGCGGCCACGCCACGGTGGCCACCGCCGTCGCGATCGCCGAGCGCGAGGGGCCCAGCACGATCCGGTTCGCCACGCCCGTCGGCGAGGTCGCCATCGAGACGAGCGAGGTCGACGGCGCGCTGCGGGCCGCCTTCACGAGCGTCGAGCCCGAGACCGCGCCCCTGCCCGACGAGGTGCTCGAGTCGCTGCTCGATCTCTTCGGCATCACGCGCGACGACCTCGACGAGCGCCACCCGCCGCTCCTCGCCTACGCGGGCAACCGGCACCCCGTGCTCGTGTTGCGCGACGCCGGCGTCTTCGACGGCTTCGACTTCGATCCGGCGGCGGCTCGCGTGCTCATGGATGCGCAGGGCTGGCCCGCGACGATCATCGTGCTGCACCGGCTTCCGGATGCCGCGGACGGCGGCCTGCGGTTCGAGGCGCGCAACCCCTTCCCCGTCGGGCGCATCACCGAGGATCCGGCGACGGGCGCCGCGGCGGCCGCCACCGGGGCGTACCTGCGCGCGCTCGGCGCCGTGACGCCGCCGGCGCGCGTGCTGATCGAGCAGGGCCGTCACATCGGCCGTCCCAGCGAGCTCGTGGTCGACATCCCCGAGCGCGGGGGCATCGTCGTGAGCGGCCGAGCCGTGCCGATCCCCGCGGACTGAGGGGCGACTAGGCTCGAAGCCATGCAGACCCGCACCCTCGGACGTACCGGCCGCACCGTCTCGGTCATCGGACTCGGCACCTGGCAGCTCGGCGCCGACTGGGGCGACGTCGACGAGGCCGACGCGCTCGCCGTGCTCGATGCCGCCAACGACGCCGGCGTCACGTTCTTCGACACCGCCGACGTGTACGGCGACGGCCGCAGCGAGTCGCTCATCGGTCGCTGGCTGCGCGAGCACCCCGACTCGGGCGTGACGGTGGCCACGAAGATGGGCCGTCGGATGCCGCAGGAGCACGAGAACTACTCGATGGAGCACTTCCGCGCCTGGACCGATCGCTCACGCGCGAACCTCGGCGTCGACACGCTCGACCTCGTGCAGTTGCACTGCCCGCCGACGTCCGTCTACTCCGACGATCGCGTGTACGACGCACTCGACACGCTGGTCGACGAGGGCGCGATCTCGGCCTACGGCGTCAGCGTCGAGAAGGTCGAGGAGGCGCTCACGGCGATCGCCCGGCCGAACGTGGCGAGCGTGCAGATCATCCTCAACGCGTTCCGGCTGAAGCCGCTCGACGAGGTGCTTCCGGCAGCCCGCGCCGCCGGGGTGGGCATCATCGCGCGCGTGCCGCTGGCGAGCGGGCTGCTCTCGGGCCGCTACACGCTCGACACGAAGTTCGCCGCGAACGACCACCGCAGCTTCAACCGGCACGGCGAATCGTTCGACGTGGGCGAGACGTTCTCGGGCGTCGACTACGAGACCGGCGTGGGCGCCGCGGCCGAGTTCTCCGAGCTCGCCCGCGCCGCCGCCCCCGACGCGACGCCGGCCCAGGTCGCGCTGGCGTGGATCACCGCGCAGCCGGGCGTGAGCTCGGTCATCCCGGGCGCCCGAAGCCCCGAACAGGCGCGTGCGAACGCGGCGGCCGGCTCGCTCGAGTTGCCCGAGGGCTTCGAGGCATCCGTTCGCGAACTCTACGACCGCGAGATCCGCGCCCAGGTCCACGACCGCTGGTAGCCCGCGGGCCGGGCCCCCGGCGCCCCTCCTGTTCGAAACTGCGGATATACGATCCGGCGCGCCGCCATGGTGGCCCGAGCGGCGGCGCGCCGGATCGTATATCCGCAGAAGGGGACGCGAACGGTCAACCCGCGGCGCCCCGGAACTCCCACCCCGTGATCCACTCGGGGTCCTCGCCGTGCTCGTAGGCGTGGCCGCGCGCCGCCGACCGCGCGGCGTGCCACTCGTCTGCGATCTCCGCCACCCCGGGCTCGCCCGCGAGGCCGGGCACGCGGCGCACGACGTCGAGGGCCAGCCGGTACCGGTCGAGGTCATTCAGGTGCACCATGTCGAACGGCGTCGTCGTGGTGCCCCGCTCGATGAAGCCGCGTACGTGCAGGTTCTCGTGGTTGGTGCGGCGGTACGCGAGCTGGTGGATGAGCGACGGGTACCCGTGGAACGCGAAGATGACCGGCGAGTTCCGCGTGAAGATCGCGTCGAACTCGCGGTCGGGCAGGCCGTGCGGGTGCTGCCCGGGGTCCTGCAGGCGCATGAGGTCGACGACGTTCACGACGCGCACCGCGAGCCCGGGCAGTCGGTCGCGCAGCAGCTGGGCGGCCGCGATCGTTTCGATCGTCGGCACGTCGCCGGCGCACGCGAGCACCACGTCGGGCACGGATGCCGCGGGCTCGTCGGCGTCGAAGCCCGGCTCGTTGCCCGCCCACGCCCACACCCCGAGCCCGGCCGTCACGTGCGCCTCGGCCTCCTCGGCCGACAGCCATTGCGGCTGCGGCTGCTTGCCCGCGACGATGACGTTCACCCGGTTCATCGTGCCGAACGCGTGCCGCGCGACCGAGAGCAGCGTGTTCGCGTCGGGCGGCAGGTAGACCCGCACGACCTCGGCCTGCTTGTTGACGACGACGTTCAGGAACCCGGGATCCTGGTGCGAGAAGCCGTTGTGGTCCTGCCGCCACACGTGCGATGACAGCAGGTAGTTGAGCGACGCCACGTCGCCGCGCCACGGCACCTCGTTCGCCGCCTCCAGCCACTTGGCGTGCTGGTTGAACATCGAGTCGTTGATGTGGATGAACGCCTCGTAGCTCGTGATGAGCCCGTGCCGCCCGGTGAGCAGGTACCCCTCGAGCAGCCCCTGCATGAGGTTCTCGCTGAGCGCCTCGATCACCCGTCCCGACCGGGCGAGGTGCTCGTCGAGCGGATGCAGCTCGGCGGCCCACGCCCGGTCGGTGACCTCGAACACCGCGCCCAGCCGGTTGGAGAGCACCTCGTCGGGACCGAAGAGCCGCACGTCGTCGGGGTTGGTGCGCATGAGTTCGGCGAACCATTCGCCGAACACCTCCGTCGCCTTGCCGTCGGCGCCGCGCCCGTCGGCGCGGACCTCGACCGCGAACGGCTCGGTGCCGGGCAGCGCGAGCGGTCGTACCACGCCGCCGTTCGCGATCGGCGTCCCGCTCATCCGCAGGTCTCCGCGCGGGCGCAGGGCATCGAGCCCGGGAATCGGGCGGCCGTCGTCGTCGAAGAGCTCCTCGGGTCGGTACGAGCGCAGCCACGCCTCGAGCATCGCGAGGTGCTCGGGGTCGTCACGCACGCCGGCGAGCGGAACCTGGTGCGAGTGGAACGTGCCCTCGACCTGCACGCCGTCGACCACGCCGGGACCGGTCCAGCCCTTGGGCGTGCGCAGCACGATCGCCGGCCAGCGGGGCGGCCGCTCGTCGAAGGCGCCGGCTGCGGCATCCGCCCGGATGTCGGCGAGGCGCTCGACGGCGACGTCGATCGCGTCGGCCATGCGCGCGTGCACGGCCAGGTGGTCCTCGCCGTCGAATCCGCCCGTGACGAGGAGCGGCTCGTAGCCGTTGCCGCGGAGGAACTCGACGAGCTCCGACTCGGGGATGCGCGCGAGCAGGGTCGGGTTGGCGATCTTGTAGCCGTTGAGGTGCAGGATCGGCAGCACCGCGCCGTCGGTGGCGGGGTTCAGGAACGCGTGCGCGCGCCAACTGGCGGCCAGCGCACCGGTCTCGGCCTCGCCGTCGCCGATGACGCAGGCGACCACGAGGCCGGGGCGGTCGAGCGCGGCGCCGTAGGCGTGCATGAGCGAGTAGCCGAGCTCGCCGCCCTCGTTGATCGACCCGGGCGTCTCGGGTGCCGCGTGCGACGGGATGCCGCCGGGGAACGAGAACTGGCGGAACAGCCGCCGCATGCCCTCACGGTCGGCCGTGACGGCCGGGAACAGCTCGGAGTAGGTGCCGTCGAGCCACGTGTTGGCCACCATGGCGGGTCCGCCGTGTCCGGGGCCGCAGACGTAGATCGCGGGCGTGCCGCGTTCGACGATCGCCCGGTTGAGGTGCGCGTAGACGAGGTTGAGCCCCGGGGAGGTGCCCCAGTGGCCGAGGAGGCGCGGCTTGATGTGCTCGGGCTCGAGCGGATCGTCGAGCAGCGGGTTGTCCATCAGGTAGATCTGCCCGACGCTCAGGAAGTTCGCGGCCCGCCACCACGCGTCGACCACCTCGAGGGCGACGGATGCCGCCGCGCCGCCGGTCTCGGATTCCCCACGCTGCCCGCCCGCGCCTGCCATGTCATCCCCCGTCCGACTCGGCTGCATCCGAGCCTAGGTCGGGAACGCCGCCGCGGCCAGCGCCGCCCGCACGCGGGGTAGGGTCGAGGCGATGACCGACGCGCCCCTCCGACCCGTGGCCGGTCCGCACGCATGACGCAGGTCTTCACCGGGTTCGCCGTCATCGCACTCGCCGTCGTCGTGGGCTACGTGACCGGGCGCACCGGCGTCCTTGGCCCGGGCGCCCGCCAGGTGCTCGCGCTGCTGGCCTTCAACGTGCTCGGCCCGTTCCTGCTGTTCTCGGTGCTCGCGACCGCCGACGTCCGCGCGCTGTTCTCGGCACTGCTGCCGGTGTCGGCCATCGCGGCCATGGCGATGATGCTCGTGTTCGCGACCGTGTCGCTCCTCGTCTGGCGGCGCACGGTCGCGCACACCGTCGTCGGCTCGCTCGCGTCGGGCTACGTCAACGGCAACAACATCGGCATCCCCATCGCGGCCTACATGCTCGGCGACGCCGCCTACGCCGCCCCGGTGCTCCTGCTGCAGCTGCTCGTCTTCGCGCCGACCGCGCTCGCGGTGCTCGGCGCCCGGGTCGAGGGACGCACCTCGGTGCGGGACATCCTGCGCTCGACCTTCACGAACCCGATCATCATCGGCTCGCTGGCGGGCGTCGTCGTCGCCGTGTCGGGGCTCGAACTGCCGGCGATCGTGCTCGAGCCGGTCGAGCTGATCGGCCACGCCGCCGTGCCCGTCATGCTCATCGCCTACGGCATGTCGTTGCACGGCCAGCGCCTCCTCGAGCCCGGCAGCGGTCGCCGCGACGTGCTGCTCGCCACCACGCTGCAGCTGGTCGCGATGCCGGTCACGGCGTGGGCGCTCGGCCGCTTCGCCTTCGGCCTCGACGGGGTCGAGCTGTACGCCGTCACGGTGCTGGCCGCCCTGCCCACCGCGCAGAACGTCTTCAACTTCGCGCAGCGCTACGAGACGGCAGAGCTCGTCGCGCGCGACACCGTGTTCCTCACCACCATGGGATCGGTCCCGGTGCTCCTCGCAGTGGCGCTGCTGCTCGGCTGAGAGGTCGCGGCAAGATGGTCGCGAGCGAAGGAGACCGCATGCCGTTCCGCACCGACGACGGGGGAGACCTCGAGGAGCTCGTGCTCGCGCAGCGACCCGCCGACGGGTATCGCTTCCGGCTGCGCGCCGGCTTCGACTACGAGGACCCCGTGTCGGGACGACGGTACGAGGTGGGCGCCGGCCGCGCCAGCGACCTGGCGTCGGTGCCGTCGTGGCTTTGGAGCTTCATCGCGAGCTATGGACGCCAGTCGGCGCCCGCGGTGCTGCACGACGACCGTTCCGACGCCGCCGACGCGCTCGGCGACCGCCGGGCCGCACTCGTGCAGCGGCGGGAGGACGACCGGGTGTTCCGCACCGCGCTCCGAGAGCAGCGCGTGCCGCTCCTGCGGGCCTGGCTGATGTGGGCGTGGGTGTCCGCCGATCGGGAACGCGCGCTCGGCGGGGTCGCGGGCGCGGTCTTCATGGTGCAGGCGGTGCTCGGCGCGCTGGTCGTGGTCGGGGCATCCGTCGCCGCGTTCTGGAATCCCGTCTGGCTCGCCGCCGCGCTCGTGCCCGCGCTTGCCACCGTGCCCTGGTGGCGGCTCGCGCCGCTCATGCTCCTGCTGAACTACGCCACGGGCCTGCTCGCCCCGCTCGTCGCGTTGCACCTCGTGGCGCTCGTTCCGTTCCGCCTCATCGAGGCGATCGTCGAGCTCGCGACGGGCGGCGACCCCGTCGGCGTGCTGCGTCCGACGGTGCGCCCGCCGTCGGACCGGAGCGCCTGAGCTCAGGCGCGGCGCTCGGCGCCCGGGGTCTCCTCCGGCGGGCGCCAGGCATGGAAGTGCTTCGCCCACCAGGTGGCCCACGGCCCCTCCGGCCGGAGCATCCCACGCCGTGCCGCCAGCTCCGCGCGGTACTCGGGGCTCGCCATCGCGTCGCCGAGCCGCATGGGCTCGGACAGCGGGAGCACCCCGGCACCTCCGGGTCGGGGACGGGCCGGCACGACGACCGGCGCCGGTGCGAACCGCGGCTCCACGATGACGAAGCCGGCGACCACCGCGAGCCCGATCGCGGTGACGACGAGCGCGGTCGTGTCGAGCCGGGGATCGTTCCAGGCGAACACGGCGAACCACACGACCGCGGCGGCCGTGAGCACGTACAGGGTGCGGGGGATGGCCGTGATCACGAGCCAGGTGCGCACGTCGAGCGGGCACCGGTCCCACACGATGGAGCGCTCGGTCTGGCCCTGCATGATCTGGTTCAGCCAGATCAGGAGCGCGAGGAGCAGGGCCGACGCGACCACCCAGCCGATCGCCGACAGCCGGTCGCCGTCGATGAGGAACGCCACGGCGTCGGCGCCGGCGGACGCCCCGGCCTCGAGGTCGGCCGACGTGACGAATGCGACGGCGAGGCCGACGGCGCTCGCGACGAGCGTCACGAGCCCGGCGAAGATGGCGGATGCCGCGGGCAGGCCGGGAAGGATCGCCGCGATCACGACCGCGGCGATGCTCGACAGCCCGAGCGACTTCTTGTCGATGACGACGAGCCGGTTGCGGAGGTAGGCGACCGGCTCGGGAACGGTCGGGAAGTCGGGTCCGAGCAGGTGCCGCGCGGTCGGTTCGACCACCTGCGTGGTGTTCGCGTGGTACATGCCGTGGTCGAGGAAGGGCTGGCTCGTGTTGTGCACGGCGTGCTCCTCGGGGCCATCGGCGACCGTGTCGTCGGAGGGGAAGTACGCGGCCCGCCAGCGCGTGCGGGCCTCGGCGCGCGTGTCGGCGATCGGCCCCGCCGAGAACGGATCCCAGATCGCCCAGTGGTTGTCCCACTCGACGCGCGCGCCGGGCTCGGCGGCGCGGTTCCGCTCGATCCAGGTCTGCACGGGCGTGTACGAGTCCTTCCGCCCGCGCCAGCTCTCCCGGCCGAGGAGCATCACGGCCGCGCCCACGGTCGTGAGGCGCCGCACGTGATACGCCGTCGGATCGAGCTCTTCGAAGAGGGCGAACGTCGAGACGGCGGCGCCCTGCGAGTGCGCGAAGAGGTGCACGTCGCCGTCGCCGACGAGCTCCTTGGCCCGTGCCAGCGCGTCGCGCACGACGAGGCGCATCGCCGATGCGCGAACCGGTCGCTCCTTCCACGTCGCGACGTCGCCGATCGACTCGACGAGCTGGTCGAGCACGCCCTGCGCCACGTCCTTGAACCACGGGATGAGCAGCAGCGGGCTGAGCAGCGGCAGGATCGGCGTCACCACGATCCCGAGGAGCACGAGGAACACCCAGGTCGCGACGTACGCGAGGGTGCTGACCACGAGGCGGACGACGTCGACGACGAGGTTGACCGTGCGCGGCAGCAACAGCAGCCGCCGGTCCATGCGCAGGTGGTGCACGAGCGTCATCCACGGCAGGAGCACCATCGTGCCGAGGAACAGGCCCAGGGTGCGCGAGATCGCCCGCCACAGGAACGGCACCGCCCAGCGGAACACCTGCGCCCGGGTCATCGGCACGAACGAATCCGACCATCGCGCCTCGAGGATGGCGACTTTGCGCACGACCGTCTCGACCGGGGCATCCGCCGCAGCCTCGGGGTCGCGCCGCTTCGGGAACCGCACGGTCGCGGTGACCATGGGCAGCTCGCCCGCGAGGTCGGAGTCGTGGATGGTGACGCCGTGCCCCTCGTCGGCGCCGATGATGCGGTCGCGCGCGAGCCAGTCCATACGCTCGAGGATCGGCTCGGCCCACTCGAGGAGGATCTGGCTCTTGTACGCGCTGCCCATGCCGTGCACCACCACGAGGGCGACGTCGAAGTTGCCCGGTGCGGGTCGGGTCGCCGATTCGGCGCCCTTCTCCTCGGCGATCAGCATGCGGTCCTCCTGCGACGATGACGGATGGTGACGCGCCGGCGTGTGTCGGCCTGAGCGAACGCTAGTGGGCCGCGATCGACGCGATCAAGCACCGGCCCCCGAACGCGGGCGGCGACGGCGCAGTGCGCCGTAGCCGCGCAGGAGCTGCGGCACCACGAGGTACACCGCGAGCGGGACCACGACGAGGGTGAGCACGAGGGCGCGGAGCACGGGATGCCACGACTCCGAGAACGGGGCGAGCGCGAGCATGCCGACGGCCACGAGCGGGAAGATCGCGACCCACGTGATGACGGCCCGAACGTGCACCGACGGCGGGCCGGCGGGCGCAGCGGGTGCGGGGGGCGCGGTGGCTTCGGCGGACGAGGTGGCGGCAGGCGCGCTCGGGGCGGCGGCGGTGGGCGCGGCGGCGGAGGGCGTGCGGGCGATGGGATCGGCGGTCATGTCATCTCCAGGTTCAATCTCCAACTGAATGGTTGTAAGTGAACCACGCCCGCGCCGTAATCGCAACTGTCCAGTTGGAGATTGTAGACTCGGCGCATGGCCTGGGACACCGAACGCACCCGACGGCGGCTCCTCGACGCGGCGACCGCCGAGTTCGCCGAACACGGCCTCGCCGGAGCCCGCGTCGATCGCATCGCCCAGGCCGCCGGGGTCAACAAGGAGCGCATCTACCAGTACTTCGGCAAGAAGGACGACCTCTTCGCCGCCGTCCTCGGCACCAGGCTCCGCGCCTCGATGGACGACGTGCCCATGACCGGCGTCGGCGCCGACGCCGTGGGCGACTACGCCGGGCGCCTCTTCGAGCATCACGTCGCCGACGGCGTCATCCCGCGGCTCGTGTTCTGGGAGGGACTCGAGCGCGGACCGGCGGCCGCGGCCGCCGCTGCGCGCGTCGAGTACCATCGCGAGAAGCTCACCCGGTTCCAGGCGCTGCTGCCGGGCGTCGATCGGGACACCGCCGGAGAACTGCTGCTCACCATCGTCTCCCTCGTCAACGCGTGGCCCGTGCTCGGTCAGCTCGACCGGCTCCTCGTCGGCGACGGATCGGGCACCGACCGGGTCGCCGAGCGCCGAGCCGCGATCGTCGCCACGGCGACCGCCGCCGCGAGCGCCGCGCTCGAGCGAGCGCGCTGACGCGCCATCCCACGTTCAGGGGTATCCCTGATCCCGGGCCGGAACCCGGCTCGTAGCGTAGGAGTCGATCGTCGAGCCGTGGACCGCAGGGGGAACTGTCACCGCGGCGCACGATCGGAAAGCCGGCCCGGCACCTCCTCCCGCGAGCGGGGCGCCGGCCGGCTTCCCCTGTCTCACCCGGATCACCGGGCCCCTCCCCGGATCTCCGGGCCGATGAGCGGAGCACCACCATGGACCAGCGGATGACGCGACCCCGGCGCCTGTCGCCGACCCACCACGCTCGACCCGGCGACCGCCGGTCGACCCGTCGCGAGCGCCCCGTGAGCTGGTCGGACTTCCGCACGGCCGTAAGCTTCGACCCGTCGAACCGGCTCCTGGTCGCGGTGCCCGCGATCAGCGAGAAGCGTGCCGAGCACGCGTGGCTCGGCGACGCCGTGGCACCGCACACGCGCGTGGGCGACGCCGACGTGTATCGCCGCGAGTACGAGCGCGGCGCCGTCTACTGGTCGGACGGCACGGGGGCGCACGAGGTGCACGGCGAGATCGCCGCCCGGTGGCTCGCCCTCGGCGGCGAGTCGTCGTTCCTCGGCCTGCCGACGACCGACGAGCAGCCGCTCATCGGCGTGGACGGGGGCTACGCGCACTTCGAGGGCGGATCCGTCTACTGGACCGCGCGGCACGGCGCCGCGGTCGTGCACGGCATGGTCCGCGACATCTGGTCGCTCCTCGGATGGGAGCGGTCGGCGCTGGGCCTGCCGGTCGCCGACGTCGGATTCGACCCCGACCGGCACGAGTTCAGCGGATGCTTCGAGCACGGCACCATCACGTGGTCGCCCGCGGGCGGACCCGACATCGCCATCACGGCGTCGGCGGCGTCGCCCGGCGAGCTCGGAGCCGACGAGCGCGACGCACTCGGGCGCCTCGCCGCCGACTTCGCGCCCCGCCCCTGACCGCGCGGCGCCGCCCGGGCGCCGCGCGCGTGACAGACTCGGACGGATGACCCAGCCGCTCCTCGACCGCGCTCCGCGCCCGTACGATGCCGACGCGATGTACGACGCCTTCGTCGACTGGGCCGACGAGCGGGGGTTCGCCCTCTACCCCGCGCAGGACGAGGCGGTCATCGAGATCGTCTCGGGCTCGAACGTCGTCCTGTCGACGCCGACCGGCACCGGCAAGTCGCTCGTCGCGGTGGCTGCGCACGCGGCATCCGTCGCCCAGGGCGGCCGCAGCTACTACACGGCCCCCATCAAGGCGCTCGTCAGCGAGAAGTTCTTCCAGCTCGTCGACATCTTCGGGGCCTGCAACGTCGGCATGGTCACGGGCGACAGCTCGGTGAACCCGGATGCCCCGATCATCTGCTGCACCGCGGAGATCCTCGCCAACCTCGCCCTCCGGCACGGGGCGGATGCCGCGGTCGACCAGGTCGTGATGGACGAGTTCCACTACTACGGCGACCCCGAGCGCGGCTGGGCGTGGCAGGTGCCGCTCATCACGCTGCCGCGCGCGCAGTTCGTCCTCATGTCGGCGACGCTCGGCGACGTCACCGGAATCGCCGACGACCTCACCCGGCGCACCGGCCGCGAGACCGCGCGGGTCACGGGCGTCGACCGCCCCGTGCCCCTGCACTTCTCCTACGCGAAGACGCCGGTGCAGGAGACCGTCGAGGAGCTCATCGAGACCCGGCAGGCGCCCGTGTACATCGTGCACTTCTCGCAGGCGGCAGCGATGGAGCGGGCGCAGGCGCTGTCGTCGATCCGCGTCGTCACGCGCGAGCAGCGCGACGAGATCGCCGCGGCCATCGGCGGTTTCCGGTTCACGACGGCGTTCGGCAAGACGCTCTCACGTCTCGTGCGCGCGGGCATCGGCGTGCACCACGCGGGCATGCTCCCCCGCTACCGACGACTCGTCGAGACGCTCGCGCAGCGCGGGCTCCTCCGCGTCATCTGCGGCACCGACACGCTCGGCGTCGGCATCAACGTGCCGATCCGCTCGGTGCTGATCACGGCGCTCGCGAAGTTCGACGGGCAGCGGATGCGGCAGCTGAGCGCTCGCGAGTTCCACCAGATCGCCGGACGCGCGGGCCGGGCGGGCTACGACACCGCCGGCACGGTCGTCGTGCTCGCGCCCGAGCACGAGATCGAGAACGAGGTCGCCGTTCGCAAGGCGGGCGACGATCCGAAGAAGCTCAAGAAGGTCGTGCGCAAGAAGGCGCCGGCCGGCCAGGTCACGTGGGGCGAGGGGTCGTACGAGCGGCTCGTCGCCGCCGAGCCCGAACCGCTCGCACCCCAGCTGAAGCTCACGGCGGCGATGCTCATCAACGTGATCGGCCGCGGGGGAGACGTGGCCCGCGGCATCCGCTCGCTCGTCTTCGACAACCATGAGGCGCGGTCGCGGCAGGTCGAGCTCGCCCGCCGTGCGCTCGAACTCCTGCGGACGCTGCGCGACGCGGGCGTCGTCGAGCTCCTCCCGCCGTCGGCGCCGGGGCGACCGGCCGACCTGCGCCTCACGATCGACCTGCAGCCGAACTTCGCCCTCAACCAGCCGCTGTCGCCGTTCGCGCTCGCCGCGATCGAACTGCTCGACCCGGATGCCGCGGCGGGCACGGGAGTCGGCACCGGGCACTACGCGCTCGACGTCGTGTCGATCATCGAGTCGACGCTCGACGACCCGCGCCCGATCCTCTCCCAGCAGCAGTTCAAGGCCCGCGGCGAGGCCGTCGCGGCCATGAAGCAGGACGGCGTCGAGTACGAGGAGCGCATGGAGCTGCTCGAGGAGGTCACCTGGCCGAAGCCGCTCGCCGAGCTGCTCGCGCAGGCGTTCGAGACGTTCGCGTCGAGCCAGCCGTGGGTGCGCGACTTCGAGCTCTCGCCGAAGTCGGTCGTGCGCGACATGTTCGAGCGGTCGATGTCGTTCGGCGAGTACGTGGCGTTCTACCAGCTCGCCCGGAGCGAGGGGCTCGTGCTGCGCTACCTCTCCGACGCGTTCCGGGCGATCCGGCAGACGGTGCCGACCGACGCGAAGGACGAGGAGCTCCTCGACCTCATCGAGTGGCTCGGCGAGCTGGTGCGCCAGGTCGACTCGAGCCTCGTCGACGAGTGGAACGAGCTCGTCGATCCCACGGCGCACCTGCCCGAGGACGAGGCGCCCGTGGTGCCGCCCGCGCCGCCGTCGGTCGTCACGAATCGCCGCGCGTTCACCGTGCTCGTGCGCAACGAGCTCTTCCGCCGCGTGCAGCTCGCCGCGCTCGAGCGCGACGACGAGTTGGCCGAGCTCGACCCCGACGCGGGGTGGCCCGACGCGCTCGACCGCTACTACGCCGAGCACGACTCGATCGGCACCGACGGGGCGGCGCGTTCACCGCGGCTCGTCACGATCGACGAGACGGATGCCGCGTCCGGCGTGTGGCGCGTCGAGCAGACGATCGACGACCCCGCGGGCGACCACGACTGGCGGATCCGGGCGGAGGTCGACCTCGAGGCGTCGGCCGAGGTCGGCGCGGCGAGCGTGCGGGTGACCGAGGTGGTGCGGCTGTAGACCCCTACGCGAGCGCGAGCATGCCCGCCGCGGTCAGCGCGAGCGCGAGCCCAACCCACTGCACGGGCGCGATGCGCTCCTTCAGCACGACCGCGGCGAGCAGGATCGTGCCCGCTGGGTACATCGCGCCGAGCACCGCCGCGACCGAGAGGTCGCCGGCGCGGATTCCGAGCAGGAGCAGCGTATTGGCGGTCACGTCGACGACGCCGCAGGCGACCGCGAGGCGCAGGCCGGCCGTGACGGCGGTGCGCCTCGGCGCGGCCGTGCGGGCCGCGGCGGCTCGCGGCATCCGCTCGTCGACCGCGTACCTGCGTCGCCGTCGCATGGCACGCGCGACGGCGAGCACGCCGAGTGCCGTGAAGATGAGACCGGCACTGACGCCGCGGTTGAGGATGAGGGGAGTGATGCCGCTCTCGTCGCTCGTCTGGTCGATCGTGATGAAGAAGGTGCCGATGGCCAGCCCTGAACCGGTCGCCAGGACGAGTCCCCGCAGGCTCGGGCGCACGGCGCCCCGCTCGGGCACGAACCCGACGAGCACGACCGCGACGAGGGCGAGCCCGAGCGCCCAGTAGCCGAGCGTGGCGAGTCGCTCGCCGCTCACGACGAGACCCCACGCCATCGGCACGACCGCGGAGATCACGGCGGTGAGCGGCGAGAGGATGCTCATCGGGCCGATCGCGAGCGCGGCGTAGAGGAGGGTGATCGCGACGGCCCCGGCAACCCCGGAGATGATGCCCCAGAGCACGTCGTGGGCGGTCCACGCTCCGCCGAGGAACGGGGCGACGACGAGGAGCAGGACGAGGCCGGTGAGTCCGGCGACCGCCGTCGCGAGCATCGCGTTGATCCGCTTGGCGGCGAGTCCGCCGAGGAAGTCGGCCGCGCCGAAGACCAGGGCGCCGCTGAGGGAGAGGACGGCGGTGAGCATCGGCGGCCAGCCTAGCCCCGGGTCGGGGTGACACCTCATCGGGGGTGCGCCTGCTCATATGAGCAGGCTCTGCGCACATTCCACTTAAGTGCAGGTGACGAGTTGGCGAAACCACTTCCCCGCGTCCGGGCGCGAATCGTAGGCTTCGATCGTCCCCCGAGCGTCGCGCGGGGGCGTGCAGGGCCGGGGGTTGCGGATTCGGGAACCTCGGCGGACTCGCAGAGGAGACACGGAATGCAGCATCGGTCCAGTGGTGCGGAACTCGATCGCACCAATGCCCCCATTCGGTCGCGCAGCCGGTTCGCCGCAGGCGCGCTCGCGACGGCCACTGCCGCCGCGCTCACGTTCAGCGGCGTCGCATCCGCCCAGGCCGCGCCGCCGGTGGACAAGCAGAAGATCGCCGAGATCAACCTCGTCACGGTCAACGATTTCCACGGGCGCATCGAGCAGTCCGGCGCCGCGGGCGGCATCGCCGCGCTCGCACGGGCCGTCGACGAGATCCGCCGCGGCAGCGCCGACACGGTCTTCGCGGCCGCCGGCGACATGATCGGCGCATCCACGTTCACGTCATTCATCCAGCAGGACGTGCCGACCATCGAGGCGCTCAACGAGGCCGGCCTCGACGTGAGCGCGGTCGGCAACCACGAGTTCGACCAGGGCTTCGCCGACCTCACCGACCGGGTCATGCCGCTCGCCGAGTGGGAGTACCTCGGTGCGAACGTCTACGACGCGGGCACCGATGACCCCGCGCTCCCGGAGTACTGGGTGCAGGAGTTCAAGGACGTCAGCATCGGCTTCGTCGGCGCGGTGACCGAGGAGCTGCCGTCCCTCGTGAGTCCCGCGGGCATCGACCAGATCGACGTCGGCGCCCCCGTCGAGGCGGCGAACCGCGTCGCGGACCAGCTCAGCGACGGCGACGCCGCGAACGGCGAGGCCGACATCGTCATCATGCTCGTGCACGAGGGCGCCGCGACGACGGCGATCGAGTCCGCGATCGACCCGACCACTCCGTTCGGCGAGATCGTGAACGGCGCCAACGACAACATCGATGCGATCGTGTCGGGCCACACGCACCTTGCGTACAACCACGTGATCGACGGTCGGCCGGTCATCTCGAGCGGCCAGTACGGCGAGCGCTTCAGCAACATGGTGATCCGGTACGACACGCTCGGCGACGAGATCGTGTCGATGCACAACACGATCTACGACCTCGCCGTGCGCGACGCCGAGGGCGACATCGTCGGCTACGCCTACAAGGACGACCACAAGACCTCGGTCATCGTCGATGACGCCGTCGAGGTCGCAGCCGAACTCGGCAGCGTCGTGCTCGGCGATGCCACCAGTCTCTTCGGACGCGCCGTGCGCTCGGACCCGGCAGGAGCATCCTCGTTCCCGGAGAACCGCGGCGGCGAGTCCACGCTCGGCAACTTCGTCGCAGACGTACAGCTCTGGGCGCTCAACGTCGACGGGACTCGGAGCGTGGACATCACGTTCATGAACCCGGGCGGCCTGCGAGCCGACCTGGCGTCGGGCGAGGTCACCTACGCCGAGGCGGCGGGAGTCCAGCCGTTCGCCAACACGCTCGTGTCGATGGACCTCACGGGTGCCCAGATCAAGCAGGTGCTCGAGGAGCAGTGGCAGCCGGGCAAGTCGCGTCCGTTCCTGAAGCTCGGCGTGAACGACGCGTTCACGTACACCTACGACCCGGCCGCGGCGCTGGGATCGCACATCACCCAGATGTGGCTCAACGGCACTCCGATCGACCCGAACGCCACCTACTCGGTCGGGGTCAACTCGTTCCTCGCCTCGGGCGGCGACAACTTCTCCACCCTGGACGAGGGCGCGAACAAGGCCGACAGCGGCAAGATCGACCTCGAGTCGATGGTCGACTGGTTCGACGCCTTCGGTACCGCCACTCCCGACGTGCAGCAGCGCGCGGTCGGCGTGCACCTGCCCGGCGGAATCACGGTCGCTGCGGGCGCCGAGGTGACCGTCGACCTGTCGTCGCTCGACTTCACGCGCGACGAGGTCGACGCCGACACGGCAGTCGTCTCGTATGGCGGCGTCACCCTCGGCAGCGCGCCGATCGACACCGCGTACACGCCGGAGTACGACGAGGTCGGCCAGGCGAGCGTCACGTTCACGGTCCCGGCCGGCGCGAGCGGTCCGACCACGTTTGACGTGTTCGTGCCCTCGACCGGCACGACCAGCTCGTTCACGCTGAACGTCGGCTGAGTCCCGCGTCTGAATGGCGGAGCGGCCCCGGACTCGTCCGGGGCCGCTCTCGTTCGCCCGGGCCCTTCCCACCCGCGGAGAATCGGGCCGGAGCGTCGCAGGCGCTCGTTACACTCGTCGGGTGAGCCCCAACGCGGAACCCCATTGGACCGAGGAGGTCCCGTGGGATCCCGACGAACTTCCGCCCCCCGACGACGAGTGGGCACCGCCGGCCGACGAGTTCCCTGCGCCCGCCGAAGCGGGTTCGTCCGAGCGGCGCGTTTCGACGGGCTCGCGGGTCGCGCGCGCTGCGCCCGCCCGGTTCGCCGACGCCGCCGAGGCCCTGCACACGGTCTTCGGCTACGACGCGTTCCGGGGCGAGCAGGCCGAGATCATCGCGCAGGTCACGCGCGGCGGCGACGCGGTCGTGCTCATGCCCACAGGCGGCGGCAAGAGCCTCTGCTACCAGATCCCCGCACTCCTCCGCGAGGGCACCGGCATCGTGGTGTCGCCGCTCATCGCGCTCATGCACGACCAGGTCGACGCGCTCGTGCGCAACGGGGTGAGCGCCGCGTACCTCAACTCGAGCCAGCTGCCGGCCGAGCGTGCGGCGGTCGAACGCGCCTACCTCGCGGGCGAGCTCGACCTGCTCTACATCGCGCCCGAGCGGCTCAATGCCGAGCCGGTCAAGCGCTTCCTCGAAGAGGGGCGGGTCGCCCTCTTCGCGATCGACGAGGCGCACTGCGTCGCCCAGTGGGGTCACGACTTCCGCCCCGACTACCTCGCACTCTCCGAGCTCGCCGAACGCTGGCCCGACGTGCCGCGCATCGCGCTCACGGCCACCGCGACCGAGGCGACGCACCGCGAGATCACCGCACGGCTCTCGCTCGACGGCGCGCGGCACTTCGTGTCGAGCTTCGATCGCCCCAACATCCAGTACCGCATCGCGCCCAAGGTCGACGTGCGCCGGCAACTGCTCGACTTCGTGCGCAGCGAGGGGCGGGATGCCTCGGGCGAACCGGTCTCGGGCATCGTCTACGCGCTCTCCCGCGCGTCCACCGAGAAGCTGGCGGCGTTCCTCGTCGCCAACGGCGTCGACGCCATGCCGTACCACGCGGGCCTCGACGCCCGCGTCCGGCGCCGCACGCAGGAGCGCTTCCTCCGCGAGGACGGCGTCGTGATCGTCGCGACGATCGCGTTCGGCATGGGCATCGACAAGCCCGACGTCCGGTTCGTCGCCCATGTCGACCTTCCCAAGTCGGTCGAGGGCTACTACCAGGAGACGGGGCGCGCCGGTCGCGACGGACTGCCCGCGACGGCGTGGCTCGCCTACGGCCTCCAAGACGTGGTGCAGCAGCGCCGCATGATCGACGAGAGTCCCGGCGATCTCGCGCACCGACGTCGTCTGGCGCAGCACCTCGACGCCATGCTCGCGCTCTGCGAGACCGTGCAGTGCCGCCGCCAGAACCTGCTCGCCTACTTCGGCCAGGCGAGCGAACCGTGCGGCAATTGCGACACCTGCCTCGAACCGCCCGCCGCATGGGACGGCACGATCCCGGCGCAGAAGCTCATGTCCACCATCGTGCGCCTCAAGCGCGAGCGCCGGCAGCAGTTCGGCGCCGGCCACCTCATCGACATCCTCCGCGGCAAGGAGACCCCTCGCGTACGCCAGTACGGTCACGATTCCCTCGCGACCTGGGCCATCGGCGCCGACCTCGGCGAGCAGCAGTGGCGCGGCGTCGTGCGCCAGCTCCTGGCGCAAGGCCTGCTCGCGACCCACGGCGAGTACGGAACGCTCGCGCTGACGGATGCCTCGGCCGCCGTGCTCTCCGGAGCACGCACGGTCATGCTCCGCACCGAGCCCGATCGGCCCATCCGCTCCCGCGGTCCGAAGGCGGTGCCCGCCGCCGCCGACCTCGATCCGGCGCAGGCCGAGCTCTTCCAGGCCCTGCGGGAGTGGCGCGCCGGCGAGGCCCGCGAGCAGGGGGTCCCGGCCTACATCGTGTTCGGCGACGCCACGCTCCGCGGCGTCGCCGAGGCCCGTCCGACCGCGCTCGCCGACCTCGACGGCATCAGCGGCATCGGGGCGAAGAAGCTCGAGGCGTACGGCGAGAAGCTGCTCGCCGTGGTCGCCGAGCACGGCTGATCCGTTGCGGCGCGCCAGCGACCTGGGCTGCCCGCCGCCGGGCGGGGGCTAGGATCGCGGCAACGGGTCGTGGCCCGTGGCATCCGTGCACCGGCGTCGTCAGGAGCAACATGTCAGACCAGTTCGGCCCCAAGCGTCCGCTCGGCGTCACGATCGTCGCCGTCCTCGCGATCGTGTCCGGCGTCTTCGACATCATCGGCGGCATCGTGCTGCTCGCGACGCAGTCCGATGCGAGTGCGACGGAGCGGTTCGGCGGAGCGGGCCTTCTCGTCGCGGTCGCCGTCTCGTCGATCGTGCTGGGCGCCATCATGCTGCTCGTCGCCTACGGCCTGTTCCGGGGCAACGCGGTCGCCCGCTTCGCGGCCACGATCCTGCAGGTGATCTCGCTGGCGGGCTCGGTCTCGTCTGGCATCGCGGCGCCGGCCACCCTGTCGACCGAGATCCTGAGCGCGCTCCTGGCCCTCGCCATCCTGTTCCTGCTGTGGTCGGGCGAGGCGTCGCGCTTCTTCCGCGGCCTCGCTCCCGGCGAGCCGACGGACTGATTCGTGCTGCGGCATCCGTCGTCGCGCTAGCATCGGCCCAAGGTCGTCGTGCGGCGCTGCACGGCGCGAAGCGAGTGGGGAGCGCATCATGCCTGAAGCAACGAGCCGGCCGATCGGAGTCGCCATCGTGGCGGTCCTGGCATTCGTGTCCGGTGTCATCGACATCATCACGGGCATCCTCCTGATCTTCCAGGGGGACGATCCCGATGTGACGGACGCCTTCGGCGGATCGGGCGGGCTGCTCGCCGCCGCGATCGGCTCGATGGTGCTCGGCCTGATCGTCGTGATCCTCTCGTTCGGCCTCTGGCTGGGGCGCTGGATCGCTCGCATGATCGTCACGGTGCTGCAGATCCTGTCGCTCATCGGCTCGCTGTTCATGGCGGTGGCGTACCTCGGCGACCCGGTGGGCGAGTGGGCGAGCGTCCTCGTCACGGCGATCGTGGTGATCCTGCTCTGGACGCGCCCGGCGAGCGCCTACTTCCGCGGCAGCGAGGCCGCCTCGCGCTAACATCGCAACAGGCCGCCATGTCGGGCGGCGCGAACGGGGGCGTTCATGGCCATCCATCGACCTGGCGGCGTGACCTTCGTCGCCGTGCTGACCTGGATCTCGGGGGCACTCGACATCCTCGGCGGCACCATACTCCTCTTCCAGACGAGCATCGCCTCGACGGTCGAGCAGTTCGGTGGGGCGAGCCAGCTCATCGCCACCGCGCTGGCCGGGATCCTCGTCGGCGTGGTCGTGATCGTCGTGGCCGTCGGGCTGTTGCGTGGCAGCAACGGCGCGCGCATCGTCGTCACCGTCTTCGAGGTGCTGTCGATCCTCCTCTCCGTGTTCCTCGCGATCACGTATCCGGCCGTCGCGATCGGCGAGTACATCGGCATCGTCTTCGCCCTCCTCATCATCGCCATGCTCTGGACGCGTCGCGCGAACGAGTTCTTCCGCCACTAGGCGGCAGACGATCGAGCGGATGCCGCGACATCCGATTGTGGACACCACCACGGCAGAGGCACCGGGGTTTGTAGGGTCCCAACAGGTGCCCGTGAGCCGTCGTGCGCGTGTTTTGTAGGCCCCGGACGCCCCGTTTTCGGGCGACAGCCGGTCGTCCTACCGTGGAGAGAGCTGACCGCCGCATACGAAGGACGAGAACCGACGATGGTTGACACGGCACACCGCACCACCACGAAGAACTCGGGCGAGCGCGCCGCCACGGTACCCGCGAAGCCCGCGAACGACGAGGTCGCGGCCCCGGTCCCGGCCCCGCCGGCCGCCGAGGCGCCCGACTCGCCCAAGGTCGACGTCGCCGCGCTCGGGCGACAGCTCCTCGGCACGTGGGCGGACATCCGCATCGCCGCGCGTGAGCGCGCCGCACACCCCGACCTGCAGCGCATCGAGGGCCAGCCGATGGCCGAGCATCGCGAGCGCGTGCTGAAGCAGCTCAAGATCCTGGTCGATCAGGGCGCGGTGCATCGCGCCTTCCCGAAGGAGCTCGGCGGTCTCGACGACCACGGCGGCAACATCGCCGCATTCGAGGAGCTCGTCATCGCCGACCCGAGCCTGCAGATCAAGTCCGGCGTGCAGTGGGGCCTCTTCGGCGCCGCGGTGCTGCACCTCGGCACCGAGTACCACCATCGCACCTGGCTGCCCGGCATCATGTCGCTGGAGGTACCGGGTGCCTTCGCGATGACCGAGACCGGGCACGGATCGGATGTCGCGGCCATCGGCACGACGGCCACGTACGACGAGGCGACGCAGGAGTTCGTCATCGACACGCCCTTCCGCGGGGCATGGAAGGACTACCTCGGCAACGCCGCCCTGCACGGCATCGCGGCGGTGGTGTTCGCCCAGCTCATCACCAAGGGCGTGAACCACGGCGTGCACGCGTTCTACGTGCCGCTCCGCGATGGCGACGGCGCGTTCCTGCCGGGCATCGGCGGCGAAGACGACGGGCTGAAGGGCGGACTCAACGGCATCGACAACGGCCGGCTCCACTTCACGAACGTGCGCGTCCCGCGTGAGAACCTGCTGAACCGCTACGGCGACGTGGCGCCCGACGGTACCTACTCGAGCCCGATCCCGAGCCCAGGGCGACGCTTCTTCACGATGCTCGGCACGCTCGTGCAGGGCCGCGTCTCGCTCGACGGCGCCGCGACGGCGGCGGCCGCGGTGGCGCTCACGATCGCGATCACCTACGGCAACCAGCGCCGCCAGTTCAACGCGGCGAGCGACACCGACGAGGAGGTGCTGCTCGACTACCAGCGTCACCAGCGCCGGCTGCTGCCGAAGCTCGCCACCACGTACGCGCAGACCTTCGCGCACGACGAGTTCCTGCTGAAGTTCGACGCGGTGTTCTCGGGCAGGGCCGACACCGACGACGACCGTCAGGACCTCGAGACCATCGCGGCCGCCCTGAAGCCGCTGTCGACGTGGCACGCGCTCGAGACCCTCCAGGAGGCGCGCGAGGCGACGGGCGGTGCGGGGTTCCTCGCCGAGAACCGCATCGTCGGGCTGCGCCAGGACCTCGACATCTACGCGACGTTCGAGGGCGACAACAACGTGCTGCTGCAGCTCGTCGCGAAGCGCCTGCTGACCGACTACTCGAAGCAGTTCGCCAAGGCCGACGCCGGCGCCATGGCACGGTACGTCGTCGCGCAGACCGCCGATCGGGCCTACCACGGCACGGGCCTTCGCCGCCTGGCGCAGACCATCGCGGACTTCGGATCGACCGCCCGCTCGGTGTCGGAGCTTCGGGACACGAACACGCAGCGCGAACTGCTCACCGATCGCGTCGAGACCATGGTCGCCGACATCGCGGGCCGGCTCCGCGACGCGCGGAAGCTGCCGAAGGCGGATGCCGCGGCGGCCTTCAACCGCAACCAGAACGAGCTCATCGAGGCCGCCCGCGCCCACGCCGAGCTCCTGCAGTGGGAGGCGTTCACCCGGGGCCTCGAGCAGACGAGCGATCCCGGCACGAGGCAGGTGCTCACGTGGCTGCGCGACCTGTTCGGCCTCGGCCTGGTCGAGAAGCACCTCGCGTGGTACCTCATCCACGGCCGCCTGTCGCCGCAGCGCGCGCAGGCCGTGACGGCGTACATCGATCGACTGCTCGAGCGCCTGCGCCCGCATGCGCAGGACCTCGTCGATGCCTTCGGTTACACGCCCGAGCACCTGCGCGCGAAGATCGCGTCGGGTGCCGAGCAGGAGCGCCAGGACGAGGCACGCGCGTACTACGCGGCGAAGCGCGCCGCGGGCACCCTGCCGGTTCCCGAGAAGTCGAAGAAGTAGCGCGCTTGCGAAGGCCGGGTCCGATCTGGACCCGGCCTTCGTCGTCCACCGCCCTCGCTCAGCGTCGAAGCCGCCGGTAGGCCGACGCCGCGAGCGGCAGGAAGGCGAGCGTGATCACGAGCGGCCAGACGGATGCCGCGAGCACGGCGTTGTCGGCCAGCCAGCCCCCGGTCGTGCCCGTCGGGTTGCCGAACAGCTCACGGGCCGCCGTCGCGGTGGCCGAGACGGGGTTCCACTGGGCGATCGATCCGAGCCATCCGGGCATCGTCTCCGCTGAGACGAAGACCGTGGACAGGAACCCGATCGGCCAGACGAGCACCTGCACCGCGGTCGTGGCTCCCGTGCCTCGGAAGCTCAGGCCGAGGAAGATGCCGAGCCAGAGCAACGCGAACCGCAGCCAGAGCAGGAGCACCACGCCGAGCACGATCTCGGCGGGGCCCGTGGTGGGGCGCCATCCGATGAGCAGGCCGCCGAGCATCAGCACCGCGAGGTTCAGCGCCGAGCCGGCGAGGTCGGCGATCGCGCGGCCGAGCGCGACCGAGGCGCTCGAGAGCGGAAGCGACCGGAAGCGATCGGTGACGCCGCGCTTTGCGTCGTCGGCCATGGCGGTCACCGTGCTCTCGAGTCCGAAGAGCATGGTCAGGGCGAACATGCCGGGGAGGAGGAACGCGATGTAGCCGCCGCCACCCGGCACCTCGATGGCCCCGCCAAAGAGGAAGCCGAACATCAGGATCAGCATGATGTTGAAGGCGAGGCCGAACACGAGGCCCCACGGCTCGCGAATCCAGTGCAGCACGTCGCGGCCGGCGATGAGCCACCCCTCGCGAAGCGCGTTGCGGCGGCGGTCGCGCAGGCCGGCGCTCGTCATGGTGGTGAGGGTGGTGGTGGTCATCGGACCTCCAGTTCGGCGTGCAGTTCGGATGCGTCGCCCGCGTCGCCGGTGAGGTGCAGGAACACCTCGTCGAGCGTCGGCCGGCGCAGGGTGAGGTCGTCGACGGCGAGGTGCTCGGCGTCGAGCGCGCGCACGATGGGCGCGAGCGCGCGTGAGCCGTCGTCGACTTCGACCGTCACGCTTCGGGTGTCGGGATCGACGGATGCCTCGGCGCCGGCGGCCCGAGCGATGACGCCGGCGGCCTCGCGGAGCCGGTCGGGGTCGGCGAGCACGGCCGCGACCCGATCTCCGCCGAGCCGGCGCTTGAGCTCGGCCGGGCTGCCTTCGGCCACGATCTTCCCCTGGTTCATCACCGAGACGCGGTCGGCGAGCTGGTCGGCCTCGTCGAGGTACTGCGTCGTGAGGAGCACGGTCGTGCCCGCAGCGGCGACCTCCCGAACGGCCTGCCACACGGTCGCGCGGCCGCGCGGGTCGAGTCCGGTGGTCGGCTCGTCGAGGAACAGCACGGCCGGCCTGAGCACGAGGCTCGCCGCGATGTCGAGTCGGCGTCGCATGCCGCCCGAGAATCCCGACACCGGGCGGGCCGCGACATCCGTCAGCGAGAACGTCGCGAGCAGCTGGTCGGAGCGACGCACCGCCCGCGGTTTCGACAGGCCGCTCAGCCGTGCGAACAGCATGAGGTTCTGCCTGGCGGTGAGCGCTTCGTCGACGGCGTGCGTCTGCCCGACGAGGCCGATGCGCTCACGCACCGCCGCGGGGTGCCGGCGGACGTCGATGCCGTCGATGCTCGCGCTGCCGTCGTCGAGCTCGGTGAGGGTCGCGAGGCAGCGTACGGCGGTGGTCTTGCCGGCGCCGTTCGGTCCGAGGAGACCGTGCACGGTACCGCGCGGGATGCGGAGGTCGAAGCCGTCGAGCGCGCTGGTGGCGCCGAAGCGCTTGCGGAGCCCGACGGCGTCCAGAGCCGCGGGCGGGGCGGGAGGGGAAGGTGGTGTCTGCGTCATCGCTCTCTTTCAACGTACGCCATACGGGGTTATTCCCTGCACCGTACACCATACGGAGAATGTAGGCTAGCCCCCATGTCGACCGAATCCACCGGGCGAGGCGAACCCGACCGCACTCTCCGGCTGCTCTGGCGCCACCGTCTCGGGGAGCCGGTCGGCTCACGCGGTCCGAAGCAGCGCGCGAGCGTCGACGCCGTGGTCGATGCGGCCGTCGAGATCGCCGACGACGAGGGCATCGAGACGCTGTCGATGCGCCGCATCGCCGAGCGCCTCGGCCTCAAGCCCATGTCGGTCTACACCTACGTGCCCGGCAAGGCGGAGCTCATCGACCTCATGGTCGACCGCGTCGCCGGGGAGCGGCCGTTGCCGGAGCCGGCAGGGTCGCTGCGGGAACGGCTCGAGCAGATCGCCCGCATGGCATGGGACGAGTACCTGCGGCATCCGTGGCTGCTCTCGATCGACACGAGCCGGCCTCCCCTCGGCCCGAATGTCTCCGACCGATGGGAGTGGAGCCTCCGTGCGATCGAGGGACTCGGCCTCAGCGACATCGACATGGACCAGGTGGTCACCCTCATCGCCGGGTTCGTGGTGGGGCCGGCGCGGGCCTACGTCGACGCCGAGCGCCTGCACCGCTCGACGACCGAGTCCGATGAGGAATGGTGGGAGCGGAACGCGCCCATCCTCGAACAGATCATGGACCCGGCGCGCTACCCGATCTCGGGTCGCGTCGGCCAAGCCGCGGGTGAAGAGTACGGCGGACCGGCCGACCCGGAACGAGCCTTCCACTTCGGGCTCGCGCGGGTGATCGACGGGATCGAGGCGTATGTCGCGGCGGCGAGCCGCATCGCGCGCTGACTACTCCGACGGCGGCTTCATGAGCGCGCCCGTGGCGAGGCCCACGGCGAGGCCGGCGGCGAGCCAGAGCCAGAACCCGGTCCAGAGGCTGATTCCCACTCCCACGGCCGCGCCCATCACGAGCCCGACGATGAGCTGCTTGCGGCGGGCGGGAGACATCGGTTCGGAGGCCATGCCACCAGCGTAGGCGGCTCAGCGCCGCACGTACTCGCGCACGTGCGCCACCTCGAACACGAGCGGATGCGACGACGTGTCGCGCGGGGCATCCGTCGGCAGTTCGTAGACGTCGAGCATGAGCTGCACCGGATACGCGATCGACTGCGGCACGGTCTTCACGAGGCGCCCGTCGATGAAGAACCGCAGCCGGTCGGGCAGCCACTCGACCGCGTAGTCGTGGAACGCCGTGAGGTCGCCGGCGACCTTCACCTTCTCGAAGTCGAGCTCGAGGCGCGGGTCGTGCTGCGGCTTCACCCCCACGCCGACCAGTCCGCCGTCGTCGCCGATCTCGTCGCCGAAGATCTCGAAGACGCAGATCTCGCCGCTGTCGGCGGGTTCGTCCTCGAATCCGATCGCCCAGAGCGCGACCATGGCGGCGGGATCGCGGATGGCTCGCGCCCGAGCCTCGATGACGCCGAGATGCGGCAGCCACAGGCGCTCCTCGTCCTGCTCCTCGCGCACGACGAGGCCGGGACGGAACCGGTGCTGTCCCACGGGACTGTCGAGCGGTCCCGAGAACTCGCCCGTCTGCAGGTGGGAGACCCGCACGTCGCCGTCGAACTCGGGCGACCACGGCGGGGTGTCGGCGTCGATGCGGAGTTTCAGCGTGCCCGCCGAGACCTCGTAGCGGGCGGCCGAGGCCGCACGCGAACTCCAATGCGGCAGGTAGTGCGGCAACCAGCGCGTTCGCGCGAGCTCATCGCCGTCGAACCGCTCGTCGACCAGGAGGCGGTAGGCCGAGAGGTCGAGCGTCGTCGCATCCGTCATCGCGATTCCTCCCGGCTCAGATCAGGTCGAGGGCGCGCACGGCGTCGCGCTCGTCCTCGAGCTCCGCGACGGTGGTCGCGAGGCGGTGCTGCGCGAACGCATCGAGGCTGAGGCCCTGCACGATGCGCCAGCCGCCGTCGACCGATTCGACCGGGAACGACGACACGAGTCCCTCGGGCACGCCGTACGACCCGTCGGAGACGACGGCCGCGCTCGTCCAGCCGCCCGTCGTGCCGTGCACCCAGTCGCGCACGTGGTCGATCACCGCGTTCGCCGCCGACGCGACGGACGACGACCCGCGCACCTCGATGATCTCGGCGCCGCGCTTGGCCACCCGCGGGATGAACTCGTCGACGATCCATTCGCGCGCCGCGTCGACGCCGCCGAGCCGTGCCGCGAGGAGCGCGGGCACCGGGTCGCCGCCGGCCGTGGCGTGGGCCACGTCGGGGAACTGGGTGGCCGAGTGGTTGCCCCAGATGGTGACGTTGCGGATGTCGCCCACCGGCGTGTGCATGGCGGGTGCGAGCTGCCCGAGCGCGCGATTGTGGTCGAGGCGGGTGAGGGCGGTGAATCGGTCGGCGGGCACGTCGGGCGCGTGCGCCGATGCGATGAGCGCGTTCGTGTTGGCCGGATTGCCGACCACGACGACGCGGACGTCATCGGCCGCGCCGGCATTGATCGCCTCGCCCTGCGGCGCGAAGATGCCGCCGTTCGCCGCGAGCAGGTCGCCACGTTCCATGCCCGCGGCACGTGGCCGCGAACCGACGAGCAGGGCGTGACTCGTGCCCCGGAAGGCCGGCACCGGGTCGTCGTAGACCTCGACCTCGTGGAGCAGCGGGAACGCGCAGTCCTGGAGTTCGAGCGCCGCGCCCTCTGCGGCCCGAAGTCCCTGCGGGATCTCGAGCAGGTTCAATCGCACGGGGGTGTCGGGGCCGAGCATCGCACCCGACGCGATGCGGAACAGCAGGGCGTAGCCGATCTGGCCTCCGGCGCCCGTGATGGTGATGGTGACCGGCGTGACGCTCATACCGCGAGCCTACGCCGCGGCGCCGACGCGTGTTCGCGTCGGCCGACGGATCACCAGCCGGCGGTGCCCGGCCCGCCCTTGAACGGTCCGGCGACATCCGCGGTGATCCAGCCGCCGTAGAAGCCGCCCGGTTGCGGTGTCACGCGCTCGCCGTCGACCGTGCACGCGTCCATCGCGCCGGCGTACACGGCGACCCGGTCGGCCAGCTCCTCGTATCCCGGCGCGGGCGTCGGGTAGTTCCAGGCCGCGCGCGGCACCACGACATCTCCGCCGCGAAGGCTCAGGTACCGGGCCGAGCCCTTGAACTCGCAGAACGTCGAGCCGCGGTCGGGGGGCGAGGGAGCCGGGCACGAACGCCGAGACGGGCAGGTAGTAGACCGGCGGATGACTCGTCTCGAGCACGCGCACCGCATCTCGCGTGTCGACCACGAGTTCGCCGCCGAGCTCGATCGTGACTCGCACGTCCACGTGCTCGAGGCGGGGCGGCCTGGGGTAGTCCCAGACCGACTCCTGGCCGGGACGCACCGGATGCGGGACGGGTCTCATGGGTCGAGCGTAGGCGGGGTCCCTGAGAGGGACCGGCAGAGCTCGCGACCGCCTAGCGGGCGGGTGCGGAGCGGCGCGGCGCGATGGCGGGGCATCCGTCGTTCGTCTACCGTGTGGGCATGAGAGACCTGTATCCGGAGATCGAGCCGCTCGAGACGGGCATGCTCGATGTGGGGGACGGCCAGCACATCTACTGGGAGGTCTCGGGCAACCTTGAGGGCAAGCCGGTCGTCTTCCTGCACGGCGGGCCCGGTGGCGGCACCAGCCCCGTCCATCGCCGCCTGTTCGACCCGAAGCGCTATCGCATCGTGCTCTTCGACCAACGTGGATGCGGGCTGTCGATCCCGCACGCGAGCGAGCCCGAGGTCGACCTCTCGGCGAACACGACCTGGCACCTCGTGGCCGATATGGAGCACCTCCGCGAGCACCTGGGCGTCGAGCGCTGGCAGGTCTTCGGCGGCTCGTGGGGCAGCGGACTCGCGCTCGCATACGCCGAGACGCACCCCGAGCGGGTCACCGAACTGGTGCTGCGCGGGATCTTCACCCTGCGCCGCGAGGAGCTCGACTGGTTCTACGAGGGCGGCGCCGCGGCGGTGTTCCCGGACCTCTGGGAGGACTTCATCGCGCCGATCCCGTTGCTCGAACGGGGACACCTCATCGACGCGTACGCACGGCTCCTCCAGCATCCGAATCCCGAGGTGCACCAGTCGGCGGCCATCGCCTGGTCGCGCTGGGAGTCGTCGACGATCACGCTGCTGCCGCAGGCCGAGACGATCGCGCGGTTCACGGAGCCCGAGTACGCCACCGCGTTCGCCCGCATCGAGAACCACTACTTCCGCCACGGCGGCTGGTGGGAGGAGGGTCAGCTCATCCGCGATGCGCCGAGGCTCGCGGGCATCCCCGCCGTGATCGTGCAGGGCCGGTACGACATGTGCACGCCGGCGATGACGGCGTGGGAGCTGCACAAGGCGTGGCCCGAGGCCGAATTCCACCTGATCGCCGATGCCGGTCACGCGTTCGACGAGCCCGGCATCCTCGACGCCCTCATCCGGGCGACCGACCGGTTCGCGGGTCACGAGGACGACCCCGATGATCGTGGCGACGACGGGGAGGATCACGGTCGCGGTGCGGACGCCGACGACGAGGGCGACGAGGATGGCCACGAGGACGAGGAGAACGAGGACGAGGCCGACGAGGACGACGACGAGGACGAGGCCGACGAGGACGACGACGAGGACGACGACGACGACGAGGACGACGACGTCCACGCCGAAGCCGATTCCGACGCCGTTGTCAACGGGGCGCCCGAACCGGGACCTCGCCGGGCCTCGTACCGTCCGCCGGAGTAGCGTCGATCCATGACGTTCAACCCGGACTCGGACATCAGCGGCGGCAAGGTATCCCATCGCGGACGCAACACCGGTCTCGCCATCGGCGGCGGCGGGCTCGGCGTCGTCGCGCTCATCCTGCTCTCGCAGTTCCTCGGCTTCGACGTGACGGGCCTCCTCGGGGGCGGGGGCCAGCCCGCGGCCGAGGACACCGCGCTCGAGCAGTGCCTGACCGGGCAGGATGCGAACGAGCGCATCGAGTGCCGCATGCAGGGTGCGTCGGCCTCGCTCGAGGACTACTGGCAGACCGAGGGGCCGAACGTCGGGCTCGACTACGTCGGTCCGCAGGGATTCGTGCTGTTCGAGCAGGCGGTGGCCACGGCGTGCGGGAACGCGTCGTCGGCCACCGGCCCGTTCTACTGCCCGCCCGACCAGACGATCTACATCGACACGAGCTTCTACGACCAGCTCGAGAGCCGCTTCGGAGCAGGCGGCGGGCCGCTCGCCGAGATGTACGTCGTGGCGCACGAGTGGGGCCACCACGTGCAGAACATCGCCGGAGTCCTCGAGCGGGCGCAGGACGGCCAGACCGGTCCCACGTCGAACGCGGTCCGCGTGGAATTGCAGGCCGACTGCTTCGCCGGGTCGTGGGCGGCGGCGGCGGCGCAGACCGAGGACGAGCGCGGCGTGCCGTTCCTGCAGCCGATCACCCGTGAGGAGTACACGCAGGCGATCGACGCCGCGGCGGCCGTCGGCGACGACCGGATCCAGGAGGCCACGCAGGGCCAGGTGACCCCGCACTCCTTCACGCACGGAACGAGCGAGCAGCGGGTGCGATGGTTCGAGACCGGCTACCAGCAGGGCGCCGGCGCCTGCGACACGTTCTCGATCGACGGCTCCCGGCTCTGAGCGGCGACCGGGGCGCACTCGGATACGCGACCCCCGGGTGCGCGACCGGGCACGCGACCCCGGACTCGCGACCCCCGATCGCGCTCAGCGGATGGCCGCGGTGATCGCCTGCCCGAGTTGCACGGGCTTCGTGAACTGCGGCCAGTGCCCCGTGGGCAGGTCGACGTAGTCGACATGCTTCACCCTCGCGAGCTCGCGCGTGAACGGCGAGTCGGCGGCGATCCATTCGGTGATGGCCGAACTCGGGAACTCGCACGCGATGATCGTGACGGGCACGTCGTAGCGCCGTTCGTCGTGGAGCTCGATGGGATCGAAGGCGACCCCCGTCGCCTCGGGCACGGCTCGCGCACGGAAGGCGGCGCGCAGGTCGTCGTCGAGGTCGACGAGGTCGGCGTCCTCGAACTCCGACCAGTCGGGGAGCGGGATCTCGCCGTCGACCACGGGCAGCTCGTCGTTGATCGCATCGCCGTGCCCGAGCGGCCCGGCATCGACGTAGACCACGCGGGCGATCCGATGCGGCCGCGCATCGGCGACGCCGTGCGCAACGGCTCCGCCGCCGGAGTGGCCGACCAGCACCACCTCGCCCTCGAGGCCGTCGACGACGCGCACGACCGCGTCGACGTGGTCGCGGAGGCCGATGCCCGACCGGTCGGCGTCGACCGATTCGCGACCGGGCAGGGTGATCGGGTGCACGCGGTGGCCGGCCTCCTCGATCAGCGGCGTCACCTGCTGCCAGGAGGATGCGTCGAGCCAGAACCCGGGAATGAGGATGACGTCCATGCGTGCACGCTACCGGTGGTGTCCGACACCCGCCGGCACCGCATCCACTCGGGATCGCATGCCGCCGATGTCGCCGTTCCCGCGCAGGGTCGCCCGCGGAACGGCATCACCGCGCGGGAACGGACGCGTCCGACGGGAGCGGCGCTCGCGCCGGCCGCGCTCCGCCCGTGGCGAGCACGGCGATGCCGGTCGCGAGCACGAGGAGCCCCGCGACGGCTCCGCCCGTCAGGGTCTCGCCGAGCACGACGACGCCGAGCATCCCGGCCGTCAACGGCTCCGCGAGCGTGAGCGTCGACACCGTGGCGGGCGCAAGGCCCCGGAGTCCGGCACCGAAGAGCAGGTACGCGAGGGTCGTGGTGACGAGCCCGAGCCAGAGCGCCATCGCCAGGCCGGGACCGGTCGCCAGCCACGAGGCATCCGTCGCGCCGAGCAGCGGCACACTCACCACCGCGGCTCCGCCGAACAGTGCGCCCATGCTGCCGGTGGGCGACCATCCGCGGTCGAGGAGCGCCTTCGCGGCGAGCGTGTAGACGGCGTACGAGGTGCCCGCGCCGAGCGATGCGGCGAGTCCGAGCGGATCGGTCGCCGCCCGGCCCGGGTCGGTCGCCGCGGCGAGGATGGCGACGCCGGCGGTCGCGATCGCGGTCGCGACGAGCCAGCGGTGGCCGGGGTAGCGTCGCCGCAGCAGCCAGTCGAGCGCCCCGGTGATCACGGGGGCCGACCCGAGCGCCACGACCGTGCCGACCGCGACGCCGTTGGCGGCGGTGCCCGCGAAGAACGCCGGCTGGTAGCCGAGCACCCCGAGCGCACCGATGACCACGACGAGCCATGACGGCAGCGGATGCCGCGGAGCGACGCCGGGCGGCGATGCGGCGGATGTCCCGGTCGCACCGCGTCGCCGCCCGGCGACGTGCATCGCGAGGGCGACGAGCCCGAGCGCGCCCCCGCCGATGAGGATGCGCGCCGCCCCGACCGACGCCGCGCTCGCGTCGGGACCGAGTGCCTGGGCCGTGCCGGTGGTGCCGAAGCACACCGAGGCGAGGAGCACGGCGACCATGAAACGCATGCCATATTGTTACACAATTCTCGCTCCGTACACAGGTCCGAGGGCGGCCCGGCCGTGCACCCGCCTGCGGGCGGGTAGGCTCGCGGATGTCGCGGACGACGTCGGTCACGGGGGAGCTCGGCTTCGCGACATCCGCGATGTCCTGAGCTTGTCGAAGGATCGACCCGAACCGGAGGACCCCTGTGCGTGCCGTTCTCTTCACCGAATTCGGCAAGGCGCCCGCGCTCGCGGAGGTGCCGATGCCTGCGTGCCCGCCCCGCGGCGCCGTCATCCGCGTCCGCGCCACCGGGGTGTGCCGCAGCGACTGGCACGCCTGGATGGGCCACGACGAGAGCGTCGAGCTGCCGCATGTCCTGGGCCATGAGTTCGCCGGCGAGATCGCCGAACTCGGCCGGGAGGTGCCCGAGGATGCCGGCTGGAGCGTCGGCGACCGGGTGACCGCCCCGTTCATCTGCGCGTGCGGCCGCTGCCCCGAGTGCCTCTCGGGCAACGAGCAGGTGTGCGACGCGCAGTCGCAGCCGGGCTTCACGCACTGGGGGTCGTTCGCCGAGTACGTCGTGATCGACGAGGCCGCGCTCAACCTCATCCGGCTGCCCGAGGGCCTCGGCTTCGTCGAGGCCGCCTCGCTCGGATGCCGGTTCGCCACCGCCTACCGAGCGATCGTGTCGCGCAGCAGGCTCGCTCCCGGAGAGCAGATCGCGGTGCACGGATGCGGCGGTGTGGGACTCTCGGCGATCATGATCGCCGTCGCGGCGGGCGTGAAGGTCTACGGCGTGGATGTCTCGGACGCCGCGCTCGAGGCGGCCGAGAAGCTCGGCGCGGTGCCCGTGCGCGGCGGCGAGGGGGCCGCGGAGCGCATCCTCGAGGCATCCGGCGGCGGCGTCGACGTGTCGGTCGACGCGTTCGGCTCGAGCGAGACCGCGCTCGCCTCGGCACGCAGCCTCAAGAAGCGCGGGCGGCACGTGCAGGTGGGCCTGATGTTCGGCGACAGCGCGATGGCGGCGATGCCCATGGACGCGGTGATCGCGGGCGAGCTCGAGATCCTCGGCAGTCACGGCATGGCCGCCCACGAGTACCCGTCGATGCTCGGCGCGGTCGCATCGGGCGACTTCCGGCCGATCGAGCTCGTCGGCCGGCGCATCACGCTCGACCAGGTGCCCGAGGCGATCGCCGCGATGGGCACCGCGGGCGGGTCCGGCTCGGGGATGACGGTCGTCGAGCTGTAGCGGCATCCGGGCTCCATCGGGACTCTTGCGGGTTCGCGTCCCGGCCCCCTACTCTGAGCGGGTACGCCGAGGTGACACGAGTCACCTGTACACGTGACGACCCCGTCGCTCGCGTGACGGCGCCGACCTCGACGAGGAGGACTCGACCGGATGAACACCCCCACCCGACCCGCGCGCACGGTGCGACGGGCGACGCCAGGGCTCGCCGCAGCCGCCGTGCTGCTGACCGCCGTCGGCACGGCCGGAGCGGCCCACGCCGAGACCGCGCCCGAGATCGACCCGTTCGCGCCCGACTTCGGCCCGAACGTCACCATCGTCGACCCGGCGATGCCGCAGGACGAGGTGCAGGCGATGCTCGACGCGCTCGCGGCGGCGCAGACCGACGCCGAGATGTCCACCGCCCGGCACAGCGTGCTGTTCCTGCCGGGCGCCTACGGCTCCGCGGAGGACCCCCTGCAGGCCCGCGTCGGCTACTACACCGAGGTCGCGGGACTCGGCGCGCTGCCGGGCGACGTCGACATCACCGGCAAGCTCGAGGTCTACAACCGCTGCCTCGAGGACGGCGGCACCTCGAACTGCATCGCGCTCGTGAACTTCTGGCGCACGATCTCGAACCTGTCGCTCCAGGTGAACGGCGCGGGTCAAGACGGATGCCGCGCCTCGGCGAACTTCTGGGCGGTGTCGCAGGCCGTGTCGATGCGCCGGCTCGACGTGTCGGGCGGCAACCTCTCGCTCATGGACTACTGCACCGCAGGCCCCCAGTACGCGAGCGGCGGGTTCATCGCCGATTCGCGCCTGCCGTTCACGATCAACGGATCGCAGCAGCAGTGGCTGACGCGCAACAGCGTCGTGGCCGGATGGTCGAACGGGGTGTGGAATCAGGTCTTCTCGGGCGTCGAGGGGGCTCCGGATGCCGCGGACTTCCCGAACCCGCCGTACACGACGCTCGACGAGACGCCCGTGAGCCGGGAGAAGCCGTACCTCCACGTCGACGACGAGGGCCGCTACGCCGTGCGGGTGCCCGAGGCGCAGGCGGGAACGCGGGGCATCACCTGGGCCGACGGCGAGGCGCCCGGCCGCAGCATCCCGATCACGGACTTCCACATCGCCAAGCCGGGGGAGCCGGTCGGTGCGATGAACGCCGCGCTCGCCCGGGGCAAGCACCTGCTGCTCACGCCGGGCGTCTACGACATCGACAGCACGATCAACGTCAAGCGCGCCGACACCGTGGTGCTCGGCATGGGGCACGCGACGCTCACCGCGGTCGACGGCGCCGTGCCGCTCACGGTCGCCGACGCCCCCGGCATCATCGTGGCCGGCGTGACGATCGACGCGGGCACCGTGGAGTCGCCCGTGCTGATGCAGGTCGGCCGGCCCGGCGGCGGCCAGTCGGCGAAGGTCGACGCGGCCAACCCGATCACGCTCTCCGACGTGTACTTCCGCGTGGGCGGGCCGCACGTCGGCAAGGCCGACACCGCGCTCGTGGTGAACAGCGACCACGTGCTCATCGACCACACCTGGGTGTGGCGCGGCGACCACGGCGTCGAGGGCTTCACCGAGGGCGTGAACGGCGACACCGACCGCTGGAACACGAACACCGGACGCACAGGGGTGATCGTGAACGGCGACGACGTGACTGCGACCGGCCTCTTCGTCGAGCACTTCCAGCAGTTCAACACCGTCTGGAACGGCGAGCGCGGCACGACGGTGCTGTACCAGAACGAGCTGCCGTACGACCCGCCGACCCAGGCCGACTGGACGCGTCCCGACGGCACGCTCGGCTACGCGGGGTACAAGGTGGACGAGGATGTCACGGAGCACACGCTGCACGGCGGCGGCGTGTACGTGTTCAACCAGAACAACCCGTCGATCGTCACCGCGAACGGGTTCGAGGTGCCCGAGGCCGACGGCGTGGTGCTCCACCACATCATGACGGTGAACCTCAGCGCCGGCACGATCGAGCACGTCGTGAACGGCGTCGGCGGGCAGGCCGACACGACCGTGATCGGCGTGCCCCAGTACCTCGTCCGGTACCCGCTGCCGTAGGGGCGTTCATCGAGTCGTCAGTGCCGGCTGCCTAGGCGGCCGCCAGAACCGCCGACACTGACGACTCGATCGAGGCTCCCGGTTTCAGGCCGAGTCGCGCGCGACGAGCGTCGGGCCGCCGCCGGAGCGCTTCGGCGGCGGGTCGCCGTCGAGTGCCGCGATCACCCGTGCGGCGAGGTAGGCGGCCTCCCGGTCCATGGACTGCGTGATCGTGGTGAGCGGCGGTGACGCGAGCGCCGCCAGCGGCACGTCGTCGACGCCGATGACCGCGAGGTCGCCGGGCACGGCGAGGCCTGCGGCCCGTGCGCCCGCGAGCACGGCGAAGGCGACCTCGTCGTTGTAGGCGGCGACGCCCGTGACGCCCGCGTCCCGCCAGGTCGCGACCGCCGCGGTACCGGATGCCGCGTCCACGTCGACCGGCACGACCAGGGGTTCGGCCAGCCCGTGCTCGGCGCACGCCTCGCGGACCCCCGCCAACCGCTGGTCGGCGAATTCGGCCACCCGTCGGTCGGCGGTCGTGGCATAGCCGATCCGGCGGCGCCCTCCGGCGACGAGCCGCTCGACCTGGAGGCGGCCGATGCGAGGTTGCGGGTTCTCGGCCCCCCGTTCGTCGGGGCTGGTGTCGACCACCTGGATGCCCGCTCGCCGCATCGCCCGCACGTCAACGGGATCGAACGCCGAGAGGCCCACGACCGTTCGGGGGGTGACGGCGCGCCAGAGGTCGGAGAGCGGGCGCTCACCGCGGGCGTGGTGCACGAGCACCGAGAGCCCGCGCTCGGCGAGATCGTCGGCGAGGTGGTCGAGCATGGACTCGACGACGGGACCCACCGGCCAGTCGGGCAGCACGCACAGCACGAGGTCGCTGCGCCCGCTGCGCAGCGTGCGGGCGGCGGCCGAGGGGGCGTAGCCGAGCCGGGCCGCGGTCTCGAGCACGCGCCGACGCGTCGCCTCGGAGATCGAGGTGCCCGCCGTGCCGTTCAGCACGTAGCTGACCGTGGTGCGGGACACGCCGCTCTCGCGCGCGACATCCGCGCTCGTCACTCGCGCCACGCGTCCTCCTGGAAGTTCCGGTCCCGTTCTGCACCCTAGTCCGATGGCCGCAACTCGACGGGTTGTCGAACATCGCTGTTCGAGTTAGTCTGCCGTTCGAACCTGGTTGTCACGACGACAGGAGGCGGCATCCGATGCCCGAACTCACGGTCGACTTCATCACCTCCCTCGACGGCTACGGCGCGGCCGAGGGCTGGCCGGGCTTCTGGGGCATGGAGGGCCCCGAGTACCTCGGCTGGATCGCGAACTCGCCCGAACGCGATCACCCCGCCCTGATGGGCGCCAACACGTACCGCCTCATGTCCGGACTCGCCGAGCAGTACCCCGACGAGGCCGGCATGGCCGAGCTCGCGGCGATGCCCAAGGTGGTCTTCTCGTCGACGGTGCAGGAGCCGCTCGCATGGCCCAACACCCGGCTCGTCTCGGGCGACGCGGTCGAAGCGGTGCGGGCGATGAAACGCGATGGAACCACGCCGTTGCGCACGCTCGGCAGCGTCTCGCTGTGCCGGTCGCTGCTCATGGCCGGCCTGGTGGATCGCTTCCGAGTGGTGCTGTTCCCGGTGATCACGGGCGCCACCGGTCAGGACCGGATCTACGACGGCTACCCCGACGTCGCGCTCGAGCTCGTCGAGCACCGACTGTTCGACGGACGCCTGCAGCTCCTCGAGTACGTTCCCACCGTGCTCGCCGGCCCGCCGGGGGAACATCCCGAGTGACGGATGCCCCGGGGCAGGCCAGAATGGGCTGATGGACCCGGTGGCGGCGCTCGAGGAGATCGCCTTCCTGCTCGAGCGCGATCGCGCCTCGTCGTTCAAGTCGAAGGCGTTCCGGCGGGCGGCCGACGTCATCGGCGAATACTCCGCCGAGGAACTCGCGGCACGCGTGCGCGACGGCCGGCTGAAGCGCACGAAGGGCATCGGCGACACGACGTACACGGTGATCGCCGAAGCCGTGGGCGGCGAGGTGCCCGCGTACCTCGCCGAGCTCCGTGCCCGCACCGGCCCCGCGATCGTCCCGGCGACGTCGGGTCTTCGAGCGCAGCTGCGCGGCGACCTGCACGCGCACTCCGACTGGTCCGACGGCACCACGACCATCGCGACGATGGCGCGCGCGGCGGGGCTCGTGGGCCTCGAGTACCTCGTGCTCTCCGACCACTCGCCGAGCCTCCGAGTCGCGAACGGGCTCAGCACCGAGCGTCTCCTCGAGCAGCTCGACGTGCTCGACGAGCTGAACGCGAGCGGCGCAGCCGGCGACATCCGCGTGCTCTCGGGCATCGAGGTGGACATCCTGCTCGACGGCGAGCTCGATCAGACGCCCGACATGCTGGAGCGCGTCGACGTGATCGTCGCGAGCGTGCACTCGAAGCTCCGCATGGAGTCGCGCGAGATGACGGCACGGATGCTCCGCGCCATCGCCCACCCGCAGACCAACGTGCTCGGCCACTGCACGGGCCGGCTCGTCGAGGGGTCGCGCGGCACCCGCCCGCAGTCGACGTTCGACGCCCGCGCCGTGTTCGCCGCGTGCGCCGAGCACGACGTCGCGGTCGAGATCAACTCCCGCCCCGAGCGCCAGGATCCGCCCGACGACCTCATCCAGCTCGCGCTCGAGGCGGGATGCCGCTTCACGATCGACAGCGACGCGCACGCGCCCGGGCACTTCTCGTTCCTCGACCTCGGCGCCGCTCGCGCCGAGGCGAACGGCGTGCCCGCCGATCGGATCGTCACGACCTGGCCCGCCGAGCGCCTGCTCGAGTGGGCGGGGTCGAAGGGCTGATCGGGCGCGCGCGTGGAGGGATCACCCAGCCGGACGCGCGGCGAGCTGCTGCGCCTCGTGCGCGAGCAGGCGGGGCGCCGGCGTCCGGCCGACCTCCTCGCGCAGTACCGGCGCGACGGCTTCGTGATGCCGAGCGTGCTCGATCAGCGGCTCGCGAACGCCCTCGACCGACTCGCGCTCGACGCCGCCGAGGGGTACGACGCCGTGCTCCTCTCGCCGGTCGCGCCGCTCGGCGTCAACTCGGTGGTCGCGCCGACCTCGCAGGATCGCACGGTGACGACGACGCGGGGCACCGAGGTGGTGTCCGACCCCACGAACGTGCTGGCGCTCGAATGCGCACGGCGTCTGCTCGACCCGTCGTCGCCGCCGTCGTCGTCGCCGTCGCCGGCGGCGGTGCGCCTCGCGACGGTGCACCAGACGCTGCGGGCGCAGAGCCTGTCGAACGACGATGGCGCCCGCTCCCGGCACTTCCGACTGCTCGCGCTCGCCGACGCCGGCGCGGGCCTGCCCGACGACGGGTTCGAGGTCGAGGCGGTCGTGCGGCACCTGCGGGCCTACGACCGGCTGTTCGACGCGTGCGAGCGCGAGTTCGGCGTGGCGTTCGCCCGGCGCCGCGCCATCGTTCGCGTCGACGCGCGAGGGCCCGCGCTCGCCGAGCGGGTCCTGCGTCGGCTGGGCGAGGTGCTGCCGCACGTCGACCCGGTGACCGAGCCGCTCGAATCGCGGTACTACGACGGGCTGCGCGTCGGCTTCGGCGCCGACGGGCGGGCGGGGGAGTTCGTCGAGATCGCCGACCTCGGGCGGTTCGACTGGGTGGCGCAGCTCACGAGCGACCGGCGCAACCGGTTCGTCGCGAGCGGGTTCGGGATCCAGCTCGTTCCGCTGCTGTTCTGACGGGATCGCCTCGGACGAGCATGCAAGGCTGGGGACGTGCGAGCGGAGCGGGAACTGGTGGCGGCGATCGAGGCCGCGGCGGCGCGGGCCCGCATGGTGCTCGATCCCGAACAGCGGCTCCTCGTCGCGCGCATGGCCGTGCTCGGTGCGGCGGTCGACGATCGCCGCATACGACGATCGCGCCCGCGCGGTCTGTACGTGCATGGGCCGGCCGGACGCGGGAAGTCCTGGCTGGCCGACGCGTTCTTCGCGGCTCTGCCGACCGCCCGCAAGACCCGCGTGCACTTCCACGGCTTCTTCGCGGAACTGCACGACAGCATCCACGAGCGCCGAAGCGAACGCCAGGCGGTGGAGCGAGCGATCGACGACCTGACGGGGCGGAGTCGCCTCCTCTTCTTCGACGAGTTGCACGTACACGACTCGGGGGACGCACGCCTGCTCACGCGGCTTCTCGACCACGTGTTCCGTCGGGACATCGTGGTGCTCGCGACCTCGAACTACGCACCCGACGACTTGCTGCCCAGCCCGATCTGGCATCACACCATCGAACCGGGGATCGCGCTCATCACTGCCAACATGGACACGTACCGACTCGACGGTCCGACCGACTACCGCACGGTCCGCCACGAGCACTCGAGCGGCTTCTCCTCGGGCATGTGGATCACCTCACCGCCGTCCGACGCGCCCGGCGAGGACGAGGCGACGATCCTCTCCGTGCGCGGCCGCGACTTCCAGGTGCTCGCTGCCCGGTCGGATGGGCTCTGGATCACGTTCGCCCAGCTCTGCCAGAGCCCGACCTCGACGATCGAGTACCTGGAGTGGGCGCGGTCCTACCCGCGCTGGACCGTGACTCGGGTGCCCGCATTCGAGGATGTCGACGCCGAGGCGCAACAGCGATTCATCAACCTCGTCGACGTCCTCGTGGACGCCGACGTCGGCGTGACGTTCGTCTCGGATCACGACCTCGCCACGTTCCTCAGTGGGGCATCCAGCCGGCCGGATGCGTTCCGCATGGCGAGTCGACTGCAGCTCCTGCGGGATGACGTGCTCGGCCGAGCGTGACCGGAGCCGGGCTCAGGCGCTCGGTCCGTAGCCGGCGAGGAACAGGCGCACCGTCTCGGCCACATGGCGGCGACGTGCGCTCGCGTCGGGGACCGCTTCGTCGCCGAGCAGCATGGCCTCGTTCAGCGGGCCGGCCATGACGAGCCAGTTGAACTGCGCGGCCGCGACCTCGGGATCGTCGATCGCGAGCAGGCCGCGCTCGCCGAGGCGGCCGAACACCGCCGCGAGCGAGGCCATCGCGCGCCCGGGGCCGCTCTCGTAGAGCGCGCGGGCGAGTTCGGGGAAGCGACCGACCTCGCCGATGACAAGGCGCCGGAGCTGGAGGAGGCGGGGCGTCATGACCACGTCGAGTTGCCGCTCCGCGTAGTTCCGCAGGTAGGCCGGCACGGCGGTCGCGTCGGGCGGATCGGCGACCTCGTTGTGCACGCGGTCGCCCGCGGCATCCGTCATCGTCGTGACCAGTTCGACGAAGAGGGCCTCCTTCGAACCGAAGTGTTTGTACACGGTCTGCTTGGAGACCTGCGAGAGCGCCGCGAGCTCGTCCATGTTCGTGCCGAGGTAACCGGCGCGCAGGAACATCTCCTCTGCAGCCGCCAGGATGGCCCGATGCTTGCGGGCCGAGGCGCCCTCGGTGACGGATGCCGCGGCAGTCGGCTCTGGCATGCGACCCCTTCCACCATGCGGTCCTTGACGCTCGGTACTGATCAGTCTAGTCTCGGCAGAACGGAACTGCACCGTCTAGTTTGGTTCGCGACCGAGTGGCCGCGGCGAGGAAGGAAACACCTGCATGAGCGAGTTCATCACCACCCGCCTCGGCGACCGTGTCGCCTTCGACCACCGCGGCTCGGGCCCGGCGCTCGTCTTCGTCGCCGGCGCGGGGCCGTTCCGGGCGATCGACCCGTGGACCACCGCGACCGCCGAGGCCGCGGCCGCGCTCGGCATCTCGACCCTGGTCCACGACCGGGTCGGCCGGGGCGAGAGCCCTGCCACCGGACGCATCGGACTCGACCGGGAGCTCGCCGCGATCGAGGCGCTCCTCGAGGTCGCGGGCGGCAGCGCCGTGCTGTGCGGCCACTCGTCGGGATGCACCATCTCGCTCGCCGCGGCGAACACGGGACTCCCGGTCGCGGGGCTGGGCCTGTGGGAGGCGCCGATCGGGGGCATCGCCGGCGGCGCGGCGGCCTGGGCGGCGGAGGTCGACCGGCTCATCGCCGCGGGCGACCTCGAGGGCGCGCTCGCGCACTACATGAAGGACATGCCGCCGGAGTGGCTCGAGGAGCTGCGCGTCTCCCCCATGTACGAGGCGGCGGTCGCGCAGGTGGTGAGCTACGTGCCCGACGGCGAGTCGCTGGCGTGGGTCGAGTCCGCACCGCTCGCCGAGATCCTCGGCGGCCTCGAGGTGCCCGTTCGCGTGTACGCGGGCGAGCAGTCGTTCGACGACATCCTCTCGGCGGCCGAGGCGCTCACCGCCGCGATCCCGGGCGCGACCTTCCGGCGCATGCCCGGCGCCGACCACATCTGGGAGCCCGAATCGATGGCCGCCGAGCTCGCCGCCTTCGTCACGGAGTGCGCGTCCGTGCGGAGCTGAGACCTAGGCCGAGCGCACGGCCGCCACGACGGCGTCGACGGCGACCGGATGCCACGACGGGCCACGATCCTCAGCGTCGCACGAAGCCGCCGACCCGGGTGCCGCGGCCCGACACGTTCGCGAGGTCGTCGTCGAGCGCTGCGTACGCGTCGCCGTGCTCGGCCTGGAAGCGCTCGAAGGATGCGGCATCGCGCCAACGGTCGATGGTGAGGTACCGGCCGGGCACGGCGGCGTCGGCGAGGAGCACCACTTCGAGGAAGCCGTCGCCGCGTGCGAACAGCCGCGCCCAGTCACCGTCGGCGCCGTAGGCGCGCTCGAACGCCTCGCGGCGGGCGGAGGCCACGTCGTAGGTCCACACGATCTCGTAGCTCATCATCGCGTCCGAAGCTCGTTCAGCACCTCGACGAGCACGTTCGAGATGCCGTTCGCCTGGATGGCGAGCTTCGCGACGGCATCGAACAGTGCGCTGCCCTGGGTGACTTCGCCACTGTCGGCGAGCGCGCCGATGGCCTCGGTCGTCTCCGACGCGAGCGCCTTCAGCATCTGCGCGCGTTCGATCGGGTTGATCGTCATGCCTCCATTGTGGACCGCCGGACCGGGTCGCTGCGGGTCGGCGGGGGGTTGCATCTCGCCGAATCGCACGTAGGGTGGATGCTCCCGGCTGCGCCGGCCGGGGAGAAGGATCGAGGAACCAGATGACCGGCGTACAACGCACCTCCCTGTCGCTCCGCGAGCCCGAGGCGGTCGAGCGGTGCCTCACCGACTCGTTCCCCGACATCCGGTACGCCCGGACCGATCCGGCGACGTTCCACGTCGGCATCGATGCCCTCGCCGCCGACCGGTTCTCGATCGTGGACCTCACGTGGGATGTCCCGGGCACGGCGGTCACCGGGTCGACCGGGCTCACGGTCGTCACGATCATCGGCCGATTCGACGGGATGCACGGCCGTGAGGCGGTGGACATCCGCCGGCCGTTCCTCGCCCCCGCGGAGGGTCTGGACGCCGAGTGGGAGGCGCACCATGCGAGCGTCGTCGCGCTCGACCCGCGCGCCGTCGAGGCCATCGCCCGGGCGGCGACGGGCAACCAGGGCCTCCGGCTCCGGGGAACCGGCACCGCCCCGCTCTCGCCGGAGCTCGCCGCGTACTGGGATGCGACGGTTCGCGGCATCCGGAGTGCCATCGACGTGACCCCCGATGTGTACTCACTGCCGATGATCGCGGCCGCGACGTTCCATCAGCTCGCCACGGCGTTCCTGCATGCGTTCCCGACGAACTGGCTCGAGACCGCCGACGATCAGGGCGCCGGCTCGGCGGCGGTGCGGCGAGCGATCGACTTCATGCACGCCCACGTCGGGGATCCGATCACGACGACGGATGTCGCGGCCGCGGCGTTCATCTCGACACGCGGGTTGCACGCGGCCTTCACACGGGAGCGCGGCGAGACGCCGATGCAGTACCTCCGACGCATCCGGCTCGACGCCGCCCGCACCGACCTGCTCGCCGGCGGCCTCGACGTCACCGTCGCCGCCGTGGCGCGCCGCTGGGGCTTCGCGCACGTTCCGCGATTCGCCGAGCAGTACCGGCGTGCGTTCGACGAGCGACCGTCGGAGACCCTCAGGCGCTGACCGGAACCTCACGACCGGGCACCTCACGACCCGGTGCCAGCGCGGCCTCGGGCAGTTCCGGCGGTTCGGGCACGATGACGAGGCCGCGGTTCGACGACGCCGATTCCGCGAGCAGTTCCAGCCAGGCGCGGTTGAGCAGCGGTCGGCGGTTGCCCGAGTACACGAACTCGAGCGGCGTCGCGGGGCCGATCCAGGAGACGATCTCCGAGCCGTCGACGATGGCGGTGAACGCGAAACTCTCGCGGCGGCGGAGCTTGTTCACGACGACCGCCTGCACATGCGCGAGGGTGCGGTCATCGAGGGGGAGTGACATCCGGCCGTCGTAGACGAGCATGCCCATGCGGGCCTCCACTGGTGGTGCGTGCTGGGTGGGGACACGGCGGTGAGGTCGACCGGCGAAGCTCCCCCCGGGCTTCGACGCGTCGACCTCGACCGTTGGGGTACGGTACGCCGGGAGCGCGCCCCGCACGAAACCGGGAGCGAGATGCATTCCGGAATCGGATCATGCCCGGCCGATTCCGGATCACCGGTCGGCGGCCGAGCCCGCCTGAGCGCGGGTCACCTGCTCTCGACCGATTCGATCCCCCAACCTCGAATGTCCGGCGCGGGCAATGCGTCTCAAGTCCACCCGGATCGTTGCATCCGACCGGAAGGGTGCGGTTTCATCCAGCTACACCGTCGGAGAGGAAGTCGAATGCGTCGAAGGATCGCCGCCGCCATCACTGCGCTCGCCTCAGCCGCAGCGCTCACCCTGACCGGCCCGGGCGCGGCGGTCGCCGCGCCGCCGGTGCGCGACGCCGCGAACAGCTGCTGGGTCGACGGGATCACCCAGGAGAGCCTCTGCGTCGATGCCGGCGTCGATCTCGTGGCCGAGGTGCTCAGGCAGAAGGGCGTGAAGATCTCGGCGCCCGAGGGAACCAAGATCGGCGGCAAGCCGTTCCGGGCCGCGGAGTACGAAGTCGCCGCCCGATCGAGCGTCGGGGTGCAGGCGGCCTACGTCGTCAGCATCGTCTACGAGCACATCAACTACGGGGGCGGCTCGACCGTCATCACGGGCGTGTCGAGCGGATGCTCCTACTACTCCTACGGGTACCCCAGGCTGAGCGCCATCGGGTGGAGCGGCCGGGTCTCGTCGTTCCGGAGCTTCCTCAACTGCCGCACGGCGGTGTTCGACTACGAGAACTACGCAGGGCCCGGATACGGCTACGTGGCCAACGCGAGCCAGCTCGGGAGCATGAACGACCGGGCGGATTCCTGGCGGGTCGCTCGCTAGCGGGCGACGCGACGGGGAGGAGCGGCGGCGGGGGCGCCGTCCTCGGGAGAGGGAGGGTCGGCTGGGGGCCGCCCTCCCTTTCCCATGCGCCGGCGTTCGCGTGGCGTCACGGGTCGGCACGCGGCATCCGCTCAACCGTGCCAAGGTGCGAGTCCGAGTTCGCGGCAGAGCCCCTCGCTCGGTCTCCCCTCCTCGTTCGGGAACACGGCGACGATGCCGTCGAGCCGGAGGCACGCGACGAGGTCGGGCACGTCGTAGGTCACGCCGTCCACCGGGGGCTGCGTCGCATGCGGACCGACGGCGCCGATCCGCCAGACGGCGGCGCAGAGTTCGATCGGGTCGACGTCGAGCTGCAGGACGGAACCGTCGGGCGCCTCGGCGCCGGGTGCGCCCACCCCGACGAATGGCGACGATGGGTCGGCCTCGGAGTGGCAGTACGCCGCGTTGGTGCGAAGTGCCGGGTCGGCCAGGGCGACCCACGCGGCTCCGATCCCGCCGACGGCGAGGACGCCGACCGCGGCCCCGGTCGCGACGCGGCGGCGGATGGTGCTCACGCGGTCGTGCCTGATCGCCTTCGCGACGAGCTCTCGGCCGAGTTCCTCGTATTCCGCCAGCGATGGCTCGAGATCGATCATCACCCCTCCTCTCCCAGGTAGGCGGCGGCATCCGCTCGAACCGCTGCTCGAGCGCGCCCGAGCCGGTTCCGCACGACCGCATGACTCGTCCGAAGTCGAGTCGCCGCCTCCTTGTAAGTCAGTCCTTCGACGATGCACAGCTGGAGGATCGCCCGGTCGATCGGCCCGAGCTTGGCGATCGACGCCTCGATGGCCTCGACGAATCGTCGGTGCGCGACGATCCGCTCGGGGTCGGCGCCGCCGGCGAGCTCCGCGCGGTCGCTGAGCGAGTCCGCGGATCGACGGCTGTTGTGCCGTCGCCGGTTCATGCCGAGGTAGCGCACCGAGACCAGGAGCCACGGCAGCACCGACTCGCCGTGGATCTCGACCTTCCGCCGCTTCTTCCACAGGAGGAGGAACACGTCCTGCATCAGCTCCTCCGCATCGGGGCGCGACTCGACCGTCGAGAACGCGCGCGCATAGACGATCCGGCTGTACCGCTCGTAGAGCGCGGTCAGCGCCGCGGTATCGCCCTGCGCCAGCCGGCCGAGCAGGGCGAGATCGTCAGTCGGCATGACCCTCCGATTCCTCTGTGCTCACTGAAGGATGTCTCAGCACTCGGCATCGTCTCGGATTCGCGCACGAGCAGCTGGATTCCTCGTCGATCGTGCCGCATCGCAGGGCGACCCGAGGAATCGGTCGCGGGCGATGCGTGCGACGGCCGGCCCCGGGGTTGGACCTGCGGGCAGGAGCGGCGGGCAGGAGCGGCGGGGAGTAGGCTGCCCGCAAGGAGGCTTCCTGATGAAGAGCGACTCCGGCGGCTCGGTGAGCGACGCCGGTGGCGCCACAGGCGGCTTACGCGGCGGTCTGGCGGCCGTCGGTCACACGCCACTGGTGCGGCTGGGGGCCCTGGTGCCCGAGGGTGCGGCCGAGGTGTGGGTGAAACTCGAGGGCGGGAACCCGACGGGGTCCTACAAGGACCGCATGGCGATCTCGCTCGTCACCCGCGCACTCGAGCGCGGTGACGTTCGACCCGGCGACACCGTCGTCGAGTACACCGGTGGCAGCACCGGCACCGCCCTCGCCTTCGTCGCAGGAGTGCTCGGCCTGAAGTTCACGGCCGTGTTCTCCGATGCCTTCTCCGACAGCAAGCGCCAGGCCATGGAAGCGTTCGGAGCTACCGTCCTCGTCGAGCCGAGCAACGGAGGGATGATCACCACCGAACTCGCAGAACGGATGAAGCAGCGCGCATACGCCGTGGCCGAGGGGCCCGGGCGGTTCTACGCCGACCAGTTCGCATCACCCGACGTGCGCCCGGGCTACGCGCCGATCGGCGGAGAGATCGCCGAGGCGCTCGGTGGCGACCTCGACGTCTTCTGCGCGGCGGTCGGGACCGGTGGTGCCCTGATGGGATCCCTCGACGGACTGCTTCGCGCGGGCGTCGAACCCGAGGTCGTCACCGTCGAGCCCGCCGAGTCGCCACTGCTGACGACCGGCGTCGGCGGCGCCCACCACGTGGAGGGGGTCGCCGTGTTCCCCGACCCGCCGTTCCTGGATCGATCGGTGCTCTCCGACGTGCGGGTGATCGCCCAGGACCGGGCCTTCGAGATGTGCCGCCGCCTGGCCAGGGTGGAGGGCGTGTTCGGCGGTGGATCGACCGGCCTGAACGTGTGCGCGGCGATCGATCTCGCGGTCGAACTCGGCGCCGGACATCGCGTCGTGACGATCTCGGGCGACACCGGGCTGAAGTACCTCGACGGGGACATCTACGGCTGAGGTCGCCGCGCGGTCGGGGAGTCCGATCCTCCCGATTACCTGTGAAGTTCACTTCATACACCGAGCAACACATGAAGCATGCTTCACTGGTCAGACGGGAAGGAGAATCGTGGACATCCCACTCTGGGCGTGGCTCGCCGTGCTCGCCGTCATCGTCGTCATGCTGGTCATCGACCTCGTCGCGCATCGTGAGGCGCACGAGATCGGGCTCCGCGAGGCAGCGGGCTGGTCGGTGTTCTGGGTGCTGTCGGGCCTCGCCTTCGGCGTGATCATCTGGAGCCTGTTCGGCGCCGAATTCGGACAGCAGTACTTCGCGGGATTCGTCATCGAGAAGTCCCTGGCCGTCGACAACGTCTTCGTCTGGGCGATCATCTTCGCGAGCTTCGGGGTGCCCGCGCGGTACCAGCACCGTGTGCTGTTCCTCGGGGTGCTCGGCGCCCTCGTCTTCCGGGGCATCTTCATCGCGCTCGGCGCGGTCCTGCTCGAGAGCTTCGCGTGGGTGTTGTACGTCTTCGCCGCGCTGCTCGTCGTCACCGGCATCCAGATGCTGCGGCACCGCAACGACCACGGAGACCCGACGAAGTCGCGCGTGCTGCGGGTGTTCCGTCGGTTCGTTCCGATGACCGACGCCTTCCACGGCCAGAAGCTCGTCACCCGCGTCGGTGGCGCGCTCGTCGCGACGCCGCTGCTGGCGGTGCTCGTGCTCATCGAGGTCACCGACATCGTCTTCGCCGTCGACTCCATCCCGGCGATCTTCGCCGTCACGAGCGAGCCGTTCCTGGTCTTCACGGCGAACGCCTTCGCGATCCTCGGCCTGCGGGCGATGTACTTCCTGCTCGCCGATCTCGTGCATCGCTTCGTCTACCTCAAGATCGGCCTGGCCGCGATCCTCATCTGGGTCGGCGCGAAGATGGCGCTGCACGACGTCTGGAAGGTCCCGACCACGCTCTCGCTCGGGGTCATCGTCGGCATCCTGGCGGTGACCGTCGTCGCCAGCCTCATCGCCACCCGCGGTCAGGGTCGCCGGTCGCTCGACACGTCAGCCGCGCCGATGTTCCGGGAGGCGACCGCGGAGGAGCTCGCGGGCAGCGGCCGTGCGGAGCGCCGATGAGACGCGACAATGAAGCCATGGCGCACTGGACGTTCCTCACCCACCACGCTCACGTGCTCCTCGAGGTGGCCAGGAATCCGGATGCCACGATCGAGCAGCTCGCGGCGGCCGTGGGCGTCAGTGCCCGCTCGGCGGTGACGATCCTGAACGATCTCGACGCCACCGGGTACGTCGAGCGCGAGCGCCGCGGCAGGCGGAACCACTACGTCCTCCACCGCGACCGGCCGCTGCGGCATCCGTCGAACGCCACCCACACCGTGGGCGAGCTCATCGACGCGCTGAGCGACCTCGGCTGATCGCCGCCGGCTGATCGCCGCCGACGAGGCCAGAGGGCCCGGTCAGGCCGTTGCCGGCTCGAGCCGCAGCGTCGTGGCGACGACGTCGGGCCCGACGACGGTGCCGACGATCTTCGGACCGTGGCGGTCGTACTTGGCGTGATACGCCGCGTCGAGCGACGCATGCACGTCGGCGTCGGCGCCGGGGTCCGCGAACTCGACGTCGCGCTCGATGCCGCCCGCGCGGATCCGGCCCGAACCGCTCGCCCTGGCCCGCACGAACCACGGATTGTCGGGCCCGTACGCGGAACGCACGTACAGGTCGTCGCCGACGCGCACCACCCAGATGGTGACATACGGTCGCAGCGACCCGTCGCGTCGGCGAGAGGAGATGCCGATCTCCTCGGCGTTGCCGATGAGGTCGAGCTCGTCGTCGGTCCAGGCGGTCATGGCGCGTGCTCCTCGATCCCTCGGCGTGCTACGTCGCGCTCGGCCCCTGCCCGATGCTCAGCCATTCGCCGCCGTCGCCGGTGCGCCGGGCGTCGGTCGAGCCATCCACTCCCTTCATCGCCTGGAGCTGGCGGTCGATCTCGGCCTGCGCGCTGAGCGCCGCGAGTTGGCGCTCGATGTCGGCATCGGGCGGGGCGGTCAGGTCCTTCAGCGCCCCGCTCGCGAGCATCTCGTCGGTCGCCGCGGCACGAGCCTGCATCTGCGCGACGCGATCGCGCGCACGGTCGAGGCTGGTGCCGACGTCGTCGATCGTGGCGCCGATGCCGGCAACGGCCTCGTTCGCGCGCACCTGCGCCTCGGATGCCGTGTACGTCGCCTTGATCGTCTCCTTCTCGATGCGGAACGCGGCGATCTGCTCGGACAGGCGTCGCTCGCGTTCCTCCAGCTGTGCGGTCTGCTGCTGCATCCCCGCGTACTGCTGCTGCAGCTGCGAGACCTGTCGCTCGATGAGCGACCGTCGCTCGAGCGCCGCCCGCGCGAGGTCCTCGCGCCCGTGGGCGAGCGCCTCGCGGGCCTGGTCGCCGAGGCGCTGGTAGCGAGCGCCGAGCTCCTGACCCTGCAGGTCCACCCGCTTCTTGGCCGTGGCGACCTCGGCGAGGGCCTTCCTGACCTGCTGCAGCAGCTTGACCTGCTGGTCGTAGCTGTCGTCGAGCAGTTCGCGAGGGTCCTCCACCTTGTCGAGGGCCTTGCGGGTCTTGCTGCGGAAGATGGTTCGCATCCGCGAGGTGTTGTCGCTCATGATGGGGTCCCCTTGTCTCGAACGATGGATGTCGCCGCCGACGGCGACCGTGTCGGCTCGACGCGCTCCTCTCCGCGGTTGAGTCGCTGCAGTTCCTGCACTCCGGCGTGCAATGCCGCGACCTCACGGTCGACGTCGGCATGCAGTGCGGTGAGGGTCTCGTCGGTCGAGCCCGCGAGCCCGGACGCGACGGCCGAGCGCAGTCGACGCACCAGGCCGACGACCTGGTCGACCCGATGTCCGGCCACGGGAAGATGCTCGGCCAGCACCGCGGGGTCCGTCTCGCTCTCCATCAGCCGCAACTGGAGGTCCAGCGCGACGCCCTCCTCCCGGATGCGACGGAACAGTCGTGGAAGTTCGCCTCGTGGGCCGTCGCCTCGCACCGCGAGGTCGACCGCAGCCTGGCCGCTGTCGAGTGCATCTCCGAGCCGCACGCGCAACGTGAGGACCCTCCGCTGCGAACCCGAGCTGAACCGGGCTCGAGCGCGCAGCGTCGCGCCGGCGAGCTTGCGGTTGCGACGGATGCGTCTGACCAGCGCGCGCACGATGAGGACGACCGTCACGATCGAGATGAGGCCCATGGCCAGGAGTGCGACGAGCACCCAGATGAGCACCTCCACGACGAGCACCTCCATCTTCCAGAGGCCCCTCGCGGTGAGTTCCCACCGCTGCGTCGCCATCCGGGTCGAACACGCGATATAACGCAAACCTACGCTCACTCCGGCTCGAACGTGAGGGCTCGCGGGAGATTCGCAGGACGGGAGGCCTCCGCGATCAGTCGAGGTACGGCAGGACGACCCGTGATGGATCGGCGCCGCCCAGGTGCACCCGCTGGCGGCCGTGGTTCACGGCGTCGCGATGCCGGGCGTAGACGAGCTGGGGGTAGTCCATGATGTCCCGTCCCTGCACCACCAGGACGAGCGACTCTCCCGCCTCGAAGGCGGTGCCCGAGGGCAGGATCTCGATCGTCACGCGCGTTGCCCCATCCGACTCGAGCGGCAGCGCCTGCCGGTGCGCGAGCACCGGGAGGAACGGCTCCGACCGTCGATCGTCGAGCTCCCGATGGGACACCCGCAGCCATCCGAGCGCGACGGGACCGTCCTCGAACTGGGCGTAGTGCGCGAAGCCCACCACCTCGCCGTCGGTGCCGCGCTTGAAGAGCCCGACGAACAGGTCCATGTCGTCGGCGTCGGGGGCCGAGACATTGAGTTCGGCGGTCGCGTGCCCGACCAGCACCGTGCGTTCCGTGAACGTGTGCTCGAACAGCACGCGGTGGGCGCCGATGCCGCTCGCGAGTCCGTCGTACTCGACGAAGGACTCGGCCTCGGGCGCGGTCTCGGCGAGCGTTCCCCCTTCGTCGAGGTACAGGGGCGCGTATCGCACCCCGGGAAGGGGCCAGGCATCCGCTGCGGCGACCTCGCCGCGGTCGTACGCCTCGCGCACCTCGTACAGCACAGCGGGCGATCGTCCCAGCCATTGTCGATGCCCTTGAGGAACCGGTCGAAGAACTGCCGCTGCCGCTCGACGTTCTCGGGACGGTAGTACTCGGCCCACTTCTTCCGGCCGTGGATGTCGAGCCACTTCTGCGCCGACCCCATGCGCCGGAAGCCCTCCAGGGTGCCACGGCTGTGCAGCCCTTGGTCGGACCAACTGCCGACCACCCACGCCGGCGCCTCGATGCGCTCGAGCCGGGCCGCCTTCGTCTCCCAGAAGTCGTCGAAGAATGGGTGCGCGTTCGTCTCCCGCTCGAGGTCCTCGATCTCGCCCGTGCTCGCTCCCCAGCGCTCCCAGATGTACGGCCAGAAGGATGTCTCGGGGATGCCGCCGTGCCGGGCGACCTCACGGTACGTGTCGCTCCACCCCTCCCACGGGTTGATGGCGGCGAGGTGCGGCGGGTTCAGCTCGGCGACGCGCCACTGGGAGACGGTGAGGTAGGAGACGCCCGAGAGGCCGACCTTCCCGTTGCTCCACTCCCGCGTGCCCGCCCATTCGATGAAGTCGCGGAAGTCCTCGGCTTCCTCGGGCGAGCAGTACGTGGCTGGGCCCGTGGCGTACCAGGTGCCCGGGATGTCGGTGACCACGATCGCATAGCCGTGCGGGACCCAGTAGTCGGGGTCGGGCGCCTCGAAGGTGGTCTTCGGGCCGATGTCCTCCGGCCGCACGCCGCTGTCGGGGTAGATCACGCCGATCGGAGCCGGGTTGTGCTTCCCGTACGGCGACCAGGCGATGAGGACGGGTGCCGGTTCGCCGCCGTCGGAACGGTAGACATCCGCGATCACCGTGTGTCCGGCCTCGGTCGTGACCGTGACATCCCATTCGATGATCATCCCGTCGACGCGCTGGGTGCGCGGTTCGGGCGGCCGCCCGCCGCGCGACTCGGGCGCACTGCGCGGCGGACGGAAGAGGTAGGGAGTCGACGACATCGGCGATCCTTTCGGGGTGCGATCCTTTCGCACTGCGGGCCACTCGGAGTGCGCGCCACGCTAGCAGCCGGTTCAGCGTGCCGGGAGGGCTTGCGTCAGCCCCCGAGGGATCCTCACTCGCCACGCTGACGGGGTGAGCAGGCCTTACGGTGCACGCACCAGCGAACAGGCGACCCGGCAGGAACCAGGCGCGCTCACCGCAAGGATCACCAACTCTTCGACACAATCCGTGTATGACCCGAGATGCCCCGGCCGTCGCAGAGTTCCGTGTATCTGGACACAGGCCCGCGCTGCGGGCCGGACTCGCTGTGGCTGTCACGCTCGTCCTCACCGCCTGTGGCGGGGTCGTTGGCCAGCCGGGCGGCGGCGCGGGACACACGGTGGACGCCAAACTCGCGGGCAGCCTGTCGGCCGAGGACGCTGCCGCGGCGGCCGACGGCGTCAACGCCTTCGGATTCGATCTCCACACCGCCGTCGCAAGTGATGGCGATAACACGGTCACCTCGCCACTGTCGCTGTCGGTGCTGCTGGCGATGGTGGCCGCCGGTGCCGGCGGGGACAACGCCGAGGAGATGGTCGACCTACTGGGCCTCGACGGCCCGCGGGACACACGGAATGCGGCTCTGCTCGCCGACCTGGTCGGTACCGATGACGTCACGTTGGCGATCGCGAACTCGCTGTGGGCGGCCGAAGGCCATCCGTTCGAGGACGACTATGTCTCGTTCGTGCAGGCCGCGTACGGGGCGACGCTCGATGAGGTCGACCTCGACTCGCAGGATGCCGCCGACGCTATCGACGACTGGGTCGACGAACGCACTGAGGGACGGATCGATGAGATCGCCGCGGATCTCGGCCTGCCCGACCCGCAGGCGGTGCTCGTGCTGCTCAATGCTGTGTACTTCGCGGGTACCTGGACCACCGCATTCGACGAGGCCGACACCCGGGAGACGCCATTCGCCCTGCCCGGCGGCGACGAGGTGGGGGTTCCCACCATGCATCGCATCGACGCCGAGGGGGAGACCTCCTTCGGTGATGGCTTCCAGATGCTTCGGCTTCCCTACGGCGACGACGAGCGCTTCGGCATGGAGGTGCTGCTGCCCGACGAGGACGTGACCCTCGACGAGCTTCTCGACGACCTCGACGCCGAGGTCTGGCGGAATGCGGTCGACGGCCTCGAGACGGCCACCTTCTCCGAGATCGCACTGCCACGCTTTGAACTCGCGTGGGACGCGAACCTCAACGAGGTTCTGCAATCGCTCGGGATGGTGTCTGCGTTCAGCGGCGGGGACTTCACGCCGATGTCGCCTGCAGACCCGTTCCTCGACACCGTCGTGCAGAAGACCTACATCCGGGTCGACGAGAAGGGCACCGAGGCCGCGGCGGTCACGGGCGGGGCCATGGCGTCGTCCGCACCGCCGCCATTCCGGGTCGACCGGCCCTTCGCGTTCACGGTGAGCGACCGGGAGACCGGCGCCGTGCTCTTCCTTGGCAGTGTTCACGATCCCCGCGGCTGACACGCCGTCGGGATTCATGGCAGGAATACCGCTCTCGGTGTCCTTGCAGACTCTAGGCCTGGGCCGGTGACCCGGGTCATGGTGTTCCCATGCCCGAAACCATCGAATCGAACGTCGTGCGAACCACCGTCCAGGTCGACGGCCACGAGGCCAGCTACCTGACCGTCGAGCAGGACGGCCCGGTCGTGCTGCTGCTTCACGGCACCTACTGGAGCCGGGTCTGGCTTCCGGTGCTTGGCAGTCTCGCTGAGGCAGGGCTGCGGCCCATCGCGGTCGATCTGCCCGGGCTGGGTCGCTCAGGAGGCGAGCTCAACCTGGAGACGGCCACGGTCCCGGCTCTCGCGGAATGGGTGGCGCGGTTCGCGACCGCATTGAGACTCTCCGGACCGGTGGCTGTGGTGGGCCACGACATCGGCGGTGCCGTCGCCCAGCACCTCCTCGTCCACGATCGACTGGAGGTGCCTGCGTTGGCCCTGGCCAACTCGGTCACCTATGACTCCTGGCCCGTGCCGGGCGTGGCCCGGTTCCGGAACCCCGAGGTCGTGGCTGCGACCACCGCCGGGGAAGTGCTCACCGGCCGCCGACAATCGGTGACCACGGCACTCGCCGGTGCCGCCACCGAAGCACTGATCGCCGAGTATCTCGATCCGTGGACCGACGCGCGCGTTCGCCGCTCCTGGATGGCCCTGGCGGGCGCGGCCGACAGCCGCTACACCCTCGATCTCGTTCCTGCCCTCCAGCAGTCCACGACGCCGAAACTGCTCATCTGGGGCGAGGACGATGGTTTTCAGAAGGTCGAGTACGCCGAGCGGTTCGCCAGGGAGATCCCGCACACCACACTCGTGCGCATCCCGGAAGCAGGACACATCCCCATGGAGAACGCACCCGACCGGATCGCCGGAACACTCGTCGACTTCTTCATGCGGTGAGGGATAGGCCATCGCACTTCCGCTGAAGACCCCCAACCGGGCTCTCGTCAGGCCCGTGGGAGAGTGGGGCCATGCTGGTCAGGCTTGGTGAGGAAGATTGGGCGATTTGGAGAGCGGCCCGGCTGGCGGCGCTGGCTGACTCCGTTGAGGCGTTCCCGAATGCCGCTGTGAATTGGACCGGAGGCGGCGAGGTGCGGTGGCGGGACCGCTTACTGGATGCGACCGCGCTGAAGATCGTGGCGATCGGGATCCACGAGGATCCGGTTGGCCTGGTCCGTGGAGTGCTCGACGGCGACTGGGCGTGGCTGCATTCACTCTGGGTCCGCCCAGACCATCGCCGAAATGGCCTCGGTGGCCGGCTCATTGCCGCTGTCGAGGATTGGGCTCGGCCCACAGCAGCAGGCGTCCGGCTCGAGGTCGTTCCAGGCAACAGCTCCGCCATCGCGCTCTATCGGGGCCGCGGGTACGTGACGACCGAGATGCCGGGCACGCCACTCACCGGACACGGTCGCGAACTGGTGATGGAGAAGGTCTTCAGCTAGGTCGGTGGACTTCAGTCCATGGGCGCGAATCGCCTCGCTGATATTGGGCGACTGGAGAAGTCAGCGGATGCCGGGTTCTCACCGCCGTTTCAGCAGAGCATCCGCTTGCGGCTTCCGGTGACCGACCTCAGACGGGCGGGACTGAATGTTGGGCGCTGACTGGCATGCTCATCGCATGTTGAAGCGCCCCGGGTGTGATGGAGGCTCTCAAACCTGTGAAGGATGAGAGTCATGGCAGCACCACGGAAGTACAGCGAGGAACTGAAGGAGCGGGCGACGCGGTTGGCGTTGGATGCCCGTCGCGACCCGGCGTCGAAGACGGGGGCGATCAAGCGGATCGCGGATCAGCTCGGTATCCACCCTGAGGCGTTGCGCACGTGGGTGCGGCAGGCGGAGGTCGACGGCGGTCTCGCGCCCGGAACGACGACGGTGGACGCGCAGCGGATCGCCGACCTCGAGCGCGAGGTGCGTGAGTTGCGTCGGGCGAACGAGATCTTGAAGACCGCGTCGGCTTTTTTCGCGGCGGCGGAGCTCGACCGCAAGCTGAAGTAGCCGAGGTGCCGACCGCGGTGCTCGTCGAGTACATCGACGGGCACCGCGACCGGTTCGGGGTCGAGCCGATCTGCCGCATCCTGCGTGAGAGCGGGCTGCAGATCGCCCCGAGCACCTACTACGCCGCGAAGACCCGGCCACCGTCGGCCAGGGCGGTCAGGGACGCGGAGCTGATCGTGGACATCAGGAACGCGCACAAGGCGAACCTCGGCGTCTACGGGGCGCGGAAGATCCACGCGGAGCTGAATCGCAGCGGCATCCCGGTGGCACGATGCACCGTCGAGCGGCTGATGCGGCAGGAAGGCATCCAGGGCATCCGCCGCGACAAGACCCGCCGCACCACCTTCGGTGAGAACGCGGAGACCGAGCGCCCGGAGGATCTCGTCGAACGCCGGTTCGAGGCGACCGCGCCGAACCAACTCTGGGTCGCGGACCTGACCTACATCCGCACCCACGCCGGCTGGGTCTACGCGGCGTTCGTGATCGACGTGTTCGCCCGCCGCGTCGTGGGCTGGCAGACCTCGACGAACATGCGCACCGACCTCGCCCTCGACGCCCTCGACATGGGCCTCTGGCAGCGGCAACGCACCGGCCAGGACGTCACCGGCCTCATTCATCATTCGGATCGCGGAGTTCAATATCGAGCGATTCGCTACACCGAACGCCTCGCCGAGGCGGAGGCTGTCGCTTCGGTCGGATCCAAGGGCGACAGCTACGACAACGCCCTCGCGGAGGCATTCAACTCGCTGTTCAAGGCCGAATGCATCCGCAACCCCGCGATGCGCCCGAAAGGTGGATGGGCGTCCATCCGGGACGTCGAAATCGCCGTCGCCGAGTATGTCGACTGGTTCAACCACAGGCGCCTCCACGGCGAGATCGGCATGGTCCCACCAGCCGACGCCGAGGCCGCGTACTGGGCATCCCAGCCGCCGGTCGAATACGCTCAAGAACACGTCCCCGCCGGGGCCGGAACCAACTAACCGAGCCTCCACAGAACCCGGGGCGCTTCATGTCGCTGCCGAACGACCTCCTCGCCGTCCTTGTCGACGCTGACAACGTGCCGCCTTCGAAGATCGGTGCAGTTCTCACGGAGGTCGCGAGGTTCGGCACGGCCTCGGTGAAGCGGGTCTACGGCGACTGGACCAAGCCGAACTTGAGCAGTTGGAAGCCGGTTGCCAGCGAGCACGTCATTCAGCCGATGCAGCAGTTCGCCAACACGGTCGGAAAGAACGCGACCGACAGTGCCCTGATCATCGACGCAATGGATCTGCTCTACACGCGTCGCTTCCACGGGTTCTGCATCGTGTCATCCGACAGCGATTTCACCCGTCTCGCATCACGTATCCGGGAAGAGGGCGTCACGGTCTACGGGTTCGGAGAGAGGAAGACGCCCGAAGCCTTCCGGAATGCGTGCGATCGATTCACCTACCTCGACGTGCTCGACGAGGCAGCGGAGAGCACCTCTGCATCGCCTACGCGCGTCCCGCCCCCGAAGCTGCGCGGCGACACCAAGCTCGTCTCGGGGCTGCGGACGAGCGTCACCACCGCATCGGGCGAGGACGGATGGGCGAACCTCTCGGCGGTGGGCGTGCTGATGCGGAAGCAACACCCCGATTTCGACCCACGAAACTGGGGGTACGCGAAACTCTCCGACCTGGTTCGAGCGACGGAACTCTTCCTCATCGAGCAGCGCCCCACTGGCGGATTGCGGGTGCAACACCGAAAGAAGAACGGCGCTGACGCGTGAGCGCACCGCTAGCGGCCGCGGTTCCTGAGCCCTGGCGCGGCGTGGAAGGGCGCGGGACTCCGTCGTCCATTCGTCAGGCGCGGGTCTCCGTCATCCATCCGTCAGGTGCGGGTGTCGTCGGCGGCCGACCAGCCGGCGGCGACGGCGGCCGAGATCGAGGCGAGTGCCTCCTCGACCGAATCGGCGTCGTCGGTCGTCACGCGCGACACCCGCACGCCGTGCGTCTCGGCGGCTGCGAGTGCCTGCTCTTCAGCTTCGGCGCGATGGCGCAGCACCTCCACGGTGCCCTCGACCCCCGTCGCGTTCAGGCGCCGCCCCAACCGGCGACCGGTGTAGTAGCCGATGACGTGATCGCGCCACCAGGCGGGACGCTCGGCGACCGCCCGCTCGAATGCGGCGCCTGGGTCGGAGGGGCGGAGGTGGACGACGACCGGCGACAGCGTTGCCGCGGCGTCGAGGAGACCCGTCACGAGGTCGACGCTCACCTCGATCGGGGCGTCGTCGCGTACGAGAGCGACGGTGACCGGATTCTGGATGGCGCAGCAGTCGAGGACCCACACGTCGGTTCCCGACCCGACACGGCGTACGAACTCGCGCCAGTGCGCCATGCGATGGCGGACATGCTCCAGGAGGGCGAGTTCGTAGGCGTCGTGCGCCGCCAGCGCCTGCACCATCGACGCCGGAACCGCACGGTGGTCGCGCTCCAGCACGCCGTAGCGCACCAGTCGCACGCCGGGAACCGTCGACGGCGACGCGACCGCCCGGAGCGCGTCCGCGTGGATCGGATGCGCCTCGAGGAGTGCGTCGAACGTCGCCTCGTCGACCGCGGCTACGCGCTCGAGATCGGCGGGATGGTCGACGTCACCCTCGGCGACGGCGACCACGCCGACGCGCGTACCAGCGAGGTCGGCGCGGAGCTGCTCGGCGAGGATCGCGGTCGCCGTCGTCTTGCCGGCGCCGATCGAACCCTCGATGAGGACCAGGCGAGTGGGAGGGGACATCAATCGTGGATCCTACGGGACGCCGGACAGAGGGGAAACACGAACCCCCGGGCATCTCCCGGGGGTTCTCTATGTGGTCGGCGGTCAGCCCCAGGTGAGCGATTCCGGTGACCAATTCAGGCCGGATGCTTCGTCGCGGAGCACTGGGTCGATGAAGGCTTGCATGAGCTCCCTCGCGAGCTCGACTATGCGGAAGTCGGCGCAGTAGGGCACGTCCTTCGCCTCCCTCGAGTACGCGCGTCCCCAGGCTTGCGGGATGGTCAGTTCGGCGAAGGGCGCTTGCGAGCGCACGCGGGCCTCCGCGTCGATGGCGCGCCTCAGCGCATCGGCATTCACGGTCTGCGTTTTCGCCAGGACGACGAGATCGACGAGATCCTTCTCTCGGCTCGAGGGTTTACCGCCGTACTCGGACATGGTCGCGCACACCTTGTCGGCGATCTGGTCGACGACCGGGTAGAGACGGTAGTCGTTGCTCGGAAGCCGGGGAAGGTCCAGGCGATTGGCCGGCGCCGCAACGGTGACCTCGTCAGTGACGATGACGCCGACGACGAGGTCGACGTGCAGCGGTTCCTTCCGATCGGCGCCGATGTAGACGTCGAAGTCGACGCCATACCCCTCGGTGGAGGTTTGCTGGTCGCCGCCGAGGACCGCGGTGCTTCGTGTAGACGAACGGAAGTAGTCGCCGAGGTCGATACCTGCGAGGCGGATCAGCTCTGCGAGCGCGCCGTCAAGGGTTTCGTTCGCACGGAACAGGTCGACGTCGGTGGTGCGTCGGCCCGAGGCGACGCGGGCGAGAACTCCGGTCCCACCCTTCAGGAGCCACTCGGAATCGTCGTGCTCCGAGAAGACGCGACTGAGGAAGCGCCGGAAGTACTCCTGACGGATGCGGTCTTGGGTGGACATCGACTTGTCGGCGGCGAACGCGCGACGGGCGGCGTCGCGGATGGCGGCTTCGACGGCGGTTGCACTCCTGTACGGCTCGGTCATAATTCGCGATCCATTCCGGCAATGGCGAGCAGTTGATCGAGCATCGCGGCACCGTCACCTTTGCGGTGCCCATTGCGCGCTGCCAGCGGAGCGAGGTCCGCCTCGAGCCGGCCGAGATCGAGGTCGTACTTGCGGATCGCATCGCGCAGCGCGTTCGCGACGACCGACAGGTCAGTTCGGTCCGCGACCAGGTCGGCGATGGTGCGTTCCGGAGTTGTCACCGGCAGTCCGTCGCGGATCGTGACGTCATTCTCCGATAGATCCCGTTGGCGGTAGTGGACATCGGCGCGCTGCGTCTGGCGGCGGACCGGGGTGCTCAGTTCGGCGCGGTTCGAGCGCAGGTCGCCGATGTCATGCAGCCATGCCGCAGTTTGGCCGGACACCACGACTCCGCGGTGGCCGTCGCTCAGCCGCTCGCTCGCCAGGCGCGCCGGGTCGCTGCTGAGCCATGCCGCCCGTACGTCGAGGTATGTGCCAGAAGGTGCGCCGGCGTTCTTGTAGACGCCTTGGGAGATCCGCACGAGGTCACCGGCATCAGCGAGTCGCGACAGGTCGAGTCTCGTCACGCCACGCGCGGCCGCCTGGGCCGAGGTGACCATCCCCCACTGGGAGGCTGTGACCTCGGCCAGTCCGCGAAGCGCATCTCTCGCCTTCATACTCGAATTGTATCGTTTATTGTGATACAAACCAAGAGCAGTTCAGGTAAATGGCACAGAATCCGGCATGCCAGCCCGGCATCGATCCGGTGACCTTTCGATTTTCAGTGAGCCTGGGCGGTTTTCGGCACTGTGCTTGTGGTTGCGATATCGCGCTGATCAGGGATTATTCGAGACGGTCACAGTTGGTTTCAGATGGTATTCGCGCATTTAATGGGCTCTCCTGACTGATCCGTGGGTCATGGTCGGCCTGGG
>NZ_SJZG01000013.1 GCF_004959775.1 Agromyces sp. H66
GGCCGGCAACCGGTCACCGCCGAACGACTGCCGCCCGGCCGTCGCGGTGCCGACCGCGATCAGCTTCGCCGCGTCGCTACGGGATGCCCCGGTCGATGCGGCGATCATCCGCACCGGGTTGTGGAACCCCTGCACCCTGGCAAGGCCCGCCTCACCCGACTCCCGGCTCGACCGGGTCGACACCTCGGCGGCGACGCGGGCGAGGAGCGCCTCGGCATCACGGCGCACCCGGGCGAGCGCGTCCGTCACCCGAACCAGCCCCGCATCGCTCATCTGCTCGACCTCGACCTGCGTGGCACCCCCTGCCGCCCCGAACCCCGGCAACGCGCCGGCCCATGCCGCGCGCAACGCCGCGACGTCACGCTCGAGGGAGTGCAGGGGCTGTTCCATGACTCCATCCTGCACCGACCCACCGACATTCCTGCGAGCCACGAAATCACCACTGATCAGGCATATCCCCTGTGGGCAACTCTGCACGCGACCCGCCTGTGGAGGACAAGTCCGGGGCGAGTCGAGAAGTAGGGGCGACGGTTCGGCAAATGACGAGGGAGGAGGGCGAGGGAGGAGGGCGAGGGAGGAGGGCGAGGGAGGGGGGCGAGGGAGGTGGGCGAGGGAGGTGGGCGAGGGAGGTGGGCAAGGGAGGTGGGCAAGAGAGAGGAGGGCTAGAGCGAGGAGGGCGAGCGGTGGGAGCGGGGTGCGACAGCCGCCGGTGTGCAGGGCACATGCCCCCGAGCCTCGGTGAGCCAGTTCGGGTCCTTCTCCCCGCGTGCCGTCGCGCCGGCGCCGCACTCGGGTACCGTGGCGCGCATGCAGACGTCGATCGATGCCGCAGAGACGCCGCCCGAGACCGCACGGCGGCTCATCGAGCAGAACGACTACCTGACGCTCGCCACCGCCGATCGCGACGGGCGCCCGTGGGCGAGCCCCGTGTGGTTCGCGGCGCGCGACCTGGCGGAGTTCTTCTGGATATCACGACCGGGGCGGCGGCACTCGCGGAACATCGAGGGACGATCCGAGGTGTCCCTCGTGGTCTTCGATTCGACGGCGCCCGTCGGCCGGGCCGAGGCGGTGTACGTGGAGGCGGTCGCCCGACAGGTCGACGACGTCGACCTCGCCGCCGGGCTCGCGATCTATGGCGCGCGCTCGGCGGCGCGGGGCCTCTCCGTCTGGGATGAATCGGCGGTCAGGGATGATGCACCGCACCGGCTCTACGTGGCGCGGGCGACCGCCGTGTTCGTGCTCGACGAGACCGAGAACCGGGTCAGCGTCGCGCTGACGTGATCGGTGCCCGAGCTCGCGGATGTGCGGACGCGGATGGTCACACCCCATTCACCGTCCGTGCGATGCGCCGCAGGTACTGCTCACGGTCGAGCGGATTCTCGCCGATGCGGGTACGTTCGGGCGGCACGCCGTGCACGGGCTCGTCGCCGTCGGGCTCCGACCGCAGTGCGCCCTCGCCGCGCGTGAGCCCGTGCAGCGCAGCGCGCAGCGGGTCGAGTCGTCGCGGCGGAACGCGACCGGCGATCACGGCCGTGAACCGATGCTCGTCGGTCGACATCGGCGCGGCTCGAGGCGGGTGATCGCGGAGAGCACCGAGCCGACGACGTCGATCGGAACCTCGAGATCGAAGCGGTGCATCGGCTCGCAGACCACGGTGCCGGCACGGGTGAGCGCGTCCATCACGACGAGCGGAGTGAGGGCGCGAAAGTCCGCCCCGGTGCTCGACATCGCCTTCGAGAAGCGCTGGTGGGCGTGACTCTGCCGGGGCGAGTACCCCGAGTGCGTCATCGTGACGACGCAGTCGGGCACGTCCCAGCCGAGGAGTCCCTGCTCGAGCGTCGTTCGAACCGTGTGCTCGGTCGCGGCGAAGAAGGCGGGCGGCATCGTCCCGGGTTCGACTCCGAGGCGGAACACGACGCCGCTGCCGGGCGGGGCGGGTTCGATGCGCAGGCCGACGGTCGCGAGGAAGGGGTTGCCGCCGGTCTTGTTGTATTCCACGGCTTCGCCGACACCGGCGAGCCGCTCGACGCGCACGACCGTCGACTCGCGGAAGGCGACTACGAGTCCGTCGCGCTCGGCGAGCATCGCCTGGATCACCTCCTTCTGCACCTCTCCTGTGAGCATGACGGTGATCTCGCCGCGCGCGTCGTCCTGCCGCAGGTCGATGAACGGGTCCCGCTCGGCGAGGTCGGCGAGCGCTGAGAAGGCCGCGCCCGCGTGCGCCGGAGTGAACTCCACGACTGACTGCAGCATCGGCCGCGCCAGTCCCGCCGGCGCGGCGCTCTGCGAGTGCGCGCCGATGGCGGCGCCGATCTTCGCGTCGTCGATCCCTCGGACGAGCGCGATGCGGCCCGCGGGCGAGGCATCCGTCTCGACGACCGTGCCGTTCTCGAACGAGCGGATGCCGGTGATCTTGACGCCGTCGCGGCCCGCCACGATGACCCGGTCGCGCACTCGCCGGGTGCCGGCGCGCACATGCACGAACACCTGGCGGTCGCCGTGGTCGTCGCGGTCGATCTCGTTCACGAAGAGGATGACGGGCAGGCCGAGCCGTTGGAGGGTGCGCATGAGCACGACGGTCTGCGCCTGCACGCCTTCGACGGCCGACACGACGAGCGCTGCGCCGTCGAGCACCGCGAGTGCGCGCTCGACTTCGGCGACGAAGTCGGAGTGGCCCGGAGTGTCGATCAGGTTGACGGCGACGGCGGGCTGCGGCCGTCGCCGGGCAGCACGAATGACACGACCGACGAGCGGATCGTGATGCCCTGACGCCGCTCGAGGTCGAGCGAGTCGGTGACGGTCGTCCCGTGATCGACGCTGCCGGGGTGGTCGAGCACGCCGACCTCGGCGAGGAGTCGCTCAGTGAGTGAGGTCTTGCCGGCATCGACGTTCGCGACGATGCCGAGATTGAGGGTACGACGAGCAACGACATCACCCGTCTGGTGGTGCAACCGGAAGAGGCCTGCGAGGAGTGAGGATGGCGCCGCTGCCTCTCATGAGGATGACACCGGCTGCCTCTCAACCGACAACCGATCGAATCGACGAGCGATCCACTCGCTCACCGGCACCCATAGGATCGAAGGCATGGCCGGGTTCTGGGGCAAGCGCAAGCGCGACGAGCAGGAACTGCAGGGACAGCAGGCCCACGATGCCGACCTGGCGAAGCGGGCCGGCACGGCCCTGGTCGCCGCCGACGAGCGCATCCGGCTCACCGTCGACGAGCTCGTCTTCGCCGAGGCCGAACTCGGGTACGAGGCGACGGCGGAGTTGCGCGTCGCGCTCGACTCGGTGCGCCGGCACCTGGGCGAGGCGTTCCGGCTGAACCAGCTCAATCACGACGAGATCCCCGACTCCGCCGAGGAGCTGCGTACCCGCAACGCGCGCATCGTGCAGCTGTGCGACTGGGCCGAGGATGTGCTCGACGAGCGCACGTCCGCGCTCGCAGAGAAGATCGCGCGGGCGCGTCGGGCTCCCGAGATCATCGCCGGCGTCAGGGCGGATGCCGCGCGGTTGCGCGCTCGCATCCCGCACGCCCGCGAGACCGTCGACCGGCTCGGCGTGCGCTACGCGCCGGCGGCGCTCGCGCAGGTGGAGTCCAATCCGGCGGAGGCCGAGCAGCTGCTCGGGTTCGCCGAGCACAGCGCCGGCGTCGCCGAGCGACGGCGGGAGGCGGGGCAGCGCGAGCAGGCCAACCTCGCGCTCGAGGCATCCACCGAGGCGGTGCGGCGCGCGGCGACCCTCCTCGACGCGGTGGAGACGTTCGAGATCGAGGCGCTGCGGGCCGAGTCCACGCTGGCGGCGATCGTCGAGGACTCCCGCGGCGATCTCGTCGCCGCGCTCAAGGAGCCGCAGTCGCCCGCCGTCGGCAGGGCGATGGCCGAGTTGCAGCGGGCGCTCGCGAGCCTGCCGCCGGTCGGCATCAACACCGACCCGTTCACGCAGCTGGACCGGCTGCGCGAGGCGAATGCGGGGCTGGATGCCGCGATCGCGGCGGCCCGCGAGCGCGCGGCGCGTCCGATCCCACCGCTCGAGCACGTGCGCCACGCCATCGACGATGCCGACCGGCAGCTCGCCGTCGCGCGCGACGTCATCGCCGGCCACCGCGGCTGGATCGGCGCCGACGCCCGCACCCGGCTGGCCGAGTCCGAACGGGTCAGGGCCGATCTCGACCGCTACCTCGGCATGTCCGCGGCGGCCGCGACGGTCATCGACGAGGACCACCGCGAGCAGGCGATGGCGATGGCCCGGCGTGCGGCGCACCTCGCGGGGGAGGCGCTGCACCTGGCGCGGCGCGACATCGACTCGTCGCGGCCGCAGGATCCCGGGCAGTGGGGCGGCCCGGGCTGGGGCGGCGGGCGCCGCGGCGGCGGCTCCGACGTCATGGGCGGCATCCTCGGCGGCCTCGTCATCGGGAGCATCCTCGACGGGATCTTCGACTGACCACGGCGGGCGGATGTCGCGCCGCTCACACCTCGATGCACTCGACGCCGGGCAGGTCGCCGAATCGCGCTGCCCGGTCGGTGGTGAGAATGACGCGCTTCGTCGCGACGGCGGTGGCGGCGATGACCAGGTCGTGGGCGCCACGCTTCCTGCCGTCGCGGCTCACGTGAGCGAGGAGCCTGCCATGCGCCTCGGCGGTCGCAAGGTCGTATGGCTCCACCGGCAGGGTCTCGAGTACCCGCACCAGGAACTCGGTGCGCCGTTGACGATGTTCGGGGGAGGCGAGCTCGATGCCGGTTCGCAGTTCGGCGACGCTGATCGCGGCGATGACCACGTCGTCGTCGGCCGAGAGTGCGTCGGATGTCTCACGCCGCTGACGTTCGGTCGCGACGAGCACACCGGTATCGAGGATCAGTCGGCGGGCCATGTGGGCTCGGTGAGTTCGACGGCCTCGCGCGCCGCGGCGACGTCGCTCGCGAACTCGTCGTCGACGGGTGCGTCGGCGAGGAGCGCCACGACCTCGGACCCGTTGCTGAAGTCGGCCGGTCCGACCGTGGCGATGCGCCTGCCGCCGCGCGTGATGATGATCGTCTCGCCGCCTTCGGCCGCGTCGAGGAGCGCGGCGAACGCCCTGCTCGCATCCGTGGCGGTCATCGTGCGCATGGAATCAGATTATCAGATTTCTTCAAGGCGAGCGGCCGGTCGTCTCCTACGGCGCATTCGTGAACGTCGCGTTCGGATAGAGGAAGCTCGGCGCCACCTCCAGTGTCAGCGCGCTCGGGTCGTCGAGCGACCAGGCGGCCCGCCAGCTCACCGACCCGCCCGGCTCGATCACGACGGCCGGGGGAATGCCCACATCGTCACCGGGCTCGAGGAGGTCGTTGCCGAGGTCGAAGATCTGGCTCACCTCCTGCTCGCCCGACGAGACCGTCGGGAGCGGCAGCGGCTGCAGGTCCTCCGCCGAGTCGTTCGTGATCGTCAGCGTGAACACGACGTGGTTCGCCTGCGACGCGCCGACCGCGAAGTCGCTCGGAATGTACGGCTCGGGCGCCGAGACCGTGATCGCGACGCCGTCATCCCAGGTCATCGTCTCGCCGAATGCGAGCGGCCCGGCATCGGGGTCGGCGCCCGGGGCATCCTCACCCGGGGCATCCTCACCCGGCAGCGGCAGCACCGGGACATCCGGAATCGCATCGTCGATCTCGTCGACCACGGTGCCGAGCGACGCGATGAGCGACGTGACGAGCACCACGATGCCGACGACCACGGCGATGATCGACACGATGAGCCCGGTCACCGCCGGCCACTTCGCGCCGCGCAGGAACAGCCCGATGAGCGAGAGCACGAACGCGACGGGCACGAGGATCCACGCGAAGCCGCTCACGGCGGGGATCAACGTGACCACGAGCCCTGCGATCGCGACCACGAGTGCGATGATGCCCACCGCGTTCGGTCCGGGGTTCGACGGTTCGGTGAACGGATGTCCCGGCAGCGCGGTGGGCGAGGGTGCGGCGTAGCGCTGCGTCGGCGGCTCCGGGTAGCCGCCGGCGGCCGCGTACGGACCGCCGGCCGCCCCGTACGGCACGGTTGGCGCGTACGGCGAGGTCGTGTCGTACGGCACCGAGCCCGCGGCATCCGACCCCCGCGACCCCCACACGAACGGAATCGTCGGATGCTCGTCGCCGGTCGCCAGCACCGCGGTCGGCGTCGAATCGGGATCGGCCGGTGTCGACGCCGCGGTCTCGGATGCGGGCGCCAGGTACTGCGCCCACGCGTCGCCGTCCCAGTACCACCGCGCGCCGGACCTGTCTTCGTACCACCCAGCGGGCGCCCTCGTCGGGTCGCTCATACTTCGATGGTGACAGAGCCGGCGCGCCGCGGAGTGTCGTTGACCGAATCGTGATCAGCCCTGGCGTGCGAGCTGCGCCAGTACCGCCTCAGCGAGCGCGATCGCGGTGTCGCGGTCGGTGCCCGTGACGTTGTACCAGTCGTTGCCGACCGCGAGGTCGATCGCGCAGCTGTCGCCGTACGGCTCGACGTTGCATCGGATGACCGCTGCATCGTCGGCTCCCAGCCCGGTCAGCTCGACCGGAGATGTGGTACCGGCCTGCAGCATCCGCTCGAACGCCCAGCGACCGTCGTTCACCCAGTCCACGCCGGCCACGAGGTCGACATCCGAGACCGACCACAGACATCCGACGTCTCCGGCGGTCTGGCGGGCCTCCGCCCATGCGCTCCAGCCGCCAGCGGCGCGCTGGGGTTCGGCGTCGGGTGACGCGGTGATGGACCGAACGGTGTCGAGCGGAAGCACGGCCTCGCAATCCTCAGCCGGCGGCGTGCCCAACTGCTCGGGAGCGGAGGGGGCCGCGGCAGGGCTCGCCGCGTTCACGGCTTCGGTGACCGCGTCGGAGAACGGCTGCCAGGCCGAGACGTTCAGGGCTGTCGGGCCACCGAACGCCTCGATGACGACCCAGGCATCGCCGACCTCGACAGTGCTCGAGCACATGCCGCCGAATTCGTCGCATCCGCTCCAGTCCCCCGGCATCCCGCCGCCCACGGCCGGCTCGCTCCATCCCGCGGCGGGCCGGGGTACGACCGCGATGATGACGCCGGTGTACGCCGGAGCTGCGCCGTACTGGCTGTTGTACGCCTCGCCGTTCGACCACTGGCACACCGTGCCGCCGACGGAGAGGATCGAGGTGACCCTCGGGATCGCGATGCCCACACCCGATGCGGTGACGATCGGGTCGGCGGCCGCGACATCCGTGGTGAAGAGGTCCGACACCAGCGCGGGGTCGACCAGCGTCTCGCACGTGAGTCCGTAGCGCGATTCGGGCATGCCGGGCACCACGGGGTCCTCGGTGGGAGGCGGCGTCGGGGTCGGGCTCGGGCTGGTGACCGGCTTCGGCGACGTCGTCGCCGCGGGATCCATCGAGTACTGCCCGAGGGGCGCGACACCGAAGACGAACGCGGCTCCGACGGCGACGCCGGCGAGCAGCGCTGCCGCGAGCACGCCGCCGACGATTCGGTCGGTTCGCGACGTGCGCTTGGCAGGCGCCGGCTCGCGCGCCGCCTGCTCGAGCACGTTGCGCTTCATCGACACGAGCATGCGGGTCAGCTCGTCGCCTGCGGGAGGTTCAGACCTCATCGAGGGTCACCGCCTTCTTCAATCGGGCCCGGCTTCGGGACACGCGTTGCTTCACCGCGCCGACGCTGAGGCCGAGCTGCTTCGCCGCCTCCGCGTAGGGCGCGCCGTCGATCAGGCACATCTCGCAGATGCGTCGATCGATCGGATCGAGGCGCTCGATCTCGTCGAGCACCCAGCGCAGGTCATCTCGTGCGGACTCGGCCTCGTGGTAGTCGCGCAGCGCGTCGCCGCGGTTCGTCGAGGTCTCGTCGAGCTCGTCGGCCTGATGCCGTGCCGCCCTGCGTGCGGCGTTGCGGCCCAGGTTGCGGCAGGTGACCAGCAGCCAAGGCAGTAGGGATGCCTCGGCGATCGTGATCTCCGACGACCTGCGCCACATCGTCACGAACGTGTCCTGCACGAGCTCCTCGACGTCCATCCGGCTCGTCGCGATCGCCCATGCGTACCTCGTCACCGCCGGCGCATGCCGATCGAACACGACCGACAGCGCTCGTTGATCACCGACGGCCAATCGTTCCAGCAGATCGGCGTCGGTCCCTCCGCTCTCGTCCACGCGCACCTCCTCACTGTAGAAATGTCTGGAAATGCGGAAAGGTCACGCAGCGACGAGAGTTCGCTGGGCGGCCGGGCAGCTGGGTGGCCGGGGGTGACGGATGTCGCGGCTCGCGCTCGCTGGCCGGGTTCAGGGCCCTCCCGATCGTGGGCATCCTCATGCAGCCGACCGGGTGGTGGGTAGCGTGAATCGGGTTCGTCCGCCGGGTCGGGGTGTTCGTTGGGGGTCGATGTGTGGTGGTGGGATGAACCAGACGTCGGTGCGGGTGGCGTGGATGTCCCATCCTTCGCGGTGTATTCCGTGGTGGCAGAACGAGCACAGCATGACCCCGTTCGAAAGGTCGGTGGGGCCGGTGTCGCGTTCCCACCAGTTGATGTGGTGGGCGTCGACGTAGGCGATGTTCTGGCCACAGGACGCGCAGCCGCCGTCGCGTTCGGCGAGGGCGAGTCGTTGCGCCTTGCTGAACAGGCGGGCGGCCCTTCCGAGGTCGAGGGGGAGGCTGTCGCCGCCGAAGACGGCGGGGATGAGTTCGGCGTCGGCGGACATGCGGCGGGCGGTGGCGGCAGAGATGGGTTGGTCGATGCCGTCGATGCGGGCGTGCCCGAGGCCGTCGATGAGGGTGTCGTGGTCGAGGCGGACCACGACCGTGGTCTTCGCGAGCGGGGTGAGGGTCTGCTCGCAGCCCAAGGAGTGCCGGGCGATGGCGGCGAGCGCGTCGGCCTGGATCTGCGGGATCGTGCGCGGGTCGTCGACGACCGGACCTTGATCGCTGCCGACCGGTGTGGCGCCGCCGCCGACCGGGACGGCGGCGCCGGCGCCCCGCTCTCGGCGGCGCAGCACGTCGCCCACGAGCGCCTCGATCGCGGTCTTGATGGGCGCGGCGGTCTCGGGATCGAGGCGCGCCCGCAAATGCACCATGCCCGCAGCGTCTTCGCGCATCGTGAGCATGCGTTCGCCGCGGAGCAGTTCTTCGCGTGGTTCGACGCCGTCCTGGTCGAGCCTCGCCTCGGCTTCACGCACCCCGCGGAGGAGCAGGTCGAGCGGCACCCGCCCGGCGAGGTCGGCGAGGACCTGCTCGGTGGTGTCGGCCAGCCCAGGATCGGCACGCACCCGCACCCGGTCGAGCATCCCGGTGATCGCGGAGGCCGCGTCCACACCGATGCGCCCGGATTCGAGGGCGGCGGCGACGTGCGGATACCGGGCCGGCAACCGGTCACCGCCGAACGACTGCCGCCCGGCGGTCGCGGTGCCGACCGCGATCAGCTTCGCCGCATCAGATCGAGACGCCCCGGTCGAGGCGGCGATCATCCGCACCGGGTTGTGGAACCCCTGCACCCGAGCCAGGCTCGACTCACCCGACTCCCGGCTCGACCGGGTCGACACCTCGGCGGCGACGCGGGCGAGCAGCGCCTCGGCATCACGTCGCACCCGCGCGAGCGCGTCCGTCACCCGAACCAGGCCCGCATCGCTCATCTGCTCGACCTCGACCTGCGTCACCCCGCCGATCGCACCGAACGCCGGCATCGCCCCGGCCCACGCCGCACGCAACGCCGCGACATCACGCTCGAGGGAGTGCAGGGGCTGTTCCATGACTCCATCCTGCACCGACCCACCGACATTCGATCCGCACGGAAAGCGCCACTGATCAGGTAAATGTCCCGTGGAAAACTCCGGCCGCGGCGTCCCTGTGGAGGACAAGTGACGATGGATCCGCCGAGATGGCCGCCCTTGGGTCGAACCTCGAGGCGTTCCTCGATCTCGTTCACGTCCTGGTGCCGGCTCGGCTGGAGAGCACGCTCGCTGCGGGCCGAGGTCGAGTGACTCCATTTCCGGTCACTCGACCACTACTTCGGTCACCAGTTGTCTAGCGGCCCTGTTCATCGAAGGTCGACGCCGTACGCCGCGAAGTGCGGATCCGCGGTGAGCACCGTGAGCTGCTCCGCGATCGCCTGGGCGATGAGCATTCGGTCGAACGGGTCGCGATGATGCCATGGCAGGGATCGGAGCACCTCGGCGTGGCGCGACTCGAACGTCAGCTCGTCGAAGCCGCCGGCTTCGAGCGTCGGCAGCAGGTCGTCGGGCGCATCGAGCTTGCCGAGCGAGGTCTTGATCGCGATCTCGGCGACCGTCATCGCCGAAACCAGTACGATGTTCGACGCGTCGGCGATGAGGGCGCGATGGTCGTCGCCGAGCCGTCGGTCGTCGGCGAGCCACCAGAGCAGGACCTGGGTGTCGAGCAGCAGCCTCATTCGTCGAACCAGGCCGCCGCGTCATCCGCCGTGAACGCGTCGAAATCGGGCGCGATGGCGATTCGTCCCTTCCAGGCGCCCGGCTGCCGCGTCGAACGTTCGGGTGCGAACGGCACGAGTCTCGCGACCGGGCGCCCGCTGCGACTGATGACGATGCGCTCGCCTCCTTCGACGCGCGCGATCAGCCGCGAGAACTCGGTCTTCGCCTGGTAGATGTTGACGCTCTCTTCACCCGTCGCCATATCTCCATCGTACTTGACCAGACTTGACCTAGCCAACGGTGGGATCGTCCGCAACGCCGAACTCGTTCCTGAACCCGAACCGATCCTCCGGCTTCGTGGCACGTCGCCAGCCGTCGTATTGGGGCGGTCGCGTGATCTCGAACTTCGGCAGGTCGGGCTGGTAGTAGTCGCGGAAGCTGTGCATCGGCCCAGTCGAGTGCCAACTCGTCGGATCGAGTTGGTAGTGACCGATGTGATGGATGCCGCGGCTCTCGCTCACTCGCTCGAGCTCGCTCGTGATCGAGTTTCCGTCGTCGTCGGCCCACCAGTCGTGTGTGTCGAGTTCGGCAACCTGCTCGATCGTCGCGAAGTACCGGATGTAGTCCTCGTCGACCAGGTCGACGATCTGCTCGGCGCTGGTGGAGAGGTCGCCGTTGAACCGCTCGGTGACGACCCGCGTGAAGTAGTAGCCGAGGTCGCGATCCATGCCCACGACGAACAGGCGCCGGGACCTCGGGTCGCTCCAGTTCATGCGCGCCGAGGTGAGTTGAACGAAGTCCCAGCCGGAATCGATGATCATGCGTCGACCGTACGGTCGAGGCGCACCAGGGGGACGGGCCGACCGACGTCGGGGGAGCTACTCGGAGGGCTGCGGCGATGGGGAGGACGAGTGCGCAACGGGAGGATGTCCCCTTGTCCGGGGTCGCCGGTCAGTTGAACAGTTCGACCCGGCAACCGACCCCCGGTGCGCGTGCGAGTCGCGCGTCGCGGGTGAGCAGCGTTGCGTCGACGAGTTCGGCCAGTGCGACATACGCGGCGTCGTAGCTCGAGAGGTTCGCCCTGAGGCTCCAGGCGCGTGCAGAGATCGTCGCCCAGTCCCAGACTTCGACCGCCAGGGCGCTGAAATCGTCGAATGCCTGCTCGGCGTCGGCCGCGCTGAGACGGCCGGCGAGGCTGAGCCGTCGCAACACGTTGGCGACCTCGTAGGGCAACACGCTCGGTGCGATGAGCTGCGCGCCGCTCACGAGCTCGTGCTCGCCCGCCTCCGCGTCGAGCAGCAGGGCGGTCATGGAGGATGCGTCGACGACGAGCTGCCGTGGCTGCGACCTCATCGAATCAGCGCCGGTCTGCGTCGCGCGCGTCGAGGATCTCTGCGGTCGTGACTCGTGGATAGCCGCGCGCGTGCTCTCGGAGGCGCGCGAGGGTGTCGTCGGGCGACGGCGTGCTCGCGATGCGGGCGAGCTCGGCGGTCAGGTACTCCTGCAGCGATCGGCCGGAGCGCTTGGCGCGTGCCGCGAGTTCGTCCCGCACGTCGTCGGGAACGGCGCGAATCGTGATGTTCACCGGCATCCCTTCACGGTACCGCAAGATGCTTGCAGAGTGCATGCACTCTGGAGGACCAGTCGAGGAGCCTGCGGCGCTCGGGACATCCGCCATTGACCACCCTCGCGCGCACCCGCTAGTGTTCGAAGGCTGCGCACCCGCGCAGCGACCCCGGTGACCTGCACGAGGAAGGACGAGCCGTGTATCTGCAGCGCACGAATCGACCGTCCTTCATCGAGCCCGCGAAGCGCCGCCAGCGCGAAAGCATTCGCGATCTCGAGCAGGTTCTCGACCCGGCACACTGACGCCCCGCGGCATCCGCTGCGTTTCCCGTCATCCCGTGCCGTCGAGGCCCGGGGTGATTTCCTGTCTGCGCGCGACGGGAGCCCTCGGGCTCCGCGATCATCACGCAACGCAAGCAGACAGGAAAGGACCATGGAGAAGCTCTCCTCACGGCTCGTCTCGTGGGCGAGCCTGATCGACGAGAAGACCGTCGAGCAGGCCCGCACGTCGTCGACGATGCCGTTCATCTACCCGCACCTCGCGCTGATGCCCGACGCGCACCTGGGGCTCGGCGCCACGGTGGGGTCGGTGATCCCGACGCTCGGCGCGATCATGCCGGCGGCCGTCGGCGTCGACATCGGCTGCGGCATGATCGCCGTGAAGACGCAGTTCGCGGCATCCGACCTGCCGGGCGACCGGCGCACGGTGCGCGAGCAGATCGAGCGGGCCATCCCGCTGTCGGCCGGCAAGGCGAACCGCAAGATCGTCGCGACTGCCGAGCCACGGGTGGCCGAACTCGAGGCCCTCGCCGAGGCGAAGGGATTCGACCCGGCGCGGCACGCGGGCAACTGGCGCGAGCAGCTCGGATCGCTCGGCAGCGGCAACCACTTCATCGAGGTGTCGCTCGACGAGACGGATGCGGTGTGGCTGTTCCTGCATCGGGGAGCCGGGGCGTGGGCAACAAGATCGCCCAGCACCACATCACGGTCGCGCAGGGGCTCGCCCGCAAGTGGTGGATCGACCTGCCCGACAAGGATCTCGCGTACCTCGTCGAGGGCACGCCCGAGTTCACGCGCTACATCGCCGAACTGCGGTGGGGGCAGCACTTCGCGCTGCTCAACCGCGAGGAGATGATGGGCCGGGTCATCCGGCAGGTGTCGGAGTGGGTCGGCGAGCCGGTGCAGGAGCGGGAGCGGATCAACTGCCACCACAACTTCACCGAGAGCGAGGTGCACTTCGGCAAGCGGGTGTGGGTGTCGCGGAAGGGTGCGATCCAGGCCGACGCGGGTCGGCCGGGGCTCATCCCGGGTTCGATGGGCACGGCGTCGTACGTGGTCGAGGGGCTGGGGCATCCGATGTCGCTGAACTCGTCACCGCACGGCGCGGGACGGTCGTACTCGCGGTCTGCGGCTCGGCGGGAGTTCACGCACGAGCAGCTGCGGGAGGCGATGTCGGGGATCGAGTTCCGCGACACCGACGCGTTCGTCGACGAGATTCCGCAGGCCTACAAGCCGATCGACCGGGTGATGGCGGATGCCGCGTCGCTCGTGTCGGTGCGGCACACGCTGCGGCAGATCGTGAACGTGAAGGGCGATTGATCTGCGGCGGTAGGGGGAGCAGGGGGTGACGGATGTCGCGGCCCCGCTCGGCTCGGAAGCGGGCGGGCGCGGGTCGCGGCATCCGCTGGTTCGCCGTGCTTGCTCGGCGTGCCGGGTTCAGGACGCTCGTCCGATCGTGGGGCCTCCTCACGCGGCCGGCCGCGCTGCGGGCACACGGGCCACCGCACGTCCGCCCGAGACGTCCGCCCGAGACATCCGCCCGGCACGTCCGCCCGAGACGTCCGCCCGAGACATCCGCCGCCTCCCTGACCGCCGACGTCGGACAGCGTGCTCGCGAAGCCGTCGGCGGACATGGACCGGCTCGCTGTCCGTCGGCGTCGACGCGGGCGGGGATGCATCGTGCGGACCCGAAACGGGCGTGGCGCGGAGGCGTTCAGCGACCCTCGCTCGACGACGTGAACTGCTCCTGCCCGAGCACCCGAAGCAGCGCGAGCTTGTCGGCCGCTTCGGTGCGGGGGGCGGCGGTGAGGATCAGCAGCGCCTGGGACTGGTCTTCGGTGATCAGCGCCTGGCAGTCGAACTCGATTTCGCCGACCTCGGGGTGGATCAGGATCTTGTGGTCTTCGAAGCGCCGAGCGACCTCGTGCCGCTCCCACAACTCGGCGAACTCGGCGCTCTCCTTGAGCAGCGCACGCACCAGTCGGCCGGCGCGCGACGACGGCCCGCCCAGGCCATAGACGACGCGGAGGCCCGCAACGTGAGCGCGGCCCTGCCGAGGCTGGTCGGCGACCGGGTACACGGCCCGCTCGGAGGCATCCGTGAACCATCGATAGATACCCGACCTTGCCATGCCCGTGAAGCGGGTGTGATCGCCGAAGAGGGCAGCGGCCAGCCGGTTCTGCACGAGCGTTTCGCCCAGGCTCGACAGCACGAGCGCGGGGGTGTCGTCGAGTCGGTCGAATACGCGTTGCAGTGCCGGGGCGACGTGCGTGTCGAGCGGCGTGCGATTCGGGGCGTTGTGGCCGCTGATGAGGTAGAGGTGGTCGCGCTCGTCGGTCGAGAGGCGGAGCGCCCTGGCGAGCGCGGCGAGCATCTGCTCCGACGGTTGGGGTCCTCGCCCCTGTTCGAGGCGGGTGTAGTAATCGGCAGACATGCCGGCGAGCTCGGCCACCTCGGTGCGGCGCAATCCGGCGACGCGCCTGCGAGCCCCCGGACGCAGACCGACGTCTTCGGGCCGTAGGTTCTCGCGCCGGTGGCGGAGGAAGTCGGCGAGCTGTTCGCGGTCCATGGCTTCCATCATGCGCCGTGTGGGCGGCCGGAGGGAGGGATCGGGAAACCTACGACAACCGCGTCTCTCGTGTCGCAGCGCGCTTGGGCGCAGCGTCGTGGTGACCCCGTCGAACGGGAGTCGTCTCACGACAGCCATCGAAGGCAACCATCGAACGGCAGCCGTCTCACGGCAGCCATCGAAGGCAACCCTCGAATACCGAAAAGGACAACACCATGCGAATCTCCGGCAACACCATCTTCATCGCCGGCGGCACGTCCGGCATCGGCCTCGCGCTCGCGCAGCGCCTGCAGAACGCCGGCAACACCGTCGTGATCGGCGGCCGGCGCACCGACGTGCTCGACCGCCTCGCCGCAGAGCACGGCTTCGGCGCCGCCACGATCGACATCAGCGACCCCGCTTCGGTGGTGAGCGCACGCGACGCGGTGCTCGCCGCCCACCCCGACCTGAACGTGCTCATCGCGATGGCCGGAATCATGGTCGCCGAGGACGTCACGAAGGCCGACTTCCTCGAGGTCGCCGAGCGCACCATCGACACCAACGTGCTCGGGCCGGTGCGCCTCATCTCCGCGTTCTCCGAGCACCTGCAGGCCCGGCCGGATGCCACGATCGTGACGGTCTCGTCAGGACTGGCCCACACGCCCCTGCGGCTCACCCCGAGCTACAACGCCTCGAAGGCGTTCATCCACCAGTTCACCGAGAGCATCCGCCTGCAGTTCGCCGGCACTTCCGTGCAGGTCATCGAGCTCGTCCCGCCCGCTCTTCGCACCGAGCTCATGCCGGGCCAATCGCAGGTGGAGGCGTTCCTCCCGCTCGACGACTACGTCGACGAGACCATGTCGCTCCTGGCCAGCCGGCCCGCCGCGACCGAGATCCTCGTCGAGCGAGTCAAGCCGCTGCGCTTCTCCGAGGTGAACGGCGCCTACGAGCAGGCCATCGCGATGGTGAACTCGCATTGACGGATGCCTCAGGCTCGACGTCATGGCCTCGCGCGTGAGCAGGGTGACGGAGCGTTCCTCGTGTCTGGTTGGCGTGCCGATCCGCTCAGGTCGAACTCGCCTCAAGCCGGGGCGGCGGCTGACTCCTCCCTGACGATCATGTCGGGAGTGTCTCGCGCTGATATCGCCCGAATCGCTGCACATCGAGCACTCGTCGGCGAGACGGTGCGGCCGTGTCGATCCGGCCGCTTCTCGTTCGACGCATGGGTAGAAGCATCCGTCGAGGCATCGGCCTCACGAAGCATCCGCGCATCCACTCACGCGAACTCGAAGGAGCAGGCCAATGTCAACACCCCGGGCCTTCCGGCCGCTGCGCAACCCCGCATACCGGTGGCTGGCGGCGGCGCTCGTGGCGTCGCTCGTCGGCGCCGGCATCTGGATGGTCGCGCTGGTCTGGCAGATCGTCGCGATCGGCGGCGGTGCGGCCGAGCTCTCGGTGGTCGCCGGCGCGACGGCGGTCGGGATGCTGCTCACGACGCTGCTCGGCGGGGCGCTCGCCGACCGGATTCCGCAGCGACGCATCCTGGTCGTCGTGGAGGTCGTGCGCGCGGCGAGCGTCGGCATCGTCGCGATGCTCTCGTTGACCGGCGGCCTGGCGGTGTGGCAACTGTCCGCGGTGGCGTTCGTCGGTGGCGTGATGGCCGGGCTGTACTACCCGGCGTACTCGGCGCTGCTGCCGAGCGTGCTGCCTGAGGACCAGCTCATGGCCGCGAACGGCTTCGAGGGCATGGCCCGGCCGGTGCTCATGCAGGCGGGCGGTCCGGCGCTCGCGAGCGCACTCATCGCGATCTCGTCGCCGGGGGCGGCGCTCGCCGTGACCGCCCTGACCGGTGTCGTGGCGGCCGTGTGCCTGCTGAAGGTGCCCGACGTGCCGCTGCGCGGCGAGCGCGCGGAGTCGGTCGAGCAGGCCGGCAGCACGCGGCATCCGGCCGTCGCCCTGCTCGTCGACGTGCGCGACGGCTTCGGCTACATGGTGCGCACGCCGTGGCTGCTCGGTACGCTCACGTTCGCGTCGCTGCTGATCCTGCTCATCATGGGGCCGTTCGAGGTGCTCGTGCCGTTCGTGATCAAGGACGTCGCGGGCGGCGGACCCGGGGAGCACGCGCTGATCCTGGCGGCGTTCGGCATCGGCGGTGCGGCCGGGTCGATGGCGGTGGCTTCACTCCGGATGCCGCGGCGGTACCTGACCGTGATGAACCTGCTCTGGGGGTTCGGATGCCTCCCCCTCGCGGCGTTCGGACTGACCGACCAGATCTGGCTGATGGTTCTTGCCGCCTTCCTGGTGGGTGCGGCGTTCAACGGCGGCGTCGTGATCTGGGGCACGCTCCTGCAGCGCCGGGTCCCTGCGGAGATGCTCGGCCGCGTCTCGAGCTTGGACTTCTTCGTCTCGCTCGCGTTCATGCCCGCGTCGATGGCGTTCGCCGGGCCGGCGGGGGAGTCGCTGGGACTGCCGGTCGTGTTCCTCATCGCGGGCGTGGTGCCGCTGGTGATCGGGGTCGTCGCGATCGTGGCGGCGCGGATGCGGCGCGATGAGCTCGCGCACCCGCTCGACACGGGCGAGGAATCGACGCCTGTTGCCGCAGTCGCCGAGGACGACGGCGAAGAGCGGACTCGAACCGCCGGAGAGCTCGTACCAACCATCGCCTGACGTGGTCGCGATCGGCCGGACGGCGAGCGCCGCCCGGCCGATCCGCCTCGCTTCAGGCGCCCGTCGACCGCCGGTCGGTCGCTCGCCGGAGACGGTCCACATCGAGGCCGAGCAGCTCGAACGTCTCCCGAAGTGGGGCGGCGGCATCCGGATTCGTCGCTCCCAGGCAGTCGGCCACGCGAAGGCCCTCGTTGCTCACTTCGGTCAGCGATGCCATCAGCGAGGCGGCGGCCGACGCCGGGAGGTTGATCGTTCCCTCCGACTCCGACGCATCGGTCACTTCGCCGACCTCGACCACGTAGAGCAGTGCATTTCCGAGCATCGCGCGCTCGCCGGCGCACGGGCCCGCTCCGGCGTCCATCGCGACGTCGAAGACCTCCGACGCGACGCCGGCGCTTCGCAGATACGCGTCGACCTCTCCATCCGATGCCATGATCCGCATGATCTCGGGGTAGTCGGCGTCCGTGATCTCGATCGTCGGTTCGAGCTGGGATGCTCCATCAGCCATCTCGATCGCCCCTTCGGTAAGAGAACTCAGCCCAGCGGTCCGGAATCTACTCCGGGCTCCCGTGTGCGGCAACGGGCCGTCGGCGGGGTTTGTGAAGCTATACGGCGAAGGCTGATTCACCAATAACTTCGCCGGACGGTTCCAAGCCGCCTTATGACTTCGGTCGCGCCCGCATCGCGCCCTCGTCGTCAGCGCGCTCGGAGGGCTGCCTCGATGTCATCGAGCAACGCAGGAGCGTGCTCGCTGACCGTGCTCCAGAGTCGAGCATTGTCGAGGCCCGCGCAGTTGTGTGCGGCGACATTGCGAGTTGCGCGCAGCCCATCGCGCGCGAGTTCCGGGAGGGCGGCCGCGATGGCATCCGGCAGCTCGCGGGCGACGAAATCGGCGAGGTGGATGACCGCGAGCATCCCGATGTCGTAGCTGTCGGATCCCGACGCGACGAACGCCTCGCGACCGTCGCGCGACACGCGCTCGAATCGCGAGCGAAGGCGCGCGACCTCTTCGAGCAGGCGTTCGATTCGGCGCTGGTGGTCCGAGGCATCCGCTCGTGGTCGAGCCCGGAAGCCACGCGGTGCGGGTTCCTCGCTCACAGCGGAACCGCTTCGCGACGGATGACGCGGACGATCTCGTCGTCGGGGTCGTCGACGACCGCGTCAACGGGGAAGCCGAGGATGCTCGCGACCTCCTCGCGGAAGGCCGCGAGCGTGAGGAAGTCGACCTCATCAACGGCGTCGACCAAGAGATCGACATCACTGCGCTCGGTGTCGGTGCCGCGGGCAGCGGAACCGAACACCCGGATGTTGCTCACGCCATACCGCGGCCCCAGCGCGCGAATGCGCGATGCGAAGAGCTCGAGGGGGATCGATGGGCGCAGTCTCGCGGCGCGGAGGATCCGGGAGAGGAGCTCGCTGCTCGGCTCCCGGGCGCCAGACTCGATGGCGGCGAGGTTCGGTTGCTTCAGCCCGGCGCGGGCGGCAAGGTCTCGCTGGGACATGCCGGCGTCCTCGCGAGCGCGTCGAACGAGCGCGGCGGCGGACTCCTCGCTTGCGCTCATGACGAGAGTATATCGTGCTGATATCGCCGACGAGGAAGCCTCATCCCGCCTTACAGCGGCATCGCCTCGAACCGGCGAGTTCACGAATCCGTGCCTTCGTAGCCTCCATCGTTACGGCTGAGTTTGTCGATTGCAACGAGCAGTTCATCGGCCAGGATCGAAACTGATTGCGAAACGAAGTCGGGGTCACCGACTCCTTCCTCGGCACGGCCAGCCATCGCCGACCCGGTTGCTTTCGCACCTGCCGCGAAATGCTCGCGGAGATACTCAATCGCTTGAGCGGTCGCGGCACTGCTCATGTCGTCGGAGACGAGCTCGACAAACTTCGCGGCGATCGTGCCAGTATCGCTTGCCACCAGAATCCGGTAGATATCGTGAGCATCCTTGTCATGCAGTCGGCGTGGAGCGGTAGCGGCACGTTCGCCCAACTTGTGCAGCTTCGCGACGAGTAGGGCAGCCAGGCCGGCTACTCGCACTCGGTACACGCGCTTGTCGTTGGTGTCGAGCGCAGCGACTTCGAGTCGGTCATTGTCGATCAGCGCCGCTTCCAGGCCGCTCGCCCGTCTGGTTGCTCGGCGGCTGTGCGGGGGGATTCGAGCCCCACGCGCGCTTGCTCTGCCCGGACCAGCGAGTGCTTCGGGGACCATGAGGTCAACGGGGATTCCAGCGGAGTTCATCCACTCTCCCGGATTCCCCGACACAGGGTTCGGGTAGAAGTGGGCACTCCGCATTGCCTCCTCAACCTTCGGATCATCACTGAGCGCACGTGGGTCGATCGCAAGGTCACTATCCTTTGTCGCCTCCGCGAGCGCAACCAGCGAGGACTTCGTGCGGAGGTAGATGGCCTGGGCGCCGATGACGATGACGGCGTCTCGATGTGCCTCCAGCGCGTCGAGCGCATCAAGGAGGGCGGAGCGTGCTGCGACAAGCAGGTCCTCGTGAGCCAGTGGGCTATCGGCGCCAATCGTGTTCATTGCGTGACATCCATCCGAGCAACTCCTCTGCTTCCCCCGGGTTACGGCCAGGGCCGGTCATCAGGTCAACCGCGACCTGCGATGCCGCGGCAATTCTCACTCCATCCCAGAGTTGACTTCGCTCAAAGACGACGTCGTATTTGGGTTGGGCCAGTACGATGTTCGCCCCGCTCTCTGCTGGACGAAGGCCCCACTTCTCTACGGCGAGCGACACTGACTCTGTGTAGATCATTGCCGAGCGGGGCGGCGCCCAGGGCGCCCAGCGCGCGGCTGCTACGGTGCTCGTCACCGCGTAACGCAAATCAGGTGTTTCTCGAGCACGAGCGAGCACGCTGTCGATTCCCCTTGGTGCAATCCATTTGGTCGTCAGATTCGTCAGTGCGAAGCTGTAGTCGACACTCCACCGCCTTAGGATCTGCAGCCAATCCCGGGCAATCACGCGCCCGTCTGCTCGTTCGACAAGTCCTTCCTCTTCCAGAAAGTCGACTACTCGATAGGTCGCACCCGTCGACGCGCGGGAAACCTCCACGAGCTGTCGCATGGACCATTCACGGTCGAAATCGACGAGCGCGCGAACAACTTTCGCCGCTGGCTCGCCCTTGAGCGTGCCCTTCGGGCGCCCTGGACCACGCCAAGGATCGCTATCCGCCCCCCTGTCGAAGACGAATAGGCCAGGCCATGAGAGGGAAACACGAATGTTGCCCGTGGCGTCTGCCCATGAGAGTCCGGCATTCGTCAGTCGCTCACGAACTGTTCCAGGAAGATAGCGGGCCATGACGATCAGGTGAGGGCGGATCGGTCGATCTGAAGAACTGACTCGATCGGTGAATGCGGCGACATCGCGACTCTCAACGATTCGCTTGGCCTCGACGGGGATAGTGGCGGCTGCGCCGCTTGGTGAACGGATGGTCAGTACTGCGTCGTTGCGTCCGCGCAACTCGGCGCGTGGGGACGAGAGTTCGCCTGACCATTCCGGAGGTAGCGCCTTGATCACCCTGCGAGCGGCCTCACGCATGACCTCGGCCTCGCTCATCGGCTCCACGATGCTTGGCATGATCGCCCCCCATCCGTTCGGAAAATATGCTACCTCGTTACGCGCCCGACAATGGCGTTTTCCCGAACACACTCGCAAGAGTACCGGCAAGGAGAGCGGTTGGGGGTGTCCATGTTCGGGAAAACTAAGAATTCCGCCCCCGGCGGACTATGTGGAATACGCGAACGCAGCGGGTTGCGGCACAGCGACGAGCTCCTCCCACAGCCGGGGCGTCAGCGATCGACCGAGATCACGGCCAGAACGTGGCGGAGTAAATCGCCATCGCGGCGAACGGCAGCGCGGCGATGCCGAGCGTCACCCACAGCACGCGGCGCCGTCGCGCCCGCTCGATGTCGCGTCGCAGTCGGTCGAACGCGTCGTGATCGACGGCCTCGGTCTCCGGCATCCGCTTCCACGTCGCGGGCTGAGCGGCGAGCGACGCGAGCTGCTGCACCTGCTCGGCCGTCAGCGTGACCGGATGCCGCTGCAGCCAACCGACGAGCTCGAAGTCTCGCAGCACAGCAACAGTGTACGGGCGCTCGCGCACGGTCATACGTCGTGCACCGACGATCGCGATGATCGGCGTGACGTCGACGAGCATCCGCGCGCTGACCGAGAGCAGCTTCGACGTGCGCTTCCCCTCATACGCGGCGTTGCGCAGGTGGTCGGTACGTTGCCCGTTCACGAGGATGCGCTTCGCGCCCACCCACACGTTCTGCCCGCGATGGTGCTTCGTGTTGATCGTGAACACCCCGCCCGGCCCGATCACGACATGGTCGAGGTCGCTCGCGCCGCTGCCGACCGGCACGGAGTGCAGCACGTACCATTCAGGCCCGAGCCCGGCGAGCCGGCGCGCGACCTCGAGCTCTCCGAGTGCGCCGACGTACCACGGCTCGGCCTCGCGGCCGAGTGGCGAGACGCCGAAGAAGCGCTGCACGGCGGTGTTCGAAGGTACGGTCGCCTGCACGCGCAGGCATTCGGCGATGACGGATGTCGCGGGCTGGCGCAGCCCAAGAGAGGGGCTGACGGTGTGCTCGTTCAGGGCGTCACTTCCCGGGTCGATGGTGTGGGTCTCCGATACTGCCAATGGACCTGGCGCCGGTGAGAGTCCCCGAACGCGGGGTTGACGGATCTGCACGAACCGCAGGATGCCCGCTCGTCGAGAAGGTACCTACTGACCTCGTTCGCCGTCGAGCAGGCGCTCCACAGCGGACTTGAGGAGCGGGATGTCGTTTCGAGCGGTGGCCATCACGATCGCGTGTGACGTGTCGAAGTACCGATGCGCGAGCTGATCACGCATCTGGGCGATGTCGCCCCACGGGATGTCGGGCTCGGGCGCGGTGACGGACGGATCGAGATCTTTGACGGCCTCCCCGATCTCGATGAGTCGGATGCGAATCGCATCGAACACGATGCCGTCGTCGTCGGTTCGTGTCGCGTAGTCCTCGATGATCCTGCACGCGATGAGGATGTCTCCGAGCCGGGCTCGCGACGACCGGCTCACACCGGCCTCGCCTCGCGAAGCACGCTGTCGACGACGTCGGCCTTCAGACTCGAAGCCGGCACGACATCGACCGGCGCGTCCAGGATGCGCTCCGCGGCGCTGCGCATCTGGCCGAGGCCGAACATGCCGACGCCGTCGCCAACGTCGACGAGGAGATCGACGTCGCTCGTCGCTGTTTCGTCACCCCGGGCGACACTGCCGAACACGCGCACATTCGTGGCGCCCAAGTCGCCGAGTGCGGCCAGCAGCTCCTCGCGGTTCGCGTTGAGACGCGCACGCAGCGGGCGCACGCCGGGGCGACTCGGCGCCGGGCGCCCGCCCGACAGTCGTTCCGCCGTCGCCGTCACGCCGGCACTCAGTTCCGCGTGGTGCGAATCGATGAACTCCCGCACCGCCGCGCTGACGATGTCCTTCTTCGTCCGGCCCAGCAGGTGCGCTGCATCGGAGACGAGGCGATCGGTCGCCGGGTCGATCTTGATCGGGGTGAATGTCGCCATCATTGCTCCTTGGTACCAGAATACCATCTGGTACCTTGGTGATCCCGCAAGAGCACGGGACCTCCGCATGAACGGCGTCTCAGAGGATCCGTTCGAGCACCTCAGTGCCGCGCGTCCGCTCGACGCGGACCACGAGACCCCCGAGATCGGTGACTCCACCACGCACGGTCAGCTCGGCGACGTCGTGTCCCTTTGCGCGGGGCTCGGCCCGCTCGGGGTGCGGGTAGCCGCTGATCGACCTGAAGGTTCGGATGCCGCGCCGTGCCTTGCTGTGGCGCTGAGCGAAGCCCGAGTTGATCGCACAAAGCTCGATGGCGAACTCGTAACGTTCCACCAGGCGCGCGGTGTCAAGGGTGATCACGGTGTGCGCCTCGTTCCGGTAGGAGCGTGCACCGAGCAGATCGAGCAGGCGGCGTTGCTGCAGGAAGAAGAACACCCGCGAGTTCAGCTCCCCGTACCAATCGACGGGCGTCATTCCGTCCAACGCCTCAGCCAAAGACTGTTCGTGGATCGGCTTCTGATCCCGGATCACGGCGGTGCCATGAATCGGATGCTCCAACACGTGCGACTCCTCACGGCGCTCTGCGAGCAGGCGGGCGCGATGAGCGGGCTCCAGGTCCCAGCGGTCCACGAGCGCGGCCGACGAGAGCAGGCCATGCCGTTCGATCGACGGCCAGCTGCCATCGGCGGCCATGTGGAACACCTGAGGATAGAGACGGATGAGGTCGGCGGTTCGCATCGTTACCTGCCCGCCCGGTGACCAAACTCGCGACGGACGTCGGCGGACTGGTCGGCATCGAGTAACCAGCGCGTCTCGTGCCGAGAGGCCAGCACGCCGTACTTCGAGCGCAGGTAGTTGCGAATGGTCACCGGCCGCACGTCGAGTTCACGTGCGAGTTCGTTGGGTGTCACGGGCTGGGCGGTCATGATCGAGAGCGTAGCGAGACGCGGCGAGGTCTGGGGTTGGTGCCGTAGAACGACACAACGTCAGCGAGAGCAGGTGAAGACCGTGCAGATCGCTCGCCTCGGTCTCTAGGCTTGATGCGTCGGGCAATCATGCGAACTGGCGTTGCAATTTGCTCCAGGCGTTGCGGAACGACTCGGTGACATCGACGCCTGCTGAACGGGCACGGGAGCCGCTGAGTCGGAGCTCTGCCCGGTAGGCCTGCGACAGCTCAGCGATCTCCGCCGCCGAGATCTCGCGTGCCCAGTCGATCGCGTAGGTAGCGCGATCGAATCGAATGCAGATCGCGACATCGAAGTCCAACGAAGCGAACGTGTACCGGCGAAGGTCGCCCGCAGGTAGCTCGCGCACCTTGACTTGAATGCGGCGCGAGCGGCCGTCGATGAGATCTATGTCCTTCGCAGACGGAGATTCGAGCTCACCGCCGTACACGTCGAGCGCCAGCCGTTCGCCAATCTCGCCAATGAAGTTGTCGGTCCGCGCGATCCCGCGACGCCGCAGCTCGCTGGTGAGCGCCTTCACCTGCGCGAGAAGCTCCGCTCGCTGAGCAAGCACGGCCTGAAGCGGGGCTTCAGAGATATCCATCGCGACAGCGTAGCGTCGGTGACCTCGACGGCCGTCACCATCACGCCCCTCCCGCACCGCCCCGCAGCATCCGTTCGTCGCTCCATCGGGAAATGGTTTCGGATCATGTTGGCAACTCGACCGAGTCCGAAAAGAGGACGCCATTTTCTAACTTTGCGGCGGCTGTCGGCCAGCCGCTTACATAGACACCTCTCACACGGCATCCTTACCCCAGGAGGTTTGGTCGTGATAAATGAGGATGACTTGCCTCGGTGGCAAGCGAAGCTTGAGCAGATCGATGCGGCGGTCGAGGGCGACCGAGAAGTCCTGAATGCGTGGGCCGCAGAGGATGCACACCGAGCAGACCGAGACGGCGAATTACGCGCAATAGTCGACGCGTTCCAGCGTGATGGAGACCTCGTCGAGTTTCGCAAAGAAGTCGACGAGTGGCGGCACAGACCTGGACCGTACACCTCATTCGGTGGTTTCGGCCAAATGTGGCTCAATCAGGTCGCGAAGTACACGCCCGAAGGCGACACTGACACCATCCGGGTCCTACAGAGTGCATTGACAACGCCGCAAAGCATCGCCGAGTCCATCGACAAGATCAATGCGGTCGCGAGAGTGACGGAGAAGCTCACGTCGAAGGGCTACCCGCAAGTGGGCCGGATCCCTTACGTACTCTCGTTGTTCTGGGCTACCGATCGGGCAACGCCGCCGTGGCCAGTGATGTGGACGAGCGCTCCTCAGATGATGTCCGAACTTGGCTGGTTGCGTCCTTGGAGCAACCAGGAGCGTTGGCCCGAGTATGTCGAAGCCGCGCGCACCTTGAGCCCCGACAGGATCACCCGGTTCGACCGGCTCTTGTGGTACCTGTCCGAACACAAGTTCGTCGGCCTCAACCCAACGCTTGCGAGCATGTGTGCTGAGGCCGCTGAGCTCATGGCGAGGTACACGCGCGGCGTGGGGTATGCCGACGATCCCATCGCGACTCGTGCCGAAGGGTTGGCATTTCAGCTCAAAGGAGAACTTGGGCTTGCAGCCGAAGGGCTAGTCGAGGCGCTGAGCGCTCGAGTGGACCGCGCGCTCAAGGCGCAGCCCATAGACGCTCGCATCGAGTTCAGCAAGACGGGAGCGTACCGCGCGGACGCATACACAGTCTGGGCCGAGAGCGACGTGAGTCGCGCGCCGAGCTTCAGGCTTTGGGCTACGCGCTCGGGCGTCGCGGTCGGTGTCCACGCGTATGGGGAGAATGAAGCAGACGCAACTGCGATCGCCGAGCGTGTGCTATCGACGGTGCCTGAGGGCATGACGTTCTTCCACCTTCAGCCGCACCTGACTGGCGACCGCCTTACGCCGATCACGGGCTACCGCTCGGGACAGGTGTTCGTCGGTCGGTGGTGGACGTGGGACGAAGCCCCGCAAGGTATCAGCCTGCGTGAAGCTGTCCTCGACGTCGCAGAAGCTCTCGTTCCGGTCTTTGATGCGGTCGCCCCTCGTGCCGACAGGCAGGTGACGATCACACCGATCTCTGGCGCCTCCGTGAACGACGAACTCACCACCCTCGCGGAGCGATTCCGTGCGGAGTGGCCGTACCCCAACGAGAAGGATTCTTGGCATAAGGATGAGCGGGCGAAGCTCGCGGAGATGCTCAGCGCCGACAATCTGGTCGTTTTCGATCTGGACGTTTTCCGCCTGCTGATCAACACCTCTCGCTATGGCGGTCCAGGACCACAATCAGTGCTGAACGCGAGCCTCCGCGTAATGGACTCGATCGCGCTTGACGCGTTTGCGCGCAAGGTCCACGACATCCTCTGGGACCCTGAGCCCGTGGCCAAGAGGATCGACCGGGCGCTCGACTGGGAGGATCTCGGCACCAAGGGTCTTGGCGAGTCGGTGGTGCTGAAGATGCTTGCCATCGTTGACCCAGACCGGTTCCTTCCGGTGTTCCCGCTGACCGGCCCCCATGGCAAGATCGCGATGCTACGTCGGCTGGGGCTTCCCGAGCCGGACAAGACGTTGTCCCGGGGCGAGCAACACCTCGCGGCAAACGACACCCTGCGGGCCAGACTCGAACCGCTGTTTCCGAATGAACCCTGGGGTCAGACTCAGTTTGCCTACTGGCTTCTTGGGAACGACGTTGACGATTCAGGAACCGAAATAGACCTTCTCGGCCGGACGGCTGCGGAGCTGTTCGTACCGCAATCCTTCCTGGAGGAGATCAGGGAGCTGATCCTCGAGAAGGGGCAGGTGGTCTTCTACGGCCCGCCCGGAACCGGCAAGACCTACGTCGCCGACAAGTTCGCCGCTGCAATTCAGCCAGACCCGGATCGTCGGATGCTCGTGCAGTTCCACCCGTCGACGTCGTACGAGGACTTCTTTGAAGGCTACCGGCCACGAACCGACGAGGCCGGTCAGATGTCGTACGAACTGCGCAAAGGGCCTCTAGCCCTGATGGCTGAGAAGGCCGAAGCTGCACCTGGCCAGCCGCACGTGCTGATCATCGACGAATTGAACCGGGCAAACCTCCCGCGCGTGTTCGGCGAGCTTCTGTACCTGCTCGAATACCGGCGCAAGTGGGTCCGGACCGCCTATCGAGCTGACGAGCCGTTTGAGCTGCCAGCGAATCTCTACTTCATCGGAACGATGAACACGGCCGACCGCTCGATCGCCATGATTGACGCTGCCTTGCGGCGGCGGTTCCATTTCATGCCATTCGTACCCAACGAAGGGCCTCTGTCGGGGTTGTTGCGCCGCTGGCTGAAGGAGAACGAAGAACCGGCGTGGATCGCCTCGCTCGTCGACGGGGTCAATGAGGAGCTCAGGGTGCTTCTCCGTGGCAGCCACCTGCTGATCGGCCACTCGCACTTCATGCCAGATGGCGCAGGCAAGGGCAAGCCGACTGTCCTCGAAGACACGCGCCTGAGGCGCGTGTGGAACTACGGCGTCTACCCGATGATCGAGGACCAGCTTTACGGCAAGCCCGAGAGGCTCGCTGAGTTCACCTGGGAATCAGTGCTCCATCGGTACGGACCAGGTTCAACTGCGGCGGCAGAGGAGCAGGAAGCTCTCAACGCCGACTTGGAATCCGATGACGCTTAGGACCGTCTCACTGGCCGAGTACGGTGCGTCCCCGCCCGTACAACTCGGCGGGCGAGACCTGACGCTTCTTGAGAACGTTCCGCAGGATCGACTCTGGGTTGTGCCGACGACAGAGCCGGGATGGTTCACGGTTCGCGCGTCGTCGTGGGTTGGCACCGTCGACCTGGACACGATCAGGGTCAGGATCGTGCCGAAGGTCGATGACTTGCAGAACGTTTTGATGATGTTTGCGGCAGTCGCTGGACTGGCGGACTGGTCCTCACGTGCTGCGGACTACGCCAGCGCCGACCTCGTCGAAGGTACCGCCGAACTCGTGCTCCGCGAGATCGATCAGGCGACTAGGAGGGGGCTTATCCACGGGTACCAGACGCGCGAGGATCGCCAGCCCGTTCTCCGAGGTCGACTCCTGATGTCGGAGCTTGTCGCCCGGCCTTGGGATTCGTGGCCGGCTCCATGCCGGTATGACGAGTTCACGGCGAACGTGCCCGAGAACCGCGTCCTTCGTGCGGCTGTCAAGGTGATCCGGCAGTGGTCCGTTCCTCCTGACGTACGCCGTCTCAGCGCTGATCTGATGGTTCGCTTCGAGGAGGTATCCGACTCCGACCTTCCGCTACTGGAGGCCGAGTTCATCCGGGCGGGCCCGCTCAACGAGCACTACAAGTCGGCGCTGGCTCTCGCGGCCATCGTGATTGAAGGGGTTGGGCTCGCGCACAGGCCGGGAGATTTCGAAGCTACCTCCTTCCTCGTCGATATGAACAAGCTGTACGAGCGCTGGATCGGAGCCGAGTTAGCGGCGCGCTTGCATCCGGCGCTGCAAGTGGTCGAGCAGGAGGGGATAGCACTCAGCCAGCGTCCCACGGTCTCGATGCAGCCCGACCTACTGTTCCGGACGCGCGGGCGAGACGTTCTTGTCGGGGACGTGAAGTACAAGCTGACAGGATCGGGGATAGCTCACAACCCGGACTACTACCAGCTCCTTGCCTACGCGACGGCACTCGGGCTGCCTCGTGGCATCCTCGTGTACTGCAAGGCTGACGGCGCCCCGCCCCGCCAAGTGACGGTGATTGGCGGCGGACAGGAGCTTGTGTGCTACCCATTGGGGCTCGGAGGCGACTGGTCGGACGTCCGATTGCGGCTGGATTCTCTCGCGACCTATGCCGCCGCACTCACTGACGCCTCCACTTGATGTTGCGTATCGGTGACGCCCTGTCTGGTTCGGCAGTGAGGAGCTCCAGGAGGTTCACCGAAGGAACGGAGGTGCAGTTCGCGATGGGCCACGGCCCGCGACACTACCCGCCTTGCACAGGTCGCATCAAGGAACGTCTCGAGCGGATCCGGTTCGCGACCCAGACCGCTACCAGGAGTTGATCGAGGCGCAAGCAGCCGCGGCCGCCCCATACGAACGCGTCCTTGTCGAGGTTGCCGTCCATCCTGGACACCTCGGACTTGGTGTCGGCGCCGAGCCCCTGGACCAGGTTTTCCATCTTCCAGGTGGATACGCCGTGGACGTGCTCTCGATATCGCGACGGCGAACGGGGTCTGATCGACCTCGGCGGCGTCGTTCCAGCCATGGCAGGAGGAACGGCTCGCTTCACAGCTTTGGCAGCGGCAGCTGAAGCTGCCTGGCGATCGTGGTTACGACCTGGGCCAGGTGCCCTTGCACTGCGCGGTGCGTGACTCGGTGCGCCAATGAGCGCCCCCGAGACATTGATCGGCACTCACTAACCATCACCGATGGCTAGCGACGTCTACGACGAGGACCCAACTGGGAAGCCCATCGCGGCGGCCGCCACCCAGAGCATTATGCGATGGCTCGTCGCTCGGGCAGATCCACCGACGCCGCTCGTGGGCAGAACCACCCGACTCGGCTCGTAGGTGGATCCATAGGTGGATCGGCGGGTTGGCCACACCGTGACCCTCGGCGGACCGATAGTCTTGATCCACGGCCAGACAGATGCACTCGCTGATGTCGGTGGGGGTGGCGAAACTCCTATCGACCAGCGCTGCTGCGAAGCTGGGGTTGCGGAGGGGTGAATGTCAATCGTTGAGAGCCCGATACCGGGACGCTCTGCCAAGGAATCCACAGTGAGCGACATCAAGAGGTCGCTCGACGAGCGAGAAGACGCGGAGCGGTCGCAGTGGCAAGCAGCTCGGCAAGTCGCGCACCTTGTCCTCGAGATCGCCGCACGTCGGGACATCACCGTGAGCCCGCTGATGCTCAAGCGATTGGTAGTAAAGAATGCCAATGTATCGCCTGGTACAGCGCAACTAGTGCTCGATCAACTTGAGTCAGATGGGGTCATTCATTATGACCTAAAGGCCGGCCGCATGTCCTTACGATGAGACAATGACGCCGACATCTTCGAAGAAAGTACATCGTGGTGCACAGCGTCGTGTTGAGAAAACACAGCCCGAGGACGGCGAGTTTCGGTCGCCCTTCGAGATTGACGCCGACCGCGTGCTCTATGCCCCAGAATTTCGACGGCTGTCCGGCGTGACTCAGGTCATCTCGCCGCAGGATGATTACGTATTCCACGACCGGCTAACTCATAGCCTCAAGGTCGCGCAGGTGGCTGAACGGCTCGCTCAACTCCTTGCTGAGAAATTCGCAAAGCTGAAGGGAATCTCTCGGGAAGAGGTCGAGAATTCCTACCTTAACCCCAAGGTCTGTTATGTAGCAGGGCTGTGCCATGATATCGGTCACCCACCTTTTGGGCACGCGGCGGAAAGTGAACTGCAATCCTTACTGCGCAGTGCCGTGGGATTTCCGGGCGTCGGGAAGCGCCCTATCTTGCCTGATAGTTTCGAGGGTAATGCGCAGTCGTTTCGGATTGTTTCTCGGCTCAGCTTCCGGAAGGCGGAGCATCGTGAACCTGGTATGGCCTCAGAAGAGGGACTCAATCTGACGTTCCGCTCGCTCGCCGCCATCTCTAAGTACCCGTGGATGCATGGCGAGAACCCTCAGAATCCGAAAACCTCTCAAAAGTGGGGATTCTATTCCACTGAGAAGTGGTACTACGACGAGCTAGTTTCAGCAAGATTGTTTCACAACGCGGCCGGGTCCGAAGGCGCGGAGCGGGAGCCCGGTCGGAGGTCTGTCGAAGCGGAGATCATGGACTGGGCAGATGACATCGCCTACGCGGTCCACGATCTCGAGGACTTCTATAAGTCCGGTCGCATTCCTCTTCATAGGCTGCGGTACTCGGGTAGCGTCGACACCACCCCGTCGGAATCCGTGATCCAGCGGGAATTGCAGGCGGGCGATGGCACCCTGAAGCCGTCGGACGCGGTCTTGATGGCGGACGACGAGCTGAGCGACGATGACGGCGCAGAGCGCCGCAACCTAGACTCAGGCGAAAGAGTGGAGACTCCGTCGCCGGATACTGCGCCGATTCTGGCGGAAGCGCCCCCGGATTCGCTCTTTCGAGACTTGGACTGGAACGAGCTCCTGCCATTCGCCGCCGAAAAGATCAACCGACTATCGGACGAGACCAAGCTCAGCTTTACGGTGGACGAACTGTGGGATCTCGTTCGAGAGACAGTTGTGAGCAACTTCCCGACGGCTCCCTTCAATGGTTCACGCTCCTCGCATGCCGAAATCCAATCATTCGCCTCAGCGATGATCCGCCAGCTGCAAGATGCTTGTGAAGTGGTGGGTCTCTCGCCCGAAACGCTTCACCTTAAGGTCGATCCTATTGGAAGAATCGTGGCGGAGTTCCTCAAATCCATTACCAAGTTCTACGTTATCAACGACGCGAACCTGGAAGCCGTGCAGCGCGGGCAGCGGCGCGTTATTCGGGATATTTATGAGAACCTGTTCGCGATGGCGCTGGGTATCTATACCCCTAGTCGTAGCGTGAACAACAGGCGGCTGCCGCCGCGCCTAGTGGAGTACCTGGACAAGACGTTCTCGGACGGCTCTGCGGACAATTACGGAGGGAAAGAGGCGGCCGTGGCGAGGGCGATTGTCGACTTCATCTGCACGCTGACGGACAAGCAAGCAGCCCTGCTTCACCAGCGGTTGACGGGGGACGCGGTCCGGCCGCTCTCCCAGTACTGGCTGTCTATCTAGTGTTTCGGCATGCGTCTCAGAAGAAGGTCTAGATGCTAGGCGTTTGACCAGAGCTCGTCATTATCGTTGGTGCCTGGTTTCCATCTCGCGTATGGATGGCGTGCCAGTTCCTCGTTGTTGTATTTTTCCTGACTCGAGACTTCCTCGATAGCCCATGTTGGTTGCTGGACGCTCCGCGATTCCGTGCCTTCAATCTCAGCAATCACGAGACCCTCGTTATCGCCGCGAAATACGTCGATGTCCCAGGCTTCGAGGTCGTAGACCTGATACCGTCGCTTCGTCACGATCATGGACGCTCGTTCAACGATGGCTCGGGCAACATCGAAGTCTGACAACGCAGACTCAACCTCGAATCGCTCGTCGCCTATTCGTGGCCCTTTAATGGCAAAGGTCGCATCGATGTCACGCGTGTTACCGTCGTTCTCCTCGGATTGAATCAGGCGAACCCTCGCTGCGTAGCCATCCTCTGTCCACAGATATGCCTGCGTGATCAAGACATGAGGACAGCCCCTAACAATCGAGGAGTCTGCGACCAGGAAACGTCGTTCGCGTTCGTATTTGTGCGTGGATCCGCCGTCATCGTGCAGCGCCATCTGGTGTCGGATGCTTAGTCCCCCACCCGGCAAATGGGTGCGCGCTCAAGTAACTGTTCTTGAACCGTGGATCGAATGTGACCTCATCTCCGACCCATCCCGGAAGATCTGGCAGGTCAAATTCTCCAGGCCCTTCCACTTCGAGCATGAGCAGCCCCGAATTGCCTCCTTCAAATTCGTCAACAGTCCATGTTAGCGAATCGGCAGCCTCGGAACTCAGGTAGTGGCGCCGTTTGAGTACGGTCCCCGAAGAGAGATGCTCGAGCAATGCTTCTGCGTCCGCGAGTGAAATGGCCGCTTCGACCTCCACTCGTGCGATGCCAATCATGTGCTGGCTCTTGACCGTCAAGGTGCCTCTTCCGTCGGCTATGCGGACGCGGATGGTCGCGCGATCGTTGATCGCGAGATAGCCCTGGCCAATCGCTTCGGATCGGACAACTTTGGCGCGCCACTCATCGCTCGCCACGAGGTACTTTCGCTCAAACTCTTCGCTCACTGGGGCTCCAATCAGGGGCGGCCTGTGCCGATCGTACCGATAGGCTGCGGGCTGCGGCCCGGTGCTGTTTCAACCCCTCACACAGCACGAACCGGCGAGGTCACCAGACGGAAGCAGAGCGGTGCCGAATGGGCTCGGCTTGCCGTCCCCCCAATGGGGGTGCTGCTCCTGATCAATGCCGCCGTCCGGGAAGGTTCGACCTCTGCGACAATCAATCCCAGACCCTTCCAGCACCGCCCTAGGTTGTAATCCCAATGAAGTCAGACTCGAACAGGTGGATTCCCCTTGGCGAGCCTGCAACTCCAGCTGAGTCGGACGCGCTCGAGCGGTTCCGCGAACTCCTGCCAGACGATGGCATCGCGACCGCATGGGTGAACCTCACCGCGATCAACCCGGATGGACGCACCGATGAGATCGACGCGCTCCTCCTGACGCGAGCCGGCCTCTTCGTGCTCGAGTTCAAGGGTTGGCACGGCGAGATCTATGGCAAAGCAACGACGTGGGAGCGCAGGGTCGGCAAACGGCTCGACTTCGTGGCGAACCCGTACATCCTCACTGACAGCAAGGCAAAGCGGCTCGCATCGACGCTGAAGGATGCGGCCTCGCGCATCCCTGGCAAACCGAAGGTTCCGTTCGTTACGGCCCGAATCGTCCTCCACGGCAAGGACTCGAAGGTGTCGCTTGACGCGCCAACCGAGGTTCGGGTCCTCACGCTCGACGGATACAACGTCAAGGGCCTTCCCGCCGGCAACACCGTCTCCAATTTCCTCTCCACGCCGATCGCCGACCAGAAGCCGGTCGACGGGCCCCGTGCGAACGAGATCCGCAAGATCATTGAGGCCGCCGGCTTCCTGCCGACTCCGAAGACGCGAACCGTCGGCCACTACCAGCTTGACAACGCCGACCCCCTCGGGGAGGGCGCTGGTTGGCGCGACGTGCTCGTCACCCATCCCGATACTGGTAAGAAGCGGCGGATGCGCCTGTTCGACGTGCCGCGCGGTGCGTCGGCCCAAGCGCTTCAGCAGATCGAACTCAACGCGAAGCGCGAGTTCGCCTTCACCGACGGACTCTCCTTTCCCGGCATCGCTCGCGCGATTGAGTACTTCGCTACCGATAACGGCCCAGCACTGCTGTTCGACTACCACCCCGATGACGTGCCGCTCGATGATTTCCTCGCTGGTGTGGGCGCCCCACTCGACCTTGACGCACGCCTCGGACTGATCCGCAGCGTCGGTGAAGTGCTCTCGTACGCCCACGCGCGCCGCTTGACGCATCGCGCGCTGACGCCCCGCCAGATCTACGTCCGGCAGTCAGGTGCGACGCTCACGGTCGCGATCCGTGACTGGATGACCGCGCAGCGAGCCTCTTCGAGTACCACGAGTCTGACGATCGTGTCAGGCGGCGTCTCCCAAGTCGATTCCCTCGTCGAGCACGCATCGTGGGTTTACCTGGCGCCCGAGACGCTGCGCCATGACCCGGATGCGCCGCCGATCGCACTCGACGTCTATGGGCTCGGCGCAGTCGCCTTCCTGATCCTCACCGGCGAGCCCCCGGCCCAGGGGCTCAAGGACCTGCTGGATCGGGTCCAGTCATTCGAGAGCCTCGACCCGCTCTCGGTCAGCCCCGATCTGCCCGAGCCCGTCGCCGAAGTCATCACTAAGGCGACGATGTTCCAGGAGATCCACCGCACGATCGACATCGACTCGGTGCTGGCGAGCCTCGAGTACGCGCTCGATGAGATCACACGACCGGATGACGCAGATGAACGACGCGAGGCCGAGGGCGACCCGATCGACGCGTCGAAGGGCGAGACCATCGCCGAGCGGTTCGTCGTACAGGACCGCCGCGGATCGGGGTCAACCGGCACCGCCCTGCTCGTGGACGATTTCGAGGCCGAGATCTCGGGCGTCATCCTGAAGCTGGCTCGCGACGACGCTGCGGCCGCCCGGTTGCACGTCGAGGCGGATGTGCTGCGAAATCTCGACCACCCGAGGGTCGTGAAGCTGATCGAGGGCCCGATTACCGTTGGTGAGCGCACCGCGCTGGTTCTGTCGGATGCCGGCGCTGAGACCCTCGCCCTCAAGCTCCAGAACGAGGGCCGGGCAACCATCGAGCAGCTTGAGCGATTCGGTGCCGACCTGCTCGAGGCGGTCGCCTACCTCGACGCGCATGGCGTATTCCACCGAGACATCAAGCCGGCAAACCTCGCCGTCGCCCCAGATCCCGGCACTCGCAAGCCGCGACTCAATCTCTTCGACTTCTCCCTGGCGAAAGAGCCGGTGCGCAACATCCAGTCAGGTTCTCGCCCGTACCTGGACCCGTTCCTCGGCCAGAAACGACGCCAGCAGTACGACCGGGCGGCCGAGCTCTACGCTGTCGCGGTCACGCTCTTCGAGATGGCGGTCGCGTCGACGCCGTGGTGGGACAAGGGTGGTGCAGGTCCCACCGGCACCGACGACACGGCGGTCGTGCACGACGGCCTCTTTGACGCCGGGGTGGCATCAGGTCTGACGAGCTTCTTCGCGAAGGCATTCACCCCCGATGCCACAGAGCGCTTCGCGAACGTGAGCGAAATCGCCGAGGCCTGGCGTCGAGTGTTCGCCGAGGTCGACGCGGTTCCGGGTGACGAGAAGGATGCCCCGTCGAGCGACGCACGCGCCGAGAGCGCGACGCTTGACACGCCGATCGAGCAGTCCGGGCTGAGCGCCCGCGCGGTTTCCGCGCTCGCACGTGTCGATGCCACAACGGTCGGCGAGCTCCTCGCGGTTCCGCCGGTGAAGCTCAACGCCGTTCGTGGCATGGGTGAGCGTGTTCGCAAGGAGGTGCAGGGTCGCATCGCCGCATGGCGTGCCCGACTGCTCAGCACGACGACACCTCCCGCGACCCCCGATCCCACCCGCCGCGAGTCGATCGAACGTCGAACCGCTGCGCTGGTTCCCCGGGCAACCGAAGACAATGCCGCCGAGGTCAATGTGCTCACGCACCTTCTGGGGTTTGAGGCACGAGACGTGCAGCCATCAGCCCCCAACTGGCCGTCGATGGCGGAGCTGTCCAAGCTCACCGACGTGTCGATCCAGGACGTTCTCCGCGTCATCGACACGGCCGTCGTGCGATGGAAGAAGAACGGTACCCTGCGGGGCGTGCTCGATGACCTCGTCGAGACCCTGCTGAGTCGTGGTCGCGTCGCCACCGCCGACGAGCTCGCGTCGGCCCTGATGGTTGCGTACGGCTCAGCGCTCGATGGCGCTGCGCGGCGGCGGCGGGCGCTGGGACTCCTCCGTGCGGCCATCGAGACGGATGCCGCAGCCGCCACACCGCGCTTCCAGTTCCGTCGTACGCAGGGGGCAGAACCTGACATCCTCATCGCATTGACGTCGGCAGTGCCGTCGCCCGGCCAGGCTTCGGTGCCCACGGCCGACGCCATGCTCGACGTGGCGAACGCACTCGCAGGGCGGGTCGACGCGCTCGTCGAGTCGGGCGAGGTCGTGGACGCCGCGAGTGCGCGTGAACAGCTTCGCGCTGCCGCTCCCGACACCGCCCTCATCGATGACCAACGCCTCGTGGAGCTCGCGGTGAGCGCCTCGAGCGGCGCCGCACGATCGAGCGTCGGCGAGGTCTATCCGAAGCGCATGCCCGGCGATCGCGCGGTCGAGACTGCCCTGCGGGGCATCGCGGTTCGGGACCTGACGCGCGATGGCATCATCCGCCGCACCGAGTCGCGCTTCCCGCTCGCCGAGCAGGTGCCGCACCGACCCGCCCTCGACGACGTGATCGCGCGAACGCACCCGCACCTGGTCTGGTCGGGCGATGCCTACCGCCCGCGTTCGACGGTGGGTGGCTCCTACAGCTCAACGACGCTCTCGCGCACCGATCTCGCAAAGTCGCTCCCCGCATCCGACCTGCATGCACGACTCCTGGGGTCGATCGGGAGCAACGCGGCGCTGACGCTTGCGGTCAATCCGCGACGCTACACGGAGGCCCGGCGGTACCTCACGAACCGGTACGACGTCACCACCATCGATCTCGCAGCTGAGCTCGTGCGTCGCATGCATGCGGTGGCCGACGAGCGTGGCGCGAAGTGGGCCGTCGTCACGCGGGCGGATGCCTCGGAGGCGTCGTCGAACGACTTCAAGCGGGTGAGTCAGATCGCACGCCAGGCGTTCGAGCCGTACTGGCGCGAACTCTCAGCAGAACCGAATCCCTTGCTGCTCACGAACGCCGCGCCGATCGCTCGCTACGGCCTCACCGAGTACCTCGCCGAGATGTTCGACCTCGCCCGCCCGAGGCCCGCCGCACGTTGGCTGCTCGTGCCGCACAAAGCGGCCAAGCCGACGCCGGACCTCGATGGGCGACCGATCCCACTCGGCCCCGATCGGTGGGTATCGCTACCCTCAGACCTCGCTGAACTGTTCCCTTCTTCGTCTGGAGTTGTTGCGTGATTGATGCTGCCGCGTTGCTGGCTGACCTGAAGCGGCGAGTGCGCCTGCTCGAAGACGACCTGCGGGAACGCGCGGAAGTCTCGGATGACGCGTGGGCGCAGGAGCTGCGCGCGGAGTACAACCGCGCGTTCGCGCGTGACCGGACGGCGCTGTCGTGGTCGGAGTGGCGTGACGGTGAGGTGACGCTCGCCTCGGTGGCCTGGATCGTCGCGTGCGTGTTCGTGCGGTTCGCGGAGGACAACGGGTTGCTGGCTGGCGCTCGGGATGACCGAGGGATCGAGGGGCCGTGGTTGTCAGGTCCTGGTGTCGCTCGTGATCGGGCGGTGGAGAACCAGACGGCGTTCCACAATGCCGTGCCAACGTCGAACAGCCGCGACTGGTTCCACGTCGCGTTCGGCGTCCTCGCCGACCTGCCCGCAGGCAAGGCGCTCCTGGATCGGCGCCACAACCCGGTGTGGTCGGCGCCCATCAGTGGTGCGGCCGCAGATGATCTGCTGGCCTTCTGGCGGCAAGCGGACCTGAGCGGTCAGGTCGTACACGACTTCACTGACGCGACCCTGGACACGCGGTTCCTCGGTGACCTGTACCAGGACCTCTCGGAGTACGCGAAGAAGACGTACGCGCTGTTGCAGACGCCGGTGTTCGTGGAGGAGTTCATCCTCGATCGCACGTTGAATCCCGCGATTGATGAGTTCGGGCTTGAAGGGTTGAAGCTCATCGACCCGACGTGTGGGTCGGGTCACTTCCTCCTTGGCGCATTCGCCCGGCTGGATGACGCGTGGCAGGCGCACGCGCCGGGGCTCGATGCGCGCGCTCGCGTGCAGAAGGCGCTGGACTCCATCCACGGTGTGGACCTGAACCCCTTCGCGGTGGCGATCGCCCGCTTCCGATTGACGGTCGCGGCGCTGCGGGCGTCGGGTGAGCCGACGCTAACGGACGCCCCGGCGTTCGGGTTTCATCTCGCGGTCGGTGACTCACTGCTGCGTTCAGAGGCGTCGACGCAGAAGTTGTCGATGGGGGACGACGAGGAGGAGTTCACCTACTCGGTCGAGGATGTCAAGGAGTACGCCGGAATCCTTGATCGCGGCCAGTACCACGTCGTGGTCGGCAACCCGCCCTATATCACCGTCAAGGACAAGGCCCTGAACCAGCGGTACCGGGAGTTGTTCAAGACCTGCTCCGGGAAGTACGCGCTGAGCGTGCCGTTCATGGAGCTGTTCTTCGAATTGGCGAAGCGGTCGGATGCTGCCGGGTCCGGTGCCGGGTATGTGGGTAAGATCACGTCGAACTCGTTCATGAAACGCGAGTTCGGGAAAAAAGTAATTGAGCAGTTCCTCTCAGGCGCGGACCCGTTCAGCCCGGTGGACCTGAGTGGTGTGGTCGACACGTCAGGTGCGTACATCCCCGGTCACGGCACGCCGACGGTGATTCTGTTCGGACGGCGCCGGCGTCCTGCCCTTGACGTTGTGCGTGCGGCGCTCGGTGTGCGCGGGGAGCCGGGTCAGCCAGCGGATCCGGCACACGGCAAGGTGTGGAGCGAGATCACGGGGCACATCGACGAGCCCGGTTATAACGGTACGTACGTCACTATCAGCGACCTCAGCCGAGAGACACTCTCACGGTTCCCATGGTCCCTCTCCGGGGGCGGCGCCAGCGACCTTAAGGCGATGCTGGATGCCTCGGGGGTCACACAACTGAAGAATCGTCTCGGGATGCCGACGGGATTTGCGAGCTTTCCTGGGAACGACGAGCCGTTTGTGCTCGACCATCAGTGGTTTGAGCGGCACACCGATAGCGCACACGTTGGCAAGGTATTCGTCACCGGTGATGTAGTTCGCGACTGGTCCGTTTCTCCCAGCGAAGTGTCGATCGCACCCTACGACGCGTCGTTCAAGCCTCTGCCTTTCGACGTTCAGAGTGCCTGGGGGCGGCACCTCTGGGCATTTAGGGCAGTGCTCGACGCGACTACCGGCTTCGGAGGCGAGACGAGCAAGGAGGCTGGCGCCGATTGGTGGGTGTGGTACCGCTGGATTCCAGCAAAGTACCGGATTCCGCTATCGATCACGTTCGCGTTCGTGGCGACGCATAACCACTTCGTATTGGACCGGGGTGGGAAGGTCTTCAAGCAGTCGGCGCCGGTGATCAAGCTGCCCGCGGATGCGACCGAGGACGACCACTACGACCTGCTCGGCATCCTGAACTCCTCCACCGCCTGCTTCTGGCTCAAGCAGGTCAGCCATGACAAGGGAAACGGCGGGTACGGCGGTGGCATCGCGGACCAAGAATGGGAGCGATTCTTCGAGTTCACCGCGACAAAGCTTGGACCCTTCCCGCTGCCGTCGAGCTATCCTCGGGAGCACGCTGAGGCACTTGATCGCCTCGCGAATGAGCTCGCGACCGTCCAGCCCACCGCGACGATCGCTCGCACAGGCGACGCCGAGCGTCTTCGCGACGCGCTCGAGAGCGCGCGCAAGCGTCACGCTGCAATCCGTGGCCAAATGGTGTGGGCTCAGGAAGAGCTCGACTGGCTGACGTATTCGATCTATGGACTCACTAATCGACCGCTCGTGGGTGAGGCGAACGGAAGTATTGAACTCGGATCGCGTGCGTTCGAAGTCGCGCTTGCACGCCGTGTTCAGTCTGGCGAGATCACATCAGATTGGTTCGATCGGCACGGGAGTCAGCCGGTAACCGATGTGCCGGCAAGCTGGCCGGGAGCATACCGGGAGCTGGTGGAGCGTCGCCTTTCGGAGATAGCGTCAAACCCTTGGATCCGCCTCCTCGAGCAGCCCGAGTACAAGCGGCGGTGGGCTGGCCCTTCGTGGGAGCACCAACTCCCGGGTGCGCTTCGCGATGCCCTACTCGACCGACTGGAGTCACGAGACCTCTGGGTTGACGCGAATGGCCGCCCGGCCACACGATCGGTCGGGGACCTCGCGCAGGAGCTGCGCCGCGATGCGCGGGCGCGCGAGCTGGCCGAGTTGCTGGTCGGATCGTCCGACGTGGACTACATTGCGCTGGTCGCCGAACTGATCCTTGGAGAATCGGTGCCGCACGTGGCCGTACAGCGGTACAAACCGAAGGGCCTCCAGAATTTCCGAGTGTGGCAGCATGTCTGGGAGCTCCAGCGCGCGGAGGATCGCGGCGAGAAGGTCTCGATCCCGGTGCCGCCGAAGTACACGCAGGCCGACTTCCAGAAGCCGACCTATTGGAAAGCGCGCGGCAAGCTCGACGTGCCCAAGGAGCGATTCATCTCGTATCCCGGTGCGGTGCTGCCGAACGACGACAGCGCGGTGTTCGGCTGGGCCGGCTGGGACCACGCGGAGCGTGGTCAGGCGCTCCTGGGTCTAGCGTCCGCGATGAGTGCCGAGGGTGCGTCATCCGATGCGCTGATGCCGTTGTTCGCAGGGCTCGTCGAGCTGGAGCCGTGGCTGCGGCAGTGGCATGCTGACGTCGATCCGGCGTTCGGCACGAGCCCGGCCGACGCGATCACCGGCGTCTTCGAAGGTCTCCTCGCCCAATACGGCGTCAGCCGTGACGAGGTGAACGCGTGGGCTCCGATTCCGTCCGTCACACGACGCGGTCGACGGCCTGCAACCACCGAAAAGGCAAACGCATGACCGAGCTGAACCTCACTTCGCCGCTGCGCGACCTGATCAACATCCCGGAGAAGGTCGACGCATCCGATTTCGTGCTGCAACTCCACGAGGGTGTCGAGCACGCCGACCGTACCCTCTCGGACTATGTGGTCACCGATTCCATCGCCGAGTCGCTCGACGATGCACTCGGTATCGTCGAGCGCACGTTCGCGGAGCGGCGCGCCAAGGGCGCGTTCATCCACGGCTCATTCGGTAGTGGTAAGTCGCACTTCATGGCGGTGCTGCACCTGCTGCTCACCGGTAACCTGACGGCGCGCAAACTCGACGGCCTCGCGAGCGTCGTGGATCGTCGAAGCGGCGTGCTCGCCCGAAACGTGCTCGCGATCGACTACCACCTGCTTGGCGCCAAGAGCTTCGAGGATGAGCTGTTCAACGGCTATCTAAAGACGGTTCGTAACTCGCACCCGCATGCGCCCACTCCGATGCTCCATGTGAGCGACAGCCTCCTGGCCGACGCCGCGAATGCTCGAGCGCGAATGGGCGATGCTGCGTTCTTCGCCGCGATCAGCACCGGCGCAGACGATGGCTGGGGCGATTTCAGCGCACCCTGGGATGCCGAGAGCTTCGACGCGGCTATCCGCGCTGGCGGCGCGGAGCGCGACCGCCTGGTGACTGACCTCACCTCCACCCTCTACCAGTCCTACACGCACGCGGGCCAGTGGCTCGACATCTCCACCGGGCTCGAGAGGATGACGGAGCACGCCAAGAGTCTGGGGTACGACGGCATCGTGCTCTTCCTCGACGAGCTCGTGCTCTGGCTCGGACAGCACCTTTCCGACAGCGCGTTCATCCAGGAGGAGACCTCGAAAGTCGCGAAGCTGGTCGAGACCGGCGTCTCATCGCTGCCGATCCCGATCGTCTCGTTCGTCGCTCGCCAACGCGATCTCAAAGACTTCCTCGGCGACAGCATTGACGGTGCACAGCAGCAAGCCATCGGCCAGTCGTTCCAGTGGTGGGAGGACCGGTTCGAGCGCATCGAGCTCAAGGCCGCCGACCTGCCGAAGATCGTGAAGCAGCGACTCCTCGCGCCGACCTCGGACGCTGCGGCATCCGTTCTCGGTGACGCCCTCGCGAGCGTCAAGCGCAGTGGTGCTTGGACGTACCTGATGACCGATGAGGTCAACTCGGACGAGCAGGACTTCGCTGATGTGTACCCGTTCTCGCCCGCCCTCGTCGACTCGATGATCGCCTTGTCGTCACTCATGCAGCGCGAGCGCACCGCCCTCAAGCTCATGGGTGAGCTGCTCGCAGATGGGCGTAGCGAGCTCACCGCATCCGATGTCGTTCCCGTCGGTGACCTCTTCGACCAGATCATGACCGGCAGCTCGACCCCGCTGACGAACGACATGAAGCGGCGATTCTCGATCGCCCGGTCGTTCTACGAGGAGAAGTTCCGCCCGTTCCTGCTGAACAAGCACAACCTGATGGAGTCGGACGCGCGTGCCCTCGGGCGGAAGCATCCGTTCCGTACGGAAGACCGTCTCGCCAAGACACTGCTCGTTGCGGACCTCGCGCCGGGCGCGGCATCGCTGCGCAACCTCACCGCCGCGAAACTGGCCGCGCTGAACTACGGGACCATCAATTCGTACGTGCCCGGGGCCGAGGCCCAGCAGGTGCGCACGTGGGTCGGCCAGTGGGCACAGCAGTTCGGTGAGGTCTCGATTGGCGAGGGTGTCGACCCGCTCATCGCTATCCACCTCAGCGGGGTCGATTACGACTCGATCCTCGAGCGCGTGGCATCCGAAGACAATCCCTCGAACCGCCGCGTGCTCATCCGCGACCTCGTCCAGGGCGAACTGAAGCTGACTGGCGGCGGGCTCATTCGCGAGAAGCAGCTGACACACGTCTGGCGTGGTCGCAAGCGGAACGTGGTCGCGATTTTCGGCAACGTGCGCGACCAAAATGATGTCCGCGACGAGGACCTCATCTCGTCGGGCGACGAGTGGAAACTCGTGATCGACTACCCCTACGACGCCGACGGACGACCCCCGACTGACGATCTGGCGCGGCTCAGCGACCTGCAAGATGAGGGCGTCGAATCGCAGACCATCGTGTGGATTCCGAACTTCCTCACGCAGGATCGGCTCGCGGACCTTGGCAAGCTCGTGAAGCTCGAGCACGTGCTGCTGCCGAACCAGTTTGATCAGAACTCGAGCCATCTTCCCGCCACCGACCGGGAGCCGGCCCGGCAGGCACTCGAGAATCAGCGGAAGACTCTTCGCACCTCGATCGTCTCGGCGCTGCGACAGGCGTACGCCGTCTCGAGCAGAAAATCCGGCGATGTCGATGACGACCTCACGCCGTCAGAGGTGTTCTCCACCTTGTTCCGTGGGCTGAAGATCAGTCCGCCGGTCGCCGACGACCTGCTGAAGGGGTTGCAGTCGGCACTCGAGCAGGCGTGGGCTGTGGAGTTCCCCGAGCATCCAGCGTTCGAGCCGAGCGGCGCCGAGATTCGCACGATCGATCTCCGACGAGTTGTGGAGCTGGTCGAGACCGCCGTCAGCGCGGGCGGTCGCGCAGAAGGACTTGCTCGGCCCGAGCAGGAGGTCCTCAAGCGCATCGCCGTGCCGCTCGGGCTGGGAACGCTCAGCGAGAACGTGTTCGTCGCGTCAATGGTGGAGTTCCGATGGCGCGACACCTTCTCGAAGTGGGCCGCCGAGGCGGATGATCGCATTGACGTGAAGACGCTGCGCGATCGACTCGCAACGTGGGGAATGGCGCGTGATGTCGAGGATGCGCTCATCGCCAGCTGGGCGCTCATCGCCGACCGCGAGTGGGTGCGCGGTGAGACCGCAGTGCCCGCGCCCGCAGTCGGCTCGATCCCGAATGACCTCGTGCTTCGATCGGCGAACCTGCCAAGCGAAGCCGACTGGAAACGGGCGAACGAGGTCGCCGCCGCGGTCTTCGGCATGCCGAAGGAGCACGCGCGCATCTCGACGGCGGTGCGGCGCTTCGGCGATGCTGTGCAGCCGCGGGCGCGGGAGGCTGTTCCGGCGGCTGATGGTCTCGTTACAGAGCTCATTCGTCACGCTGGTGACCTGGGCATCGCCACGGATGCGCCCGTCGGGCGCCTCGCCACCGCGCGTCGGGCGCAGAGTCTCGTGTCGGCGGTCGCCGGGGAGCGCAATCCGCTGGTCATGATCGAGCGGCTCGCGGCCACGGAGCTCGGAACGGACGTGACTCCACTGGCACGCTCGACTTCGAGTGCGGCCGCCCTGCAGCGAAAGCTTGCTGCCGCCGATTGGGACACGTTCCGCGCAGCAGACGCGCTCGATGATGCGCCCGAGGCTGCGCATGCGATTGGTGCGCTTCGCGCGGCGGCCTCGGAGAACGAGTACGTCAGCCCGCTCGGCGAAGTGCTAGATCAGGCGATGGTGGTCGCGCGACAAGCGGTGCTCGCCCGGGTCCGCAAGGCCGAGCCGGGACCGGGGCCGATGCCGCGACCTGGTGACGGTGCGTCCAGCGCCGGATCGACGCTCGCTCCCCGACCGGACGGCGATTCCGCCTCAGGCGCAGGCCCAATCGTGAACCCTGACGAGGTCGTCCTCCCCGATGTCGCGTCCATTACCTCCAACATCGACGCGCTGCGCGATGAAATTCGCAGCGCGATGGAACAGGCACCGGGCAAGCGTGTTCGCATCAAATGGTGGCTCGAGTGACACCCGTCACCACGCACGTCCCCGTCGCAACCGAAGCCGCGGTGCAGGAACACGTCGCGGCATTCGCCGCGATGGCCCGAGCCGCCGAACGAGTGCTGATTCTGCGCGCACAATCATCGTGGAGCGGGCCGAGGTCCATCGTCGCGGCGGGGCGCACGATCCGCATTGCCGAGGGTGTCTCGCAGCTCGCCATTCTCGACGAGCTGTACTCTCTTGAGCCCGATGAGCTGCTCGCGGTCGTCACTCCGCTCACCGAGGACGAGCTCGGCTCGGCGATCCTGCTCCAGGCTTACCACCAGCGCATCACTCGACTCGACGTCTGGAACCTCGTTCCGGGACTCTTCGCCGTGCGAAGCCAAGACGTCGACCCTGCCCTCCGCGCGATCGGCCAGAACTGGCTTCCCGAGGCGCTCCTGCGCTATCAGCCGGCCACGAGGTGGCCGAAGCAGACCGGCCGACCCCTGTCGACCGGTGTGGTCATTCGCCTCCTGCTCGCGGAGATCCTCGGCATCTCTCTGCTCGAGGAGATCGACGCCGCACGAGTACTTGAACAGCTCGAACGCGCTGACGCGCGAACGCGTTGGCGCGAGCTCGACGACCCCACACGAGAAGGTCTCACCGCCGCGGCCGGCAAGGTCCTGGGTGGCCACGTCGTGCTCGCGCTCCGCGCGGCGGCATCCGACAATCCGATCTCGATCGCGGCAATCGGCCTGATTGCCGACGTGCTCTGGACGACCGGTGGCCGGTCGTCGCTTCCAGGAGATGCGCTCGCTGCGCGTGTGCGGCTCGAGAAGCTGCTTGGCCCGGACATCGAGGAGCGAGATGCCCGCGGCCTCGCTGACGCCTCGATCGCCGCGGTGCTCCGACGCGAAGCTCTCGGTGACGACGGGTTCGAGCACATCCTCGACCAGGCGGAGGCGCTCGCGAAGGATCTGGGCTGGGAAGCTGGCGCAGCCCAGTCTCGCTTCACGCGGGCCGGCATGTTCGCTCGGCTCGGCGAGGTTGGCCAAGCGATCGAGGCATGGCTCGCCGGAGCATCGGACGCTGCTGCACTCGCCGAGTCGGCCGTACGCAACCTGTCTGGGCACGCGTTCGCCGCGCGATACGCGTCTGAAGTGTTCACCGCTCAGATGGCGGTGCGTCTGATGCGATGGATGTCCGTCGACGTCGAGGGCCCGGCATCCCTTGACGAAACACTCATTGCGTACGCGCACGACACCGGGTGGGCCGATCGCGCCTTGTCTGCTGCCTGGGTTGGGTCATCCGGCGCCGCGACCGCGGCGGCTTACGCGGCGCTCGTGGAGCGTGCCCGGCATCGCCGCGGCCGCGAGGACGCGGCGGCCGCGGCGCTGCTCACCGGAGAAACCCACGCGGGTACGGTCATCCCTGTCGAGCAGCTGCTCGAACGCGTCGTGGTGCCGTTGTCCACGCGGCTCCAGACCCTTGTCATCCTCATCGACGGCATGAGCGTCGCGACCGCGACCGAGATTGCACAGGACGCGCAGCAGACGGGCTGGGTCGAGGTGCTGCCCGATGGGCACCCGCGGCGGCTGGTCGCGCTCGCGGCACTTCCGTCGCTGACCAGGTTCTCGCGCACGTCCTTCTTCTCGAGTGACCTTCGCTCTGGGGACCAGACGACAGAGAAGGCGCAGTTCGCCCAGCAGGCTGGCGGAGTGGTGTTCCATAAGGACGACCTTCGGGCGGCGGGCGGGCACGAGCTTCCTCGCTCGGTGATCGACGCGATCAACGATGGGAAACGCAAGGTCGTTGGTGTGGTCCTGAACACGATCGACGATGCGCTCGCCAAGCATGACCCGGGTGGCACTCGTTGGAATCTCGCCGCCGTGCAGCACCTTCGGGCACTCCTGGACGCCGCGGCGTTGGCAGGCCGGGCGGTGGTGCTGACCTCCGACCATGGGCACGTGATCGAGCGCGGGGGCGAGTACCGTCCGATCGCGGGTGGCTCTGGCGGGGCACGGTGGCGCACGGTTGACAGCGGGCCACTCGCTGCGGATGAGGTTCTCGTCTCGGGGTCGCGGGTGCTGAGCCCCGACGGCCGCGCGATCTTGGCAGTCGACGAGCGCCTTCGCTACATGCCAAAGGCGGCCGGGTACCACGGTGGCGCGGCTCTCGCCGAGCTCACGGTGCCGGTGATCGTCTTGCGAAACGCCCGCGGCGGGGAGATCCCCGGTTGGCCTGACGCCGTGCCGCAGGCACCCACGTGGTGGAACGAGTCGGCGACAGCCGGCGCAGCACCCGCTCCGATCAAGGCTGCCCGACGACCGGCACGACGCGTCGCCGAGCAGACGCCCGCGATGTTCGACGTAGAGGCGGGCGGCGAGCACGAATCGAGCTTGTCGTCACGTCTCGTGGCATCCGATCTCTACGCTTCGCAGAAGACCCGTGCCGGCCGGCACGCGTTGTCAGACGACGTGGTCACCCGCGCCATTGATGTGCTTCACAAACAGCGCGGCCGCGCGCATCGGGATGCGTTTGGTGCGGGGCTCGGCATCGCGACCACAGCCATCGATCAAACCCTCGCCGCGCTCCGCAGGCTGCTGAACGTCGAGGGCTACGATGTGATCTCGCTCGACCGCGATGGCGTGACGATCTTGCTCGACGTCGATCTGCTGCGCGAACAGTTCAACGTGAGGTAACCCGTGGACATCAGCCCCCGCCGACGCCGCGACATCATCGACGCGCTGCGCCGTGGCACCGTCCCCGAGCGCGGCCTCGACGTCATGGCCGTCGGGCTCGATCGGTTCGACGCGACCGTGCGAGACGAGCTCGACGCTGTCGCGCAGGGCGGGGCATCGTTCAAAGCCGTGCGAGGCGAGTATGGCTCGGGCAAGACGTTCTTCGCCCGGTGGCTCAGCGAAACCGCGAAGAAGCAGGGATTCGCGACCGCCGAATTGCAGATCTCGGAGACGGAAACCCCCCTCCACCGGCTAGAGACCGTCTATCGGCGGATCATCGAGAACCTCGCGACCGCGGAGGCACAGCCGAGCGCACTTCGCGAAGTGATTGACGGTTGGTTCCATGTGCTCGAGGGCGATGCCATCGATGCCGGCGCGAACGGCGCCGACCCGCACGAGGTCGCAACCGAGGCCGACGCGCTCATGGAGCGGCGATTGAGCAATGTGAGCAAGACGGCGCCGGCATTTGCGACGGCACTCCGCGGCTACCGCGCTGCCGTCCGCGCCGGCGACGCGGCACAAGCTGAGGGGTTGCTCGCGTGGCTGGCGGGACAACCGCACGTCGCCGCGGGTGTGCGACGTAGCGCTGGTCTGCGTGGTGAGCTCGACCACTTCGGAGCGCTTGGATTCCTGCAGGGGCTTCTCACTGTGCTGCGCGATTCGGATTATCGCGGTCTGGTCGTCATCCTCGATGAGGTCGAGACACTGCAACGTGTGCGATCCGACGTCCGCGAGAGGTCGTTGAACTCACTGCGACAGCTCGTCGACGAGGTTGACGCCGGGCGGTTCCCTGGCCTCTACATCCTCATCACCGGCACTCCCGCGTTCTTCGACGGGCCACAGGGGATGCAGCGACTGCCACCGCTTGCGCAGCGGATCGCTGCTGATTTCAGTGGCGACCCTCGCTTCGATAATCCGCGTGCGCCGCAGATTCGGCTCACGGGGTTCACTGATGCATCCCTGCACGAGCTCGGTGCCCGCATCCGCGAGGTGTACGCCAGCGGTCAGCCGACGCAGGACCGGCTCCTGACTCTCGTGGATGACGCGTTCCTGAGCGAGCTCGGCTCGTCGATCGCTGGGCAGCTGGGTGGCCGAGTCGGAGTCGCGCCGCGTCTGTATCTGCGACGGCTGGTTGACATCCTGGATCGGGCTGACCAGTTCGAGGAGTACGAGCCGAGACGGGACGCGCTCGGTGCGATTCCCGCCGCAGACATGACCGAGGCCGAGCTCGCGGTCACTCGGTTCGGCGGCAAGCATGCGCCGGCCGGGGGAGTGGATGATGTCGAGCTCGACGTCTGATCGAGGCGGGCCCGGCGATCAACTGAGCGCGGCAATCGAGTACCACATCGTCAACGCGTTGGCGTGGACGCAGCTGCGGCCCTTGCAGCAGGCATCCATCGCTCCGGTGCGATCCGGTGCCGACTGCCTCCTCATTGCCCCCACGGCTGGTGGCAAGACCGAGGCAGTGATGTTCCCGGTGCTCTCGAACATGGTCGACGAAGGATGGCGTGGACTCACGGTCATCTATGTCACCCCGCTGAAAGCGCTGCTCAACAACCTGCACCCCAGGCTGGAGACATACGCGGCGTGGGTGGGGCGTCGGGTCGGGCTCTGGCATGGCGACATCGGCGATGGTGAGCGCAGGCGGATTCTCGCCGACCCGCCGGACGTGCTCCTCACTACGCCTGAATCGCTCGAGGCGATGCTCGTATCGCGACGGGTCGACCACCGGTCGTTCTTCGCGACCGTGCGCGCGATCGTCATCGACGAACTCCACGCATTCGCGTCGGCGGACCGGGGCTGGCACCTCCTGGCAGTGCTCGAGCGGATCCAGCGACTCGCGGGGCGACGCATCCAGCGAATCGGGCTGTCCGCGACGGTGGGAAACCCGGACGAGATCCTGACGTGGATGCAAGGCTCGAATGCCTCGGCCGGGGTCGACCGCCAAGTCGTTGCTGACGGAGGCGGCGCAGCATCCGCCCCCGATGTCACGCTTGACTACGTCGGCTCGGTCGAGAACGCCGCCGAGATCCTTTCGCGGCTGTATGTCGGCGAGAAGCGCCTGGTGTTTTGCCAATCTCGGGCGCAGGCCGAGGAGCTCGCGTTCGAGCTACGTCAGCGACGCGTGACGACGTTCGTCTCACACTCCTCATTGTCGGTGGATGAACGCCGCCAATCTGAGCGGGCATTCGCCGAAGCGCGAGATTGCGTCATCGTCGCGACATCCACGCTCGAGCTCGGGATCGACATCGGCGACCTTGATCGCATGGTCCAGATCGACGCACCATTCAGCGTCGCGTCGTTCCTGCAACGACTCGGACGCACCGGCCGGCGCGCTGGGACCGCGCGGAACGCACTTTTCCTCGCCACGGACCTCGACACCTTCCTCCGTGCCGCTGGTCTCCTTCATCTCTGGTCGCGCGGCTACGTGGAGCCTGTGCTTCCGCCGCCGCATCCACGACACATCGCCGCCCAGCAGCTCCTGGCGCTCGCGCTGCAGGAGGGACGGTTCCCCGCGAACGGTTGGCATGACTGGTGGTCGGGGTGCGCCGTGATGGATGGCGCCGAGGAGGTGCTCGACTACCTGCGCGCCGAACAGTACCTCGTCGAGGATGGCGGGTTCCTCTTCATCGGGCCTGCGGCAGAACGCGAGTTCGGTCGTCGCTACTTCATGGATCTGCTGTCCTCCTTCGTCGCCGACCTCGAACTGCGTGTGGTCGCCGGTGTGCGCGAGATCGGATCGGTATCCCCGCTGTCGATGACTCGGGACGTCGTCGACAGCCGGAAACCGCTCTTGCTGGCAGGTCGCGCGTGGAAGGTGCAATCGGTCGACTGGCAGAAGCATGAAGTTGTGGTGAGTGAGGATCCCGAGAAGGGCAAGGTTCGGTGGGCCTCCGAGCCGATCGCCGAGTCATTCGAGATGATGCGTGCTCGTCGTGAGGTGCTCCTCGGGGTCGACCCCGCGGTGAAGCTGTCGAAGCGAGCCGTCGTGCGGCTCGAGGGCGGACGGACGCTGCATGGCGAGCGCGTTGACGACGGCGGGCTGGTGATGCAGCGCGGTGGCACGGCGGTCAGGTTCTGGACCTGGGCCGGATTGCGGGCGAATCAGACGCTGATCGCAGGGATGGGGCTGTCTGACTCGGCAACGGCGGCGAACGAAGGCATCCTTCTCCCGGTCGATATCGGAGTCGCCGACGTGCGTGGCGCGGACGTGCGGGACGCCGTGCCGTGGATCAGCCCCGACGCGGTGGCGGGGCTGAAGTTTTCGGCGGCCCTGCCGGGCGGGCTGGCTCAGGAGACGCTCGCTGAGCGGTTTGCCGATCGGGTCGGGGCCATGGAGATCGTGACGGACGGGATCGTGATGGCCTCGGGCAGCGAAGACTAGTCACTCGCCTTTGTCACCCCTGCCATGTCGCCCTGCGCTAACCAAGCTGGAACTGCTCAGCGACGAGCGCGGTGTCCAGGACGACGGTCGATCCGTCGGGATCGAAGCCGAGCGCTTCATAGCCATCGACGTTGATGATCCGTCGAAGCGCCGCGATGGTCGGGTCGACCCTCGAGTCGGGCAGATTGAGCGAGTCTGCGAGCGCCGCCTTCGGAGCGCGGCCTCCCCCCTCGTAGAGCACAGTCAGCGCCGAGATCACCACATCTGTATCAAGCGCCCGGCGCCCGGCGCGCGCCTGTTGCAGTCGGAATCGTGCTGATTTCGTGAGCTCGAGAGCGTGAGGGTGAGGTTCCCGGTGGGTGTGGAGGGGCGCGGGGGTATCGTTCACCAGAGTCTCGTGCACTGAAGACCCGTCGAAGAGCGTGCGGTCGAGGCCGGAATCGCGCACGATATTCTGCAGGTACTGGGCGGTGCGCTCTCGGGTCAACTCGGATCGAGGCGTCGACGCCGGGTCGAGCTCCGGATGGTCCCAGTGCAGGTCGTCGGTTTCACGTCGGATTCGCCGGAACAACTCGCGCTCGCCGCTTCGCCCGCTCCTTGGCACACGAACATTCATGGCAAGGGTGATTGCGTCGTATTGAGCCTGCATCGACGACGTGACGGCTCCAGTTCTCAGGAGAATCTGGAGCTGCGCGAGTTCGCCTCCAATCGTGTCCAGGAGCCGTTCGAAATCGCTCGCTGGCGTAGCGGACGAACTCTCCACCCCAGCAGGAGGAGGGGAGGCATCCGGCTCGTCACGATTGGGGGGAGATGACGATCCATCCCGCTCTGATTCGAGCCGCTCCAGGCGAAAGCGAACGATCAAGAAGCCATCCACGCCACGTTCAGTCCACCACTTCTTCACGAGGAAGAGCCCGCCATAGGCGTATCCGCTTTTCGGCGAAAGCGGTGACTTATGCTTTGCTCCGCGGGTGACACGGACCGGAAGGCCGCGACTCATGCTTGTAATGAGGGCGCCGTTTCCGTCCCTCTCGGGATCTTGATCGGCGATCTGCCTGCCGTTCGCTCCGCGCCCACCCTGACCGGTGTAGATGATGACGTCGCCGTGGTCCTTGTCGTCGACATAGCCGCCGGAGAGGACGATGGAGTCTGCCCCCTCGGCCGGAGTACCGCTAATCCCCGCTTGATTCGGCGGGTGGACGCCCGCCTCGCGAAGTGCTACCCGGTTCTCAAACCAGGACCCAACGGTGACCTCTGGGATTGAGCCGAATGTACGGGAGGAGCGTAATGGTCGCGAGTATCGGGAGCGGGGTCTTGGAGGCACGAGGTAATCATGTCCCATTCGTACGACGACCGAACGGCACGAACTGACGCCGCGCTGCCGAATGCCTCATCCTGAGTACATGAACCGGATCCCACGCATTCGATTCGATGCGCTCGCTGCGTATGCCCGCCCAACCGCCGCGCCTCTGCCCTCTGATGAGGTTGCGTGGTACCAGAACGAAGACTGTGACGTCCTTGGCGTTCTTAGGGAGGACGCAAGCTTGCAGTACTCAGGGGCGATCTTTGCAAGGGATCCACTGGGGAGGTTTCAGTTGGTGTCGCACACAGACTCTTTCGACACCCTAGAGCGCGCTGTTGCGGCCATGCACATGGCAGCCTCGGACGCAACCGCCGAGGTCGAGCGTACGCCGCGCCTGCATGGTGACGAGACAGGCCCGGTCGACTTCTTTGCCCCACGTGTATCGGTGGAAAAGATGCATCCTCGCTTCCGGTTGATCGAGTCCGGGAGAGGCCATAACGCTGCCCGGGAGATCATTTCGAGCCTGATGCGGTGCTACGACGACAGAGACGGGAACTTCGTCGAACAGTTTCAATCCACAGGGTTCGACGCGCGGATCTGGGAACTCTATTTGTACGCTCTTCTAATTGAGGCGGGCTACTCAGTGTCATTTCCAGATCAAGCACCGGATCTGCTCGCGATTGGCCGCGAACATCGCTTTGGCATCGAAGCAACGACCATCAACCCATCAATCATCAACGGGCAAACGGTCGACGCCCCGCGGCCGAAGACGCCACAAGAAGTCGACGACTACTTCGCCAACTACCTGCCAATTCGCTTTGCAGGTCCGTTGACGGGTGTGTCCGATAAACGGTGGATCTGGCGTGGCGGTCATTAGTTGATTCGGCCGTCGAACGTGATCGCGAACGCGTTCAGCGCCGGCTTCCACCTCGTGACCCAGCGTGCCCGGCCGCGCCCGGTCGGGTCAAGCGAGCGCGTCACGAGGTAGAGGCACTTCAGCGCTGCGGCGTCGTTCGGGAAATGCCCTCGCGCCCGAACCGCGCGGCGGTAGCGGGCGTTGAGCGATTCGATCGCGTTGGTTGAGCAGATGATGCGGCGGATCTCGATGTCGTAGTCCAGGAACGGGATGAACTCCGCCCACGCGTTCTGCCACAGCTGCCGGATCGCCGGGTACATGGTGCACCACTTCTCGGCGAACTCGTCGAACCGGGCCCGCGCCGCGGCCTCGGTCGGCGCCGTGTACACCGGGCGCAGATCGCGGGCGATCTGGTCCCAGTACTTCCGGGACGCGTACTTGAAGGTGTTCCGGATCAGATGGATGATACACGTCTGAACCGTCGCGAGCTCCCACGTCGTGTTGATCGACTCGGCCAGCCCCTTCAGCCCGTCGCACACCACGATGCACACATCCTCGACGCCGCGGTTCTTGATCTCGGTGAGCACCCCGAGCCAGAACTTCGCGCCCTCGCCGCCGTCGCCGGCCCAGATGCCGAGGATGTCGCGTTCGCCGGCGGTGGTGACGCCGACCGCGACGTAGAACGGCTTGTTCCGGACCTGCCCGTCACGGACCTTCACCACGATCGCGTCGATGAAGACCACCGGGTACACCCGATCCAGCGGCCGGTTGGACCATTCCGTGAGCTCGTCGAGCACCTTGTCCGTGATCCGGCTGATCGTGTCCTTCGACACCTGTGCACCGTAGACGTCGTCGAAATGCGCGGCGACCTCACCGGTCGTCAGGCCGCGGGCGGTCAACGACAGCACGATCTCGTCGATGCCGTCCAGCCGGCGCTGCCGCTTCCGCACGATCTTCGGCTCGAACGACCCGTCCCGGTCCCTGGGCACCTGGATCTCGACCGGGCCGACCTCGGTCAGCACGGTCTTCGCCCGCGTACCGTTGCGGGCATTCACGCCCGGCGCGGCGCCGTGCTTGTCGTAACCGAGGTGCTCGGTCAGCTCGGCCTCGAGCGCGGTCTCCAGCACGGTCTTCGTCAGGCTCCCAAGCAACCCGCCCGGCCCCACGAGGCTGACGCCCTGCTCCTTGGCCTGCGCGAGCAACTGCTTCGCGATCTGCTGCTGATCGATGATCTCTCCCGTCACAGGATCGATCATCTCGATGACATCGGTCATCGCCCTTCCTTTCGGTCAGGCCAAGCCAGATCCACCGTTAATCAGACAGTCCCCCGTTGACGGCGAAGCTTGGCAAGCGCTACTGGGATCGTCCCGAAGTAGCTCGGTGTCCATTTGTCATCGCGATCCAGGACTTTCACGATGGGATGTCGATGACATATAGCGTTGGGGCGCTCCAGGCATACTTGTACGGATTGACGGTTGATGCGGGCGACAATCTCGTTGCCAACCCGACGACTGAGCATCGATGGGGCTCGAAAGTAGTGCCCTCAGGCTTCTTCGACTTGCCTGACGCAGAGCACGTTAGCGCCGTTTTGTTCAATGGCGCGGGAACGCTTTCAAAGTTCAATCGAATCGGTGTTGCAGCCGGGTTCGGGTCTTCCGACACCACGATCGTTCACGTGGGCTATCGGCTCGATCCTGAGACGCCCGCAAGTCCTGTGAGGTTTGCGGAGGAGGTGACGCCGGGACGGGAAGAACGATGGGTGGACGGGCTGAATGTCTTCCATAACCCCCGCGCGCTGCAGCCACTCCCGTTCGGCGCTCTCCCAGGTACCTGGATGCCGGCGAACTCAGCATGCGCTATCCCCGCGGCCATCTCTTCTCGAGCCGTACCGGCGTCATCAATCACCGCGATAGCGGGAAGCCTGAACGGGGGCGGGACTGATTGTCTTGTCCCGCGCCAGCCTCGATTGAGTCGGCTCGCACCGATCGATTCGCAGTGGCGAATAGCAGCTAACCGATAATGGCGTCATGCAGCACGATCCGCGCCAGCTCGTCCTCGCCGCCGGGCAGGACCCAATAGTGCAGCCGGCGCGCCGAGGGCGTGTTGCGCTCGATGGCGCAGCGCATGGCGTGGGCGCCGTCGTCGCGAACGACGTACGGTGAGCCGCCCGCATCCGACGTGCGGAGGCGGTGGACCTCGCGACCGTCCAGCCGCTCCGCGCGGCCGGTGAGCACGTCGACGACGGCCTTCATCGCCTTTGCGAACTTGTCGGCGTCGAGGGATTCCAGGGAGGCAGCGAAGTCCGCGCCGACGACATACGTCGGGAGCGGGTAGGCGACTTTGTCGCAGGCCGGGATGCGCTCGACCCACGCACAGCAGATCTCGTGCCGCACCCACGCCTCGGCGTCGATGAAGTCCGCACGACCGGCGAGCGCCGGCCGGCCCGAACCGTCCACCGCAGCCGACCCGCGCCGCGCGTACTCGCGGAGGCGGCGGGCAGCATCCGCCCGGTCGCCGCGCAGCCTGCCGAGCTCGGCGCGGAGCTCGGCGTTCTCCGCGAGCAGTTCGCGCGCGCGGCGGCGGTCCAGCTCAGACCCTGTGCGGAGCCGCGACAGCGCCGAGTCGGAGACGCCCGCGTCGGCGAGGCGCTGCTCGGCGGCGAGGCGGCGGGCCCGCTCCGCCTCGAGTTCGAGCTGCGTCGCCTGCAGCGCCGAGCGCGCCGACGGGCCGGGAACGGCGGCTGGCGCCGGCCCGAGCAGACGCGCCGCGACAGACGCGGGCGTCGTCGAGTCAGACGCGGACGCGGCATCCGGAACCGAGGCAGACACGACCCGGCGCGGCCCCGGCCCTGGCAGCGGCCGGGGTGCCGCGACGGCGGGCGCGCCGGCTGCCGCACCATCGGGTTCGGGCGGTGCAGTGGCATCCGTCGACTCCACCGGCTGGGCAGCCAGCGGCGACGTTGTCGACTCCGCCGCCGGGCGCTGCGCGTCGAGCGCCTCGAGCTGCGCCTCGACCGCCTGCGAGTCATCCGACGAGCCGGTCGGCAGCGGACGATCCTCCCGCAGCCACGGTGTGCCGCCGGCGATGAGCGTGAGCGGCGGCACGATCGGTTCGTCGTCGTCCACGTCGGAGAGGCGCAGGTGCAGCGCCCCGGTCGACAGGTGCACGACCCGCGCCGCGACGACCTCGCCCTCGCTGAGCAGCAGGTCGACGCGGTCGAGCGGATTCGGCGATACATCCGTGCCGTGCACCCTGCTGCGATGCGACGGATGCAACGCCAGCTCGGCCTCGTCGCCGTCGACCGCGGTCACCAGGGCGAGCGTGACCGACGCGTGCGGGAACGCGTCGGCGAGGTCGGCATCGGATGCCGCGAGCTCGTCGACGACCAGGCGGTTCGTGTCCTCGTCGAGCGTGCCCGACACGCGGCATCCCTCGGCGAGGAGCCACTCGAGCGGCGTCGGGGGAGCCGTGAGCTCGGCCCAGATCGTCGACATGCCGCCGTCGTCGTGCACGACGAGCGCGCGCGAACCGCCCGCGATGAAGCCGCGCATCTCGCCCGTGACCCGGCGGGTGCGGGCCGGCGTGTGCGCGAACAGCCCGGCCGCGTGGGCGTGGGCGACCGCGTCGGAGACGAGCTGATCGAGCGCCCGTCCCGGAGCGCCGCGGCCAGGGAAGCGCAGCGGCGACCGCCGCCAGTCGGGATCGGCGGCGAGGCCCACCGGGTACGAACGGCCCGCACCTCCGTACACCTGCAGCATGTCGGGCAGCAGGTCGTCGAGGTGCATGCTCAGCTCGCCCGTCGGCAGCACGGCCACGTCGGCGACGTCGCCGACCTCGTCGAGCAGGCGCTGCGGATCGAGGGGCACGGATGCCGCGACATCCGTGCCGTTCGAACCGTGCGTGGTGGTCACCAGCACGAGCGGGCGTGTGCGCGTCGGGTCGAGAATGCGGGCGGCGAGGCGCTCGGTCTCGGCGAGCGTGGTGATGCGCTCGGCGGTGCGCGGGCGTGTTGTCGAGGTGGGGCTCGTCATCGTTCATCCCTCCGGCCAGGGGATCGTGGGTTCACGGTATCGGCGACCGCCGTCGGTGGCGGTTCTCTGCTGCGCGCGTTCAGTTCTCGGTCAGAGTCAGCGGATTGAGGTGTACGCACCACGTATGTACACTGTCCAAAGGTGGTGAGAGAGATGTCGATTGAGGAACCAGGCCGTAGCGCGCGCCTCAACATGCGGATTTCCCCAGAGGCGCTGGAACTCATTCGGTCTGCTGCAGCGCGCCAACAGCAGGATGTGACGTCGTTCGTGCTGGGAACTGCGATGGAACGCGCCCGCGCCATCCTTCTTGAAGATCAGGTGCTACGACTGAGCCCGCACGCGGTGCTGCAACTCGAGCGTGCACTCGAGGCCGACGCTGACGTGGTGCCACAGCTTGCCGACTTGATTCGTGCGACGCGTAATGGCGCGGAACAGCGTGCGGAGCCGCTGAACACCTGAGATAGAGGCCTCTTCGCTCGGTCGCCAAGGGATGACCCGAGCTCGGGGTCGTCGCGCTCAGCGTAGGGAGTGGGGTCGGCTGCAAGTCCGGTCAAGAGTGTGAAAGGGTCGACCGCGCAGTACGCGGCCGACCCGTACTCGTTACAGCGACGCGAACGCCTCGAAGGTCACGCCTTCGGGCAGGTTCTCGACGTTCCAGAATGAGGACTCGAACTGCGCGGTGCCGCCCGCGGGCAGGCGATCGATGAACGCGAAATCGCTGCCGACGATCGTGCCCGCGGCATCCCGAGCGATCACCGCGACGGTGACCAGCTCCTGGTCTTCATCGAACGTCGACGTGACCTTGCCGGTGACGTCGAGCCACCCGTACTCCTGGGCCGTCGCGATGTCGGACACGCTGAACGAGCCGGTCTCGGCGGCGGGCGACGACGTCGCTGCGGCGCTCGTCGGACCGCGCACGTCGAGCTTGGCGATGGTGCCGGATCCGACCGAGAAGAAGTCCCCGACGACCACCGTGCGACCCTGCAGGATCGTCGTGTACTCGCTGCCCGAATCGAGGATGACGCCGTTCGCGTCGACCGCCTCGATGGTGATGCCGGCCGACGGGAAGACGTGGTCGGGGTTCGGGTTGTCGAGCACCACCGCGTACCACCACATGTCGGAGTCGAGGTCCTTGCCGAAGGCGGTCTCGACGACGCTGAGTTCCTGCACCGAGGGCTTGGCGGGTTCAGGCGCGGGCGCGGCATCCGCTTCGGGCTCGTCGCCTTCCTCACGGTCTGCGGGTGCCGCGGCCGCCGGCTGGGGTGCGGCGGAGGATGCATCGCCGGCGCGGTTCGCGGCGTTCACGCCGTTGATGACGAGCGAGACCACGAGCACGACGCCGGTGACGATCCATGCCATGGTGCGGTACTTCGCGTAGCCCTCGAGCGGGCGGCCGAGCTTGTCGCGCTGGGCGCCGGCGAGCACGAGGATGAGGTCGACGAGCGCCCACACGCCGAGGCCGCCGAGGGTAAAGAGCTTGCCGAGCGCGGTGCCGATCTTGCCGAGGTAGAACCGGTCGACGCCGAGGATTCCGAGGAAGAGGGCGAAGAGCCAGGTGGCGATGAAGGACTTCGGGGCGGCGGGGTCGGCCGTCGCGTACGGGTCGGGCGCCGGGGTCGGCGCGGGCATCGGTGCGCTCAGAGGCGCAGTAGCGCTCGTGGGCGCAGGCGCAGGGGCAGGCGCAGGCGTGCCCGCCGGAGCGTCGGCTCCGGTGCGTGCGTTCGTCGTGGGGTCGCTCATGGTCGTTCTCTTTCGCTGTGAGGTCGGGTGCGTCTACAGAGCGCATCGCCGTCGGGTCGACAGCTGACCGACGTTACTCAGGTGGACCGACGCGGCATGCCCGATGCGGCGGGTCGAGGCATCCGAATGGGCAAAGAAACCGACTCTGATCAGCGGATGTCGCGGCATCCGCCCCACAACGGGGCACAACGCTCGGCGGCAGGTCCGGGAGTGGATGACGCTCCTCTTGGTTGCACGCCCCACAGATCGCGGAATAGGGTGATCACAAATGACCGAACAAATTCTCCGTAGATGACCGAATCGACAGCTCTCAAACGGACGAACGGAAGAAGGATGGAACCTGAGTATCGCCCGAGGGTCGTCGACGCGCAGGTCGACCGAATGCTCAGTGCGATCGGCGGAATCCTGCTGGAAGGTCCTCGGGCATGTGGGAAGACGGCGACCGGCGGTGCCCACGCCCAGTCAGAAGTGCGCCTCGACGTCGATGACGACGCGCTCCAACTCGCTCGGATCGACCCGAACCTTGTTCTCGCCGGTGCGACCCCTCGCCTCATCGACGAGTGGCAGCTCGAGCCGAGGGTCTGGAATCACGTGCGGCGTGCCATCGATGATCGCCGTGCGCCGGGCCAGTTCATCCTTGCGGGATCCGCGGTGCCGGCCGACGACGTCACCCGGCATTCCGGCGCCGGCCGTATCAGCCGCATTCGCATGCGACCGATGTCGTTGTTCGAATCCGGCCACTCGAACGGCCGAGTATCGCTGGCGGCCATCGCCGAGGGTCGCGCGATCGGCGCCGCCCAGTCATCGCTCACGCTGAGAGAGGTCGCAGAGCGACTCTGCGTGGGCGGTTGGCCGGGCCTGCAGCGGATGTCGGCTGCCGATGCCCAGCAGGTGCTCGGCTCGTACCTGGACGACGTGGCCAGAGTCGACCTCGCCCGACTCGATGGAACGCGCCGACACGATCCTGCGCGGGTGCGACGACTCCTGGTATCACTCGCGAGGAACACGGCCACAGAGGCATCCGTAGCTTCGATCGCCCGCGACACCGGCGGCGAGGGTGCCGCCATCGACTCCGACACGGTGAGCGAATACCTCACTGCGCTCGAACGGCTCATGATCATCGAAGACCAGCCGAGCTGGGCGCCTCATCTTCGGTCGCGCGATGTTGTGCGCAAGGCCGCCAAACGACACTTCACCGATCCGTCGCTCGCCGCGGCCGCGCTCAACGCCTCACCCGCACGCCTGCTGAGCGACCCGAACACGCTCCGCCTCCTCTTCGAGTCGCTCGTCGTGCGCGATCTCCGGGTCTACGCGCAGTCGTTCGGTGCTCAGATACGCCACTATCGCGACAGCGCCGGACGCGAGGTCGACGCCATCATCGAGATGCCCGACGGTGCATGGACCGCGGTCGAGGTGAAGCTCGGCACGAGCCAGGTCGATGACGCGGTCGCGTCGCTCGACGCGTTCGTGCAACGAATCGACACGGCGCAGAGCGGTGCGCCACGGGCGCGCATGGTGATGACCGTCGGCGGGTACGCGTACACGCGCGACGACGGCGTGCTCGTGGTCCCGATCGGCGCCCTGGGGCCTTGAGCACTGACTGCGCACGCCCAGCTGTTCGCGATGGCCGCCCCAGAACGGGCGGTCGGCGTTAGCCTTGGCGGGTGACGACGCCCTTCGACGACCCTGAATTCCGTGCCCAGCTGGCGAAGATGGGGGTCGTGCACACGCCGGGCCTGGCCGATCGGATGCTCGGTGAACTCGCGCCGCTCCTGAACGCGGAGGGCATCGATCTCGACGATCTCGAAGGCACCGACCTCGAAGACCTCAACGCGGCGCTCGCGAGGGCGACGGAGCGGCACAACCTCGCCCTGTTCACCCCGGTGGGGATGCACCGGGCCGGGGCGCTCGCGGTGCTCGCCCAATTCACCGAGGCGATCGCCGAAGGCGACGACGAACGAGCGCGCGCCGTGCTCGCGGCCATCGGACCCGAGCCCGCAGATGACGCCCCGGCGGTCTCGCAGGTCATCGGTGCGAGCCTCGGGCTGCTCGACGCCCGTCATGCCGATCCGGCGCTCCGCGCGGCGTTGGCCGGCACACGCGTTCCGAAGTGGGGTGGGCGACCTTCGAAGGCGGCAGCCGTCGACATCCTCGCGCTGGCAGCCAAGGGTCGGGCGTTCGATGCGCTCGACAGCCTCCACCGTCGGCACCGCGGGCTCGCCGTCTTCGAGGGGGGCGCGCTCGTCGTCGCCGCCTCGCTGATCGCGCAGGCTGCGGCCGAGGAAGTCGGGGTGAGCGAGGTCGCAGGGCGAGTGCTCATCGGCGAGGCGGCGCCGCCGTCGCGGAAGGCGGCGGCACCCCGTGCGTTTGCGAAGCCATCGGGCAACCGCGCTCATCGCCGAAGCCTGCCGAACGACCGCCGAACCCTTCGCGAATTCGGCGCATGGCTCGAACGACAGTCCTCGATCGGCGCGCCGACCGTCGCCGACGAGACGAGGATGCTCGAAGCGCTGCTGGTGCTCGCGCGCAACGCGGGGCTCGATGCCAATGACCCCGACGACATCGACCCGCTCATCGACGTGCTCTTCGAGGACGATGACCCTGAGGCATCCGACGCGCTCGAGAACGCGCTCGACACGCTTCACGACTACGTGCACTTCCGCCTCGAGACGTCTCGTGACGCCGACGGGTGGGAAGATGCCCACGAGGTCGTCGAAGATGCGATCGCCGAGATGCTCCCCGGATCGGACGTGATCGCCGACGCCATCGACAGCGCCGAGCAGATCGACCCCGCGGAGCGGCGCGCAGCCCTCGCCGAGACCCGCATCGTCGCCGCCGTGCGCGACCTGCTGGCGTGGATCGGGACGGGGCGGCCAGTGTCACCGTCGGGAGGCGTACGTCGCGCAGACATCGAACGGGTCGCGGCGATGATCGGCGTCTCGGCCGTCGGCGTCGCCACGCGCTCGTCAGAGGAGCGCGGGTTCCTTCCGCTCAGCGACGTCGACCTGGACGCCCCGCTGCCCGAGCCGGCGACCACCCGCGCCCGCTCGATGTACGAGGTCCCGATGTTGAGCGCCTGGTGGGAGGCGCTGGCGACCGCAGAGCTGATCACCCGAAGTGCGACCCGCGTGCGACCGGGCCCGGCTGCCGGGGAATGGCTCGCCCACCCGTTGCCGCCGCTGGAGTCGGCCGACATGGTGGTCGGGGTGTTCGTGGCCGAGGTGCTCACCGAGCAGAGCGCAGGCGCGATCCCCATGTTCGAATCCGCCGTCGCCGCCGAGTCGATCCGGAGGCTGCTGGCCGCCCTTTCACCCGAGAGCGTCGACGACGACGACACGGAATCCAGCGAGCTCGCGCGCATGCTGACGCCGCGTGCACTGCAGCGACTGAAGCGCCTCGAAGATGCGGGCCTACTGGAAGCCGACGCCGAGGGCGAGCTCGTGGTTCCTGTCGCGCTTCGCGGGGCGGTTGCGCGGGGCGTCATCCTGACGATGGCGATACTGTACGCGGAGGACACGGAGGAGTGAGCGCGTCCCGACCAGGCTTTCACGTGGAGGGCGGCGAAACTCTCACGTGAGCAGCGACCAAACTTTCACGCGGGGCGCAGCCTCGATCGCGCCGCCACGCGGCAGGCCGCCGAGTTCGATCCGACCTCGTTCGTGAGGGCGGACGAACTGCTCATCATCGATGAGGTGCAGCGAGTTCCCGAACTCCTGCTCGCCATCAAGGAGGTCGTCGACGCCGACCCGCGGCCGGGCCGGTTCCTGCTCACGGGGTCGGCGCGTGTTCTCGGCCTTCGCGGAGTGCCAGACGCGCTACCCGGGCGGATGGAGACCATCGAACTCTGGCCGCTCTCGCAGGGGGAGATCGAGGGCCGACCCGACGGCTTCATCGATGCCGTGTTCGAACTCGGGTCCGAACTGAGGCACCAGAGCGACGAACTTCGATCCGGGTACATCGACCGTATCGTGCGGGGCGGATTCCCCGAAGCCGTCGCGCGCGAGGGGCGCCGCCGCGAAGCGTTCTTCGACAACTACGTCGCCGACATCGTGAATCGCGACGTCATGCAGCTGTCGGAGATCGAACGCGGACACGAGATGCGTGCACTCATCCGCCTGCTCGCGGCTCGCTCAGGGCAACTGCTGGTGCCGGGTGCGTTGGCGGGTCGGCTCGGGCTGCCGCAGACGACCGTCAGCCGGTATCTCGGGCTGCTCGAGGAGGTCTTCCTGATCAAGCGGATCCCCGCCTGGTCGCGCAACCTGAGCGGTCGCGCGGTGTCGACCGCGAAAGTGGCCATGGTGGACTCGGGGATCGCCGCCAACCTCATCGGTCAGGATGCCGCGAGCCTCCGACGGTTCGACAGCCCCCTGGGAGGGTTGCTCGAAGCGTTCGTCGCCATGGAGATAGCGCGGCAGCTCACGTGGTCGCGGACCCGCGCCGAGTTGTCGCACTACCGTACGAAGGATCAGGTCGAAGTCGACATCGTGCTCGAGGACCGGCGTGGGCGCGTCGTCGCGATCGACGTGAAGGCGTCGGCCACCGTGCGACCCGACGACTTCAAGGGCATCAACCACCTCGCCGCGCGGCTCGGCGAGGACCTGATCGTCGGCATCGTGCTCTACGCGGGCACCGAGACCCTCCCCTTCGGTGAGAAGAACCGCGCACTGCCCATCAGCGCACTGTGGGAGCTCGGGTCGTAGGGCCGCCTTCGACCGTCGAGCGCGTCAGGTGAGCGTGGGACATCCGGATGTCGGTGGGTCTGCCTACCGTCGGAATCTTCGGCTACGACCGGAGTCCCGCAAGGAGCACCGTCATGGGCTCGGACTCACCCCTCAGCGCTCGCATGGAAGCGCACCTTCGTGCGGCCGGCGTTCCGGATGCGCGGGTCGACCGGCCGCAGTTCTTCGCCGACGTGCAGGCGCTCGAACTGCGGCTCGCCATCATCGACGACCGGTTCGAGCGGCTCGCCGCCCGGTCCGACGACGCCTACCGGGCATGGCGCCGCGACACGGTGACGCGGCTGCGCTCGCTCGCGGATCGCGCCGGTGCGCTCGAGGCGGCCGGCGCGCTCGATCCGCATCGCCGCCGCCACGTCGCCGCCATCCTCACGCTGCTGCGGCAGCGCATCGTGCAGCTCGACGAGCGGCATGCGCGGTACCGCGATCGGCGGGGGCGGGGGCGGGCGCGGGATGGTCCGCGGCACGGTGTCGCGTATAGCCAGTCGTGATCGCCGGCACTTGCGATCGGAGACGATCGGAGTAGTGTCGGTGGTGTCAGACATACTCGAACAGTGGATGAACCGCTGAGAGTCGCGAGATCGGCTCGGAAACACCGGATCGGAGTAGAGCACATGCTGGCGGCGCTCGCGAATGAGACCGTTCGTGCGGAGAGCGGCGATGCGGTGCGGATCATCGGCACCGACGACCGGGGCATTGAACTCGAGCTCGTGCTGGTGCCCGACGACCGCCGAGACGGCTGGACGATCATCCACGCGATGCCGACGAGTTACAGGAGGAACCGATGAACACCAGAGAGCGTCGTCGCTTCGAACTGTCGGCGAGCCCCGAGGTCGAGTTCGTCGAGACCGAAGAGGTGATCTACCGCGGCGTACCACTCACCGATGAGCGCGTGGAGCAGATCGTTGAAGACGTGCGTCGAGCGAATCTCATCCCCGGCGGGAAGTCGCTGAATCGCGATGGGTCGCACTCACGTCGTCTGTCGCTTCGCGTGCAAGACGAGTTGTTCCAGGCGCTCGAGCATGCCGCCGACGAATCGCACGTCAGCGTGTCGAAGTTCACCCGGGCGGTGCTCGAGGAGTGGGCGGAGCGGCGCCGAGCAGCCTCGCGTTGAGTCCCAGGTTGGTTCCGCCGGCCATCCGTTATATCGACGATGTTCGGGAAACTAACGCGCTGGATGGGACTACTCAGACACTGATCGTTTCCGATGGCTTCTGTATCTGATCGGATACACTAGATTCCATGGCAGGCGCACGAAATCAGGGCGAATCCCCCGACGTCGCCCACGTCCACCCCGACCTGGCGGTCGTGCTCGAGTCGGCTGCGCGGCTGCAGGAGCTCGTGCCCGACGCCGTGCTCGTCGGCGGATCGGCGGCGGCACTGTACGCCCGCCATCGCGCGTCATACGACCACGACCACGTGGTCGCCGACCTGCGCGACCGATTCGACGTGATCCTCGACGCGCTCGAGCGCGAAGGCGACTTCGTGACGAACCGGCTGGTGGCCGGCAAGATCATCCTCGGTGAGCTGGGCGGGATCGAGACGGGCATCCGCCAGCTCATCCGCACCCGCCCGCTCGAGACCCAGCCGTACGACCTGCCGTCGGGGAGGCAGATCACCGTGCCCACGCTCGCGGAGACGCTGCGCGTCAAGGCGTTCCTCATCGTGCGGCGCAACCAGACGCGCGACTATCTGGATGTCGCTGCTCTCGCCGCGCGCTACGGCATCGACGACGCGGCCGACGTGCTCGCTCGCATCGACGACTATTACGCCGATGACACGAAGCCCGCCGGCGAACGTCCCGTGCGCGACCAGCTCGTGCGCCAGCTCGCCGAGCCCGACCCTCGCGACGCCCGTACGACGCGGCAGCTTGCCGGATACAAGGGGCTGAAGCCGCGGTGGCACGACTGGAATGACGTGATCGTGGCGTGCCAGGCGCTCGCGGCCGAGATCACGGCGCGGTCCGGCGGACAGATGAAGGGAGCGCCGGATGACCCTGCGGTTCCGTAATCTCGAGGTGACCCCCGACGACCCCGTCGACCGATGGGGAGTGGAGGGGATCCTCGCCGCGATCGATCGAGGCGGGGCGGATGACTGGCGCAAGATCATCGTGGCCATCGAGGCGGCACCGCATGGCCCGGTCGCGGCCGACCTCGAAGAGGCGCTCGAACTCGCCGAGTCACGTGGTGCTGCTGCGCTCCTGCGCGGCGCGCTCGAGCGTGAGCGACTGACGCCGGAAGAGCGGGTCGCCGGTCGGCTGCGCCGCCTCGCGTTCGAGACCGACCTGAGCCAGGGCGACCTCGCCGCCCGCATCGGCACGAGTCGTACGCGGCTCAACTCGTACTTGACGGGGGCGGTCATGCCATCGGCCGCGCTGCTCGAGCGGGTCGCCGAGGTCGCTCGCACCCGCCGCAACGAGTTGGTCTGACGTCGGCTGGGCGTGCGGCCACAGGCCCGCGTCACGTCGATGTCATCCCCGGCGGATACCATAGCCGCACTCACCTCCTCACGACCTCCGATCGGCATGTCCTCCGTCACCTCCACCAGCCTCGCGCTCAGCCGCCTGCTCGACGACGACGCGAGCTGGCGGCTGCTCCGCGCCGACAACGCACCGGTCATCGCGGCGCTCCTCTCGGAGCACCTCGGCGGCGAGCCGCAGCGTCTGCCCGCCGACGAGCTGTTCGAGGTGCTCGACCACGATCTCGAGCGGCTCCGCGAGGCGGGTTTCGAGCTCAGGCGCAACGCCCAGGGGTACTGCGCCGAGTGGCGCGAGGCGGGCTTCCTCGTGCGCCGCCCCTCCGAGGAGGCACGCGGCGAGACGTACGAGCTCTCGCCCGGGGCGCTGCAGGCGATCCGCTACCTCGAGCAGCTCGCCACACCCCGCCAGACCGCCACCGAGTCGCGACTGGCGAGCATCGCGGCTCAGCTCGGCCGGCTCGCTGTCGATACCGACCCCGACGCGACCCGCCGGCTCGCGCAGTTGCACGCCGAGCGCGACCGCATCGATCAGGCGATCGAACGCATCCACGCCGGCGAACTCGAGACGCTCGACCCGTCGCGGGCACTCGAACGCATCCGCGACATCCTCGCGCAGGCCGAGGAGATCCCGGCCGACTTCGCGCGCGTGCGCGCCGAGTTCGAAGAGCTCAACCGGTCGGTGCGCGCCGGCATCGTCGAATCGGATGCCACGCAGCGCGCCGTGCTCGACGACATCTTCCGCGGAGTCGACCACATCGCCGAATCCGAGGCCGGGCGCAGCTTCGCGGGCTTCTCGGCGCTCGTGCTCGACGCCGAGCTCGGCGCCGCCTTCGACGAGCACATGACGCAGGTGCTCGAGCGTGAGTTCGCCGACTCCCTCACGCCGTCGCAGCGCCGCTTCCTGCGTCGCTACGTGCGCGTGCTGAAGGAGCGCAGCGGCGAGATCCAAGACGTCATCACGACCTTCGCCCGCGGACTTCGGCGGTACGTGCAGTCGCAGGACTTCCAGCGTGACCGGGTGCTGCAGCGCCTGCTTCGCGAAGCCCTCGGCGCCGGCCTCGCGGCATCCGCTCGCACGAAGCCCTACCGGGTGACCGGGCTCGAACTCAGCCTCTCGACGGTGAGCATGTCGAGCGCCGGCGCCCTGCGCCTGCACGATCCCGCCGAGCTCGACGCGAGCGCGCCCGTCGAGGTGCGCGAGACCGCGACCGCCGACCTCGCGGCGCTGCGGGCCCTCGCCCGCGAGACCGAGATCGACTTCGACGAGCTCACCGGGCACGTCAACGCCGTGCTCGGCGAACTCGACACGTGCACCGTCGGCGAGGTGCTGGCGAGGCATCCGGCCAGTCAGGGCGTCGCGAGCGTCGTCGGACTCATCGCGCTCGCCGCAGCCAACGGCGTCGTCACAGACGACACCGAGCCGGTGCGCTGGCAGGGGCGCGACGGCCGAGCGCGGGCGGCGACCATCCCCGTCCACCGATTCACCGGGAGGGTGCTGTGAACGTCACGATCGGTCCGGCCGACGGCGCGAGCGACGAGCGAGCGGATGTCGCAGCCGGCCTCTGGAACGGCGATACGGGCGTGCTGGGCATGGACTCGCGCCGCGCCCTGCTCGACCTCATCAAGGGCCCCTATCTCTCGGGGCGGGCCAACCCCGGGCTCTGGGCGGCGCTGCTCGCCGACGAGACCGCGATCCGGTCGCGGCTGCACGAGCTCTTCCTCGATCTCGTCGTCGACCGGGTCGGCGAGTTCGCGTTCGTTCGCAACGTCGACGCCGGCGAGGTCACGACCCCGCGCACGGTGCGCACGGAGTCGCTCACCTTCCTCGACACCGCGATGCTGCTCGTGCTCCGCCAGATGCTGCTCGCCCGCGAGGGTGAGGGGCGGGTCATCGTCGGACAAGACGAGGTGTTCGAACAACTGCGTCCATACCGTCCCGCCGACCACGACGAGAAGCTGTTCGGGTCGCGGCTGAACTCGTCGTGGATGAACATGAAGAACAAGCTCAGGGTCATCCACCAGGCCGGTGCCGCCGACGGCGGCGAGCGCGCCGAGATCTCACCCGTGCTGCGGCTCATCGTCGACGCCGAGCAGGTGCGGCAGATCGAGGCCGAGTACCGGCGCATCGCCGGACGCGACGCGGCCGGCGGGGCCGCCGAAGCCGACCCCGACCTCGAGGAGCTGAGCGCATGACCCTGCTCGACCTGCCCGACGCCGTCGGCGAGCACGAGGCGGCCGACGCGTCGGGTCATCCCGGACAATGGCGGCTCGCGCGCATCGAGGTCGTGAACTGGGGCACCTTCGACGGTCACTACCGCATCGACGTCGCCCGCGCGGGACACCTCTTCACCGGGGCATCCGGCTCAGGCAAGTCATCGCTGCTCGACGCGATCGCGAGCGTGCTCACGCCCGACAAGTGGCTCCGGTTCAACGCCGCCGCGCAGGACTCGGCGTCGCGCAACGACGATCGGAGCCTCGTCAGCTACGTGCGCGGGGCGTGGAGCAACGAGGCCGACGCGAACTACGATCGCGCCGTCTCCGCGTACCTCCGGCGCACGGCGACCTGGAGCGGCGTACTGCTGCGGTACGAGAACCTCCGCGACGCACCGGTGACGCTCGTGCGCCTGTTCCACCTGCGCGGCGTCTCGGCCGACAAGTCCGACCTCCGCGACCTGTGCCTCATCGAACGCGGTGACGTGGGGCTGCTCGACTTCCGGGAGTTCGTGCTCGGCGGCATCGAGGCGCGGCGCATCAAGGCCGCCTGGCCCGATGCCACGGTCACCACCAACGGCAGCCACGGCGGGTTCTACGCGCGCATGCGGCGCATCTTCGGCATCGAGCACCAGAACGCGCTCCACCTGCTGCACAAGACCCAGTCGGCCAAGAACCTCGGCAGCCTCGACCAGCTGTTCCGCACCTTCATGCTCGACGAGCCGCCGACGTTCGCGCGGGCGAAGAGCGCCGTCGAGCAGTTCGGCGAACTCGACCAGGCGCACCGGCACGTCGTGGACCTGCGCAGGCAGGCCGAGGAACTCGGCGTCATCGATCAGGCGATCACCGACTACGAGACGGCGACGGATGCCGCGGCCGAAGCCGAACGCCTGGGCGCGCTCATCGACCCGTTCCAGGAGCGGCTCACGCTCCAGCTCGCCGAGGACGAGCGCGCGCAGCTCCGCGCCGACGAAGCCCGAGCGAACGACCGCGTGCGACGGGCCGCCGAGGCGGCCGAGGACGCCGAGGAGCGGCGCGCCGCCGCCGAGCGCCGCACCCTCGAACTCGGCGGCGCCGATGCCGAGCACGAGCAGCAGCTCCTGCAGGTCGCCGAGCGCGACGCCGACGAGACCGAGCGGCGGTGGCAGCGGTTCGCCGATTCGCTGCGCGCCGTCGGCATCGACCGGGCGCCCGCCGACTCGGCCGAGTTCGCCGAGCTCCGCGAGACGGCCGCGCGCGAGCTGGACTCGCCGCCACCGGCCGCTGCCGCGAGCGACGACCACCGCGAGTACTTCGAAGCGCGCCACGAGCTCGCGGCGATCGACCGCGAGCTCGACGAGCTGAAGCATCGCAGGAGCAACCTGCCGCCCGCGCTCCTCGTCGCCCGACGCGAACTGGCCGACGAGCTCGGCCTCGCCGAGCAGGCGCTGCCGTTCGCCGGCGAGCTCATCGAAGTGCTGCCCGAGTTCGCCGACTGGACGGGCGCCATCGAACGCGTGCTCTACCCGATCGCGAGCGCGCTGCTCGTGCGCGACGACCTGCTCGCCGAGGTGCGCCGCCGGGTGGAGGGTCGGCACCTCGGCGCACGTCTCGTGTTCGAAGCCGTGCCGCTGACGCCGCCGCCCGTGCGGCCAGCGCGAGACGACCGATCGCTGCTACGCCGCATCCGCGTCGCATCCGGTCCGTTCGAGGAGTGGCTCCAGGCCAGGCTGTCGACCGAGTTCGACGTCGCGTGCGTCGATCACCCCGACGATCTCGACGACGTCGAACGCGGCGTCACGATCGGCGGACAGATCAAGAAGTCCGCGCGCCGGTACGAGAAGAACGACCGATTCCGCGTCGACGACCGCCGCACCTGGATCCTGGGCGCCGACAACGACGCGAAGGTCGCGCTGCTCCTCGAGCGTCGGCGCGACGCGGAGCGCCGGCTCGCGGCATCCGATGCCCGCGTTCGCGAGGCGCAGGAGGCGCGCGACGCGACCATGCGTCGCCGGGGCGTGTTCGAGGGGGTGCTGCGCGAGGACTGGGGGCAGCTCGACCGAACGGCTGCGCACGAGCGGGTCGACGCGCGTCGCAGCCGACTCCGCGAGCTCACCGACGGCAACACCGAGCTGGGCGATGCACTCGCCGCCCGCGACGCCGCGATCGACGGCGTGCGGACCGCGCACGCGCGCCTCACCGACGAGCGGGTCGCGCTGACGGCGATCACCGAGCGCCTCGGCGGCATCGAGGCGCAGATCTCCCGGCTCGCCGACCGGGTGGCTGCGGTCGCGCTCGACGAGGCGGATGTCGCGAACCTCGATGCCCGGTATCGCGCGGTGCAGCGCAGCCTCACCCGCGACAATGTCGAAACGGTGGGTCGTCGTGCGAGCGCGGTGCTGCACGCCGAACTCGACGCCGCCCGCCGACGCCAGTCGGGGGCCGAGACACGGTTCGTCGCTGCGGCGAGCACCTTCGCCACCAACTGGCCCGCGGCGAGCGCCGACCTCACCGCGCAGATCGGCGACCGGCGGGCCTACCGCGAGCTGCTCGCCGGCATCGTCGCGCGCGGGCTGCCCGAACACGAGCGCAACTTCCTGAAGCTCCTTCGCGAGAAGTCGCGAGACCAGATCGGCCTCCTGGCATCCGACCTGCGCAACGCGCCGAAGGAGGTGACCGAGCGCATCGCGCCCGTGAATGCGTCGCTCGGCACGTCGCCGTTCGACCACGACCGGTTCCTGCGCATCGACGTGAAGGTGCAGCGCGGCGGCGAGGTGCAGGACTTCATGACCGACCTGCAGACCATCGTGCAGGGCAACTGGGAGGACGAAGGCCTCGAGTCCGCCGAGCGGCGGTTCGCGGTGCTCGCCCGCGTGATGCACCGGCTCGGCTCGAACGAGCACGTGGACGTCGTCTGGCGGCGACGCTGCCTCGACACGCGCGAGCACGTCACGTTCCTCGCGAAGGAGATCGACCGCGCCGGCCGCGTCGTGAACCTGCACGAGTCGAGCGCGGGGCTGTCGGGTGGGCAGCGCCAGAAGCTCGTCGTCTTCTGCCTCGCGGCCGCGTTGCGGTACCAGCTCACCGTCGATGAGGATTCCGTGCCGTCGTACGCGACGATCATCCTCGACGAGGCGTTCGACAAGGCCGACAGCCGCTACACCCGCATGGCGATGGACGTGTTCGTCGAGTTCGGGTTCCACATGCTGCTCGCGACCCCGCAGAAGCTGCTGCAGACTATCGAGCCGTACGTCGGGGCGGTGACGACGATCGACAACCCGACCCGCAAGCTGTCGCTCGTCGCGAACCTGACCTTCGACGACCCCGCCTGATGGCCGCGTCGATGGTGTCAGTGGCCGAGGCGCGCGCACGCGCAGCCCGCACGGTCGAGCGTTCGCTGCGTGACTGGGCGGCGGGCATCGACGTGGATGCCGGCATGGAGCTTCCGTTGCATCCGCCCACCGAGAAGGCCGCCCTCGCGGACCTGCCGCGGGCGATGGCGTGGGCGAGCGAGTGGCGCGCGGTCGACGAGCGCGGCAGCCGCGGGCAGGACGCGGTCGCGGTCGTCTGGGGCGAGCGCCGCTGGCCGAGCGCGGGGACGCAACGCGTGCCCGAGCGATGCGTGCTGAGGGATTCCGACGCGATCGCCGCATTCGCAGGTGCGGCGCACCGACGCACCTGGCAGCGGCTTCGAGCACGGGCCGACGAGTTGCGGGGTCGACTGGGGTCGTCCGATGCGCTCGGCTCGCCGGGCTCGCTCGCCTCTGCCATCCGCCCGCACGCCCGCACCATCGAGGCGTACGGCGACGACGAGTTCACGACGCTGCTCGACGTCGTCGATTGGCTCATCGCACATCCCGCGTCGGGTCGGCGCATCCGCCAGCTTCCCATCCGCGGGATCGACACGAAGTGGCTCGAAGCGCACCGCGGCGTCGTCGAAGCGTTCGTCGCCGCCGTCACCGGCGCGCACTCGCTCGGCCTCCTCGAGAGCCAGTCGCTCGTGCGCGTGCGGTTCCTCGACCCGGCGCTGCGCCCGGGCGGGCTGCTCGACGTCGCCGCGCCCGTCGACCAGCTCGCCGCGCTGCAGGCGGCGCCGTCGACGGTGTTCGTCTTCGAGAACCTCGAGACCATGTTGTCGATGCCCGAGATGGCCGGCGCCGTGGTCGTGCACGGCTCGGGCTATGCGGTCACCCGGCTCGGCGGCATCCCGTGGATCCGTGACGGCCGCATCGTCTACTGGGGCGACCTCGACTCCGACGGCTTCCGCATCCTCGACCTGCTGCGCGCCGCATGCGGCGACGTCACGAGCATCCTCATGGACGAGGGCACGCTCCTGGAGTTCGCCGACCTCTGGGTGCGCGAGACCAGGCAGGTGCCCGGGGAGTTCGGCCTGCTCAGCACCGAGGAGCGGCGGGCGCTGGCTCGCATCCGTGCCGAGGGTGGCGTGCGGCTCGAGCAGGAGCGGATCCCGTGGGCGCGAGCGTTCGCTGCGCTCGAGGGAGCGTTGCACGACGCCTGAGCGTCGCTGATTGCTGGAGGCGTGGATCGCGTTGTGCTCGGTGCTCGGTTGGTGCGGGCCTACTCGAACACCGGGACGGTCTCGCGCCAGAGCGGCGCCTCGATGAGGCGGATGTCGTCGAGCGCCAGCAGTGGGCCGTCGGTCGCTCGTCGCCCGGCCTCGGCCGCGGCCGGCAGGTGTACGGATGCCTCGGGGTGCAGCGGCACGATGCGCAGCGTGAGCTCCGTGGCGTGCGCGAGGCCGAGCCCGTCGAGCCCGATCGTCCAGGACGTGCCATCCCAGAAGCGGTCGGCGACCACGACGCCGTCGGCCTCCAGGCGGGCGACATCGCCCGCCCACTCGACCTCGAGGTAGCGGCGTCCATGCCGCTCTGGGGGCAGCTCGAGCGTCCACGAGGTGGCGTGGCGCGCGACATCCTCACGGGTCGGCGCGGATGCGCGACCGGCGCGCGAGCCGTAGCTCGGCGGCGGCGGCGCCTCGCCGGGCTTGGGCGCGCTCACCACGACCGCCGAGTGACCAGCGGGAGACGCTTCGCCCACGGCGACGGGCTCGAACCTCCCCATCGACGGCACGTACTCCTCCACCACCGGCACCGAGGCCGCCCGCACGGTCAGCCGACCGTCGGCTTCCTCGAACACGGCGTCGTCGCAGAGCACGAGGCGGCGGCGTCCGCTCGCCTCGAGCACCCAGACCCGGTCGGCGGATGCCGCCGGCACGACGAGCACGTCGAGCCGGCCGTCGCCCTCCGCCAACTCGAGCCGCACCGGCCCGGCCTCGGCCTCGACGACCACAACCCCCGCCGCCGGCCGCGTCGACCCGTCGCCGGCAACCGTCGCCGCCGTCGCGACCTCCACGGGAATCCCGCGCTCCGCAACGAGCACGAGCGTCGGCCGCTCACCCTCGAGCACCGTCAGCGCCGACGCCGTCGCCCAGTCCACCCGCACGCCCCCGAGCTCGAGGTGCAGCGGCCAGTGCGCGATGGTGCCGGCGGGCACGTCGATGGGCGCATGCGGCAGCACGGTGGTTCCCCCGTCGAGGGTCACCGTGAACCGCACGTCGCGCACGGTGTCGAGCGGCACGTGCGGTTGCTGCCAGGTGATGAAGAGCCATCCCGACGCCCCGTCGCTGCGCAGTGCCCACCGCAGCGTATTGACGTCGTCGACCGAGGTCGGATGCACCGGGGGAATCGTCGACGGCATCGGCGCGAGCCTCGCGCCGAACGCCGACAGGAATGCATGCTGGCGCCGCAGCGCCGCGTGGCTCGACGCGAGCCGCCCCGACGCGCCGATCGGCGCATGGAAGTCGTAGTCGAACTCGGGCAGGTCGTTCGGGTAGCCGCTCGCGTGCGACTCCTGCAGTCCGGGCCGAGGGTTCGTGCCGCCCGCGTACATGTAGTAGCCCTGCCAGCCCGAGCCGTTGCCGATCTTGTTGTGCGCGACCGCGGCGACATCCGCCCCGCTGAGCAGCGGACGTCGGTGGTAGGCCGTCGCCATGCCGCCGCCGAGCTCGCACGTGGCCGCGGGGAACGACGCCGACGGCAGCCGCGGCGTCTCGGGGCGACGGCCGATGCCCGGGTGGTCGCGCAGGTCGGCGCCGATGCCGGGGTCGTCCCAGGTGTGCGAGAAGAAGAAGTGCTCGCGGAACGTGGTGTCCCAGTCGTGGTCGGCGTCGACCCAGAAGCCGTCGCCGTAGCCGCCGTAGAGGGGGAGCACCTCGCCCTCTGGCAGCTCGGCGCCGCCCCACGCCGTCGCGGTGCAGATGGGGGCGAGCAGGCCGTGCCGGCGGGCCATCGCCTTGAGGGTCGTGAGGTGCTCGGGCTGGTCGTAGAGCTCGTTGTCGAGCTGGATCGCGATGACGTTGCTCGACGGCCCGCACAGTGGTGCGAGCTGCTCGCCGATCGCGGCGAACCACGACTCGACGAGGGCGAGGTAGGCGGGGTCGTCGGTGCGGTGCGCGACCGGCGCCTGCTGCACCCAGTCGGGGAACCCGCCGTTGCGCACCTCGCCGTGACACCACGGGCCGATGCGCAGCACCACGTCGAGACCCGCGGCGGCGGCGCAGCGCACGAAGGCCGCGACATCCAGGCCGCCGTTGAAGCTCGGGCGACCGCGCTCGGGCTCGTGGTGGTTCCAGATCACGTAGGTCGCGACGGCGGTGACCCCACCCGATCGCATGAGCCGCAGGCGCTCGTCCCACTCGCCGCGCGGCACGCGGCTGTAGTGCAGCTCACCCGTCACCGGGATGAACGGGCGGCCGTCGCGCTCGACATAGCGATTGGTGAGGGCGATGCGGTCGTGCCGGTCGACGTCGTTGCTCATCGCAGGGCGGGTCAGCGGCTCGGCCCACGGCTCGTGCGTGACGCTGTGCGGCGCCGCCACACGTGACGGCGACCCGGGTTCGCGGGGCGCAGGGTCATCCGATGCCGTGTGCAGGGCAGAAGGGCGAACGGATGTCACGACCAAGTGCTCCTTCTCGAGTCGGGCTGGCCTCACGGTTGTAGCACATGGGCGGTGGGTGCCGGGCGGCGGGGAAGCCGTCTCGACATCCTGTCGCAGTTTCAGGTAACCTGAATCAAAGCTTGCAACGGTGCAGAGGAGTCAACCGCATGACGTCGGATCACGACGGAAGTATCAGCGTCCCCATCGATCGCCTCCCCGAGACGGCCGGCCGAACGTTCGGCCCGTCATCGTGGCGGCGCATCGACCAGAGCGAGGTCACGGCGTACGCCGGACTGTCGGGCGACACGAACCCGGTGCACCTCGACGAGGAGTTCGCGAAGAGCACGCCCTTCGGCGGCACCATCGTGCACGGCTACCTCACGCTCGGCCTCGTCGTGCCGCTCATGGCCGAGGTGTTCGAGGTGACCGACTTCGGGGTGGGCATCAACTACGGACTCGACCGGCTGCGGTTCCCCGCGCCGGTCGCCGTCGGCTCACGCGTCCGCGTCGTCGGCGAGATCCTCAAGGTCGACGAGATCGAGGGCGGCTACCAGACCTTCCCCCGCGTGACCTTCGAGATCGAGGGCGGCAGCAAGCCCGCCTGCGTCGCCGACATGGTGCTGAGGTACTACCGATGAGCGCCGAGGATCTCACCGGCCGGGTGGCCGTCGTCACGGGGAGCGGCCGCGGTCTCGGTCGCGCGTATGCCGTCGCCCTCGGTCGCGCCGGCGCGGCGGTCGTCGTCAACGACGTCGACACGGATTCCGCCGAGGAGACCGCCGAGCTCGTCCGCGCGGCCGGGGGGCGCGCCGCCGTCGTGGTCGCGCCCGTCGGCCCGGCGGAAACCGCCGACCGGCTCGTCGCCACGGCCGTCTCCGAGTTCGGCCGGCTCGACGCGATGATCGCGAATGCCGGCGTGCTGCGCGACCGCGTCATGTGGAAGGCGACCGACGAGGACTTCGACCTCGTCGTCGCGACCCACCTGCGCGGCTCGTTCACGTGCGGCCGCGCCGCCGCCAACCACTTCCGTGAAGCCGGCGAGGGCGGTCGCATCATCCTCATCGGCTCGCCCGCCGGGCAGTTCGGGAGCTTCGGGCAGACCGCCTACGCCGCGTGCAAGGCCGGCATCGTCGCGATGGCTCGCACCTGGTCGCTCGAGCTCGCGCGCGCCGGGGTCACCGTCAACGCGGTCATCCCGACGGCGATGACCGAGATGACGGGCACGATGCCGATCTACCAGGAGGTCTACCAGCGCTTCCTCGAGGGGGAGCCGCTGCCGCCCGTCGTGCGCCGCGAGCACGCCCTCGGCTCGCCCGAAGACGTCGCGCCGCTCATCGTGTGGCTCGCCTCCGACGCATCGTCGGGGATCACCGGGCAGGCGATCGGCCTCGGCGGCGATCGGCTCACGCTCTATGCGCACCCGGCGGTCCTCGAGACGCGCGACGCCGACGGCGGCTGGACGCCGGATGGAATCCGGCAGGTGTGGGAGGCCGAGCTCAGCGCCCTCGCCCAGCCGTCCGGCCCGACCTTCGCCCCGCAGGACTGACCGTGCAGGGTCATTACGCCGACCTCTGGCACCGCATCGCCCTCGCAGACCCCGACCGACCCGCGATGGTCACGGTGGGTGAGTCCCGACTCAGCCACGCCGAGTTCGACACCGCCGCCGCCCGGGTCGCGACGCTGCTCGGCGAACTGGGGATGCGACGCGACGACAAGGTCTCGATCCTGATGCACAACCGGCCCGAGTGGCTGCTCACCTTCGCGGGCGGCCTCCGGGTCGGGATCGTCCCCGTCGCACTCAACTTCCGGTACCGCCCGCGGGAGATCGCCGCGCTCCTCGACGACTCCGACTCGACCGTGCTCGTCTACGCGGCGAGCCTCGCCGAGACGGTCGCCGAGGCGGTCGCGCTGCTCGGCCGACCGATCGCCCTCCTCCAGGTGCAGGATGTCGCCGCGCCGCTCCTTCCCGGGGCGCTCGACTTCGCGACCTTCACCGACCGCGAGCCGAAACCCTACGAGGATCCGGTCGACGGCGACTTCTTCATCTACACCGGCGGCACGACCGGGGCACCGAAGGCCGCCGTGTGGGGCGTGCGCCAGATGCTCTCGATGCAGGTCTACAACGCCTACCTCACCGCGGGGCTCCCGATCCCCGAGACGCCCGACGACGTCGTGCGACTCGCGACGGGACCGGAGTCGCGGCGCATCGTCGCGCTCGCCCTCTCGCCGTACATGCACGGCACGGCGCTCACGACGGTGATCAACGCCCTGCTGCTCGGCGGCACGATCGTCGTGCTGCCGACGGCGAGATTCGACCCGGCGCTCGCGATCCGCACCATCCTCGACGAGGGCGTGACCCGCGTCGCGGTCGCGGGGGATGCGATCGCACTGCCGCTCCTCGAAGCTGCGGAGGAGGCCGGCATCACCGAGCTCCCGGAGCTCCAGTCGATCCTCTCCTCGGGGATGCGCTTCAGCGACTCGACGAAGGCCCGCCTGCACGCGCTCGCCCCGAACCTCGTGATCACCGACATCCTCGCCTCGACCGAGGGCGGTGCGGTCGGCCTCGGCATCACCCGCTCCGCCGACGACCTGCCGGCGAGGTTCCGGCTCACGCCCGGCACCGTCGTGCTCGACGAGTCGCAGGAGGAGGTGCAGGATGTCCCCGGCTCCGTCGGCCGGATCGCCTTCACCGGCGGGATGCCGAAGGGCTACTACAAGGACCCCGAGAAGACGGCGGCGAACTTCGTCGAGATCCGCGGCACGCGGCACATCATCCCGGGCGACCTCGTGCGCGTCGACGAGGACCACGTCATCGAGCTGCTCGGCCGCGGGGCGACCGTCGTCAACACCGGCGGTGAGAAGGTGTACCCGGCGGAGGTCGAGGAGTCGCTCCTGCGCTTTCCCGGCGTGCTCGACGCGGTCGTCTACGGGGTGCCCGACGAGCGCTGGGGCGAGATCGTCGCCGCGGCGATCGCCGTCGAGCATCCGGAACGGTTCTCGGGCGCGGAGGTCGTCGCTCACGTCGGCACCGAGCTCGCCGGCTACAAGAAGCCGCGCCGGCTCCTCATCGTCGATGACCTCGAGCGCAGCCCCACCGGCAAGCTCGACCTCGCCGAGCTCCGCCGGCGAACGCTCGAGCAGGGCGTCTCGGCATGACGCGGCACGAGCCGCGGTCGGCGGCGATGTGGTCGATGGCGGCGATCGAGGCCGAGCGTATTTGTCCGGCAGTCCGCGAAATGGTTGACCCCGAGCACGTATTTCAGGTAGCCTGAGAATTCCCGATCCGGCGAGCGCCACGCCGGGCACCATCTCGATGAAGAGACCTGAGGAGAGCAATGACGTTCCCCCGAAAGCGACTGATCGCCGCTGCAGCATTCGCGTCCACCGCCGTCCTGCTCGCCGGCTGCACCGGCGGCGGCGAAGGCCCCGCCCCCGACCCCGACGAGCCCGTCGCCATCACCGTCGGCACCCTTCCCGCCGGCGACTACGCCCCGCTGTACATCGCACAAGAGGAGGGCTTCTTCGAAGAGGAGGGCCTCGACGTCACGATCGAGATCATCGCCGGCGGTGCCGTCGGCGTGACCCAGCTCGTGTCGGGCGAACTCGACTTCAGCTCCGCCACCTGGGCCAACACGCTGTCGGCGGTGTCGCAGGGGCTCGAGATCCAGGTCGTGCGCGAAGGCACCGACTCCTCGAAGGAGGGCATCAACGGCATGATCGCGAAGGAGGGCTCGGGCATCGAGGGCCCTGAAGACTTCCGCGGTCAGACCATCGCGGTCAACACGCTCCAGTCCGCGACCGAGCTGCAGATCCGCGACTGCCTCGACAGCGCGGGTGTCGGCCCCGATGAGTACGAGCTCGTCGAGGTGCCGTTCCCCGAGGTCGGCGCCGCCGTCAGCCAGGGCCGCATCGCCGCGGGCTTCGTGCCCGAGCCGTTCATCACGATCGGCGAGGCCGAGGGCCTCGTGCCGGTCATGTACCCGTCGGTCTGCAACGAGGACCAGGCGAACTCGCCGCTCATCAACTGGAACACCTCGCGTCAGTTCGCCGAGCAGAACCCCGAGGCCGTCGCCGCGTTCGTGCGGGCGATGGACAAGGCGACGCAGCTCGCGATCGACGACCCGCAGGTCGTCGTCGACATCCTGCCCACCTTCACGACGCTCACCCCCGAGCTCGCCGGCGCGCTCGTGCTGCCCAGCTTCGTCGAGGACGGCACGCCCGACCTCGAGGGCGCCGAGCTCACGATGGACCTCATGGTCGAGTGGGGCCTGCTCGACGAGCCGCTCGACGACCTGTCGCAGTACGCCTGGCAAGGCGAGTGACGTCTCGGTCCTCGGGGTCCGGTGATGCACCGGATCCCGAGGACCGTCCAAGGACCGTCCCATGACCGTGCAGGAGAAGGAGCGACGATTGTCCAGCACCACCTCCGCGCCCCCGTTCGGGCGGCGTCGGACGAGAAGCACCGCATCGCGTCGAACGACGCTGCTGCGCGGAGCCGCCGGTTTCGCGGCGCTCTTCGCCATCGCGGAACTCGTCTCGCGGTCGGGGATCGTCAGTGAGACGTTCCTGCCGCCGACCTCGCTGGTGCTGCTTCGCGTGGTCGAGCTGCTCGTCACCCCGTCCTTCCTCGTAGAGGTCGGCGCGACGCTCTCCGCCTGGGCGATCGGCCTCGCGATCTGCATCGTCGTCTCGGTGACGATCGGGGTGCTGCTCGGGTCATCCCGCGCGGCCTACTCCGGCAGTCGTGCCGTGATCGAGTTCCTGCGCCCGATTCCCTCAGTCGCACTCATCCCGCTCGCGATGCTCGTGCTCGGCAACGACGCCGAGATGAAGATCGCGCTCATCGTCTTCTCCACCTCGTGGCCCGTGCTCTTCAACACCATCTATGGGATGCACGACGTCGACCCCATCGCGAAGCTGACGGCCAAGAGCTTCGGCCACGGCAGGCTGTCGACGCTCCTCACCGTGTCGCTGCCGAGCGCAATGCCGTTCATCTTCACGGGCATCCGGATCGCGGCATCCGTCGCCCTCATCGTCGCGATCAGCGCGGAGCTGCTCGCGGGAGCCTCGAACGGGCTCGGTCGGTGGATGCTCGACGCCTCTGCGACCGGCAACCGGCCCGACCTCGTGTTCGCCGCGACCATCATCGCGGGCCTCCTCGGTCTCATCATCAACTTCCTGCTGCAGCTCATCGAGCGGCGGTTCCTCGGTTGGCAGACGGCGCTGCGCCCGACGGGGGGTGCGTCGAAATGACCACCGGAAGGACCCATCCCGTGAAGGTCTCATCGAGCGTGGACACGGTGTCGCTCGCCACACCTCCGCGTCCCACGCGACGGCGTCCCGCCAACGGCTCCCGTCGCCTCAAGGACTTCGCCGTCCGCTGGGGCGCGCTCCTCGCGATCGGCCTCGTCTGGGAGCTCGCCGCGCGGCTCGCGGACAACCTGTTCTTCCCGCCGCCGTCGCGGATCATCGAGCGCTTCTTCGAACTCTGGCTCTCGGGCCCGCCGACGACGTTCTTCCTCACCGAGTCGGTGGCGACGAACATCATGCCGAGCCTCGCCCGGCTGCTGGGCGGCTGGGCCGCCGCCGTCGTGTTCGGCGTGCTGCTCGGCGTCGCCATCGGGCGCAGCAAGGTCGTCGGCGACTACGTGGAGCCGATCATCCACTTCGTGCGCGCGATCCCCCCGCCCGCGCTCATCCCGGTCTTCTTCATCCTGCTCGGCTTCGGCAACGAGATGCGGGTGACGCTCATCGCGTTCGCGGTCATCTGGCCGGTCGTGCTCAACACGATCGACGGGGTGCGCAGCGTGGAGCAGTTGCACCTCGATACCGGTCGAGTGTTCGAGTTCGACTGGCGGAAGCGGTTCTTCGGGATCGTGCTGCCGAGCGCGTCGCCGAAGATCTTCGCCGGGATGCGGGTGGCACTCTCCGTCGCGATCATCATGATGGTGATCTCGGAGATGGTCGGGCGCCCCGACGGCATCGGCAACATCATTCTGGGGGCGCAACGCACCTATCGGATGGACGACATGTGGGCCGGAATCCTGCTGCTCGGGATCCTCGGCTACGTCCTCAACGCCATCCTGTCCGCCGTGGAGTCGCGCATCACGAGATGGCATCGGGGTTCACGAGAAGGAGTGTCATGAGCATCCAGGCGACAGCGACCGATCTGCTGACGATCGAAGGTCTCGGCCACGTCTATGAGGGCACGGAGCCGTTCGAGGCGATCGGGAAGCTCGACTTCACGGTGCCCGAGGGCGCATTCGTCTCCATCGTCGGGCCGTCGGGATGCGGCAAGACCACGATGCTGCGCTGCCTCTCGGGCCTCATGAAGCCCACCCGCGGCGAGGTGCGACTCGAGGGCGAACCGGTGACGGGAGTGCCGCGCGACCTCGCGCTCGTGTTCCAGGACTACAGCCGTTCGCTCTTCCCGTGGCGCACGGTCGCGGGCAACATCGCCTACGTGCTGCCGCGCGACCTGCCGAAGGCGGAGCGGGCCGCCCGCGTCCAGGAAAGCCTCGACGCCGTCGGGCTCGGCGAGGCCGGGGCGAAGTACCCGTGGCAGCTCTCGGGCGGCATGCAGCAGCGCGTCGCGATCGCCCGGGCGCTCGCGTACCGGCCGGCGATCCTCCTCATGGACGAGCCGTTCGCCTCCGTCGACGCGCAGACCCGCGCCGAGCTCGAAGACCTCATGCTCGCGGTGCGCGAGCAGTTCGGCATGACGATCCTCTTCGTCACGCACGACATCGACGAGAGCGTCTACCTCGCCGATCGCGTGCTCGTGCTCTCGAAGTCGCCGTCGACGATCGTCGAGAGCCTGGATGTCGACCTGCCGCGCCCGCGCGACCAGGTGAGCACCCGCGAGCTCGACGACTTCGTGCACCTGCGCTCCCACATCGCCCGGCTCATCCGCGACCAGTCGATGAAGGGCCGCCCCGCTGCCTGAGGCCTGCGGCCTCGCCTGATCCGCCCTTGCCCGGGCGACCCCCGACGTGCGCTGACGCCGGCTCGCGACATCCGCTCGCTTCACTCCGCCGCGTTGAACGGGAAGTGTACGTCGCCGAAGCCCCACGTCGTGCGCAGCCAGTGCGGCACGAACGCGTCGAGCTCCTTCTCGAGTGCGGAGCCCACCAGCTCGTCGACGACCCACCAGGATGACTCGGCGTCGTGGGTGTCGTGCGGGTCGATGTAGACGCAGCCCACGAGGTGGGTCTCGTCGGCGTCGAGGATCGCGTAGTTGAACGTCTCGTGCGCCGCGATCTCGCGCTGGTGCCGAGCGAGGTCGTCGCGGTCGGCCTCGTACGACATGGTGGCGGGCGGCCAGCCCCAGTCCTCGCCGTAGATCTGCCACAGGCGCTCGCGCGAGCCCATGACCGCGGGGTAGTCGATGTCGACGTCGTCGGCGCGGATCGGGCGCAGGTGGTAACCGTCGACGAGGTCGACGCGCTCGGGGTGCACGAAGCCCTCGGGCAGCCAGGTGCGGGAATCGGTCGTGTCGCTCATGGTTCCATGCTGGCGTGCGACGCGGGGTCGCGGGGCGCGCGATCGCGGCGGATTACGCACGAGCAACGTCGGTGGCGGTGGCCGCGAACCCGGCGACGTCGGCGGAGATCGCGAACGAGCCTGAACGCCATCGCGAGCCCATGACCCACTCGCAGTCGTCGGCCGCCTGCACCGCCCCATGTCGGTGGTCGGAGTTAGCGTCACGATATCGCTCGTGCCGAGAGTGGAGTCAACATGAAGGTCCTGGTGGCCACGGCGCTCACGCAGGGTGAGCGCAAGGGCGACTACAACAGGTGCATCGAGGGCGAGCTGGTCTGGGTGCAGGAGCCGTGCGCGAGTGATAGGCGCAACCCCGACGGGCCGTGCGGCTGCGGGCGTGGATTCGCAGGCATGAGCTCGCACCGGTCGACGACAACGGCACGGGTGGATGAGATCGCCGGGTTCACGCGCGATGACATGATCCTGGCGATGCAGACGAGTCTTCGAGATGGAGGCTGGCCGGAGCACTGGGCGGCGGATCTCGCCGACGGGCTGCTCGAGCTCGCAAGCCTGTGGGGTGTCGGCACCGTGATCGACCGTCGAATCGATGATTTCGGACCGCGAGCGGTGCATGCATGACTGCAAGCGCGAATGCTAAACTCCCGACCATGGCTCAGGTCACGTGGCGGGCGAACGACGACCTCGTTCGGAGGGTGCAGGCCGTCGCGGCATCCGAGGGTCTCAGCATGAACGAGCTGATGACCCGCGTGCTCTCGATTGCGACCGATAGCGACGAACGCGACCCCGCCGCCGTGCGACTGCGCGAGCGGCTGCGCGCCGCCGGAATGCTCGCGTCGTGGGCACCGACCTCGCCCGCGCCACCAGATGCGGCAGATCTCGATCGGGCGCGTGCGGCCGCCGGAACGGGCACGAAGCTCGCCGACATCGTGTCCGCACAGCGGCGTTGAGCGTCTTCGCCGACAGCTCTGCGATCGTCAAGCTGTACGCAGACGAGGAGGGGCACGAGCACGTCCGCTCCCTTGACGCCATGATCGTGAGCGCAATCGCGCGTGTTGAAGTCCCCGCCGCGTTCTGGCGCAAGAACCGCATGGGTGAATTGAGTGCCCAGGACGCACGCACCCTCGTGCAGGCCTTCGGGCGCGACCTGGCCGGCCCGACGGGTCGCCTCGTCACGCTGCAGTTGACGAACGAGGTCCTCGAGCGCGCCGCGGAGCTCACGGCGATCCATGGACTTCGCGCCTACGATGCCGTTCAGCTGGCGAGTGCCCGCGCGGCGCGGCTCATCGATCCCACGTGCTCGACGTTCGCGGTCTTCGACGGCGAGCTCTCGGTCGCCGCCGTCCGTGAGGGGTTCGCGATCTTGCCGTGAGCCCGCCTGCTCGGCGAACCGCAACCCGGTCGCGGCGGCGCAGGTCGCGAACTACCCTGAACCCATCGACCGAGGGGGAGCACATGAGCGACACCACAGGCCGCGGCGATCGCGCCGACCGCGACGACCGCGACTTCGCCGACGACGCGAACGAGCAGGCGCGCCTGCGCGCCGAGCACGCCCGCGAGCTCGGGGTGGACCCGTTCTTCGAAGGTGCGAACATCACCGAGCACGACGGCCCCGACCTCGAGGGCGGCGACGACCTCGACACCGGCGGCGGCCACCGCACGCCGCGCGCGTCCGACTGGGACTGACGCGCGGAGCGAGGCCTACGCCTCGGGCGGCGCCTCCTGCAGCGCGCGCACCTCGATGCGGGACTGCACCGCGGCAGATGCCTTGGCCGCCCACTCGATGGCGGATGCCTCGTCGGCCGCCTCGATCACCCAGAAGCCGCCGACGTACGACGGCGCCTCCACGAACGGCTCGTCGAGCACGCTCGTCTCACCAGACGTGACGTCGACGGTCTTCGCGGTCGAGGGCGGGTTGAGGCCGCCGGCGAACAGCCACGCGCCCGAGTCCTTCAGCGCGGTGTTGAACTCGTCGACCGCGGCCATCACCGCGGCGAGCTCGGCGGGGTCGAACTCCTGCATCGACGCCATCGTCGGCTCGGTCGCCGAGTCGTGGGGCATGGTCAGGAAGTACTGCGTCATCGTTGGGCTCCTCTCGTTGCGGCGCCGTCGACGCCGACCTTGCCAAGGCGTCGAACGGGCATGGTCCGAGATCGACATCGGCGCGGTTTTCGCCGCAACTTGGGATCGCTCGACGGCGCTCAGCGACGCACGGGTGCGCCGGCCGGGTGCGTCGCCAGGGCGGCGGCTTCAGGGTCGGCGGATGTCGCGACATCCGTCACGCCCGCGGCATCCGCCTTGCTCGCGGCATCCGTCTTGCTCGCGGCATCCGTCTTGCTCGCGGCATCCGTCACCATCCGCTCGGCCCCGCCCTCGATCTCGCCGATCGCGCCGATCGCCTCGACCGCGCCGACCGGCGCCCGCACCTCGATGCGGTCCTCGAAGAAGAACCGCGACACCCGCACTCGGAGCCGCCGCCCGAGGGGCAGCCGACCGCGGGAGTCGGGTCGCAGCGCGAGCGGCCGCGGCGAGTCGACCACGCCGATGCGCCAGCGCTCGTACTCGCCGATCGGGCGGTGCACCTCGACGTACTCGCCGCCGGGCAGGCGCACGATGCGTCCGGTCTCGTAGCCGTGCAGGAGCAGCTCGTGGTCCTTGCGCTGCAGGGCGAGGCACACGCGTCGCGCGATGACGAACCCGACCACCGGGCCGAGCACGAGGGTCGCCTGCAGCACGGTGATCACGTGCTCGAACGCCACGTCGAAATGCGTCGAGATGACGTCGGCGCTGCCGGCGATCCAGAGGGTGCCGTAGAAGACGATGGCGGCGACGCCGATGGCGGTGCGGGTCGGGGCGTTGCGCGGGCGCTGGAGGAGGTGATGGTCGCGCCGGTCGCCCGAGGCCCACTCCTCGACGAACGGGTAGACCGTGATGGCGACGAAGAACGCACCCACCACCACGAGCGGCACGAGGATCGCGAGCGTCCACGTGCGGTCGAGCCACACGACCTCCCAGCCCGCGGGCACGAGCCGGAGCGCGCCGTCGAGGAATCCCGTGTACCAGTCGGGCTGGCTGCCCGCGCCGGCGTTGCCGGGGTCGGCCGGTCCGTACAGGTGGACCGGATTCACCGTGACCGTCGCGGAGATTCCGAGGATGAGCCCCGTGACGATCGCGAACAGCCCGCCGGCGCGGGCCGCCGCGTCCGGCCACAGCGGCACGCCCACGATGTTCTCCTCGCTGCGCCCGGGCCCGGGGAACTGCGGCGGCTTGCGGTGCCACGCCGCGAGGCCGCGCAGCGTGACGAGTGCGACGAGCAGGGCCGGCACGATCGCGACGTGCAGCGGATACAGGTGGTCGATGACCTGACCCGGGAACGACCCGCCGAACAGCAGCGCCGCGGCCCAGGTGCCCACGAACGGCACACCGAGCGCGATCCCCTCGACGATCCGCAGGCCCGTGCCCGAGAGCATGTCGTCGGGCAGGGCGTAGCCGCTCCAGCCGCCGACCAGGGCCACGATGAAGACGAGGACCAGCAGCACCCACATCCCGCGCCGCGGCCGGCGGAAGGCGCCCGTGAAGAACGTCGTCAGGAGCTGCATGATGATCGACGCGGGCAGCAGCAGCCCCGCCCAGTGGTGCGCCTGCCGGATGAGCAGGCCGCCGGGGATGTCGAACGAGATGCGCATGGTCGACGCGAATGCCTGCGACACCTCGGCGCCGTGCAGCGGCAGATATCCGCCGGTGTAGGTCGTCGTCGCGCTCGACGGCGTGTACCAGAACATCAGGATCACGCCGGTGACGAACACCACCACGATGCAGGCGAGCGTGACCACGCCGAACAGGTTCGTCCAGTGGTTCGGCACGGTGCGCCGGCGCAGGGCGGCCGTGACATCGGCGATGCGACGGCCGAGGAACGTGGCGTTCGCGATGGATGCCGCGAGCCGATCGGTCGCGGAGGGGCGCTTGGGTCGACGGTCAACGGGCATGGGGAACGCCTCCTGAGACGAACGCGCCGCGCGGATCCTGCACCGACAGCAGCGAGACGATGTCGCGGCCCACGACGAGCGCGGAGAGCCAGACGAGGAGCACGCGGAGCTTCCGCTCCCAGGTGGGGATCGCGAGCACGTGGTAGCCGCGGTGCATCAGCCACGCCGGCAGGCCGGTGATCACGAGGCCCTTGTACTGGAAGATGCCACGGCCCAACCCGAGCGTGGCCACGACGCCGAGCGAGTCGTGCCGGTAGGCGCGTGGCAGTTCGCCGTGCAGGGTCGCCGCGATGTTGGCCGCGAGGCGCTTGCCCTGACGCACGGCGTGCTGCGCGTTCGGCACGGTGAGGGCGCCGGGCACCGGCGAGGCCAGGTCGGGCACGGCGGCGTTGTCGCCGGCGGCCCACGCGTCGGGAACCGGATCCTCGTCGGTGCCGACCCGGAGGTCGGCGCGCACGATGACGCGGCCGCGCTCGTCGGTCGGCAGGTCGGTGTGCTTCGAGATCACGGGATGCGCGGCGTTGCCCGCGGTCCACACGATCAGGTTGGCGTCGAACTCCTCGCCGTTCGAGAGCTCGACGTGGCCGTCGACGGCCGAGACCACGCGGGCGTCGAGGTGCACGTGTGCTCCCCGGCCGCGCAGGAAGTCGACCACCCAGCGCCCCGGGGCATCCGTCACCTCGGGGAGGATCCGGCTGTTCGCCTCGACGAGGTGGAACGCGAGGTCGGAGAAGTGCAGTTCGGGATACGACTTCAGCAGGGCGGTTGCCAGCGACAGCAGTTCGCCGAAGCCCTCCACGCCCGAGAAGCCGCCGCCGACGAAGGCGAAGGTGAGCAGGCGCCGGCGCTCCGGCCCCGGCTCCAGCACCGAGGCGCGGTCGAACGCCGTCAGCAGTCGGTCGCGGATCGCGACGGCCTCCTCGACGTGCTTCATGCCGATCGCCACCTCGTCGGCGCCCGGGATGGGCAGCACTCGGGTGACGGCGCCGGCGGTGACCACGATGACGTCGTAGTCGACGACGAAGTCGGGTCCATCCGCCGGTCGCACCGTCACGGTCTTGTCGGCGTGCCGGATCATGGTCGCGCCGCCGGCGATGATCCGTGTGCGCTCGAGGTGCGACCGCAGCGAGATCGCGGCATGGCGCGCCTCGATGGAACCGGCGGCGACCTCGGGGAGGAACGGCTGGTACGTCATGTACGGCCGCGGGTCGATGATCACCAGCTCGGCCTCGTGCGGCTTGAGCCGCTTCTCGAGCTTCCAGGCCGTGGTGAAACCGGCGTACCCGCCGCCCACGATCACGATTCTGCGCATGCGCTGCTCCTAGATCTTCGTTCACTAGATACGACAGATCTCGGCGCCGGGGTGTGACATCCGTCGGCTGTGAAGTGCCTGACAGCCCACTCGCACGGCCACGTCGCCCGTGGCCGTCGCGCGTGGCCCGTCGATGGTGAAAACACATGAGAATCCGGGTCATGGGCTCCCCAGGCGACCCATGACCCGGATTCTCATGTAAGGCTGAACCGGGCCGGGTCGGCTTGGCGCGCTGTGCGACTCAATCCAGGTGCGCGAATCGCGGCCAGGCCTCGCTCCACGGCACGCGCATGCCGGTGCAGACGGTGACCGGGATTCCCTGCTCCTCGTTGTCGACGCCGAGCCCGTTGTCGAGTTCGTCGTGCACCTCGCACGCGTCGAACAGCGGCCCGAGCAGCCTCGGCCCGTAGCCCACGAACACGGCGGTGTCCACGGCATCCGGTGGATGTCCCTGGAACCAGAGCTCGTTGTGCCCGCTGAAGACGTCGGCGGGGTCGAGCCCGACCGCCGGGCCGAACCGGTCGAGCGCGCCGGCCTCGCCGTAGTTGGACGTGATGATCGGGGCGCCCGGCACCGAGCCCGCGGCATCCGCGATCTGCTCGACGTACCGGGGCCAACCGACGCTGTCGGCCGTGACCTGGTTGATCCCCGCCAGGGGAGTGGCGCCGACCACGTCGACGGGCACGAGCGGCAGCGCGATGACGGCCGAGATCGCGCCGTTCAGGGCGACGGCCGTCCACGCGAGCGCGCGGCGGACGCGGGCGCGCATCCACTCGGCCGTCGGCACGCAGCCGATCGCGAGCAGCACCTGCAGCACGCCGAGCGGGTAGAAGAACTGCGCGCTACCCGCGAACGTGAACACGAGCACCACCACGAAGGCCCCGATCAGCAGACGGATGTCGCGCCACGATCGTCGCCTCGCGAGTTCCACGAGGCCCGTCACCCAGATGGGCACGAGCAGGGGACCGGTGAGCAGCAGCAGCATCGGCCACATCAGCCAGCGCGTCTCGCCGCCGTTGTCCTCGGCGAGGGCGGCGCCCATCGCGAGTTGCGGCCAGCCGTGCGTCGCCTGGTACACGATGGCCGGCAGCGCCAGCACGACCGCGATCAGGATGCCGCCCCAGATCCACGGGGAACGCAGGGCGCGCCACGGTCCGAACGCGACGAGGCCCGCGCCGAGTCCGACCAGCAGCACCGCGACGAGCAGCTTGTTGTACGTCGCCAGTCCCGCCACGAGTCCGACGGTGAGCCACCAGCGTCCGTCGCGCCGCAGCAGCGCGCGCATGGCGAACAGGCACACGAGCGGCCACACCACGAGGTCGATGGATGCCGTGAGCAGCACGTGCCCGAAGATCATGGGGAACGCGGCCGCGGCGGCCGTCCACGCCGCGAGCGCCTGCGCCCGGCGCGCCCCACCGACCTCGCGCGCGATGAGCGCGGCGATGAGTACCGCGAGGACCGCCGCGACGATGGCGGGTAGCCGCAGGAGCCACGGTTCATCGACGATCGACGCGAGCGTGCGGGCGATCAGCGGGGTGAGCGGCGGCTGGTCGAAGTACCCCCATGCCGGGTCGAGCATGCGGAAGTACAGCTCGTCGCGGTGGTAGCCGTACCGGTTGCTGGTGGCGGCGAGCAGCGCACCCAAGGTGAGCATCGCAGCGATGACCGGGCCGAGGGCGAGCGGAGCAAGGGGTGGGCGTGGGGTGGATGCCGCGTGGCCGGATGTCGCGGGGCCGGATGTCGCGGGGCCGGATGCCGCGGACGCGGGCGCCGCGCGGCCGGGTGCCGCGCGCTCGTGCGCGGGGGTGGCTGCGGCGTCAGCCGGGTTCATCCGACCACCGTAGCGGGATCGTGCGGCACGGTGGGGCGGCGCGAGACCCGCCCTGTACAGGCATGACGCCACTGCCCTAGTCTGCGTCGAAGACCCGCCCCCTCGCGCAGGTCTCCGCAGCGCCGGCCGGTGCCCGGCGGAGAAGGGCCGATGATGGTTCTCGAGCAGGTTCCGGGAGATCACCGAGAGCTCGTGCTGGCGGTGGCCATTGCGGGTGGTGGGGCCGTGGCCGGGATGGCGGCGCCGCGGTTCATCGCTTACGCCGGTCACACGGGCGCCGAGTACGTGTACATGGGCGCCCTGCTCGCCGGCCCGGTGGTGTTCGTCATCGCGGGCGTCATCGCATTCCTCGTCTACCGGTTCGGTCGATCGGTCCTGCACCACGCACTCCTCGCCGCGATCACCGCCCTGATCGTGGGCGGGCTGAGTCTCGTTCCCGCGACACGAAGCCTCGGGCTCGTCAACCTCATGATCACGACGGATGGCGCATACGTCGCGGCGGCGGCCGTCTTCCTCGGCCTCCTGGTGGGCGTCGGGATGCATCGCCATCTACGGGCGGCCCGCGTGACGATGGAGCGGGCGGCCGCCTCGACCGGATCGACGGTTCCGGCGCCTCGGATGCCGCTCGCCGTCATCGTGCTGCTGGCCGGCGTCGCCGCGGGAGCCCTGCAGGTCGTGGCATCCGTCGCCCGCAGCTTCGAGTTCTTCACCGACCCGCGCAACGGCGGGTTCCTGGCCGGCCAGGTGCTGTGGGCGCTGTTCGCAGCGATCGCCGTCGGACTGGTCGCTGCGTGGGCCGTGCTCGTCGTGCTGCTCGTCGACCAGTGGGTCGCGCCACGCCTCGTGCGCGCCCTCGGTGCCGGGGTGTTCGCCGCGCTCGCGCTCGCGGTTCCGCCGTTCGTGATCGGTGGCGGACCCGAATACGGCGGCGAGCAGGCGGTATGGGGAGTGCTCTCCGCGGCTGCCGCGGCGATGGTCGTCGCCGTCGCCGAGCGACGAGTGGCGCCACGGGTGGTGCCCGCGGCCGCCGTGGCCGACCCGGATGTCGCCGCGGAGGGGCATCCGTCCACTCGACCCTGATCGTGGACGTCGCGCGGTGTGAGGCCCCCTCCTCTGGTGCGAGGGTGGAACGGTTGCCCTACGATCGCCTCATGCCCGAGCGCTTCGCCACCGTCGACGAGTACCTCGCCGCACAGTCGCCGCAGCGGCGCGCCGAGGTGGAGGCGCTGCGTGCGCTGGTGCGCGAGGCCGAACCGTCGCTCACCGAGATCGTCAAGTGGAACTCGCCGAACTACACGCTCGACGGCGCCGACCGGCTCACGATCAACGCCGCAGGCCGCGGACCGGTGCGGCTCATCCTCCACTTCGGCACCGGCCGAGCGGAAGACAAGAACGCCGCGCCCACGTTCGCGGGCGACCCCGACGGATTGCTGACGTGGCACTCGGACATCCGGGCGAGCCTCGCGCTGCCCGAGGCGACCGAGCTCGACGGGAAGCGCGAGCGCGAGGCGGTCGTCGCGGTGATTCGGGCCTGGATGGCGGAGGGGTAGCGGCGCGCGCCGCAGGACGTGCACGCCGAGCACATCACGACGTGCACGCTGGGCACATCACGACGTGCACGCTGGGCACTCCACGGCGAGGTTCACCCGAGCGAGCCCACGAACGCCCGCATGCGCGCCGCCATCTCGTCGGGCACCTCGGCGACGGCGAAGTGGCCGCCCTCCTCGAGCCGGTCGAACACCCGCAGGTCGCGGTAGTGCGAGCGGGCGAGCGACTCAGGATACCCCGCCTCGTGTCGTTGGATGAACACGGCCGCGGGCACCGACGTCGGCGGAATCGGTCCGGCCTGGTCGGCACCTTCGTAGTACGGGCGGAACGACGACCCGATGCTCTGCGTGACCCAGTAGATCATCGCCTCGGTCAGGATGCGGTCGCGCGAGATGCGTCGCTCGACCGCCGCCGGGTCGCCCGCCGGCGTGTCGCTCCACTCCACGAGCTTCTCGGCGATCCAGGCGAGCAGGCCTGCGGGCGAGTCGTTGAGCGCGGCGGCGAGCGTGTCCGGGCGCGTGGCCTGCACGTGCCCGTAGGCGCCGGCGGTGTCGTGCCGGGACGCGAGGTCGGCGAAGAACGCGCGCTCCGCGGCATCCGTCAACGCCTCGCGTTCCTCGTTCGTCGGGAAGTGCGCGTGCGTCGCGACGATGCCCATGACGTGGTCGGGGTGGCGCGCGGCGATGAGGTCGCTGACATTCGCCGTGACGTCCTCACCGTAGGTGACGTACCGCTCGTAGCCGAGCACGTCGGTCATGAGCGCATGCATCGTGGCGGCGATGCGGGTCTCGGTCATCGGGCCTTCGGCATACGGCGACGAGAACGCGAACCCCGGCATGCTCGCGACGACCACGTGGAAGTCGGGCAGCCGGTCGGTGAAGTCGAGCTGGAGGGCGAACGTGTGCGGCCAGCCGTGCATCACGAGCAGTGCCGGGGCATCCGCGCGCTGCGACCTCAGGTGGGCGAAGTGCAGCGCTGTGTCGCCGATCTGCGCGATGAACTGCGGATGCCGGTTGAGCCATGCCTCCCGTGACCGCCAGTCCCAGGCGATCCACGTGTCCACGAGTTCGCGGAGGTACGCGGCATCCATGCCCGATGACGGTCGCCGCGGCGAGTCGGGAAGCAGCCTCGTGCGCGCGAGCCGCGCCCGGAGGTCGTCGAGCGTGTCGTCGGGGACGTGGAGTTCGAACGGCTGCAGGTCGGTCATGCATCGACGCTACGCACGACCCCCGACACCGCCGCTACCCGACCGGCGCGACCTCGGGGAACCTCCACGTCCCGTCGACCACCTCGGGCCGCGGCCGGTAGAACCGCACGAGGTAGTTCCAGCCGTCCATGAGCCCGAGCCGGTTGGGGCGGCCGTCGTCGGGACCGCCGAAGTGGATCGTGACCGTGCCGTCGTCGTTCCGCGCCGCGGTGACACTGTTCACGCTCACGAGGCCGTCGGCCTGCTCGAAGTACCCGTCGGCGTTGTACAGCGACACCGACCAGAACGCATCGACCGGCACGTCGCCCACGGTGAGCGCATACTCGCCCACGGGCAGGCGCGGCTCGACGTTCACGTAGAACGCCTCCGATTCCGGCAGGCCGCCCCAGCCGGCCGCCGTGCCGAGCAGGTGATGGATCGGGTCGACCTCGTCACGCGTGCCGAACGCGCCGCCGAAGCCGCTGAGCCCGCGCGAGAGCGTGAGCAGCGCGTCGCGGGTCTCGTCGAGCGTCGCCTGATCGTAGTCGGGCGCCACGAACGGTGCGTCGGATGCCGCATCCACGATGAATCCGTCCTGCAGCGCGTTCACGGCGGCGACATCCGCGGCATCCGCCGGGTCGACCAGGATGCGCGCCGCGAGCAGCACGAACCGCGACCCGAGCTCGTTGGCATGCAGGCGATGCTCGCCGGCCTCGTGCAGCACGAGCGGGATGTAGTGGTCGTGGTTCACGACCATCACCGACAGGTAGCGATCGCCGGCATCGGGGATCGTCAGGGTCGCCCCCTTCGAGACGTCGACGATCACGGTGCTGTAGATCGTGTCGCGGTTCTGCCGGATGACCGGCTGGTTGTCGAGCGGCGTCGGCGTGCGGTTGTGCGACCACCGCCCCGAGCCGCCCGCCTGCGCCGCGATCGCCGCGAACATGCGGCTCGTCTCGGCGTGCGCGAAGTTGTCGACGTTCACGTGCTCGGCCATTCGGTCCCCTCATCCTTCCGACGGTTGCCCAGCCGAGGATACCGACGAGCGGATCCCCGGATGTCTCAGCCGCGCCGCCGTTCGCCGCACACGCGAACGGGCCCGCCTCCGAGGAGACGGGCCCGCCCTGTCGTGCACGAATCGTGCGCGGGAACGCGGACTACTCCGGGTTCACCACGTCGACCGTCATGATGCCGCCGGTGTTCTGGCCGGTCACCGTCACGGTCACGCCGTGTCCGGCGACGATCACGCCGCCGAGCGGGTTGCTCGAGTGCATGAACGCGTTCGGGTCGAGGTCGGTGAACGTCGCCGCCTGCGTCTGGGTGCCGTCGGAACCCACGGCCGCCACCGTCTCGACCGTCTGGCTCTTGCCCTTGCCGACCACGATCTCCTTGTGCAGGGACACCGCGTCGAGGGTCTGGGTGCCGAAGGTCGCGTCGAACGGCTGGCGACGGTTGCTCGGCGCCGTGCCGTCGGGGTACGTGAACTTCGCCGGACGAGCGTCCACCGGGAGCGCGAGGCCGTGACCCTGGTGGTCGATCGTGTTGTTGTCGGTGTAGGTCTCGTCGACCGCCCACACGAGCATGCCGTCCTGGAAGGGGAACCGCTCCACCCAGTCGGGGGCGGTGAGGCCCTTGCTGAACTGGTAGGCGCCGGTCTCGAGCGTCGTGTCGTAGTCGACGTACGTGCGGTTCTCGACGAGGTAGTACCGGTCGCCGACGGATGTCTCGGTGCCGGTGCTGATCTTGAAGCCGCCGTCGGCCGTCCACTGGGAATCGCCCTCGACGTCGTCGCTCAGGATGGTCGTGCCGCCGCTCTTCACGACGATGTCGTCGATGAACGCGCCCGCGAGGTGCACGCCGCCGTCGCTCTGGTAGCGGAACCGGAAGTCGACCGGGCCGCCACCGGGGACGCTGAACCGCAGGGTCGACCAGCGTCCGTTCGTCGTGCCATCGATCGGCTGGCCGATCTGGACCCACTTGCCCGAGGCATCCTTGTACTCGGCGTAGAGGTAGTCGTAGCCGGCCTCGATGTCGTACCAGGCCTTCGCCGTGACCGTCGCCTTCGTCACGCCGGTGAGGTCGAGCGTGCGCGTGAGCGTGGTGTTGAGGTCATCGGCGCTCGAGGTCCACCACATGCCGGTGCCCGAGGCGGGGGTCGTGTAGGTGGTCTCGATGCCCTGGTCGGGCACGTCGATGACGAGCGCCTGCTCCTGGCCGTCGGCCTGCAGCGCGGCGGGGCTCAGCGTGTACGAGCCGTTCTCGCCCGGGTTCACGATCGCATAGTCGAGCCAGCCGAGCTGGAGCTTCTCCCAGGGACCCATGTAGTTCGGGGTCGTGCCGATGTCGTCGGGGCCGTGGTTCAGCCACGAACCGCTCGACATGAGCGTCCAGAACCCGGTCGAGTTCTCGCCGCCGGACGTGTCGTAGAAGTCGGGCAGGCCCAGGTCGTGGGCGTACTCGTGCGCGAAGACGCCGAGGCCGCCGTTCTCGGCCTCGACCGTGTAGTCGCCGATCCAGTAGCCGGTGTCGCCGATCTGCGAACCGCCGAACAGTGCGGCGTCCGAGGGGCCGGTCACACCGTAGTCGGTGGAGTTGACGTACCACCGGTGCGACCAGATGGCGTCCTCGCCCTGGGCGCCGCCGCCGGCGTCCTCGCCCTCACCGGCGTGCACCGCCTGGAAGTGGTCGAGGTATCCGTCGGGCTCGTCGAAGTCGCCGTCGCCGTCGTGGTCGTAGCGGTCCCAGACGTCGAATGTCGCGAGCTCGGCCTTGATCTCGTCGACGGTCCGGCCGGCGTCGAGCTGGGCCTGGTACCAGGCGTTCCCGGTGTCCTCGATGAACTGCCACGCGCCGCCGTAGTCCTCGACGCTGTTGTCGCCGTACGTCGATGCGTTGCCCGGCACCCGCACCCAGTCGCTGACCGAGCCGGCCACCGTGTAGTTGCCCGACGACTGCTTCGTGTAGAAGTCGGCGAACGACTCCTCTGAGGTGGCCGCGTCGCCGTCGCCGAAGAACAGCTCCTCGTAGTACGCCGTGGTGAAGTCGGGCGCCCAGTGCGTGGTGTTGTTCACGGCACGGTCGGGCTCGGGGATCTCGTTGTGCGACGGTCCGGGCGCGGTGCCGAGCTTGCCGCTGCCCTGGTCGCCGAACTCCGACAGGATCGTGAACAGCCGGCCGGTGCCGGTGACCGCGGCCTGGTAGTACTTGTCCTCCGCGAGTTGCACGACCCCGTCTTCTCCGGGCGCCGCCTGACCCGAGAGGATCAGCTCCTGCGCCGCCTTGCGCCGTTCGTCCTGACGGGCGGTGAGCGGACCGGGGCGGTTGTCGAGCCGCTGGGCGGTGGTCGGCTCATCGGTCGGGCTGTCGGCCGGTGCGGCGATCGCGGCCGGCCCGAAGGCCGCCCCCGCGATCATCGTGGCACCCGCCGCAGCGACGGCGAGGATGCCGCGCGTGCGTCGTATCACGAGTTCTCCTTCACAGAAAAGCGCCCGGGATCGCCGGGCACGGTGCGGTCACGCTAGCACCCCGGTTCGGGGCAGGGGAAGATGTTGACCACGGTCATCTTCATGAGGATTTCGCAGGTTCTTCGAGATCGTCTTCGAGATCGGGATGCCGCGACGGGATGCCGCGACGGGATGCCGCGACGGGATGCCGCGACCCCGCGTCACCACGCCATCAGGCGTTCGGGCGTGAACACGATGGCCGTGCTGAACAGCTCGGCGATCTCGTCGAGCGACATGCCGTAGTCGGCGATCGCCTCGGCGTACTTCGTCTCGTAGGCGTCGCGGAACTCGCGCAGCACCTCGGTCGTGCTGCGACTCGAGATCTCGGCCGTGCCGCTCAGCACCACCACGTCGTTGCCGAAGCGGCCGCTCTCGAGGTGCACCAGCACCGGCGAGCCGCGACGCACGTGCGCCACCTTCACGGCGTCGGGCCGGCTGAACACGAACAGCCGCTCGTCGTGCCGGAAGAACCACGTCGGCACGGCGTGCGGCCGGCCGTCGGGGTACGTGGTCGTGAACCAGCAGATGAGATCGCGTTCGAGCTTGCCGTGCGCCTTCTCGCGTTCGGGCGTGGTGGGTTCGAGGGATTCGAGGGTCATGTCACGACGCTATGCCGCACCGCCGACACGCTGCGATCTCGCCGCACGACCACCCTCCTGAACGCCTGTACCCACGGTGTCGTAGGGTACCCGCATGGTGGAAAGTCTTGCGCAGCTCCGGGAACGCAGGCCCGAGGTCCTGATGGAGGGATGCCCCTCGCGCGTGGTGCTCGACCACATCATGAGCAAGTGGGGCGTGCTCGTGCTGCTCGCGCTCACCGACGGCACCCACCGCTGGGGCGAGCTGCGCCGCGAGGTGCAGGGCGTCAGCGAGAAGATGCTCGCCTCGACGCTGCGCACGCTCGAGGCCGACGGGCTGGTGATGCGCACGTCGTATCCCGAGGTGCCGCCGCGCGTGGAGTACTCGCTGACCGAGCTCGGCGAGGAGCTCATGGAGCGCATGCTTCCCCTCGTGGAGTGGGTGGCGGCGCGGGCGGACGTGATCGTGGGGCGCTGAGCGGCGGCGGCGGTGCCTGGCTACCTTGTGTCGGCACTGCCGCCGATGCGGTGATTCTGCACCGCGCGATACGTACTATGCAACGACTCGCTCGCCGCGGCGAAATCCTGTTGCACGAGGCGCACGACCAGAAAATCCACGATCGCCATCTGGGCGAGGCGACTCGACATGGCGCCCGTTCGGAATCCCGACTCGCGGGCCGAGGTGGTCAGCACGTGATCGGCGGCGAGGCCGAGTGGAGAATCCGGATGATTCGTGATCGCGACCGTGACGGCGCCTCGCTCATGTGCCAGGCCGATGAGCTGATTCGTTTCGAGGGTCGTGCCCGTGTGGGAGATGCCGATCGCGACGCTGCCCGGGGTTGTGATAGCCGCGGAGGTGAGGGCGAGGTGCGCGTCCGACCAGCAGAATCCCGGAATACCGATGCGATGCAGCTTCAGCTGCAAGTCCTGTGCCGTGAGTCCGCTCGAGCCGGCACCGAAGATGTCGATGCGGGATGCACCGCGGATCAGGGAGGCCACGGCGTCCAGCGCGTCGAGGTCGATCTCACGCGCCGTCTCCTCGATGGCGCGCGCCTCCTGGTAGGCGACCTTCGCCACCAGGTCGGCGATCGAGTCGGTCGGCGAGATCTCGGCATCAGCCACCTTGAAGAGCTCGCGGGCCGCCTCCTCGCGGCTGTTCGCGGCCGCCACGGTGATGCGGAACTCCTTGTAGCCGCCGAAGCCGGCCGCGCGGCACATGCGGGCGACGCTCGCGGGCGAGGTGCTGCACGCGGCCGCGAGCTGCGTGATGGTCGACTCGATGACGAGCGAGGGGCGATCGATGACCGCCTCGGCGACGCGTCGTTCAGCCTTGCTCAGTGTCGGCAGGCGCTGCCGGAGGGTGACGAACACATCGGTCATGCGGTGCCTCCGAGGCCGGCTGCGAGATCGACGACTCGGCCCCGCAACGCGTGGAGCTCGGTCGATGATCGGGTCGGGTGGACCCGGTTCGTGAGGAATACTACCGAGCGCCGACCGCCCGGCTCGGTGACGAAGCCGGTTCCCGTGAATCCCGTGTGCCCGGCGGTGCGCGGGCCGAGACCCCGCATCCAGTGCTCGTCGAGGCGCGTGCCGAACGCCTGTCGGTAGCCGGGGTTGCTGGGCAGGGGGACGGCGGTGACGAGCGCGGTCGCAACGGCCGGTGAGAGCAGCCGCCGGCCGTCGAGATGCCCGCCCGTGCGCAGCGACTCCGCGAATCGGAGGAGGTCGCCCGCCGTTCCGAAGAGGCCGGCGTTGCCGACGACGCCGCCGAGCGCCCATGCGGTCTCATCGTGGACCTCTCCGTGCACGAGTCCGCGCCCGGGCTGGAACTCGGTCGCGGCGATGGCCGACCGCAGTGCGGGCTCGGGTCGGTAGGTGGTCTGCGCCATTCCGAGCGGGTCGAGCACACGCGCTCGCACCACCTCGTCGAGAGGTGCGTCCGCAAGCGCCTCTGCCGCGAAGCCCGCCCAGATGTAGCCCACGCAGGAGTAGCGGTGCGCGGCATCAGGAGGGGCCGTCGGCCGTGCTCTCGCCCGGAACCGCGCACCGTCGGGGTCGGGGTCGCGATCGGCCCACTCCGCGGGGAAGCCCGCCGTATGCGTGAGCAGCTGGGCGAGCGTCAGCGCGCGGAGGGCGGGGTCGCGGAACTCGTCGAGAAGTTCGGCGACCGGCAGGTCGGGCTCCAGGCTCCGCGCCTCGAGTTCAGCGAGGAGCGCTGCCGCAACGATGGGCTTCGTCACCGAGGCGAGATCGAACCGGGTCGAGGCATCCGCCTCCGCCCAGGGGCGACCGGCGGGCACCCCCGGCGCATCCCAGGAACGGATGTCGCCCGTCGCGTGCCGGTACACGAGCCGGCCGTCCACGGTGACGAGGACGACCGCGGCCGAGTAGGCGCCGTCGGCCGCCGCCTGCTCGAGGACGTCGTCGAGGGAGTCGATCGTGAACCTCGAAGACGTCATCTGAAAAAAATAATCGATGCTCTTCCGAAATGCGACAGTTCTGTACATACTGAGTCGGAAGCTCAGCGGAACCGAAGGATGCCCCACCACGATGCCCAGCCACCGACTCCTCGACCGGCAGCACGACGGCGACGACCTCGTGTCGCCGACCGAGCAGCGCCTCGAGGCATCCGCTCGACTCGACGCACTTGCGAGCGTCGAGGTGCTCCGGCTCCTCAACGAGCACGATCGCGTGGCCGTGGACGCGGTGGCGGCGATCCTGCCGCAGCTCGCAGAGGTCGTCGACGTCGCGGCCGAGCGGTTCCGCCGCGGCGGCAACGTGCACTACTTCGGCGCGGGAACGTCCGGCCGACTCGGCGTGCTCGACGCCGCGGAGCTGCTGCCCACGTTCAACCTCGAGGCCGGCCGCGTCGTCGCCCACATCGCAGGCGGCGCTGACGCCATCGTCAACGCTGTCGAGGACGCCGAGGACTCCGAGATCGAGGGGGGCGCCGCGGCCGATGGCGTCGGCCCTGACGACGTCGCGATCGGGCTCGCCGCAAGCGGCAATACGCCCTACGTCGGCGGTGCGCTCGCCGCGGCACGCCGCGCCGGCGCCTACACGGTGCTCGTGTCGAGCAACCCGTATGCGACGCTCGCGACGCTCGCCGACACGAACATCGTGCTCGACACCGGGCCCGAGGTGCTGACCGGCTCGACCCGGCTGAAGGCCGCGACCTCCGAGAAACTCGTGCTCAACGGATTCTCGACCGCGCTCATGGTCGCGGTGGGGCGCACGTGGTCGAACCTCATGGTCTCGGTGGTCGCGACGAACGACAAACTCCGTCGCCGCACGGTGCGCATCCTGGAAGAGGCCGCCGACCTCGACTCGGATGCCGCACGCGACCTGCTCTTCGCCTCCGACGGTCAGCTGAAGACGGCGATCGTCGCTGCGCTGGCCGTCACCGACGTTGCGAGCGCCCGCGCGCTGCTCGCCGACCACGAGGGTTCCGTGCGCGACGCGCTCGCCGCGGCATCCGACACCTGACGCACCACCCCGCAGTCATCACCCCACCGAAGGAGAACCCATGAGGCGACGCATCCTCACCACGACGGCCCTGCTGGCCGGGTCCGCACTCCTGCTCAGCGCCTGCGCGCCGAGCGCAGCGAGCGGCGATGGGGCCGAGGAGGGTGACCAGGTCACCCTCAAGGTCTGGTCCTGGCGCACCGAAGACGTCGAGGCGTACAACACGATCTTCGACGTCTTCGAGGAGCAGCACCCGAACATCACAGTCGAGTTCGAGGCGTTCCAGAACACCGAGTACAACCAGATCCTCACCACCGGCCTCGCCGGCAGCGACGGCCCCGACGTGCCCATGGTGCGCGCGTACGGCCAGCTGCAGCCGAACATCGAGGCGGGCCAGCTCGAGCCGATCGACGGCAAGGTCGACGGTCTCGACGAGATCGCCCCGAGCGTGATCGCCGGGGCCAAGGGCAAGGCCGACGGCAAGACGTACGCCGTGCCGCTCGCCACCCAGACGCTCCAGATGTTCTACAACAAGGCCATCTTCGACGAGCACGGACTCGAAGTCCCGAATACGTGGGACGAGTTCATCGAGGTGAACGAGAAGCTCCTCGCCGCCGGCGTCACGCCGATGGCGCTCGGTGCGAAGGACGACTGGATCCTGCCGATCTTCGCCGACATCATCGGCAGCGCCCGATATGGCGGCTCGGAGTTCGAGGAGAAGGTGCTCGCGGGCGAGACCGACTTCACCGACCCCGACTACGTGGCGTCGCTCGAACTCGTCACGCAGGTGCAGAAGTACCTGACCCCAGACGTCGTCGGCGTGAGCTACACCGACAGCCAGATCCAGTTCACGTCGGGCCAGGCCGCGCAGTTCCCCGGGGGATCGTTCGAGATCGCGACCTTCCGCAACCAGGCGCCGGACCTCGAGTTCGGCTCGTACCAGGTGCCGCTGCCCGATGGTGCCGTGCTCGACGCGCCGGTCTCGCCGGCGTACGCCGACGGGAACTTCGCGGTGAACACGAAGTCGACGCACCAGGACGAGGCCTTCGAGCTGCTCAACTGGCTCGCGACCCCCGAGTTCGGCCAGCTCGTCGCCGATGAGCTCAACCAGTTCTCCGCCATCCCGGGCGTCGAGTACGAGGACGAAGTCATGAAGGAGGCATGGGCGAACTACGAGGACGGACAGGCTCCGTACCTGTTGCTCGTCGACTTCCGTTACGGTGAGCCGCTCGGTACCGCGGTACTCGGCGCGGAGGTACAGAAGATGTTCCTCGGCCAGACGGATGCCGCGGCCGCCGCTGCCTCCCTGCAGGCCGGCATCTCGCAGTGGTTCACGCCCGGCGAGTAGCCACGGCGAGTCGCCCACCACACACCATCCGATCGCGAGGAACGAAGACCATGTCCGCCATCACGACGCCCAGGGTGCGCCGCGGCACCGTCCGCACCGGCATCACCCTGTCACGTCGGGCGGGCATGGTCTTCGTGCTCCCCGCCCTCGCGCTCTTCTCGATCTTCATCGCATACCCGCTGCTCACGGCACTCAGCTACTCGTTCTTCGACTGGACGGGCATCGTGCGCGGCGGCTTCGTGGGGGTCGAGAACTACGTCACCCTGTTCACCCGGCTGCCATATCGCGACGACCTCCCGAACGCGTTCGTGCACAACCTGCTGCTGTTCGTCGGCGCGATGGTCTTCCAGAACACTATCGGCCTCGGACTCGCGACCCTGCTGCACCGCATCGGGCGGTTCAAGCGGTTCTTCCAGACGATGTACACGCTGCCGTACCTCGTCTCGCCGCTCGTGATCGGCTACCTCTGGTCGCTCATGCTCTCGCCGCTGTTCGGGCCGGTGAACGCGGTGCTCCGAGGCATCGGCCTCGGTGAGCTCGCGCAGCCGTGGCTCGGCAACCCGCAGACCGCGATCTGGGTCGTGGTCGTCGTCACGGCCTGGCAGTGGATCGGGTTCCCCGTGCTGCTCTACGGCGCCGCACTCGGCGGCATCCCCCAGGAGATCGACGAGGCCGCGTCGATCGACGGGGCGTCGGCGTGGCAGCGGTTCCGCGCCATCACGCTCCCGATGCTGCTGCCGGCGATCGGCACCGTCAGCGTGCTCACCTTCATCGGCGCCATGGAGGCGTTCCCGATTCCCTACGCACTCGGCGGCTCGCAGGGCAATCCGGCCGGTGCCACCGATGTGATGAGCCTGCTCTTCTATCGCACGGCGTTCGAGTCGGGCTCGTCGAATGCCATCGGGACGAGTTCGGCGATCGCCACGCTTCTCTTCCTCTTCATCTTCGGGATCTCCATGCTCATCACCTGGTTCATGCGCCGGACGGAACGGAAGCTGTTCTGATGACCGCGACGATCACGCCCGACACCTCGACGGATGACTCGACCGACCGTGGGGGCACGGCGCCGAGCCGCCGCGCGGGTCGCCGGGCCACCGTCGGCGGAGTCGCCTCCAGCACGTTCCTCTGGCTGTACGCGGCGATCTCGATCGCGCCGCTCCTGCTCATGCTGTCGAACTCGCTGCGCACCACGCAGGACATGGCCAAGCAACCGCTCGGGCTGCCGCTGCCGCCGAACTTCACGAGCTACGGCAAGGCGTGGATCACCGCGTCGTTCGACACGTACTTCTTCAACTCGATCTTCGTGACCGTGGCATCCGTGCTGCTCTCGACGGCAGTGTCACTGCTCGCGGCCTACGCGTTCGCACGCACCCGATCGAAGCTCTTCACGACTCTCGAGGGCGTGTTCCTCTCGGGGCTCATGCTGCCGGTGTACCTCGCGATCCTGCCGCTGTTCTTCATGCTCGATGCGGCCGGAATGATCTCGAACCTCTGGGGACTCATCCTCGTCTACGGAGCCCTCGGCATCCCGTTCTCGACGTTCGTCCTGGCGAGCTTCTTCCGTCAGCTGCCGATCGAACTCGACGAGGCCGCACGGCTCGACGGTGCCGGCCCGTTCACCACCTTCTGGCGGGTGCACCTGCCGCTCGTGCGCCCGGCGATCGCGACGGTCATCGTGTTCCGGTTCGTGCCGGTGTGGAACGACTTCTTCTACCCGCTCATCCTCATCCGCGACCAGTCGTCGTACACGCTCCCGGTCGGCATCACCCGGTTCTTCGGGGAGTACCAGACCGACTGGGCGACGCTCTTCGCCGGCCTCACGCTGGCGACGATCCCGCTCGTGGTGCTCTTCCTCCTGGCCACGAAGCAGATCGTCTCGGGGCTGACGGCGGGCATGAGCAAGTAGCGGGCGGGCTATCGCGGGCGGCTCTCGCCGACGTGGTGAGCATCCGACGCGCGGAACTACTCCTCGACGCCGGGGTCGCCGCCCTCCAGGCCGCCGTCGGTGGACTCGGTCATCGGGGCGGCACTGCCGGGCGCGCCGGGCGTCTCCTCGCCGGCCGGCTCGCGATCGCCGGGCCGGTCGTCGGCGGGCTGCGTCTCGTCGGGACGCTCGCGCTCGCCGGGAACACGGATGGGGTCGTCGGGTCGCATCTCGTCGGTCATCGGTCGCTCCTCGATCGGATCGTCCGGTCATCGTAGGCACGGTGCCGCGCCGGCCGCGCGGGGTTGACTGCGGCGTCCGCGATGAGGTCCGATTCCCGCTGGTGCGCGAGCGCCGTCGGGGGCCGTTCGGCGCGACGATGGAACCATGACACGCCACGCCACGCTCCCGACCTCGCTCGGCGGACTGCTCGCGGTCGGCGAGGGGCCCGCGCTCGTCGGACTGTACTTCCCCGGCCACTGGTATCCGCCGAGCGACGTCGGCGTCGAGGTCGATGCGCGCACCGATCCGCTGTTCGCGCTCGCCGCCGCGCAGCTCGGGGAGTACCTGGACGGGCGCCGCACCGGCTTCGACGTGCCGGTCGCGACCTCGGGCGACCCGTTCCAGGAGCGGGTGTGGCGGATGCTCCGAGACCTCCGCCACGGCGAGACGACGACGTACGGCGCGCTGGCCGAGCGGCTCGGCGACCGCGGCCTCGCGCGCCGGGTTGGCCAGGCCGTCGGGCGGAACCCTGTCAGCATCCTCATTCCGTGCCATCGCGTCGTCGGCGCGAGCGGGTCGCTCACGGGCTACGCGGGCGGGCTCGAGCGCAAGCGGTTCCTGCTCGAGCTCGAGGGCGCGGAGGTGGTGTCGCAGCCGCGCCTGTTCTCGATCTGAGGAGATCGCGGCAAGTCGGAGGGATGCGACCGGCACCCGGGGGCATCCCGACATACTGAAGGCATGCCCGATCCCGCGCTCGCCGTGCTCGCGGCCCGGGCGCGCGGCGTGCGCGCCACGGCATCCCGGGGCCGGGTGCTCATCGGCATCACGGGGAGCCCCGGCGCGGGCAAGACCACACTCGCCGTCGAGCTCGTGGCGGCGTTGAACGCGAACGGCGCAGGCGGGGCATCCGCGGTCCACCTGCCGATGGACGGCTTCCACCTCGCGAACGCCACCCTCGACCGACTCGGCCTCCGCGACCGGAAGGGTGCGATCGAGACGTTCGACGGCTGGGGCTTCGTCGCGCTGCTCGAACGGGCGCGGCGCGAGCTCGAGCACACGGTGTACGCACCGGCGTTCGAGCGCGACGTCGACGAGCCGGTCGCGGGCGAGATCGCCGTGGCGCCGAGCCACGGCATCGTGGTCGTCGAAGGAAACTACCTGCTCGACGAGTCCGAGCCGTGGCGGCGCGTGCGGGGCCTGCTCGACGAGGCGTGGTTCTGCGACGCCGACGACGACGAGCGGATGCCGCGCCTGGTGCGCCGGCACACCGCCTCCGGTCGCTCGCCCGAGGCGGCACGGGACTGGGCGACACAGGTCGACGGTGCGAACGCACGACGCATCGCGCCCGGGCGTGAACGCGCCGACCTCGTCGTGTCGGGCGTCACGTGGGAGGTCGTCGCCGAGGGCGGGCCGCGTCAGCCACCGCGGTAGCGATCAGCTCAGTGCGGCGCCAGCGACGGCACGAGCAACCGGATGCCCCGGAGTGCGAAGTCCGGGGCATCCGTCACCTCCATCTCGCCCTCGTAGGCGGCGAGGTACGCCCGGTGGAACGCCAGCCCCACGAGCAGGTGGGCGGCGGCCTCGAGGTCGGCGTCGTCGCGGATGCGGCCGGCCGCCTGCTCCTCGCCGAGGAGGCCGACGACGAGCGGCACGACGCCCTCGGGTCCGGCGCCGTGCGCCCGCACGCCGTCGCGATGCTCGGCGAGCAGGTCGGGGGCGCTGAAGATCGACACGGACAGGGGGAAGGTCCGCGTGAAAAAGGAGAGGAGTGCCGAGACGATGCCCGCCAGCGACGACGTCAGGTCGGATCGGTCGGATGCCGCGGGCAGCTCGATGCGGGGCATCCGCTCGCTGAGCACCGCGACGAAGAGCTGCTGCTTGTCGGTGAAGTACTTGTAGAGCATGCCCTCGGAGTACCCCGCAGCGCGGGCGAGTTCGCGGGTCGTCGCGCCGGCCACGCCACGCTGGGCGAGTACCGTGGCGGCCGCATCGAGGATGCGCTCTCGAGCTGGTGACGACGAGGTCATGGGTCCGTCTCCTTGGGATGCCGCGAAAGGTGAACGCTCACTCACGGTAGCAGCCGGTCCTGAGTGGGGGAGGATGGGACTCGACGAGGGAGGCGACCGTGAGAGACCGCGCGAACTGGTTGGTGTGGGCGCAGTTCCTGCTGCTCGCCCTGCTGCTGCTCCCGGGTGACCCGCTGTGGGGCGCGACGTGGATCACCGTCGTCGCGGTGCTCCTCGCGCTCGTCGGCGCGGGACTTGCGACCGCCGGCGTCGTGGCCCTCGGCCGCGACCTGGTGCCGTGGGTCGCACCGAAGCCCGACGCCCCGCTCCGCACGGGCGGCATCTATCGGTGGACGCGCAACCCGATCTACCTCGGCATCCTCATCGGCGCGGCCGGCTGGGTGCTCTGGCGCGGCCGCATCGAGCTCGTCGTGATCTGGGTGCTCCTGGTCGCCGTGCTCGTCACGAAGGCGCACGTCGAGCAGCGACGGCTCATCGATGCGTACGGCGACGAGTACCGCGAGTACGCGGCGCGCACGCCATTGCTGCTGTTCGCCCGCGGCATCCGCTGACCCGCCCGGGCCGTTCTCCCGACTCGGATGAGTGGGACCTCACTCGTGCATCCACCGAGGTGTACCACCGAACCCTGCCGGTGGTACACTTGTCGCATGCCCACCACCCGTCCTCGGTTCCAGGTGACGGAGACGCCCGAGATCCGGCGCGCACTCGACGTCGCCGCACGGGCATGGCCCGAGGCGAGCCGCAGCGAACTCGTCCTGCGGCTCTTCCTCCGCGGTGCGGAGGCCATCGACGCCGACGCGGAGCAGCCGCGGTCCCGCCGACGGCAGGCGGTCGACGCGAGCGCGGGCAGCCTCGACGTGGCGTACGAACCCGACTACCTCGAGAAGTTGCGCAGCGAATGGCCCGAGTGATCGCGCTCGACGCGAGCGTGGTCATCGCGCACCTGTCGTCCCGCGACCCGCACCATGCCGCAGCGGGGCGATTCCTCCGTGCGCATCTCGACGCCGAGTTCGTCATGCATCCCCTGACGATCACCGAGGTGCTCGTCGGCCCCATGCGAGTCGGGGCCGGCTCGGTCGCCGAGCATCACCTCGCCGAACTCGGCATCACCGAATGGGCTCCGCCTCCCGGTGCGGCGCGGCTCGCACGGATCCGCGTCGAGACCGGCCTCAAGCTTCCCGATTGCTGCGTGATCGACGTCGCCATGGGCAACCGCGCCGGGCTCGCGACGTTCGACGACCGGCTCGCGCGCGCGGCCTCGACGTTCGCCGTCGCCGTCGTCGACCTCGCCTGAGCTGCGGGCTACGAGCTGACGGCTGCGAGCTGCGAGCTACGCGGGCTCGACCGGCAACGGCTCCGACCGGAGCAGGCTCGAGATCGCGCCCAGTGGGATCGCCGCCCAACTCGGGCGATTGCGGGTCTCGTAGGTCGCCTCGTACACCGCCTTGTCGAGCTCGAACGCGGCGAGGAGGTCGCGGTACACGCCGAGGTCGAGGCCGGATGCCGCGACGTATCCGTCGAGGAACGCCCGCCTCGCGGCATCCGCCCATCGCACCGCGGCGGACGCGCGCTCGGGGAAGGCGATCGCCGTCGACCCGGCGACGTAGTCGAACGAGCGCAGCATGCCGGCGACGTCGCGCACCGGCAGGTCGGGTCGCGTGCGGTCCTCCATCGGCCGCATGGGCTCGCCCTCGAAGTCGAGGATGACCCAGCCGCGCCCCGGCGCGAGGATCACCTGCCCGAGGTGCAGGTCGCCGTGGATGCGCTGCAGCTGCGGCCACGCGCCCGCCCGCGCCCGCTCGTGGATCGCCTCGATCTCGGCGCGGCGCGGCGCGAGCGTCGGCACCTCCGCGACCGCGATCGCGAGCCGCCGGGCCCACGCGCCCGTGATCATGCCGATGAGCTCGGGCGACGGCTCCTCGCGGGGGAAGAGCTCGCCGAGCGAGAGGTGCAGCGCCGCCACCGCCGCGCCGAGCCCGCGCGCCTCGTCGGTGAACGGGGTGTCCGCCGCGGCGGCGGTGAGGGCCACGCGCCACGCGTCCGCCACCCCCGGCAGGAACTCCTGGGCGAACGCGAGGTGCCCGTGCGCCCGCCCGTCGGCGCGGCCCACGTCGGCCCACTCGCCCACCACGTGCCCGATGCTCGCGGGCACGTGCAGCGAACCGGATGCCGCGAGCGCCGTCTGCAGCGTGACATCCGGATTCTCGCCGTGATGCAGCTGCCGGTACACCTTGCAGATGATGGGCGCCGCATCCGCCGGACGGTAGACGATCGACGTGTTCGACTGCTCGCCGCCGACGACCGTGGCGGGCGCGCTGAGCGGCGGGTGGGCGGCGCCCGCGGCATCTTCGGCGCCCGACGCACCCCCTGCCCCCGAGTATCGCCCCGCGGCATCCGCCCCCTCGGCGACCGCCCGCCCCTCGTCCACGATCAGGGCGAGCAGCGCATCGGTGTAGGCGCGGTCGTACGGTCCGTCGTAGAGGAACCCGCCCTCGGGCAGGTGCGCGATGAGATGGTCGGATGCCGCGGGCAGTCGTTCGGCACGCTCGACCACCGGCAGCTGGTAGAGGATCGGCGGCGTCGCCGCATCGTCCATGAGGAGCAGGGTGCGGACGCGGGCGTCCGCATCGGCCGACGGCAGTTCGAACGCGCCGATCAGGCGCAGCCGGGGCGCGTGGGCCTTGCCGCCGCACCAGCGTTGCCGCGGCAGCCAGGCGGCGATCGCGGCGACGGCGCTGTCCATGCCTGAACAGTAGGGTGCGGGGCATCCGAAGTCGAGGACCCGACCGGGGGGTACGCCCGCGCGTGTCGCGGGCCATACTGGAGGCGGGACGACTCACGGGGGAGGTCTCATGGCCTACGAGGTCCGCATCATCCAGCAGCCGCGACAGGATCTCGCGGTCGTACGGAAACGCACGACGTTCGGCGAGATCCCGACGTTCATGGGCTCGGCGTTCGAGAAGGTCGCGGCCTACCTCGGCCCGAAGGGCCTGCTCGGACCGCACCCCGCGATCGGCCGCTACACCGAGATGGACATGACGAGCGGCGAGGTCGTGGTCGCCGCGGGCTTCGTCGTGCCGCAACCCGTCGAGGGCGAGGGCGACATCGTGCCCGACGAGACGCCCGCGAGCGAGGTCGCCACGACGACGCACCTGGGCACCTACGCCACGGTCTCGGAGGCGTACGACGCGATCGCGAAGGCGATGGCCGTGCAGGGTCGCGAGCTCGACGAGACCACCATGTGGGAGGAGTACTGGAGCCCGCCCGGCACGCCCGACGACCAGACGAAGACGGTCGTCTACTGCCCCTTGAAGGCCGCGGCCTGAGGCGCGCCATGGGCAGGGATCGGTGCCCGTTGAGGCAGTTGACTGGCCGGAAGCTCCGAAGGATTCGTACGATCGGCGGTATCGCGACATCCTGATGTCGCGACGCTGCGGCCGGAGGGACGGGGATGGCCGAACGCACCTGTGAGACGTGCGGCGCGAAGAACGACGTCGGCGCCCGCTTCTGCGCGACGTGCGACGCGTACCTGGGCTGGGACGTGGGACGCTCCACGCTCGGCGGCGACGCCCTCACGGGCACGATCCCCCGCGTGGTCGGCACGGTGCCGACCGACACGACGGCGGCGGCAGGCACTGCGGCGGCAGGCACTGCGGCAGCAGGCACGACGGCGCCGGGCGCGGGGACGGGCGGGTCGTCCGCGGCATCCGGAACCGCGACGGATGTCCCGACCGTCGACGGCTCGGGCGCGGTGACGGAGGCCGCCGCCACGGAGCCCGCCGTCACGATCCCCGCCGAGGGCGAGCCCGAGCCCGGCGACCGGGACCCGTCGCGCTACGATCCGCCCGACGTGGACGTGACGACGCCCGAGGTGACGATCGCCCAGGATGCGCCCGCCCGCGTCGAGCTCTCGATCGAGAACACGTCGACCATCGTCGACGGCTACGTCATCGAGGCCGTCGATCCGCCGGCCTGGCTCGAGCTCACGCACCCCGACACCCACCTCATGCCGGGCGAGCGCCGCACCGTCCCGGTGTCGCTCACGATGCGGCCCGGCGTCCTCGTGCTCGCGCAACGGCTCACGCTCGCGTTCGTCGTGCGGTCGATGGAGGATCCACGTCTGACGATCGATGCGAGCGTGCACGTGACGGTGCCGCCGAGGGGGCCCAGGATCTCGCTCGAGGCACGGCCGACGCTCATCCGGCTCGAGGACTCGGGCTCGGGATCGCTCTCGCTCCGGTTGGACAACCGCGGCGCGAACTACCCGCAGACCGTCGGGCTGTCGGGCAGCGATCCCGAGAGCGTGGTGCGCTTCGCATTCTCCCCCGCCGTGGTCGAGGTCCCCGCCGGCGCGATGGTCGAGGCCGCCGTGAACTTCACCGCCCCGCAGCCCGCGCCGGGCCAGCAGCTCAACCGCCAGCTCACCGTCACGGCGTCGAACGACGAGGGACCCATCACGGCGATCGTCACGCTCGTGCAGCACACGACGCCCGCCCCGGTCGACCAGCCGATCCGCGTGCGGCTGCAGCCGAGCACCCTCCGCATCGCCGACGCCTCCGACGCGGACTTCGACGTGCACGTCGACAACCGCGGCGGCCACAACGGCGTCACCGTCTCGCTCGCGGGCAACGATCCCGAGCACCGGCTCGCCTTCGCGTTCGCGCCCGCGCGGTTCCTCGCCGTGCCCGGCCACATCACGCGCGCCCACGGTCGCGTGCGCGCACACCTGCCGGCCCGGGGCAGCACCGCGACGCATCCGTTCACCGTCGTCGCGTCGGACGGCACGAACGACGTCGAGGCATCCGGCGTGCTCGAGATCACGTCGTCCGCCGCCGCGATCACGACCGCCGAACTGCAGGTGGAGCCGCCGAAGCTGAACGTCGGCACGCGCCGCGAGGGGCGATTCGCGGTCATCGTCGACAACCGCCGTGGCGCCGAGCCGCTGCACGTCACGTTCTCGGCACGATCCGAAGACGGGATGGCGCGCGCGACCTTCGCGCCGCCGCAGCTCGCCGTCGGACCGGGCGGCGTCGGACAGTCGCAACTGCGGGTGTCGAGCCCGCACCCGCCCGCGAACCAGGTCGGCGTGCGCCGACTGGAGGTGGAGGCGACCGACGGGGCGCAGAGCCTCAGCGCCGCCGCCGAGCTCACCCAGACCGCACCGAACCGCCGCGGCCCGGCGAGCAAGTGGCTCGTCATCATCGGCGCGATCCTCGTGGTGATCGGCGCGCTGAGCCCCTGGTTCGCCGGGTTCCCGCCGCTGCTCCCGTTCGTGGAGTGGATCCGCGAGCTCCTCACCCTGAGTGCGTTCACCGTCGGGGCGCAGGTCGTCGAGCCGCCGCTGCGTCTCGTGCTCCTCGTGCTCGCCCTGATGATGGCGTTCGGGCTGGCTGGAAAGGCGGGCGGCCTCACGCGCAAGTCGGCGATCCTCGTCGTGCTGCTGTCGGTCGGGTTCCTGATCTTCCTCGCGATCACGTCGTTCGTGCCCGAGCTCGCCCTCGGACTCCCGATCGTCTGGTTCGGCGCGGTGCTCGGCTACATCGGCGGCGTGCTCGCGCGTCCCCGCACCTGACGTCTTACACCTGACGTCCTACACCCACGCGCGGCGCACGGCCTCCGCGCCGAGCTGGATGCGCGTCGTCACGCCCGCCGTCTCCATGAGCTCGGCCACCCGGCGCTGCACCGTGCGCACCGAGATGCCGAGCTGGGCGCCGGCCGCGGCATCCGTGAGCCCGAGCAGGAGGAGCTTCAGCAGGTCGCGGTCGACCGAGTCGTGAGAGCCCGGCAGATCGCCCGTGGAGATGAACTCGGTCGAGTTCGCCCAGAACACCTCGAAGATCGAGACCACGAGGTCGAGGAGCCCGCTCGGATGCACCAGCAGCGCGCCCGACGACCGCTCCTCGCCGTGCGACCGCATGGGCAGGAGCGCCATGGCGTCGTCGGCGATGATGAGCCGGGTCGGCAGCGTCGGCAGCACCCGCACCTCCTCGCCGAAGGTGGCCGCCTCACGTGCCGCGTCGATGAATCCCGGACGCTCGAGCACGGGCTTCTCGACGATCACCCGGTATCGCACCCCGCGGGCGAGCGCGTCGTCCTCCGCGAGGTTCTCGTCGGCGTCGAGGAAGGCCACCTCGCTCAGCACGAACACGCGCACCTGCTGCGTGGCCGACGCCTGCAGTTGCGCGAACCGCTGGCGCACGGCGTCCGCTCCGAGTACCACGTCGACCACGTCGGGTGCCTCGCGCCGGGCGGCGCCCGTGCGGTAGAGCTCGCTCAGCTGCACGAGGGCCTCGTGCGCCTGGGTCAGGCCGCGTTCGCGCTCGAGCAGCATCGGGCGGAGCGCCACCGCGGGCGGTGAGGCGACGACCCGGTCGGGGGCGGACGCCTGGCGCGCGAGCAGTCCGAGGCGTTCGAGTTCGGCGAGCACCTCGTGCACCCGGCCGGCGGGGAGGGCGGCAGACGCGATGAGCTCGTCGATGCTCGCCGAGGGGGCCTGCAGGATCAGCCGGTACACGGCGGTGTGCTCGTCGTCCAGTCCGATCGCCTCGAGCACGCGACGCCTTCCGTTCCCCTCGACCGCCTCGGCCGATCCACCCGGCTCGGCGACCGTCGTGGCGGATCGCGGCCATGGCATTTCTCCGCCACCACCCTAACCACTCCGCCGTGAGAGGTTGCATGGCAAGCAGTCAGCACGTGCGAGAGGTGTTCCCTATGCCACCATCCATCCATCCCGCGGCGCCGCGTCGCCGCCGAGCGATCGCGGCCGCCCTGAGCGGCCTCGCGATCGGCGTCGCCGGCGTCGGCGCGGCCGCGCTCCCCGCGACCGCCGCGCCCGACG
>NZ_SJZG01000014.1 GCF_004959775.1 Agromyces sp. H66
CTCACCCTGCCCACTTGACAGGAAAGGACTACATATCAGGAGTGGGTGAACCCTCCGTCGTCCGGTTCGTCGAGCGGCCAGGCGCGCGCACCTCGATGCTTCGTCGCCGCGTACCCGCGCGGTCTTCGCGAACTCGGGAGGACGCAGACGGTCACCCGTGATCAAGATGCCGCGCCCGGACATCTCGTCGACCCACGCCTCGATGTCGTCTTGCTCGGCACGAGAGGGCTCGGCGTCGGGGTCGGTGGCGACGAGCAACATGAACTGCACGTGGTCACTTCCCCTCATCGAGCGGCCAGACCGGACGGATCTCGATCGCACCGCCCCGCACACGCACGGTCGTCGCCTCGGCGGCCGGCCGCAGCCGCATGGCCCGCTTGAGCGTGCCACGCTCCTCGAGCTCCCGGTCCATTGCCGCCACCGCCTCCTGGTCGACCTCTCCCGCATCGACCTCGGGATCGGCCACCACGAACATCATGATCTCCATCTCGCTCCCCTTCGTCTCACGTCACGTCGGTCCGACGAACGAGAGAGCGCGGTTTCGACACTGCCCGCTCAGCCCAGCGCGGTTCGCGCTTCCGCCGTGATGCCCTCGGCGATCGCGTCGAGCAGCGGCGATCCCAGATTCCACTGCTGCCAGTAGAGCGGCACGTCGACAGGACGGCCGCCGAGTCGTTCCAGCTCGCCGCGCTCGAGCTCGGTCGCCGACTGGAAGCCCGGCAGCATTCCCCAGCCGAGCCCGAGCTTGATCGCGGTCGCGAAGTCGTTCGAGGCGGGCACGAAGTGGCGCGCCGGGTGCTCGACGTCGACGCCGAGCTCGCCCAGATACTCGGCCTGCAGGTCGTCGCGGCGGTCGAAGTCCACGCGCGGGGCCTGGGCGAGGGCCTCGGGGGTCGGTCCGTCGGGAAGCCAGCGAGCGACGTAGCGGGGCGTGGCCACGGCGTCGTAGCGCATGACCCCGAGCGGGCGCACGAGGCATCCGGCCACCGGCGTCGCCTGCGACGTGACGGCCCCCATGACCGTGCCCGACTCGAGGAGGCTCGCGGTGAAGTCCTGGTCGTCGCGGTGCAGGTCGAACACGACGGCATGCCGCTCGGCGACGCGGGCGAGCGCCGGCAGGAACCACGTGCCGAGGGAGTCCGCGTTCACGGCCAGCGGGATCGAGACCGGAAGGTCGGATGCCGCGTCGAGGCCGAACCCGGCGAGCGCGTCCTGCTCGAGCAGCGTGAGCTGGCGGGCCAGGCGCACGACGGCCGCGCCGGCGGCGGTGGCGCGCGCGGGCTTGGATCGTACGACCAGGACGCGTCCCAGCTGCTGCTCGAGCGACTTCACGCGCTGCGACACGGCCGACGGCGTGAGCCGCAGGCGGCGGGCCGCCGCGTCGAACGTGCCCTCGTCGATGACGGCGGCGAGCGTGCGGGCGAGGTCGAGCGGGATCTCCATCTGAAGCCATGCTAATGCTGCTGAAGAATCTTGAGCTGGATTGCAGGCTATTCGCCGCCTATCGTCGATCCGTGCCCGTCTCCTCGCTCCTCGCCGGCCTCGGCCTCGGCCTCTCCCTCATCGTCGCCATCGGCGCGCAGAACCTCTTCGTGCTGCGACAGGGCATCCGCAGGGAGCACGTGTTCGCCGTCGCCGCGATCTGCGCGCTCTCCGACCTCGCGCTCATCGTGGTGGGCGTCTCGGGCATCGGCGCGGTGTTGCAGGCGGTGCCCTGGCTCGTCGAGGTGATCCGCTGGCTCGGCGCGGCGTTCCTCGTCGGGTACGGCCTGCTCGCGGCGCGCCGGGCGATCCGGCCGACCGGCGAAGCGCTCGTCGCCGACGAGGCATCCGAGGATCGGGGCGGCACGCAGCGCCGTCGCGAGACCCCCACCGAGGTCACCACCCGCACCGTCACCGCCCCCGCGACGACCCGCACCACGCTCGCCGCCGCCGTGCTCACCTGTCTCGCGCTGACCTGGCTGAACCCGCACGTCTACCTCGACACGGTGTTCCTGCTCGGCTCGGTCGCCAACACGCACGGCGACGGCCGCTGGGCGTTCGCGGTGGGGGCCGGCATCGCGAGCATCGCGTGGTTCTTCGGCCTGGCGTACGGCGCACGGCTCCTCGGCGGCGTGCTCGGCAGCCCACGCGCCTGGCGCGTGCTCGACGGCGTCATCGCGGTCGTCATGGTCGTGCTCGGCGTCTCGCTCGTGCTCCCGCACTGATCCGTTCCGCACTGATCGGGTCCACCTGTCGAGAACGCCTTCCCCTGTTCGTCGTGGGTGCATACCGTGTCAACCAGGGAGGAACCCACCATGGAATACCTGCTGATCGTCGCCACCGACCCCGACGCCGAGCCGTTCGTGCCCGAGGAGGACAACGTCGGCGATTGGGTCGACGACCTCGAGTCCCGCGGCATCCGCATCCGGGGCCAGCGGCTGCGTCCGCCGACGGATGCCACGCTGGTCCGGGTACGCGACGGCGAACTGCTCGTCACCGACGGCCCGTTCACCGAGTCGAAGGAGTGGATGGCCGGCTACGACATCCTCGAGGTGGAGAGCCTCGACGAGGCGATCGAGATCGCCTCGCGGCATCCGATGGCCCGCTTCGGCCGCATCGAGCTGCGTCCGGCGTGGCCGATGGACGTGCACGAGCCCGGCGCCGAGCGGCACGCGCGCGAACGGGCCGAGGAGACCGCGGCCCTCGGATGACGCACGGCGCCGCTGCGCACCACGACGCCGTCGCCCGCGCCCACCGAGACGAGTGGGCGCGGGTGGTGGCGACGCTCATCCGCCAGACCGGCGACTGGACGCTCGCCGAGGACTGCGCGGCCGAGGCGTTCGCCCGCGCGGTCGAGCGATGGCCGGCGGAGGGCGTGCCGCGCAATCCCGGCGCGTGGCTCACGACGGTGGCGCGGAACCTCGCGATCGACCGGCTCCGCCGACGGGCCAACGAGGCCGCGAAGGTGCGCGAGGCGGCCGCGCTCGAGGAGGTCGAGGGCGGCCGGAACGTCGGGCGGCGGGCGGGTGCGCCCCTCCCGGCGCCCGACGGCGAACCCTCCGAGACCGACACGGCGTTCGACCGGCTCGGCGGCGAGTCGGCCGACGGCGGGGTCGACGACCGCCTGCGCCTCGTCTTCACCTGCTGCCATCCCGCCCTCGCGCTCGAGGCGCGCGTCGCGCTCACGCTGCGCACGCTCGGCGGTCTCACCACCGCCGAGATCGCGCGCGCGTTCCTCGTGCCCGAGCCCACGATGGCGCAGCGCATCGTGCGCGCCAAGCAGCGCATCCGCAACGCGGGTATCCCCTACCGGGTTCCGGATGCCGCGGCGTTGCCCGAGCGGCTCGGCGGCGTGCTCGCCGTGCTGTACCTCGTGTTCAACGCGGGCTACTCCGCCTCCGGCGGCGACGCCGAGCGGCGCGGCGCCCTGGCCGACGAGGCGATCCGGCTCGCACGGCTCGTCGTCCGGCTCATGCCCGAGGAGCGCGAGGCGGCGTCCCTCCTCGCGCTCATGCTGCTGCAGGACTCGCGACGCCGCGCCCGCGTCGACGCCGGCGGGGAGCTCGTGACGCTCGCCGCGCAGGACCGCACGAGGTGGGATGCCGCCGAGATCGCGTCCGGGCTCGCGATCCTGCGGAGCCTCGAGCGCCGGCCCCGCGGCATCCGAGGCCCGTACCGGCTGCAGGCCGAGATCGCGGCGTGCCACGCCGCCGCGCCGACCGCCGACGACACCGACTTCGAGCGCATCGCGACGCTCTACGACGAGCTCGCCGCGCTCGACCCCTCCCCCGTCGTCGCCCTGAACCGCGCGCTCGCGCACGGCTTCGCGGGCCGCGCGAAGGCCGGACTCGACGAGCTCGACCGGCTCGCGGCATCCGGCGCCCTCGACCGCTACCACCTGCTCCCGGCCGCGCAGGGCGAGCTGCTGGCGCGGCTCGGGCGAGCGGATGCCGCGGCCGCACGCCTGCGGGACGCGCTGGAGCTCGCGCCGTCCGACGCCGAGCGCCGCGCGCTGCGCCGACGCATCGACGAGCTCGGCGCGGCATCCTGACCGGCGGCGGCCCCCGAGCCGCGGAGCCGCCGCCGACCGGCGGACGTGGCCTCCACCGATCGGTGGACGGCCGAATCATCCGATCCACCGCTGCCGCGTGCGGCGGCCCGTTGCCACGCTGGAGTCATGACAACGAACGATGTGGCCGTGCGCGTGCGCGACCTCCAGAAGACATACGGCCGGAAGGCCGCGGTCGACGGCGTGAGCTTCGACATCCACCACGGCGAGACCTTCGCCCTGCTCGGCCCGAACGGGGCGGGCAAGTCCACCACCATCGAGATCCTCGAGGGCTACCGCATCCGCACCGGCGGTGATGCGCACGTGCTCGGCGTCGACCCCGCGAAGGGCGGCCTCGACTGGAAGGCCCGGCTCGGCATCGTGCTGCAGTCGACGGGCGAGACGGGGCTCCTCACCGTGGCCGAGCAGCTGCGGCACTTCGCGAGCCTCTACCCGAACCCGCGCGACGTCGACGAGGTGATCGCCGCCGTCGGTCTCGAGGCCCAGGCGAAGACCCGCATCGGCAAGCTGTCGGGCGGGCAGCAGCGACGCGTCGACGTCGCGCTCGGCATCATCGGCCGGCCCGAGCTGCTGTTCCTCGACGAACCCACCACGGGCTTCGACCCCGAGGCACGGCAGCAGTTCTGGGGCCTCATCCGCCGGCTGAAGGCGGAGGGGGTGACGATCCTGCTCACCACGCACTACATCGAGGAGGCCGCGCAGCTCGCTGATCGCGCCGGCGTCATCGCCGGCGGCGGCCTTGTCGCCCTCGGCGGTGTCGACGAGATCGGCGGCGCGGATGCGCGCGTGCCCCTCGTGCGCTGGACCGACGGCACCGGGAGCCACGAGCAGCGCACGGAGGAGCCCGGCCTGCTCGTGGCCTCCCTCGTCGGGTCGCTCGGTCGTGAGCCCGACGGGCTCGAGGTGATCCGTCCGAGCCTCGAGGACGTCTACCTCCAACTCGTGCGCGCCGCCGAGCCCGTTCCCGCACGCGAGGAGGTCGCAGCATGAGCATCGCAACGCTGGGCGCTGCCCGCATCGCCACCGAGACCAAGACCTACTTCCGCTCCCCCGACACGCTGTTCTTCACGTTCTTCTTCCCGTTCGTGATGCTCGCGATCTTCACGGCGGCCTTCAGCGCGCAGGGCGAGGTCGGGCCCCCCGGGGCAGAGATCACGATCGGCGCGTACTACCTGCCCGGCATGATCGCCGCCGGCATCCTCCTGTCGGGCGTGCAGAACCTCGCCGTCGACATCGCGCTCGAGAAGGGCAACGGCACCCTCAAGCGCCTGGGCAGCACGCCGCTGTCGCCGATGAGCTACTTCATCGGCAAGATCGGCCAGGTGTTCGTCACCGGTGCGCTCCAGGCGGCGCTCCTCCTGCTCGCGGGGCGCCTCGTGCTCGGCATCGAACTGCCCACCGAGCCCGGCAAGTGGGTCACGTTCGCGTGGGTGTTCGTGCTCGGACTCGTGACGAGCGCACTGGTCGGCATCGCGCTCTCGGCGCTGCCGCGCAGCGGCAAGAGCGCGACCGCCGTGGTGATCCCGACCGTGCTGCTGCTGCAGTTCATGTCGGGCGTCTACCTGCAGTGGAACATGCTGCCGTCGTGGCTGCAGGAGATCGCCGGCCTGTTCCCCCTGAAGTGGATCGCACAGGGCATGCGTTCGGTGTTCCTGCCCGAGGGCTGGGAGGTGCTGGAGCAGAACGAGTCGTGGAACCTCGCGGGCATCGCCATCGCACTGGCGATCTGGCTCGTGGTGGGGCTCGTGCTCAGCCGGGTCACCTTCCGCTGGATCCGCCGCGACGCCTGAGGCGCGGCGATGCGAGAGTAGACGCATGCAGAACGTGCGCTGGTGGGATGCCGCCGCGGCCGGGGTCGCCCTGGTCATGGGCGGCATCCTCGCCCTCGATCCGCCTTACGGGCTCGACGACGTCGGCGCCTGGGCCTCGATCGCCGCCATGCTGCTGCTCTACGCACTGCTCGGGCGTCGTCTCGTGCGGCGCCAGCGCACGCCGCTCGACCTCGTGCACGCCGCGCTGCTCGCGGCGGTCGTCGCCGCCGCCGTCGCGTTCGATCCGTTCATGTCGTTCCTGCAGGCCTTCGCGTACCCGCTGGTGTGGGTGGCCGCGGCGGGCCTGCGCACCGCGATCATCTCGAACGCGCTCATCGCGCTCGGCGTGGGCGCCGGCTACTACGTCGGCACGGGTTCCGGCAACCTGCTGCTCTCGGTGGGCATCTCGGCGTTCTCGTTCGTGTTCAGCCTGGTACTCGGCCTGTGGTTCGTGCGCGTCGCCGAGCTCGGCGAGGAGCGGGCCCGGCTCCTCGCGGAGCTCGAGGCGGTGCAGGACGAGCTCGCCGCCATGCATCGCGACGCGGGCGTCACGAGCGAGCGGGAGCGGCTGGCGCGCGAGATCCACGACACGCTCGCGCAGAGCCTCACCGGGCTCGTGCTGCTCGCCCAGCGCGCCGGGCGTGAGATCGGCGCGACGGATGCCGCCGGCCCGACGGGAGCGGCTGGCTCGACGGATGCCGCCGGCCCGACGGATGCCCCGGGCTCCGCGCCGCGCGCGGCCGAGACCGTCGCGCTCATCGAGCAGACGGCCCGGGAGGCGCTCGGCGAGGCGCGGGCGCTCGTCGCCGTCAACGCACCGGTGCGTGTCGAGTCCGACCTTCCCGACGCACTCACCCGCCTCGCCGAGCGCTTCACGCGCGAGACCGGCGTGGGGGTGAGCACCGACGTCGGCGACGTCCGGCTCGCACGCGATGTCGAGGTCGTGTTGCTGCGCTGCGCGCAGGAGGCGCTCGCCAACGTGCGCAAGCACGCGCACGCCACCTCCGCCGTGGTGCGGGTGGTGGCGCTCGACGACGTCGTCGAGCTCACGGTGACCGACGACGGCGTGGGCATCGCCGGGGCGAGTGAGAGCTCGGGATTCGGCGTGAGCGGCATGCGCGAACGGCTCGCGCTCGTCGGCGGACGACTCTCGCTCGAGCCGGCCGAGGGCGGGGGCAGCGTGCTGCGGGCGACCGTGCCGGCACCCCGGCCGGAGGTGGGCGGATGATCCGGGTGCTCGTGGTCGACGACCACCCGATCGTGCGCGGCGGCATCGTGAGCCTCCTCGACACCGCCGACGACATCGAGGTGGTCGGCGAGGCCGCCGACGGCGAGGACGCGGTGCGCCGCGTGCTCGAGCTCGCGCCCGATCTCGTGCTCATGGACCTGCGCATGCCGAAGCTCGACGGCGCAGGCGCCACTGCACGCATCCTCGAGGCGAGCCCGCAGACGAAGGTGCTGATCCTCACGACGTACGAGACCGACGACCACATCCTCGGCGCCATCGAGGCCGGGGCATCCGGGTACCTGCTGAAAGCCGCACCGCAGGACGAGATCCTCGAAGGCGTGCGCTCGGTCGTCGCCGGCGAGACGGTGCTCGCACCGTCGATCGCCGCGAAGCTCGTGTCCCGGGTACGGTCGGCTGCGGCATCCGTTGGGCCCGCGCTGTCGCCGCGCGAGCTCGAGGTGCTGCGGCTCGTCGCCGACGGCCGATCGAACCCCGAGATCGCGCGCGATCTCTTCATCGGCGAGGCCACCGTGAAGACGCACCTGCTGCACGTGTTCGAGAAGCTCGACGTGAGCGACCGAACGCGCGCCGTGACCCGCGCGATGGAGCTCGGCCTCCTCTGAGCCCGCCCACCCCACACCCTTTCATCGAGTCGTCAGTGCTGGTCGGCTGTCGGCGACCCCATGCAGCGATCACCGACGACTCGCGGAGGGATGAGCAACCCCGTGACGGGATGCCGCGGGCGGCATACCCTGAGCGCGTGGCCTTCAGGAATCTGCGCGTCGCCGTGCGTCGCACCCGCATCCTTCCCGAGTGGGTCCGGAGAGCGGATGCCGCGGCCGCCCGCGCCGTGAACCGCCGCCACACCCATCCGCACGTCGACGCGTTCTGGTCGCGGCTCACGGGCTTCGCCGACCGCGGGGTTCTCTGGTGGACGCTCGCGGGAGTGCTCGCCGTCACCGGGCGCCGTCGCGCCGCCGGCCGCGGCCTCGCGTCGCTGCTCGCGGCGAGCGGAATCGCCAACCTGATCGCCAAGCGGGTCTTCGGCGGCGACCGACCGCTGCTCGCCGACGTGCCGATCGGGCGCCGGCTGCCGAAGCCGCCGCTCACGCCGTCGTTCCCGTCGGGCCACTCGGCGAGCGCGGCGGGGTTCGCCGCGGGGGTCGCGATCGAGCGGCCGCGCATCGGAGCCGCGCTCGCCCCGCTCGCCATCGGCGTCGGATACTCGCGCCTGCACACGGGCGCGCACTGGCTGTCCGACGTGGTCGGCGGGCTCGCGCTCGGCGCGGGCGTCGCCGGGCTCGGCGCGCTCGCGGTGCCTCCCGGGCACGCCGGGCAGACGGGTGGAGGCGACCGCCCCTCGCGACCTCCCGGCGTCGACCGGGGGCTGCCGTCATCGCCCGACGGCGAGGGCGTGTTCATCGTCGTGAACCGCTCATCGGGCACGAGCGTCGTGCGCGCCGACCCGCTGCCCGTCATCGCCGACCGGTTGCCGCGCGCCGAGGTGCACGTGCTCGACGACGACGAGACGCCGCGCCAGGCGGTGCGGGCCGCCCTCGCTCGCCCGTCGCCGCCGCGCATCCTCGGCGTGTGCGGCGGCGACGGGTCCGTGGCCGCCGCAGCCCACGAGGCGATCGCCGCGGGCCTGCCGCTCCTCGTCGTGCCCGGCGGCACGTTCAACCACTTCGCCCGCACGGCGGGCGCGGCATCCGTCGATCTCGCCATCGGTGCGGTGCAGCGCGGTGAAGGGGTGCGAGCGGATGTCGCGGAGCTGGCGTTCGGCGACGACGAGCCGATCACCGTGCTCAACTCCGCGTCGGTGGGCATCTACCCCGACTTCGTCGCGGTGCGGGAGCGGCACGAGCACCGCTTGGGCAAGTGGCTCGCCGCCGTGGCGGCGGCCGCGCGCGTGCTGCGACGCTCGCAACCCGTGACGATCGTCGTGAACGGCCGCCGGGCGCAGGTATGGACGCTCTTCGTCGGCGTCGGCGCGAGCGAACCCGGCACGCTGGCCCCCTTGCAGCGCCGCCGGCTCGACGACGGCGTGCTCGACGTGCGGCTGCTCCACGCGGGCTCGCGCACCGGAGCTGCGGCGTCCCTCGCCTTCGGCCGACGCGTCAGCGCCGTCTTCCGCGCGCTGCGGCTGCTGCCCCGGCGAGTCGAGGTGTTCCGGGCCGAATCGATCGAGGTCGTCGTATGGCCGAGGGAGGGTCAGCCGCCCGGCTTCGCACACGACGGCGAGGTCGCGATCGCGGCGCCGCTCGAGGCGACGTCCGCCGCCCCGAGACGCGGCTACCGCACGAGGATTACGATCGCACGGGGGGCGCTCGACGTGTACCGACCGGCGAGCGACGGCACCCACCGGTGAGGGGCGAGCAGTGAATCCGTACGAGCAGCGACCGTGGCTCGCGCACTACGCCACGGGAGTGCCGCACGACATCGCGGAGCCGACGCAGACGCTCGTCGACATGATCGATGGCGCCGTCCGCCGGTTCGGGCGACGCCCGGCGCTCGAGTTCTTCGGCGCCGAGACGAGCTACCGCGAACTCGGCGAGCAGATCGCGAAGGCCGCCGAGGGGCTTCGTCGCCTGGGCGTCACGGCCGGCGACCGGGTCGGCATCGTGCTGCCGAACTGCCCGCAGCACGTCGTGGCGTTCTACGCCGTGCTCCGGCTCGGGGCCGTCGTCGTCGAGCACAATCCGCTCTACACGGCGCGCGAGTTGCGGCACCAGTTCGAGGACCACGGCGCGACCGTCGCGATCGTCTGGGACGCGGTCGCCGACACCGTCGCGGACTTCCCCCGCGACATCCGGCCGGCGCATCTCGTCGCCGTCGATCTCACCCGCGCCCTGCCCTTCGCGAAGCGGATGGCGCTGCGCCTGCCGATCCCGAGGGCTCGCGCCTCGCGGGCGGCGCTCACGACGAAGCCGACCGCGCGCGGCGTCCTCGAGTGGGACGAGGTGGTCGACGCGCGCCCGATCTCGAAGCGGCATCCGCGGCCGGCACTCGGCGACACCGCCCTGCTGCAGTACACGAGCGGCACGACCGGGGACCCGAAGGGCGCCGTGCTCACCCACCGCAACCTGCGGGCCAACGCGATGCAGGGCCGCGCGTGGGTACCGGGACTCCGCGACGGCAGGGAGGTGGTCTACGCGGTGCTGCCGCTCTTCCACGCGTACGGCATGACCCTGTGCCTGACGTTCGCGATGAGCATCGGCGCCCGGCTCGTGCTCTTCCCGAAGTTCGACGTCGACCTCGTGTTCCAGGCCGCCAAGCACTCGCCGCCGACCTTCCTGCCGGCGGTGCCGCCCATCTACGACCAGCTGGCGCGCGCGGCCGAGCACCGGGGAACCGCGCCGCTCCGGGGCATCCGATACGCGATCTCCGGTGCGATGGCGCTGCCGCCCGCGACCGTGGACCGTTGGGAGACCGTGACCGGGGGCCTGCTCGTCGAGGGCTACGGGATGACCGAGTCGTCGCCCGTGGCGATCGGCAACCCCATGGGCCCGACGCGGCGACCCGGGACCGTCGGCGTGCCGTTCCCGAGCACCGAGATCCGCGTCGTCGACCCCGAGCACCCCGACGAGGACCGGCCGGCCGGCGAGGAGGGCGAGCTGCTCGTGCGAGGTCCGCAGGTGTTCGACGGGTACTGGCGACGACCGGCCGAGACGGCCGAGACCCTGCTGCCGGGTGGCTGGCTCCGCACCGGCGACATCGTGCGGGTCACCGACGACGGCTTCGTCATGATCGTCGACCGGGTCAAGGAGCTGATCATCACGGGCGGCTTCAACGTGTCGCCGTCGGAGGTCGAGGGCGTGCTGCTCGGCCACCCCGACGTGCGGGGCGCCGCCGTCGTCGGCCTGCCTCGGGTTGCCGGCGGCGAGGAGGTCGCCGCCGCGGTCGAGCTGCGCGAGGGCGCGGTGTTCGACGCGGGGGCGATGCGCGACTTCTGCCGCGAGAGCCTCACGCCGTACAAGGTGCCCAGGCGCATCGTGGAGGTCGACGAACTGCCCCGCTCGCTCATCGGCAAGGTGCTCAGGCGCCAGGTGCGCGACGAGATGGTCGCCGCGCGCGGCGCCGGCTGAACGCGATCGCCGCCTCAGAGCAGCCGGCGCGCGCTCGCCCACGCGGTGAGCTCGTGCCGGCTCGACAGCTGGAGCTTGCGCAGCACCGCGGACACGTGCGTCTCCACGGTCTTGGTCGAGATGAAGAGCTCGGCCGCGACTTCCTTGTAGGCGTAGCCGCGGGCGATGAGGCGCATGACCTCCTGCTCACGTGCCGAGAGCCGGTCGAGCTCGTCGACGGCCGACGCCGTCTCCCCCACCGCCGCGCCGAACGCATCGAGGACGAACCCGGCGAGCTTCGGCGAGAAGACGGCGTCGCCACCCGCGACCGCGTGCACCGCGCGACTGACATCGGCGCCCGACGAGCCCTTCGTGATGTAGCCGCGAGCGCCCGCGCGGATCACCCCGACCACGTCCTCGGCCCGGTCCGACACGCTCAGGGCGAGGAATCGGGTGCCGGGTACCGCCGGCGCGGCGCGCCGGATCACCTCGGCGCCGCCGCTCGTGCCCGCGGGAACGGCGACCCCCGGCAGGTGCACGTCGAGGAGCACGACGTCGGGCGCGGCATCCGTCACCGCGGCGACCGCCGACTCGACATCGTGCGCCTCGCCGACGACGACGACGGTGTCGTCGAGGTCGGCCTTCAGGCCCGACCGGAAGATCGAGTGGTCGTCGACCACGACGACGCGCACGAGCTCAGCCACGGGTCTCCTCCTCGGCGGGGAACCGGAGGCGCACCTCGGTGCCGACGCCGCCCGCGCCGGGCAGCACCGTCGCCGACCCGCCGGCACGGCGCATCCGCCCGATGATCGACTCGCGAACGCCCAGTCGATCTCCTGGTATGTCGGCCGGCGTGAAGCCCGGTCCGCGGTCGCGCACGAACACCTCGACCGCGTCCGGGCGCGATTCGACGTATACCGACACCTCGCCGCCGGCGTGCCGGGCGGCGTTCAGCATCGCCTCCCGCGCGGCGGCCGCGAGCTCGCCGCCCGCGGGCTCCCGCGACTCCCCCACCACGACCAGGTCGACGGTCACGGGATAGTCGATCTCGAGCGCGGAGGCGAAATCGCGCAGGTCGGTGACGAGATCGCTCTCCCGGGGGGCGTCGCCCGCATAGAGCCAGTCACGCAGCTCCCGCTCCTGGGCCCGGGCGATTCGCGCGACCTCGCTCGTCGCGCCGGCTCGATTCTGGATGAGCGCAAGCGTCTGCAGCACGGAGTCGTGCAGGTGCGCGGCGATCTCGCTCCGCTGCTCCTCGCGGATGCGCTTCGTGCGCTCGCCCGTCAGGTCGCGCCAGCGGGCGATGAGCGTGGGGGCGTACACGAGCCCGATGCCGAGCACGGCGGCGAGCGCGGCCGCGAACACCGGAACCGGGCCGAGTGCGGCGAGCGGGCCGAACACGAGTGCGAGCGCCGTCACCACGAGCAGGCCCGTGGCGGTGGCGCGTACGGCGAGTTCCGAGCGGGGTCCTCGTTCGGGATCGGGCCGGTCGATGAAGGTCGACCAGGCGCCGGATGCCACGGCGAGCCCCACCCCGGCGAGGGTCGTCTGGAACCACCACGCCCAGTCGTCGGCTTCCGCCCTCACGAGCGACCGACTCGAGATCCATGCGGCGACGAGGACGGCGGCGGATGCTCCGACGAGCAGCCAGGCCACGGGCGCGCGTCGTCTCGGGCGGGCGGCGGACTCCGCACCGGGCGCCGCACCCGGCGCACTCGGAAGCGCGGGCGACCACGGGACGAAGGCCCACAGCCATACGTAGAGCAGGAGACCCGCGCCGGCGACGAACGTGAGCGCGACGAAGGCGGCCCGGACGATCCAGACCGGCCAGCCGAGGTGCGCGGCGAGGCCGGCGGCGACCCCGGTCGCGACGCAGTCCCGCGGGCGCACGAGCGGCGGCCGTGCCACGGTGTCGGCATCGGCCGCGACGGGCGGCACGGGCGACGTGCGGTCGGCCGCGACACCGGCGGCCGCGTCATCCGCCGCCCTGATGCCCTCCGCGCTCGATCCCATGGCTGCCATCCAAGCAGACGCACGCGCGGCCGCCGATGCCCCGGACCCGCGAATCAGGGTCGAGTCAGGGATCCACCCCATAGCGGCCTCCGCGCCGCCGCTGCCAGCATCGAGCCATGGAGACGAACCCGACCGCCCCCGAGACGGACCCGGCCCCGAACGACGTGAAGGGGGACTCCACGCCGGCCGGTCGGCCCGTTGACGGGGCGGTCGGTTCGACTCCGCCCGGAACGCCCGAAGAGAACGGTGACGGCTTCTTCGGATGGCTGCGCCGCCTCGGGGTGCCGCGTCGCCCGGGGTGGCTCGGCGGCGTGGCCGCGGGCGTGGCGGCCCGGCTCGGCATCGACCCGCTCATCGTGCGCGGCATCGTCGTCGTGGTCGCGGTGCTCGGCGCGCCGTTCGTTCTGCTCTACGCCATCGCATGGCTGCTGCTGCCCGACACCGATGGTCGCATCCACCTGGAGCGCCTCCTCCGCGGCACGGTCGACCCGGCGATCGTCGGCATCGCCGTGATGAGCGTGATCGGCTTCATCCCCCTCGTGCAGGGCGGATGGCTCGGCTGGCGATGGTGGCCCGACTGGCCGTCGATCTGGGTGGGCGGGATCGACGTGCTCGCCCCCGTTCGCGTGCTCTGGGTGCTCGCCGTCATCGCGGGGATCACGGTGCTCGTCGTCTGGCTCATCCGACGGGCGAATGCGTCGACGTCCGGCGTGGGCGCAGCATCCGACGCATCCGGCGTGGCCGCGACATCCGGCCCTTCCGGCGTGGCCGCGACATCCGCACCGTCCGTCGCGTTCGCACCCGCGCCCGGTACCGGCCCGGCTCCTGAACCGCCCGCGCCGGCCATGGGCGCCGACGCCGACGAGATCGCCGCGTGGCGAGCGCAGCACGAGGCGTGGCGTCGGTCGCACGCCGACTGGCGGCAGTCGCAGCAGGACGCGGAGCGTGCCGCCCGCGCCCGTGCCGCCGCCGAGAACAAGGCGAGGGCCGAGGCGCTCGCCGCGGAGTCCGAGGCGGCACGGCGCCGCCGGCGTGCCGAGCGGCCGCGGGCCGGTGCCGCCTACGTGTTCACCGTGCTCGGCATCGCCCTCGTGGGCGCTGCGCTGGCGGCGATCTGGGCGCTCGGCGCCCCACAGCTCGCCGGCCACGTCGCCGCAGTGGCGCTCGCCGTCTCCACCCTCGTGCTCGCGCTCGGGATGTTCGTCGCGGCCGTGCGCCGGCGTCGCGCCGGGTTCCTCGCATTCGTCACGGCCGTCAGCACGCTGGCGATGCTCGGCGCGGCGCTCCCCCCAGGGCGCACGTTCGTTCCGCCCGGATACGGCATCTCGATGCTCGAGTCCCAGTCGGTGGTGCAGCCGATCGGCGACGCCCACCTCGTCGCCTCCGCCGACCTCCACCGGGTGACCGGAACACCCGAGGTCGAGCTCACCCAGGTCGCCGGGAACGTATATCTCACGATCATGGGCGACATACAGGTCGAGCTCGACGCCCGCGACGCCGGTCGGGTCGAGGTGCTCCGGTTCACCGACGCCCAGACGGCGACGAGCGTACCGACAGGTGACACCGACGAGATCCTGACTTTCGGGCGCGACCGCGGGGCACCGGCCGATGCGCGCCTCGTCGTGCATCAGCCCCCGGGCGGAACCATCTACGTCACGATCCACGAGAGGGCCGGTTGATGAACGAGACGAGCACGCCCGACCGAGAGGAAGCCACCGCCGTGTTCGAGACGGCGTCGCTCACGGAACCGGATGCACCCGATGCCGCACGCGAGCAGCCCATGGCGCGACCGACCGTGCGATGGGGTGCGCTCGTCTGGAGCCTGATCTTCGGTGCCGTCGCCGCGACGACCCTGTGGGTGGTCGTCGACCGGCCTCGTCGCGACGCCGTCGGCGAATGGCTCCTGGACCTGTCGCCGCTCGCGGCGACGCTCTACCTCCTGCTCGCGCTCGGCTCGCTCGTCGCCGTGTTCGGCATCGTCGCCCTCATCCGGCGGGGCGAGCGCGCCCGGCGCTGACCAGGGTTCGGAGGCTACAGCTCGACCCCGACCAGCACGGGCTCGGGGTGCAGCATGATGCCGAACTCGGCGTGCACGCGGCTCTGCACGAAGCGGGCGAGCTGCGCCACGTCCTCGGCGGATGCCCCGCCGCGATTCGTGAGCGCGAGGGTGTGCTTCGTCGAGATGGCCGCTCGCGATCCGGGCAGCGCGAAGCCGCGCCGGATGCCGCTGTGCTCGATCAGCCACGCGGCCGAGAGCTTGACGAGCGGTTCGCTCGGTGCGACATCCGCTGCGCCGCCGGATGCCGCGAGCGACGCCTGGTGCGCGAGGAACTGCTCGAGCGGCGATTCGTCGAGCACGCCGGCCGCGATCGGCACGACCTCGTCGGCCGCGTCCTCCTCGAGGTACCAGCGCGGGGCGTCGCCCGGCAGCGTACGGGCGACGCGCTCGGAGACGATCGGGTTCGTGAAGAACGAGCCCGCGCTCACCGAGTCGGGATCGGCCGGGTCGAGCACCATGCCCTTCGACGCTCGCAGCGCGAGCACGGCGTCCCGCACGCGCGCGATGGGTACGCGATCGCCGAGGTTCACGTGCAGCGCGTCGGCGAGCTGCCCGTAGGCGATCGGCTGGCCGAGCGGCTCGCCGAGCACGGCGCGCTCGGCGGCGGTGTCGTGGAGCCGGAGCTCCACCGACACGACGACGCCGCGCAGGCCCCGCTTCAGCACCGACGTGCGGTAGCCGAGCTCGAGTTCGGCGGCGGTCATGCGGCGCGGGACATCCGCCCCCTCCTCGAGGAACTCGATCGCCACGAGCGTGGACTCGAGCTCCTGGCCGTAGGCGCCGATGTTCTGCACGGGCGCGGCGCCCACCGAGCCCGGGATGCCCGAGAGCGCCTCGATGCCGGCGTAGCCGTGCTCGACGGTCCAGGCGACGAGGTCGTCCCAGTTCTCGCCCGACTGCACGCGGATGCGAACGGTGCCGTCGGACGCGGCATCCATCGCCTCCGCGTCACCGGCGCCGGGCCCGGTGCCGACCCCGGGCGGCAGCACCTCGATGCCCTTGGTCGCCACGCGGATGACCGTGCCGTCGAACCCCTCGTCGCCGACCAGCAGGTTCGAGCCGCCGCCCAGCACGAGCCACGGCTCGCCGTCGTCCCACGCCTCGACGGCGAGGTCGACGAGGTCGCGCTGCGTGGTCGCGTTGACGAGCCGGCGGATGGGTCCGCCGACCTTCAGCGTCGTGAGCTCCGAGAACGGGATGTCGCCGGCCATGTCAGTCGAGCGCGACCCGCACCTGGGCCTTGCCGAGCACCGTCTCGTCGCCCACCTTCACGGTGAGGTCGACGCGGGCGACACGGGCGTCCGCGTCGAGCTGGCCGACCTTCGCGACGACCTGCACGACCGCGCCGAGCTTCGGGTGGACGACGACCGGGCGCGTGAAGCGCACCTGGTAGTCGACGATGCGGCCGGGATCCTCGGCCCAGTCGACGACGGGCTGCACCGCGAAGCCCATGGTGAGCATGCCGTGGGCGAGTACGCCGGGCAGGCCGACCTCGTGCGCGACGTCGTCGCGGTAGTGGATGGGGTTGAAGTCTCCGGATGCCCCGGCATAACGCACGAGCGAATCGCGCGTCAGGGCGAACGACCGCTCCGCGACCATGTCGCCGACGGTGAGGCCGTCGAACGCGGGCGCGGCCATCAGTCCTCCCCTCGCACCACGAGGGTCGAGATCGCCGTGACGACGTGCTCGCCCGCGGCATCCGCGATGCTCGACTCCGCCGTCACCATCGAGTGCGCACCGAGCGTCTTCACGCTCGAGACGGTGAGGGTCGCCGTGAGCAGGTCGCCCGCCACGATCGGCCGTGTCGAAGTGAAGCGCTGGTCGCCGTGCACGACGCGCGAGAAATCGATGCCCGAGTCGGGCTCGGCGAGCAGCTGCGCGAGCGTCTGCTCCTGCACGACGACCGCGAACGTCGGCGGCGCGACGACGTCGTCATAGCCCGCGGCGCGCGCCGCCTCGGGATCGAGGTTGATCGGGTTGGTCGCGAAGACGGCACGGGCGAACTCGCGCACCTTCTCGCGTCCGACGAGGTACGGCTCGGTCGGCGGGAACACCCGCCCCTGCAGCTCGGGGTTCACTGGCACCACGACAGTCTATGCGGGCGCTCTCGCGGGTTGAGGAGCGAGCGCCGTCCCAAAGCCGCGGATTGAGGAGGCGCGATCAGCGCTTGCCGCCGCCGAGGAGTCCGCCCAGGATGTCGCCCAGGCCCCCGCCCGTTCCACCGGAGCTGCCACCGCCCAGGAGTCCGCCCAGCAGGTCGCCGATGCCACCGCCTGAGCCGCCGGACCCCGACGTGGATCCGCCACCGAGCAGGCCGCCCAGGATGTCGCCGATACCGCCGCCCGAGCTCGATTCCGCCGGCCGGGCCGCCGGGTCGGCCGCCGCCGTATCCTGCTTCTTCGAGAACTGCTTCGCGAGGTAGGCCAGGACGATCGGCGCGAGGATCGGCAGGAGCTTGCCGACGAGGTCGCCGACGCCGGTCTCCTTCTTCTCCTTCGTGTCGAGCGCCTGCACCACCTGATCGGTGTTGTCGCCGAACACGTTCTTCACGATCTTGCGGCCGTCGTCCTCATCGACGTCGGAGAGATCCACGCCGCCCTCCACGAGCGACGGGTCGTGCTTCGTGACCGCTCGCTCGAGCGACGCCGCACCCGCGGGGTCGGTGGCATTGGCGCCCATGCCTGCGAGGAGCGCCGGAAGCGCATCGTCGACCGCCTTGCGCGCGGTCGCCTCATCGACGCCGAGCCGCGCGGCGATGTCGCCGATCGGCAGTTGCGACATGAGTTCATCGAGTCCGGCCATGCGGATCCCCCATTCCTGCGCCCTCCGTCGGACGCACGGCTTCACGCTACCGGGGCGGACGGCGCGCGCGGAAGGGGCGGACCGGGCCGACGAAGCGGCGCCGAGGAGCGGCCCAGAGCACGTTCCCGACGTATGTTCCCATCTGGAAGCCCGCGTCACTCCGGCACCGCGGCACTCCGGCACCGCGGCACTCCGGCACCGCGGCACTCCGGCACTCCGGCACCGCGGCACCGCGGCACTCCGGCACCGCGGCACTCCGGCACCGCGGCACCGCGGCACTCCGGCACTCCGGCACTCCGGCACCGCGGCACTCCGGCACCGCGGCACTTCGGCACCGGGTTCCTCGACGAAACAGTGCTCCCGGCTTTCGGGCTGGGCTACTTGAGAGGCGGCAGCAGCGACGGCGAGCGGATGCCGCGACGCGAGGTCGCGACATCCGACCGCCGAAGGTTCAGTCCACCGGGATGAGCGTGTACTTCGTGTCGAGGAACTCGTGGATGCCCTCGAAACCGCCCTCGCGGCCGATGCCCGACTGCTTCACGCCGCCGAACGGCGCCGCCGCGTTCGAGACGAGGCCCGTGTTGAGGCCCATCATGCCGGTGGCGAGGCGGTCGATCATGCGGTGGCCGCGGGCGAGGTCCTTCGTGAACACGTAGGAGATGAGCCCGTACTCGGTCGAATTGGCGAGGCGCACCGCCTCGTCCTCGTCGGCGAACGTCGTGATGCCGAGCACCGGGCCGAAGATCTCCTCGCGGAGCAGGCGCGCATCCGACCCGACGTTGCCGAGCACCGTCGGCGCGTAGAACGAGCCCGCGCCGTCGATCGGCGCTCCCCCGGCGAGGACCTTCGCGCCCTTTTCCACGGCGTCCTTCACCAGCTCGTCGGTCGACGCGACCGCGTCGGCGTCGATCAGCGGGCCGATCGCCACGCCGTCCTCGGTCCCACGCCCGACCCGCATCGCCCCGACGCGCTCGGTGACGCGCTTGGCGAACTCACCGGCCACCGACTCGTGCACGATGAAGCGGTTCGCGGCCGTGCACGCCTGGCCGATGTTGCGGAACTTCGCGATCATCGCGCCGTCGACCGCCTTGTCGAGGTCGGCATCCTCGAACACGACGAACGGGGCGTTGCCGCCGAGCTCCATCGAGGTGCGGAGGATCCCCTGGGCCGACTGCTCGATGAGCTTGCGGCCCACCTCGGTCGAACCGGTGAACGACAGCTTGCGCAGGCGCGGGTCGGCGATGATCGGGCCCGAGACCTTCGACGAGCTCGTGGTGGTGACCACGTTCACGACGCCCTTGGGCAGCCCGACCTCCTCGAGCAGCTGCACGAACGCCACGGTCGTCAGCGGCGTGAGCGCGGCGGGCTTCACCACGACGGTGCAGCCCGCGGCGAGCGCCGGCGCGATCTTGCGCGTCGCCATCGCGAGCGGGAAGTTCCACGGCGTGATGAAGTACGACGGGCCGACCGGACGCTGCGCGACGACGATGCGGCCGGTGCCCTCGGGGTTCAGTCCGTAGCGGCCCGTGATGCGCACCGCCTCCTCGCTGAACCAGCGCAGGAACTCGGCGCCGTAGTTGACCTCGCCGCGCGCCTCGGCGAGCGGCTTGCCCATCTCGAGCGTCATGAGGAGGGCGAACTCCTCGCGGCGCGCGATGAGCGTGTCGAAGGCGCGGCGGAGGATCTCGCCGCGCTCACGGGGAGCCGTGGCCGCCCAGGCGTCCTGTGCCGCGACCGCGGCGTCGAGCGCGCGGATGCCGTCGGCGGGCGAGGCGTCGGCGATCGTCTTCAGCACCTCGCCGGTCGACGGGTCGCGCACGTCGAAGGTCTTGCCGCCTTCGGCGGCGAGCCATTCGCCGCCGATGAAGAGCCCGTCGGCGACGCGGTCGAGGAGGGTGGCTTCCTGCAGGGTGTCAGTCATGCTGCGTTCCGTTTCGTAGGGTGTCGGCCGTCGGTCGGCGGTGCGGGAATCGATCAGGGATAGAGGCCGCGGAGGCGGTGCGCCTCGGCGACGCGCTCCACGGCGAGCGCGGTGGCGGCGGTGCGGAGCGAGAGGTCGCGGGCCTCGGCGTAGCCGAGGACGTGCTGCCAGGCGCTGAGCATCCGCTCCTCCAGTCTGGACTCGACCTCGTCGGCACGCCACCAGTAGGCCTGGTTGGCCTGCACCCATTCGAAGTACGAGACGATGACGCCCCCCGCGTTCGCGAGGATGTCGGGCACGACGAGCACGCCGCGCTCGCGGAGGATGCGGTCGGCCGCGGGCGTCGTGGGGCCGTTCGCCCCCTCGACGATGACCCTCGCGAGCACGTCGCCCGCGTTGCCGTCGTGCAGCACGCCCTCCACGGCGGCAGGCACGAGCAGGTCGACGTCCTGCATGAGCAGCGCTGCGCCGTCGAGCGCCTCGCCGCCCGCGAAGCCGACGACCGAACCGGTTGCCCGCGCGTGGTCGGCGAGCGCCTCGATGTCGAGTCCGCCCGAGCGGTGGACAGCGCCGTACTGGTCGCTCACCGCCGTGACGCGCACGCCCGCCTCGGCGAGGAACCTCGCGGCATCCGCCCCGACCTTGCCGAAGCCCTGCACCGCCGCCGTCGAGCGCGCCGGGTCGAGCCCGGCGTGTCGGAGCGCGGCGAGAGCGATGTGCGTGACCCCGCGACTGGTCGCCGAAGCGCGCCCCTGCGAACCCCCGAGCGAGATGGGCTTGCCGGTCACGATGCCGGGCACCGTGTAGCCGGAGTTCACCGAGTAGGTGTCCATGATCCACGCCATGGTCTGCTCGTCGGTGCCGATGTCGGGCGCGGGGATGTCGCGCTCGGGGCCGATGATCGGCAGGATCTCGCTCGTGTAGCGACGGGTCACGCGTTCGAGCTCGGCCGTGGAGTGCTCGCGGGGGTCGATCGCGATGCCGCCCTTGGCGCCGCCGTACGGCACGTCGAGCAGGGCGCACTTCCAGGTCATCCACATCGCGAGCGCCCGCACCTCGTCGAGGTCGACGTTGGGCGCGTAGCGCAGGCCGCCCTTGGCCGGGCCGCGGGAGAAGTTGTGCTGCACGCGGTAGCCCGTGTACAGCCGCTGCGATCCGTCGTCCATGCGCAGCGGCACGGCGACGGTGAGTTCGCGACGCGGGGTCGCGAGCATCCGGTGCAGGCCGTCGCCGTAACCGAGGAGCGAGATCGCCTCCGCGAGCTGGGCGCGCGCATCGGTGAGCGGGGTGGCGATGTGGGCGTCGGATGTCGCGGGCGACGCGTTCGGGGCATCCGACACGGTCGACGCCGTCGTCGCCGTGAGCAGGTCGGTCATGCGGTCCGGAGCCCTTCCGCGACGACGCCGAGGCCCTCGACGAGGAGTTCGTCGGAGATCGTGAGCGGCGGAAGGAACCGGATGACGTTGCCGTATGTGCCGCAGGTGAGCACGAGCACGCCGTTCGCGTGGGCGTGCGCGGCGACCTTCGCGGTGAGCGCCGCGTCGGGCGCGCCCGTCTCGGGGTCGACGAGCTCCATCGCGACCATCGCCCCGCGGCCGCGTACGTCGCCGATGCGGGCGTCGGCGGTGCGCAGCGCGTTCAGGCGACCGAGGAGCACGGCGCCGATCCGCTTCGCGCGTTCGATGAGGCCGTCGGCCTCGTACGACTCGATCGAGGCGAGCGCCGCGGCGCACGCCAGCGGGTTGCCGCCGTAGGTGCCGCCGAGTCCGCCGGCCATGGCGGAGTCCATGATCTCGGCCCGGCCGGTGACGGCCGACAGCGGCAGGCCGCCGGCGATGCCCTTCGCGGTGACGACCACGTCGGGCACGATCCCCTCGTGCTCGCTCGCGAACCAGGCGCCGGTGCGGCCGAAGCCGGTCTGCACCTCGTCGGCGATGAACACGACGTCGTTCGCGCGGCACCACTCGACGAGCGCGGGCAGGAACCCCTGCGCGGGCACGATGAAGCCGCCCTCGCCCTGGATGGGCTCGATGATGATCGCGGCGAGGTTCTCGGCGCCGACCTGCTTCTCGATCTGGGTGATGGCGCGGGCCGCGGCCTCGGCGCCCGAGAGGCCGCCGTCGCGGAAGGGGTACGACAGGGGCGCGCGGTACACCTCGGGGGCGAACGGCCCGAATCCGCTCTTGTACGGGATGTTCTTCGCCGTGAGGCCCATGGTGAGGTTGGTGCGGCCGTGGTAGGCGTGGTCGAACGCGACGACGGCCTGCTTCTTCGTGAAGTTGCGGGCGATCTTCACGGCGTTCTCGACGGCCTCGGCGCCCGAGTTGAAGAGGGCCGAGCGCTTGGCGTGGTCGCCGGGGGTGAGCGCGTTCAGCTTCTCCGCGACGGCGACGTAGGAGTCGTACGGGGCCACCGTGAAGCAGGTGTGCGTGAACGCGTTGAGCTGCGCGGTGACCGCCTCGACGACGCGCGGGTTGGCGTTGCCGACACCCGTGACGGCGATGCCCGACCCGAGGTCGATGAGCGAGTTGCCGTCGGCGTCGACGATGACGCCCCCGCCCGCGGCGACGACCGACACCGGGATGGTGTGGCCCACGCCCGCGGCGACGGCCGCAGCCTTGCGCGTCATCAGCTCCTGCGAGCGGGGGCCGGGAATGGCGGTGACGAGACGGCGCTCCTGGGTGAGCGTCGGACCTCCGGCGGCGATGGCCGGGCTGTCGACGATGGTCATGGCTGCTCCGATGCGAGGTGACGACGGGTGGCGGATGCCGCTCATGCTAGGTCGGGCCGAAGGGATGCCGCAGCTCCCCCATGTACACTCGGGTGCAGCTTGTTGGACACGACGTACATCCCATTTGTTCCCTGAGCGTGTCGAAGGGAACCAGCGCGACCGCGCTTCGACAGGCTCAGCGACCGCCGAGGAGGACCGAACCGTGCAGCCCACCGTGCAGACCCTGCTCGACCGCCCCGAGCTCGACCTCACGCTGCTCACGCCCGCCGGCGTCCCGTCCGCCGAGGCGCTCGCCGCTCCCGTGACGTGGGCGCACAGCTCAGACCTCGCCGACCCGACGCCGTTCCTCGACGCCGGCAACGTGCTGCTCACGACGGGCACCCAGTTCGAGGCCGACCTCGACCCCGCGTTCGCCGACGCCTACGTGCGGCGGCTGCGCGAAACGGGCATCGCGGCGCTCGGCTTCGGCACCGAGGTGATCCGGGCCGGCACGCCCGCCGCGCTCGTCGACGCCTGCGCGCGCGAGGGTCTGCCGCTGTTCGAGGTGCCGTACCGGGTGCCGTTCATCGCCATCGTGCGACTCGTCGCCGACGCACTCGCCGAGGATGCCTACGCCCGGCACACCTGGTCGCTCGCGGCCCAGCGCGCCATCTCGCTCGCGGCGCTTCGCCCCGACGGGCTCTCGGCGACGCTCGGCGAGCTCTCGAACCGCATCGGCGCATGGGTCGGCCTCATCGACGCGTCGGGGTCGCTCGATCGCGAGGCGCCCGAGGGCGGCCTCGGGCAGCCGGCACTCGGCGAGGTCGTGGGCGAGGCCCGGTCGATGCTCCGCCGCGGCCAGCGCGCCAGCCGCACGCTCATGGCGGGCGAGTCGGTCGGGCAGCCGCAGCGGATGACCCTGCAGACCCTCGGGTCGGGCGGCTCGCTCCGAGGCGTCCTGGCGATCGGCGACTCGGCCGAGCTCGACCAGGCCGGCCGCGAGGTCGTCACGTCGGTCATCGCCCTCGCCGGACTCGCGCTCGAGCAGAATCGCGACCTCGATCGCGCTCGCGGGCACCTGCGATCGGGCCTGCTCCGCTCGATCCTCGCGGGCGACCTGACCCTCGCCGAGCGCGTGGCCGGCGAGATGTGGGGTCCGCTCCCGGCGGCGCCGCTCCGGATCGCGGTGACGGATGCCGCGCCGCAGCATCTCGACCGCCTCACCGAGCTGCTCGAGCTCCGGGTCGAGGAGCGCGGGGGCCGTCTCTTCTTCGGTCGCGACGACGACGACGTGGTCATCGTGCTCGAGGACGCGGATGCCGAGCTCGCCGGCGAGATCGCGACCGAGTTCGAGGTGCCCGTCGGCCTCTCCGACGCCGTCACCGCCGACGGTATCGCTCGGGCCCACGAACAGGCCCTGCGCGCGCTCGACCGTGCTCGCGAGACGGGTTCGGGCGTCGTCGCGTTCGACGAGATCAGCCGCCAGGGCGTGCTCGCGTTCCTCGCCCGCACCGACGCCCGCGCCGTCGCGCTCGCGACCCTGGCGCCCCTTGACCAACACGACGCGGCCAACGGCACGTCGCTGGTCGGCACGATGCGCTCCTGGCTCGAGCACGGCGGTCAGTTCGACGCCACCGCCCAGGCCCTCGGCGTGCACCGGCACACGGTGCGCAGCCGGGTCGCGCTGGCCGAGCGGCTGCTCGGGCGCGACCTGTCGGGGTTCCACGTGCGCGCCGACCTGTGGGCGGCGCTTCTCGCGGTCGACTGACACGCCGCAGTCACCGACGCGCCGCAGTCACCGACGCGCCGCTCCGCTCATCGGCCCGGCGGCGCGACCTCGTCGAGGTCAGGCCAGGCGAGGTCGCCCGACTCGAGTTCGGCGACGACGCCCGCCATCCACTCGCGCTCGGCGGCGAGCCGCGCGCGTTCGTACTCGGCCTCGATGAGGAGGATGCGCGGAACGCCGCGCGCCTCGGCGAGGTCGCCCGCGAGCCGGGCGGCGGCGAGGTCGATCGCGGCGACCCGTGCGCGGAGCGCGGCCATCGCCTCGTCGGCGCCGAGGATGCCCATGAACGAGAGGGCGGCGTAGGCGAGGGTGGCGTCGGACTCGGGTGTGGCCAGCAGGAGCGACACCCGACGGCGCAGCTCGGCGCGCCCGGCGTCGGTGATGGCATATCGCAGGCGTTCGGGCCGTCCGGCCGCCTGCTCGACTCCTGCCTCGGTGATGAGCCCCGACTTCTCGAGCTTGCCGACGGCGTGGTACAGGCTCCGGGGCAGGCCCGCCACGAAGTCCTTGCGGGTGTCGACCATGAAGCGGTGCATGTCGTAGGTGTGCCGGGGACCCCTGCTGAGCAGCGCCAGCACGGTGAGGGCGGCCAGGTCGCGATCGCCCCGCTGCAGCTGGTCTCGGCTCGTCACGACCCGCAGTCTACCTCTGGCATGCATTCCTCATTAGTGCATGTTGCATTAATGAATGTTGCATGACATGATCGGGACATGACCGAGAACACCACCGCCGCCTCCGAGACCGACCGAGCCGGGGTCCTCGCCGCACTCGACCGCCTCCGTGGCGCGTGGGATGCCGGCGACCCGACCGCCTACGCCGGGGAGTTCACGCAGGATGCGAGCTACGTGATCTTCGCCGGCATGCACGATCTCGGCCGCGCCGCCATCCGCCGCTCCCACGTGCCCGTGTTCGAGAAGTGGCAGCGGGGCACGCGCATGTCGATGCGGGTGCTCGACCTGCGGTTCCCCACGCCGGGCGTCGCCGTCGTGGTCACCGAGGGGGGCATCGGCAAGCGCATGCCGATCAGGCATGACAAGGTGCAGACCTTCGTGATGGTCCGCGACGGCGACGCCTGGCGGTGCGCGGCCTTCCAGAACACGAAGAAGCAGCGACTCCTCATCGCCATGAACCGCCTGGCCGATCCGCGATCACGCTGACCGGCGACCCTTCCCCCTCGGCAGCCCCCGGCGTACGCTGGAACGAGCGGAGGAGGTAGCGATGCAAGCGACAGTCGGCGAACGCCTCGTCATCCACGGCAAGCAGGTCGGCCAGGCCGACCGGCATGGCGAGATCTTGGAGGTCCGCGGTGCCGATGGTTCGCCGCCGTATCTCGTGCGCTTCGACGACGGGCACGAGACGCTCCTCTATCCGGGTGCGGACTGCGAACTCGAGCACGAGCACCAGGCCCACTGAGGTTCCCTGAGCTCGTCGAGGGGCGCCTCGTGAACCTGCCCGCTTCGACCTGCGCAGCAAGCGTCGCGCTACCGTTGAGGGATGTTCCACTCCTACGCGGCGATCGGTGACAGCTTCACCGAGGGGGTCGGCGACGAGTTGCCCGACGGCACCGTGCGCGGCTGGGCGGACTTCGTGGCCCTCGGCCTCGCCGCCGCGGCGCACGAGCCCGTGCGGTATGCGAACCTCGCGATCCGCGGCCGCAAGCTCGGCCCGATCGTCGATGAGCAGCTCGAGGCCGCGATCCGGCTCCGCCCCGAGGTGATCAGCTTCAACGGCGGCGGCAACGACATGCTGCGCCCGCGCATGCCCGAGGAGCGCGTCGCCGGGCGGTTCCGCCAGGCCGTGCACCGGATCCGCGACGAGGGCATCCACGTGCTCATGCTGAGCGGCGCAAACCCCACCGACCACCTGCCGCTCGGCCGGGTCTTCGATGCGCGCGGCGCCCGTCTCACGGCCGCGCTCGTCGACCTCGCCGAGCTCCCCGGCGTCACGTTCGTCGACAACTTCAACGATCGCGGGCTTCGCGACATCCGCTATTGGTCGCCCGACAAGCTGCACCTCAATTCGCTCGGCCACGCGCGCGTGGCCAGCAACGTGCTCTCGGCGCTCGGGATCCCGGTGCCCGAGGAGTGGGGCGTCGCCGAGGTGGCCGCCGCTCCGCCCGGGCCGCGCAGCCGCAACACCGCGGCGTACTACCGCGAGTTCGTGCTGCCGTGGGTCGGCCGGCGGCTCACCGGCCGCTCGTCGGGCGACGGTCGCGTCGCCAAGCGTCCGACCCTGGAGCCGCTGGATGCCGCGCGCTGACGCGCACCACCCGCGTCCTCGCGCCGCCGCGCGCGCCCCCGGCCCGCTGACCTGCTCACCCGTTCGCGCAACTGAGGAGATCGCGGCAACCGCGGTCGACCCTTGCGAGATCGACCGCAGACATCCCGATCTCCTCAGTACGACGACGAGGAGAAGTGCACGTCAGGCCGCGCCGAGCACGTCGGCGACGAACGCACGCGTGCGTCGTGCCAGTCCGTCGATGCGCATGATCTCGTGCACGCCCGGCTGCACCTCGGACGGCGCCGCCGGCCGGCCGAGCCGCACCGTCTCCTGGCAGGCGAGGTCGGCGCACATGTACGTGCCCACGCTGTCGCCGCGCTCCCCCGCCGCCCCCGCGCGTCGAGCCGAGAACAGCACCACCTGGTCGGCGGGCTGCTGCGTGTGGCACAGGTTGCAGATCGCGGCGCGGTGGTGCGACCCGTTGGAGGCCGCAGCCCGGAGCACCACGCCCGCCGGCGAGCCGTCGAGCTCCGTCACGAGGTAACCGCGGCTCGCGATGCGGGGATCACGCCACGCGAATGCGTCGAGATGCGCCCATTCCGTGAGGAGGAAGTCGAGCGGCAACGAGAGCTGGGCGAGCTCCGCAGCACTGGCGTTGCCGAGCGCCTCGCGGATCTCGCTCTCGACCAGTGGCTGCATTCCGTCCCCTCCCGGTGCGTGCCTCCCAGTCTACGAAGCCGGCTCGGCCTCCCACTCGACGTCGAGCGACCACGGCCGTCCCTGGCGCGGTGGCGCCGGCCGTGCCGTGGGCGAGCGCGTGGGGCGGCACCGGCGACGCGGGCACCGCCGCCCGGTCCACGAAGCCGGCTCCGCGGGTCAGCCGCTGCCGCGGAGACCCGTCGACCGGGTCACGCCCTCACGGCGCGGACGGCCCGGCGGCGTCCGACGCCGGCGACGTCGACCCCGCGGCATCCGTCACCGCGACCGTGTCGCGGTCGGCCTCGACCGCCGTCCGGCGACCACGGATGAGGAACCCGAATGCGAGCGCCACGAAGAACATGAGCACGCCGTAGACCGCCGCGGGCAGGCTCATCTCGACGCTGCCGATCACGGTCTGCGCGATCACGATGGCGAGCGTCGCATTGTGGATGCCGATCTCGAAGGAGCTCGCGATCGCCTGCCGGCGCTCGACCCGGAAGAGTCGCGGCACGAGGTACCCCACGGCGAGACTCAGCACGCAGAACAGCACCGTGATGCCGGCGAGCCGTCCGGCGTTCTCGAGGAGGAGCTCGAGGTTCGACGCGATCGCACCTGCGATGACGACGACGAGGATCACGACGGAGGCGATGCGCACGGGCTTGTCCATGCGGTCGGCGAAGGCGGGCCTCCACCAGCGCACCAGCATGCCGAGCACCACGGGTCCGAGCACGATGGCGAACACCTCGACCGCCTTCGCGAGTTGCAGGCCCAGCGAGTCGTCACCCGGAAGGAAGTAGGCGATCGCGAGGTTCGTGATGAGCGGCAGCGTGAACACGGCGATGACCGAGTTGATGGCCGTGAGCGAGATGTTGAGGGCGACGTCGCCGCGGAACAGGTGGCTGTACAGGTTGGCCGTGGTGCCGCCCGGCGACGCGGCCAGCAGCAGCATGCCGACGGCGAGCACGGGCGGCAGCCGGAACAGCAGCACGAGGCCGAAGCAGAGCGCCGGCAGCAGGAGGAGCTGGCAGACGAGGGCGATGATCACCGCCTTCGGATGCTTCGCCACGCGAGCGAAGTCGCGTGGCGTGAGGGTGAGGCCCAGACCGAACATGATGATGCCGAGGGCGACGGGCAATCCGATGGTGGTCAACGCTGATCCCATGCGCCGAGTGTGGCGCATCCAGGCGCTGCGGGCAATGCCCGGCCGAATCGGCCCGCCGCTCAGCGGATGCCGGCGATGGCGGCCTGCACGCGCTCGCGGAGCGCGTCGGAGATCGGTGCCGACCCGGCATCCTCGGCCGCGGCATCCTGACCCTCGGCGCTCGACACCCACTCGAGGTAGGCACGCACGAGCCGGGCCTCGTTCTGGTCCCGGTACTCGCGGCACGCGATGAGGTAGCTCACGAGCACGAGCGGGTAGACGCCGGCCTCGGAGGTGGCACGGTCGATGTCGATCACGAGGTCGTCGTCGGGTCGGCCCGGCTCGATGGGCGAGACGTCGGCGATCGCGGCCGCCGACTCGGCGTCGGGCGCGACCGACCCGTCGCCAACCGCGAGGCTCGCCACGTCGAGCCCCTCGGCGCGCGAGGCGTCGATGTAGCCGATCACGTTGACGCCGTCGCGGATGACGGCGGCGATGCCGGAGTTGCCCTGTGCGGCCTCGCCGTCGTAGGGGAACGCGTCGTCGGGCTCGTCGGGCCACGCCTCGGGCGCGGCCTCGGCGAGGTAGTCGGTGAAGTTCTCGGTCGTGCCCGAGTCGTCCGACCGGTGCACGGGGGTGATCCGCTCGTCGGGCAGCGACACGTCGGGGTTGAGGGCCACGAGCGCGGGATCGTTCCACCGCTCGATCGCGCCCGTGAAGATGCCGGCGACGGATGCCGCGTCGAGCCGGAGCCGATCGACGCCCTCGATGTTGAAGGCGAGGGCGATGGGCGACAGGTACACCGGCAGGTTGATCGCGCCCGAGCCCGCCGCGCAGCGCTCGAGATCCCCCTCGGCGTCGTCGATCGGGAGCGGCGTGTCGCTTCCGGCGTAGGCGACGGCGCCGGCGATGAACTGCTCACGTCCGGCGCCCGAGCCGGCCGGGTCGTAGTTGACGGTGACGCTGCCGTTCGCCCGCTGGAACCCGGCGATCCAGGCGTCCTGGGCCGCGCCCTGGGCCGACGAGCCGGCCCCGTCGAGCGTGCCCGAGAGGTCGCTCTCGGCGTCGCCCTGCTCGTTCACGGCGCACCCGCCGAGCAGGGCGACCGTCGCCGCAAGGCCGGTGAAGATCAGGCCGAGCCTCCGCGCGCGCATGCCCGCCATCGTAGCGAACGTGCCGGGGCGGATGCGGCGACGACGCTCTGCGCGGGATGCCGCGGGCTCACCCCAGCGCGAGGCGCGGGCGGTCGTCGACGAGCGGACTCCAGCCGCCGGCTGCGCGCTCGTACGCGTGCGCCGGGCCGTCCGTCACGAGCCGCGCGAGCGCCTCGAGGAACCGGTCGACGTCGTCGCCCGATGAGCCGGCCCCGAGACTCGCGCGCAGCCCGTTCGCGCGGGTGGCGACGCGATCGAAGAAGGGGTGCGCGCAGAAGCGCCCGGCGCGTACCGAGATGCCGTGCTCGGCGGCGAGGGCCGCGGCCACGAGGCCGACGGAGCCCCGTTCGAGTTCGATCGTCGCGATGCCGAGCCGGTCGTCCGCGTCGTCGAAGCCCGTGATGACGCGCACACCCGGAACGCCGACGAGACCGGCGTGCAGGCGTGCCGTGAGCGCACGCTCGTGCTCGTGCCGCGCCGCGTCGCCGAGGCGCTCGAGCTCGACCAGCGCGCGGGCGATCGCCGCGATCCCGACGACGTTCGGCGTGCCCGCCTCGTGCCGTTCGGCGCCCGTCTTCCATGCGGAGCCGTCGACGCGCACGGACTCGACCGCGCCGCCGCCCGCGAGGTACGGCGGCGCCTGGTCGAGCCAGTCGGCCCGCCCGACGAGCGTGCCCGCCCCGAACGGCGCATAGGCCTTGTGGCCCGAGAATGCGAGGTAGTCGATGCCGGATGCCGCGACATCGACGCGACGGTGCGGCAGCAACTGCGCGGCATCCACCGCGAGACGGGCCCCGCGGGCGTGCGCGAGACGCGCAAGCGCGTCGATCGGGAGCACCTCGCCCGTGACGTTCGAGGCGCCCGTGACCGACAGGAGGGCAGCTGGGCGCGCCGCCAGCTCGGCGTCGAGCGCCTCGAGCGTCGCCGCGATCGTGCGCTCGCCGACGACCACGCGCCGCGCCCGCCACGGCAGCAGGTTCGCGTGGTGCTCGAGATCGAGCACCACCGTCTCGCCGGGCACGACGGCCGCCAGCAGGTTGAGCGCGTCGGTCGTGTTGCGCGTGAATACGACGAGGTCGTCGTCGCGGGCGCCGATGTGCCGGGCGACCGTGACCCGCGCCTCCTCCACGAGCGCCGTGATCGCCTGCGACGGGTACCCGCTGCCGCGGTGCACGCTCGCGTAGTACGGCAGCACGCGCGCGACGTGCGCCACGACCGCGTCGAGCGCCGGGGCCGACGCCGCGATGTCGAGGTTCACGTGCCGCACGGTCCCGCCGCCGAGCACGGGCACCTCGAGCCCCGCGTCGGCGAGCGCGGCAAGCGGACCGAACGTGGTGCGCTCCTCCGTGGCCGTCATCGCCGCGCTCCCACGTGCACGTTCTCGGGTCGCCCGAGTCCGAGGTGGTCGCGGAGGGTCTCCCCCTCGTACTCGGTCGGGAAGACCCCGCGACGCTGCAGTTCGGGCACCACGCCGAACGCGAAGGCCTCGAATTGCGCGGGCTGCACCGCCGAGAGCACGTTGAACCCGTCGACGGCGCCCGCCTCGGCCCACGCCGCCAACTCGGCGGCGATCTCGTCGGCCGAGCCGACGACCATCGATGCGGTGACGGATGCCGCGACCACGAGATGCCGCAGCGTCGGCGGCCGCTCGCCCGACGGGCTCCGGCCGGTGCGCTCGGCGACGATCTCGACGAGCTCCTGGCCCGCGCCGCTGAACCCCGCGAGGAGCGCCGGCGTCACTGCCCGATCGGGCGAGAGGCCCGAGACATCCACGCCCACGAGGGATGACAACTGCGCCAGCGAGCGGTTCGCGGGGAACGCCGCCGGCGGCCCGTCGGGCCAGTCCTCGGCGATCTGCACGAGCTCACTGAGCTCGTCGGCGATCGACTGCGCGTGCGCCCGCGTGTCGCCGACGATCGGCAGCACGGGCGCGATGACCTTCAGGGTGCGATCGTCGCGACCCGACTCGAACGCGAGCGAGCGCAGCTCCTCGCGAACGGCGACGGCGTGCTCGAGGCCCGTGACGGCGATGAGGGCGAGGTCGGCGACCTGGGCCGCGTACAGCTTCGACCGCGGCGATCCGCCGGCGTGCACGAGCGGGAGGTGCCCCTGCACCGGACGGGACACGTTGAGCGGCCCGGCGACGCTGAGGTGCGCACCGCGGAAGTCGGTGGGATGCAGGCGCGACGGGTCGAGGTAGACGCCGGCAGCGGCATCCGCCACGATCGCCTCGTCCTCGAACGAGTCCCAGAGGCGGCGCAGCACCTGTTCGAACTCGACCGCCCGGTCGTAGCGCGACCCGCTCGTCTCGTGGAAGTCGCGACCGTGGTTGCCGGCCACGCGCGGCTCGGCGCCCGTGACGAGGTTGAGCCCCGCGCGTCCGCCCGAGAGCAGGTCGACCGACGCGGTCGCCCTGGCGAGCGTGTACGGGTCGGCGTAGCTCGTGTTCGCGGTCGCGATGAGGCCGATGCGGCGAGTGAGTCCCGCGAGGTAGGTCACCGCCGAGAGCGGGTCGACCCGCGCCACGAGGTAGGGATCCCGGTACTCGAGGTCGTGGCCCGTGGCGAGCCAGTCGCCGAAGAACAGGTAGTCGAGCCGGGCGGCCTCGGCGACCTCGGCCGTACGGCGGAGCACGGCCGCGTCGCCGCGCGGGTCGCGGTGCGCACCCGGATACCGCCAGCCCGACGGGTACGCGCCGATCGCCCTGACCATCGCGCCGATGATGAGTCGTGTCATTGGTGTGCCTCCCGGCCCCGACGCTAGGCAGGCCGAGCGGACGCCGCGAGGCCGGCCGTCACACGACGGCACCCGCCGTCACACGGCTCAACGGGGCGTCATGCGGCGTCATCACGCGCGATCGCGAACGCCTCGGATGCCGGTCGAGCCGTGGGCGACAGGGCCGCCGCGCCGTAGAATCGTCTGATATCCCCGTGTCGTTCCTCGGCGCGATCCACCGACCCCTGGAGGCCATCCTTCCGTGACGAGATCCCACCGCGATCGCCCTGCCGACCAGCACGACCTCAACGGGAACGCGTTCGCGAGGCGAGAGGCCCCGGAGGTCCCGCCGTTGCGGCTCGCGGATGCCTCGGAGCTCGTGCTGGTGGCATCCGCGCCCGCGATCTCGCGGTTCGATCGCGACGACCTCGTCATCCGCAAGGGGCAGTACGCCCTGCGCAACGGCCACACCACCCCGCACGAGTCGATGGTCGAGGATCTCCTCGCGATCGGCCGGGCGCTCGACGACGCCGGCATCGGGTATCTGCTCGTGCGGGGCGACGACGACCGGCTCGTGGTCGCCGTCGACCGGGCCGACCGCAAGGCCGTGGCCCTCGCCTTCGCCACGGCGTTCGCGAACGAGCCGTTCTATGCCCTGCCCGTCGCCCCCGACCGCGGGGCCGGGTCGCATCCCGTGCTCCTGGCCGACGGTCGCCTGTCGGCGCACCGGAAGCCGACGGTGCTGCGCTTGCACCGTCCGCGCGTCGAACCGATCGGCCGCCTTCGCTACGGGCCCGAGACGGGCGTGCAGCTCGAGTTCTGGCGCTTCGGCGACGACGTCATCGAGGCGCCGGTCGAGAACGCGCTCATGCGCCGCACGCTGCCGCGCTCCGAGGCCATCGACGACGTCGTGCACCTGCACGGCCGCGACTGGCCGACCCTCGAGCACATGTTCGAGCCGCTCGCGAGCGACGTCGACTTCGAGATCGACATGGTCTTCTCCTGGGTCGACGGCTCGAGCGACGAGTTCGTCCGCGAGCGCGCCAAGCGCATGCAGAGCTACGTGGTCGGCGAGGGTGACGACTCCGAGGCGCGCTACCGCCAGATCGACGAGCTGAAGTACGCGCTGCGGTCGGTGCACCTGTTCGCGCCGTGGGTGCGGCGCATCTTCATCGCGACCGACTCGCCCGCGCCGGCGTGGCTCGCGGAGCATCCGAAGGTCACGATCGTGCGCAGCGAGGAGATGTTCGCCGACCCGACCGTGCTGCCCACGCACAACTCGCACGCGGTCGAGAGCCAGCTGCACCGCATCCCCGGACTCGCGGAGCACTTCCTGTACTCGAACGACGACATGTTCTTCGGCCGGCCGGTGCGGCCGTCGCTGTTCTTCTCGCCGGGCGGCATCACGAAGTTCGTCGAGGCGTCCACCCGCATCGGGCTCGGGGAGACCCATCCGGGGCGCTCGGGCTTCGAGAATGCGGCGCGCGTGAACCGCGCCCTGCTGCGCGAGCGGTATGGCAAGGTCACCACGCGCCACCTCGAGCACTGCGCCGCCCCGCTGCGCAAGAGCGTCATGGCCGAGCTCGAGGCGGAGTTCCCCGAGGAGTTCCGGCGCACCGCGGCGAGCCGATTCCGCTCGGCGACGGACATCTCGGTGACGAACTCGCTCTACCACTACTACGCGTTGATCACGGGCCGGGCGGTCGTGCAGTCCGACGCTCGCGTGAAGTACATCGAGACGACGCTGCGCAAGGCGCTCCCGGCGATGCGGCGGCTCCTCAAGCGCCGCGACCAGGACATGTTCTGCCTCAACGACGGCAGCTTCCCCGAGATCTCCGTCGAGGAGCGCACGACCGCGGTGATCGACTTCCTCGAGCGCTACTTCCCGTTCCAGGCGCCGTGGGAGCAGCCGGCGGATGCCGCGGGCGGCACGCAGCTCGAGGCATCCGCCACCGCCGACCTCACCGCCTGAATCTCAGGCGAGCACCGGAATCGGCATGGTGAACGGCGGCTCCTCGGCGACGGGCGGCGTCGCGGCATCCGCGATCCTGATGCCGGAGGCGTCGAGGCGTCGCGCGCTCTCGTCGGCGTCGATCCAGTCGAGCGCGGGGAAGGCGCCGAGCGGCACCACCGAGTGCAGCACGGTCGTGGGGTACACGTGCACGAGGTTGAACGCCCTCGCGCCGTCTCGCCCGCGCGTGCCGCCGACGGGAACGTTGAGGTCCTGCGTGTAGCAGCTCGCCGAGGCCACCGAGACCGGCACCCCCGCGAACGTCGCGGTCGACGAGTAGTGCAGGTGACCGGCGATGATCGAGCGGATGTCGCTGCCGGCGACGACCTCGGCGAGCCCCGCCTGGTCGCGAAGCTCCACCGAGACCGCGAGGTCGAGCACGCTCGGCACGGGCGGGTGGTGCATCGCGAGGATGGTGCCGTGCGGCGCCGGGATGGACAGCTCCTCGGCGAGCCAGTCGAGCTGCGCCGGCGCCACCTCGCCGTGGTGGTGCCCGGGCACCGTGGAATCGAGCGTGATGACGCGCAGGCCGTTGACGTCGTCGACGCGATCGACTGGCCGAGACCCTCCCATGCGGTCGTCGAGGAGGCCACGACGGAAGGCCGCGCGATCGTCGTGGTTGCCCATGACCCAGATCGCCTGCGCGCCGAGGCGCGCGGCCACGGGGTCGACGATGCGGCGGATGCGCTCGTAGGCGTCGGCCTCGCCGCGATCAGCCAGGTCGCCGGTGAAGACGATCGCCTCGGGCCGGGCTCCGGATGCCTCGAACTCGTCGAAGAGGGTGCGCAGGTGCTGCTCGCTCGAGACGCGATCGTAGAGCAGCCCGCCGCCTGCGAGCAGGTGCGTGTCGCTGATGTGGAGCAGGAAGTGGTCCGGCCGCGGGTATTCGGCCGTACGGGTGTTCACGTTTCGTCCCATTCGATCGGTGAAGACGCGCGTCGACGGGCGTCGGGGGTAACGCTAGCCGAACACGTGAATCTGAACGGTGAATGAATACGGCATGTGACGCGGTCGAAGAGACGGCGCGCTCGACACCGTCGGGTGCCGGCGCTTCAGCCTCATGGCTTGTCGGGCTTCTTCGTGTGCCCGGGCGGATCGGGGCGTCCGTTGCCGGTGTCGGGCGGGGGTTCGACCGTCGGGACCGGCTCGACCGGCACGTCGTCGCCGGGATCGGTCGAGCCGTCGCCGGGTGTCGGCGGCGGGCTGCTCGGCGTGGGCGTCGGCGTCGGCCCCGGGCTGGGCAGGATCGGCGCGTACGAGTTGGGCGCGCCCGGATCGGTCGAGGTCGGCCGCGGGGCGTCGCCGCCCCCGACGGCCTGGTCACCGGGCCCGGATCCGCCGGCGAACGAGATCAGCGCCACCGCGCCCCCGAGCATCGCCACGGTGGCCACCGTGGCCGAGACGATCAGCACATGCAGGCGCCGCTCGAACAGCCAGGCGCCGGCGGCGGTGAGGCGCGGCTCGAGCCACGCCACGATCGGAGCCGCCGCCGCGAGGAGCCGGGCCCGCCGGCTGCCGACCGGGGGCGCGGCGCGGCGCGCGTGGCGTCCGCGGGGTCGACGCAGCGGTTCGTCGGGTCGCCCCTGGCCGGGATCCTCCCCCTCGAACACGTGCTCACCTCGCCTCGGACGCCACAGCTCACCCCATTCGGGGGGCGCGGCACCCTACGAGGATATTGGGCACGGCGGGTCGGCTCCATCCGCAGGTGACGGATGGTCAGGATTCGGGGCGCGGCCGGTCAGTGCTTGTGGCGAGGCTTCCGGAACGGCTTCCCATCGGCGTCCGGGGCGCCGCTCCGCGCCCCCGAGCGCGGGCGCTCGGTGCCACCCGTACGTCGGCCGGGACCGCCCGTGTCGCGCCGGAGCTCGATGAGGCGGCCCGAGATCCGGGTGCTCTCGAGCCGCTCCAGCGTTTCGCGCGGCAGGTCGGCCGGCAGCTCGACGAGCGAGAACTCTGGCCGGATCTGGATGGCCCCGAAGTCCTCGCGCTTGAGTCCGCCCTCGTTGGCGAGCGCCCCGACGATCTGCCGCGGCTCGACTCGGTGGCGCCTGCCGACGGCGATGCGGTACGTCGCCAACGAGGCGTCGCCGGCTCGGTGTCGGCGCTCGGGGCGGTCGCCGCGGTCCCGGTCGCCCCAGCCGCGCCCGTCGAGGCCGGGCCGCTCGTCGCGCTCACGCCGCGGCGGGCGCTCGGCACGCGCCGGGCGCTCGGGTTCCGGCTCGAGGAGGAGCGGCGACTCGCCCTGCGCCACCACCGCGAGCGCGGCCGCGACATCCGCCTCGGGGACGTCGTGGTGGCGCACGTAGTGGGCGATGATGTCGCGGAAGCCGTCGATCCTCTCGGTCTGCTCGAGCGCCGCGCTGATGCGGTCGTCGAAGCGGGCGAGGCGGGTGACGTTGACCTCGTCGACGCTCGGCAGGTGCATCTGCGTGATCGGCTGCTTCGTCGCCTTCTCGATGCGGGCGAGCAGGCCCCGTTCGCGGGGGGTGACGAAGCTGATCGCGTCGCCCGTGCGACCGGCGCGGCCGGTGCGGCCGATGCGGTGCACGTACGGTTCGCTGTCGGTGGGGATGTCGAAGTTGACCACGTGGCTGATGCGCTCGACGTCGAGGCCGCGCGCCGCGACATCCGTGGCCACCAGGATGTCGAGCTTGCCCGACTTGAGTTGGTTCACGGTGCGCTCGCGCTGCGCCTGGGCGATGTCGCCGTTGATCGCGGCCGCCTCGTAGCCGCGGGCGCGGAGCTTCTCGGCGAGCTCCTCGGTGACGTTCTTCGTGCGGACGAAGACGATCATGCCCTCGAAGTTCTCGACCTCGAGGATGCGCGTGAGGGCATCCACCTTCTGCGCGTACGACACGACGAGGTAGCGCTGCGTGATGTTCGCGGCGGTCTGGGTCTTCGTCTTGACCGTGATCTCCTCGGGGTCGTGCAGGTACTGCTGCGACATCCGGCGGATCGCGGCGGGCATGGTCGCCGAGAAGAGGGCGACCTGCTTGTCGTCGGGCGTGTCGGCGAGGATCGTCTCGACGTCCTCGGCGAAGCCCATCTTCAGCATCTCGTCGGCCTCGTCGAGCACGAGGTACTTGAGTTCCGAGAGATCGAGCGTGCCCTTGTCGAGGTGGTCCATGATGCGGCCCGGCGTGCCGACGACGATGTGCACGCCGCGGCGCAGCGCGGAGAGCTGCACGCCGTAGCCCTGGCCGCCGTAGACGGGCAGGATGTGCACGCCGCGCAGGTGCGCGGCGTACCGCTCGAACGCCTCGCACACCTGCAACGCGAGCTCGCGGGTGGGGGCGAGCACGAGCGCCTGCGGGGTCTTCTGCGACACGTCGAGGCGTGCGAGGATCGGCAGCGCGAACGCGGCGGTCTTGCCGGTGCCGGTCTGCGCGAGGCCCACGACGTCGCGGCCGGCGAGCAGGGTCGGGATGGTCGCCGCCTGGATCGCCGAGGGCGTCTCGTAGCCGACGTCGTCGAGCGCCTTCAGCACCGGACCCTCGAGGCCGAGGTCGGAGAACGTCGTGGCGGGCTGCTCGGGAGCCGCTGCCTCGACGGGAAGTTCGTCGGAAGTCACCCTTCAGGGTAGACCGTGCGGCTGGGAGCGCGTCGGGCGGACATGCCGGTGCGACGCGCGCGAGCGGTCGCGGTGTGCGCGCGTGCCTATCGCTTCGCGCGAGCCGCGCGTTGCCGCAGGATGCCGAAGATGACCGTGCCCACGACCAGCACGATGCCGATCACACCCAGCCAGAGGAGGCCCTCGAGCGCGAAGCCGACGATCGCCAGCACCAGCCATACCACGAGCAGAATCACCAGCACAGTCCACATATTTCCACCGTACGCCTGCCGGACCGCGAACGGGTCGAACGCGAGCGGGGAATCGCGACGCGGAACCCGGCTCGTCGGCTACGCCCAGGGGCGGGCGCCTCGAGCAGCCCAGTACCGGGCCGGGTCCTCGGCGAGGGCGACGAGCGCCGCGGTATCCGTCGCGGGAGCTCGCGCGGCGAGGTTCGAGTCGAGCTGAGCGGTGGTGACCGCCCCCGAGAGCACCATGTCGCACCAGGGCCGCGAGCGCGCCGCCCCGATCGCGAACGCGTCGAGCGACTGGCCGTCGGCGGCGGCGAGCGCGGCCGCATCGGGCTGGTCTCCCGCGGGGGTCAGTCGGCCGTTCCCGACCGCCTCCTTCACCACGACGAGCCAGCCGGCATCGTGGGCGCGGACGAGTGCCGGTTCCGCCGACGGCTCGAGGAGGTTCCACGTCGCCTGCACCGCGGTGAACGGCGTGTCGGGCAGCTCACGCGCCGCGTCGAGCACCTCGCCCTGGCCGGGCCCGCTCGTCGAGACGCCCACCCTGACACCGGACGCCGCGAGTTCCCGCAGCCGGTCGAGCAGCGCCGCATCGGCGAGCGCCGGGCTGTCGGGCGTCAGGGAGTGCACGAGGTACACGTCGGGCGGGCCGCCGAGCGCCGCGACCGTCTCGGGCCACTGCCGGTCGAGCATCGCGAGCGAGTGCTCCTTGCGCTCGTGCACCTCGGCGTCGATGCGCCAGTCACCCACGTAGGCGTAGCCCGACTTGGACTCGATCGTCAGCTCGGCGCGGCGATCGGGGTGCGCCGCGAGCCACGACCCGAGGAACTCCTCCGCCCGACCGTACGACCTGGCCGCATCGAGGAAGCGGATGCCGCGTGCCCACGCCGCGTCGAGCAGCGCGTGCGCCCGTCGCCGCAGCGCCTCGATGCTCCGGTCGCCGCCGAGATCGGCGGCCCGACCCGCCGTGATGTACGCCGGACGCCCGACCGCGGCGAGTCCGAGGCCCAACGGGGCGAGTGCGGGACGTTCGTGCACGTGGCGCAGCCCATCTCGGGAGAAACATCGCCGGACCTGCGATTCTTCCTGCATTTCAACAGCAACGCAGATATCGGCGCCTGGGCACGCTCCTCCCAAGGTGGCCCAGTCTGCGGCATCCGACCGTCGACCGCAAGGGGTCGCGGAACAGGTTGGAATCGGGAAGAGTGGGCGGTTCGCGATCGAAGAGGAGGAGCCCGATGCTCACACTGACCGATAACGCCAGCACTGCTGTCAAGGAGATCGTCGAGCGGAGTGGTGCGGCCGGCGAGGCCGGACTGCGCATCGACGCCGACGACGCCGCGGCCACGGATTTCGCCGTGGCGATCGTGCCGACGCCGCTCGAGCACGACACGGTGGTCGAGCAGGACGGCGCACGCGTCTACCTCGGCGAGAACGCGGCCCAGGCGCTCGATGACAAGACCCTCGACGCGCGCGTCTCGGAGGACGGCCGCGTCGCGTTCGACCTCCTGCATCAGCAGTCCTGACACCGCACGACGACGGCGGGCCGGCAGATTCGATCTGCCGGCCCGCCGTTCGGTGCAGGGGATCAGAAGTCGAAGTCCCCGATGTTCTCGGCGTCGAAGACGTACGGGTCGCCGAGGAGCACGGTGGCGTCGGGGCCGACCTCGTAGTCGCCGAGCTTGCCGGCCTCGAAGGTGTCGCCCTCCTCACCGGTGATCTCGCCCTCGATGAGGGCCTTGGCCGCGTACGCCGCCAGGTAGCCCAGGTCGGCCGGGTTCCAGAGCGCGAACGCGGTCACGGTGCCGTCCTCGACGTACTCGCGCATCTGGTTCGGGGTGCCCAGGCCGGTCAGGGCGACCTGCCCCTTGTACTCCGAGGTCGACAGGTACCGGGCCGCGGCCGCGATGCCGACCGTGGTGGGCGAGACGATGCCCTTCAGCTCGGGGTAGGTCTGCAGGAGGGCGGCCGTCTTGTCGAACGACGTCTGGTCGTCGTCGTCGCCGTAGACCGTCTCGACGAGTTCGATGTCGGGGTGGTTGGCGGCGAGCTCCTCCTCCATGAGCTCGATCCACGCGTTCTGGTTCGTCGCGTTCGCCGACGCCGAGAGGATCGCGATCTGGCCGGCGCCGCCGATCTGCTCGGCGATGAGGTCGACCTGGATCTTCGCGATGCCCTCGGCGGTCGCCTGGTTGATGAACAGGTCGCGGCACTCGGGGTTGGTGTCGGAGTCGAACGTGACGACCTTGACGCCGGCGTCGCGTGCCTCGTCGAGTGCGTCGCAGATCGCCTCGGGGTCGTTGGCCGACACCACGAGGGCGCCCACGCCCTGCTGCGCGGCCGTCTGGATGAAGCTGACCTGCGAGGTCGGGGATGCCTCGGACGGGCCGACCTCGGCGAACTCGCCGCCGAACTCCTCGACCGCCTCGGTTCCGCCAGCCGACGAGGTGTCGAAATACGGGTTGCCGAGGTTCTTGGGCAGGAACGTGACCGACAGGTCGGCGTCGCCGCCGCCCTCCCCGCCGCCGTTGTCTCCGCCCGAGGCGCACCCCGTGAGGGTGAGCGCGGCGGCGGCGGCCATCGCGGTGAGCGCCATGCCGAGACGGCGCGTGCGGTGCTGAGTGAACATCGTTGTTTCCTTCCGTGGTGCCGGTGACCGGACTGTGATGCAGGGTGTTGGGTGTGCAGGGTCAGGGCGACGGTGGGGATGCCGCGCTTGCCCCCTTCTTCTTCCCGATCGCCGAGATCCGCCGACGGCGGAGCCAGGCGAGGAGGCTGGCGGACACCACCGAGAGCACGAGGAGCACTCCGGTGATGACGTTGATGATGTCGCTGGTGACTCCGGCGAGACGGAGGGCGCTGCCGAGCGTGCCGATGAGCAGCACACCGGCGATGACGCCGTGCAGGGCCCCGCGGCCGCCGAAGATCGAGACGCCGCCGAGCAGGACCGCGGCGATGACCTGCAGCTCCATTCCGGTGGCATTGTCGCCGCGGGCGTTGCTGTAGAGCAGCGTGAAGTAGACGCCCGCGAACCCGGCCACGGTTCCGCTGAGGATGAAGAGCAGGAACTTGGTGCGGCCGACGTCCACGCCCGAGAATGCGGCAGCCTCCGTGTTCAGGCCGATGGCGTAGAGCGAGCGGCCGAAGGGCGTGAAGTGCAGGAGGATCGCGAAGCCGATCGCGAGCACCGCGAACGGGATCATGATGCCGGGGATCGGGGTGCCGGGGATGTTCTCCTTGGCCAGGTCCGTCCAGAACTCGGGGAACTCGGTGATGGCGGTCGTGCCGAGCAGGCCCACGGCGATGCCGCGGAACAGGGCGAGCGTACCGATGGTCACCGCGAGCGATGGCAGGCCGACGACGGTGATCAGGAACCCGTTGACCACTCCCGCGAGCGTGCCGACGAGGATCGCCGTGACCGCGGCGAGCGCGAACGGCCAGCCGGCCTGCGTGAGGATGCCGGTCATCACGCTCGAGAGCCCGACGACGCTCGCGACCGAGAGGTCGATCTCCTCGGTGACGATGATGAGCGTCATGGGCAGGGCGATCAGGAGGATCGGGGCGATGTCGCGCAGCAGGTAGGTCACGGTGAGCGGGCTGTCGAAGTTCGGCACGACGGCGAGGGCGACGGCGATGACCGCGAGCAGCAGCCCGATGATGGCGGCCTCGCGGTTGACGAGGAGTCGCCGCCACGGCGAGTGCGAGTACGCCTCGTAGGTGCGCGTGGTCCGGGTGTCCGGCGCGGGTGCGGGTGCCGTGGCGGTCATCGGCCTTCCTCCCTGATCTCGAGGAGCTTGCGGGATTGCCGGAGCGCGAGCACCCGGTCGAGCACGATCGCGCCGATGATGAGCGCGCCGAGGACCGCGCGCTGCCAGAAGTCCTGGATGCCGAGGATGGGCAGGGCGCGGTTGATGGTGAGCAGCAGGTACGCCCCGATCGCGGCGCCCCAGACGGTGCCGACGCCGCCGGAGATCGCCACGCCGCCGATGACGGCCGCGCCGATGGCCTGGAACTCCCAGCCGGTTCCGGCGGCGGAGCTCACCGTGCCGTAGCGGGCGGCGTAGAGCACCCCGGCGAAGCCCGAGAGCGCGCCGCTGACGACGAAGGCGGTGATGATGCGGCGCGTCACGGGCAGGCCGTAGAGGTGCGCCGCGGCGGGATCCGACCCGATCGCGTAGAACTCGCGCCCGCTGCGGAGGTTGCGCAGCACCCACGCCGCGATGACGAGCACGACGACTGCGACGATCGTGAGGATCGGGATGTACAGGATCTGGCCGGTCCCGAGCCCGCGGAACGCGGCGGGCAGGTCGGACGCGTTGATGCGGTCGCTCCCGGCCCACGCGACGTTGACGCCACGGTAGATGTACAGGGTGCCGAGGGTGATCACGAGCGCGGGGACCTTCGCGAGCGCGATGAGCGCGCCATTGACCAGACCGAGCATGCCGCCGATGATGATGCCCGCGAGGAACACGGCGATGATCGGAATGCCGGGCACGTCGATGAACAGCCGCCCGGTGAGGTAGGCCGTCAGCCCGAGCACGGAGCCGACCGAGAGGTCGATGTTCCGGGTGAAGATGACGATGGCCTGGCCGACCGCGACGAGCAGGAGGAGCGACGGGGTGAGCAGCAGGTCGCGGAAGCCGTCGGCGGAGAACAGGAAGTTCGGGTTGCGGAGGGTCGCGGCGATGACCACGAGCAGGAGCGCGATGACGATGGCGGTCTCGCGCGCCTTGAACAGGTGCGAGACGGCGCGCGTCGCCGGCGACGGGGTGGGCTTGGCGGGCGGGGCGGCGGTCGCGGTCACTTCGCGTCCTCCTTCTCGGCGGTGGCGGCGAACATGACGGCTTCGGGGGTGGCCTCGGCGCGCGGGAACTCGCCCGTGAGGTATCCCTCGCGCATCACGAGCACGCGGTCGGCCATGCCGAGGACCTCCGGCAGCTCCGACGAGATCATGAGGATCGCCATGCCCTGCTGGGCGAGTTCGGAGAGCAGGCGGTGCACCTCGGCCTTGGTGCCGACGTCGATTCCGCGCGTGGGTTCGTCGACGATGAGCACCTTCGGTCGGGTCGCGAGCCACTTGCCGAGCACGAGCTTCTGCTGGTTGCCGCCCGACAGCGTGCCCGCCTCGGCGTCGAGCGCCGCGGTCTTCACCTCGAGGCGGCTGGCCCACACCGCGGCCGCGGCATTCTCGGCCCGGTTGGTCAGGAGCCCGGCCGTTGCGAGCGAATCGCGGATGGCGAGGGTGACGTTGCGCGAGACGGACTCGTCGAGCACGAGGCCCTGCTTGCGGCGGTCCTCGGGCACGAGGGCGAGGCCGCGCGCCATGGCGACGCGGGGGTTGCCTTTGGGCAGTGCCCGGCCGCCGAGCCGGACCGAACCCGACTCGTACGGGTCGACGCCGAAGATCGCGCGGGCGACCTCGCTGCGGCCGGCTCCCACGAGGCCCGCGAGACCCACGATCTCGCCGGCGCGGACGGTGAAGCCGATGTCGTGGAAGACGCCCGTGCGGGTGAGGCCCTCGACGACGAGCACGTCGTCGCCGACCTCGGCCGGCAGCTTCGGGAACAGCTCGGCGACATCCCGCCCGACCATCTGGCGCACGAGCTCGTCGACGCTGGTCTCGGCGATCGACTCGGTGGCGATGTAGCTGCCGTCGCGCATGACCGTGACCGTGTCGCAGAGCGCGAAGACCTCGTCGAACCGATGCGAGATGAACATCAGCGCGCGGCCCTCGTCGCGCAGGCTCCGCGCGACCGCGAAGAGCCGCTCGACCTCGACGCCCGAGAGTGCCGCGGTCGGCTCGTCCATGATCAGCACCCGGGCGTCGAGTGAGATGGCCTTGGCGATCTCGATGATCTGCTGATCGGCGATCGAGAGGCCCTCGGTGATCCGATCGGGATCCATCGACACGCCGAGCCGCGCGAAGATCTCCGTCGCCTCGGCCCGCATCGCCTTCCGGTCGATGCGGCCGAATCGGTTGGTCGGCTGACGGCCCATGAAGATGTTCTCGGTGACCGAGAGGTCGGGGAAGAGCGTGGGCTCCTGGTAGATCACCGCGATGCCGGCCGCCTTCGACTGCGCGGTCGTGTGGAAGTCGACCTCCTCGCCCCGGAGGCGGAAGCTGCCGGCATCTCGCCGGTAGAGGCCGGCGATGATCTTCACGAGCGTGGACTTGCCCGCGCCGTTCTCGCCGATGAGCGCGTGGATGGAGCCCTGCTCGAGCGTGATGGTGCCGGAGCGCAGGGCGACCACGGCGCCGAACGACTTCACGACCTTCGACAACTCGAGCGCGGGCGGCGCGGGGGGCGATGCGGCGATCTCCACGGGCACGTCCTCCTCCTTGAGGTGAAACACAAATGAATCGATTCATGTACGATTCAGGCATACTCTATGGAGCGCGGGAGCGGCGGTCAAGTCGGACCTCAGCCGGCACCTCCCGCGGCCCGTCGACGATGAAGGAGCACGGATGGCGGCGAGCATCCGCGATGTCGCGCAGCGAGCCGGCGTGTCCGTGGGTACCGTCTCGAACGTCCTCAATCGCCCCGCCGAGGTGTCGGCCGAGTCCGTCTCGAGGGTGCACCGCGCCATCGAGGAGCTCGGCTACGTTCGCAACGACGCCGCGCGCAAGCTGCGCGCGGGCGTGAGCACGACGGTCGGCTTCGTGGTGCTCGACGGCCAGAACCCGTTCTTCGGCGACGTCGTGCGCGGCGCCGAGGACGAGGCGTCACGGCACGGCATCGCCGTGCTCTACGGCAACACCGACGAGGATGTCGCGAGGGAGCGCATGTACCTCGACCTGTTCGAGGAGCAGCAGGTGCGCGGGGTGCTCATCTCGCCCTACGGGGACATCCAGCCCCGCCTCGAGCGCCTGCGCGCCCGGGGCATCCGCGCGGTGCTCGTCGACCGGTTCAGCGGCGACGGGCGGTTCAGCTCGGTCTCGGTCGACAGCGTCGTCGGCGGTCGGATGGCCGTGGAGCATCTCATCGAGACCGGCCGGCGCCGCATCGCCTTCGTCGGCGGGCCGTTCGAGATCCGGCAGGTCACCGACCGCCTGGCGGGAGCGCGCGTCGCGGTCGAGAACAGCGGGTCGCCCGTCGAGATCGAGGTGATCGCCACGAGCGCGCTCACCGTCGCGGAGGGCGCCGCGGCCGGCGCGCGCATCCTGGATCGCCCACGCCGAGACTGGCCCGACGCCCTCTTCGCGGCGAACGACCTGCTCGCGCTCGGCCTGCTCCAGGGGCTCGTGATCGACGGGCGCATGCTGGTGCCGCACGAGATCGCCCTCATCGGCTTCGACGACAACGTGTTCGCCGCCGCAGCCGCCGTGCCGCTGTCGTCGATGCGCCAGCCGAGCCGGATGATCGGGCGCACGGCGCTGCGCGTCCTGCTCGAGGAGACCGCCGATCCCGACCTGATCCCGAGGCAGACGGTGTTCCAGCCCGAACTCATGGTGCGGGCGAGCACGTCGCCCCGGCATTGAGTCCGGGACGCGACGATCAGATCGCCTCGCCCCGCTGCATGCGGGCGGCCAGCAGGGTGTTGCGCAGGAGCATCGCGATCGTCATCGGCCCGACGCCGCCCGGCACGGGGGTGATCCAGCCCGCGACCTCGGCCACGCCGTCGTAGTCGACGTCGCCTCGCAGCCCGTCGGGGGTGCGGTGGATGCCGACATCGATGACCGCGGCGCCGGGCTGCACGTGCTCGGCGGTGATGAGGCCGGGCCGGCCCGCCGCGGCGACGAGGATGTCGGCCGCGCGGGTCACCGCCGCGAGGTCGCGCGTGCGCGAGTGCGCGACGGTGACCGTGGCATCGCGCTGCGTGAGCAGTTGGGCGAGCGGAGCGCCCACCAGTTCGGATCGCCCGACCACCACGGCACGCGCTCCCGAGATCTCGACGCCGGCGGCGTCGAGCAGCTCGATGACGCCGCTGGGGGTGCACGGACGCAGGCCCGGCTTGCCGCGGGCGAGGAGGCCGGCACTCAGCGTGGTCAGGCCGTCGACGTCCTTGGCGGCGGGGATGAGGTCGATGAGCGGCGCGGCGTCGAGTCCTTCCGGCAGCGGCAACTGGAGGAGGATCCCCGAGACGGCGGGGTCGCCGGCGAGACGCTCGATGGTCTCGGCGATCTCCGCTGCGCTCGCGCCGCCGTCGAGGTGCACGTGGTGGTCGACGATCCCGACGGCCGCCGCCTGCTTGCGTTTGCTGGCGACGTAGACCTGGCTCGCCGGGTCCTCGCCGACGAGCACGGTCGCCAGCCCGGGCGCCGCGCCGGAGGCTTCGGTGAACGCACGGATGTCGTCGGCGAGCCGCTCCCGCAGCCGAGCGGCGATCGCCGCACCGTCGATGACCTGCGCCGTCATCGTGACATCCTCGCGCGTCGGGTTTCGGCATCCGGCATGTTCATGACGACCTTTCTGGGAGGCGAGCGTGAGAGTGGCCGCTCTCTTGGGGCACTAGGCCCGTGGGAGCGAGCCTGCCGATTTCATTCATTTTTGTCTACAATCAAACCTACACTCTTGTCGAATTGGAGTCACGATGGAGATCGCCGTTCTCGGTCTGGGCGAAGCGGGTCGCATCTACGCGGAGGGACTTCATCGGCGCGGCGCGCACGTCCGCGGCTTCGACCCCGCATACGCGGGCGACGACCTCGAGATCGACGTCATCGCGCCGAGCCTCGAGGCCGCGGTGCACGGCGCACAGGTCACCCTGAGCCTCGTCGGGGCATCCGCCGCGGCCCCGGTGGCCGCACGGGCCCGGGCCGCGATGTCCCCGCACGCCGTCTTCGCCGACATGAACACCGCGTCGCCCGAGCTGATGCGCGAGCTCGCTTCCGAGTCGGCCGCGGCATCCATTCCGTTCGTCGATGTCGCGATCATGGCGCCCGTGCCGCGTGCCGGCGTCGACACGCCACTCCTCGCCGGCGGCACCGGGGCGGCGCGGCTGACCGAGACGCTGCGAGGCCTCGGCGTTCCGATCGAGGACGTGGGCCCCGAAGCGGGGGTCGCCGCGGGCCTGAAGCTCCTGCGAAGCGTGTTCATGAAGGGCCTCGCGGCGCTGGCCTTCGAGAGCCTGGCCGCCGCCGAGCGAGCGGGCTCGATGGAGTGGATGAAGTCGCAGATCGCGGGCGAGCTCGGCCCGGCCGGCGACTCGCTGGTGGAGCGCCTCATCACGGGGACCAGGCTGCACGCCGCCCGCCGGGCCCACGAGATGCGCGACGCCCGCGCCTACGTGGAGTCGCTCGGCACGCCGAGCCGCATGACGGCGGCGACGCTGGAGTGGTTGGAATGCCTGGCGGACTCGCGCCCGACCGCCCGGTGATCGTTCCACGGGCGTCGCGCGACATCGCCCTGCCGGACTGGGTGGACCCCGAAGTGGTCTTCACCCGGCTCTTCCGCGACGAGGCGACGGCGTTCTGGCTCGACGGCGGGTTCGGCGCGACCGAGGGCGTCAGCTACATCGGCGTCCCCTCTCCCACGTCGGTGGTGGCGATGCCGCACGAGCACGGAGGCGTCGGCCTGACCTCGCCCGCGGGCGACACGCGCACGAGGCATCCGGGTTCCGTCTTCGATCTCCTCCGGGCGACGACCGAGACGACCGAGACGACCCACGACGACGCGCCCGCATCCGACGACCCGCCCGCCTCCGGCCTGCGGCTCGGCTGGGTCGGATGGCTCGGCTACGAGCTGGGGGCCGAACTCGTCGGCACGCCCCACCACCGCTCCGCACTCCCCGACTTCGCGTTGATGTACGCCGACCGGGTCATCGCCTTCGACCACGCCGAGCGCACGATCACCCTGCGCGTCCCCGACGGCTCGCCGTCGGCCGACCGGTGGGTCGACGAGACGACCACGGCGATCGATGCCCTGCGCGGTCGGGAACCGGCTCCACCGCGGCCCGCGCGGCGACGGGCGATCGCGACCCTGCGGCATCCGCGCGAGGAGTACCTGCGGATGCTGGCCGAGTGCGCCGACGCGATCGCCCGCGGCGACGCGTTCCAGATCTGCCTGACGAACGAGATCACGATCGACGCAAGCCTCGACCCCGTCGAGACCTACCTGCGGCTGCGGCGCGCCAATCCCAGCCATCACGCGGGCCTGCTGCGGTTCGGGGATGTCGCGCTTCTGAGCTCATCGCCCGAGCAGTTCCTCGACATCCGCCCCGACGGCCGGGTCGAGACCATGCCGATCAAGGGCACACGGCGGCGCGGGACATCCGAGGCGGAGGATGCCGCGCTCATCCGCGAACTGGCGGCCGACCCCAAGGAGCGGGCCGAGAACATCATGATCGTCGACCTGATGCGCAACGACCTCAGCCGGGTGGCCGAGCTCGGCTCGGTCGTGGTGCACGGCCTCCTGCGCGTGGAGAGCTACCGGAACGTGCACCAACTGGTCAGCACCGTCTCGGCGCGGATCGCGGAGGGGAGGTCGTGGGTCGACGTGCTCGAGGCGTGCCTTCCGGCCGGGTCGATGACCGGAACCCCCAAGCACAGCGCCATGACGATCATCGACCGGCTCGAGCGCGGGCCGCGCGGACCCTACGCGGGCGCGTTCGGCTACCTGGGCACCGATGGACGGGTCGACCTCGCGATGACGATCCGGAGCCTCGTCGTGCAACCGGAGGTCGCGACGATCGGCACCGGCGGTGGGGTGACCGCCTCGTCGGTCGACGAGCACGAGTTCGCCGAGACGCTGCTGAAGGCGGAGCCGCTGCTCGCCGCGGCATCCGCGACCCTCGTCATGAACGATATTCGTTCGAGTGGACGGAGTGTCAGGTCACCTGAAATGGCGGCCACGGTCATGCGGGTGGCAGGATGATGCGAGCAGCCGAACCGACTGGAGAATCCCCATGGCGACTGATCGCGGACTCATCTATCTCATCAAGCAGGTGGAACTCGGCGTGCGTCGCCCGTTCATGGAGGTCGTGAACGTGCACGGGATGAACTTCGCCCAGTACACGGCCCTTACCGTGCTGTTCCGGCTGCCGGGCCTCACCTCGTCCGAGCTCGCGCGTCGGTCGTTCGTGCGTGCTCAGACGATGGCGGAGACCATCACGGTGCTCATCGACGGCGGGCTCGTGCGCCGCGAGCCCGACCCCGACCACGGCCGCCAGATGCTGCTCTACATCACCGACGCCGGCATCGCCCGCATCAGCGCGATGGCCGACGACGTACGGGCCGTCGAGGACGACATGCTGCGGGAGTTGACCGACGAAGAGGTCGACCAGTTCAGGTCGTACCTGCGCCGCTGCCGGGATGCCCTGCGCTCGCCGTCTGCGAGGATCGGCACCGGCGAGCGCAGCGGCGCTTAGACCACGGCGGGTCAGACCGGAGCCCGGCCCGCCTCGCCGGCCTTGCGGAGCGCCCGCGAGATACCGTTCGCGGTGACCCGCACCAGGTGCACCATGTTCTTCTCGTCGACGTCATCGTGTCGCAACACGAGCGAGAGCGCCGCCACGACCGATCCGTCGGGCCCGAAGACCGGGGCCGCGACGCCGACGTGGTCGAGATCCATCTGCCGGTCGCTGATCGCGAACCCGTGGCTGCGCACCTCGGCGAGCACGCGGCGCAACTGCGCCGGATCGGTGTAGGTGTGCTCGGTGTAGCGCTTCAGGGGGCCGGCGAGCACCTCCTCGCGCACCTCGTCGGGCGCGTGGGCGAGGAGCACGAGGCCGATCGCGGTGACGTGCAGCGCGTACCGGCCGCCCACGCGCGGACGACCCCGACGGTACTGCGGGTTCTGGAAGCGTTCGACCGAGACGAGCTCGCTCCCCTCGCGCACGGCGAGCTGCACGTTGTAGTGCGTCGTCTCGTACAGGTCCTGCATGTAGGGCCGGGCGATGCGCTGCAGTCCCATCGACCTCGGGGCGAGCGACGCGACCTCCCAGAGCCGCAGTCCGATGCGGTACTTGCCCGCCTCGTCGCGCTCGAGCGCGCCCCAGTCGGCGAGGCGCTGGACGATCCGGTACGCGGTGGCGATCGGCACACCGGAATTGCGGCTCAGCTCCGAGAGCGACTGCCGCTCCCGGCCGCCGTGGAAGGTGCCGATGATCGCGAGGGCACGGCTGACGACCGACCGGGACGCCTCATCGTCGGCCGCGTCCTCCGCAATCGGATCCGTCACCTGACCGCTAGTGCCCCTCGCCCTCGGGCAGGATCACGTGGTCGAGCGAGTACGGCGTCGGCTCCAGCGCCTTGGACATGATCGCCTCCATCACCGGAAGCGGCACGAGGCAGTCGGCGCAGGCGTCCTCGCCGGCCGCGATCTCGACCACGACCTTCTCGTCGCCGGCATCCGACCAGCTCAACAGGTACCCGTCGGACGCGAGCATGTCGCGGAACTGCTGCAGTGCTTCATCCACGGCCGCAGGGCCGCCGATCGTGTCCGTCATCAGGACCTCCTCTTCACTCGTTCACGGTCCTCCGGCTTCACGCGGAACCCGTGGACCCACCTTCGTCACTCAAGCACGTCGGATGCGCCCTCCCCACCGAACCTTTCACCAGCCGGAAAGCTGTTCGTCTCAGCCGAACCCCCTGTCGGAGACTGACGAGGCCGGGGAGCTCCATCGCCCGGCATGGACGACGAGAGAGGAATCCCCGTGCGACAGGTGATCGTGGTCGGTTCTGGTCCTGCCGGGTACACGGCGGCGATCTACGCCGCGAGGGCGCGGCTGGCGCCGCTCGTGATCGCGAGCTCGGTGGAATTCGGTGGGGAGCTGATGAAGACCACCGAGGTGGAGAACTTCCCGGGATTCCCCGACGGCATCCAGGGTCCCGAGCTCATGATGAACATGCAGCGGCAGGCCGAGCGGTTCGGCGCCGAGATCGTCTACGACGACGTCGTGCGGCTGGAACTCGACGGCCCCGTCAAGCGCGTGCACCTCGGCAACGGCGACGTACACGAGGCGCTCGCCGTGATCTACGCCACCGGATCCGCCTACCGCATGCTCGGACTCGACGACGCGGCGCGACTGTCGGGCTACGGCGTCTCCTGGTGCGCCACGTGCGACGGCGCCTTCTTCCGCGACAAGCAGGTCGCCGTCGTGGGGGGCGGCGACTCCGCGATGGAGGAGGCCACCTTCCTCACCCGCTTCGCCGACACCGTGCACGTCATCCACCGCACCGACTCGCTGCGCGCCTCCGCCACCATGCAGCAACGCGCCCGGTCCAACCCGAAGATCCGGTTCCACTGGAACAAGCGGGTCGCGCACATCTACGGCGGCGACCTCGTGAGCGGCGTCGGGCTCGTCGACACGGTGGACGGATCCGAGGCGACCCTCGACCTCTCAGGTGTCTTCATCGCCATCGGCGCCGACCCCCGCACGCATCTCGTGCACGGGCAGCTCGACCTCACGGTCGAGGGCACCATCGCCGTCGAGGGACGCTCCTCCCGCACCAACCTCGCCGGGGTGTTCGCCGCGGGCGACGTCATCGACCCCACCTACAAGCAGGCCGCGACGGCCGCGGGCTCCGGCGTCGTGGCCGCGCTCGACGCGGAGCACTACCTCGCCTCCCTCCCCGACGACCTCGTGTCGGCCGCCGTCCGGCCGGCCGATGCCGAGACCGTCGACGCCTAGTCCCGCTCGTCCCCGTCCGTCCGTTCCACCCGTCTCGAAGGAGAACCCCGATGTCCACAGCCCGCGAGGTCACCGATGCGACGTTCGCCGACGAGGTGCTCGGCGCCGACACCCCCACGATGGTGGATTTCTGGGCGCCGTGGTGCGGCCCGTGCCGCGCCCTCTCGCCCATCCTCGACCAGATCGCGGCGGAGCACCCCGGCCGGCTCGACGTCGTCAAGGTGAACGTCGACGAGAACATGGAGACCGCACTGAAGTACCAGGTCACCTCGCTCCCGGCGATCTTCGTCTTCCGCGACGGCGAGGTCGTGAAGCGCATGACCGGAGCCAAGGGCAAGCCCGCGCTCGAGGCGGAACTCGTCGACTTCATCGGCTGAGGACGAGGTGGGATGCCGCGGGCCGACGTGGGCTCGCGGCATCCATCGGCACGCGGCATCCGGTCGCGGCATCCATCGGCTCGCGGCATCCGCTCCCCGGTCTCAGCCCATGCCCGCCTGCCGGCGCCGGAACTCGATCATGCGCGGATCGAGCCGCGGCTTGTCGTCGGCCAACGCGTGCGAGACGCGATTGGCCGTGGCGCGCACGAGGTCGACGAGCTTCATGGGATCGTCGCGTTCCGTGTAGTACACGACGCCCAGGGCCGTGTCGACGGTTCCATCGGGGTTGAAGATCGGCGCGGCCACCGAGCCGGCCCGCATCGACAGGAACCGGCTGGCGATGGCGAACCGGTTCCTCCGCACCTCCTCGAGTCTCGCCCGCAGCGTCGCCGCGTCGCCGATGCCCTCGGACGTGTACCGCCTCAGCGGTTCCTGCAGGTACTCGTCGACGCACGCCTCATCGGCGTGGGCGAGGAGCACGAGCCCGGTGGCCGCGACGTGCAGCCGGAGCCTGCCCCCGATCCGGCTCTCGCCGGTGACGTTCGGATGCGACCGCAGCACGTCGAGGTAGACGACGTCGCGGCCGTCGCGCACCGAGAGGTGCACGGTGAGCCCGGTGAGCCGATGCAGGTTGGCCAGATGCGGCAGCGCCCGTTCCCGGAGCCGCAGGGCCTGGGTCGACGAGGACGCCAGGTCGAGGATCTTCCGGCTCAGTCGGTAGCGCCCGTGGTCATCGAGTTCCAGGCCGCCCCACTCGAGCACCTCCTTCGCCAGGCGGTGGGTCGTCGTCAGCGACAGGTCGGCGTACCGGCTGATCTCCGACAGCGTCAGGGATCCGCCGCCGCGTGCGAAGGCACCGAGGAGGGCGAGCACTCGCGCGGCAGCCGTGCGCTTGCCCGGGTCGGGGTCGGAGGTCTCAGCCATGAGTCCCTGCCCATCAGGTTGCGTCTGAATGGTCGCCATGATCCAGCTCCTGTCTTCGCTGACAGCGCTTCCGAGTGCCGATGTCGTGTCGTGTCGTGTGGTGGGGGGTCGTGTGGGTGTGGTGCGGAGTGGTGTGGTGAGGGGAGCGAATACCTATGCGGAGAGGGGAGCGAGAGGGGCGGATTCGAGGCTCAGGAACGCGCGCGCGTTCCGGGAGGCGATGTTCTCGTAGTCCTCCGGCGCGAGGTCGAGTGCCTCGATCGTGTCGGCGAGCCGCGCCGGACGCGGCATCGCCGGGAAGTCCGTGCCGAGCACGACCCGGTCGGAACCGAGGTAGTCGACGACGAACCGCAGGCCACGCGGGTCGAAGACCATCGAGTCGTAGAAGAACCGGCGGGCGACGGCGCTCGGCGGCTCGGCCGATCGGGCGTCTTCGGGCTGCTGCGCCCAGAAGTGGTCGGCGCGCGCCAGCATGAGCGGCAGTCCGCCGGCGGCGTGGCTGAACAGCACATGGTCGAGTGAGCAGGTGTCGGCCATCCCGCCGAAGGCGAGGGATGTCGCACCCCGCGCGCCCTCGAGGCCCACGCCGATCGACGCGCGCAGCGAGGCGGGCAGGGCGACCTCGTCCATGCGCGGCATCGTGTGGATGAACACCGAGATGCCGAGGCGGTCGACCTCCTGGAAGAACTCGGTGAAGCGCGGGTCGCCGATCGGCACGCCGTTCACGTGCGACGCGACCTCGACGCCGCGCAGGCCCAGGGAGGGAAGGTGCGCGAGCTCCGCCGTGGCGAGCTCCGGGTCCTGCATGGGCACGATGCCCAGGCCATGGATGCGACCCTCGCCGTCGCGAACGTACCGGGCCATGACCTCGTTGACGTACCGGGCGATCGAGAGGCCGAGCACCGGAGCGACGGCGTAGTTCAGCAGCGGCGGCATCGGCGAGACGATCTCCTCGGCGACACCGGCGGCATCCATGGCCTCGATGCGTCGCTCGACGTCGAACCACACGTCCCGCGCACGGAAGTTCGTCGCGCCGAACATGAGCGTGCGGGCGGTGTCATGGTCGATGGCCTCCATGCGCGGGAAGCCATCCTCTCGGGGGAAGTCCTTCGGGATGATGTGCGCGTGCGCGTCGATGGTCACGTGTGCCTCCTGAGCTTTCACTCTCAGGCCACCTGCAACATCCGCGGGGTCGACTTTTCACCCTGCGGAAGGCGAATCCGCAGGCGTCAGCGCCCGACGCGTCCGAAGAGCCCGGCGATCGGCGCGAGCACCATGGGTCTCGCCGCGATCCACGCGGCCGCGATCAGCACGAGCGACCCGACGAACAGCCAGAAGCCGATCCAGTCGTTCGCGTCACGCGCCGTGTAGATGTGGTTCAGGTTGCGGAGCACGCCGGTGGTCAGCACGAGCGTGACGTGCACGACGATGAAGCCGACGAAGTACAGCATCACCGGGAAGTGCACGGCACGTGCCCACTCGACCGGGTAGATGCGGTTGAGGGCCGCGGCGTTCTTCGGCCACAGCCCCGACATGCGCACCCCGGTCAGCACCGCGAGGGGCGCGGCGATGAAGATGGTCGCGAAGTAGGCGAGCACCTGGAGGCTGTTGTAGTTGACCCAGCCGTTCTCGAGCGGCCAGTCGAGCGACGCGTACTGCAGGCCCGCCGAGATCGCGTTCGGAACGACCTCCCAGCTCGTGGGCACCACGCGCATCCATTGGCCGGTCGTGAACAGCAGCACCACGAACACCACGCCGTTCACGAACCACAGGATGTCGAGCGACTGGTGGAACCAGGCGTTGAGGCTGATCTTGCCCGCACCGCCCTTCGACCAGCGCGGGGTCCAGTACGCGGCCGGGCGCCGCTCGAGCCGAACCTGCAGGCCCGACCGGATGATCAGCACCATGAGGAAGACGTTGAAGAAGTGCTGCCAGCCGAGCCATGCCGGCAGGCCCACGGGGGCACCCTCGGGCAGGTGCGTCTCACCGGGGTAGGTCGCCATGAAGTCCTGCATGAAGTCGAGCCCGATGAACCAGCGGGTGAGCTGCACCACGATCGTGGCCGCACCGATGATCGCGAGGATTCCGATGACGGATGCCCCGACCCACTGCCTGAGCGTGAAGCGGCCGTACCGCTTCGCCTCGGTGGCCGCCGGCTCGGGGGCGGGCTGCTTCGCCGGCGGGGTCGGCGCCGGTGCCGGGGCGGCGGGCCTGGGTGCGGGCGCCGGCGTCGGAGCGGCGACCGCGGCGGCGACCGGCTCGGGCGTGCGCTCGGCCTCGGGCACGGGAGTGCTCGCCGGTGCTTCGGGCACCGCGGCTTCGGGGCGCGGCAGGCCACGGCGAACCGTCGGCTGGGCGGGCGTCTCGGCAACGGATGCCGCCGCAGCGGGCTGCTCGGACGGCGCCGGGGCTTCGGCGACCGCGGGCTCGGCGGCGGCCGGGGCCGACGCGGCCACCGGCGCGACGGCCGTGGTCGGGGGCCATGGCTCTCCCCCGGCGACGCGCGGCAGACCGCGGCGCAGGGTGCGTCCGCCGGTCGCGGCAGGCGCAGTCGCGGCGGGTGCGGCGACGGAGGGTACGGTTGGCGCGGGTGCGGTCGTCGCTTCGGCGGTCGCAGGCGGATGCTCCGTGGCCGGCGCTGCCGCGGCATCCGACGCCACTGTCGCAGCGACGGCCGGAACCTCACCGGACTCGGGCCACGGACGCCCGCCGGGCACGCGCGGCAGTCCGCTCCGAATGCGGCGACCACTCGACGCAGGAGCGACCACTGGGACCGCGGGAGCCGTCGGCGGCTCGACGCTCGCCGCGACCTCGGGCGCGACGTGAACAGGCGCCTCCATGGCCGCCTCCATCGGCGCCTCGACTCGCGCCGCGGTCACCTCGACGGGGGCGTCACCCGCCGGCGGCCACGCGTCACCGCCGCGTTCCCGCGGCAGTCCTCTGCGAAGGGTGCGCCCGTACGTCGCCACCGATCACTTCTTCCGCTCGGCGAGCGCGCTGATCAGCTGGGGCACGATGGTGAACACGTCGCCCACGACGCCGAAGTCGGCGACCTCGAAGATCGGCGCGTCGGGGTCCTTGTTCACCGCGACGATGGTCTTCGCGGTCTGCATGCCGGCGCGATGCTGGATCGCACCCGAGATGCCGAGCGCGATGTACAGCTGCGGCGACACCGAGACCCCGGTCTGGCCGACCTGGTGGGTCTGCGGAATGTAGCCCGCGTCGACGGCGGCACGCGAGGCCCCGACCGCCGCGCCGAGCGTGTCGGCGAGCTGCTCGACGAGCGCGAAGTTCTCGGCCGAGCCGAGCCCGCGGCCGCCCGAGACGACCTTCGTCGCACCCTTGAGCTCGGGCCTCGTCGAGGTCGCCGTGACGGCCTCGAACGAGTCGATCGTGGCGGCCGCCTTGCCCGACGGCGTCGCGTCGAGCGCCTCGAGGGCGACCGGCTTGGCCTCGGCGCGAGTCTCGACGGCGCCCTCGCGCACGGTCACCACGAGCGGGCCGAACGTCGCCGCCGAGTCGACGTTGTAGGCGCCGCCGTAGACCGAGTGGTGGGCGACGACGCCCTCCTCGTCGCGGGAGAGGCCGACGGCGTCGATCGCGAGCGCGGCGTTCGTGCGTGCGGCGAAGCGGCCCGCGACGTCGCGTCCCTCCATGGAGTTCGAGATGAGCACGGCGTCGGGTGCCACCGTCGCGGCGGCCGCGGCGAGCGCGTCGGCGATCGGCACGGTGAGCTGCGTGGACGCGGCGTCGGTCTCGACGGTCAGCACCCGTTCGGCACCGGCGGCGGCGGCCTGCTCGGCGAGCGCCTGCGCCTGGCCGGGCGCGGTCACGGCGAGCGCGACCGGGGTGCCGATGAGCGACGCGGCGCCGAGGAGTCCCGCGGCGCTCTTGGCGAGTTCGCCCGTCGGGGTCGCCTCGAGGAGCACGAGGATCGAGTCTGCTGCGTAGTCGGTCATGTCGTCCTCTCAGGCCAGGCGGTTCTCGATGAGGAACTCGGCGATCTTCACGCCGGCGTCGCCTTCGTCGGTGATCTTCACGCCGGCCGAACGCGGCGGCTTCTCGGCGATCGCGGTCATGATGGATGCCGCGGCCGTGAGGTCCTGCGGGTCGATGCCGACGTCGGCGGCGGAGAGGGTCTCGAACGGCTTCTTCTTCGCCGCCATGATGCCCTTGAAGTTCGGGAAGCGGGCGTCGGGCAGCGCCTCGGTGATGGAGATCACGGCTGGCAGCTTCGCGCTGAGCCGCATCGTGCCGTCGTCGGTGTCGCGAGTGCCCGAGACCGAATCGGCGGCGATCTCGACCGACGACAGGGCGGTCAGGTTCGGCACCTCGAGCAGCTCGGCGAGCATCGCCGGGAGCACCCCACCGCTCCCGTCGGTCGAGAGGTTGCCGGTGACGACGAGGTCGAATCCGGCCGTGCGGATCGCGGCGGCGAGCGTGCGGGCGGTGAGGCCCAGGTCGGCGCCGGCCAGGCCGGGGTCGGCGACCTGCACGGCGGATGCCGCGCCCATCGCGAGTCCCTTGCGGATCGTCGTCGCGGCGCGCTCGGGGGCCATCGACATGACCACGACCTCGGCCTCGTTCGCGTCGGCGTACGACAGGGCCACCTCGAGGGCGCGCTCGCCGATCTCGTCGAGCACCGCCTCGCTGGCGGCGCGATCGGCCAGCCCCGTCTCGAGGTCGAGCTTGCGCTCCCCGTACGTGTCGGGGACCTCCTTCACGAGGACGATGATCTTCATCAGGCTCGCGTCCTTTCCCTCACGCGGCAAGCGGCCCCGCTCGCCGCACCTAGTTAATCATGCTTAACCCAGATCGTGACGTCGAGGGTCGCGCTCACCGCGCCCCGTGCACCAGGTTCCGGCCGACGATCAACCGCATTATCTCGTTGGTGCCCTCGAGGATCTGGTGCACCCTGAGGTCGCGCACCACGCGCTCGATGCCGTACTCGCGCAGGTAGCCGTAGCCGCCGTGGAGTTGCAGCGCCGAGTTCGCGACGCCGAACGCGGCATCCGTCGCGTACCGCTTCGCCATCGCGCACGCGGCGACGACGTCGGATGCCCCCTCGTCGAGCTTGTTCGCGGCGCGCTGCAGCAGCGCCCGCGCGGCCTGCAATTCGGTCTCCATGTCGGCGAGCGTGAACACGACGGACTGGTTGCTGGCGAGCGGGGCACCGAACGTCTCACGCTCGTGGACATAGCGGATGGCGCGGTCGAGCGTCCACTGCGCGCCGCCGACCGAGCAGGCGCCGATGTTGATGCGGCCGCCGTTGAGCCCGCGCATGGCGATGCCGAATCCGTCGCCCTCGGCGCCCAGCCGGTTCGCGACCGGCACCCGCACGTCGTCGAGGATGACCTGCCGGGTGGGCTGGGCGTGCCAGCCCATCTTCTCCTCGTTGCGTCCGAATCCGAGGCCCGGGGTGCCGTCTGGCACGACGATCGCGCTGATCCCGCGGGCTCCCGGCTCCCCCGTGCGCGCCATGACGATGTAGACGGCGGATGCCCCGGCACCCGACACGAACTGCTTGACGCCGTTGATGACGTAGTCGTCGCCGTCGCGTCGGGCCGAGGTCGTGATGGCCGTGGCATCCGACCCCGCTCCCGGCTCGGTGAGGCAGTAGCTGCCGAGATCGGTCATCGCGGCCAGGCCGGGCACCCACCGCCGGCGCTGCTCGTCGTCGCCGAACGTGTCGATCATCCACGCGACCATGTTGTGGATCGAGATGTACGCGGCGATGGTCGTGTCGCCCTTGGCGAGCTCCTCGAACATCGCCACCGCGTCGAGCCGCGACAGGCCCGACCCGCCGACGTCCTCCCGCACGTAGATGCCGCCGAGGCCCAGCAGCCCGGCGCGCCGCAGCGTGTCGACGGGGAAGTGATGGTCGGCGTCCCAGCGCTCGGCGTTGGGCGCGAGTTCCGCGGCGGCGAACTCGCGCACCGCATCGATGAGGGCGTCGTGCTCTTCGGTCATGGTCCCGTACGGGTCGGTGCCCCGCCGGGTCGGCGAAGCTCGATGCTTCCTTGATACCGGATGTCGCGGCCGGGGCGACACAGTGGACCGGAGGTTCCGCAGAACGACGCGCCGAGAGCCGCCCGGCTCAGGCCGACGACGCGGCCCGTTCCTCGGCGAGCTGGATCGCCCACGCGGCGTTGACGAGCCCCAGGTGGCTGAACGCCTGCGGGAAGTTGCCGAGCTGCTCCCCCGTGTCGGCATCGACCTCCTCGGCGAGGAGCCCGACGTCGTTGACGTGCTCGATCGCCCGTTCGAACACCGCCCGGGCCTCCGCCACCCGATCGCTCTGCGCGAGCACCTGGGCGAGCCAGAACGTGCAGAGCAGGAAGCTCCCCTCGTGTCCCTCGAGACCGTCGATGTCGGAGCCGGTGCGGTATCGGATCACCAGTTCGCGGTCGTCGGTGAGCCGGTCGATGATCGCGTCGACCGTGGCCTGGATCCGCGGGTCGGTCGCGGGCAGGAAGCCGACGATCGGGAGCATGAGGGCCGAGGCGTCGAGGTCGGGCGAGCCGAACGACTGGGTGAACGCACCGGCCTCTGCGTTCCAGCCCTCCTCGAGGATCGCGGCGCGGATCAGCTCCGCGGTGCGCTGCCACCCCTCGACCCGGTGCGACGCGTCGAGTCGGTCGGCGAGTGCGATCGCCCGGTCGAGCGCGACCCAGCACATGAGCTTCGAGTACAGGAAGTGACGCGGTTCGCCGCGGATCTCCCAGATGCCGTTGTCGGGGAGTTGCCACTGGTCGGATGCCGCATCGGCGAGCGCGATCAGGAACCGCTGCGTCGACGGGGTCAGCGCGGCCAGTTGGCCGCGCAACAGGTAGGCGGCGTCGAGGAGTTCGCCGTACACGTCGAGTTGGGGCTGATCCCACGCGCCGTTCCCGACGCGCACCGGCGCGCTCCCACGCCAGCCCGACAGGTGCGGGAGGCTCCGCTCGGTGAGGTCGTGCTCGCCGCCCACGCCGAACATGATCTGCAGGTGCCGCTCCGGCAGCGAGCTCGCGCCCGCCGTCGTCATGAAGTCGAAGAACTCGTGCGCCTCGTCGGGGCACGCGGCGACCCAGAGCGCCTGCATCGTGAAGCTGGCGTCGCGCACCCAGGAGTAGCGGTAGTCCCAGTTCCGCTCGCCGCCCACCACCTCGGGGAGCGAGGTCGTGGCCGCGGCGACGATCGCGCCCGTCGGTTGGTAGCTCAGTGCCTGCAGCACGCGGCCCGAGTGCCGGACCAGATCCTCCCACGGTCCGCGGTAGGCCTGGTGGATGTCGGACCAGGCCCGCCAGGCATCGATCGTGGCAGCCAGCGCAGCCTCGACCGCCACCTCGGAATACGCCGGCGGCGCCGCCACGCCGATGCTCGCGAACTGCAGCGCGAACGCCGCGGACTCGCCCGCCTCGAGGGTGAACCGCGCAGTCACGGCGCCGGCCGACACGGTCGCCGGGAGGGTCGTCGAGAGGGTGAGTCGCGCGGGCCCGCCCCGCACGACGACCCCGCCGGCGACGGCGTCGAACACCGGGACGACGAGCCCGTAGTCCGGCCGCGGCCGGAAGTCCATCGCCAGATCCACCCGCCCGCTCGTGCAGCGCACCGTCCGGAGCAGGGTGTGCGGCGCCCGCTCGCCGAGCCGATGCGGATCACTCGTGGTGCCGACCTCCATCGCCTCCGTGATCTCGAAGACCCCGGTGGCGGTTCGGTACGTGCTTCGGAGCACCATCGTGCCGTCGAGGTATTCGCGGGCGACCGCGGCATCCGCTCCACTGTCGGGCCGGATCCACCAGTGGCCGCCGCCGTCGTCGAGCAGCGACGCGAACGCCGACTCGCTGTCGAACCGGGGAAAGCACAACCACGCGACGCAGCCATCGTTCGTCACCACCGCGGCGGAGTGCCGGTCGGAGAGGAGTGCGTGATCGCTGATCGCGAGGGTGCTCATGTCCTGTTCACGGTACCGATCCTGCAACGACGCCGGAGGTGATGCAGGTCACCGTGGCCGCCGCACGCGGGGCGCAGTCCGCGCGCGGGCACCGTCGGCACGACGTCACTCTGCGCGCGGGTCGGGGACGTCCACGTCGCCGCCCCATTGGAGGAAGGTGTTGCTCGTCGTCGTCGTGATGCCGCCGAATGAGCCGGTGCCCATTGCATACGCTCCGAGGTGATCCGGTCGGAGGTACAGCTGCACGTCGCTCAACGCGACGCCCATGATCGTCATCGGGGTGTCGGTCCCGGGGTTCCAAGCCGGGAGGCGCGTAGATCTCTCCGAAGCCCCACGCAACCACCTGATGGGCGCGCAGTCTCGCGAGCTGCACGTTCGTAGTAGCGCAGCGTGTGCGCCGTCACCCCGGTCGCCGCGCTCAGCTGCGCGACCGTGAGACCTGCCACGTCCTTTGCCATGTCAGCAGGCTAGGAGTTCGACCCCGCTCGAAGTCAAACGCCATGCGTCGACGACCCCAGCGCCTTCCTACTCGAACTCCGAGCCGCGGGCCGAGTCGGACGGCCCGCCGCGCAGGCCGGGTCAGACGGCCTCGAGCACGCTCACGTAGTTCGCGATCGCCACGCCGCCCATGTTGTGCACGACGCCACGGCGCGCGCCCGGGAGCTGGAGCGCCCCGGCCGAGCCCGTCAGCTGCATGGCGGCGATGACGTGCTGCGACACGCCCGTTGCACCCACCGGATGCCCCTTGGCCTTCAGCCCGCCCGAGACGTTCACCGGCAGGCGGCCGTCGCGGTACACCCAGCCCTCCTCGACGGCACGCGCGCCGTCGCCGGCGGGGGCGAGGCCGATCGCCTCGTAGACGAGCAGTTCGGCGATGGTGAAGCAGTCGTGCACCTCGGCGAAGTCGAGGTCGTCGAGGCCGACCCCCGACATCTCGGTCGCGCGCTGCCACGCGAGGCGCGTGCCGGCGAAGGCGATCGGGTCGCGACGAGCCGCAGGCGCGTAGTCGTTTGCGGCGCCGAACCCGGCCAGGCGCACGGGCGGCGTGATCGCGGCGGAGGAGGGGCTCGTCGTGATGACGAGCGCAGCAGCCCCGTCGGAGATAGGCGAGCAGTCGGTGCGGCGGAGGGGCGCGTCGATCAACGGGTTCCGCTCCGAGACCGTGCGGCAGAACTCCACGCCGAGGTCCTTGCGCAGTTGCGCGTACGGGTTGTCGACCCCGTTGCGGTGGTTCTTCGCGGCGATCGATCCGAGCACGTCGCCCACCGGGCCGTGTCGTTCCTCGTAGGTCCGGGCGACCTCGGCGAACAGCCCCGTGAAGCCGGTGCGCGAAGGTCGCCCGGCCCAGTCGTAGTCGGCGCCGAGCAGGGCCGATCCCACCACGTCGGCTCCGGCATCCGTCATCTTCTCGGCTCCGATCACGAGCACGTTCCGGGCCGTGCCGGCGAGCAGGGACTTCACGCCCTGCTGGAACGCCGCGGAGCCCGAGGCGCACGCGTTCTCGACGCGGGACGCGGGAACGCCGTGCAGCTCGTCGGAGATCTGCAGCGCGAGCGACGACGGGAACGCGTGCGCGACCATCCCGGCGTTGTACTGCCCGAAGACGATCTCGTCGATGTCGCGCGGCTCGAGCCCGGCCGCCGCGATCGCGTCGCGCCCGACCCCGACGACGAGGCTCTCGAGCGTCTCGTCCTCGAGCTTGCCGAACCGACTGTGCCCCCACCCGGTGATGAGGATGTCGCGGCCGAACCGCTCCTCGACTCCGCTCATGCCGCGACCTCCGCCTCGAGCTCGACGCGGAACTCCGCGCCGGTGGTCGCACGCAGGTCGTCGACGGCGACCCCCGGCGCGAGTCGCCGGAGCGTGAGGCCATCGGGCTCGACGTCGAACACGGCCAGGTCGCTGATGATGCGGTCGACGACGCCCTTGCCGGTCAACGGCAGGCTGCACTCGCGCACGATCTTGGGGCTCCCGTCCTTGGCCACGTGCTCCGTGAGCACGATCACCCGCGGCGCGCCGGCGACGAGGTCCATGGCGCCGCCCATGCCCTTGACCATCTTGCCCGGGATCGTCCAGTTCGCGAGGTCGCCCGCACCCGACACCTCCATCGCGCCGAGGATCGCCTTGGCGACGTGGCCGCCGCGGATCATGGCGAACGACGTGGCCGAGTCGAAGATGCTGCTCCCGGGCAGGAGCGTGACCGTCTGCTTGCCGGCGTTGATGAGGTCGGCGTCGACCTCCTCCTCGGTGGGGTACGGCCCCATGCCGAGGATCCCGTTCTCGCTCTGCAGCACGACCCGCACGCCGTCGGGAAGGTTGTTGGCGACGAGGGTCGGGATGCCGATCCCGAGGTTCACGTAGTCGCCGTCGTGCAGTTCGGAGGCCGCTATGGCGGCCATCTCGTCACGCGTCCATGGCATCGGGGCCTCCTGGGGTCGTGTTCGTCGTCGTCGGTCGTCGGGGGGTCGTGGTGGGTCGCCGGGTCACGCGGCGGCGAGCCGCACGGTGCGCTGCTCGATGTCCTTCACGCGTTCGCGCGCCTGCACGAGCCGTTGCACGAATACACCGGGCGTCACGATGTGGTCAGGGTGGAGCCGGCCGGCGTCGACGATATGCTCCGCCTCGGCGATCGTGAGCCGCCCGGCCGTTGCGACGAGCGGATTGAAGTTGCGCGCGGTGTACCGGTACACGAGGTTGCCGTCGGTGTCGGCCGTGTGCGCGTGCACGAGCGCGACATCGGCCCGGATGCCGCGTTCGAGCACGTACGTGTCGCCGTCGAACTCGGCGTGCGGCTTGCCCTCGGCGACCTGGGTGCCGACTCCGGTCTTCGTGTAGAAGGCCGGGATGCCGGCGCCGCCCGCGCGGAGACGCTCGGCGAGGGTGCCCTGCGGCGTGAACTCCACCTCGAGGCGGCCGGCGAGGAACTGCTCGGCGAACAGCTTGTTCTCGCCGACGTAGGAGGCGACGACCCTGCTGACCTGGCCCGTCTCGAGCAGCAGCCCGAGCCCCTTGCCGTCGACGCCCATGTTGTTCGAGACGATCGTGAGGTCGGTCGCACCAGTCTCGCGCACGGCCTCGATGAGATCCGACGGGATGCCGCAGAGACCGAAGCCGCCCACGGCGATGGTCATCCCGTCGGCGACCACCTCATGCAGTGCGGCCGTCGCGGACTCATACCTGCTCGTCATCGGATCTCCTCGTCGAGTCGTTCGTGGCGTCCACCTTGTGGACGGCTAGCCGTCAGTCAGAACCGTATGCATCGGCTCTTCGGGGATCAACCCGATGGCGCATATCGGTCACACTCTGGACACACGTCGAGCAGGTGTCCATAATGTGAGACGATCCGAGGAGAACCCATGACCACAGCGCCCGCCGTCCCCGGCACCCAGGTCGTCGGTCGGGTGGCGCAACTGCTGCGCGTCGTGGCGCGGAATCCCGACGGGTGCCCGCTCGCCCAGCTCGTCGCCGAGTCGGGCCTCACCCGCCCCACGACGTACCGTCTGCTGGCCGCGCTCGCCCGCGAAGGACTGCTCGACCAAGACCGGGAAACGGGCGCGTGGCGGCTCGGCCCCGAGGCGATCATCTGGGGCACCGTCGCCGCCGCGCGCTTCCCGTTCGAGGAGGTCGTGCGCCCGTCGCTCCGGCGCCTGTCGGAGGCGACCGGTGAGAGCGCGTTCTTCTCCATCCGGCGCGGCGACGAGACGGTCTGCCTGATGCGCGAAGAGGGGAGCTTTCCCGTGCGCTCGTTCGTGCTCGCCGAAGGCGTGCGCTTCCCGCTCGGCGTGGCCTCCGCGGGCATGGCGATCCTCGCCTTCCTGCCCGAAGCCGAGCAGGAGCGGATCGTGGTCGACGACGCTGAGCGCGTGCGACGCTACGGGGAGGCGCACGCCGCGACATCCGTGCGCGAGGCTCTCGCCCGCACCCGTCGCGATGGCTACTCGGTGAACCCCGGCCTCATCCTCGAGGGCAGCTGGGGCATGGGCGCCGCCGTGTTCGACCGAGCGGGCGCGCCGTCGGCCGCCCTTTCGCTCACCGGCATCGAGCCGAGGTTCCGCGCCGAACGCCGCGCGGGGATGGGACGCGCACTCCTGGACGAAGCGCATACCCTGCACACCCGCCTCGCGCAGCGGAACTGGTGAGGCGAACCGGCGCCCGCGCGCCGGGTAGTCGTCGAGCGACAACCTGCCCGCGACATCCGCGTGCCGACCGGCGAGGAGGACCGCGGCGCCGGCCGAATATGTGTTGAGTACCGGCCGAAACGGCCTGATCACATCAAGTCCCGGCTCCACCCAAAGCCCACAAAACCCCCGGCTGACCGGGGGTTTCACTGTAGCGAGGGCGGGACTCGAACCCGCGACACCACGATTATGAGCCGTGTGCTCGTATCGATGCGAGGGATCGACGCTCGTCTCGTCTGGGAGCCGCGTAATCTCGGCCATCCTGATTCATGCAACCCTCACCTCGATCACGGTGCGAGCGGATCAAGTGTGGTCAAAATGTGGCCAGCTAGGGCCTCGAGCCAGACTGGAGCTGGAAGCCCGTGCGACGCAGGCGCGATCGGGGTTCTCGCCATGGATCCATCCCTGCGCCGGTCGTGTAATCCCTGCTCGGGAAGCTCAAGAGCGCCGATACCTCGACGCCGCACAGTCCGCGATCAACCGTCGGGGGTACCGCCCCGGGTCCGCGTAGCGACCACGCAGAAGCCCCCGGATGAACCGGGGGCTTTGTCGTGGCAACGATTCGTCTCGCAATATCGATCACTGCCGATGGGGCCTGCGCCACCGAGCGGGCAGTTTCCACCCATCAATCCAATGCCGCAACGGCCGTGGGAAAGCGCGTCGGGTGCCCTGCCATAATTGCGAAGGTCGCCGGAGTGGATAGACATCTTGTCGATGCCGCCGCTCCCATGCGTAACCGCGTGCGTCGACGAACCTGATCCAAACGTAGTCGTCATCGGTGGGATGCACCTGGTGCACAAGAGGGATCGACGTCCAAGTCCATTCGGACATTGGCTTCAGGATGTCGATTGAGTCACCATCGAACGCTCCGTATCGGAACACCGCGATTTCCACGTTGTGTATGGGACGAGTGCTGTCGTTCCTCACTAGGATTCGCGCGCATAGCCCAGGGCGCTCCTTCGAAGGTTCCAGCATCTCGAGCGCGAACCAGACCGCGGCCGCTTGCGCCGCGGTACGGGAGCGTGCGGCTACGGCGAGTTGAGTTGCGCCGTAGAAGACACCGCCAGCTGCTACCGCCGCCGTCACCCATGTTGGGACGTCGCCCCAGTCGATCGAGGACACATTCCCGATCTTGACAGTGGCGGCGCTGAACATCACTACCTCGTGACCGCGAGGCGAGGAAGTGGGCCGGTTTAGTCCGAGAAGAAGCCTCGCTGATTGAGCGGATCTCATGCTGACGGCGCTCACTGAAGTTCCCCACTTTCGCTCGTTGAAGGTCCCCACCCTGGGTCGCTCCGTCGCATGAGGCGGGCCTCCCTTGATGCTGGTGGTCTCTGACCACACACCAGCTTCCGAGGGAGGCCCGTTCCTCATGCTTTCAGAGAGGAGCAGCGTGGATATCCACGCTCTGAAACGGCAGGGGATGACGATCAGCGAGATCGCCCGCCGCACTGGCCATGACCGCAAGACGATCCGCGCGTACCTGAACGGTGACCGCGTCCCGGGGGTGCGCAGGCGCGCGGTCCCGGACGGGTTCGACGAGTTCGTCGACTACGTGGCCGCCCGGCTGGGTGATGACCCGCACCTGTGGGCTGTGACGTTGTTCGACGAGCTTGTGCCGTTGGGCTACACCGGGTCGTACCCGTCGTTGACGCGGCAGCTTCGGGACCGCGGGCTGCGGCCGGTGTGCGCCGCGTGCGCGCACGTCACGGAACGCCCCAACGCGGTCATCGAGCATCCGCCTGGGGAAGAGACCCAGTTCGATTGGCTCGAGCTGCCCGACCCGCCCGCGGGGTGGGGATTCCCGACGAAGAAGGCGTTCCTGTTGGTCGGGTCGCTTGCGCACTCCGGGGTGTGGCGGGCGGTGATCTCTCCATCGATGGACCTGCCGCACCTGCTGGCCGCGATGACGGCCCTGCTCGCTCTGCTCGGCGGCGTCACGAAGGTGTGGCGGTTCGATCGGATGACCACGGTCCTGAAGGCCGGGACGGACGACCTGACGCCGATGTTCGCCGCGTTCGCGAAGCACCATGCCGTGCAGGTGGTCGCCTGCCGGCCAAGGTCCGGGAACCGGAAGGGTGTGGTCGAGAAGAACAACCACACCGCCGCCGGACGGTGGTGGCGCAACCTTCCTGACGAACTCACCCTCGAGCAGGCCCAAGCGAGCGTCGAAACGTTCGCCGGGCGGCAGGACCAGCGGCGCCGCGCGAGCGAAACCGGGTCGACGACCGCGGCGGCCATGTTCGCCAACGAGCGGCTGCGCCCGCTGCCGCCGACGGTATTCCCGGTGATCGTGACCGAGGAACGCACCGCAACCCGGCAGGCGCTGATCGACTGGCACGGCAACCGGTACAGCGTCCCACCCGAACTCGCCGCCGCCAAGGTCACCGTCCGGCAGCGGCTCGGCGCCGACGTGATCGACATCGCCACCGCATCCGGGACGATCGTCGCCCGGCACCAGGTCGCCCAACCCGGGCTGGGCGTCACGGTCCGTGACACCGGCCACGTCACCGCGCTCGAACAGATCGCGATGGCGTCGGCGCCGCCTGGACGCCCGCACCGGCGCAAGGAACGCATCCCACCAGGGCCCGCCGCACTGCGTGCCGCGGCGATCCTCACCGGCACGCAGCAGCCCGCGACCGTGATCAGCCTGGCCGCGTACGAGCAGGCCGCGAAGAACAGGAACACCCTCCGATGACCACCACCACGAAGACCGCAGCGACCATCTACCAGCAGCTGCGGAACCACCTCGTCGACCTCAAACTCGCCGACGCCGCCGACGCCCTCCCGAACGTGCTCGACCAGGCGGCCGCGGAAGGCTGGTCACTGACCCAAGCCCTCGAGCAGCTGCTGCGGATCGAGGTCACCGCGACCGACGCCAGACGCCTGGCCGGCCGGTTCCGGTTCGCGAACCTGCCCACCGGCGCCACCCTGAACGACTTCGACCTGGACGCCGCGTCCGGCATCGACACGGCGCTGCTGGCCGAGCTGGCTACCTGCCGCTACATCGACACCGCGACCAACGTGCTCCTGATCGGCCCGCCCGGCGTCGGGAAGACGCACATCGCGACCGGACTCGGCCACGCCGCCGTCACCGCCGGCTACCGGGTCTACTTCACGTCCGCCGCAGACCTCGCAGCACGCTGCCACCGCGCCGCGATCGAAGGCAAATGGGCGACCATGATGCGCTTCTTCGCCGGACCCACGCTGCTGATCATCGACGAACTCGGCTACCTGCCACTGCCCGGCGAAGCCGCCTCAGCACTCTTCCAAGTCATCAACCAGCGCTACCTCAAGACCTCGATCGTGCTCACCACGAACCGGCCCGTCGGAGCCTGGGGCGAGATCCTCGGCGACACCACCGTCGCCGCAGCCATGCTCGACCGGCTCCTGCACCGCTCCGTCGTCATCACCCTCGACGGCGCCTCCTACCGACTCCGAAACCACCACGCCGCAGCCGACGAACTCCGCCGCGCAACCACCGGCACGAACCTGCGCTAACCTGACCCCGCGACCTGAGGACATTCGACGAGCACAACTGAGGAAAACCACTGAGCGCCGTCAATGCCGAATGTCGGTGGCCGAGCCTACACTGTGCACGTGCTCCGGGGGGCCCGATGGCGGCACGTTCGAACGAGTAGATGGGAGCCCTCATGGGCAACAGCAACAACCGGCACGTCGTGCCGAACTCAAATGGCGGATGGGACGTTAGGGCCCCGGGTGCCGGGCGCGCATCGGCACATCTGCCGACGCAGGCGGACGCGACTGATCGCGCACGACAGATCGTCTCCAACCTGGGCGGTGGCGAAGTTCGGATTCACGGGCGCAATGGACAGATCCGCGACTCAGACACCGTGGGCCGAGGGAACGACCCTCACCCCCCGAAGGACAAGAAGTAGGCGGCTATCAGACAGGGTAATCCGTCCAGCAAAGACGGCGGCCAGCCGCAGGCCCTGACAGCCTAAGAGGTCCCCGGCGGATGTCGGGGACCTCTTCATGTGCGCCGCCCTCGGGGCTCACTGGATGATCCCTGAGTGTGCCGACTTCGCTCGTTGCGACCCGATGTGCCTGGTAGGGGCCGGGCCAGCCAGTGACTACACGATGGAGTGCAGAGTCCGCCTTGGGGGTGCCGCGCGCGAGATTAGGAAGCGGCTTTCTGAGATGCGATTCGTTGAGCGACTGGCCTTGCTAGAGGGAGCCGATCCCAGACAGACTCGAGGATCGGATTGTGGGCCACGCTGTTGGGCGGTGTGTCGAGTGCGTTGCCAAGGGGCCATGTGCGCTTCTCCGGGTCCGATGCGATCGCCCTCAGCTGCTCCATCGCCTCCGGCCCATCAAGAGTCATGAGGTGCTCAAGGTCACGCAGCGACCCAAGAAGTGTTGGGGTACCAGACGCCAGTAGGTTCGAGTGCGATAACGAAAGGAGGTAGAACGGCTCAGCTGTGATGATCAGACCGATGACCTGTCTACCTCCCGCCAGCGGGGCGAACGACTGGTGCCCCGACGTGACCAAGTCTGCGCTGCGCTCAATCTGCCTCTTCGCTTTGAGGATGTCGCGTTCGAACTGCGCGTCTAGCGCCTCCTGACCAAGCCGGGCATCCAGCGAAGCGCGGGCTGCTTTGCACTCGACGATAACTAACGTGTCGTCGCTCATCATGAACCAGTCCGCGCTCAACTGACCGTTGTCGTATCGAATCTCAGGGATCAGTTCATAATGTGGAACGCCGAGCCTCAACTGCCTCCCTACGTATTGCTCCACTCTCAGTCCCAGGTCACGGGTAAACGCACCACCCCAGGCGTCGCGACCCCGGTGGTAAAGCACTGCTGGCGCCACTGAGTCATAGATCAATTCGGGTACCGGTGCGAACACGCCTTCGTTCGTCGCGACCAACGGAGTTCGGAGCAGCGGGTTGTAGGCAAAACGGCGGTGCGAACTGCTCGACAACGGCACCGATAGCGCGGCTGCCTTCAGCTCTGGAATCGTGCGAGTCAGTCCGTGGACGACCGCGTTCAGCGCCTCGGTAAGACCGAGGATCTCCACAACCTCCGGGAACCCAAGGTCCGATCTCGTCCGGTATTCGCCTTCCGACCGCATGGTCACGGTGTGGATGATGAACGAGGCAGTGACCATGTCCGCGATCGAAGCACCGAGGACGTCACTCCATGGCCAAGTCCGCGCCCCGACGTAGTCGTCCTCAAGCAGCGCAATGGAGCGGAGAATCTCCTCGTAGTGCGACTGCTGGTACGGGAACTGCTCGTACACGATGGGTGTAAGGATCGACTGCACGTTGTCACCCAGAGGATCGAATGCCTCTGAGAAGAGATTGAACAGTCTTGCCAGGGCCCGTTCAGTGAGTTCGCCCCGCCGAAACTCATTGCTGGAAACGATGCACTCTCGCACCATGGACGCCACCGCCCACGGTGGACGCATCGCCGGCTTAAGTGTCACGTCCCACCCTCCACGGGATGCCGCTACGCGAGCAAGTGACTTCACCAAGTGGCTCGGAGCATAGCTGCGAGTGGCCTGGACGAAGTCGGCAAACGCTGGGGTCCGTCGACCGAATGTGCTCACTCCACGATGCTAGGTGAGGGCGCGACGGCGCTCGGGTGCCGACCTTCGCAGTTCGCGCGTGGGAGCCAAGGTCGAATAGCCTGCGGATCATGGCGAGAGCGGTGGTCCCAAGCAGTTGGCTTCCCGCGCACCAAGCGCAAGCTCTCTATACGGCCGCCCACATCGACTCGACCATCGAGCAGCTCGGGGACGTGCTTCACACGTATCTCGGCAAGGACCCCCTTCAGCTTCGGCCGCGCCTTACCCAGACGGTAGAAGAGGTCGTGCTTGTGGGCATCACGCCGCTGCCGCAGTCCGTGCCGCGTCTCTTCGCCGACGCGCTCAATCAATCGCGGAACATGCTTGAACATGCGCTGTTCGCGGACGTCGTGCATCGGCTCGAGCGCGAGATGACAGAGAAGGAGGCGAAGGCGCTTGAGGTACCGGCTGCAAGGTCGAGGGAGGCGTTCGAGCAGTGGTGTCGCCATCCAGTCCGGCGCTCGCTGGGTGTCTTCGATTACGGTGCCGAGCTCACCCGGCGATTGGAACGGTTGCAGCCCTATCAACGCAAAGACAGCGATGAGCACCCGCTCCGCCTGCTTGTGGAGCACACGAACCACGCGAAGCACCGTGAGCCGGCCGTCGCATTCTGGGCTATCACCCAGTGTGCTCTCGTCGCTACCTCCGTTGATCATCGCGCGGCGCTTGCTTCATGATGGCAGCTACCCGGGCACTCGTGGCCGGCCAGCCGAGCCTCCACGCTCGGGGCTCCGAGTGTCACGCACGTCAGAGTGACGATCCCTCGGCGCGACATTTCCGTGAGGCGTCCAGTGGCGCTCACAGCACTTCGTCACGAGTCCGCAGCTGGCGTCTGAACGATATCCAACTCCGCCTCGATGGGAGTCTCCAGAATCTGTATCCCCGCGAGCTCACACGCCTCGCGGCCCGACGTCTTTCGAACCGACGGGTGGGAGTCGCCGTCGACATCGCCAAATAGGGCCACCGCGACGCAGCCGGGTGTGAACCTTGGCTCGTATTGAACACCCTCGAATCCGTGGTCATCGAACGCCGTGGCCCACTGACGCGGCACATCATATGGCGTCATCACCCCCAGCTCAGAGGTAACGCCGAACCTGGCGGCGTGACGATCCTTGAGATCCGCGAGCCGCTGTCGAGTTATCGCTATCAGCGTCCACAACTCGAATTGGTCCGCCGTCCCGCGCGGAACGACCCGATAGGGATACCCGTCTAGCCCGAGATACTCGAAAATGGCAGCCTCGGCATCATCCGCCAAATACCACGTTCCGCGTGGGCTCTCCAGATTGAACCGACCATCCGCTCCGGACGCATAGTGCTCCGGAGACGGATACCCGGCCTTCTGCGCCCGGTAGAGTGTGACATCACGCATTTGCGCTTGAGGGAACCTGGTCAGGTCGACTCCCTCGGCCGGATTCTCCTGGGCAACTCTTTGACGAATCGGCTGCATCGTCACGCCTGATCACCCACCGAAGACGTCGCGAGGTCCATGACGCGGGCAAACGCGGAGTCGCTCTGTTCGCGGAGAAACTCGGCTGGCGGGGCATGGAGCGTCTTAGATGGTTGCGCCAGCCACAATGCAACACCCCATTCGTCAAGCCTCCGGCGCAGCACACTTACAACCTCGGAGAGTCGCGGGAGAGGTCTCCCCTCGCTATCAAACTGAAAGCGAGGATAGACGACGACGCCGTCGGCGGTCGTCAGCGCCAGCATTTCACCGCGCTGCGCGGCTTCATCGAGTTCTTTGGCAGAGAAGTTGATCCACCGCGCGACGTCATTCCGCGCAAGGAACGGACCAATGAGTTCATTCCAGCGGGCTGAGGAGCGCTCGGGGCTGAATGCCTGCTCGCCAGCTTCCTGCAAGGGTCGCTCCGCCAATGTGAGCGGAGGAAGCGAGTTCACGATACGGACAGTTTCGACGCTGACGGTGACGATGCGCGCAAGAAGATCGAGGATGTACCTCGGGTTACCCTGCTCCTCGGCCCATTCGTTCGGATCGTTAGTAATGCCGGAGGCTTTATCGCTCTTCACCTGATAGCGCTCGATGATCCAGTCGATGGCCGAGCGCGAGCCGAGCATGTACTCGTGCGCCTCTTCGGGGATCCCCGAGATCGTGATGCCCGAATTGTAGATCACCGATGTTTTATCGGTAATTTTCCCGGTCTTCGCGTATCGCATCTTCGTCACCTTGAAATCAGCGCCGGCTGCAATCGTTTCCGTGACCGGGTAGGGCTCGACCGTCTCGTAATTGAGATGAAGCCCGGCTAGCTTCCGGCCAGCCTCGGCGAAAGCCGCGAAGTCCTTCAGCTTGGGGATACGCGGAAGCATCTTGTGAAGATCCGATCCAAACTGCTCGACGAACTCCCTGCTTTGGAGGACGCCGTACAGGTAGTAGAAGATGTCGTCCTTCGACGTTTCCGCTCCGAAAGTGGCCTTGAAGTCCTCCAAAACCTCATCAGTGATGTTGTCGATACGGCGGTGCGCAGTCCCGTCATCGTCGAGAGCGTCGAGAAGATCGGCCTGCGGCTTCCGTTCCTCGAACGAGTAGCGCGGGAAGAACTGCACGGTGTAGGTGAACATGTTGAGGTCGGGCACCTCACCGACCATCAGACTGGCGAATGCCGTGCCTGGACGCGGCGACAGTAGAGCGATACCGAAGTTTGAGGTCGCGCCGGTTGGGAACAGCGAATTCAGCTGGTAGGTCATCGCGTTCATTTGCCTGTCGAAGTACAACCACTGCTTCGAAAACGGCCGCTGCGCGGCCAACACCAGTGCGTCGGGATTGAACGTGTACTTCCGGGACTTCTCCAGGTCTTGGAAGGCATTCCTGTTCCAACTGAATCGCGTGGGGTTCGTGTCAACGAACTTGTCCGGCTCGATCTGGGAACCTGCGGTCCGGCGGTCCCAGCGCACCACTTCCCGGTTATAGAAGTCGATCGCCCTGGAGACGTTCTCGCGGACCCGAGAGGCGGAGTACCCATAAACCCATGCATCCCGCCCCGTCGCCAGGCCGAGTGAATAGGTCCTGAAGTACCGCCGACCTCGGGCACCTCCGCCCTTCTCGCCCAGAGGGGTGAAGGACTCAAAGTCCTCAGATCGTTGGTTGATCCAGTCGCCGGCCCGGTTCGGAGTGATCGGCTGCCAGTCCACGCTGGCGTATGACCGGGCCCGCCGAATCTCCTCCAGCTTCTGCTCGCGCGAAAGATAGTCGCCAATATCGCGGTAAAAGACCTGGCCGGACGCCTCAGTGTCTGGATTCTTGACGAGGAGGTACACGGCGACCGTCGACCGGCTGCCACCGCCGAACACCTTTCCTCCTTCTCGCCGCGACTGCTCGCCGGCTGTCCTCTGGTTCCCTCGAAGGTTGAACACGTAGATCCTGTTGAATTCCTCGACAAGCGACTTACGAATGCCGTCGGCCGAGTTCGTATCGATCCAGCCACCGTTGGAGACGAAGGCGACCACACCTCGGTCTCCGATCCGGTCGCTCGCCCACCGGATCGCGCGGATGTACGAGTCGTACAGCGCCTTCAAGCTGACCTTCGCGGACTTTGCGGCATAGGTTCGCTCGATGGCTGCGTCGAGGGTTGGATAGGAGACATTCGCACTGTCATCATTGGCGGTGGCCTGACCGATCGACCACGGCGGGTTCCCGATGACAACCCGAATGTCCAACGCCTTCTGCGCCTCGACTCGCTCATTGTTCTCAGGGAACACGCCGGCGCCATCCATCTGGTCGTCGACCTCGTTGAGCTGGAAGGTGTCGGTGAGGACAATGCCATTGAACGGTTCGTACTCGCCACCGGCGAGCGAGTGATAGGTCTCCTCGATGTTGATCGCAGCGACGTAGTAGGCAAGCAGCACGATCTCGTTCGCGTGCAACTCGTAGCGATACTTCCGTGCGACGTCCTCAGGCTTGATGAGCCCGGACTGCAGCAAGCGGACGATGAACGTGCCGGTGCCGGTGAAGGGGTCGAGAACGTGGACGCCCTCGTCGGAGATCGAGGCGTCAAACTCCGCCTTTAGCGCGTCGTCGACCGAGTGGATGATGAAGTCGACGATCTCGTTCGGCGTGTAGACGATGCCGAGCCGGTCGCTCGTCCCCGAGAATGCGAGTCGGAAGAACTTCTCGTACAGCTCCTTGACGATCGACTGCTTGGCGGCGGCATCCTCGATGCCCTCTGCCCGGGTGCGGACTGAGGCATAGAACTTCTCCAGCCGCTCAGTCTCCTTGTCAATGTTCTGGCCCTCGAGCGCGTCGATCATGCCCTGCATTACGAGGCTGACCGGATTGTGCCCGGAGAAGTCGTATCCGTCGAACAGCGCGTCGAACACCGGCTTCGTGATGAGGTGCTGGGACAGCATCTCCACCGCGTCGCGCTCCGTGATGAAGGGGTTGAGGTTGTCTTGCAGGCCCTTCAGGAACCGTGCGAACTCGTCCCTCAGCTTGCCGTCGGACTGATCGACAAGCGCTGTGATCCGGGCAATGTGGTCTTCGGCAATGCCGGCCACATCGGACGCCCACTGCTCCCAATAGCGACGCTCGCCGACCTTGTCGACGATCTTCGCGAGGATTGCCGCGCGCCATTGGTCGAGCTCGGGGAAGTCGAGCGTGACGGCGCCGTAGTCGGCTGCCTCGGTGAGCTCTCGATCCTGCCTGCTCCCGCCCTTGCCGATGACTCCGACCTGGAGGCGGTCGGTCTTCTTGGTGAGATCGATCTTGTTGACCTCGGCGTCGAATCGCTCGTCGTGCGCCCGCAGCGCCTGGAGCACCTGCCAGACGACCTTGTACTTCTTGTTGTCGTTGAGCGCAGAGGACGGATCGACGTCCGCCGGTACGCCGATGGGCAGAATCACGTAGCCGTAATTCTTGCCCTCGAGCTTCCGCATGACGCGGCCGACCGACTGCACGACGTCGACGACTGAGTCGCGCGGGTTCAGGAACATCACTGCGTCGAGCGCCGGGACATCAACGCCCTCGGAGAGAACCTTAGCGTTGGTGAGCAACCGAGCGTTGCCGGGACCGGGGTCTTCCTTCAGCCAGTCGAGCTTCGCATTCCGCGCCAAAACGTTGTATGTGCCGTCGACATGCTCGGCCTCGACCATAACGAGGTTGTCTGCGTCATCCTGCTCGTCGTCGATCAACTCGATCTCGCGCTCGACCACCTGCTGGAAGGTCGCGGCGATGTGCTTCGACTCCTTGATGTTGCGGGCGAAGGCGACGGCGCGCTTCATCGGCTCCGGATCGAGCCTGAACTCGTCTTGCGTGAGCGCCCGCTTCGAGAGCCCGTTCCAGCAGCCGACAATCTTCGCCGCGTCGTCGAGAGTCAGTTCGTTATTCTCATCCGCGAGGAGGCGCTGGAAGCGTTTCGAGACGTAGCTCTCGTCGACCGCGAGGACGAGGACTTTGTAGTCCGTTAGTCGGCCGATCGACACCGCCTCTCCGAACGAGAGCCGATGGAACTCGGGCCCGTAGAGCGCCTCGTTGTTCATGTCCGTGAGGATGGCTCCGGCCTCTTCGGCGCGCGTCTTGGACTGGTCCGCGTAGATGCGCGGCGTCGCAGTCATGTAGAGGCGCTTCTTGCCGCGGATGTAATTCTGGTCATGCACGCGGACGAACGCCGACTCGTCCTCGCCGGCTAGCGTTACGCCGGTGGTCCGGTGTGCCTCGTCGCAGATGATCAGATCGAACTCGGGCAGCCCGACGTCCTGGGCCTCATGGATCACTTCGATCGACTGGTACGTCGAGAAGATCACGGTGACCGTGTCCGGATCCTCGGGCTTCACATCGAACTTCGCGGCCAACTTCAAGGGGTTCGTCGTCGCTGGGTAGGCGAGGTCGACCACCGGAGTGTCTTCCTCGTCCTTGCGCTTGCCGACCGAGACGTCCGAGCAGACCGCGAACGATCGCAACGGCACATTGGCCTCGATCGTCCACTCCTTCAGCGACTGACTGAGGAGCGCGATACTTGGGACGAGGAACAGCACCGTACCGCCGGCGGGAACGAAGCGCTCGACGATGCTGAGGCTGGTGTAGGTCTTGCCGGTGCCGCAGGCCATGATCAGCTTGCCGCGGTCGTGCTCGCCGAATCCGGCGACCACCTTCCCGATCGCCTTCTCCTGATGTGGGAACGGCGTCTTGTGCGGCTTCTTCGTGAGATCGCCCGGGGTCGCGAGAGAGAACTGCGACCAATCGATCGATGATTCGTCGAGGTCCTGAACACGAAGGCGCGAGACCGGCGGGTTCTGACTGTCGACTGCATCTTCGGCGTTCTTCCCCCAGTTGTCGCTCGTGCTGACGATCAGGCGAGCCGTGAACTCAGGCTTGCCGGCCAGCAGCTTGCTCGAGGCGGCGAGGAAGGAGTCGAGCATCGGCTTCGTCACCTGCGTCGTCGGCGCATAGAACTTTGCCTGGATCGCGGTGTGCTCGCCGGTCGCACGAGACCTCGCAACGAGATCGATGCCGGTGTCAACGCGGCCGTTGCGCCCGGGGTAGTCCCTCCATAGCCAGACCTCGTCGTAGAGATCCTGGTATTGCGGCTCGATGCTGAGGAACGCGCGGATCAGCTCCTCGAAGCGCGCGCCCTTGTCGTGCTCGTCGTATGCGACTGAGCGCAACTCATCAAGGATGTCGTGAATCGACGTCATGGCTCTCCCTGCGCGCTGCCATTCGGCCGCATGCGTTTCCCAAGGTATCCGACCCACAAGACCGAGAACCACTCACCGCGTTGGTCCACCGACGGCACCTTCACTGCGCCGGATGGCGTGACAGATCTACGGTTGAACGGCGGGACCGGGTACATCAATGCATAGGCGACGCGAGCGCGGGTCGACTTACCATGAAGACCGCTGAGCACACTTGTGATCGGGCTGGATCAGGTTGACCCATCGCCAGGGAAGTCAGAGATCGACCTCATGAGCTCGCACGAGACGACATATGGGTTGTCCGGGTCGCCCAGCACCTCGACGAGGATCGCGTCCCCGTCGCACTCCAGCACGCGCACCTCGTCACCGGCACTGAGTATGAGGCCCGCGCCGGCGTCGGCGCCGACGTCGACCCTGAATGTCTGGCCCTGGGTCGCGCAAGGGGCGACGCGGTTCTCGAACCTGGCCTTGATCAACCTGATCGCCTTCTCGCCCCCGGCGTACGCAGCCCCTCCTGCGACGAAGATGAGGCCTGCTGCACCGGCGACGTACCTCGCTGCCTTCTCAGGGCCGCCCACCGATTTGATCAACGTCGTGATCCACTGATAGCCGCCGAGGTTGCCCATCGGACGAAGATATATCTCAGGACGGTACAGCGGCGGCGCGACACGACACCACCCAGACGGCCGGGCTTGAGAACGACCCAGTACATAGACCGCACCAGGCCGCGGTTATCCCAACTGCCAGGTACATCGAGTTGTACAGCGACGGTTGGCCGACGAACTCTCGTAGGGTGAGTTGAGCCGCTACAAGGAGGACCGGGCGTTGGGGACTGTTGAGCCGTACGTGAGCGCGGCCGGCAAGCGCTATCGAGTGCGTTACCGGAAGCCTGATCATTCGCAAACGACGAAGCGTGGCTTCGCGACCAAGAAGGAGGCCGAGCTCTTCCTCGCGAGCGTGGAACTCGGCAAAGCAGCCGGGACGTTCATCGACCCCGCCAAGGCTCGGATTACTGTTGGGACCCTGGGCGCTGTATGGCTGCAATCTCAGACCCACCTGAAGCCCTCCTCGACCGCAGTCGTGGAGTCCGCGTGGCGGCTCCACGTCGAGCCCGTGTGGGGACGGGTTTCCGTCGCAGACGTCCGCCACAGTGACGTCCAAAGTTGGGTCGCGCGACTCAGCACCGGCGAACCGGGGCGTGCCAAGCCCAAATCGGCCGCCCTCGTTCACCGCTGCTACGGTGTGCTCGCGGGCATCCTCGACGCCGCGGTGAAGGATCGACGAATTCCGTCCAACCCTGCGCGAGGCGTGGGGCTGCCGCGCAAAGTGAGCAAAGAGCACGTCTACTTGACCCACCAGGAAGTCGACCGTCTGGCGCGTGCCTCCGGACCCCACGGGCCAATCATCCGCGTTCTCGCCTACACCGGCCTCCGATGGGGCGAGGTAAGTGGACTTCGCGTTGGTGATGTGGACCTCGATCGCCGCAGGCTCTCTGTAAGTGTGAATGCCGTGCTCGTAGGCGGGAAGGTCGTCGTTGGAACCCCGAAGACACACAAACGCCGCGTCGTGCCGTTCCCTGCATTCCTAACCGGGGCCTTGGCGGAACTCTGCTCGGAGCGCGAGCACAGCTCTGTGCTCTTCCCCGACACATACGGCAACCATCTCACGACGCCGACGGTACGGAAGAATTCTTGGTTCGACCGCGCACTCGATGCCGCAGGCCTCAAGTCGATGACCATCCACGACCTTCGTCATACCGCCGCTAGTCTTGCGGTCTCATCCGGGGCCAACGTAAAGGCAGTCCAGCGCATGCTCGGACATGCCTCCGCGGCGATGACTCTCGACACCTACTCAGACCTTTTCGATGACGACTTGGATATCGTTGCGGTTCGACTCGATGAGGCGGCAACACGAGTCTTGAGCGCGCTCAACTGAGACCAGGATCGGACACGGCTTCACTCATAGATCACGATCCCCGCAGGTAGATCACATTCGTTCGGGTTCTAATGTGGTCAAAATGTGGTCACATGAAGCGACAGGATGGGGCGCGATGCAACCTGAAGGCCTGGCGATCCGCGAGATTCTGCTGTTGTAGCGAGGGCGGGACTCGAACCCGCGACACCACGATTATGAGCCGTGTGCTCTAACCACCTGAGCTACCCCGCCGGGAAGGTCCTTCGAGCATACGCCCGGACGAACCAGAGCCCCGAGTCAGGATTGAACTGACGACCCCTTCCTTACCATGGAAGTGCTCTACCACTGAGCTATCGGGGCGTGTGCCGCACTCGGCAACCGTACGAGGATATCACCTCGGTGCGGATGCTTCGAACCGATGCCGGCCGCCTCGAACCAGTGCCAGCACCTATGCGGCGCGGCGCGAACGGGCATAGATTTGGCCCCGTCGGAACCCGAGCCGGCATCATCCGTCAAACATGGGGGTTCGACGGTGGGCCAGACAGCAGACGCGACATCCGACCTGGCGGCAGGTCACGGAGTCCTCCCTGCGCGCCTGGCCGGTCGACTGGATGCCCCGTGCGTGTTCATGACCGCCCCGGGCGGCGCCGGGAAGTCCACCCTGCTTCGACGGCTCGGCGACGACGACGAGCGTTTCGCCCTCCTCACCCTCGGCCCCGAGCACCGCGACGCCGTCGCGCTCGGCGCGCAGCTCGAGACCGAACAGTCGGGCGTCGCGACATCCATCGCGATCGACGACGCCCATCACGTGTTCGGCACCCCGGGCGAAGCGGTGCTCGAGCGACTCGTCTCGCACGCCGACGCCGACCACCGCGTCGTCATCGCCTCGCGCCTGCAGCCCGCCGCCCATCTCGTGCACGCCGCGCACGGCGAGGTCGAGATCGTCACGGCACCAGAGCTGGCGCTGCGCATCGACGAGATCGCCGAGGCGTTCCGCACGGTCGGCGGCCGCCTGCTCGGCCTCGAGTGCGCCTCGCGCGTGGCCTCCGAGACCGCCGGATGGCCCGCGCTCGTGCACCGGCTCGCGTTGCAGTCGCGGCTCCTCGACCCCGACGCGCTCGAGGAGTCGGTGGATGCCGCGGTGCAGTGCGACTTCGCGACGTCGCTGCTCGAGGACGCCGTGCGCACGCTGCCGCCGGCCGTCGTGCACGCGCTGGAGCGCACGAGCGGCCTGCCGGTGCTCGACTTCGCCGAATGCACCCGGCTGCTCGGCGCCGATGACGCCACGGCGCTGTTCGCCGCCGTCGACGGCGGCGAGGTCATGCACGTCGTCGAACTCGGACATCGCGTGCTGCCGCCGGTGCTCCGTCGTCACCTGTGCGCGCGGTGCGGCGACCGCCCGTCCGACCCCGGCCCCGACCCCGACCCCGGCCCCGACCCCGACCCAGTCGAGCGCCGAGGCCCGTCACCCGCGGCGGAGGAGCCGCTGAACCTCGGAACGGTACAACGACCGCCGACTCGGGACGCACCTCCCTTCGATGCCGCGCTCGCACGCCTTCGCGCGGGCGATGTCGTGGGCGCGATCCCGCTGCTGCATCGCGTGCTCAGGGCGGGCGACGACGCCGGCCGCGCGACGGCGCGACTCCTCCTCCTCGTGATCCGCGAGCCGATCACCCCACGCGAAACGACGCTCGATGCGCTCGCCGTGCTGGAACGTGAATGCGTTGCGCGTGGGTCCGACGCAATCGCGCGCGCGGTACGCGGCGCGATCGCCTCGATCGCCGGCCTTCCCGAAGGGACCGCGCGCGCCGTCGTCGAAGAGTTCGATGTGCGCCGTGACGAACGCGGTGCGGCCCTCGCCGCCGGAATCGACCTGCTGGTGCGCATCCGCCGCGGGCGCGCCTCGAGTGATGCGGCGACAACGCTCGTCCGCCGGCTCGATGAACTCGGATGCGCCGACCTCGCCACGTGGGCGCGCGCGACGGCGGCACTCGTGGCGGCGGCGGGCGGCACGTCGAACGCCCGCGACCTGATCGTCGAGGCTGAGACATCCGTCATCGCCACCCGGGTGGAGGCTGCCGGTGCCTTCATCGACGCGGCACACGCGCTCACCGGCTCCCGCGCACAGGCCGCCGCGCTGTTGTCGTCGTCACGACGGCGTGCGCTGCAGGCGGGTCTGCCCCGCCTCCCGCTCGCACTGCCCACGAGCGGAACGGGAGCGCCGGCCGACCGTGCGCCCGCCCACACCGACCCGCGGCATCCGCATCTCACCGTCGGATGCTTCGGCGGCTTCCGGCTCCGCGCCGACGGCGCCGAGCTCGACCTCAGGGCCGTGCGACCGCAGGCACGCGCGCTGCTGCGGATGCTCGCCCTGAACTCTGGGTCGCCCCTCCACCGCGAGCTCATCGCCGACATCATCTGGGGCGACCTCGGCACCGACTCGGCCGTGCACGCGCTGCACGTGAGCGTGTCGAGCCTGCGCCGGGCACTCCCCAGCGCCGGCACGTCGGGCTCCATCGTCGAGCGCGTCGGCGAGGCGTATCGCCTCGGCATCCGGGACCGGCGCGATTGCGACCTGGCCGAGTTCGACGACCGGCTCGCCGACGCGGCGTCGTCGAAGCTCCGTCGGGATGCATCGACGACGGCCGCCAGCCTGCGGCGAGCGCTCGCCCTCTACGTGGGCGAGGTGCTCCCCGAGGACGGGCCGGCCGAATGGGTGACGGGCGCCCGGGAGCGGTACCGGACTCGCGCGGCGGAGGCCGCGTCGTCGCTCGCGCACCTCGAACTCCACCTGGGGGAACCGCGCGCCGCCGTGGCGGCGGCGAGCCGTGCGGTCGAGATCGATCCATGGCTCGACGAGTCGTGGCGCACCCTCGTCACGGTGCATCGCAGTTCGGGCGACGTGGTGGCCGCGCAGCGCGCGGCGGAGGACTACCGTCGCATGCGCGTCGCGCTCGGCCTCGAGTGAGGGCGCGCCCCGAAGCGACGGCACGAGCCCGACACCCGGCCGGGCGCCCGCGCCGCTCGCTCAGGTCGTCACCGACACCTCGACCCGCGTCGGGACGTGCGCCGGCACCACGGCCGCGGCGACCCGCTCGAACCGCCGCGTGAGCTCCGCCTGATCGCCGTCGGGCACGGTGATCGTGATCACCACCGCGACATCCGCCGAACCGGGCAACGAAGCACCCGGCGTCGACGACCACGAACTCCCGCCCGTCTCCTCGACCTCGACCGTCGGAGCCGGCCCGGCCGCCAGCTGCAGGGCGTCGCGGATGCCTCCCGCCGTCCCCGCGCGACGGTGCAGCGACGCGGCATCCGCGACGATCCGGCGACGCTGCTCCTCGGTCCACGCCTCGTCGACCGCCACGTTGACCCAGCCCGCGAGCCATTCGAGGAAGTCCGACGGAGCGTACTCCGGGCGCACGTACGCCTCGAGGTTGTCGAGCACGGAGTAGACCGGCGCGATCGCATCGTCGAACGCGGGCATGAACCGCGGCAGGAACGGGGGGCGCGAGGGGTCGACGAACTCCTCCTCCTGCAGGATCGCCGGAAGCCGGGTGAGCAGCGGCACCGGGTTGGGCAGGCCGGGAACGAGTCCGCGCATCTCACACCGCCGCCGTGACCCGTACCCGGTGCTCGAAGCTGAACACGAGCGCGTTCCGGCCGAGGTCGATGCGTTGCACGGGCTCGCCGCGCTTGCCGGTCGCCGGGTCGGCCGCGAACAGGAGCACCTCGTCGACGAGCTCGGTGCCGGGAAGCGCCTGCAGCACCGAGTAGACCTCCCCCGCGAGCACCGGCCGCCCGAACTGCCAGCCCGTGCCCTCGGCGCCGCCGCGGATGGGGTCGAAGCGCCCGTACAACGCGGCCAGTGCGTCGGCCTGCAGGCGGTCGACGGCCACCCGCGGACGTGCGACGAGCTTCGCCACCACCGTCACGCCCTGGTACTCGGGCGGTTCGACGATGAGCCGGGTCCCCGCCGGGCGCCGCCCGTCGAGGTCGTCCGAGATGGCGGCGAGCAGCTCGTCGCTCGGCTGGAGGTCGGCGAACCCGATGCGGCCGTCGGCGCCCACCGCGGCCGTCGGCACCACGAGGAGGCGCACGCCGAGGCCGTCGCCCGCGCCGTTCGCCGCGACGGCGTGCGTGCGCGCCACGCCGGGCGCCGCGCGCTTGGCGAGCTGCTCGTAGTCCTCGAGCGTCACCGCGCGATCGCGGGTGCGCAGGGCGAGCGGTCCCCGCACCTTCGCCTCCTCGATGGTCTCGCCGTCGGTGCCGTCGTGCGCCGCCGCCCGGTTGACGGCCGAGCTCACGAACGGCACGGTCGAGCGCAGCACCGAGAGCGCACCAGCGGCCACGTTGCCGGCGCGTCCGCCGCCGACGCGGTAGCGGGGCACGCGCAGCGGCGCCCCCTTGGCCGGTGTCGCGCCGTACCGGCGCAGGGCGCCGTCGGCCTCCCGCACAGCCGGCGGGAACGTCACCGTCGCCCGGGCCCGATCGACCATCACGTGCTTCGCGTCGGAGCCGGAACCGGCGAACGAGTCGACCTCGACCCATTCCTCCCAGCCGCTGCCGGTGCCGACCTCGACGACGAACGGTTCGCCGTCGTCGACCACGGGCCGCTCCTCGAGCGGGAACGACTGACCAGGAACCCCTTCGGAGAGGCCGAGGATCTCGTCGTCGATCGTGCGCGCGTGCAGCGCCTGCACGACACCGCCGAGCGTGACGGCCGAGGCGTCGCGCACGAGCGGGGCCGCGCTGTAGGTGGGCACGCCGGGCTCCCGCTCGACGAGCCGGCACCTGAGCCAGCCGGCCCGCTCGTCGCCGATGACGGATGCCGCGTGGTCGCGCGGCACGATGACGATGACGTCCCCGGGCTGGTTGAGGCCCCCGGTCCCGTCCGAGACGAGGTCGCACGGCGTCCAGTCGGGACCGGTCCATGCCTCCCACACGATGGGCGGGTCGAGCGGGTCCACGCCGACGCCGCGAACGGCGCAGTCGAGGCGGATGCCGATCGCGAGTCCGGGCGCCGCCTCGTCGAGGCCGAGCAGCAGCTCGTCGCCGATCTTCGGCTTGCTCGCGAACGCCTCGAGCGTGTCGTTGCCGAGGCGCGCGTTGCGCACGACGGCCTTGGTCCCGCCCGACCGTCGGCCGAGGTGGGCGAGCGAACGGGGCGGGATCTGCAGTTCGGCCGTGGTCTGGAACACGATGGACTGGTCCTGCTCGGTGCGCGGAGTGCCGACCTCGGTGCGCGGCGGCACCACGACGACCTCGTCTCGGGGCGCCGCAAGCCACATCACGACGTCGGCCGTGGCCGCGGTGGGCGGGTACAGCGTGGTGCCGATGAGGTCGAGGAAGGCGACGTACAGCTTGTCGGGCACCCGGTTGAGCCGGTAGAACAGTTCGTCGGTCATGAACGCGAACGCCTCGATGAGCGTGACGCCGGGGTCCGACACGTTGTGATCCGACCACTCGGGGCAGCGCAGGGCGACGAGCCGCTTCGCGTCGTCGACGAGGTCCTGGAAGCGGCGGTCGTCGAGGTTCGGGGATGGCAGGGTCATGGCGTTCCTTCCGACGAGCGGTCGGGGATGACGTAGAACGGGAAGACGAGGTTGCGCGGGTCGTTCGAGCCCCGGATGGCGTACCCGACGTCGATGAGCAGCATGCCCTGGTCGGCCCGGTCGAAGGTCACGGCGACGCCGGTGACGTCGATGCGCGGCTCCCAGAACGCGAGGGCGGTGCGCACGGCGTCGCCGATCGCACCCGCCGTCGTGGCATCCGCCGGCGCGAAGACGTAGTCGTGCACGGCGCACCCGAACTCCGGCCGCATCGGCCGCTCGCCGGGCGCGGTCGAGAGGATCAGCCGGATGCTCTCCTCGATCTCGCGCGCGTCGCTCGACAACGCGATGCGCCCGTTCGCGTCCGCGTGCACGGGGAACGACCAGCCCCGCCCTACGAACTCCTGCGACATCCTCTGCTCCCTGCCCGCTCAGTTGATCTTCACGAGGCTGCCCTTGACGACGGTGACGCCCGACGACGAGAACTCGGCCATTCCCGAGCCCTTCACGGCGACCGCCGCGCCGGTCAGATCGAGCGACGCCGAGCCGTCGACCTTCACGTTCGGCGCCGAGATGGCGAGCTCCGCGGATGCGTCGAGCGCGATCTTCGTGGCCGAGAGCGAGATGTCGCCCTGGCTCGCGGTCACGCTCGCGTTCCCCTCGGTGGTGATGGTGGCGTCGCGCTTCGCCGTCACCGAGACCGGCCCTTCCGAGATGATCTGGATGCCGCGATCGGCGGTCTGCGTGAGCGTGACGTGCTGCGCTCCCTCGTTCGTCGAGACGCGCAGCAGCTCCTCCCCCGGCCGTTCGAGGAACTCGACGATCATGCCGGTGCGCGACGTGAAGCTGCGGCGCACCACGGATCCAGATTCGACGAACGAGTCCCAGCCGCCCTGCGGCAGGTCCTTGCCGTTGTAGAGTCCGCCGAGCACGACGGGCCGGTCGAATCGGCCCGCCTCGAACGCCACGAGCACCTCGTCGCCCACCTCGGGCAGCACCACGGCGCCGCGCTCGGGTCCCGCGCCCGGCTGTACCACGCGAGCCCACCCGCTCACGTAGTCGTCGGAGAGGAACGGGAAGGTGAGGCGCACCCGGCCCTCGTCCTGCGGGTCGCCGCTGCCGTAGACGTCGCTCACGAGCGCGCTCACGACGCCGGGCATCCCGGCACCGGCGATCCCTCCGCCCGCGACGAACTGGCCCGGCCGCGACCCCACGCCGAGCAGCGAGCGGTCGGACGCGTCGCTCACCACGAGCGTCGTCGTGTACCCCTGTTCGGAGCTGAACTCGTGCTTGGACTCGGTGACGGTGTACCGGCCGTCGAACGGCGCACCGAACCCGCGGAGCCGCACCGCGGTGCCCGAGTGGATGCGCGGATTGCCGAGGATCTGCGCCTCGATCTCGGCGAAACCGCCGGCGATCCGCGAGGCGATCGCCTCGGCGAGCTTGTCCTGCGGCTGTTGGGCGCCGGCGCCGGCGCCGCTGACGTAGCGCGGGCTCGAGAACACCTCGGCGACCTTCGCGGGGTCCAGCGTCGGCAGTTCCGCCGCCTGCGTCTTCGCGGGCGCCGTCGACACGACCTTCTCCTTGGCCGCGACATCCCAGCCGCGCACCTCCACCTCCGACACCTGCTCGGCGCTCGTGATCGTCGCGTGCAGGTAGACGCTGTTGCGCCCGTGCTCGATCACGATCGGGTCGTCGACCGCCGACGACGAGCCCGAGGTCGCGGTCGACGCCGCGGTCGGCGGGCCGAATTCGAGCTTGCCGTCGACGACGGAGAACACGCAGCCCGCGTCATCCGCGAGCCGCTTGAGGAAGACCCAGTCGCTCACGTTGTCCTGGGTGGTGTGCGGCATGACGGTCGCGGGGCCGCTGACCGACCCGACCTTGATGCCCGCGCGCTGCGCGACCTTCTGCACGATGTCGGCCACCGACATGTCGACGTACGCGGCGACGCGTCGCCCGCGGAACAGTCGGTGCGAGGTGTCGAGCCCGCGCACCCGGGTGCGCAGTTCTCCGCCCACGTCCTCGCGGTCGAGGGCGGTCACCTCGGCGTCGAGCAGCTTCTGCGGTCCGTCGGCGCCGTTCTGCGACACCGCGAGGGTGACGGATGCCCCGATCTCGAAGCCGCCCTGCTCGAGCACGGTCCCGGCGGAGTCGACGAACTCGAGCTCGAACGAGTCCGGCAGGTTCGCGGCATCCGTGACCCTGCTGCGCTCGAGGAGACCCGCCGCCTCGGGTGGGAGCGCGGAGCCGCCGACCGAGACGAGCAGCAGGCTCGTGTACGTGTCAGTGGAGGAGGGCACGGGCGACCTCCCTCCGGGCGATCTCGCGGCCGTCGGCCCGCGACAGCTCGTCGAGGGAGGGGATCAGCACGACCTGGCCCGGCCGGAGCCGAAGCGGGTCGTCGATGCCGTTGACCTCGGCGAGCGCACGCCATTGGCCCGGGTTGCCGTACTCGCGGTAGGCGATCGCCGCGAGCGAGTCGCCCTCCCGCACCGTGTGGGCGTTGCGCGGCTGGAGCCCGCCCGACGTGGGGTTCTGCTTGCCCGGCTGGTTCGCGAGCTCCTCGAGCGCGACGGTGCAGACCGCCCGCAGCGGCGTGCCGTCGGGCGAGAACAGCGTGTACTTCGCCGACACGCTCTTGATGTACCCCACGAAGCCGGTGAGCACGCCCCACTGGAACTTCACCCACGGCGCCGACGGCTGGTCCTTGCCTGTCGAGCTGCTCGTCGGCGTGCAGGCCTGGAAGAGCGCCTCGACGCGCTTCACGACGCTGCCGTCGCGTGCGCGCGTCTCGTCGAAGTACATCTCGACGCTCATCTTCTGCGGCTCGGGACCCTGGTAGGTGGCGGGCGGTGCGGTGGCGGACTTCTTCTGGTTCTTCGACTCCCACTTCGCCGACTTGGCGACGGTCAGCTCCTTGGGGTTCAGCTGGAAGTCGATCGTCGTGATCTTCGCGCCGATCTTGCCGGGCGCCGTGCCGGGCTCGTGCACGTCGATGGCGGCGTGCACGAGACTCGTCGTGTCGGATGCGGTCGAGGTGATTGGCATGGCGCGGTTCCTCAGTACTTCGAGCTCGTCTTCACGAACCCGTGGTGGGCGATCTCGAGCGTCTCCATGAGCACCTTCGGCTGGTCGGCGTTCAGCGACGGGCCGGTCCAGCGCACGGGGATGACGTCGTGCAGGTCGTAGGTCGCGACCGGTTCGTTGTCGGCCGACCGCACCTCGATGTGCCCGGTGCCGCGCGACGTGCCAGAGACGGCCGCCATGACCCAGTTCACGATCGTGTCGGCGGTCTCCTTGCTCACCGGACGGGTGAGCTTGATGTTCGGGTACTTGAGCCGGGTCGGGAACTGCCAGACGAACCCGTTGTTCCCGCCCTCCTCGCGCGACTCCAGCACGACCTCGACGCCGAGCCCGTCGCAGCTCGCGAAGTCGCCGAGGTCGTGCTCGTCGAGGTGCACGAGGTAGTGCACTCCCACGGCGATCTCGGTGTCGGTGAGCATGGTCGCCTCCTTCGGTTCAGATTCCGTCGATCCGGATGCCGCGGCGTTCGCGATCGAGCAGCAGTTCGGCCTTGATCCGCCGCACGAGCGGGCCGTACAGCTTGCGCACGAGCTGCTCGACGTTCTCGGGGGCGGCGGCCGGCGGCGCGGGGGCCGGGGTCGTGGTGGTGGACGAGGCCGCCGGGGCGGACTGCACGACGATGTCGCTGCGTTCGGCGCTCCCGCCGGCGACCGGAGCGGACCCGGAAGCGAGATCGGTGGGGCCGCCGACGCCTCGCGCGGTCTGCTCGACTCGAGCGACCTCGCCCGATGCGGAACGCTGGGCGACCGGGGCGCTCGACGGCACCGGGGCCGCCGCGACCGGCATCGGCTCGCGTGCCGTCGCCCGAGCCACGTCGATGCCCACGGACCCGGCCTGCGGCCGAGCACTCGTGAGGACGCGGCCGGGCTCCCCGATCGACGGCGCCGTGTCGTTCGCGGCGCCGCCAGCGACGCGCTCGAACTCGGTCGTCGAGAGTCGGGCGACGGATGCCGCCACCGCGGGTGTCTCATGCGCCCACGCGTCGACGCCCGCCGACCCGCCCCGACCGGTCCCGTCCCAGGCGCGACCGGCCCCTGACGCATCCGACCTCGGCGACGACGCCCGACCCCCCGACGGCGTCCGACCGTCCGACGGCGTCATGGCCCCGGAGGCATGTGTCGGCGCCGACCCGCCCCCGGGCGACGACGGCGGCACGGGAGCGACGACGCGCGCCGCGACGACCGGGCCGCCCCGGTGCCGCGTCACGGGTGCCCCCATCGTCGGGTCGCCGAGCGAGAGCACGATCCCGCGCGCGGGGACGAGTGCGACGGAGCGCTGGAGCGTGGCCGGAGCCGCCGGGCCGTGGTCGGTCGCGTCCGTCGACGCGCCGAGGCCAGGCGTAGAATCCGGGCGCGATCCCGAGCCCGCACGCGATCCCGAATCCAGGCGCGGGGCCGGGTCGGAGGGTGGGCCGGCGTCGTCGGGCGAGGGATCGCCGGAGGCACGCATGGCGGCACGCTGCACCGCCGCCGTCGGCATGGCCGGCGTCGGCGGCCGCCCTGGCGAAGCGACGCCGGGGGGCGGGGCCGCGTCGCCCGGCCGGCCCGCGGGCGGGTCGCCGATGTGGCCCGCCATCGAATCGCCGCC
>NZ_SJZG01000015.1 GCF_004959775.1 Agromyces sp. H66
TCAGGCTGCGAACGCCATCCTCACAGTCAGCCGAGGAGCCTGCGCAGGGTCCGGAGGTTGCGGTTGGTCGTCGTGGGCTTGTACTCGGCCCTGCCGAGGCGCTTCGCGAAGGGCGTGTCGACCGTGGTGCCCTTCACGGGGTTCCAGTAGACGACGCCGTCGCCGCGGGCGAGCGGATCGACGTCGGGGTCGAACCGCCCGACGTCGTCGAGGAGGTCGTCGAGCACGGCGGCGTCCGACGTGAAGACGACGTACGGCTGCCGGCCCGCGTCACCGGCGTCGAACGGGAACCGCTCGATGGCCCGCTCGAGTTCGTCGTGCGTGATGAGCACGATCCACGCCTGGTATCCGAATCGCGCGGAGAGGGCGCGTTCGATGCGGGACTTGATCGCCGCGGCATCCGGTCCCTCGCCCGTGAACACGACGTTGCCGCTCGCGAGCACGGTGCGCACGTCGCCGAATCCGAGCTCGTCGAACAGCGCGCGGAGGTCCGCCGAGCGGATCGTGATGCCGCCGACGTTCACCCCGCGGAGGAGCGCGACGTACCGGGTCATCCGTTCCGGCTCCGGCTCAGGCTCCGGCTCCGCACCCGGTCGAGGAAGTACTCGTGGAAGCGGTACTCGCCGGTGATCTCGGGGTGGAAGCTCGTGCCGAGCAGGTTGCCCTGCTCGACGGCGACCACGCGTCCGTCGGCGAGGGTCGCGAGCGGCGTGGCACGGGGACCGACCGACTCGACGACCGGGCCGCGGATGAACACCGCGTGCACCGGCTCGGCGCCGAGTGCGGGGATGTCGAGATCGGTCTCGAACGACTGGTTCTGGGAGCCGAACGCGTTGCGGCGAACCACGACGTCGAGGCCGCCGAGCGTCTGCTGGCCGGCGATCGCGTCGAGGATGGTGTCGGCGAGCATGATGAGCCCGGCGCACGTGCCGTACACGGGCATGCCGGCGGCGATGGCGGCCCGCAGCGGCTCGGCGAGGCCGTACGCGCGCGCGAGCTTGTCCATGACGGTCGACTCGCCACCCGGGATGACGAGACCGTCGACCGCCGCGAGCTCCTCGGGCCTGCGCACGAGCGAGACGTGCGCGCCGAGCCTGGCGAGCACGTGGGCGTGCTCGCGGAAGTCGCCCTGGAGCGCCAGGACGCCGACGCGGGGGCCGGCCGAAGCCGCCTCCCCCGCGCCGATCGACTCGCTGCGGAGCGTCGTCACCAGCCGCGCTCGGCGAGCCGGTGCGGAGCGGCGAGGTCGCCGACGTTGATGCCGACCATGGCCTCGCCGAGGCCGCGCGAGACATCCGCGATGACCGACGGGTCGTCGTAGAAGGTGGTCGCCTTGACGATGGCCGCGGCGCGCTGCTCGGGGTTGCCCGACTTGAAGATGCCCGAGCCCACGAAGACGCCGTCGGCGCCGAGCTGCATCATCATCGCGGCATCCGCCGGCGTCGCGACGCCACCGGCCGTGAACAGCACGACCGGGAGCTTGCCGGTCTCGGCGACCTCGAGCACGAGCTCGTACGGCGCCTGCAGCTCCTTGGCGGCCACGTAGATCTCGTCGCGGGTCATCGACTTCAGCTGGTTGATCTCGCCCGTGATCTTGCGGATGTGCTTGGTGGCCTCGGAGACGTCGCCCGTGCCGGCCTCGCCCTTCGAGCGGATCATGGCCGCACCCTCGTTGATGCGGCGCAGCGCCTCGCCGAGGTTGGTGGCGCCGCACACGAAGGGCGTGTTGAACTGCCACTTGTCGATGTGGTTCACGTAGTCGGCGGGCGAGAGCACCTCGGACTCGTCGATGTAGTCGACGTCGAGGGCCTGCAGCACCTGTGCCTCGACGAAGTGGCCGATGCGGGCCTTCGCCATCACGGGGATCGAGACTTCGGCGATGATCGCCTCGATGAGGTCGGGGTCGCTCATCCGGGCGACGCCGCCTTGGGCGCGGATGTCGGCCGGCACGCGCTCGAGCGCCATGACCGCGACGGCGCCGGCGTCCTCGGCGATGCGCGCCTGCTCGGGGGTGACGACGTCCATGATGACGCCGCCCTTCAGCATCTCGGCGAGGCCGCGCTTCACGCGGCTGGAGCCGGTCTGGGCAGTGCTCATCAGGGATTCCCTTCAATGGATGACGCGAACTCGCACAGCTCGTCGCACAACGCGTCGGCTTGGCCTAGGCCAAAACGATAGCATGGACCAGACGCTCCACCGAGAGCAGCCAGGAAGCGTGACATGACCCTCGAGATCACCGGCCGATCGGCCGCCGACATCGCCGCGAGCGTGCGCGCGCTCATCGAACGCGGCGCGCTGCGGCCCGGCGACCCGCTCCCGCCCGTGCGCAACCTCGCCGACGACCTCGGCGTCAACCGCAACACGGCCGTCGCGGCCTATCGGCAGCTCACCGCGGCGGGCATGGTCGTCACCCGCGGACGCGGTGGCACGCACGTGGCCGGCCGGTCCGCCGTCGCGCAGGAGGGGTTCGCCGCCGACAGCGTGCTCCGCGACGTCGCGACCGGGAACCCCGACCCCGACCTCATCCCCGACCCGTCCCGCGCGCTCGCGGGCATGGCCGGCCGGCCGGTGCTGTACGGCGAGCCGGTCATCGATCCCGGCCTCGAGCGTTGGGCCGACGCGTGGATGCGCGCCGATCTCGCGCCGTCGGACCTCCGGCTCACGATCACGAGCGGCGCGGCCGACGCGGTGGAGCGACTCCTCGCGCAGGCGCTCGTCCGCGACGACGCGGTGGCGCTCGAGGATCCGTGCTTCCTGACGAGCATCCACACGGTCCACGTCGGCGGGTACCGGGCCGTTCCGGTCCCGGTCGACGACGAGGGCATGACGGTGGAAGGGCTGCGTTCCGCGCTCGACCAGGGCGTGCGCGCGGTCGTCTGCACGCCGAGGGCGCAGAATCCGACCGGCGCGAGCCTGTCGGAGCGGCGGGCGGAGCAACTGCGCGAGGTGCTGCGAGCGCATCCGTACGTCCTCGTCATCGAGGACGACCACTTCTCGATGCTCTCGCGTCGCCCGTTCCGCTCGCTCATCGGCGCCGACCACCGGCGGTGGGCGCTCGTGCGCTCGGTGTCGAAGTTCCTCGGCCCCGACATGTGCCTCGCGGTCACCGCATCCGATCCCGAGACCGCGGAGCGGCTCGCGATGCGGCTCACGCCCGGCACCACCTGGGTGAGCCACCTCCTGCAGCGCCTCGTGCTCACGCTGGCGACCGACCCCGAGGTCGCCGCGCAGATCGCGGAGGCCGGTGCGCAGTACGCCGCCCGCAACGACGCGTTCGCCGCCCGTCTCTCCGCGCTCGGCGTTCCCGCCGCGGCCGGCGACGGGCTCAACCTCTGGGTCGCGCTGCCGGTGCCGGCGCGCGACGTGTCGGAGCAGTTGATGCGACGCGGCTGGCTCGTCCGCGCGGGCGACGAGTTCGCCCTCGCCGACGCGTCCGACGCGAGCCGCAGGCTGCGACTCACCGTGCACGACCTCGGCGATGCCGACGCCGATCGGCTCGCCGCCGACATCGCCGCCGCCGTGCGGGCCGCCGGCGGGCGCCTCGTCGCTCCCGAGGTGGAATGATCGAGGGGTGAAGGTCCTCTCCATCCAGTCCGCCGTCGCCTACGGCCACGTCGGCAACTCCGCGGCCGTCTTCCCGCTCCAGCGCATCGGCGTCGAGGTCATGCCGGTCTACACCGTCAACTTCTCGAACCACACCGGCTACGGGGCATGGCGCGGCCCCCTGATCAGCCCCGACGACGTGCGCGAGGTGATCGCCGGCGTCGAGGACCGCGGCGTGTTCCCGCAGATCGACGTCGTCCTCTCGGGCTACCAGGGCTCGGAGGGCATCGCCGACGTCATCCTCGACACGGTCGCCCGCGTCAAGGCCGCCAACCCGGCCGCCATCTACTCGTGCGACCCGGTGATGGGCAACGCGAAGAGCGGATGCTTCGTCGCGCCGGCGATCCCCGTGCTGCTGCGCGACCGCGTGGTGCCCGCCGCCGATCTCATCACGCCGAACCAGTTCGAGCTCGGCTACCTCACCGGAACGGAGCCGGGCTCGCTCGAGTCGACGCTCGAGTCGGTCGACCTGGCACGGGCCTCGGGCCCGCGCACCGTGCTCGTCACGAGCGTCGAGCGGCCCGATCGCGAGGACGGCACGATCGAGATGCTCGCCGTCGACGACCGCGGTGCGTGGATCGTGCAGACCCCGCTCCTGCCGCTGAAGGCGAACGGCTCGGGGGATGTCACGGCGGCGCTCTTCACCGCCCACTACCGCCACACGGGCGACGCGGCCGACGCCCTCGCGCGCAGCGCGTCGAGCGTGTTCGACCTGCTCGAGAACACCTTCGAGTCGGGCGAACGCGAGCTGCAGCTCGTCGAGTCGCAGGAGGCGTACGCGCACCCGCGGATGCAGTTCGAGGTGCGTCAGGTCCGCTGAGACGGCGGATGCCCCGACTGCGCGTGCAGCCGGGGCATCCGGAACCCGAGCGTGTCACGGCGCCGCCGCTCAGGCCGGCCAGGCCTCGGCGATCTCGTGCCGCACCTCGCCGAGCAGGCGCGGCAGCGCCTTCGTGCCGGCGATGATCGGGAAGAAGTTCGAGTCGAGCGCCCACCGCGGCACGATGTGCTGGTGCAGGTGCTCGGCGATGCCCGCGCCGGCGATGCGACCCTGGTTCATGCCGATGTTGAAGCCGTCGCACCGCGACACCCGCTTGACGACGCGCATCGCGACCTGCGTGAGCTCGCCGATCTCAGCGACCTCCTCCTCGGACGCCTCGTCGTAGGTCGCGACGTGCCGGTACGGGCACACGAGCAGGTGACCGCTGTTGTATGGATACAGGTTGAGCAGCACGAACGCGTGCGTGCCGCGTGCGACGATCAGCGACTCCTCGTCGGTCAGCTCGGGCGCGCGACAGAACGGGCAGGCGTGCTCGTCGGGCTGCTGGCCGTGCTGGATGTAGACGAGCCGATGCGGCGTCCACAGCCGCTGGAACGCGTCGGGGACCCCGGCGATGGCGGCGGAGGCATCCGTCGGCACGCCCTCGAACTCATCCGGCTGGTAGGCGCTCACGTCAGAGTTCGTCCTTCGTCGTCACCTGGCGTCGGTCGTCGATGGCGGCCCGGATACGCCGGACGGCGTCCGCGATCGGCACGCCGTTCTCCTGGCTGCCGTCGCGGAACCGGAAGCTGACGGTCTCGCCCGCCCGGTCGTTCTCGCCCGCGATGAGCTGGAACGGCACCTTCTGCTGGGTGTGCGTGCGGATCTTCTTCTGCATGCGATCGTCGCTCGTGTCGAGCTCGGCGCGCACCCCGGCCCGGCGGAGCTCCTCGATGATCCCGCCGAGGTACTCGGCGTACTCGTCGGCGACGGGGATGCCGACCACCTGCACCGGCGCGAGCCACACCGGGAAGGCACCGGCGTAGTGCTCGGTGAGCACGCCGAAGAACCGCTCGATCGAGCCGAACTTCGCCGAGTGGATCATGACCGGCTGCTGGTGCGTGCCGTCGGCTGCGGTGTACTCGAGGCCGAAGCCCTCGGGCTGGTTGAAGTCGTACTGGATGGTCGACATCTGCCAGGTCCGGCCGATGGCGTCGCGCGCCTGCACCGAGATCTTGGGCCCATAGAAGGCGGCGCCGCCCGGGTCGGGCACGAGCTCGAGCCCGGAGGCCTCCGCGACCTCGCGAAGGACGTTCGTGGCGACCTCCCACTGCTCGTCGGAGCCCTTGAACTTGTCGGAGTTCTCGTCGCGAGTGGACAGCTCGAGATAGAAGTCCTCGAGTCCGAAGTCTCGCAGCAGGCCGAGCACGAAATCGAGCAGGTGCTTGATCTCCCCCGGCGCCTGTTCGGGCGTGACGTAGCTGTGCGAGTCGTCCTGGGTGAGGCCGCGCACGCGGGTGAGGCCCTGCACGACGCCTGACTTCTCGTAGCGGTAGACCGTTCCGAACTCGAAGAACCGCAGCGGCAACTCGCGATAGGAACGGCCCCGCGACCGGAAGATGAGGTTCTGCATCGGGCAGTTCATCGCCTTGAGGTAGTACTCGCTGTTCTCGAGCTCCATCGGCGGGAACATGGTGTCCTTGTAGTACGGCAGGTGACCCGACAGCTCGAAGACGTGCGCCTTCGTGATGTGCGGGGTCGAGACGTACTGGAACCCCTCCTCGATGTGGCGGCGGCGAACGTAGTCCTCCATCTCGCGCCTGATGACCCCGCCCTTGGGGTGGAACACCGGCAGGCCCGAGCCGATCTCCTCCGGGAACGAGAACAGGTCGAGCTCGGTGCCGAGCTTGCGGTGATCGCGACGCGCCGCCTCCTCGAGGCGGTGCTGGTACGCGCGCAGCTCGTCCTTCGTCGGCCAGGCGGTGCCGTAGATGCGCTGCAACTGCTGGTTCTTCTCCGACCCGCGCCAGTACGCCGCCGCCACGCGCATGAGCGCCCAGCCGTTGCCGATCATGCGCGTGTTCGGGAGGTGCGGACCCCGGCAGAGATCCTTCCATGCGACCTCGCCGGTCTTCGGGTCGACGTTGTCGTAGATCGTGAGCTCGGCCCCGCCGACCTCCACCGACTCGCTCTCCTCGAACTGCTCGGTGCCGCTCGCGTGGCCCTTGAGCCCGATGAGCTCGAGCTTGTAGGGCTCGCTCGCGAGCTCCGCGCGGGCCTCGTCGTCGCTCACGGCGCGTCGTACGAAGCGCTGGCCGGCGCGGATGATGCGGGCCATCTCCTTGTCGAGGGCCTTGAGGTCGTCGGGTGTGAACGGCTCGGCCACGTCGAAGTCGTAGTAGAAGCCGTCGGTGACGGGCGGGCCGATGCCGAGCTTCGCCTCGGGATTGACGTTCTGCACGGCCTGGGCGAGCACGTGCGCGGTGGAGTGGCGCAGGATGCTCAGGCCGTCGGGCGAGTCGATCGTCACCGGCTCGACGACGTCGGCGTCGGTCACCGTCGTGGCGAGGTCCTTGAGCTCGCCGTTGACGCGCATCGCGACAACGGATCGATCGGTGAAGAGCTCGAAGCCATCGGCCACTGTGATCCACTCCTGTCAGTCGAATCGAACCCTTCAACTGTAGTGCGACCGGATCACCTCGCCCGCCGCATCAGGCCACGGGCCCCGCCCTCACGGGCGAACGGACCGGCATCGATGCGCGCAGCGACTCGACCGACACGGTCGGTTCGGTCTCGAGCGGGAAATGGCACGCGACCCGATGGCCCCCGCCGACGTCCACGGGCCGCGGCTCCTCGACGGCGCAGGTGTCCTGCGCCCTGGGGCAGCGCGTGCGGAACCGGCATCCCGACGGCGGGTGCAGGGGCGACGGCGGCTCGCCGCGAAGGGTCACGGGGCGTCGCGCGATGCCGGTCTCGGGATCCAGTCCCGGGATCGAATCGAGGAGCGCCCGGGTGTACGGATGCCGCGGCGATCCGTAGACCCGTTCGGCGGTCCCCACCTCGGCGAGCTGACCGAGATGCATCACGGCGACCACGTCGCTCAGCTGCTTGACCGTGGCGAGATCGTGGGCGATGAACACGTAGGACAGCCCCAGCTCGGCCCGGAGCTTCTCGAACAGGTTCATGATCTGCGCCTGGATGAGGACGTCCAGCGAGGAGATGGCCTCGTCGCAGATGATGAGCGCGGGATTCGTGGCGATCGCTCGCGCGATGGCGACGCGCTGGGCCTGCCCGCCCGAGAGTTCGAGGGGACGCCGCCGCAGGTAGACGTCGGGGTTGAGCCCGACGAGGTCCAGGAGCTCGGTCACCCGAGCGCGCCGCTGCGCCTTGCCCAAGTCGGTGTGCCCGATCAACGGCTCGGCCACGACGTCCTCCACCCGCCACCTCGGGTTCAACGATCCGAAGGGGTCCTGGTAGACCATCTGGATGTCGCGGCGGGCATGCCGCAGCTCCCGCTTGGACAGCTCCACGAGGTTGCGGCCCTTGAACCACACCTCGCCCGACTTCGGCCGTTCCACCTGGATCGTCGCTCGCGCGAGGGTGGACTTCCCGGATCCGGTCTCGCCGACGATGCCCAGCGTCTCGCCGACGCCCAGGTCGAATGAGACATCCGAAACTGCGTGCACGATGCCCGCCTTCACGCCGCCGGGCCCGCGGCTCACGTACTCCTGCACGATGTGCCGCACCGACAGCAGCGGCAGGTCCGCGCCGCCCGCCGTCGCCGAGGTCGCGTCATCCCGCTCGTTCACGACTGACCCTCTCCTTCGGTCACGGCGCCTTCGGGCGGTGTCGCCCGATCGGCGTCGAGGTGAGGGTGCCAGCAGGCGTACCGATGACGCGGCTCGTGCTCGGTCAACTCCGGACGCACCGTGCACTGCTCGTCGGCGCGCGGGCACCTGGGCTCGAACGCGCAGCCGGGCGGCAGTGCCGAGAGGTCGGGGGGCTGGCCGCCGATGACGGCGAGCAGCGAGTGGGAGGGCGTCGACAGCTGCGGGATCGCTCCGAGCAGCGCCTTCGTGTACGGCATCCGCACGTTCCGGAACAGGGCTGCGGTCTCGGCCTGTTCGACGATCCGTCCGGCGTACATCACGAGCACCTCGTCCGCGTAGCTGGCCGCCAGGCCGAGATCGTGACTGATGATGACCACGGCCGTGCCCAGCCGCTGCTGCAGATCCACCAGCAGCTCCATGATCTGCGCCTGGGTGGTGACATCCAGCGCCGTGGTCGCCTCATCGGCGATCAGCACCTTCGGATTCGATGCGAGCGCGATGGCGATCATCACCCGCTGCCGCATGCCCCCGGACAGCTGGTGCGGATACTCGTGGAATCGGCGTTCCGCGGCGGGAAGGCGCACGAGCTTGAGCAGCTCGACCGCTCGATCGGCCGCCGCGGCCTTTCGCACCTCCCTGCGATGGGTGCGGATCGCTTCGACGATCTGCGCGCCGACGCTCATGGTGGGGTTGAGTGATCGCGCCGGATCCTGGAACACCATGGCGATGTCCCGGCCGCGGATCTGCCGCATCGACCGCTCGTCGAGCCCGACCAGCTCGGTCCCGACGAGCCTGGCCGAACCGGTGATGCGGGCGCTGGGCGGGAGCAGGCCCATGAGGGCGCGCACGCTGACCGATTTGCCGGAGCCGGACTCGCCGATGATCGCGAGCATCTGCCCGGCCCTGAGCTGATAGGAGATACCGTTCACCGCGTGGACGGGAGGGCCGCTCCGCGCGAAGGTCACTCGCAGGTCCTCGACGAGCAGCACGGCGTCGGGGTGGATCTCGGCCGTGACGGGCACGGCGGTGTCCTCGAGAGTCTTCATCGACCGCTCATTTCATCTCGTACGTTCTCTCCGAGCATGTTGAAGGAGAGCACGGTGACCAGCAGTGCGAGGCTCGGCCAGAGCACGAGGAGCGGGGTCGCCGACAGCGACTGCTGCCCCTCGAAGATCATGTTCCCCCAGCTCGGAGCGGGAGCCGGGATGCCCATGCCGAGGAAGCTCAGCGCACCCTCGGTGACGATCACGATGCCCATGCCCAGCAGCGCGAAGTTCAGCATCTGCGGGGTGATGTTCGGCACGACGTGCCGCGTGAGGGTGCGCCACGTCGTGCTGCCGCTCAGCTCCGCCGCCTGGATGAACGGCATGTTCGCGATCTTCAGCGTCGCGGAGCGTGCGATGCGCGCGACCGCCGGAACGCTGAACGCCGAGAGCGCCAAGATCGTGTTCGGCACGCTCGGGCCCAGGATCTGGGCGATCGCGATGGTCAGGACGAGGGACGGGAAGGCGATCAGCACGTCCAGGGCGCGCATGATCACGGTGTCCGCCTTGCCGCCCAGGAAGCCCGAGACGGCGCCGATGCCCCCGCCGACGACGAGTCCGATGACGTTCGTCGCGATGGCGATCGTGAGCGAGGCCCTGCCCCCGTAGATGAGTCGCGAGAGCACGTCGTTGCCGTTGACGTCGGTGCCGAGCGGATGTCCCGCGGTGCCCGGCGGAAGGCCGCTGTCCAGCACGCTCCCGCCGATCGGCGAGGGCAGCGGGAGGACGAACGGTCCCACGAAGCAGAGGAGCAGCAGGAACGTCACGGAGCCGGCCGGCACCCACACCACGAGCCGGCGGCGAATCCTCGCCCAGCGTTCGTTGCGGGATACCGCGTCGCTCGGGACGAGAGCGGCACCGATGGAGGCGTCAGCGATGGCCATAGCGAATCCTCGGATCGAGCACGGCGTACATCACGTCGACGACCAGGTTCGCGAGGACCGCGACGGCCGCGAAGATGAAGACGCAGATCTGGACGACGGCGGTGTCGCGGCTCATCACGCCCTGCAGCATCAGCACGCCCAGGCCGGGCATGGAGAAGATCTGCTCGACGATGACGGTGCCGCCGACGAGCCCGCCGATGTTGAGGCCGACCAGCGTGAGCAGGCCGAAGGACGAGTTGCGGAAGGCGTGGCCCCAGAGCACCTTCCACGGCGTGACGCCCTTCGCGCGGGCCGTCTCGACGTAGTCCGCGGAGTTCATCTGCTCGACGAGGTCGCCGCGCAGGAACCTCGCGTAGAAGCACGCGAGGGGGATCGCGAGGGCGAGCACGGGAAGGGTGACCGATCGGAGGTTGGCCAGCAGTCCGTCGTCGAGGGACACGTAGCCGATCGCGGGGAGCGACCGCAGCGTCACGGCGAACACGAGCACGAGCAGCAGTGCCATCACGTAGTTCGGCACGGCCAGCAGCGTCATCGAGATGACCATCACCACGCGATCGAACACCCCGCCGGGCTTGCGAGCCGCCAGCAGCGCGACCGGGATCGCGATCGCCAGGGAGACGAGGAACGCGAGCGCGACGAGTTCGATCGTGACCGGCATCCGTTCGGCCAGGAGCGACGTGACCGGCTGCTCGCTCACCGAGGACCTTCCGAGGTTTCCGGTGACGAACCCGCCGAGCCACGTGAGGTATCGCTCGACGGCGGGGCGATCCAGTCCCATCTGCTTGCGGACCGCCTCGACCTGCTCCTCGGTCGCATCCATGCCCGCCTGGTTGCGAGCAGGGTCGCCGGGGATGGCCTCGAGCATCGCGAACACGAGGATGCTGATGGCGAGCAACAGCGGAGTCGCGATGAGGATGCGCCGCGCGATCAGCCTGGCCAGAGGGGAGCCGAGCACCCGGCCGAGGAGGCTCGCGCGCTCCTCGGTCCGGATGCTCGTCGTGGCCACCGTCGTGGTCACTGGCCGCTCGCCACCCAGACCCGGTCGTACAGGACGCCCTGATTGACCGACAGCGCGGGAATCGGGTCGTCGAGACCCGGTCCGTGCACGCCCTTGCGGATGACCTGCGCCGGCGAGAACGCCATGCCGAACGGGGCATACGCCTGGTCGGAGATGTACGTGGCGATCTCCAGGTACTTGGCCTTCCGCTCGTCCTCGTCGTTGGTCGCCACGGCCTCATTGAGGAGGACGTCCAGCTCCGTCTGCAATCCGTTCTGCAACGCCTCCTGGGCGGAGGCGGCGCCCTCCGGAAGCGGGGTGCCGCTGAACGGCGACGTGGAGCCGAATCGCACGCCGACGCCGATGCCGACGGACGGATCCCATGCGCCCGCGGTCTGCAGGAGCGACTGCCAGTCGCCGTTGATGAACCGGGTGATCACGTCGCCGAGCGGCTCGGCGTTGATGGTCACGTCGATGCCGGCCTCCGCCCACTGCGTCTGCAGCGCGGTGATCACCGATCGTGCGGTGACGATGTCGGTCGTGCCGAGGGTCACCGTCAGGCCTCCGAGCTCCTCGACGAGCGCCTTCGCCTTGTCGAGATCGTAGGTGCGGTAGCCGTCGACCTCCGGCTCGTAGAACAGCCCGCCGGAGGCGGTGAACGTCTGGCTCATCTCGCCTTCGCCCTTGAACAGGCCTTCGTTGATCGCCTCGAAGTCGGTGGCGTAGTAGATCGCCTCGCGCGCCCGGATGTCGTCGAACGGCGCGACCCGCGTGTTCAGCTGCACGACGTACGGCGAGGTCGGTGCGCCGAGGTGCACCTCCACGTCGGGGTTGTTCGTGGCCTCGGTGATCAGCGGAACCGAGCTGAGACCCTCGATCACGTCGCCCTGTCCGGCCAGCAGCGTCTGGTAGGCCACCTGGTCACCGGCCACCGACTGGAAGTTGATCGCGTCGAGGTACGGCAGCCCCGGCTTGAAGTAGTCGGGGTTCTTCGTGAGTTCGAGGCGCTCGCTCATCTTGTTCGACTCGACGACGAAGGGGCCGGCACCCACGGGGTTGAGGCTGAACTCCTCGGGCGTGGTCGCCGCGTATGCGGTCGGCGACGCGATCAGGTTGAAGCTCGAGGTCGGGAAGCCGTTGATGAGGGCTCCGTTGACGGCCGTCAGAGTCATGGTGACGGTGAGTTCGTCGGTGGCCTGGATGGCGCCGAGATGCCGTTCGACGGCCTCCCGGTCGACGTCGGCCGGGAGCGCCTCCCACAGGCTCGTCATGAACTCGTCGCCGAGGTCGGGAGCGGGGATGGTCTCGTCCAGCTGCAGCCGCGGCGTCCCCGTGCTGCCGGAGTTCAGCGCTCGGATCCAGTTCCACACGACGGCCTCGGCGTTCAGCGGCGTCCCGTCGGTGAACGTGATGCCGTCCCGGAGGGTGATCGTCAGCGTCAGGCCGTCGTCCGACCAGCTGTACGCCTCGGCCTGGTTCGGCACGATCTCGCCGCCGCCGTCGCCGTCGGGCTCGAGCGTGAACAGGCCGCCGAAGATGGCGGAATTCTGCGCGAGGTTCGCGCCCGTGGTGTTGCTCGTCGCTGGGTCCAGGCCCGTGGCCCATCCTCCGGCGAACCCGGAGTCCAGCAGCACCGTCAGTTCGCCGCCGGGCGTCGGGTCGCCGGCCGCACCGGAACTGCCGCCGTCGCCACCTCCGCTCACGCATCCGGTGGCCGCCATGGCCAGTCCGCTTACGACGGCGAGCGTGCCGATCAGCCGCTTCGCTGATCGCCCGCCCTTCGCACTTCTCGTCATGTGATCTTCCCTTGGTATGGGGCAGCGACACCAGTCGCGTCCGCGGTCGTCATTGAGCCGGAACCGATTCCACCGGAAGTCTCGTCCAGGCCGGGAGAGCGATCTATGGCACTTCCATCCGACGGCAGAGACCGCACGTCGCGGCCGAGCCAGCGCAGGGCGTTCCGCCAGCTGATGTCCTGCCAGGCGTCGTCGGGAAGCTCCATCGACCTGAGCGTCCGGGCCACCGGATCCTCGCGGAGCATCGCCGGGAAGTCCGAACCGACCAGGAGGCGATCCGCGCCCAGCAGGTCGACCAGGTACCGGATGGCACGGTGGTCGAAGACCATCGAGTCGTAGTAGAAGCGACGGGCGATCTCGAGGGGCGACGGCCCGTCGTCGGGCATGACGGCCCGGTCGAGGTTCCTGGGCTCCTCGTTCCACGCACCGCCCCAGAAGTAGTTGGCGCGCGGCAGCATCATCGCCAGCCCGCCGGCGGCATGGCTGAACGAGATCCGAAGGTCGGGACAGGCATGGGCCGTCCCGCCGAGGATCATGGATGCCGCGGCGAACGTCCCCTCGATGCCCACCACGTACGTCCCCATCGCCGACATCGGGAGCCGGTCCATCGGCGACGGCATCGCATGGACGAACACGGAGATGCCCAGCTTCTCGGCCTCCTGGAAGAACGGCAGGAACTTCTCGTCGCCGATCGAGCTCCCGAGGATGTTCGAGGCGATCTCGACGCCGGCCAGTCCCAGCTCCGCGATGGCGGCGAGTTCGGCGGTCGCGGCATCCGGATCCTGCATCGGCACCATGCCGAGGCCGATCAGCCGGTCAGGCGCGTGGGAACCGAGCTCGGCCGTGAACTCGTTGACGTGGCGGGCGAGGGCGAGTCCGTCGCGCGCGGGCAGGTCGTACCGCAGCAGGGGCGGCATGGGGCTGAGGACCTCTGCGTCGACCCCCGAGGCATCCTGGGCTTCGAGGCGTCGCTCGGCCTCGAAGAACACCTCCTTCGCCGGGAAGCGCATCGGCCCGAACACCAGGAGGCGATCGGTGCTCCCCTCTATCGGCTCCATGTGCGGGAAGCACTCCGGGGCGTCGTCGGGATAGTCCTTCGGGAGCAGGTGGGCGTGGGCGTCGATGATCACGGTGACCCCTCGTCGCGTCAGGCGAAGCTCGGGTGCACCGAGACGTGGATGGCGGACGTGTCGTCGGTCTCCCCCGCGAGGGTCTCGATCGCCAGCCCGACGTCGTCCAGGCCGAAGGTGTGCGTGTGCAGCTTCTCGAGGGGGAACCGCCCCGACTCGAGCAGCGCGATCGCTCGCCGGTTCGCGCTCGCGTCGACACCGAAGGCGCCCTTCACGGTGAGCCCCCGATTGATGATCACGTCGGTGGCGATGGGGAGCTCGCGATTGCCCTTCAGCCCGGCGAGCACCACCCGCCCGCCGTGGCGTACCGAGCGGAAGGCATCCATGACGGGCCCGCCGGCCATCGGCGTCAGGTCCAGTGCGACGTCGGCCATGCGGCCTCCGGTGATCTCCGTGACCGCCTCGACGACGTCTCGTCCGTCGTCGCCGTCCACGACGAGGACGTGATCCGCGCCGAGCTCCGTGGCGACGGCGAGCTTGTGGGCGTCGGCGGCGAGACCCGTGACGATGACGGTGCCCGCACCCACGGACTTGGCGGCGATGACGGCGGCGAGACCGCGCTGGCCGGCGCCGAGCACGACCAGCGTGTCGCCGAGTCCCACCTCGCCGAGGTCGACGGCCCACCGCACGCCCGCCCCGAGCGGGTTGTACATCGCCGCGATCTCCGCGGGCAGTGTCTTGTCGATCTTGTGCAGCACCGAGTTCGGCGAGATGTAGAGGTACTCGGCGAATCCGCCCCACAGGCTCGGCGACACCTCGATCCCCGTGACGCCGTGCCCGTACTTGCGGAACCGGCAGGCCTGATAGCGCCCGAGGAGACAGTCCTCGCAGGCCCGGCACGGCACGATCACCTCGAGCGCGACGCGGTCGCCCACCTGCACGCCCCAGCGCTCGGCCGCGCGGTCGCCGAGCTCTTCGATGATGCCCATCGGCTCGTGTCCGGGGATGAACGGGTTCGGGTTCATCCCCATGTGGCCGCGGTAGATCTCGACATCGCTGCCGCAGATCCCGTTGGCCTCGACCCGCAGCAGTCCGTCGTCGGGTCCGATCACCGGACGCGGGAACTCGCGCATCTCGATCTGGCGGGGTCCGGTCTGGACGGCGGCACGCACCATGTCTGTCATCTGGGTCTCACATCTCTCGTGGCGATCGGGTCAGGGTCGGGAACTCGCGGCCGCGCCGTCGGCACGGACGTGATCGGGGGTCAGGTTGGCACGTACGCGGGCGGGCCGCCGTCGACCGCGAGGATCCGGCCGGTGATCCAGCGCGCGGTCACTCATGCGACGCCTCCCGTCGGATCGCGACCGGCGTTCCCGACCAGTCGGCGAAGTAGCGCACGACCATCGAGATCCCCGCATTGCGCGCGCCCGCCACCGCGATCAGCATCGTGGGCTCTGCCCCCGGAGCGACGGTGCGCTGGAACCCGTCCGGCTCCGCGTCCGTCCCGGGAAAGCGCACGCCCGCCTCGGTGGAGTGGTCCTTGCCCGCCCGTGCCAGTTCTCGCGTGGTGCGGCCGGCATGCTCGGCGAGCCACGCCGCGACATCCGCACGGCCGAACCCGGCGCCGGCGAGGAGCTGCGCATGCTCGGGACTGAACACGACGCCCGCCATGGCATGCCGGAAGATCCACGCGCCCGAGCGTCCGATCGTGTCGGCGAAGTCCGCGAGCAACTGCTCGGGATCGGTGGTGTGGCGGTTGTCGACATACTCGCACGTGCGCAGCAGCGTTGCCGAGACGGCGTCGCCGGTCACGCCGCGTTCCTCGGCGAGCGGCGCCCACGGGCTCTCCTCCTCGTTCTCGGCGATGCAGAGCGACCAGCGGCCCGGCAGGCCCTGGGTCGCCTGTTCGAGCTCGTGGGGACGGACGCCGAAGACGTTGCGCACGATGAGTCCGATCGCGCGCGCCACCGTCGCATTCGCCCGGAAGCCGGGACCGAAGACGCCACCGGCACCGTTGAACCCGAGTTCCCCGCGGATCGGGCCGTTCACGATGATCAGGGGTGCGGGGCCGCTCGTCGACTGCCATCCGCCGCCCTTCGTCGCGCGCTCGTTCATGAGCGCCTCCCATGCCGCGAGCACGACCGGGAAGTACTCGGGCTTGCAGCCCGCCATCGCCGCGTTGATCGCGGCGAGTTCGACCGTGACCGTGCGATCGAGCTGCGGCATGTGGCCGATCACGTCGTCCGCGCTCCGGCCGCCGGCGGCGAGGAACCGGTCGACGAGCGGCTGTGTCGCGGGAACGAGCGGGAGACCGTCGGACCATCCCTGTTCATAGCAGTGCTCGACGGCGAGCTGTGCGGCATCGGCGTCGAGGGCGACGTCGCTCACGAGGCCACCCGCGCAAGGGTGTCGACGATCTGCGTCATGAGCCCTGCCGCGCGTTCCCGCACCTCGTCGGGGCTCAGCGATGCCATCGGATGCTCCGTGGTGATCCACTCGAAGTCGGGTGCGCCGTGCACCTCTGCCATCGTCCGGCCCGTCACGGTGAACGCGTCGGTCAGCACCACCGCGGCCGGGATCCCGGCGCGCTCGAAGTTGATGCCGTCGGCGACCGCGGCCGCGCTGCACGAGCCGCAGTCGCCCACGCCGGTGATCACGACGTCGCATGCCTGCCGGAACCGGGACACGATCGTCTCGTCGATGGGTACCGAGAAGTTCGCCTTGGTCTCGACGATGCTCACCGACGCCGCGCCATGCCGGGAGACGAGGAGTTCGCCCACCTCCTCGAGGAACAGCAGCGCGTTGTGCTTCGTGTTGTCCAGCAGCCCGACCCGGAGCCCCGCGAGGTCGCCATGGCGCTCGGCGCGTCCCCCGCGGGGTGAAGTGACGCTCCCGGCGCCCCGCCCCGTGGGATCCAGAATGGCATTGGGCATGACGGTGTTCCTCCCTCTTCGCGAGCGATCTCGGATCGCGTCAGCCGTCGTGGACGATGACGCCGCGGATGTTCTTGCCGTCGTTCAGGTCTCGGTACGCCTCGTTGACCTCGTCCAGCGCGTAGGTGCGCGTGACGAGCTCGTCGAGCTTGAGGTCACCGGCCCGGTAGAGGCCCAGCAGCTTCGGGATGTCGTACAGGGGGTTGCAGTCGCCGAAGAGCGCACCGCGGATCTGGCGCTGGTAGCCGATCAACATCCCGGCGTGCACGTGGACGGCCTTCTCCGCCAGATGGCCGACCGCCGTGATGGTCACCTTGCCGCCCTTGCCCGTCATCATGACGGCCCGGTTGACCATCTCCTCGGTCACGACGCCGGGCGTGAGGATCGCATGATCGGCAAGCTGGCCCCACGTGGTCGCGTTGACGAAGTCGTGCGCTTCCGCGGCGTCGGCGAACGTGTGGGTCGCCCCGAACCTCATGGCGTTCTCGCGCTTGAACTCGACGGGGTCGATCACGACGACGTTCTTGGCACCCGCGTAGCGGGCTCCCTGCACGGCGTTGCTGCCGACACCCCCGGCTCCGAAGATCACGGCCGTGTCGCCCGGCTTGACGCCGGCCGCATAGACCGCGGATCCCCAGCCGGTGGGGACGCCGCAGCCGACCAGCGAGGCGATCTCGAAGGGGATGTCGTCGGCCAGGGGCACCACGGCCCACTCCGAGACGACCGCGTACTGCGAGAACGTGCCCAGCGAGCAGAAGCCGCCGAAGTCCTCGCCGTCCTTGTGGAACCGGTACGTGCCGTCCAGGAACATGCCGCTGCCGGCGTTGAGCCCCTTCACGCACATGTTCTGGTGCCCGGTGGAACACGGTCGGCACGCACCGCACGCCGGGATGTAGGAGCAGACCACGCGGTCGCCCGCCTTGACCCGGGTGACGTTCGGGCCGACCGATTCGACGATGCCGGCGCCCTCGTGGCCGCCGACGATCGGGAAGCGCACGGGAGCATCGCCGGCCGTGATGTGATCATCGGAATGGCACAGGCCGGACGCCGCGAACTTGACGCGGACCTCGTGCTCCTTGGGGTCGTCGAGCTCGAGATCGGTCAGTTCCCAGCCGAGGTGCGGGCCGCGCGCGATCGCGGCGTGTGTCGTGATGGTCGCCATGTCTGTTCGTCAACCTCTCATCGACCGAGCGATGCGGCTTCGCGCATCGAGACGGTCTTCACCTGGGTCCAGTCGAGCACCGAGTCGGCGCCCATCGTCCGGCCGAAGCCGCTGTTCTTGTAGCCGCCGAACGGCGCGCCGATCGCCGGTGCCCCGAGCGCGGTGTTCACGGCGACCTGTCCGGCCTGCAACGCCCGGCTCATCCGCACCGCGGTGCCGAGATCCCGCGTCCACACCGAAGCGACCAGGCCGTAGTCGGTGCCGTTGGCGACGCGGATCGCCTCCTGCTCGTCGTCGACCGGGATCACCGAGAGCACCGGACCGAAGATCTCCTCCTGGGCGATGCGCATGTCGGGGTCGACCTTGTCGAACAGCGTCGGCGCGACGAAGAATCCGTCGCCGAATCGGTCGCCGGTCGGGGCCACGCCGCCCGTCACGACCTCCGCGCCCGCCTCCTTGCCCAGCTCGATGTAGCCGAGCACGCGCGCATGCTGCTTCGCGTTGATGAGCGGCCCCATGTTCACGGGCTCGTGCCACGGCCCGACGGTCACCGTCTGCATCTGGGCGGCCAGTCGATCGACGACCTCCGCGTGGATGCGCCGGTCGACGACGACCCTCGACCCCGCCGCGCAGATCTGACCCGTGTTGAGCGTGATGCCGGCGACGATGGCGGGAACGGCCGCATCGAGATCGGCGTCCGAGAAGATGACCTGCGGCGACTTGCCGCCCAGTTCGAGGTGAAGGGGGGTGAGGTTGCGGGCACACGCCTCCATGACCAGGGCGCCCGTCTGCGGGGAGCCGGTGAACCCCATCCGGCGGATGCGGGGGTGGGCGGGCAGCGCGGCACCCGCTTCGGTGCCGTAGCCGGTGACCACGTTGATCACGCCCGGCGGGATCCCCGCCTCGAGCGCGAGCTTCGCCATCGCGAGCGGAGTCAGCGGGGCATCCTCCGCGGGCTTCATGACCATCGTGTTCCCCGCGGCGATCGCCGCTCCGACCTCCGTGACGAACATCGGCCCCGGAGCGTTCCACGGGATGATCCCGCCGACGACGCCGTACGGCTCCCGCAGCGTGAACCCGAGCGTGTCGGGCGAGTACGTCGGCAGCGAGACGCCCTGCACCTTGTCCGCCTGGCCGGCGATGAACCGCAGCTGCCGTGGCGTTCCCAGCGGGCCCCAGCTCGGGCGGCCGACCTCCTGTCGTTCGAGTTCGTCGAGCGCCTCCGCGTTCTGTTCGATCAGGTCGGCCCAGCGGAACAGCAGGCGTCCGCGCTCGGTCGCATTCAGGTCGCGCCACGCCGGGAATGCCTGCTCCGCCGCCTGCACCGCCGCCTCGACATCGTCGGCGGTTCCTCGCGGTACCCGGGCGATCAGCTGCCGGTTCGCCGGATTGATCACGTCGATCGTCTCGCCGGCGGCGGCGGACACCCAGTCGCCGCCGATGAGGTGGACGCCGTCGACGACGAGGTCGCTGTCGATGGTCGTCCGGTCGTTGGAGATGATGGTCATGACGATGCCCTCGCTTCAGTGTTCGATTCGGATGACGCCGCGGATGTTCTTGCCGTCATTCATGTCCTGGTAGCCCTGATTGACGTCCTCGAGGCGGTACGTCCTCGTGACGAGTTCGTCGAGTTTCAGATCGCCCGACTGGTAGAGGCTGAGGAGCCGCGGCACGTCGAACAGCGGGTTGCAGGCGCCGAAGATGGCGCCCTGGATGCGTCGCTGGAACCCGATCAGCATCCCCGGGTTCTCGTCGATCCACCCGTTGCCCACCGCGGTGATCGTCACCTGTCCGGTCTTGCCGACGATGTTGACGGCGTCGTGGATGACCTTGTCGTGCAGCACCCCGACCGTGATGATGGCGTGGTCGGCGAGCTCTCCCCAGGTCGACTGGATGACGAACTCGGTCGCCTCCTCGGCGGTGGCGAAGGTGTGGGTGGCGCCGAAGACCTTCGCCATGTCGCGCTTGAACTCGACCGGATCGACGACCACCACGCGCTGGGCGCCGGCGAGCGCGGCGCCCTGCACCGCGTTGCTGCCCACGCCGCCGGCGCCGAAGATCACGACCGTCTGCCCGGCCTGGACGCCCGCCGCATGCACTGCCGAGCCCCACCCGGTCGGCACGGCGCATCCCACGAGCGCCGCCACCTCGAAGGGGATCTCCTTCGGGATGGGGATGACGGAGTACTCCGAGACGACGGCGTACTCCGAGAACGTGCCCAGCACGCACAGGCCGCCGAAGTCGGCGCCATCCTGGTGGAACCGGAACGAACCGTCCGCGAACTCGCCGGTCGACGCATTCTTGCCTTCGTCGCACAGGTTCTGGCGACCGGTCGAACAGTACCGGCACTTCCCGCACGCGGGGATGAACGAGCAGACGACGTGATCGCCCACCTTCACTCGGGTCACGCCCGCGCCGACCGCGTCGACGACGCCCGCGCCTTCGTGCCCGCCCACCACGGGCATCCGCATGGGCGCGTCGCCCTTCTGGATGTGGTCGTCCGAGTGGCACAGGCCTGCGGCGTGGATCTTGATGCGAACTTCGTTCGCACGGGGATCGTCGAGTTCGAGTTCCGTGATCTCCCAGGGCGATCCCGGCTCGCGGCAGACGGCCGCACGTGTGGTCATGCTCATGTGACCCCTCTCCTCATGTCCTGCAGATGTGACGGGCCGCGAACCATCGGAGGTCGACGTCGTCGTCGGCTGGCCGCTGCAGCGCGACCTCCTCCACCGTGGGCCGTCGCCCGCACCCCCGGATAGGCGACTTTCGCCTCACGGAAGAACTCGTTGCGAATCGCCGTCGCCGATCCCACGGGTCGATCCGGCCTGCCGATTCGGGCCGGACTTCTGCTCGACGGAAGACGCGATGGCAACCCGCGCGGCACTCGCTTGACTGACCTCTACGACGACGAGGCGGAAGAGGGACCGGCGTGATCGACAAGTACCGAGAGGACGTGATGGCTGCGCTGGACGTCGTGCCGTCCGGCTCCTCGATCGCCGTGGGCGGCTTCGGCAGCTCGGGCCGACCCGACGCGCTGCTCAACGCGCTCTGCGATCTCGACCGACGCGACCTTCACCTGATCGTCAACAACGTCGGCGACGACTTCACGGGCGTCGGCCGGCTCCTCGTCGAGGGGCGCGTGCGTCGCTTCACCGGATCCTTTCCGATCCTTCCCGCCTTCTACGAGGCGTACTTCGCCGGAAGGGTCGAACTGGAGTTGATCCCCCAGGGCACGCTCGCCGAGCGGATGCGGGCCGGGGGTGCGGGAATCGCGGCGTTCTTCACCCCATCTGCGGCGGACACGATGCTCTCCGACGGAACGTTCCCGATCAGGTACGCCGACGGACGCGGAGCGGCCCATTTCGCCCCCGAGGAGACACGCGAGTTCGACGGTCGGCTGCACGTGCTCGAGCACGGCATCGCCGCGGACTTCGGGCTCGTCAAGGCGCAGAAGGGCGATCGGAAGGGCAACCTGCGGTTCCATCTGTCGGCGCGCAACTTCAACCCGCTCGCGGCGATGAGCGGACGCACGACGTTCGCAGAGGTCGAGCGACTCGTGCCGGTGGATGAGATCGGACCGGACGACATCCATCTCCCTGGCGTGTTCGTCCACCACGTCGTGATGACGGCGGAGCCGGTGCCGGCCGGTCCCGAATACACCTCCGCGGCGGAAGGAGCAGCATGACCACGATCGACGTCCGCACCCCGGTGCTCGTCGGACGCACGCGCGACGAGATCGCGCAGCGCCTCGCCGCCGACCTCGTCGACGGCTACACCGTCAACCTCGGGGTCGGCATTCCCCTGGCCGTGCCGAGGTTCATCCCCGACGGCATCGCGGACGGACGACTCCGGCTCACGGAGTGCGCCCCGGGCATCACGCCCGAGCAGGTCCGCCAGCGGACCGCGGCCGCCTACACCGAGGAGCTCGACTCATGAGCGGACGACCGGCACTCGCGGATCTCGTCGCCATCGACGTGCATGCCCACGTCCACCGAGGCGTCGCCGGCGACGAACACGGACCGGGCGGCGCCGAGGCGATGGGCGAGTACTTCGGGATCGGGACGATGCCGCGGTACACCGTCCCGGAACTCGCGGCGTACTACCGGGAACGCAGCATGATGGCGGTGGTCTTCACGGTCGACAGCGCCTCGCAGAGCGGCGCGGAGCCCGAGCCCTCGAACGAGGAGATCGCCCGCCTCGCCGCCGAGAACTCCGACGTTCTCATCCCGTTCGCGAGCATCGACCCCGCACGCGGCCGTGTCGGCGTCGAGCAGGCGAGGCGCCTGATCACCGAGTTCGGCGTCCGCGGATTCAAGTTCCACCCGAGCGCCCAAGGGTTCTATCCCAACGATCGCTCGGCGTATCCGCTGTTCGAGGTGATCGAGGAGCACGGGCTGATCGCCCTGTTCCACTCGGGACAGACGGGGGTGGGCGCCGGGCAGCGTGGCGGCGGCGGCATCCGTCTCAAGTACGCGAATCCGCTGTTCATCGACGACGTGGCCGCCGACTTCGCCGACATGGACATCATCTTGGCCCACCCGTCCTTCCCATGGCAGGACGAGGCGCTGTCGGTGGCGACGCACAAGCCGCGCGTCTACATCGACCTGTCGGGGTGGTCGCCCAAGTACTTCCCCCCGCAGCTTGTGCAGTACGCCAACACGCTGCTCAAGCACAAGATGCTGTTCGGATCGGACTTCCCCGTCCTCACGCCGGAGCGATGGATGCGCGACTTCGAAGAGCTGCCCATCAAGGACGAGGTCCGCCCGCTCATCCTGAAGGAGAACGCGGCACGCCTGCTGGGATTCGACACCTGACCCGCGTGCACCGTCGCGTGCCCGCGTACCCGTCGCCGGGGCATCCGCCTCGACCGAGAACGAGGAGACCTGATCCATGGAGAACGTGAGCGGCAAAGTCGCCGTCATCACCGGCGGTTCGAGCGGAATCGGCCGCGGCATCGCGACCGCCCTCGCCCGCGCCGGCGCCCGCACCGTCGTGACCGGCCGCCGCCGGGAGGCCCTCGATGCGACGGCCTCCGCGTTCGCGGAGGAGGGCCTCGAGGTGCACACGATCCGTGCCGACGTCACCGACCTCGACGCGATGCGCGCGGCGGCCGACGAGGTGGAGTCCCGTTTCGGCCGCGTCGACATCCTCGTGAACAACGCGGGCATCGGGCTGACCGGTCGCGTGGTCGATGCGACGCCGGACGATTGGAACTGGGTGATCGACGTCAACATCCGGGGCGTCGGCAACGGCATCCAGGCGTTCCTTCCCAAGATCCGCGCGCACGGCGACGGCGGCCAGATCGTGAACACCGCATCGATGGCGGCGCTCATGCCGATCGTCGCCGGCCTGTACTCGATGACCAAGGGCGCCATCGTCGCGCTGTCCGAGGCGATGCACATCGAGCTGCGGGACGAGAACATCGGCGTGTCCGCCTACTGTCCCGGTCCGGTGCACAGCGACATCGCCACGAACGTCGCGAACCGCCCCGCCAGGTACGCGGCATCGGGCTACGCCCCGCCCGACCCCGCGTTCGCAGCGGCGTCGAAGCTGCAGCCCTACATGACGGCCGAGGAGGCCGGCGAGCGCGTGCTGCGGGGAATCCTGCGCGGGGACATGTTCATCCTCACGCATCCCGAGTTCAAGGCCGGCGTCGTCGCCCGGCATCGGGCGATCGAGGACGCGTTCCCCGACGAGCCGCTCGACGAGGCGCGGGCTGCGGCGATCCCGTTCCTCACCTCGTCGCCGGCCTACGCGCCGGAGAACCGCCTCCCGTCCCCCACGTCGCCGGCGGGGGCCGTCTGAGCACTCGCATCCGTTCCGACGGAACGGCGAAAATTCTTTCAGCTAGCCTGATATAGCAAGTACCGTGTCTGCAACGCCTCTCGCACGAAGAAGGGTCGACGATGACCATCAGCCAGATCCGTTCGGCTCGATCCGGGCCGATGACCGCGGCGCAACGCGCACTCGCCATCCTGGAATGCTTCGATCAGGACCATCTGCTGCTCACGCTGAGCGAGATCAGCAGACGCTCCACCCTGAGCCTGAGCACGACGCATCGCCTCGTCGGCGAATTGCGTGAGTGGGGTGCCCTCGAACGCGTCCCCGACGGCCGGTACGCAATCGGAATGCGCATCCTCGAACTCGGCTCGCTCGAGCCGCAGGGCATGCGCCTGCGCGAGGTCGCCCTGCCCTTCCTGGGCGACCTGCAGGCCGCGACGAACGCGAACGTGCATCTCTCCGTCCGCGACGGACACGACGTCGTCTACGTGGAGTCGCTCCACGCCCGGGGCGGCGCCGACGTGCTCTCCCGCCTCGGTGGCCGGTGGCCGCTCCATGCCACGGCCACGGGACTCGTCCTGCTCGCGTTCGCGCCGCACGAGTTCCGCGAGGAGGTGCTCTCGAGCCCGCTGAAGCAGTTCACCCCCCGCACGGTGACGTGCCCCGACCGACTCCGCCACGTGCTCGCCGACGTGCGACGCACCGGCGTCGGGATGGTGGAGGACTCGATCACGCCCAACTGCGTCTCGGTCGGCGTGCCGGTGCGCGGCCCCCGCGATCAGATCGTGGGCGCCGTCGCCGTGACCGTGCCCGCGACGAAGTCCTCCCCGCACGCGCTCCTGCCCGCACTGTCGGCGACCGCGCGGGCGATCTCGCGCGGTCTCGGCGCCCCCTCGGCGAAGGGACGCCCGAACACAGCCGCCTGAGCGCGGGGCGGGATCATCCCCCGCGGATGGGGTTCTCGCTTCTCCGGAAATGGAACGAGCCCCGGCAATGCCGGGGCTCGGATGGTGGGCGATACTGGGATCGAACCAGTGACCTCTTCCGTGTCAGGGAAGCGCGCTACCGCTGCGCCAATCGCCCAAGTCGAGCGCGAGGACTCGGCTTGGAGGTGGATACGGGATTCGAACCCGTGTATACGGCTTTGCAGGCCGCTGCCTCGCCTCTCGGCCAATCCACCGTTGCTTGGGTTCACCACCAACGAACAAACCGGCTTGCGCCGGCTTGATCAGAGCGGATGACGAGACTCGAACTCGCGACCCTCACCTTGGCAAGGTGATGCGCTACCAACTGCGCCACATCCGCGTTGCCCGCTGTTTTGCGTGCAGAGAGACTCTAACGGATTCGGTGAACGAATGACAAACCGAGCCGGTCGCCTGGCTCGTTCAGCCCGGTCATCGTGCCAATCCGTCCCGGCATCCCGGGCGTGTCTCCAGTTCTCGACCGCCGGCGGCACCCGGCCGATGTGCATTCGCGTGTCCGCGTCGGCTAGTATCGAATCCGCGGTCGCGACGAGTTCGGACCGCACCTGATGGGCGATTGGCGCAGCTGGTAGCGCGCTTCCTTCACACGGAAGAGGTCGTCGGTTCGAGCCCGGCATCGCCCACGAACGCCCCCACTCCACTGGGGGCGTTCTTCGTGCCCGGCGTTCCTGCCGCACCGAACGTGCAGTCGCCGCCCATCTCAGGGCGCGGACCGCACACTCGGCGCAGGCGCCCACCCGGTGCCCCGCCCGACGCGCCGCAGCGCGCCGACGAGCGGCTCAGTGCCAGCCGTACCGCTCGCGAAGGGCCGACGCGAGTCGTGCGTACCGCTGCGCGTCGAGCGACGCCGCCTCGCGACGCATGCCGCCCGTGCGCACCCGGAAGACGCGATCCAGGCGCGCCCAGCTCGGCCGGCCCTCGGCGTCCCAGGCGCCGACGCCGAGCGCCACGTGGTCGCGATCACCGTCGCGCGGCCTGCTCGTGAGCTGCACCGCGAGGAAGTCACCAGAGCCGGATGCCGCGACGATCACGACCGGGCGATCCTTGCCGCGCCCGTCGTTCTCGACGTACGGCACCCAGGTCCACACGATCTCGCCCGGGTCGGGCTCGCCGTCCCGCGAGGGCGCGTAGTCGAGCCGCACGCGGCGGATGGCGCGTGGATCGAGCTCGATCGTGGCGTCGGGCCCGGCCTGCCCCGGCGAGAGCACGCCCGTCGCCGTCGACGCCCGGCCCGGGGCATCCGCCGCTCCCCCGGCACCACCCCTCGAGAGCGACCGGATGACGCGACCGAGGGCGGTGAGGAAGCGGCTGGTGTCTGGCACACCGGCACACTACCCCACCGCCCTCGCGGCCCTTCGACTGGCTCAGGGACCGAAGACCCGCACGTCTAGACGGTCTCGAGCTTGTAGCCCTCCTCGCCGTGGACGATGGTGTCGATGCCGGCGATCTCGTCCTCGTTCTTCACGCGGAAGCCGATGGTCTTCTCGATCGCGAACCCGAGCACGAAGGCCACGACGAACGAGTAGATCATGACGCCGAACGCCGCGATCGACTGCACGGCCAGCTGGCCGAGGTCGCCGCCGGTGAAGAGGCCGGTGCCGATCGCGAAGAAGCCGAGGTAGAGCGTGCCGATGACGCCGCCGACGAGGTGGATGCCCACGACGTCGAGCGAGTCGTCGAAGCCGAGCTTGAACTTCAGTTCGATCGCGAGCGCGCAGACCGCACCGGCGATGGCGCCGAGGAGAAGGGCCCAGCCGGGCTCGAGGTTCGCACAGGCAGGGGTGATCGCGACGAGACCGGCGACGGCGCCCGACCCGGCTCCCACCGACGTGGGCTTGCCGTCCTTGATCTTCTCGACGATGAGCCAGCCGAGGATCGCCGCTGCGGTCGCGCCGAGCGTGTTGAGCACGATGAGGCCGGTGTTGGCGAGCTCGTTGAGGAACTCGGCGCCCGCGTTGAAACCGAACCAGCCGAACCACAGCACGGCCGCGCCGAGCAGCGTGAGGGGCACGTTGTGGGGCTTGTCCATGCCCTTCTGGAAGCCGACGCGCTTGCCGAGCACGAGCGCGAGGGCGAGGGCCGCCGCTCCGGCGTTGATGTGCACCGCGGTACCGCCGGCGTAGTCGATGACGGCGGGAAGGCCGAGGATGTCGCCGAGGTTGAGGATCCAGCCGCCGCCCCACACCCACGCCGCGACCGGGAAGTAGACGAGGGTCGCCCAGACGCCCGCGAAGATCATCCACGAACCGAACTTCGCCCGGTCCGCGATCGCACCCGAGATCAGGGCGACCGTGATGATCGCGAACGTCGCGCCGAACGCCACGCCGATGAGGTCGGTGTTGGCCGTCTCACCCGTGGCGAGCCCGCCGAGCGCGAAGTCCGAGAACGGGTTGCCCGAGAAGTCCCAGACGCCTCCGACCGCGCTCATGTTGAAGCCGTACAGCACCCAGAGCACGCTCACGAGCCCGAGGGCCCCGAAGCTCATCATCATCATGCTGACGACGCTCTTGGCCTTGACGAGGCCGCCGTAGAAGAAGGCGACACCCGGCGTCATGAACAGCACGAGTGCCGTGGCCGTGATCGCCCACGCAATGCTTCCCGTATCCATTGGTTTTCCTCACACCTCGTAGATCTGCAGGGGACGTACCGCGAGGGGTCGAGACGTGGTCCGGACTCGGGTACGGCTTCAGAATGGTGTCGGGACGTTTCGGCGAACGGCCACCGCACGTTTCGTATCGGTTACGAGATCGACGGTTGTGTAACGAAGATGTTTCGGAGCGCCGAAGGTGTGCTCACAGATCGCGCGCAGGACTGGCGCTCGACGGCCGGAACGGTCGCGGCATCCGTCCGGCATCCGGTGCGGGATGCCACGACGCGCACGTCAGTCGTGGGGCGGAAGTTCGCCCGTGGTGAGCGCGATCATGCGGCTCATCGAGCGGAGGTACTTCTTGCGGTACCCGCCCGCCATCATCTCGTCATCGAAGACCCGGTCGATCGGCAGTCCGCTCGCCACGATGGGCACCTCGGCGTCGTACACGCGGTCGATGAACGCGACGAGCCGGAGGGCGGCGTTCTGGTCGTTCAACTCGTGCACGTCCTGCAGGGCGATGATCTCGATCCCGTCGATGAGCTTGATGTACTTCGACGGGTGCACGGTGGCCAGATGCGCGATGAGGTCGTCGAAGCGGTCGAGCGACACGCGGTGCCCGCGCCCCGCGAGCGCGTCGGCCGCGTGGGCGACGGCCGCGTCGTCGGGGAGCGTCTCGGCGTTGCCCTCGGTGTCGCGGCGCCGGTAGTCGAGCCCGTCGATGCGGAGGGTCTCGAAGTTCGCGGAGAGCGCGTGGATCTCGCGCAGGAAGTCGGCCGCGGCGAAACGCCCCTCGCCGAGCGCATTCGGCGGCGTGTTGCTCGTGGCGGCGACCCGAGTGCCGCCGGCCATGAGCTCGCCCAGGAGGCGCGTCATGAGCATGGTGTCGCCCGGGTCGTCGAGCTCGAACTCGTCGATGCAGATCAGGCGGGCGCCGCGAAGCAGTTCCACCGCCTGCGCGTATCCCAGCGCGCCCACGAGCGCCGTGTACTCGATGAAGGTGCCGAAGTACTTCGGCCCGTGCGCGACGTGCCAGAGCGCGGCGAGGAGGTGGGTCTTGCCGACGCCGAAGCCGCCGTCGAGGTACACGCCGGGAAGCTCGATGCGCGCCGGGCGGCGGCGCGAGAAGAAGCCGCCCGGACGCTGCGCGGCTCGCCAGGCGCCGGCGAACTCCTTGAGACGATCGAGGGCGGCCTGCTGCGACGGGTGGTCGGGGTCGGGCCGGTACGACTCGAACGACGCGTGCTCGAACTGGGGCGGCGGGACGAGCTCCGACGCGATCTCGGCCGCGGAGATCGAGGGGTTCCGCTCGACGAGTCGGACGAGGGCATGGCTCGAGGCCGTGGTCATCTGGAGGGGCTCCCCTGTTGCACCGGATGTCGCGCATGCTGACTTCCACCCGCATGCCGCGTAGATTCGAGGTGGACAGGTCACCAGCCTAGTCCGCTCCCCGCACACCCCCGTCCGACCGGACGATCCCTGGAGGTTCCATGCCCGCCGAGTTCGACTCCGCTGCCAAGTTCGCCGAGTACGCCCACCCCGAGCGCCTCGTGAGCACCGACTGGCTCGCCGAACACCTCGGGCGACCGGGCCTCGTCGTCGTCGAGTCCGACGAGGACGTGCTGCTCTACGAGACCGGGCACATCCCCGGCGCCGTGAAGGTCGACTGGCACACCGAGCTCAACGACCCGGTCGTGCGCGACTACGTGAACGGCGAGCAGTTCGCCGCCCTCGTCGGCTCGAAGGGCATCGGCCGCGACACCACCGTGGTGATCTACGGCGACAAGAACAACTGGTGGGCGGCCTACGCCCTGTGGGTGTTCACGCTGTTCGGCCACGAGGACGTGCGCCTGCTCGACGGCGGCCGCGACCTCTGGATCGCCGAGGGCCGCCCGATCACGACCGAGGCCCCGGTGGTCAGGCCCGTCGAGTACCCGGTGGTCGAACGCGACGACTCCCGCGTGCGCGCCTTCAGGGAGGACGTGCTCGACAATCTCGGCAAGCTGCCGCTCATCGACGTCCGCTCCCCCGAGGAGTACACGGGCGAGCGAACCCACATGCCGGCGTACCCCGATGAGGGCGCGCTGCGCGGCGGGCACATCCCGACCGCGGCATCCGTGCCCTGGGCTCGCGCAGCCGCCTCCGACGGCACCTTCAAGGCGCGCGAGGAGCTCGACGCCATCTACCGCGACGAGGTCGGCCTCGCCGAGGGCGACGACGTGATCGCGTACTGCCGCATCGGCGAGCGATCGAGCCACACCTGGTTCGTGCTCACCCACCTGCTGGGCTTCGAGAACGTGCGCAACTACGACGGTTCGTGGACCGAGTGGGGCAGCGCGGTGCGCGTGCCCATCGTCACCGGTCCCGAGCGGGGCGAGGCACCCGGCCGTTGACGCCCGGCGCCGGTCGGGCGGGCCGGGCCCGGATCGGTGGGAGAATGGACCGGATGGATGCCACGACCCTGCCCGCCCGACTGGCCGAGACCCGCGAGGACTTCCTCGACCTCGGCGTGAAGGACCGCCTGCAGCTGCTGCTCGAGTTCTCGAACGAGCTGCCCGAGCTGCCCGCGCGCTACGCCGACCACCCCGACCTGCTCGAGCGCGTACTGGAGTGCCAGTCGCCGGTCTACATCTTCGTCGAGCTCGACGACGAGGGACGCGTGCACATGCACGCCACCGCCCCCGCCGAGTCGCCGACCACTCGGGGTTTCGCGTCGATCCTCGCGCAGGGGCTCGAGGGACTCACCGCCGACGAGGTGTTCGGCATCCCCGACGACTACCCGCAGTCGCTCGGCCTCGGCGAGGCGGTATCGCCGCTCCGCGTCCGCGGCATGACCGGCATGCTCGCGCGCGCCAAGCGGCAGCTCCGGGAGCGCGTCGCCGCCTAGCCGGCGATCTCGGCCTCCTCGCCGATGCGCGCCGGCGACTCCGAGCTGCGCTCGAGCCACCCGCGCACCAGACCGGTCCACCGCTCGGGGTCGTGGTTCCACAGCTTGGTGTGCCGGGCGCCCTCGAACTCCTCGAACTCGATGAGGTCGGGTCGCGCCTCGGCGAAGCGCCGCGACCCGTCGATGGGCACGAATCCGTCGTCGACGCTGTGCATGAGGAGCATCGGCACGTCGAACTCCTCGGCTCGCGCCACGGGGTCGAGGTCGGTGACGTCGATGGGCGCCGCGAGTCCGGTGAGCCCGCCGCTCCACGGCCCGCCGATGAGCCGCGAGACGACGTCGCCGAGACCGCGCGGGAAACCGAGCGCCTCACCTTGGAAGCGCAGGATGTCGATCCAGTCGATCGCCGGCGAATCGAGCACGACGCCCACGAGGCGCTCCCTCGCCGCGGGCGAGCGGAGCACCGACTGCAACACGATGGCCCCGCCCATCGACCAGCCCATGAGCACGATGCGTTCGGCGCCGTGATCGATCGCGTAGTGGACGGCGGCGACCACGTCGGCCCATTCGGTGCCGCCGAGCCCGTACCGCCGATCCTCGCTCTCGGGGGCCTCGCCGTCGTTGCGGTACGAGATGAGGAGCGACGTCCATCCGGCCTCGTGCGCCGGCGGCACGGCACGCAGGCCCTCCTGCCGCTTCGCGCCGCGACCGTGCACCTGGATCACCCAACGGTTCGATCCGCCCTCGGCCGGCACGACCCAGGCCGGCGCCGGACCGAGCGGCGTCTCGACCACGGCGTTCTCGTACGGCAGGCCGAGCTCCCATGGTCCGAGGTGGTAGAAGCCGTTGATGCGGCCTCGCTCGGCGCGCTCGAGGCGCCCGAAGTCGACCCGCTCGACGTGGCGGCGCACCTGCCGGGCGTCTTCGTCGATGACGTCGCCGAGGCGGGCGTGTCCCGACTCGCGCTCGAACCAGAGCCCGTACCGCCCGCGCATCCGGGATTCGTCGGATGCCGCGAGCACGATCTCCCCGCTCGGCAGGTCGACCGCGGTGATCCGCACGTCCTCCTCCCGCACGGCGGGCGGGATGACGACCTTCCGCGCGAACCGCACCACGATGAACGCGCCGACCGCGGCCAGGCCTGCCGCGAGCAATCCGGTCGCGGCGGCGGCCACGGCGACGGTATCGCGGGCTCCCGTGCGACGACTCATCCGCACCCCTTCCTGCGAAGCGATCCCTGTGGACGACGGTGCGCGGCGTGCCGCCGACATCCGCCCCATCCGAGACTCTAGTCTGCACTCGTGCCCGAGTCCGCGACGCGTCTGCCAGCCGAGTTCGGGGCCGCGCTCGAATCGCTGCGAGCGGCCTCGCCACGGCCGGAGCTGCGCGTGTCGGAGATCCCCGCGCCCGGGTCGCTCGCGCCGTATGCGGTGGCGTTGTCGGCGGATGTCTCGCCCAGCCGTCACGGCGACGATTCCGATCTCGGAACGGGGCGATTCGTGCTGCTGTACGACCCGAGCGAGCCCGAGGCCTGGGGCGGCCGCTTCCGCGTCGTCTGCTTCGCGCAGGCGCCGCTCGAGACCGACATCGGCCTCGACCCGTTCCTCGCGGATGTCGCGTGGTCGTGGCTCGTCGATGCGCTCGATGCCCGTGGAGCGCGCTACGTCGCGGCATCCGGCACCGCGACCAAGATCCTCTCGACCGGATTCGGCGAGTTGGCGCGTCAGGGCGACGGCGCCCAGATCGAGTTGCGTGCCTCCTGGACCCCGCTCGACGCCGACATCGGCCCCCATGTGGAAGGCTGGGGTGAGTTGTTGTGCATGCTCGCGGGGCTGCCGCCCCGATCAGAGGGGGTGACCGCCCTGCCCCGACGGAGGACCAAGCGTGGATGAGTTCCGGGTGATCGCCTCGCCCGCCGAGTTCGACGAGGCCGTGCGACGGCTCGCCGGCGGCGAGGGACCGGTCGCCGTCGACGCCGAACGGGCGAGCGGCTTCCGCTACTCGCAACGGGCCTACCTCATCCAGCTGTTCCGCCGCGGAGCGGGCACGTTCCTCATCGACCCGCCCGAGATCCCCGACTTCTCCGAGCTGCAGGCCGTGCTCCGACCCGAGGAATGGGTGCTGCACGCCGCGAGCCAGGACCTCGCATGCCTCCGCGAGGTCGGCCTCGACCCCGAGCGCATCTTCGACACCGAGCTCGCGGCACGCCTGCTCGGGATGCCGCGGGTCGGACTGGCCTCGGTCGTCGAGGAGCTGCTCGGCATCCGGCTCGCCAAGGAGCACTCCGCGTCGGACTGGTCCACGCGCCCGCTCCCGCAGTCGTGGCTGCAGTACGCGGCGCTCGATGTCGAGCTGCTCGTGGACGTGCGCGACCGGCTGGTCGAGCGACTCGACGAGACCGACAAGGCCGAGCTCGCGCGCCAGGAGTTCGAAGCCGTGCTGCACCGCGAGGCCAAGCCGCCGGCGGCCGAACCCTGGCGTCGCCTCTCGGGGATCCACGGCATGCGCGGCCAGCGCAACCTCGCCGTCGCCAGGGAACTCTGGCTCGCGCGCGACGCGCGAGCCGCCGAGCTCGACATCGCGCCGGGCCGCATGGTGCCCGACGCGGCGATCCTCGCCGTGGCGAAGGCGTTGCCGCAGAGCCGGCGCGCCCTCGCCGACCTCCGCGAGTTCACCGGACGCGCCAGCCGCACGGAGCTCGACCGCTGGTGGGCCGCCGTCGAACGCGGGCTCGCCACCACCGACCTGCCGGCCGTGCGGGTCCCGAGCGATGCGCCCCCGCCGCCCCGCGCCTGGGCGATGCGCAACCCCGAGGCCGACGCGCGGCTCCGGCTCGCGAAGCAGGCCGTCGCCGAGATCGCCGATCGACTGGAGATGCCGGTCGAGAACGTGCTGACCCCCGACCACCTTCGCCGCGTCGCATGGTGGCCGCCGGCCGAGGCGACCGCCGACGCGATCGCCGCGGCACTCGCCCACCTCGGCGCGCGACCGTGGCAGGTTGAGGCAACCTCACAGAGGATCGCCGAAGCCTTTGTCGACGCGGCACAATCCCTCGAGGATGCCGTCCACGGGGCTTCGTAGGTTCCGTCAAGCGATTCCGCCCCCTCCGACGGCCTTCATAGGATCGAGGCATCCTGACCGACATGAGGGAGCTGCAGCGTGGCTGAACGAACTGAAGTCGTCTTCGTCGACGGGGTCCGCACCCCGTTCGGGCGAGCCGGCGAGAAGGGCATGTACTGGAACACGAGGGCGGACGACCTCGTGGTGAAGGCGATCGTCGGATTGCTCGAACGCAACCCCAGCGTGCCGAAGGATCGCATCGACGACGTCGCGATCGCCGCCACCACGCAGACGGGCGACCAAGGCCTCACGATCGGCCGTTCGGCCTCGATCCTCGCGGGCATCCCCAAGTCAGTCCCCGGGTTCGCGATCGACCGGATGTGCGCCGGCGCCATGACGGCCGCGGCCATGATGTCGAGTTCGATCGGCTTCGGCATGTACGACCTCGCCATCGCCGGCGGCGTGGAGCACATGGGCCACCACCCCATGGGATCGGGAGCCGATCCGAACCCGCGATTCGTGAGCGAGAAGCTCGTCGCCGAGGATGCACTCGTGATGGGCGCGACCGCCGAACGGATCCACGACCGGTTCCCGCGGCTCACCAAGGAGCGCAGCGATCGGTACGCGCTCGGGAGCCAGCAGAAGACCGCCGCCGCGTACGAGGCCGGCAAGATCCAGCAGGACCTGATCCCGGTCGCCATCCGGAGCCACCAGGGCTGGGGCCTCGCGACCCGCGACGAGGTGATGCGTCCCGAGACGACGCTCGAGGGCCTCGCCGGGCTGAAGACCCCGTTCCGTCCGCACGGCCGCGTGACCGCCGGCAACGCATCAGGGCTCAACGACGGCGCCACCGCCGCGATCATCGCGTCGGGCGCCCTCGCGAAGGAACTCGGCATCGCGCCCAAGATGAAGCTCCTGAGCTTCGCCTTCGCCGGCGTCGACCCCGAGATCATGGGCATCGGTCCGATCCCCGCGACCGAGAAGGCACTCCGCAAGGCGGGCCTGAAGATCGAGGACATCGGCCTCTTCGAGATCAACGAGGCGTTCGCCGTGCAGGTGCTCTCGTTCCTCGACCACTACGGCATCGACGACGACGACCCGCGCGTCAACCCGTGGGGCGGCGCCATCGCGGTCGGTCACCCGCTCGCCTCCTCGGGCGTCCGTCTCATGAATCAGCTCGCGAGCCAGTTCGCCGAGCGCCCCGACGTGCGCTACGGCATGACGACCATGTGCGTCGGCCTCGGACAGGGCGGCACGATGATCTGGGAGAACCCGAACTACTCGCGCAAGGCAGCGAAGAAGGCCTGAGGACGACACGATGACCGACTACACCACGATCGACTTCGAGCCGCTCACCGCCCTGTCCGAGGACGAGGTCGTCACGCACTCGTACGTGCGCGACATCCCCCTCTCGGGCGGCAAGACGCTCGCCCTCGTGACGCTCGACAACGGTCGCGACCACACGCGGCCGAACACCCTCGGCCCGGTCTCGCTGCTCGAGTACGCGACAACGCTCGACGCCCTGAAGGACCGCGCCGCGGCGGGCGAGATCCACGCCGTCGCGGTGACGGGCAAGCCCTTCATCCTCGCGGCGGGCGCCGACCTCTCCAAGGTCGCCGAGATCCCGAGCCGCGAGGTCGCGCTGCGGATGGGGCAGCTCGGTCACTACGCGCTCGGCAAGGCGTCGGAGCTCGGCGTGCCGTCGTTCGCGTTCATCAACGGCCTCGCCCTCGGCGGCGGACTCGAGATCGCGCTCAATGCCGACTACCGCACGGTGGATGCCTCGGTGCCGGCCGTCGCGCTTCCCGAGGTGTTCCTCGGCCTCATCCCGGGCTGGGGCGGCGCATACCTGCTGCCGAACCTCATCGGCATCGAGAACGCCCTCAAGGTCGTGATCGAGAACCCGCTCAAGCAGAACCGCACGCTCAAGGCCGGCGACGTGCTGGAGCTCGGCATCGCCGACGCGCTCTTCCCGTCGGTGACGTTCCTCGAGAGCTCCATCCGCTGGGCCGACGATGTCGTCTCGGGCCGTGTGAAGGTGAAGCGCCCCAACGAGCCCGGCAAGGTCGAGCGACTCGTCAAGTGGGATGCCGCCATCGGTATCGCCACGAAGATGCTGAAGAGCCGCATCGGCACCGTGCCGAAGTCCCCGTACGCCGCGCTCGAGCTCCTGAAGGCCGCGAAGAGCGGAACGAAGGCCGAGGGCTTCGAGCGCGAGGACGAGGTGCTCGCCGACCTCATCGCAGGCGACCAGCTCCAGGCATCCGTCTACGCCTTCAACCTCGTGCAGAAGCGAGCGAAGCGCCCCGCCGGCGCCCCCGACAAGGCCCTCGCGAAGCCTGTCACGAAGGTCGGCGTGCTCGGCGCGGGGTACATGGCGAGCCAGCTCGCGCTGCTGTTCGTGCGCCGTCTGCGAGTGCCCGTCGTCATCACCGACATCGACCAGGAGCGTGTCGACAAGGGCGTGGGCTACATCGCGGCCGAGATCGACAAGCTGCTCGACAAGGAGCGCATCTCGCCCGACGAGGCGAACCGCCTGAAGGCGCTCGTCACCGGCACCACCGACAAGGCCGAATTCGCCGACTGCGACTGGGTCATCGAGGCCGTCTTCGAGGAGCTCGAGATCAAGCAGCAGGTGTTCGCGGAGGTCGAGCAGTTCGTCTCCGCTGAGGCCGTGCTGGCCACGAACACGTCGTCGCTCTCGGTCGAGCAGATCGGTGCGAAGCTGGCGCATCCCGAGCGGGTCGTGGGCTTCCACTTCTTCACGCCGGTGGCCGTGATGCCCCTCATCGAGGTCGTGAAGACCCCGGCGACGGACGACGCCACGCTGTCGACCGCGATGGTCATCGCGTCGAAGCTCAAGAAGAACGCCGTGATCACGGCCGACACCCCCGGGTTCGTCGTGAACCGCCTGCTCGCGGTGCTGCTCGGCGAGGCCATGCGTGCGGTCGACGAGGGCACGTCCTTCGCGACGGTCGATGAGGCCATCGCACCGCTCGGCCTGCCCATGCCACCCTCGCAGCTCCTCGATCTCGTGGGGCTCAAGGTCGGCGCGCACGTGCTCGACACGCACCACGCCGCGTTCCCCGACCGGTTCTACCGCTCGGAGAACCTCCACCGGCTGGCCGACCACGGCACGCTGCTCGACAAGGACGACAAGGGCAAGGTCAAGGGCTTCGACAAGGGCGCACTCAAGCTCGTGGCGGGCGGGACGAACCCCTCGACGCCCGAGGATATCCTCACCCGGCTGCAGGACGGCCTCGCTCGCGAGGCGAAGCTCATGCTCGACGACGGCGTCGTCGCCGCGGCTGAAGACCTCGACCTCTGCATGATCCTCGGAGCGGGCTTCCCGTTCCAGATGGGCGGGCTCACGCCGTACCTCGACCGGGTGGGTGCGTCGGAGCGGGTCTTCGGCGACACGTTCCACAACCCGCCGATCCGGGGTGTCGACGCCTGACGTCGAACACGAAGCGGCCCCCGGCGACCTCGTTGTCGCCGGGGGCCGCTCTGTCGTTGCCGACGCGTCAGCGGGGCCGCGTCACACCCGGGGTTGCGGTCGAGTGTCGCTCGACACGGTATCGAGCCCGGCGCCCCGGGCGTGCGGCAGCTTCGATCCGAGGACCATGGCCGTGACGTCGCGGGCGATGTGCTGCGGGGTGAGCCCGACGCGCTCGAGGATGTCGCTGCGCGAACCGTGCTCGAGGAACTCGTCGGGCAGGCCGATCTCGGTGACCGCGGTGTCGACACCCGCCTCGCGGAGATCCTGGCGGATCCGCGTGCCGATGCCGCCGACCCGGATGCCGTCTTCGAGGCTCACGACGATGCGGTGCTCGCGGGCGAGGTCGACGACGCTCGCCGGCACCGGGACGACCCAGCGCGGATCCACGACGGTGGCGCCGATGCCCTGGGCCTCGAGGCGCTCGGCGACCTCGAGGCCGATCCCGGCCATGGGGCCGACCGTGACGAGCAACACGTCCCGGCGTCCCGACTCGGCGAGCACGTCGACGCCGTCTCGCGTGCGACGGACGGCCTCGTAGTCGACGCCCACGGTGCCCTTCGGGAATCGCAGCACGGTCGGGCCGTCCTCGACGACCACGGCTTCGGCGAGCTCCTCCGCGAGCCGCACGGAGTCGCGCGGCGCGGCGATGCGGATGCCGGGCACGACCTGGAGGATCGACAGGTCCCACACGCCGTGGTGGCTCGGTCCGTCGGGGCCCGTGACGCCGGCCCGGTCGAGCACGAACGTGACGCCGGCCTTGTGCAGCGCGACATCCATGAGCACCTGATCGAAGGCTCGGTTGATGAAGGTGGCGTACACGGCGACGACCGGATGGAGACCGCCGAACGCGAGGCCGGCCGCGGACGTGGCGGCGTGCTGCTCGGCGATGCCGACGTCGAAGACCCGACCCGGGAACCGCTCCGCCATGCGGTGCAGCCCCGTGGGGCGGAGCATCGCCGCCGTGATGCCGACGAGGCGCTCGTTGTGCTCGGCGAGGCGCACGAGCTCATCGGCGAACACGCTCGTCCACGACGGGGCCGACGTGGACTCGAGCGACTCCCCCGTCTCTGGATCGATCTGGCCGACCGCGTGGAACTGGTCGGCGATGTCGTTGCGAGCGGGCTCGTAGCCGCGGCCCTTGTCGGTGATGGCGTGCACGATGACGGGCGCGCCGTAGTCCTTGGCCTGCCGGAGCGCCTCCTCCATGGCGCGCTCGTCGTGTCCGTCGATCGGGCCGATGTACTTGATGTCGAGGTTGGAGTACAGCGCCTCGTTGTTGGTGAACCGGCTGAGGAACCCGTGCAATCCGCCGCGGACGCCGCGGTAGAAGGCGCGCGCGGGCCCGCCCATCCGGTCGAACGCGCGACGGCTCGAGAGGTGCAGCGCGCGATAGGTCTGCTTCGTGCGCACGGAGTTCAGGAACCTGGCCATGCCGCCGATGGTGGGCGCGTACGATCGGCCGTTGTCGTTCACGACCACGACGAGACGGCGGGTGTTGTCGTCGGAGATGTTGTTGAGCGCCTCCCACGTCATGCCGCCCGTCAAGGCACCGTCGCCGACCACGGCGACGACGTGCCGGTCGTCCTGGCCGGTCATCTCGAACGCCTTCGAGATGCCGTCGGCCCACGAGAGCGAACTGGAGGCGTGCGAGCTCTCGACGATGTCGTGCTCGGACTCGGAGCGCTGCGGGTAGCCCGCGAGCCCGCCGGTCTGGCGCAGGGTCGAGAGGTCCCTGCGGCCCGTCAGCAGCTTGTGCACGTACGACTGGTGACCCGTGTCGAACACGATGGCGTCGCGCGGCGAATCGAAGACCCGGTGGATGGCGATCGTCAGCTCCACGACGCCGAGGTTCGGGCCGAGGTGACCGCCCGTCTTCGAGACGGATGCCACGAGGTATTCGCGCACCTCGCGGGCCAGCTGCTCGAGCTGCTCCTGGTCCAGCGAATCGAGATCGCGTGGTCCTGAGATCGTCTCGAGAAGGGTCATGGGTGGCGCCTCCGGGTGCTCGCGGCGGGTGCCGCGGATCGAATCGAGTCTACGCCGGGCATGCTGGGAGGCCGGGCAGAGTTCGGGGCGATCGGCGAAGTGCCGACCGCCCCGATTCGCGAGCTGCGACGCTACACGAGCGAACGCAGCACGTACTGCAGGATGCCGCCGTTGCGGTAGTAATCCGCCTCACCGGGCGTGTCGATGCGTACGACGGCGTCGAACTCGACGACCTGCTTGCCGGCGGGCGAATGCTCGCTCGGCGCGGCGACCACGTGCACGGTGCGCGGCGTGACCCCCTCGTTGAGCTGCTCGAGGCCCGTGATCGAGATGATCTCGGTGCCGTCGAGCCCCAGCGAGTCGGCCGACTCGCCGGCCGGGAACTGCAGCGGCACGACGCCCATGCCGATGAGGTTGGAGCGGTGGATGCGCTCGAAGCTCTCGGTGATGACGGCCTTGACACCCAGGAGGCTCGTGCCCTTCGCCGCCCAGTCGCGCGACGAACCGGAGCCGTATTCCTTGCCGCCGAAGATCACCAGCGGGGTTCCGGCGGCCTGGTAGTTCCGGCTCGCGTCGTAGATCGACGACTGCGGGGCGTCGGCCTTCGTGAAGTCGCGCGTGAACCCGCCTTCGACGCCGTCGAGGAGCTGGTTCTTCAGGCGGATGTTCGCGAACGTGCCTCGGATCATGACCTCGTGGTTGCCGCGGCGCGAGCCGTACGAGTTGAAGTCCTTGCGGTCGACGCCGTGCTCGGTGAGGTACCGGCCCGCGGGGCTGTCGGCCTTGATCGAGCCGGCCGGCGAGATGTGGTCGGTCGTGACCGAGTCGCCGAGCTTCGCGAGCACACGTGCACCCACGATGTCGGTCACGGGCGTCGTCTCCATGGTCATGCCGTCGAAGTACGGGGGCTTGCGCACATAGGTCGACTCGGCGTCCCACTCGAACGTCGCACCCGTCGGCGTCTCGAGCCCGCGCCAGCGCTCGTCACCCTCGAACACGCTCGCGTACTGGTGCGTGAACATGTCCTTGTTGATGGACGAGTCGATCGTGTCCTGCACCTCGGCGGCAGCGGGCCAGATGTCCTTCAGGAACACGTCGTTGCCGTCGCGGTCCTTGCCGAGTGCGTCGACCTCGAAGTCGAAGTTCATCGAACCCGCGAGGGCGTACGCGATGACGAGCGGCGGGCTCGCGAGGTAGTTCATCTTCACGTCGGGATTGATGCGCCCCTCGAAGTTGCGGTTGCCCGAGAGCACGGCGGTGACCGCGAGGTCGTTCTGCTGCACCGCGGCCGAGACCTCCTCGATGAGCGGACCCGAGTTGCCGATGCACGTCGTGCAGCCGTAGCCGACGGTGTAGAAGCCGAGCGCCTCGAGGTCGTCGTTGAGGCCGGCCTTCTCGTAGTACTCGGTGACCACCTTCGAGCCGGGCGCGAGGGTGGTCTTCACCCACGGCTTGACCTTGAGGCCCTTCTGCACCGCGTTGCGTGCCAGGAGGCCCGCGGCGAGCATGACCGACGGATTCGACGTGTTGGTGCACGAGGTGATCGCGGCGATCGTGACGGCGCCGTGGTCGAGCGTGTAGCCGGCGCCGTCGGCGGTCGTCACCGGCGTGGGCTTGGACACGGTCCGCGGCGCGTGCGAACGGTGATGCTCGACGTGGTGGTAGTGGCTGTGCTCGTCCTCCGGCGTGTTGCTGGGCGGGTCGGACGCCGGGAACGACTCGATCGACTCGAGATCGACGAGGTCGTGCGAGACCTCCGCGTAGTCGGTGACGTCCCGCTCGAACTGCTCTTTCGCGTCGGTCAGCTCGATACGGTCCTGCGGCCGCTTCGGGCCGGCGATCGAGGGCACGACCGTGCCGAGGTCGAGCTCGAGGTACTCGCTGAAGACGGGCTCGTCGGCGGCGTCGTGCCAGAGCTTCTGCACCTTCGAATAGGCCTCGACGAGCGCGACCTGCTCCTCGCTGCGTCCGGTGAGGCGCAGGTAGTCGAGCGTCACGTCGTCGATGGGGAAGATCGCGGCGGTCGAGCCGAATTCGGGACTCATGTTGCCGATGGTCGCCCGGTTGGCGAGCGGCACGGAAGCCACGCCTGAGCCGTAGAACTCGACGAACTTGCCGACCACGCCGTGATCGCGCAGCATGTCGGTGATGGTGAGCACCACGTCCGTCGCGGTGACGCCCGCCGGAATCTCGCCCGAGAGCTTGAAGCCGACGACCTTCGGGATGAGCATCGAGACGGGCTGGCCGAGCATGGCCGCCTCGGCCTCGATGCCGCCGACGCCCCAGCCGAGCACGCCCAGGCCGTTGACCATCGTGGTGTGCGAGTCCGTGCCGACGCAGGTGTCGGGGTAGGCGCGCAGGACGCCGTCGACCTCGCGGGTGAAGGTGACCTTCGCGAGATGCTCGATGTTCACCTGGTGCACGATGCCGGTGCCGGGCGGCACGACCTTGAAGTCGTCGAAGGCGGTCTGGCCCCAGCGGAGGAACTGGTAGCGCTCGCCGTTGCGCTCGTACTCGATCTCGACGTTGCGCTCGAGGGCGTTCTCGGTGCCGAAGAGGTCGGCGATGACGGAGTGGTCGATGACCATCTCTGCCGGGGCGAGCGGGTTGATCTTGTTGGGGTCGCCGCCGAGCGATTCGACCGCCTCGCGCATGGTCGCGAGGTCGACGATGCAGGGCACGCCGGTGAAGTCCTGCATGACCACGCGGGCCGGCGTGAACTGGATCTCGGTGTCGGGCTCGGCGGTCGGGACCCAGGAGCCCAGCGCCTCGATCTGCTCCTTCGTGACGTTGGCACCGTCCTCGGTGCGAAGCAGGTTCTCGAGGAGGACCTTCAGGCTGAACGGCAGCTTCTCGTGGCCGGGCACGGTGTCGAGTCGGAAGATCTCGTAGGACTTCTCACCGACGCGGAGCGTGTCCTTCGCCCCGAAACTGTTCACTGCAGACACGATGTCCTCTCCTTCGCGGATGACGCGTATTTATCTTGACGTCGAGATAACTCTATCACTCGGGCGCACGAGGCGCCGACGGGTACACTGCCCGCACCACCAGCCACGTGAACACCAGCACGAGTGCGTACAACGGCACGCCCATGAGCAGGCGCGTGGCCCCGAGCGCCTCCACGTTCCCGGCGAAGTAGAACGGCACCTGCACGACGAGTCGCGCCGTGAAGAGTCCGAGCCAGATGAGCGTGAGGAACTGCATGGCCCGGAGCTTTCGCCGTTCCGTGCGCCACGAGGTGCCGTCACCGAGGAGGAAGCCGACGATGAGGCCGATGAGCGGCCATCCCACGAGGAGCGAGACCAGGAGCGCGACGGCGTAGGCGGCGTTCGTGTAGAAGCCGAGCACGTAGTTGTCCTCGGCTCGCCCGGTCCACAGGGCGAGGGCGGCGGATGCCCCGACCCCGATGAGTCCCGCGATGGCCTGCGTCGGCCCGCTCCGGCGCACGAGCCGCACGACCGTGAAGATCACGGCGAGGCCGAGGGATGCCGCGAGCGCGGGGACGAGCTCTTTGGTGAATGTGTAGACGACGAGGAACACGAGGCCGGGCAGGATCGCCTCGGCGAGACCGCGCACGCCGCCGAGGGCGCCGAGCAGGTCGCGACCCGTCAAGGTCTCCTCGCGGGCGATGCCGCCGAGTCCGGAGCGCTCGGCCGCGGCCGCGAGCTGTCGGCCGAACTCGTTCGCACCGTCCTGCTCGGGGCCCGCGGCATCCGCTCGCTGGTCGTCGGGCTCGCGCCGGGCGTCGGGATCGGCCATCGGGCTACGCGGTGGGCGCGCCGGCGGCCGGCATGCGCAACGGGATCAGGTCGCGGGGCGGCATGGGCGTGGTTCCGCGCACGACGACGATGGACCGGAAGAGGTCTTCGACCTGGGCCGCGGCGGTCGGGTCGACCGCCGCCTCGCCGGCGATGACGCCGCGCAGGAACCATCGCGGGCCGTCCACGCCGATGAAGCGCGCGAGGCGCATGTGGCCGGCCTGGCCCTCGCCCGCGGCGACGGGGATCTGGGCGAGCAGTTCGGGGCCGAAGGTTCCCTCGCGGACGGTGGTCGTGCCGCCCTGGCGCGCGATCTGCTCGGCGATCTGCGCGCGGATCTCGTGCCACAGCCCGCTCGACCGCGGCGCCGCGAACGGCTGCACCTGCAGGGTGGAGTTGGCGTAGTCGAGGCCGACGGCCACGACGCGCTTCGTGCCCTCCTCCACCTCGAGCCGGAGGTGGAGGCCCTCACGGGGCAGCACCTTCACGCCGCCGAGGTCGACGTAGGGCCGTACCGGATTCGCCTCCGCCTCGTCGAACGGGCCGGCCACCTCACGGTCGTCGGGCGCCGACTTGGGCTGGTCGACGGGGATGTCGTCGATGTTCTCGATGTCGCTCACGCGTTCACTCCTGACTTGTGCTCCCCGAATCCCGTCGATCCGAATCCACCCTCGCCGCGCAGGCTTCCGGGAAGCCGCTCGACCTCGACGAACCGAGCGCGGCTGACCGGCATCACGACGAGCTGGGCGATGCGATCGCCCGCCTCGATCGAATACGACTCGCTCGCGTCGGTGTTGAGCAGGGCCACCTTGATCTCGCCCCGATACCCGGCATCGACGGTACCGGGTGCATTCACGATCGTGATGCCGTGCTTGAAGGCGAGGCCGGACCGCGGCACGACGAAGGCGACATACCCGTCGGGCAGCGCGATCGCGACGCCGGTGCCCACCGTCGCACGCGCGCCAGGCGCGAGCACGACGGACTCGGCAGCGTGCAGATCGGCCCCCGCATCGCCGGGATGGGCGTAGGTCGGGAGGCGGTCGGCCGTGATCAGCACATCGACGGAATCGGTCACTGTTCGAGGGTAGTGCAGAAGTCTGATCGAATAGAGCCATGCCCGACTACCACGAGAAACTGTGGCCGACGCCCTGGATCTACCTCGCGACCCTGCTGCTCGTTCCCGCGAGCATCCTGGTGCTCGCGCCCGTCTCGATGCCCGCCGGCATCGCGACGGGGGTGATCCTCTACCTCGCCGTGGTCGGGTCGCTCACGATCACCTCGCCGGTCGTCGAGGTGCAGGAGGGGATGCTCCGCGCCGGTCGCGCCGAGATCTCGCTCGCGCACACGGGCGAGGCGATCCCCTCCTTCGATGCGGACGCCCGGGTCGAACGCGGCACCGGCCTCGATGCGCGGGCCTTCCTCGTCATCCGCGGATGGGTGCGGCCCGTCGTTCGGGTGCCGATCACCGACCCGGCCGACCCCACGCCGTACTGGCTGATCTCGACCCGCCGACCGAACGAACTGGCCGCCGCGATCAACGGATCGCGGCGGCCGGGCGGTGCGGAGCGCGACGTCTAGGACGCGCACTCCAGGCAGATCGGGCCGAGCTTGGTCTCGTGGTCGATCTGCGAGCGATGCTTCACGAGGAAGCAGTTCACGCACGTGAACTCGTCAGCCTGGGGCGGAAGCACGACGACGTCGAGCTCGACGTCGGAGAGATCGGCACCGGGCAGGTCGAAGCCTCCTGGGTTGTCGGCGTCATCGACATCCACCACTCCCGACATCTTGTCGGGGACGCGCTCCTTGAGGGCCTCGATCGACTCGGAGTCGTCCTCGGTCTTCCGCGGTGCGTCGTAATCCGTTGCCATTCCCATCCATTTCTTCGGTGCCGATGATTCGGCGGGCATAGTCTGCATCAATTCGGGTGCGTAAGCAAACCACTTGCGGCCACCCTGCAACCTGCTACGTGCTCAACTTCCGGCGCGCCCGTGCTATTCCCGGCGGCGCCTTCCACGGCATGGCATCCTTGGGCGGAGACGATGGCACGGAAGGGCTTTGTCGCGATGCAGGAACTCAAGGTAATCGGAGTCGAGAACGGCGCGTTGCTCGCCGCGTCCGACGATGGAGCGCGCTTCCGGATCGAGATCGACGAGGTGCTGCAGTCCCGGATCCGGCAGGCGCAGCCCGAGACTCACACGGGGCCCAAACCCTCGCCCCGCGAGGTGCAGTCCCTCATCCGCTCCGGCCTGTCGGCCGAGGACGTCGCGCAGGTCACCGGCGCGTCGATCGACTACATCCGTCGATTCGAGGGCCCCGTGCTCGCCGAGCGCGAGCACATCGTGACCTCCGCCCTGGCCGTGCCCGTGCACGTCGCGGCCGAGGTCGACCCCGCCGACGACCCGGCCACGTTCGGCAGCGTCATCCGCGAGCGCCTCGCGAAGCTGGGCGTGCACGGCGAACGCTGGGCCAGCTGGAAGGACGAGGAACGCGGCTGGATCGTCAAGCTCGAGTTCACGGCCGACACCATCGACCACGACGCCCGCTGGGGTTTCGAGCCGCGCACGCAGGCGCTGCATCCACTGAACTCCGAGGCCACCACGCTCTCGCAGCAGGGCGAACTGAAGGGCGGACTGATTCCGCGGCTGCGCGCGGTCGCGCCCGACGCCGCTGAGCCGACCCGCTTCGACAGCGGGGCGTTCACGTTCGAGGAGACCGATCAGGGCGAGTTCGACACCGCGCCGCACCTCGAGCCCCTGCCGTATGCGCGCACGACGCCCGCGGCGTCGAGCCCCGCGGTGGCGCGTGCGGCGATCAAGCGGGCCGACGAGCCGAAGCCGACGCTCGGCGAGACGGCGGACCTGCTCGAGGCGCTCCGCCGGCGGCGCGGCGAACGCGAGGCCGCCGGAGCCGACGCCGAGCGGCCGGCCGCACCCGTACCGGAGCCTGCGGCGCCGGCCGCCGAGACACCGGCGGTGCCCGAGGCCAAGCCGGCGAGCGACGACAAGCCCGGAACGGGTGCCCGCACGCTCTGGGGCGGCAAGCCGGCCGGCGCCCCGGCCACTCGTCCGGCGAAGAAGGGGCGCGCCTCGATGCCGAGCTGGGACGAGATCGTCTTCGGCGCGCGCAGCGACGACGACCTGGCCTGATCGCCGGCGTTCGAGGCATCCGCCCGCCCGGGCCTGCGACGAACGCATCGCTCCCGCGTCAGAAATGGCGGATATACGATCCGACGCGCCGTGAGATCCGGCCTCGCCTCGGCGTGCCGGATCGTATATCCGCAGGAAGGTGCACCGGCGTGTGGGCCGCCCGCCAGTCCGGATGCCACGACCACTCGTGAGCCACGGTGCGCGGTGCTACCATTCGAACATACATTCGAACGGGTGGAGGTCGGCATGCCACGGGTGCAGGAGGCCGTCGAGGTCTGGACGAGCGCCGCTGGTGAGCCCGAGCGGCTCGTGTGGCGAGCACGCCGGTACCGCGTCACCGACATGCCGACCGCGCTGGTGGGCCCGTGCGACTGGTGGGGTCCCTTCTCGGGCCACGACGTCTCCCCCGGCCGCGTGCCGCTCTCCATCTCGGGCTGGCGGTTCCAGGCGAGCGCCGACGACGGCGAGACGCACGTGTTCGACGTCGAGCACGACGGCGCGCACTGGCAGCTCGTGCGGGTGTACGACTGAGCTAGGCGGACTTCTCCGCGCGGCGGGGCTTGTGCGGCACTATGGTCGGCGCGGCGTTGTCGAGCACCGCGGCCTTCGTGACGACGACTCGCGCGACGCCGGTGGACGACGGCACCTCGAACATGATCGGTCCGAGCACCTCCTCCATGATGGCGCGCAGGCCCCGGGCCCCGGTCTGACGCAGCACCGCGAGGTCGGCGATGGCCTCGAGGGCGGCCTGCTCGAAGTCGAGTTCGACGCCGTCGAGCTCGAACATGCGCTGGTACTGGCGCACGAGCGCGTTGCGCGGCACCGTGAGGATCTCCATGAGCGCATCGCGATCGAGCGGCATCACGGTGGCGACCACGGGCAGCCGGCCGATGAACTCGGGGATGAGGCCGTACTTGTGCAGGTCTTCGGGCAGCACCTCGCTGAAGATGTCGGCCTCGTCCTCCTTGCTGTGCAGGGGGGCGCCGAAGCCGATGCCGCGCTTGCCGGCCCGCGACGAGATGATGTCTTCCAGACCCGCGAATGCGCCCGCCACGATGAACAGCACGTTCGTCGTGTCGATCTGGATGAACTCCTGGTGCGGGTGCTTGCGTCCGCCCTGCGGCGGCACGGATGCCACGGTGCCCTCGAGGATCTTCAGCAACGCCTGCTGCACGCCCTCGCCCGAGACATCCCTCGTGATCGACGGGTTCTCGGCCTTGCGGGCGATCTTGTCGATCTCGTCGATGTAGATGATGCCGGTCTCGGCTCGCTTGACGTCGTAGTCGGCGGCCTGGATGAGCTTGAGGAGGATGTTCTCGACATCCTCGCCGACGTACCCGGCCTCGGTGAGGGCCGTGGCATCGGCGACGGCGAAGGGCACGTTGAGCTGCTTCGCCAAGGTCTGCGCGAGGTAGGTCTTGCCGCAGCCCGTCGGGCCGATGAGCAGGATGTTCGACTTCGCGATCTCGACGTCGTCGTGCGCGCGGTCGGCCGAGGTGAGGGTCGTGCGGGCGCGCACGCGCTTGTAGTGGTTGTAGACCGCGACGGCGAGCGCCTTCTTCGCGGCCTCCTGCCCGATGACGTACTCCTCGAGGAAGGCGAAGATCTCCTTGGGCTTCGGCAGCTCGAACTCGCCGGACTCGGTCTCGCCCGCCTCGGCGAGTCGCTCCTCGATGATCTCGTTGCAGAGCTCGACGCACTCGTCGCAGATGTAGACCCCGGGTCCGGCGATGAGCTGCTGGACCTGCTTCTGACTCTTTCCGCAGAAGGAGCACTTGAGCAGATCGGCGCTCTCCCCGATGCGTGCCATCGAACCCTCCCTGTCGACGAGTCTGATTCGAGCCTAGCCCGAGAACCGGGGCATGCGGCATGACGCGCCCGGATTGGCAGGCGCGAGTGGTTCGCGGTCCGCGAACCGTCGAGGCGCGCACCGGATCCGCGCACCGACGGGGCATCCGACCCACGGAGCCGACATGCGACGAGGCGGGTGACCCGTCCCGTGGGACCGGTCACCCGCCTCGGGTCGGCGCGTCGGCTAGCGCGTGAGCGCGGGAACGCTCTTGCGCGACGAGAGCACCTGGTCGATGAGGCCGTACTCGAGCGACTCCTCGGCCGACAGGATCTTGTCGCGGTCGATGTCGTTGTTCACCTGCTCCTTGGTGCGGTTCGAGTGCCGCGAGAGCGTCTCCTCGAGCCAGGTGCGCATGCGCATGATCTCGGCCGCCTGGATCTCGATGTCGGATGCCTGGCCGTGACCGGCCTCGCCCATGGCCGGCTGGTGGATGAGCACCCGGGCGTTCGGCAGCGCGAGGCGCTTGCCGGGCGTGCCGGCCGCCGCGATGACGGCCGCCGCCGACGCGGCCTGGCCGAGCACGACGGTCTGGATCTCGGGACGGATGTACTGCATCGTGTCGTAGATCGCGGTCATGGCCGTGAACGAACCGCCCGGCGAGTTGATGTAGAGGATGATGTCGCGGTCGGGATCCATCGACTCGAGCACCAGGAGCTGGGCCATGATGTCGTCGGCCGATGCGTCGTCGACCTGCACGCCGAGGAAGATGATGCGGTCCTCGAAGAGCTTCGCGTACGGGTCCTGGCGCTTGTAGCCGTAGGCCGTGCGCTCCTCGAAGCTCGGCAGGATGTAGCGCGAACCCGGCGCCTGCATGCCGCTGAATGCGGTGCCGCCGAAGGCAGGGCCACTAGAAGTAGGTACTGACATTCGCTCGTTCTCTCTTCTCTGGATGCTTACGCCTGGTCGGTTCCGCCGCCGCCGGACACGTCGAGGGCCGACTCGCGGATGTGGTCGACGAAGCCGTATTCGAGCGCTTCCTGCGCGTTGAACCAGCGGTCGCGGTCGCCGTCGGCGTTGATCTGCTCGACGGTCTTGCCGGTCTGCGCGGCGGTGATCTCGGCGAGACGGCGCTTCATGTCGAGGATGAGCTGCGCCTGGGTCTGGATGTCGCTCGCCGTGCCGCCGAAGCCGCCGTGCGGCTGGTGCAGCAGCACGCGCGCGTTGGGCGTGATGTAGCGCTTGCCCTTGGTGCCCGCGGTGAGCAGGAGCTGGCCCATCGACGCCGCCATGCCGATGCCGACGGTGACGATGTCGTTCGGCACGAACTGCATGGTGTCGTAGATCGCCATGCCGGCCGTGATCGACCCGCCGGGCGAGTTGACGTAGAGGTAGATGTCCTTCTTGGGGTCCTCGGCGGCCAGGAGCAGCAGCTTCGCCGCGATCTCGTTGGCGTTCTCGTCACGAACCTCGGAACCCAGCCAGATGATGCGGTCCTTCAGCAGTCGATCGAAAACACCGGGGCTGGGTGTCACTTCGGCCATGTGTCGCTCCGTTTCGGTTGTCGCGTTCACTCGAATCTATCCGGTGCAACACGCGCCGACGGGGCTGTTCGCCCTAGGCGGATGCCCCGAGCTCCGTCGCGTATGCCGCGAGCGACACGCGGTAGCGCGGAAGGTGCGCCGCGAGTGCGAGGAGCGCCTCGGATGCCGCGCGGCGGGGGTCGCCCGCGTCGACCCGGGCCAGCGCTCGAAATGCGACGACGGCGTCGTGGAGGTCGCCGGCGTCGGCCTCGACGGCGTCGAGGAGTGCGATCGACTCGGTGGGCCGACCGAGGTTGCGGATCGTCGACGCGAGCTGGATATGCGCCTGCACGCGCTCGGAGCCGTCGAGTCCCCGGTCGAGCGCCTCCCGGTAGAGGGTCTCGGCCTCCGCCTCGAGGCCGGCCGAATCGCGGGCTCCCGCGCGTTCGAACAACGCGATCGGGTCGCCGGCGGACCGCTCGGCGGCGAGCGCGTCGATGCGGCGGATCACCTCGTCGTCGCCGAGTTCGTCCGCGGCCGACCACACGGCGTCCACACGGTGCTGCCAGTCGTCCATCGGACTCCTCTCTCGGCGGATGGTGGTTCGACCGTATCGCCCGGCGACGACGGAGGGCCGGATGCCCCGTGGCATCCGGCCCTCGCGTGCGATGGCGACTACTCGGCGTCGGCCTTCTTGGCCGCACGCTTGCGTGCCGGCTTCTTCTTCTCCTCCGCGGGAGCCTCGGCGGGCTCCTCCGCGGCGTTCTCGGGCTGCTCGCCTTCGGCCTCGGCTTCGGCTTCGGCTTCGGCGGCGTCGTCGGACTCGGCCACGGCCGTGAACTCGGAGAGGTCGACGGCGTTGCCCGCGGCATCCGTGACCTTGACCTTGCCGAGCGCGATCGCGAGCGCTTTGTTGCGCGCGACCTCGCCGACCATGGCGGGGATCTGGCCGTTCTGGCTGAGGACCTGCACGAACTCGTTGGGGTCCATGCCGTACTGGGCGGCGCCCTGCACGAGGTACTGGGTGAGCTCGTCCTGGCTCACCTGCACCTGCTCGGCCTCGGCGATCTTGTCGAGCACGATCTGCGTCTTGAACGCCTTGGTGCTGGACTCGGTGACCTCAGCGCGGTGCTCGTCGTCTTCGAGGCGACCCTCGGACTCGAGGTGGCGGTGCACCTCGTCCTCGATGACGCTGTCGGCGACGGGCACGTCGACGAGTTCGAGGAGCTTCTCGACGAGGAGGTCGCGGGCCTGGGTGCCCTGCCCGAACGACTTGTTGCGCGCGACCTGCTGCTTCAGGCTCTCGGTGAGCTCGTCGAGCGTGTCGAACTCGCTCGCGATCTGCGCGAAGTCGTCGTCGGCGGCGGGCAGCTCGCGCTCCTTGACGGCGCCGATGGTGACGGTGATCTCGGCGGTCTCGCCCTCGTGGTCGCCGCCCAGGAGCTTCGACTCGAACGTGGTGGTCTCACCGGCGGTGAGCGACTCGAGCGCCTCGTCGATGCCCTCGAGCAGTTCGCCCGAGCCGAGCTCGTAGGAGATGCCGCTGGCGGTGTCGACCTCGGTGCCGTCGATGGTGGCGACGAGGTCGAGGGTCACGAAGTCGCCCGTGGTCGCGGGGCGGTCGACCGTGATGAGGGTGCCGAAGCGGCTGCGGAGGCGCTCGAGCTCGGCCTCGACCTCGTCGTCGCCCACCTCGACCGAGTCGACCGTGAGCTCGAGGCCCGCGTAGTCGGGGAGCTCCACGTCGGGGCGCACGTCGACCTCGATGGCCAGCAGCAGGTCGCCCGTGAAGTCCTTCTCGCTCGGCCATTCGACGATGTCGGCCTCGGGTCGGCCGAGCGGGCGGAGCTCGTGCTCGGTGACCGCGGCGCGGTAGAAGCCGTCGAGGCCCTCGTTCACCGCGTGCTCGAGCACGGCGGCCTTGCCGACCCGCTGGTCGATGATGGGCGGCGGCACCTTGCCCTTGCGGAAGCCGGGCACGTTGATCTGCTCGGCGATGTGCTCGTAGGCGTGGGTGATGCTGGGCTTCAGCTCCTCGGGCGTCACCGAGATGGTGAGCTTGGCGCGCGTGGGGCTCAGCTTCTCAACCGAAGTGGTCGGCATGTGGAAGATCTCCTGTTGTGTGGAAGTTCGTGTCGAGCCGCTGGCGACTCGTCGGGGCGACAGGATTCGAACCTGCGACCTCCCGCTCCCAAAGCGGGCGCTCTACCAAGCTGAGCTACGCCCCGAGTCGCTGACTCAACTCGTCGAACCATCCGCACGGGCACGCCGAAGCACGCCGAGGCACGGATGGACCCACGAAAGTCTACTGCACGGGCGACCCCGCCGGCGCGGGCGGGAGCCGACCTCGGCGGTGACCCCCGAACGGGCGCTGTGGATGATCCGACGATGCGGCGCCCGCGCGTGGGAGAGTGTGCGCATGACCGACCGTCTCCCCCGCGACGGGGCCGGGGATCTCCGTCGCTGGCCGTCCGATCCGGCCCTCCTCATCGACACCACGCGTTGCCCCGCGTGCTTCGCGGGGCTCTTCTCCTCCCGCTGCCTCGAGTGCGGGCTCGACCTCGCCGTGCCCGAGTCGGCCGAGGTGCTGGCCGCGGGCACGAGGGTCTACGAGGCGGAGGCGGCGCGGCAACGGCTCATCACGGGCATGCGCGAGGCGCAGGCGGGGCGGGAGTCGCGCCAGGCACGTGCGGCGCGGGCTCCCGTCGCCGCCCCGGTTTCCGCTCCCACGACTGTTCCGACGGCTCCGTCGCCGACCGCCGCGCCGGCTCCCGCGGCCGCCCCGGCTCCCGTCGCCGCACCGACTCCGCCTTCGGACGCGCTCCCGACGCCGCCGGCACGACGCCGCTCGGGCGTGCAGGTCTTCCTCCTCACGCTCGGCGTGGTGCTCATCTCGGTGGCGGCGATCGTGTTCCTCTTCGTCGCCTACCTCGTCGCGAGCCTCGAGGTGCGGTCGGCGATCATCGCCGGGGCCAGCGTGCTGGTGCTCGGCGTCGCGTGGCTCCTGCGCGCCCGCCGCCTCCCCGGTACAGCCGAGGGCGTGGCATCCGTCGCCGTCGTGCTGCTCCTGCTCGACGTGTGGATCGTGCGCGCGAACCGGCTCTTCGGCACCGAGGCGCTCGACGCCGCGGCCTATACCGGCCTGGCGTTCGCGATCGTCGCCGCCGTGCTGGCCGCGACGCGTGCAGCGAGCGGCATCCGCGTCCCGGGCCTCGCCGCAGCGGCGCTCGCGCCGACCGCCGCGTTCCTGCTGGGCTACGCGATCGACCCCGAGACCGCGACGGGCGTGTGGCTCGGCGGGCTGGCGGCGGTGGTCGTCGGCGCGGCGGCGATCGCCATGGCACCGCGGTCGCTCGAGCGCACGATCATGGCATCAGCCGGATTCGCGGGCGGGGTGGCCTCTGCCGGGGCCGCATTCTGGGCGCTTCCCGAGGTGCGATGGGGAGAATCCTGGACGTTCGTCGCGGTCGCGGCGGGAGGTGTTCTGGTGATCGTCGCGACGCGCCTCGCCCGAGCGGAGGTCGCATCCGGATGGGCGGCCGCCGCGGCGATCGGTGTCGGGATCACCGCGACACTCGCCCCGGCGGTCGGCATCGCGGCGGAACTCGACCAAGGGGTCGCCATCTGGCTCGCTCCCGCCGCATCCGGCGTGATCGCGGCGGTTGCGGCGGGCGCGGTGCGTCGTCCCGCCTCGCTCCGCGCCGAAGTAGCCCGCGCCGCGTTCATCTCGTCGGCGGCGGTGGCGGCCGTCACGGCGGCGCCGGGGCTGCTGGCCGGCCTCGCCTCGCTCGGCTGGCGCGCGATGGCGAGCTCCCCCGCCTGGCAGGTGGAGCCGGATGCTCGCGTGACGAGGTTGCCCGCGGAGCTCGACCTCGGCGCGATGCTGGTGCCCTTCGTCGCCGCGGCGGGCGCGACCGTGGTGCTCCTCGTCCTCGGTTCGCTGCGCCGATTCGCCGCCGTTCCGATCGCCGCCGTCCTGACGGGGTTGCTCGTGATCGGGGCGACGCTGCCCGGCGCGGCGGCGCCGGCCGCGATCTTCGCGGCCGTCGCGGCGGCCTGTCTCATCGCCGCATCGACCCGGTTCGAAGAACTGGTGCCGAGCTCGGTGCCGACCCTCGCCGTGTTCGGCCTCGGCGGGGCAGGCCTGACGGTGCTGGCCGCGTACTCGAACGCGATGGTCTGGCCGTGGGCGATCGCCGCGGTCCTCGCGACCGCGGTCGCCGGCCGCCTGCTCGCGCCGCGCGCCTGGCCGGTCGGCGCGGCTCGCGGCGTCGGGGTGGCGCACCTCGTCGTGGCGATGCTCCTGGTCGCCGCGGCCGCGCTCACCCTGCCGAGCTGGTTCGACGCATCGGGAACGCCGATCGCGCCGCCGTGGGACTCGCCGTGGATGTGGCTCGGCACGGTCGGCGCGGCGCTGCTCGCGGTCCCACTGTTCGCCCCGCGCATCACCGATGCGGATCGCATCGGGCTGTTCCTGCCGGCCCTGGTCGCAACGATGACCGGTGCGGTCGTGACGGCGCTCGTCGGGTCCGATCCGCTGCGGTGGCTGCCCGCCGCCGCCGCGGCCGTGGTCGTCCTGCCCGCGCTGCGCCGGGCCCTCCCCACGCTCGTCCGCGTGCTGTCGGCCGCGGCCGGTCCGATCCTGCTCGTGTTCGCGCTGGAACGCATCGTCGCCGACATCCCGGACGCCCCGCCCTCGATCCTCGGTGCGGCGGCCGCCGTGCTGCTCGCCGCCGCCATCACCCCGGTCGTGATCGGCCGCGGTGAGCGCGCCGCGCGACTCGCGTGGTGCACCGCCCTCGGCATCGGCGGTCTCATCACCCTCGTGTCGGGTCCCGCCGCCGGCGACCAGGCGTGGCTGCTCCTCCTGCTGCTCACCCCGGTGCCGTTGCTCGTCGCGGCACTCGACGGCGACCCGGTGGGCGGTTCGTCGCCCAGCCGGCACCTCTCCTGGCTGAGCCTGGCCCTCGCGATCGCGACCGTCTGGACGCGGCTCGCGGGCGACGGCGTGGACGAGATCGAGGCCTACTCGCTGCCCCTTGCGGCGGCGCTCGCCGTCGCGGCCGCGCTCATCACCTGGCGCCGCGCCGCATCGGCGCCGACGGCCGGTGGCCGCACCGCACTCGTCGCGGCCGCCGCCGCCGTCGCCGTGCTCCCGAGCGTCGGCTCGAGCGCCGACTCGGAACTCCGCACGCTCGTGCTCGTGGCGGCGGGATCGGTGATCGCGATCGCGTCGGCCTTCCTCCCCGAGGCGGCGCGCGGCGTGCCCATCCGCGTCCTCGGCGTGGCGACCGGCTGGGTGGCGTTCACCGGGGCCGCGATGGTGCGCGGGTCGGCCGTCGCGGCAGGCGAGCGCAGCGCGCTGCCCATCGAGTTCTGGCCGGTGCTCGCGCTCGCAGCGGGAGTCGCGGCCGCCGTGGCGTGGGCTCGGACCGGGTCGCGGCCCGCCGTCGTCGCGGAGACCATGCTCGCGGCATCCGTCGTCTCGGTCTCGATCCCCACGACCATCGCGATCGTCCTCGGCGAGGAGCCGACGCTGCGCGCCGCGGTGCTCTTCCCGTTGCTGGCGGCCGTGCACGTGGCTGCGGTGGCGCTTCGCGTGCGGCCGATCGCCGGGCCGATCCTCGAGTGGAGCGCCCTCGGCGTGCTCGTGCTCGGCGGCATCATCGTGCTCGTGGCGAGCAGCGTCGACCCGTTCGACGTCGTCACCGTGCCGGTCGCTGCAGCCCTCATCGGCGCCGGAGCGTTCCGGATGCTGCGGTCCCCGACACTGCGGAGTTGGCCTGCGCTGGGCCCCGGTCTCGCGGTGCTCCTCCTGCCCGCCCTCATCGCGGACTTCACCGATCCGGTGCTGTGGCGGATCATCGCGCTCGGGATCGTCGCCGCGGCGGCCGTGGTGGTGGGTGCGGTACGCCGGCTGCAGGCGCCGCTGCTCGTCGGCGGCGGCGTGCTCCTCGTGCACGCGGTCGACCAGCTGTGGCCGTGGATCACGGAGCTCTACGAGGCGGTCTGGTGGTGGTTGTGGCTCGGGATCGCCGGCGTCATCCTCGTGGCGCTCGCGGCGACCTACGAGCGACAGCTGCGCCTGGTGCGCAGGGTCGCCCACTCGATCGCGGAGCTGCGATAGCGCAGGCCGCGCGACCGCCTCGCGGCCTCGATCACATGCGCTCGACCCACCGGGCCCGCCAGTCGGGCGCCGGGAAGGGCTGCGTCCAGTACGCGGTCTCCTTCGCGATCTTCCCGTCGCGCAGCTCGAAGATGAACACCGTCTGGTAGACGGCGCCGTCGCCGTAGTCGAGGTCCGCCTCGGCGACCCAGAGGTCGCCCTCCCCGGTCAGTCGACGCGGCGTGATCTTCGGCAGCCGCGGGAAGGCGTGGTAGACGCCTCGCCGGTTGTCGCCGCCGACGATGCGCTCGCCCGACTGGGGCCATTCCATGACGGCGTCCTCGTGGAAGACGGCATCCATGCCGTCGACGTTCCCGGCGTTCAGCGTCGCGATCAGCGCCTCGACCGTCTCGCGCCCGTTCATCTTCCTGCTCCTTCGAACGGATGCCGCGTGCGCTCCGTGAGAAGAGGAACACCTGCCGTGTACTACGATGATCCAGTGCCCGAACGCGGGCGCGCGCGGATGTAGCTCAATGGTAGAGCCTCAGTCTTCCAAACTGATTACGCGGGTTCGATTCCCGTCATCCGCTCCACCGCCACCCGCCCCGTGCCCGATCGGGCCTCGCCGGCGAGCACCGGGGCGTGCGTTCCCGGTCCGAGATCGCTACCGTGCAGGTGTGACCTCATCCGTGAGCAGCACTGCGAACGTGTTCACCGAACTCGCCGCTGCCGGCCCGCATCCCGAACACCACGCGGCGGTCATGCAGTTCGGCCGGTTCGTGGGCGTCTGGGACATGACGGTCCAGTTCATCGACCCGCATGGCGATGTCGTGTTCGACGGCGTCGGGCGTTGGGAGTTCACCTGGATCCTCGACGGACTGGGCGTGCAGGACGTGCTCGTTTACGCGCTCCCCGACCGATTTTCCGAACCGCGCGGGAACCGTGGTATCGGAACGACGGTTCGCGCGTACCTGCCCGCCGAACGGCGGTGGCGTCAGGTGTGGGCTGCGCCGCGGGCCGGCAACTTCATCGTCATGGAATCGGAATCCACGGTCGGCGACATCAGGATCACGGGGCTCGACATGGACGGCAGCCACCTCGAATGGGCCTTCACCGACATCACGGCCGACTCGTTCACCTGGACGGGCCGAACGTCGACCGACGGCGTGTCGAACTGGCGGGTCGAACAGCGGATGCATGGCCGGCGCCGGCGCATCCCCGAGCCCGGCGCCTGAGGCATCCGTCCGTCGTCGCTGTCAACCCCGACCCGGTCGGGCCGTCCCGTCCTTGAAATACGCAGGCGCCCGCGTAGCGTTACGAAAGGACAGACGTTCCAGGGAAGGTGGACACGATGACCGACACGAAGACCGCACCGAAGAAGACCACGAAGGCGGCCGACGCGCCGAAGGCCACCAAGGGCTCGAGCGCGGATGTCGCGGCCGGCGTCGCCCAGTACCTCACGCCCGTCGTGCAGGAGCTCGTCGCGCTCGCCGTGAACGGCAAGCAGGCGCACTGGCATGTGCGCGGCGTCAACTTCATCGCCGTGCACGAACTGCTCGATGAGGTCGTCGCCCATGCGCAGGCGTGGGCCGACCTGGCGGCGGAGCGGGTGGTCGCGCTCGGGCTGCCGGTCGACGGCCGCCTGAAGGCGGTCGCCGACAAGAGCGGTGCCGTGAATCCGAAGCTCGGCTTCCAGCCGTACGACGAGGCGATCGCCGACGTGGTCGCGCAGATCGACCTCGCCACCGAGAAGGTCAACGAGGCGATCGAGGGCCTCGAAGAGCTCGACCCCACGAGCCAGGATGTCGCGATCGAGATCCGTCGCGGCCTCGACAAGGACCGCTGGTTCCTCTTCTCGCACGTCGCCGTGAAGTAGTCGCCGAGACCGGCGATCCCGAGGCCGCCGGGGGTCATGCCAGAATCGCGGCATGACCCCCGCCGCGTTCCTCGCCTTCTGCGGCCTTGCGCTGATCCTCGCCCTCACGCCGGGACCCGACAGCTTCCTCACCCTCCGCTACAGCCTGCGCGGCCTGCGTTCGGGCATCGCCGCCGGCACCGGCGCCGCCCTCGGGCAGCTCGGCTGGGCGATGCTCGTCGGCGTCGGGCTCGCCGCGATCATCGAGCAGTCGGCAGAGGTCTACCAGGTGATCAAGCTCGTCGGTGGCCTCTACCTCGTCTACCTCGGCGTCCAGGCGTTCCTCAGCCACCGCAGGAACGGTGGCGCGGATGCCGCGACGCCGCTCGTTCCGGGTTCGGTCCGGCGCGCGTTCGGCGCCGGCCTCGTCTCGAACCTGACGAATCCCAAGGTGGGCCTGTTCTTCCTCGCCGTGGTGCCGCAGTTCCTCCCCGACGGGGCGTCCGCGTTCTGGATGACGATGCTGCTGGGCGCGACGCTCACCGTCATCGGCGGGCTCTACCTGATGCTGCTCGCCCTGGTCGCCGCGAAGGCCAACGCCTGGCTGAACCGGCCGCGCGTGAGCCGCAACCTCGAGCGCACCTCGGGCGGCATCCTCGCGGCGCTCGGCATCGGCACGATCGCCTCCGCCGCGCAGCCCTGAGGGCGGACGACGCCTACCGCTGCAGCCAGGTGAGCACCGCGAGCACCCGCCGGTGGTCGGTGCCCGAGTCCTCGAGCCCGAGCTTCTGGAAGATCGACGTCACGTTCTTCTCCACGGCGCCGACGCCGATGTAGAGCTGCTTCGCGATCCCCGCATTGGTGCGGCCCTCGGCCATCAGCGTCATGACCTCCCGTTCACGCGGGGTCAGCGTGGCGAGCGGGTCGCTGCGCCGCGACAGCAGCTCGGCGACGACCTGCGGGTCGAGCACGGTGCCGCCCTGGCTCACGCGCTCGACGGCATCCTCGAGCTCGTCGAGCGAGGCGACACGGTCCTTGAGCAGGTAGCCCATGCCCCCGTCTCCCGACGAGAGCAGCTCCTGCGCATAGGTGCCCTCGACGTACTGGCTGAGCAGGAGCACGCCGAGTCGTGGCATCCGCCGGCGAAGCTCGATCGCGGCACGCACGCCCTCGTCACGGAACGTGGGCGGCATGCGCACGTCGAGCACCGCGACGTCGGGCTTCGCCTCGTCGATCCCGGCGAGCAGCGACTCGGCATCGCCGTAGGAGCCGACCGTCTCGAACCCGGCCTCGTCGAAGAGCCGCACCAGCCCCTCGCGCAACAGCACCGAGTCCTCGGCGAGCACGATGCGCAGGGGGCGGGGGCGGCATCCGTCATGCCGTCCAGACTAGCGACGAGCGTCAGGCGGTGCCGGATGCCGCCGCGGGAGCGAGCGGCACGAACGGCACGTGCGCGCCGATCGACGTCGGGCCGCCAGTGGGGCTGTCGATCACGAGTATGCCGCGCAGGCCTCGGACGCGCTCGTCGAGTCCGGCGAGTCCGTGACCCGGTACCGCGGAGGCGCCGCCGCGCCCGTTGTCGGTGACCCAGAGGTCGATCCAGTGCCCGGCCGCGCCCTCGTCGCGCGTGGTCACCCGGAGCCGGATCGCGCTCGCCCCGGCGTGCTTCGCCGCATTCGTGAGGAGCTCGGCGGCGATGAAGTACGCGTTGCGTTCGATGGCCGCGGGCAGCGCCACGTCGTCGAGGTCGATCTCGACCGTGACGGGCACGGGGCTGCGCAGTGCGAGCGACTCGAGCGCGACCGCGAGCCCGCGGTCCTGCAGGATCGGCGGCGCGAACCCGCGTGACAGGGCGCGCAGCTCGTCGAGGGTCTCCCGGGCCTGGTCGCGTGCCTCGACGAGGAGCTCGCGTGCCGAGTCGGGGTCGCGCTCGAGCTTGCGCTCGATGGCGGCGAGGTCCATCTGCAGGCGCACGAGGCGCTGCTGCGGACCGTCGTGGATGTCCCGCTCGAGGCGGCGCAGCGATGCGTCCTCCGCCTGCACGGCGGCACCGCGCGAGGCGGACAGCTGCGCGACCTCGACCTCGAGGGCCTCGGAACGCCAGGCGCCGAGCAGGCCCCGTGCGATGACGTCGTGGAGCAGCGTGAGGCCCCGGAAGACGAACGGCAGGGTGAGCAGGAAGACGACGCCGAGGATGAACTCGAACACGCGCTCGCCGACGATCGGGTCGATCTCGAACGTGTTGCCGGGGAAGACCCAGTCGAGGATCACGTCGTGCAGCCAGAAGCCCCGATCGGACTCGGGAATGAAGCGCTGCCAGATCCAGCCGGTCGTGCCGCCGAGCGCGACCGAGGTCCATACGACGGTGACGGCCCAGGTGAAGACGCTGATGATCGGGTTGATCACCATGCCGTGCAGGAGGTACAGCCAGTAGTGCCCGTTCACGAAGGGGGCGAGCATCATGCGCCAGAAGCCCTGCTCGCGGTCGGCGCGCTCCCAGCGCGGCGGGGTGATGGCGGGCCGGCCGGCCCAGCGCAGTCGCACGAGCTCGAGCATCCCGAAGCCGCGAGCCGTGTAGAGCGCGGCGACGACGATGAAGATGCCGAAGACGAGGAAGATCATCCCGAGGCCCGTGAAGAACACCGTCGACAGCAGCGCCAGCCCGGTGATCGCGATCGGCATCGTCAGGATGAGGAACCCGAGCTCGCGCGGCACGCTCGCCCAGAGGGCGCCGTAGCCGCGGCGACGCGGCGCGGCATCCGCTCGCTCGGTGGTGGTGGTCTCGGTCGTCATGCGGTCGATGCTCGTGCTCTCAGTGCTCATGGTGCGTGGTTCCTTCTGTCATCGTGGCAGACTGGCCGGGCTCGACGACGGCGAACTGGCCCATCATGCCCTGGTCCTCGTGCCACAGCAGGTGGCAGTGGTACATGTACGGGGTGTCGGGGTCGGCGTAGTCCTCGAATCGGAGGATGAGCTCGAACTCGGTCTCAGGGGTGGCGAAGATCGTGTCCTTCCAGCCCGCGAGGTGCGGCGGCGGCGGTGAGCCGTCGATCGACGCGATGCGGAACTGCACGTCGTGCACGTGGAAGCTGTGCGGCATCTGGCTGGTGTTCTCGACGATCCAGCGCTCGGTCGTGTCGACCGTGACGGTCTCGTCGATGCGCCCCATGTCCATCTGGTGGCCGTTGATCTCGAAGCCGTCGAGCGTGAACGTGCGGGTCGTGGCGACCCCGCTCGCATCGACGGGCGGCAGCTCGGCGAGACGTGCCGGCACCGCAGGCGACGGGTCGAGGGAGTCGGCCGCTCGCAGCTCGAGCACGTCGAACGAGTCCGTGCTTCCGTTCATCGCGGCGATCGAGCCGATCATGCCCGCGGCCTCGGCGGTCATCTCGGAGCGCAGCACGAGCCGCTCCCCCGGCGTCGGGCGCACGAGCACCTCCGCGCGTTCGCCGGGTGACAGCATGACCCGGTCGAGTTCGACGGATGCCTCGAGCAGTCCGCCGTCGGTGGCGATGAGCTCGACGGGCCGGCCGTCGCTCCAGGTGAAGGCGTAGCTGCGTGCGGTCGACCCGTTGAGGAGGCGCAGTCGCACGACCTCGTCGGAGACCTCGAGAAATGGGCCGCGGGTGCCGTTCACGAGGAGCTCGTCGCCGAGCCCGCCCGCGAACCCGCGCTGCGGATCGTCGCGTCTGCCGTCGGCCGAGAAGCCGGTGTCCTGCACGATGACGGGCACGTCGTCGACGCCGTACTCCCGCGGCAGCGGCAGCGCCCGCTCGGCGTCGTCCTGGATGAGGAACATTCCGGCGAGGCCCCGCCTGACGTGCGATTCGGTCTCGCCGTGCGGGTGCGGGTGGTACCAGAGCGTCGCCGCCTGCTGGTCGATGTCCCACTCGGGCGACCACGTGGCATCCGGGTCGACCATCTGGTGCGGGCCGCCGTCCATCTCGGCGGGCAGGTGCATGCCGTGCCAGTGCACGGTGGTCGGCACCTCGAGCGCGTTCGTCACGTCGACGCGCACGCGCTCGCCGCGCTTCGCGACGAGGGTCGGACCGAGGTACGAGCCGTTGAAGCCCCACGTGTCGCTCAGCGCGCCGGGCGTGAACTCGGTCGTGCCCGACTGCGCCTCGAGCGAGAAGACGCGCGTGCCGTCGGCGTCGACCGTCGACTCGGCGAGGGGCGGAATCGTGAGCGGCGTCTCGAAGTCGACCTTGTCGACGGTGGAGACCGGCGTCGGGCCGGCGAGGCCGCAGCCGGCCAGGGAGACGGCCACGACGGCGCCGGCGGCGACCGCCGCGAGGGCGCCGCCGACGGCGCGCGGCCTGCGGATCGGGATCGGGGTCGAACGTGTGGGAAGCATGATTCCAGCGTCGCGGCGCGCGCGCCTGCGCCCCAGCCGGTGTGCGCCCGGATCGCGGCGGGGGTTTTCCCCCGTCAGCGCGCGTAGTGCGTGATGCGACCGGCGAGCAGCGTCATCGCGACCGGCATCGTGCGGAGTTCTTCGGCGGATGTCGCGAGCGGATCCAGCTCGACGACCGCGAGGTCGGCCGGTCCGCCGACCGCGATATCGGCGCCGTGCCCGCCGGTCGACGCGGCGAGCGCGGCACGGGCCTCGATCGCCTGTTCGGGATGCCACGGCTCGCGCCCGTCGCGGGCGCGGCCGACGGCCGCCGAGATGGCGACCCACGGGTCGAGGGGCGCGACGGGTGCGTCGGAGCCGAGCGCGAGCTCGACACCCGCCGCGACGAGGTCGGCGAGCATGAACGCGCGTTCGGTGCGTCCGGCCCAGTACCGGTCGGCGACGTCGCGATCGTCCATGGCGTGCTCGGGCTGCACGCTCGCGACCACGCCGAGGCGTGCGAACCTCGTGACGTCCTCGTGGCGGAGGAGCTGGGCGTGCTCGATCGAGCCGCGCCCGTGCCAGTCGCCGGGGTCGACGGCCTCGAATGCGTCGAGCACGGCGGCGTTGGCGCGGTCGCCGATCGCGTGCACCGCGGGGGCGATGCCCGCGGCATGCGCGCGGCGCATGAGGGGCACGAGCTCGTCGTACGGCACGGTCGCGAGCCCGTACGGGTGCTCGGCGTCGCCGAGACCCGGGTAGCGGTCGAAGCACCACGCGGTTCGGGTGTTGAGCGACCCGTCGGTGATGACCTTGTAGCCGCCGACGGTGACGAGCCCGCCCGTGCCGGGCAGCTCGTCTCCCGTGCGCATGCCCTCGTCGACGGCACGGTCGAGGTGCTGGGTGTACACGCCGAACGACACGCGCAACGTGTCGAACCCCGAGGCGGCGCGCCGCGCCCAGTCGTCGCGATTCCAGCGCATCTCGTAGTCGGTGATACCGACCACGCCGCGCGCGGCGGCGGCGGCCGCGGCCTCGGCGACCCACGCGTCGAGCACGTCGTCGGCGACGTCGTCGAGCTCGCGGGTGAGCGTGAAGCAGTCGTCCTCCCGAAGGAGGCCGCTCTCCCCTGCGAGGTGTTCCACGCCGTGGCGGCGGGCCGCCGCCGTGTTCACCCAGCAGGCGTGCAGGTCGCCCGCGATGAGTACGACGGGCACGTCGCCCGATACCCGGTCGAGGAGCTCGCGGCTCGGGGCATCGGGCCACAGTCCGTCACGGTAGCCGCCGCCGACGACTTCGGCGTCGCCGCGCTCGATCCAGCCCGCGACGAGCGCCGCGGCCGCGGCCGCCGAGTCGGCGCCTGCGAGGTCGAGGCGCCGCGACCACATCGACCACTGGGAGAAGTGCACGTGCCGGTCGTGGAGGCCGGGCACGACGAAGCGGCCGTCGAGGTCGATGCGTCGCGCACCGGCCGGCGTGGCGGTTCCCGCCGGCGCGATCGAGGTGACCACGCCGTTCGCCACGTGCACGTCGACGCGCCCGTCGCGCCCCGGGATGCGCGCGTCAGCGAGGAGCAGCGGCGTCGTGGCATCCGTCGCCCGCCCTCGAGCGGGAACCTCGGCGCTCATGCCCGAGCGGCCCGGAGCGCCTCGTGCGTACGACGCATCTCCGCGGCGAGCGCGGGACTCGCGTAGGGGCCGTCGCCCTCGAGCTCGGCGATGATGCGGTCGACCGTCTCGGCCGGGCGGTTCTGGCTCATCTTGTTCTTGGCGACGAACCTCGTGATCGGGATGCGCAGGCCGACCGTGCCCACGGCGATGCGGTCGGCGTAGGCGGAGTTCTCCGCGGTGCTCCGCATGCGCCGCGGCTCGGGCATGGCGTCTTCGAAGTGGTCGACGAGCGCCTCGAGCACGCGGAGGTTGTCGTCGTGGGCGAGGAGCTCGGGTGTGCCGTACAGGTGCGCCGTCACGAAGTTCCAGGTGGGCACGGCGGGATTCGCGTCGTACCAGCCGGGCGAGATGTAGCCGTGCGGTCCCTGCACGATGACCATGACCTCGTGCGAGCCGAGCTCGTGCACGACCTCGTCGGGGCGGCCGACGTGTGTGAGCAGCACGATGCCGTCGGCCTCCTCGTCGAGGAGCACCGGGTAGTGGGATGCCACGAGGCCCGCGGCATCCGTCTGGCTCACGATCGTCGCCCACGGGTGCTCGCGGACGAGGCGCTTCACGCCTTCGTCGCTCGCCAGGGTGAAGCTCGGGTTCTGCCGCATCGGCGTCCTTCCGGTCGGATGCCTCCACGCTACCTTCGGGCGGGCGTGGCACCGAGTGCCGATAGGCTGGCGCCGATGAGCAGGCGAGGCGGGGACGAGCGGGCGAACCTCAGCCGCACCCCGCCGACGTGGCCGATCATCGCCGTGCTCGCGTTCGCGGGCGCGTGCTCGTCGTTCATGTTCACGATCGTCGTGCCGATCCAGGCCGAACTGCCCGAACTGCTCGACGAGAGCCGCGAGGCGACGGCGTGGGTCGTGACGGTGACCCTGCTGACCGCGGCCATCACCACCCCCATCGCGGGTCGGCTCGGCGACCTCTACGGCAAGCGGCGCATCGTGCTGGCGCTCATCGCCGTGCTCATCGTGGGCAGCGTGATCGCCGGGGCGTCCCAGTCCCTCCCGCTGCTGCTGGTCGGTCGGGCGCTGCAGGGCGCCGTGGTCGGCGTGATCCCGCTCGGCATCGCCATCCTCCGCGACCATCTGCACGAGGACCGGATCGGCGGGGCGGTCGCGCTCGTGAGCGCGACGCTCGGGTTCGGGGGCGCGCTCGGGCTGCCGGTGAGCGCGCTCATCGCGGAGAACGCCGACTGGCACCTGCTGTTCTGGATGGCGGCCGCGCTCGGCGTCGTGCTGTTCGCGCTCGTCGCGTGGCTCGTGCCGGTCAGCACCCTGCGTGCGCCCGGCCGGTTCGACCTGCCCGGGGCGATCGGGTTGGCGATCGGCCTGTCGGGCCTGCTCATCGCGTTCTCGCAGGGCGACTCGTGGGGGTGGGCGTCGCCGGCGACGCTCGCATTCGGCCTCGGCGGTGTCGCCGCGCTTCTCGGCTGGGGATGGTTCGAGCTCCGCCTCGACGACCCCCTCGTGGACCTGCGCGTCGCGGCGAGACCGGCGGTGCTCATCACGAACCTCGCGTCGATCGCGATGGGCTTCGCCTTCTTCTCGTCGAACGTCACGCTGCCGCAGCTGCTCGAGCTGCCCGCCACGACCGGCGTGGGGCTCGGCCTCCCTCTGCTCGCGGCGAGCCTCGTGATCATGCCGGCCGGTCTCGTGATGATGGCGATGTCGCCGGTCGCCGCGCGCCTCACCCGGCGCTTCGGCGCGAGGGTGCTCCTCATCTCGGGCGCGGGCGCCATGGTCGTCGCCTACGCGGTCGCGGTCGTCGCCTCGTCGGAGGTGTGGCAGATCGCCCTCGTCAACGCCCTGATCGGCGTGGGCATCGGGCTGGGCTACGCCGCCATGCCGATCCTCATCATGCGCGCGGTGCCGGCGACCGAGACCGGCGCGGCCAACGGGCTCAACGCCCTCATGCGCTCGCTCGGCACGAGCATGGCGGCGGCCGTCATGGGCGCCGTGCTCGCGACCCACTCCGTCGACGTCGGCGGCGTCCAGGTGCCGACGCGCGAGGGCTTCGAGCTCACGTTCCTCCTCGGCCTGGGTGCCGCCCTCGTGGCCGGCGCCCTCGGCCTCGCCATCCCGAAGCCGCGGCGTCTTCCCGGCGAACACCCGTCGCTGCCCGACGACGTCGCCTGAGCGGCAGGTCTCAACGCGCTCCGCTCGTCGACCGCCGGTCAGGCCTGGCAGTAGGGGCACCAGTACAGCTTCCGGCCGCCCAGTTCCTCGACCACGATGTTCGTGCCGCACACGCGGCACGGCAGCCCCTCGCGCTTGTACACCCAGTGCCGGTCGGCGCGGTTCGCCATCGCGGCACGCCACGCGTCGTCGTCGAGGTCGTCCATCGTCATCATCTGGCCGGTCTCGACGCCGATGCGCAGGAGCTTCGTCCAGTCGCGCCACAGGTGGCGCACATGCTCCTCGGGCACCAGTCGGCCCGGGGTGTGCGGGTTCTGCCTCGCGCGGAACAACAGCTCGGCGCGGTAGACGTTGCCGATGCCGGCCACCACGTTCTGGTCCATGAGCAGCAGTCCGATGGGGGTGGACTTCTTCCCGACGGATGCCGCGAACCGGTCCTCTGCGGCCCGCCCGGCGTCGATGAGCGGGTCAGGCCCGAGCTTCGCGACGACGGCCTCCACCTGCGCCGGGTCGAGCACCTCGCACGCGGTCGGCCCGCGGAGGTCGGCGACGACCGTGTCGGTGAGCAGTCGCACGCGCACCTGGCCGACCGGTTCGGGCGGGAACGATTCGAATCCGTTCTGCTCCTTCTCCGATTCCGACATGCGCAGGCGGGTCCGCCGCGGCGCGCCGATCGAGGTGATCGAGTTCTCCCCCGCCGTGTCGAACACGACCGCGTCGGGGTTGGGACCCTCGAGGAACGTGCCCCGCTGGTTCGTCTGGCCCATGCGGCCGTTCGCCGCCGCGATCGTGGCATCCATGAGGATGTCTCCCGCGAAGTCCCACGCGCCGTACATGCCGAGGTGCACCCGCAGCCAGCGGTCGCCCTCGAAGCCGAGGAACATCTGCTTGCCGACGGCGCGGGCGTCGGTCATCCGCCGCCCGTCGAGGTCGGCCGCACCGTCTGCGAACCGGCCCTGCGGGCTCGACGCGTGCACGACGTGCCCCACGAAGTTGCGCTCGAACTGGCGGGTGATGCGGTGGACGGAGTGTCCCTCGGGCACCGCGGCTCTCCTACGCCTCGGGCGAGGGCGGTGCGACGTCGACGCCCTTGCCGGCGATGTCGCCGGTGGTCTCGTACTCGGCGAGCTGCGCGATGCGGCGCACGTGCCGCTCGTCGCCCGAGAACGGCTCGGCGATGAACGCGTCGATGTAGCGGATCGCCTCCTCGACGGTGTGCTGGCGCGCGCCGATCGAGATGACGTTCGCGTCGTTGTGCTGGCGGGCGAGGATGGCGGTGTCCATGCTCCACACGAGGGCCGCGCGGATGCCGCGCACCTTGTTCGCCGCGATCTGCTCGCCGTTGCCCGAGCCGCCGAAGACGACGCCGAGCGTCTTCACGCCCGCGGCCTGGTCGCGCGCGACGCCGAGCGCCGCATTGATGCAGAACGCCGGGTAGTCGTCGAGCGGGTCGTACTCGGCGGGGCCGTGGTCGACGACCTCGTGGCCGCCGTTGGTCAGATGGTCGACGAGCGTGCGGCTGAACTCGAGGCCGGCGTGGTCGGTCGCGATGTGGATGCGCATGCGCCCAAGTCTAGGGATTCGGCACCCAGCGGATGGTGCGCCCGTGCGGATGCGCCCACGCTCGCTGCTCGCCGTCGAGCGCGAGCACGAAGTCGGTGCTGTCGTTCTCGACATCGTCACGCACGTCGATACCCGGGACGATGCTGCGCGCCTCGACGGACAACCAGTGGCCGGGCAGTTCCCGCACGAGCCGCACGAAGCGAGAACGACCCGGCCCATCGAGGTACGCCAGCACCGCCGTGTGGAACACCACGAGCGTGGACTCCGACGGCGCCAGTCCAGCGACCTCGAGAAGTCGCGCATTGAGGTCGCCCGCCACGATGAACGGCGGATCGGAGGCGACGATCGCCGCCGCCGCATGCAGTCGCCCCCTACGGTCGTCGTGCTCAGGCCAGACGAGCGCATCGAGCCACGCAAGGTGGTCGTCCCGCCGCGCGTCGAGTGGGTTCAGGTCGATGCCGCTGCGCCAGACGATGTCGGGCAACCGGCCGGGCACCGGCACGGGCCCGCTCGCCGTGCAATCGATCACCACCGGGCTGGCGCCGCTCGCCGGGTCGAGTTGCGGGTGGCCGGAATAGCGGTAGCTGTACCGGTCGGGGTAGAGGCAGAGACCTGCGGATGCCCCGACCTCGAGCAGTGCGATCGGGCCCTCGATGCCCGCGAGCGCAGGCACGTGCAGCGCGCACCTCGCCGCCTCGTTGGTCTGCGTGGCGTGCGTGAGCGCCGTGGCGCGCACGTCGACCCAGTGCGCCTGCAGCCAGTCGCGGAACGCGAGGTACGGACCCGTCGGGGCGCCCAGATACCGCGCGGCCGAGAACACGAGGTTCGGCTGCCGCTTCGCCGACGGCAATTCGTCGATGAGCGCGACGGTGACCGGGTCGCCCGCCACGCCGTGCGCCCACGACTCGTAGACAGCCGACAAGCCGCGGGCTTCGACGTCGGCGAACGCGAGGTACCGCTCGGGTGTCGGCGCGTCGGAATCGACGCTCGTCCTCATGTCGCCACGCTAGGCCCGACGACTAGGCTGGTCAATCGTGCGACGGCGCCACGAGCGCCCGCGAACGCTCATGGGAGAGGATGACCAAGTTGCCAGGAGAGAACCTCACGAGGCTCGAAGCCGAGGAGCGGGCTGCGCTCGTCACGGTGCACGACTACGACGTCGTGCTCGACGTGACCACCGGCCCCGACGTGTTCCGGAGCACGACCACGGTGCGGTTCGCCGCGACCGAGGGCGCCTCCACGTTCATCGACGCGATCACCGCCGCGGTGCACTCGGTCACGCTGAACGGCGTGGCGCTCGATCCGGCGGAGGTGAGCGACGGCGTGCGCATCCAGCTGCCGGGCCTCGCCGCCGAGAACGAGCTCGTCGTCGTCGCCGACGGCCGGTACATGCACACGGGTGAGGGTCTGCACCGATTCGTGGACCCGGTCGACGGCGAGGCCTACCTCTACACGCAGTTCGAGGTGCCCGACTCCCGCCGCATGTTCGCGGTGTTCGAGCAGCCCGACCTCAAGGCCTCGTTCCGGTTCACCGTCACGGCCCCCGCCCACTGGGAGGTCGTCTCGAACTCGCCGACGCCCGAGCCGGTCGACGCGGTCGCCGGCGACGGCAGCGGCACCGCCGCGAAGACGTGGGCGTTCGAGCCGACCCCGCGCATCTCGAGCTACATCACCGCCCTCGTCGCAGGCCCGTACGCCGTGGTGCGCGACGAGCTCACCTCGGCCGACGGCCGTGTCATCCCGCTCGGGGTGTTCAGCCGCAAGAGCCTCTCGGAGCACCTCGACGCCGACTACATCTTCGAGAAGACCAAGCAGGGCTTCGAGTACTTCGAGCGCAAGTTCGGCGTGCCCTACCCGTTCGCGAAGTACGACCAGCTCTTCGTGCCCGAGTACAACGCCGGTGCCATGGAGAACGCGGGCGCCGTGACGTTCACCGAGTTCTACGTGTTCCGGTCGAAGGTGACCGACGCCGTGCGCGAGCGCCGCGTCGTCACGATCCTGCACGAGCTCGCCCACATGTGGTTCGGCGACCTCGTCACGATGAAGTGGTGGAACGACCTCTGGCTCAACGAGTCGTTCGCCGAGTGGGCATCGACGATCGCCACCGCCGAGGCCACCGAGTGGACCGAGGCGTGGACGACGTTCAACTCGATGGAGAAGAGCTGGGCGTACCGCCAGGACCAGCTGCCGTCGACGCATCCCGTCGTCGCCACCATCAACGACCTCGAGGACGTGCAGGTCAACTTCGACGGCATCACCTACGCCAAGGGCGGCTCGGTGCTGAAGCAGCTCGTGGCCTGGGTGGGCGTCGACGCGTTCTTCGCCGGCGTGTCCGCCTATTTCCAGAAGCACGCGTGGGGCAACACGACCCTCGCCGACCTCCTCGCCGAGCTCGAGGTCGCGAGCGGTCGCGACCTCTCGGACTGGTCGGGCCTCTGGCTCGAGACCTCCGGCGTCAACACGCTGCGTCCCGACATCGCGACCGACGACGACGGCGTCATCACGTCGTTCGCCGTGCTGCAGTCGGCCATCGAGGAGCACCCCACCATCCGCCCGCACCGGCTCGCCATCGGGTTCTACAACCTGCACGACGGCAAGCTCGTGCGCGACCACCGCGTCGAACTCGACGTCGCCGACGAACGAACCTCGGTGCCCGAGCTCATCGGACGCGCACGACCCGACCTCGTGCTGCTCAACGACGACGATCTCGCCTACGCCAAGATCCGGCTCGACGAGGCGTCGCACGGCGTCGCGCTCGCGAACCTCTCCGAGATCGCCGATCCCCTCGCTCGAGCCCTCGTGTGGAGCTCGGTGTGGGATGCCACGCGCGACGCCGAGACCCGGGCCAGCGACTACCTCGCCCTCGTGCTCGGCAACATCGCGAGCGAGACCGAGTCGACGACGCTGCGCATCGTGCTCGCCAACGCCGTGCTCGCCGCCAGCTCGTACGTCGCGCCCGAGCGCCGCGCCGAGGCCCGCCGCACCCTGGCCGACGGCTTCTGGCGCCTCGCGCAGGAGGCCGAGCCCGGCAGCGACGCGCAGTTCCAATTCGTCACGAACTTCGCGGGTCTCGCCGAGGCAGGGTCGCACGTCGACGAGCTCGAGGCGCTGCATGACGGCTCGCTCAAGCTCGACGGCCTCGAGATCGACACGGACCTGGGCTGGGAGCTGCTCATCGCGCTCGTCGCCGCGGGCCGGGCCGGCGACGCCGAGATCGACGCACGCCTCGCCACCGACAACACCGCCACCGGGCAGCAGTCGGCCGCGAACGCGCGCGCCGCGATCCAGACGCTCGAGGCGAAGGAGCGGGCGTGGTCGTCGCTCGTCGACGTCGACACGGCGACGAACACGATCGTTCGCGAGACCGCCGAGGGCTTCCTGCGGGCGAGCGACCCCGCACTGCTCGAGGCGTTCGTCGACCGGTACTTCGCCATGCTCGAGCGCGTCTGGGACGAGCGCAGCTACGCCATCGCCGAGAAGCTCGTCGACGGGCTGTATCCGGCGCCGCTCGCGAACCGGGCGCTCGCGGACGCGAGCCGCGCCTGGCTCGACGCGCACCCCGACGTGCCCGCGCTGCGCCGCCTCGTGATCGAGCGTCTCGCCGGCATCGACCGGGCGCTCGCCGCGCAGGAGCGCGACGCGCAGCAGGGGTAGCACCACCCCGCCACCGGCACGGGGCGGTCGCGAGTAGTACCCCGGTACGACTCGCGGCCGCCCGCGAACCGTCCCACCGTCCGATCTGCGGCGGCTGCGGCATCCGTAGCGTCGAAGCCATGATCACCGCAGCAGGACTCAGCAAGCGCTACGGCGCGAAGACCGCCGTCGACGGACTCGACTTCACCGTGCATCCCGGCCGCGTCACCGGATTCCTCGGCCCGAACGGGGCCGGCAAGTCCACCACGATGCGCATGATCGTCGGACTCGACCGCCCGAGCGCGGGCAGCGTCACGGTCAACGGCAAGCCCTACGCACACCACCGGGCGCCGCTCCACGAAGTGGGCGCGCTGCTCGACGCGAAGGCCGTGCACACCGGGCGCACCGCCGAGAACCACCTCCGGGCTATGGCCGCCACGCACGGCATCGGCGAGCGCCGAGTGCGCGAGGTCATCGAGCTCACCGGCCTCGAGTCGGTCGCGCGCAAGCGCGTCGGCGGCTTCTCGCTCGGCATGGGCCAGCGCCTCGGGATCGCCGCCGCACTCCTCGGCGACCCCGCGACGCTCATCCTCGACGAACCCGTCAACGGCCTCGACCCCGAGGGCGTGCTCTGGGTGCGCCGCCTCGTGCGCAGCCTCGCCGCCGAGGGCCGGACCATCTTCCTCTCCTCGCACCTCATGAGCGAGATGGCGCAGACCGCCGACCACCTCATCGTGCTCGGCAAGGGCCGGATCATCACGGATGCCCCGGTCGCCGACGTCATCGCCGGCAACACCGGGACCCGCGTACGTGTTCGCTCGCCGCACGCGTCGCAGCTCGCCGACCTCCTCGCCGGTCCCGATGTGAGCGTCATGCGCTCCGAGGCGGGACTCCTGGAGATCACGGGCGTCGAGGCATCCGGCATCGGCGACCTCGCCGCCGAGCACTCGCTCGCCATCCACGAACTCACCACCCTGAACGCGTCGCTCGAGGAGGCCTACATGGCCCTCACGGCCGACGCCGTCGAATACCGCACGGAGGCACTCCGATGACCACCATCACCCCCGAAATCTCACAGTTCCAGCCCACCCGAACGACGTCCCTGACCTTCACGGGCGTGCTCCGCTCCGAGTGGATCAAGCTCAGGAGCCTCCGCTCCACGGCGTGGTCGTACGCCCTCGTCGTGACGATCTCGATCGGCATGGCACTGATCATGTCGCTGGCGATGGCGAGCGGCCTGGAAGGCGGTCCGGACATCGCGGGAGCGCCGGTCGACCAGCAGGCGCAGTTCGTCGTGGACGCGTCGGTGTTCGGCGTGTACTTCGGCCAGCTCGTCGCCGGCGTGCTCGGCGTGCTCGTGATCAGCGGCGAGTACACGACGGGCATGATCCGATCGACCCTCGCCGCGGTGCCGACGCGCCGGCCGGCGCTGGCGGCGAAGGCCGCCGTGCTGTTCGTCGCCACGTTCGTCGTGGGAGCGATCGCCACATTCGGCGCCTTCCTCGTCTCGTCGCTGGTGTTCGCGGGGATCGACGTCTCCGCGAACCTCGCCGAGCCGGGAGTGATCCTCCCGATCCTCGGTGCCGCGCTCTACCTGGCCATCGTCGCCGTGTTCGCGCTCGGCGTGGGCGCGATGCTCCGCAGCAGCGCGGGCGGCATCGCCGCAGTGCTCGGCCTCATCCTGCTCGCGCCGACGGTGCTGCAGATGATTCCGGCGGACTGGGCGCACGACCTCCTCCCGTACATGTTCTCCATCGCCGGCATGGGGATCTTCACCTCGACGACGGCCGGGCCCACCGCCGACGCCTTCGGCGTCTGGCTCAACCTCGTGATCGTGCTGGGCTGGGTCGCGGCATCCGTCACCGGCGCCGCTGCGCTCCTCACGAGGCGCGACGCGTAGCATCCTGTCCATGACCGAATCGCAGCTCGCCCCCGACCCCGCCGATGCGGTGGTCGGGGGCGAGTTGCGCCTGCCGAAGCCGCCCGGCGTCGTCCGCCAGTTCTGGGCGCGGCATCCGCGGCTCGTCGACGGGCTGATCGCCGGGATCTACGGCGTGCCGACGCTCGTCAACACGATCGTGTCGGCGATCGAGTACCAGCACCCCACGTTGATCGCCATCGTCAACGTCGCGGTGGTGCTCACGGCGAGCGCCGCGATCATGCTGATGCGGCGCACGCACACCTGGGTCGTGCTCGGACTCGCGTGGCTCGCCTGCCTGGTCTCCGCGACGGCTGTCTCGATCGACACCTTCGCGATCGTTCTCGCCCTGTACGCGCTCGCGGTGTACGGCTCGTCTCGTGCGGCGTGGATCGGCCTCGGCGCGTCCGTCGCGGTCGCCACCTTCGCGGGCTATCTCTCGACGTGGGTTCGGAGTACCCCGCCCTTCGAGCCCGCGGACCTCGATCCGATCAGTTCGTCGATCGCGTTCGCGGTGTTCATGCTCATCGCCACCCTCATCGGCGTCACCGTCGGCAATCGGCGCCGCTACCTCGACGCGCTCATCGCCCGCGCCCACGACCTCGCCCGCGAGCGCGACCAGGAGCGACAGCTCGCCGCGGCGGCCGAGCGGGCCCGCATCGCCCGGGAGATGCACGACATCGTGTCGCACGGGCTGACCGTGATGATCACGCTCGCCGAAGGCTCGGCGGCCACCGTCGAACACGACCCTGCGCGATCCGCCGAGGCGATGCGGCGCGTCGCCGACGCCGGACGCGACGCGCTCAGCGAGATGCGCCGCATGCTCGGCGTGCTCAACGATGCCTCGGGCGACGCGGCCACCCGCTCGCCGCAACCCGATGCCGCCGCGATCCCCGACCTCGTCGAGGGGTTCCGCGAGGCGGGACTGCCGGTGCGACTGACCACGGCGGGCGCCCCGATCACGGGCACCGCACTGCAGCTGGCGGCCTACCGCATCGTGCAGGAGGGGCTCACGAACGTGCTCCGGCACGCCGACGGCGCCCAGCACGTCGAAGTGCTCCTCGACCACCGCGACGACGCCGTCGAGATCACGATCGAGGACGACGCCGTGCATGCGAGCGGCCGGATGTCCGGCGCCGGGCGCGGGCTCGAGGGCCTGCGCGAACGCGTCGCGCTCTCCGGCGGCACCCTGGAGGCGGGGCCCCGAGCGGGGAACGGATGGCGCCTGCACGCGGTGCTTCCGACCGAGCCGTCGGACCCGAGGGAGGACCCTTGAACGGGGACACGTCGCCCATCCGCGTCGCGATCGTCGACGACCAGGAGCTCGTGCGCACGGGCTTCCACATGGTGCTCGACGCCGAGCCGGGGATCGAGGTGGTCGGTGAGGCGGGCGACGGTCGCGAGGCCATCCGGCTCGCTGTCGAGGCATCCGTCGATGTGATGCTCATGGACGTGCGGATGCCCGGCATGGACGGCATCGCCGCCACCGCGGAGGTGATCGCGACGCGGTCGGCGCCGAAGGTCATCGTGCTCACGACGTTCGACCTCGACGAGTACGCGTTCGCCGCCATTCGGGCGGGCGCGAGCGGATTCCTGCTCAAGGACGTGCGCCCGCAGGACCTCGCCGCCGCGATCCGCGCCGTGCACGACGGCGACGCGGCCCTCTCCCCGCGGGTCACCCGGCGCATGATCGAGCTGTTCTCCACCGAGCTGCCCGCACCGACCGACCGACCCGCGGCGCCGAGCCCGATCGATGCGCTGACCCCGCGGGAGCGTGAGATCCTCGTCGCCATCGCCGAGGGCCTCAACAACGGCGAGCTCGCCGGGCGCTTCTTCCTCTCGGAATCGACCGTGAAGACGCACGTCGGCCACATCCTGACGAAGCTCGACGCGCGCGACCGCGTGCACCTCGTGATCCTCGCCTACGAGCACGGCCTCATGTCGTCGGGTCCGGCGGGCGGCCGTCCGTAGGGGTGCACGCTCGTCGGTAGGCTGGCCGAGCACACCGACTCGAAGGGTTCCTCCATGCCTGCTGCCAACCTCACGCGCGCCGAGGCGATCGAGCGCTCCGCCGTCGTGAGCGCCCCCTCCTACGAGGTCGTCCTCGACCTCACCCGGGGCGCCGAGACGTTCCGAAGCGAGACGACGGTTCGGTTCACGGGCATGCCGGGCGGCTCGACCTTCATCGAGGCGTGCACCGACGCCATCCACTCGATCACGCTGAACGGCCGATCGCTCGACCCGGCCGCGGTGAGCGACGGAACGCGCATCCGGCTCGACGACCTCGCGGCCGCGAACGAACTGCACGTCGTCGCCGACGCGCGCTACACGAACACCGGAGAGGGCCTCCACCGCTTCGTCGACCCGGTCGACGGCGAGGCCTACCTGTACACCGAGTTCGCCGTGGCCGAGGCGAACCGAGTGTTCGCGGTGTTCGACCAGCCCGACCTCAAGGCTTCGTTCCGGTTCACCATCACGGCGCCCGCGCACTGGACCGTGCTCTCGAACGCACCCTCGCCCGACCCGGTCGCCGAGCCCGTCGAGGCGGCGACCGGCGCGACGGGCTCGGGGCACGCGGCATCCGCCACCTGGACCTTCGAGCCGGGGCCCGTGATCTCGAGCTACATCGTCGCCATCGTCGCCGGCCCGTACACGGCCTGGCACGGCTCGGCGCGCAGCGTCGACGGCCGCGACATCCCGCTCGGGCTGTTCACTCGCGCGTCGCTCGCGCAGTACGCCGAGCCCGACGTGATGTTCGAGACCGTGCAGGCCGGCCTCGCCTTCTACGAGAACGCGTTCGGGGTGCCCTACCCGTACGGCAAGTACGACCAGATCTTCGTGCCGGAGTACAACTGGGGCGCGATGGAGAACGTCGGCGCCGTCACGTTCAACGAGGGCTACCTGTTCCGAGCCCGCGTCTCCGACGCCCATCGCGAGCAGCGCGCCATCGTCGTGCTGCACGAGCTGAGCCACATGTGGTTCGGCAACTCGGTGACGATGAAGTGGTGGAACGACCTGTGGCTCAACGAGTCGTTCGCCACCTGGGCGTCGACCCTCGCCACCGCCGCGGTCACCGAGTTCACGGGCGTGTGGGCCACGTTCGCGAGCGATGAGAAGACGCACGCGGCCGAGCAGGACCAGCTGCCCTCGACGCACCCCATCGTCGCCGAGATCCGCGACCTCGCCGACGTCGAGGTGAACTTCGACAAGATCACCTACGACAAGGGCGCCTCCGTGCTCAAGCAGCTCGTCGCGTGGGTGGGCCTCGACGCCTTCCAGCGCGGCGTCGGCGCATACCTCACGGCGCACGCGGGCGGCAACGCCACGCTCCGCGACCTCCTCGACGAGCTCGAGCGGGCGAGCGGGCGCGAGCTCACGCGCTGGTCGGAGCTATGGCTCGAGACCGCCGGCGTGAACACGCTGCGCGCGGTCGTCGAGACGGATGCCTCGGGCACGATCACCGCGGCCCGCGTCGAGCAGTCGGCGGCCCCGACGCATCCGACCCTCCGTCCCCACCGGCTCGCGATCGGCTGCTACTCCGCCGACGCCGACGACGCCCTCGTGCGCACCCACCGCATCGAGCTCGACATCGACGGCGCCTCGACCGACGTGCCCGAGCTCGTCGGACTGCCCCGCCCCGACCTGCTGCTCGTCAACGACGACGACCTCACCTATGCGAAGGTCCGGCTCGACGAGCGCTCGTTCGCGACGGCGACCTCGCGGCTCGCAGACCTCGCCGACCCGGTCGCCCGTGCGGTCGTGCTCGGCTCGGCGTGGGATGCCGTGCGCGACGCCGAGTTGCCGGCGAGCGACTTCGTGCGGCTCGTGCTCGGCAGCGTCGGCCACGAGACGCAGTCGGCGGCACGGGGCCTCGCGCTCGAGCACCTCGAGCTCGCGCTCTCGCGCTACCTCGCCGACGCGCACCACGACGCCCTCTCCATCGAGGCGGGCGACGCGGTGTGGGCGCTCGCCGAGCTGGCCGGCGCCGGCTCCGACGCGCAGCTGCAGTTCGTCAAGGCGTTCACGCGCATCGCCGCGAGCCAGGCCCACGCCGACGTGCTCGGGAACCTCCTCGACGGGTCGATCAAGCTGCCGGGGCTCGAGGTGGACCTCGACCTGCGGTGGGACCTCGTGATCGCGCACTCAGCGCTCGGCGCGGCGTCCGACGACGAGATCGACGGCGCGCTCGGGCTCGACGACACCGCGAAGGGGCGCCAGCTCGCCGAGACCGCGCGTGCCGCACGGCCCGACCAGGCGGTGAAGGATGCCGCGTGGCGGCGCGTCGCCACCGACACAGGCCTCTCGAACGACCTCGCGCGCGCGATCGCCGAGGGCTGGCGGCGCACGACGGAGCCCGAGCTGCTCGCGTCGACGGCGGCCGACTACTTCGCGATGCTGCAGGACACGTGGGCGAACCGCAGCTTCACCATGGCCTCGCTCATCGTGAAGCGGCTCTTCCCGTCGCCGCTCGTCGACGAGGAGCTCGCGGACATGGCGCGCACCTGGCTCGCCGCCAACCCCGAACCGGCGCCGCTGCACCGGCTCGTATCGGAGCAGCTCGACGAGCTCGAGCGGGCCCTCGCGGCGCGTGAGCGAGACTCCGGCGTCCTCACGGTCGCCGCTCAGTAGACTTTCACCCCATGTACTTCGCAGACGTTCCCCCCGAGACGCCGCTCGACGGCGGTTTCTGGGCCGGCGTCGCGCAGTACTGGGTCGAGAACTGGGACGTGATCGTCGGCAAGCTCTTCCAGATCGTCGTGATCATCGCGGTCGCGTTCCTGATCCGGTTCGTCCTGCACTTCGTGATCGAGCGGGTCGTCGCGCGCATCGTGACGGGTGTGAAGAAGAAGCAGCACGTCACCGACACGCAGGCCCTCCAGGCGTCGCCGCTCGCCACGGTGCGCCTCGTGCAGCGCACCCGCACGCTCGGCACGCTCCTGCGGAACGTGGTGAACGTCACGCTCTTCATCGTGGTGACGCTCATGATCGTGGGGGTCGTCGATCCCGACGTCCTCGGATCCTTCGCGCTCCTCTCGGCCGCCATCGGCGCGGGCCTCGGCTTCGGCGCGCAGAACATCGTCAAGGACGTCCTGAACGGACTGTTCATGGTGGTCGAGGACCAGCTCGGCGTCGGGGACATCGTCGACCTGGGGCCGGCCACGGGCATCGTCGAGGAGGTGCAGATCCGCATCACGAAGGTGCGAGACGTGAACGGCACGCTGTGGTTCGTGCGCAACGGCGAGATCCTGCGGGTCGGCAACATGTCGCAGGGGTGGGCCCGGGTCATCCTCGACCTCGCCGTTCCCTACGACGCCGACATCGAGTCCGTCGAGGCCGAGATGCTCCGCACCGCCGTGGAGTTCTCGCAATCCGGCAAGTGGCGCTCGCTCGTGCTCGAGAAGCCCGAGGTGTGGGGACTGGAGTCGATCTCGAACGACGCGATGGTGATCCGCGTCGTCATGAAGGTGCGCACCTCGTCGAAGGACGACGTCGCGCGGGAGCTCCGCATGCGGCTGAAGCGTACGCTCGACGCCATGGACGTGAAGCTGCCGAGCCTCTCGAGCGTCGTGCTCTCGGGGTTCGAGGGCGCCACCCGCGTGAAGGGTGCGAAGCCGCCGAAGACCGCACCGAACCCGACGGTCGAAGACGCGTCGGCCCGCGCCGCGAAGAAGAACCGGGCGCCCCGCACGCCCAAGCCGCCCACCACGGGAGACACACCATGACGGATGCCGCACTCGGTCCCTCGTTCTACGAGACCGTCGGCGGGCGCGCCACGTTCGAACGGCTCGTGGCCGAGTTCTACCGCGGCGTCGCCGATGACCCGGTGCTGCGCCCCATGTACCCCGAGGAGGACCTCGCGCCCGCCGCCGAGCGCCTCACGATGTTCCTCGAGCAGTACTGGGGCGGGCCGGGCACCTACAGCGAGCAGCGCGGTCACCCGCGCCTGCGACTGCGCCACCAGCCCTTCAAGGTGAACCCCGACGCCCGCGACCGTTGGCTCGCGCACATGCGGCACGCTCTCGATACGCTCGACCTGCCCCCGCTCGCCGAGGAGACCCTCTGGGACTACCTGCAGCGGGCCGCGTTCGCGATGGTCAACACCTTCGAGGATTGAACCCGCGCCCCGCGGCATCCGAGGTACCGACGCACCACCGCCGCACCACTCGAGACGAAGGAGTCCACGTGGCCGCCTCCCCCGCACCCCGCACCGAGCCCGACGCGATCATCGTCGGCGCAGGCCTCTCCGGCCTCGTCGCCGCCGCCGAACTCGTCGACGCGGGCAAGCACGTCGTGATCGTCGACCAGGAGCCCGAGGCGAGCCTCGGCGGGCAGGCCTGGTGGTCGTTCGGCGGCCTGTTCCTCGTCGACTCCCCCGAACAGCGCCGCATGGGCGTGCACGATTCGCTGGAGCTCGCACGGCAGGACTGGGCCGGCACCGCCGGCTTCGACCGGGACGAGGACGAGTGGGGTCGCCGCTGGGCGGAGGCCTACCTCGAGTTCGCCGCCGGCGAGAAGCGCGCCTGGCTGCATGAGAAGGGCGTGCGGTTCTTCCCCGTGGTCGGATGGGCCGAACGCGGCGGCTACGGCGCGATCGGCCACGGCAACTCGGTGCCGCGCTTCCACATCACCTGGGGCACCGGACCGGGCGTGCTCGAGCCGTTCATCGCCCGCGTGCGCGCCGGCGCCGCCGCGGGGCTCGTCGAGATCCGGCACCGGCACCGCGTCGACGAGCTCATCGTCGAGTCCGGTGCCGTGGCCGGCGTGCGCGGCACGGTGCTCGCCGACGACCCCGCGCAGCGCGGCGCGCCGAGCAACCGCGACGTCGCGGGCGAGTTCGAGCTGCGAGCCCCGGCGGTGGTCGTGGCATCCGGTGGCATCGGCGGCAATCACGACCTGGTCCGGCAGTACTGGCCCGAGCGTATGGGCCCGGCACCGACGGCGATGCTCTCGGGCGTGCCCGCGCACGTGGACGGCCGGATGCTGCCGATCGCCGAGCAGGCCGGCGCCCGGCTCGTGAACCGCGACCGCATGTGGCACTACACCGAGGGCATCGCGAACTGGGAGCCGGTGTGGCCGCTGCACGGCATCCGCATCTTGCCCGGCCCGTCGTCGCTCTGGTTCGATGCCGAGGGACGCCGGCTTCCCGCGCCGCTCTTCCCCGGATTCGACACGCTCGGCACGCTCGAGCACATCGTCGCGACCGGCCACGCGCACTCGTGGTTCGTGCTCACCCAGAAGATCATCGAGAAGGAGTTCGCGCTCTCGGGCAGCGAGCAGAACCCCGACCTCACCGGCAAGGACCTGAGGCTCCTCGCCGACCGGATCGGATCGGGCGCGCCGGGCCCCGTGGAGGCGTTCAAGGAGCACGGCGTCGACTTCGTGGTCGCCGACACGCTGCCCGAGCTCCTCGACGGCATGCGCGCGCTCTCGCCCGAGGTGCCGCTCGACACCGAGAACATCGAACGGGAGATCGTCGCCCGCGATCGCGAGCTCGACAACGAGTTCTCGAAGGACCTGCAGCTCATCGCCGTGCGCGGCGCCCGCAAGTACCGCGGCGACAAGCTCATCCGCGTCGCCACGCCGCACCGCATCCTCGACCCGAAGGCGGGTCCACTCATCGCCGTGAAGCTGCACCTGCTCACGCGCAAGACCCTCGGCGGCATCCAGACCGATCTCTCCTCGCGGGCGCTCGGTGCCGACGGCACCCCGGTGCCCGGCCTCTACGCGGTCGGCGAGGCCGCGGGCTTCGGCGGCGGCGGCGTGCACGGGTACCGCGCGCTCGAGGGCACCTTCCTCGGCGGATGCCTCTTCACCGGCCGTGCGGCCGGCCGCGCCATCGCCCGGGGCTGACGACGACGACGCGTCGACTCGACAACGGGGCTGCCGGCGCGACTACGCCTTGAGCGTCCAGGGCTTCCGCCGCACGAGCACGTGACCCCGCCGCGACGAGAGCCGGGTCCACGGACCCGTCTCGAAGAGGCGGATGGGGTCGTCGCCGAGGAAGCCCAGACTGAAGGCCGCGAACGCGGCGCCCGCGGGCACGTACTCGATGCCCTCGATTCCCCGCCCCCACACCTCGGAACGCACGCGCTGCACGAGCTGCTCGCCCGTGCCCTCGGGGATCGTGGCGGCGACCTCCTCGATGCCCGCGCGGGCCGCGCGCTCGAGTGTCGCCGAGTCCGTGTCGCCGAGCGGTCGCCATCCGCCCCGCGGGGGCGAGATGCCCGCCCACGTGACCGTGTTCACCTCGGGCGGTCGGGTCATGGTGACCGGACGCGACTCGTCGTCCTCGCCGAGCTGCCCGCGAGCCCGCACGATCCGATCGACGACGGAACGCATGGGGACCACGACGTCGAAGTCGTCGGTCTCGAACAACTGGAAGGTGCGCAGGCCCAGCACGGTCGGACTCTCGTCGAGGATGCCGCGCGGATACAGGATCGCCGTGTACACCGCGAGGATGCCCGAGCCCGCCACGAGTCGCACGGAACCGTCCTCGACGCGCCCGGCGCGCTGCAGGTATGTATGCAGGTCGCCGAGCGAAAGGCTGTCCGCGAGCGTGAATTGCTGAACCATCTGCTGTCTAAACTACCAAGGGAGCGCCGCCGCCCCGGCGGACCGCGCTTCCGCCGGTGTCCGGGCGGCCTCGCCCCACTGACTCGGAGGAACGATGAACGGTCCCATCGACGGCCTGCTCAGCACCCTGCACCTCACCGACACGGGTGCGCGCACGACCGAGGACATCTTCACGGGGCCGTCGCAGTGGATGCCCCACGGGCGCGTGTTCGGCGGACAGGTGCTCGCGCAGGCGCTCATCGCCGCGATGCACACGGTGCCGAGCGAACGCACCATCCACTCGATGCACGGCTACTTCCTGCGGCCGGGCGACGTGACGCACCCGATCACGTTCTCCGTCGACCGGCTCCACGACGGGCGATCGTTCTCGACGCGGCGCACGCACGCGTTCCAGAACGGGGTGCCGATCCTCTCGCTCATCGCCTCGTTCCAGCACGGCGACGACGGACTCGAGCACCAGGTCGAGATGCCCGAGGGCATCCCCGACCCCGAGGGCCTGCCCACGGCCGCCGAGGTGCTCGGCGAGATCGACCACGACGTCGCCCGCCACTGGTCGTCCGAGCGCGCGTTCGACGTGCGGCACATCCCGTCGCCGATCTACCTCTCCGCCGACGGCGATCGCGAGCCGCGGCAGGCCGTGTGGATGCGGGCCTTCGGGCGGCTGCCCGACGACCCCAAGCAGCACCGCGCGGCACTCGCCTATGCGAGCGACTACTCCATCCTCGAGCCGGTGCTGCGCGCGCACGGCGTGGCCTGGGCGACGCCGGGACTGAAGATCGCGAGCCTCGACCACGCCATGTGGTGGCACCGCGACGCGCGGGTCGACGAGTGGCTGCTCTACGTGCAGGAGTCGCCGTCGGCGAGCGGCGGTCGCGGGCTCTCGCTCGGACGCATCTATGCCCGCGACGGCGTGCTCGTGGCGAGCGTGGCGCAGGAGGGGATGATCCGCATTCCCCGCGGGGATGCATTCGACTGAATGAATTCTGTGGGTTCGCGCGCACCCGGCCCGCGGTCCTCCAGAATGGGGCTGGACGCGCGCGGGCGCGGGCGACGCGAACGAAGGAGCTCAGGGCATGACGGAACCCACGGACCTCACGAGACGCACGATGCTGGCGCTCGGATCGGTCGGCGCCGTGGGCGGCGCGCTGACCCTGGCGGGTTGTGCGACGGATGCCCCGTCCAGCACCGGCTCCCCCACGGCTCCCTCCCCCTCCCTCACCGACGAGCCCGGCACCGATTCCGGCCCCGCACCTGACGCACCGGCCGTCGGCGACGACATCGCCGCCCTCGCCGACGTTCCCGTGGGCGGCAGCATCAAGGCGACCATCAACGACGAGCCGGCGCTCATCGCGCAGCCGACCGCAGGCCAGGTGGTCGCCTTCAGCGCGATCTGCACGCACCAGCAGTGCGTCGTCGCGCCGGCCGGAGATGAGTTCCACTGCCCGTGCCACGGGTCGATGTTCGACGCGGCGACGGGCGACGTGATCCAAGGGCCCGCGCTCGAACCGCTGACCGAGATCCCCGTCGCCGTCTCGGGCGACCGCATCGTCGCGGCATCCTGACGATGGAGTACTCGTTCGCGGGCCTGCCGCTGCACGTCCTCCTCGTCCACGCGCTCATCGTCCTGACGCCGCTGGTGGCGCTCGGGCTCGTCCTCATCGCGGCGTGGCCCGCGGCCCGCCGCGTCCTCTGGATCCCGATGCTCGTCGCCGCGGCGCTGCTGCTCCCGCTCGGACTCGTCACGATCGAGGCGGGCAAGTGGCTCGAGCAGCGCGTGCCGCCGGCGCCGCTCATCCAGGAGCACACGACGCAGGGCGAGGACATCGTGCCCTGGCTCTACGGCATCGTCGGGCTGGCCGTCGTCGTCGCCGCATGGGCGGTCGTCGAGCTCGTCGCGGCGCGACGCGACGCCGGGGCCGCGGCCGGGCGCCCGGGCGGCGCGGTGCGCATCGTCGTGGGCGCGGTGCTCACGCTCGCCGCGCTCGGGGTGGGTGCGGGCACGACCTGGACGCTCGTACAGATCGGCGAAGCCGGCAGCCGGGCGGTCTGGGAGGGGTCGTTCAGCGACGAGCCGCTGGAGCGCTGAGCACGCGCGTCAGCGGCGCCGGAACGCGAGCGGCTCGCCGAGGTACGGTGTCCACGCGGCCCGCTCGGCGTCGCTGATGCGGCGCGGACGCCCGGACGCGGCATCCGCCAGCACGATCGTCGTGGTCGCGCGCGTGTACAGGGTCCGTGGATCGACGCCGCCCGGCGAGAACACCTCGTAGCAGACGTCGAGACTCGCGCCGCCCATGTGGCCGATCCAGAGCTCGATGTCGAGCGGCTGACGCTGGTACGGGATGGGCGCGAGGTACTCGACCTCCTGCCGCGCGATCAACGTGACCGTGGTGGCGCCCGGCGTCGCGTCGAGCACGGCCGTCGTCGCGCCCACGGCGTGCTCCGAGGTGTCGTCGCTCACCCAGAACGCCTGGATGCGAGCCTCCTCGAGGAGGCTCAGCATCCGGGCGTTGTTCACGTGACCGTAGGCGTCGAGGTCGCCCCACCGGAGCGGCGTGGGCACGTGCAGGCGCATGTCAGTCCCTCGTGAGCTTGCGGTACGCGGAACGATGCGGCTTCGCCGCCTCCGGCCCGAGACGCTCGATCTTGTTCGCCTCGTACGCCTCGAAGTTGCCCTCGAACCAGTGCCAGTACGACGGGTTCTCGTCGGTGCCCTCGTAGGCGAGGATGTGCGTCGCGATGCGGTCGAGGAACCACCGGTCGTGCGTGATGACCACGGCGCAGCCGGGGAACTCGAGGAGCGCGTTCTCGAGGCTCGAGAGGGTCTCGACGTCGAGGTCGTTGGTCGGTTCGTCGAGGAGCAGGAGGTTGCCACCCTGCTTCAGCGTGAGCGCGAGGTTCAGCCGGTTGCGCTCGCCGCCGGAGAGCACGCCCGCCGGCTTCTGCTGATCGGGTCCCTTGAAGCCGAACGTCGACACGTAGGCGCGGCTCGGCACCTCCGTCTTGCCGACCTGGATGTAGTCGAGCCCGTCGGAGACGACCTCCCAGAGCGTCTTCTTCGGGTCGATGCCGCCGCGGGACTGGTCGACGTAGGAGATCTGCACGGTCTCGCCGATCTTCAGCTCGCCGTCGTCGAGCGGCTCCATGCCGACGATGGTCTTGAAGAGCGTGGTCTTGCCGACGCCGTTCGGGCCGATGATGCCCACGATGCCGTTGCGGGGAAGCGTGAAGCTGAGGCCGTCGATGAGGGTGCGGTCGCCGAAGCCCTTCTTCAGGTTCTTCGCCTCGAGCACGACGTTGCCCAGGCGGGGACCCGGCGGGATCTGGATCTCCTCGAAGTCGAGCTTCCGCGTGCGCTCGGCCTCGGCGGCCATCTCCTCGTACCGGGCGAGGCGCGCCTTCGACTTGGCCTGGCGGCCCTTCGCGTTGGAGCGCACCCAGTCGAGCTCGTCGGCGAGGCGCTTGGCGAGCTTGGCGTCCTTCTTGCCCTGGACGGTGAGCCGCTCCTGCTTCTTCTCGAGGTAGGTCGAGTAGTTGCCCTCGTAGGGGTAGAGGCGACCGCGGTCGACCTCGCAGATCCACTCGGCGACGTGGTCGAGGAAGTACCGGTCGTGGGTCACGGCGAGCACGGCGCCGTGGTACTTGGCGAGATGCTGCTCGAGCCACAGCACGCTCTCGGCGTCGAGGTGGTTGGTGGGCTCGTCGAGCAGCAGCAGGTCGGGCTTCTGGAGCAGCAGCTTGCAGAGCGCGACGCGTCGCTTCTCACCGCCCGAGAGCACCGATACCTTCTCGTCGCCCGGCGGGCATCGCAGCGCGTCCATCGCCTGGTCGAGCTGCGAGTCCAGGTCCCACGCGTCGGCGGCGTCGATCTCCTCCTGCAGCGTGCCCATCTCGGCGAGGAGCGCGTCGAAGTCGGCGTCGGGCTCGGCCATCGCGAGCGAGATCTCGTTGAACCGGTCGACCTTCGCCTTGATCGGGCCGACGCCCTCCTGGACGTTCTCGAGCACCGTCTTCGTCTCGTCGAGCTCGGGCTCCTGCATGAGGATGCCGACCGAGTAACCCGGCGTGAGCCGGGCCTCGCCGTTGGAGGGCTGGTCGATGCCGGCCATGATCTTCAGGATCGTGGACTTGCCGGCGCCGTTCGGGCCGACGACGCCGATCTTCGCGCCGGGGATGAACGCCATCGTGACGTCGTCGAGAATGACCTTGTCGCCGACCGCCTTTCGGGCGCGGACCATCGAGTAAATGTAGTCAGCCATATCCGTACCAGTCTATGGGCGCACCGGGTGCCCCTTTTCACCCGGGCACCCTCACCCGGCGGCGCGCGCTACCAGTCGATGGGTCGCGTCTGCCCGATGAGACACCCGCCGGTTCCGAGCGGCGGCCGCACGGCGCTGTGGTAGCCGTCGGTGGCGGGTCCGTACTGCCCGATCAGGCACTCGCCCTGGAAGAGCACGGCGAACTGCACGGAGTCGGCCTCCAGGTCGACGGTCGTGCGATCGAAGGTGACCTCCATCTGGGACCTGTCGAACCCGGCGGCGACGAGCGCATCGATGAAGTCCCGTCCGCCCGCCGAGGGGTTCGCGGCCACGACGGCGAGGTTCACCGCGTCGAAGTAGGCGAGGTTCTCGTCGGCCGAGAGCGTCGGGCGCAGGGTCGGTGGCGCGCTCGGCGCCGGCGTCGCCTCAGCGGTGGCGGCCGGCGAGGACGCCGTCGGGGCCGGTGTGGCGGTCGGATCGGGAGCCGCCGCGGTGCATCCGGCCGTACCGACGAGGATCGCGACCCCGGCGATCGTCAGGACCGCGGTGGTGCCGAGACGGCTGCTCATCACTCCCCTGTTCCGGCGGGTGCCGACCGCCCGAGCCGAGTCTATGCTGCGACGCGCGCCGGGTCGGACGGCCTGCCGCACCCTCAGGCGTAGGCGTCGACGTTCGACTCCTCACCGAGTGCCGGACGGTCGCCGGCCGCGTCGCCGACCGCCGACTCCTCGACCCCCGGCCAGGCACTCGCATCGGTCACGCCCGCCGTCGCACCCGCGTTCTCCTCGCCGGCGTCGGCCCGGTCGTCGCCGCCCGTCGACTCGCGCGCGAGCCGCACCTTCGTGAGCTCCGTGGTGCCCCAGGTGAGGTCGTGGCCGATCGCGTCGGCCTCGATCTCGACGGCCATGCCGGACTTCTCGCCGTTGTCCCACGCACGGAGCCGCAGCCGCCCGTGCACCACGACCCGTTCGCCCTTCTTGATGGACGCCGAGGTGTTGTGCGCGAGTTGCCGGAACGTCGAAACGGTGTACCAGTTGGTCTCCCCGTCTTCCCAGCTGCCCTTGGCCCGGTCGAAGTACCGCCTCGTCGATGCGAGTCGGAACGAGGTGATCGCGAGTCCCTGCGTGGTCACGTGCAGGTTCGGGTCGGTGCCCGCCACGCCCGTGACGGTGATGCTGTCGGTCATTTCCACTCCTCGGCTCGTGCGCCGCCGCGGATCGGCGGCTCGCGGCATCCGGAGCTGCTCGTGCCGGATCAGGCCCCGGATGCCGCGTGAGACCAGCTTCACGAGCGATGCGCCGGGCGCGACGGCGGGCCGGCACTCCGTGCACAACTCGCGGCCCGCGGCCGCTGGCGAGGACGAGTGGTCAGGCGAGCACGTAGTCGGCGTACGAGCGCCGGATCTTGTTCACCTTCGGCAACGCGACCGCGAGGCAGTACCCCTGGCCGGGATTCTTCGCGAAGAAGTCCTGGTGGTACTCCTCGGCCCGGAAGAAGTCGCCGAGCGGTTCGATCGTGGTGACGATCTCACCCGGCCACCAGTCGGCGGCGCGACGGCGCGCGGCCTCGAACGCCTCGCGCTGGGCGTCGTCGGTTGAGAACATCGCGGACCGGTATTGGGTGCCGACGTCCCCTCCCTGGCGGTTCAGCTGCGTCGGGTCGTGCATCGTGAAGAACACGTCGAGGATGACCTCGCGGGGGATCACGTCGGGGTCGAAGTCGACGCGAACGGCTTCGGCGTGGCCGGTCAGGCCGGTGCACACGGCCTCGTAGCTCGGATTCGCCACGGACCCGCCCGTGTAGCCCGAGACGACGTCGTCGACCCCTCGCAGGGTGCGGTACACGGCGTCGAGGCACGAGCCTGTCAGATGGTCTGTGTAAGGGGTGAGGGTTCGC
>NZ_SJZG01000016.1 GCF_004959775.1 Agromyces sp. H66
AGTGCACGCTGTTGAGTTCTCAAGAAACGGACGCACCCGGTTCGGCGCCCGAAGAGGCACCTCATCCGAGGCGTGTTTCGTGTGTTTCCATCCGGTCATCCCGAGGGACGAGTCCGAACGCATCAAGCCGGTCGACCAATTGTCTGTTCGAGGCTTGGAATCGTTCCGCTTGAGGCCGATGAGCGGATGTTCGATGAACGCTCTCGCTCTTTCGCGCCTTTGGGGCAACGAGTGATTACTCTACGTGCAACCCGGGGGGCGTGCAACTTGATGTTGCATCCCGGGCGTGTCGCACGTCAGGCCGTCCAGTCGGGGCGGTCCGAGCCCCATCGATGCGGCGCGACCGGCCACTCGTCGAGCAGTGATCCGAGCACGATCGCGGGGCGGACGAGCCGCAGGTCCCCGACGGCTCCGCCCACCTGTTCGGCGTGCGCCAGGTGCTCCTGGTCGGAGAGCGCCGCGGCCGGTTCGAGCTCGCCCGTGCGAGGCATCGCGAGCAGTTCGGATGCCGTTCGGCGCAGCGACATCCGTGCCAGCCACGAACCGCCCTCGGAGCCCTGACGCTCGAGGAGCGTGATCACCGCGGCCGCGAGCAGGTATCCGGTCCCGTGGTCGAGCGCCTGCGCGGGCAGCGCGCCGGGCCGATCGGGCTCGCCTTCGACGAATGCGATGCCGCTCGCGGCCTGCACGAGACTGTCGAAGCCCGCGCGTTCGGCGTCGTCCCCATCGAACCCCCATGCCGACAGCTGTGCGATGACGAGCCCCGGGTGCCACGCCACGAGGCTCCACGGGTCGAGCCGGTGCCGGGCCAGCGAAGCCGACCGATAGCCGAGCACGACGACGTCGGCACTGCCGAGGAGCAGGTTGAACGTCGCTGCGTCGCTCGCTCGGCGCACGTCGAGGATCGTCGAGCGCTTCCCGGCACCCATCAGCACGTGCTGCCAGTCCAGCTCGGCGGGTTCGGGCGGATCGACTCGGAGCACGTCCGCGCCGAGCAACGCCAGGGTCCGGGTGGCCACGGGGCCGGCGATCACCCGCGTGAGGTCGAGCACGCGCACGCCCGCGAGTGGTGCTGCCGCGGCATCCGTCGGCCTCGGACGCCGGCGAGCGGATGCCGCGCCGAGGCTCGTCACCTCGATCAGGGGACGCTGCAGGAGGCCGGCGTCGACGGGCGGGTCCTCGGCGCGAACGACGACGCAGAGTCCACCGACGGCCGTCACCGCGGCCGAGAGTTCCTCGGCCCGGCGATCGCGGATCGCCGCGGCGACCTCGGCGCGCCCGGCCGACTCGGCGACGCCGAGCACGCCGCGCAGCGCTCGTGCGTGATGCGGGTAGTTGCCGTGCGTACGCACCCACGCGTCGGCGGCGCGCCAGAAGCCGGAGAGCGGCGCCCACACGTCGGGCCGCTCACCGTTCCAGCGGAACGCCCGGTCCTCCGTGAACGCGGCCGCGATCCGGTCGCCGTCGAGTCGGAGCCTCCCCGCCCCGACGCCGCCAGCCTTCGAGGCGGCGGCGAGACTCGCGGTCGCCACCGCGCCGACCGCCAGTCCCGAAACGTCCAGACGGGCCGGCAGCGGCGCCTCGGGCAACGCATCGAGGGCGTCCAGCTCAGCGGGGGCGCGTGACAACTCGGCCCACACACGACGCACGAGCCGTTCGGCCGAGCCGGTCGCCATCGAGCGTGCCCTACTCGACGAAGACGCCTGCGAGGGTCTTCTTGCCTCGCCGCAGCACCGCCATGCCGCCGCGGGGGACGCGGCCCTCGATGGTCGCCGTCTCGTCGACGACCTTCACGTTGTCGAGCGAGACCCCGCCCTGGGCGATGGCGCGCCGGCCCTCGCTCTGGCTCGACACCAGCCCGGTGTCGGCGAGCAGCTGGGCGATCGGCGTGTCGGGCGACGTGGTCGTGTTCGGCAGTTCGCGAAGCGCCGCCTCGAGCGTGTCGGGGTCGAGCGTCGAGAGGTCGCCTCGGCCGAAGAGCGCCTCGGACGCGGCGACGACCTTGGCGGTGGCCTCCTCGCCGTGCACGAGCGTCGTGACCTCGTGGGCGAGCACCCGCTGCGCCTCGCGACGGAACGGCTCGCGCTCCACGAGCTCGGCGAGCTCCTCGATGCGCGCGCGACTGAGGAACGTGAAGATCTTCAGCCGCGACACGACGTCGGCGTCGTCGGTGTTGAGCCAGAACTGGTAGAAGCGGTACGGACTGCACATCGCGGCATCCAGCCAGATGGCGTTGCCCTCGCTCTTGCCGAACTTGGTGCCGTCGGAGTTCGTGACGAGGGGCGTGCCGATGGCGTGCACGTGCGCGCCCTCGACCTTGTGGATGAGGTCGGTGCCGCTCGTGAGGTTGCCCCACTGGTCGCTGCCGCCGGTCTGCAGGACGCAGCCGTACTGGCGGTAGAGCTCGAGGTAGTCGAAGCCCTGCAGGATCTGGTAGCTGAACTCGGTGTAGCTGATACCGATGTCGGAGTTGAGGCGCGACGCCACCGCATCCTTCTTCAGCATGGTGCCGACGCGATAGTGCTTGCCGATGTCGCGCAGGAAGTCGATGGCCGAGAGGTCGGCCGTCCAATCGAGGTTGTTGACCATCCGCACGGCATTGTCGCCCTCGCCCGACAGGAATCGGCTCACCTGCCCGCGCAGGTACCCCACCCACTCGGCGACGGTCTCCTTCGTGTTCAGCGTCCGTTCCGCGGTGGGTCGCGGGTCGCCGATGAGTCCCGTCGAGCCGCCCACCAGTCCGAGGGGCTTGTGGCCGGCGAGCTGCAGCCGGCGCATGGTGAGGATCTGCACGAGGTTGCCGAGGTGCAGGCTGGGCGCGGTGGGGTCGAACCCGCAGTAATACGTGATCGGCTCGCCCGCGAGGAGCTCCTTCAGCGCGGCCCGGTCGGTCGACACGTGCACGAGGCCGCGCCAGTTCAGCTCCTCCCAGACGTCCTCGAAGGAGGCGTCGTTCTGCTGGGATGCGAGGATCACTGGGTCTGACACGCCAGCAAGGGTACCAGCGGGCCACGAAGGCTCGATTCATATCCCAGCATTGATCGAGATGATTCAAGCATCCATGCTTGTGTTAGTCGACTTCATTTTGTACACTTGATTCTGGTCGATCAAGGCCACAACACTCATCGAGGAGATCACGTGTTCGTCATCACCGCCGACCAGGTCGCGAGCCGCCGCGACGCCGACCGAACGGGCGACCTCGTCGAGCAGCTCACCGCGTCGTACGGCAGCGATCTCGCGCTGCCCGCCGATCAGACCGCCGGAGATGAGATCCAGCTCGTCACCACGTCGGCCGACGCTGCCCTCGGGATCGTGCTCGACGCAACGCGCACCGGATGGTGGAGCGTCGGGCTCGGAGTGGGCGGCGTCCGGATGCCCCTTCCCGACGCCGCCCGCAAGGCCACCGGCGCCGCCTTCGTCGCCGCCCGCGAGGCCGTCGGCGCCGCGAAGCGCTCAGACGGCCGCTTCGCGCTCCGCGCCGGCCCGCCCGAGCTGTCCACCGCGGCCGGCGACGCCGAAGCGCTCGTGCGACTGCTCGTGCTCCTCCGCGACCGCCGCTCGGAGCACGGCTGGGAGGCCGTCGAACTGGTGCGCGCGGGCCACCAGCAGAAGGAGGCGGCGGTGCTCCTCGACGTGAGCCCGGCCGCCGTCAGCGCACGGCTCAAGGCCGCCATGTGGAGTGCCGAGGAGGACGCTCGCCCGGCGCTGGTGCGGCTGCTCGAACGGCTCCACGCCGAATCCGAACGCACCGCGCCCGAGTGATCGCATCGCCGGGCGCCCGCTCGCTACACTGCTCGAAGCCGCGGCCGCCCCGCCCGCGCCGGAAGGAGCCCCGTGAACTTCGCCGACGTCGCCGAAGCCATCTCCTGGTCGGCACTGCTGTGCTCGCTCGCCGCGGCCGGCGTGCTCTCGGTCCTCGCGTTCCTGCGCCCCGCCTCGGCCTACGTCTGGTTCGCGGCCGGCACGCTCGGCATCGCGGTCATGGCCGCCGCGACGCTCGGCGATCCGGCGCGCATGAGCTTCGCCCCGCTCGTCACGATCCTCGGGTTCACGGTCGCCGTGTTCGGCGGGAGCCCGGCCGCGGCCACCGCACTGCGACTGGCGATGGGCGGCGTCGCGCCCGGCCTCCACGGCGGCATCATCATCACCGAACGGCCGACGGCCGACGAACAGCGCATGGGGGTGACCACGGGAGCCCGCCGCGAAGTGCTCCGCGGCGGGCTCACGATCGGCGTGCTCGAACGCATCGCATCGGCCGGCGCGATCATCGCGGGCTTCCCAGAGGCCCTCGCGATCGTCGTCGCGGTGAAGGGCGTCGGTCGGTTCACCGAGCTCGAAGCGCCGGAGGCACGCGAGCGGTTCATCATCGGCACCTTCGCGAGCCTCATCTGGGCGTGCGCCGCGGCGCTCGTCGTGCATCTCGCCCTGCGCTGATCGGTCGAGCCGGCTCAGCGACCCTAGTCGTGCGAGCGGGCGTGCCGGCGGTAGGGCGAGACACCCGGGTCGCCCGGGATCCAGAACCGCCACGGGAAGGCCGCTCCCCCGCCCGGACCGCCGATGCCCGTGCGCGGACCCTGCGCGAACGGCACGGGCTCGGCGGCGACCTCGAGCGAGAACGGCGGCGCGAGCAGGTCGGATCCGCCCGCCGCGAGCGGCACCCCCATGGCGACGGCGAGTCGCGCGGGCCCGCGAGCGAGGTCGCGGTCGGATGCCCCGGCCCGCCGCGCGCGGGCGAGCTCGATGCCCTCGACGATCGTGCCGCCGCGAAGCAGCACCCCGGCCGAGGTGCCCGGATGCCCCGCCACGATGTTGAGGCACGTGTGCATGCCGTAGGTGAAGTACGCGTACAGGTGCGCGGCCTCCCCGAACATGACGGAGTTGCGCCGCGTCTTGCCGCGGAACGCGTGGGACCCGGGATCTTCGCCGACGCCCCGGTACGCCTCGACCTCGGAGAGGCGCACGGCGACCCGGCCCTCGTCGCTCTCGTAGGCGAGCACCGCGCCGAGCAGGAGCGGGCCGAGCTCCACGGGGTCGCGCGCGAAGTAGTCGCGCCCGACGGTGATGAGCCCTGGCGTCATGCGTTCGGTCAGTGCCTCGACCCCGGAAGGCTCGCGACGAGGTGCCGTACCCGGTCGGTCAGGTGCGCGAACTGCTCGTCGACCCGCACCGGAGCGGTGCCGCCGATGCCGTCCCGGCTCGCGACCGAGCCCTCGATCGTGAGCACCTCGCGCACGTCGGGCGTGAGGTGCGGCGAGATCGAGGCGAGCGCACCATCGTCGACCTGGTCGAGTTCGAGACCGTGCTCCTCGGCGTACCGCACGAGCGCCCCGGTGATCTCGTGGGCGTCGCGGAACGGCACCCGGCGCTTCACCAGCCACTCCGCGACATCCGTCGCCAGCGAGAAGCCGGCCGGAGCGAGCTCGGCCATGCGATCGGTGTGGAACGTGAGGGTCGCGACCATGCCCGTGAACGCCGGCAGCAGCACCTCGAGCGTCTCGACGGAGTCGAAGACGGGCTCCTTGTCCTCCTGCAGGTCGCGGTTGTACGCGAGCGGCAGCGCCTTCAGGGTCGCGAGGAGGCCGGTGAGATTGCCGATGAGCCGGCCCGACTTGCCGCGAGCCAACTCGGCGATGTCGGGGTTCTTCTTCTGGGGCATGATCGACGAGCCGGTCGAGAAGGCGTCGTCGAGCGTGACGAAGCCGAACTCGCGCGTGTTCCAGAGGATGACCTCCTCGGCGATGCGGGAGAGGTCGATGCCGATCATCGCCGCCACGAACGCGAACTCGGCCACGACGTCGCGGCTCGCGGTGCCGTCGATGGAGTTCTCGGCCGGGTGGGCGAGGCCGAGGTCGCGGGCGACGGATGCCGCGTCGAGCCCGAGCGTTGACCCGGCGAGCGCTCCCCCGCCGTACGGCGAGACGTCCGCGCGCTTCAGCCAGTCCACGAGTCGTTCGAGATCCCGGGAGAGCGCCCAGGCGTGCGCGAGCAGGTGGTGCGCGAGCAGCACGGGCTGCGCGTGCTGCAGGTGCGTGCGCCCCGGCATGACGGCTGTGCGGTGGTCGTCGGCCTGCGCGGTGAGCGCGTCGATGAGGTGCACGAGCTGCTGGCCGATGACGGCAGCGTGGTCCTTGAGGTAGAGCCGAACGAGCGTGGCGATCTGGTCGTTGCGGCTCCGGCCGGCGCGGAGCTTGCCGCCGAGCTCGGGGCCGACGATGCCGATGAGTGCCGTCTCGAGCGCTCCGTGCACGTCCTCGTCGGACTCGGCCGCGGCGACCTCGCCCGACGACACGCGGGCCTCGAGCGTGTCGAGTCCGGCGAGCATGGTCGCGAGCTCGTCGTCGTCGAGGTAACCGGCGGCGGCGAGCGCCCGGGCGTGCGCGCGCGACCCGGCCAGGTCGTAGGGCGCGAGCTGCCAGTCGAAGTGGGTCGACTTCGACAGGCGGGCGAGTTCGGGCGAGGGACCGGAGGCGAACCGGGCGCCCCACAGCGCACCCTCGTTCGTGCCGTGCGCCGAGGCGGCTCCGCCCTCGGGGCCGGTTGCGCCGGTGCCGGGCTCGTCGGTCATCACGCGTCCTTCCGTTCGAGGAGCCACACGAGCAGCGCCTTCTGGGCGTGCAACCGGTTCTCGGCCTCGTCCCAGATGATCGACTGCTCGCCGTCGATCACGTCGGCCGTGACCTCGTAGCCCCGGTCGGCGGGCAGGCAGTGCATGAACACGGCGTCGGATGCCGCGAGCGACATGAGCTCGCGGTCGACCCGGTAGGCGCCGAACGTGGCGACCCGGTGCGCCTTCTCGTCCTCCTTGCCCATCGACACCCACGTGTCGGTGACCACGACGTCGGCGCCGGCGGTGGCCTCCGCGGCATCCGTGAAGAGCGTCACAGATCCGCCGGTCGAGGCGGCGATGCGGTCGGCGTCGTCGATGACGGATGCCGCGGGCGAGAACTCCTCGGGCGAGGCGACGCGCACGTGCATGCCGGCGGTCACGCCCGCGAGTACATACGACTGCGCCATGTTCGACGCGCCGTCGCCGAGGAAGGTCACGGTCAGCCCGGCGAGCCGGCCCTTGTGCTCGCGGATGGTGAGCAGGTCGGCGAGCAGCTGGCACGGATGGAAGTCGTCGGACAGGGCGTTCACGACGGGGACGGTGGTGCCGGCCGCCATCTCCTCGAGGCCGGCCTGGCCGTAGGTGCGCCACACGATCGCCGACACCATGCGCTCGAGCACACGGGCCGTGTCGCTCGGTGTCTCCTTGCCCCCCAGCTGGCTCGATGCGGTCGAGATGATGAGCGGGGAACCGCCGAGGTCGGCGATGCCGACCGCGAACGAGACGCGCGTGCGGGTCGACGACTTGTCGAAGATGACGGCGACGGTCTGCGGTCCGGCGAGCGGCTTCACCGACCAGCGATCGCGCTTCAGTCGCTCGGCCAGGTCGAGGATCTCGGCCTGCTCGGCGGGCGTGATGTCGTCGTCGCGGAGGAAGTGGCGGGTCATGCGATTCCGTTCGTGTGGATCGGTCCGTGGTCAGAGGGCGGCGGCGACGGCGTCGAGGGCACGAGCGAAGCGCTCGGCGAACTCGTCGACGTCGGCCTCGTCGATGATGAGCGGCGGCGCGATGCGGATCGTCGAGTCGTTCGCGGCGTTCACGATGAGCCCGGCCTGCATGGCCGCGTTCGAGACCAGGTGCGCCACGGGCTCCGTGAGCGCGACGCCGAGGAGCAGGCCGCGGCCGCGGACGCCGGCGACGAGCGGTGAGTCGAACCCCTCGACGCGGGCGCGGATCTGCCGCCCGCGCAGCGCGGCGTTGCCGACGAGGCCCGCCCGCTCGATCTCGCCGAGAACCGCGTTGGACACGTGCGTGGCGAGCGGGTTGCCGCCGAAGGTCGAGCCGTGCTGGCCCTTCGAGTAGAGCGACGACGCGTGGCCGAAGGTCACGAGGCCGCCGATGGGGAAGCCGCCGCCGATGCCCTTCGCGATCGTGATGGCGTCGGGCACGATGCCCTCGTGCTGGAACCCGAACCACTCGCCGGTGCGGCCGGCGCCGGTCTGGATCTCGTCCACGATGAGCAGTGCGCCGTGGCGCCGGGTGAGTTCGCGCGCCGCGGTGAGGAACCCGTCGGGCAGCTCGACCACGCCGGCCTCGCCCTGGATGGGCTCGACGAAGAGCGCGGCGACGCCGTCGTCGACGGCCGCCTCGAGGGCGGCGACGGTGGCGTCGATGTGCTCGACCCCGCCGGGCAGCGGCTCGAACGCCTCGCGCATCGGCGGCTTGCCCGTGAGCGCGAGCGATCCCATCGTGCGGCCGTGGAACGCGTCGACGAGCGCGAGCACCCGCGTGCGGGCGCCGCCAGAGTTGTTCAGGCGGGCGAGCTTGAACGCCGCCTCGTTCGCCTCGGCACCCGAGTTGCCGAACCACGCGCGCCCCTCGTCGCCCGCGCCCGCGAGGCGCGTCACGCGCTCGGCGAGCTCGAGCGCAGGCTCCGACGTGAAGTAGTTCGAGACATGCGCGAGCCGTGCCGCCTGCGTCGAGACCGCCTCGACGAACACGGGGTGCGCGTGGCCGAGCGAGTTCACGGCGATGCCGGCGAGGAAGTCGAGGTACTCGTTGCCGCCTGAGTCCCAGACGCGTGCGCCGCGGCCGTGGTCGAGCTTGGCGAGCGGCATGCCGAGCGAGCGCATGAAGCGCCGGTCGAACCGCTGCTGCCACTCGATGGTGCCGGCCGGTGTGGATGACCCGGTCATGCGGGGACGACCTCCGTTCCGATGCCCGATTGCGTGAACACCTCGAGGAGGATCGAGTGCGGGATCCGGCCGTCGATGATTGCGGCCTTCGCGACGCCGCCCTCCACGGCCTCGAGGCAGGCCGTCATCTTCGGGATCATGCCCGACTCGAGGTGCGGCAGCAGCTCGATGAGTTCGCGCACGTCGATGACCGAGACGAGCGAGTCGCGGTTCGGCCAGTCGCGGTAGAGGCCCGCGACGTCCGTGAGGATCACGAGCTTGGCGGCGCCGAGGGCGATCGCGAGGGCCGCCGCAGCGGAGTCGGCGTTGACGTTGAGCGACTGGCCCGGCGCATCCGCATCGGGCGCGATCGAGGACACCACGGGGATGCGTCCGGCGTCGAGCTCGGCGAGCACCGCGGCCGGATCGACCTCGACGACGTCGCCGACGAGCCCGAGGTCGACCTCGTCGCCGTCGACGAGCGCGCCGCGCCGTCGGCCCCTGAACAGGCCGGCGTCCTCGCCGGACACCCCAGACGCGAGCGGGCCGTGCCGGTTGATGAGCGAGACCAGCTCCCGGCTCACCTGGCCCGACAGCACCATGCGCACCACGTCCATGGCCTCGGGCGTGGTCACGCGGTAGCCGCCCCGGAACTCGCTCTCGATGCCGAGCCGTGCGAGCATCGCCGAGATCTGCGGTCCGCCACCGTGAACCACGACGGGCTTGATGCCCGCGTAGCGCAGGTAGACCATGTCCTCGGCGAACGCGCGCTGCAACTCGGGGCTCACCATGGCGTTGCCGCCGAACTTCACCACGATCGTCTCGCCGTGGAAGCGCTTCAGCCAGGGCAGGGAGTCGATGAGCACCTGCGCCTTGGCCGCCGCGGTCGCCGCGTCGCCGGCCGCGGCATCCGCCCCGTCGTCGTTCGAATCGTTCTCGTGCTCGTTCTCGTTCTCGTTCGTCATCTCAGCTCGCGTAGGCACTGTTCTCGTGCACGTAGTCGTGCGTGAGGTCGTTCGTGAAGATGGTGGCGGATGCCTCGCCGGCATGGAGCTCGATGAGCACGTGCGTCGCCCTCGGCTCGAGGTCGACGAGCTCGCGGGGCTGGTCGGGCCGACCCGCGTGGCACACGCGCACCCCGTTCATCGACACGTCGACGAGGTAGGGGTCGAACGGCGCCTGCGTCGTGCCGATGGCGGCGAGCACGCGACCCCAGTTCGGGTCGTTGCCGAAGATCGCGGCCTTGAAGAGATTGTTCCGGGCCACCGAGCGGCCGACCTCGACGGCGTCGTCCTCGGTGACGGCGCCGCGCACCTCGATCGCGATGTCGTGGCTCGCGCCCTCGGCGTCGGCCTGCAGCTGCAGCGCGAGGTCGCGGCACGCCGTGGTGAGCGCCTCGGTGAACGTCGCGGTGTCGGGCACCACGCCCGACGCCCCCGAGGCCATGAGCGTGACCTGGTCGTTGGTCGACATGCAGCCGTCGGAGTCGAGCCGGTCGAACGTGACCCGGGTTGCCTGCCGGAGCGCCGCGTCGAGCTCGGCCGCCGGCAGGTCTGCATCGGTCGTGAGCACGACGAGCATCGTCGCGAGCCCCGGTGCCAGCATGCCGGCGCCCTTGGCCATGCCGCCGATGCGCCATCCGTCGACCTGCAGCGCCACCGTCTTCGGCTTCGTATCGGTCGTCATGATGGCGCGCGCGGCATCCTCGCCACCGTCGGCGCCCAACCGGTCGACGGCCGACAGCACGCCCTCCTCGACGACCTCGGCGTCGAGCTGCTCGCCGATGAGTCCGGTCGAACAGACGAGCACGTCGCCGGCCGACACGCCCAACGCCGACGCGGCGGCCTCCGCCGTGTGGTGGGTGACCTGGAAGCCCTCGGGTCCGGTGAAGCAGTTCGCGCCACCGGAGTTGAGCACGATCGACGAGGCCACCCCGTCTTGGATGACCTGCTGCGACCAGATGATCGGATTCGCCTTCGCGCGGTTGGAGGTGAACACGGCCGCGGCGGCGTTCGACGGGCCGCGGTTCACGACGACGGCGAGGTCGAGCGCGCCCGAGCGCTTGAGGCCCGCGGCGATGCCGGCCGCCTCGAATCCGGCGGGGACGGTCACGGTCACGGTGCGACTCCGTTCACGGGCAGGCCGGTCGACTCGGCGAGGCCGAGCGCGATGTTCGCGGACTGGATGGCGGCACCCGCGGTGCCCTTCACGAGGTTGTCGACGGCCGTGACCACGACGACGCGGCCGGCGACCTCGTCGATCGCGAGGCCCATGAGCGCCGTGTTCGCGCCCAGCACGTCGGCGGTGCGAGGGAACTGGCCGGCCGGCAGGAGCTGCACGAACCGCTCCCCCGCGTACGCGTCCTCCCACGCCGCACGGACGGCCGCGGCATCCGTGCCGGGCACGATCCGCGCCGTCGAGGTCGCGAGGATGCCCCGCGACATCGGCACGATCACCGGCGTGAACGAGATGGTCGGGTCGGCGGCGCCCGCCCACCGCAGGGCCTGCGTGATCTCGGGGATGTGCCGGTGCACGCCACCCACCGAGTACGGGTTCGCCGAGCCCAGGATCTCGCTGCCGAGCAGGTTCGCCTTGAGGCTCCGGCCCGCGCCCGACGGTCCGACCGCGAGCACGGTGACGAGGTCGCGGCTCTCGATGACGCCCGCGCGGATGCCGGGGGCGAGCGACAGGGCGACGGTGGAGGCGTTGCATCCGGGCGCCGCGATGCGACGCGCGCCGGTGAGCCGCTCGCGTTGGGTGCCCTGGAGGCGGGGCAGTTCGGGTACGCCGTAGGCCCACGCACCGTGGTGGTCGCCGCCGTAGAACGCGGCCCAGTCCGCGGCATCCTCGAGGCGGTGGTCGGCCCCGCAGTCGATGACGAGCGTGCCGGGGTCGAGTTGGGCCGCCACGGCACCGGATGCCCCGTGCGGCAGCGCGAGGAAGACCACGTCGTGACCGCCGAGCGTCGCGGCGGAGGTCTCCTGCAGCGTGAGATGGGTATAGGTGCGCAGGTGCGGCTGCACGGCGACGAGCGGTTGCCCGGCGTTCGCGTGCGCCGTGACGGTGCGCACCTCGAAGTCGGGATGATCGGCGAGCAGGCGCAGGATCTCTCCCCCGGCATAGCCGGACGCGCCGGAAACGGCGACGGAGTACGTCATGGATCCACCTTAGGGTCTGAGCGGTCGTGGCGACGTTGCGGCGACGCCCGCACCGGCCCGACTAGGCCGCAGCAGGGGTCGCCGAGATTCGGCGAGCGCCACGACGTCGGTTGCCGAGCTCGACGACACGCGAGAGGCGTGCGGAGGAGGCGGACCGTGCGATGGACATGCGTCGACCCTATCGATCGGAACCGCCCCGGCAAAATCGGGTCCGGCCGGGCGGGCATAGGCTCGGGCTGTCGGCTCACCGATGCCGAACGAGGAGGATCCCATGGCCCTGCGCGTGCTGTTCATCGGCGGCAACGGCATCATCAGTTCCGCATCCAGCGCGCTCGCGATCCAGCGCGGCGTCGACCTCACGCTGCTGAACCGGGGTCGCAGCACCGTCCGGCCGCCGATCCAGGGCGTGCGGCACCTCGTGGGCGACGCGGACGATGCGGCATCCGTCGCCGCCGCCGTCGGCGACGAGACGTTCGACGTCGTGGCGGACTTCCGGGCCTTCACGCCCGAGCAGGTCGCCCGCGACATCGAGCTCTTCGAGGGCCGCTGTCGGCAGTACGTCTTCATCTCGTCGGCATCGGCGTACCAGAAGCCCGTGGCCACGCTGCCGATCACGGAATCAACGCCCCTGCGGAACCCGTTCTGGCGATACTCCCGCGACAAGATCGCGGGTGAGGACCTGCTCGTCGCCGCCTACCGCGAGCGCGGGTTCCCGGCGACCATCGTGCGCCCGTCGCACACGTACGACCGCACGAGCGTGCCGATCCTCGGCGGCTGGACGGCGGTCGACCGGATGCGCCGGGGCAAGCCGGTCGTCGTGCAGGGCGATGGCACGAGCCTCTGGACGCTCACGAACACGCGCGACTTCGCGGTGGCGTTCGTCGGGCTGCTCGGCAATGACCGCGCGATCGGCGAGGCGTTCCACATCACGAGCGACGAGGTGCTCACCTGGGACCGCATCACCGAGCAACTCGCCTGGGCGGCCGGGGCGGAGTTCCGACCCGTGCACGTCGCGAGCGAGGCGATCGCCCGAGAGCTCCCCGACCACGGGCCGGGCCTCGTGGGCGACAAGGCGCACTCGGTGATCTTCGACAACCGCAAGGTGAAGGCCCTCGTGCCCGAGTACCGGGCGATCATCCCGTTCTGGCGAGGCGCCGAGGAGATCGTCGAGTGGCACGACGAGGACGCGTCACGCCGCGCCGTCGACCAGGAGCTGGATGCCGCGTTCGACCGCCTCGTGGAGCGATACGGCGCCTGACGCCCCGCCCACAAGCTACGACAGGAGAATGGGCCCCATGCCTCCCGTGCGGGGGTGATGGGGCCCATCTTCCTGCAGTAGCGTGGCGGACGGGCTAGTCGCGGATCTTCGCGCCGAACCGCTCGGCCGCGACGCCCGCGCCGGCGAGCTTCGCCTCGCTCGCCTCGGCCGCCGTGAGCGTGCGGTCGGCCGCGCGGAACCGGAGCGCGAACGTGAGGCTCTTCGAGCCCTCGGGGATGCCCTGGCCACGGTAGTCGTCGACGAGGTGGAGGTCTTCGAGGAGCTCGCCCGCGCCCTCGCGCACCGCCGCGGCCACCGACGCCGCAGGGACGGCCCGGTCGACGAGGAGCGACAGGTCCTGCGTCGCGGCCGGGTACGTGCCGATGGCGCGCGCCTCCACGGCGGGATCGGTGAGCTCGATGACGGCGTCGAGATCGAGCTCGACGACCGCCACCACGCGGGGCAGGTCGGCCTCCTCCGCGAGCGCGGGCAGGAGTTCGCCGGCGTATCCGACCGGGCGACCCATGAGGCGCAGCTCCGCCGTGCGGCCCGGGTGCATCGCCTGGTGCGAACCCTGCACGAACTCGAACTCGGCGCCCGTCGCGAGCCCGATCTGCCGCACGGCGTCGAGCGCGTCGACGATGCCGGCCGGAACGGCGGGCTGCCCCGACTGCTTCGTGACGACGTCGCCGACGAGCAGCACGCCCACGTGGCGCGGCTGCGGCGGGATGCCCGCCTGGAGCTCGGCGAGCTCGTCGTCGCTCGGCCTCGCGTCGCCGATCGGCAACCCCGGGGTGCCGTAGGTGCGACCCGTCTCGGGCAGGAACACGAGCCCCACCTCGAAGAGCGACAGGTCGTTGAGGCCACGCGACCGGTTGCGCCTCGCGGCGCCGATGAGCCCCGGGAGCAGCGAACGGCGCAGGAGCGCGGTCGACGCGTCGAGCGCGTTCGCGAGGCGAACGGATGCCACGGGCTCGCCGTCGGCGCTGCCGTACGTTCCGTTCTCGGCCTCGGTCGAGAACGGGAACGAGAGCACCTCGGTGGCGCCAGCCGCCGCGAGCGTGTCCGCCACGCGGCGACGGACCCGCTGCGAGCGCGTGAGGCCCCGGCCGGGCGGGGCGACGGGCAGCACCGACGGGATGCGGTGGTACCCGGCGATGCGGGCCACCTCCTCGGCGAGGTCGGCCCTGCCGGTGAGGTCGGGGCGCCACGACGGCGGCACGACCTCGAAGCCCGTCTCGGTCGCCGTGATGATGCCGCCGATCTCGGCGAGGGCGTCGTGCACCTCGTCGTCGGTGTACTCGACGCCGATCAGCTCCGACACGTAGCCGGAGGGCAGCTCGATCGACTCGCGCCCGGCGGCCTCGTGGATGAGCGACCCGCCCACGTCGGCGGTGCCGCCCGCGAGGTCGACCATGAGCTGTGCGACCCGGGTCGCGGCGGCGGCGGCGATCTGCGGGTCGACGCCGCGCTCGTACCGCTTCGAGGCCTCGCTCGGGAGCTTGTGCCGACGCGCCGTGCGCGCGATCGAGACGGGGTCGAAGTTCGCGGCCTCGATGAGCACGTTCGTCGTGGCATCCGACATCTCGGTCTCGGCACCGCCCATGACGCCGGCCAAGCCGATCGGCCCGCGGTCGTCGGTGATGAGCAGGTCCTCGGGGTGGAGCGTGCGCACCTTGCCGTCGAGCGTCTCCATGGTCTCGCCGGGCGTGGCACGGCGCACCACGATGCCGCCGCGCAGGCGGTCGAGATCGTACCCGTGGATCGGCTGGCCGAGCTCGAGCATCACGTAGTTCGTGATGTCGACGAGCACCGAGATCGAACGGATGCCGGCGAGCTTCAGTCGCGCGACCATCCACGCCGGCGTGGGGCGCTTGGGGTCGACGCCGCGCACGATGCGGGTGGCGAACACCGAGGAGCCGACTCGGCCGCGGATCGGCGCCTCGTCGCGCACCTCGACGGGGAACGCGTCGGCGGTGGCCCCTTCGACGGGCTCAGGGACCGCCGCCGGGCTCGACTGCTCGACGGGGTCGCGGAAGCGCCCGCCGGTCGCGTGCGCGTACTCGCGCGCGACGCCGCGGATCGAGAACGCGTAGCCGCGGTCGGGCGTGACGTTGATCTCGACGGCGGCGTCGTCGAGCCCGAGCAGCGCGATGGCGTCGGTGCCGACCGGCGCGTCGATGCCGAGGGTCGCGAGCCGCAGGATGCCCTCGTGGTCGTCGCCGAGCCCGAGCTCGCGCGCCGAGGCGATCATCCCGTCGGACACGTGCCCGTACGTCTTGCGCGCGGCGATCGGGAACGGCCCGGGCAGCACGGCGCCGGGCAGGGTCACGACCACCTTGTCGCCCGGGAAGAAGTTGCGCGCCCCGCAGACGATGCCGCGAACCGCCGGGCCCTCGACATCGGTCCCCGAGCCCGTCGAAGGGCCGTCGGGCGCCACGCGAACCTGGCACCAGCGGATGGTCTTGCCGTTGGACTGCGGCTCCTCGACGAATTCGAGCACCTCGCCCACCACGATGGGACCCTGCACCTCGAAGGTGTGCACGTCCTCCTCTTCGAGGCCGACCTCGACGAGCGCGGCGTGCACCTCCTCGGGAGTCGTGCCCGGCACGAGTTCGACGTATTCGGCGAGCCAGCTGAGCGGCACTCGCATGGGTCAGACCACCATTCCGAACTGCTGGGAGAACCGGATGTCTCCCTCGACCATCTCGCGCATGTCCTGCACGTCGTTGCGGAGCATGAGCCCGCGCTCGATCCCCATGCCGAACGCGAAGCCCGTGTAGACCTCGGGGTCGATGCCCGCGGCCTTCAGCACGTTGGGGTGCACCATGCCGCAGCCGCCCCACTCGATCCAGCGTGCACCGTCCTTGAACGTCGGGTGCCAGAAGTCGAGCTCGGCGCTCGGCTCGGTGAAGGGGAAGAAGCTCGGGCGCAGGCGAACCTTCGCCTCGTCGCCGAAGATCGACTTCACGAAGTGGTCGAGGGTGCCCTTCAGGTGCGCCATCGTCAGGCCCCGGTCGACGGCCAGGCCCTCGAACTGCATGAAGACGGGCAGGTGGGTCGCGTCGAACTCGTCGGTGCGGTACACGCGGCCCGGCGCGAGCACGTAGATGGGCACCTCGCGCTCGAGCATCGACCGCACCTGCACCGGGCTGGTGTGCGTGCGCAGCACGAGGTGCGACTCGGGCGGGTCGACGAAGAAGGTGTCCTGCATCGCACGCGCCGGGTGGTCGGCGTCGAAGTTGAGTGCGTCGAAGTTGAACCACTCGCTCTCGACCTCGGGTCCCTCCGCGATCTCCCAGCCCATACCGGTGAACACGTCGCTCACCCGGTCCTGCAGCAGGGTGAGGGGATGCCGCGAGCCCGGCCGGTATCGCGAGGGCAGCGCCGTGACATCCACCGTCTCGGCCTCGAGCTGCGCGGCCGCCTCGGCCTCGAGGATCTCGGCCTCACGTGCGGCGAACGCCTGGTTCACGCGGCCGCGGGCGCCGCCGACGAGCTTGCCGAGGGCGGCCTTCTGGTCGTTGGGCACGTTGCGGAGTTGCGCGTTCAGTTGCGCAAGGGTCGACCTCTCGCCCGTGTGCTCGGCGCGGACGGTCTTCAGCGCGGCGGAGTCGGCGGCCGACGCGATCGCCGCGAGGGCGGCGTCGACGGCCGCTGCGACGGCGTGCTCGGTGATTTCGAGGGGCTCGGACACGAAGAACGAGTCTAGCGGTGCGGGGGCGGGGCCCCGTGTCAGAACTGGGGAGGCTGCTTCGCCGCCGCCGACGCCTGCGCCACGAGGATCGCCTGGGTCGCGTCGTCGGGCGGGAGCGCCTTGCCGCTCGACCTCGATGCGGTTCGCCGCGACAGCCATCGTGCGAACCACGAGAGCGAGAGGTTCATGATCAGGTAGAGCACGAGCGTCACGACGAACAGTGAGAACAGGTAGCGGTTGCCGTAGAAGCTCGCCAGGTTGTTCATGTTCACACGCAGCAGTTCGGCGTAGCCGACGATGTAGCCGAGCGAGGTGTCCTTCAGGAGCACCACCAGCTGCGCCACGATGATCGGCAGCATCTGCCGGAACGCCTGCGGGAATTCCACGAGCATCTTCGACTGCAGCGGCCGCATCCCGAGGCTGAGACCCGCCTCGCGCTGACCGCGCGGCAGTGCGGCGAGGCCGGCGCGGAGCGCCTCGCCGATGAGTGCGCCGTTGTAGACCGTGAGCGCCGAGACGACCGCCCAGAACGAGCCGGTGCTGAACACCAGCAGGATGAACAGCATCATCAGCAGCACGGGCATGCCGCGGAAGAACTCGAGGACGATCGCGACCGGGATCCTGATCCAGGCGATCTCCGAGCTGCGCAGCAGCGACAGGATCACGCCGAGCACGATCGCCAGCACCGATGCCGTGAGCGCGGCGCTGAGCGTGCCCCAGACCCCCTGGAAGATGATGAACGACCACACCTGGGGGTCGGCGAAGATGTCCCACCGGCTGGGGTCGAAGTAGCCGGGGAGCGTGATGCCGCCGCTCTCGCGCGGGGCGGCGAGGGTGAGGGCGATCCAGCCGAGCCCGGCGATGATCAGCACGCCGGCGACGATCGACGAGATGAGCGATGCGCGCCGGGCCTTGGGCCCCGGCGCATCGAAGAGGACGCTCGAGCTGCTCATCGTTGGACCACCCACTTGCGCTCGAGTTGACTCGCGATGACGCCGAGCGGGACGGTGATCACGAGGTAGAGGGTCGCGACGCCGAGGAGGATCGCGATCACGGCGTCGCCGTTCGCGTTCGCGAGCTGGCGTCCGGCCGCGAAGAGTTCGAAGACGAAGAAGCCGCCGGCGACCGACGTGTTCTTGGTGAGGGCGATGAACACGTTGATGAGCGGCGGGATCGTCATGCGGAACGCCTGCGGCAGCACCACGAGCCCCACCGTCTGGCCGAAGCCCAGGCCCACGCTGCGCGCCGCCTCCGCCTGGCCGACGGGGACGCCGTTGATGCCCGACCGCAGGGCCTCGGCCACGAACGGCGACGTGTAGACCGAAAGGCCGATCATCGCCGCCACCGAGTAGTCGAGTCGTGATCCGAGGTAGGGCAGGATGATGGCGGTGAAGAACAGCACGAGCGTGAGCGGGGTGTTCCGCACGAGCTCGGTGTAGACCGTCGCGAATCCGCGAAGCGACGCCACCGGTGAGATGCGCATGGAGGCGATGACCGTGCCGAGCACGAGTGCCGAGACGCCGCTCACGCCGAGCAGCAGCAGGGTCATGCTGAAGCCGCGCCAATACGTCGGCAGGTTCTCGATGACGGCGTCCACGCGCCTCCTTCCGGTTCAGGCTGGGCCGGGCCCGGGCGGTCTGCACCGCCCGGGCCCGGGCCCGGATCCGATCAGTAGCGGTCGGGTGTGGGCGGCTCGACGAACGGGAGGATCTCACCGGCGGTGGAGTTCCAGGCCTCCTCGTAGCGGCCGTCCTCGTAGGACGCCTCGAGCACGTCGTTGATCCAGTTGCGGAACTCGTCGTCCTCGAGCGCGAGCCCGATGCCGTACGGCTCGTCCGTGAACGGCTCGCCGACGACCTTGAACTCGCCCTCGTTCTGGGCGGCGAGGCCCGCGAGGATCACGTTGTCGGTCGACACCGCGACCACCTGGCCGCTGCGCAGCGGCTCGAGGCAGTTGGTGTACGTGTCGGTGAGCAGCGGCTCTGCGCCGATCTCGGCGAGCTTCTCGGCGGGCGTCGACCCCGTGACCGAGCAGACCGGCTGGCCGACCAGGTCGTCTTCGCTCTGGATGTCGTCGTTGTCGGCGAGCACGAGGATCGACTGGCCCGCCATGTAGTACGGGCCCGCGAAGGAGACGACCTCCTTGCGCGTGTCGTTGATCGTGTACGTCGCGACGACGATGTCGACATCGCCGTTCTCGATGAACGGCTCGCGGTTGGCCGACACGGTCTCGACCCACTCGATGTTGTCTTCCGAGATGCCGAGCTCGCTGGCGATGATCTTCGCGATCTCGACGTCGAAGCCTTCGGGAACGCCCGACGGCCCGACGAGCCCGAACAGGGGCTGGTCGAACTTGGTGCCGACGGTGATGCTGCCCGCCTCGGCCAGCTCGGCCATCGTGGTGCCCTCCTCGAACGTGGGGGCGGCCTCGTCCGTGGGCTCCTCGGTGCCATCCCCGCCGCCGCCGGCGCAGCCGGCGAGGACAAGCGCCGACGCCGCGGCGGCCGCGGCGAGTGCGATTCTCATGCGTGTCATGTCTCTGCCTCTTCTCATCTTGGTGTTTCCTCGCCGCTCGTGGCAGCGCAGGCCTAGTGCTCGAGGATCTTCGAGAGGAAGTCCTTCGCGCGATCGGATTTCGGGTGGTCGAAGAACTCGGCGGGCGTCGCCTCCTCGACGATGCGGCCACCGTCCATGAACAGGACGCGATCGGCGGCCTTGCGGGCGAAGCCCATCTCGTGGGTCACGACGATCATGGTCATGCCCTGCTCGGCGAGGCCGACCATGACGTCGAGCACCTCGTTGATCATCTCGGGGTCGAGTGCGCTCGTCGGCTCGTCCATGAGGATGAGCTTCGGGTTCATCGCGAGCGAGCGCGCGATCGCGACGCGCTGCTGCTGGCCGCCCGAGAGCTGCGCCGGCATCTTCTGCGCCTGGTTCGCGACGCCGACGCGCTCGAGCAGCTCCATGGCCTTCGCGTCGGCCTCCTTGCGGCGCACGCGTCGCACCCTGATCGGCGCGAGGGTCACGTTCTCGAGCACCGTCTTGTGGGCGAACAGGTTGAACGACTGGAAGACCATGCCGACGTCGGCGCGGAGCTTCGCCAACCCCGCGCCCTCCTCGGGAAGCCGCTCGCCGTCGATGGTGATGGTGCCGGAGTCGATCGTCTCCAGCCGGTTGATCGCCCGGCACAGCGTGGACTTGCCCGAGCCGCTCGGCCCGATCACCACGACGACCTCGCCGCGGTTGATGACCGTGTTGATGTCGTTCAGCACGTGCAGATCGCCGAAGTGCTTGTCGACGTGGTCGATCACGACCAGGGGTTCGCCGTGGCGCACCGAGATGTTCGACGTGCGGGGCGCCTGCTGGGTTGGCTCCATATCCCCAAAACTAGGGCGCATCGAGGCCCCGCGCCAAGACGAGGCGCGGTGGGTTACCTATTCGTGACCAGCGCTGCGCTGCGCGAACGCGCTCTCGTAGAGGCAGACGGATGCCGCGGTGGCGAGGTTCATCGACTCGGCATGGCCGTAGATCGGCACCGTGACGACACGGTCGGCCAGCGCGAGCTGTTCGTCGGTGAGCCCTCGTGCCTCGTTGCCGAACAGCCACGCCGTCGGACGGGCGAGCACGCCGTCGTTCCGCGCCGTCAGGAGGTCCTCGCCCTTGACGTCGGCGGCGAGCACCGTGAGGCCCGCGGCGCGGGCGCGCTCCAGGACGTCCTCGAGGCCGGCTCCCACCGCGACCGGCAGGTGGAAGATGGACCCGGTCGAGGAGCGCACCACCTTGGGGTTGTACAGGTCGACGGTTCGACCCGTGAAGATCACCGCGTCGGCGCCCGCGGCATCCGCTGCCCGCACGATCGTGCCCGCGTTGCCCGGGTCCCGCACCTCCTCCAGGATGGCGACGAGCTTCGGGGCGGCCGCGAAGACGTCCTTCACGGCGGTCGGGAACTGGTGGCACACCGCCACGAAGCCCTGCGGCGTGACGGTGTCGGCCATCGAGTCGAGCACCTCCTCGGTCACGAACTCGACGTCGACGCCCGCATCGACCGCGGTCTGCGCGATGTCGGTGTACCGGTCGAGCGCCGAGGGGGTGGCGTAGAGCTCGACCACGAGCTGAGGGCGGAACGTGAGCGCCTCGGCGACGGCCTGCGGGCCCTCGAGGAGGAACAGCCCGCTCTCGGCGCGCGCCGGCTTCTTCGCGAGTTTCGCGACCGCCCGGACGCGCGGGGACCTCGGGTTCTCGAGCATGCGGCCAGTCTATGGGCGAGACGACGAACGGCCCGGCACCCGTGCTGGTTCGATCAGCGGGTGCCGGGCCGTTCGGGGCGGGTGCTTACGCCGCGCTCTTGGGGGCCGACGTGTCGGCCGGAAGCGCCTGCTTCGCCGTCTCGACGAGCGCCGCGAAGGTGGCGGGCTCGTTCACGGCGAGCTCGGCGAGGATGCGACGGTCGACCTCGATGCCCGCGAGGCCGAGGCCCTGGATGAAGCGGTTGTAGGTGAGGCCGTTCTGACGGGATGCCGCGTTGATGCGCTGGATCCAGAGGCGACGGAAATCGCCCTTCTTCTGGCGACGGTCGCGGTACGCGTAGACGAGCGAGTGGGTGACCTGCTCCTTCGCCTTGCGGTAGAGACGCGAACGCTGGCCGCGGTAGCCCTCGGCGCGCTCGAGGATGACCCGGCGCTTCTTGTGGGCGTTGACCGCCCTCTTCACTCTTGCCATGACTCTGTTTCTTCCTAACGGATCTCGCGGCTCAGCGGCCGAGAAGCTTCTTGACGACCTTGGTGTCGGGAGCCGACAGCACCTTGTCCTGGTTCAGGCGGGCCTTGCGCTTCGAGGGCTTGCCCTCGAGGTTGTGGCGCATCCCGGCCTGCTGCTTCCGGATCTTGCCGCTGCCGGTGATCTTGAAGCGCTTCTTCGACCCGGAGTGGGTCTTCTGCTTCGGCATCTCGTGTCTCTCCTTGGTTCTGCCGCCACGGGGTGGCGGACGGGGGTGCCTGGCCTACGCCTCGTCGGTTTCGGCCGTCTGCGCGGGGCCGTCGGCGGCATCCGCCGCCGGTCGGGCCTTCGCCGCAGCACGCTGTGCATTCGCCTCGGCCTTGGCCTCGGACTTGTTCTTGAGGGGCGCGATGACCATGACCATGTTGCGGCCGTCGATGGTGGGGTTGTGTTCGACCGTGCCGAACTCCGCCACGTCCTCGGCGAAGCGCTGCAGGAGGCGGACACCCATCTCGGGACGCGACTGCTCGCGCCCGCGGAAGAGGATCATCGCCTTCACCTTGTCGCCGGACTTCAGGAAGCCGACGGCGCGCTTCATCTTGGTCTCGTAGTCGTGCTTGTCGATCTTGAGGCGGAACCGAACCTCCTTGAGGATCGTGTTCGCCTGGTTGCGCCGGGCCTCTTTCGCCTTCTGCGCAGCCTCGTACTTGTACTTGCCGTAGTCCATGATCTTGGCGACCGGCGGCTTCGAGTTGGGTGCGACCTCGACGAGGTCGAGATCGGCCTCCTGCGCGAGCCGCAGGGCCACCTCGATCTTCACGACGCCGACCTGCTCTCCGCCGGGGCCCACGAGGCGGACCTCGGGAACGCGGATACGGTCATTGGTACGGGGATCGCTGATGCGTGTACTCCTCTACTCAAGCTGTTGCTCGAACGGGAGGCGGATGCCGCCCGTCGACGAGAGCGGAGGATCCACGCAGGCTCGCACGGAATCGCACCGTGCGGCACTACGGCCCCCTGTCTACTCCCCCGCACTGTGCTGGCTGCTCAGTGGCGTGGAAGCGGAGGGCGATCGACCCGGTAACCTTGATGAAGCGGTATGCGCGGGTGGGAGGAACTCCACTTTCGTACCGGGGACTGGCCCCGGGCCCGCAGTAGTCTAACAGAGGATGTCTGTGAGCGACAGTTCAGACGAGTCCACCGTCGAGGGCGCGACCCGCGACATCGCCGAGGTCCCGGCCGTCGAGATCATCACGACGGCCGCCGTGCATCTCATGAGCGCCGCCGCCGTCAAGGTCGGCCTGGCCGACGATCCCGACGAGCAGCTCGACCTTGACGAGGCCCGCAAGCTCATCAACGCCCTCGCCGGGCTCATCACGGCGGGCGCGCCCGAGATCAGCGACGTGCACGCGCGATCGCTGCGCGACGGCCTGCGCTCGCTGCAGCTCGCGTTCCGCGAGGCATCCGTCATCGCCGACCCCGTCGGCAAGGGCCCGGGCGAGAAGTGGACGGGACCGGTCAGCTGACCACCCGCACAGGATTCAGGAACGCGGCAGCCGATACGCTCAGCGTGCGCAGCGTGGGTGCGTCGGTCAGCGCGGGGCGTCGGCGCGTTCGCGACGGCTCGCGACCCAGGCTCGCCGGCGCTCGAGGAACGGTTGCTCGCGCCGGTTGATGAGAGCGGTGTCGCGCGCCATCCGCACGGCCCGGTTGTTCCTCGCCCAGCTCTCGAACGGTCGCGCCGAGACGCCCACTTCGAGCGTCGGGTCGAATCGCACCCCCATGCCGGGCTGGAGGTTGATCGTGAGGTCGAGGTCGTCGGTCACGTCGGAGATGTCGCGATGCACGTGCTCACGGAGCACACGCCAGGCGGACGCCCGGATCGCGAGGTTCGACCCGTAGAGCACGTCGTGCCCGAGCACCCATGCGACGAACCGGTAGTACATCGGCATGTGCAGGCGTTCGGCGTACCAGCGGATGATCGCCGTGCCGCCGTAGAACCGGCCGGGACCCGAGAGCGCGTCGAGGCGGGGGGCGTCGGCGAACGCGCGCTCGACGCGTTCGACCCAGTCGGCGGGCGGGATCGAGTCGGCGTCGAGGCGACCGAGCACGTCTCCGACCGCGGCGTCGAAGCCGGCGGCGGTGGCGCCCGGAATGCCCCGGAGCGACTCGGTCACGACCCGCGCGCCGGTCGCGCGCGCGACCTCGACCGTGGCGTCGGTCGAACAGTTGTCGACGACGACGATCTCGTCGGCGGGCCGTGTCTGCCTGCCGAGCGCGTCGAGGCATTGCTCGAGCATGACGGCGTCGTTGTACGAGGGCACGACGACCGAGATCATGAGGGACATCGGAGCAAGGATACGGCCCATCGGGCGTCACCTCGGGATCTCACCGCTGGCATCTCGGGCACCAGTACGTCTCGCGCAGCTCGAGCTCGTTGCGGCCGAGGCGCCCGTGCTCGATGCGGGTGCCGCACCGCCGGCACGGCTCGCCGCCGCGACCGTAGACCCAGAGGCGCTCGCCACGACGATCGACGCCCGTCGTCGTGCGCGAGACGCGGTCGCGATTGGCCCGGATGACGCGGCTCGCGAGGTCGACGAGCGGCGGCAGGTCGACGGTCGACACCGGCCGCGTCGGCAGCACTCCGCGCAGGTAGCACAGCTCGTTGACGTACACGTTGCCGAGCCCGGCGAGATTCCGCTGTTCGCCGAGGGCGACCGCGATCGGCACGTCGGGCGACGCCGCGATGCGCCGCACGGCATCGTCGGCGTCCCAGTCGGGACCGAGGAGGTCGGGACCGAGATAGGCCATGCGGTCGGCCTCCTCGTCGGCCGGAAACACCTCGAGCACGCCGAGGTCGAAGCCGACGGCGACCGCGTCGGAGGTCTCGATGACGACTCTGGCCCGATGGGCGGGACGCCGCCACCGCTCCCCCGGCCGGAACACGCCCCACTCGCCCTCCATCTTCAGGTGCGAGTGCACCACCCGGTCGCCGACGCGCATGAGCAGGTGCTTGCCGCGAGCCGCAACGGAGTGCACGGTCTCGCCGGCCAGGTCGACGGTGGCGTACGCGGGCACCCGGAAGTCGCTCCGCGTCACGACCCGCCCGGCGAGGGCCTCGGCGAGCCGCCGCGCCGCCTGGTGGACGGTGTCACCTTCGGGCATCGAAGCGCAGCCCCCTGGGTGTCTCGCGGAACCCCGCCGCACGCAGCGGCTGCTCGAGCACCGAGCCGTACACGCCGCCGCCGTTGACAGTCTCGATGCGGAGCTTCGGCGACCCCGCACGGGCGAGCGCGTCCGCGAGCGCGGATGCCGCGGCCGCGAGCGTGTCGGCGTCGTCGGTGAACACGAGCGTGGTGCGCCCGCCCCGCTCCAGGTAGAAGGCCGCCTCGCCGTCGACGATCGTGACGAACGCGCCGGCCTTGCGGGCCGGCCGGTGCCCGCCGTCGGCCGTCTCGGGCCAGTCGAGCGCCGCGCCGAACGGATTCGCCGGGTCGGTCGCCGCGAGCGCGACGGCCGCCCCGCGTGGGGCGCCGCGCAACCGGTCGACCGCGGCGGTCGAGGCGAACTGGGCGCCGCCCTGCCCGTCGATGAAGTACCCGCGCCGCACGCGACCGGACTCCTCGAAGGTCGACAACGACCGGTAGGCGAGGGCGAATCCGCCGAGCACGCCCTCGGCCACGACCGATCCACGGGTCACGACGCCGTAGCGCTCGAGGAGCGTCTCGCCCAGCGCGTGCGCCCGGGGTGTCGCCTGCGAGCTCGCGAGCGGCAGGATCGCCCAGCGCCCGGCGGCGCGCGGCGGGTTCGCACGCGCGGCCGCGGCGCGTGACGACTGGACCTCGGCGGCGAGCGCGCGGCGCGTCAGCGACCGACCGCGCATTCGAGCCCGTGGCGTCGCGGGCGCGGTCTTGTGCGCGCCGCGACCCGCGACGAGGCCTCGTACCGGCGCGAACGTGTCGTTGGTCACGAGGCCCGCCCAGGCGAGCCGCCAGAGCGCGTCGACGACGGGCTCGACGTCGGTGGCCCCGATCGCCTCGACGAGTTGGCGGAAGAAGTAGCCGCCACCGCCGCCGAGCGTGGCGAGCAGCTCGGTCTCGAGCGGGTCGAGCGGCGCGGCCGCCGGTGCCGGCAGCGTGAACTCGGCGGTGTCGGCGAGGTGGAGGCTGATCCAGCCGTCGTCGCCCGGGAGCGATCCGGCACCGGCCCACAGCACCTCGCCCGAGGAGGTGAGCTCGTCGAGCATGTCGGGCCGATAGTCGCCGACGCGTGCGGGCAGCACGAACGACTCCCACGCCGACGCCGGGATGCGCGCGCCCTCGAGCTGCTCGATGACCGCTGCGACACCGTCGACGCCGCTGAGCCTGGCGCCGACGTGCTGCCATTCGGGCAGGAACCTCGCGAACTCGCGCGGCGGCACCGGCTCGATCTCGTTGCGGAGCGCGGCGAGCGAGCGACGGCGGATGCGCCGGAGCACCTCGCTGTCGCACCACTCGGTGCCGGCGCCGTGCGGGAGGAACTCCCCCTCGACCACCCGGCGCTCGGCCGCGAGTCGGCCGAGCGCCGATGCGGCGACGACCTGCCCGATGCCGAAGCGCTCGGCGACGGCCGCCGCCGTGAACGGTCCGTGCGTGCGCGCGTAGCGGCTCACGAGGTCGCCGAGCGGGTCGCGCACCGGCTCGCCGAACACCTCGGGCAGGCCCGGCGGAATCGGGACGCCGAGGGCGTCCCGGAGTCGGCTGAGGTCTTCCACGACGGTGAACCGGGTGTCGCCCGCGAATCGCACCTCGGCGATGCGCCGGGCGGCGACGAGCGCCGCGAGGGCGGCTGCGGCATCCGTCGCCTCGTCGGTGCGTTCGGCGACCTCGGCGGCCGTGAGCGGTCCGAGTTCGCGGAGCAGGTCGGCGACGCCCTCCTCGCCGCGCGCGGCGCGGTCGGGCACGAGCCGCTGCAGCATCCGCTCGGTCTCCTCGACGACCTCGGGATCGAGGAGCTCGCGCAGTTCGACGGTGCCGAGCAGTTCGGCGAGCAGGCCGGGGTCGAGCGAGAGCGCGGCCGCGCGACGCTCGGCGAGCGGTGCGTCGCCCTCGTACATGAACGCGCCCACGTAGCCGAACAGGAGGCTCGACGCGAACGGGCTCGCCGTCTCGGTGGTGACCTCGACGAAGCGCACCCGTCGTGAGGCGATGCGTTCGGCGAGGGCGGTGAGGGCCGGCAGGTCGTAGACGTCCTGGAGGCACTCGCGCACGGCCTCGAGGATGATCGGGAAGTCGGGGTAGTCGCGCGCCACCTCGAGGAGCTGCGACGCACGCTGCCGCTGCTGCCACAACGGCGAGCGACGGCCCGGGTTGAGCCGCGGCAGCAGCAGCGCCCGTGCCGCGCACTCGCGGAACCGGGACGCGAACAGCGCCGAGTCGCCCACGCGCTGCGTCACGAGCTCGGCGAGTTCGGCCGCCTCGAACGTGAAGAGCTCGGCGCCGGGTGGCTCGTCGGCGGTGTCGGGCATGCGCAGCACGATGCCGTCGTCGCTCGCGACGGCGTTGGCGTCGACGCCGAACCGCTCCTGCACCCGCGCCCCCGCGGCGAGTGCCCAGGGCGCGTGCACGCGCATGCCGTACGGCGAGTGCAGCACGATGCGCCAGTCGCCGAGCTCGTCGCGGAACCGCTCGACCACGAGGTTCGTCGCGTCGGGCACGACCCGGGTCGCGGTGCGCTGGTCGTCGACGAAGGCGACGAGATTGGATGCCGCGCGCTCGTCGAGACCGGCGGCGCGGGCGCGAGCGAGGCCCGTGTCGGGCGGCGCGCCGGCGATCTCGGCGATGAACCCGCCGATCGCCTCGCCGAGCTCCGCCGGACGCCCGATGCCGTCGCCCTTCCAGAACGGCAGGCGCCCGGGTTCCCCGATCGCGGGCGCCACGAGCACCCGGTCATGCGTGATCTCCTGGATGCGCCAGCTGGTGGCGCCGAGCGCGAAGACGTCGCCGACACGCGACTCGTAGACCATCTCCTCGTCGAGTTCGCCGACCCGGCGACCCGGTCCGGCCTCGCCGATCATGAAGACGCCGAAGAGCCCGCGGTCGGGGATGGTGCCGCCGCTCGTGACCGCGAGTCGCTGCGCGCCGCGGCGGCCGACGATGGTGCCGGCGTCGCGATCCCACACGAGGCGCGGGCGCAGCTCGCCGAAGCGGTCGGACGGGTAGCGGCCGGCGAGCATGTCGAGGGTCGCATCGAACGCCGAGCGCGGCAGCGTGGCATAGGGCGCCGCGCGGCGGACGAGCTCGAACCAGTGCTCGACGTCCCATTCGTCGATGGCGGCGGCGGCGATGGTCTGCTGCGCGAGCACGTCGAGCGGGTTCGTGGGCACGCGCATCGCCTCGATGGCGCCCGCGACCATGCGCTCGGCGACGACGGCGGAGTGGAGCAGGTCGGCACGGTGCTTCGGGAAGACGACGCCCTTCGAGATCTCGCCCACCTGGTGCCCGGCGCGTCCGATGCGCTGCAGGCCGCTCGCGACCGACGGCGGCGACTCGACCTGCATGACGAGGTCGACGGCGCCCATGTCGATGCCGAGCTCGAGGCTCGAGGTGGCGACGACGCAGCGCAGCCGTCCGGCCTTCAGGTCGGCCTCGACGATGGCGCGCTCCTCCTTGCTGACCGACCCGTGGTGGGAGCGGGCGAGCACGGGCTCGGCGCCGGTGGTGATGCCCGAGGCGCCCGGCAGTTCGGCGGGTGGGCGCGGTGCCGGCACGGCGTCGACGCGGGATGCCGCGACGGGCACCGCCTCCGCTGTGGACGCGGGCACGGCCTCCGCCACGCGTTCCGCCCAGAGCTCGTTGAGCCGCGCCGTGAGGCGCTCGGCGAGCCGTCGCGAGTTGGCGAACACGATGGTGGATCGGTGCGCGAGCACCTCGTCGAGGATCGCCGCCTCGACGTGCGGCCACACCGACCCCGAGCCCGACTCGGTCGCGAGGTCGGAGAAGTCCTCGACGGGAACCGTGACGCGGATGTCGAACCGCTTGCCGGCGGCCGGCGCCACGATGCGCACGGGCCGCGTGCCCGCGAGGAACCGGGCGACCTCCTCGTGCGGCCGCACGGTGGCCGACAGTCCGATGCGCTGCACGGGTGCGGCCGTGATCGCGTCGAGGCGTTCGAGCGACAGCGCGAGATGTGCGCCGCGCTTCGTTCCGGCGAGCGCGTGGATCTCGTCGACGATCACCGTCTCGACCCCGCGCAGCGTCTCGCGGGCGGCCGACGTGAGCATCAGGAACAGCGACTCGGGCGTCGTGATGAGGATCTCGGGCGGATGCGTCACGAGGGACCGGCGCTCGGCGGGCGGCGTGTCGCCCGATCGCACGCCGACGCTCACCTCGGGCACTTCGAGCCCGTGCGCCGCCGCGGTGCGGGCGATGCCGACGAGCGGCGCCCGCAGGTTGCGCTCCACGTCGACGCCCAACGCCTTGAGGGGCGACAGGTAGACGACCTTCGTGCCCGTGGTCGCGGCATCCGCGCCCGACGCGTGCAGTCGGTCGATCGCCCACAGGAATGCGGCGAGCGTCTTGCCCGAGCCGGTCGGTGCGACCACGAGCGCGTGCTCGCCGCGCGAGATGGCCTGCCACGCCTCGCGTTGCACGGCCGTGGGCTCGGCGAACGACTCGGTGAACCACGCCCGGGTCGCGGGCGAGAACGAGCTCAACGCCTCCGCCATGCCTCCATTCAAGCGGATGCCCCTGACGCGACGCCGTGAGCGGAGGAGGCCTCAGCCGGTGCGCAACGCGGCCAGCGCCCGCCCGACGGCGTCGACGGTGCGGCGCACCTCTGCGGCATCCGTCTGCCAGTTGCTCACCGAGAAGCGCACGACGGCCCGGTCGTGCCAGCGCGACGTCATCGCGAGCACCTCCCCGTCGTCCCACAGCCGCCGGCTCAGCGCCTCGGTCGCGGCGTCGTCGTCGAGGGCGATGCACACCTGCGTGAAGACCACCTCGTTGAGCACCTCGACCCCGGGCAGCGCCGCCACCCCGTCGGCGATGCCGCGCGCGGCATCCGCCAGTCGTTCGACGAGCGCGGCCACGCCCGAGCGACCGAGGGAACGCAGCACCGCCCAGGTCGGCAGGCCACGCGCGCGCCGGGACAGCTCGGGCACCTTCTCGTGCGGGTCGGCGCCCTCGTCGGTGGCCTGCAGGTAGCTGGCGTGCATGCTGAGTGCGCGATGCATCGCGTGCGCGTCGCGCACGATCGCGAGCCCGCAGTCGTACGGCACGCTGAGCGTCTTGTGCGCGTCGGTCGACCAGGAGTCCGCGGCATCCATGCCGGCGACGAGGTGCCGGAACCGAGGCGACGCGCCCGCCCACAGGCCGAATGCGCCGTCGACGTGCACCCATGCCCCCGCCTCGTGCGCGGCCTCGATGGCCGGACCGAAGTCGTCGAAGGCCCCCGAGTGGATGTTGCCCGCCTGCAGCAGCACGATCGCGGGCCCGCTGCCCGCCGCGAGCGTTGCGCGCAGCTCGTCGATGCGGATGCGGCCCTCGACATCACTGGGCACGACGATGGGCGAGCCGAGCCCGAGGTAGCGGCCCGCGAGGTCCACGGTGCCGTGCCGCTCCTCCCCCACGATGAACCGGATCGGGGGGCCGCCCGCCATGCCCTGCGTCTCGACGTCCCAGCCGGCGCGCCGCAGCACCTCGTCACGGGCGGCGGCCATGCACGTGAACTGCGCCATGGTCGCACCGGTGGTGAAGCCCACCTGGCTTCCGTCGGGCAGCCCGAGCAGGTCGACGAGCCACTCCTCGGCGAGTTCCTCCGCGGCGACGGCGGCGGGCGTGATGGTGCGCAGGCCCGTGTTCTGGTCCCACGCCGAGACGAGCCAGTCGGCGGCGAGCGCGGCCGGCTGGGTGCCGCCGATCACCCATCCGTAGAAGCGCGGCGACCCGATCGCGATGAGTCCCGGCTCGGCTCCCTCCGCCAGTCGCTCGATCACGTCGACCGCCGGCTCGCCCGTCTCGGGGAGCTCCCGGCCGAGGCGTTCCTTGAGGTCGTCGGTCCCGAGCCGCGGCGGGATCGGGCGATCGCGGATGCCCCGGAGCCACGCCTTCGCGTGTCGCTCGGCGATCTCGAGCACGTCGTCGTACGGGCGGTCCTGCCGCCCCTCCTGCCGGTCGGCCATGATGCACCTGTATCCTGCGCGTCGGGTGCGCCCTCCGATCATGCGCCCGCGCCCGGCGGCGGGTCAACGACCGGAAGGGGGGTCAGCAGACGACGTCGGCGGTCGGCACGACGCCGTCGAGCAGGTACTGTTCGACGGTCGTGTCGACGCACGCGTTCCCCTTGTTGAAGGCGGTGTGCCCGTCGCCCTGTCGCGTGACGAGGATGCCGCTCTCGAGTTGCGACGCCACATCGACGGCCCACTGGTACGGCGTCGAGGGATCGTTCGTGGTGCCGAGGACGAGGATCGGCGCCGCACCCGGCGCCGTGATCGGCGCCGGTACGTTCTCCGAGGCGAACGGCCACGACAGGCACGAGAGGTCGCTGAAGGCGAAGTACGCGCCGAGGTACGGGGCGGCATCGATCAGGGCCTTCCCCTGCTCCCTCATGACTGCGACGTTGTTCTGCGCAGGATAGTCGAGGCACTTGACCGCCCGGAGCGCCTCGAAGAGGTTGCCGGAGTACGAGCCGTCAGGGGTCCTACCGTAGTAGCCGTCGACCAGGGTGAGGGCGAACTCGGCCTGACCGGCGAGGACGGTGGAGAACAGCGTGTCGAGCGCCGGCCAGGTCTGGGCGTCGTAGAGCGGGGCCGCGATGGCGACGAGGAGGGTGTCCGCACCGACCGCCCGCCCGTCCGTCGACGGGATCGGATTCCTCGAGACGGCGTCGAGGATGTCGCGCACCATGGCCATCGCGTCATCGACGGTCCCCTGGAACGGGCAGGTCGCGGCCGGGATGCACGTGGCGAGGTACGAGCGGAGCGCCGCTTCGAAGCCCCGCGCCTGGGCGAGGGTCAGCTGGGGCTCGCCGAGGCTCGGGTCGATGGGTCCGTCCAGCACCATTCGCCCGACCTTGTCGGGATGCGCCCCGGCGTAGACGGTGCCGAGGTATGCGCCGTACGAGTACCCGAGGTAGTCGAGCCGTTCCTCGCCCAGGATGGCCCGCAGCATGTCGAGGTCTCGGGCCGCGCTCTCGGTGTCGACGTTCTCCAGCAGTGCGCCGGTCCGCGCGAGGCACGCCTGTCCGAAGGCGTGCGTGAGCTGGTTCTGGCCGGTGATCCACGCGTTGCTCCCACGTGCCCCGGGGGCGACGCCGTACACGAGGCTGTCGAGCTGGGCCGGCTCGAAGCACGACACCGCGGTGGACCGCCCGACGCCACGAGGATCGAAGCCGACGATGTCGTATCGGTCCTGGACCGCCTCGGGGACGGCGACGTCGAGGGATGACGCCACGAAGTCGTACCCCGATACACCGGGACCACCCGGATTCAACAGGAGTGAGCCGATCTTCTCCTCCTCCGCAGGCTGACGGATGAGGGCGAGTTCGATGTCGTCGGCCGAGGGGTCCGCCCAGTCGAGCGGCGCCTTCGCCGTCGAACAGAGGAACTCACCGCACTGGTCCCAGCGAAGCACCTGCGAGTAGAACGGTTCGAGGGGAGCGCCGACCTCCTCGGGCACCGGGGTGGACTCCTCGACGACAGGGAAGAACAACGACATCCCGCATCCACTGAGCGCCAGCGCAGTCAGCGCCGAGCCGACCACGACCGGCACGACCGCCCCCCGTGCGCGTTCCATGATCCACCCAGTATGACTGGCCGATGCCCGCGGTCTGTACCCCGAACGAGGCACCTGTACCCCAAACAAGGGCCAGCAAAAGGGTTGCCGCATTCCCGGTGCCGAGGAATACTCGCGAGTGATCGGTGCGCTGGGGGCGATGGGGCCGGCGTGCGATCGCGAGGGGGAACGAAGTGACGTCGTACGTGCTCGGGATCGATATCGGCACGAGCTTCACGGCCGCCGCGATCGGTCGGCGCCGAGCCGACGGGTCGATGGCCTACGAGCCGCTCGAACTCGGAACGCGGCGGGCCGCCGTGCCGAGCGTCGTGTACCTCGCCGAGGACGGCGGCGTCGTCGTCGGCGAGCAGGCAGAGCGGCGGGCGATGGACGAACCCGACCGAGTGGTGCGCGAATTCAAGCGTCGCATCGGCGACGAGACGCCCATCATCGTCGGCGGCCTCAGCGTGACGGCCGAGGACATCTTCTCCGTCGTCGCACAGTGGGTGGTCGAACGCGCCGAAGCGCACGAGGGCTGCGCACCCGCCGTCGTCGCGGTGTCGCACCCGGCGTCGTGGGGTGAGCATCGGATCGGGGTCATCCGGACCGCCCTGGCCGGCGTCGGACTGGCGAACGTCGAGTCGGTCAGCGAGCCCGAGGCGGCGGGTCTGCACTACCTGGACCGCGAGAAGGTCGAGACCGGCGAGACCATCGCGGTGTACGACCTCGGTGGCGGCACGTTCGACGTCGCCCTCATCCGGAAGGAGGAGGACGACGCATTCCAGGTCATCGGCAGGCCGGCGGGCATCGATCGACTCGGCGGGGCCGATTTCGACCAGCGGATCTTCGAGCACGTGAAGGCGCTCGCGCCCGCAGCGTTCGACGGCCTCGAAGAGGACGGGCCGGAGGCCGCACTCGCGCTCGCGCGGGTACGCCGCGAGTGCACCGACGCGAAGGAGGCGCTCTCGTTCGACACCGAGACGTCCGTACCGCTCCTCCTGCCCGGCAGCCACACGCGCATCCGGCTCGTGCGGCCCGAATTCGAGCAGATGGTCGACGAGGCGCTCAGGAGCACGATCGACACGCTCCGCCTGGCCATCGAGCGCGCTGCGCTCGAGGTCTCGGACGTCGCCACCGTGCTGCTCATCGGCGGCTCCTCGCGGATTCCCGCGGTCGCACAGCTCGTCTCCGCCGAACTCGAACTGCCGGTCGCCGTGGACGCCGACCCGAAGGCATCGATCAGCCTCGGAGCCGCCGTGGCCGCCGCGCGGAAGCTCGAACCGGCCGCGGCCGATACCGCGGGGGCGTTCGGAACACCACCCGACGAGGCGGCGGACGCCCCGGACGGAGCCCGCGCACCCGCCTCCGCACCGACCGCGATCCGCGAGTCCGCACGCACCTCGATCGGACTCAGGGCGACCGTGCTGGCGGGCATCGTCGCGGCCGTCGTCGCCGTGCTCATCCCGATCACGCCGCTCGCCGTCGGTACCCAGGAACGACCCGACGAGGACGACACCGGTGAACCCCAAGGGTTGACCGGAGTCCTCTTCGGCGATTACGCCATCGGCGGACTCCCCTTGACCCTCGACGGCGGATCGACGGCCCCGCCGCCGGACAGCGAGGACGATCAGTCCACGCCGGAAGACAGCGACACGGACGATCCCGTGAGTGCCCTCTCCCGTCCGATCTCATCGGCGAATGGCGGTACGGAGACGGCCGCGGCTCCGAGCGACTCCTCCGGAACGGCGGATGCCCCGGCCGACTCCACGACCGAGCCGGCCACCACGACCGACCCGACGACCGACCCCGCCACCGAGCCGGCACCGACGACCGACCCGACGACCGAGCCGGCACCGACGACCGACCCGACGACCGAGCCGGCACCGACGACCGAGCCCACCACCGCGCCCGAGCCCACCACCGACCCCACCGAGTCACCCGCGCCCACACCATGAGCCACCCGCATTCGCGGCTCGACGGGCCGGAGACCGGAGTGGCGGGGTGGGAGGAGGCCACGGCGCTCCTGCGCCAGGTCCGCGATGGTGTGGCGCCGGTCCACGCCGGCATCACGGGGCCCGGGGGGTCGGGCAAGTCCACGCTGCTCGCGGAGATCGCCTCGACCCTGCGAAGCGAGGGCATCCGCGTGGCCGAGGGCCTGGACGAGGTGGGTCGCATCGACTCGGGCCCGGAGCGGATCACGCTCATCGTCGACGACCTCGAGCGTCTCGGCGACGACGACATCGCGCGGCTCTCGGAGCTCGCGTGCCCCGACGGTCCGCACCTCGTCGCCGCGTTCCGCTCATGGCCGCGGTCTGACGCTGCTGCCGAACTCGTCGAGCGACTCGGCAGGCGGCGACCCCACATCGGCCTGCGTCCGCTCTCGCCGGTGGACGTCCGTGCACGTGCGGCCGAGTTGCTGGGCGACGCGCCGTCCCTCCCGCAACTCGAGCGTCTCACGACGCTCGCGGGCGGCAACCCGCGATTGGTCGATCTGCTCCTGGCCGCACTCCGCGACGAAGCGTGGGACCCCCGCACGTCGAGCCCGCTTCCCGTCACGCTGCTGGCGCAACTGCGCCATCGGCTGGATCGTCTCGACCGGGAATTCCTCGACTTCCTGGTCGCCCTGGCGGTCGGATTCTCGGGATCCGGCCCCGTTCTGGCGATGGCGCCCCGGTTCCGGAACTCGGACCTGCACGGACTGATGTCCGAAGCCCGGGCATCAGGCCTCGTCGCACCCGACGGGTCGCTCATCCCGATCGTGCGATTCGCCGTACTGCAGAGCGCCCCGGAACACGAGCTGTGGGCGGGGCGACGCGAGTTCGTCGATGCGATGGAAGCCGCCCGCCTTCCGCTCGGCGAGTCGGCCCTCGAGCTCGCCCGCGGTGGATATCGGGACGTGCGCGTGGCGGACGCATTGCAGGTCCGCGGTGACGCGCTCCTCCCGACCGAGCCGGCGGAGGCATGGGAGCAGTACACGGTGGCCATCGAGGCGGGCGCCGACGCTCCATCGCTCGCCGGCAGGCGGGCCCAAGCGGCGTGGTCGGCGGGCGACATCCACGCGGCCGAGCGGCTGGTCGACGGCCTGCTGGCCGCACACGAGCATCCGGATCTTCCCCGCGTGATGAACGTGGCTGCGGCGATCTGGGCACGCAGGGGGATGCCCGGGCGCGCCGCCGAAACCTACCTCGGGCTCGCGGAGGCGGATGCATGGGGCGCGGAACCGCTGGCGGCGGTGTGCCAGGCGGCGACCGGCGAGCTCGCCCAGGCACGGGCGACGCTCGCCGCCGCGTCGAACCACGGCGTCCCCGGTTCGTCGCAGGTCGCCGTGCTGCTGATGGCGGAGGGGATGATCGCGGCGCTCGAAGGCGCCTCCGACTGCGGGCTCTCGTCACTCCTCCAGGCTTCGAGCATCATGAACGAGTCGCGCGAGATCGTTCCGCTGCCCGAGGTGCCTGCCGTCCTCGCCGCTCACGTCGCCGTCAATGCCGGCGAGCTCGGCATCGCCGTCGAGGTGCTCCAGGCTGCCGGAGCCGCCGAGCAGGGCGGGCTCGCGTTCGAGAACCGCCTGCGTCTCACCGAGGCGCTGATCGAGCTCCGCGCCGACCACCCGGCGCGTGCGCGTGCGCTCCTGACCGGAGTCGACGAGTCGGAGCGTCCGCTCGGGCTGCGCTCGGACGTGCTCGCCCACGCGGTGCGCATCGGTCTCGCCCGCCGAACCGATGATCTCGCGGCCCTCGTCCGGGCATGGAGCGCCGCACGGCCCGTCATCGCTCGCATGCCGATCGATCTGATGGGACTCGCCTCCCTCGCCGAGCTCGCCATCGCGGCGGCCCGGCTCGGTGAGACGCACCTGCTCGAGGCACCGCTCGCCGCGGCCGAGGAGCTCCTCGAGCGAGCGGGCCGGCCGGCGGCGTGGTCGATGAACCTGCACTGGGCGGGCATCCAGTCGGCCATCCTTCGCGAGGACCGGCCGGAACTCGAGCGCCATGCGGCCGCGCTGCTCGAGATGGCGGCCGCCAATCGCGTGGCGGGCATGCTGGCCGAGGCCGGACGCGTCTGGGCGGCGGCCCTCGCCGGCCGGGCGGAGACGATCGCGGTGGAGCACGCCGTGCGCGACCTCGCGGCGGCCGGATACCGCTGGGATGCCGGGCGTCTTGCCGGGCACGCCGCCGGGCGGGCCGCCGAACACACGGACACGCTGCAGCTCATGGCCCTCGCCCGCAGCATGCACGCCGAAGACGGTCGGAGCGACACCGCCGACGGTGCCGGCGAGGACGGACGGCGCGACGAGGCGGGGCTGAGCGCCCGCGAACGCGAGGTGGCTCGCCTGGTGCTCGAGGGCAAGACGTATGCGGAGATCGGGAGCACGATCTTCATCTCCCCTCGCACCGCCGAGCATCACATCGCGCGGATCCGCCGTCGACTGGGCGTGACGACACGCTCCGAACTGCTGGCCCGGCTCCGACTCGTCCTCGCCGAGGAGGACGGCTGACGTTGACGTTCCGACGCCCGGCCCCCGCTCGGCCGCGGACCCGCTGCCGGAATCCCCCATCCCCCCTCTCCGCCCCCTACCCGACCCCCATCCGCAGGCCAGGAGGAATGGGGATCGGCACCGATGACGCATCCGGCGGAAGACGGGAGGCTTCTCGGTGGGGGCCGGCATCGGTGTCGGCCATCGACCTACACCTCGCAGAGGAGGGGAACTGATCATGGCAAACATCACCACGGCATTGCTCGACTTCCTGATGGGCCTGCTCAAGAGCCCGGAGGCGGCCGCGGAGTTCGCGAACGACCCCGACACGGCAATGGCGAACGCCGGGCTCCAGGGAGTCTGCGCTGCAGACGTCGACGCGGTGCTTCCCGTCGCGCTCGACTTCGGACCCGTCGGCAACCGCACCTACGACACGGGCGGCAACGCGATCGGCGGCAACACCACGGATGTCGACCAGAGCGCAGGCGGCGGAGGCGGCGGCTGGGGCGGCGGCGGCCACGGCGGCGGCGGCGACGGCTGGGGCGGCGGCGGCTGGGGCGGCGGCGGCGACGGCGGCGGCTGGGGCGGTCACGGCGGCGGCCACGGCGGCGGGTACGACGAGGCCGTCGCGAAGCTGATGAGCGTCGTGAACAACTACTCGTACATCGACGACCGCGACGTCATCAACGACCAGTCCGTGAACCAGAACATCCTGGCCAACGACTCCATCCTGCTCCAGAACTTCGAGAACGAATCGCTCACGATGGGCGACGGCAACATCGTCGCCACGAAGGGCGGGAGCGTCGAGACCGAGTCGATCAACGCCGACGACGGCGCCATCGTCGCCTCGAAGGGCGGCGAGGTCGACGCGATCGAGGCCGAGGACAGCATCGTCGCCACCACTGGCGGCGAAGTGAACGTCGCGGGCGACGACCTCGCCAACAAGGGCGGCGAAGTCGACAACGAGGTCGAGGACTCGTACAACGACAACTCGGTCAACGACTCGTTCGACGACAACAACATCGCCGTCGACTCGTTCGACGACAACGTCGTCGTGGAGGAATCGCTCAACGGCAACAACCTCGAGTCGGGTCCTGGCGACCTGACCGAGGTCGAGGTCGAGGTCGAGGTCGAGGACGTCACCCTGTAGCGATCACGATCATCGCATGAGACCGGCTCGGCCCGGCACGGAGGATTCCGCGTCGGGCCGAGCCCACGCCTGTTCTGCTTGAATTGGATCGGACTGCGAAGGGGAGGACGTCGATGGAGCGCCTCATCGAACTCGTCGACCAGGGCATCGCCCTCGCCGGCAGCGGCGACCGCGCGGATCTTCGCCGCCGCCTGGAGCAGGCGAAGGACCGCCTCCTCGACCCGAGCATCCGGGTCATCGTCGTCGGCGAGTTCAAGCAGGGCAAGAGCCAGCTGGTGAACGCGCTCGTCAACGCGCCGGTCTGCCCGGTCGATGACGACATCGCCACGGCCGTCCCGACCACCATCCGATTCGGTCCGGAACCGACGGCATTCGTCCTGTCGCAGCGATCCGTCGCCGGCACGGTCGAGTCCGGCACCGATGTCGACCGCACCGAAGTACCGATCGCCGAGCTCGACGGCTACGTCTCGGAACGCTCCGGCCGCGATGCCGATCACGTGGTCACGGGGGCCGAGGTCTTCCTGCCCCGGAAGATCCTCGAACGCGGTCTCACCCTCATCGACTCGCCGGGCGTCGGTGGCCTCTCCTCCGCGCACGCGCTCACCACGCTGGCCGCCCTGCCCTCCGCCCACGCGATACTGTTCGTCTCCGACGCGTCGCAGGAGTTCACCGCGCCCGAGATCACGTTCCTCCGTCATGCTATGCGCATCTCGCCGAACGTCGCGTGCGTGCTCAGCAAGACCGACCTGTATCCGCACTGGCGCCGGATCGAGGAGCTCGACCGAGCCCACCTCGACGCGATCGACCCCGGCATCCCGCTCTTCCCCGTCTCCTCGCAGCTGCGGTTGGCAGCCGTGGAGGCGGGAGACCAGGAACTTCATGCCGAGTCGGGATTCGGCGACCTCGCCGTCCATCTGCTGCGCGACGTGGTCGGTCAGGCGGAGCTCATCCAACGCAGGTCCGCGGCCAACGACCTGCTCTCCGCGAGCGAACACGTACGGCTGGCCATCGACTCCGAGCTGCAGGCGCTCCAGAACCCCGAGAAGACCCCCGAGATGATCGCCCGGCTCGAGGCCACGAAGGAGCGGGCCGACGAGCAGCGCCGTATCTCCGCGCGCTGGCAGATCACCCTGAACGACGGGGTGGCCGATCTCATCGCCGACATGGAGCACGACCTGCGCGATCGCATGCGCGCCATCCAACGCGAGGCCGAGAACTCGATCGACGAAGGGGATCCGGGGCCGGTCTGGGACCAGTTCGTCGACTGGTTCGAGGATCGCGTCTCGGCCGCGGTCAGCGACACGTTCGTATGGACGCAGGAGCGGTCGACGTGGCTCGCCGAACGGGTGGCTCGGCTCTTCACCGAGGACGAGGCGATCCTCCCCGACCTCCACGTGGACGACACCCGCGACGTGCTCGACCCCGTCGGCGAGATCGCGTCGCTCGATTCCGGCCGGCTCGGCCCGATGCAGAAGTTCTACATCGGCCTCAGAGGTTCGTACGGCGGAGTCCTCATGGTCGGCATCGTCACCGGCATCATCGGGATGAGCATCATCAATCCGCTGTCCCTCGCCGCAGGAGCAGTGATCGGCCGCAAGGTCTACAAGGACGACACGAAGGCTCGGCTGGAACGACGTCGCAACGAGGCCAAGAACCTCATCAGACGCCAGGTCGACGAGGTCATCTTCCAGGTCGGCAAGCAGTTGCGCGATCGCTTGCGGCTCGTGCAGCGCACCACTCGCGACCACTTCACCTCCATCGTCGACGAACTGCATCGCTCGCTCGCCGATTCGCTGCTCGCGGCGCAGAAGGCCGCATCGAGATACACCGAGGAGCGCGACGGGCGGATCGCCGCCCTCCGGCGCGACCTCCAGCGCGTCGACGCCCTCACCGAGAAGGCTCGCGCGATCGACACCGTTCAGGCGTCCGGCGGCGCCCCATCGTCGACGACCGACCGGCCGACACCGGCGAAACGGTCGACGCCGGTTGCGACGGCACCGGCGACCGCCGCCCCCTCGGCGGCGACGGACCCGGCGTGAGTGTCAGCGTGCTCGCCGAGGCGCGCCGGCTGCTCGCCGCCGCCGCCGCCGAGTACCGCGACGACCCCGAGGCCCGTCGGCAGGTCGAGGAGCACGCCAGGCGGCTCGACGAACCCCTTCGCGTCGCCATCGCCGGTATGGTCAAGGCCGGGAAATCGACGCTGCTGAACGCCATCATCGGCGAGGAGATCGCCCCGACCGACGCCGGTGAGTGCACGAAGGTCGTCACCTGGTATCGGCACGGGACGACGCCGAAGATCACGATCCACCTCCGCGATGGAGGCTCGCGGACGATTCCCATGCGCCGGAACGACGGAAGACTCGTCATCGACCTCGGGACGGCCACGGCCGAGGAGACCGACCGGATCGAGGTCGAGTGGCCGTCCAAGCGCCTCGAGGACGTCACGCTCATCGACACTCCCGGCATCGCGTCCCTGTCCAGCGACGTCTCGGCCCGCTCGGCCGCGTTCCTCACGCCGGACGAGGCGCCATCCGAAGCGGACGCCATCATCTACCTGATGCGTCACCTCCATTCGGCAGACCTCGGCTTCCTCTCCGCCTTCCACGACACCGTGGTCGGGGCATCCTCGACGGTCAACGCGATGGCCGTGCTCTCCCGGGCCGACGAGATCGGTGCGGGACGCATCGACGCCCTGCTCTCCGCCCGCACGATCGCCGAGCGCTATCGCGCCGATGCGACACTGCGATCACTCGCGCTCGACGTCGTCCCGATCGCCGGGCTGCTGGCGCAGTCGGCGCGCACGCTGCGCCAGCGAGAGTTCGAGGCGCTGCAGGTGATGGCCGGGCTCGGCCGCGACGAACGCGAGCGACTGCTCGTCTCGGCCGACCGATTCGTGCGAACCGACGTCGGGATCGACCTGCCGGTGGAGGATCGCAGCTCACTGCTCGACCGCTTCGGCATGTTCGGGGTCAGGATGGCCGCGGTGGTGATCCGCTCGGGATGCCGGGACGCGACCGACCTCGCCGACGAGTTGTACCGACGAAGCGGCATGGAGGAGCTGGTGCGGATCGTCTCCGACCAGTTCCGGTCCCGGGCCGACGCGCTCAAGACCCGCGTCGCCCTCGCCGCGCTCGGCGCCATCATCCGGCGCCGGCCGACCGCGCGCTCGTCCGAACTCGCCGGGATGATCGAACGACTCGAGGCGAACGCCCACGAACTGCGCGAACTCAGCCTGCTCGCCGCCGTACGCAGTACGAGCATCGGGCTGGCGCCGGCCGAGACCGAAGAGGCCGAACGCCTGGTCGGCGGCTCCGGAACCTCGCCTGCCCGGCGGCTCGGCCTTCCCGCGGACACCCCCGCCGAGGATGTGCGCGAGGCGGCCGCGGCCGCCCTCCGTCGATGGCGGGCGATGGTCGGAAGCCCGCTGCTCGACCAGGCAGCGACCGAGGCGTGCCAGGTGGTCACCCGGTCGTGCGAGGCGATGGTGATGGGGCTCGCACCCGAGTCAGTCGAGCGACGCCCGTTGCGACTCGTCCTTCATCCGGAACCACCGGTTGGCGGACGGGACGATGCAGATGAACCATCCGATGGCCGCGAGCGCGAGCCCCACCAGGAGCAGTAGCTCGATCAGCCCGGGCCAGTCGTCGAGCGCGAGGACCGCCGATGCGACGAACGCCGAGACGGCATGGAACGCGAGCACCGGTAGCATCACCCATCGCGCTCCCCCGCGGCGGCCGAGCATGAACCCGAGCAGGAGCGCCTCGGCGGCGATCACCAACCCGATCGTCGCGATGCTCATCCAGTAGAACACGTCGACCAGCCCACGCAGATCGGCTTCGACATAGCCCGGCGCGAGACGGCCGAGCGTCGTGGTCAACCGCTCGGTGAGTTGGTCGTACGTGATGAATGCGATGAACACCGCCGCGCCGTTGAGCACGAACCCGATGGTCCACAGCGATCGGGCGACCCTGACGGCCCGCGGCATCGGGATCGGGCGCAGGACCGGCGGTCTCGGCCCGATCGTGAGGGCGGGTCGTGCCGGCGGCGGGGCCCCCTCGTCATCGCTCGGCCGCGCGAGCGGAGACCGGTCGCCACCGGGCTGGACGGCCGCGTCGGCATCATCGACAGGTGAGCCGGAATCGCGTTCCCCCATGGCAGGCAATATACCGCAGTGGTTCAGCCGGACACCGGAACCAGGCGCACGGTGAGGGAGTCGACCAACGTCGCGATCGCGTCGTCCGCCGCCCATCGCGTCGCAAGTCGCTGCAACACCGCGTCGAGCTCGGCGCGGGTGAGTCCGTCGACGAGCGAGAGCCGCACGACGAGCTCCGGGCCCGCGAGTCGGGCATCGGGGTCTCCCGCTGCGATCTCGACGCCGAGCACCGCGAGCTCGGTGCCGATCGAGCGCTCGAATGCCGCACGCACCTCCGGCGCCTCGAACGACGGCTGCCACGGCTGCTGCTGTGCGACCGCCCAGACCGCGGGGCGGCGCAGGACGAACTCGCTGTCGGAGCCGGGGTCGAGCACCACCAGGTCGGTGCCGTCGTCGGCGGCGGCGAGCGCCACGCGCACGCCGTCGGCGGGGACCGGCCGCGCGATGGGATTCCACCTCGTCATCGCGTCGACCGAGGCGAACACCGGCAGCACTCGCCGCCCGTCGGGTCCCTCGACCGTGACGATCGACAACTCCTGGCTCTTGTCGATCGGAAGGCCGTGCGCACCGACCTCGGTGCCCCCGGGCCCCCCTGGGCCTGCCGAAGGGTCGCCGAGCTCGGCGAGGAGCGGGATCAGCAGGCGCGAGTGGGAGAACTCGGCGACGACCTCGGCCTGCCCGCCGTCGCCCGCACGGAAGCGCCGGATCGCGGCGGCGAGGGCCTCCGGGGCGCGGCCGTCGTCGGCGGCATGCGGATTCGGCTGGAACGAGCGGCCGGCCCACGGTACGCCCGCGGAGTCGGCGGCCGGGTGCTGCGGCACGTCGCTGCGGCCCGCGGCCGCGGCATCCGTCGCCCCGTCGTCGGGGTCAGTGTCCGGCGACATCCAGCGCCTCGGCCAGCGTGAACGCGCCGGCGTAGAGGGCCTTGCCCACGATCGCTCCCTCGAGGCCGAGCGGCACGAGCTCGCGCAGCGCCGCGATGTCGTCGAGGCTCGAGACGCCCCCCGACGCCACGACCGGCCGGCGCGTGCGTTCCATGATCTGTCGGAGCAGGTCGAGGTTCGGTCCCTGCAGGGTGCCGTCCTTGGTGACGTCGGTCACGACGTAGCGGGCGGCGCCGGCCTCTTCGAGGCGGTCCATCACCTGCCACAGGTCGCCGCCCTCCTTCGTCCAGCCGCGCGCGGCGAGAGTCGTGCCGCGCACGTCGAGGCCGACCGCGATCGCCTCGCCGTACTGCGCGATCACGGAGGCCGCCCACTCGGGGTTCTCGAGCGCCGCCGTGCCGAGGTTGATGCGCTTCGCGCCGATCTCGAGGGCGTGCTCGAGCGACGCGTCGTCGCGGATCCCGCCGGAGAGCTCGACGTTCACACCGCGAACCTGCCGGATGACCTTCTTCAGCACGCCCGCGTTGGAGCCGCGACCGAACGCGGCGTCGAGGTCCACGAGGTGGATCCACTCCGCACCCTGCGCGGCCCAGTCGGCCGCGGCGTCGACGGGGTCGCCGTAGTTCGTCTCGGTCCCCGCCTCGCCCTTCGTCAGGCGGACGGCCTTGCCGCCCGCGACGTCGACCGCCGGTAGCAGCACGAGGCGCGGGGTCTTGCTGAACTCACTCATCACTGTCCTTGTTCGTCGGCTGTGGAACGCCACGTCGGCACAGTCACAGCATCCTAGTCCGATGCGGACGCCGGCGTTCGCGCATGACGGCGTACGCTCAGCCGAGCGTTCCCAGCCAGTTGGCCAGGAGTCGGATGCCGGCATCCGACGACTTCTCGGGATGGAACTGCGTCGCCGACAACGGGCCGTTCTCGACCGCGGCGAGGAACGGCCCGCCGTGCTCGGCCCAGGTGAGCTTCGGCGTCGGGAACGGCGGCATCACGTCGAGCTGCCACTCCTGTGCGGCGAACGAGTGCACGAAGTAGAAGCGCTCCTGCTCGATGCCCTCGAAGAGCACGGATCCCTCGTCGGGCGTGACGGTGTTCCAGCCCATGTGCGGCAGCACGGGGGCGGGAAGCTCGGTGACCGTGCCCGGCCACTCGCCGAGGCCTTCGGTGTCGACGCCGCGCTCGACGCCGCGCTCGAAGAGCACCTGCATGCCCACGCAGATGCCGAGCACCGCCCGCCCGCCCGCGAGGCGTCGGTCGATGACCTCGTCGCCGCGGACGGCGCGGAGCTGATCCATGACGGCCTTGAACGCACCGACGCCGGGCACGACGAGCCCGTCGGCCTCGAGCGCGGCCGCGCGATCGGCCGTGACCTGCACGTCGGCACCGGCACGCTCGAGCGCCTTGGCCGCGGAATGCACGTTGCCCGAGCCGTAATCGAGCACGACCACGCGTCTCGTCGGGCTCACAGGGCACCCTTGGTGGAGGGGATCCCGGTGACGAGGGGGTCGAGCGACTTCGCCTGCCGGAACGCACGTGCGAAGGCCTTGAACTCGGCCTCGGCGATGTGGTGCGGATCGCGGCCCGCGAGCACGTTGACGTGCACCGTGAGGCCCGCGTTGAACGCGATGGCCTCGAACACATGCCTCACCATCGAGCCGGTGAAGTGACCGCCGATGAGGTGGTACTCGAAGCCGGCCGGCTCGCCCGTGTGCACGAGGAAGGGCCGTCCGGAGATGTCGACGACGGCCTGCGCGAGCGCCTCGTCGAGCGGCACGAGCGCGTCGCCGTACCGCGAGATGCCGCGCTTGTCGCCGAGCGCCTCGCGGATGGCCCGACCGAGCACGATCGCGACGTCCTCCACGGTGTGATGCACGTCGATCTCGATGTCGCCGCGCGCACGCACGGTGAGGTCGGTGAGCGAGTGCTTGGCGAACGCCGTGAGCATGTGGTCGTAGAACGGCACGGTCGTCTCGATGTCGCTCACGCCCGAGCCGTCGAGGTTCACCGACAGGTCGATGCTCGACTCGCTCGTCTCACGCTGCACGCGCGCGGTACGGGAGGAGCCGGGAGAGGTCATGCGACCATCCTATTCGCCGCGTCGCTCGGAGTTCGCCGGGGCGAACACGGCGATCGCCTCGAGGAACGCGGTCGTCTCGGCCTCGGTTCCCGCGGTCACCCGCAGGCTCCCCGGCAGCCCGATCTCGCGGATCAGGATGCCTCGCTCGAGGAGCTCCTCGAACACCGCGTGCGGGTCGTCGACGCCGCCGAAGAGCACGAAGTTCGCGCCGCTCCGGTACGGGCGGAAGCCCATTCGCGCGAGCTCGATCGAGATGCGGTCGCGCTGCGCGCGGATCTCGTCGACCATCGCGAGCATCTCGCCGGAGTGCGCGAGCGCGCCGAGGGCTGCCGCCTGGGTGAGCGCCGAGAGGTGGTACGGGAGCCGCACGAGGCGCAGCGCGTCGATCACCGCGGGGTCGGCGGCGAGGTAGCCCACCCGGGCGCCCGCGAACGCGAAGGCCTTGCTCATGGTGCGGGAGACGACGAGGCGTGGGCGACCCTCGAGGAGCGTGAGCGCACTGGGCGTGCCGGGATCGGCGAACTCGATGTACGCCTCGTCGACGACGACGATGCCGCGCGCGGCGTCGGCCACCGCGGCGACGGTGTCCAGCGAGAGCGGGGTGCCGGTCGGGTTGTTCGGTGCGCAGAGCAGCACGAGGTCGGGGTCGTGCTCGCGGACCGCGGCCACCGCGGTGTCGGCGCTGAGCTCGTAGTCGGCGTCGCGCTTCGCCGTGACCCACTCGGTGCCGGTGCCCGAGGCGAGGAGGCCGTACATCGAGTAGGTGGGCGCGAATCCGAGCGCGGTGCGACCCGGGCCGCCGAAGGCCTGCAGCAGGTGCTGCAGCACCTCGTTCGAGCCGTTCGCCGCCCAGATGCGGTCGGGCTCGAGGCCGTGGCCGAGGTAGCCCGCGAGCGCTGCGCGGAGCTCGGTGAACTCGCGGTCGGGATAGCGGTTGAGGCTCAGGATCGCCGCGGCCACGCGGGCGACGATGTCGTGCGCGACATCCTCGGGGATGGGGTGCGTGTTCTCATTGACATTCAGCGCGACGGGGACGGATTTCTGCGGAGCACCGTACGGGGTGCGGCCGCGCAGGTCGTCACGGAGAGGAAGGTCGTCGAGGCTCGTCACCCGTCCATGCTAGCCACGGGCACGAGGTCGCCCCGCCCGTGCGGCATCAGGGAACGACCGGCAGCGCGAGCCGCTGGCCCGGCTCGAGGGTCGCCTCGTCGAGGCCGTTGAGCCGCATGATCTCGTCGATCACGACGCGCGGGTCGCCCTGTGGCGCGATCGACTCGGCGATGGCCCAGAGCGAGTCGCCCTGGTGCACCGTCACGTAGTCGAACGTGCGCGCCCCGAACTGCGCACCGATGTCGGCGGCGGCCCCGCCCGAGCCCAGGATGGTCACGACGGCCCAGATCACGAGGGGCAGCGCGCCGAGTGCCGTGAACACGATGCGGCCGCGCCGAGTGAGACGGAGACGGGTCGCAGTGGGCACCGGAGACGCCGGCACCTCGGCGGCCCGCGGGCGAACCGAAGTACCGAACCCGCTGGGGGCGATCGCTGCGCTCATGTCACACCTCCGATGGGAGCCGTACCCGGCCCTCGGCCGGGAGGGCCGGATACGAAACTCTGTTCCGAATATATCTTCGAATCTTCGAACCCGCAAGCGACGCGCCCCGCTCGATTTCGCCGCGGATTCCGCGACACACTCGAACGAATGTTTGCCGCACCGACTCCAGCCGGATACAGTTTCGAATGTCCGATCACAGTCGAACAGAAACCACCGACATCCGGTCGCATACGGCCGCAACGAGGGGCGAAGACGTTGAGCACCGACATCGACGATGCGCGCGAGACCGGCCGGCAGCGCCGGCGCAAGAATCTCAGCGCCAAGCAGGTCGCGATCCTCGAGGTGATCCAGCGTTCCGTCTCCTCGCGGGGCTATCCGCCGAGCATGCGCGAGATCGGCGACGCCGTCGGCCTCTCCTCGCTCTCGAGCGTCACCCATCAGCTCAACCAGCTCGAGCTCGCGGGCTATCTCCGGCGCGACCCCAACCGCCCACGGGCCCTCGAGGTGCTCATCGAGCTGCCCGACACCGCCGATCGGTCCGCCGCCGCGGGAGAGGGCAGCGCCGCTCCCGTCGGGGACGCGGCCATGGTGCCGCTCGTCGGCCGCATCGCGGCGGGCATCCCGATCACCGCCGAGCAGCAGATCGACGAGGTCTTCCCGCTCCCCCGTCAGCTCGTCGGCAAGGGCGAGCTGTTCATCCTCAAGGTCGTCGGCGATTCGATGATCGACGCCGCCATCTGCGACGGCGACTGGGTCGTCGTGCGGTCGCAGCCCACGGCGGAGAACGGCGAGATCGTCGCCGCCATGCTCGATGGCGAGGCGACCGTCAAGGTCTTCCGCCAGCGCGACGGCCACACCTGGCTGCTCCCCCGCAATTCCGCGTTCGAGCCGATCCTCGGCGACCAGGCCGAGGTGCTCGGCAAGGTCGTCGCCGTCCTCCGCACCGTCTGAGGAACGAGTCTCCGAGGAGCGGGTCTCCGAGGAGCGGGTCCTCGGCGCGCGGCGCCCGGCGTGACGCCGCTACGCGGCGACCGCGAGCGGGGCCGGCGTGCGCTCCGCAACGCGCACGTGGTCGCACAGCCAGCCGCACACGGTGTCCATGAATCCGGCGTGATCGTCGCGGAACACCGTGTGCCCGGTGCCGGGGACGGTCGCCACCGTCATGCCCCTGCCGCGCAGCTGCGCCGCGACCCGCTCGGTGATGAGCAGGCTCTTCTCGGCGAGCACGACGAGGCTGGGCGCCACGAGGCGAGCCGGCGGCACGAGGCGGCGCGTGTCCGTGAAGCCGAGGATCGTGCGCTTGTCCCAGTCGCGAAGCGTCGCCACCTCGATGTCGACATCGGTGGCACTCCACTTCGGGTTCATCCGCACGAGCGCGGAACGCTTCGGCCGCGGGGCGATCGCGAAGAACAGCTTGAACGCGAACCCGCGGATCCCCGTCGGGAACGAGAACGCCGGGTCGATGTAGATCGCGGCACGCGGCGCCAGGCGATCGGCGACGAGGCTCGCGACGAGCCCGCCGAGCGAATGCCCCATGACCACCTCGGGCGGACCGTCGAGCAGAGGCTCGAGGGTCTCGACGACGTCGTCGGCCCAGGCGCTCGGCGAGTAGTTGCGCGCCCGAGGGCTGCGGCCGTGTCCGGCCAGGTCGACGGCGAGCACCCGGAACCCGTGCGTCTCGAGTTCGCGCGTGACCCGATGCCAGGCGCGCGAGTCCGACATGATGCCGTGGATGAGTACGGCGGTCTTGGTGCCCCCACCCGATTCGTGTACCGCGAGTCGCATACAGACGACGGTACGTCACGTCCCTGAACGATCGCCCGACGCGTCGGCGGGGGTTGCGTTCGGCGAGGCCGTGTGGCACGACCGGCGATGCGATGCCGGATGCCGCGGGCTCGCGACATCCGGCCCTCCAAATGTCTCGGCTACCTGGCCGGCACCGGCTCCCGGAGGCCGGCCCGCACCGCGCGCGTCGCCTCGATGATGTGCCGGAGCGACGCCACCGTCTCGTCGTAGCCGCGCGTCTTCAGGCCGCAGTCGGGGTTGACCCAGAGCCGCGAGGCCGGGATCTCGGCGACGGCGCGCTCGAGGAGCGCCTGCACCTCCGCGGCACCCGGCACGCGCGGCGAGTGGATGTCGTAGACGCCCGGGCCGATGCCGTGGTCGAAGCCGCTCGTCGCGAGGTCGTCGACCACCTCCATGCGGCTGCGCGCCGCCTCGATCGACGTGACGTCGGCGTCGAGGTTGCGGATCGCGTCGATGACGACGCCGAACTCCGAGTAGCAGAGGTGCGTGTGCACCTGCGTGGCGGGCGCGGCACCGCCCGTCGCGAGTCGGAATGCGCCGACCGACCAGTCGAGGTAGGCGGGCTGGTCGGCGCGCTTCAGGGGCAGCAGCTCCCGCAGCGCCGGCTCGTCGACCTGGATGATGCGGATGCCCGCGGACTCAAGGTCGGCGATCTCGTCGCGGAGCGCGAGCGCCACCTGACGGGCCGTGTCGCCGAGCGGCTGGTCGTCGCGCACGAACGACCACGCGAGGATCGTCACCGGTCCGGTGAGCATGCCCTTGACCGGCTTGTCGCTGAGCGACTGGGCGTACGCCGACCAGTCCACGGTCATCGGCGCGGGCCGCGACACGTCGCCCCAGAGGATCGACGGGCGCGTGCAGCGCGAGCCGTACGACTGCACCCAGCCGTGCTGCGTCACGGCGAAGCCGTCGAGCAGTTCGGCGAAGTACTGCACCATGTCGTTGCGCTCGGGCTCGCCGTGCACGAGCACATCGAGCCCGAGCTCCTCCTGCAACCGGATGACGCGGGCGATCTCCTCGTGCATGAGCTCGCGGTACCCGGCCTCGGTGAGCTCGCCCGTCTGGAGCCGGGCGCGGGCACGACGGATCTCGCCGGTCTGCGGGAACGAGCCGATCGTCGTGGTCGGCAGCTCGGGCAGGTCGAGGGTCGCCTGCGCCGCGACGCGCTCGTCGTAGGCGGCCCTGGTCACGTCGCGGTCGGTGAGCACGGCGAGCCGGTCGCGCACCCCGGGGACGCGCACGCCGGGCGCACCGGCGCGATCGACGAGGGCCGCGGATGCCGCGACGAGCTCGTCCTCGATCGACTCCCGCCCCGCGACGAGACCGCGCTCGAGGATCGCGACCTGTGCGACCTTCTGGTCGGCGAACGCGAGCCAACTCACGAGGCGCTCGTCGAGGGCGGTCTCGTCGCCGACGTCGTGCGGCACGTGCAGGAGCGAGGTCGACGTCGACACGGACACGTCGCCCGCGAGGGAGCGCAGCGCCTCGAGCCGGTCGAACGCCTGCGCGAGGTCGCCGCGCCAGATGTTGTGTCCGTCGATCACGCCTGCGACGAGCGTCTTCGCGGCGAGCGATTCGGCGGTCGCGGCGTCGAGGTGCTCGGGGACGCCGCCGCGCACGAGGTCGAGCCCGATGGCCTCGACCGGGGTGGCCGCGAGGGCGGGCAGGGCGTCGTCGAGGCCGCCGTACGGCGCCGCGACGAACAGCGACGGACGACGGTCGGCCGCGCCGAGCGCGTCGTACGCGACGCCGATCGCGTCGAGCACACGCCCGCGCGGTTCGTCGATGCTCTCGCTCACGAGCGCGGGCTCGTCGAGCTGCACCCACTCGACGCCCGCGGTGCAGAGCTCGGCGAGCAGCGCGGCGTACGCCGGCACGAGGTCGGCGAGCCGGTCGAGGGGCCGGAATCCCGCCGGAGCGCCGTCGGCGGGCTTGGCGAGCAGGAGGAACGTGACCGGACCGACGATGACCGGTCGCGTGAGGTATCCGGCCGCCTTCGCCTCGGCGAATCGGGCGACGATGCGCTCGGCGTGCGGGGTGAACGCGGTGTCGGGGCCGATCTCGGGCACGAGGTAGTGGTAGTTCGTGTCGAACCACTTCGTCATCTCGAGGGGCGCGTCGTCGCCCTCGCCGCGCGCGATCGTGAAGGTGCCCGCGAGGTCGACCGACCCGTGCTCGTCCTGCAGCCGGCGGAAGCGCTCGGGCACGGCGCCGACGGCGACCGCCGCGTCGAGGACCTGATCGTAGTAGGAGAACGACTCGGGGATCGATGAGTCGTCGCGGCCGAGTCCGAGCGCCACGAGGCGCTCACGGGTCGCCGCTCGGAGTTCGGCGGCGCGGGCCTCGAGCTCGCCCGCGTCGATGCGGCCGGCCCAGAACGCCTCGACGGCGTGCTTGAGCTCACGGCGGCGCCCGATGCGCGGATAGCCGAGGATGGTCCCGGTGGGGAAGGCGGGTACGTTCATGGTGTTCTCGTGTTCCTCTCGATGCCCGCGAATGCGGGGGTGCGGAGGCCGAGCCGGTCGAGCACGGCGAGCACGGCCTCGTGGCGGTTGAAGGTGTACAGGTGGAGTCCCGGAGCGCCGCCGTCGAGCACGTCGGCGGCGAGCCGTGCGGCGTGATCGACGCCGGTGGCGAACTGCCGATCGGGATCGGCGTCGGCCTCGAGCGCCCTGACGAGTCGGCTCGGCGCGGGCACCCCGGTGAGCTCGACGAGCCGCGCGAGGCGCGCGGGCGTGGTGACCGGCATGATGCCGGGCAGGATCGGCATCGTCACGCCGCCCGCACGGGCGCGTTCGATGAAGCCGAGGTAGTCGTCGGCGCCCCAGAAGAGCTGCGTGAGGGCGAGATTCGCCCCGGCGACCTCCTTCGCGAGCAGGGTGTCGATGTCTTGCTCGAGGTCGCGCGAACGCGGATGTCCGGTCGGGAACGCCGCCACGGCGACCCGCTCGGGGCGCGGCCGCTCCCGGATGCTCGTGGCGCCCGGGAGCCCGGGGATGCCGGCCTGCCCGAACGGTTCGCGCTCCTCCTGCACGCGGTGGATGAGCTGCACCAGCTCGGCGGCGCTCTGCAGGTCGCCGAGGCCCGCCTCGGGGTCGGCGCCCGCCGGCGGGTCGCCACGCAGCGCGAGGAAGCTCGTGATCCCGGCGTCGAGGAACTCGCGCACGAGGCGGTTCGCCTCGGCGTGGCTCGAGCCGACGCAGGTCAGGTGCGCCATCGGCTCGACGCGGGTGTGCTCGAGCATGTGGCGCAGCACCGTCAGCGACCGGTCGCGGGAGGATCCCCCCGCGCCGAACGTGACCGACATGAACGAGGGCCCGGTGTCGGCGAGCCGGTCGATCGTGCTGCCGAGCGCGAGCGCCGCGGCATCCGTTCGGGGCGGGAACAGCTCGAACGAGATCGGCGGCCTCGGCCGACAGTCGCCGCCATCGGGCGCGGTGCCTGTCATGGTGCTCCTGGTGGCGGATGCCGCACCGGGAGGTCGAGAACGCAGCACACGCCGCGTCCCGTCCAGCCGTCACGGCGGGTGGGTCTCGCGGGCGGGTGCCGGGCTCGGCGGTCGCTCCAGGCGGGCGGCATCCGGCCGCTCGCCACGATCAGGTGCGACGATACGCGAGGCCCGAACGCCGCGTCATCCGTGTGACATCACGTGACACCGGGAGACGCGGAATGTCACGCGGGCACGGATGCCGCGACGTACTCCGCCAGGTGCGCCGCCTGTTCGGGCGAGGCGAGCGCTCGGATCCGCGTGCCGTCCTCGACGTAGTCGACCGACAGCACCCGGCCGGTCTCGTGGAGGGTGGACACGATGTCGCCGCGGTCGTACGGCACGAGCAGGTCGATCTCCACCGCCGGGTCGGGCAGCATGCGCGCGATGGCCTCGAGCACGTCGGGCACGCCGGCTCCCGTGCGCGCCGAGGCGAAGACCGCGTTCGGCTCGAGGCCGCGCAGCACGAGGCGCTCCTCGGGCGTGATGAGGTCGGACTTGTTGAAGACGACGAGCTCGGGGATGTCGCGTGCGCCCACCTCGCCGATGACGTCGCGAACGGTGGCGATCTGCCCGGCCGGGTCGGGATGCGCCGCATCGACGACATGCACGATGAGATCGGCGTCGGCCACCTCCTCGAGCGTCGACCGGAATGCCTCGACGAGCTGGTGCGGAAGGTTGCGCACGAAGCCCACCGTGTCGGCGATCGTGTACACGCGCCCGTCGGCCGTCGTGTTGCGGCGCACGGTCGCGTCGAGGGTCGCGAACAGGGCGTTCTCGACGAGCACGCCGGCGCCCGTGATGCGGTTCAGCAGGCTCGACTTGCCGGCGTTCGTGTAGCCGGCGATGGCGACCGACGGCACGGCGTTGCGCCGGCGGTTCGCGCGCTTGGCCTCGCGGGCCGGCTTCATGCCGGCGATCTGCTTGCGGAGCTTCGCCATGCGCGAGTGGATGCGGCGGCGGTCGAGCTCGATCTTCGTCTCACCGGGTCCGCGCGAGCCCATGCCCGCGCCCGCGCCGCCCACCTGGCCACCGGCCTGGCGGGACATCGACTCACCCCAGCCGCGCAGGCGCGGGAGGAGGTACTCGAGCTGGGCGAGCTCGACCTGCGCCTTGCCCTCGCGGCTCTTGGCGTGCTGGCTGAAGATGTCGAGGATGACCGCGGTGCGATCGATGACCTTGACCTTGACGACGTCTTCGAGGGCGCGCCGCTGGCTGGGCGCGAGCTCGGTGTCGGCGATGACCGTGTCGGCGCCGAGTGCCGCCACGACGTGCCGGAGCTCCTCGGCCTTGCCACTGCCGAGGTACGTGCTCGGGTCGGGGTGCGGTCGGCGCTGCAGGAGCCCGTCGAGGACCCGCGCACCCGCCGTCTCGGCGAGGGCTGCGAGCTCGCGCAGCGAGTTCTCGGCCTCCTCCTGCGAACCCTGCGCGTACACACCGATGAGCACGACGTTCTCGAGACGGAGCTGCCGGTACTCGACCTCGGTGACGTCCTCGAGCTCGGTGGAGAGCCCGGTGACGCGCCGGAGCGCCGCGCGTTCCTCACGGTCGAACTGCTCGCCGTCGACCGAGGCCGCGTCTGGGGCATCCGCCTGCTGCCGCTGGATCGCGGCGGCGCCCGTCGTGCCGAACCGCGCAACCCCTGCCTTCGACTCGGCGCTGCGCAGCACCCGCTCGACGGCGTCGTCGGTCGGACGGTCTTCGGCTTCGTTCATCGTGTCAACCCTACTTCTCTTCGCGTGCGATAGCTTGCGTGTATGAGCTCCGACCACTACTTCTCGTCTTCGCCTCGGAGCGATCCCGGCACCCGCGCCATCCGCGTGCGCCTCGCCGGCCGAGAGGTCGAGCTCCTCACGGCGGCCGGCGTGTTCAGCCCCGAACATCTCGATCAGGGCACTCGCGTGCTGCTCGACACCGTGCCCGAACCCCCCTCGTCGGGCCACCTGCTCGACCTCGGCACCGGTTGGGGCCCCATCGCGCTGAGCCTCGCCATGCAGTCGCCCGATGCCACGGTCTGGGCCGTCGACGTCAACGAACGCGCCCTCGATCTCGTCCGTCGCAATTCCGCACGCCTCGGCATCACCAATGTCAACGCCGTGCTGCCCGACGATGTTCCCGCCGAGGTGCGGTTCGCCGCGATCTGGTCGAATCCGCCGATCCGCGTGGGCAAGCAGGCACTGCACGCCATGCTCGCGCACTGGCTTCCGCGGCTCGACGACGACGGTGTCGCGTGGCTCGTGGTGGCCAAGCACCTCGGTGCCGAATCGTTGCAGCGATGGCTCCGCGACGAGCTGCGCCTCGAGGTCGAGCGGGCGGCGAACTCCAAGGGATTCCGCGTGCTGGCCGCCCGGCGCACGGCCGGCTCCTGACCCGGCTCGCCGGCGTCAGGCGAGGCTGAGCACCCCGTCGAACACCAGCTCGGCCGGACCGGAGAGCAGCACGTGCTCGCCGTCGCCGTCCGCGACCACGCGAACGCCGAGCACGCCGCCCGGCACCTGCACGCGCCACACGTCGGGCGCGCCGGCGCCGGCCCAGTGGCGCACCGCCATGGCCGCGGCGACCGCACCCGTGCCGCACGAGAGGGTCTCGCCTGAGCCGCGCTCGTGCACGCGCATACGGATGCGGCCGACGCCCTCGTCGACGAGGGGCTCGGCGGGCACCACGAACTCGACGTTCGCGCCCGCCTCGGGCGCCGGGTCGAGGATCGGGACGTACGCGAGGTCGAGCCCGTCGAGCTCGTCGTCGTCGGCGAGGGCGACGACGACGTGGGGGTTGCCGACGTCGATGCCGAGACCGGGCCGGGCGACCGGCAGGTTCTTGGCGCGCACGAGCGGTTCGCCGCCGGCGAGCCGCCAGGCACCGAGGTCGGCCTGGAAGCCGTCGCCATTGCGGGTGACGGTTCGCACGCCGGCCCGCGTGCCGATCGCCATCGATCCGCCCGGGTGCAGTTCGGCGAGCCCCTGGTCGAGGAGGTACTTCGTGAACACGCGGATGCCGTTTCCGCACATCTCGGAGACGCTGCCGTCGGCGTTCCAGTAGTCCATGAACCACGTCGCCCGCGGATCCTCGGCGAGGGCGGCCGCGCCGGCGTCGAGGTTCGACGATCGCACGGCGCGGATGAGGCCGTCGGCACCGACGCCGAAGCGGCGGTCGCAGACGGCCGCGATCTGCGTGGGCGTGAGCTCGGTGTCGCCCTCGGGGTCGCTGAAGAGCACGAAGTCGTTGCCGGTGCCCTGCCCCTTGGTGAATCGCAGATCGAAGGACATCACCTCAGTCTAGGGCTGCCTGGCGGGCGAGCTCGGCGCCCCGGGCGACCACGTCGTCGGCGTCGATCGTGCTCGCGTCGCGGTAACGTGCGAACCAGCCGACCTGACGCCTCGCGTAGGTGCGGGTGAGCTGCCGGGTCTCGGCGATCGCGTCGTCCGGCGTCATCCGCCCGTGCAACTGCGCGAGCGCCTGGGCGTACCCGATGGCCTTGCGAGCGGTGATCCCGCGCTCGAGTCCGAGGGGCACGAGCGAGCGCACCTCGTCGACGAGGCCCCGCTCCCACATGCGCGCCACCCGGGCGTCCAGTCGCTCGACGAGGCGGGCGCGAACGCTCCGCAGATGCACGATGCGATGGTCGCGCCAGGGCACGGGCCGCTCGGGCAGGCGCGCCGCCTTCGACTCGCCGGTGAGTTCGATGACCTCGAGGGCGCGCACGATCCGGCGGCCGTTCTGCGGGTCGACGCTCGCGGCCGTCTCGGGGTCGATCCCCCTGAGCCGGGCGTGCAGGAGGCCCGGGCCGACCTCGGCGAGCTCGGCCTCGAGGCGCGCGCGGATCGCGGCATCCGTGCCCGGGAACCGGAAGTCGTGGATGACGCTCGACACGTACAGGCCCGAGCCGCCGACCAGCAGCGCGACGCCGTCGCGGGCGAGGATCTCATCGATTGCGGCACGGGCGTCGCGCTGGTACGCGGCCGCGGATGCCTCGTCGGTGACGTCGAGCACGTCGAGCAGGTGGTGCGGCACGCCGCGTCGCTCGGCGAGGGAGAGCTTCGCCGTGCCGATGTCCATGCCGCGGTACAGCTGCATGGCGTCGGCGTTGACGACCTCGGCGACCCGCCCTGCGCGCCCGAACGCCTCGGCGAGGTCGAGCGCGAAGTCGGACTTGCCGGTGCCCGTGGCGCCGACGATCGCGATGAGCGTCACGTCAGCGCTGGGCGTCGCTCGGGTCGTAGATCGGCATGGTGCCGACCCCGGGCGCCACGAGCGGCTGGGTGCCGCGTGCGCGGAGCGTCGGCAGGCCGAGCGAGACGCGACCGGCGGATGCCCCGGGCTCGGCCGGGACGGCGCAGCTCTCGGCCTCGGCGCGATCCCACGCGTCGCCCGCGCGGGTACGGCGGATCGTCAGTGGGGCGTCGTCGAGCGAGTCGGCCAGCAGGTGGAACGGTGCGGCCTGCGTGATCGTGACCGACACGATGTCGCCGGGCCGCGGCGACTCGGAGCCCGCCGGCACCTCGAAGTGCACGAGACGGCTGTCTTCGGCGCGGCCGCTGAGACGGTGGGTCTCGGCGTCCTTCTTGCCCTCGCCCGTGGAGACGAGCACCTCGACGGGCCGGCCGACGAGCTTCTGGTTCTCCTCCCAGGAGATGCGCTCCTGCAGGGCGATGAGGCGGTCGTAGCGGTCCTGCACGACCTCCTTCGGCACCTGGTCCTCCATCGTCGCCGCGGGCGTGCCCGGGCGGATCGAGTACTGGAACGTGAACGCGGACGCGAATCGTGCGGCCTCGACGACGCGGAGGGTCTCCTGGAAGTCCTCCTCGGTCTCGCCGGGGAACCCGACGATGATGTCGGTCGAGATCGCGGCGTTCGGGATGCGCGCGCGGACGCGGTCGAGGATGCCGAGGAACTTCTCGGAGCGGTACGAGCGGCGCATCGCACGCAGGATGCGGTCGGAGCCCGACTGGAGCGGCATGTGCAGTTGCGGCATGACGGCGGTCGTCTCGGCCATGGCGTCGATGACGTCGTCGGTGAACGCGGCGGGATGCGGGCTGGTGAAGCGGATGCGCTCGAGCCCCTCGATCTCGCCGGCGGCCCGCAGCAGCTTGCCGAACGCCTGTCGATCGCCGAACTCCACCCCGTAGGAGTTCACGTTCTGGCCGAGCAGGGTCACCTCGATCGCGCCGTCGTCGACGAGCGCCTGGATCTCGGCGAGGATCTCACCGGGGCGCCGGTCCTTCTCCTTGCCGCGCAGCGCCGGGACGATGCAGAAGGTGCAGGTGTTGTTGCAGCCGACGGAGATGGACACCCAGCCGCTGTAGGTCGAGTCGCGCTTGGTCGGGAGCGTCGACGGGAACACCTCGAGTGCGTCGAGGATCTCGAGCTGCGCCTCGTCGTTGTGGCGGGCGCGTTCGAGCAGGCTCGGCAACGAGCCCATGTTGTGGGTGCCGAACACGACGTCGACCCACGGCGCCTTCTCGAGGATGACGTTCTTGTCCTTCTGGGCGAGGCAGCCGCCCACGGCGATCTGCATGCCCTTGTGGCGACGCTTCACGCCGGCGAGGTGACCGAGGTTGCCGTACAGCTTGTTGTCGGCGTTCTCGCGCACGGCACACGTGTTGATGACGACGATGTCGGGCTCGGCGCCCTCGGCGGGCACGTAGCCGGCGGCCTCGAGCGAACCGCTCAGGCGCTCGGAGTCGTGCACGTTCATCTGGCACCCGAAGGTACGGACCTCGTAGGTCCGCGGCGCGGGCGCGATCTCGGTGGCCTCGACGGGCGAGACCTCGTGGAGGGTGCTCATGATCGCACCAGTTTACGAGCCCTCGGCTGAGAGCGCGGCCGTCACCGCCTCACGCACCACCTCGCCGGGGTATCCGCGGCGCTGCAGGAACGCGGAGAGCCGACGTTCGGCCGTCTGCCGGTCGAGCCCGGTCAACTGCCGCGCGCGGCGCTCGGCGACGGCCAGGGCGTTCTCGCGCTCGACGTCGGGGTCGAGCGCCTCGATCGCGGCTCTCGCCGCCGAATCGTCGACGCCCCGCCGCGTGAGCTCGTGGAGGATGGCGCCGCTCCCCCGCCCGCGACGCGATCCGCTGACGTGCACGAGCTGTTCGGCGAGACGTGCGTCGTCGAGGTACCCGAGGCGTTCGTAACGGTCGATCCATTCCTCGATCTCGGCTTCGTCGAGGCCGTGCTCGGCGAGCACCGCTCGCACCTCGGCGATCGACAGGGCCGACCGGCGAAGTCGGGAGACCACGAGGCGATCGATGCGCTCGTCTCGCTCGGCCCCCGTCTCGTCGGACTGCTCGTCGACGATCGCGAACCGACCGCGCCGTGCGGAGCCGGCCGGGTGTCGGTTGAGCGCGCTCCGATCGCGCCGGGCCGGGCGTTCGGCGCCCGCCTCGCGACCGGCGCCCGCCTCGCGACCGGCGCCCGCCTCGCGAACGGATACCGCCTCGCGAACTGCCTCCGCCTCGCGAACGGCTTCCGCCTCGTGGTCGGCGACCGCCGCCTCGCGGACCGGGGCGACGGTGCGCTCAGCCCCCGATCCGGACTCGATCGCGGGCTCCGCGGGCGTCACCCATGGCAGGTACGAGACCGGGGCGAGGTGCTCGGCTGCGTCGTTCATCCCACTGCCTCCCCCAGTCTCGTGCACGCGTGCGCTCAGGCGCCCTTGCGCCCGAGCTTGGTTTCGATCGACTCGACGTTCGACGGCGCCTGCGCTCCGCCTGCCGGCTGACCGATGCCGAGCTTCACGAGGATCTTCTGCTCGATGTCGGCAGCGATGTCGGGGTTCTGGATGAGGAAGTTGCGGGCGTTCTCCTTGCCCTGCCCGAGCTGGTCGCCGTCGTAGGTGTACCAGGCGCCCGACTTCTTCACGATGGCCTGGTCGACCCCGTAGTCGATGAGGCTGCCCTCACGCGAGATGCCGACGCCGTAGAGGATGTCGAACTCGGCCTGCTTGAACGGCGGCGCCATCTTGTTCTTCACGACCTTGACGCGCGTGCGGTTGCCCACCGCCTCGGTGCCATCCTTCAACGTCTCGATGCGGCGGATGTCGAGACGCACCGACGCGTAGAACTTCAGCGCCTTGCCGCCAGCCGTCGTCTCGGGGCTGCCGAAGAACACGCCGATCTTCTCGCGGAGCTGGTTGATGAAGATCGCCGTGGTCTTCGTCTGGTTGAGCCCGCCCGTGAGCTTGCGGAGCGCCTGCGACATGAGACGCGCCTGGAGGCCCACGTGCGAGTCGCCCATCTCGCCCTCGATCTCGGCGCGGGGCACGAGCGCGGCGACCGAGTCGATCACGACGAGGTCGATCGAACCCGAGCGGATCAGCATGTCGGCGATCTCGAGCGCCTGCTCACCCGTGTCGGGCTGGGACACCAGCAGGGAGTCGATGTCGACGCCGAGCTTCTTCGCGTAGTCGGGGTCGAGCGCGTGCTCGGCGTCGATGAAGGCGGCGATGCCGCCGGCGCGCTGGGCGTTGGCGATCGCGTGCAGCGTGAGCGTGGTCTTGCCCGACGACTCGGGACCGTAGATCTCGATGATGCGGCCGCGGGGAAGCCCGCCGACGCCGAGCGCCACATCGAGCGCGATGGACCCCGTGGGGATGACCTCGACCGGAGCGCGTTCTTCGCTGCCGAGCCGCATGACCGACCCCTTGCCGAACTGTCGGTCGATCTGGGCGAGTGCCGTCTCGAGTGCTTTCTCGCGGTCTGCGGGTGATGGCATTGCTGGCTCCTTGGATGCTCGATGCTGCTGCCTCTAGGCTGTCGTTCCACGTTGCGGGCCTCGCTCTTCGGCGCTGACCCGCGGCGTCTCGCGACAAGGCGGTTGCGGTGTGTTCCGACGCATCGACCGTATGGCCGACCACCGACATCCGTGTCCCCGGGAGGCCGGATGTGGAGGGATGCGTCGTTCCTCCTGCTGTCGAGGACGAGCCTAGCCGAGCATCCGAACGGATGTTCGAAGCGACGCCCGCGTGTCGAACACGTCTTCGGGCCGTCACGCCGCGTACGCCGGCGTGTGGTCAGCCGGCGCCGCCGGCGCCACGCCGGCCGGGCTCACGGCGCCCCACGCCGTGCCGACGCGCCGGCGGGACATCCGTGGCCTCGCAGAGGGCGAGCCACACGTCGCGCGGCGGCACGCCGGCGGCGAGCGCCTCACGGGCGGTGCGGCCGCCCACGGCCGCGAGCACGAGGTCGTTCACGACCACGCTGCCGTAGCCGGGACCGAACTCCTCGTCGACCGCGACCTGGAACTCGCTCAGCTTCATCGATCGTCTCCGGACGCGGCATCGGCCGGTCCGAAGACCGGCCGATGCGCTGTGACGTATTGGGTCAGCGGACCATCATGTCCGCGTCGAACTCCGCGACGAGCTCGTCGGGAACGCTCTCGGGCACCACGGCGACACCCTCGAGCACGGCGATGCGGTCGCCGACCTCGTGCATGATCACCGAGATGGGCGTGTCGAGCGCCTCGGCGACCGAGGCGAGGATCTCGGAGGAGGCCTCCTTCTGGCCGCGCTCCACCTCGCTCAGATAACCGAGTGCCACGCTCGCCTTGGACGCCACCTGGCGAAGGGTGCGCCCCTTCTGCAGACGGAAGTCCCTCAGAACGTCGCCGATCTCCTGTCGAACCAGAACCATCGGGAACCTCCTTCAATCTGCCTGCGACTCCGCCGGAGCCGGAAACGGGAGCGCCAGTCTAGCTGACTCTCGATGCTTCCAATCTAGCGTTGCACACTGGGGCTTTCGTGTGAACCTGCCACGTGTAACAGGGTGTTCACGATCGTTATTCCACGCGCTCCGCGTCCTGGGCGGGCTGCTCGGCCGGGAAGGGAGCGGATGCCTCGAGCCGGGCCTTCCGCCGCTTCAGCCACATTCCCAGTCCGACGATGACCGCCAGCGTCGAGTAGGCGACGATCGCGAAGGGGCTGTGCACGAGGTACGACAGGTCGCCCTGGCTGATCGCCATCGACTTGCGCAGCTGCTCCTCCGCCATCGGCCCGAGGATGCCGCCGACGACCATGGGCGCGACGGGGTAGCCGTAGCGCCGCATGAGGAACCCGACCACCCCGACGACGAGCAGGGTGAGCGTGTCGAGCACGTTGAAGTGGAGCGCGTAGGCGCCGAGCCCCGCGAACGCGAGGATTCCCGCGTAGAGGTACGGGCGCGGGATCCGCAGCACCTTCACCCACATGCCCACGAGCGGGAGGTTGAGCACGAGGAGCATGACGTTGCCGAGGTAGAGGCTCGCGATGAGCGCCCACACGAGGCCCGACTGGTTCTCGAAGAGCATGGGCCCTGGCCGGATGCCGTAGGACTGGAACGCCGAGATGATGATCGCCGCCGTCGCGGTCGTCGGCAGCCCGAGGGTCAGCAGCGGCACGAGCACGCCCGCGGCGGCGGCGTTGTTCGCGGCCTCGGGTCCGGCCACGCCCTCGATCGCCCCGCGGCCGAACTCGCCCTTGGCCTCGCCGCGGGCGAGCTTGCGCTCCGTGGCGTAGGAGAGGAAGGTCGCGACATCCGCCCCGCCCGCGGGGATCGTGCCGATCGGGAAGCCGATGGCCGTGCCGCGCAACCAGGGCCGCCACGACCGCGACCAGTCCCGCCGGCTCATCCACGTACGCCAGCCGCGGGTGACGGGGATGACGCGCACGGGCCCGTGCCGGAGCCGCGAGGCCACGTACAGCGTCTCGCCGAGGGCGAAGAGCCCGACGGCGATGATGACGACGTCGATGCCGTCGGCGAGGCTCGGCACGCCGAACGTGTAGCGCTGCTGCCCCGAGAGCACCTCGGTGCCGACGAGGCCGAGGAGCAGCCCGAGGCCGAGCGAGGCGAGCCCGCGCGGCACGCTCGAGCCGAGGAGCGCCCCGACCGTGAGGAACGCCACGACGATGAGCGCGAAGTAATCGGCCGGACCGAGCTGCACCGCGAGCCGCGCGATGCCCGGCGCCAGGAAGGTGAGGGCCAGCGTCGCCGCCGTGCCGGCGACGAACGAGCCGATGGCGGCGGTGGCGAGGGCCGCGGCGCCGCGGCCGGTCTTGGCCATGCGGTTGCCCTCGAGCGCGGTCACGATGGAGGCGGACTCCCCCGGCGTGTTCAGGAGGATGGAGGTCGTCGACCCGCCGTACATGCCGCCGTAGTAGATGCCGGCGAACACGATGAGCGCCCCGGTCGGGTCGAGCGAGTAGGTGAGCGGCAGGAGCAGGGCCACGGTCATGGCCGGCCCGATGCCGGGCAGCACGCCCACGGCCGTGCCGATGAACACGCCGAACAGGGCGTAGAGGAGGTATTGGGGCTGCAGCGCGGTGGCGAAGCCCTCGAGCAGTGCGGTGAGGCTATCCATGGAAGATCGGGATCCAGTCGAGGAGCGGGCCCGCGGGCAGCGAGAGACCCAGCCAGGCGCCGAAGACGAGTTGCGTCACGAGCCCGAGTCCGAGCCCGGCGAGCACGGCGACCCACCAGCGCTTCGCGCCGAGCGACCACGCCGCGCCCGCGAAGAGCACAGCCACCCCGATGGGCCAGCCTGCCCACTCGATGAGCACGAGCTGGGTCAGGAAGAAGGCGACGAGCTTCGCCACGGTGAGCCAGTCGGTCGGGGCATCCGGATCGACGTCTTCGCCGTCGTCGGGCACCCCCCGGCGCCCCCGTGCGACCTGCACGATGACGGCGACGGATGCCGCGACCAGCAGCACGCCGACGGCGTAGGGGAAGACGCGCGGGCCGAGCACGCTCGCCGATCCCGGCGGCACCCTGATGAATCCCGCGCCGATGATCGCGTAGACGCCGAGCGCCGCGCAGACGGCGGCGAACGCGTATTCCCCGACGGGTGCGCGCGTGCCCCGAGGCGGGGCTCCCCCCGACGCCTGCGCGTCGAGGGGAGCCGGTGCGGACTCGGTCACGGTTCCACCAGGCCGATGGACTGCAACGTCTCCATCACCGCGACGATGTCGGCGTCGAGGAACGTGCGGAACTCGTCGCCCGTGAGGAACGCGTCGGCCCAGCCCTTTTCCTCGAGCGTGTCCGCCCACGCCGCGGTGCCGTGCAGGTCGGTCACGAGGGCCGTGAGCGCCTCGACGTCGGCGTCGGAGATGCCGCCCGGCGCGAGGAGCCCGCGCCAGTTGGTGAGCTCGACGTCGTAGCCCTCGTCGATGAGCGTGGGGACGTCGGGAAGGAGCTCGACTGGCTCGGGCGACGACACGGCGAGCGCGCGCAGCTCGCCCGCCTCGATCTGCTCGACGAACTCGCCCACGCCCGAGATGCCCGCCTGCACGGTGTTGCCGAGGAGCATGGTGACGGCCTCGCCGCCGCCGGAGTTCGGGATGTAGTTGAGCGTCGACGGGATGTCGGCGGGGTCGACGCCGGCCTCGGTGAGCAGCATGCCCGCGAGGATGTGGTCGGCGCCGCCCGCCGATCCGCCGGTGACCGAGATCGCCGCGCCCTGCTCGACGATCGCGTCGACGAGGTCCTCGGTGGACTCGTACGGCGACGACGCCGGCACGACGAGCACGAGCGCCTCCTCGGTGAGCCTGGCGATCGGGGTCATGTCCTCGATGCGCACGGCCGAGGCGTTCGTCTCGACGGCGCCGACCATGACCAGGCCCGTCACCATGAGGGTGGCCGGGTCCTTCTCGTTCGCGAGCGCCGCGAGGCCGACCGTGCCGCCGGCGCCGCCGACGTTCTCGACGGGCGCCGAGCCGACGAGGCCCTCGTCGGTGAGCACCTGGGCGAGCGCCCGAGCGGTCTGGTCCCACCCGCCGCCCGGATCGGCCGGCGCGATGAGGTGCACGGCGTCGAGGGATGCTGCAGCGGCATCCGCCTCGCCGTCGGTGCCGCCCGCCGGCGAGCCGCAGGCCGCGAGGCCGAGCATCGCGGCGATGCCGACGGCCGCGAGGGCGCCTCGGGTCGCCTTCCGGGTCGGGGCGTGGGTTCCGGCCGACGTGCTCGGCCTGCTGTGTGATCGCAACGTTCTCCTCCTCGAGTGCCCGGCGATGTCGCCGGGCGGACGATCGATGTCGGCCCGACGCTATGGCCGCCGTCGCCCACGGGGAATGCTGCGGTCGTAAGGGTCGTACTGGTCGTTTCGGTCGATTCGGTCGTATTGGTCACGGTCCCGGATGCCCCGTGCACGATCGGGTGCGTCACACTGGACGGGTGGGCCGGTCGATGACGCTTGGCATGCAGCTGCTGCTGCTGCAGGTCGCCATCGTGCTCACCACGGTCGTCGGCACCGGGCTCACCGCCATGTGGCTGCAGGAACAGCAGCTGCGCGAGGCGTACCAGGAGCGCATGATCGCCGTCGCGCAGTCGGTCGCGGGGCTGCCCGTCATCCTCGACGCGTTCGACGACGTCGACCCGTCGGCCACGATCCAGCCGGTGGCCGAGACGATCAGGGAGGCGTCGGACGTCACGTACGTCGTCGTGGCGAACGATCGGGGAATCCGATACTCCCACCCGAACCCCGACCGCATCGGCGAAGAGGTGTCGACCGACCCGACCATCCCCCTGTCGGGGCGGATCTACGTCGGCACGCAGACCGGAACCCTCGGCGAGTCCTGGCGGGTGAAGGTGCCGATCTTCGGCCCCGACCGGGAGGTCATGGGCCAGGTGTCGGTCGGGATCCTCGAGTCGGAGTTGCGTGAGGACTTCCTCAGCGGGCTGTGGGGCCTGCTCGCGGCACTCGTCGTGGCCGCGGTCGTCGGCGTCGTCGGGTCGGCCTGGATCGGACGGGTCATCCGCCGCCGGATCTACGGCCTCGAGCCCGACGAGATCCGCGCGATGCTCGAGACGCGCGAGGCGATGCTGCACGGCATCCGCGAGGGGCTCGTCGCGGTCGACGACACCGGCCGCCTGGTGCTGATGAACGACGCGGCGGCGCGCCTCCTCGACGTCGGGGACCCCGACGCGGTGCTCGGCGCCCCGATCGAGTCGGTGCTCGACCACGAGCTCGCGCGCTTCATCGCGTCGGGCGAGGACCGGGAGACGCCGGTGCTCTCGGGCGAGCGGGTGCTGCTCGTGCACGGCGACCGCGTGAGCGTCGACGGTCGCGAGGTCGGCTCGATCGCGATCCTCCGCGATCGCACGGAGCTCGAGACGATGCTCCGTGAGCTGGAGGGCGCGCAGGGGCTCGCCGAGGGACTGCGCGCGCAGTCGCACGAATTCTCGAACAAGCTCCACGTGGTGAGCGGACTGCTCGAGCTGGGGCACGTCGACGCGGCCATCGCCTTCATCGAGCGGGTGGGCAGCGGCGGCGCCCTGTCGTCGCTCGACGAGCGCGACGGGATCGCCGACGTCGAGGCCGCCGCACTCGTGCTCGCGAAGCGGTCGCGTGCCCTGGAGCTGGGTGTCGCCCTCGAACTCGATCCCGACTCGCACCTCGACGCGGCCCACGGCGACGTTCCCCGCACGGACCTGCTGACCGTGGTCGGCAACCTGCTCGACAACGCGATCGAGGCCTGCGCACTCGGCGGCCGGGTCATCCTCTCGATCCGCGACGACCTCGATCCCGGCGTCGTCGTCGTGACGGTCGACGACGACGGCCCCGGCGTCGCCGAGGAGCTCCGCGACGCCGTGTTCGAGCCGAACGTGAGCGGCAAGTCGGCCACGCCGGGCAAGCCCCGCCGCGGCATCGGCCTGACGATCGTGAAACGCGTGGCGACCAGGCTCGGCGGATCGGCCATCGCCGGCGTCTCCCCCGCCGGCGGCGCGCGATTCACGGTGCGCCTGCCCTGGGCGTCCGCCCCGATCAGTGCACCGGCCGAGACGATCGGCACGCCGCCGTGAGCGAGATCCGGGTGGTCGTCGTCGACGACGACTTCGCCGTCGCGCACGTGAACCGGGCCTTCGTCGACGCGCAGCCCGGCTTCACGGTGGTCGCCGAGGCGCACACGGGCGCCGACGCCCTGGCCGCCATCGAGCTGCACCGCCCTCAGCTCGTGCTGCTCGACGTGTACCTCCCCGACCTCGGCGGCCTCGACGCGCTGCGACGCCTGCGGGCCGCCGGCGATGACGTCGAGGTCATCGCGGTGACGGCCGCCCGCGACCTCGACACCGTACGACGGGCGAGGCTCCTCGGCGTGCGGCACTACCTCGTGAAGCCGTTCTCGGGCGCGAGCCTCGGCGAACGGCTCGAGGAGGTGCGACGCGGCATCGCCGCCGACCGCCTGGCGCCCGGCACGACGCTGGACCAGCACGCCGTCGACCAGGTGCTCGGTGCCGTCGCGTCGCGCCGCGCGACGCTGCCGAAGGGGCTGTCGGCCGTGAGCCTGGAACGGGTCGCGGCGCAGCTCGGCGCGTGCCGCACGGATGCCTCGGCCGCGGAGATCGCCGAATCGCTCGGGATGAGCCGCGTGAGCGCTCGCCGTTACCTCGAGCACCTCGTGGCGACGGGCGCTGCCGAGGTGGCGCCCCGGTACGGCTCGGCGGGGCGGCCCGAGCACCGGTACCGTGCTCCCGTGCGCTGAGGCCGGACGCACCGAAGGCCGGTGGGTGCAGGTGCGCACAGCCGGGTCAGCCCGGGCCGGCGGGATGCGCGAGGTCGTAGGCGCGCGAGAGCTTCGCAGGGACGACCATGCGCCACGCGTCGAAGACGAGCTCCCGCGCCTCGGAGGGTTCCAGTGACGCAAGGTCTGCGTGGACCCAGTTGAAACGCAGGTCCGACGCCGATGGCATCCGGAACGTGTGCGGATGGCTCGCGACCAGCGCCGCCAGCTCTTCGCCCAGCGCTCGAACATCCTCGATCACCGCCATGATTCAGAGCCGATCGAGCAGCGCCTCGATCGCGGCGCGCACGGTCGCCGCGCGGATCTCGGACCGATCGCCGGGCAGGTCGAGGGCGATCGCCTCGACGTCCTCGCCGAACGCCACGCCGACGAACACCGTGCCGGCGGGCTTGCCGTCCTGCTCGGTCGGACCGGCGACACCCGTCGTCGCGATGCCGATCTCCGCTGGCCGGCCGTCGACGGCGAGCACCGCGCGCACCCGGTCCGCCATCTGCCTGGCGACCTCGGGATGCACGGCGCCCTCGCGTGCGAGGAGTTCGGCCGACACGCCGAGGAGCGAGCGCTTCACGTCGGTGTCGTACGCGACCACGCCGCCATTGACCACGAGCGAGGCGCCCGGAATCCGGGTCAGCTCGGCGACCACGAGACCGCCGGTGAGCGACTCGGCCACGGCGAGGCGCAGCCCCCGGCGCGTGAGGCGGGCGATGACGTCCGCAGCGGGGTCGGCCGGCTGCGGCATCCGCTCGCCCATGTCAGCCCTCGTGGTGCTCGTGCCGCTCGCGCCCGAGCCGCACGGCGTCGCGCACGTAGAGCAGGCCCGACCAGACCGTGAGGATGACGGCAGCCGTCATCAGGATGCCATTCACCCAGTGGATCCAGTCGCCCACGATCGTCCAGAACGGAAGGAGCGCGAACGAGATGGCGAACGACTGCACGAGGGTCTTCAGCTTGCCGCCCGACGACGCCGGCACAACGTTGCCGCGCCCGAGCTCCCAGAACCGCCAGACCGTGATGCCCACCTCGCGCACGACGATGATGGCCGTCACCCACCACGGCAGCTCGCCGAGGATCGAGAGGCACACGAGGGCGCCGCTCGTGAGCAGCTTGTCGGCGATCGGGTCGAGGAGCTTGCCGAGGTCGGTCACGAGCCCGCGCGATCGCGCGAGGTACCCGTCGAGGCTGTCGGTCGAGATGCCGACGATGAAGACCACGGCGGCCACCCAGCGGAGCCAGCCGTCCTGCCCGGCGTCGGCGAGCAGCATCCAGAAGAAGACTGGGGAGATGAGGATGCGGACGACGGTGATGGCGTTCGGCAGATTCCAGTTCGCCGATCGCTCGGAGCCGCCGGCGGGAGAGGTCATGCGACCAAGGATAGCGGGCACCGAGGCCGCGATCCCGCCCTCGCGGCGCCGGTCGCGTCACTCGCGGCCGGTGAGCCCCCACGCGTCCTCGTCGGACTCCGCCTCGACCTCGGGCAACCCGTGGGTCTGCCGTTCGACGGGGTCGTCGTCGTACCGGTCATCCGCCTCGGGCGTGGCGCTCCGCGCCGGCGGGGCCGCGGGCGAGCCGGCCGGCTCCTCACCGCGCAGGCGCGCGAGCACGCCGGGCAGCTGCTCGGCCGTCACGAGCACGTCGCGCGCCTTCGACCCCTCCGACGGGCCGACGATCTCGCGGGACTCGAGGAGGTCCATGAGCCGGCCCGCCTTCGCGAAGCCCACCCGCAGCTTGCGCTGGAGCATCGACGTCGACCCGAACTGCGTCGACACCACGAGCTCGGCGGCCGCGAGCAGCAGCTCGAGGTCGTCGCCGATGTCCGCGTCGATCTCCTTCTTCGAGGCCGCGGCCGCGACATCCTGCCGGTACTCGGGCCGCGCCTGGCGGGTGACGTGCTTCACGACCCGCTCGATCTCGGCCTCGGTCACCCACGCGCCCTGCACGCGGATCGGCTTCGAGGCGCCCATCGGCAGGAACAGCGCGTCTCCCTGGCCGATGAGCTTGTCGGCGCCGGGCTGATCGAGGATGACGCGGGAGTCGGTGACGCTCGTGACCGCGAACGCGAGGCGGCTCGGTACGTTCGCCTTGATGAGGCCCGTGACGACGTCGACCGACGGCCGCTGCGTCGCGAGCACGAGGTGGATGCCCGAGGCGCGCGCGAGCTGGGTGATGCGCACGATCGAGTCCTCGACGTCGCGCGGCGCGACCATCATGAGGTCGGCGAGCTCGTCGACGACCACGAGCAGGTACGGGTACGGCTTCAGGCGGCGCTCGCTGCCGGCGGGCAGCACGATCTCGTCGTTCACGACGGCCTTGTTGAAGTCGTCGATGTGGCGGAACCCGAACGACGCGAGGTCGTCGTACCGCATGTCCATCTCCTTCACGACCCACTGCAGCGCCTCGGCGGCCTTCTTCGGGTTCGTGATGATGGGCGTGATGAGGTGCGGGACGCCCGCGTACGGCGCGAGCTCGACGCGCTTCGGGTCGATGAGCACCATGCGCACGTCGGCCGGCTTCGCGCGCATGAGCAGGCTCGTGATCATCGAGTTCACGAAGCTCGACTTGCCCGAGCCGGTCGAGCCCGCCACGAGCAAGTGCGGCATCTTCGCGAGGTTCGCCACCACGTAGCCGCCGCCCACGTCCTTGCCGACGCCGATCGTCATGGGGTGCTTCGCGTTCACGGCCGCGCCCGAGCGCAGCACGTCGCCGAGCGTGACCGTCTCGCGGTCGGCGTTGGGGATCTCGACGCCGATCGCGCTCTTGCCCGGGATCGGTGAGAGGATGCGCACCTCGTTCGACGCGACCGCGTAGGCGAGGTTCTTCGACAGCGCCGTGACGCGCTCGACCTTCACCCCGGGCCCGAGCTCGATCTCGTACTGGGTCACGGTGGGGCCTCGCGAGAAGCCCGTGACCTTCGCGTCGACCTGGAACTGGTCGAGCACCGCCGTGATCTGGCGCACGACGTCGTCGTTCACGGCCGACCGGGCCTTCGCGGGCGCGCCGGCCGCGAGCGTCGACGCGGCCGGCAGGTGGTAGGGCCGCTCGGGCTCGGATGCCGCGGCGGCATCGCCGCCCGCGAGGCTCGCGCCCGGCACGCCCGATGGGTCGGACTCGCCGTCGCCCGGACCGTCGAACACCGACAGCACGTTCGCGGCGCCGCCGTCGTCGCCGCGGAGCCCGGTGCCGCCGCGCGGCACGTCGCCCGTGAACCGCTGCAACGCCGTCTCGGCGCGCTCGAGGTCGCCGATCACCTCGGTGCCGTACGAGGTCGCCACGCCCTCGATCGGCGACTCGAAGCTGCCCGCCGCCGAGCCGGCGCCGAACACCTCGGTGATGCCCTCGACGCCGGGCGCCTCGTACGCGGGATCCTCCTCGCGGTTCGACGCGTTCCGCCGCCACCACGGCACGAGGCCGCCGCCCCCTGCGTCGTCGCCCGGCCCGTCGATGCCGTCGAGCTCGGTCTGCACGGACCTGCGGCGGTCGCGCCGAGACGGCTTCGACGTGGCATCCGTCTGCTGCTCGTCGGGTTCGGGCGCCCCGAACAGCCACACGTACAGCTCGCGGAACCGCGCCGGGATGCGGTTCGGGGGCGTCTTCGTGATGATCAACAGCGACAGGGCGAGGAGCACGACGAGGACGGTCGCGGCGCCCACCTCGGTGATCAGCAGGATGAGCGGCTGGGCCAGCATCCAGCCCAGGATGCCGCCCGCGCGCGCGAGTACGGCCATGCCCTCGCGCGGCTCGGGCTGGCCGCCGAACAGGTGGCTGAGTCCCGACACGGCGAGGAGCAGCAGCCCCATGCCGATGCCGATGCGGGTGTTGTCGTGCACCGAACTCGGGTGCCGGAACAGCCACACGGCGAAGAGCAGCATGACCACCGGGAGCGCGAACGCCAGCCGGCCGAAGAGGCCGCCGAAGGTCCACGAGTCCATCGCCTGGGCGATGGGATCGTTGATGAAGAACCACTCGACGACGGCGCCGGCGATGGCCAGCAGCACGATGAAGAACGGCAGGCCGTCGCGGCGTTCCTCCTTCGCGAGCGTCTCGGGGCCGAGCGCGCGGGCCGCGCCGCCGGTGAGGTGCGCGAGGCCCATCCACGCGCGCACGAACAGGCCGGGACGGTCGGATGCCGCGGGCCGGCCTTTCGGCGAGGCCGAGCCCCGCGCCGTGGCCGCGGGCAGTTTCTTCGTGAGGGCCGTCTTCGACGTCGCCTTCGCACCCGTGCCGCGGGCGGGCGTGCCCGAGGCACGCCCGTTCGACCTGGTGCGCGTAGCCATGCCCTCCACGTTACGGCCGACCGCGGACGCATGCCGACAGGACGCGGCGAGTGTCCGCGATCAGGCGAGGTCGCGGGCTGCGAGTCCGGGGCCTACGCCTCGATGACGAGCGGCACGAGCATCGGGCGACGGCGCAGTCGGCGGTTCACCCAGGTGCCGACCGTGCGGCGCACGATCTGCTGCAGCCCGTGCTGGTCGCGGACCCCGTTCTGCGCCGCTTCCTTGAGGGCGGCCGAGATCTTCGGCTTCACCTCCTCGAAGACGGCGTCGTCCTCGGCGAAGCCTCGCGCGTGGATCTCGGGCCCGACGATGATGCGGCCCGTCGAGGCATCCACGACGATGATCACCGAGATGAAGCCCTCCTCGCCGAGGATGCGACGATCCTTGAGGTCGGCGTCGGTGATCTCGCCGACCGTCGAGCCGTCGACGTACACGAATCCGAGGTCGAGCTGGCCGACCACGCGCACCTCTCCGTCGCGAAGGTCGTATACCGTGCCGTTCTCGCCGATGAAGGTGTTGCGCTCGGGGATGCCCGTGTCCTGGGCGAGCGTCGCGTTCGCGAAGAGATGCCGGTACTCGCCGTGCATCGGGATCACGTTCTTCGGCTTCAGGATGTTGTAGGCGTACAGCAACTCGCCCGCCGCCGCGTGGCCCGAGACGTGCACCTTGGCGTTGCCCTTGTGCACGACGTTGGCGCCGAGCTTCGTGAGCCCGTCGATCACGCGATAGACCGCGTTCTCGTTGCCCGGGATGAGGCTCGAGGCGAGGATCACGGTGTCGCCGTCGCCGATCTCGATCTGGTGATCGCGGTTCGCCATGCGGCTGAGCACGGCCATCGGCTCGCCCTGCGATCCCGTCGACATGTAGACGATCCGGTCGTCGGGCAGGTCGCCCGCCTTCTTGAAGTCGATGAGCACGCCCTCGGGCACCTCGAGGTAGCCGAGTTCCGCCGCGATGGTCATGTTGCGCACCATGCTGCGACCGATGAGCGCGACCCTCCGGCCGTTCTGGTGGGCGGCGTGCATCACTTGCTGCACGCGGTGCACGTGGCTGGAGAAGCTCGCCACGATCACCCGACGAGGGGCACGCGCGATGACCTCGTCGAGCACGGGACCGATCGATCGCTCGAGGGGCGTGAAGCCCGGGACATCCGCGTTGGTGGAATCGACCATGAAGAGGTCGACGCCCTCCTCGCCGAGGCGCGCGAACTCGCGCAGGTCGGTGAGTCGCCCGTCGAGCGGGAGCTGGTCCATCTTGAAGTCGCCGGTCGCGAGCACGGTGCCCGCACGGGTCTTGATCGCCACGGCGAGCGCGTCGGGGATCGAGTGGTTCACGGCGATGAACTCGAGGTCGAACGGGCCGATGCGCTCACGCTGGCCCTCGGTGACGGTGAGGCTGTACGGCTGGATGCGGTGCTCCTTGAGCTTCGCCTCGACGAGGGCGAGCGTCAGCGTGGAGCCGATCAGGGGGATGTCGGAACGCAGGCGCAGCAGGTACGGCACCGAGCCGATGTGGTCCTCGTGGCCGTGCGTCAGCACGACGCCGACGATGTCGTCGAGGCGCTCGCGCAGGAACCCGAAGTCGGGCAGGATCAGGTCGACGCCCGGCTGGTGCTCCTCGGGGAAGAGCACGCCGCAGTCGACGATGAGGATCTTGCCGTCGATCTCGAAGCTCGTCATGTTGCGGCCGACCTCGCCGAGGCCGCCGATGGGGATGACGCGGAGCGTCCCGGGTTCGAGCGGAGCGGGATCGATGACGACGTCGGGCATGGGCCCTCCTCACGTTGCGGTGTTCAGTTCGTGCGGGCCCTCGGGCCTCGCGGATGTCTCGTGGTGGTGCGGTCGCGCCGTCGCGCCTCAGCGCGTGGTGCCCGCGATCTTCGGCAGCGCGCCGCCGGCGGCGGCGTTGCGGTCGGGGCGGAAGTAGTGGAAGTCGACGCCGGGGATGCCCTGCACGAGGTCGATCTCGTCCTCGATGAGCGCGGCCTCCCACTCCTCGGGGCCGACGAGGGGCAGGCGCACGCGAGGGCTGTCGATGCGGCCGAGCCCGTGCAGGATGTACTTCGCCGCGACCGTGCCCGGCACGTGGGTCATGACGGCGCGCACGAGCGGCTCGAGGCGTTGGTGCTCGGCCGTCGCGGCCGTGAGATCGCCGCGATTCACGGCATCGACCATCGTGCGGTACGGGGCGGGCGCGATGTTCGCGGTGACGCCGATGAGGCCGGTCGCGCCGATCGACAGGTGCGGCAGCACGTTCGCGTCGTCGCCCGAGAAGTACATCAGGTCGGTCTGGTTGAGCACCCGGCTCACCTCGGAGAAGTCGCCCTTCGCGTCCTTGATGGCGAGGATGTTCGGATGCTTCGCGAGGCGCAGGATGGTCTCGTACCTGATCGGCACGCCGGTGCGGCCCGGGATGTCGTACAGGATGACCGGCAGGTCGGTGGCGTCGGCCACGAGCCGGAAGTGCGTGAGGATGCCGGCCTGCGTCGGCTTGTTGTAGTACGGAGTGACGATCATGATGCCGTCGGCGCCCGCCTGCGCGGAGTGCTTGTAGAGCTCGATGGCGTGCGCGGTCTCGTTGGAGCCGCCGCCCGTGATGATCTTCGCGCGCCCCGCGGCGACATCCTTGCCGACCTCGACGAGCCTGATCTTCTCGGGGTCGGTGAGCGTCGAGGTCTCGCCCGTGGTGCCGGTGACCACGATGCCGTCGGCGCCGGCCTGGATCACGTCGTCGATGTGCTTCTCGACCCCTGGCCAATCGACCTCGCCGTCCGCCGTCATCGGCGTGACGAGCGCGACGAGCACCTGTCCGAAGGGGTTTTCCTGAGCCACGCCCTCCAGCGTATCGGTTCGAGCGACGGCCGCGGCGCGCGCGGGCCCCCGCCCATTTCTGCGGATATACGATCCGCCACCCCGCGTTCGACGGTGTCACGCCGGTGTGGCGGATCGTATATCCGCTGTTTCGTACGCCACGCGTCGGCAGCTCCGCGATCGGCGAAGCGATGCCGTCAGGCGGAGCGGAGTCGCTCCGCCCACGGGTCGAGATGCAGTCCCCGCGCCAGCTTCGCCAGAATGGCCGCCTCGACGACCGGCCAATCATGCACGACCATCTCGTAGTCGAACCGGAGGGTGTCGAATCCATGGCCGGCGGCGACCGCGTCGCGCAGCAGGTCCTTGCGGCGGTTCTCGAGGCCTTCGTGTCCGAGCCCGCCGTCGACTTCGAGGATGAGCCGGTCGCCGAGCACGAAATCGACGCGGCCCACCCCGGGGACCTCGACCTGCGTGTGGAGCGAGATCCCGAGTCGGTGCAACCGCACTCTGAGCAGGGACTCCAACCCGCTCTCGGAATCCGTGCGTGCGAGATCCACGAGCCATCGCGCCGACTCCGTGATCCGCTCACGCAACTCCGCTCGACCCTCCGCACTGAGCACTCCCTGGTGGAGTGCAGACTCCAGCGTGGCGAAGAACGCGTCCTCGCCGTGGCATCCGCGAATCTGCAGGAGGGCGTCGACGAGCGACACCTCGGTCGAGTCGAACTGCAGCGCGTTCCAGTGCTGAATGCACGTGCAGTCATCATGCGGATGCGAGTGCCCGTTCGGCGGCAGTGAGACGTGCACGACCTGATCGATCGGCAGCACCCAGAGCCCGCGTGACCGCGCCACCGACACGCAAGCGAGCACGCCACCGTGTCGGAGGGCGATCCGCACTGGACCAGGGAGGCCGGGATCCGCATAGAGGCCCGAACGAACGCGCAGGATCCGCCCGGCCGCGACGGCTCGCCGCACCGAACGGGCATCGACGCCATGGGTCGCGAACTCGCCCGCGCGGATCACGCCGCCGCGGCCGCTGCAGATCGCCGCGACGTCGTCGGGAGTCCACCGCACGCTGCGCACGCGGCCATGCTGTGCCGCCCGAACGAGCAGTCGGCGAGCGCGGGTCGAACTGTGCGACCTCGCCCCGCTCGGCCACCTGTCGAGGACGAGTCATCCGCCCGTTTCTGCGGATATACGATCGGGCACGCCGCCTTCCGGCCCTGACCCTCGGCGCGCCCGATCGGATATCCGCAGAGTGGTGCAGTGAGCGGATGGGTGCACCGCCACAGGGCGCGGCCGGCGGCCGGGCCGGGCCGGACGCGGGTCAGGCGCGATCGCAGCGGAGGAAGCGGTAGCGGATGCCGCTCGTCGACGTGTGCCAGCCCTCGGCGGGGTCGACGTCGGCGACCTGCCAGGAGCCGTCCATCTCGGGGCCGAAGGTGTCGCCGTCGACCGTGAGATCGAGCTCGGTGACCTCGAGCCGGTCGGCGCGATCCATGACCGCGGAGAAGACCTCGGCGCCGCCGATCACCCAGATGGTCTGCGCCGGGGAGGCATCGGATGCCGCGAGCGCGAGCGCCTCGTCGACCGATCCGGCGGCCTCGGCGCCCTCCGCCGACCAGTCGGGCTGCCGCGTCACCACGATGTTCCGCCGCCCGGGCAGCGGCCGGAACCGCTCCGGAAGCGATTCCCAGGTCTTGCGGCCCATGACGACGGGCGAGCCGCCGGTGAGCTCCTTGAAGTGCGCGAGATCCTCGGGCACGTGCCACGGCATGCCGCCGCCCGCGCCGATCACGCCGCCGCGCGCCTCGGCCCAGATCAGCCCGATCTCGGGCCCCGAGGCATCCGCAGGGCTCGAGGCATCCGCGCCGCTCATACGGCGACGGCCGCGCGGATCGCCGGGTGGTGCCGGTAGCCCTCGACGACGAAGTCCTCGAAGGCGTAGTCGAGGATCGAGTCGGGTCGTCGGGCGAATCGCAGCGTCGGCGCGGGATACGGCGAACGCGACAGCTGCTCGGTCACCTGCTCGACGTGGTTGTCGTAGATGTGGCAGTCGCCGCCGGTCCAGACGAAGTCGCCGACCTCGAGCCCGGTCTGCTGGGCGACCATGTGGGTGAGCAGCGCGTATGAGGCGATGTTGAACGGCACGCCGAGGAAGAGGTCGGCGCTGCGCTGGTACAGCTGGCACGACAGGCGCCCGTCGGCGACGTAGAACTGGAAGAACGCGTGGCACGGCGCGAGCGCCATGCGCGGGATGTCGGCCGGGTTCCAGGCCGAGACGATGAGGCGGCGCGAATCGGGGTTGTGCCGGATCTCGTCGACGACCTGCGAGATCTGGTCGATGGTCTCGCCCGACGGCGTCGGCCAGGAGCGCCACTGCACGCCGTAGACGGGACCGAGCTCGCCCGAGGCATCCGCCCACTCGTCCCAGATGGTGACGCCGTGCTCCTGCAGCCAGCGCACGTTCGACTCGCCGCGCAGGAACCAGAGCAGCTCGTACGCGATCGACGGGAAGTGCACGCGCTTCGTGGTGACGAGCGGGAAGCCCTGCGAGAGGTCGAACCGCAACTGGCGTCCGAAGACGCTGCGCGTGCCGGTGCCCGTGCGGTCGGACTTGGGGGTGCCGTGCTCGAGCACGTCGCGCAGGAGGTCCTCGTAGGGCGTGGGAATCGTCTCGGCCATCGCGACGATGCTACCCGCGCGAGGCGCCGGCCGGGCGGATGCCTCGGGCGCGCCGCGCACGTCACGCACCGTCACACGCGGCGGGCGCCGACGCGACGCGACGTAGCATCACGGCATGGACTGGCTCCCTGCGATCACCGCGGGCCTCGGCCTGCCCGCCGTCGCAACGGCGATCGGCCTGGCCTGGCGCGCCCGCACCGGCCGCCTGCGCGAGACGCCCGCCGGCGACGACCGCGGCGACACGGATGCCGCGGCGCTCGAGCTCGGCCCCGACGCCCTCGGCTCGGCGGCGACGCTCGTGCAGTTCTCGACGGTGTGCTGCAGCCGGTGTCCCGGCACCGCCCGGCAGCTCGCGGGCGTCGCGGCGCGCTACGACGGGGTGCGGCACGTCGAGGTCGACGTCACGCACCGCGCCGACCTCGCCGACCGGTTCCGCGTGCTGCAGACGCCGACGACCCTCATCCTCGACGCCCGGGGACGTGCCAGCGCCCGCATCGGCGGCGTCCCGCGCCTCGACGCGGTGCACGACCACCTCGACCGACTCACCCGGAGGACCCATGTCGCATCCTGAACCCGCCGGGATCGACCCCCGCGCGCCTCGTTTCACGGCCGCCGGCACGGCGGTGCTCCTGCTGGTCGCGGTCGTGCTCGGCGTGGGCAGCGCCGACGTCGCCGCCTGGCTCCTGCTCACGGCGATCTGCCTCGTCTTCGGATGGAGTGCCGTCGCCGGCGTCCGCCGGAACCCGCTCTCGGTCGTCTTCCGCACGTTCGTGCGTCCGCGGCTGCGCCCGCCGACCGAGCTCGAGGACCCGCGTCCGCCGACCTTCGCGCAGGGGGTGGGATTCGCGGTCACGGTGGTGGGCGTCGTCCTGGGCGCGCTGGGCGTCGCCGCGGCGGTGCCGATCGCGGCGGCCGCGGCGTTCCTCGCGGCGTTCCTGAACGCCGTGTTCGGGTACTGCCTCGGATGCCAGCTGTACCTGCTGCTCGTGCGTGCACGCGTCATCCCCAGGACCTGACCGCGGCGGCATCCTCCCGGCTAGGCTGGTGATCCGGCTCGAGGAGGAGGATCACCCATGGCACTCACCAGCGAAGCGACGACCATCTGGAGGGGGACGCTCTTCGAAGGGTCGGGCGACCTGACCCTCGACTCCTCGGGACTCGCAACGTATCCCGTGAACTGGAAGGCCCGGTCCGAGGGCGTCGCGAACACGACGAACCCCGAGGAGATGCTCGCGGCGGCGCATTCGTCGTGCTTCTCGATGGCGCTCTCGCTCGCGCTCGCGCAGGCCGGCCACCCCGCCGAGAGCATCCAGACGACCGCGGCGGTGACCTTCGAGGCCGGCAAGGGCGTGCTCGGCAGCCACCTGCTGGTGAGCGCCCGCGTCCCGGGCATCACCGAGGAGGAGTTCGAGGCGTTCGCCGACGGCGCCAAGGAGAACTGCCCCATCTCGCAGGCCCTCGCCATCCCGATCACGATCGAAGCCGAGCTCGCCTGACGTGCGGGTGCTCATCGCCGGCGCGTCCGGCTTCATCGGGACCGCGCTCGTCGAACGACTCACGGCCGAAGGCCATGAGGTGGTGCGACTCGTGCGCCGCCGCGCGCAGGGACCCGAGGAGGCCTCGTGGTCGCCCGGCTCGGGCATCATCGACTTCACGGTCATGGACCGGGTCGACGCGGTCGTGAACCTCTCGGGCGCGTCGCTCTCGCGGCTGCCGTGGACGAAGCGCTACCGCGGCGAGATCATCGACTCGCGGGTCACCGCGACGCGCACCCTCACCGACGCCATGCGCAAGGCGAAACGCCCGCCGCCCGTGTTCCTCAGCGGGTCGGCGGTGGGCTTCTACGGCGATCGTCCGGGCGAGCTGCTCACCGAGTTCTCCACCGCCGGCACCGGCTTCCTCCCCGAGGTCGTGCAGCGCTGGGAGACGGCGGCGGCCCTCGCCCCGCACGAGACCCGCACCGCCCTCCTGCGCACCGGTATCGTCGTCGGCCACGGCGGGGCGTTGCAGGTGGTCAGCACGCTCACCCGCCTCGGGCTCTCGACCCGACTCGGCACGGGCGGACAGCACTGGCCGTGGATCTCGCTCGACGACGAGGTGGCCGCGATCGTGCACCTGCTCGGGTCCCGGCTCTCGGGCCCCGTGAACCTCGCCGGCCCGACGCCCGCGACCGCCGACCGCGTCATGAACGCGATGGCCGAGCGGATGCATCGGCCGTACACGTTCGCGGTGCCCGAGCGCATCCTCGGGCTCGCCCTCGGGCGCGCGGCCGACGAGCTGCTGCTCTCGAGCCAGAAGGTGCGTCCGCAGCGGCTGATCGACGACGGGTTCCGCTTCACGCACGTGAACGTCGAGTCCGCGCTCGACGCGATGCTCAGTGCTCGGGGCGCTCCGAGTGCCCCGAACGCTCCGAGCGCTCCAGCGTGATCGCCCGACGCACGGCGGCACGTGCCCGGCGGCGGTCGCCCGCCGCGTCGTAGGCAAGGCCGAGGCGCAACCACGCTCGCCACGATTCGGGCTCGGCCTCGGCCGCGGACCGGAACCCGGGGAATGCGACATCCGCCGCCGCCCGCTCGGGACGTCCGCTCGGGGTCAGGGGAATACCGAGTTCGAGCCCGCCCTCCGCCTCGAGTCGGCGCACGAGCGCCTGCGAGCGGACCCCGAACATGAGTTCGCGCCAGAGGGCCCACGCCGCGATGAGCGGCAGCACGATGAGCGCCAGGCCCATGGCGATCGCGACGGGCTCGCCGGTGGCGAGGAACTGCACGGCCCGCCAGCCCACGAGCGCGATGTAGAGCGCGAGCAGCACCGCCATCAGGATGGCCCCGGCCCTGGCGCTCATGCGGCGGAGCCGGGAATTCCCAGGTCGAGCAGCGCGTCGAGCCCGACGACGACGCCGGTCGACTCGGGCGCCCGGCGGAGGGCGAGGAGGATGCCCTGTTCGTACGCGGACTGGGAGCCCGTGGAGTGCGAGATCGTGAGCGTCTCGCCCTCGCCGCCCATGATCACGCGCTGCTCGGCGCTGATGCCCGAGAGCCGCAGGCTGTGCACGGGCACCCCCGACACCAGCTGGCCCCTGGCCCGCTGGTCGGCGTGCGGAGCGGCCACGGGTCCCGCGTCGCCGCGCGCCTCGCCGATGAGCTCGGCCGTGCGCACGGCGGTGCCGGACGGCGAGTCGACCTTGCCGGCGTGGTGCGCCTCGACGATCTCGATCGAGTCGAAGAACGGCGCGGCGAGCGCGGCGAAGGCGGTGCCCAGCACGCTGCCGATCGAGAAGTTGGGGACGAACAGCACGGGCCCGGCGTCGTCGTGCCCGCGCACGAACTGGGATATCTCGGCGACGCGCTCGCTCGACCAGCCCGAGGTGCCGACGACGATCGGGATGCCGGAACCGGTCGCGAACTCGACGATGGCGGCGCTGGCGGCCGGGTGGGTGACGTCGAGCACGACATCCGCGCCGAGCATCTCGTCGAGGCTCGACCGGGAGTTGAGCGCGGCATGCAGCTCGAGGTCGTCGGCCTCGCCGATGAGCCGAATCGCCAACCGTCCCATCCTGCCCGTGGCTCCGGCCACGGCGACCCGTATCGTCACCCGCCTCACACTAGCAAGGCGAGCCCGAGGTGCCGATTCCGATGCCGGAGCGGATCTAGGTGTACTGACCTCGACCGTTGTTGATTCGGTCGATGGGTG
>NZ_SJZG01000017.1 GCF_004959775.1 Agromyces sp. H66
AGTGCACGCTGTTGAGTTCTCAAGAAACGGACGCACCCGAAGTTCAGCCTCGCGGCCTGCCTTCAGGGCAACCTATCTATGGTACCACGTCACTCGCGGCTCCAGAACAGAGTCGAAGCCGACGGCCGGCCAGCGGCCTTGAGACACGACGCGAACGTCACGTCCCGAGAGGAAGTGGAGTTTCATCTTAGGCTTGAAATCACCGAGTCGCAATGCGCCTTCGAGGTTATTTGGCTAAGATGCCCGCCGTCTCGGCCGAGTCGCACCGTGCCTTCGAGGCCCAGCCGCTTCCCGCACCGCCGTGGCGATGAGTAAGAATTTACGCGGATCCCGGGATGGTGCCAAATCAGGCTCGCATCCCGGGCGTGTCGCCCGCGGCGCGTCGCGCCATACGGGCGAACCAGGGCCTGATCGGACCCGGATTCCCGGCTCAGTGCACCTCCTCGGGGTGGGCGCTCACCCGGCCTTCGCGCTCGAGCGCCGTGATCGCCTCCACTTCGGCGTCCGACAGTTCGAAGCCGAAGACGTCGAAGTTCTCCGCCATCCGCTCGCGCCGGTCGGACTTCGGGAACACGATGTGCCCGCGCTGCAGATGCCAGCGGATGACGACCTGGGCCGGCGTCACGTCATGGGCGGCCGCGGCATCCGCCACCTCGGGCAGCTCGAAGAGCGGGTACTTGCCCTGGCCGAGCGGTCCCCACGCCTCGATGGCGATGTCGTGCTCCTGGGCGAGCGCCGTGGTCGCGGGCTGCTGGTGGTACGGGTGCAGCTCGATCTGGTCGACGGCGGGCACGATGGCCGTCTCGGCGAGCAGCCGCTCGAGGTGCGGCACGAGGAAGTTCGAGACCCCGATCGAGCGCGTGCGTCCGGACTCGCGCAGCTTCTCGAAGGCCCGCCACGTCTCCACGTAGCGGTCGTTGGCCGGCGCCGGCCAGTGGATCAGGTAGAGATCCACGTAGTCCAGTCCGAGACGCTCCAAGCTGCGGTCTAAGGCGTCGAAGACGGATTGCGTGCCCTGGTCGTCGTTCCAGAGCTTCGTGGTCACGAACAGCTCCTCGCGCGGGATGCCGGATTCGGCGATCGCCCGCCCGACGCCCTCCTCGTTCCCGTAGATGCGGGCGGTGTCGATGTGCCGGTAGCCGACCTCGAGCGCATCCGTGACGATCCGTTCGGTCTGCCCCGGGTCGACCCGGAAGACGCCGAAGCCGAGCTGCGGAATCGAGTGGCCGTCGTTGAGCTGGATCCGGGGTACGAGGGCGGCTGAGGTGTTCGTCATACGCCCATGCAACACCGCCGGGCCTTCCAGGGACAGCCCGTGTTCGCAGGACGCGAACACCGGTGCCGCGCGGTGCTCATCCGGGTGGAATCAGGCCGCGGATTCGATCGATCCGGCGGCGGCAGTCGAGACCAGCGTCGACGCCATGCACGCGGCGGCATCCGCGCCCGTGAGGCCCCCGCGTCGGACGAGCGTCTGCCAGGTGCGGAAGTCGACCGCGAGCGCGGTCATCGCGATCAGCCGCGCGCCCCGCATTTCCGGAGGCCACGCCTCGAGAAGGACCTGCCGCATGGCGGCGATGAGCCCGCCCATTCGGAGCTCGTTCACCTCGCGGAGCACCGGGTCGCTCTCACCGTCGCGCAGCACATTCGCGATCATGGCCTCGTTCGCGTCCCAGTAGGCGTAGAGCGCGCCGAGGCCGAACTCGGCTCGTGCGGCCGGCTGGTCGATCGCCGTCCATGACGCGGGATCGGGCGCCGGATGCTCCTCGAGGTGCATCCCCGAGCAGGCCAGGAACAGCGAGCGCTCGTCGGGGAAGTGGCGGTACAGCGTGCTGCGCTGCACGCCAGCGCGGTCGGCGACCGCGCTGAAGGAACTCGACGAGGGTCCGACCGTGCGGTGCAGTTCGAGCGCCGCCCGGATGATGCGCTGACGCGTCTGCTCCTGCTGCTCGGCCCGCGCCCGTTGCTCGTACCTCCGTGCCATCCCCTAATTCTACGCACACTTCTGTTCGATGAATTGACAGTCAGTCGAATCCGGCCATATTCTTTCGCCGAACACACCTGTTCACTGAAAGGAATAGAACATGTCTGCAATCGAACCCGCACTCCGACCTGGAGCTCCCGACGTCGCCCTGTTGGCGCCCGGAGACCATGAATGGGATGCCGCCCGCGCCACGTTCAACCTGCTCGACGACCAGCGGCCCGCGCTGATCGCCCTGCCGGAGAACACGAGCCAGGTCGCCGAGGCCGTCGCGATCGCCCGGCAAGCCGGGCTGCGGATCGCCGCGCAGGGCACCGGGCACGGTGCGTCCTCGCGCGACTCGCTCGACGGGGCGATGCTCGTGAACACGTCGAGGATGACGCAGGTGGAGATCGATGCCGAGGCGCGGCGAGTCCGGGTCGGCGCCGCGGCGAAGTGGCAGCACGTCGCACCCGCGCTCTCGGAGCGGGGACTCGCCGGCCTGCACGGCTCGTCCCTCGACGTCGGGATCGCGGGGTATTCGTTGGGCGGCGGTATCGGCTGGCTCACGCGCAAGTTCGGCATGCAGACGAACGCGTTGCACGCGGTCGAACTCGTGACGGCCGACGGCGAGTTCCTGCGCGCCGACGCCGAACGCCACGCCGACCTGTTCTGGGCGCTGCGCGGAGGCGGCGGCAACTTCGGCGTCGTCACCGCGCTCGAGTTCGACGTCGTCTCCGTCCCCCGGCTCGCCGCGGGCTCGTTTTTCTTCCCGGTCGAGCGCACCGCCGAAGTGCTTCGCACCTGGACCGCGCTGCTGCCGTCGTTCCCCGAGGAGCTCACCACGTGGGTCACGGTCCTCCACTTCCCGCCGGCGGAGGAGGTCCCCGAGCCGGTGCGGGGGCGATCGTTCGCCATCGTCATGGCCGCGCACCTCGGCACCGAGTTCGAGGCGAGGCGCCTGCTGCGCCCCCTGCAGGACCTCGGGCCGGTCATGGACACGCTGGGCGCGCAGGAGCCCATCGCGCTCGGCACGCTGGCGATGGACCCGGAGGACCCGCTGCCCTACCGGTCGACGACTGCCCTCGTCGACGAGCTTCCGGCCGCGACGATCGATGAGCTCGCGACCCTGTCCGCCCCGGGCTCGGCGCTGGTGATGTTGCAGATCCGGCACATCGGCGGCGCCTTCGCGCGCCGACCCGACGACGCCGGCGCCCGCGCCACGCTGCCCGGCGAGGTCCTCGTGTTCGGCCTCACCGTTCCGACCTCCCCGGATGTCGACGTCCTCGGCCCGCTGGAGCGGCTGGATGCGATCCTCGCACCGCTCACCATCGGCGAGTACCCGAACTTCGTGGAGCGCCCGGTCGACGCGCGTCGCTTCTTCGACGACGTGACATGGGCACGCCTGCGCACCGTCAAGGCGGCGTACGACCCTGCGGACCTCGTGCGCGGCAACCACCACGTGCCGGCCGGGCCCACCGCCTGAGCGGGAGCGCGAACGAGGCGATCGCGGGAGCGCGAGCGGAGCGGCCGTAGGATGGAGGGCTGTGCTTCCCGCGATCACCTATCCCCCAGAGCTGCCGGTCTCCGCGCAGCGCGAGGAGATCGCGCGCGCCCTCCGCGATCACCAGGTCGTGATCGTCGCCGGGGCGACCGGCTCGGGCAAGACGACGCAGCTGCCGAAGATCTGCCTCGAGCTCGGACGCGAGTCGATCGCGCACACGCAGCCGCGCCGCATCGCCGCGCGCACGATCGCCGAGCGCATCAGCGACGAACTCGGCGTCGACCTCGGCGGACTCGTCGGCTACCAGGTGCGCTTCACCGACCGGGTGAGCGAGGCGACACGCGTCAAGGTGATGACCGACGGCATCCTGCTCAACGAGATCCACCGCGACCGCGAGCTCCGACGGTACGACACGATCATCATCGACGAGGCGCACGAGCGCAGCCTCAACATCGACTTCCTGCTCGGCTACCTGAAGCGCCTCCTCCCCCGCCGCCCCGACCTCAAGGTCATCGTCACGAGCGCGACGATCGACCCCGAGAGCTTCGCCAGGCACTTCACGGATGCCACGGGCTCGCCCGCCCCCGTCATCGAGGTGTCGGGGCGCACCTACCCCGTCGAGATCCGCTATCGGCCGCTCGTCGCCGAGTCGTCGGGCGGCACCGGCGAGGACGCCGACGACGAGGGCGCGGCGGCGGAGGACAAGGACGTGCAGCGCGGCATCCTCGAGGCCCTCGACGAACTCGAGCGCGAGTCATCCGGCGACGTGCTCGTGTTCCTCTCTGGTGAGAGCGAGATCCGCGACGCCGAGGCGGCGGTGCGCGCGCACTACGGCCCTTCGACAGGCTCAGGGACCAGGCGCGGCGGCGAGACCGAGGTGCTGCCGCTCTACGGGCGGCTGTCGTCGGCCGACCAGCACCGGGTCTTCGAGCCGTCGAAGGTCGCGGGGCTGCGGCGCAGGGTCGTGCTCGCGACCAACGTCGCCGAGACGAGCCTGACCGTGCCGGGCATCCGGTACGTGATCGATGCGGGCACGGCACGCATCAGCCGATACTCGGTGCGCTCGAAGGTGCAGCGGCTGCCCATCGAGGCCATCTCGCAGGCGTCGGCGAACCAGCGCTCGGGCCGATCCGGCCGCACGAGCGACGGCATCGCGATCCGCCTGTACTCGGAGGAGGACTTCGAGCGGCGGCCGGCGTACACCGATCCCGAGATCCTGCGCACGAACCTCGCGGCCGTCATCCTGCAGATGGCCTCGCTCGGCCTCGGGCAGATCGAGGAGTTCCCGTTCCTGACCCCGCCCGACAGCCGCGGCATCCGCGACGGCCTGGAACTGCTGCGCGAGCTCGGGGCGCTCGACCCTTCGACAGGCTCAGGGACCGATGATGGCCGCAACGGACCTCGGCTCACCCGGGTCGGTCGGCAGTTGGCGCGCCTGCCGATCGAGCCGCGCTTCGCCCGCATGGTGCTCGAATCGAAGGCGCAGGGGGTCTCCCGGGAGGTGCTCGCGATCGTCGCGGGCCTCACGATCCAGGACCCGCGCGAGCGGCCGCTCGACAAGCGCGAGCAGGCCGACGCCTTCCACGCGCGCTTCGTCGATCCGACGAGCGACTTCCTCACGCTCCTCAACCTCTGGAACCACCTCGAGGAGAAGCAGCGCGAGCTCTCGGGCAGCGCATTCCGGCGCATGTGCAAGGCGGAATTCCTCAACTACCTGCGCGTACGCGAGTGGCAGGACCTCTACCGACAGCTCGTGCGGCTGGCGAAGCCGCTCGGGCTGCACGTGGCATCCGCGGCCGGCGCACCGAACGCCGACGGCGTCCACCGGGCCCTCCTCGCCGGGCTGCTCTCGCAGATCGGGCTCCGCGACGACGCGAAGACCGCGAGCGGACGTGGTGGCGCGGGCGCCGTGCGCGAGTCCGAGCGGAAGGGCCGGCGTCCGCAGGCGGAGTTCCTCGGCGCCCGGAACGTGCGGTTCATGGTCTTCCCCGGCTCGGCCCTCGCGAAGAAGCCGCCGGCGGCCCTCATGAGCGCCGAACTCGTGGAGACCAGTCGCCTGTTCGCACGCATGAACGCGGCGATCGATCCCGCCTGGGCGGAGCCGCTCGCGGGCCCGCTCGTGAAGCGCACGTACAGCGAGCCCCGGTGGGAGCGTCGCCAGGGCGCCGCGGTCGCCGACGAGAAGGTGACGCTGTTCGGCGTGCCCATCGTGGCGAAGCGGCGCATCCAGCTCTCCCGCGTCGACGCCGCGCTCGCTCGCGACCTCTTCGTCCGACACGCACTCGTCAAGGAGGACTGGGACACGACGCGGCTCGACCGGCGGCTCTTCCGGTTCCTGCGCTCGAACCGCGAGCTCCGCCGAGAGCTCGGCGAGGTCGAGGAACGCACCCGACGGCGCGACATCCTCGCCGGCGATGAAGCCGTCGTGGCCTTCTACGAGGCGAGGGTGCCGGCGGATGTCGCGGACACCCGTGCCTTCGAACGCTGGTGGCGTGGCGAGCACCGCGTTCGGCCCGATCTCCTCACGATGACCGCCGCCGATCTCGTCGGCGACGAGGCGGAGCCGGATCGCGGCGACGGCTTCCCGGATCGGTGGCGACAGGGCGACCAGACGCTCTCGCTCGCCTACCGCTTCGAACCGGGCGCCGAGGACGACGGGGTCACCGTGGTCGTCCCGCTCGTGCTGCTGCCCCGTATCGAGCCGAACGGATTCGACTGGCAGGTGCCGGGCCTGCGCGACGAGCTGATCCAGGCGCTCCTCCGCACCCTGCCGAAGGTCCTGCGACGCCAGGTCGTGCCGGCCGCGGAGTGGGCCGCGAAGATCGCCGCCGAGCTGCCGGCCGGTCCCGAGGCGGGCGAGGCGCGGGAGCCGCTCGCCGCGGCGGTGGGGCAGGCGATCCGCCGGCTCACCTTCGCCCCGGTCGACCCGTCGGACTTCGACCTCGATCGGGTGCCGCCGCACCTGCGCGTCACCTTCCGCGCCGTCGACGAGCGCGGACGCACGCTCGGCACGTCCAAGGACCTGCGCGAACTGCAGGAACGCCTCGCCGACCGCACCCGCGAAGCCGTCGCGAAGGCCGTGACCGGGAAGGCACGCACCTCGCGCCCTGAGCCTGTCGAAGGGCGCGTCGCTTCGACAGGCTCAGCGGACGTCCGTTCTCACCCCGCGCTCGCCGAACGCGACGGCATCACCGCGTGGGAGTGGGACGAGCTGCCCGCGCACCTCGACACGCGCCAGGCGGGCAACGTGATCCGCGCCTATCCGGCGCTCGTCGACGGGAAGTCGTCGACGGGCTCGGGGACCGGCGTCGCGCTGCGTCTGGTCGCCACGGCGGAGGAACGCGACCGGGCGTCGCGTCGCGGCATCCGTCGCCTGCTCGTGCTCGCCACGCCCACGCCCGTCGCCTACGTGCAGGAGCACCTGTCGAACGAGGAGAAGCTCGCGCTCGCGGCGAGCGCCTACCCCGGCACCCGGGCGCTGCTCGACGACTGCCTCGCGGCATGCGTCGACGCCGAGCTGCGGGCGCGGCATCCCGACGGGCTCGTGCGCACACGCGCCGAGTTCGAGGCCGTGCGCGACGCGATCGCCGCCGGCATCATGGACCGGATGTTCGAGACCGTCGCGCTGGTCGCACGCATCGTGCGCCTCTCGCGCGATGCCGACCGCGCGATCGCGGGCGCATCGAGCATCCACCTCATGGCCGCCCTCGGTGACATGCGGGCGCAACTTCAGGCGCTCGTGCCGGCCGGGTTCGTCTCGGCCACCGGCCTCGATCGACTGCGCCACCTGCCGCGCTACCTCGAGGCGATCATCGTGCGCGTGCGGAAGCTCGTCGAGAACCCGGGGCGCGACCGGCAGGCGCTGAACCAGCTCGAGCCGTCCATCGCGGCATTCGAGAAGGCGGGCGGCTCCTTCCCCATCGACCCCGAGGCGCCCGAACGGCTCGTGCGCGTGCGCTGGATGCTCGAGGAGCTGCGCGTCGGCCTCTTCGCACAGGAGCTGCGCACGGCCGAGACCGTCTCTCCGCAGCGCATCGCGAAGGCGCTCGCGAGCTGACGCGCCGAGCCGTCGGAGCCGCGCGCGTCGCTAGAGTGGACCCACCGTGGGCAGCTACTCCGATCTCCTCAGAACCTCGGGCGTCGCACGCATCATCGCCGCCCAGCTGACCGCGCGGTTCCCGTCGGGCATGCTCTCGCTCGCGTTCCTGCTGCACATCGAACGCCAGACCGGCTCCTACGGCGCCGCCGGCCTCGTGCTGGCGGCGACCTCGATCGGCCAGGCCGTGGCCGGCCCCCTCACGAGCCGGTTCATGGGCCGATGGGGCATGCGTCCCGTGCTGATCACCACCCTCGTCGTGTGCGTGACGTCCGTCGTCGCGATCGGCGTGCTGCCGCTCACCGTGCCGCTCTACATGGCGATCGGGCTCGTCGCGGGCCTGGCGACGCCGCCCGTGCAGCCGGCGGTGCGCACCATCTACCCGAAGATGGTGAACTCGCGGCAGCTGACCCCGCTGTTCTCGCTCGACGCCTCGGCGCAGGAGATCATCTGGGTCGTGGGCCCGGTCGTCACGACGTTCGTGTCGACGCAGATCGGCACCGTGTGGGGCATCCTGCTCGCGGCGGCCCTCATGGTGGTCGGCGGCATCTGGTTCATCTCGTCGCCCGAACTCGGGCGCGTGCGCATCCCGCGGTCCAAGCGGAAGTTCGGCGTCGTGCTCACCCGACCGCCGGTGATGCTCGCGACGATCGTCGGATTCCTGCTCATCGGCGCCGCCGCGGCGATCGAAGCCGGCGTCGTCGCGACGTTCGGTCACGACGGCGCCCAGGCCGGCATCGTGCTCGCGATCTTCTCCATCGGCAGCCTCGCGGGCGGACTGTTCCTCGGCCACGTGCCGATCGGCCCGTGGGCGACCGCACGCCGCATGCTGATCGTCTTCGCGGGCACGGCACTCGCGGCGTTCGCGATGGACTTCTGGTGGCTCTCGGCGACGCTCTTCATCGCCGGCATCGGCATCGCCCCCGTGCTCGCCGTGCTGTTCGCCATCGTCTCGGCGAGCGTGAAGTTCTCCGACACGGCCGAGGCGTACGGCTGGGTCGGCACCGGCCAGCTCATCGGTGCGGCCCTCGGGTCGGCGCTCGCCGGGTTCCTCATCGACGGCTACGGGGCGCCGGGGGCGTTCTGGGCCGCGACGGGCCTCGCGTTCGCGGGCTTCCTCGTGTCCGCGCTCGGCCGGCGCTGGCATCCCGACCTCAGGGGCCGTGACGCGAGCCCAATTCCCGACACCGAACCGGTGCCGCTGCAACCCAGCTGAGAAGGAGCCGACGGATGTCGCAGCCGATCACGCCCGCACCCCGCCTGTCGCTCGACGACGGCGCCACCATCCCGCAGCTCGGCTACGGGCTCTACAAGGTTCCGCCGTCGGACACCGCGCGCCTGTGCCGCGAGGCGATCACCGTCGGATACCGACACCTCGACACGGCGGCGTTCTACGGCAACGAGGAGCAGGTGGGCATCGCCGTGCGCGAGGCCGCGGTGCCGCGCGAGGAGCTCTACGTCACGACCAAGGTGTGGAAGGACGACAACGGCTTCGACACGACCCTGCGCGCCTTCGACCGGTCGATGGCGCTCCTCGGCCTCGAACGGCTCGACCTGTACCTCATCCACTGGCCGGTGCCGTCGACCGACCGGTACGTCGACACGTGGCGCGCGCTCATCCGACTGCAGCAGGAGGGCCGGGTGCGCTCGATCGGGGTGGCGAACTTCCACGCGCACCACGTCGAGCGCCTCATCGCCGAGACGGGCGTGAAGCCCGTCGTCAACCAGGTGGAGCTGCACCCGTGGCTGCCGCAGTCGGAGGTCCGTGCCTACGACGAGGGCCGCGACATCCGCACCGAGGCGTGGTCGCCGCTCGCCCGCGGCCGCATCCTCGGCACGCCGCTGCTCGACGACCTCGCCGACAAGCACGGGCGCACGCCCGCGCAGATCGTGCTGCGCTGGCACATCGAGCTCGGCAACATCGTCATTCCGAAGGCGTCGTCGCCCGAGCGCCTGCGCGAGAACCTCGACGTCTTCGACTTCGCCCTCGACGCCGACGACCTGGCGGCGATCGCCTCGCTGGAGACGGGCGAACGCACCGGGCGCGACCCAGATCTGGACTGACCCTTCGACGGACTCGGGCACCGGCCTTCGGCGAGCCCGGGGACCGGCCTTCGACGAGCCCGGGAGACCGGTGAACGAGTGGCGCCGGCGCTTCGTTGTGGCCGTTCGGCGACTCACAGCGAAGCGCAATCCGATCGTGACCGGACTCCCAGCCGAGCACCAGACACCGGATTCCCGCATCGCAATACAGTGAGCGCATGAGACGACTCGCACCCGTGGCGGCGGTTGCCGCGATCACCGCACTGCTCCTGGCCGGATGCTCCGCAGGCACCCCGGGCTCGTACTCTCCCGCGCAGGGTCCCGCCGTCGAGGCGCCCGAACCGCGGATCGACGGCGAGATGGCGGAGGACTCGGCGGGCGGGTCGGCCGAGGAACCGGCGACCGACCGCAGCGTCATCACGACGGGGTGGATCTCGATCACCGTCGACGACCCGATCGAGAGCGCCGAGGACGTCGCCGAGCTCGCCGAACGGGCGGGCGGCCGCGTCGACGATCGGAGCGAGACGCCCGGCACCGACGCGCAGCCGGCGCGCGCATCGCTCACCCTGCGGGTCCCCTCCGACGAGCTCGACGGCGTCGTCGCCGAGCTCCGCGAGATCGGCGACGTGAACTCCGTGTCGATGAACGCGTCGGATGTCACGCAACAGCGCCAAGACCTCGACGCCCGCATCGATGCGCTGAGCGCCTCGGTCGACCGGCTGCGGGAGCTCCTCGGCACGGCGACCTCGATCACCGACCTCATCGCCATCGAGTCCGAACTCACGACGCGCCAGGCCGAGCTCGACAGCCTCACGCAGCAGCGCGACTGGCTCGTCGACCAGGTCGACTTCTCCACGCTGACGGTGGAACTGGTCACGGAGGAGGTCGTGCCCGACCCTGCGCCCGACGACTTCTGGAGCGGCCTGGTGGCGGGCTGGAACGCGCTCGTCGACTTCGCGAAGTGGCTCGGCATCGCGGTCGGCGTGCTGCTCCCGTGGATCGGCGCCCTGCTCGTCGCGGCCGCCCTCATCGTCCTCGTCGTCGTGCTCGCCACCCGCGGACGTCGGCATCGAACGGATGTCTCGACCGCCGTGACGGCCACGCCCGAGGCATCCCGGAGCGACCCACCGCGGGCGTAGTCTGGCGTCGTGAGCTCGACGTACGGAACCCTGCTGACCGACGACCTCCTCGAACGGATCCGCGAGCGCGCGGCCGGTTACGACCGAGAGAACGCCTTCTTCACCGAGGACCTCGCCGAGCTCCGCGAGGCGGGCTACCTGCGGGCCTTCGTGCCCGAGGAGCTCGGCGGGCTCGGCTGGGGCTTCGACGAGGTGGTGCGGGCGCAGATACGGCTCGCGGGCGCCGCACCCGCGACGGCCCTCGCCGTGAACATGCACCTGGTGTGGACGGGGGTCGCCAAGATCCTCCGCGACCGTGGCGACGACACGCTCGAGTTCGTGCTCAGGGAGGCGGGCGCGGGCGAGGTGTTCGGCTTCGGCATCAGCGAGGCGGGCAACGACCTCATGCTGTTCGGCTCGCGCACGAAGGCCGAACCGCAGCCGGGCGGCGGCTATCGCTACACGGGCCGGAAGATCTTCACCTCGCTCGCGCCCGCATGGACACGACTCGGCACGATGGGCCTCGACACGACCTCGCCCGACGCGCCGAAGCTCGTCTACGGCTTCATCGACCGCGAGGATCCCGACGTACGCACCCTCGACGACTGGGACACCATGGGCATGCGGGCGAGCCAGAGCCGCACGACCGTGCTCGACGGCGCATTCGCGGCATCCGATCGCATCGTGCGCCGGCTCGACCCGGGTCCGAACGCCGACCCCTTCATCTTCGGCATCTTCGCGAGCTTCGAGCTGCTCCTCGCCTCGGTGTACGCGGGCATCGGCGCCCGCGCCCTCGATCTCGCGGTCGCCGCCGCGCACCGCCGGACGTCGATGAAGCACGACGGCCGCACGCTCGCGCAGGATCCCGACATCCGCTGGCGCGTTGCCGACGCCGCGCTCGCGCAGGACGCACTCGAGCCCCAGCTCGTCGCTCTCGCCCGCGACCTCGACGACCTCGTCGACCACGGCGGGCTCTGGTTCGCGAAGCTGGTGGGCGTGAAGGTGCGGGCCACCGAGACCGCCAAGGAAGTGGTCGACCAGGCCGTGCGGGTGGCGGGCGGTTCGACGTACTTCTCGGGTTCCGAGCTGGGCCGCCTCTACCGCGACGTGCTCGCGGGCATCTTCCACCCCTCCGACGACGAGTCCGCGCACTCGACCGTCGCGACCGCGTGGCTCGGTCCCCTCGAGGCGTGAACCGGGGGTGGACGCGACGACCGTGCCACGGCCGATAGACTGACGCGGGCGGCGAACGCCGCACCGCAACCTGGAGGTCGTTGTGAACGTCGTCGCTTTCCTCATCGCCATGGGCATCTTCACGTTCAGCCTGTGGCTCATGAGCATCGCCCCCGCGGTGGTGGGCTTCGAAGCCATCCTGTTCCTGGCTGCCATCCTGCTCGCCTCCTTCGCCATCGCGATCCCCGTGAACATCCTCGGCCGCTCGGACGGCGTCTGACCGGATGCCGCTGCCCTCGCGCGACACCCGCGTCATCTACCCCTCCGGCGCGCTCGCCGCGTCGACCAGCGTGCTGCACGTCGCAGCGGCCGGTGACGGCCGCATCGCCGTGATCACCGAGTCCACGAGCTTCCATCCCGTGGACGCGGCCTGGCCCGACCAGCCCGCCGATTCCGGCACGCTCCGCGTCCGAGGCGTCGCGCACCCGATCCGTGACGCCGTCGTCGCCGCCACCGACCTCGAGTCGCTGCATCTCGGCTCGGACATCCCCGTGCGGAAGGGCACCGAGGGCTGGGCGTTCCTCGTCGCGCACCTCGTCGACGCCGACGCCGACGTCGCCGAGGGCGACGCGGTCGAGATCGAAGCGGATGCCGCGACGAGGCATGCCCTCTCGGCCGGGCACACCGCGTGCCATCTCGCGTCCCTCGCCCTGAACCGGGTGCTCGCCGACCGGTGGTCGAAGCCGGCGCGCGAGGACGCGCTCGGCAGCCCCGACTTCGACGGCGCCGCGATCGCCTCGTCGCGCATCGTGGCGAACGGCTCGGTCGACCGGTACCGGCTCAACAAGTCGCTGCGCCGCGCCGGCTTCGACACCGCGTCGCTGACGAACGACGCCCTCGAAGACCTCGGTCGCGCGGTCGCCGACGTGCTCGACCGATGGGTCGCCTCCGGGGCATCCGTGCGCATCGAACGCGACGGCGAACTGCTGACCGACCGTCGCTCGTGGGTCTGCGAACTGCCCGACGGCACCGCGCGCATCCCGTGCGGTGGCACGCACCTCGACTCGCTCGCCGAGTTCACGGCTGTGCTGCCGTCATTCGCGCTCCTCGACGACGCGGGCACTCCCGTGCTCGAGATGACGACCGAGGCCCGTCTCCGACACTGACCCGCAGGTGCCGGCGGCACCCGTCGGCGGGGTTACGATAGCGGTCGTGGGTATCCGAATCGAGAAGGTCGATCTGCCCGGGATCGGCGTTCGCCACGATCTCGTCACCGAGGGCGGCCGGCGTATCAGTGTCGTCTCGCACCGCGACGGCGAACGCGACCTCGGCCTCTTCGACATCGACGACCCCGACGAATGCCGTGACTCCATTCCCCTGAACGACGACGAGGCCGCCGCGCTCGCCGACGTGCTCGGGGCATCCGTCATGCTCAGCCGGCTCACGAGCCTCAGCGATGAGACTGCCGGCCTCTACACCGAGCAGATCGCACTGCCCACGGATTCGCCCTACCTGAACCGCAGGCTCGGCGACACGAAGGCTCGCACGCGCACGCACGCGTCGATCGTCGCGATCGTCCGCGACGCGGCGATCATCCCCTCGCCGACCCCGGCGGAGATGCTGCGCGCGGGCGACGTCCTCGTCGTCGTCGGCACCCGTGAAGGACTCGACGGAGTAGCCCGACTGCTCGCCAGCGGCCCCGACTGAGGCGGCCGGTTTGCACGAGACCACGCTGCTCCTGATCGAAGTCGGCGCGCTGCTCCTCGGCATGAGCCTCCTCGGGCGCCTGGCGCTCCTCCTCGGGATGTCGCCGATCCCGTTCTACCTCGTCCTCGGACTCGCCTTCGGCGAGGGCGGGCTGGTGCCGCTCGCCGCGAGTGAGGAGTTCCTCCAGACCGCATCCGAGATCGGCGTCATCCTGCTGCTCGCGCTGCTCGGCCTCGAGTACACGGCCTCCGAGCTCTTCGACAGCCTGAAGTCCGCGCGAACGGCCGGTCTCGTCGATGCCGCCCTGAACGCGTTGCCGGGTGCCGCGCTCGCCCTGATGCTCGGGTGGGGCCCCATCGCGGCCGTCGCCCTCGCGGGCGTGACGTGGATCTCGTCGTCGGGCGTCATCGCGAAGCTCCTGCGCGACCTCGGCCGGCTCTCGAACCGCGAGACACCGTCGATCCTCGCGGTGCTCGTGATCGAGGACCTCGCGATGGCGTTCTACCTCCCGGTGCTCTCGGCCATCGTCATCGGCGTGAGCCTCCTGCAGGGCGCGATCTCGGTCGCGATCGCGGTGGCGGTGGTGAGCCTCATCCTCTTCATCGCGTTGCGGCACGGCCACATCGTGTCCCGGCTCTTCCCGGCCGACGAGTTCGAGCCGTTGCTGCTCGGCGTGCTCGGCCTCACGATGCTGGTCGCCGGCCTGGCCGCGGAGGTCAACGTGTCGGCCGCGGTGGGGGCCTTCCTCGTGGGCATCGCGCTGTCGGGCCGCGTGGCGACGAACGCGAGCCAGGTGCTCACCCCGCTGCGCGATCTCTTCGCCGCGACGTTCTTCCTCTTCTTCGGGCTCACCACGGACTCGTCGGAACTGGTGGTGATGCTTCCCGCGGCGCTCGGCCTGGCAGCGGTCACGATCTTCACCAAGCTCGCGACCGGTGCCTTCGCGGCACGGCGGGCGGGCGTCGGCACCCTGGGCCAATGGCGCGCGGGTCTCTCGCTCATTCCGCGCGGAGAGTTCTCGATCGTGATCGCGGGCATCGCCGTCGGCGCGGGCGTGAACCCCTCGCTCGCGCCGCTCGCGACCGCCTACGTGCTCATCACGATCCTCGCCGGGACGTTCCTCGCGCGTCTGCCCGAGGCGGCGTGGTTCCGGGGCCTCGTGCGCCGACGGGCCGCACGCGCAGCGGGTGCCGCGTGAACTCACCCGGTGCGGGCGGACCCGACGGATCCGCCGGGCGGCCCGGGTGCCGGTGACGCCCGTCGATCATTCGGCCGGGTGTTCGGCGGCGGCCGCGGCATCCGCCCGATCGGCGGCGGATGCATCGGCCGCGGCGGTTTCGGAGTCGGCGGCCTCCCCCTCGGCGAGGAGCTCCCGCACGCGCGGCACCACCTCGGTCGCGTAGCGCTCGATGCTGCCCATGAGGGCCTCGTGCGACAGGGTGCCGTTGGAGTACTTGAGGTCGAAGCGGGTCGCGCCGATCGACCGCATCGCGGCGGCGATCTTCGGCGCCACCGTCTCGGGGGCGCCGGCGAAGAGCGCGCCCTGCGGCCCCGCCTCGTCCTCGAAGTGCGCGCGGCTCACGGGACCCCAGCCGCGCTCGCGGCCGATACGGTCGATGAGCACCTTGTAGTGCGGCCAGAGCGTGTCGAGAGCCTCGTCGTCGCTGTCGGCGATGAAGCCGGGCGAGTGCACCGCGATCGGCTGGGCGGGATGGCCGAACTGTTCGAGCGCCCGCCGGTAGAGGTCGGCGAGCGGCGTGAAGCGCGCCGGGCTGCCGCCGATGATGGCGAGTACGAGCGGGAGTCCGTAGTTCGCGGCGCGCACCACCGACTCGGGGCTGCCGCCGACGCCCACCCAGGTCTTCAGTCGGCCGTGTTCGACGGGCGGGTAGACGAGCTGGTCGGTGAGGGGCGCACGCAGCTCGCCCGACCACGTCACGGGCTCCTGCGGCAGCAGCGCGGCGAAGAGGTTGAGCTTCTCCTCGAAGAGGTCCTGGTACTGGCTGAGCTCGTAGCCGAACAGCGGGAACGACTCGATGAACGAGCCGCGGCCGAGGATGACCTCCGCGCGTCCGCCCGAGAGCCCGTCGAGCGTCGCGAAGCGCTGGAACACGCGCACCGGGTCGTCCGAGCTCAGCACGGTGACCGCCGAACCGAGGTGGATGCGCTCGGTGCGACCGGCGATCGCGGCGAGCACGACCTCGGGCGCGGACACGGCGAACTCGTGGCGATGATGCTCGCCGACGCCGAAGAAGTCGAGACCGAGGCGGTCGGCGAGCACCGCCTCCTCGACGACGTTCCGCAGCACCTGGGCGTGCGAGAGGCGCGTGCCGTCGGGTCCCTCCGTCACGTCGCCGAAGGTGTCGAGCCCGAATTCGTAGCGCCCAGCCATGTCCTGTCCCATCTCCGCGTTCCAAGCCTCCGCGTTCGATGCGAACGCATGCGGTACCGGAACCGTCGTCATCGCGAGACTATTCCCCAGACCCCGCTCGGTGCGACCGCCCCACGGTGCGACCGGCGCGATCCCCTCCGTACGGCCCGGGAATGCGACGCCGACGCCGGGCGTTCGTGAATGATGTCGACGCATGCGAATTCGAACGTCGACGCGAGGAATGCTCACGCGTGCATGCGATCTGCGGGCGAGAATGGAGACATGGACGTGACGGATCGGCCGGTCGTCGGGATCTTCGGGGCGGGTCGGGTCGGCACCGCGCTGGCACGACTGCTCGTGGCATCCGGCTACGACGTGCTCATGGCCGGATCTCCGCGGCAGACCGCGCTCGACCTGCTCGTCTCGGTCGTCGCACCGGGCGCCCGCGTGGCGTCGCCCGACGAACTCGTCGCCGCCTCCGACGTCATCATCGTCGCCGTGCCGTTCGGAAAGGCCGGCACCGTGCCCTGGGCGGACTTCGGCGGACGCATCGTCGTCGACGCCACGAACTACTGGCCGCCCGTCGACGGTCACATCGCCGACGTCGATGCCGACGAGCGTACGACGAGCGAGATCAACGCCGCGCGCAATCCGCTCGCCCGCCTCGTGAAGTCGCTCAACCATCTCGGCTACCACGAGATGGAGGATGACGCCATGGATCCCGGCTCGCCGCTGCGACGCGCGCTCGCCGTGGTCGGCGACGACCCCGAGGCCCGGGCCGCGATCGCCCGCATCATCGACGACATCGGCTTCGACGCCGTCGACGGCGGCGAACTGGCCAACGGGCGAGCGCTCGAGCCCGGGCACCCCGCCTTCGGTCGCGAGCTCTCGGCGCATGAACTGGCCGGGCTCCTGATGCCTGTGGGTCACCTCGCCGCCTGACGCAGGCCGACGCCGCCCGCGCGCGAGGCGCACCGACGGCTCGAGGGCACGTTCGTCCGGCGCTCCACCGCTCACGCCGCGGCCTCACCGGAGGCCGGGTCGAGTTCGAACCTGGCGCGCCCCCCGAGGCGTGGGCGCTGGTCTGGGTCCACGTGGGGTGGTGGGATGAACCAGACCTCGGTTCGGGTTGCGCGGATGTCCCATCCTTCGCGGTGTATTCGGTGGTGGCAGAACGAGCAGAGCATGACCCCATTGCTGAGATCGGTCGGACCGGTGTCGCGTTCCCACCATCTGATGTGGTGTGCGTCGACGTAGCCGATGTTCTGCCCGCACGAGGCGCATCCGCCGTCGCGTTCGCCGAGCGCGAGGCGCTGCGCCCGGGTGAACAGGCGTGCGCCGCGACCCAGGTCGAGGGGGAGGCTGTCGCCGCCGAACACGGCGGGGATGAGTTCGGCGTCGGCGGACATGCGGCGGGCGGTGCCGGCGGAGATGGGCTGGTCGATGCCATCGATACGTGCGTGCCCGATGCCGTCTCGGAGGGTGTCGAGATCCATCCGCACGATGACGGACGCCTTCGCCAGCGGGGCGATGGTCTGCTCGCAGCCGAGGGCGTGCCGGCAGATGGCGGCGATCGCGTCGGCCTGGACCTGCGGGATCGTGCGCGTGTCGTCGACCGCCGGCGCCGCCCGGCCGCGGTCGCGGCGCCGAAGCGCGTCGCCGACGAGCGCCTCGATCGCCGCCTTCACGGGTGCAGCGCTCTCGGGATCCAGGCGGGCATGCAGGTGCACCAGCCCGTTGCCGTCTTCGCGGATGGTGAGCGACCGCTCGGCCCGGAGTTGCTCCTCACGGGGTTCGACGCCGTCGGCGTCGAGTCGCGCCTCGGCCTCGCGCACGCCGCGGTGCAGCACCTCGAGCGGCACCCGGCAGGCGAGCCCGACGAGCGCCGACTCGGTGGCGTCGGCGAGCGTCGGATCGGCGCGCATCGCGACCCGGTCGAGCATCGACGTGATCGCCGATGCCGCGTCGACGCTGAGTCGGCCCGCCGCGACCGCCCCCGCCACATGCGGGTGCCGCGACGGGAGACGCTCGCCGCTGAAGCTCTGCCGTTCCGCCGTGGCGACGCCGACCGCGACCAGCCGGGCCGCGTCCCCTCGGGACCCGCCCGTGGCCGCGGCGACCAGCCTGACCGGATTGTGGAACCCGTGCGCCTTCGCCAGCCCTGCCTCGCCGTACTCGGGCCCCGAGCGCCGGGCGACCTCCGCCGCCACCCGCGTCAGCAGCGCGTCGGCATCACGGCGCAGGCGTGCCAGGCGGTCGGTCACCCGCACCAGCCCGGCATCGCTGAGCTGCTCGACCTCGGCCTGCGCGTCGCCCGAGTGCGCCCCGAACGCGGGCAACGCCCCCGACCACTCGGCGCGCAGCACGTCGAGATCGTGCTCGAGCGCGCCCAAGGTGTCCATGCTTCGATCATGCACTCACCTACCGACATTCGAACGACCGAGGAAATCGCCGCTGATCTGGCATTTACCTGTGGAGAACTCCCACCTCGCCACGCCTGTGGAGGACGAGTCGCGCAGAGGCCCGTCCCGGGCCGGAACGCAGTCGTACGCTGGGTCGCGACGCAGTTCGAAGGGGATCGCAGGATGACGGATGCCGCGGAGCTGATCGCGACGCTCGAGGGCATGGCGAGCGCCGACGAGCGCCGGAAGTACGAACGGTACTTCCCGCCCGACCCCGAGGCGCCGTTCATCGGCGTGCGGATGGGCGCGGTCTTCGACCTCGCGAAGACCGCCCTCGACCTCCCCGCCGACGAACTCGAGCTCCTCCTGGAAGCGCCGACGCACGAGGTGCGCGCGCTCGCGTGCAGCATCATGGGCAAGTCCGCGGCGCACCGGAAGACCGGCGACGAGCGGCGCGAGGATCTCTACGGGCTCTACCTCCGCCGGCACGACCGTATCGACCACTGGGATCTGGTCGACCTGGCCGCGCACGACGTGGTCGGCGGGTACCTGCTCGATCGCGATCGCGCCCCGCTCGCCCGGCTCGCGGCATCCGGATTCTGGCCGGAGCGCCGCACGGCGCTCGTCGCGACGTTCGCGTTCATCCGTCGCGGTGAACTCGACGACGCGTACGCCCTCGCCGAGACGCTCGCCGACGACCCCGAGCCGCTCGTGCAGAAGGCGCTCGGCTGGGTGCTGCGTGCGGCCGGCGACATCGACCGCGACCGACTGACCGACTTCGTCGAACGGCACGCGCCGACCATGCCGCGCGTGGCCGTGCGCGCCGCCATCGAGCATCACGACCCGCCCGAGCGCGCTCGCATCCTCGCGATCCGCTGAGCGCACCCCCGGCGCCGGCGAACGGATGCCCGCGGCATCCGCTGACCGACGGGTGCGTTCATCCGAGCGCGCGCCGCTTGCGCCGCCGAGCGCCGAGGTCGGCCACCCCGATGGCGAACGCGATCGCGAGGAAGATCCCGACCGAGACCATGCCGAAGCCGTACGCGTGGTGGTACACGGTGAGATCGGCCGACTCCGCCGAGCCGTTCTCGCGGTAGATCGTGGAGTAGAACAGCGACAGGCCCACCGCGGTGCCGACGGCCGTGCCGACGCGCTGGCTGAGCTGGTTGACGGAGCCCGCGAGTCCGCCCTGCCTGGCCGGGATGTCGGCGAGGGTGAGCGTCTGGTTCGGGGCGATCACGAACCCGCCGCCCATTCCGCCGATCGTCATCGCCGCGGCCATCGCCCACGGCGTGATCCCGGGCGGCGTCGCGAGCGCGGCCAGCACGAGCAGCCCGACGCCGCCGAGCACCGCGACGATCCCCCAGACCACCAGCGGGCGCCCCAGCCGGTTCACGAGGCGTCCGCCGAGCCACGACCCGACGGCGCTCATGAGCGCGAAGCCGATGCCCACCATGCCGGCGTACACCGGCGCGAGCCCGAGCCCGTGCTGGAGGTAGAGGGTCGTGAGCAGGAACATCGCCGGGAGCGCAGCGAAGTACGAACTGATGAGCAGCGTGCCGTTGCGGTAGGTGCCGACTCCGAACAGCGTGAGCGGGACGAGCGGATGCCTCCCGGATGCCGCGTAGTGGCGCTCCCATGCGACGAACGCCGTGACGGCGATGAGGAAGGCGACGAGGAGCCACCACCTCGCCGGGTTGTCGTCGGGCGAGCCGGTGGTGAACAGGAACGGCCACATGAGTGCCACGACCGTGACGCCGAAGAGCAGGACCCCGACCGGATCGAGCGCGAGCCGCCGGGTCGACCGCCGTCGCGTGACGGGCAGGAGCCAGACGGCCAGCCCGATCGCGATGAGCGAGAGCGGCACGTTCATCCAGAAGATCCCGCGCCACCCGTCGACGGGCCCGCCGATCGCGATGGCGAGGCCGCCCAGCGTCGGACCGAAGGCCGTGGAGATGCCGATCGTCGCGCCGAACAGCCCGAACGCCCGCCCGCGCTCGGGGCCCCGGAAGAGCTGCTGGATGAGGCCGATGACCTGCGGCATCTGGATGCCGGCCGCCACGCCCTGCAGGAGCCTCGCGACGAGGAGCACGCCCGAGCTCGGCGCCAGCGCGCACGCGAGGCTCGTGAGCGTGAAGAGCGTGAGCCCGATCACGAAGAGGGCGCGCCGCGACCATTGGTCGCCGATGCGGCCGGCCGGCACGAGCGTGAGGCCGAAGGCGAGCACGTAGCCGACGACGATCAGCTGCAGTTCCGTCGAGGTCGAGTCGAACGCGTCCTGGATCGACGGGAGCGCCACGTTGACCTTGGTGAGGTCCAGGATCGTGAGCGCGGCCACCGCGACGCACACCCAGAAGGCGCGCCACCGCTTCGCGGGATCGAGTGGGATCTCCTCGGTGGGCGGCTGCGACATCCCCTCCACCATATGCCTGCCCGCGCGAGCCGCCCGGGCGCCTCCCGGAGGGTGGAACGCGGGCGCCCTGCCGGGCCCGGAAGGGCGCCGGCCGGCGATTCTATGCTCCCCCGGGGCCGATGGGTACCCGGTTCCCGCTGTCGTGCGCCGGGCGTAACCTCCGAACCGAGGTGATTCCCATGGCCGATGTGGTGGTCTTCGCCCCGTCGCCGCTGCTCACGGTGACGCTCGAGGATGAGGCGGGCAGTGCGGACATCCACGTTCACGCGGGCGGGCAGGGCGTCTGGCAGGCGCGGATGCTGCGCACGCTCGGGAGGGATGTCGCGATCTGCGCCGCCCTGATCGGCGAGACGGGCCGCGCGGTGCGACACCTGCTCGAGGACGAGGGTATCGAGGTGCACGCCGTCGAGCGCGCCGGGCACGGCGCCGCCTACGTGCACGACCGCCGTGCCGGGCAGCGCGAACCGGTGGCGGAGCTTCCCGGTGACGCACTGACGCGACACGATCTCGACGAGCTGTACGCCGTGGTGCTCCGGGAGGCGATGAACGCGCGCGTGGTGCTGCTCAGCGGGCCCGCGACCGACGGCGTCCTGCCCGACGACGTGTACCGGCGCCTCGCCGCCGACCTCGCGGCCGCCGGGATCCCCGTCGTCGCCGATCTCGCGGGCACCCGGCTCGCGGCAGCGCTCGCGGGCGGCGTGCACGTCGCGAAGGTGAGCCAGGACGAACTCGTCGACGCGGGCGCGGTCACGGGCACATCGGTGCCGGAGCTCGTGGCGGCCGCCCGACGACTGCGGCAGGCCGGGGCCCACAACGTCGTCGTCACCCGCTCGGACCGGCCCGCGCTCCTCGTCGAGGCGGGCTCGACGCACGCGGTCCGTGTGCCCGCGATGGAGGAGGTGGACGTGCGCGGCGCCGGCGACTCGTTCACGGCGGCCCTCGTCGCCGCCCTTGCCGACGGCGAGCCGCTCCACGACGCCGTGCGGATCGGCGTCGCCGCCGGTGCCCTCAACGTGACCCGGCACGGGCTCGGAACCGGCGACGCCGAGGCCATCCGCCGACTGCGCGAGCATGTCGAACTGGTCCCCCTCGACGACGATGAGGCCGAGATGGTCACGCTCGACGAACTCGCCTCACGCACGGAGGTGGACCGGCCATGAGGGTCCTCATCACCAACGACGACGGCATCGAGTCACCGGGCCTGCACGCCCTCGCCCTGGCGGCGTCGGCGGAGGGCCTCGAGGTCGTCGTCGCGGCGCCGGCCTCGGAATCCAGCGGATCGAGTGCGTCGATCATCGGCGCCGAGCACGACGGTCGCATCCACATGGACCGTCGCACCATCGACGGACTCGAGGTGCCGTGCTACGCCGTGCACGCCGCTCCCGCCCTCATCGCGCTCATCGCGGCGCACGGCGCGTTCGGCCCGGCGCCCGACGCGGTGCTCTCCGGCGTCAACCGCGGGGCGAACGTCGGACACGCGATCCTGCACTCCGGCACCGTCGGCGCCGCCCTCACCGGCGGCTCGAACGGCGCACGAGGCCTGGCCGTGTCGCTCGACGTGGGCCTGCATCCGCAGACGCACGAGTGGGACGCGGCGGCGCGGCTCTCACGCCGGATCCTGCGCGTGCTCCTCGAGTGCGCGCCGGGCACCGTGCTGAACCTCAACGTCCCGAACCACGTGAGCGCCGGCGACCTCATGCCACGACCGGCGACGCTCGCCCCGTTCGGCATCGTGCAGACCACCGCGACCGAGCACGGCGAGGGCGAGGTGCGACTCACCGTCGCCGACCTCGAGGGAGAACTCGATCCGCGAAGCGACGCGGCGATCCTCGCGACGGGGCATCCGACACTCACCGCGATCACGGCCGTCGGCGAGGCGCCGATTCCCGAGGCCATCCCGACCGCGGGAAGGTGAAGCGCGCGGCGACGTGCGGAGTGGAACGGCCCGCTGGGCCGGTCGGTCGGCGCGCGTCCGGCCGATCGGGGGCCGTCGCGACTATGCTTCAGGCAGGACCGGACTCAGCGACGAGAGGAACGCGGCATTGGCCACGAAGACCGTTGTCACGCTGGTGGACGACTTAGACGGCAGCGACGCCGACGAGACCGTCGCATTCGCCATCGACGGCACGAACTACGAGATCGACCTCTCCGCGGACAACGCGGCCTCGTTCCGCGCGGCCCTGCGGCCGTACGTCGACGCGGCGCGCACGGCGTCTCGGCGAGGAGGGCGAGGTGGGCGACGCAGCAGTGCGACGACCGCCACGTCGAAGGAGATCCGCGCCTGGGCCGAGGCGAACGGCATCGACGTGCCGGCGCGCGGACGGATCCCGGCAGCGGTGCACGAGCGGTATCTCGCCGCCAACGCGTAGCGCGCGGCCGGCGGTTCAGCCGGCCCGGCGAGACGGCGCGGGAACACGGGTCGGCCGCAGGGCGACCCGCGTCTGCGTCTGCGCCGCGCCGCAGTCTCTCTTGAGTCGCCGCAGCAGCGCGTCCAGGTCGCCCGTGTCGGGGGCGTAGGCGCGGAGCAGGTAGTCGAACGGCCCGGTCAGGTGAATCGCCTCGACGATCTGGCCCATGGGCTCGATGGCGGCCGTGAAGTCGTCGTAGTCGGTCTCGCTGTCGAGGCGAACGTCGATGAACACCTCGAGTCCGCCCCGCGGTCCGAGGGCCGCGCCGCCCGTGAGCACCGTGTAGCCGAGAATGGTGCCGTCCTCCTCCATGCGCCGCACCCGCGCCGCGGTCGCGTTCGTGCTGAGGCCGACGCGACGCCCGAGGTCGCTGAACGATCGGCGAGCGTCCTCTTGCAGTAGACCGAGAATCTGCTCGTCGATGGCGTCCATGCCGCTCATTCTAGACGTCGAACAACAAGGATCGCGGTGTGCCAAGGGCGCGTCCGCGAGACTGGACGATGTGTTCGATGAGATCCTCCTGTCCGCCGGAGCCGGGGTCGTCGCCGGCCTCGGTGTCGCCATGCCCCTGGGCGCGATCGGCGCGCTCCTCCTGCGCGAGGGACTCGTCAACGGCTTCCGCGTCGCGGCGTCGGCGGCCATCGGGGTGGCGATCGTCGACGCGGCGTACTGCGCCGTCGCGGCCCTCGTCGGCGCGACGTTCGCGCCGCTCGTCGAATCCCATCGCGGTGCGTTCCTCATCGTCTCCGGCCTGGTGATCCTCGCGATCGGCGTACGGCAGCTCGTGATGGCCGTGCGGCGGCGGTCAGCGCAGGCAGCGGTTGCGGAGCCGACGGCTCCGTTCGCGGCGTTCCTGAGGTTCGTCGGGCTCACGGCGATCAATCCGTTGACGCTCGTGTACTTCGTCGCCCTCGCCGGAGCGATCACGACCCACAGCACGTCGCCGATCGGACCGGTCGTCTTCGTGGTCGCGGTCGGCGCGTCCTCGCTCGCGTGGCAGCTGGTACTCGCGTCCGTCGGATCGCTGTTCGGCCGATCGCTGAACCCCCGGGCCACGGAGATCATCGGCATCGTCGCATCGATCCTCATCGTCGCGCTGGGCGGCATGGTCGCCGTCAGCGGCCTCACGCTGGGGTAGACGGCCGTCACGGTCGGTCCATCCCGCCGACGCGTCACTCAGCCGTGCGTGGATGCGTCCAACACGGTGCGCACGGACGGCAGCGCGTCACGGATGCGATCCGCCAGCGGCAGAGGGTCGTCCGACGGGTCGGCGAGCCACTCGTGCAGCTCGCGCCGGAACAACGCGAAGCCGATCGCGGCGAGCAGGCCTGCGTCGCCCGGGTCGAAGCCGCGCTCGACGAGCGCGGCGCTGATCGCCTGCTGCCATCGGGCCTGCTTCGCGAGCTCGCGGCCCGTGAGCGCGACCTCCGAATCGATGATCGCCTGACGCTGGCGCAGCGAATCGCGCGCCGGCTGCATCCGCCCGGCGAGGCCGACGAGTGCCCGTTCCATCAGTTGCTCGGCGGCGGTCGGTCCCGTCGGCTCCGCGATGGTCTCGAGCAGCGCGGGGAGCAGCAGGTCGTCGTCGGCGAACAGCACCTCCTCCTTGTCGCGGAACTGCCGGAAGAAGGTTCGTGCGGTCACCCCGGCTCGCTCGGCGATGTCGTCGATGGTGACACCCGAGTAGCCGTGCTCCGAGAACAGCTCGAGCGCGGCGTCGGCGAGTCGCGCGCGAGAGTCGGCGGGCCAGCGGGGCATGGGATCATGCTAGCGAACCCTTGTGTCATGATCTGACATCATGCAGACTCGAGTCATGACAGATCATGACATCAACTCCCCCACCGTACTGCTCACCGGGCCGACCCGCGGCATCGGCGCCGAGATGCTCGATCGACTGATCGACCACCCGGCGCGCCCGAGGCTCGTCCTGCTCGCACGCGACCCGCACGCGCTCGACCGCGTGGTCGGGCGTGCCCGCGCGGCAGGCAGAGACGCCGTCGGCATCACGATCGACCTCGCCGATCTCGATTCGGTCGATGCGGCACTCCAGCAGCTCCGCGACCGCATCGCCGGCGGCGAGGTCGCCGCTCCGAACGCCGCGATGCTCAGCGCCGGCGCCCAGTTCGGCGACCGTCGCGGCACGAGCGCGCAGGGCATCGAACAGACCTTCGCCGTGGACGTCGTGGCACAGCACGCGCTCGTGCGGGGCATCCTGCCGATCCTCGCGCCACGCGGTCACGTGGTGCTGATGGGATCGGGCACCCACCGGGGACGTGCCCACTCCTTCGGCCTCGTCCCGTCACCGCGCTCCGCGCCACCCGAGGAGCTGGCCCGCACCGACCGCACCGATCGGGGAGCCACTCGTCACGCGGGCGGGCGGGCCTACGCCGAGAGCAAGCTCGCCCTCGTCACCCTCGCGCACGCGTGGGCGCGCCGCGCCGAGGCATCCGGCCACCGCCTGAACACCTACGACCCAGGACTCGTACCGGGTACGGGCCTGGTCCGCGACCTGCCCGGCTACGTGCGCTGGACCTGGGAGCACGTCATGCCCGCCATGGCGCTGCTGCCCGGGGCGTCGACACCCCGCGCGACGGCCCGACACGCGATCGACCTCGTGATGGGCGACCGGCATGCCGACCTGCATGACGGATACGTCGAGATCGGGAAGGTCACGCGACCCGCCGGGCGCACGTTCGATCGCGAGCGCCAGGAGGAGCTGTTCTCGTGGATCGAGGAGCGGCACCCCGACCGAGCGGTGGATCCGACCGTGTCGGGGTGATCGACCGGAGGACGGGCTTCGATCGTGTCGATTCTCCGGCGCCTGCTCCGACATGTCTGAAAGAAGACAACGCGAAAGGCAGGTGATCAGTGCGTACCATCGACGTCCTGATGGAGGGAATCGTGTTCGGCGAATCACCGCGCTGGCACGACGGACGGCTCTGGTTCTCCGACTGGGGCGCGAACCAGGTGATCGCGGTCGACCCGGAGGGCGGCCACGAGGTCGTGGTGACCGTCCCGTCGTTCCCGATGTGCATCGACTTCCTCCGCGACGGCAGCCTGCTCGTGGTGGACTCGGCGCAGCGACGGCTGCTACGCCGCGAGGCTGACGGGTCGATGACACGGCATGCGGACCTCTCCGGGCTGTCGGAGAAACCCTGGAACGACATCGTGGTCGACGACCACGGCAATGCCTATGTCAACTGCATCGGCTTCGACTTCCCGGACGGAGCGTTCGCGCCGGGCCTGATCGCGCTCGTCACGCCGGACGGCGACGTCCGACGGGTCGCCGACGACCTCGCGTTCCCGAACGGGATGGCGATCACGCCCGACGGTGCGACCCTCATCGTCGCCGAGTCCTACGCCGGTCGACTCACGGCATACGACATCGGCACGGACGGTGGTCTGACCGGTCGCCGGACGTGGGCGCCGACGCCCGGCGACCACCCGGACGGGATCTGCATCGATGCCGATGGTGCGGTGTGGTACGCCGACGTCGGCAACCGGCACTGCGTGCGGGTGCGGGAGGGCGGCGAGGTGCTGGCCACGGCCGAACTGGACCGCGGCGCCTTCGCCTGTGCGCTCAGCCGGGGGGAGGACCCGCGCCTGTACATCGTCGGGCAGGCCTGGGGCGGAGCCGAATCATCCGAACGCACCGGACGGGTGATGAGCATCCCAGCGCCCGCGCCCGGCGCCGGGAGACCGTGAACCGGCGCCTCGGGAACGCAGCTGACCGACGGAACACGTGAAGCCCCGGCCGATGGCCGGGGCTTCACAACGTGGACCCAGGGGGATTCGAACCCCCGACCTTCTCATTGCGAACGAGACGCGCTACCAACTGCGCCATGGGCCCGAGCGACAACGAGCCTATCACTCCTCGGGGGGTGGTTCGGACCACCGCCGGGGTTCAACCGACCTGCCGGCGGCGACGCAGCACGGCGTCGAGGTCGTCGAACGCGGGACGCGCGTCGTCGACGATGCCCATGCGCGCGTAGGGGCTCGCCGGGTCGGCAGTGCGGCGCTCGTCCGTGGCGTCGGACACGGCCCTCCGGGCATCCGCACCGACCCGTTCGCCGGGCGACTCGGCGCGCTGCGCCGTCGCCGCCGGAGCGATCGAGGGCACCGGCGGCTCGAGTTCGTCGGCGCGGCGTGCGACCTCGGCGTCGACGGCCGCGCGCTTCAGCTCCGCCGCCTCCTCCATCGAGGCCATCGCCATCGCGGCGATGGTGCCGCGCGACAGGTGCAGCGGCTTCGGCAGCGGCTGCGGCGTCCAGCCGTGCTCCTCGTCCTGCGGCTCGGACAGGTCGATCGGCTCGAACGGCTCGGCGTCGGGCGTCACGACCGGCGCCGACGCCATCCGCGGCACCCGCACCCTCGCGAGACGCACCAGGCCGGCGAACGCCACGACCATGCCGAGTGCGCCGCCCCCCGCGATGAGGAGCGAGGCGCCGAACGCCGCGGCGATCAGCCCTCCGACGACCGTCAGGAGCGACGCGAGCAGCAGCAGCGAGAAGCGGCCACGGCGGCGGCGCAACGCGCGACGCGCCTTCGCGGCATCCACCCTCGCCGCATCGGTCGCCGCCGACGCGGACGGGGCATCCGCCGCCGTCGTCACGACCGCGACGGGCTCGGTGACGGGCGCGCGAACGGATGCCGCCAGCTCACGCGCGGCCTCGGCCGCCTCCTCGGCGGCCCGGCGCTCGGCGATGGCGAGCTGCTCGGCCGCCTCGGCCGCGAGGCGCACCGCCTGCTCGTGTTCGTGCAGGATGCGCTGCTGCGTCGCGACCTCGCGGGCGGTGGCCTCGACGCGCACCGGCTCGGGGGTCTCGGCGGTCTCGGCGAGGATCCGCAGGGTCTGCTGGAGCCGCACGGCATTGCGCTCCGTCGCGAGGTACTGGCGCCGGCGCAACCAGCTCGGCAGGAGGTACGCGATCCAGAGCGCCGCGGCTGCCGCCACGAGCACTCCCCCGCCGATCACGTCCATGGCACAACGCTAGGTCACGCCGGGCGTTCGGCCCGGCTGCGTGCACGCGTGTTCAGCGATCGGCGTGGCGCAGCGGTGACGCCGAGGCCGCCAGGTCCTCGGCGGTCACGCGCGCGGCGTCCGCCGGGACGCGTCCCTCCCGCCATCGTCGGAGCACGCCGCGCGGCACCTCCTCGGCGACGAGGGCGAACGCGAAGTGGTCGCGCCAGTCTCCGTTGATGTGGATGAACCGGCGCCGGAGACCCTCGTAGCGGAACCCGAGCTTCTCGACGACGCGCAGCGACGGATGGTTCTCGGGCCGGATGCAGATCTCCATGCGGTGCAGGCGCAGCGTCGAGAAGCAGTAGTCGGTGGCGAGCGCGACCGCGGTCGGCGTGATGCCCCGACCGGCGACCGACCGCGCCACCCAGTACCCGATGGTCGCCGACGAGAGGGAGCCGAAGGCGATCGAGGAGACGTTCAACTGGCCGACGAGCTCGCCGTCGAGCTCGATGGCGAACGGCAGCGCGTGACCGCTGCGCGCGTGCGCGAGGAGGTTGCGGATGCTCGCGCGCGTGTCGATGACGGACCCGCCGCCCGGGTACGTGGCCTCCCACTGGCGCAGCCACCCCCGGTTGTCGAGGAGCACGCGCTCGAGGGCCTTCGCGTCGCGCGCACGGATCGGCCGGAGCGTGACGTCCCCGTCACGCAACGTGGGGATCGTGGCGGCCGCCATCTCAGGTCCGGTCGAGTCCGGCGACGTACTGCACGAGCCAGGGCTTCAGCTCGGGGCCGAGGTCCTCTCGGTCGCTGGCGAGCTGGATCACGGCCTTGATGTAGTCGAGCTTGTCGCCCGTGTCGTAGCGGCGTCCGCGGAAGACCACCCCATAGACCCCGCCCGTGCCCTCGACGTCGCCCGCCATCTCCATGAGCGCGTCGGTGAGCTGGATCTCGCCGCCCTTGCCCGGCTCGGTGTGCTCGAGGACGTCGAACACCTCGGGCTTCAGCACGTAGCGGCCGATGACCGCGTAGTTCGAGGGGGCGACGTCCTTCGAGGGCTTCTCGACGAGGCCGGTGATGCGCACCACGTCGGGTTCGTCGGTGGCCTCGACGGCGGCGGCGCCGTAGAGGTGGATGCTGTCGGGGTCGACCTCCAGCAGCGCGACGATGGATGCGTCCCGCCGGTCCTGCTCGTCGAGCATGCGGGTGAGGAGCACGTCCCGCTCGTCGATGATGTCGTCGCCGAGGAGCACCGCGAACGGCTCGTCGTTGACGTGCATGCGCGCCCGCAGCACCGCGTGCCCGAGCCCGCGCGGGTCGCCCTGGCGCACGTAGTGCATGTCGGCCATGTCGGTGGACTCGTTGACCTTCTCGAGCTTGGCGGTGTCGCCCTTCGCCTCGAGCGTGGCCTCGAGCTCGGCCACCCGGTCGAAGTGGTTCTCGAGCGCGTTCTTGTTGCGTCCGGTGATCATGAGCACATCGGTGAGGCCCGCGCGAACGGCCTCCTCGACGACGTACTGGATGGCCGGCTTGTCGACGACGGGCAACATCTCCTTCGGCATCGCCTTGGTCGCCGGGAGGAACCTGGTGCCGAGCCCCGCTGCGGGGATGACGGCCTTGGTGATCCGATGAGTCATGCGTCTCAGCGTATCCGGATGTCACGGCGGGGCGCAGTGGCTCGGCGACCGACAGACCGTCCTAGGATGGCTGGCATGCCCGCCGATCCGGATGTCCAGAAGCGCATCCTCCGTGCCGAGATCCGGGAGCGCCGGCAGAACATGCCCGCCCACGAACGGGAGCAGGCCACCGAGGGCCTCACCGCGCGGCTCGAGGAGATCGTGGGCTCGACCGGCGCCGAGTCGCTGTCGTGCTTCCTCTCGATGCCGACCGAGCCGGACACCAGGCCGTTCGTGGAGTGGGCGGAGGCCCGTGGCATCCGCGTGCTGTTCCCGGTGACCCGCGAAGACGGCCTGCTCGACTGGACCGTCGGCGAAGACGAGACCGTGGAGCTGGGGCTGTACGGCACCAGCCACCCGGGCGGCGAACTGCTCGGGCCGATGGCGATCAACGACGTCGACCTGATCCTCGTGCCGGCCGCGGCGGTGGACGCGACGGGCATGCGGCTCGGCTGGGGTCGCGGCTATTTCGACAAGACCCTCGGTTCGATGGGAAAATGTCCTCCGGTGTACGCCGTCGTCTTCGACAGCGAGTTCGTCGAGCGGGTGCCGCGCGAGGTGCACGACCAACCCGTGAACGGGGTCGTGACGCCCACGCGCATCATCGCGTTCTGACGGCGCACCCTCGATCCGGAAGAGTCACCATGCCCACCTATTCCTACCGCTGCACCGAATGCGACAACGCGTTCGACATCCACCAGGCCTTCACCGACGACGCCCTCACGGTGTGCGACGTGTGCGGCGGCCGCCTGCGCAAGCTGTTCAACACCATCGGCGTGACGTTCAACGGGTCGGGCTTCTACCGCACCGACTCGCGCAGCGGCGGCGACTCGTCGGGCTCCGGCGGGTCGGATGCCTCGTCGGGCAGCGGCTCGTCGGGCTCGTCGTCGGGCGGCTCCGGCTCGTCCGCGAGCTCGGGTTCGGGTTCGGGTTCGGGTTCGGGTTCGGGTTCGGGCTCGGGTTCGGGTTCGGGGTCGTCGCCGAGCGCGGCGTAGCCATCGCGGCGTGAGACGAGGGGCGTCGATGTTCAAGGGCTTCAAGGAGTTCATCCTCCGCGGCAACGTGATCGAGCTGGCCGTCGCGGTCGTGATCGGCGCCGCGTTCACCGCGGTGGTGAACTCGATCGTGACCAACCTGATCAACCCGTTGATCGGCGTGATCTTCCGCGCCGACAGCCTCGACACGGCGATGGTGCTCGAGATCCCGACCCTGCGGGGGGAGGTCGCCGAGGTGCGCTTCGGCGCCGTGCTCGGCGCGATCATCGCGTTCCTCATCGTGGCCACCGTGGTCTACTTCGTCTTCGTGCTGCCGATGAACACGCTGAAGCACCGCACCGAGCAGAAGCGCAATGCCGGCGCCCCCGATCCCGATGAGCCCGAGAGCGAGCTCACCCTGCTCGCCGAGATCCGCGACCTGCTCGCCGCGCAGGGCGAGGGGGCGGGCAGGCGCCCGGACTGAGGCCCGCGTCCGTCACCAGTGCGGCGGTCGCTCCCGCGTGATCCGTTCGTCGTCGGATGACCCGCGCCGCCGCTTCGGCTTCGTGCCGAGCTCCTCGGCGTCACCGGTCGACGGGGTGGGCGCCTCGGGCGCGACATCCGTGCCCGGCGCCGGCGTGAGACGCGCTCGCCGTCCCGTTCCGGCACGCTCCACCCGCTGCCTGGGTTCGTCGGTCGTCATCCGGCCGCGGCATCCGTCGATGCCCCCGGCTCGGGCCTGCCGAGCAGGGTGGCGACCCGCACGGCGACCGCCTCGGGGTTGCCGAAGAGCTCGAAGCTGTGCACTCGCAGGTAGTGCCAGCCGAGGCGTCGAAGCACGTCGGGCCGGAGCCGGAGCGACTCGCGCAGGCTGAGCCCCGTGAACGCCTCGTCGGTCTCGACGACGACGGCCTTGCCCGCGTGGGCGGCGGCCAGGGCGAGCCGGCCGCGATGGCCGACGCTGACCCGGATGCCGCGGCGGTCGAGCCGCGCCGCGAGATCGTCGAGCATCGACTCGCCGGTGGGACGCGCGTCCTCCTCCGCGGCGCGCTCCTCGGTCTGCGAGAGGATCGCCGCGAGCGCGAGGACGCCGTGCGACTGCCGGTCCTCGTCGATGTCCTCGGGACGGAAGGCCGAGACGAGATCCATCGAGCGCCGAGCGCGGGTCATGGCGACGGCGAGCAGGCGGTCGCCGCCCGGCTCCCCGAGCGCACCGAAGTTCGACAGCAGGCGTCCGTGCGGGGTGCGCCCGTAGCCCACCGAGAAGATGACCCGGTCGCGGCTCTGCGCGACGGCCTGCTCGAGCGTGAGCACCGTGAACGGCTCCGCGCGGTCCTTGAGGATGAAGTCGGACAGGTCGGTGCGCTTGGCGAACGCCGCGAGTACGGCCTGGTGCACGCGCGCGGCGTGCCTGGCGCTCGCGGTGATGACCATGAGCGACTCGCGGGGACGCTTGACGGCGTGCTCCATGACGAGCTCGACGACCTTCGCCACCTCGGAGTCGATCGACTCCACGGTGCCCGTCACGGCGTCGGGCAGGCCGTTGCCGCGCACGTAGTGCAGTCCGAGGCTGCCGTGCCCGAGGAAGCTGCCGGCCCACGGCAGCGACGTGATGCGGCCCGCGTAGAAGCGGCGGTTCACCAGCTCGGCGAGGTCCTCCCCGCCCGCGCGGTAACTCCGCGTGAGGGTGAGCGTCGGCAGCAGCTCTCCGAGCCGTGCCAACGCGGAGTCGGCGTGCAGCGCGTCGACGCCGTGCTCGGTCGAGCCCGCCGGCTGCGCGTCGCCGTCGTCGATGGCGGTCTCGAACAGCGTGGGGGTCTGCGTGACGGGGTCGCCGAACGCGACGACCTGCTTGGCGCGCCGGATAGCGCCGAGGTTCTCGGCGATGGTCGTCGACCCTGCGTCGACGAGGATGACCGTGTCGAACACGATCCCGTCGTCGATCTCGGGGACCTCGTAGGGCGACGCGAGCCACACCGGCGCGAGGGCGCGGAACAGCTGCGGGGTGTCGTGGTGCAGTGCCCCCGGCCGCACCCGGTCGCCCCGGAGCATCCGCTTCAGTCGGTTCGCTTCATCGGGGTGGTCGACGAGCCCGACCTTCCAGTTCTCGGCGAGGTGCCACGCGAGCTGCGGACCGGCCGCCGACGCGTGAGCCTCGTCGACGAGCCGGAAGTCGGCCTCGAGGCGGTCGAGCACGGTCGTGTTGGCGCCGAGCAGCGCCTTGTCGCTCGCGAGCATGCGCTCGAGCACGGACTGCCACCACGCGAGTTCGAGCTCGTCGGCCACGAACCGCTCGGGCACGTGGCGCTTCGCGAGGTCGACCAGGAGCGGGTCGAGTCCAAGGTCGCGGAGCCGCGAGAGCACGGCGGTGCGCTCCTGGAGGTTCATGAGCACTTCGGACTCGGCGGCGAGTCCCTCGAGGGCGGAGACCAGCTCTCGCACCGGGCGGGCGGCGAGCTGGCGCTGCGTGCCCACGACACCGAGTGGCGCGTCGAGCGCGGCGAGATCGGTGGCGACCGTGCGATACGCGACGTACACGTCGTCGATGCCAACGGGGACCCCGGGGATGGCGCCGGCCTCGGAGTACCGATGCCACAGGGTGCGCTGCTGCTGGATGCCGCGAAGCGCCGCGTTGAGGTCGGTGACGTGCACGCCGGGCCGCACGTACTCGAGCGCGAGACGCCGCAGCCGCCGGCGGTTCGAACCCGACATGCCGGGCGAGTCGCGCCGCGAACTCGTCGCGGCGATGAGCTCGCCGAGGGGACGGTCGTACACCGACGGCACGAATCGGTCGAGCGTCTCGCGCACGTCGAGCAGCAGTCGCAGGAACACCCCGAGCTCGGCGACGGACTCGAACGGTCGCAGCCGCGTCTGCGCGATGAGCGCACGGCCGCGCTCCAGGAGCCGCGGCAACTCGGTGCCGCTCAGGCGCTTGGCGAGCTCGTGCGCGTGGATCGCCTCGTCGGAGGAGGTGAACGAGGCCCCGTACCACGGCGAGTCACCGGGCCCGTAGCGGAACTCGCCGAGCTCGGCGGCCCTCGCGAGGTCGCGCGCGACCTGGTCGCGACCCTCGGCGAGCGCGACGAGCGACGCGTGGTCGAGACGCGCGGTGGTCGAAGGCGCATCCTCCGACTGGGCGAGCCGTGCGAGTTCGCCCAGCGCGTCGAGCACCGACACCCGCAGCTCGGGGTCGCGGCGGGTGAGCGCCGAGCGGTAGTCGAGCAGCACCTTGCGCAACCGCACGAGGGCGTCGTCGACGTCGGCGACGCGGGGCCGCTCGGCCTTCTCGTTGCGGGAGATGGACTGGATGAGGTCACGGCGCAGGGTCGCGGTCGTCACGGCGGCGCCGCCGAGGCCGACCTGGCCGAGCCGGTGGGCGATGCCGTCGAGGCTGGCTCGTCGGGCGCCCACGACGAGCACGCGCTTGTCCTTCGCGACGAGCGCGCCGATGGCGTTGACGATCGTCTGCGTGCCGCCCGTGCCCGGGAGGGTCTTCACGACCAGCGAGGACCCGGATTCGATCTGCGCGATCACCTGCTCCTGCTCGGAGTCGGCGTCGAGCAGGAGGGTGTCGGTCGACGGCGGCCGTTCGTCCTGCGGCACCGGGCGCACGGGCTCGTTGCGTTCGGCGAGCGCGGCACGCGCCGCCGGGTTGCCGGCGATCGCGTCGATGACGGGATGGTCGAGGCGCGCGACATCCGCGGCCATCGCCGGTCCGACCTCGGCGAACGAGGAGACCACGAGTCGCGGCGCCACGTGGAACCACGGCAGGTGCGACGTGAGCCCGCGCAGCCGGTCGATGACGGGCTGCGGCTTGAACACGCCGTTCGTGATGGCGAGCGCGACGAACGCCTCGGCGTCGAGCGTGATGCGGAACTGCTCCCGGAGCTCGCGGGCGAGCGCGGGATTGAGGAACGGCTGGCCCTTGAGCTTCAGCTCGAAGTCCCGACCGTAGCGGCGGATCGCGAGCGGCCGGAGCAGCACCGGAGCCAGGTATTCCTCGCCGGCGTTGCGCCACGATGCGAGGCCGATCGCCAGGTGCACCGACTCGATGCCGCGCACCGACCGCAACTCGATGCCCTTCTGCGTGATCTCGGCGGCGGCGAGCCGTGCGTTGCGCAGCGCGAGCTCGTCGCGGATGAGGCTCGAGAGCAGGGTCGACTTGCCGGTGATGAACTGCGGCAGGCCGCCGGGATGCGTCGTGGAGAGCTCGATCCGCGTTCGGGTCGTGTCGTCGAACCGCACGAGCGGCGAGCGCCCGCCGACCGCGGCGAGCTCCCCCTGCCAGCGCCGCCACGTGGGCTCGGCGACGTTGCCGGCGACGAGTTCGGGATCGCCGAGGCTCAGTGCTTCTGGGCTGGTGATGTCGGTGCGCATGGGCTTCGGGGTGAGTCGTTCGGCTGCGGCATCCGTCCGGGGCCGGAGGATGCCCCCCTCGTCATGATCCCGATCGAGCCGCCACACACCGACACCATACGTTGATTCGCTCGGATTCCCGGGAGCATCGCCGCATCGACCGGAGGTTTGATACCCCGGGGGTATCCTGATACCCTTGGGGTATGCGTCAGCATAGCGCGACGCTCCCCGCCGTACAATCGATCACCGGCCACCGTCCGATCCAGGAGGCACCCGCGATGCAGTCCATCTCCCACGCCTACATCATCGACGTCCGCGAACACGATGAGGTCGCCCAGGCGAGCGTGCCCGGCGCCCACCACATCCCGCTCGGCACCCTTCCCGCCCGTCTCGACGAGGTGCCGCGCGACCGCACGGTCTATGTCATGTGCCACGCCGGCGGCCGCAGTGCCCGGGCGACGCAGTTCCTCGAGTCCGAGGGCTTCGACGCCGTGAACATCGACGGCGGCATCACCCGCTGGTACGGCGATGGTCTGCCCGTCACCCTGGGGAGCGCAGCATGAGCACCATCGAGACCACCACCGCCACGGCGACGGATGACGCGGACCGGCGCATCCTCAACCGCCTGAAGCGCGCACGCGGCCAGCTCAACGCGGTCATCGACGCCGTGGAGTCGGGCGGCGACTGCCGCACCGTCGTCACGCAGCTGTCGGCCGTGTCGAGCGCGCTCGACAAGGCCGGCTTCGCGATCATCTCGAACGCGATGCGCGAGTGCCTCACCGAGCCCAGCGGCGACGCCGACGACCCGAACCGCATGACGGTCGAGGAGCTCGAGAAGCTCTTCCTCACCCTTTCCTGAACCACGGGCGCCCGGCATGCGGGCACCCACGACGGCCCGGGTCTCCTGCGAGACCCGGGCCGTCGGCGTGAGCGGCGTCGGCGCGGGCCGCGTCAGCCCGCCGCCTGCAGCTCCAGGCCGTGGGCGCGCGCGACACCCTCGTTGACGAGCCGGCCGGCCGTGACGTTCAGGCCGAGGGCGAGCGCGGGGTCGGCGGCGAGCGCCTGCTCCCAGCCGAGGTCGGCGATCTTCAGCGCATACGGGAGGGTGGCGTTCGTGAGCGCGGGCGTCGAGGTCGCCGGCACGGCGCCGGGCATGTTCGCGACGCAGTAGTAGATCGCGTCGTGCACGCGGAAGGTCGGCTCGGCGTGCGTCGTGGGCCGCGAGCCCTCGAAGCAACCACCCTGGTCGATCGCGATGTCGACGAGCACCGCCCCCTGCTTCATCGTGGCGACCATCTCGTCGGTCACGACCTTCGGCGCGGCCGCCCCGGGTACGAGCACGGCGCCGATCACGAGGTCGGCGTCGCGAAGCTGACGAGCGACCTCGTACGGCGACGAGGCGAGCGTCTTGATGCGGTGGTCGTAGCGCGCGTCGATCTCACGCAGCTTCGGCAGCGAGATGTCGATGACCGTCACGTCGGCGCCGAGACCCATGGCGGTCGCGGCCGCCTGCTCGCCGGCGACGCCGCCGCCGATGACGACGACCTTCGCGGGGCTCGTGCCGGGCACCCCGGCGAGGAGCACGCCGCGGCCGCCCTTCGACGCGTGCAGTTCGGCGGCGCCGACCTGAGGCGCGAGCCGGCCGGCGACCTCGCTCATGGGGGTCAAGAGGGGCAGCGACCGGTCGGGCAGCTGCACGGTCTCGTACGCGATGGCCGTGGCACCCGAATCGAGGAGCGCCCGCGTGAGCGGCAGGTCGGCCGCGAGATGCAGGTAGGTGAAGAGCGTGAGGTCTTCACGGAGGAAGCCGTACTCGCTCGCGATGGGCTCCTTGACCTTCATGACGAGTTCGGCCGCCCACGCCTCGGCGGCCGTCTCGACGATCGTCGCGCCGGCCGCGGCGTACTCGGCGTCGAGGTAGCCCGCGCCGAGGCCCGCGCCCGCCTGGATCGCGACGTCGTGGCCGCGGTGCGCGAGTGCGTGCACGCCCGCGGGCGTCATCGCGACGCGGAATTCGTTGTTCTTGATCTCTGCAGGCACGCCGATGCGCATGGTGGACTCCGAATGCTGTGTGGATGTGTGATTCCATCGTCGCCGGTTGTTCGCCGAACGCAAAGCACAACCGCATGGAATTCGGTAGACTGCCGGGATTCACCGCACACATTCGAAAGCGAGGCCCGGAATGGGCGATCTGCCGCAGATCAGCGAGGCCACCGACGGCCGCCGGCCCGTGCGGACGTCCGACGTCGGCGCGCCCGCCGGCACGTCCGCCGGGGCATCCGGTCCCATCGCACTCGACGCGATCGACCGACAGATCATCGCCCTCCTGCACGAGAACGCCCGAATCCCCAACGTCGACCTCGCCCGGGCCGTGGGCGTCTCCCCGTCGACCTGCCTCGCCCGGGTGCGCTCCCTCCGCGAGCGCGGTGTCATCACGAGGTACACCGCCGAGATCAACCCGCTCGCGCTCGGATTCACCCTGCAGGCGCTCGTGAGCGTGCGCATCCGCCCCGGCGCCCGTCACCTCATGGAGCAGATCTCCGACGACCTGCGCACCCAGCCCGAGGTCGCGCAGCTCTTCTTCCTCGGCGGATCAGAGGACTTCCTCATCCACGTGCGCGTCCGCGACAGCGAGCACGTGCGACAGTTCGTGCTGAACAACCTCTCGGCGAACCCGGCCGTCGCCCTCACCGAGACCAACCTGGTGTTCGAGCACCACACCGCCATGTCGGCAGGGCTGCGCACCGTGCTGTAGCCGCGGCACGCCCCGGGCGGATGCCGGCACTCCTCGCCGGCCCGCTCGATGAGACGACGCGACCGGAGCGCGCTCAGACCGCGGTTCCCGCCGGATCGAGCACCGCCAGAAGCAGCCGCTTCGCTGTTGCGTACCTTGATCGCGCCGTCGACGGTGGGATATCGAGAACGTTCGCTGCCTCAGCCACCGAGAGGCCCTCCCAATGCACGAGTTCGATGAGTTCCCTGTGGTCGTCGGGCAGCTTCGCGACGGCCATGCGGATCTCCACCGCCCCCTCGGTCGACGGCTTCGTGCCGGACTGGGATTGGGTGAGGAAGTTCCTGAGTTCGTTCGTTGCCGCCGTTCGCCGACGGGCGGCTCGTCGCGCGTTCAGCAGGGTGTTGCGCGCGAACGCGAAGAGCCACGGCCGCAGCGCTGCATCGTCGAATGGCATGTCTGCCCGCTTCTTCCATGCTGTGAAGAGCGCATCGCTGAGGATGTCAGCGGCGTCAGCGGCGGGGTCGATCCGTCGTTCGAGGTACGCCAGGATGTCTGAGACGTTCTGCCGAACGGCGGTCTCGAATCGGCGGTCTTGAGCGCGGTCACGCGCGCTCACTTCGGGCCGCCGCAGTCGAATCCGCCTTCCAGACTGACTCGGGAAGGATCCAGCCCCTGTTCCTTCACCCCGTCGAACACGATTTCCGGGATGGCCTCGAAGATCGCCCACGCATCCGGGTCGTTGAACCACATGTCGCGGGTGGGCTGTCCCTTCTGCTCGGCCGCCGCGAGCGCTTCGGCGGCCATCTCACGTCCTCGCTTCAGCACGGCCTCGTCGATCGCGACCGACTCGAAGTCGATGCCTTCCAAGGTCTCCCGAGCCGCGAGTACAGCCGGGTCGGTGTCGGAGACACCGGGTATCGGACCGACGATGTAGCTGGCCTGGCAGGTCTGCCGGGTGTCGTTGGTCCACTGATCGGTACGGTCAGGACTGAACCCGAACCACCACTCCTGGACCCCCGGGACGGCCAGCGCGGCGCCCGTTCCGCCCAGCATCAGCGCGAAACTCGCCACCCCCAGGAAGAGGCGCCGTCGACCCCGCCGACGAAGCCGGACTCGCTCGGACACGACAGCGTCGAGCAGCGCGGCCATCCGTTCATCCCGCGGCGCCACCAGTGGCGCCGCAGCACGGTGGGCCTCTCTCAGCTCAGCGTCGTTCATCCGATTCCTCCCGTGACGATGTCCTTCACCGAGTACATGTCCGGCTGGAACCGGCGCGTCCAAGTCCGGATCTGCATGGTCGCCCATGCGATGGTCGGAAGATGCAAGGGACTGCCGCGAGTCACGCGGTCACTTCGTCGGTCGTCGTCGGGCGACCGCGAGGGCCCGTGACCGCGCGCGGCGGTCGATTCTCGGAGGGCTCCTCGAGCTGGGATCGGAGTCGGCGCTTGGCTCGTTCCAGCCGTCCGCGTGCCGTGGAGGTAGGAATGCGGAGGACGCCGGCCGCGACGGGGACGGGGAACCCGTCCCAGTAGACCAATCTGATCAGCTCTCGCTGGTCAGGGGGCAGCGATGCCACAGCCTGGTGCACCTCGAGGTCCTCGTCTCGGCTCGAGAGCGCGGCGGATCGGAGGAGTTCTGCACGGAGCGGTTCCGCCAGCCGGATGGCACGGCGACGTCCTCGGAGCCAGTTCAGATGGACGCGGTGAGCGACCCCGTAGATCCAGAGGCGGGCTTCGTCGTCGTCTGCTGGGATGTGCCGGATGCGACGCCACGCGACCAGGAAGACCTCGCCCAACAGGTCGGCGGCGTCGGCCGGCTGCTCGGTGCGGCGGACGAAGTAGCGCAGCAGGTCGGCTGCGAGTCGGTCGTGCAGGTTCGTGAGGCGTTCGGCGGCTGTCCGGCTTCGCGCGCTCATCGCGGCTCGCAGCCGTACTCGGTCTGCAAGCTCACTCCGTGCCCAAGCAGCCCTTGCGCCGTGAACTCGTCGGAGATCTGCGCGACAAGCATCGAGTTGACGAGTTCGAGGTCGGGTTCGTCCCTTGCGAGCTCACGGCGCCGTGCGTCGGACCACATGTTGTCGCCGGCCTCTGCCTCCGCCGCGAGTTGCTCGACCGAGATGGAGGCGAGGAAGCGTTTCGCCTTCTCGAAGTGCCGGACGGTCAGCTCGTCGACCGTCTGGCCGTCGGGCTCGACGCCGAGGGTCAGGTAGCAGCGCGCCGCCGTTGATTCGGTCTCGATCACTCGCTCATAGGTGAGATCTCCGACGTATCGCGGTGGCGGGCCGTACGAGCCGGAGCTCGCGACCGCGGCCGTCGCGCCCACCGCGACCAGCCCAGCCAGAACGGACATCGCGGTCAGTGGTCGCCCGAACAGTCGCCGTCTCCGCCGCTGGAGAGCCATCGCCTGGGCGAGCTGCCGCGCCGACCATTCACCGTCCGCAGTCACACGCTGCCCAGGATCAGCACCGTTCAACCGGTCTTCAAACCCCACGCTCTGCTCCTTCGTCCATGCACCCTACGAGAGACATGTCCGGGAGAAACCGAATCTCCATGGCGCACCGAGGATCCGTGACGAACAATCCAGGTCGTCGCCCAATATTCCAGTTATTGGAGTATTCTCGCAATCATGGGGTCTGAGATGCGGGAGCCGACGTTCTGGACGTTGGTGTCGCTCAGCGGCGGGCGCCGTCATGGGTACGCGTTGATGGAGGAGGTCCGCGACGCCTCGGAGGGACGTGTGGAGTTGAAGGTGGCGACGTTGTACGCGGTTCTCGAGCGTCTGCAGCGAGAGGGCCTCGTTGCCGCCGACGGTGACGAGGTGGTCGATGGCCGGCTTCGCAGGTACTTCCGGATGACCGGACTCGGGGAGCAGTCGCTGGCGGCAGAGCTCGAACGCATGGAATCTGCGGCCCGTCTGGCTCGCGTCAGGCTCGCCCGTCGACCGGCGATTGCGCAATGACCGAGGACGAGGTCGCACGAGGAGGGCACGTGAGCGAGGAGCGGGTCGAGCAGTATCGACGGATGCTGCGGTGGTATCCCTCCCAGTGGCGTGCGGAGCACGAAGCGGTGGTCGTCGGCATCCTGCTCGATCAGGCGGACGCCCGTGGGGAGCCCAGCCCCCGAATCGGGGATCGGTTCGCGCTGGCCGTCGGCGGCCTGCGTCGCGGATTCGGCGTCGCAGACGGTCGACGGCCGGCGGTGATCATCCCGCTCGTGCTCGCAGCGGCCTTCCTGACGTTCTACGTCTCGGTGATCACCTGGTCGCCCGGAGTGGACTACGCCGGAACGCTCGGGCCGTTCAGCAATCCGACCGTCATCGTCGCGGGACTGTTCGTCGTCGCCCTCGCCGCGGCGTTCGCTGGGCGCAACGTGGCCGCGCGGTGGATCGCAGTGGTGGCCGCAGGGACTCAGCTCGGCCTTTCCTTGCTTGCCTCCGGATTCGACTGGCTCGGGCCGAGCCTGCCTACCGCGGTGCTCGTTGCCGGACTTGGGGTGATTTCAGCACTGCCCTGGCACGCACCCCTTGCCACAGGCATCTCTCTCAGTCTTCTGCTGTCGCTGTTCGCATTCATCCTCGCCGGAGACATCGCCGCGGCTGCCGTGCCCCTGCCCGGCGTCGACCTCGCCGTCGCTGTGGCGCAGACCATGGTGCTCGCTGCCGTCATCATCGTCATCGCACGCGCCGCCAGGCGAGCCACCACTCTCGAGCTCCGGACCGGGGCATCCTGAGATTTGGGAACGTCCTCGGGTCGAGCGGACAGTCCATAGTGTGACGACTGCGGATGACGAAGACTGGGCACGTGCGCTCGGGGGCGACGGTGAGGCGTTCGGGCGCATATTCGATCGCCATCACACCCGCATCCGGCGCCACGTGCACGGCCTCGTGCCGACGGCCGCTGATGCGGACGACGTCGTCGCCACGACGTTCCTCGAGGCCTGGCGCCGGCGCGACGGGATTCGCTTCGTCAACGGCTCGATGCTGCCATGGCTGCTTCGTACCGCCACGAACGTCTCGCGCAACGTGACCCGGTCGACACGTCGGCACCGCAATGTGCTCGCGCGACTGCCGGTCGACGCCTCGACTCCGGATCATGCCGACGGGGACTACGGCGACGGGCCGGCAACCCGTTCGTTGGCACTGCTCTCCCTCCAACACCAGCACGTCGTCACGCTCTGCGTGCTCGAAGGGCTGACCACTGACGAGGCAGCGAACCTCCTCGGCGTCAGTGCGGGCACGGTCCGGTCGCGACTGTCCCGAGCCAAGGCGCAGCTCCGGGCACATATCTCGAACCCCATCCCGCGTCATCCGTTGAAAGGAGCGACCGATGAACTCTGAAGAGCGTCCTCGCAGTCAGCGTGACCAGGAACTGCGACGCATCCTGGTCGCCACCGCCACCGCCTCCGCGACCACACCGGCCGCACCGAACCGGCGACGGACCGTTGCTGCCTCGATCGCCGCCTTCGGCCTTGCCGGCGCCCTGACCGGCGGTGCGATCTCCGCAGCCGCCCTCACCGCTTCCCCATCGGAGCCGACGAGCATCAACCTCGATGACATGACGGAATTCCTCGTGTACGACGACACCCGACTGTTCGGAACTCCCCATTTCATTCGCAGCTCGGGCGACACCGACATCGAACTCGGCCAGAAGCCGGAGGGTGCCGAGTCGATCGTCCTGGCATTCCACTGCCTCGACCCCGGCCGCGTCGACTACACGTTCGACGGCGAACTGATCGGTTCGTCGACGTGCAACGCCGAAGACACCCGAGAGGCGAACGGCGGCGGGTTCATCGGCGTAGACGGGGGCGGCCGACACACCCTCCGGATCACCGCCGACCGTCACCACGACTACGTCATCTGGGTGTCCTGGGCGACCAGAGCACCCAAGGCCGACCCGTCCCCCGCCCAGCAGGAAGCACTCTCGGACGGCACGGTCACGGAACGTGAATACCGCGAGGGCTTCGCGCGCTACTCGGAATGTATGAACGCGGCAGGCCATCCCCTCGTATCCGTCGACGACACCGACACCATCATCGACTACTCGAACCCCAGCGACGCGGTCACGTCCGGCGAGGAAGGCCGATGCTACGCCAGCGAATTCGAGCAGCTCGACATCGCCTGGCAGATTCAACACGAGGGCAACCCCGACTAGACAGGGCTCCCGCGAGCACGCACCGGGCGGATGCCTCGCCGCGACGCGGCATCCGGGCCTATCGTGGTCGCATGGCGCCAGAGACCACCGTCGCTCCCATGCTCGCGAAGGCCGTGCCGTCGGTGCCCGAGCCCGACTCCGTGGCCGGCGGGCTCGTCTATGAACCGAAGTGGGACGGCTTCCGCGGCATCGTCGCGTTCGACGGCGAGCACGTCGAGATCGGCAGCCGCGGCTCGAAACCGCTCACGCGGTACTTCCCAGAGCTCGTCGAAGCGTTCACGCGGCTCCTGCCGGAGCCCTGCGTGCTCGACGGCGAGATCGTCGTGAGCACCGAGGCATCCGGCGGCACGAGGCTCGACTGGGAGGCGCTGACGCAGCGCATCCACCCCGCGGCGAGCCGCGTCGAACGCCTCGCGCAGGAGACGCCCGCGATGTTCGTGGCATTCGACCTGCTCGAGCTCGGCGGCCGGTCGCTCATGGACGAACCGTTCTCGGTGCGCCGCGCCGCCCTCGAGACCCTCGTGGAGGGGCTCGGGCATCCGATCCACATCACCCGCATCACCGACGACGTCGAACTCGCCCGGCGTTGGTTCACCGAGTTCGAGGGCGCCGGACTCGACGGCGTCGTGGCCAAGCCGCTGGCCGCGCCGTACTCGCCGGGCAAGCGCGTGATGCTGAAGGCGAAGCATCGTCGAACCGCCGACGTCGTCGCGATCGGGTACCGGGTGCACACCTCGGGACGAGGCGTCGGATCGATCCTCCTCGGGCTCTACGACGATCACGGGCAGCTGCGGAACGTCGGCGGCGTGTCCGCCTTCAGCGACGCGCGGCGACAACAGCTCATCGACGAGCTCGCGCCCCACGTCGAACTCGACGAGGCCGGCGCGGCGATGACCGGCGAGACCGACCGGAGCCGCTTCGCGTCGAGCAAGGACGTCTCGTTCGTGCGGCTCCGCCCGGAGCTCGTGCTGGAGGTGCGGTACGACCAGCTCGAGGGCATGCGGTTCCGGCACACCGTGCAGTTCGAGCGTTGGCGGCCCGACCGGGAACCGCACTCGTGCACGTTCGCGCAGCTCGACCGGCCGGTGGCGTACGACCTCGCCGACGTGCTGGTCTGAGCCTGGCGACATACCGCCCGGGGTAGCACCCCGCACGGGGTCGGTCAATCCCCTCGCCCTCGACGAGGTGGCCGCCTACGGTGGATGATGGCCGATCTCACTGTCGCGATCCGGCCGTGAACGAGGAGTGCACCGATGACCGATCCGAACCCTACCGATCCGAGCGCGGCGGACGAACTCGATGAGGCGGTCGACGCCGCCGAGCAGCATCAGCGAGCCGAGGAGGCGGCCGACCCCGACGAGCACGTCGTGATCCGCGACCCGCAGACGGGCGAGACGGCCGAGGAGCCGGCGCAATGACCTCCCTCATCGAACCCGCCCACGACGACCGCCCCCGACGCCGGCACGGGCTGCCGCCCATCGGCCTCTGGTGGCCGATGCTCGAGCGCCCCCTCCAGCGCGAGGTGCTCGAGAACCTCCACGCCCCGCTCCGCGCCGTCGTGGTGCGGCGCATCTTCGAGCTCTGCGAACTCGACGATGCGCCGGTCCCGCGCATGGGCATGCGCCTCGGCCCGAACGAGCGCGCCTACATCGCCGGGTGGATGCACGCCGTCGACTGGGACTGACGGGGCGTTCCGGATGTCGCGGGCCCGAGGCATCCGATAACGGGCGAGGCATCCGACCACGGGCCCGAGGCATCCGACCGCGGGACGGGACCCAGGTCTATGGTCGGGCCATCGTGACTCGCGCAGAGTGGGATGGGCGCCGTCGAGCGCCGAGGAACGGAGTCCCACAGTGCGTCTCGAACGAACGATCGCCGGCGCGGCCGCAGCAGCCGCAGTGGCCCTGATCCTCGGCGGTTGCGCCGCCGACCCGGCCGAGAACGCCGCTGCTCCGGCGACCGCGGCCCCGGTCGCGGCGACGTGCGTCGCCGATCCCCATGAGGTGGCGACGACGCCGCTCCCGGCGGCCGCGACCGCGCCCGTCGACGACGCCACCGCCGCGGCCCTCGACGAGGCCGCCGCCGCCGGGTTCGCGCTGGCCTCCGCCCCCGGTGCGGTGGTCGCCGTGCAGACCCCCGAGGGCACGTGGACGGCCTCGTACGGCGACGCCGACCCCGCCGCGAAGATCCCGATGACGGCCGACGTGCACCACCGCATCGGGTCGGTGACCAAGACGTTCACGGGCACCGTGCTGCTGCAACTGGCCGAGCAGGGCGCGCTCTCGCTCGACGACCCCGTCGAGAAGTACTTCGACGGCGTGACCGACGGCGACCTCATCACGGTTCGGATGCTGCTGAACATGACGAGCGGCATCGCGAGCTACACGCTCGACGAGGACTTCCAGGCCGCGCTGTTCGCCGACCCGATGCGGGTGTACACGCCCGACGAGCTCATCGCGATGGGTCTCGCCCTCCCCCAGAAGTTCGAACCGGGTGCGCAGTTCGACTACTCGAACACCAACTTCGTGATGCTCGGCCGGATCGCCGAGCTCGTCACCGGAGAACCGTTCGCCACCGTGCTCGGCGAGCTGGTGCTCGAGCCGCTCGGCCTCGGGGACACCGCGATGCCGTCGGCGGACGAGGTGCAGCTGCCCCCGCCGAGTTCGCGCGGCTTCACCCTCCAGGGCACCCCCGACGACTCCACCGACCCCGTCGACGCGACCGATTGGAACCCCACCTGGGCGTGGACGGCCGGCCAGATGACCTCCACCGCCGCCGACCTGCTGGTCTACGGCCGAGCCCTCGGCACCGGCCAGGGCCTGCTCGGTGAGGACGCCCAGGTGGAGCGGCTCACGTCGATGGCGCCGAAGGGCGGGTACGGCCTCGGTGCGGGATGCCTCGACGGCTGGTTCGGCCACACGGGCGAGCTGCCCGGCTTCAACACCGCGCTCTACTACGACACGACGAGCGACACGACCGTCGTCGTGCTCGCGAACAGCGACATCCCGTCGGGTGACTGCACCGATTCGAAGACCCTCGCCGACGACCCCGGCACCGAGCCGTGCATGGACCCCGCCGTGCGCATCTTCGCCGCGGTCTCGACCGCCCTCGGGCACACGTTCACACCGCTTCCGAAGTCGTAGCGCGAGGTCCCGCATGCTCCTCGCGGCACCCTCCCGGCTGCGCCCATTACGCTGGACCGCGATGTCGAGCCCGGTGATGCGATCGAGCCTGTCCCGGTCGCTGGACAGGTCGCTCGCGACGCTGCTCGCGACCGGTGCCCTGCTCGCGGCCGTCGAAGTCGCGCTCCTCCCGCTCGACGGCCCGGCCGGCCCGCTGCTCGTCGGATTCCCGGTCGTGTTCGTCATCTACCTCGCCGCGGGCCTGCTCGCCTGGTACCGACGCCCCAGCAACCGGATGGGCGGACTCATCGTGTTCGCCGGGTTCGCCGTCTACGCCGCCGGACTCGCCAACACCGAGATCCCCGTGCTGGTCGCCACGGGCACCGTCACCAGCACGCTCGCGCTGGCCACGACGGTGCACCTCCTGCACGCGTTCCCGTCGGGGCGGCTCCGCGGACGGGCGTCGATCGCGACGGTCGCGGTCGCCTACGTCACCTCGCTCGTGTTCGAGGCGCCCTCGTACCTCTTCGACCCCGCGCAGTCGCCCGAGGCGGGCCTCGCCATCGCCGATCGCCCCGACCTCGCGGCGGCCGGCGGCCTCGTCCAGCAGATCCTCGGGGTCTCGGTCATGATCGCCACCGCAACCCTGCTCGTACGTCGCCTGGCGACCGCCGACCGGGCGCACCGCGGCGCGCTCATGCGGCTCTACGGCTACGGCGCCTTCGCGGTGATCGCCCTCGTCCTCATCCCCAACGTGCTCGGCCGGGCGCTCGGAATCCCGGGCCTCCTGACCGGCATCATGCAGCTCGCCCTGCTCGCCGGCATCCCCATCGCCTTCGCGCTCGCCGTGCTCCGAGGCGGCTTCGCGAGGACCGGCGAGCTCGAGGAGCTCGGCAGCTGGCTCGGCGCGACGGGCGGCGCCAAGCCGACGCTCGCGACCGCGCTCGCCAATGCGCTCGGCGACCAGACGCTGCAACTGTCGTTCTGGGTGCCGATGCGGCGGGCGTTCGTCGACGAGCACGGCGTGCCGCTTCCCGCCACCGCGCCCGTCCGAGGGCGCGGCACCGTCGAGATCAACCTCGACGGTCGCCTCGTCGGCGCCATCACGTACGACTCGGAACTGATCGGCGACGCCGACCTCGTGCGCACCGCGGGGCGCGTCGTCGCCATCGCCGTCGACCGCGAGCGCCTGACCGCCGAGCTCCGGGCGAGCCGCATCGCCCTGCAGCGCTCGCGCGAGCGCCTGGTCGACGCCGCCGACCTCGAGCGGCGCCGCATCGCCCAAGACCTCCACGACGGCCTGCAGGTCCAGCTCGTGCTCCTCGGGATCGAGGCGCAGCAGCTCCCCAACGCACCAGGATCGGCCGACGTCCTCGCGGAGCGCGCCACCCGGCTGCGCATGGGCATCGATGCCGCCGCAGCCGACCTGCGCCGACTCGTGCACGAGGTCATGCCTGCCGCGCTCATCGAGCAGGGTCTCGCCGCGGCCGTCGAGGACCTCGTCGACCGCATGCCGATCCCGACCGCGCTCGAGCTCGGCCAGGACGGCCCCTGCCCGCGCGTGGTCGAGCGGACCGCCTACTTCGTCGTCGCCGAGGCGCTCGCGAACACGGTCAAGCACGCCCGCGCCGACAACGCCTCCGTACGGCTGAACAAGGCCGACGGCGTGCTGCGCGTCGAGGTGCGCGACGACGGCCTCGGGGGCGCCTCGCTGAGCGGCGGCACCGGGCTGCGCGGCCTCGTCGAGCGCGTCGACGTGCTCGGCGGCACCATCAATATCACTGGCTCGCCCGGACAGGGCACGAACATCACCGTGGAGTTGCCGTGCGTGTAGTCATCGCCGAAGACGAGACGCTGCTGCGCCACGGCCTCCAGCTCGTCCTCGAGCAGGGCGGCTTCGAGGTCGCCGCGAACGCCGGCGACGCCGTCGGGCTCGAGGAGGCCGTGGCGACGCACCGACCCGAACTCGTCGTCACCGACATCCGGATGCCGCCGACGCACACCGACGAGGGCCTCATGGCGGCGCTGCGCATCCGTCGGGAACACCCCGAGACGGCGGTCATGGTGCTGTCGCAGCACGTGCAGCGCCGGTACGCCAACGAGCTGCTGAACGCCCAGACCGGCCGGGTCGGCTACCTGCTGAAGCAGCGCATCGCCGACGTCGAGACCTTCCTCGATGACCTGCGCACCGTCGCGGCCGGCGGCACCGCCCTCGATCCCGACGTCGTGGCCGTCATGGTGGCACGGGCCAAGCGGGCCGGCACCACGATCGGCAACCTCACCCCGCGGCAGCAGGAGGTGCTCGCGCTCATGGCCGAGGGGCGGAGCAACGCCCGCATCGCGGCGCAGCTGTTCCTCAGCGAGAAGGCCGTCGTGCAGCACACGTCGCACATCTACGACGCGCTCGGGCTGCCCGTGGACTCCGACGCCCACCGGCGGGTGCTCGCGGTGCTGCGGTACCTCAACGACGCCTGACGCCGACGACCGCGGTCGGTGCGCCCTGTCGGCTCAGTCGGCCGCGACGGGTGCGAGTACCACGTGGGCGTCGCCGAGCACCTCCGCGTGCCGGCTGCGGACGAGGAACTCGCGTACGGTGTCGCGGCTTCGGGTGAGGCATCCGATCTTCGCCTCGAGCGCGTCGAGTTCCGCGGCGAGGCTCTCGGCGAGGTTTCGCGAGCACGTGCGCGCGAGCTCCTCTCCCTCGACGCCCTCCATGCCGAGCAGCAGCCGGATGACCCTCGTGGTGAGCCCGGACGACAGCAGGCCGCGGATCTGCTCGACGGCGGCGACGGCGGACTCGGGATAGTCGCGATAGCCGTTGGACCTGCGCTCCGACGCGATCAGGCCCTGCTCCTCGTAGTACCGCAGCATCCTGGTCGGCACGCCGGTTCGTCGCGACAACTCGCCGATGCGCATGGGTCCTCCCGTGGACTTGACCTTCACATAGATGTCAAAGTTTAGCCTCGCGGTATGTCACAGACCACCGCCATCCCCGAAGCCCCTCCGGCGACCCGCACCCCGTGGCCCACGCTCATCGTGCTCGCGTTCGCCGTGTTCGCCACCGTCACGGTCGAGATGATCCCGGCGGGGCTGCTTCCCGCGATGAGCGCCGAGTTCGGCGTCTCGGCGGCGCAGGTCGGCTTGCTCGTCTCCCTGTGGTCGGCCACCATCATCGTCACGAGCCTCCCCGTGGTACGCCTCGCCGCACGCGTCGACCGCCGCACGTTCATCGTCGCCGCGCTCGCCGTGATGGCGATCGCCAACGTGATCACCGCGCTGGCGCCGAGCTTCGAGGTCGCGCTCGGCGTGCGGGTCGTCGCCGCCGTGGCGCACGGCGCGTTCTGGTCGATCGTGATGGTGTACGCGACATCGCTCGTCGACCCCCGGGTCTCGGGTCGAACCGTCGCCGTCGTCAGCGCCGGGGCCTCCGGCGCGACGGTCCTCGGCATCCCGCTCGGCACGCTCGTCGGGCAGGTGGCGGACTGGCGGCTCGTCTTCGGCGGCCTCGCCGCGGTGCTCGCCGCCGTCGCCGTCGTGATCCATCGCCGACTCCCCCGCCGTCCCGGCACCCGTCCCGCCCCGCGCGGCGAACGCCGTCGGGACCAATCGTTCCGCCCGGTGCTGGCCGCCGCGATCGCGTGCCTCTTCACCGCCGCGGCGAGCTTCACGCTGTTCACCTACATCGCGCCCTACCTGACGGATGTCGCCGGCCTGCCCGCCGCGTGGATCAGCCCGATCCTCTTCGGCTTCGGCGCCGCGGGCATCGCCGGCCTCGTGATCGCGGCGCTCACCGCCGACCGCTGGCCGGTCACCTCCCTCGTCGCCATGTCGGCGCTGTTCGCCGTCGCCCTCGGCACGCTGGGGATCGCCTTCCAGAGCACGGTCGCCGTGGTCGCGGCGATCCTCGCCTGGGGTCTCGCGATCGGCGGCCTGCCGGCGATGCTCCAGTCGCGACTGCTGGGTGTGGCCTCGCCGGAGCTGCGCGCCACCGCGAGCGCCCTCATGGTCGTGTTCTTCAACGCGGGCATCGCGCTGGGCGCGACGCTCGGCGGCGTGCTCGAGACCGGCGTCGGGCTCGTCGCGGCCGCGTTCACGGCGGCCGGACTCGCGGCGCTGGCCACGGGGGCGGTCGTGGCGTCGCGGCTCCTCGCGGGGCGGTGAATCGCCGCGGCATGCGCTCGAGACGACTCAGCCCCAGGCGGCATCGAACCGGGTCCGCAGGTCGTGCAGGCGTTCGGTCGGCTCGTTCGCGAACACCAGGCGCAGGTAGCGGGCGCCCGACGGCCCCCAGCCGTCCATCGGCGTCGCCGCGACCCGGCCCCGCTCGAAGAGACGTTCCGACGCCTCGGCGGGGCTCATCCCGAGCTGCGCGGTGTCGATGAGCAGCGACCACCCGCCGTCGGGAGGGATGACGGGAAGCCCCGCCAGCTGGTCGAGGATGACGTCGCGCCGTGCCCGCCACGTGTCGACGGCGCGATCGACATCGTCGGCGGCGTCCGGCGCCTCGAGGGCGGCCGCGACGGCCTCCTGGGCGAGTCCCACCTGGCAGACGACGTTGGTGAGTCCGACCAGGTTGACATCCGCGAGGATCGCCTCGGGGCCGACGACCCACCCCACGCGCCATCCGATCATCCGCAGTTCCTTCGACGCCGACCCCACCGTGATGGTGCGCGCGGCCAGCCCCTCGACCTGCGCGGGGTGCACCCGCTCACCGTCGTCGAACCGAAGGCGCTCCATCGCGGCGTCGTAGATCAGCCACGCGCGATGACCATCGAGGGCGCGCGCGAGCGCCGCCCAGTGCGAACGACCGAGCACCGAGCCGGTGGGCATGGCCGGCGACATCATCAGGACCGCGGCCGTGCGTTCGGTCACCGCCGACGCCAGGAGCTCCGGATCCACGCTCCACCCCGCCGCCGTCGGCGTGAGGGGAACGAACCGCGGCACTCCGCCCGCGAGCCGCACCCGGTTGACGAGCCCGGCGTAGATGGGATCGACCATGACCACCTCGTCGCCGGGCTCGACGACCGCGAGGAGCGTGTTCAGGATCCCATTGAGCCCTCCCGCCGTGATCACGCACTCGCGAGCGGGATCGTAGGCCCGGGCGGCGAGCCGGCCGACGTGAGCGGCCGCCGCCGCGCGGAGCGACACCGCGCCCTGGAATGGAAGGTAGCTGTTGGCGCGATCCTCGTCGACGGCGGCGCGCGTGCGCTCCAGGGCGATCGCAGGCGGCCGGATGTCGGTGTCGAGGTTCTCGAGGCGCAGCAACGACGCGTCGTGCTCCCGATCGGCCCGGTCGCCGAGCAGGTCGACCCCGATGCCGGGGATGTGCTGCAGGCGTTGGACTGGCATGGTCCCTCCCGTGTTCTGTTTACGGAACGTTTTGTTCACAGAACAGTAGACTGCAGACATGCCCGACCGTCAACCCGCCAAGGACAGGCCGTCGTTTCCGGATGTCTCCGCCTCGATCGGAAGCCGCATCAGAGACCTCCGGGCCGAACGCGGCATCTCGCTGGGCTCGCTCGCGGTCACCACCGGCCTCGGGAAGGGGACGCTGTCCGAACTCGAGCGGGGGCGGCGCAACCCGACCCTCGACACGCTGTTCGCGATCGCGACGGCGCTGACCGTGCCGCTCAGCGATCTCCTCCTGACGAGCGGCGATACGGCCGTGGGTTCGGCCGCCGCGGGAGACGGGCCCCGCGCCCACGGACAGAGCGTCGACGCCCGGCTGATCGGCCGCTGGCGCGAGCGCGCCGAGGTCGTCGAGGTCTACCGCATGGCGATCGGTCCCGGACGCAGGGAGTCGCGCAGGCACTCCGACGGGGTGGTGGAGAGCATCACGGTGATCGACGGGGAGATCGCCGTCGGGAGCGTCGCGGCGCCGGCGCGGTTGCGAAGCGGCGACAGCCACACCTTCCCCGGCGACGAGGACCACGTCTACGAGGGGGTCGGCGACCATCCCGCCAGCACCGTCCTCGTGATGCGCTACCCGACCGAGCCCGCGAGTTCAGGGTAGGGCGCGACGGCAGCGTCCGCCGGACGGATGCCCCGCTCGCGGCGACCGATTCCACTGGTGCCCCTGGAGGGACTCGAACCCCCAACCCTCGCCTTAGGACGGCGCTGCTCTTCCATTGAGCTACAGAGGCTGACCGCACGAGTCTACCGGCTCGCGATAGCGTGATGAGCGAGCGCGGGCGCCACGCCACGGCCGCCCGGCACGGGCGGCGGCCCGAGGAACGAGGGAGCATGTCGGCGACGCAGACCACGAGGTTCTGGGTGGGCGCGTCGACGCGCGGCGAACTCGGATCGCCGGCGCGGGGCATCCGGTGTCTGGATGTCGCGGCCGACGGCTCGGCGACCCTCGGCGATCCCATCGACGTCGGCCCGAATCCCATGTACCTCGCCGTTTCGAGGGCGACGCGCGTGCTCGGCATCGTGCACGAACTCGCCGATGGACGCGTGTCGACCTGGACGCTCGACGGCGACGCGGTCACGCCGTTCGGTGCCGCCGGCTCCACAGGTGCCGGCGATCCGTGCTTCCTCGCCTTCGATGAGGCGGGCTCGTGGATCTTCGCCGCGAACTACTCCGGCGGGCGCCTCACCGCGCATCCGGTGGCTCCGGATGCCCCGGCCGACGCCGTATTCTCGATCGCGTTCACGGGTTCCGGCCCGAACCGCGAGCGCCAGTCGTCGCCGCATCCGCACCAGGCCGTGATCGACGCCGCGCGTGACCGGCTCCTCGTGCCCGACCTCGGCGCCGATCGGATCCGCGTGCTCGGACTCGCAGGCCTCCCCGACCGCCTCACCCACGACGACGCCGACGACATCGCGGTGCACGCCGGCGCCGGTCCCCGACATCTCGTCATCGCGGGCGAGGTCGCCATCGTCGCGAACGAGCTCGACCGCACGGCGAGCCTCGTCGACCTCGCCGAGAGCCGCGAGATCGCGTGGGTACCCGTCGACCAGGCGGTCGCCGCTCGCGGGCTCGGCGTCTCGGCGATCCGGCTGACAAGGTCGGGCACCGTGCTCATCGGCGATCGCGATGCCGACGCGCTCGTCGCGCTGCGGTACGACCCCGACGCGCGGTCGCTCGAGCACGTCGCGTCGGTGACGACCGGCGGGCGGCATCCGCGCGACCTGCACGTGACGCACGACGAACGGTTCGCCCTCGTCGCCGACCAGGCCTCGGACTCGATCGCGATCGTCGCGCTCGAGGACGGCGTGCCGGTCGAGGTCGTGGAGACGCTCGGCACGCCCGCGCCGGCGTGCCTGGCTCGGGTCGGGTAGGCGGGTTTCGAGACCGCGCCGGCGTGCATCCTCAATCCGCGGGGCGCGGCGCTGGCGCGCCTCCTCGACCCGCGGCTCAGTTGTAGCCGAGGATGACGATCGCCGAGGTCGCCGGGGTGGGCTCGTCGACGAACCCGATCTCCTCGAGTCGCACCTCGTCCAACGGCTGCGTCATCGCGGTCACCTGCCTCTTCATGGAATGAGGTCCCACGTTACCGGCACCTCGCACACGGGTTCACTGGCTGCGTCGTCCAACAAAGCCGACCGGATTCGCCATGGTGTCCACAACGACCGGTGCGGCGAGCCTCAGCCGGGCGGGTAGAGGTAGAGCGCGTCGCTCGCGGGGATGGTTCGCCGGTGGTACGAGTGATCGGAGTTCCAGTTGTACTCCTCGAGGTTCACGCTTCCGTCGGCATTGATCGACTGCACGTACGCGACATGGTTGTAGGGGAACCAGGCGACCGCCCCGACGACCGGCTCGCTCGACGTCGGCCATCCCTTCGCGGCCCATGCGTCGGCCCACGCGTACGCACTGCCGGACGCGAGGTTGCCCCAGTCCCACTTCCACGGGGCGCTCGTGACGCCGGCGTCGCGGTTCAGGCGCCAGGCGACGAAGTCGACGCACTCGCGGTAGTAGTAGCGCAGCGGCGAGAGCCCGCCGCCGTAGTCGTCGGGCACCTGGTCCCACCAGGGATAGTCGTCGCCCTCGGCCTTGACGGTGTAGATCGCGTAACTGCCCGAGCCGGCGCGCGACGCGAGCTCGGCCGCCCACGCGGCCTGTTCGGCGGCTTCGGCGTCGAGTCGGGCCTGTTCGAGCTCGGCCGCGGTCGTGACCGAGTAGGTGTCGTTCGACACGGGCGCTCCGCTCGCCAGCGCGGAGACGTCGACGCGCTGCGCCTCGGCGACGGAGAGGCTGAACACGCCGGATGTCTCGAAGCCGGCGCCGCCCGGCATGAGCGCGTACGCGGGCAGGGCGACCGTGCCGAAGATCGCCGGCACCACCAGCACGGTGGCGAAGACGCGCAACGGGCCGTGGCGTCGCGTCGGGCGCGGGGCCGCGACCACGGCGCGAGCGGCACCGTCTCCGGCGACGGCGCGCGGCTGCGCCACGGGCTTCACGGCCGCCGCAGCGGCGCGACCGGATCGCGCGCGGCGCGTGGGGGTGGTTCGACGGGTGCGACCTCGCTCGGTCGCTCGCCGCTCGGAGCGGGTCGGCTCGTGGGCGTCGTTCTCGTCACCGTGCAACAGCTGAACCTCCGGATCCCGACGGAAGCCGCACTGCAGCACCCTACGGGTTGGCGTCATGTGATCCGGAGGTCAGGGGTGGCTCCGGACTCGTACCACGATAGGGCACACGCGGCGGGCTTGTCACGACCGTCGACGCGGCGGGTCGCGAAGCGGACTCCCGGAGATCAGGCGGCGGCGGAGAGGAACTCGTCCCACTGCGGCAGCGGCCGCTCGAACCCGCGCACGACCCAGTTGCGGCCCTGCGGCATCCTCGGCGTGAACCGCAACTGCCAGCCCATCTCGGCGGGCGTGTGGTCGCCCTTCGTGTTGTTGCACCGCAGGCAGCAGGCCACCAGGTTCTCCCACGTGTCCCGCCCGCCTCGCGACCGCGGCAGCACGTGGTCGATGGTGGCGGCCGAGCGCCCGCAGTAGGCGCAGCGGTGCTCGTCGCGCCGGAGTACGCCGCGACGGCTCACCGGAACCTGATGCACCCGCGGTGTTCGCACGTACCTCGTGAGCAGGATGACGCTCGGCCGCTGCCACGTCCCGCTCGCCGCGTACACCGGATTGTCCTCCTCGTGGAGGATCACGGTGGCCTTCTGGTTCATCACGAGGAGGAGCGCGCGCTTGAAGGAGACGACCGCGAGCGGTTCATATCCGGCGTTGAGCACGAGGGTGCGCATGGGGTGCCTTTCGATCGGGGCTGGATGGCTTCCAGCCGCGTGAACGGATCGACGACCCGGGCGCGAGGACGCGTACCGGTGCGAGAGATGCGAGCCGTGTGCGAACGCCCGTGAAACGAAGAACGGGCACCGTCATGAAGACAGTGCCCGTCGGCGCGTTCGCGCGGAGGATGCTCGGCTGACTACTGCGCCGTTGGTCGAAGTGCGCGCGCACACCCGTGGAATGGGTGCTGCGCGTCTCGACCATCGGCTTTCCCTACCCGGTTCTCGGATCGTCAGAGTACAAGGCTAAAGCACGAATGGCGCGCCGGGAGCCTCCGGCGCGCCAATCCATGCGTCGCGTAACGCGATGTTCACGTGTCAGATGCGGACGATCCAGTAGTCGCTCGTCCAGATCGGCTGGATCCGCACGGATGCTCCCTCGTACGGTGCGTGCAGGATCATCCCGTCGCCGGCGTAGAAGCCGTTGTGACCGGCCATCATGACGATGTCGCCCGGTACCGCGTCGGCCACCGAGATCTGCGTGCCCATGGCACCCTGCGATGCGGCGGAGTGCGGCAGGCTGATGCCGAACTGCGCGTAGACGTACATGACCAGCCCAGAGCAGTCGAAACCGGCGGGCGTGGCGCCGCCGTAGACGTACGGCACGCCGATGTACTGCTGAGCGATCGCGAAGACGCTGGCCGGGTCGGCGGAACCGTACACCGGCGCGGCGGCGAGCTCCGCCGCGGATGGGCCCGAATAGCCTGCGGCGTACGACGCCATCTGCGCCTCCGCGGCCTGGCGTGCCGCCTCGGCGGCGGCGGCGGCTTCCTCGGCGGCCCGGATCTCTTCACCGGTGACGGCCGCGTAGGAGTCCTTGGTGACCGGTGCCGCGATGACGTCGTCGGTCACCTCGACGGACTGCGCCTGCGCCTTCGTGAGCGCCGTCTCGGCGGTGGTGCCGAACTGCGGCCCCCCGCTGCCGGGCGCGAACGCGTACGCGGGGATGGCCAGCGTGCCGACGATGCCTGCCGCGACGGACATGACGAGGACGTTCGCGAGACCGCCGCGCCGGAGACGGCGCGTGGACGCCAGCGGGGCGGTGCGGACGGTGGTGGCGAGGTCCTCTGAGCGGTTTGCCGGAGCCTTCGGGGCGACAGTCGCCCTCGATACGGCCCCTCGTGCGATCTTGCGGGTGTGACGCCGCCGGGGGAATCGAGCCAAAACGTGTACCTCCGCCCCCACGACATCGCTGCCGTCCCACCTGCTGCGCACGGTGACGCGTCGCGGGTTCTGAATCGAGCGGTGGGCGCCGGGGGGCGATCTCGATCCTGTTCCACCGACCGGCTTCTTGCCGGTGGACTGGAACGACGATACGCGAGGCCGCCCGAAATGTCACATTCTGATTACGGCGTGCCCGGCTTCCGCAGGAAATCGAGCCTATTCCCCGATGAAGATGTGTCCCGCGACCTCGGCCGGCAGTTCCAGGCGGCCGTCGACGCCGTCGACCTCGGCGAGCACGCCGTCGCCGGAGGCGCTGAAGGTGGCCGTCGCGCCGGGCACGAGGCCCGCGTGCTTCAGCTGGGCGAGCAGTTCGGGATCGAACTGCACGGGCTCGCCGAGGCGCCGGACCACGCCGCTCACGCTGCCCCTGCCGGCCGACAACGCGTCGAGCACGCGCACCACGCCCGTCATGAACGCATCGGCCGCCGGCACGCCGAGTTCGTCGAGGCCGGGGATCGGATTGCCGTACGGCGACTCCCGCGGCTGCCCGAGGATCTCGATGAGCCGGCGCTCGACCTGCTCGCTCATGACGTGCTCCCAGCGGCATGCCTCGTCGTGCACGAACTCCCAGTCCAGCCCGATGACGTCGGCGAGCAACCGCTCAGCGAGTCGGTGCTTGCGCATGACGTGCACGGCCTTGCTGCGGCCGGAAGGCGTGAGTTCGAGGTGGCGATCACCCGACACGACGACGAGCCCGTCGCGCTCCATGCGGGCGACGGTCTGCGAGACGGTGGGGCCCGAATGACCGAGACGCTCGGAGATGCGGGCACGCAACGGCACGATGTTCTCCTCCTCGAGATCGAGGATGGTGCGGAGGTACATCTCCGTCGTGTCGATGAGGTCGCTCACCTGAAGCCCTCCCTGTCACAGCCGCCTTCCAGACTACCGGTCCGCCACCCCTCGGTAGACTCGACGCATGCCGAGCCTCGTGATCCCCAGCGACCTCCTGCCCGCCGACGGACGATTCGGTTGCGGCCCCTCGAAGGTCCGGCCCGAGCAGCTCGCCCACCTCGCCGCCGAGGGGCCCCGCCTGCTCGGCACCTCGCACCGCCAGGCCCCCGTGAAGAACCTCGTCGGCCGGGTCCGCTCGGGCCTCGCCGATCTCTTCGCGCTGCCCGACGGCTACGAGGTCGTGCTCGGCAACGGTGGATCCACCGCGTTCTGGGATGCCGCGGCATCCGGCCTCATCGAACGACGCGCGCAGCTCTGCTCGTTCGGCGAGTTCGGCCAGAAGTTCGCGGTCGAGGCGGGAGCACCGTGGCTCGAGGCACCCGACGTGCGCAGGGCGGAACCGGGTTCGCGTTCGACGCCCGAGCCCGTCGAGGGCGTCGACGTGTACGCGTGGCCGCACAACGAGACGTCGACGGGGGTCATGGCGCCCGTGATGCGCGTCGACGGCGAGGACGGCGCCCTCACCGTCATCGACGCCACGAGCGCTGCGGGCGGCGTCGAAGTGGACCCCGCGCAGTTCGACGTGTACTATTTCGCGCCCCAGAAGAACTTCGCCTCCGACGGCGGCGTCTGGTTCGCGCTGTTCTCCCCCGCAGCCATCGAGCGGGTCGAGCGCCTCGCCGCGAGCGACCGGTACATCCCCGAGTTCCTGTCGTTGAAGAACGCGATCGACAACTCGCGCCTGAACCAGACCCTGAACACGCCCGCGATCGGCACGCTGCTGCTGCTCGAGAACCAGCTCGACTGGATGAACGAGTCGGGCGGCCTCGCCTGGGCCGATGCGCGCACGCGCGAATCGTCGTCGGTGCTCTACGACTGGGCCGCGCGCACCGAGGTCGCCACCCCGTTCGTGGCCGAGCCCGCCGATCGGTCGCAGGTCGTCGTGACGATCGACTTCGACGAGTCGACGGATGCCTCGCGCATCTCGTCGGTCCTGCGCGAGAACGGCGTCGTCGATACCGAGCCGTACCGCAAGCTCGGGCGGAACCAGTTGCGCATCGCGACGTTCACGGCCATCGAGCCCGACGACATCCGTGCGCTCACCGCATCGATCGACTACGTGCTCGAGCGGATGGGCTGACGACGGTGCGCTTCTGGCTCAGCGAGTCCGAGCGGCGTCCCGACCCGGCGCCCGCCCGAGCCGACGCCCGCAAGGCGGTGTTCGCCGGAACGCTGGCATGGCTCGTGGCGTTCGTCGTCTCGCTCATCGCCCGCGAGCAACTCGCCGCCGCCGGACTGGAGTGGTTCGTGTGGACCGCCGCCATCGGCACCGGCCTCGGCATCGTCGGGCTCGCGGTGGTGCAGGTCATCCGCCGCCGGATCCTGCGTCAGGAGCGCGAGTCGTCGGACTGAGCGTCGTCGTCGTCCGTGCCGTCGTCTTCAGCGTCCCCGTCTTCAGCGTCCCCGTCGTCGTCGGATTCGTCGTCGTCGGCCGAGTCGTCGAAGGAGTCGATGTCGATGCCGTCGAACGCATCGTCGCCGGCATCCTGGCCGAAGGCCGCGTCGAGCTCCGCATCGTCGTCGAGATCGGCGTCGTCCTCGTCGGCCAGCTCGTCCTCGTCGGCCTCGCCGTCGCCGGCCGCCGCCCCGGCGGTCTCCGCCGCGGTCGCAGCGGCGGCCTCCTGCGCCGCACGGTAGTCGGCGAGCCGCTCCGACCACGGCACCCACTCGGGAGCGAGCAGCGCGGTCTCGCCGGGCATGAGTTCGGTCTCGAGCACGGTCGGCTCGGCCCCCTCGACGCGGGCGATCGTCACGCTCCAGTGCCATCCGGGATACCCGGAGAGGTCGGACGCGAACAGGAGCGTCAGCACATGATCGTCCTCGACGACGTGGCCCACGACCGAGCCCACCGTCTCGGGGCGCGTGGCCTCGAGCAACGCCCGACGGGCGAGGTCGACGGCGTCGAGCAGCACCTCGTCGGGCACCGGGGTGGGCGCAGGGGCATCCGTCGCCGTGATCTCCGGCTCGACCTGCTCGGGCTGCTCAGACATCCAGGTCGTCAGCCACCCTGCGCAGCACCGCCGCCACCGTGCGCGCCTTGGACTTGTCGGGGTAGCGGCCTCGGCGCAGGTCGGCGCCGATGCCGTCGAGCACCTTCACGACGTCCTCGACGATGATCGCCATGTCGTCGGCGGGCTTGCGGTTCATCTTCGCGAGGCTCACGGGGGCGTCGAGCACCCGCACCGAGAGGGCCTGCGCGCCTCGCTTGCCCTGCGCGACGCCGAACTCCAGCCGCGTGCCCGCGCGCACGGTCACGCCGGCGGGAAGAGCGGATGCGTGGAGGAAGACCTCCTGGCCGTCATCGGAGCTGATGAAGCCGAATCCCTTCTCCTCGTCGTAGAACTTGACCTTGCCGGTGGGCATCCTGGAACCTCGCTTGCGTCGGAAGGCGCGCGGAATCGCGTCGCGGTGCAGGCTCCAGTCTAGGAGGCCACGACCCCTCCGTCGGCCCGCTGCCCTATTCTTGACAGGTGAGCGAATCCCGTCCCGTCACCGAACACCGCGCCGAGCGCATCCTGGCGTACATGTTCGTCGGCATCGTCGGGGTCTCGATCCTCGCGTTCCTGGCGGTCATGTTCGGCACCCTCGCGGGCGCCGGCGAGAACGACGGCTTCAGCTCGGGCGCCTGGCCGTTCGTCATCATGCTGCCGTGGTTCGGCCTGCCCCTCGCGTTCCTCCTGCTCATCGCGCTGCTGATCGTGAACGGCGTGCGACGGCGCCGCGAATCCGCACCCGGATCGAGCTGACGGGGGCCGATGCTCGAGCTCGCCGCACGACTCCGGGGGCTGCCGCGAGAGGAGCTCGCGTCGGCACTGCGGACGCGCGAGTTCGACACCTCGGGCGCGCGCGACCTGTTCGACCTCGCTGAGGCCCTGCTCGCCCCCGACTCGGTCGACCACGCCCTGACCCGCCTCGATCGCCGTCACCTCGCCGTGCTCGCCGCGGCCTCGGCCATCGCCGACGAGCACGGGTCGACCACGGCCGACGCGGTTCGCGACGAGCTCGTGCGGCTCGGCGGCTCCGATGAGCTGGCGGATGTCGCGGGCCGGCTGCTCGACGAGCTCGCGACGAGCCTGCTCGTCGTGCCGTCCGCCAACCCGGGACGCGTCCACGTGCCCGCGGCGATCACCGCACGCCTCGCCGTGCACGCCGGACGCGAACTCCCCTCCGTCGCGGAACTCGCGGCGCCGGCGCCCGCCGTGCTCGCCGCCGTCGACGACATCGACCGGGGCCTCCTCGAGCGCCGCGCGGCCGAGGCCGCCTACGCGACGGTCGCCGCGACGTCGGAACTCCTCGCCGAACTCGGCAACCAGCCCGCCCGCGAGCTCGCGAAGGGCGGCCTCGCCCTGCCCGACTCGAAGCGACTCGCCGAGTCGGCCGGCATCGAGCTCGACGCGCTCCCCCGGCTCTTCCATCGCGCCGACGAGGCCGGACTCGTCGTGCGCGACGGGGCGTTCTGGCTGGAGTCCGACCTCGGCGCGGCATGGACCCAGCAGCGCACCGCCGCACGGTGGCGGAGGCTGGCCGAGTGCTGGCGCGACCGCATCCCCGCGCCGCTGCGCAACCTCGTCGCGAGGCGCAGTGAGACCCTCACCTCCACCGACCTCCGTCAGGACGTCCGGTGGTTCTACCCGGCCGGCGGCCGGTGGGTCGACGAGGCGCTCGACCGTCTCGTCGACGACGCCGAGGCGCTCGGCCTCGCCGTCGCCGGCGAGCCCGTGGAGGCCGGGCGGCTGGTGCTGGCGGGCGATCTCGACCGCGCGGCGGGCGTGCTCGCGGCCCACTTCCCGGCTCAGGTCGACAAGGTGTACCTGCAGCACGACCTCTCGGTGGTCTCGCCGGGCCCGCTCGAACCCGCCCTCGACGCCCGGCTCCGCGGGTTCGCCGACGTCGAGGGGCGCGACCTCGCGTCGACGTACCGCGTGAGCGCGGCATCCGTGAACCGCGGACTCGCGGCCGGCGAGACCGCCGAGTCGATCCTCGAGTTCCTGAAGGGCGTGTCGCTCACGGGCATCCCGCAACCGCTCGCGTACGTCGTCGGCGAGGCGGCCGCGCGGTTCGGCAGCGTGCGGGTGGCCACCGCCGACGAGCACGACGCGCCCGCACGCTCGGCCGTCCGCTCCGACGACGAACAGCTCGTGCGAACCCTCGCCGTCGACCAGTCCCTCGCCTCGCTCGGGCTCCGGCAGACCGGCCCGCACCGCCTGCTGTCGCGATTCCCGGCCGACGTGGTGTTCTGGGCGCTCTCCGACGCGAAGTACCCGGTCGCCGCCGAGGACGCGAACGGCGAGATCATGCGCCTGCGCCGCCACCGCCTCGCGGCGGCGCCGCCGCCCCCGCCGAAGTCGGATCCCGTCGCGGCGCTCCTCGACCGCGTGCTCGCGACCGGCGACGAGGGCGCGACCGAGCAGGCGTGGCTCGCCCGTCAGCTCGAGGCGGCGGCCCGCGCCAAGGAGACGCTCACGGTGACCGTGCGGATGCCGGGTGGCCAGACGGCCGACTACCTCCTCGCACCGGCGAGCGTCGCGAACGGCCGGCTCCGGGCCCGCGACCGCAAGGCCGACATCGAGCGGACGCTGCCGTTGTCGGCGATCGCCGCCGTGTCGCCCGCGCCGACGAACGTCTGACCCGCGGGGCCCCGGCGGGTCGAGGAGGCCACCCGCGGCCGTCTCGAAACCCGCATCGCGCAGCGACCGGCCGTGCACCCATGAAGCGGGCGTAGACTCGAACGTTATGTCAGACGGCCCCCTCATCGTGCAGAGCGACCGGACCGTGCTCCTCGAGGTCGCGCACCCGCTCGCGGAGGACGCGCGCCACGACCTCGCGGTATTCGCCGAACTTGAGCGCGCACCCGAGCACGTGCACACCTATCGCATCACCCGCCTCGGGCTCTGGAACGCGCGCGCGGCCGGCCACGACGCTGAGGACATGCTCGGCACGCTCGAACGCTACGCGAAGTTCCCGGTGCCGCAGACCGTGGCAGTGGACATGCGCGAGACCGTCGGCCGGTACGGCCGTCTCGTGGTCGACCGCACCGACGACGGCGAGCTGCGACTGCACTCGTCGGACATCGCCGTGCTCACCGAGGTCGCGAACGCCAAGCGCATCGCACCCCTGCTCACCGAACGCCTCGACGACGAGAGCTTCCTCGTGGCGCCGTGGGCGCGCGGGCAGCTCAAGCAGGAGCTCGTGAAGCTCGGCTGGCCCGCCGAGGACCTCGCCGGCTACACGCCGGGCACGCCGCACGAGATCGACCTCGACCAGCGGGACTGGCACCTGCGCGACTACCAGCAGAAGGCCGTCGACAACTTCTTCGACGGCGGCTCGGGCGTCGTCGTGCTGCCCTGCGGTGCGGGCAAGACGCTCGTGGGCGCGGGCGCGATGGCGACCGCGAAGACCACGACGCTGATCCTCGTGACCAACACGGTGTCGGCCCGCCAGTGGCGCGACGAGCTGCTGAAGCGCACGTCGCTCACGGCCGATGAGATCGGCGAGTACTCGGGTCAGGTCAAGGAGATCAAGCCCGTCACCATCGCGACCTACCAGATCCTCACGGCGAAGCGGAAGGGCGAGTACGCCCACCTCGCACTCCTCGATGCGCTCGACTGGGGTCTCGTGGTCTACGACGAGGTGCACCTGCTGCCTGCGCCGGTCTTCAAGCTCACGGCGGAACTGCAGGCACGCCGCCGTCTCGGCCTCACGGCCACGCTCGTGCGCGAGGACGGCCGGGAGGGCGACGTGTTCAGCCTCATCGGACCCAAGCGGTTCGACGCGCCGTGGAAGGAGATCGAGGCGCAGGGCTTCATCTCCCCCGCGGCCTGCTACGAGGTGCGGATCGACCTGCCGCAGTCCGAGCGGCTCGCGTACGCGGCATCCGCCGACGACGAGCGCTACCGGCTCGCCGCGACGGCACCCGCGAAGCTCGCGGTCGTGCGCGAACTCGTGGCGAAGCATGCCGGCGAGCGGATCCTCGTGATCGGCCAGTACCTCGACCAGATCGACGAGCTCGCCGAGGCGCTCGGAGCGCCGCAGCTCACGGGCTCGACCCCCGTCGACGAGCGCGAGCGGCTCTTCCAGGAGTTCCGCGACGGCCGGACGCCGGTACTGGTGGTGTCGAAGGTGGCGAACTTCTCGGTCGACCTGCCCGAGGCGACCGTCGCGATCCAGGTCTCGGGTTCGTTCGGCTCGCGGCAGGAGGAGGCGCAACGCCTGGGGCGGCTGCTGCGCCCGAAGGAGTCGGGCCTGTCGGCGAACTTCTACACCCTCGTCGCACGCGACACGGTCGACCAGGACTTCGCGCAGAACCGCCAGCGGTTCCTCGCCGAGCAGGGCTACAGCTACACGATCCTCGACGCGCACGCGCTCGAAGCGGCCTGACGTCGGCGTCATCGGGTGTCACCGACTTGGCGGTGATGCGAATTCAGCTTAGGCTTACCTAAGCCGCAACTCGCGGTCTGACATCCCCGACTCCCGGAGACCGACCTCCATGCGCTCATCCCGTCGCGCCCTCGCCATCGGCGCGGGCCTCGCCGCCGCCCTCACGCTCGCCGCCTGCGCCCCGACCGGGGGCGGTGACGCCACCGCCCCCGAGACGATCGAGAGCGACGGCGAGCTCACGCTCTACGCCGGTCGCGACGAGGGGCTCATCGCCCCCCTCATCGAGCAGTTCACCGCCGACACGGGCATCGAGGTCGAGGTGCGCTACGCGTCGAGCCCCGAGCTCAACGCGCTCCTCCTCGAGGAGGGCGACCGCACCCCCGCGCAGGTCTTCCTCTCGCAGGATGCCGGCGCGCTCGGCTCGCTCGCGAACGCGGGCCTCACGGCGAAGATCCCGTCCGAGCTCGCCAAGCTCATCCCCGACGGGTTCACGTCCGACGACGACAGCTGGATCGGCGTCACCGGTCGGGCGCGCGTCATCGCCTACGACGGCGACGAGCTCTCCGAGGACGAGGTGCCCGACACGGTCGACGTGCTCGTCGAGCCCGAGTGGAGCGGCAGGGTCGGCTTCCCGCCCGGCAACGCGAGCTTCCAGTCGTTCGTGACCGCGCTGCGCGTGCTCGAGGGCGAGGATGCCGCCGCCGAGTGGGTCGAGGGCATCGCCGCCAACGATCCCGTGCTCACCGAGAAGAACGGTGCCACCCTCGATCTCGTGAACGCCGGCCAGCTCGACCTCGCACTCATCAACCACTATTACTGGTACGAGGATGCCGCCGAGGTCGGCGCCGAGAACATGCGCGCGCAGCTGAAGTTCCTGCCCGGCGACGCGGGCGGCATCGTCAACGTCACGGGCGCCGCCATCCTCTCGGGCGCCGAGGGCGACCCCGACGCCCTCGCCTTCGTCGAGTACCTGGTCTCGGAGAAGGCGCAGCGCTACTTCGTCGAGCAGACCTTCGAGTACCCGCTCCTCGAGGGCATCGACGCACCCGAGGGCCTGCCCGCCCTCGACAGCCTGGTGAACCCCGAGCTCGACCTCTCGGACCTCGAGTCCCTCGAGGAGACGCAACAGCTCCTCGCCGACGCCGGCCTCCTGTAGCGGTTCCGCGCCGTAGGCTGAGACGGATGTCCCTCGCGAGCCCGCTCCGGTCGCCGCGCGCGCTGCTCGCCGCGGCGGTCGTCGCCTGCGCGCTCGCGGCGATCCCGCTCGGGTACCTCCTCGTGCGCGTCGGCTCCGCGGGCGTCGAGGAGGTGCTCGCCGTGCTCGGCCGGCCGCGCGTGCCCGTGCTTCTCGGCAACACCGCGCTGCTCGCGGCATCCGTCACCCTCTCCACCGTCGCGATCGGCGTGCCGAGCGCGTTCGTGCTCGCCCGCGCGCGGCTTCGCGCCAGGGCGGCGTGGACCGTGCTCGCCGCCCTGCCGCTCGCGGTGCCGTCGTACCTCGCGGCATACGGGTGGCTCGCGGCCCTGCCGTGGCTGCAGGGGTTCTGGGCGGCGTGGTTCGTGCTGACGCTCGTCGCGGTGCCGTACGTGACGCTGCCGGTCGCCGCGGCACTCCGGGCCGGCACGACGGGACTCGACGACGTGGCGCGCACGCTCGGGCGCGGGCCGCTCGCGGCGTTCCGGCTGGGCACCTGGCCGCAGATCCGGCCCGCCGTGCTCGCGGGCGCGCTCCTCGTCTGCCTCTACACCCTGAGCGACTTCGGCGGAGTGGCCCTGTTCCGCTACCAGGTGCTGACCACCGCCATCCAGCAGGCGTACGGCGCGAGCTTCAACCGCGACTACGCGGCGATCCTCGCGACGCTGCTCGTGCTGCTCGCCGTCGCGGTCGTCGTGGGCGAGCAGGTGGCCCGCGGCCGGGCCGCCCGGCAGTTCGGCGCCGTCACGGGTCCGGTGCGTCAGCGGCGGGTCCGCCTCGGCCGGTGGACGGTGCCCGCGCTCGCGCTGCTCCTCGTGGCGCCGGCGCTGGCGGTCGCCGTGCCCGTCACCGTGCTCGTCGTGCGGCTGTTCGAGGCGCAGACGCTCCGCACATTCGATGCCGCCGAGCTCGGGTCGGCGGTGGCCAACACCGTGCTGCTCTCGGCCGGCGGCGCGCTCGTGGCGGTCCTCCTGGCCCTGCCCATCGGCATCCTCGCGGCCCGCTATCGCGGGCGCGTCGTGCGCGCCGTCGAGACGACCGGATACCTCGCCCTCGGGCTGCCCGGCATCGTGGTCGGGCTCTCGCTCGTGTTCTTCTCGCTCGCCGTGGTGCCGGTGTTCTACCAGACCGCGTTCGTGCTCGCCTTCGCGTACGGCGTGCTGTTCATGCCGAAGGCCATCGGCGGCATCCGCAGCGCGACGGCCCAGGTGCCGACCTCGCTCGAGAACGTGTCGCGCACGCTCGGCAACGGCCGCGCCCGCACCTGGTGGTTCGTGACCGCACGACTCGCGAGGCCCGGCATCGCCGCCGCGGCCCTGCTGGTCACCGTGACCGCCATGAAGGAACTGCCCGCGACCCTCCTCCTGCGACCGACCGGGACCGACACGCTCGCGACCGAGCTCTGGTCGCGAACCGACGTCTCCGCATATGGAGCCGCCGCACCCTACGCGGTCGCGCTGCTCGTGGTGGCCGCGGTGCCGGCGTTCCTGCTCTCGCGCGCGCGCACGGGCGAGTTCGACGAGGTCGCGCCGTGAGCCGCCTCGAGGTGCGCGACCTGGTGGTCGGCTACGACGCCGCCGACGTGCTGCACGCCGTGAGCCTCGACGTGCCGCACGGCGCGCTGCTCGCGATCGTCGGCCCGAGCGGATGCGGCAAGACCACGCTGCTGCGCACGATCGCGGGGCTCGTGCGCGCTCGTGCGGGCGAGATCCGCATCGGGCAGCGGATGGTGACGACGCACGGCATCCACCTCGCGCCCGAGAAGCGGCGCATCGGCTGGGTGCCGCAGGACGCGGCGCTGTTCCCGCACCTCACGGTCGCCGAGAACGTGGCGTTCGGCCTGCCGAGCGCTCGCGGCTCGGCCCGCAGCGCCCGTCGCGCGGCGCGGACCGCCGACGTGCGACGACTCCTCGACCTCGTGGGCCTGGGCGCGTTCGGCGACCGCCTTCCCGCCCAGCTGTCGGGAGGCCAGGCGCAGCGCGTGGCGCTCGCGCGGGCGCTCGCCTCCGCTCCCGACGTCGTGCTCCTCGACGAGCCGTTCGGCGCGCTCGACCCCATCCTCCGCGGCGAGTTGCGCACGTCGGTGCGGGAGCTTCTCCGCGAGGCGGGCGTGACGGGCATCCTCGTGACGCACGACCAGGCGGAGGCGCTCTCGGTCGCCGATCTGGTCGCGGTCATGCGCGGCGGCGAGGTCCTGCAGCTCGACACGCCCGAGCAGGTCTACCGCCGGCCCGCGACGCCCTGGGTGGCGGGATTCGTCGGCGACGCCGTGTTCCTGCCCGGAACCTGGCACGGCGACGCGGTGTCGTGCACGCTCGGCCGGCTGCCCGCCGACTGGGTGTCCGACGACCAGACGTCCGCGTCCGTGGCCGACGCCCCGGTCGACGGAGCCCCGGTCGAGGTGCTCGTGCGTCCCGAGGAGCTGACCCTGACGCCACTCGGCGACGGCGAGACCGGGGCGACCGGCGCACCCGGCGCACCCGGCGCGCCCGGCGCGCCCGGCCACGAGTTCACCGCGACGGTCGCCGACATCAGCTACACCGGCCACGACGCCATGCTCACGCTCATCGCGGGCGAGCTGCGCCTCCGGGCACGCGTCACCGCGGCGGGTCTCCTGCCCGTGGGGTCGCGCGTGGGCGTGCGGGTGGCGGGTCGCGTGCTCGCCTACTCCACCCGGGCGTAACGGAGCAACACCAGGTCGCCGGCGGGGATCGCGTGCACGAGCCGCATGCGTCGCTCCGCCTCGCGCGCGCCGCGCACCATGCGTCCGGCGTCGCCGCCCACGAGCGTCGGGCTGAGGCTCAGGCAGAGCTCGTCGACGAGGTCCTCCTCGACGAGTGCGCCGAACAGGTGCGGGCCGCCCTCGCAGAGCACCTGCGGCATCCCGGCCCCGGCGAGGCCGCGGAGCATGGCACGGGCGTCGAGGGCCTCGGACCCGAAGGCGAGCACGTCGGCGACCTCGGCGAGCGCCGCACGCCGATCGGCGGGGGCGGACTCGTGCGTCACGACGATCGGGCGCTCCGTCGCCTCGGCGAAGAACGCGTGCTCGGGTCCGAGGTCGAGGCGCGAGGACACCACGGCGACCCGGGGCTGGCTCGGCAAACCGTGCGCACGGCGCCACGCGGCATCCGCCTCGTCGACCCCCACGCCGCCGTAGCCCTCGACCCGCACGGTGCCGGCACCGAGGAGGACGACGTCGGCGAGCGTGCGCAGCACCTGCATGGCCATCCGGTCGGTCTCGTCGCCGAGTCCGCCGCTGCGCCCCTCGAGGGTGACCGCGCCGTCGAGGCTCATCACGAAGTTCATCCGCACCCGCGGCGCGGCCCGGTCGTCGAGGGCGTACGCCTCCAGCAGTTCCTCGCGCCCGATCGCCGCCGTCATCGGTTGTGCTCCAGGAACACGGGCTCGCGCCATCCCTCGATGGCCTCGAGCATGCGCATCGCGTCGACCGTCTCGCGCACGTTGTGGACGCGCACGATGCGCGCGCCGCGCATGACGCTGTACGCCGCGGCGGCGATCGACCCCTCGACGCGCTGCTCCCGGGGGCGGCCGAGGCTCTCGCCCACGAAGTCCTTGTTCGAGAGCGCGACGAGCGTGGGGTACCCGAGCGCGACCACCTCGTCGAGGCGTCGGGTGAGTTCGAGCGAGTCGAGGGTGTGCTTGTTGAGGTCGTGACCCGGGTCGACGATGATGCGATCGGATGCCACGCCGCGGGCTTCGGCGAGCGCAACGCGTTCCCGCAGGAACGCCCCGACCTCGGCGACGACGTCGTCGTAGCGCGGCGACGGATACGGCGTGCGCGGCGCGGCGAGGCTGTGGGTCACGATGACCGCGACCCCGGTCTCGGCGACCACGTCGGCCATGGCGGGATCGCGCAGTCCGGTGGTGTCGTTGACGACATGCGCGCCCGCTGCGATCGCCGCTCGTGCGACCTCGGGCTGGAACGTGTCGACCGACAGCACGGCGCCCGAACCGGCGAGCGCCGCGACCACCGGCACGACGCGGTCGACCTCCTCGGCCACCGGCACCGGCGGCCCGGGGGCGAACTTCGCGCCGCCGATGTCGATCCAGTCGGCACCCTCCCCGATCGCACGGTGCGCCGCGGCGACGGCCGCGCCGAGGGCGTCGGTGCGCCCGCGGTCGTAGAACGAGTCGGGGGTGCGATTCACGATGGCCATGACGGCGACCTGGCGGGCGAAGTCGAACTCGCGGGGTCCGATGCGCCGGCGCATGTCGGCCGAGACGAGGCTCATCCTGCGGCGCCGGCGAGTTGCTCGAGAGGCACGGCCGGGTCGGCGAGGCGCGCCGGGTCGACGATCGCGCGCGTGCGGATGAGTCGCTGCACCGCGTCGTTGACGTCCCACACGTTGACGTTCATGCCCGCGACGACGCGGTCGTCGCGGAGCCAGAACGCGATGAACTCACGGGCGTCGCGGTCGCCCCGGAGCAGGGGCGCGACGCCCGCGGCGAGCACGCCGTACCCGGAGTATTCCATGCCCAGATCGTACTGGTCGGTGTAGAAGTACGGGATCTCGTCGTACTCGACGTCCTCCCCGGCGAGCGAGCGCCCGGCCGCCTTCCCCGCGTTCTCGGCGTTGGCCCAGTGCTCGACCCGGATCGGCTGCCGCAGCACGGGGTGGAAGACGTTCGCGACGTCGCCGACGGCGTACACGTCGTCGGCGCTCGTGCGGAACGCGGCATCCGTCAGCACGCCGCGGTCGACGTCGAGTCCGGCCGCCTCGGCGAGGCCGGTCTCGGGGATCGCGCCGATGCCCACCACCACGACGTCGGCGGGCACGACGTCGCCGCCCTCGACCTCGACGCCGGAGACCCGGCCCGCCTCGCCCCGGATGCCCGCGACACTCGTGGACATGCGCAGGTCGACGCCGTGCTCGCGATGGAGGGCCGCGAAGACCGACCCCGCGTCGTCGCCGATGGCGGCGTTCAACGGCACCGTCTCGAGGCCGAGCACGGTCACGGCGTTGTCGTAACCACGGGCGGCCGCGGCGACCTCGAGGCCGATCCAGCCCGCGCCGATGACCACGACGCGGCGCCCTCCGCTCCGAAGCGCCTCGCGGAGCGCCGCCGAGTCCTCGACGGTGCGCAACACGTGCACGCCGGCGAGGTCGCCGCCCGGCCCGGCGAATCGACGTGGGGATGCGCCCGTGGCGAGGAGTGCGCGCCGGTAGCGCAGCGTCGCCCCGTCGTCGAGCTCGAGGGCGTGCGCCGACGGATCGAGCCGCACCGCGCGTCGTCCGAGCAGCACGTCGACCCGGTGCTCCTCGTACCACGCGGCCGGGTGCACGTCGATGGAGTCGCGGTCGGCATCGCCCGCGAGGAAGTCCTTCGAGAGGGGAGGCCGGATGTACGGCAGCGCGGCCTCGCCCGACACGACGACGAGCGGGCCGTCATAGCCCGCGTCGCGCGCACCCTCGGCCGCCCGCGCGCCGGCGAGCCCGCCTCCGACGATGACGATCGGATCCCGTTGCGGCATCTCCGTGCACCTCACTCCACGATCCCGCGCAGTCCGCAGCGCGCGAGGAACTCCCGTCGCGTGCGCGCATCATCGCGCACGACGCCGCTGAATGCGCTCGTCCAGGTGCGCGATCCGCGCACCTGCACGCCCCGGACCGACATGCAGAGGTGCTCGGCCTCGAGCACGACCCCGACGCCCGCCGGGTCGAGCTCGTCGTCGATCCATCGGGCGACCTGGCGGGTGAGCCGTTCCTGCACCTGCAGGTCACGGGCGAAGCGCTCGACGACCCGCGCGAACTTGGACAGGCCGAGGAGGCGCCCGCCCGGCACGTACCCGACGTGCGCCGTGCCGCTGAACGGCAGCAGGTGGTGTTCGCAGAGCGAGTCGAAGGGGATGCCGGCCACGACGACCAGCTCGTCGTAGCCCTCGTCGTTCGGGAACGTCGTGGCCTCGAACGGCCGCGGGGTCAGCAGCTCGATGAACGAGTCGGCGACCCGGCGCGGCGTCTCCGCGAGGTGCGGTGAGCGGATGTCGCGACCGAGCGCCGTGAGCAGTTCGGCGACGGCCGCCGCGGCACGGGCCCGATCGACGGGCTCGACGGCTCCGGCGGGTGCGTGCCCGATCGGCGCATCGGTCGCGCCGGTCGCGACCGCATGCAGGTGGGCTCTGGCCGCGCCCGGCTCGGCGAGGTCGATCGAGGTCATGTCGCACCCTTCCGTCGGTTTCGACGCTAGGCCCGCTTCGTTCTTTTGTCAACGATCTTTGATTTTAGAGATATGATCGGCGCATGGCATCCGACGACGGGGCGAGCTTCGAGCGGCGGGTGAGCGCGGTCGCGGCGCTCGCCGACCCGCTGCGGCGGCGCGTCTACGATGTCGTCTCGCGCAGCGCCGAGCCGCTCGGCCACGACGCCGTCGCGGCCGCGCTCGACGTGCCGCGCTCGACGGCCGCCTTCCACCTCAACCGGCTCGCCGCCGAGGGCCTGCTCGACGTCGAGCACCGCCGGCTCGGCGAGCGCACCGGCCCGGGACAGGGCCGGCCCGCCAAGATGTACCGGCGCGCCGAGGCCGATCTCGCGGTGGAACTGCCGCGGCGCCTCTACGAACTGGCCGGGCGCATCATGGCCGGTGCGATCGCCGCGACCGACGACGACGACACGCCCGTGATGGACTCGTTGCGTGCGGCGGCCGCGCGCACGGGTGCGCGGCTGGCCGAGACATCCGCCGACCTCGTGGAGGCCCTCGTGCGACTCGGCATGGAACCGATCGCCGACGGGCCCGACCGGGTGCTCGGCACCTGTCCCTTCCACGGCCTCGCCCGGGAGAATCCCGAGATCGTCTGCGCGCTCAACCATTCGCTGGTCTGCGGCATGGCCGAGGCGGTGGGCGACGACCCCGCCCGGGTTCGGCTCGATCCGGGCGCCGGGCGGTGCTGCGTGCGCATCGGTCCCGCCACGACCATCCAACGAGTTCCCAGCTGAGTTTCAGCCAACGCGCAGAGAATCGTTCTATGAGCGACGGACCACGCATTCTCATCGTCGACGACGAACCCAACATCCGCGACCTCCTCACCACCAGCCTGCGATTCGCCGGCTTCGCGGTGCGCGCCGTCGGCAACGGCGCCCAGACCATCTCGGCCGTGCTCGAGGAGGAGCCCGACCTCATCATCCTCGACGTCATGCTGCCCGACATGAACGGCTTCGGGGTGACCAAGCGCCTGCGCTCGGCCGGCTACACCGCGCCGATCCTGTTCCTCACCGCGAAGGACGACACGGAGGACAAGATCACCGGCCTCACCGTCGGCGGCGACGACTACGTCACGAAGCCCTTCAGCCTCGACGAGATCGTCGCCCGTATCAAGGCGATCCTGCGGCGCACCATGCACGCCGAAGAGGACGCCGTCATCCGCACGGGCGAGCTCACCATGGACCAGGACACGCATGAGGTGCTCGTCGGCGACGTGCCCGTCGAGCTCTCCCCCACCGAGTTCAAGCTCCTGCGCTACCTCATGCTGAACCCCAACCGGGTGCTCTCGAAGGCGCAGATCCTCGACCACGTGTGGGAGTACGACTTCAACGGCGACGCGGGCATCGTCGAGAGCTACATCTCGTACCTGCGCCGCAAGCTCGACCAGCACTCCACCGAACCGCTCATCCAGACCAAGCGAGGATTCGGGTACATGCTGAAGTCCTCCAAGCCCTGACTCAGGCTTCGCCGCCTAGACTCGGCCCGCCATGCATCAGACGATTTCCGAGCGGTGGAACCGCATCTCGCTGCGCACCAAGATCACCGGGGTGACGGTGCTGATGCTCACCCTCGGCCTGCTCGTCTCGGGCATCGGCACCGCAGCGATGCTGCGCTCGTACGTCGAGGACCAGATGGCGTCGAAGCTCGACACCATCGCCTCGGGGGATCTGAGCAAGTACTTCCAGCAGACCGACGGCCGCTCCGGGGAGGACAGCCTCTACGGGCGCGACTTCCGCGCCTCCGAAGACGTGTTCGTGGCGGTCTACCGGCCGTCGGGCGAGTACGTCGGCAACAATTGGGCAGACCTCGACCGCGACATCCCCCTCATCCCGCGCACGCTCACGCAGGCCGAGGTCACCGAGCTGAATCCGGGCAGGTTCACCGTCATCACCCTCCCCGACTCGAGCGGCGCGAAGACCTACCGCGCCGTCACCACCCTGATGCCGGCCGACAACCAGGGCAACAACGCTCCGATCATCATCGCGATCTCGTCGAAGGACAGCGAGCGTCTCCTCGCGGTGTACCTCACGATCTTCCTCGGCTTCGGCCTCGGGGTCGTCCTCGTGGGCGCCCTGCTCACCCGCATGCTCGTGACGACGACGTTCACACCCCTCCGCGAGGTGGAACGCACGGCGGCCGCGATCGCCGACGGCGACTTCAGCCAGCGACTCGGCGGCGCCACGCCGAACACCGAGGTCGGGCGGCTCAACCGGTCGCTCAACACGATGCTGAACCGCATCGACCGCGCCTTCCGCGACCGCGCGCGCACGATCGAGCAGATGCGCCGGTTCGTCGGCGACGCCTCGCACGAGCTCCGCACCCCGCTCGTCTCCGTGCGCGGCTACGCCGAGCTCTACCGCATGGGCGCCCTGCAGACGCCCGACGAGGTGGCGCAGGCGATGGACCGCATCGAGAAGGAGGCCATCCGCATGGGCGGCCTCGTGGAGGACCTGCTCGCCCTCGCCCGGCTCGACGAGGCCAAGCCGCTCGAGCTCGCCGAGGTCGACCTCGTCCCGCTCGCGCGCGACGCGGCCCTCGACGCGATGGCCGCGAATCCGGGTCGCGTCGTCACCGTCATCGCCCCCGAAGAGCCCCGGGCGACGGAAGCCGCCGGAGAGCCTCCGGCCGACGTCGAGGTCGAACTCGAACCCGAACGGCCGGCGACCGGGGCCATGTCGTTCGCCGGCGCCACGCTCGCGCGCCTCCGGGGCCGTCGCCCTCGTGGCGAGAGCGGTGGCGGGGGTCGACGCGGATCCGGCCACAGGGCCGGCGCCGCGGCATCCGGTGCCTCGAAGCGGTCGGGCGGCGCACGCAACCGCGGTTCGTCGGCCGAGCCCGCGGAGACGACCTTCGCCGGCCCGTCGACGTCCGCGCCGAAGCGCGCCACGACGGCGACGGTGCCCGTGCGGCGCGCGGTGGTGCTCGCCGAGGAGAACAAGATCCGCCAGGTCATCACGAACCTGATGGCGAACGCGATCCGGTTCACGACCGACGGCAGCCCCATCGAGATCCGCGTGTCGGTCGACGACGCCGCCGAGCGCGCCATGATCGAGGTCATCGACCACGGCGAGGGCATCGCGCCCCAGATCCGGGAGAAGATCTTCCAGCGCTTCTGGCGGGCCGACACGTCGCGCACCCGCGAGACCGGCGGCTCAGGCCTCGGGCTGGCGATCGTGTCGTCGATCATCGCCGCCCACAACGGCACGGTCGACGTCGTCGAGACGCCGGGCGGCGGCGCCACGTTCCGCGTCTCGTTGCCGCTCGCGGGATCGACGGCGGCCCCGCAGCCGGTCGTGTCCGCCTGAGGGCCGGACCGACTCGTCCTCACGAACCCCTGTCTTCCCGGGGCCGCCCCCAGCGCCGTCCGCGACCGCCGTTCGACGGCGTCACGCCCGTAGCGTGACGTGCACCAGTCGAGCGAAGGGAACCAGATGACCACCTATCACGTCGACGCCGCACAGGTGTCCGCCGCCACCCAGACCGTGCAGGGCACGATCGGCCGAATCCAAGCCGAGGTCGCGTCGCTTCTCGGGCAACTCACCGGCCTGCAATCGTCGTGGTCGGGCCAGGCCGCAACCGCCTTCCAGGGCGCCGTGACCGACTGGCGGGCGACCCAGTTGCAGGTCGAGCAGAGCCTCGCCCACCTGAGCCGGGCGCTCGGCATCGCCGCCACCCAGTACGCCGAGGCCGAGCAGTCCAACGCTCGCCTGTTCCTGCGCTAGCTGCTCCGCACGGATCGCGTGGCCGTCAGGATGTGGCCGTCATGAGGTCACCGCCATGAGGTCACCGCCATGTGTCGAGCCACGATGGCGGCGATGTCCACGGCCGCCGCGCGAGCCGAGTCGATCGAGCCGGCCGGACGTCCGGCATCGACGCCCGCCGGAGACTGGGGATACACGGTCACCCGCCCCCAGTCGCCGGCGACGGCGAAGTCGATGACGCAGTCGCTCACGGCGTCGTCGCACCGAGCGATGGCCTCAGCCCCATCGACCTCGGGGAGCGTGACCGACGTGCCACCGGACACCAGCCAGGACTCCGCGAATCGGGAGAATCCCCACGCGCCCGAGGGGAGGATGCCGATCTGCCCGAGCGAAGCGTCGCTGGTCGCGATGGCGAGCGAACACCGCGCCGCGCCGGTCGTGTTCAACCCGTACCAGTACTGGCCGACCCGGGGCCCGTCCCACTGCGGCCCCACCCGGAGTTCGGGCACCGCCGTCACCGCGGCGATCTCGGCGGTCGGGGTGAGCACGTCGCAGTCCACCGGAATGTTGCTGCTGGGCGTCGCGGGCGACCACCGTTCGAGTGCCGTCGTCGTCTCGAGCGTGGAAACCATCGGATCGAAGACCGTCCGGAATCCCTCGACGAGGTCCTCCGCGGTCGTGTCGGCGTCGACCACGACGCCCTCGACGACGAGTTCGACCCAGGTCTGGCCGATCACCCCGAAGAGCTCGCAGTACCCCGTGTTGACGCCCTCCATCGGCCCGAGGCATCTCGGACCCTGGACACCCTCCCCGTACGTGGGGTCGCGCGAATCGTAGGTGTCGACGTATGCGACGGCCTGGTCGAGGCCCTCCGGGAGGATGCTGAGCCTGACCAGCTGGCGATCGGGTTCGTCGTTCGGATAAGGGTTGTGCGGCAGCCCGTTCGTCCACGTGCACGAGAGGGCGCCGAGTTGCACGACGGCAGCGGTATCGGGACCGAGCAGGTCCGCGGGCGCCTCGGGAGCCAGGGGCGTCACGATCACGCCGAGGAACTCCTGCAGCGCCGCGGCATCCACGATGTCATCGCAGTCGGCGCCGATGCGCGGCTCCGGACCTTCGGCGATGGCGGGCCCGGCACTCGTCGTGGGCGTGGCGGCCGGAGTTCCGGTCTCGGTCGGCGTGGTGGCGATGCAACCGGAGAGGGTCACCGCCGCCGTCAGGGCAAGGGAGCCGAACAGGAGCGGTCGGGCACGTCGACGCGGTGACATGTCCATAAGCTAGCGGGTCCGCGGCTGCCGAACGGGCACGACCCGGTCACCCTTCCAACACGGTGCAGGTACACGAGGATGGGCGCCTCCCGAAGGAGACGCCCATCCACATCATGTCCGGCGGCGCCGGAGCGGTCGGACTAGACGGTATGTAGTGGCCCCTTCTGGGTGAGGGGGTTGCGGGCCGGGGCCTCGCT
>NZ_SJZG01000018.1 GCF_004959775.1 Agromyces sp. H66
AAGACCAGATCCAGAACCCCACACCCATAGGGTCTGAGCCGGTCGCGGCCGAATCGTCCGCCCCGGCACAAGTAGGCTGTTGCACGCACGATTCCGCGAACCGAGAGTGAACGATGGCCGAGACCCAGACGGATGCCGCAGTCGAGCCGACCGCCGAGGAGATCTCGGAGCAGAAGGCCGTGCGGCTCGCCAAGCGCGAGCGGCTGATCGCGGCATCCGATGACCCCGGCCTCGGGGCGTACCCGGTGAGCCTGCCGATCACGGCGACCATCCCCGAGGTGCGCGACCGCTTCGTGGGCCTCGGCGTCGACGAGGCGAGCGGCGAGCGCGTCGGGCTCGCCGGCCGCGTCGTGTACTCGCGCAACACGGGCAAGCTCTGCTTCGCGACGCTCCAGTCGGGCGACGGCAGCCGCATCCAGGCGATGGTGTCGCTCGCCGAGGTGGGCGAGGAATCGCTCGCCGACTGGAAGGACCTCGTCGACCTCGGCGACCACGTCTTCGTCGCCGGCGAGGTGATCACGAGCCGCCGGGGCGAACTGTCGATCATGGCGACGGAGTGGCGCATCGCCGCGAAGGCGATCCTGCCGCTGCCGAACCTGCACCACGAGCTCTCCGAGGAGACGCGCGTTCGCAGCCGCTACCTCGACCTCATCGCGCGCGAGCAGGCGCGGCGCAACGTCATCGACCGCGCCGCGGTCAACGCGAGCCTGCGCTCGACGTTCGCGGGCCTCGGCTTCATCGAGGTCGAGACCCCGATGCTCCAGATCATGCACGGCGGGGCATCCGCCCGACCGTTCGTGACGCACTCGAACGCGTTCGACACCGAGCTCTTCCTGCGCATCGCTCCCGAGCTGTACCTGAAGCGCGCGGTCGTCGGCGGCATCGAGCGCGTGTTCGAGATCAACCGCAACTTCCGCAACGAGGGCGCCGACTCGACCCACAGTCCCGAGTTCGCGATGCTCGAGGCCTATCAGGCGTACACCGACTACCAGGGCATCGCCGACCTGACGCAGCAGCTCGTGCAGGACGCCGCGCTCGCCGTGTCGGGCTCGCACGTGGTGACCTGGGCGGACGGCACCGAGTTCGACCTCGGCGGCGAGTGGGAGCGGCTGTCGATGTACGACTCGCTCTCCGAGGCCGTGGGGGAGCAGATCACGGCGGAGACGCCGATGTCTCGCCTGAAGCAGCTCGCCGATGCGGTCGACATCGAGATCGACCACCCGCTGCCCGGCAAGTACGTCGAGGAGCTCTGGGAGCACCACGTGAAGCCGCGCCTCGAGCGGCCGACCTTCGTGATGGACTTCCCGCTCGACACGTCGCCGCTCGTGCGCCAGCACCGCTCCATTCCGGGCGTCGTCGAGAAGTGGGACCTGTACGTGCGCGGCTTCGAGCTCGCGACGGGCTACTCGGAGCTCGTCGACCCCGTCGTGCAGCGCGAACGCTTCGTCGAGCAGGCGAAGCTCGCCGCGGGCGGCGATCCCGAGGCCATGCGCCTCGACGAGGAGTTCCTGCGCGCGCTCGAGTTCGGCATGCCGCCGTCGGGCGGCATGGGCATGGGCATCGACCGGTTGCTCATGGCGATCACGGGGCTCGGCATCCGCGAGACGATCCTCTTCCCGCTGGTCAAGTGAGCGGATGCCCCGAATGAACGGATGCCGCGAATGAACGACTACCTCCCGAAGAAGGAGCTCGAGCCCGATCCCGACCCGAAACGCCCGTCGAACGCGCGGATCATGATCTGGATCGTGGTGGGCGCGATCGGCGTCTACCTGGTCGTCTCGGGCATCTGGGGCATCGTCACGGGCGGCTGACCGGGGTCGCGGGCCGCTGACCCGGGTCGCGGGCCGAGCTCCTCAGCCCGCGCTCCGCTCGAGGAAGATGACGCCGCGGTAGCCCGCGGCTCCCCATGCGGTCATGCGGTCGACGATCTCGCTGCCGATCGGCAGCAGGTGCGTGTCGACCCAGCTCTCGCCCTCCTCGGCGGTGATCCAGGGATCCTGGATGACGATCACGCCGTCGGCCGCGTGGTGTGCGAGCACCCAATGCGGCACCGCCTGGCCATCGTGCATCGGCCCCTCGTCGATGAGCAGCAGCGCGAGCGAGCCGCCCATGACGCGGTGCTCGATCTCGGAGATCGCGACCCGGTCGCGGCCGACCGTCAGGCCCATGGCTCCCGCCTGACGGAGCGACTCGGCCTGGAGTTCGGCCCGGAAGGCGTGGTCGAACCCGTCGCCGAACGACTCCAGCAGCACCGGACCGTCGTGATCGAGGTGCACCTCGACGACCCCGGCCGCCGACTCGCGCTGCAGCGCGACCGCCAGGCCGATGGGCTCGCATGCCGGGTAGTTGCTCGCCGCGCGCCAGAACGTGATCTCCCGGTCGCGACCGGCGGTTCCCCCGTGGCCGAATCCCGCTTCGCCGGCCGCCTCGGTGGCGAGGAGCGCGGCCACGGCCCCGCAGGTGAACTCCGTGGTCTGGGCGTAGTAGGGCGGTTCCATCGTCGGTTCGGCGCGCAGCCACCGCACCAACCCGCGCACCCCGCGGGTACCGGACGCCGAATCGTACGGGGGCGTCAGCTCGGTGAACCCGAGCCGGGCGGCGAACGGCGGCACCGGTTCATCCGTCGCCAGCTCCCACTTCACCGCCGCGTCTCCGGCGGCGACGGATTCCCGGATGAGACCCTCCACGAGGTCGGAGCCCGCGGAGTCGTCGATCGCCCAGTACGCCGCGATCTTGACGGCGAGCGTGTTCGGGCGGCGCGTGGTCAGCACCGCCGCGACGGGACGGTCACCGCGGCGGGCGGTGCGCACCGTGGGCCGGTAGGGATGTCGCGAGCGCAGCCAGCGATCGCCCGCGTCGCCGAGTGCGGCGAGCAGGTCGTCGTCGAGATCTGCCGGGCGGCGGGTTCCGACGGATGCGGTGGTCTCGGTCACGGGGTTCCTTTCGTTGCGACGCGGGTGGCCGCGCCGGTGTTCTCACGCGCAGCGGCGGCGACGAGCAAACGCGTGTACTCGTGCTCGGGCGCCTCGAGCACCTGTTCGCATGTGCCCTGTTCGACGACCCGACCGTCCCAGAGCACGGTCACGGTGTCGGCGATGCGTCGCACGACCGCCAGGTCATGCGAGATGAAGAGGATGGCGAGCCCGAGTTCGTCTCGAAGCCGCCCGAGCAGGTCGAGTACCTGCGCCTGCACCGAGACATCGAGCGCCGAGACCGACTCGTCGCAGATCAGCAGGCGGGGACGCGGGGCCAGCGCCCGGGCGATCGCGACGCGCTGTCGCTGCCCTCCCGAGAGCTCGGCCGGTCGCTTCGACGCGAACTCGGCGGGCAGGCCGACCTGTCCGAGGATGGCCCCGACTTCCGATGCCGGCCGGCCGACCGTGGCGAGAGCCTCCCGCAGGATCGCGCCGATCGTCATCATCGGGTTGAGCGAGGAGTACGGATCCTGGAAGACGATCTGCATCTGGTCGGGGGTGCGTGAACGACGCCCGGGCGAGAGCACGTCGCCGGCGAACCGGACGACGCCCGCATCCTCACGCTCGAGGCCGGCGATGCACCGGGCCAGGGTGCTCTTGCCCGATCCGGATTCGCCAACGATGCCGAGCACGGCACCGGCCGTGACCTGGACCGACACGTCGTCGAGCACCGGGCGATCGCCGAAGCGCTTGGCGATCCCCTCGGCGGCGAGGAGCGGTTCGCGATCGCCGCCCGCCGCCACGGGTCTCGCCGGACCCGGTGCGCCCAACGCCGGGTCGGCCGCGATGAGGGCTCGGGTGTAGGGATGCTGCGGATCGCTCAGCACCTCCGCGGTCGTGCCGCGTTCGACGACCTCGCCCCGGCACATCACGAGCACCCGTTCCGATCGGCCGCGCACGAGTCCGAGGTCGTGCGAGATGAGCAGCAGCGACATGGCCCGCGCGTCCTGCAACGCCCGGAGCAGGTCGAGGATCTCGGCCTGGTTGCTCGCGTCGAGGGCGGTGGTGGGCTCGTCGGCGATCAGGAGCGACGGATCGCTCGCGAGTGCCGCCGCGATCGCGACCCGCTGCCGCATGCCGCCCGACAGTTCGTGCGGATACGCGTGGGCCGCTCGCGCCGGCAGGCGCACCTCGTCGAGTCGCTCCGCGATCCGGCGAGACCGTTCCCTCCGGGGCAGGCGGCCCTGGATGGCGTCGATCGTCCAGCCGATCTGCTCGCCGCAGCGATGCACGGGCGACAGGCTCGTGAACGGGTCCTGCAGCAGGAGCGACACGCGTCGCCCGCGCAACGGCCGCCAGGCGGCATCCGGCTGGTCGAGTGCGACGACCTGATCGCCGGAGCGGAAGGTTCCCTCGGCACGGAAGCCGGCCGGCAGCAGTCCGATCAGGCTCTTCGCCGTGAGGGTCTTGCCGGAGCCCGACTCCCCGATGAGCGCGACGGTCTCGGCGGGCCTCAGCTCGAGGTCGAGCGGCCGCACGACCTCACCGGCCGGGCCGCTGATGCGCAGGCCGCGGATCTCGAGATGCGCGGTCATGCGCGCCTCCCCGACCGGGTGAGCCGTTGTCCCAGCCAGTCGCCCACGAGGTTCACGGAGCACGCCACGACGATGATCAGGAGCGCGGGGACGATCACGGCGGCCGGGTTGTCGAGCATGATCGCGCGCCCTTCGGTGAGCTGCCGGCCCCAATCCGGCGTGCCGGGCGGGACGCCCACGCCGAGGAACGACAACGACGAGAACGCGACGATCGCGAACGCGACGTTCAGCATGGCGTTGGTGATCACGAGGGTCGACACGTTCGGGAGGATGTGGCGGAACATGATGCGCGAGCGCGAGAGGGAGAGCATCTGCGCCGCCTCGATGTAGGGTCGCGCGGACTGCTCGAGGACCCCCGCACGCACGATCCGGATGTCGGAGGGCGAGAAGAGCAGGATCAGCAGCGCGACCGTCGCCCAGTAGCCGCCGCCGAAGACGCCCGACACGACGATGGCGGCGAGCAGCACGGGCAGCGCCAGCAGCAGGTCGGTCCATCGTCCGATCACGGTGTCGAGCCATCCGCGTTCGTACCCGGCGATCGTGCCGAGCAGCACGCCGAGGATCATCGAGCCGAGGGCGACGCAGATCGGCCCCACGAGTGCCGAGGCCGTGCCGGCGATGGTCAATGCCAGGATGTCGCGCCCGAGCTCGTCGGTGCCGAGGAGGTGGCCGTCGGCGCCGGGGGGAAGCAGGCTCGACATGATGTCCTGCCGGGTCGCGTCGGCCGCCACGAGCGGGGTGAGGGCGATCGCGGCGAGGGCGAGTGCGACCACCCCGAGCGAGAGGGCCACGGTCACGGGGAGGCGGGTCGGGCCGAAGACGATGCCGACCGGGCCGGGCGAGGTCATGCGGACACTCCCTTCGCGCGGACGCGTGGGTCGAGGAGCAGGTAGGCGAGGTCTGCGAGCAGGGCGATGACGGCGATGACCACGGCGATCAGGAGGGTCAGCGCCTGCACGACCGGCAGGTCCTTGTAGAGCACGGAGTCCTGGAGCAGCGTGCCGATGCCCGGGAGCGCGTAGGTCGTCTCGGCGAGCACCGTCCCGCCGACGAGGAAGGTGAGCACGAGACTCGCACCCGTGACGATCGGGATGGCGGCATTGCGGAGCGCGATGCGGTGCGTGGTGGCGTCGGTGATCCCGCGGGCCCGGGCCGCGGTGACGTAGTCCGCATCGAGTTCCCGGAGCATCGCGGCGCGGGTGAGCTTCAGGACGATGGCCCCGAGGCCGAGCGCGAGGGTCACCGCCGGGAGCACCAGGTGATGCAGCGTGTCGAGGCCGCCGTCGCCGGCGCCATATACGGGGAACACGGGCAGGTAGTACGCGAACACGTAGAGCAGCAGGAGGCCGACCGCGAACGTCGGTGCGCTCAGGCCGACGATCCCGAGCGCCGAGGCCACCCGGTCGACGACGCCGCCCGCGTGCACGGCGCTCTGCACGCCGAGCGGGATCGCCACGGCCAGTGCCAGCGCGAACGCCAGACCGGTGAGGGCGAGGGTGACGCCGAGACGGTCGGCGATGGCGTCCACGACGGGGGTCTGCAGGCGGATCGACTCGCCGAAGTCACCGCCGAGGGCGCCGCCGAGCCACTGGAGGTACTGCACCGGCAGGGGCTCGTCGAGGTGATACCGCGCTCGGATCGCCGCGATCGCGTCGGGCGACGACGGCCGATTCCCCAAGAGGTTCTTGACGAGGTCGCCGGGTGCCAGGTGGAGCATGGCGAAGACGACGATGGAGAGCACGAACAGGATGCCGAGCACGCCGAGCACGCGCACCGCCAGCATCCGGCCGAGGGGCCGGTGCCGGCGGGCGCGCGCCCGGCGCAGGGCGATCGGGTCCACTGCTAGCCGGCGGAGGGGTGGAGCGCGGTCGGCCAGGCCGAGATGAACGCGAACGAGCTGTACTCATCCATGCCGAGCTCGCGGGCGAACGCGGTCGCCGACTGCCCCCACCAGAGCGGGACGTTGACGATGTCCTCGGCCTGCAGGGTCTCGGCCTCGACGATCAGGTCGATCCGTGCCGCGGCATCCGACTCCGCACCGGCCTGGGCGAGCAGGTCGATGACCTCGGCGTTCTCGTAGTTCGAGAGGTTGCCGGCACCGAGCAGGTAGCTCGGCACCTCGGCGGGGTCGCCCAGCGTCGAGAAGTACCACATGAATCCGACGCCGTACTCGGAGCCCGGGTCGAGGCTCGCGAGCCACTCCTCGATCGGAACCTCGCGGACGTTCAGCGTCACGCCGATCTTCGCGAGGTTCTCGGCGAGCGCCTGTGCGGCGGTGCCGAGCTGCGGTCCCGTCGAGGGGGTGAGGAGTTCGGCCTCGAAACCGTCGGGGTGGGTCGAAGCTGCGAGCGCCTTCGCCGCCGCGTCGAGGTCGAAGTCGTACTGCGGGATCGACGCGAGCAGTTCGCGGGCCTCGTCGGCCGAGTAGACGGATCCGAGCGACTCCGGCGTCGCGATCGCGGTGGCGGCCTCGCCGTGTCCGCGCAGGACGCGTTCGACGACGGCGTCCCGATCGACGGCATGGGCGAACGCCTCGCGGACCTTGGGGTCGTCGAACGGGGCCAGCGCGGTGTTGAAGTACATCCCCACGTACGACAGGTCGTTCACGTATTCGACCCGCATCGTGTCGAGGCCCTCCCACTGGGTCGACTGCGCGAGGGGCACGTTGAACGCGAGATCCACGTCGCCGGACTGTGCGGCGAGCAGTCGCGTCGACTCGTCGGGGATGAACTCGACGCGGATCTTCTCGACCTCGGGCAGGTCGCCCCACCAGGTGTCGACCCGCTCGAAGCTCACGTGCGAGTCGGGTACGAAATCGGTCACGCGGTACGGGCCGGATCCGAGCAACAGCGCTTCGGAGGTCCCGACCTTGCCGTCGTGCTCATCCCAGAAGGCCTTGGAGGTGATGAAGGCCGCGCCGCCGGTGCTCATGTTCTTCGCGAATGCGGCGTCGGGGGCCGTGAGCGTGATCGTGACCTGCTCCTCACCGGTCTGCTCGATGGAGTCGACGCCGCTCAGGTAGTACGCGAGGCCGGGGGAGAGGGTTTCGTCACGAGCCTGTTCGAGGCTGAACACCACGTCCTCGGCCGTGACGGGCGTGCCGTCCTGGAACTTCGCGTCGTCACGGAGCTCGTAGACGTAGGTGATGTCGTCGACCTGCTCCCACGACTCGGCGAGCCCGGGCTGAAGCGCACCGTCGGCGTCGAGCGAGACGAGCCCCTCCTGGGTGATGGAGGCGATGTAGTAGTTCAGGATGCCGGCCTCCTGTCCGACGTAGAGGCTGGAGAGGGATCCCGGCATGGCGACCGTGATCGATTCGATGGTCGCGGCTTCGGCTTCATCCCCGGGTTGGGGGCTGGTGCACGCCGCGAGCAGCAACGCGCCGGCCGCGGCCGCGCTCGCGCGCGAGGTACGCGAAAGGGTGATGGACATGTCGGGACTCTCCAAGGGGGATCGGGACGGGGGAGTGGTGCGATGCGCCGGCACGCTGAAGCGTGACCGGTGCCCGAGCGCATGGTGTCGTCGTCGCGCGTCGAGCAGCGATTCCAGGTCGGTGGCCGTCGGTTGACGGTCGGCGAGGAACCGGAGGGCCGTCTCGACGGCCGGGATGTCGGCCGCTTCGACGAGTGTGGTCGCGAGCACCCGACGGGTGAGCGCGGGATCGAGGCCCACCGCGCGCACGCCGGCGGGCAGCACGAGTGCGGCGAGGCTGGACTCGGCCAGGAAGGCGATGCCGAGTCCCTCACCCACCAGCGCGAGCGCCGCCTGGGGACTCGAGACGCGATAGGCGGGCTCCTTGCCGCTCGCCCCGAGCCGCGCCACGACCTGGTCGCTCGCGGTCGCCGCGCCGCCGATCCACGGTCGGTCGGCGAGGACCGAGGGCTGCACGCGCGGGTCGGCCGGGGTGGCGTCGTCGTCGCGCACGATCGCCACGACTTCGTCCGCGAACAGGAAGCTCGATCGCAGGCCGTCGCGGCGGATCCGGGCGGCTCGATCGCGTTCGGCGGCGAATCGGCTCGTGAGTGCGATATCGGCGCGTCCCGCGCGGATGAGGTCGATCGCCTCGTCGGCGTCGGCCTCGATGAAGTCGGCCCGGACCCCGGAGTCCTCGGTGGCGAACCGCCCGAGGACCGGGGCGACGATGCCCGCGATCGCCCAGTCGGGGGCGGCGATGCGGACACTTCCGGCGCGCACGCCGAGCATGTCGGCGAGATCGGTCGCCGCCGCCGTGAGGCTGGCGTCGATTCGGGGCGCATGGGTCGCGAGGAGCGCACCGACCGGGGTGAGGCGTGCGGAGCGGGCAGAGCGGATGACGAGCGCGGCGCCCAGGCGGGCCTCGAGGCGCTGCACGTGCTGGGTGATGGTCGGCTGGCTGAAGCCGAGCGAACGAGCGGCTCCGCTGATGGAGCCGGTCTCGGCGATGGCCACGAGGATGCGGAGGGAATGCAGGTCGAGTGCGCGTGTCAGCGAATCGATCGCGGCTACCTCGAGGTCTTCCATAGTGAGAGGCTATAGATATCCCTGTTTCGATTGGGTAACAAAATGCAAACCCGGCGATCAGGCCGGCGACCGACCGAGGAGCGAACGGACATGACATCGGTGGAGGAACATCGCGAATGGCGCACTGCACGTGATCGCGCCGTCTGGTCGCGGTGGGGCATCGCCTCGCTCGCCCATACCCACTGGCTCGGCGCCGCACCGGTGGAGCTGCCCGGCCTTCCCGGTCGGTGGCGCGTCGAGGACGACACCGTGATCGGCGAGCCCGGGCCGGCCGGAGTTCCCGCGATGCTTGCGACGGGCGGCGAGCTCGAGTGCGGCAACCTGCTCCTGCGCGTCATCGAGCGCGACGGCGCGTTCGCGCTCCGGGTGTTCGATCCGGCCGCGGCGGCCCGTCGGGGGATCTCGGCGATCGAGTCCTTCCCGGTGTCCGACGCATGGGTCCGCGAGGGCCGGTTCGTCGCCGACGTGGACGCCGAGCCCGAGATGGTGATGGCGGTCGATCACCATGCCGTCCGGCACGACTTCGCCGGCACCGTGTCCTTCGAGCTCGGCGGTGTCGAGCTCGGCCTGCGCGTGACTCGCTCCGGCGTCGGGTTCAGCGCGGTGTTCTCGGATGCCACGAGCGGCGGCGAGAGCTATCGCTTCCGATTCCTCAGGCTTCCGGCGCCCGACTCCCACGGTCGCGTGCAGGTGGACCTCAACCGCGCCTACCTCCCGCCGTGCGCCTTCTCGGACGAGTATCTCTGCGTCATGCCGTCACCCGGCAATCGCTGGGCGGTGCCGATCCGCGCCGGCGAGCGCACGGTGTCGTGAGTCGTGCGGCGGGTCGGCCTCGATGGCGGCACGACGGCGGTGAGCTCCGGCTCCGGCCCGGATGGGTGGATTCCGAGGAATTGACCGTATCCTGATGGGACTATGGACGAATTCTGGGCGAACGCGATCTGGTCGCTCGCGCCGACGGTGCTCATCGGGCTCATCTTCTGGTTCGTGATGCGCGCGGTCATCCGCGCCGACCGCGGTGAGCGCAAGGCGTACGCCCGCATCGAGGCCGAGGAGCGCGCGAAGCTCGGTCGCGAACGCCCGGCCGGATGACGATCGACATCACGGCGACGACGATCACCGCGATCGTCGCCGCCGCCATCATCGTCGTCGACATCCTCATCCGCGTGGTCGCGGTCATCGTCGTTCCGCGCAATCGCCGCCCCACGGCGGGCATGGCGTGGCTGCTCGCCATCTTCTTCATCCCGGTCGTGGGCATCCTGCTCTTCCTGCTCATCGGCAGCCCGAAGCTGCCGAAGCACCGTCGAGAGAAGCAGGCCCAGGTCGACGAGTACATCCGCGACTCGACGCACGGCATCGAGCGTGTGAGCGACAGCACGACGTGGCCGACCTGGTTCGACGGTGTCGTGCGCCTGAACCGCAACCTCGGCGCGATGCCGCTGATCGGCTCGAACAGCGCGAGCCTGATCGGCGACTACCAGGGTTCGCTCGACGCGATGACGGAAGCGATCCGCGGCGCCGAGCGCTACGTGCACGTCGAGTTCTACATCTTCGCCTACGACCGCACCACGGCTCCGCTCTTCGACGCGCTCGGCGACGCCGTGGCACGCGGGGTCGAGGTGCGCGTGCTCCTCGACCACATCGCCTCGGCTCGCGTCGCGGGATACCGCAAGACCCTGCGGCGCCTCGACGACATGGGCGTGCGCTGGCAGCTCATGCTGCCGGTGCAACCGTGGCTCGGCAGGTATCAGCGCCCCGACCTTCGCAACCACCGCAAGCTCCTCGTCGTCGACGGAGCGATCGGCTTCATGGGGTCGCAGAACATCATCGACCGCTCGTACAACAAGCGCAGCAACATCCGTCGCGGCCTGAAGTGGAAGGAGCTCGTCGCCCGCGTCGAGGGTCCGATCGTCTCCGGCCTCGAAGCCATCTTCGCGACCGACTGGTACCTCGAGACCGGCGAGCCGCCGATGCGCGAGATCGTTCCGCTCGGCCAGGAGAGCGAGGCGCAGGGCCTCGACTGCCAGGTGGTGCCGAGCGGGCCGGGATACACGAACGAGAACAACCTCAAGCTCTTCCTCGCGCTCATGTACGCGGCGCGCGAGCGCATCATCCTCACCAGCCCGTACTTCGTGCCCGACGAGGCGATGCTCCGCGCGATCAGCGGCGCGACGCAGCGCGGGGTGCACGTCGAGCTCTTCGTCTCGGAGATCGGCGACCAGGCGCTCGTGTACCACGCGCAGCGGTCGTACTACGAGGCCCTCCTGCGCGCGGGCGTGAAGATCTGGCTGTACCAGGCGCCGTACATCCTGCACTCCAAGCACTTCACGATCGACGACGACGTCGCGGTGATCGGCTCGAGCAACATGGACATCCGCTCGTTCGAACTCAACATGGAGGTGTCGCTCCTCGTGCGCGGCGCCTCGTTCGTGCACGAGATGCGAGCGGTCGAAGCCGACTACCGCCGCAACAGCCGCGAACTCTCGCTCGACGAGTGGGAGCGCCAGCCGCTGCGCTCCACGGTGCTCGACAATCTCGCCAGGCTCACCTCGGCCCTGCAGTAGCGAGGGGGCGGATGCCGCGGCGACGCGCTTCACCGCACCGGGCTGCCGCGACGCGAGCCGTCACGACCGGGGCTTCAGCCGCACCGTGGGCAGCTCGGGTGCGGGCAGCGGGGCGCCCTCGTATCCGGTGACGGTGCCGAACCGCCCGTCGGGATTGTCGCGGCCGACGACGTCGGCCTGCCACTGCCGGCGATACTCCACGATCTCGTCGTGGCTGCGGCCGATGAAGTTCCACCACATCACGAGTTCCTCGCCGAACGGCACGCCGCCGAGCAGGACCACGCGCGCGGGCCCGCGGGGTGCGCTGACGGAGAGTCGTCGCCGCCCGGATTCGAGATAGACGAGTTCCGACCGTGCGACCTCGGTCGGGGCATCCGCGCCGTCGGCCGCGATGGCGACCGGGCCGACGTCGACGAGCACGCCGTGCTCGAACGACGGGTCGAGTTCGAACTCGACGCGTCCGGCGGCCGGCAGGTCGACCTGGGCGCCGAGCAGCGGCGAGAACACCGTGACGGCGGCGTCGCTGCCGGCGAGCGAGCCGACGAAGACGCGCACGGTGGCGTCGCCGATCGCGACGGGCACGGTCTCGGCGTGCTCGAAGAACGGGCCGATGTGGCGAGATGCATCGGGCAGCGCCACCCAGAGCTGCACGCCGTGCAGCCGCGTCGTGCCCGGCGTGGACACCTCGGAATGCGAGATCCCGCGACCCGCGGTCATCAGGTTCACCGCGCCCGGGCGCACGAGCTCGTGGCTGCCCGCACTGTCGCGGTGCTCGATCTCGCCCTCGAAGAGCCAGCTCACCGTCTGCAGCCCGGTGTGCGGATGCGGCGGCACCACCATGCCTCCCGAGACCGCGACGTCGTCGGGGCCGTAGTGATCCGCGAAGCACCAGGCGCCGATGGTCGTGCGACCACGCTGCGGGAGCGTGCGCCGCACGTTCATGGCGCGTGGTCCGCCGAGCGGCACCTCGCGCGGCTCGAGCACCTGCACGACCGGCCCGTCGGGCACGTCCGGCGGGCAGGTGAGCTCCACGGGATCGCGTTCGAGGTTGCTCATGTCGGGCATGCTACTCGCCTGCCGTGCCGCCGGTCGGCCGCCCCCGGAACCGCCACTCGGTGCCGCCGCCGCGCGGGTGCGCGACCCGATACCATGTGGGCATGGCATCCCTTCCTCTTCGCCGTGCCGGCCTCATGTCCGCGGCCGTGGCATCCGTGTTCCTGCTCTCCGCGTGCAACCCCGGCGGCGGCGCGATCGAGGACTACCGCGGGCTGCCGGTCAGCGACCACGCCGGCGACGCCGAGGGACACGAGGGCGCCGAGGACGAGGTGCAGGCGGCCTGGCTCCAGCAGGGCGGACAGATCGCGGTGACCATCCCGGGCAGCTCCACCTGCCCCGTCGTGGGCAGTGACATCCGGGTGCTCGACAGGGCCGGCGAGGGCAACCGGGTCGCGGTCGACGTCGTCGAACGCGACGAGGACGAGCCCTGCACGATGGACCTCGTGCCGCACACCACGGTGTTCTGGACCCCGGTCGATGTGACCACGACCGAGGAGCTCACGGTCGAGGTCGTGGGCGAGACCGTCACCGTTCCCGTCAAGTAACGGGCGACGGTCCGGGCGGTGCGAGGCGTGCGCTCGGTGGCGCTCGCTCCGGGCCGCGCGCCGGAGAGCTCGGCGACCTGGGCGGAAATGGCCGTGTGGGCCATCCCGGCCGCGCTGGCCCTCGGCCTGGGCCTGCATCGATCGGCGGGTACGCCCGTGTGGCGCGACGAGTACGCCACATCGGCCCATGCGGCGCTCGACGTTCCCGACCTCGTGGAGGCGGTGGGGCGGGTCGACGTGGTGTTCGGCCCCTACTACCTCCTGATGCACGTGATCGCGCCGGTGCTCGGCGGCGAGGGCCCGTGGCTGCGGCTCCCGTCGATCGTGGCGTTCGTCATCGCGACCGCCCTGGTCGGCGTTCTCGCACGGCGCTGGTGGGGGCTTCCCGCCGCGCTCGCGGCGGGCATCGCGTTCGCGGTGAATCCGGATCTGCTCGCCCAGGCCGCGAACGCCCGACCGTAGACGCTCTCGGTGATGTTCGTGCTCATCGCGGTGCTCGCGCTCGACGTGGCGCTGGACGGACCCGGGCGACGCGCCGCCTGGGTGGTCGCCGCGCTGGCGGGCGCGCTCGCGGTCGCGATGCACCTCTTCGCGGTGTTCGCCCTCGCGACGACCGCGGTCCTGCTCGTCGGACGGCGTCGTGCGGTCGCGACGTGGGCGCTCGCTGCCGTGCCGGCCGCAGCCGTCGCCGCCGTCATCGGCCTCGTCGGCGCCGGCCAACGGGGACAGTTGACCTGGCTGTCGGCCCCGGATGTCCGTGAGGCGGTCGCCATCCTGGCGGATGCGGCCGGAATCGGCACCGACCGCGCCGTCGTGTTCGACGCCATCCTCCTCGCCGTGCTGCTCGCGGTGCTGCTGCTCGCGCTGCTCGTGACGAGTCGATCGGGGGATCGCCACGTCGCCGGTGCCGACCGCGGCCCATGGGAACGTTCGAAGCCCGTGCTGTTCAGCGGTGCACTCCTCGTCGCGCCGTGGCTCGTGCTCGCCATCGGCTCGTGGCTGGTCGCACCGATGCTCACCGATCGCTACGTGCTCTGGTCCGCCGCCGGCGCCGCGTTCGTGATCGGCGCGGGCGTGCACGTGTGGACGCGGTCCCGCACGCCGGCCGCGATCACCGCGGGGATCCTGTCCGTCGCGCTGCTGGCCGCCTCGGCCGTGCTCTCGCTGGAGCGCGCGGCGCGCCTCGAGCCGCATGCCGGCGCACTCGAGCGAGTGGTCGGGGAACTTCGTGCCGATGCCCGGCCGGGCGATCGCGTCGCACTGGTGCAGCGGTACTGGGAGGGCGGCGTGGCCATGGAGTTCGCCGCGGCCGCGGAGGATGCGTCCTATGCCGCCGAGGTGATCGCCCGGCTACCCGACGGCGACCAGCCCTTCGTGGAGATGCGGCGCATCGCCTCGGTCGACCCGCTGCGCACGGAGTCCGACGCGATCGCGCCCGATACCGGAGACGTGGTCTGGCTGCTCACGATCTTCCCCCTGACCGACGAGGATCTCGACACGATCGATCCTCGCCTCGCCGCATGCCTGGCGGATCTCTCGCCGGAACAGACGAAGGAGATCGACGCCTTCCATCTCACGCGGGTGGTCTGCGGGGGCGACTGAGCGGCGCACGCAGCACGCAGTCCTGGTCAGCGCGCTGCTGCGCCGGGCGACGCCGCGGTCGCCGGCGACCGGATCACGAGGAGGTCGCCGACCTCGCACTCGAGCGCCTCGCAGATGGCCTGCAGCGTCGAGAAGCGGATGGCCCGCGCCCGGTCGTTCTTCAGGATGCTGAGGTTCACGACGCTCACGCCGACCAGTTCGCTGAGGCGCGTGAGTGTGAGGCCGCGTGACTCGAGCAGTTCATCGAGCCGGCAGTGGGTGTCGGATGCCTCGTCGGGCTCGGCCGGGGACATCAGACGAGTCCCGTGACGTCGCGCTGGAGGCGCTCGCGCTCCCGTTCGAGGCGGTTGCCGATCGCGAACACGGCGACGACGACGGCGAGCGCGAGGCCGACGAGGATCCAGATCCCCGAGATCGACCAGCCCCACGCCGTGCCGAGCGGGGTGTCGTGTCGCCCGCCGGTGATCACCTCGGTCGCCACGCCGTCGACGACATTCGCGAGCACTTCGGCGCCGGTGCCGACGATCACGAGCAGCACTGCGGTCACGGCGAGGACGATCGTGGTGGATCGGACGAACGGCTTACCCGATCGCAGGCGTAGGAGCACTGTCACGAATGCGCCGACGATCACGAGGAGGATCCCGAGGCTCACGAGGTGGTGGAGCAGCACGAGCGAACTCAGCCGCTCGGGGACGTCCTCGAGGAAGACCGTGACCTCGTTCGTCTGCCGCGCGTCCACGATCGTGCCGTCGGGTGGCTGCGGGAAGGTGATCTCACGGGGGTTGCCGGCGAGCGGCAGCGTGAAGAGGTAGAGGCCGTCGGTGAGCTTCTGCGACAGGGAGAGCCAGATCGACCAGACGGCGAATGCGACGACCAGCGCCGCGACCGCCAGCAGGAGGTCGATGGCGAACCGGTCGCCACGCGGGAGCCTGCGTGTCCGATCGGGGGACATGTCTGCGTTGCGGGGATCGATCACGAAACATCCTCCATATCGATTCTCGATAATAACGAATATCGATAAGCATCGCCGGTGATCGGTCGCGATGTCAAGTACGAGAGGCGCTGCGCCCACGGCGAACAGCGGCCCGCGCGGCATCCCGAGTGTTTACGCTCGATATATCGACGCCCCTGCCGAGAGGGGTCGTGAGGAGTTGAGATGTTCGAGAGATTCACCGACCGAGCCCGTCGTGTCGTCGTCCTGGCCCAAGAAGAGGCCAAGATGCTGAACCACAACTACATCGGCACCGAGCACATCCTGCTCGGCCTCATCCACGAGGGCGAGGGCGTGGCCGCCAAGGCGCTCGAATCGCTCGGGATCTCGCTCGACGCCGTGCGCGAGCAGGTGCAGGACATCATCGGCCAGGGGCAGCAGCAGCCGACCGGCCACATCCCGTTCACGCCGCGCGCCAAGAAGGTGCTCGAGCTCTCCCTCCGCGAGGCGCTCCAGCTCGGCCACAACTACATCGGCACCGAGCACATCCTGCTCGGCCTCATCCGCGAGGGCGAGGGCGTCGCCGCCCAGGTGCTCGTGAAGCTCGGCGCCGACCTCAACCGCGTCCGCCAGCAGGTGATCCAGCTCCTGTCCGGCTACCAGGGCAAGGAGCAGGTGCAGGTCGGCGCGAACGACCAGCAGCAGCCGCAGGGCGGCTCGCAGATCCTCGACCAGTTCGGCCGCAACCTCACGCAGGCCGCACGCGAGTCGAAGCTCGACCCGGTGATCGGGCGCGAGAAGGAGATCGAGCGGGTCATGCAGATCCTCTCCCGCCGCTCCAAGAACAACCCCGTGCTGATCGGCGAGCCGGGCGTGGGCAAGACCGCGGTCGTCGAAGGCCTCGCGCAGGCCATCGTCAAGGGCGAGGTCCCCGAGACGCTGAAGGACAAGCAGCTCTACTCGCTCGACCTCGGCTCGCTCATCGCGGGTTCCCGCTACCGCGGCGACTTCGAGGAGCGCCTGAAGAAGGTCACCAAGGAGATCCGCACCCGCGGCGACATCATCGTCTTCATCGACGAGATCCACACCCTGGTGGGTGCGGGCGCCGCCGAGGGCGCGATCGACGCGGCATCCATCCTGAAGCCGCTGCTCGCCCGCGGCGAGCTGCAGACCATCGGCGCCACCACCCTCGACGAGTACCGCAAGCACTTCGAGAAGGATGCCGCGCTCGAGCGTCGCTTCCAGCCCATCCAGGTGCAGGAGCCGTCGCTGCCGCACGCGATCAACATCCTCAAGGGCCTCCGCGACCGTTACGAGGCGCACCACAAGGTGTCCATCACCGACGGTGCCATCGTCGCGGCGGCGAACCTCGCCGACCGCTACATCAGCGACCGGTTCCTCCCCGACAAGGCGATCGACCTGATCGACGAGGCCGGCGCCCGCCTGCGCCTGTCGATCCTCTCGTCGCCGCCCGAGCTGCGCGAGTTCGACGAGAAGATCGCCGTGGTCCGCGCCGCGAAGGAGACCGCGATCGAGGAGCAGGACTTCGAGAAGGCCGCGTCGCTGCGCGACGAGGAGAAGAACCTGCTCGGCGAGCGCCTGCGCCTCGAGAAGCAGTGGAAGTCGGGCGACGTGAAGACCACCGCGGTCGTCGACGAGGGCCTGATCGCCGAGGTGCTCGCCCAGGCCACCGGCATCCCGGTGTTCAAGCTCACCGAGGAGGAGTCGTCGCGGCTCGTCTTCATGGAGAAGGCCCTGCACGAGCGCGTCATCGGCCAGGAGGAGGCCATCTCGGCCCTCGCCAAGACGATCCGCCGCACGCGCGCCGGCCTCAAGGACCCGAAGCGCCCCTCGGGCTCGTTCATCTTCGCCGGCCCCACGGGCGTCGGAAAGACCGAGCTCGCCAAGGCGCTCGCGGAGTTCCTCTTCGACGACGAGGCGGCGATGATCTCGCTCGACATGTCGGAGTACGGCGAGAAGCACACCGTCTCGCGACTGTTCGGTGCTCCTCCCGGGTTCGTCGGCTTCGAGGAGGGCGGCCAGCTCACCGAGAAGGTGCGTCGCAAGCCGTTCAGCGTCGTGCTCTTCGACGAGATCGAGAAGGCCCACCCCGACATCTTCAACTCGCTCCTCCAGATCCTGGAGGAGGGCCGTCTCACCGACGGCCAGGGTCGCGTGGTGGACTTCAAGAACACCGTCATCATCATGACGACGAACCTCGGCACGAAGGACATCTCGAGCGGGCCCGTCGGCTTCGCGATCGAGGGCGACACCCGCACGGGCTACGACCTCATGAGCGGCAAGGTGAAGGAGGAGCTGAAGAAGCACTTCAAGCCCGAGTTCCTGAACCGCGTCGACGAGATCATCGTGTTCCCGCAGCTGTCGAAGGAGGAGCTCCTCCAGATCGTCGACCTGTTCATCAAGCGCCTCGGCGAGCGCATGCTCGACCGCGACATGACGGTCGACCTCACCGTGCCGGCGAAGGAGCGCCTCATCGAGGTCGGGTTCGACCCGGCCCTCGGCGCCCGGCCGCTGCGCCGTGCGGTGCAGCACGAGATCGAGGACCGCCTGTCGGAGAAGATCCTGCACGGCGAGCTCAACTCGGGCGACCACGTGCACGTCGACTTCAAGGACGGCGAGTTCGTGTTCACCACGTCGCAGCGTGCGCTGCCCGTGGGCGTGGGCGTGAACACGGGCGCCGCGATCGGCACGGGCCCGGTGAGCCCCGACCTCGCCGCGGCATCCGGCGAGTAGACACGACCCGAACGAGGGCGGATGCCGCGGCATCCGCCCTCGTCGTCTGCGCCTACGATGATCGGATGACCACTTCGTCCGGCTCAGGGACCTTCGCGGTGCGCCGTGCGCGCACGAGCGATGTGCCGAAGATCCTCGCGGTCGTGGAACCGCTCGTCTCCCGACGCATCCTGCTCGGCAAGGAGCGCGTCGACCTGTACGGCGACGTGCAGGAGTTCCGGGTCGCCGAGTCGAGCGACGGCACCCTCATCGGGGCCGGCGCGCTGCACGTCATGTGGGAGGACCTGGGCGAGGTGCGCACGCTCGCCGTGGACGAACGCTGGCTCGGCCGGGGCGTCGGGCACGCGTTGCTCGAGGCGCTCGAGGAGGACGCCCGCGAACTCGGCCTGAAGCGACTGTTCTGCCTGACGTTCGAGGTCGAGTTCTTCGGACGCCACGGCTTCGAGGACATGGGCTCGGAGACGGTCGACCCCGAGGTGTACGCCGAACTGGTGCGCTCGCACGACGAGGGCGTCGCCGAGTTCCTCGACCTCGCGCGCGTGAAGCAGAACACCCTCGGCAACACCCGCATGCTGAAGCTTCTCTGAGAGCGATTCGGCACGCCGACCGGATGCCGCCCGCGGGGGCATCCCGGCCGTACCCTGTGACCATGTCGACGAATCCCGCTCCGGTGCGGCGGCAACCGCCGCAGGTGTACCGGCGGCGTCGGCTGATCGTGCTGCTCGGTCTCATCGCCGTCATCGTCACCGTCGTGCTCATCATCGTGCGACCGGGTTCGAGTCAGGGCGATGAATCGGATGTCCCGGGCGCGACGGATCCGACGGCCTCGCCAAGCACCACGACCGCGATCCCGACCGAGCCCACGGCCGCCGACGGCGACGCCTGCGCGACGAAGAACATCGTGGTCGAGGCGGTCACCGACAAGTCCGGCTACGAGGCCGGGGAGCAGCCGCAGCTGTCGGTCACGATCACGAACATCGGGAAGAACATCTGCGTGCTGAACGCCGGCACGAAGGCGCAGGTGTTCACGATCACGAGCGGCGACGAGATCTACTGGCTGTCGACTGACTGCCAGGTCGACGCGATCGACGCCGAGGTGTCGCTGACGCCGGGCACCCCGGTCAGCTCGAGCGTGCCGATCGTCTGGGACCGCACCCGTTCGAGTGTCGAGACCTGCGATGGGCCGCGCGAGGCGGTGCCCGCCGGCGGCGCGTCGTATCACCTCGCGGTCTCGGTCGACGGGTTCGAGTCGGCCGCGAAGAAGCAGTTCCTGCTGTACTGACGCGGGTCGCGCGGGACCCGGGCCGCGGCGGAAGTGCGAGACGCCTCGGACTGGCGCCGCCCCGCAATCAGGGGCAGAGTAGGTCGTGGGAAGCATTCGGGTTGGAGCCAGCGTGGGCGTATTCGTGTACGACCGTGACGTCGAGGTGGACATCGAGGATCGCACCCTCGCGCACCTGCAGGTCGTCATCATCGACAAACTTCGGCGGCAGGAGCGGTTCCCGCTCGTGCTCCAGGACGGCAAGCAGGAGCGGGTCATCTGGATGAGCCCCGAGACGCCGCTGCAGTTCGTGTACCACGGCAACCGCCACCCGGTGCTGAACCGGGCCTGGCTCGAGGTGCTCGCGGAGGCGGCCGGGTCGACGCAGGGGCTGACCGTGGTTCCCGAGCCGCCGATGTAGCCGCGCGGCGGTCGCGTCAATCCCCTCCCGCGGCTCCGGGCTGCGTTCTATCGTTCCCTCGTGCGCCGAACCGCCCGATCCGATCGCAGGCTCGACTCCCTGAAGGCACTGGAGTCGGAGCTGGGAACGGCGCCGCTGTACGTCAGGTACTCGCGAGGGCCGGATCACGATCTCCGGCAGACGTCGATCGACACGGAGAGCGGCCTCGAACTGCCCGGGCTCTCGGTGAACCCCCTCGATCCGGAGCCGTGGTGGACGAGACCGACCTCCGACTGGCTCGCGCGACAGCTGTGCCAGTACAAGCACCTGCGCGACCGCAATCCCGACCGCATCGCGTGGGTCCTGCGCGGCACGATCGTGGGACGCGGTCCCGACTGCGAGCCGCTGCTCGCCGACGTCGAGTTCATCGCAGAGCTCGGCGACGACCTCCTCGCGGAGGCGGAGCGACGCTACCACGAGCACTTCGCCGCCGGTGTCGGCCCGGAGGGGCGGGAGCCGTGACGGCCTGCCAGCGGGTCGGCCGCACGAGGCTTGATCGCGGAGGCGGAGGAGCGGAGACTCGTCGCATGCACATCGAAGAGGAAGCGCAGGCCCTCGATCGCGTGGTGGATCGCCTCGCGGAGCGGTTCCCCAGCGTGACCCGGGAGCAGGTCGCGGCCATCGTGGCGGAGGAGCATCTCGAGCTCGAGGGGAATCCGATCCGCGACTTCGTGCCGGTGCTCGTGGAGCACGAGGCGCGTGAGCGACTGCGGGCCTCGGGAGCGGCGCCGATCCGGGTCGGTGCGGATGCCGCAGTCGATATCGCGGACGCCGACCGTCTCGAGGCGGCGGAACGACGGCGTGACGAGCTCGACCCGGCGCAACGCCTCGGCCTGCTGAACGGCGACCTCGGCGGATCCTGACGAGTGGATGCCGCGGGTTCGCCGCCCGCGGACGGGCGGCGGCATTCGGCATCCGCTCGATACGCTGGGAGCATGGCGCAGCGCAGGAGACCCGGCCGACCGGCCGAGCCGATCGAGTTCCGTTCCCAGGCGCTTGCGGAGGCGCTCGAACGGCAGGACATGGCCGCCGTGGCACTCGCACTGCGGAACGGCAACACGGTCGTGCCGCTCGTCAGGTCGGGCCCGCGTGACAAGCCGCTCGACGGCGGCGAGGTGTGGACCTATCGCGACCCGAACAGCGGCGAGGTCGCGCTGCTGCTGTTCAGCGACGCCGCGAACAAGCCGTCGAACCTTCCTCCCACCGTCGGGCTGCAGAGCCCTGCGTGGCTGCGCTCGTTCCTGAAGCGGCACGAGTCGACGATCACGACGGTGTTCCTCGACATCGCGGGTCCGCACCCCATGCAGGCTGCGCCGGCCGAGCTGCTCCGAGCGCTCGAGGCGTAGCGCGCGTCGCGAGATCGTTCGGCACCCCCGTAGTGGTCAGGCCGGCAGGATCGTGCGGCGCATGACGGTGTTCTTCATCCCCTTGCGGCGGACGAACTCGAAGCCGGCTTGCTCGTACATCGGATCGAGCGCACCGGTCAAGGCCACCTTCGCGTAGCCCTGTCCGCGGTAACGCTTGTCGACGAAGTTGCAGGTGATGCGGTAGTCGGGCAGTACGTCGGCCTCGGCGAGGTACCTCGCGGTGCTGGATGTTCGGCAGCTCGTCCGGGGTGCCGTACTCCGCCCACGCGATCGCCTCAGCGCCGACCATCACCAGAGCCGCATGAGCCTGCCTGCCCTGGTCGTGGGAGACGCGTCCGCACGAGGCCGAGCGCAGGACGAGCTCGAAGTGGATTCTCCGATGACGCTGCGGCGGAGCGGAACTAGACTCCCCGTCTATGGACATGCTGAGGGGCGAGCAGATCGTCGCGGCACGCCTGACCGACTGGCGCAAGCTCGCCCAGGGACTGCATGCCCGGTTCGTGGTCGACGACTTCGGCGCCGGTGCACGGTTCGTCGTGGCGGTGGCCGAGGCGGGCGACGCGCTCGGCCATTACCCGCGCGTGGTGATCGGCAACGGGTACGTCGATCTCGAGGTGGTCAGCGACGACGCCATATACCGCGACGACGAGGGCACCGAACACGTCATCGAATGGGTGACCCAACAGGACATCGACCTGGCGCGGCGGATCACTGAGATCGCCGCCGACCACGGGGTGGTCTCCGACCCGGCATCGGTCAGCGAGATCGAGCTCGGCCTCGACACCGCCCACTCCGCGGTCATCGCCCCGGTGTGGGCCGCCCTCCTGACCGGGAGCGCCGAGTCCCAGGGCCGCGGGACCCCCAGCGACGAGATCAGGGACGCCACGGGCCGGGTGCCGAACCTGTGGTTCGGTGACGCCGACGACCACGAGACCCCACGTCAGCGGTTCCACCTCGAGGTCTATGTGGCGCCCGAGGTGGCCGAACAACGGGTCGCCGCCGCCCTCGCCGCGGGCGGGACGGTCGTCGATGACAGCGACGCGCCCTCGCTCACGGTGATCGCCGACCAAGACGGCAACCAGGGAGTCGTCTGCGTCGACGTGGCCGCGGCGAAGGAGGATTGAACCGACTCGGATGAGCTCCGCGCGGCCGTGTGTCACCTCGGCCCGCCGCTCGAGCAACGCCGTGGTCGCGGTCAGAATGCGGCGTCGAGCTCGCGCTCGCGCCTCGACGAGGCGGCGATCATGGCACGCTCGACGGCCGCGTGCACGGTGCCGGCCTCGACGTCGAGGATCGTCGTGTAGCCGAGTCGTCGCGCCTCGTTGCCTCGCTGCGCGGCCGAGGTGACCGGGCGCACCTCGCCGGCGAGGCTGATCTCGCCGAATGCGGCGAGCTCGTGGGGCACCGCGCGGTCGCGCATGGCCGACGCGATCGCCACGGCGATGGCGAGGTCGGCGCCGGGCTCGGCGAGCCGAACGCCCCCGACGGTCGAGACGTACACGTCGTGCTCGCCGAGCTGCTTGAGACCCGCACGACGCTCGAGCACGGCGATGATCATCGCCACCCGCGACGGGTCGACCCCGTTGACGACGCGACGAGGCTGCGGCGCCTTGGTCGTGACGACGAGCGCCTGCACCTCGACGGGGAGCGCCCGACGGCCCTCGAGCGCGACCGTGACGCAGGTGCCGCTCACGGCATTGCGGGAGCGGCTGAGGAAGAGCCCGGAGGGGTCGGGCACCTCGGCGATGCCGTCGCCGGTCATCTCGAAGCATCCGACCTCGTCGGTGGGGCCGAAGCGGTTCTTCAGGGCCCGCACGAACCGCAGCGCGGTCTGCCGGTCGCCCTCGAACTGGCAGACCACGTCGACGAGGTGCTCGAGCAGGCGGGGACCTGCGATCGAACCGTCTTTCGTGACGTGCCCGACCAGGAGTACCGGCAACTGCCGCTCCTTCGCGACGCGGATCAGGGTGGACGCGACCTCGCGGACCTGGCTCGGCTGGCCGGGCAGGCCGTCGGAGAGGGCGCTCGACACCGTCTGCACGGAGTCGACCACGAGGAGGTCGGGGGCGACCTGGTCGATCTGGCCGAGGACGGTGGCGAGATCGGTCTCTGCGGCGAGATAGAGCTCATCGTGCAGCGCACCCGTGCGGCCCGCGCGGAGGCGAACCTGGGCAGTGGACTCCTCGGCGCTCACGTAGAGCACCCGCCGCCCGGTGGCCGCGACCCGGGCCGCCACCTCGAGCAGGAGCGTGGACTTGCCGACGCCGGGCTCGCCCGAGAGGAGGATCGCGGCGCCCGCCACGATGCCGCCGCCGAGCACGCGATCGAACTCGCCGATGCCGGTCGGACGGTGCGCCGCGTCTTCGGTCTGGATCTCGGCGATCGGCCGCGCGCCGCGCCCGACGGAAGGCTCGACGGCGTGCAGCGTGCGGGTGATGCCCTGCGGCGCACCCGCTTCGGCGACGGTGCCCCACTGCTGGCACTCGGCGCAGCGGCCCGCCCATTTGGCGGTGGTCCACCCGCACTCGGTGCAGCGGAACGCGGAGGTGGGTCGGGCCATGCTGCGAGGTTAGCCGTGGCTCCCGACATCCGACCGTACGGCGGCGGCGTGGCCGGCGGTCGGCGTGGGCGCCGGGGCATCCGCCGGGAACCTGGCATCGAGATCGGCGATGAGCGCCGACCGGAACGCCTCGGCCCAGACCTTGTAGCCGTGGTCGTTCGGGTGGAAGAAGTCGGCGGCGAAGTGCGTGAACATGCGGCGCACGCCCCGGAGCCGGGTGACGGTGTGCAGTGGCACGACCGTGAGACCGAACTCGCCGGCCACCGAGCGCAGGATGCGATTCGCCACCGCGACCTTGCGCTCATTGTGCGGGAAGTAGAAGAACGGCAGGTTGGCGACGAGTGCGTGCGACGGCAGGGCGGCGAAGATCTCGCGGATGCCGCGCTCGAACATCTCGGGGTCCCACTTGGCGATGTCGTTCGCGCCGATCGCCACCGTCACGATGTCGGGCCGGAACTTCGCGAACTTCGGGAGCTGGTCGCGTACCGCGAGGTCGACCGTGGCACCCGAGACGCTGAGGTTCACCACGCGCACGCTGCGCCCGGTCGCCGCCCGGATGTCTCGGGCCAGCAGCCCCACGTAGCTGCGGTCGGGGCGGCTCGCCCCGATGCCCTGCGCCGCGCTGTCGCCCATGGCGACGTACAAGAGCTCGCCCGGCTGCTCGGCGTGGTCGCGCCACCATTTCGAATGCACGGGGAGCGTCTCGTTGAGGATGGCCGAGTTCGCGGTGAGGCGCGCGCGGAATCGGCGCCACGCGGCGCGCACGGTGAGCGCGACGCCGGCGACGATGGCGCCGACGACGGCGATCGGGATGAGGGCTGCCGCCGCCCCCGGGCGATCTTCGGCCACGAGGGCGACCGTAGGTCTCGATGCTGAACGGCGGCTGAGCGGATGCTGCATACCCGGGCGGTCGCGTATGGCGTGTGTTCGAGGCATCCGATCGTTTTGGATGATCCCGCGAGGTCGTCTAAGATCGATCCCGGTACCGTGTCCGAGCGGCCGAAGGTGCAACTCTCGAAAAGTTGTGTGGGTGAAAGCCCACCGTGGGTTCAAATCCCACCGGTACCGCCATGGAGAACCCCTGTGAGAACAGGGGTTTTCTGCTGTCCGGGATGGCGGTGCGGCACGGCGCCGCGGGGTTACCGGCCATAAAGAGTGGATGCCTCGCCCGCAGCCCGCAGCCCGCAGCCCGCGGGCCCCATGTCACGCCGTGGCCGGAGGCTCCGGCGGCGGCACCACGATGGTCGGACAGTGCGCGTTCGTGACCAGCGTGTGACTCACGGAGCCGAGGAACATGCGGCGCACCGGACCCAGCCGGCGCGTGCCGACGACGACGGTGGACATCTCGCGCGCGTGCCGGAGCAGCACGCCGGCGGGCGAGCCAGACTCGACGCGCGACTCGACGACGAGCCCCGGGAAGTCGGCGATCACCGGCTCGAGCGCCCGTTCGAGCACGCGCCGGCCGGTCTCGGGATCGTGCGAGCGGGCGCCGACGTGCACGGCACGCAGCATCTCGCCCGTCGACGTCGCGAGCTCGGCGGCGAACCGGCAGAGGTGCTCTGCCTCGGGCACGTCGTCGACGCCGACCAGCACGCCGGCACGCTCCCGCTCGTCACCCACGGGGACGACGGCGACCGGGCCGGCGGCGGCGCCGGAGACTCGTGCTCCGATCCGCGAGCTGTACCAGTACTCCTCGGTGTGTCCGTTCTCCGCGCCGATGACGACCAGCGCGTCGGGCCCGCTGCGGTCGGTGAGCAGGTCTCCCGGCTCGCCCTGCACGACCTCCGTCTGCACCTCGAGTCCGGGATGCTCCGCGCCGATGCGCGCGGCCAGCTCCGCGATCTCCGTGGTCGCGAGGTCCAGTTCTCGTCGCGTCTCGGCGTCGTCGCTCGCGATCGACGTGTCGTCGACGGCCCGCATGATGCGCAGCACACCCGACCCGCCGGGTTGCCGCAGCGCCCGGCTCGTCGCCCACGCGACCGCGTTGGCCCCCGTGCGATCGTTGTTCCACCCCACGATGGTCGTGTCGTACATCGCTCTCCCTCGGCTCGACTCCTCGAGTCTCGTCGCCACGCGCGGGCCGCGCGGGGCCCAAGGTCCCCCGGCGGCGATCGCGCCGCCATCACCAGCCGCTTCGGGTCGGCGTGTGCCCCTCTCGTGCCTTTTCCGGCATCGGCATCTCGGCCCGCAGGCCGAGGAGCCGGATCGGCCGGCCGGGCTCGATCCGACCGGCGAGGCCGAGCGCGGCCGCCTCCACGACGGCGGGGTCCCGGGTCTCGGCGATCTTCCTCTGCATCGTCTTCGTGATGAACGGCGCGTAGCGCACCTTGAGGGTCAGCCCGATCACGGGCCGGCCCTCGGCCGCGACATCCTCGAGGACCTTGGCGGTGAGCCCGCGGACCGCCGCCTCGACCTGGGCGGGTTCGGTCAGGTCCTGCTGGAACGTCGTCTCCCGGCTGTGCCCGCGGGCGACCCACGGCGTGTCGTCGACGACGCGCTCGCCCTCGCCCCGGCCGAGCAGGCCGTACCACGGTCCCATCTTCGGGCCGAACTCGGTCGCCAGCACCGCCGGGTCGGCCGTGGCCAGTTCAGCGACCGTCGCGATGCCGTGTGCGGCGAGCCGGGCCGAGATCCGGGAGCCGACGCCCCAGAGGTCGACGGTCGGTCGGTCGCCCATGATCTCGAGCCAGTTCTCGGCGGTGAGCCGGAACACGCCCCGTGGCTTGCCGAATCCGGTGGCGACCTTCGCTCGCACGAGCGTGTCGCCGATGCCGATGCTGCAGTGCAGGCCGGTCCGTTCGAGCACCGCCGCCTGCACCCGGCGGGCGTAGGCCTCCGGGTCGTCGGTCTGCACGCCGAGGAACGCCTCGTCCCAGCCCAGCACCTGCACGGTCGCGTCCGGTTGCGTCCGGAGCGTCGCCATGACCTGCGCGGAAGCCGCCGTGTAGGCCTCGGCGTCCACCGGCAGGATCACCGCGTCGGGCGCTTTGCGCGCGGCGATGCGCAAGGGCATGCCCGAGCCGACGCCGAACTCGCGGGCCTCGTAGGAGGCGGTGGAGACGACGGCGCGCTCGGTCGGGTCGCCTCGTCCGCCGACGATGAGCGGCTTCCCGGCGAGTTCCGGATGCCGCAGCACCTCGACGGCGGCGATGAACTGGTCGAGGTCGACGTGCAGCACCCAATACTCGCGATTGTGGCTCACGCGACCAGTCTGCCCCGTTCTGGCGGGATCAGCTGGGCATACTGCTGGATCCGAATACTCGGCAAGGGGTTGCGGCAAATTCTCAGGTTGTGGTTTCGTGAGACACCCCCAAAGGGGTACCCCACAGAAACGAAGGAGCACACCAATGGGTTTCCTCGCATTTCTCATCCTCGGCCTGATCGCCGGCGCCATCGCCAAGCTCATCCTCCCGGGCAAGCAGGGCGGCGGCTGGCTGGTGACGCTGCTGCTGGGAGTCGTGGGCGCGATCCTCGGCGGCTGGCTGGGCAGTCTCATCTTCGGCGTCGGCCTGGACGAGTTCTGGGACCTGAGCACCTGGCTGCTCGCGATCGCCGGTGCGATCATCGTGCTGCTCATCTGGGGCCTCATCACGCGGAACCGGAGCCGCACCACCTGATCCGGAACACCACGCATCGAGCGGATGGCGGGCTTCCCGCCGTCCGCTCGATCGCGTTCCGGGGCCGTTCCCGCGCTCGGTGCTAGCGTGAAGCACATCAGCCCGCGTCGATGCGACCGGAGGGAGGCGTGCTCGTGATCGAACTCATCACGGCGCTGCTCCGGTACGTGCGGGCGACCCTCGAGGTGCACCTCGCCTCCGACGTCCTGGTGACGGTGCTGCTCGTCGGCGTGATCGGCGCCGCGGCCACCGCGATCGTGGTGTCGGCGTGGCGGATGGTGCCGGCCCTGGTCGACGCAGACCCGAGCGGCGCCTCGACGCGCCTCCGGCAGACCACCGATCCTGCACGACTCATCTCGCAGAGCGACCCCGACGCAGCCGGTCGGCCCCGCCCCAGGGCACCAGGACGCGGCATCCCGGCCGCGTAGCGACATCCGACCACACGGCACCTCGCCCATTCGAGGTGCGCGGTCTCACGCACCGCTCCAGCGGCCAGACGGATCCCGCATCCCTCCGACCGCAAGGAACACCAGTGGACCTCTACGCCCTCCCGCCCGTCGCCGCGCTCCTCGACGGTGCGCACCGGACCCTCATGGGCCTCGCCGGCCTCCTCGAACCGTTCATCGGCGTCTCGAGCGCCGCGGCCGCCATCGTGCTCGTGACGCTCCTCGTGCGGGCCGTGCTCATCCCCGTCGGCGTCTCGCAGGCGAAGGCCGATCGCACGCGCGCCCGACTCTCCCCGCGTCTCGCCGAGCTCCGCCGCCGCCACGGGAAGGATCCCGAGCGCCTCCGTCACGAGACCATGGCGCTGTACGCAGCGGAGGGCGCCTCGCCGTTCGCCGGCTGCCTCCCGATGCTGGCGCAGGCTCCCGTGCTGGGCGTGATCTACGCGCTCTTCATCCTGCCCACCATCGCGGGGCATCCGAACGTGCTCCTCGAGCAGCAACTCGGCGGCGTGCCGCTCGGTTCGAGCCTCGCGGGCTCGATCGCGGCCGGCACGCTCGACCCGGCGTCGCTCGCGGTGTTCCTCGTCGTCATCGCCTCGATCGCCCTCGTCGGCGAGGTCACCCGGCGCGTCTTCGGCCTGGCGCAGGAGAGGTCGACGGATGCCGCATCGCCGTCGCCGCTCGCGACCCCGGTCGCCCGGCGACTGGTCGGCGTCATGCAGTTCATCACGGCCGTCATCGCCGTCTTCGTGCCGCTCGCGGCGGCGCTCTACCTGCTCGTCACGGTCGTGTGGACGCTCGGACAGCGCGTGCTGCTGCGTCGGGCGTTCCCGCCGGAGTCGGCGTGAGCGTCACGCGTCGGCCAGTTCGACGAACCGGCGGAGCATCCGCTGCGGTTCGGTGACGGATGCCGCGGCGAGGCGTTCGCTCACGGCGCGCAGCTCGCTCGCCGGGAAGTACCCGTGATGCCGGTACACCTGGGCGCGCGCGACGAAGTCGCTCGTCGACACCTCGGGATGGAACTGGGTCGCCCACACGCGATCGCCGACCCGGTAGACCTGCACCGGGCAGGCGGCGGACGACGCCAGCAGCACCGCGTCGTCCGGGAGCCGTTCGGTCGCCTCCTTGTGACCCACGAGCGCCTCGAACCGCTCGGGCAGCACGCCGGCGAGCGCGTCGGCTCGGCCCTCGGCGGTGAGCGTGATCTCGACCGCGGCGGCCTGCTCGCCGTGCAGTGTGCCGACGTGGCCGCCGAGGACGCGCGTGAGCACGCCGATGCCGTAGCACGTGAAGAGCAGCGGATGGTCGCGTTCGAGCGCGGCCTCGGCGAGCCGTGCGAGGTCGGCCTCGACGCGGCGCTGCACCGGGTGCTTGTGCGCGTCGGGCGTGGTGACGTTGTAGGGGCTGCCGCCGACGACCACGCCCGCGAACCCGTCGAGGCGCACGTCACCGAGCGGCTCCGCATCGAGCCGCACGTGTTCCAGGCGGGACGCGTCGACGCCCATCGCCCGTCGCACGGACTCGTACTCGGGCCCCACCGCCTCGACCTCGGGTCGGGCCGAGAGGAACAGGAACGGCCTCATCGCCCGCGGCCGCGCTTGCGCGTCGAGCCGCCGCGGCGACCGGATGCGCCGCGCCGGGCGTTCGGGTCGCGCCGCGATCTCGGCTCGCGCCGTGCGGCACGCTCGCGACGTGCGGCAGGTTCGGGGCGAGCGGATGCCTCGGGGCTCGTGGCCTCGCCGCGGGAGCTGCGTGCCGTGCGACCGCGCACGACCGCCACGAACTCCTGGATGTCGGCGTCGTCGCGCTCGACGCGCCACACGAGCGCGATGCGCGTGGTCGGGGCATCCGTCACCGGGATCGCGACCACGTCGCGGCGATGATGCAGGCGGGCGACGCCGTGGGGGAGCAGCGCATGCCCGGCGCCCGCGGCGACGAGCTCGACCGTCATCGCGGCGTCGGGTTGCGCGGGCGCGAGGGGCTCGCCCTCGAGGTCGGCGAGCGTGAGCGACCCGGCTTCCGCGAGCGGATGCTCCTTCGGGAGCACGGCGACCGCCAGCTCCTCCCAGAGCGGGATCTCGTGCAGGCCCGCAGCCGCGACGGGCAGGCGCACGAATGCGACATCCGCATCGCCGGCGAGGAGGTCGACGAGCTGCTCGGACTGCTCGACGCGCGTCGCCTCGAGCGGCAGGTCGGGTCGGCGCTCGGCCCAGACGCGCAGCCACCTGGCCGGGCTCACCCCGGCGACGTAGCGGAGCCTCAGGACCATCCGATCAGGGTATCGGCTACGGTGTCATGGTGAGCCAGAGCCAGTCGATGAAGCCCGAGACCGCCGCGAAGAAGCTCGGCATCCTGCTCGAGGCCGCGCCGGCCGAGTTCCGAGAGGGCGTCGTCACGAGAGACGAGCTCAGTGCGCTGCAGGAGGAGCCGCCCGAGTGGTTGCAGGTGCTCCGCCGCGAGGGGCCGCACCCGCGCAGCGTCGTCGCCGCGAAGCTCGGCGTCTCGAACTCCGGCCTCGCTCGCGGCGGCGTCACCGAGCCGCTCACCACCGCCGAGATCAAGGCGCTCCTCGCCGCACCGCCGCAGTGGCTCGTGCAGGAGCGGGCGACGCAGGCGGCCGTGCGTGCCGAGAAGCGACGTGTCGCCGACCGCGACGCCGAGCGAGCCGCGAAGCGCGCCTCCGAGTCGGGCGGCGGTGGAGGCGGCGCGGGCGTCTGACCCCGTCCCCGCCTCGACCCCCCCCGATCGAGAAGTCGCGGATGCATGGTGGCACCGTGCAGATGCGACCGTTCGATCCTGGTCCCGTTCGCCGCGGGTCAGGCGGCGCGTGCGTAGCGCGCCCGCAGGAAGGCCGCGATGTCGGCGAGCTCACGCTCGGCGATCGAGTGTCCGAGCCCCTCGTAGATGCGCTCGTCGAGGTCGGCGTGCCCCGGCAGCCACTGCTGCGTGCGGGCGACGTAGTCGGCCGGGATCACGCCGTCGGCGGTGCCGCGGCCCCAGAACACGGGTGTCGCCAGTGCCGCGAGCCGCAGGTCGCCCTCGCGCTCGCCGGGGAGTGAGAACCCCGACAGGTTCACCGCGAACGCGAATCGCTCGGGCGCCCGGCGCAGCAGCTCGAGGGCCATCGCGCCGCCCTGCGAGAACCCGAGCAACCCGATGGCGGACGCGTCGGGCGCCGCCCGGTCGATCCACGCGAGGATCGCGTCGGTCGCAGCATCCGCGGCCTCGAGCGCCTGCTCGACGCCCTCGCCGAGCAGGGGGAACCAGGCGTGCCCGTACCCCGTGAAGATCGGTGCGCGAAGCGACGCGATCGCCGGTTCGAGGGGCAGGTACGGCGCGAGGCCGAAGAGGTCGCCCTCGTTCGAGTTGTACCCGTGCAGGAGCAGCAGCAGCGGCCGCCCCTCGCGGTCGGCCTCGGATGCCGACCAGAGCACCGCCTCGTCGTCGACTCGCACCTCGGGCATGATCCTCCGCTCCGGACGGCGGAGACGGATGCCACGAGCCGGCCGGTCCCGCACGCCCGTGTTCGAGCGTACCCGCCGATTCCGTGGCGCCCGTCGCCCGGTGGGGCAGAATCGAGGCATGAGCGTTCGCACCCCCGATCCGGATTGGAATCCCGACGACGAGCCCGTCGTGCGGCCGCCGGCGAATCCGGGCTGGCTGAGCGACCTCGAGCTCGCCGAGATCCGTGGGCGGCTGCCGCTGCTCTACGTGGAGGCCGTGCCCGTGCGCGTCGACGGACTCGGGCAGGTCACCGAGGTCGGCGTGCTGCTTCGTGCGAACGCCGTCGGCCAGATGACCCGCACAGTCGTCTCGGGCCGCGTCATGTACGGCGAGACGCTGCGCGACGCGCTGTTCCGCCACCTCGAGAAGGACCTCGGGCCCATGGCGTTCCCGCTGCTGCCGGCGAGCCCGGTGCCGTTCACGGTGGCCGAGTACTTCCCGCTGCCGGGCCTCTCGCCGTTCACCGACGAACGCCAGCACGCCGTGTCGCTCGCGTACGTCGTGCCCGTGACGGGCACCTGCGAGCCGCGCCAGGACGCCCTCGAGGTGACCTGGATGACCCCGCTCGAGGCGGTGTCGGAGGGCATCGTCGCCGAGATGGAGGGCGGTCGGGGCGTGCTGCTCAAGCAGGCGCTCGCCTCGGTCGGGGCCCTCCGCTAGCCGCCGGGCCTCAGGTGAGCCCGAGCGTGTCGAGGAACAGGCGAGCGAGTCGCTCGCCGTCGACCTCGAGCGCGACCTCGACGTTCGTCCACTCGTCGGGATGCGCCTGCACCATGCTCTCGCCCCGGGAGAGCTCGCGGAGGTCGACGAGCGTCTGCCCGCGCCCGTAGCCGGCGAGTTCGACGCGCACGGGCCGCACCTCGGTGCGGAGCGCCAGCGGATCGACGAGCGAGCACACGGCGCCGGCATCGCCGATGAGCCCCGTGTACTCGGCGCGCTCGTCCTCCGACAGCGCGACGCGATGGCCGAGCAGCGTGCCGACCACACGGCCGAGCGGGTCGTCGCCGTGCTGGAGGGCCACGGCGACCTCGTGGTCGACGGCGACGCGATTGAAGACGTCGAGTCCGTACATGTAGGTCGGCACGTTCGAGTCGAGCACGATCGCCGCGGCCTCTGGGTCGTGCCACACGTTGAACTCGGCCACGGCCGTGGCGTTGCCCACGCTCGCCGAGCCGCCCATGAAGACGATGCGCTCGAGGTTGCCGGCGACCTCGGGGTAGGTGCGCAGCAGCAACGCGAGATTGGTCTGCGGCGCGAGCGCCACGAGCGTCACGGGCGTCGGGTGCTCGAGGATGAGCCGGCGCATGAGCTCCACCGCTCCCGTCGAGGTCGCCCGGCGCCGGGTGGGCGGAAGCACCAGGTCGCCGAGGCCCGCCGGCCCGTGCACGTGGCCCGCGGCACGCGGCGGCTCCAGCAGGGGCCGCACGGCCCCCGCCGCGACGGGAAGGTCGGGTGCGTCCGCCGCATCCAGGACTCGCAGCGTGTTGTCGACGACCTGCGCCAGCGGCGCGTTGCCGGCGACGCACGAGATGCCGAGCACGTCGAGGCCCGGATGCCGCACGGCGAACAGGATGGCCATGGCGTCGTCGACGCCCGTGTCGACGTCGAGCACGATGGGGATGGACATGCGCCCAGCGTATTGGAGTCGGATACGGGGCGGGGGAGCGGTCCGCGGACGATTACGAAACGCCTCGTGCGGCCGCGAATCCGCGTCGGCAGCGTAATCGGAACGTAGTCGGGCCGCTCGCGACATCCGCCCGGCCCGCCCCGCTTCCTACGGTCGAACCCATGACTGCACATCATGACTCGACGCTGCCGCGCCTCCTGCGCCAGGGCAGCCCCACTTCCGGCCGTACGCGGCCCGCTGCGCGGGCGATCCGGCGCGCACTCATCCCCGTGATCGCCGCGCCCGTCGCGCTGTCGCTCACCGGATGCATCCAACTCCCCCTCGGAGGGCAGAGCGGAGGCGCCGTCTCGTTCGACGGCGTGCAGTCCGCCACCATCCAGATCGAGGCCGTCGGCACCTTCGTCGATCCCTCCGAGGGGGGCTACGAAGCCGCGGGTCGCGGCTCGGGCTTCCTCATCGCCGACTCGGGCGTCGCCGTCACGAACAACCACGTCGTGACCGGCGCCGGCACCATCAAGGTGTGGCGGGGCGGCGACACCACCGAGGAGATCGGCGCCAAGGTGCTCGGCTCCTCCGAGTGCCTCGACCTCGCGGTCATCGAACTCGAGGGCGACGGGTATCCCTACCTGGCGTGGCACAAGGGCGAGATCGGCACGGCGACCGACGTCTACGCCGCCGGCTTCCCGCTCGGCGACCCGACATTCACCATGACGCGAGGCATCGTCTCGAAGGCGTCGACCGACGGCGAGACACCCTGGGCCTCGATCGACAACGTCATCGAGCACGACGCCCGCATCCGCAGCGGCAACTCGGGCGGCCCGCTGGTCGACGAGGACGGCGCCGTGGTCGGCGTGAACTACGCCGGGAACGACGCGCTCGACTACAACTACGCCATCCACCGTGACGAGGTGACCGATGCGGTGAAGAAGATGCGCGAGGGCGAGGACGTGCTGAGCCTCGGCATCAACGGCACCGCGCTGCAGGACGAGGAGGGCAACGGCCTCGGCATCTGGGTGAACTCGGTGAAGTCGGGCTCGTCGGCCGACAAGGCCGGCGTCGAGCCCGGCGACCTCCTCACCCGCATGGAGGGCGTGAGCCTCGGGCTGAACGGCACGATGACCGAGTACTGCGACGTGCTGCGCACGCACGGCCACGACGCGACGCTCTCGGTCGAGCTCTACCGCCCGAGCGAGGAGGCGTACTACCGCGGCCAGTTCAACGGCGACGAGAAGCTCGAGCCGGTGAGCGTGATCGCCGACGCGACCGGCACGTCGGGCTCGAGCGCCTCGGCCGGCGAGTTCGTCACCGTCACCGACGACTCCGGCGTGGTGATCGTCGAGGTTCCCGCCAGCTGGGCGCAGGTCGACGGCGCACCGTTCACCGACGACGCCGGCAACGAGTACAAGGGCGTGCAGGCGAGCACGAACCTGGCCGAGTTCCAGACCACCTGGAACGTGCCCGGGGTCGCCATCTACGCCTCCCAGGCCGCGGTCGGCATCACGACACCCGAGGCGCTCCACGAGGCCATGACCTCGTCGTTGGGCGCCGACGGCTGCCAGCAGGTCGACGCCGACAGCTACGACGACGGCTACCACCTGGGCGTGTACAGCTACTGGACGGACTGCGGGGGCGTCGGCACGTCGGCCGTCGTCGTCGCCGCGAACTCGGTCGCCGGGGACTACCTCATCCTCGTCAGCGCGCAGGCGTCCACCGACGCGGACATCGCGGCCATCGACCGGGTGCTGGCGAGCTTCGTCGCCGTGTTCTGAGCGAGACCGCACCGAAGCCGAGCGGATGTCCCGGGCGCGCGTCCGGGGCATCCGCTCCGCCGTATCCCACGAAGTTGGGACAGCGCCGCGGCCCGCGATGAGCCTAGAATCGCGCGGTGACCAACGCTCAGGATCCGGCGCCGCTCGCCGTCGAGCTCCTCGGACCCATCGTCGTCCGCGTCGACGGCGTCGACGTGCCGCTGCGGGGCGAGATCGCCCGGGGGATCATCGGCCGGCTGGCGCTCGCCGCGGGCGATGCGGTGTCGACCGAGGAGCTCGTCCGCTCCCTGTGGGCCGAGCCCACCGACACCGCCGCCGTCTCGGTGCGCGTCAACGTGTCGAAGCTCCGCGCCGGCCCGCTCGGGCCCCGGCTCACGGGCGGACGCGGCGGATACCGGCTCGGGGTCGACCCCGAGCACGTCGACCTGCTGCGTCTCCGCGCGGCCATCCGCGGGTTGCGCGCCGCCGTGGCATCCGGCGCCCCGGCCCCCGACCTGGTCGAGCGCCTCGACCTCGCCGAGGTGCTCTGGGGCGCGGACGCACTCCCCGAGCTCGCCGACCAGCCGTTCGCGGTCGACCTGCGCCGCCTGCTCGCCGACGAGCGCCGGTTCGCCGGGCAGGAACTCGCCGTGCTGCACATCGAGCGCGGCGAGTTCGAGTCCGCGCTCGCGGGCATCGAGGTGCTGCGTTCGTGGGATCCCGTCGGCGAGGAGCCGGTGCGACTGGAGGTGCTCGCGCTCGCGGGCGCCGGCCGCACGGGCGAGGCGCTCGCGACGATCGACGTGTTCCGTGCCCGCTGCGCCGACGAGTTCGGGCTCGAGTTGCCGGCGGCGCTCGCGGAGCTGCGGCAGTCCGTGCTGCGGGCCGACCCGTCGGTGGTGTCGCCTGCCCGGGATCGCGTCGAGGTCGAACGCCACGGCATCCCGCTCCCGCTCACCCGGCTGGTCGGCCGCCTCGACGTGCTCGAGTCCATCGCCGAGGCGCGGCGCAACGCGCGCCTCGTGACGCTCGTCGGCCCGGGCGGCGTGGGCAAGACCCGCATGGCCGTCGAGACGGCGCGCCGGGCCGGCCGGGAGTTCGACGACGTGCAGTGGATGGTCGACCTCGCGTCGGTCTCGAGCGGTGCCGACGTCGTGGGGTCGGTCGCGCACGCCGTCGGCGCGACGATGCAGGATGTCGACGCCGTCGTGCGGCGTCTGCACGGGCGACGTGCCCTCCTCATCCTCGACAACGCCGAACACGTGCTCGACGCCTGTCGCACGCTCGCGAAGGGCCTGCTCGAGCGCTGCGAGGGCCTCGCGGTGCTGGTCACGAGCCGTGAGCCGCTGGGCCTCGCCGGCGAACGCCTCGTGCCGGTCCCCACCTTCGGCGGTGCGACCGCCGGCGACGCCGTCGAGCTCTTCGCGGAGCGCGCCGCCGACGCGCGCCCGGGATTCGTCGTCGACGACGGCAACCGAGACGACGTGCGAGCGCTGTGCTCCGCCCTCGATGGGATGCCCCTCGCACTCGAGCTCGCCGCCGCGCGGCTCGCGGTCATGGAGCTCGGACAGCTGGCGGGCTCCGTGCTCGACACGGTCGCTGCCTCGGGGCCGGCCGGCGACCGGCATGCGAGCCTCGTGGACGCCATCGGGTGGAGCATCGACCTGCTCGATCCCGCCGAACGCGAACTGGTCGCACAGGTCGCGTGCTTCGCCGGCACGTTCGACTTCACGGATGTCGCGGCGGTCTGCACCGTCGCCGGCGACGATGCCGCCGCGGTGGCCGTTCGGCTCGCGCAGCAGTCGCTGCTCTCGATCGTCGAACGAGACGGTCGCCCGCGACGGTACCGGGTGCTCGAATCGGTCAAGGCGTACGTCAGGTCGCGCCTCCCGCTCACCGACGCCGAGGCGGCCGCGTGGTCGGCCCGGCACGTCGCCTGGTACGCGGAGCTCGCCGACCGGCTCGCCTCGGAGCTCCGCGGGCATGACCGACGCGCCGTGCGCGACCTGTTCATCGCGGCGTATCCCGATTTCCGCCTGGCACTCGACGCCGCGGTGGCCGCCGGCGACCGGGAGACCGCCCTCCGCATCGCCGGCGGCCAGTCGGAGCACTGGATGCGCGAAGGGCTCCTCGTCGACGGGCGAGCCGACGTCGAGCGCGCCCTCGCCGTGCCGGGCGAGGCGGCACCGGCGGTCGAGGCCCGTGCCCTCTTCGGCGTCGCGCTGCTCGCGTACCAGGGCGGCGCGTTCGAGCCGGCCGTGGCGTATGCCGTCGACGGCCTCGCGGCGGCCGACGCGGCCGGCGACCTCGACACGAGGGCGGCCCTGTCGGCGTACATGGCCTACGGACAGTGCCTCCGGGGCGATCCCGTGGCGGCGGAGGCGCTGGTGGCGCTCGCCGAATCCCTCCCCGATGGGGTCGAGCCGTGGGCTGCCTGCTCGGTGCTGTTCTGCGTCGGACAGGCGCACCGGACGCTCGGCCGGCCCGCGCAGGCCCTCGACGCGCTTCGGGCGGCGAGGGCGATGGCCGTGCGCATCGGCTACGCGTGGGTGGCCGGATCGGCCACCTACCTCATCGGCAAGGTGCTCGTCGACGTCGGTCGCGGACAGGACGCCATCGACGTGCTGGTGCCCGGCATCGCGGAGGTCCTGGAGGAGGGCGAGGCGATGGGGGCGCTGGCGCTGCTGCACCTCGTGGGCGGGGCGTGCGCGCTCATCGAGCGGCATGCCGACGGCGCGGTGATCCACGCGGCGGTCGATCGGATCGGCACCCGGTACGACTACAACCCGGTGATCTCCGAGGGCCCCGACGCCGAGGTCCATCGGCGACGGATCGCCGAGGCGCTCACCCCGCGCGAGCGCGCGCGGGCCGTGGCGATCGGGTCCCGGCTCGACCTCGCCGGCCTCCTCGACTTCGTGAACGCGCTGACGGTGCGAGCGGCCGCCTGACCCGACGCGTAACCGGCGGGTAATCGGCGCACCGGCCGGTCGGGCCGTGCCGCGCACGGACCGCAGGATCGTGGTATGACTCGACCCCTTCCTCGTCATCGGGGGCGCCTGAAGCGCGCCCCCATCTTCGCCGTCGCCGGCGTCGCCGCCATCGGGCTGGCGGTGCCCGCGGTCATCGCGGCCGCCGCGGTCGCTGCGGAGCCCGGCGTGCCCGACACGACGCCGCCGCTGCTCAACACGAGCATCTACGCCCCCTCGGAGAGCGGATGGCACCACGGCGACCCGAACTACCGGGCGCACGCCATCGAGCGCGGCGGCTCCGAGGTGGACAGCATCTCGTACTCGATCGACGGCGGCCCGGTCGTCATCGAGCACGACGACCGGATCGCGATCGACATGTCGGCCGAGGGCGTGCACGAGATCGAGATCTGGACGCTCGATACCGCCGGGAACGAATCCTTCCACCAGCGCCACACGGTGAAGGTCGACACCGTCGCACCGACGATCACGCTGCCCGCGGTCACCGAGTTCGCGGTCGGCGAGAAGGCGGTGTTCACGTACTCGTGCGACGACCCGACCTCCGGCGTGAAGTCCTGCGATGCGGACGTGCCGAACAAGGAGAACCTCAGCACCATCACGCCCGGCGAGTACCTCGTGCGCGTCGTGGCGACCGATGCGGCCGGCCATGAGACGAACGCCGAGTACCGCTACACGGTGATCGCGTCGGATGCCACGCCTCCGGCCGTGGAGCTGCGCCTCGCTCCCGAGCCGGCGTCGGGCTGGTACCGGAGCTACCTGGGCGCGGCCGTCGTCGCGTCGGATCCGTCTGGAATCGCCTCCGTGCACTACGCCGCCGACGGCGCCGTCTCGACGAACGGCGACGTGGTCGGCGAACCCGAGGCGACGTTCGACCTCACCGCCGACGGCGTGACGGACATCACCTACTGGGCGATCGACGGCGTCGGCAACCAGTCCGAGCACCGCACCTCGACGGTGCGCATCGACACCGTCGTTCCGCGCATCGACATCGCATCGCCGGCGCTGTCGAACCCGCTCGCGGAGAGCGAGTTCGAGGTCGAGCAGGGCGAGGTCGTTCCGCTCGAGTTCGAGTGCATCGACGCGCACTCGGGCATCGAGTCCTGCGGTGTCACGGACAACGGGCCGGCGTTCGCCGCGCCGAGCGCGCTGCCGACCGATGAGCTCGGCGAGCAGCGGGTGAAGATCGTCGCACGCGACAACGCCGGCAACGTCACGAAGACGCAGATCGTGTACACGGTGGTCGAGGCGAGCGGCGAGACGCCCGTGGAGCCCGGCGGCACCGACGGCGAAGGCCATGACGGCGCCGGTGAGCCCGCCGCGCCCGCCGCGCCGGCCTCGCCGACCTCAGCAGGCGACCGGGGATCGGCCCTCGCCGACACCGGCTTCCCGCTCATGCCCGCGCTGATGCTCGCCGGCGGCCTCGTCGTCGCCGGGGGACTCGGGCTGACCGCGCGGTCGGCACTTCGCTCGAAGCGCTGAACCGGCGCCGGCGTTCCCTCGAATGCGGGGGAGCGCCGGACGCCCCGCCCCGCGTGCACCGCATGGGATGTCGTCGTGCGACGTCGGGAATCAGGTGAAGTCGCGGTTGCCGCGGAAGCGGCCCTCGGGGTCGACCGTGGCCTTGACGCGGGCGGCACGTGCCACGTCGGACTCGGCGTAGGCGCCCGAGTACCCGACTCCCGGGGCGAGGAAGGTGCCGAGCGTACGGTCGGATGCCGCCACGCCGAGGGCCGCATCGAGGGCGCCGAACGCCCGCTCCGCGGGCTCGGCGCGGTCGGGCAGCCCCATCGCGTGACCGCTGACGATGTGCGTCTCCCGCACGGCGCCCGCGATGCCGGGCCGTGCGGGCGGTGCCGCCAGCGCTCCACCGAGCACGCGGAACGCGAGCCCCATGATCGCCTGCCCCTCGGATGACTCCCACGTCTCGACGAGGCGGGTCACGCTGTCCTCGTCGAGATCGGCGAGCGCAGACCAGCCGAAGCCGGGCGACGGGTCGGTGGGTTCCTCGGCGATGGCCGTGAGCGCGAGGGCATCTATGGGCCCGACGGCGTCGAGCACGACGGTTCCGGCGGAACGGATCGCGTCCAGCGCGGCACGGCCCGCCGCGGACGCGCCGAGCTCGACCGTCTCGACGCTCACGATGGTGGTGCCCCGGAGCTCTGCCGGGGCCTGCGGCACGTCGGGGATGCGCACTGCGCCCGCGTGCAGCGCGAGCGTGTCGGGTGCCGTGCGGCCGGCGGCGACGGTCGCGCGGAAGACGGCCGCGGCATCCGTTCCGGCGAACACGATGCGTCCGCCGGTGAGCACGGGCGCCGGATGCAGGTCGACCTCGATCGCCGTGACGACGCCGAACGCGCCGCCGGCGCCGCGGATCGCCCACAGGAGCTCGGGGTCGTCGGCGTCGCGCAGCCAGCGGTGGCGGCCGTCGGCGGTCAGCAGCTCGACGGCGCGCAGCGAGCTCGAGCCGAAGCCGAACGAACGGGCGAACCACGAGTGGCCGCCGCCGAGCGTGAACGCCGTGGCGTTCACCACGCCGCTCGAGCCCGACATCGCCACGAGGCCGGTGCCCGCGAGCGAGTCGAGCACGAGTCCCATGCGGGCCCCGGCCCCGATGCGAGCGGTGCGTCCGTCGACGTCGACGTCGACGAGGTCGAAGGCGGCCGTGCGCACCAGCAGGGTGCCGTCGAGGGTGCCCGACGCGCCGTGTCCCGACGGCTGCACCGCGACCTGGATTCCGTCGGCCCTCGCGGCGGCCACCAGCGCCCGCAGGTCGTCGACGTCGCCCGGGGTCGCGACCGCCGCAGGTCGCTGGTCGATCGCGAGGTTCCACGGCGAGCGGGCGGCATCCCAGCGAGGGTCGCCCGGACGCACGAGCCGGTTCCCGAGCCGTTCGGCGAGGGCGTCGAGGGCGGGGTGCGCGGCGGCGTCGGTCATCGCTGGTCCTTCCGTGGCATCCGTCGGCGGACGCCGACCCACGTCACGCTATCGGGGCCGACCGACGTCGGGAACCCTGCGAGCACTCACCGGACCAGACGCACCTCGAGGATCTCCTCGCCGAGGAACGGCTGCAGCTGCTCGGCGCCGTCGGGCGTGAATCCGTTGCGCTTGTAGAAGGCATGGGCCCGGGGGTTGTCCTTCGCGACCCAGAGGTAGCCGGGGCGGTCGCCGCAGGCGGCATCGAACAGCTTCTGGCCGATGCCGGTGCCGTGATACGCGTGCAGCAGGTAGATGAAGTAGAGCTCCCGCTCGCGAGGCGGATTCTCGTCACGTGCCGGCCCCGAGCCGACGAAGCCGACGATCTCGCCGTCGACGAGTGCGGCGAACTGGTTGTACTCCTCGCCTCGGGCGGCCATGTGGGTCCAGAGCTCGGCCATCCGGCGGGGGGAGAGGTTCTCGAAGGCGGCTGCGCTGATCAGGTGGTCGTAGGTCTCGTGCCAGCAGGTGGCGTGAACTCGGCCCAGGGCCTCCACATCCGAGTCGCGGATGGGACGGACGACGACGTCGGCAACAACTTCGGTGCTCATGTCTCGAGGCTAAGCCAGCGCGCGCGGGAGGGGAAATCGAGCAGGGCCGACCGCCGCCGAGCGATGGGCGCTCCGCCGCGACGCGCGACCGACGGCCAAACGTTTCCGCAGCGTGGAAGCGCGCGTTGAACGCGCTTCGAGGCGTTGCGAACATGCACGGGCCGGTCGCGACCGAAGTCGGTCGGGCCGCCGGGCATTCAAAGGAGATATCCCATGCTGCGCACGCGTGCTCGACGGTCGAGCCGGAACGGGGTCGTCCGATGAAGGCGATGGCCGTCCACCTCGGGAAGGTCCTCTTCTCCTCCGTCATCCTCCTCGTCGTGGTCATCACGATCCTCTTCCTGCTCCTCGAGCTCGCTCCGGGGGACCCGATCCAGACGTTGGTCGGCGACGTGCCGATCTCCGACGCACTGCGCGAGCAGATCTACGCCACGTTCGGCTTGGACAAGCCCGCCTGGGAGCGCTACCTGATCTACATGGGCAACGTGCTCACCGGGAACCTCGGGGTCTCGTTCGGCACCGAGGTGCCCGTCTCGCAGCTCATCGGCGAACGGATCGGCAACACGCTCGCCCTCGCCATCCCGTCGTTCATCCTCTCGACCATCGGCGCCGTCGTCATCGGATCGATCGCGGCGAAGACGCGCAAGCGCTGGCTCGACACGCTGCTCTCCGGCAGCGCGGTCGCCCTGTTCTCACTGCCGAACTTCTGGCTCGGCCTGATGCTGATCATCCTGTTCTCGATCACCCTCGGCTGGCTGCCCACGCAGGGCAAGGCGCCCTACGGCGTGGAGGGCATCGAGGTCCAGTACATGATCCTCCCGCTGATCACGATGGCCACCTCCGAGCTCGCCTTCAAGGCTCGCATCATGCGAGCCTCGATGATCGAGTCCCTCGGCCAGGACTTCATGGACACCGCCCGCTCGAAGGGCATGGCCGATCGCGCCGCGCTCTGGCGACATGCCCTTCCCAACGCCCTCCTGCCCATGGTGACGGTGGCCGGACTCAGCCTCTCGCACGTCCTGGCCGGCTCGGTCCTGGTGGAGCGGGTCTTCGGCTGGCCGGGCATGGGCCTCCTCTTCATCGGCGCGATCGAGCGCCAGGACACCTTCCTGGTGCTCGGCATCGTCATCGTGCTGACCGTCACCATCCTCATCGTCAACCTCGTGACCGACATCGTCTACGGCCTCGTGGATCCGCGTCTTCGCAGCCGGGTGACGAGACCGGTAAGGAGCGAACCGTGAGCGTCCAACAACTGTCCCGACCGGCCTCCGACGCGGCGCCGGAAGCGGCACCGCCCCGGCGCCCGGCTCGGCGCCCGCGCAACCCCGATGCGATCTGGCGCGTGTACTTCCGCAAGCCCCTCGTGCGGATCGCGTTGCCGATCCTGGTCGTCATCGTCCTCGCGTCGGTCATCGGTCCGATGCTGACGGGAGATCCGTTCGCGACGAACCACCCGACCTTCGTGCCGCCGAACGCCGAGTACCCGCTCGGCACGGACAACCTGGGGCGCGATTACCTCGGGCGCGTGCTGATGGGCGGTCAGGTGTCGCTGCTGGTCGGCTTCAGCGTCGCGTTCCTGTGCCTGACCGTCGCGCTCGTCGTCGGAGGGCTCGCCGGCTTCTACGGCGGTGTCCTCGACACGGTGCTGGTGAAGATCTCCGAGTTCTTCCAGGTCATCCCAGGCATCGTCCTCGCACTCGTCGCGGCGGCGATCCTCGGCTCGAACCTCGCGATGATCGTGATCATCCTGTCGGTGACGATGTGGCCCGGCGTGGCCCGCATCGTGCGGGCCGAGGCGATGCGCATCTCCCAGCTCGGCTACGTCGAATCCCAGCGCGCGGCAGGCTTCCTCAGCCTGCGCATCCTGTGGTCCGACGTGCTGCCGAACGCGATGCCCCCGGTGCTCGTGGCCACGACGATGACCGTCGCCCGCGCCATCCTCGCCGAATCGGGCCTGTCCTTCCTCGGGATCGGCGACGCGAACCGCCCCAGCTGGGGCGCGCTGCTGAACCAGGCGCAGCCGTACATCTCCACCGCGTGGTGGCTGGCGCTCTTCCCGGGCCTGTGCATCTTCATCGTCGTGCTGGCGATCAACCTGCTCGGCGATGCGCTCAACGACGCGCTCAACCCGTCGATCGGAAGGGTGAAATGACCACCGTCGAATCCTCCGCCCTCACGAGCGAGACCGCACGATCGTTCGCCCCGCCGGGCAGCGGCGCCACCTTCCTCGAGGTCGCCGACCTCGAGGTCCACCTGCCGACCGGTCCCCGCAGGGAGATCCGGGCCGTCCAGTCGGTCAGCCTCCGGGTGCGCCGGGGCGAGCGCGTCGGGATCGTCGGCGAGTCCGGATCCGGCAAGTCCGTCACCGGACGCGCGATCGCGGGCCTCCTGCCCACGAACCCGCGCGTTCGGGTGTCGGGTTCGATCACGTTCGACGGCCGCGAGATGGTCGGAGCCCCCGCGCGAGCGTGGGATGAGATCCGGTCGCGGTCGGTGGGCATGATCTTCCAGGACCCCCTCACCTTCCTCAACCCCGTGATGAAGGTCGGCGCGCAGGTCCGGGAGGCGGTCGCCCCCGGCAGGCGGTCGGGCAGCGACACCGCGGCCGACCCCGAAGCCATCCGCTTCCTGACGCTGGCCGGCCTCGCGGACGCCGACGACCTCGCGCGCCGCTTCCCCCACGAGCTCAGCGGTGGTCAACGTCAGCGCGTGCTGATCGCGATCGCGATCGCGAAGCAGCCCGACCTGATCCTCGCCGACGAGCCCACGACGGCGCTCGATGCCACCGTGCAGCGGAGGGTCCTGAACACGCTCGACGAGACCGTCGCCACGCTCGGCACCTCGCTGATCCTCATCTCGCACGACCTCGCCGTCGTGGCGAGCATGACGGACACCATCTACGTGATGTACGCGGGGCGGGTCGTCGAATCCGGACCCACCCGGCAGGTGCTGCTCTCCCCGCAGCACCCGTACACGCAGGCCCTGCTGCGCAGCGTCCGGAGCCTCACCGAGGCGGGGATGGACCTCTGGTCCATCCCACCCGAGCTGCGCCGCGAGATCGACGCACTCGTCGCGAAGGGGGCGGATTCGTGATCGAGGTCACGCACGCATCGAAGACCTTCCGGTCGCGACGGGGCGGCCGGTCCGTCGCCGCCGTCGTCGACGCCGATCTCACCGCCGAGCGCGGCGAGTTCGTGGCGATCGTCGGCGAGAGCGGATCGGGCAAGAGCACGCTCGCCCGGATGCTCCTGGGACTCATCCCGCCGACATCCGGACGCATCGAGATCAACGGCGTCGACATCGCGCACATGAACGCCGCGCAGCGCAGGGAGTACCGGCGGACCGTGCAGGCCGTCCTGCAGGACCCCTCGGGGTCGCTCAATCCCCGCAAACCCGTCGGACGCACCATCGGCGAGATCGTGACGCTGCACGGCATCGCCCGCGGCCGCGACGACGTGTACGCCAAGGTCCTCGAGGTGCTGGAACTGGTCGGCCTCACTCCCGCGGCATCCTTCGTCCACCGGTTCCCGCAGGAGCTCAGCGGGGGCCAGCGCCAGCGCGTGCTGATCGCCAGGGCGATCGTCCTGGATCCGCAGATCATCGTCGCCGACGAGGCGGTCTCCGCCCTCGACGCATCGGTGAAGGCCGGAGTCCTCCGGCTGATGAACGGCCTGACCGAGCGCCTCGGCGTGGGCTACGTCTTCATCACGCACGACCTTCCGGTCGTCAAGAAGGTCGCCGACCGCGTCTACGTGATGAAGGCCGGCGAGATCGTCGAATCCGGCACCACGAAGCAGATCTTCGAGCACCCACAGCACCCGTACACGCAGAATCTGCTGGCCTCCGAGCTCGTCCTGGAGACCGTCCTGTGACCCGGCACCCGGCCGGCCACCAGAACTGAACACCCACCCCCGTCCCTGCGCAGTCCTGCGCTCGGAGCTACAGAGAGGTAGTCCATGAGATCCACGCGTACGACCCGATTGGCCGCCGTGGCGGTCCTCGCGTCCACGGCCCTGCTCATCGCAGGATGCTCGGCCGGCCCATCCGCATCGGAGAACGACGAGCCCAGCGGGCCGACCGTCTACATCGATGCGATCTCCGCCGACCCGATCAGCTTCAACCCGCAGATCACGAACTCGCCCGCAACGACGGCGTTCGGTGCGGCGGTCTTCGACCAGCTCGTCTACATCGACACCGAGTCGGAGATCCACCCCATGCTGGCGAAGTCGTGGGAGTACAGCGACGACCAGTCGACGCTGACGTTCATCCTCGAAGAGGGCGTCACGTGGCACGACGGCGAGCCCTTCACCTCCGAGGACGTGAAGTTCAACTTCGACGAGATCATGCAGTACCAGACGTACGGCGCCTCCCTCGTCAAGTCGATCGACTCGGTGGACGCCCCCGACGACCACACCGTCGTGCTGCACCTGAACTCCCAGTTCGGGCCGTTCTTCGAGACGCTCGCCCTCCAGGCGATCGTTCCGAAGCACCTCTACGAGGGCACCGACCCCGTCACCAACCCCGCGAACATGGCACCCATCGGCACGGGTGCGATGAAGTTCGAGTCCTTCTCATCCGGCGCCGAGGTCATCCTCGTGAAGAACGAGGACTACTGGCGCGGCGAGGTGCAGGTCGACACGGCCATCTACCCGGTCATGGCCGACACGAACACGCGCGCCCTCGCCCTGATCTCGGGCGAGGTCGACAAGGCATCCATCGATGCCTCGCAGCTCGACCAGATCGAGGGCAAGCCCGAGCTGGTCCACCTCGAGGAGGGCTATTTCGCCCAGGCGGTCGTGCTCCAGATGAACACCCTCAACCCGTACCTGGCCGACCCCGAGGTCCGCGCCCTGGTCTTCTCCGCGCTGGACCGCACCGCCTTCGCCGACGTGGCGTTGGCCGGCTACGGCGAACCCGCCGACGGCTTCTTCCCGGACACCCTGGCCTGGGCGAAGAACGAGGACATCGACTTCGCGGAGGACTTCCCCTACGACGTCGAGGCGATCAACGAGGGCCTGGACGAGGCGGGCTTCCCCGTCGGCGCCGACGGCGTCCGGTTCACGCTGAACGTCAAGTACATCTCGACCCTCACCGACACCGTCGCCATGGCCGAGCAGGCCAAGTCGATGCTCGGCGAGGTCGGCATCGGCGTCAACCTCGAGGGCGTGACCTCGGCGATCTTCACCGACCAGATCTACGTGCAGAACAACTTCGACCTGTCGTTCCTGCGCACGACGGTGTCGGCCGACCCCGGTCTCGGCATCTCGCGCTGGTACCAGTGCAATCCCGACCACATGTCGGCACGCAACCCGTCGGGGATCTGCGACCCCGAGATCGACGCGGCCGTCGCCGGCGCCAACTCGACCACCGATCGCGAGGAGCGCGGCTCGTACTTCCGCGACATGCAGGAGCGTGCGAGGGAGCTCATCTTCTTCGCTCCGCTGGTGTGGACCAATGCGTCGTTCCCGACGGTCAACACGACCCGGTGGGACGGCCTGGTCGGCATCGACGAGGGCACGGCGAGCGGCAACGTCAACTGGCTGACCATGAAGTGGAAGGGCTGACCGCGACGCGATGACGACCGCTGAGCGAGGCTCCGGGCATCCGCCCGGAGCCTCGCTCGGTCGCCGGTGTCAGGGAAGGATCGCGATGTTGAGGGCGTGCTCGCCCTCGACCCTGCCCGAGAGGACCTGCACGGCCTCGACGATCCCGTCGAGGCCGAACGTGTGGGTGCCGAGCTTCTCGAGCGGGTAGGCGCCGGACTCGATGATCGCGATGGCCTCGCGGATCGAACGCCCCTCCACCCCGCGGGCGCCGATGACCCGCAGCCCCTTCTGGATCAGCTTGTCGGTCACCACCTCGATCGGCCTGCCGTGCTTGAGTCCGGCCAGCACGACGGTCGAACCCATGCGAGCGACCTCGACGGCGTCGCGAACGGGCTGGGCGGCACTCGGCGTGACATCGAGCACCACGTCCGCTCCGCGGCCGGCGGTCGCCTCGGAGACCCGCTCGACGACGTCCTCCTGATCCGCGAAGATCGTCGTCTGCACTCCGAACTCCCGGGCGATCCGCAGCTTGTGCGCGTCGCGGGCGAGGCCGGTCGCGATGACGTGCTCGGCGCCGGCGGACGTGGCCGCGATCGCGGCGGCGATGCCCCGCTGCCCCGCTCCGAGGATGACCACGGTGTCGCCCGGCTGGACTCCGCCGAGGTGGTTCGCCCACCGGATGCCGGCCGCGAGGGCGTTGTACATCGCGGCGGTCGCGACCGGCACCGAGGCATCCATCCGGTGGACGATGGAGTTGGGATGCACGTACATGTACTCGGCCATGCCGCCCTGGAGGGGCGTCGAGGCCGGGAACGGACGCGCGCCGTACCCGCCCAGCGACGCCTCGCACGAGCTGAAGACCTGCCGCGCGCACTGGCGGCACTCGTGACAGGGGAGCACGACCTCGACCACGATGCGGTCGCCGACGCCGACGCCCCAACGGCGGGATGCCTCCGGGCCGATGCTCTCGATGATGCCGAGCGGCTCGTGGCCCGGGACGATGCGCCCCTGCCTGCCGCCGGAGAGGATCTGCTCGATATCGCTCCCGCAGAGTCCGTTCGCCTCGACACGGATGACCGCGTCATCGACGCCGGCGACGGGGATGGGATGCTCTTCGATCTCGATGCGGTTGGGGCCGCTCAGGAATGCGGCGCGTGCGTCGGTCATGAACCTCACTTCGCTTCGGTCGGTGTGCCACCACGCTAGGCGCGTCCGTGCCGCGCGGGACTTCCGGGTTCCGTGAGACGGAATCAGGTCTGCAACGGGCCGCGGACGGCGCAATAGTCGAGAGTGCCGAACAGGAAGGTTCCGAGATGATCGCCGAGATGATCGACCCGACGAAGCGCCCGCGCATCGAGTCCGCAGCGACACCGGCGTCCGCCGGCCGTCCGCGCTCCCTCGACGGGCTCCGCATCGGGCTGCTGGGCAACACCAAGCGCAACGCCGACCTCATCCTCGACGCCGTCGGGGCGCAACTCGCCCGGCGTGCCGACGCGGTCACGCTCGTTCCGCGCACGAAGACGCAGTTCGCCATGCCGCTTCCCGTGGACCTGATCGAGGAGCTCATCCGCGAATGCGACGTCGTCGTCATCGGCGTGGGCGACTGCGGCTCGTGCAGCGCGTCCGCCGTCGCGGACGGGATCGCGCTCGAACGGGTCGGCATCCCCACCGCCGTGGTCTGCACCGACGCCTTCGTCGACCCGTCGGCGGCGATGGCGGGGCTCAAGGGTGCGCCGGACTTCCCGTTCCTGCTCACCCCGCACCCGATCGCGAACCTCGCCGTGGACGAGATCCTCGAGCGCGGTGCGCAGCTCGCGGACGGCGTGCTGCACCGCCTGATCGACGAGCCGGCCCTCGTCGCCGCGACCGCGTGAGCGGGGGCAACGCCGTCGCGCTCGATCCGGAGGTCGCGGCGGGAATCGCGGAGCACATCTACGAGCAGGGCTGGACGGACGGACTTCCCGCCCTGCCCGCCACCGCCGAATCGGTCGAGCGCATGCTCGCTGCGACCGCACGCGACCCCGAGGAGATCGCGGCGCAGCATCCGCAGCTCGAGCGCAGTGTCACCGTGCGTGAGATCGCCGTCAACGCCGTGATGGCCGGTTGCCTGCCGGAGCACTTCCCCGTCGTCCTGGCCGCATGGGACGCACTGTCGGCAGATCGCGCGGCGCGCGGAGGCGGTTGGCAGAGCACGAGCGGTCCCGGTCCACTGGTGATCGTCAACGGTCCGATCCGCGACCGGATCGGCGTCAACTCGGCGGGGGGCGCACTCGGGCCGGGGTTCCGGGCGAACGCCACGATTCCGCGCGCGATCGGCCTGACCGTTCGCAACAGCTTCGGCATCCGCCCCCGTGAGCTCGAGCAGGCGACCATCGGCACGGTCGGCCGGTGGCAGATGTGCATCGGCGAGAACGAGGAGGCCAGCCCGTGGGAGTCGTTGTCGGTCGAGGCCGGTCTCGACCCCGGCCGGAGTGCGGTGTCCGCGATGCTGGTGCGCACCTTCGAGGTCGTCGACAACCGCAGCTTCACCAGCCACGAGGAGGTCCTCGCGGACCTCGTCGACACCGTCCAGCGCGCCGGCGCCCTCATCGGGCGGCACAGCCCGACCGGCATCATCCTGAACCCGGAGCACGCCCGCCTCTTCGCCGAGGCCGGTATGGGCAAGCAGGACGTCCGCGAGTGGATCGTCGCTCGCGCGGGGCGCACCGAAGCGCAGTTGCAGGCGGTCGGCAAGGGGCTGAGCCACCTCCCCGGCGGCCCCTTCGCGCCCGACCACTTCCACCCGACGATCGCGGATGCCAGGCTCGCGACGCTCCCGATCATCGTCGCCGGGTCGTCGAACGCCGCCATGTCCATGGTGTTCCGGGTTCTCGGCTTGTGGTCCGGGCAGTCGTTCCCGGTCCCCTGAACCCATCCCACATCCGCATCCGGCAGAGAGGCCAGATAACCCCATGACCGATTCCACTCCCGAGGTATGGACCGTCCCCGTCTCCGACCCGCTGGCGAGCGCCGGCGAGCCGTGGCTGTCGGGCAAGGTGGCCCTCGTCGTCGGCGGAGGCCTGAGCGGCCCCGAAGGCGGCATCGGCTTCGCGATCGCGTGGCTGTGCGCCCGGAACGGCGCGGCCGTGGCGATCCTCGATCGAGACCCCGCTGCGGGTCGGCGCACGCTCGACGCGATCCGCGAGGCCGGCGGCGTGGCGGAGTACTTCCCCGTCGACGTCACCGACGACGCGTCCGTGGCGAGCGCCGTGTCCGCCGCCGCGGAACGCTTCGGTCGCTTCGACGTCGTCGCGGACTCGATCGGCGGCGGCGGCGTGCAGCCGATGTTCGACGCGACCCTGGACCAGTTCGAGGACGCGATGCGCCTGAACTTCACCGCCGTCTGGTACGTGATGCGCCACGCCCAGAGGCACATGGACCGCGGCGCATCCATGGTCACGATCTCCTCGGCGGCCGCCGAGGGGCGCGGGCCCGGCCTGCCGTACTCGTTCGGCAAGGCCGCGCTCGAGAAGCTCACCTCCGGCGCGGCCGCCAGCCTCGCCGCACGCGGGATCCGGGTGAACTGCGTGCGCGTCGGCATGATCTGGGGGGCGTTCGCCGCCCGCGGGATGTCGGAGGAACAGCGCGTCATGCGCGCGAACAACGTGATGCTGCAGACGGAGGGCAACAACTGGGACATCGCGCGCGCGGCGTTCTTCCTCCTGACCGACCAGGCCCGCTGGATCACCGGGCAGACCATCGCGGTCGACGGTGGCGGGTTCCGGTTGACCAACACCGGCGCGGCGGGATCCAACCTCAAGTGAGTACCTTCGCACTGTGGAACGCCGAGGTCGACACCCGACCCTGGGCGTCCACGCAGGATCTTCAGCTGGCCGAGTTCGGGCGCATGGTCGAGCGACTGCGCGCCCACGAGGTCTGGGCCGCCCGACTCGCCCCGCGCACGACGTTCTCCCACGTCGACGACCTGCTCGAGGTCCCCTTCACGACGAAGGAGGACCTGCGTGCGGCCCAGGCCGAGGCCGACACGGCGCGCCCGCTCGGCGCGTTCCAGTTGGTCGACGCCGCGGATCTCGTGCAGGTGACCTCCTCCTCCGGCACGACCGGCGCGCAGACCTACTTCGGGCTCAGCCGCAACGACTGGGTGCGCTGGAAGGATCGGATCGGCAACGCCTACCGCACGGCCGGAGTCGGACCGGGCTCGGTGGTCGCGCTCACCACCGGCATGGCGATCGTCGCAGGGGGGCTTCCCTACGCCGACGGCATCCGGGAAGCCGGCGGCGTGCTGGCGTGGATCGGCGGCCAGACCACCCCGAGGATGGCGTTCGGGATGGATCGGATCGGCGTCGACGTGCTCGTCGCCACGGCGTCGTTCGCCTCGCACTTCGCGGAGCGTTGCACCGAAGAGCTGGGCAGGCCCGCGCGCGAGCTCGCCGTGCGCACGGTGATCGCCGGCGGCGAGCCGGGTGCCGGCGTGCCGCACATCCGACGGGGGATCCTGGACGCCTGGGGCGCGACCCGGGTCAGCGAGTTCATGGGCCTGGCCGATGTGCTCCCGGCCATGTGGGCCGAGTGCGAGATGGGCCGGGGGATGCACTTCACCGCGGCCCCCGACGTGCTCGTCGAACTGATCGACCCGGCGACCCTGGAGCACATCCCCTGGGAGCCGGGTGCGACGGGAGAGGCGGTCTACACGACCCTCAGCCGCGAGGCCTCCGCCGTCGTCCGATTCCGCTCGCGCGATCAGATCCAGGTCACCGGGACCTCGTGCGCCTGCGGTCGCACCGCTCCCACCATCCGTTGCGTCGGCCGCACCGACGACATGCTGATCTTCAAGGCGATGAACGTGTACCCCAGCGCCATCCGCGAGCTGGTGCTCGATGCGGCATCACCGGTGCTCTCGGGCACGATGCGCATCCGCAAGAGCAGCGCGGACCAGGTGCGCTTCGACAGCGACATCCCGCTCGAGGTCGAACTGCGAGACGGGATGACCGTCGAGCGGGCGACCCCCCTGCTGCGCGCGGCGGAAGAGGCGGTGCGCCGGCAGTTGCGCGTGCGGGTTCGCGTGGAGCCGCTGCCGATGGGTGTCATCCCCGTGAGCGACTACAAGAACGCGCTCGTCTACGCCCCCGCGTGACCCGGGCCCCCGCCTGACCCGGCGGCCGGGTGTGCACGACCACGCCCCGCCGTCGACCAACGGTCGGCGGCGGGGCGTGGTCGTGCCCGAGGCCGGTGCGCGGGCGTCAGCCCTGCGCGCGGCGGTTGGTGCGCGTGCTGCGCGACGGCGACACGAGGCTGCCGACGCGAAGCGGCTGCTTCGCGGTGGAGCGAGCGGATGCCCCGCCCTTCGACGTGCTCAGGGACCGGCTCGCACCCGAACTCTGCGCGCCGCGGCTGTGCCCCGCGCCCTGCTTGGGCGCGTGCGCCTTCGCCTCCGCGGGGCGGCCGGAGCGGTCGCGTCGCGGCGTCGCCGGGGCGACGTCCGCCTGGCCGGCGCGACCGCCGCGGCGA
>NZ_SJZG01000019.1 GCF_004959775.1 Agromyces sp. H66
ACCACGGTCGTGGTCCGCCTCGACCACGACACCCTCATCACCGGGCTCGGGCACGCCCGCATCGACGGCATCGACCAACCCATCTCCGCCGCCACCGCCCGCCGCATGTCCGCCGACGCCGAACTCATCCCCGCCGTCTTCGGCGGCGACAGCCTCCCCCTCGACCTCGGAAGGGCCGCCCGGCTGTTCAGCAAGGCGCAACGACTCGCCCTCGCCGAACGCGACGGCGGCTGCGCGTCCTGCGGTCAGAACATCGCCTACGTCGACGCCCACCACATCGACTGGTGGGAACGCGACACCGGCCCCACCGACCTCGCCAACGGGGTCATGCTCTGCTCGTTCTGCCACCACCGAATACATCGCGAGGGATGGGACATCCACGCCACCCGCACCGACGTCTGGTTCATCCCACCACCACACATCGACCCCCAACGAACCCCCCGACCCGGCGGACGAGCCCGATTCGCGCCGCCCACCACCCGATCGGCCGCATGAGCCTCGGTTCGCACGAATGTGAGCCCCCGATCGCTGGAGATATCCGAACCCACGAGTCCGGATAAGTACCCGACCCCGTGATTCGGCCTGCGAAAATGCTGGGATGCCTCCCATGCCACCTTCGTCCGGCCGCGAACGGTTCCGGCTCCGCATCACTCTGCTCGACACCGAGCCCGAGATCTGGCGCACCCTCGACGTCGACGGGTCGCTGCGGCTCGATGAACTGCACGGCGCGATCCAGATCGCCATGGGATGGCGCGACGTGCACCTGCACGAGTTCGGCGACGATGAACCGTTCTCCGGGCGGCACGGCATTCCGCAGATCGGTCGGCCGCCGCGCCGATGGATGCCGGCCGACCAACTCGCCGATGCACACGACGGTCTCGCCTTCGGTGGCCGCGTCGAGGAGCTCATCGACGAGCACGAGGCTGATGTCGCATCCGTCTTCGACCGGTTCGATGGACCGTTCTTCTACTGGTACGACTTCGGCGACTCGTGGTGGCACCGCATCGACCTGATCGAGCGTGAGGTCGTCGACGCGCCCGGAGCCTCGACGCCGCCGTGGGCCCGCCGCGTCGAACTCGTGGCGGGCGAGCGGCGCGGCCCCCTCGAGGATTCCGGTGGCGTCCACGGGTACGCGGAGCTGCTCGACACGCTCGCCGACCCCACCGCGCCCGACCACCACGAGGTGCGCGCGTGGGTCACCGGGACGGCCTGGCCCGAGACATCCGCGCCCGAGGCATCCAGGCCCGGGGCATCCCGGCCCGAGACATCCGCTCCCGCCTTCGACCCTGCGGCGTTCGACCGCGACGCCGTCGACCGCGAGCTCGCGCTGCGGTTCGAGGTCGCGAGCGACGTCTCTGGACTCGTGCTCGGCGACGATGACGACCCCGTTGCACCCGATGCTCCGATCGTCGGGCTGCTCGAGCAGCTTCCCTCGCCCCTGCGCGCCGAACTGCGACGCCGGCTGCGAACGTCGGGCGCGCTCGAACCGGTGCAGATCGATGCGGATGTCGCGGCCCGGATGGTGCGCCCGTACGTCTGGCTGCTCGACCGCATCGGGCCCGACGGGCTCACGCTCACGAAGGCGGGCTGGATGCCGCCCGCGGTCGTGCTCGAAGGCATGACCGAGCTCGGCTGGCTCGACGACTGGTTCGGCACCGCGACCCGCGAAGACAACACGACGCCGATCCGGTCGCTGCGGGAGTCGGCGCGGCGATTCGGGCTCGTGCGGGTCATGAAGGGTCGGCTCCTCCGCACCACCGCGGGCACGCGGCTGCGGAACGACCCCGTCGCGCTGTGGCGGTATCTGGCCACCGCGGCCGTCGAACGTCACCGGTCGGATGCCGAGCGCCTCGCAGCGCTGCTGGTCGCCGTCGACGTCGCGTGCGGCGGTGACTGCTCGCTGCAGCGGCTGGGCGGATACGTCGCATCGGGACTCGACGTGCTCGGATGGTCGCAGTCGAACGGGATGCCGCTCGACGCGGGCGACGGCATCGAACTCGTGCGCGACACGTGGCGGGTCCTCCTCGACCTCGGCGTGTTCGGCGCGGAGCGGCCACGCCTACTCCGGCGGACCGACCCGCCACCGACCCCCGACGGGCGCGCGTTCGCGCGAGCGATGCTCGGGGTGCGCTGAGCGTCGACTCGCTCGGCGACGGGCGAACGGCTCCAGACGTCCTCAACAGCCCGCCGAGGCGGTCGACACCGCACAGATCCGCCGAGCGCGGCGGATCCGGACCGCTACGCGGCAACGATGTTGCCATGTCCCGGCGAACCAGCGCGACGCGCGAACACCTCACCCTCCGCATCGACCTCGACGGTGTCGACGAGCCCACCTGGCGCTCCCTCATCCTCGATCCGACCCTCGGCCTGTCGGCCCTCGCCGAGGCGATCCTGCTGGCCTTCGGCTGGACGGGCACCGGGACCTGGCGCTTCGGCACCTCGCACACGCCGTGGTGGGGGCGCGAGGCCGACGTGCTGGGTTGCGGCGCGCTCACACCCGCACGTTCCGGTTCCGAACGCCACCACGGCGGCTCCGAACGCCACTACGGGGCCTACGATCCTCAGCCGTATCAGTACGGACACTCCGGCCACGAACGCCCGTACTGGCACGACGACGACTGGCGTGAGCCCGAGCATGGGCCGGCCTGTCGTCGCGAGTGGACCATCGGGGAGGTCACCGACCGGTTCGACGGGCACCTCGAGTTCGAGTACCGGCAGCTCGGACTCGACGGCGAGCGCGGCGAGACGGGTCCCAGCTGGCGGCATCGCATCGCGGTTACCGGTCGGGATGCCGCATCCTCACGATCATCGGTGCCGCGGGTCGCCCTGCTCGGCGGCTCCGGCCTCGTGCCGCGCGTCGGCACCGAGGCCGCGTACGGCGAGCTCGGGGATCCGGCGTGGCACGAGGCGATGGCCAACGAGTTCGACCTGGCCTTCGGGGCATCCACCGACGCCTTCCACGGCCCGTCCGACCGTCGCTGGCGAGCACTCGAGGCCGCCGTCACCGGGGCGAGCGACGCCGCGCGGCGAGCCCTCCGCATCGATCTCGTCGAACTCGGCGGGCTCCCGCCCGAGCCGGCCGATCCCGAGTACATGGCGACCGCGACGGCGCCGATCCGCGACCTCCTTCGCGCCGCCGCGGCATCCGGCGGGGTCGAACTCGCATCGTGCCCACCTCTGGGCGAAGACCTCAGGATGCTCCGACTCGCCCGCGTGCAGAAGGGGCGGCTGCTCACCCTCGCGTCCGTCCGCGACCGCCTGCTCGACGATCCAGAAGCGCTCTGGACCGACTTGGCCGAGCGGCTCATCGGTGCGGGGTACTCGGCCGCGTACGATCCGCAGTCCGACATCGCGGAACTCGCGATCGACCTCGTACGCGGCGATCGCGACCTGCCCGACGTGCGACGTTTCGCGTTCGACGAGGCACACCGTCGCAACGGTCGAGGTCGCCCCGACGACGCCGACCTGAACCTCGTCAAGCGGATGCTCAGCACGATGGGCCTCATCGACGACGACGGTCGCGGCATCCATGCGGCTGCGCGCGCCTTCGGGCTCGCGATGCTTCGGAGTTGAGGATCGTCAGGGCGGATGCGCACCGCCCGTCGCCGGACGGACATGCAGCGCCGCGTCAGGAGTCGTGTCGCAGTGCCCGTCAGAATCCGAGGTCGAGGTGGAAGTGGTTCACGAGCGGGCCGTGCCAGTTGATGTTCGTCACGTCGCCGGCCCGGTTGCGGGTCGTGTTGGCCACCTCGACGATGCGGCGCTGACCGAGCCGTTCGTTCACCGCCCTGGCGACCGAGAAGTCGTCGTAGAGCACCCGCCACTCGGCGCCGATCGCCGTCGCCGCCCGGTCGATCGCGAGTGCGAACGAGATCGCCTGGGTGGCGTCGAAGAATCCGTCGGAGCGGCGCTGCGGGATCGTGAGATCGAGCGAGCGTCCGCGGCCCGAGAAGCTCCCGCCGCCGTGCCCCGCGTAGTTGCTCGCCGTGAAGCCGGTGCCGTACTGGTCGATGAGCCACAGCACGAACACGGCCGTCATCGGCATGACCCCGAGGCTCCTGGCATTCCACACCGGCCCCCAGGCGGGCCGGCCGTTCGCGTCGCGTTCGTGCACGTCGACCCAGCCGCGTTCCTCGATCTCGATCGCCTCCGCGCGCACGGCGGCGCCGACGGCCCTCTGGCCGCCGAACTTGCGCACCTCGGCGGCGACGATCGCCTGCTCCTGGCCCGCCGCGTCGAGGGTCGCGTTCGGGTCGCGGGTGCGCCGTCGCAACGCCGACTCCGCCCGGGAGATCGCCCGATTCCGCTCGGCCTCGGTGAGCGATTTGTTGCGTGCGGCGAGTCGGGCGCGCACGAGAGCGACGGCATCGACATTCGGGAGCGCCCCGGGGGCGAGGCCGCGCGAAGCGCGCGCACGCCGCGCTGCGGCACCGTGACGAAATCGAGGTGCTCACGTCGCTCCACCATCCAGCCCCAGGCACCCTCGGTGAGGTGCGAGACGATGCGGTCGACGAGGAACTTCCGGAACACGACGAGCCCAGCCTCGACATGCGCGTCCCGTTCGGCGGGCGTGAGGGCGCGTCGCTTGCGGTTCTCGACGATCCGCTTGCGTGCGACCGTCCGCACGAGCTTCCGGCGCTCGGCGTTGAGCTTGCGCAGCGCCGCCGCCTCGACGCCCGACCACGCGACGCCGAAGCTGCTGCGCTTGAACCAGCCCTGCATCGTCTCGTCGAAATCCGTGACGAAGGAGGCTCGCGTCGCCGCCACGTCGATCGTCTGCCCCTCTGCAGCACGCCGTGTGCGCCAGCCGTCGACGAGCTGGTCGACGTACGGCGCGACACCGGCGACGCCCCAGAACTCGACCGTCGTGTCGATGCCGTGCACGGGCGCGGTCTCCGCGGCGGGCGGCGCGGCGCCCGGCACGATGACGGGCGTGCCGCGGGTGACCTGGATGCTCGGGCGCGCGGGCGGGTACGGGACGTCGGTCGTGTCGACGTCGAGGGGAGCGGCGGCCGGCTGCGCCTGCTGCGCCGCGGCCGGCGCGGGTTGGGTGGTCGGCGGCTGCGCCGACTGCTGGGTGGTCGTCTGCGTCGGTTGCTGGGGCTGCTGCTGGGCCGGTTGCCGGGTGGGCGCGGTCGTCGGCGCCGGCTGGCGCTGCACGCGGACGACCCCGGCCGCCGCGGCGCCGTCCGACACGGTACCCGACGCGACGAACTCGGCGACGGCACGGTTGCCGGCGACCCGCTGCACGTCGGCGAGCGTCATCGGGGCGCGCCCGCGAGCCGGGTCGTCCCCGATCGTCGGCGCCGCCGCATCCGCCGGTCGGCTCCGCCCGATGCCCCGCCCGGCGTCGTCGGGTTCCTCATCACCGATCCTGCGATGCCGCATCCACACGCGGTCGGGGCGACCATGGTCGGGCCGACCGCCCTCCTCAGTGCGACGCTATCCGGTGCGCAACTTCCCGGATGCGGAGTCGGCCCGATCGGGCACGGAATCGTGCGCGGGCCGGCTCGGCGCGCGCACGGCGCCGAGTCTCCGATCGTCGCCGCTCGTACTCGACAACCGGCTCGAACGCGGCCCGAGGGCGGTCAACCGCTCTAGGCTTCCCTCCAAGGGGGTGGCAGGTGACACGACGGATGCCGAAGGCCCTGTACGAACGAGAATTGGTAGCGCTGCAGGCGAAGCTCGTCGACATGCAGGCGTGGGTGCAGCAGTCGGGCGCGCGGGTCGTGGTGATCTTCGAGGGGCGGGATGCCGCCGGCAAGGGTTCCACGATCAAGCGGGCCACGGAGTACCTGAACCCGCGGGTCACGCGCATCGTGGCGCTGCCGACGCCGAGCGCGCGCGACAAGACCCGGTGGTACTTCCAACGGTACGTGCCGCACCTGCCCGCAGCGGGCGAGATCGTGCTCTTCGATCGCTCCTGGTACAACCGCGCCGGCGTCGAACGGGTCATGGGGTACTGCACGAACGAGGAGTACCAGCGATTCCTGCGCCAGGCGCCGGTCTTCGAGCGGATGCTCGTGGAAGACGGCATCATCCTGTTGAAGTACTGGTTCAGCGTGTCGGATGTCGTGCAGGAGGAGCGATTCCGGTCGCGGCTCGAGGACCCGATGCGGCGGTGGAAGTTCAGCGGGACCGACCTGAGCTCCATCACGAAGTGGGAGGAGTACTCCCGCGCGAAGGACACCATGATGCTGCACACGGACATCGCAGAGGCACCCTGGTACGAGGTGGAGAGCGACGACAAGCGCGCGTCGCGGATCAACATGATCGCGCACCTGCTGACGATGGTGCCGTGGGAGAAGGTCGAGCCGGAGCCGATCGAGATCCCGCCGCGGCCGGCTGCGGGCGGGTACGAGCGGCCCCCTCGGGCATGGACGAACTCGGTGCCGGACCATGCCGGGGAGTTGATGAAGCGGCACGCGGCGGACGGGTAGGGGGCGCGGCGGCGGCCGACCTCAGCGCTGATCTGCGAGCTGCGTCCGAGCCCGGATGCGTCGACGGCTGGACTGCCGCTACTCGGGACCCTGCCCCGGCTCCATCCCTCGGGCACCTCGTTCGCGAGGTCGAGCAGTCCGCCCCACGACTCACCGGACCGGTAGCTGTGCCCTCTTTTGGGGCCCACCCGTCCACGAATCTGCGCGCGTAGCTCTGCCACGATCAAGAGCATGAGTGGCCCGAACATGCCTCCGGCTGGTTGGTACGACGATGGATCCGGTTCGCGCCGGTACTGGGACGGAAACGCATGGGCCGAAAACACCGCGCCCGCCTCTGCTGACGCGGGGAAGGAAGCGGTGGCCTCGCAGGCGGAGCACGCCGCGGCACTGTCTGCGTCCGGGGGAACAACGTCCGCCGCGCCGACACAGCTCTACGTTTCGCCGTCCGCCACCGCCACGGCGCAGAGCGATGCAACGTTCGCAGCGGCTCCGGGGGCCTCTGACGCCAAGCCGCACCTGCTCGGCGTCATCGCGCTCGCTGTCGCGGTGATCGGGTTCATCTTCGCCTGCATTCCTGGCGCCTTGATCGTCGGCTGGGTGCTCCTTCCGATCGCGTTCGTGCTCTCACTCGTTGCGCTTTTTCTCAAGGGCAAGAAGTGGCCCGCCATCACAGCTCTCGCCGTGTCGATCGTCGGGACGATTGTCGGATTCGTCGTCTTCTTCACGGTCGTTGCGATGTCGTTCGACGACGCGTTCGGAGAGGTCGGCGGTGCTGTCGGGCAGACGTCAGTATCCGAGGAGGCGGACGAGCCTGCTCCTGCGGACGATCCCGCACCGGCACCTGTCGGGAACCTCGCCTTCGGCGACACGATGGTTTGGGAAGACAACGTCGAACTGACCGTTTCGACACCGGAAGGATTCACGCCGACCGAGTTCGCTGCCGGCGCCGACCTGCCGAACAATGTCGTCTTCACGATCACGATCACCAACAACTCGAGCGAGAACCTCGAACCTCTGCCGTACACCAGACTCTCGTCCGGCGGCCAGGAGGGCAGCCAGATCTTCGATTCGGGCAACCCAGCCGGTGACATCGGCATCAGTCCGACGACGGTCATCCTGCCTGGGCAGTTCGTGACCTGGAAGGAAGCCTGGTCCGTCGCCGACCCCAACTCACTGACCATGCAGATCGCCCCGAACTGGGACTACGAAGACGCGATCTTCACTACGGATCAATAGTCGGAGCCAACGAGCGAGCACGCGGTCACTGGCGCCTCACGAGAGCGTGTCGGAGAACCTGTCGTGGACCAGCACGTCGCCGCCGTCGAATCGATCGGGCTGCGCCGGCCCGCGACATCCGTCATCGCGGAGGGGCTGCGCGTGCAGGCGAGTGCGGAAAGGGAGATCATGTGGACCGATGAGGACGGCGAACTGCACGAGGAGCCCGTCGCGTGGCGCGAGACGGCGGTCGCCGATCGCGTGCAGGCGATGGTCGAACGGATGCCCGAGGGTGCGCGCGACCGGTACTCCGACTGGATGGACGAGGAAATGGAGGCGCTCGGCGCATACGCGCGTGAACTCGTCGCCGGCGGGCTCGTCGAGGAGGCGTCGTACCGCAATCGGCCCGTGCCGGCGGTCGAGCTGCAGCGCATCTCGTGGGCGTCGATCGGCGACCTCGATGAGCTCGAGGCCGCGCTGCGATCGGTACCGCCGCGGTGGCGGCTCGACGTGATGTTCATCGTCGAGGACGCGTTCGACGCGAACCGCCCGCCGAAGCCGAAGTTCCGGCTGCGCGACCTCTGGGACGCGTTGAGCTTCTGACTCCGGGCCGCCGCGACCGTTCACCGAACGCGTGTCGCGGCTGGGTCGTGTCGAATCGGCCGCATGTGCGGCGAAACTGACATGAGCGAGGGCGAGGACACGTCGCCGCGTGACGCGCACGCGGCTGCTCGTGGTCGGCGGCCGCCGGTCGGCGGCCGCACGCGAAACCGGTCGCTACCAGATGGTGCCCGCGCCGAGGAAGATCGAGACGAACGCGAGGCCGCCGAGCACGAGACCGACGACCGACATGGCGAGCCCGCGGCCCCCACTCGCGTTGGCCCGGACGATGCCGATGATGCCGAACACGATGGCGAGGACGTCGGGCACCCCGCCCAGGAACAGCCCGATGAACAGCGGGATCCACGTGGTGAGGAAGCCCCAGATGCCGAGCACGAGCGCGGCGACGGCGAACCCGTTCGTGCCGGCGCCGGCACCGGCGCCGAACACCGCCCCCTGCGGGGCCGGCGCGGCATAGCCCGCCGGCATCTGGTCGTAGTAGACGCCCCAGTTCGAGCCGTCCCACCAGCGATAGCGATTGGTCGCGGACTCGAGGTGCCAGCCGGCGGAAACGGCGGGCTGGTAGGGATTCGGCTGGTACGGATTCGATTGGTAGGGATTCGGCTGGTCGGTCATCGGGGCCTCTCGGTGCGGGGGAGGTGCGCGGGTGCGTGCGGTGCGTTGAGGGAGGGGAGCGAGGGTGAGGGCGAGGAGGTGATTCAGTCCGCGCCGAGCGCCTGCCGCGCCACGCGGTACTTCTCCACGAGGCGCAGCTGGGTCTCGTACTCGAGGCGACGCAGCCGCCACCGCGCGGTGTTGTCGTCGATGTCGGCGAGCTTCACGCGGCGGGCGATCGGGCTGCGACGGATGCGCGCGTAGTACTCCTCGGGAGAGGTGTCGGGGGTGCGCGTGAGCAGCTGCACCACCTCGATGATGTGGGGCATCACCCCGGCCTCGAACAGCTCCTGCGCGGTGACGGGCGAGTCCTCCAACACGTCGTGCAACCAGGCCGACGCGGCCTCGACGGTCTCGGTGACCGGGTCGAACCGCTCCGCGATGCGGCCCGGGTGGTCGATGTACGGCGCACCGCTCCGGTCGAGTCGGCCACGGTGCGCGATGAACGCGATCCCCTTCGCGAGCGACACCTGCGCGATCGCGTCACTCGCCGACAACTGCACCGCCGTGGCCGCCGCGGTGAAGGCGACGGATGCCCCGACCACGGCCGGTTCGTGGAGCGCCTCGTCGATGGGCTCGCCCGGATCCACCGTCTCGCTCGTCGTGATCGTCATCTCCGCCTCGAACTCCTCCATCATCGACTCCTCATCGACGGCCCATCCGGCCGGATCATCGACGCGACCGACCTCCGGCGTCGGCTCGGTCAGGACACCCTCGGTCTCGTCTTCGGTCATGTCGCCCTCGGTCACGTCGTCGCCTGTCCCATCTCCGTCCGCCGGGGCATCCGTCGCGGCATCCGCCACCTCCGCGATCGGATCGCGGCCGCGCACCGGGCGTACGAACTGCAACTCGGCCTCGAGCTCGCCGACTTCGCGCTCGTCGAGCTCGAGCAGCGAACGGGCGCCGCCCTCGCTGCGCTGCACGAACGAATCCTCGTCGACCTCGGCGAGCCGCTCGCCATCACGGGTCGCGAAGTAGCGCCGTCGCCCGGCATCCGTCACGGCGACGATGACCTCGTCGAAATCCCCGCTCGGCTCCAGGCAGCACAGGTAGTACCGCACGCGATCGTGCACCGGATTCCCCGGCTCCTCGACCGGCGGAACCTCCAACGGCAGCGCATGCGCCCCGCCGGTCGCCCCACCGGCCGCGCCGTCGCCGCGCTCGACCCGCCGCTCGAGTTCCGCCGAGGGCGCACCGAAGCCGGTCGGGTGCTCGTCGGCGGGTGGGCTGGTCAACCGGGCTCCAAGTGTGCGGTGGCGCCGTTGGGGGCGGTCGGGTTCGGGCGGATCCGTCTCGGTCGGGCCCGCGACGGATGCAGCGGGACTGCATGGGACGTACTCCGATGGTACGGCCGTCGACGCCGATCGAGACGGTGCCGCCCCGCCATCGCCGGAACGCCCCGACCGCCCGAGGTCAGGGAGGACAACGACACCGCGTCAGCCGACGATCGCGTGCGGCGGCGGCAGCACGCCGTCGGCGACCGCGGCGGCGGGGTCGGCCGCCTCGAGCAGGTCGAGGTCGGCCATGCTCCGATCGTCGCGGATCCGGTCGCGGCGATCGCGTTGACGGCGTAACACATCGACCATCTGCTGCATCGGGAGGCACCGATAGTCTCTGGTGCATCCGTTCGCAGGATACCGAAGGGTGCCGACGATGCCGACCGACTGGACGCCGCGCGAAACGGTGGTGATCAGCGGCGCCGCGGGGCGCATCGGCCGCAGCATCGTCCCCCTGCTGCGGCGACCGGGCCGGATGCTACGACTGCTCGACTTGGAGATCCCCGACGCGCCGCGAGAAGATTACGTCACCTGGCACCGTGTCTCCATCGAGGATCCGGACGGCCTGACCGCCGCTATGCGCGGTGCGACCGCCGTCGTGCACCTCGCGGGGCTGGCTTCGGAACGACCGTGGCGGGATATTCTGCGCGTCAACATCGACGGCACGCACAACGTGCTCGAGGCGGCCCGCGCCAACGGCGTGCAGCGGGTGCTGCTCGCGAGCTCCGCCCACGCCGTGGGCTTCACCCCGGTCTCCGAGGCGCACTCGGCGACCGTGCTCCCGCCGCGCCCCGACACCTACTACGGCATGAGCAAGGCCGCGGTCGAGGCGCTCGGCAGCCTCTACGCGGATCGGTTCGGCATGTCGATCGTGAGCGCGCGCATCTGCACGTTCGACGAGGAACCGGGTGACGGGCGCACCATTGCCTTGTGGCTGTCGCCGGGCGACGCCGCCCGACTCGTCGAGGCCGCCGTCGCGCTCGACGACGGCCGGCACCATGTCGTGTGGGGCGTCTCCGACAACGCGCCGCGCTGGCTGCCGCTCGAAGCCGGGCACGAGATCGGCTACCACCCTGTCGATGACGCCGTGTCCTTCCGCACTCGGCGCGACGGCGTCGCCCCGGCATGGCCCGATCCCGAGGTCCTCCTCGGCGGATCGTTCACCGACGCCGCGCATCCGGTGGGCGGAACCTGGTGATCGCACGTACGAAGCCAGGGATCCCGCGTCGCTGTCGGGGCGGTGGCCGCGAGCGGGTCGGAAGACCGAGGCGGCAAGCGGGTCGGCATCACCCGGTCGGGCGCCGACGGGACATCCATCTCCGTTGTGGGATGACACAAACCGCCCCGCGTGCGACGTGAACGACATCGTGGAACCCGCACAGTTCCCCGCCCACCGTCAGGCCCCGCAGTTACGCTGCGGACATGAGTGAATTCCGTCCGCCTGTTGCTGACCTCACCTATGCGCTGAAGCACGTCGTCGGCTACGACGACATCGCCCGGCTTCCGGGCTTCGAGCACGCCGACTTCGACACCGTTTCCGACATCATCGACGAGGTCGGCAACTTCATGGCCGACATCGTCGCCCCGACGAACCGCGCCGGCGACCTCGAGGGCTCGCGCCTGAACCCCGACGGCACCGTGACGACCGCCACGGGCTTCAAGGAAGCCTATGCCGCGTACGTCGAGGCCGGCTGGGGCTCGGTGCCGCTGCCCGAGGAGTACGGCGGCGGCGGATTCCCCCGCACCGTCGGCCTCGCGCTCCAGGAGCTCGCCGCGACCGCGAACATGGCGTTCGCCCTCGCTCCCCTGCTCACGCAGGGCGCGATCGAGGCGCTCCTCAACTACGGCAGCGACGAGCAGAAGCAGGCCTGGCTGCCCAAGATGGTGACCGGCGAATGGGCCGGCACCATGAACCTCACCGAGCCGCACGCCGGCTCCGATGTCGGCGCGCTCACCACGAAGGCCGTGAAGCGGCCCGACGGCACCTACGGCATCACCGGCCAGAAGATCTTCATCACCTTCGGCGACCACGACCTGAGCGAGCAGATCGTGCACCTCGTGCTCGCTCGCACCCCCGACGCGCCGGCCGGCACGAAGGGCATCTCGATCTTCATCGTGCCGAAGTTCCTCGTGAACGAGGACGGCTCGCTCGGCGAGCGCAACGGCGTGAAGACCGTGGGCGTCGAGCACAAGATGGGCATCCACGGATCGCCCACGTGCGTGCTGTCGTACGAGGATGCCACGGGCTACCTCATCGGCGAGGAGAACATCGGCATGCGCATCATGTTCGTCATGATGAACAGCGCCCGGCTCTCGGTCGGCATGCAGGGCCTCGCCGTCGCGGAGCGCGCGTACCAGCAGTCGCTCGACTACGCGCGGGAGCGCATCCAGGGTCGCGCGATCGGCGCCACCGAGGACTCGCCCATCATCGACTTCCCCGACGTGCGCCGCATGCTGATGACGCAGAAGTCGTACATCGCCGCGATGCGCCGCATGATGCTGCTGAACGCCGCATACGTCGACCTCTCGACCCACCACCCCGATGCCGCGACCCGCGCGCGCGCGAACGAGATCGTGGGTCTGCTCACCCCCGTCTGCAAGGCGTTCGGCACCGACCTCGGCAACGAGCTCACGTCGCTCGCGCTGCAGATCCACGGCGGCATGGGCTTCATCGAGGAGACCGGCGTCGCACAGCACTACCGCGACGTGCGCATCGCCGCGATCTACGAGGGCACCAACGGCATCCAGGCCGCCGACCTCGTGGGCCGCAAGCTGCCGGTGCGCGACGGCGCGTCCGCGCTCGAGTTCATCGCCACGATGCGCGAACTCGACGCCGAGCTCGAGGCGGCCGGCGAGGAGTTCGCGTCGATCCGTGCGCAGCTGACGGCGCAGCTCGACACGCTCGAGCAGACGACGGTGTGGATGCTTCGCACCGGCGCCGCCGACCCGAACTCGATGCTCGCGGGCTCGTCGCCGTACCTGCGCATCTGGGGTCTTGTCGTCGGCGGATGGCTGATGGCGAAGTCGGCGCTCGCTGCGCGCGGGCTCGACGACGACCCGATCGCCGCGTCGCAGCTGCCGCTGGCCCGGTTCTACGCCGAGCAGCTGCTGCCCCAGGCGTCCGGCCTGGTCGGGGCGACGACGGCCGGGACGCGCGACCTGTTCGCGCTCGACGCCGACGCACTCGCCGACGCCGCGCGCCGCGGGGCTCGCGTCTGAGCTCCCGGCTCAGCGAGTCGATCGATCCGGTCGCTCACGCTGCCATCGGCGGCGTGGGCGACCGCTTCGTTCTGCCCGCCGGTCGAGGAGGCGCGCCGGCGCCGTCTCGAACCCCGCGAGGTCTACTCGGTGCCCGACCCCGACGAGGCCACCGGACCGGCACTCCAGGTGCCGTCGGGTGCCGAGAGGTCGTCGACGAGCTCGAGTCCGCGCTCGGCCCACGCGATCTCGCCGCGCGCGCGGTCGACCAGGCCCTCGTAGGCGAACCGCTTGAACGCGATCGTCCGCTCGTGCTCCTCGGCGGGCTTGGCCGCGAGTCGCCGGATGAGCATGGGGTTGTCGACGGCGTCGATGCGCCGCAACTCGCCCTCCCACTGCTCGAGCTCGCTCTCCCACGCCGCGATGTGCGAGCGGAGGAACTCGCGCGCCGCGTCGGGGGTCGTCGCCTCCAGGTACGCCGCCTTCAGGTGCGCGGGATCGCGCACGCGCGAGTAGTCGAGCGGAGCCTCCATCCAGCCGAGGAAGGCGCGGTCACCGGCATCCGTCACGTGATAGACCCGCCGCGTGCCACGCTCGCCGCGTACCTGCTCTTCTCCCTCGATGAGCCCGGCGGCCTCCATCTTGCGCAGCTCGGGGTAGATCTGCGAGTCGGGCGCATGCCACACGTGCCCGACCGACAACGAGAACTGCTTCTGCAGGTCGTAGCCTGAGAGCGGCCCGACGCGCAGCAGCGCCAGCAGGGCGTTTCGCAGGCTCATGTGCTCGCTCCTCGGACCGGGGGATGTGGGTCGAGGAGGCCCGGGCGAGGCCCGGACCCCCTCGGGCTCAGAGTACCAACCTCACGCAGGCTGGTCCTGGTAGTTGGTGCGCCATCCACCGTGGTAGGTGGCACGGGCGACCGTCGAGTACGGCACGGGGCTCACGACGGCGCGGACCTCGGTCTGCTCGTGCGGCTCCACGGCGGCCTTCTTGCTGCCGCCGTTGGGCTCGCCCCAGACGACCCTGAGCTCGGTGCCCTCGGGCACGTTCGCGTCGACGGTCGCGAGCGACAGGCCGCGGCGCTCGTTCGCGCTGTAGCCGGTGAACATCGAGAACCCGACGACGGTGCCGTCGGCGTCGACGACCGAGTCGTAGTTCGCCGAACCGTAGTTCGCGAGCGGCAGGTCGAAGAACTTGTAGTTCGGCCCGTCGACGTCCAGCAGCGACGTCCACACCTTGCCGAGGTCCTCGGCGTTCCACGCGAGCGTGACCTTCTTGCGCTGCGACGCCGGGTCGACCTTCTCGAGCGCGTCGCGTCCGATGAAGTCGTGGTCGAACTTCACGAACGAGCCGTAGCCGAGCTCCCACGGGGTGAGGTAGTAGTCCTCGATGTTCTCCGACACGAACGAGCCGGCGAGGGTGCCGGTCGCCTCGTAGCCGTCGGCGGGGAGCCACTCGCGGTACGCGCGCTCCTCCTCGCCGGTGTAGATGGCCGGCAGCGGCGACGGGATCCAGCCCGACTCGAGGGTGTTCGACGGGTAGGCCCGCGAACCCACCGGCACGAGCCCGAACTCGGCGCCCGCCTCGACGATCGCGTTGGCGATGCGGTCGTGGTCGGCGTAGGGGCCCCAGATCTCGAGGCCCGGCGCGCCGGCCATGCCGTGGCGGAGCGTGCGCACGGTGGTGCCGTCGATCGTCATGGTCGACATGTTGAAGAACTTCAGCTGCTCGAGCGGCCCGCCGTTGAGCTTCTCGATGACCTGCCACGCGTTCGGGCCCTGGATCTGGAAGCGGTAGTACTGGCGGGTGACCGCGTGGCCGTAGGGACGCGACGGCGAGCGGCGGTCGACGGTGATGTCGAGGTTCTGGTAGCCGCCGGTCTCGCCGTGGAAGAGCAGCCAGTTCGCCGCCGGCGCCCGGCCGACGTACACGTACTCGTCCTCGGCCTCGCGGAAGAGGATGCCGTCGCCGATGACGTGGCCCGACGCGGTCGTGGGCACGTACTGCTTCGCCTTGTCGACCGGGAAGTTCGCGACCGAGTTGATGGCGGTCGCCTCGATCAGCTTGATGGCGTCGGACCCCTTGAGAAACAGGTTGTCCATGTGGTGCGACTGGTCGTAGAGCACGGCGGTCTCACGCCACGCCTTCTGTTCCTTGATCCAGTTCTGGAAATCGGCCGGCACGACCGGGTAGATGTACGAGCCGATCTGCGAGTTGCGGAGCAGGTCGACGGCGCCTCCCGACGCGTCGAGGACTTCCTGCAGATTCTTGGGTGCCACGATGTGAACCTCTCTGTTCTTGCTTTCTTGCTGGGATCTCGGTTCTCCTGTGCCGGATGCCTCGGGCCGAGGCATCCGTCAGCTAGAAGACGATGGTGTGGTTGCCGTGTCGGATGACGCGGTCCTGGGCGTGCCATTCGACGGCGCGGGAGAGCACCGCCCGCTCGACGTAGGCACCTCGCTTGGCGAGGTCGGCGGCGGAGTGCGCGTGCGTCACCCGGGCGACGTCCTGCTCGATGATGGGCCCCTCGTCGAGGTCCTTCGTCACGTAGTGCGAGGTCGCACCGATCAGTTTGACGCCGCGCTCGTGCGCCTTCTTGTACGGTGCGGCACCGATGAAGGCGGGCAGGAACGAGTGGTGGATGTTGATCACCGGCACGCCGACCTTCTCGAGGAACCCGTCGGAGAGGATCTGCATGTACCGGGCCAGCACCACGAAGTCGACGTTGCCCTGCAGGAGCTTGAGGATCTCGGCCTCGGCCTCGGACTTGTCGGGTCCCTGCGACGGGATGTGGAAGAACGGGATGCCGAACGAGCGCACGTCCTCGGCGGTGTTCGTGTGGTTCGAGATGACCATGGGGATGGTCACCGGCAGCTCGCCGCGACGGTGTCGCCAGAGCAGCTCGAGCAGGCAGTGGTCGGACGTCGACGCGAGGATCGCCATGCGCTTCGGGATGGACTGGTCGGTGAGCTTCCACTCCAGCCCGAGCGGGGTCAGGGTCTTCTCGAGGTCGGCCTCGATCTCGGGCGCGGCGACCGGGAAGTCGTCGCGGTGGAACACCACCCGCTGGAAGAACGCGCCACCGCCCGGGTCGTCGGTGTACTGGTCGAGCGTGATGATGTTGCCCTTGTTCCGGGTGACGAGGGCGGCGACGGCGGCGACGATGCCGGGCTGGTCGGGGCCGTGGACGATCAGGCACGCCTGATTCCGCTGCGGTTGGATGTGCAGGGTCATGACCGGGACCTCACGACTGGGCGGCAGTGAACTCGCGCGCCCAGTTCGAGGTCGCGAGCAGTCCGCCGAACGTGTAGAAGTGCAGTCCGACCCGTCCTGAGGTGGGCTCCTCGGCGAGCAGGGCCGCGAGGTCGGTGACGAAGCGGTCGGGTCCGGCGGTGCCCATCAGGTTCGTGAGCGAGAAGCCGTACTTCTTCACGATCATCGCGTTCGCCCCGACGCCGAAGCGACGCGCGAAGGCGAGGAGCCGCTTGACGCCGGCCGGGCCGGGCGTGCCGATGCGGATCTGCGTGTCGATGCCCTTGGCGCGCACCTCGCGGATCCAGGCCATCACGGGCTCGGTGTCGAATGCGAACTGGGTGAGGATGACCGCATCCAGGCCCTGCTCCTTCAAGGCGGCGGACTTGTCTTCCAGATGACGCCACAGGACGTCGTCGGAGATGTCGGGATGCCCCTCGGGATACCCCGCGATTGACACCTCGCGCACGCCGTACTTCTGCAGGATGCCACTGCGGATCACCGACAGCGAGTCGGGATAGGGCCCTTCGGGCTTGGCCGGGTCGCCACCGACGGCGAACACGTGCTCGGTGGCGCCGACCTCCTGCAGGCGCTCGAGGAACTCCTCGAGCTGCCCCTGCGACTGCAGGCGCCGCGCGGAGATGTGCGGCACGGGCACGAACCCGAGCTCCTTCACGGCCTTCGCCGCCGCGACCCGCATGTCGAGGTCCTCGTTGCCGAGGAACGTCACGTTGATCTTCGTGCCGGCCGGGATGCTGTCTTTCGCCTCGATGAGTCCGGGCACGTCCTTGCCGGTCATCTCCAACGAGAAGTCGTTCACGAGTTCGAGTGATGCCGCGCGATTGGGCGCGGATGTGGTTCTGGTCACTGATCGAGGTCCTTTCCACTCTCAGCGGCGCATCGTTGCGTACAGGAGCTACTATACCTATGTCGATAGGGAATGTCGATAGGTATCCGAAAGGTGTTCCACCGGATGGAAGGCTCGATGACGAGAACGGTCCGCGGCGCGACCCGAGTCCGCGGCGCGACCTCGGTCCGCGGCGCCTCGTCAGGGGGTGCCGTCGGCGTGGATCCCGTTCTCGAGGATCTGCAGCTCGCGGGTCTTCTCGAGCATCCGTCGCAGCAGGGTGTTGAGCCGCTCGATGTCGTCGGGCGCGAGGTCGGCGAGGATGATCTCCTGCCCGCGCATGGAGATCGGCATCATCGCGTCGTGCATCTCGGCACCCGCGCGCGTGAGGTACATGGGGCGCGAGCCGCGCGGTCCGTCGACGAGCAGGACCAACTTGTGGTCGACGAGCTTGGTGACGGCCTTGGAGATCACGGCCTTGTTGAGGCCGAGGAACTCCGAGACCTCGGTCGCCGAGACGCCGGGTCGGAACGCGATCGCCGAGATGATCCGCCAGTCGTTGGTGCCGAATCCGAACCGCCGGCGCAGCTCGTGCGACTCGCGCCACACGAGCGCGTTCGAGAGCAGCGCGAGCAGTCGCGGCGTGAAGTTGTCGGGGTCGATGAGGTGAGGCAGCGGCTCCGTCACGGCGTCGGGCGGCACGGCCGCACGCGCCCGCTGCTCGGTGTCGCTCATGGCGTTCCTTCCGGGTCGGCCGCGGCATCCATCACCACGACATCATGTCGAGTGTCCCAGACACGGAGATCCGGCCCCGTGATCGGGGCCGGATCCCGTATCGGTACGCCCTCAGTGGGCCATGGCGGCCAGCGCCTCGGGGTCGATGGTCGCGATCGAGCGGGTGTCCTGGAACGCGCGAATGCCCTCGATGCCCTGCTCACGCCCGAAACCCGACTGCTTCATGCCGCCGAACGGGGCACGCAGGTCGAGGCGGGTGGCGCCGTGGTCGTTCACCCACACGTAGCCGCAGACCAGCTGCGACCCGACCCGCTGCGCGGCCGCCGGGTCGGCGGTCCAGACGCTGCCGCAGAGTCCGGCCCAGGTGTCGTTCGCGGCCGCGACGGCTTCCTCCTCGGTGTCGAACGGGATGATCGGGATGACCGGGCCGAACTGCTCCTGGGTCACCACGCGCAGCGACGGGTCGGGGTCGACGACGATCGCGGGGCGGAGGAAGTTGCCGCCCGCCAGGTCCCCGCCGGGCAGCTCGCCGTACTCGCGCACGTCGGCGCCGGCATCCTTCGCCTCCTGGATGATCTCCTCGACGAACGCCTTCTGGGCGGGCTGGTGCAGCGGACCCATGGTCGTGCCCTCATCCAGCCCGTGCCCGAGGACGACCTTGTTCAGCCGCTCCTCCAGTCCGGCGACGAGCTCGTCCATGCGCGATCGGTGCACGTACACGCGCTTCGCGTTCATGCAGATCTGGCCGGTGGTGTCGTAGACCGCCGCGAAGAGCCGGTCGAGGTGCGTGTCGTCGATGACGGCGTCCTCGAGGAACACCGCCGCGTCGTTGCCGCCGAGCTCGAGCGTCACCCGGGTCAGCGACTTCGACGCCATCTCCATCATCCGCTTGCCGCCGTTCACCGAGCCGGTGAAGCAGACCTTCGCGATATCGGCGTTCTGGATGAGCGCCGACATGTTCTCGTCGCGACCCGTCACGACATTGAGCACGCCCGGCGGGAGCTTCTCGGCCACGCGCTGCACGACGCGCGTCGTGGCGAGGGGCGCCGAGGGCGGCGGCTTCACGATGGCCGTATTGCCGGCCAGCAGGGCGTGCGGCAGCGAGGCGCCGAGGATCGCGATCGGCCAGTTGAACGGCACGATGATCGTGACCGGGCCGATCGACTGGTAGGCCACCTCGGTCGTCACCGGAATGTGCCCGGGAACGACGGGGAGCGTCTTGCCCTGATCGACCTCGTCGGCGAGCATCAACGCGAGGTTCCAGCGGATCTCGAAGACGAGCGCGTCGATGAAGCCCTCGAAACGGATCTTGCCGTTCTCCTGCGAGAGGACCGCGGCATCCGTGTCCCGCTCGTCGGCGATTCCCGCGATGGCCTCGGCCATCATCGCCGCCCGCTCGGTCGCCCTCATCGCCGACCACGCCGGATAGGCCGCCTTCGCAGCCACGACGGCGTCTTCGACGTCCTGCGGCGACGCGGACGCCGCCTCACCCACGACCACGCCCGGCTTGGCCGGATCCACGATCGTGAGCCGTTCGGCGGTCTGCCGCTCCTCACCACCGATGAACAATCCGGTACGGATCTCGGTCTGGGTACTCATTGTGTCGGTCATCCCGAACACCCACCTCTCTGTGTGTGTTGCCTGAACCGGATGCCGGAAGCACCCGGGTACGACAGTAAACGAGTTTACGTGCATTCTTGTTTACTTGTAAATGGGTTCGTGCTAACGTCGCTCGCAGTCGCCCCGAGAACGGATCGGTGCGATCGGAGAACGAGCGTCGATGACGACACGAGTTGTGAAGCCATCGACCCTCGGCGCGTGAGTCAACGAGGAGGCATGCGATGGCACGAACGAGCCTGAGGTCCGCGGAGGACCGACCGAGCGTCGAAGAGCTGGAGGACCTGGCATTCGAGCTGCGGTCGAAGCTCCTGCACCTGTGCGGCACCTACGAGGGCGCCGTGCACATCGGCGGCGACCTGTCGGCGGCGGACATCTTCACGGCCCTCTTCCACTACGGCCTCGAGGTCGACCCGTCGGACATCGCGAACCCCGAGCGCGACCGGTTCGTGCTCAGCAAGGGACACGCCGCCGTCTGCATGTACATCACCATGGCGATCCGCGGGTTCTTCTCCTACGACGGCATCGTCGAGACGTACGGCAAGCTCGACAGCGCCTACGGCATGCACCCGTGCAAGGTGCAGCTGCCCGGCGTCGAGGCCTCGACCGGCTCCCTCGGGCACGGCCTGCCCCTCGCCGTCGGCATGGCACTCGGCGCCCGGCACCGCGGTGAGGACCACCGCGTGGTCTGCCTCCTGGGCGACGGGGAGACCGGCGAAGGCTCGGTGTGGGAGGCCGCGATGGCGGCGCGCAGCAACGAGCTCGGCAACCTCGTGGCCTTCATCGACCGAAACCGCCAGCTCATGACGAGCTTCGCCGAGGAGCGGGTCGTGTTCGAGCCCTACGCCGACAAGTGGCGCGCGTTCGGCTGGAACGTCATCGAGACCGACGGCCACGACATGGCGAAGCTCGTGGCCGCGATCGATGCGCTCCCGGCGACCGACTCCGACCGACCGACGGTCGTCATCGCGGAGACGGTCAAGGGCAAGGGCGTCGACTTCATGGAGCACAACCTGGCCTGGCACGCCGGCTCGCTCGGTGCCGCCGACCTCGAGCGAGCGATGGCCTCGCTCGAAGCAAACCGGAAGAAGGAGACGGTCTGATGCCGGTCACGTTCACGTTCGGAGAGATGCTGTCGGCTCGCTCCGTCATCGGAACCACGCTCGCCGAGCTCGGCGCGGAGCACGAGAACCTGTGGGTGCTCACGCCCGACATCGGCGCGACGCTCGTGGAGTTCCGCGACACGTACCCCGACCGCTTCCTCGACGTCGGCCTCGCCGAGCAGGTCTGCGTCGGCATCGCCGCAGGGCTCGCCTACGACGGGAACATCCCGGTCGTCTCGGGCATGCTGCCCTTCCTCAGCATGCGCGCGCTCGAGCAGGTGCGCACGGACGTCTGCTATCCGAACCTGCCCGTGAAGATCATCGGCACGCACGGCGGACTGGTCGGCAACGGCGGCTCCACCCACTACGCGGTCGAGGATCTCGCGATCATGTGCTCCCTCACCAACATGACGGTCACCTCCATCGGCGACCCGCTGATGGTGGGCGAGATCCTCCGGCAGTCGATGTCGATGCGGGGTCCGATCTACATCCGCCTCGCCGTCGGCAAGAAGGACATGGTGCTCTACGAGCCCGGTGAGCACGAGGTCCGCATCGGCAAGGGCATCGTCGCACGCGAGGGCACGGATGCCACGATCTTCACGCACGGCACGGTCGTCGCCCAGGCGCTGCAGGCCGCCGACGAGCTCGCGAAGGACGGCCGGTCGGTGCGGGTCGTGGACATGTTCACGCTGAAGCCGATCGACGAGGACCTCATCGCGCAGTGCGCCGAGGAGACCGACGGCCGGTTCGTCGTGCTGGAGGACCACCTCGCCTACGGCGGGCTCGCCTCGCGCATCGCCGACGTGCTCGCCGACCGCGGCATCCACCTCACGGCCTTCGAGCGGCTCGGCATCCCCCAGGTCTACGCGGGCTTCGGCGAGGACGAGGAGCTGCGCGACAAGCACGGCTACGGCCTCGACGCCACCATCGCGGCGACCCGCCGGGTCATCGCCGCCCAGTCCTGACCCACGCCCCACGAGCTCAACGGAGAGACCCATGAGAACAGTCGCCGTCACGAAGATCGGCAGCCTCCGCGATCCCGACGAGGACGCGCGCGGCCAGATCGGCGTGGTCGACTTCCCCGAGCAGCCGCTCGGGCCCGAGGACGTCCGCGTCCGCGTGGCCTACGCCGCCATCTGCGGGTCCGACCCGCACCTGGCCGAGGGCTTCTTCGGCACCGACGTGCCGATCGGGCTCGGCCACGAGGTCTCGGGCGTGATCGAGGCGCTCGGCGAGGCCGCGCACCGCAACGGCCTGCGGGTGGGCGACCGGGTCGCCGGCAACTTCCTGCGCTTCTGCGGCACCTGCCGGGCATGCCGTGACGGCCGGCAGCAGTTCTGCGAGTACATCCAGGAGTACAACCGGCCGGGCATGGCCGAGACCGTCACCTGGCACGAGTCGCAGGTCTACCGGCTCCCCGATGACGTGTCGCTCCTGAGGGGATGCCTCCTTGAACCGACCTCGGTCGCCGTGCGCATCGCCGACAAGACGAACATCAGGGTGGGCGACCGCGTCGCCGTCTGCGGCGGCGGTCCCATCGGGCAGCTCGCCCTGCAGGTCATGCGCATGCACGGCGCGACCTCGCTCACGATGATCGAGCCGATCGCCGAGCGACGCGAGATGGCGCTGCGCCACGGCGCGGAGTTCGCGATCGACCCGATCGGCGAGGACCAGGACGCACGAGCGGCCGAGATCACGGGCGGCCTCGGGTACGACGTCGTGATCGACGCATCCGGTTCGACCCGTGCCGTTCGCGGGCTGCTCGACCTCGCGGCCAGGGGCGGCACCGTCGTCTACGGCGCCATGTACCCGGCCGACTTCGAGATGCCGCTCAATCTCTCGGACTTCCTGTACCTGAAGGAGCTGACGCTCACCGGCGTCTTCATCTCGCCGTACACATTCCCGCGCGCGCTGCAGGTCCTGCCGCACCTCGACGTGGACGAGCTCACGCAGACCGTCTTCGACCTGGAGGACGCTGCCGAGGCCTTCGCCGTGCACGTGAGCGGGGCGCATCCGAAGGTCGTCATTCGCTGCAACGACCTGGAGGGGAGCGCATCATGACGGTGACCGACCAGACCACCACCGTGGTCCCCGCGCTGGAAGCTCGCGACATCGTCAAGCGCTTCGATGGCGTGCACGCGCTGAACGGCGCCCAGCTGTCGGTGCGGCCCGGCGAGATCCACGCCCTGCTCGGCGAGAACGGCGCCGGCAAGTCGACCCTGATCAAGGTGCTCACCGGCGTCTATGCGCCCGATTCCGGAACCCTCTGGCGGGACGGCGAAGAAGTGGAGTTCCCCAACGTGCGCGTCGCCAACCGCGCCGGAATCGTCGCCCTGTACCAGGAACTGTCCATCGTCCCGACGATCAGCGTCGCCGAGAACATCCTGCTCGGCGAGCAGATCCCCTCGCGTGGCGGGGTCGTGCAGTGGCGCGCCCTGCGTCGTCGCGCTCGGGAACAGCTGAACCGCATCCATCAGAAGATCTCGCTGAGCAGGCTCGCCGGAGAACTGTCGCCGGTGCAGCAGACCATGGTCGCGTTCGCTCGTGCACTGGCCACCGACGCTCGCGTGCTCATCCTCGACGAGCCGACCGCATCGCTGACCGACACGGAGATCAGCGAGCTGTTCACGGTGCTCCGGAGCCTGCGCGATGAAGGCGTCGCGATCCTCTACGTATCGCATCGTCTCGAGGAGGTGTTCGAGCTCTGCGATCGCCTCACGGTCATGCGCAACGGCGAGACCATCGTCACGAAGGACGTCGCCGATTCCCACATCGACGAGGTGATCTCCAGCATGGTCGGCCGCTCGGCGGGCGAACTGTACCCCGACCGGACCACCGTCACGACCGAGGTGGCCCTCGAGGTGGCGAACCTCGACGGTCGGCGCGTCAAGGACGTCTCGTTCACGGCGCACACGGGTGAGGTGCTCGGCATCGGCGGCCTGGCCGGCTCCGGTCGCAGCGAGCTCCTGCGGATCCTGTCCGGAGCCCAGAAGCACACCGCCGGGACCATCACGGTCGGCGACACGACGCTTCCGCACTCACCGGGCGTGGGTCGGGCACTCGATGCCGGGATCGCGCTCGTGCCGGAGGAGCGTCGGACCCAGGGCGTCATCCTCGGGGCGACGATCCGCGACAACATCGCGCTGGCGAACATCCCGGCCGTCAGCTCGTTCGGCGTGGTCGACGGCGCGCGCATCACCGACATCGTCCGCAAGGGCATGGCCGACCTGAAGATCAAGGCGCGGAGCCAACGGCAGCCGGTGGGTGAGCTCTCCGGCGGCAACCAGCAGAAGGTCGTGCTGGCCAAGATGCTGGCCCGGAAGCCGAAGATCCTGCTCATGGACGAACCGACGCGAGGCATCGACGTCGGCACGAAGGCGGAGATCTACCGGTTGATCCGCGAGCTCGCCGCCGGGGGCACGACGGTCGTCGCCGTCAGCTCCGAGCTTCCGGAGCTCATCGGCATGAGCGACCGGGTGCTCATCATGCACGAGGGGCGGATCTCGGGCGAGGTTCGCGCCGACGAGGCGGACGAAGAAATGCTGCTGGCGTACTGCTACGGAAAGGCTGAGACCGATGACCACGACGCGTAACCCCGGGCTGGAGGATCCCACCGACGTTCGAGCGATTCCTCGCCGTTCGGTGGGGCAGACGCTCCTGGCGTCCGGCACGGTGCTCGCCCTGATCGCCCTGATCGTCTTCTTCTTCGCGATGCGCCCCGACGTCTTCCTCGGGTTCACGAACGTGAGGAACATCCTGTACCAGGTGGCCATCCTGGCGATCATCTCGGGAGCCCAGACGATCGTCATGGTCGTCGGCGACTTCGACCTCTCGGTCGCGGCGACGTCGGCCCTCGCCGGCGCGGTGGCATCGTCCATGATGCTGGGCGGCACTCCCGTGCCCGCGGCGATCCTCGTCGGACTCGCGGTCGGGGTGCTCGTCGGCCTCGTGAACGGCGTGCTCGTCGCCTATCTCAACCTGTCGGCCTTCGTGGCCACCCTGGCGACGCTGACCTCCGTGACCGGGCTCGCGTTCCTCGTGACCGAAGGCACGACCCTGTTCAAGATGCCCGAGGAGTTCAACAACCTCGGCCAGGGGCGGTTCCTGCAGATCCCACTGCCGGTCTTCATCGCCACGGGCATCTCCCTGATCCTGTGGGCGCTCCTCAAGTACACGACGCTCGGGCGCCGGTGGTACGCCACCGGCGGCAACGCCGAGGTCTCGAGGCTCTCGGGCGTCAACGTGCGACTCGCCCGACTGCTGGCATTCACCGTGGCGGGGCTGGTCGCCGCCATCGGCGGAATCCTGCTGGCGGCACGACTGGGCAGCGCGAGCGCCGTGCAGGGTGAGGACAACCTGTTGTTCTCGGTCGCCGCCGTGTTCCTGGGAATGACCGTCGTCCGGTCGGGCGCGGCGAACATCATCGGCACCCTGGTGGGCGTCGCGATCATCGGCGTGATGAGCAACGGCCTCAACATCCTGGGCGTCAACTCGTACGTCCAGCAGGTCGTCACCGGATTGATCATCATCGCCGCGGTGACGCTGTCATCCCTCAAGACGCGCGAGAGATAGCTCTCGCCCACGATCACCCGGGCGGTGCACCCACCCGGGCCACCCGAATACCGCACTCACAACACCGCAACACCGCAACACCGCAATCACAACAAGGGAGTTACTCATGCGAAAGACATTCAGGGCGACGGTGGTGCTCGCCGCGGCTGCAGCTCTAGCACTGACCGGATGCACGACCGGTGGCGGCACCGGCGGCGACAACGGCGGCGACGACGGGACGTTCCGTGTCATCGCGTTCACGTCGGGCAACCAGACGCCGGTCGGCGCGTGGTGGGTCAAGGCCGTCGAGGCCAAGGCCGACGAGCTCGGCTGGGATCTGACCATGATCCAGGGCGACTTCGACTTCCAGAAGATGAACCCGGCGGTGGAGAGCGCGATCGGCCAGGGCGCCGACGCGATCTTCAACGGCTACACCGATGTGGCGTCGATCCAGTCGATCGTGACCGCCGCGCGGGATGCCGAGATTCCGATGTTCGCGATGGACGCCGGCACCGAGCCGACCGACGCGTACGTCCTCAACGTCACGACCGACCAGCAGGGCATCGTCGACCAGACCGTCGGAGCGCTCGACGAGGCGCTCGGCGGCCTCGACGGCAAGACGGTCATGGTCATCGGCCACGACCCGCACGCGGGAATCCGGATGCGTTCCGCCCTCGCGGTGGAGGCGCTGGAGGAGGCCGGCGCCACCATCGCCGGCGGCGACATGCAGAAGGTCCAGTCGCCCGCGACCGGCCGCACCGAGACACTGGCGTTCGTCGCCGACTTCATGTCGGCGAACCCGGGCGCCCTGGACGGCGTGTGGGCCGGCTGGGACGACGCGGCGCTCGGTGCCGCACAGGCGATCACCGAAGCGGGCGAGGCCGGCAAGGTGACCGGCGTCGACGCCGTGAGCGAGGCCATCGCGCAGATCCAGGCCGGCGGAGCGATGCTGGCGACCGTCGAGCAGCCGTGGCCGTCGATCCTCGACCAGGTGATCGCGGCCATGGTGGCCTACCAGGAGGACGGCACGCTCCCCGACGAGAACTTCGAGGCGGCGGCGACCACCCTGGTCACGGCTGAGAACGCGGCGGACATCACGCCGTCGGACAAGTTGGAGTAGTCCGACTCGAGTCCCCTCGCGGTGGGGCGGGGACCTCCCGCCCCACCGCGCTGACCGTCAACCTCAGAAGGAAGTCAACTCATGCGTTTGGAAGGCAAAGTCGCCATCATCACGGGCGGCGCCAGCGGAATCGGTCAGGCGACCGTCCTGAAGTTCGTCCGCGAGGGCGCGAAGGTGCTCATCGCCGACCGCGACCTGGCGGGTGCGCAGCGCGTGGTCGCCGAGGTGGAGTCGCTCGGGTTCCCCGGCGCGGCGGCGGCGACCGAGGTCGACGTGTCGGACTTCGGGCAGGTGGAGGCCATGGTGGCCCGCGCCGTCGAGGTGTTCGGCAGGCTCGACGTGATCTTCAACAACGCCGGCATCGCGGGCGGCAAGCCCCTGCTCGAGCACGACCCCGCCATCGACTACGAACCGATGATCCGGGTCGACCAGGACGGCGTCTACTACGGCATCCTCGCCGCCGGACGCCAGTTCCGCGCCCAGGGCACCCCCGGCGTCATCATCAGCACCTCGTCGATCTACGGCGAGCAGGCCGCCGAGCTGTCGTTCACGTACAGCGCGGCGAAGGCCGCGGTCATCTCGTTCACCCGGTCGGCCGCGTACGAGCTCGCCGAGTACGGCATCCGCGCCGTCGCCATCACGCCGGGCCGGGTCGGCACCGCGATCATCAACCAGTTCAGCGACGAGCTGAAGGCGACCTTCGCCTCCGAGCAGCTGCGCAACACGATGACGGCCCCGTCGGAGATCGCCGACGTCGTCGCGTTCCTCGCCTCCGATGAGGCCAACGCGATCAACGGCACGGTCGTGCACGTCGACGACGGCTATTCCGTCTTCAAGCAGCGACTCGACCTGCCCGTCTTCTAGCGACCGAGGGAGACATCCGTGAACGCCGATCTCGACGTCGCCTGCCATCTCAACGTGGTGGTGGCGGATGCCGCCCCCGCTCGTCTCGGCGCCGCGCTCGACGCCCTGGCTGCCGTCGGGTACCGCCGCGTCGTGCTGCCGCCGCTCGATCCGGAGGCCACGGATGCCGCGGCCCTCGCCCGGGCGTTCGCCGAGCGGGGACTCGCGCCCATCACGATCGCCGGCCAGATGCCCGACGCGGATGTCTCGTCGGCCGACCCCGAGGTGCGGGCCGCCGGCGCCGCGATGCTGCGCGCCGCCCTCGACCTCACGGTCGCGCTCGGCGGCGACCAGATGAACGGCGTGCCGTACGGCCCGTTCGGCGGCCCGACGGCGCCGGTCGCGCGCGACGCGTTCGAGCGCGCCGCCGCCGAGGTCGGGCGGGTCGCCGACGAAGCCCACGAGCGCGGCGTCACCATGACGTTCGAGGTGCTCAACCGGTACGAGACCGCGGTCGTCAACACCGCCGCGCAGGCGATGGAGTTCGTCGCCGCCAGCGGTTCCGACCACCTGCGGATCCACCTCGACACGTTCCACATGGCCGTCGAGGAGGCCGACCTCGGTGCGGCGATCCGCACCGCGCTGCCGAAGCTCGGGTACCTCGAGCTCGGCCAGTCGGGCCGCGGCGCGCTCTCATCGGGCGCGGTCGACGTCGCCGGGGTCGTGCGGCAGGCGCTCGACGACGGGTACCGCGGACGCTGGGGCGTCGAAGCCTTCTCGCGGTCGGTGCTCGACGCGCCGGTCGCCGACATGCTCGCCATCTGGCGCACGCCCTACGACGACGGACTCGCGCTCGCCGTCGACGCGCTGCACGTGATCGACGCGGGGTGGGCGGCCGGTGCGGCCGGCCGCACCGCGAGCCGCGCCTAACCCGCCACGCGCTCCGGGCGTGCGCCGGCCTCCGCGTGCCGGTCGCGCCCGACGAACACGCCGACCAGGGCCTGCGCCAGCAGCGTGAGCACCACGAGGAGGAACGGCACGAGCCATCCGCCCGTCAGGGTCAGCAGCCCGCCGAACGCGATCGGGCCGACCGCCGCGATCGCGTAGCCGCCCGACTGCGCCATGCCCGAGAGCCGGCCCGCGGCGACGGCCGAGCGGGCGCGCAGCCCGAACAGCGTGAAGGTCATGGAGAGCGAGGCGCCGCTGCCGAGTCCGCAGAGGATGACCCATCCGACGAACACGTCGGGCACCGTGACGAGGCCGACGACGCCGACCGTGCCGACCAACGGGATGAGCGCGGGAGTCCACCGCGCGAGCCGGGGCGCCCGGAGCAGGAACGGGACGACGAGCGAGCCGATGAGCGAGCAGATCTGCAGCAGCATCACGTCGATGCCGGCGACCACCTCGGAGCGCCCGAGCGTGAGCGCGAAGGGGGCGAGCCAGGTGACCAGCATGTAGAACCACATCGCCTGGAAGCCCATGTAGGCGAGCACCAGCCAGGCGACCGGGTCGCCCCACATGCCGGCGCGACCGGACACGGGCTCCGACGGGTCGACCGGAGTCCGGCCTCGTTCCCGCTCGCGGTCGGCGGCACCGCGCCGGGTGGCGAGGTGCGCGCCCCAGGCGGCGATCGCCAGCGTCACGAGCGAGCCCGACCAGACGAGCGCCCAGCGCCATCCGATCTCGTCCCCGTCGACGACGACGTGGGAGATCGGCACGACGACGCCCGAGGCCAGGGCGCCGGTGCCGGCGAGGAACGCCGTGAACAACCCGGTCATGCCCGCGAGGCGGTCGGGGAAGTCGCGTCGGATGACGGCGGGCAGCAGCACGTTCACGACGGCGAGGGATGCCCCGATCAGCACGGTGCCGACCCAGAGGTTCACCGCCGATCCGGGCAGCGATCGCCACACGGTGCCGGCCGCGAGGGCGACGAGCGACCACAGGACGGTCTGCGACATCCCGAGCCTGGTGCTCAGTCCGTGCGCGAGCGGCGAGACGACGGCGAACGCGATGAGCGGGATCGCCGCGAGCAGGCCGAGCGCCGCCTCGGTGGTGCCGAGGTCGTCGGCGATCTGGGCCAGGAGCGGCCCGACGCCCGCGATCGAGGCGCGCAGGTTCGCCGCGATGATGAGCACCGCGACGGCGAGGAGAAGGCGCGGATGCCGCACCGCTGACGGTGCCGGCACCCGCGCCTTCCGGCCTTCGGCTCGCCTGTCGATCAGGCGCCTCAGTGGGCCATGGCGGCCAGCGCCTCGGGGTCGATGGTCGCGATCGAGCGGGTGTCCTGGAAGGCGCGGACGCCCTCGATGCCCTGCTCACGGCCGAAACCCGACTGCTTCATGCCGCCGAACGGGGCACGCAGGTCGAGGCGGGTGGCGCCGTGGTCGTTCACCCACACGTAGCCGCAGACCAGCTGCGACCCGACCCGCTGCGCGGCCTCAGGGCTCGCGGTCCAGACGCTGCCGCAGAGTCCGGCCCACGTGTCGTTCGCGGCCGCGACGGCCTCCTCCTCGGTGTCGAACGGGATGATCGGGATGACCGGGCCGAACTGCTCCTGGGTCACCACGCGCAGCGACGGGTCGGGATCGACGACGATCGCGGGGCGGAGGAAGTTGCCGCCCTGCAACTCGGGGTCGCTCGGCAGCTCGCCGAACTCCCGCACGTCGGCGCCGGCATCCTTCGCCTCCTGGATGATCTCCTCGACGAACGCCTTCTGCGCCGACTGGTGCAGCGGACCCATCGTCGTGCCCTCATCCAGCCCGTACCCGATCTTCGCCTGCTCGAGGCGTGCCGACAGTCCGGCGACGAGCTCGTCCATGCGCGATCGGTGCACGTACACGCGCTTCGCGTTCATGCAGATCTGGCCGGTCGTGTCGTAGATCGCGGCGTACAGGCGGTCGAGGTGNCGTGTCGTAGATCGCGGCGTACAGGCGGTCGAGGTGCGTGTCGTCGATGATCGCGTCCTCGAGGAACACCGCCGCGTCGTTGCCGCCGAGCTCGAGCGTCACCCGGGTCAGCGACTTCGACGCCATCTCCATCATCCGCTTGCCGCCGTTGACGCTGCCGGTGAAGCAGACCTTGGCCACATCCTGGCTCGCGATCAGCGCCGACATGTTCGCGTCCTTGCCCGTCACGACGTTGAGGACGCCGGGCGGCAGCTTCTCGGCGACGCGCTGCACCACGCGGGTGGTCGCCAGCGGCGTCGAGGGCGGCGGCTTCACGATGGCGGTGTTGCCGGCGAGCAGGGCGTGCGGCAGCGAGGCGCCGAGGATCGCGATCGGCCAGTTGAACGGCACGATGATCGTGACCGGGCCGATCGACTGGTAGGCCACCTCGGTCGTCACCGGAATGTTCCCGGGAACGACGGGCAGCGTCTTGACCGCATCCACCTCGTCGGCGAGCATCAACGCGAGGTTCCAGCGGATCTCGAACACGAGCGCGTCGACCCAGGACTCCATGCGGATCTTGCCGTTCTCCTGTGACAGGATCGCGGCGTCGGTGTCGCGGTCGTCGGCGATGCCCGCGATCGCCTCGGCCATCTTCGCCGCGCGCTCCTGCGCGGTCAACGCGGACCACGCCGGGTACGCGGCCTTGGCTGCGGCGATGGCATCGGCGACATCCGCCTCGGACGCGGACGCGGCCTCACCGACCGTCACGCCGGGCTTTCCCGGGTCGGCGACCGTCAGCACCTCGTCGGTGAACCGCTCCTCACCGCCGATGTAGAGACCCGTCCTCACACTGGTCGACGTCTGCACGGCGCCTCCGGCCTGCGTGCCCGTGTCGGACGCGGCACCGGATGCGGCATCCGTGCTCACGACGGCGTTCTCCATGTCGCTCATGCGACTCCCCACCTCTCTGTGTTCGGGATTGTGCTCTTCATCCAGTCCATCACGGTTCCGTCGGTTCGGACCCGGTTCGGGCAGATCGTCCGGACGGCTCACTCCTTGACGATCGGCGTCCCGTGCGTGTGGAACGTCTCGATGGTCTTCATGCCCCAGGCCTGGCCCTTCTTGCGTTCCTCCGCCGTCCACTCCACGACGGGCGAGTCGGGGTCCAGCAGCAGTCGGGCGCCGGCGTTGGCGAACTCGATGCGGTTGCCGCCCGGCTCCCAGACGTAGAGGAAGAAGGTCTGGTTGATGGCGTGCTTGTGCGGGCCCGACTCGATGTGGATGCCGTTCTCGAGGAAGATGTCGGCGGCCTTGAGGATGTCCTCGCGGGTGTCGGGGGCGAAGGCGATGTGGTGCAGGCGGTTGCCGTGCTTCAGCCAGTCGTCGGAGTAGACGATGTCGTACGACTTGTTGTTGAAGTGGAACCACCACGCGGCGAAGCCGCCCTCGTCGAGCGCGATGCGCTCGCTCTCGCGGCCGCGCAGTGCCGTCTCGACGAATTCGCCGTTGGCCACGACGTCCTTCGCGAGGTAGTTGATGTGGTCGAGTCGGCGCGCGTTCACGCCCCGGCCGGGGAACGCCGAGGCCTGGTTCTTCAGCGCCGGCTTGTCGTCGGTCGCGACGTACCGCTCGGTCTCGTAGTAGATGCCCATGGTGTGGCCGTCGGGGTCGCGGAACATGTAGGTCGGGCCGACCCCGACCTCGCCGTCCACCCAGCCCTCGCCGAGTCCGGTCTCCTCGATGGCGGCGACCCGACGCTCGAGCGCCTCCTGGCTGGTCGTGCGGAAGGTGGTGCGGCCGACCCCTGCGTCGTCGGATGCCGTGAGCTTGATCGTGTAGAGCTGGTACTCGTCCCACGTGCGGAGGAAGACCGAGTCGCCCTCCTCGGCGACGACCCGCATGGCGAGCAGGTCGCGGAAGAACCAGAGGCTCTTGTCGAACGTGGGGGTCAGCAGCTCGACGTTGCCGAGGTGGGCGACGTCGAACGAGGTGTAGTCGGTCATTTTCAGGTGTCCTCTCTGAGAGACGGGGTCGGGTGCGGCGTCATAGCCGGGGCCTGCGTCATAGCCGGGGCCTGCGTCATAGCCGGGGCCTGGCGAAGACGGTGCCGTCGAAGATCTTGCGGGCGGTGCGAAGCGAGGTCGAGGTGCCGCGCCACACGCCGTCGTCGTCGCGCGCGACTCGGATGCGAGCGGGGAACGAGCCGGTCGGGTGCTCGATGTCGAAGGGGCGCCCCTCCTCCGGGAGCGCCGCGAACTCGGACCCGACGGCGCCCGGCATGCCGACGCCGGCCGCGACGGATGCCGCCATCAGCACGCCGATCGACGAGTGCACGCGGGCCGGGATGAACCCGCGGGTGCCCACCACGCCGCCGTGTCGCGGCGGGGAGAGCAGGAACATCTTCGGCACGGTCTGGTCGGTCACGTCGCCGAGGCCCATGAGCCGGCCGGCCTCGAGCCGGATCTCCTCGACCGCCCGGCGGAGGTCGGGGCGCGATTCGAGCTCGTCGGGCGACTCGTCGCCGTCGACGCCGAAGTCGTCGGCACGCAGCAGCACGACCGGCATGCCGTTGTCGACCATGGTGACGCGGTGCCCGGCGATCTCGTCGACGACGTTCCCCGTGGGCAGCAGGGGCTTGTCGCCCGCGGCCATCTCGAGGTCGACGGGGCACGCGGTGCCGGGCACGCCGTCGATGGCGGCGTCGCCGTCGTAGTCGGGGCGGCCGCCGGGCGTCGCGAAGACGGCCGTCGCGACATCCCCCGTGTTCACGAGCCGGATGCGGACCGTCGTCGTGGGGTCGCCCGCGGGCACGAGTCCGCGCTCGACCGCGAACGGGCCGACGCCCGCGAGCAGGTTGCCGCACGTCTGGGCGGTGCTCACGGTCGGCTGGTCGACGACCACCTGCAGGAACAGGTAGTCGACGTCGATGTCGGGCGCCTCCGAGCGGGAGACGACGGCGACCTTGCTGGTGAGCGGATGCGCCCCGCCGAGCCCGTCGATCTGCTTCGGGTCGGGGCTCCCCATGATGCGCAGCATCAGGTCGTCGCGCTCGAGCGGGTCGGCCGGGACATCCCCGGCCAGGAAGTACGCGCCCTTGGAGGTGCCCCCGCGCATGAGCATGCACGGGATGCCGTCGTGCACCGGGTCAGCGGCGACCATCGTCGTATTCCGCCTGCGTGAGGTGGCGCACGCCCAGCGCATCGAGGACCGGGCGCAGCCCGTTGACGTCCATCGAGATCTCGCCCGCCTCGTACCTCGCGCGGTTCGCGGCTTCCTTCGCCGTGCGGGCGCGCGCCGCGTCGAGGGCCTCGGCCGCTCGCTCGCGCGGCACGACGGTGACGCCGTCGTCGTCGGCGACGACCACGTCGCCAGGGTTCACGACCACGTCGCCGAGGATCACGGGCACGTTCACCGAGCCGGCGGTGTCCTTGACGGTGCCCTGCGAGCTGACGTGGGCGGTCCACACGGGGAATTCCATCTCGCGCAGCTCGGCCGTGTCGCGCACGCCGCCGCTGGTCACGTAGGCGCGAACGCCGCGCACCTGCATCTGGGTCGCCATCAGCTCGCCGATGAACCCGTACGCCGAATCGGTCGTGGGCACGACGACGATCACGTCGCCGTCGCCGGCCTGCTCGATCGCCACGTGCACCATCAGGTTGTCGCCGGGCGCGGTCTGCACCGTCACGGCGGAACCGGCGATGGCGGCACCCTGCTGGATCGGGCGGATGCGCGGGCCCGCGTAGCCGATGCGACCGAGCGCCTCGTGCACGGTGGCCGAACCGAACCCGGCGAGCGCGTCGACGACGTCGCGGTCGGCCCGCCGGATGTCGGTGACGACGATGCCGGTCATCCGAGCACGCTCGTCACCTGCGGGAAGAACCGCATGTAGGCCTCGCCCATCGTCTCGTGCGGCAGGCCGAGGTTCGGGCCGGCGTTGCGCTTCACCTGCACGCCGCGGCGCACGGCGAGGTCGGTGTAGTACGACCACATGTGCTTCTGGGCCGGCAGGCACTCCATCGCCTTGCGCTTGAGCGGGAACGCCTCGGTGATGTCGAGCAGCACGTCGGGCTTGAAGTCGCACTGCTCCGGCTGGTGCGGCTCGAAGAAGAAGACGGGAGGCGCCCCGATGATGTCGTCCTTGGAGGGGAATGAGCCGTCGGCGTTCGCCACGCCGATCGCCTGGGCGAGCACGCGCGCCTCGAGCGCCATGCGCGCCGCCGCGGGGTGGTCGCCGTTGTACGGGTCGGTGAGCGTGTGCGTGAGCACGACCGTGGGCTGCACGCGCCGGTACACGTCGACGAGCTTCGCGACCGCCTCTGGGCTCTCGCGCAGCGGGTAGTCGCCGAGGTCGAGGAACTCGATCTCGGCGCCGAGCTCGGCGGCGGCCGCTTCGGCCTCGTCACGGCGGATCTGCTTGATCTCGTCGAGGCTCTTGCCCTGCAGCCACTGGCTCGCGGACTCGCCGCGTTCGCCGTAGGAGAGGCACGCGATCACCGCACGTTCGCCACGTTGCGTCGCCGCGGCGATCGCGCCGCCGGCCCGCCACACGAAGTCTCCCGCATGAGCACTGATGACCAGAAGGGTGTTCGCTGCCATAGGGACTCCAACCTCTCGATGCGCCATCAGTGAATCACAGCTCTGGCGGAATGGTCAACATTATGTCTACAATCTTGGCGACCGGATAACTCTGGACATAGGGAAATTCCCCCCGTACCATCGCGGACAGACGCAGGACAAGGAAGTCGAGGATCACGACATGGCCAGCAATCTTCAGGAGCTGCTCGACGAGAAGGGCAACGTCGTCGAGATGCTGCGCAACTCGCAGCTCGGCACGTACATCTACCCCGTCGTGCCCTCGGAATTCACGAACTGGCGCCGTGAGCAGAAGGCCTGGCGCGAGACCGCCGTGCTCTACGACCAGTCGCACCACATGGTGAACTTCTTCGTGAAGGGCCCCGACGCCCTCAAGCTCCTCGCCGAGACCGGCATCAACGGCTTCCAGAACTTCCCGGTGAACACCGCGAAGCAGTTCGTGCCCACCGCGTCCAACGGCGGCGTGATCGGCGACGGCATCCTGTTCCACGAGGCCGAGAGCGAGTACGTCTACGTCGGCCGGGCCCCCGGTGCGAACTGGCTGCAGTTCCACGCCGAGACGGGCGGCTACGACGTCGAGTTCACCTACGACGACCGGTCGCCCTCGCGCCCCTACGGCGAGGCCGTCAGCCGCCAGTACTACCGGTTCCAGATCCAGGGCCCGAACGCGTGGCAGATCATCGAGAAGCTCAACGGCGGCCCCCTCGAGCAGGTGAAGTTCTTCCACATGGGCTACCTCACCATCGCCGGCGAGCAGGTGCGCACGCTCCGCCACGGCATGGCGGGCGCCCCCGGCCTCGAGATCTGGGGTCCCTACGAGCAGCACGGCAAGATCCGCGACGCCGTGCTCGAGGCCGGCGCCGAGTTCGGCATCGAGCCCTGCGGCTCGCGTGCCTACTCGTCGAACACCCTCGAGTCGGGCTGGATCCCGTCGCCGCTGCCGGCCGTCTACTCGAGCGAGGCCGAGCGCGCCTACCGCGAGTGGCTCCCCGCGAACAGCTACGAGGCGATCAACGCGCTCGCGGGTTCGTTCGTGTCGCAGAACATCGAGGACTACTACCTCAACCCGTGGGAGCTCGGCTACGGCTCGTTCGTGAAGTTCGACCACGACTTCATCGGCCGTGACGCGCTCGAGCAGATCGACGCCTCGCAGCAGCGCAAGAAGGTCACCCTCGCGTGGAACGACGAGGACCTCGCCGCGATCTGGACCTCCTTCCTCGACCGCGACCGCCCGGGCGCCCAGTTCTTCGACCTGCCGAACGCGAACTACGGCTCGTCGAACTACGACTCCGTCGTCGACGCCGACGGCACCGTCGTGGGCCTCTCGCTCTTCACGGGCGTCACGGCGAACGAGCGCCGCGGACTCTCGCTCGCGACCGTCGACCCGAACGTCGAGATCGGCACCGAGGTGCGCGTCATCTGGGGCGAGCCCGACGGCGGCAGCAGGAAGACCACGGTCGAGCCGCACGAGCAGTTCTCCGTGCGTGCCGTGGTGAGCCCGGTGCCCTACGCGGTGACCGCGCGCACCGAGTACCACGGCGGCTGGCGCACCGCCGGCGTCGCCTGAGCGCCGACAACGCCCGACTCCTGCCGCCCCTGCCGATTCGTCGGCAGGGGCCGCTGGTTCGATACCTCGATGCACGAGGACACCCGCCGAGACATCCGACCGTCACCGTGGAGGCAGACCGTGAATCCAGATGCTGCGCGCCGGGCGGTGCGAGATCTGCTCCTCGCGCTGGGCGAGGACCCCGACCGTCCCGAGCTCGCCGACACGCCGCGACGGGTCGCCGAGAGCTTCGCCGAGCTGCTGTCGGGGTCGGAGGTCGACGCCGCCGGCCTCATCCGGGCCCTTCCGGGCGAGGGCATCGCCGACGGTGAGGCCATCGTGGTGTCGCGCCTCTCGTTCCGTTCGATGTGCGAGCACCACCTCCTCCCCTTCCGAGGCACGGCGCACGTCGTCTACGCGCCCGACGAGAAGGTGGCCGGGTTCGGGTCGTTCGCGCACGTGCTCGACGTGCTGGCGGCGCGCCTGCAGGTGCAGGAGCGCCTCACCGGGCAGCTCGCCGACGCGGTCGAATCGGCCCTCGATGCCCGCGGCGTCCTGGTGGTGGTCGAGGCGTCGCACGGATGCCTCAGCGACCGCGGCGCCCTGCAGGCCGACGCCCGGGCCGTCACGATGGCGAGCCGGGGCCTCTACCGCGATGCCGCCCGGCGCGACGAGGCACTGCGCCTCATCCCCGTGACCGGCCGGGAGTCGCACACCGGTGGGCGGATCACGGATGCCGCGGGCATGCCGACACCCGGCGGCGACGTGCTCACCGGCGCCGCACGACGGGCGCCGGGCTCACGCAACCCTAGGATCAGAGTTCGCGCAACGCGTCGATGACGCTGCTGAGGTGACTGCGCACGGCCCGTTCGGCACGGTCGGGGTCCCGCGCGACGACGGCGTCGATGATCTCGGCGTGCTGGAGCACCGAGACCTTCGCCCGCTGCAGCCGCGACGACAGCTTGAACTGGTGGCGCACGCTCTGGGCGTGCAGCCGGGCGAGCACGTCGGATGCGGTGGCGTGGCGGCTGAGCTCGCGGATGCGCAGGTCGAGGTATTGGTTCAGGCGCGAGTACTCCATGAGGTCGCCCTCCGCGACCGATTCGGACATGTCGTCGCGGAGGCGCTCGAGGGCGGCGGCATCCTCGTCCGTGAGGTTGAGGGCCGCCTTGGCGGCGCACAGTCCCTCGACCCCCATGCGCACCTCGATGATCTCGATGGCCTCGTCGAGGGAGATGGCACGAACACGCGAGCCACGGTTCGGAAGGCGCTCCACGAGCCCCTCGCTCGCGAGCTCCAGCAGCGCCGTGCGCACCGTCGCCCGGCTCGCCGAGAACGTCGAGCTGAGGTCGGCTTCGATGAGCCGCTGGTTCGGCGCGTACTCGCCGCGGATGATCGCGTCGCGGATCAGGTCGGTCACGCGCGCGTCGGCGGAGCCGGCGGCGTCGTTCGCGGCCGCGCCGGTCGCATCGCTCACCCCCGCGGCCGGAGATTCCTGGACCGTCATCGACATGCGCACACACTCTCTCCCGAATCGCCGGACCTCGGAATCGGGCCTGGGCGCCAACCACTATTGTCTACAATATTACGAGCAACAGCCGGTCAAGGGAGTTCCACTGTGCGCGTCGCCGTGCTGGGTCTTGGGGAAGCGGGCCGGATCTACGCCGCCGACCTCGCCGAGCGGGGCTCCGTGGTCACGGCGGCCGACCCCGTCGCGACCACCGCGCCGCCCGGTGTCACGCTGGCATCCGGCACACCCGAGGCCGTTCGCGGTGCCGACGTCGTGCTGAGCCTGGTGGGCGGGGTCTCCGCGGCATCCGCCCTCGATTCGGCCCTTCCCGAGCTGGTCTCGGGGAGCGTCTACGCCGACATGAACACCGTCGAGCCCAGCGAGAAGCGCCGGCTCGCGGAGCGCGCGGCCGCACGGGGAATCCCGTTCGTCGACGTCGCGATCCTTGCCCCGGTGCCGCGTGCACGCCTCGCGACCCCGCTCGCGTTGAGCGGCACGGGCGCCGCGCGGCTGCAGTCGCTCCTCGACGGCCTGCAGGTGCCGACGACCCTCGTCGGCGCCGAGGCCGGCGACGCCGGCGGGCTCAAGCTCCTTCGCAGCGTCTTCATGAAGGGGCTCGCCGCCCTCGTCTTCGAGAGCGTCACGGCGGCCCGCGCGATCGGCGCCGAGGACTGGGTCATCGACCAGATCGCCTCGGAGCTCGGGCCGTCGGGCCACGCCCTCGTGCGGCGACTGCTCGAGGGAACCCCGGTGCACGCCGTGCGACGCGAGGCCGAGATGCGCGACGCGCTCGCGTTCCTCGAGGCGCTCGGCGCGGCCCACCCGATGACCGACGGCGCCATCGAGTGGCTGCACGCGCTCGCCGGCGAGCCCGACGCGGGCCCCGCGGCATCCGACCCCTCGTAGCGGCCGGACGCCCCATCCCTACGCGTCGGCCCACACCTCGTTCGCCAGGGCGACCACGGCCTCGATCTTCGCCCACTGCTCGTCCTCGGTGAGCACGTTGCCCTCCTCGGTCGAGGCGAACCCGCACTGCGGGCTGAGCGCGAGCTGCGCGATCGGGACGATCGCGGCGGCCTCGTCGATCCGGCGACGGATCTCGTCGTGGTCCTCGAGGGTGCCGGTCTTGGTGGTGATCAGCCCGAGCTCGACGACCTTGTCGCCCTCGGGGAGGAAGCGAAGCGGCTCGAAGCCGCCGGCCCGCTCGCTGTCGTACTCGAGGAAGTAGCCGTCGAAGTCGCACTCCCCCAGCAACTGCTCGGCGACCGGCTCATAGCCGCCCGACGAGATCCAGGTCGAGCGGAAGTTGCCGCGGCAGACGTGCGTGGTGATCACCATGTCGTCGGGCTTGTCGCGCAGCGAGGCGTTGATGAGCGCCGCATAGCGCTCCGCGAGGTGATCGGTGCGGATGCCGCGATCCGCCGCCTTGGCGAGCTCCTCCTCCGAACAGAGGTACGCCCACGCGGTGTCGTCGAACTGGAGGTAGCGGCATCCGGCGTCGTAGAACGCCTGCACGGCCTCACGGTAGGTGCGCGCGAGGTCCTCGAAGATGTCCTCGTGGCCGGAGTACTGCGAGCCCTCGAGGGCGTCGCGCTCGAGGCGGAAGTCGAGCACGGTCGGCGCGGGGATGCTGAACTTCGGCACGACCCCGGCCCGCTCGGCCACGGGCTTGAGAAACCGGAAGTGCTCGAGCATGGGGTGGTCGGCCGGGAACCCGACCGGCCCGTCGATGTGCAGCCCGCGCGGACGGGTCTGCACGCCCTGGAACTGGATGCCGTGGTCGATCTCGACGACGTTCACGCCGTCGAGCATGCCGAAGAAGTCGAAGTGCCACCACGACCGCCGGAACTCGCCGTCGGTCGCGAGCTTCAGGCCGGCGGCGGCCTCGCGCTCGACGAGCCGCTCGATGGCGGCGTCCTCGACCGCTCGGAGGCCGGCGGCATCGAGATCCCCGGCGGCGTGACGCGCTCTGGCGTCCTTGACCTCCTCGGGACGGAGGAAGCTGCCGACGATGTCGGCGCGGAACGGAGGGTTCACAGACATGACCCAACCCTAATCCGCCGTCCTCCGAAGTCGAGCGGGGTTGCGCCGGATTACGGCTCGTGCGAACCGGCACCGGCCGGCGACAGCGACTCGAGGTACTCCATCGACCGCACCGACGACGCGACCAGCGGGCGGAACCGCCCGCCGGGCGTGGCCGCGGGATGCCCCGTCGGCAGGTACGCGGCCCGCATGGCGCCCGAGATCTCGCGGGCGGCGTGGGCGAGCAGCTCCACGTGGCCGAGCGCGGAGGTGCCGTCGTTCGGCACGACGACCGAGAGCGCCGCGATGACGTCCTGATGGGCGCCGTGCACCGGAACGGCGATGCCTCGCGATTCCGCGTGGATGTGCCCGTCGGTGACCGCCCAGCCGTCGGCGCGCACCCGGCGGAGCGCCTCGCGGAGTTGCTCCGGTGTCTGGATGGTGTCGTCGTTGTAGCGCGCGAGCGGGGTGCTGAGCACCTGTTCCAGCAGCTCGGGCCCGGCGTGCGCGAGCAGCACGAGTCCGCTGGACGAGACGTTCAGGGGGAGGCGACCCCCGATGAGCGTCGCGTTGATCACGGCGTCGCGGGCCGAGAGCCGATCGAGGAAGACCACCTCGGTGCCGCTCAGCACCGCGAGCTGCACGTGCTGGCGCACGCGCGCGTGCACCTGCTGCAGCCACGGACGCGCGATCTCGCGAAGGCCCAGGGCGCCGGGGGTGCGGCACGCCAGCTCCCAGAGCCGCACGCCGAGCCGGTAGGTGAGGTCGGGCATCCGCTCGAGCAGGCCCTCGCGCTCGAGCTCGGAGACGAGGCGGTGCGTGGTCGAGAGCGCGAGTCCCGCGCGTTCCGAGATCGCCGAGAGGGTCAGGAACGGCTCGGATGCCTCGAACGCGCCGAGCACCCGAAGGTGCTTGCTGAGCACCGACTCGCCATTGGATGCGCGCGCCATCGCAGGACTCCCCTCGGTCGATCAACGCCCGTTCGCGTCCTCCATGATACCGCGGCTCTTTCCGTTCAACGGAACTCCGGGACGGATCCCTCGGGCGCGGACGTACGGTGGGATCTCGGCCGCACGGCGGACGCAGAAAGCCCGGGCGCGACGCCGCACGGTGAGGCGCATCTGTCAAGAGCAGTTTCCGCCACGTGATGGTCTCGATTCGATATCATCGCCGATTCTCGTTTCCAAAATCGTTGACAATCTCGTTCTCGATCCGTAGCGTCGGTTTCGTGCGGTCGTGAACGATCGCGTCAGTCCCGAGCAATGATGCGACAGGAAGGTGCAGGATGGCCGCACGCCTGAGCCTCCACGACGTGAGCCTCCACTTCGGCGGCGTCCGGGTGCTCCAAGAGGTCAGCTTCGACGTCGAGCCCGGCGTGATCTTCGGGCTCGTCGGCCCGAACGGCGCCGGCAAGACCTCGCTGTTCAACTGCATCAGCGGGCACTACAAGCCGAGCGCCGGATCGATCACGATCGACGGCACCGAGGTCGTCGGCCTCGCGCCGTCTCGTCTCGCCCGCCTCGGCCTGGCCCGCACCTTCCAGCATCCGGCCCTCCAGCTCGAGGCGACCGTGCTGCAGAACGTGCTCCTCGGCGGGCACACCCGCCTGCCGGGCGACCCCGCCTCGTGGTCGCTGCGCCTGCCGTTCACCGGCCGCTCCGAGCGCGACATCCGTGCCGAGGCCCTCGAGCTGCTCGAGCGCGCCGGCCTCGGCTGGGCCGCCCACCTTCCCGCCGACGAGCTCTCGCACGGCCTGCACAAGGGCGTCGAGCTGTGCCGCGCGCTGCTCATGAAGCCGGCGCTGCTGCTGCTCGACGAGCCCGCGGCCGGCCTCTCGCACGCCGAGGTCGAGCACCTCATCGAGACCGTGCGGCGCATCCGCACCGAGGAGGACATCACGGTCGTGATCGTGGAACACCACATGGGCCTCATCTCGGCCCTCACCGAGCGCGTCGTCGTGCTCGATCACGGCGCGAAGCTCATGGAGGGCACCGCGGCCGAGGCGCAGTCCGACCGGCGCGTCATCGAGGCCTACATCGGAAAGGACGCCGCCGATGACGCTGCTTGAGCTCACCGACGTGACGGCCTCGTACGGACCGGTGCGGGTGCTCGAGGGCGTCTCGCTCAGCGTTCCCGAGGGGGGTGCGGTGGGCATCCTCGGCGCGAACGGCGCCGGCAAGACCACCACGCTCCGCGCGATCAGCGGCACGGTGCGCACCGGCGGCCGCATCACGTTCGACGGACGCAACATCCGCGGCTCGCGTCCCGACAAGGTCGCCTCGCTCGGCATCGCGCACGTTCCCGAAGGACGCGGCACCCTCGCGCAGTTGAGCGTGCGCGAGAACCTGCGGGTCGGGGCGTACCTGCGCAAGGATCGCAAGGCGATCGCGACCGACCTCGACTACTGCCTCGACCTCTTCCCGCAGCTGAAGGACCGCATCAACTCCCGGGCCGCCGCACTGTCGGGCGGCGAGCAGCAGATGCTCGCCGTCGGCCGGGCGTTCATGGCGAAGCCCCGCCTCCTGTTGCTCGACGAGGCGTCGCTCGGCCTCGCGCCGAGCACGGCCAAGGCGGTGTACGCGGCCATCCGACGGCTCCGGCAGGAGTCGGGCATCGCGATGCTCGTCGTCGAGCAGAACGCCAACCTCGCCTTCACCCTCGTCGACACGGCGACCGTCCTCGAGACGGGACGCAACGTCCTGACCGGCTCGGCCGACGAGCTCAAGGGCATGGACGAGATCCGACGCGCCTACCTGGGGGGCTGAGACCGTGGATACCTTCATCCAACTCGTCGTCGACGGTCTCTCGACCGGATCGATCTACGCCGCCCTCGCCCTCGCCATCGTGCTCGTGAATCAGGCGACCGGGCTCATCAACTTCGCCCAGGGCGCCATGGCGGTGCTGTCCGCGTACATCGCCTACGCGTTCACGCAGGCGGGACTGCCCGTGCTGCTCTCCATCCTCCTGGCCGTCGTGATCTCGTTCGTCATGGGCGCCGTGGTGGAGCGCTTCCTGATGCGCCGATTCGAGCGCGGCGACCCCGACACCGCCGTCGTCGTGACCATCGGCCTGCTGACGCTCATCACGGGCATCGCAGCGTGGCTGTGGGGGTACAACAACCGCCAATTCCCGTCGCTGTTCCCGCTGTCGAGCGTCGAGATCCTCGGCGCGGTCGTGAGCGTCCGCTCGATCGCCACGACGCTGACGATCGTCGCGATCATGATCGTGCTCCAACTGCTCTTCCTCCGCACCAAGCTCGGGCTCGCCCTGCGCGCGGTGGCCGACAACCCGTCATCGGCGGCCTTCTCGGGCCTCCCGGTCGGACGGCTGCTGATGGTCGGCTGGGGTCTCGCCGCCGGCCTCGGCGCGATCGCCGGCTCGCTCGTGGCGCCGCAGCTCACCCTCACCCCGGGCATGATGGACACGGCGCTGGTCTACGCGCTGGCCGCGGTCATCCTCGGCGGCCTCTCGAGCCCGCTCGGCACCGTCGTCGCGGCCTGGATGATCGGCATCCTCGAGAACCTCGCCGCCGTCTACGTGCCGTTCATCGGGCACGACCTGAAGATCGCGGTGCCGTTCATCCTGATCTTCGTGATCCTCGTCGTCCGTCCTCAAGGCCTGTTCGGGCGGAAGGTCGTGGTGCGCGTCTGATGAACAGGTTCTCGACCCTCATGCGCAACCGGTGGGTGCAGCTCGGCCTCGTCGTCGTGGTGGCGGCGCTCCTCCTCTATGCGCCCCTGGTGCTCCCCGTCTTCGCCAACCAGACCCTCATCCGCATCGGCGTCTACGCGGTGGCCGTGCTCGGGCTGAACCTCATCATGGGCTACGCCGGCCAGGTGAACCTCGGGCAGATCTTCTTCGTCGGCCTCGGCGCCTACGTCGCCGCGTACGGCGTCAACCAGGATTGGAACATCCTCGTGGTGTTCATCGCGTCCCTGGTGGTGCCCGGGGTGGTCGGCCTGCTCATCGCGCTCGCAGCGGCGCGGCTCGGCGGGCTCGCGATCGCCATGGTCACCATCGCGCTCCCGATCGTCGGCGTGCCACTGGCGAAGCGCCTGTCCGACTTCACCGGCGGATCGCAGGGCACGTCCGCGAGGTTCTCGAGCGCACCCGACTGGACGGGCCTCTACAACGACCAGTGGCAGTACTACATCGTGCTCGTGGTGGCCGCCGCGGCGTTCATCCTCGCCCGCAACCTGGTGCGCGGGAAGTACGGCCGTGCCTTCACCATCGTGCGCGAGAACGAGGCCGTGGCGTCGTCGATGGGCATCTCGCCGTACCGCTACAAGGTGCTCGCCTTCACGATCGCCTCGATCTTCGGCGGCGCGAGCGGCTTCCTCTACCTCGTCGCCGTGCAGTACACGTCGCCCGAGACGCTCAGCTTCCCCCACTCCATCGGCCTCGTCATCGCCATGGTGATCGGGGGTGCCGGCAGCATCGCGGGATCGCTCATCGGCGGCGCCTACTACGTGCTCGTGCCGCAGCTCACGAACGCGATCGACCCGAGCTTCACCGCGATCAGCCAGGGCGTGATCCTGCTCGCGGTGCTGTTCCTGCTGCCAGGGGGGCTCGTCAGCCTCCCGCGGGTCATCCGCCGGCTCACCCGCCGACGCACGACCCGCTCACCGCAGGGAGATTCCCCGCAGACCACTCCTGCAGAGCCTCCGCCCGCGGACGCCGCGCAGGAGGGACCCGAAAACACAGAGAGGCAGATTCGACCATGAACATTCGAAAGAAGGCAGGTGGCGTCGTCGGCATCGTGGCAATGGCCTCGATCGTCGCGCTCGCCGTCTCGGGTTGCACCACACGCGGCGGTGGCGGCGACGGCGGCGATGGTGCCGCGGCGAGCCCCGGCATCACCGACGAGTCGATCACGCTCGGCGTGTCGACCCCGCTCAGCGGCCCGACGGCCGGTCCCGGAACCTGCACCGTGGCGGGCCTCGAGGCCTACATGGGCGCGGTGAACGCCGACGGCGGCATCGAGTTCGGCGACGGCGTGACCCGCACGGTCGAGATCAACACCTACGACGACACGTACGACCCGCAGAAGGCGCTCGCCAACTTCCAGCAGATGGTCTCCGACGACGTCTTCGCCGCGACATCCGGACTCGGCACGCCGACCAACCGCGCCTGGCGCGAGGCGGCGATCGACGAGGAGTTCCCGCAGGTGCTCATCATGACGGGCGACCCGCTGTTCAGCGACCAGGAGGAGAGCCCCTGGCAGCTCGGGTTCGTGCCGATCTACCAGAACGAGGGTGCCGCCTTCGGTGAGTTGCTCGCCGCGTCCGACGCCGACCACAAGGTCGCGATCCTGTCGCAGAACGACGACTACGGCGCCGGCTACGTCGAGGGCTTCAAGGAGGCCATCGAGGGCGCCGACAACATCGAGGTCGTCGGAGAGCTGACCTACGAGGCGACCGACACGTCGGTCGACGCGCAGCTCACGGAGCTCGCCGCGACCGGTGCCGACGTCTTCTTCAACGCGATGTCGATCACCCCGCTGGTGATCTCGTCGCTGCAGAAGGCGCAGCAGATCGGCTGGCTCCCGAGCTGGTTCCTGCCGTCGAACACCTCGAGCCCGGTCGCGATCCTGGAGCCCGGTGGGGCGACGGCATTCCCGGGCGTCTACTCGGTGTCGTTCTCGAAGGCCCCGCAGAGCCCGGCCTTCGCCGAGGACGAGGATGTCGTGAAGTTCCTCTCCGACCTCAAGGAGTACGCGAACTACCCCGACATGCCCGCGTTCCCGCACTGCATGTGGAGCTACATGATCGGGGCGACGCTCGAGCAGGCGTTCCAGAACATGGAGGAGCCGACGCGCGACAGCTTCATGGAGGCGCTGCGCGACATCTCCGACTTCCAGGCGCCGCTGATGCTCGAGGGCACCGTGGTGAACACCACGGAAGACGGGCAGCCGGCCGTCTCGACGGTGATCGTGCAGAAGTACAACGGCACGGGTTACGCCCCGGCCGAGACCTTCGGCTGATATGTAGCTTCGTTTGTCAAGTGGGCAGGGT
>NZ_SJZG01000002.1 GCF_004959775.1 Agromyces sp. H66
ACTCCTCGAACACCCCGCTTGACACCCATAGGAGCGTCGCAGCGGAATCGCGGCGGCTCGCTCACGGGTTCAGGGTTCTCCCCGGTGCGGCCGGTCGCGGCATCCGCTTGGCTGGTCTGCCGTGACCACGCGACTCCCCAGCACCGGCGCTCCCGCGACCGCCGACACCGACACCACCTGCCGCAGCGATGAGGTCGTCCGCATCCACCGGCTCTTCCGCCGCCTCTTCGCCGAGGCGCCGACGCTCGTCCGCGACGTCGAACAGGGAGACGCCGAGCGCGCGGCGTTCCTCGCGCGATACCTGCACGGCCTCACCACCCTCCTGCACCTGCACCACCGCGCGGAGGACGAGTTCTTCTGGGACCGGATGACCGAGCGCGCCCCCGCCTGCGGCCTGCACGTGGCGGCGATGCGAGGTCAGCACCATGCCGTCTCCGACCGGCTCGACGCGATCGACGCGCTCGTCGACGCCTGGGCGCCCGAGGCGGACGTGCTGGTCGCCGAGCGGCTCGCGTGTTCGCTCGACGAGCTCGACCGCATGCTCGCCGAGCACCTCGCCGACGAGGAGCGCGATGCCCTGCCGATTCTCGACGCGGTGCTGACGGATGCCGAGTGGGACGAGATCTCCGCCCACGCGCAGCGGGAGAAGCCGCCGCTGCCCCTGTTCGTGCTGCTCGGGCTGATGATCGACAGCCTTCCCGAGGGCGAGCGCGACGCCTGGATCGCGCGAGAGCTGCCCGGCCCGATGCGCCTGGCCTACCGGCTCGTCGGCCGTCGCAGCTACGAGCGGGCCATGCGGCGGCTCCGGCCCGCCGGGGCCGCGCCGGTCGCCCTGCGCCGACTGGCCTAGAATGTCGGGGTACCGACCACCCAGACGGGAGACGCATGTCCGGGCATTCCAAGTGGGCGACGACCAAGCACAAGAAGGCCGTCATCGACGCGCGACGGGCGAAGTCGTTCGCGAAGCTCATCAAGAACATCGAGGTGGCCGCCAAGATGGGCGGCGCCGACCTCTCCGGCAACCCGACGCTCGTCGACGCCGTGCAGAAGGCGAAGAAGACCTCGGTTCCGAACGACAACATCGATCGCGCCATCAAGCGCGGCGCCGGCCTGACCGGTGAGTCGATCGACTACACGACCATCATGTACGAGGGCTACGGGCCCAACGGCGTCGCCCTCCTCATCGAGTGCCTCACCGACAACCGCAACCGCGCGGCCGCCGAGGTGCGCACGCTCATGACCCGCAACGGCGGCACCATGGCCGACCCCGGTTCGGTCGCCTACAACTTCGCCCGCAAGGGCGTCATCGTCGTGCCCGCCGAGGGCACCACGGAAGACGACGTGCTCGCCGCGGTGCTCGACGCCGGCGCCGAGGAGGTCACCGACGAGGGCGAGACGTTCGAGGTCATCACCGAGGCATCCGACATGGTCGCCGCGCGCACCGCACTGCAGGCGGCGGGCATCGACTACGACTCCGCCGACGCCGCGTTCGTGCCGAACCTCAAGGTCGAGATCGACGCCGACACGGCTCGCAAGGTCTTCCGGCTCATCGACGCCCTCGAAGACAGCGACGACGTGCAGAACGTCTACAGCAACTTCGACCTCACGCCCGAAGCGCAGGCCGAGTTCGAGGCGGAGGACTAGGCCGTCGCCGTGCGCGTGCTCGGCATCGACCCCGGCCTCACCCGCTGCGGCGTGGGCGTGGTCGATGTCGAGTCGAATCGCACCGCACGGCTCGTCGACGTCGTCGTGCTGCGATCGCCCGCCGACCTCGACACCCCCCGGCGGCTCGCCCGGATCGCCGACGGGATCGAGGCGATCCTCGAGGAGCACCGCCCGCAGGCGGTCGCGCTCGAGCGGGTCTTCGCGCGGTCGGATGTCTCGACCATCATGGGCACCGCCCAGATCTCGGGCGTGGCGATGCTCATCGCCGCGCGCCGGGCGCTGCCCGTCGCGCTGCACACGCCGAGCGAGGTGAAGGCCGCGATCACCGGATACGGGCGCGCCGACAAGGCACAGGTCGGCGCGATGGTCGCGCGGATCCTCGGCCTCGACGCGGTGCCGAAGCCGGCGGACGCCGCCGATGCGCTCGCGCTGGCCATCTGCCATGCCTGGCGCACCGGGGGAGTGGCGGGCGCCGCCGTGCTCGACTCGGCCGCCGCGACGACCGTGACGGATGCCTCGACGCTCACGCCGGCGCAGCGTGCATGGCTCGCCGCGGAGCGCTCCGCCGCCGTGTCGGGGGCGGCCCGTAGGCTGAAGGAGTGATCTCCTCTCTTCGCGGCCGCGTGCTCGCTGCGGCCGGCAGTTCGGTCGTGATCGAGGTCGGCGGCGTCGGATTCCACGTGAACGCCACGCCCGCGCTGGCGCTCGCGAGCCGAGAGGGCGACGACATCACGGTGCACACGAGCCTCATCGTGCGCGAGGACGCGCTGACCCTGTTCGGCTTCGCCACCCGTGATGAACTCGAGGTCTTCGAGCTCCTCATCGGCGTCACGGGCGTCGGTCCCAAGTCGGCACTGGGCGTGCTCTCGGCGCTCTCTCCCGAGCAGGTCGCCGCCGCGGTGCAGGCCGACGACGATGCGGTGTTCCGCAAGGTCAGCGGCATCGGGCCCAAGACCGCGAAGCTCATCACGGTGTCGCTCGCCGGCAAGCTCGTCGCCACGACCTCGCGGCCGGCGCCGGCCGCGATCGCCACCGGCGGCGTGGCCGAGAGCGTGCTCGCCGCGCTCACCGGGCTCGGCTGGTCGGAGCGCGTGGCGGCCGAGGCCGTCGACGAGACCATGGCCACGGCGTCCGACACCGAGGCGACCTCGGTGCCCGCGCTCCTTCGCCTCACGCTGACGCGACTCGGGCCTGCGCAGCAGTCTGGACGCGTGCGATGACCCGCCACGAGACCGACGACGGCGACCTCGACCTCGACCTCACCGATCCGGCGCTCGCGTCCGAGGCGGAGCTGGCGTTCGAAGGTGCCCTGCGTCCGCGCAGCCTCGCCGAGTTCGTCGGCCAGACCCGCGTGCGCGGGCAGCTGCAGCTGCTCCTCACGGCGGCCACCCTGCAGCAGCGCACGCCCGACCACATCCTGCTGGCCGGTCCTCCGGGCCTCGGCAAGACGACGCTCGCCATGATCGTCGCGCACGAGGGCGGTCGGCCGCTGCGCATGTCGAGCGGACCGGCGATCCAGCACGCCGGCGACCTGGCGGCCGTGCTCAGCTCGCTGGTGCCGGGCGAGGTGCTGTTCATCGACGAGATCCATCGCATGGCGCGGTCCGCCGAGGAGATGCTCTACCTCGCCATGGAGGACTTCCGCATCGACATCATGGTCGGCAAGGGCGCCGGCGCCACGTCGGTGCCGCTCGACCTCTCGCCGTTCACGCTCGTCGGGGCCACCACGCGGGCGGGCCTCCTGCCGAACCCGCTGCGCGACCGGTTCGGTTTCACCGCACATCTGGAGTTCTACGACGAGGCCGAGCTCGAGCAGGTGCTCGCGCGAGCGGCGTCGATGCTCGGACTCGCGATCGACGGCGAAGCCATCGCCGAGATCGCCGGGCGATGCCGCGGCACGCCCCGCATCGCCAACCGACTGCTCCGCCGGGTGCGCGACTACGCGCTCGTGCACCCGCCGACCGGCTCGGGGCGGCGCGGCGGTGCCGACGTCGATGCCGTGCGCGCGGCGCTCGAACTGTACGACGTCGACGAGCTCGGGCTCGACCGGCTCGACCGCGCGGTGATGCAGACGATCCTCACGCGCTTCGACGGCGGTCCGGTCGGCCTCAACACCCTCGCCGTCTCGGTCGGGGAGGAGGCCGAGACCATCGAGGCGGTCGTCGAGCCGTTCCTCGTCCGCATCGGCCTGCTCACGCGCACGCCCCGCGGGCGGGTCGCCACACCCTCGGCGTGGCGGCATTTCGGGCTGTCGAACGGTCCGTCCGACGGCGCAGCCGTCCTTCCCATCGATGACCTATAATCCTTGGAGGCTTCGTCCTCAACGCCGTCGACTTCGTGCGGCATGCCGCACACCGGAAGGTTTCAACCCCTCATGACGTTCGATCCGTTCACCATCATCATGCTCGCCGTCCTGGCGGTGCTGATCTTCTTCATGTTCCGCAACTCGCGCAAGCGGCAGGCCGAGGCGCGTGAACTGCAGACGAAGGTCCAGCCGGGCGCGAAGGTGATGACCAACTTCGGCGTCTTCGGCACCATCCTCTCGATCGACGAGGACGAGAACCAGGTGCTCCTCGAGACCTCCCCGGGCACGGTCCTCACGGTGCACCGCCAGACGGTCGCGCGCGTCGTCGAGCCGGTCGCGGCCCCCGCCGCGACCGAGGTCGGCTCGGTCGCGGGCGACGGAGAGCCGGAGTTCGGCGAGCGAGTCGACGACGCCCCGACCGACGAGACGCCCGACACCAAGAAGTCGGACGGCTAAGGCTCCCCACCGAGGCTCGGCCCGCGCGTGACCCGCGCGGGCTCTTGCAGAGAAAGCAGAACACGTGGCTGCACCATCCAAGCGGTCATCGAGGCCGACCCCCGTTCGCAAGGCCTGGCGGTCGCTGAGCTGGCTCGGCGTCATCATCGTCGGCCTCTTCGCCATCAACGCGGCGGGCGTCATCTGGGGCGGCGGATCGTGGACGCCCAAGCTCGCGCTCGACCTCGAGGGCGGCACCCAGATCATCCTCGAGCCCCAGGTCGAGACCGGCCAGACCGTCTCCCAGGAACAGCTCGACCAGGCGGTGTCGATCATCCGCCAGCGCGTCGATGCGTCGGGCGTCGCCGAGGCCGAGATCAACACCGAGGGCTCCAACGTCGTCGTCCGCATCCCGGGCGAGCTCGATGACCAGACGCGCAACCGCATCGAGTCTTCGGCGAAGCTCGAGCTCCGTGCCGTGCTCCTCGCGGACGTCGCGACGAACCAGTCCATCGATCCGAGCGCGAGTCCCGAACCGACCGAGCCCGCCGAGGAACTGGAGTCGACGCCGACCGCCGAACCGACCGACGGCAGCGACCTCGCCTGGGTCACGCCGGCGCTGCAGCAGGAGTTCGACACCTTCGACTGCGCGACCCTCGACGAGGCGGCCGCCAACGTCGCGCCCGCCGACGAGCCGCTCGTCACCTGCGATGTCGCGCGCAGCGTGAAGTACCTCCTCGGCCCGGTCGAGGCGAGCGGCGAGAACATCGTCAACGCCACCAACGGCATGGTGACCACCCAGACGGGCGCCAGCACGGGTCAGTGGGCGGTCAACATCCAGTTCGACGAGCAGGGCACCGAGGACTTCGCCGCAGTCTCGACGCGGCTCTTCGCGCTGCAGGCCGAGGGTGCGAGCCCGCGCGACCAGTTCGCGTTCGTGCTCGACGGCGCCGTGCTCACCGCACCGCAGATGAACGGGGTGATCACCGACGGCCGCCCGCAGATCACGGGCAACTTCACGCAGGAGTCGTCGAAGACGCTCGCCGACCAGTTGAAGTTCGGCGCACTGCCGATCAGCTTCACGGTGCAGTCGTCCGACACCATCTCGGCCACGCTCGGCACCTCGCAGCTGCAGTCGGGGCTCGTGGCCGGCCTCATCGGCCTCATCCTGGTCGTGATCTACACGCTCTTCCAGTACCGCGCGCTCGGCTCGGTGACGATCGCCTCGCTCGCGATCGCGGCCCTCATCACCTACCTGATGATCACGATCCTCTCCTGGCGCGAGGGCTATCGCCTCTCGCTCGCGGGTATCGCCGGCCTCATCGTCGCGATCGGCTTTACGGCCGACTCGTTCATCGTCTACTTCGAGCGCGTCCGCGACGAGCTGCGCGACGGTCGGCCCCTCGTCGGCGCCGTCGAAGCGGGCTGGAAGCGTGCGTTCCGCACGGTGCTGGCCTCGAAGGGCGTCAACCTCCTCGCGGCGATCGTGCTGTTCGTCCTCGCGGTCGGCAGCGTGAAGGGCTTCGCCTACACGCTCGGCCTCACCACGATCATCGACGTGATCGTCGTGATCCTGTTCACGCATCCCATGCTCCAGTTGCTCGCGCAGACGCGATTCTTCTCGAGCGGCAATCCGTGGTCGGGTCTCGACCCGAACGCGCTGGGCGCCGTCTACCGGGGCCGCGCGGAGTTCCGCAAGCCCGTCGCGGTTCCGGCGAGCAAGGTCGCGTCGAGCTCGAAGGAGGCGCAGAAGCGCCAGACCATCGCAGAGCGCAAGGCCACCGCGGGCGTCGGCAGCGGCACGGGCGAAGGCAAGGAGTCCTGATGGCCAACCGGCTCACCACATTCGGCAACGACCTCTACACGGGCAAGCGATCGTTCAACTTCGTCGGCGGCCGCAAGAAGTGGTACGCGATCGCGGCGGTGCTGATCATCCTGTCGGTGCTCATTCCCGTGTTCCGCGGCATCAACTTCAGCATCGAGTTCCGCGGCGGATCTCAGTTCCAGATCGCGGGCATCGAGAACGCCGAACCCGGACCGGCGATCGACGCCGTGGCCTCCGTCGTGCCCGATGCCGGCACCCGCGTCACGATCGTGGGCGGCGATGGCGTGCGAGTGCAGACCGACCAGCTCGAGCAGACCGAGTCGCGCGCCGTCACCACGGCACTCGCCGAGGCGTACGACGTGCCCGAGTCCGAGGTCACCTCCTCGTTCATCGGCCCGAGCTGGGGAGCGGATGTCACGAGGCAGGCACTCGTGGGTCTCGCCGCGTTCCTCCTGCTGGCGGCGATCATCATGGCGCTGTACTTCCGAACCTGGAAGATGTCGCTCGCGGCGATGCTCGCGCTCCTCGGAGATCTCATCGTGACCGTCGGCGTCTATGCCGCCGTCGGCTTCGAGGTGAGCCCCGCCGCGACGATCGGCATCCTGACGATCCTCAGCTACTCGCTCTACGACACCGTCGTCGTGTTCGACAAGATCCGCGAGAACACCGCCGAAGACGGCACCGAGTCGAGGCGCACGTTCGCCGAGTCGGTGAACCTCGCGGTGAACCAGACCCTCGTGCGCTCGATCAACACGAGCGTGGTGGCGGCACTCCCGGTCGCCGCGATCCTCTTCATCGGCGCCGGCGTGCTGGGAGCCGACACGCTCCGAGACATCTCGCTCGCCCTTCTCATCGGCATCATCGTGGGCACGTGGTCGACCGTGTTCATCGCCGCCCCGCTGTATTCGCAGCTGCGCGAAGGCGAGCCGGCGATCAGGCGGCACGACCAGAAGGTGCTGAAGGAGCGCGAGCGCGCGGGCGCGGCATCCGGGGCCTCGGCGGAAGCGGTGCCGACCGCATGACGTTCGCCTCGGGCGAGCGCGGCGCGAACCAAGGCTCGGAGCGGCGATAATTGAGTCCTGGAGGTACGCGCATGACTGAAGCGGGAGTCAATTCGACCGCTTCGCTGCGCCGCCTCGTACCCCGCATCTTCTCGAGGGCGCAGCCGACGGGTGCGGTGGAGACGCTCATGCGCACGGTGCGGATGCACCACCCCAAGGCCGACCTCGCGCTGGTCGAGCGCGCCTACACGGTCGCCGAGCGAGCCCATGAGGGCCAGAAGCGCAAGAGCGGGGAGCCGTACATCACGCACCCGGTCGCCGTCGCCCAGATCCTCGCCGACCTGGGCATCGGCTCGAAGACGGTGGCCGCCGCGCTCCTGCACGACACCGTGGAAGACACCGCCTACACGCTCGACCAGGTGCGTGCCGACTTCGGCGACGAGATCGCCATGCTGGTCGACGGCGTCACGAAGCTCGACAAGGTCAAGTACGGCGACTCGACTCAGGCCGAGACCGTGCGCAAGATGATCGTGGCGATGTCGAAGGACATCCGCGTGCTCATCATCAAGCTCGCCGACCGGTTGCACAACGCCCGCACGTGGGGGTTCGTGCCCGCCGAGTCCGCCACCCGCAAGGCCACCGAGACCCTCGAGATCTACGCGCCGCTCGCGCACCGCCTCGGCATCCAGGCGATCAAGCTCGAGCTCGAGGACCTCTCGTTCGCGGTGCTGTACCCGAAGCTCTACGCCGAGATCGAGAGCCTCGTGAGGCAGCGCACGCCGCAGCGCGAGGAGTTCGTGCAGAACGTCATCGACCTGGTCGGCGAGGACCTCAAGGCCGCGAAGATCCGCGGCAAGGTCATGGGGCGGCCCAAGCAGTACTACTCGATCTACCAGAAGATGATCGTGCGAGGCCGTGACTTCGATGAGATCTACGACCTCACCGGCATCCGGGTGCTCGTGAACTCGGTGCGCGACTGCTACGCCGTGCTCGGGGCGATCCACGCCAGGTGGACACCGCTGCCCGGACGCTTCAAGGACTACATCGCGACGCCGAAGTTCAACCTCTACCAGTCGCTGCACACGACGGTCATCGGGCCGAAGGGTCGTCCGGTCGAGATCCAGATCCGCACGCACGACATGCACCAGCGAGCCGAGTACGGCGTCGCGGCGCACTGGAAGTACAAGGAGCGGATGAACTCGGGGCGCACGACCGAGGTGGCCGGGGCCAACGAGACCGACATGGCGTGGCTCGCGCATATCTCCGACTGGCAGGCCGAGACGGCCGACCCGGGGGAGTTCCTCGACTCGCTGCGGTTCGAGATCGGCGCCAAGGAGGTCTACGTCTTCACGCCGAAGGGCCGCGTGATCGGCCTGCCGGCCGGTGCGACCCCGGTGGACTTCGCCTACGCCGTGCACACCGAGGTGGGGCACCGCACGATGGGCGCCAAGGTGAACGGCCGCCTCGTCCCGCTCGAGAGCGAGTTGAACAGCGGCGACGTGGTCGAGGTGTTCACGTCGAAGAACCCCGACTCCGGCCCCAGCAAGGACTGGTTGACGTTCGTCAAGAGCCCGCGCGCGCGGAACAAGATCCGGCAGTGGTTCACGAAGGAACGCCGCGACGAGGCGATCGAGCAGGGTCGTGACGCGATCGCCCGCGCGATGCGCAAGCAGAACCTGCCGCTCCAGAAGCTCATGAGCCAGGAGTCGTTCGCCGAGGTGGCGGCGCTGCTCAAGTACGACGACGTCTCGTCGTTGTACGCCGCAGTCGGCGAGGGGCACGTCTCCACTCAGTCGGTGCTCGAGAAGGTGGTCGCGCTCGTGCGCGACGTCGAGGAGGGCGACGAGCCCGACCTGCCGCTGCCGGTGCGGTCGCGACCGCTGCCGCGGAGCTCGGATTCTGGCGTGCTCGTGCGCGGCGCACCCGACATCCTGGTGAAGCTCGCCCGTTGCTGCACCCCCGTGCCGGGAGACGAGATCGTGGGCTTCGTCACGCGTGGCACGGGCGTCTCGGTGCACCAGTCGAACTGCCACAACGTGCAGGCCCTCATGCGGGAGCCCGAGCGCATGATCGACGTGGAGTGGGCGCCGAGCTCGAAGAGCGTGTTCCTGGTGCAGATCCAGATCGAGGCGCTCGACCGGGCCGGCCTGCTCTCCGACGTCACGCGGGTGCTCTCCGAGCATCACGTGAACATCCTGTCGGCCAACGTGTCGACCTCGACCGACCGCCTCGCGCTGAGCAAGTTCGTCTTCGAGATGGGCGACACCACGCATCTCGACCGGGTGCTGAACGCCGTCCGGCGCATCGACGCGGTGTACGACGTCTACCGCGTGAGCGACGGCTGATCGGCCGCGCTCGTCGGGAGTGCCGCCTGGGCGAGACGCGCGATCGCGAGCGCCTTGTGCGGCATGCGGGTGGCGGCGTCCAGCCGGTCGCGGAGTGCCGTCGCGAGCCACGGCCTGGCCTCGATGAGGGCGTTCACCACCGACTCCCCGCCCACGGCGTCGTAGTCGGGGTCGCGCAGCACGTCGAAGCCGGTGCGGACGACGGACGTGCAGCGGATGCCCCCGAGGTCGACGATCTCGGAGTCGTCGATGCGCACCTCGCGCACGGATGCGCGACGGTCGCCGAGCACCGCGATGCGCGCGCTGTGCGGTACGCAGAACTGCGCGACCGGCGGAGGCACGGGCACGGCGCCGTGCACCCACGCGGCGGACATCCGCTCGATGACGAGCGGTCGGGGCATCCGGAGCGCGACGACCGCCGCGCGGAAGGCGGGGAGGTCGGGCTCGTCGACCGGTGCCCAGCCGTCGTCGATGGCGAACAGCTCGCCGTCGAGTCGTGCGGCGCAGAGTTCGGCGATGGGAAGGTCGACGGTGCCGAGCACCGCGGGGAGTCGGGCCATTCGCCCATGTTCGGGTATCGCCCCGCCCGTCGGCGGTCGGACCGCCCCGAATGTGGAGAACCGGGCCGCCGCAGCGCCGTGCGCGGACGAGTGGGTCGGGGGTACCGGGTCAGCCGCCGACGGCCTTGAGCCAGGCCCGGCGCGCATCGAGCGCCTCCCGCGCGGCGTCCGCCGCACGCCGATCGCCCGCGGCCTCGGCGGCCGCGAGCTCCGCCTCGAGCTTGGCGATGGCCTCCTGCAGCTGGCCGAGCATCCCCTCGGAGCGGGCCTTCTTCTCGGGGTCCTCGCGCTCCCACTGCTGGTCCTCGAGGGTGCGGACATGCGTCTCGACCTTGCGCAGTCGATCCTCGACGGGGCGCACCTGGTCGCGGGGAACGCGACCGATGTCGTCCCAGCGCCGTTGGATGCGGTTGAGCGCCGCGCGGGCCTGCTTCGGCTCGCTCTCGGAGAGCAGCTTCTCGGCCTCCTCGAGGAGCGCGAGCTTCTCGGTGAGGTTGCCGCGGTACTCCTCGTCCTCCTTGGCGTCGATCTCGGCCTTCGCCTGGAAGAGCACGTCGCCGGCGGCCTTGAACTTCGCCCAGAGCGCGTCGTCGACCTTCTTGCCCGCGCGGCCCGCCTGCTTCCATTCGTCGAGGAGGCCGCGGTAGTCGGCCACGGCGTCGGCGCCACGCGGGGCGAGGGCCTCGGCACGCTCGATCAGGCGCTGCTTGCGTGAGCGGACGTCGCGATGCGCGGCGTCGAGTTCGGCGAAGAACGCCTTGCGATGCTGCTCGATGGTCGAGCGGGCGGTGCGGAAGCGCTTCCAGAGCTCGTTCGCCTCGTTCTTCGGCAGGCGCGGGCCCTCCTGCTGGTGCTGCTGCCAGCTCGCGAAGAGCGCGTCGAGCTCGGCCGTCGCCTGCTTCCACTGCGTCTTGGCCGGGTCCTGTGCGGCGAGCGCCTCGGCCTGCTCCACGATCCGCGTGCGCTCGGCGATGGCCTCGGCGACGGCCGCCTTGGCCTCCGCCTGCTGCTGCTCGGTGAGCTCCTTGGTGGTGCCCGACAGCGCCTCGAGACGACGTGCGAGCGCCTCGAGGTCGCCGACGGCCTTGGCGGCCGCGACCGACTCGCGCAGTGACGCGACGGCCTTGGCGACATCCGCCGCCGGGGCGCCGCGACGGACGCGCTGCTCGAGGAGGCCGACCTGGCCCGCGAGGTCGGCGTACTTGCGCTCGAAGTAGGCGAGGGCCTCCACGGGTGTCGCGTCGGGGTACTGGCCGACCTCACGCTCGCCGTCGGAGGTGCGTACGAAGACGGTGCCCGTCTCGTCGACGCGGCCCCACGGTTGCTGCTCTGAATCGGTCACGGCCTCACCCTGTCGTGGTCGGATGCCGCCAGCGGCGGCGATGACGGCATCAAGCCTATTGCACCGCCCGCGGGCGGTGCCGGACGTCACTCGATCGTGAATCCGGTGATCGTCACGGGCACCGCGGGCGCCCCGTCGGTCGAGCCGTCGGCGGTGCCGGCATCGGTGATGCCCGAGCGCAGTTCCTCGAGGCCGCTCGTGACGCGGCCGATGACGGTGTAGCCGCCGGCCTCGTCGGGAGTCAGGTGCGTGTCCTCGTAGACGATGAAGAACTGGCTGCCGTGGCTGTAGCCGTCGAGCGACTGGCGGGCCATGGCGATGGTGCCGGCGGGGTACTCGCCGTCGGCCGGAGCGTTCTCCACGGGGCCGTAGCTGTAGTCGGGGCCGCCGGTACCGTCGCCGACCGGATCGCCGCACTGGAGCACCCAGATGTTGTCCTTGGTGAGGCGGTGGCAGGTCGTGCCGTCGTAGAAGCCCGACCGGATGAGGCTGATCTCGCTCGAGACGGCCTGCGGGGCGGCCGCGCCGTCGAGTTCGACGCCGAGCGGGATGTCGTTGAGCGTGAGGACGCCCGTCCAGGTGCGGCCTTCGGCGATGTCGGCCGAGGGGACGTCGCCCTCGTTCTCGCCCGCGGGCGGCGTGGCCGTCGGGGTGGGCGTGGCCGTCGGCTCGGCCTCGGGCGTGCCCGGGCCGCCGTTGAAGTAGAGCAGTTGGGCGGCCGTCGCGAGCGCGAGCACGACGATCAGCGCGACGACCGCGATCACGTTGTCCCTGGTGCGTCGACGCTGCTTGCGGGCGTGCACTTCCTGGCGGGCCCGGTAGGTTCGGAGGCGCGCTCGTTCCTCACGCGCCTGACGGTCGTTCGATGCCACGCATGCTCCTTCTCGGGACTCCTGCGTGCCGACTCTACGCAAGCCCCGGTTTCGGCACCAATCGCACCCGCGGAGGCGCCCCGGTGTCGGATGCCGCGGCTACGCTGGTCGGCATGGTGGACTCCGGCCCGGGGCTGCGCTCCGGCGCGACCCCACTCGCGGTGCGCATGCGCCCGACGAGCCTCGACGAGGTCGCGGGCCAGCGTCATCTCCTCACCCCGGGCTCTCCGCTCGTCGCGCTCGCGAGCGATCGCTCGGGCGAGTCCGGTTCGGTGTCGGTCATCCTCTGGGGTCCGCCGGGCACCGGCAAGACCACGCTGGCCCAGGCCATCGCACGGTCGTCCGGCCGCAAGTTCGTCGAGCTCTCCGCGGTCACGGCGGGTGTGCGCGACGTCCGCCAGGTCATGGAGGAGGCCAGGGCCAGCCGCGACCTGTACGGCCTGTCCACCGTGCTCTTCCTCGACGAGATCCACCGGTTCACGAAGGCGCAGCAGGACGCGCTGCTGCCGGGCGTCGAGAACGGCTGGGTCATCCTGGTCGCCGCGACGACCGAGAACCCGTCGTTCTCGGTCATCTCGCCGCTGCTCTCGCGCTCGCTGCTGCTCACGCTCGAACTCCTCACCGACGACGACCTCGGCGTGCTCGTCGACCGTGCGCTCGACGACGCCCGCGGCCTCGCGGGCCGGGTCGAGCTCGAGCCCGAGGCACGGGCCGCGATCATCCGGCTCGCCTCCGGCGACGCCAGGCGTGCGCTCACGGCACTCGAGGCCGCCGCGGTCGCCGCGTCGCAGTCCGTGGCCGAGAGCGATGGGGAGACGGATGCCGCGGAGTCGCCGAAGCCCGTCATCACGGCCGACGTCGTGGCCCGCGCCGTCGACCGCGCGCTGCTCAGGTACGACCGCAACGGCGACGAGCACTACGACGTCATCAGCGCGTTCATCAAGTCGGTGCGGGGGAGCGACGTCGACGCCGCACTGCACTACCTCGCACGCATGATCGAAGCCGGGGAGGATCCGCGCTTCATCGCGCGGCGCATCATCGTGCTCGCCTCCGAGGATGTCGGCATGGCCGACCCCACCGCGCTCGGCGTCGCGGTGTCCGCCGCCGATGCCGTGCAGTACATCGGCATGCCCGAGGGGCGCATCCCGCTCGCGCAGGCCGTCGTGCACCTCGCGACCGCGCCCAAGTCGAACGCCGCTTACCTCGGCATCGACCAGGCGATCGCCGATGTCCGCGCCGGCAGGGCCGGCCCGGTGCCGAAGCATCTGCGCGACGCGCACTACCCCGGCGCGAAGCGGCTCGGCCACGGCAAGGGCTACGTGTACCCGCACGACGACCCCATCGGCGTCGTCTCGCAGGACTACCTGCCCGACTCGCTGCGCGGCGCCGTGTACTACGAGCCCACCGAGCACGGCAACGAGCGCGAGGTGTCCGCACGGCTGGCCAAGCTGCGGCGCATCGTCCGGGGCGGTCGGTGAGCGATCCGCGGCGTTTGGGCGGACTTCCCCTTCGTGATAGCATTTTCGTTGGCCTGAAGCCAGATTCTCGCGTGCGGCTGCGAGAGGATCATCGGCGAACGGGTGCGATCTGTAGCCGATCCACCCTTGGCGAATCCCTCTGACACAGACTTCCGGTGCGCGAGCGCGCCGTGAGATCACACTTGAGATTCTTCCGAAAGGACATTCGTGTCGAACCAGTCACGCAGCAAGACCCGCCTCTCCCGTGCGCTCGGCGTCGCCCTCACCCCGAAGGCCGCCCGCTACATGGAGAAGCGTCCGTACGCCCCCGGCGAGCACGGCCGCACGAAGCGCAAGGCCGACTCCGACTACGCGGTGCGTCTGCGCGAGAAGCAGCGCCTGCGCGCCCAGTACGGCATCCGCGAGAAGCAGCTCCGCATCGCCTTCAACGAGGCTCGCCGCACCGACGGCCTGACGGGTGAGAACCTCGTCGAGCTGCTCGAGATGCGACTCGACGCGCTCGTGCTCCGCGCCGGTTTCGCCCGCACCATCGCGCAGGCCCGCCAGTTCGTCGTGCACCGCCACATCCTCGTCGACGGCAAGATCGTCGACCGTCCCTCGTTCCGGGTGAAGCCGGGCCAGACCATCGGCGTCAAGCAGCGCTCCGAGGGCACCGAGCCGTTCCAGGTCGCTGCGGCCGGCGGACACGTCGACGTGCTCCCCAAGGTGCCGGGCTACATCGACGTGCAGCTCGACAAGCTCCAGGCGACGCTCGTGCGTCGTCCGAAGCGCGCCGAGGTCCCCGTGACCTGTGACGTCCAGCTCGTCGTCGAGTACTACGCCGCTCGCTGATCCGCGAGATCGAGCAGGGGCCGCGGGGACATCCCGCGGCCCCTGCTCCGTCTTCGCCGGCATCCACCGCCACTAGACTGTATGGATGCGTGCCGGGCGGTGGTCGCGCGGCTTCGATCGGTCAGAGGGAGCACTTCGTGAAGAGCATGCTGTGGTTCGCCGTTGGTGTCGCTACCGGCTTCGTCGCCGCGCACCAGCTCAACCAGACCAAGCAGGGCCGGGAGTTCTTCTCCTCGATCGACGCCAAGGCCAGGGCCTTCGGCAAGGCCATCGCCGAGGGCTACCACGAGCGCGACGCCGAACTCCGCGCCGAGGGCGACGCCTCCGCCACGAGCTGACGGCCGGCACCACGACCCGCCCGGCGACGCCGGGCAGCTGAACCAGAACGGAACCATGCAGACTGCAGACATCCGCCAGCGATGGCTGGACTTCTTCGCCGCGCGCGGCCACACCGTCGTGCCCTCGGCCTCGCTCGTCTCCGAGGACCCGACGCTCCTCTTCACGGTCGCCGGCATGGTGCCGTTCGTGCCCTACCTCACGGGTCTCGTGCCCGCGCCGTACCCTCGCGCGACCAGCGTGCAGAAGTGCATCCGCACGAACGACATCGAGGAGGTCGGCAAGACCCCTCGGCATGGCACGTTCTTCCAGATGTGCGGGAACTTCTCGTTCGGCGACTACTTCAAGGAAGGCGCCATCGCCTTCGCGTGGGAGCTTCTCACCACCCCCGAAGAAGACGGCGGGCTCGGTTTCGACCCGAACGACCTCTGGGTCACCGTCTTCCGGGAGGACGACGAGGCCTTCGAACTCTGGAAGAAGGTCGCCGGACTCCCTGAGGAGCGCATCCAGCGTCTCGATGAGGACACGAACTACTGGCACACGGGCCAGCCGGGCCCGGCAGGTCCGTGCTCCGAGATCTTCTTCGACCGCGGACCGGCCTACGGCGTCGACGGCGGCCCGGCCACCGACGACGACCGGTACGTCGAGATCTGGAACCTCGTCTTCATGCAGTACCTCATCGACGACGTGACGTCGAAGACCGACTTCCGCATCGTGCGCGAACTGCCGAAGAAGAACATCGACACCGGCATGGGCCTCGAACGCGTCGCGTTCATCAAGCAGGGCGTCGACAACATGTACGAGATCGACCAGGTGCGCCCGGTGCTCGACCGGGCGGCGGAGCTCTCCGGCCGCAGGTACGGCGCGAACCACGACGACGACGTGCGCATGCGCGTCATCGCCGACCACGTGCGCTCGTCGCTCATGCTCATGAGCGACGGCGTCGCGCCGTCGAACGAGGGCCGCGGGTACATCCTCCGCCGGCTCCTCCGGCGCACCATCCGCGCGATGCGGCTCCTCGGCGTCGAGGGCCCGACCTTCCGCGAGCTCTTCGCCGCGTCGCGCGACGCCATGAAGGCGGCCTACCCCGAGGTCGCGCACGACTACGCGCACATCGAGCAGCTCGCGCTCGGCGAGGAGGAGACGTTCCTGCGCACGCTCGCCGCCGGCACGTCGATCCTCGACACCGCCGTCGCCGCGACGAAGCAGTCGGGTCGCACGGAGCTCGCGGGCGACACCGCATTCCTCCTGCACGACACCTACGGCTTCCCGATCGAACTCACGCTCGAGATGGCCGAGGAGGCCGGTCTCGCGGTTGACCGCGGCGCGTTCGACGAGCTGATGACCGCCCAGCGCACGCGGGCGAAGGCCGACGCGAAGTCGAAGAAGAAGGTGCTCGCCGATCTCTCGGTGTACGGGCAGTTCCGCGCGAAGGGCGAGACGATCTTCACGGGCTACACGGATCTCTCGACCGAATCGACCGTGCTCGGCCTCATCGTCGACGGGCGGCCCGTTCCGGTCGCGACCGCCGGCCAGACGGCGGAGGTCATCCTCGCCGAGACGTCGCTCTACGCGGAGTCGGGAGGCCAGGCGCCCGACCAGGGCCGCATCGTCGGCGATGGCTTCGAACTCGAGGTGATCGACGTCCAGAAGCCGGTGAAGGGCCTCATCAGCCACACCGTGAAGGTCGTCTCCGGCGAGGTGGGCGTCGGGGTGCCCGCGACGACGCTCGTCGACGAGGACTATCGGCGCGGCGCCACCCAGGCGCACTCCGGCACCCACATCGTGCACGCGGCGCTGCGACAGGTGCTCGGACCGACCGCGCACCAGTCGGGATCGTTCAACAAGGCGGGTTACCTGCGCCTCGACTACGGGTGGAACTCGGCGCTCTCGTCGGCGACACGCAGCGAGATCGAGGAGATCTCGAACAACGCCATCCGCGACAACCTGCAGGTCGTCGCCCGCGAGATGCCGCTCGACGAGGCCAAGTCGCTCGGCGCCATGGCGCTCTTCGGCGAGAAGTACGGCGACGTCGTGCGCGTCGTCGACATCGGCGGACCGTGGTCGCGCGAGCTCTGCGCGGGGACGCACGTGAGGACGAGCGCCGAGATCGGCATGATCAACATCGTCGGCGAGTCCTCCGTGGGCGCATCGAACCGTCGCGTCGAATCGCTCGTCGGTCGTGATGCGTTCAAGCGGTTCGCGGCGGAACGCGCACTGGTCAACGAACTCACCACGAGCCTGAAGACGCGCCCGGAGCAGCTCGTGGATCGGGTCGGCGAACTCGTGGCCAACCTGAAGGCGGCCGAGAAGAAGATCCAGGCGTACGAGGCCCGCGCGCTCAGCGACCGGGTCCCGGCGCTGGCCGCGAACGCGGTGCGCACGGGCGACGTGCTCCTCGTCGCCGAGACGGTGGGGCGGCTCGGCGCCGCCGACGAGCTGCGCTCCCTCGCCACCGCCGTGCGGGCCAAGCTCGGCGATGCGGCATCCGTCGTCGCCCTCACGGCCGAGGTGGGCGGCAAGCCCGTCGCGATCGTCGCGACCTCGCCCGCGGCCCGTGACGCGGGCGCGAACGCCGGGGCCCTCGCCAAGACGATGGCGGCGGTGCTCGGCGGCGGCGGCGGCGGCAAGCCCGACCTCGCCCAGGGCGGGGGCAGCGACCTGTCGGCCATCCCCGCGGCCCTCGACGCGGTGCGGCGCGAGTTCGGCCGGTAGTCCGCGCATGCGATCGGGCGTGAGGCTCGGCATCGACGTGGGGCGCGCTCGCATCGGCGTGGCCCGGTGCGACGCCGGTGCCCTCCTCGCCGTGCCCGTCGAGACGGTGCCGCGGTCCGCCGAGGGCGACGCCGACGTGCGCCGGGTCCTCGAGCTGGCGGACGAGTTCGGAGCGTTCGAGCTGGTGGTGGGGCATCCGCTCTCGCTGTCGGGGGCATCGACGGCATCGACCGACGATGCGGTCGGCTTCGCCGAGCGGCTGGCGGCGGCGGGCGCATCGGTTCGGCTGGTCGACGAGCGGCTGTCGACGGTGAGCGCGCAACAGGCGCTTCGCGCCTCGGGCCGATCCACTCGCAGCCAGCGTCCGGTCGTCGATCAAGTTGCAGCGGTTATCATTCTGCAACACGCCATCGACACGGAGCGGGCGTCGGGTGCCGAGCCCGGACGGCTGCTCACGACAGACGAAGGGTCGTCCCCCCTGTGACCCACCTTCCTCCCGCCTCGCCGGGCGGCGGACGCGATCGGCCGATGACCCGTCGCGAGGCGCGCGAGGCCGAGCAGCGGAGGGCCGAGCTGCTCGCCCAGCAGCAGCTGGCGCAGGAGCAGGCGGCAGCGCAGGCGGCAGCGCAGGCGGCCGCACAGTCGGCCGCTCCGCCGTGGCCGTCGCAGGCTCCGGCGGGGGAGCAGCCGGGCCCCGCCGCCGCACGGCCCGCAGAGCCCCTCGACGTCCCGCGCAGACCCGTGTACGACCGGGATCCCATACCGCAGTCATGGCCGGGCACGCCGCAGCCGCCGGTGCCGACGGCCCATCAGCCGGCCGAGCAGCAGTGGGCGGCCGAGCAGCAGCGTGCGGCCGAGCAACAGCGTGCGGCCGAGCAGCAGTGGGCGGCCGAGCAGCAGTGGGCGGCCGAGCAGCGGGCCGCCGAGCAGCAGTGGGCGGCTGAACAACAGCGTGCGGCCGAGCAGCAGTGGACGGCTGAGCAGCAGTGGGCGGCCGAGCAACAGCGCGCGGCCCCGTCCCAGCAGCCGTGGGCGGCCGAGCGGCCGGGTGCGGCCGAGCCGCCGGGCGCGGTCGAGCCGCAGCAGTGGCCGGACGAACCGCAGGCGGGACAGTCGGAGACGACGTTCCGCTGGCAACTCGACGACCCCGACCCCTCCGGGCAGCCGCGCGAGCAGCAGAGCGGGTCGCCGTGGGACGAACTGGAGGCCGGGCCGGGCGACCCCGACGACGAGCCGCACGGGCGGCTGAGCCGCGCCGAGCGTCGAGCACTCAAGCGGGATGGGTACGACGACGAGCGGCCACGCCGGAGGGGCGCGTGGGGCTGCCTCGTCGGATTCCTCGTGTTCGTCGCGCTCGTCGCGGGCGCCTTCTTCGTCCTGCAGGGCCCGATCAACTCCCTCATCGAGCGCTTCACGCCCGCCGAGGACTTCGAGGGTGCGGGCACGGGTGAGCTGGTCTTCATGATCCACGAGGGCGACACCGGCGCGGACATCGCGGAGAACCTCGTCGATGAGGGCGTCACCGCTTCCTATGACGCGTTCTACGATCTCCTCCTCGCGCAGACCCCCGAGCCCGAGTTCCACCCCGGCGCGTACCTCCTCGCCGAGCGGATGAGTGCGCAGGCCGCGCTCGACGCGCTCGTCGACCCGGCGAACAAGCTCGAGAACACGTTCGTGATCCAGGAGGGGATGTGGGCGAAGAACGCGCTCGCCGAGGCGGCCTTCGTCACGGGCATCCCCGTCGAGGAACTGCAGGCCGCCGCCGCGAATCCGCAGGCGTACGGCCTGCCGGCCGAGGCCACGACCATCGAGGGCTTCCTGTTCCCGGCGACCTACACGGTCGATCCGAACATCACGGCCGAGGCGCTCGTGAAGATGCTGGTCGACCGATCGTTCGAGGCGCTCGACGCCGCGGGCGTGCCGCCCGAGGACCGGTGGCGCACGATCGTCAAGGCCTCGCTCATCGAGCGTGAGGCGGGCCTCCGCGACGACTACTACAAGGTTTCCCGGGTCATCGAGAACCGCCTGAATCCCGAGCTCTTCGACAGCGGGCTCCTGCAGTTCGACTCGACGGTGCACTACGGACTCGGCGACGACTCGGTCGTGACGACGACCGACGCCGAGCGCGCCGACCCGGCCAACCCGTACAACACCTACGTGCATCCGGGCCTTCCGCCCGGCCCCATCGGCAACCCGGGCGATCTCGCGATCGACGCGGCCATCCATCCCGCCGACGGACCCTGGCTGTTCTTCGTGACGGTCGACCTCGACACCGGCGAGACCGTGTTCTCGGCGACGATCGAGGAGCACGACGCGGCCGTCGAACGGTTCCTCGCGTGGCTCGAGGAACACCCGGAGTACGGCAACTGATGCGCCGGCTCGCCGTGCTCGGCTCGCCGATCGCCCATTCGAAGAGCCCCGGGCTGCATCGCGCCGCCTACCGACGGCTCGGGCTCGACTGGGAGTACACCGCGATCGAGATGCGGGGCGACGGGCTCGCCGAGTTCATCGACGGGCTGGATGCCTCGTGGCGCGGTCTCTCCCTGACGATGCCGCTCAAGCACGACGTGCTGCCGCTCGTGGATGACCTCGACGAGCTCGCGACAGTCACGGGGGCGGCCAACACCGTGCTCTTCGACGACGGCGTGCGCCGCGGATTCAACACCGACGTCGGCGGCATCGTGCGCACGCTCGGAGAGGCGGGTGTCGGCTCGGTGCATCGGGGCGTCATCCTCGGCGGCGGCGCGACCGCGGCCTCCGCCCTCGCCGCGATGGCGGAACTCGGCGCCGCCCATGTGCGGGTGCTGGTGCGCCGCCCGGGCGCGGCCGCCGAACTCGCGAACGTCGGGCGGGGACTCGGCGTCGTGGTCGAGGAGGGGCGGCTCGACGAGCTGGCACGCATCGATGACGCCGAGCTCGTCGTGAGCACCGTGCCCGGCGGAACCGCCCTCGGGGTGGAGCCGCCTGCCGAACTCGCGCGGCGCGCGCCGCTCCTGGACGTGGCGTACGACCCGTGGCCGTCGCCGCTCGGCGCGAGCTGGATCGCCGCGGGCGGCATGGTCGTGCACGGCCTCGGGATGCTCCTGCACCAGGCGCTCCTGCAGGTGCGGATCTTCGTCAACGGCGACCCGTTCGCGGAGTTGCCCGACGAGGACGCCGTGCTCGCCGTCATGCGCGAAACCGTCTGACGTGCCTGTGGAAGGATAGGGAGCATGCTCCGTTGGCTCACCGCCGGAGAGTCGCACGGCCCTGAGCTCGTCGCGATCCTCGAGGGTCTTCCCGCCGGTATCCCAGTCTCGCTCGACGCCATCCGCGCCGACCTCGCGCGGCGCAAGCTCGGCTACGGGCGCGGCGCGCGCATGAAGTTCGAGCAGGACGAGCTCGCGATCTCGGGCGGCGTGCGGCACGGCGAGAGCCTCGGCAGCCCCATCGCGCTGCGCATCGGCAACACCGAATGGCCGAAGTGGCAGGAGGTCATGAGCCCCGAGCCCGTCGACCCGGCCACGCTCGGCCGCGGCCGCGGGGCGCCGCTGACCCGGCCCAGGCCGGGGCACGCCGACCTCGTCGGCATGCAGAAGTACGGCTTCGACGAGGCGCGGCCGGTGCTGGAGCGCGCGAGCGCCCGCGAGACGGCGGCCCGCGTCGCGCTCGGTGCCGTCGCCCGCGCCTTCCTGGGCGAGCTGGGCATCCGACTCGTGTCGCACACGATCGCGATCGGTCCGGTGCGGGTGCCCGACGACCGCCCGCTGCCCATGCCCGGAGACGTCGAGCGTCTCGACGCCGACCCGCTGCGCTGCTTCGATCCCGAGACATCCGCGCGCATGGTCGCCGAGGTCGACTCGGCGCACAAGGACGGCGACACCCTCGGCGGCGTCGTCGAGGTGCTCGCCTACGGCGTGCCGCCGGGGCTCGGATCGTACGTGCACTGGGATCGCCGCCTCGACGCCCAGCTCGCCGCCGCGCTCATGGGCATCCAGGCCATCAAGGGCGTCGAGGTCGGCGACGGCTTCACCACGACCACGCGTCGTGGCTCGGCCGCGCACGACGAATTGCATCAGAGCGACGGACGCATCGTCCGGGCGAGCGACCGTGCGGGCGGCACCGAGGGCGGCATGTCCACAGGCACCGTGCTGCGGGTGCGGGCCGGCATGAAGCCGATCGCGACGGTGCCGCGCGCGTTGCCCACCGTCGACGTCGCCACGGGCGAGGCCGCGCCCGCGCACCACCAGCGATCGGATGTTTGCGCGGTGCCCGCGGCAGGCGTCGTCGCGGAGGCCATGGTGGCGCTCACCCTCGCGAACTCGGTGCTCGAGAAGTTCGGCGGCGACTCGGTGGTCGAGACGCGTCGCAACCTCGAGTCGTACCTCGCCGCCATCCCCGACGCGCTCCTCACCGAGATCGCGACATCGGAGGTCGCGGGCGATCGTGTCTGAGCGGGTGGGGCTCGCCCTGCCGATCGTGCTCATCGGGGCGATGGGGGCCGGCAAGTCCCGGGTCGGGCAGCGGCTCGCGGCATCCGTCGATGCCCCCTTCATCGACACCGATGCGCGGATCGTCGAGCGGCACGGACCGATCGAGCAGATCTTCGCGCGCCGGGGCGAGGAGGCCTTCCGAGCCGTCGAGCGCGAGATCGTCGCCGAGGCGCTGCGCGAGCCGGCGGTCATCTCGCTGGGCGGCGGTGCGGTGCTGCATCCCGACACCCGCGAGGATCTCGCCGGCCTGCCCGTGGTCTGGCTCCGCGTCTCGCCCGAGGCGGTCGCACCGCGTCTCAGCGGGGGCAACCGCCCGCTGCTCGCCGACGGCGGGCTCGCGACCTGGCGTGCGATCCTCGAGGAGCGCACGCCGATCTACCGGTCGCTCGCCGACCTCGACATCGACACGTCGCGTCGCTCGGTCGCACGGATCGTCGCCGACATCGCCGGGCATTTCGGAGGAGCACGATGACCGCAGACGACGATCGCACGACGATCCGGGTCGGGGGCGAGTCGGGCTACGACGTCGTCGTGGGGCGTGGCGTCGTCGCTGAGCTCGGCGACGCGCTCGGACCGTCGGTGCGCAAGGTGCTGGTCGTCCACGCGCCGACCCTCGCGGCGCGTGCCGCCGCGATCCGCGAGGCGTTGCAGGACCGATTCGAGGTGCTGCTCGCCGAGGTGCCCGACGCCGAGGCCGGCAAGCGTGTCGAGGTCGCGGCGTTCTGCTGGCAGATCCTGGGCCAGGCGGATTTCACGCGCAGCGACGCGATCGTGGGGCTGGGCGGCGGTGCGATCACCGACCTCGCGGGGTTCGTGGCGGGCACGTGGCTCCGCGGCGTGCGCATCGTGCAGGTGCCGACCACCGTGCTCGGCATGGTCGACGCGGCCGTCGGCGGCAAGACCGGCATCAACACGAACGAGGGCAAGAACCTCGTCGGCGTGTTCCACGCGCCGGCCGCCGTGCTGTGCGACCTCGAGCTGCTCGACACGCTGCCGCGCAACGAGATCCTCGCCGGGTTCGCCGAGATCGTGAAGGCCGGATTCATCCGGTATCCCGAGATCCTCGACACCATCGAGGCCGATCCGGATGTCGCGACCGATCCGACGTCGCCCGAGTTCCGCCGGGTCGTCGAACTCGCGATCCGGATGAAGGCCGAGGTCGTCTCGGAGGACTTCACCGAGCAGGGGCTGCGCGAGATCCTGAACTACGGGCATACGCTCGGCCACGCCGTGGAGCATGCCGAGCGCTACCAGTGGCGGCACGGCGCGGCGATCTCGGTCGGCATGGCGTTCGCCGCCGAGCTCGGCCGCATCTCGGGCCGGCTCTCCGACGAGGTCGCCGACCGGCACAAGCGGGTGCTGGACCTGCTCGGCCTGCCCACGACCTATCCGGTCGGACGCTGGAACACGCTGCTCGCGACCATGCAGCGCGACAAGAAGGCCCGGGCCGGGCAGCTGCGCTTCATCGTCCTCGACGACCTCGCCAAGCCCACCGTGATGCAGGCGCCCGACCAGTCGTTGCTGTTCGCGGCGTACCAGGAGATCGGGTCCTGACGGGTCGATAGGCTGGCCGGGTGACCACGACGATCCTCGTCCTCAACGGGCCGAACCTCGGCCGACTCGGCACCCGCGAGCCCGAGGTGTACGGCAGCGAGACGCTCGACGACATCGGTGCCGGGCTCGCGGCATCCGTGCCCGATGACGTCGAGATCGACCTCCGGCAGACCGACGACGAGGCCGAGCTCATCGGCTGGATCCACGAGGCGGTGGACCGGCGCCTGCCGGTGGTGCTGAACCCGGCGGCGTTCACGCACTACAGCTACGCGCTCCGCGACGCGGCCGCGCAGCTGAAGCAGGCCGGCGTGCCGCTCGTCGAGGTGCATCTCTCGAACCCGCACACGCGCGAGACGTTCCGCCACACCAGCGTCATCTCGGGCGTCGCGACCGGCGTAATCGCCGGGTTCGGCGCGGACTCGTACCGGCTCGCGGTCGACTGGGTTCTGCGTTCGCGCGGGTGAGTCGACTACACTCGATCAGTCGCACGCCTCCAGCGCGTGCCCTTCGACTTCCTTCGACGATCGGAAACATCACCAATGGCAAGCACCGCTGACATCAAGAACGGCGTCGTTCTCAACATCGACGGCCAGCTCTGGAGCGTCATCGAGTTCCAGCACGTCAAGCCGGGCAAGGGCGGTGCGTTCGTGCGCACGAAGTTGAAGAACGTCGTCACCGGCAAGGTCGTCGACCGCACCTACAACGCCGGCGCCAAGGTCGACATCGAGAACGTCGATCGCCGCGACTTCACCTATCTGTACAACGACGGCGACGGCTTCGTCTTCATGGACTCGACCGACTACGACCAGCTCACCGTGCCCGCGTCGGTCGTCGGCGATGCGAAGAACTTCATGCTCGAGAACCAGCCCGTCACCATCGCGCTGAACAACGGCAACCCCCTCTACGTCGACCTGCCCGCGTCGGTCGTGCTCGAGATCACCTACACCGAGCCGGGCCTGCAGGGTGACCGTTCGACGGGCGGAACCAAGCCCGCCACCGTCGAGACCGGCTACGAGATCCAGGTGCCGCTCTTCCTCGAGACCGGCACGAAGGTCAAGGTCGACACCCGCTCGGGCGAGTACCTCGGCCGCGTGAACGACTAGTGAGCGCCCGCACGAAGGCGCGCAAGCGCGCCCTCGACATGCTCTACTCGGCGGACATGCGCCAGGTGCCGGTCGAGCAGGTGCTCGCGGTCGAGGCCGAGCGCGCCGTGAGCGAGCCCGAACGCCAAGCATCCTGGTTGTACGCACGCGAGATCGTCGACGGCATCGTCGACCACCGCGAGGAGATCGACGAGCTCATCACGACCCACTCGCGCGGGTGGACGCTCGACCGCATGCCCGCCGTCGACCGGGCCCTCCTGCGCATCGGCGTGTGGGAGATCGTCTACAACGACGAGGTGCCCGACCCGGTCGCGATCAGCGAGGCGGTCGAGGCGGCCACGGTGCTGTCGACGGATGACTCGGCCGGGTTCGTCAACGGACTGCTCGCGGCCATCTCGCACGCGAAGGGCTAGCGCCGGCGTCCGAGCACCCCGGCACACGGTAGACTCGTTCGAGTTGACAACCTTTAAGGCCGTCCAGTGAGGCGGAGAAGGGAGTCGGTCCGTGGCACGTGCCGTGCTCAATCAGGCTGACATCACGCGGGCGCTGACCCGCATCTCGCACGAGATCCTCGAGTCCAATCGCGGCAGCGCCGATCTCGTCCTCCTCGGCATCCCGACGCGGGGCGTCGTCCTCGCCCGTCGCATCGCCGAGACCATCGCGCGCATCGAGCCCGATGCGCCGGCCGCCCTCGCGGGCTCGCTCGACGTCACGATGTACCGCGACGACCTCGGGCGCACGCGCACCCGCACGCCCGCGCCCACCGAGGTGCCGCCGGGCGGCATCGACGGCAGGACGGTCGTGCTCGTCGACGACGTGCTGTACTCGGGTCGCACCATCCGGGCCGCGTTCGACGCGCTCGCCGACCTCGGCCGGGCGCGGGCCGTGCGCCTCGCGGTGCTCGTCGATCGCGGACACCGCGAGTTCCCGATCCGCGCCGACTTCGTCGGCAAGAACCTGCCGAGCTCCGCGCGCGAGCGCATCAATGTGCGGCTCAGCGAGGTCGACGGCGACGACGCGGTCACGATCGACGGGGGCGACGACTGATGCGCCACCTGCTCTCCACTCGCGACCTCGATCGCGACGCGGCCGTCGAACTGCTCGACGTCGCCGAGGACATGGCCGCCGTGCAGGAGCGCGAGGTGAAGAAGCTCCCCACCCTGCGCGGCCGCACCGTCGTGAACCTGTTCTTCGAGGACTCGACCCGCACCCGCATCTCGTTCGAGGCCGCCGCGAAGCGGCTGTCCGCCGACGTCATCAACTTCAGCGCAAAGGGCTCGAGCGTCTCGAAGGGCGAGAGCCTGAAGGACACCGCCCAGACGTTGCAGGCCATGGGCGCCGACGCCGTCGTCATCCGCCACCACGCCTCGGGCGCCCCGCAGACCCTCGCGACGAGCGGCTGGATCGACGCGGGGGTGCTGAACGCCGGCGACGGGACGCACGAGCACCCCACGCAGGCGCTCCTCGACGCGTTCACGATCCGACGCCGCCTGCACGGCTCCGCCTCGCGCGGGCGCGGCCTCGACGGTGCGCGGGTCGTCATCGTCGGCGACATCCTGCACTCCCGGGTGGCCCGCTCGAACGTGTGGCTGCTCACCGCGCTCGGCGCCGAGGTGGAGCTCGTCGCTCCGCCGACCCTCATGCCGGTCGACACCACGGCGTGGCCCGCGACCGTCGGCTACGACCTCGACGCGTCGCTCGCCGCATCGCCCGACGTCGTGATGATGCTGCGCATCCAGGCGGAGCGGATGCGGGAGGCGTTCTTCCCGAACAGCCGCGAATACGCGCGCACCTGGGGACTCGACGACGCCAGGTTCGACCGGCTGCCCCCGACTACGATGGTCATGCACCCCGGGCCCATGAACCGCGGGTTGGAGATCGCCGCCCGCGCCGCGGACTCGCCGCAGTCCACGGTGCGCGAGCAGGTCGCGAACGGAGTATCAGTGAGAATGGCCGCCCTCTACCTGTTGCTGTCCGGCGAGCGGGGTGAGGCCTGATGACCGAGCGCTTCCTCATCACCGGCGCCACGCTTCCCACGGGCGAGCGAGCCGACGTACTGCTCGACGGCGGGATCATCGCCGAGGTGGGCAGGATCGCGGATGCCGCGGGCGCGACGGTCGTCGACGCCGACGGGCTCATCGCCCTCCCGGGCCTCGTGGACCTGCACACCCACCTGCGCGAGCCGGGATACGAGCAGAGCGAGACGGTGCTCACGGGCACGCGGGCCGCGGCGGCCGGTGGGTTCACCGCCGTCTTCGCCATGGCGAACACGTTCCCCGTCGCCGACACCGCGGGCGTCGTCGAGCAGGAGGCGAGCCTCGGGCGCGCCGCCGGGTACGCCACCGTGCAGCCCATCGGCGCGGTGACGGCAGGCCTCAAGGGCGAGCAGCTCGCCGAGCTCGGCGCGATGGCGCGCTCGCGCGCGAACGTGCGCGTGTTCAGCGACGACGGCTTCTGCGTCTCCGACCCGCTGCTCATGCGCCGTGCGCTCGAGTACGTCAAGGCGTTCGACGGCGTCATCGCCCAGCATTCGCAGGAGCCCCGGCTCACCGAGGGCGCCCAGATGAACGAGGGCGCGCTCTCAAGCGAGCTCGGCCTCACCGGCTGGCCTGCGGTCGCCGAGGAGTCGATCATCGCCCGCGACGTGCTGCTCGCCGAGCACGTCGGCAGCCGCCTGCACGTCTGCCACGTGTCCACCGCCGGGTCGGTCGAGGTGATCCGCTGGGCGAAGGCCCGCGGCATCGACGTCACGGCCGAGGCGACGCCGCACCACCTGCTCCTCACCGAGGACCTCGTGCGGAGCTACGACCCGCGCTTCAAGGTGAACCCGCCGCTCCGGCGCGCCGAAGACGTCGAGGCGCTCCGCGCCGCGCTCGCCGACGGCACCATCGACATCGTCGCGACCGACCATGCCCCGCACCCCGTCGAGGCGAAGGAGAGCGAGTGGGAGGCCGCCGCCAACGGCATGGTCGGCCTCGAAGCCGCGCTGTCGGTCGTGCACGCCGCCCTCGTCGAGACGGGGCTCATGGACTGGTCGGATGTCGCGCGCGTGATGTCCGCGACCCCGGCACGCATCGGCCGGCTGCACGGCCACGGCGAGGCGATCGCCGTCGGCGCCGCACCCGAGCTCACGCTGTACGACCCCGCCGCGGCATCCGAGTTCGACCTCCACCGCCTCGCGGGTCGCAGCACCAACTCCCCGTATCTCGGGCGCCGCCTGCCGGGGCGCGTCGTCGCGACCTTCCACGGCGGGTACCCGACCTTCCTCGACGGCGCCGTGCGCCCGCAGGACGAGGTCGCCCGCAACGCGGCATCCGTGTGGGGGGTCGAACGTGGATAAGTGGATCGGGGCCGTCGTCGCCGTCGTCATCGTCGGCGTGGCCGCGTGGCTCATGTGGCGGTCGTGGAAGCGCCGCACGGCGCGCGACGAGAGCCTGTCGGCGTTCCCGCCGCCCGCGCAGCACGGCGACCCCATCGTCGCGACGGAGGTGCTCTACGTCGCCACGACGCCCGTCGGCCGGCCCCTCGAACGCCTCGCGGTGCAGGGGCTCGCGTTCCGCGGCGCCGCGCACCTCGAGGTGCTTCCCGAGGGCGTCGTGATCCGGATCGCGGGGGAGCCGGCGATCTTCGTCCCGGCGGACCGCATCGTCTCGGCCGGCCCGGCGACCTACGTCATCGATCGCGGCGTCGAGCCCGAGGGTCTCGTCGCGATCACCTGGATCGTGCAGGTGCACGACCCCGAGGTGGTCGCCCCGCACGTCGACAGCACCTTCAGGGCCCGGTACCCGGGCGACTCGGCTCGCATCATCGCGGCCGTCGAAGACATCGCCGCCGCGCCCATGGCGCCGCGGCCGGAACAGGAGAGCGAGGCCTCGGATGACTGAGACCCTGACCCGCACGCACGACCCCGCGGTGCTCGTGCTCGAAGACGGGCGCCGGTACGACGGGCGTGCCTACGGCGCCCGCGGTCGCACCCTCGGCGAACTGGTGTTCGCGACCGGCATGACGGGCTACCAGGAGACCCTGACCGACCCGTCGTACGCCGGCCAGATCGTCATGATGACCGCGCCGCACATCGGCAACACGGGTATGAACGACGAGGACATGGAGTCCTCCCGCATCTGGGTCGCGGGCTTCGTGGTGCGCGACCCCTCCCGCGTCGTGTCGAACTTCCGCTCGCAGCGGAGCCTCGACGACGACCTGGCGGCGGCCGGCATCGTGGCCATCAGCGGCGTCGACACGCGCGCGATCACGCGGCACATCCGTTCGGCGGGCGCCATGCGTGCCGGCGTCTTCTCGGGGGACGCGGCGTCGCTCACGCACGGCGAGCAGCTCGAACTCGTGCTCGGCGGCGCCGAGATGGAGGGGCTGAACCTCTCGGGCACCGTCTCCACCGCCGACTCGTACACGCTGCCGGCCGAGGGCGAGCGCATCGGATCGGTCGCCGTGCTCGACCTCGGCGTGAAGACCTCCACGCTCCGGTACCTCGCCGAGCGCGGCTTCGACGTGCACGTCGTGCCGCAGACGATCACGGCCGAGGAGGTGCTCGCGATGGCCCCCGACGCGCTCTTCTTCTCGAATGGACCCGGCGACCCCGCGGCATCCGACCGGCACGTCGAGCTGCTCCGCACCACGCTCCGAGAGGGCCTGCCGTACTTCGGCATCTGCTTCGGCAACCAGCTGCTCGGACGCGCGCTCGGCTTCGGCACCTACAAGCTGCCGTTCGGCCACCGCGGCATCAACCAGCCCGTGCTCGACCGCGCCACGGGCCGCGTCGAGATCACGGCGCACAACCACGGCTTCGCGGTGGACGCGCCCATCGACCGCGTGAGCGAGTCGAGCGAGGGCTTCGGCCGCGTCGAGGTGAGCCACGTCGACCTCAACGACAACGTCGTGGAGGGACTCAACTGCCTCGATATCCCGGCCTTCTCGGTGCAGTACCACCCCGAGTCGGCCGCCGGCCCGCACGACGCCAACTACCTGTTCGACCGCTTCCGCGACATGGTCATCGCGAACCGTTCGGAACACGCCGCCACCGAGGGAGACGACGCCTGATGCCCAAGCGCGACGACATCACGAGCGTCCTCGTCATCGGGTCCGGCCCGATCGTCATCGGCCAGGCCGCCGAGTTCGACTACTCGGGCACGCAAGCCTGCCGCGTGCTCCGTGAAGAGGGCGTGCGGGTCATCCTGGTGAACCCGAACCCCGCCACGATCATGACCGACCCGGGCTTCGCCGACGCGACGTACGTCGAGCCCATCACGCCCGAGATCATCGAGTCCATCATCGTCAAGGAGAGGCCCGACGCGGTGCTGCCCACCCTCGGCGGGCAGACGGCGCTGAACGCGGCGATCGCGCTGCACGACGCGGGCATCCTCGCCGAGCACGGCGTCGAGCTCATCGGCGCCAAGGTCGAGGCGATCCGCAAGGGCGAGGACCGGCAGCTGTTCAAGGACCTCGTCGTCGAGGCGGGGGCGGATGTCGCGCGCTCGCACGTCGCGAAGACCCTCGACGAGGCGAAGGCGTTCGCCGAGGACCTCGGCTACCCGCTCGTGGTGCGGCCCTCGTTCACCATGGGCGGCCTCGGCTCGGGCTTCGCGTACACCGAGGAGGACCTCGTTCGCATCGTCACGCAGGGCCTGCAGAACTCGCCCACCACCGAGGTGCTCCTCGAGGAGTCGATCCTCGGCTGGAAGGAGTACGAGCTCGAGCTCATGCGCGACACCGCCGACAACACGGTGGTGGTGTGCTCGATCGAGAACGTCGACCCCGTGGGCGTGCACACCGGCGACTCGATCACCGTGGCGCCCGCGCTGACCCTCACCGACCGCGAATACCAGCGCCTGCGCGACATCGGCATCGACATCATCAGGGCCGTCGGCGTCGACACCGGCGGCTGCAACATCCAGTTCGCCGTGAACCCCGAGACGGGCCGGATCATCGTGATCGAGATGAACCCGCGCGTGTCCCGCTCGTCGGCGCTCGCGTCGAAGGCCACGGGCTTCCCGATCGCGAAGATCGCGGCGAAGCTGGCCATCGGGTACCGCCTCGACGAGATCCCCAACGACATCACGAGGGTGACGCCCGCGAGCTTCGAGCCGACGCTCGACTACGTCGTCGTGAAGGTGCCCCGATTCGCGTTCGAGAAGTTCCCGGCCGCAGACCCGACACTCACGACGACCATGAAGTCGGTCGGCGAGGCGATGGCGATCGGCCGCAACTTCGCGACGGCGCTGCAGAAGGCGCTGCGCTCGCTCGAGAAGCGCGGTTCGTCGTTCCACTGGGGCACGGAGGATCGCAGCGCCGAGGAGCTCGTCGAGGCATCCCGCGTGCCCACCGACGGCCGCATCGTGCTCGTGCAGCAGGCGCTGCGCAAGGGCGCGACCGTCGAGCAGCTGTTCGGGGCCACGAAGATCGACCCGTGGTTCCTCGACCAGATCGTGCTCGTCAACGAGGTCGCCGAGACGATCGCGGCCGCCGAAGCGCTGGACACCGACCTCATCATGCTCTCGAAGAACCACGGATTCTCCGACGCGCAGATCGGCCAGCTGCGCGGCTTCGGCGAGGCCGACGCCCGCGAGGTGCGGCACATCCTCGGCATCCGACCGGTGTACAAGACGGTCGACACGTGCGCGGGGGAGTTCCCGGCACTCACGCCGTACCACTACTCGAGCTACGACCTCGAGACCGAGGTGGAGCCGAGCGACCGGCGCAAGGTCGTCATCCTCGGCTCCGGCCCGAACCGCATCGGCCAGGGCGTCGAGTTCGACTACTCGTGCGTGCACGCGTCGTTCGCGCTCTCGGATGCGGGCTTCGAGACCATCATGATCAACTGCAACCCCGAGACGGTCTCGACCGACTACGACACGAGCGACCGGCTGTACTTCGAGCCGCTCACGCTCGAGGACGTGCTCGAGGTCATCCACGCCGAGTCGCAGACCGGTGAACTCGTGGGCGTCGTGGTGCAGCTCGGCGGCCAGACCGCGCTGGGGCTCGCGAAGGGCCTCGAGGCGGCCGGGATCCCGATCCTCGGCACGAGCCCCGACGCCATCGACCTCGCCGAGGAGCGCGGCCTGTTCAGCGAGATCCTCGATCGCGCCGGCCTCATGTCGCCGCAGAACGGAACCGCCATCGACGTCGCGGGCGCCGTGCACGTCGCGGAGGGCATCGGCTACCCCGTGCTCGTGCGGCCGAGCTACGTGCTCGGCGGCCGCGGCATGGAGATCGTGTACGACTCCGCGTCGCTCGCCGACTACTTCCTGCGCATCGAGGGCCAGGGCATCGTGGGTCCGAGCCATCCGCTGCTCGTCGACCGCTTCCTCGACGATGCGATCGAGATCGACGTCGACGCGCTCTACGACGGCACCGAGCTCTACATCGGCGGGGTCATGGAGCACATCGAGGAGGCCGGCATCCACTCCGGGGACTCGAGCTGCACCCTGCCGCCCGTGACGCTCGGCCGTGCCGAGGTCGACCGGGTGCGCGAGGCGACGCGCGCGATCGCCGAGGGCGTCGGCGTGCGGGGCTTGCTCAACGTGCAGTTCGCGATCGGCGCGGGCGTGCTCTACGTGCTCGAGGCGAACCCGCGTGCGAGCCGTACCGTGCCGTTCGTCTCGAAGGCGCTCGGCATCCCGCTCGCCAAGGCCGCGTCGCGCATCATGGTCGGCGCGACGATCGCCGAGCTCATCGCGGAGGGCCTGCTCCCGGCGTCCGACGGGTCGCGCGTGCCGCTCGACGCGCCGGTCGCCGTGAAGGAGGCTGTGCTGCCGTTCCATCGCTTCCGCACCCGCGAGGGCATCATGGTCGACTCGGTGCTCGGCCCCGAGATGCGCTCGACCGGCGAGGTCATGGGCATCGACAAGGACTTCCCGACCGCGTTCGCGAAGAGCCAGCTCGCCGCGTACGGCGGCATGCCGCTGTCGGGCACCGTGTTCGTGTCGGTCTCCGACCGCGACAAGCGCGCGATCGTGTTCCCGATCCTGCGGATGCAGCAGCTCGGCTACGAGATCGCCGCCACGGCGGGCACCGCCGAGGTCCTGCATCGCCACGGCATCACGGCGCGGGTCGTGCGCAAGTTCAGCGAGGGCCCGTCGCCCGACGCGGCATCCGTCGTCGAACTCATCAACCGGGGCGAGGTCGACGTCGTCGTGAACACGCCGAGCGGCCGGTCGGCGCGCGCCGACGGCTACGAGATCCGTGCCGCGGCCGTCGGGTCCGACATCCCGCTGTTCACCACCATCGCCGAGCTCTCGGCCGCCGTCGCGTCGCTCGGCGCGGTGAGCGGCGGCTTCGAGGTGACGAGCCTGCAGGAGTACGCCGAGCGCCGGGCGGTGACCGCATGAACGGGGTGACCCCGTTCGGCGAGCGGCTCGCGGCGGCGTTCGACGGGTACGGTCGCCTGTGCGTCGGACTCGACCCGCACGCGTCGCTCCTCGACGTCTGGGGCCAGCCCGACACCGCCGACGGCGTGCGCGAGTTCGGCCTCCGGGTCATCGAGGCCGCGGCAGGCCGCGTCGGCGTCCTGAAGCCCCAGGTGGCGTTCTTCGAGCGGCACGGTGCGGCGGGGTACGTCGCGCTCGAGCGGCTCCTCCGCGAGGCGCGCGACGCCGGCCTCCTCGTGATCGCCGACGTCAAGCGCGGCGATATCGGCTCGAGCGTGGCCGCCTACGGCGAGGCGTGGCTCACGCCGGGTTCCCCGCTCGAGGCCGACGCGATGACGATCAGCGCGTACCAGGGGCTCGGTTCGATCGAGCAGGTGTCCCGGTCGGCCGACGCGGCCGGCAAGGGGCTCTTCGTGCTCGCCGCCACGTCGAACCCCGAGGCGGCCGCCATCCAGCGCGCCGTGCTGCAGCAGTCGAGCCGCGCCGGCTCGACGGTGGCGCAGGCCATCACGCACGGCGTGATGGGCTGGAACGAGCGACGGGCGGATGCCGCGGGCGGCGATCTCGGCTCGATGGGCGTCGTGTTCGGCGCGACCGTCGACCTCCGGCTCGCCGGCATCGACACCGACGCCGAGCCGCCGCGCCCGGGACTGCCGGTGCTCGCGCCCGGGTTCGGGCATCAGGGCGCCGAACCCGGCGACCTCCACCTCAGGTTCGGCGCCTTCGCGTCCGGCGTCATCGCGAGCGAGTCGCGATCGCTGCTCGGCGCCGGGCCCGAGGGCATCGGCGACGCCATCGCGCGTCGCATCGACCAGTACGGAGTGGCAATTGGCTGACAGCACGAAGAAGACCACCGCCGCGCCACCCGAGGTGGACCGGGTCGCCGCATCCCGCGCCGCCGTGGCCGCGCGACGCGCCCGCGCCGCCGTGAAGGCCGCCGTGGCCGACGGCTCGCGAAGCCCCCTCGACGTGCTGCGCGAGGCCTACGAGGCGCCAGAGGGCGTCGAGGGGCGCCTGCGCGGCACGGAGTTCCTCACGTCGATCCCGGCGATCGGCGCGACCAAGACCGCCCGCATCATGGACGAACTCGAGATCTCGACCTCCAAGCGCCTGGGCGGCCTCGGCCGGCTTCAACGGCGCCGGCTCCGCCAGTTCGTCGCCGACTGGGTGGCGTCGCACGGCGGCACGGGCGACCGGCTCGTGGTGCTCGCCGGTCCCACGGCCGTCGGCAAGGGCACGGTGGCGTCGTACATCCGCCGGCACCATCCCGACGTCCGCCTGTCGGTGTCGGCGACGACGCGTCCGCCGCGACCCGGCGAGGTCGAGGGCGAGCACTACTACTTCGTCAGCGACGCCGAGTTCGACCGCATGGTCGGGGCGGGCGAACTCCTCGAATGGGCGACCGTGCACAACGCCTCCCGGTACGGCACGCCGCGGCGGCCCGTGGAGGAGGCCATCGCGAGCGGCGACAGCGTGCTGCTCGAGATCGACATCCAGGGCGCGCGGTCGGTGCGGCGCGCCATGCCCGAGGCCACCCTCGTATTCCTCCTCCCGCCGAGCTGGGAGGAGCTCGTGCGCCGCCTGGTCGGCCGGGGCACCGAGAGCCCCGCCGAACAGCAGCGCCGACTCGAGACGGCGCGGGTCGAGCTCGCGGCCGTCGAGGAGTTCGACCACCAGGTCGTGAACGTCGACGTCGGCGAGGCCGCGCAAAAGGTCGTAGACTTGATGAGGCCCCGTAAGGGTCGGCGTTGAGCCGCCCGGGCCCAGAGCTTCGCGCACGCGGTGCGCTCGTCTTTCGTTCTAAGGAGTCTGTCCATGGCTGAGAAGCTGTCCGGCATCATCGATCCGCCCATCGACGACCTGCTCTCCAAGGTCGACTCGAAGTACCAGCTCGTGATCTTCGCATCGAAGCGCGCGCGTCAGATCAACGACTACTACGCGGACCTGCACGAGGGCAGCCTCTTCGACAACGTCGGCCCGCTCGTCGACTCGTCGATCGACGACAAGCCGCTCTCGGTCGCCCTGCACGAGATCAACGAGGACAAGCTCCGCCTCCGCCCCCTCGGCGACTGAGCACGGCACGGATGTCGCCGCTCAACGTCGTCGTCGGCATCACGGGCGGCATCGCGGCGTACAAGGCCGTCGGCGTCGTCCGCGCGCTCGTGCTCGCAGGGCATGACGTCCACGTCGTGCCCACCGAGGGCGCGCTGCGGTTCGTCGGACGTCCCACGCTCGAGGCGATCTCCCGCAACCCGGTGCACGCCGACCTCTACGAGGGCGTGGCCGAGGTGCGGCATGTGGCCATCGGCCAGGCCGCCGACCTCATCGTGATCGCGCCCGCGACGGCCAACACCATCGCGAAGCTGGCCACGGGGCTCGCCGACGACCTGCTCGGCAACACCGTGCTCGCGAGCGAGGCGCCGCTCGTCATCGCACCCGCGATGCACACCGAGATGTGGCGGCATCCGGCGACGCAGGCCAACATCGCCACGCTCCGCTCGCGCGGCGTCACGATCGTCGGCCCTGCGGTCGGGCAGCTCACGGGAGCCGACAGCGGCCCCGGTCGCATGGAAGAACCCGACGTCATCGTCGCGGCCGCGCTCGAGCGCGCCGCGGCATCTGCGCGGCATGATCTCGCGGGCCGGCGCGTCGTGGTGACCGCCGGCGGCACGCGCGAGCCGCTGGACCCGGTGCGCTTCCTCGGCAACCGCTCGAGCGGCAAGCAGGGCGTCGCCATCGCCGAGGCCGCGCGCGCCCGCGGCGCGGCGGTGACGCTCATCGCCGCGAACCTCGAGGTCGGCGAACCGGCCGGCTGCGACGTCCGCCGCGTGTCGACCGCGCTCGAGCTGCAGCAGGCGGTGACCGAGGCCGCCCGCGGCGCCGACGTCGTGGTCATGGCGGCGGCCGTCGCCGACTACCGCCCCGCCGGAGTGAGCGAGTCGAAGATCAAGAAGGACGCGGGCGACGGCGGGCTGACACTCGAGCTCGTGCGCAACCCCGACATCCTCGCCGGGCTCGGGCACGCACCGCACGACGGCACGCTCCTCGTGGGCTTCGCCGCCGAGACGGAGTCCGACGACGAGCGCCTGCTCGACCTCGGGCGTGCCAAGCGGGAGGCGAAGGGCGCCGACTTCCTGGTCGTCAATCGCGTGGGCTGGACCGAGGGCTTCGCCGCCGACGAGAACCGCGTGGTCGTCGTCGGACGGAGTGGCGACGTGGTCGCGAGGGCACATGGCACGAAGATGTCGGTGGCCGACGACATCCTCGACGTGGTTGTCTCGGAACTGGCCACCGCGGCGGCCGCCGCCGATCCCACGGAGGAACACGAGTCCAGATGAGCGCACTTCGCCACTTCACGTCCGAGTCCGTGACCGAGGGGCACCCCGACAAGATCTGCGACCAGATCTCGGATTCCATCCTCGACGCGTTGCTCACCGTCGACCCGAACAGCCGGGTCGCCGTCGAGACGCTCGTCACGACGGGCCTCGTGCACGTCGCGGGCGAGGTGACCACGTCGGGCTATGTGGAGATCCCGGCGATCGTGCGCGATCGGGTGACGTCCATCGGGTACACGTCCTCCGACGTGTGGTTCGACGGGCGTTCCTGCGGCGTCTCCATCTCGATCGGCGCCCAGTCGCCCGATATCGCGCAGGGCGTGGACTTCGCGTTCGAGGCGCGCGAGCGGTCGAGCGACGACGCGCTCGACCGCCAGGGCGCCGGCGACCAGGGCATCATGTTCGGCTACGCCACCCGCGAGACGCCCGAGCTCATGCCGGTGCCGATCTGGCTCGCGCACCGCCTCTCCGAACGCCTCGCCGAGGTGCGCAAGCAGGGCGAGCTCGACTACCTGCGGCCCGACGGCAAGACCCAGGTCACGATCGGGTATGAGGGTCAGGTGCCCCGCACGATCGAGACCGTCGTGGTGTCGACCCAGCACTCCCCGGCCGTGTCGACCGAGCAGCTTCGCGCCGAGGTCGAGGAGCTCGTGATCCGCCCGGTGCTCGACCTGGTCGACCTCGCCCGCGACGACCTCGCTGTGCTCATCAACCCCACCGGCCGCTTCGAGATCGGCGGGCCGCAGGGCGACGCCGGACTCACCGGACGGAAGATCATCATCGACACGTACGGTGGCGCGAGCCGGCACGGCGGCGGGGCGTTCAGCGGCAAGGATCCCTCGAAGGTCGACCGCTCCGCGGCCTACGCCATGCGGTGGGTGGCGAAGAACGCCGTCGCGGCGGGCCTCGCCGACCGGCTCGAGCTGCAGGTCGCGTACGCCATCGGCAAGGCGGCGCCCGTCGGGCTGTACGTCGAGTCGTTCGGCACGGCGCACGTGCCCGACGAGCGAATCATCGACGCGATCCGAGAGGTCTTCGACCTGCGGCCGGCCGCCATCATCCGCGATCTCGACCTGCTGCGGCCGATCTACGCGCAGACCGCGGCGTACGGGCACTTCGGCCGCGAACTGCCCGACTTCACGTGGGAGCGGCTCGACCGCGTCGACGACCTGCGCGCGGCCGCCGGACTCTGACATGCCGGGCGGCGCCGTCGCCAGGGTGCTCGTCGACTCCCCGTTGCCGCAGCTCGACCAGCTCTTCGACTACGCCGTGCCCGAGCGGCTCGCCGACGCCGCGAAGGCCGGCGTGCGGGTCAGGGTGCCGCTCCGCTCGGGCGGGCGCATCGCCGACGGCTGGATCGTCGACCTCGCCGACACGAGCGACTACCACGGCACGTTGAGCGAACTCGAGGACGTCGTGTCCGCGGTTCCGCTGCTTCGACCCGAGGTCTGGGATCTCGCGCGAGCCGCGGCCGACCGTGCGGCCGGAAACGCGAGCGACATCCTGCGCCTGGCCATTCCGAGCCGCTATGTGCGCGTCGAACGGTCGTGGCTCGCCGCCCAGCACGACCCGGGCCCCCTGCCGACCGGCCTGCCGCCCATTCCGGGCGCGGAACCCGGCCGCATCGAGGCGGGCCTCGAGCGAGGCGAGCGGATGTCGCTCGCCGCCGATCCCCGCCCGGTGCGGCTCCCGACCGGCGAATGGGTCGGCGCATGGGCCGCCACCCTCGCCCAGGCGGCCGCGCACGCCCTCGCCGCCGACCGCTCGGCGCTCCTCGTCGTGCCCGACTACCGCGACCAGGAGCAACTCGAGGCGGTACTCGCGGCATCCGTCGATCCGCGTCGCGTGCTGCGCACCGACGCCCGGCAGTCGGGCGGCGACCGGTACCGTGCGTTCCTCGACGCGACCCGCCCCGACGCCCGCATCATCGTGGGCAACCGCTCGACGGTGTACTCGCCGGCCGCCCGGCTCGGGCTCATCGCGATCTGGGACGACGGCGACCCGCTCCTGGCCGAACCCCTGGCCCCGGGCGTGCACGCTCGCGACGCGGCGCTCATCCGGCAGGAGCAGTCGGGCGCCGCGCTGCTCATGGTCGCCCACACCCGCAGCGTCGACGTGCAGCGGCTCGTCGAGATCGGCTGGGTGCACGAGGTCGCCCCATCGAAGCACGTTCGCCCGCGGGTGATCCCGACCGAGCAGCAGGCGACCCCCGAGCCCGGGTCCGCTCGCATCCCGACGCTCGCCTGGCGGCAGGCCCAGGAGGCCGTGCGCGACGGCCCGGTGCTCGTGCAGGTCGCGCGACCGGGCAATGCGCCGCTCCTCGCGTGCGACCGGTGCCGGGAGCCGGCGCGGTGCGCCGCATGCGGCGGGGGACTGGCCGTGCCCCGAGAGGGCGGCACGGCCAGGTGCGTGCTGTGCGGCACGAGCGCGAGCGGTTGGCGGTGCACCGTGTGCGACGGCACGAGGCTCCGCGCGGTCACGGTCGGTGCCAGCCGCACGGCCGACGAGCTGGGGCGCGCGTTCCCGAGGACGCGGGTGATCCTCTCCGACGGCGAACGCCCGGTGCTGCGAGTCGGCCCCGAGCCCGCGCTCGTCGTCGCCACGCGGGGCGCCGAGCCGATCGCCGACGGAGGCTATCGTGCCGTGCTGCTCCTCGACGGCGAGCGGATGCTCCTGCGCGAATCCCTGCGCGTCGCCGAGGACTGCCTGCGGTGGTGGTCGAACGCGAGCGCACTGGCGGCACCGGGCGCCCCCGTCTTCCTGGTGGGCGTGGCAGGAGCACTCGCGACCGCACTCACCACGTGGCACCAGGCCGACTGGGCCGACACCGAGCTCGCGGCGCGCCGGGCGCTCCGGTTCCCCCCGGCAGTGCGGGTGGCGAGCGTGACCGCCGGGCATGCGGCCGTGGCGCATACCGTCGAGGCAGTGCGGGATCTCGACGGCGTCGACGTGCTCGGGCCGGCGCCCGCCGACGATGAGGGCCTCGAGCGCGCGATCGTGCGCTTCGACTACGCGGCCGGCGCGCGGGTCGCCCGTGAGCTGCGCGCCGAGATGATCCGCGTCGCGACCGAGCGCCGTCGGCCCGTCGCCGGGCGCCCGGTGCGACGCCCGCGCGTGCTCCGGGTGCGTTTCGACGATCCCGACGTGCCGTGATCCGGCGACGGCCCGGCCCCGTCGGCCACAATGGAGTGTGCAGAAGCTCCGCCTCGTCTTCGCCGGTACGCCGGCCGCCGCCGTCCCGTCGCTCACCCGGCTCGCCGCGAGCGGCCACGAGGTGGTCGCCGCGGTGACCCGTCCGGCCGCGCCGCTCGGCCGCAAGCGCGTGCTCACGCCCTCGCCCGTGGCCTCGGCCGCCGAGCGGCTCGGCATCCACGTGATCGAGGCCGCCCGGCTGGACGCCGACGCGACCGGCCGGATCGGCGCGCTGCGTCCCGACCTCGGCGTCATCGTCGCCTACGGCGGGCTCGTGCGGGAGCCGCTGCTCTCGGCGCCCGCGGCCGGCTGGATCAACCTGCACTTCTCGCTCCTGCCCGCATGGCGCGGCGCCGCACCCGTGCAGCACGCCCTCATCGCCGGCGACGCCGAGACCGGGGCATCCGTGTTCCGGCTCGTGCCCGAACTCGACGCGGGCGACGTGTACGGCGAGCGACGCCGGGAGATCGCGCCCGGCGAGACCGCCGGAGACCTGCTCGACGCGCTCGCGGTCACCGGTGCCGACCTTCTCGCCGAGGTCGTCGACGCGATCGCCGGGGGCACGGCGATCGCGACGCCGCAGTCGGGTGCGCCCTCGTTCGCGCCCAAGCTCGGCATCGACGATGCGCGCCTCGACTGGACCCTGCCGGCGGCGCGCGTGCGCGACCGGTTCCGCGGGGTCACGCCCGAGCCGGGTGCGTGGACCACGGTCGACGACCAGCGCCTCAAGGTGCTCGACCTCGCCGACGCGCCCGACGCCGTTCCGCTCGCGCCTGGGGAGATCGCCGCGCCGGGACGCCGCATCCTCATCGGCACGGGCACGCACCCGCTCGAGGTACGTCGCGTGCAGCCCGCCGGTCGCACGGCCATGTCCGCCGCCGACTGGTGGCGCGGCGCGGGCCGTGATCGGGCGGTGGCACGGTGAGCGGAGGCGGGCGTGGACGCCCGGCCGGCGCGGACGGAGCGCGGGGCGACGGCTCGCGGCGACCGCGGCGCGGCACGGCGGAACGCATCACGGCGGCCCGGCTCGTGGCGTACGACGTGCTCGAGGCGGTGCGTGCCGACGAGGCGTACGCGAACCTGCTGCTGCCCGTGCGCATCCGCCGAGCCGGTCTCAGCCGGGCGGATGCCGCGTTCGCGACCGAGCTGACCTACGGCACCCTGCGCATGCGCGGCCTCTACGACCGCATCATCGAGCTCGCCGCGGGCCGACCGGTGAGCGCCATCGACCCGGCCGTGCTCGACGTGCTGCGCCTCGGCACGCACCAGCTCCTCGCCACGCGCGTGCCCACGCACGCCGCGGTGTTCGAACAGGTCGCGCTCGCCCGTCGCGTCGCGCCGAAGGCGGCGGGGTTCGCCAACGCCGTGCTGCGCACCGTCTCCCGCACGTCGCCCGAGGCATGGCGCGAGCTCATCGCCGAGGGGGCGTCGAACGACGACGAGCGCCTCGCCCGGCTCGAGAGCCACCCGGCCTGGGTGGTGCGCGCCCTCCGCGCGGCCCTCGAGCGGGAAGGGCGGGGAGCCGAGCTCGAGCAGCTGCTCGAGGCCGACAACGCCGCGCCGCGCGTCAACCTGGCCGTGCTGCCCGGGCTCGGGACCCAGACCGGGCAGATCGAGGGCTTCGAGCCCGACCGGTTCTCGCCGATCGGCGGAACCGCCGCCGATCCCATCGCCGTGGCCGAGGCATCCGGCGGCCGGGTCCGCGTGCAGGACGAGGGATCGCAACTCGCCGCACTCGCGCTCACCCGCGCGGAGCCGGTGCGCGAGGGGGAGCGCTGGCTCGACCTCTGCGCGGGCCCGGGCGGGAAGACCGCGGTGCTCGCGGCCGAGGCGCTCGCCGGCGGCGCGAACCTCGTCGCGAACGAACTGGTGCCCGCCCGCGCCGAACTCGTGCGGCGGGCGATCGCGGCCGTGCCGCTGCCCGTCGAGGTGCGCGTCGGCGACGGCCGCGACCTCGACCCCGCCGACCTCGGCGCGCCCGACGGCTTCGATCGCATCCTGCTCGACGCGCCCTGCACGGGTCTCGGTGCGCTCCGACGTCGCCCCGAGGCGCGCTGGCGCAAGGAGCCGGCGGATGTCGCGGAGCTCACCCGCCTGCAGGGCGAGCTGTTCGACACCGCCGTGCGAGCCCTCGCGCCCGGCGGCATCCTCGCGTACGTGACCTGCTCGCCGCACACCGCCGAGACCCGGGGCACGCTCGCCGCCGCGCTCGAGCGCTGGCGCGGACGCGTCGAGCAGCTCGACACCCGGGCGGCCGCCGAGGCGGTGTCGAGGCATCCGCTCGACCTGGACGGTGATCCCGAGACCGTGCAGCTCTGGCCGCATCGGCACGGTACCGACGCCATGTTCATCGCGCTCGTGCGGCGCACCGGCGCCGACGCGGACCCGGCGGTCGACGGGCCTCGGTAGGCTGACGTCATGACGACGCGGATCAACCCGAGCATCCTCGCTGCCGACTTCGCGAACCTCGAGCGCGAGCTCGGGCGCATCGACACCGCCGACCTCGTGCACGTCGACATCATGGACAACCACTTCGTGCCGAACCTCACGTTCGGGCTGCAGATGGTGCGGCGGCTGCAGGAGGTCTCGCCGATCCCGCTCGACGTGCACCTCATGATCGAGGACCCCGACCGGTGGGGTCCCGCCTACGCCGAGGCCGGAGCATTCTCCGTCACGTTCCACGCCGAGGCGGCCGGCGAGCCGGTCGCCCTCGCGCGTCGGCTGCGCGCCCTGGGCGCGCGGGCCGGAATCGCGCTGAAGCCGGGCACCGACGATGCGCCCTACATCGACCTCCTGCCCGAGTTCGACCAGGTGCTCGTGATGACGGTCGAGCCGGGCTTCGGCGGCCAGTCGTTCATCCCGGAGACCATGCCGAAGCTCGCTCGGCTCGCCGACGTGATCCACGACGCGGGGCTCGACGTGTGGCTCCAGGTCGACGGCGGCATCACGGAGGAGACGATCGGCATCGCCGCCACCGCCGGCGCCGACACGTTCGTGGCCGGGTCGCACGTCTTCAACGGCGAAGTGCCCGCCGAGCGCATCGCGTCGCTGCGGGCCGCCGCCGCCGCGCACTCGCACCGGCCGGGCTCCGGGCACCGGTAGTCTGGACGGGTGAAGACCTTCGACGACCTCTTCGTCGAGCTCAGCCACAAAGCCCGCACCCGCCCAGAGGGTTCCGGCACCGTGCGCCAGCTCGACGCGGGCGTGCACGCCATCGGCAAGAAGATCGTCGAGGAGGCGGCCGAGGTCTGGATGGCCGCCGAGTACCAGAGCGACGACGAGACCGCCGAGGAGATCTCGCAGCTCGTCTACCACCTGCAGGTGCTGATGCTCGCGAAGGGGCTCACCCCCGCCGACGTGTACCGACATCTCTGATCACGCACATGACCGATCAGAACCGTCGACCCGAAAGCCAGGGAATGCTCCGAATCGCCGTGCCCAACAAGGGCTCGCTCGCCGAGACCGCCGCGCAGATGCTGTGGGAGGCCGGGTACACCGGTCGCCGCGACCCGCGCGACCTGCACACCGCCGACCCCCGCAACGGGGTCGAGTTCTTCTACCTCCGTCCGCGCGACATCGCGACCTACGTCGGCTCGGGCGCCCTCGACGTGGGCATCACCGGGCGCGACCTGCTGCTCGACTCCGGGTCCGAGGCGACCGAGATCGCGCCGCTCGGCTTCGGTGAGTCCACGTTCCGCTTCGCGGGTCCCGAGGGGCGGTTCGACGAGCTCGCCGACCTCGAGGGCGTCCGCGTCGCGACGAGCTACCCCGGCCTCGTGGGCGACTTCCTCGCCCGGCACGGCGTCACCGCGAAGCTCGTGAAGCTCGACGGCGCCGTCGAGTCGGCCGTGCGGCTGGGCGTCGCCGATGCGGTGGCCGACGTCGTCTCGACGGGGTCCACGCTGCGCAAGGCCGGGCTCGAGATCTTCGGGCCCGTCATCCTCGAGTCCGAGGCCGTGCTCATCGGCTCGGGCGTGGAGCGGCCGGGCGCCGCGACGCTGCTCCGCCGCCTGCAGGGCGTGCTTGTCGCCCGGCAGTACGTGCTGCTCGACTACGACGTGCCGGTCGAGCACCTCGAGCGCGCCACGGCGGCGGCGCCGGGCTTCGAGTCGCCGACGGTCTCGCCGTTGCACGACCCCGAGTGGGTCGCCGTGCGCGTCATGATCCCGCGCGTCGACATGAACCACGTCATGGACGACCTCTACGCGCTCGGCGCGCGCGCGATCCTCGTGAGCGCGATCCACGCGGCGAGGCTGTGAGGCTCGGATGACCCTCGCCGTCCGCGTGATCCCGTGCCTCGACGTGGCCGCCGGCCGCGTCGTGAAGGGCGTGAACTTCCAGAACCTGCGCGACGCCGGCGACCCGGTCGAGCTCGCCGCGCGCTATTCCGACCAGGGAGCCGACGAACTCACGTTCCTCGACGTCACCGCCACCGTCGACGACCGCTCCACGACCTACGACATGGTCCAGCGGGTGGCCGAGCAGGTCTTCATCCCGCTCACCGTGGGCGGCGGCGTGCGCTCACCCGACGACGTCGCGCGCCTGCTCGGCCACGGCGCCGACAAGATCGGCGTGAACAGCGCGGCCATCGCGCGGCCCGCGCTCGTGGCCGAGATCGCCGACCGGTTCGGAGCCCAGGTGCTGGTGCTCTCGCTCGACGTCAAGCGTTCCGGCCGCACCGAATCGGGGTTCGTCGTGACGACGCACGGCGGCCGAACCGAGACCGCCCTCGACGCGCTCGAGTGGGCGCGCACCGCCATCGACCTCGGCGCCGGCGAGCTTCTCGTCAATTCGATCGACGCCGACGGCACCAAGCAGGGGTTCGACCTCGAGCTCACGGCCCTCATGCACGAACTCTCGCGCGTGCCGGTGATCGCGTCGGGCGGTGCCGGCTCGGTCGACGACTTCGCGCCGGCGATCGCCGCCGGCGCCGACGCGGTGCTCGCGGCATCCGTGTTCCACAACGGCGAGGTGACCATCGCCGAGGTGAAGGCCGCCCTCGCCGCCGACGGGAGGATCGTGCGATGACCCAGCCCGGAGACGAAGAGCTGGAGCGCGACGAGGAGGCGTGGTCGCCCGGCGCGTCGCCGATGGATCGCGCGACGTTCAACGCCGACGGGCTGCTGCCCGCGATCATCCAGCAGGAGGGCACCGGCGAGGTGCTCATGCTCGGCTGGATGGACCGGGAGGCCATGCGCCGCACGCTCACCGAGGGCCGCGTCACGTTCTGGTCGCGGTCGCGGCAGGAGTACTGGCGCAAGGGCGACACCTCCGGCCACGTGCAGTACGTGCGCTCGGCGGCGCTCGACTGCGACGCCGACACGCTGCTCGTCACGGTCGAGCAGGTCGGCGCCGCCTGCCACACCGGCACCCGCACCTGCTTCGACGGCGACCCGCTCGAGGTCGTGCAGGGCTCGCCCACCACCGACTGAACCGAGGAGACCCCGTGCCAGGCGCCACCACCACGTTCGACGAGTTCACCGCACTCCTGTCGGGTCGGCGCGTCGTGCCGGTGACGCGGGAGCTCTTCGCCGACGGCGAGACCCCCGTGGGCATCTACCGCAAGCTCGCCGAGGGCCGGCCCGGCACGTTCCTGCTCGAGTCGGCGGAGCAGGGCGGCATCTGGTCGCGCTACTCGTTCGTGGGGGCGTCCTCCTACGGCGTGCTGACCGAGAACGACGGCCGCGTCGAGTGGCAGGACTACGGGCTCTCCGCCGAACGTGCGCTGGGCGACGCCGCGAGCCTCGCCCCGCTGGCCGCGCTCGAGGCGCTCCACCAACGCTGGGCCACCGAGGACGTCCCCGGCGCGCCGCCCCTCACGGGCGGGCTCGTGGGCTTCATCGGCTGGGAGGCGATCCGCCAGATCGAGCACCTGCCGAACCGGCCGCCCGCCGACTACCGGATGCCCGGACAGGCGTTCTGCTTCGTGTCCGAGCTCGTCGTCATCGACCACCGCACCGGCACCGTGCAGCTCGTCGCGTCGGTGCTCAACGACGGCGCGGAGTCGCCCGATGCGCTCTGGACGGGCGCGCAGGAGCGCCTCGACCGGATGCAGCGGGCGCTCGCCCTCCCGTCCGAGGCGTGGCTCGCCGAGATCGACCTGACGACGCCCGCGACGCCGCGTCACCGCACCGAGAAGGCCGACTTCATCGCCGCGGTGGAACGCGCCAAGGAGTACATCCGCGAGGGTGACGTCTTCCAGGTGGTGATCTCGCAGCGATTCGAGCAGGAGGCGACCGCGCATCCGCTCGACGTCTACCGGGTGCTCCGCAGCCTCAACCCGAGCCCGTATATGTACGTGCTCCACCTCGACGACCCGTCGGGGGAGCCGTACTGGATCGTCGGCTCCTCGCCCGAAGCGCTCGTGAAGGTGCAGGACCGACGCGTCTTCACGCATCCCATCGCGGGGTCGAAGCCGCGCGGGGCGACCCCCGAGGAGGACGCCGACCTCGAGGCCGAGCTCGTGGCCGACCCGAAGGAGCAGGCCGAGCACCTCATGCTCGTCGACCTCGCCCGAAACGACCTGGCGAAGGTGTGCACGGCCGGATCGGTCGAGGTGACCGAGTTCATGCGCGTCGAGCGGTTCAGCCACATCATGCACCTCGTATCGAGCGTCGAGGGTGATCTGGCGCCCGGGCGGAACGCGGTCGACGTCTTCCGTGCGACCTTCCCCGCCGGCACCCTCTCGGGCGCGCCGAAGCCGCGCGCCCTCGAGATCATCGACGAACTCGAGCCCGCGCAGCGCGGCCTCTACGGCGGAGTCGTCGGCTACTTCGGGTTCGGCGGCGACGCCGACCTGGCCATCGCGATCCGAACGGCCACGATCTCGGGCGGTGTCGCGCGCGTGCAGGCGGGCGGTGGCCTGGTCGCCGACTCGGTGCCGGAGTCCGAGTTCCAGGAGTCGCAGAACAAGGCCGCCGCGCCGCTCCGGGCCGTCGCCGTGGCGAACGCCATGCGGAGGGTCGGGTGAGCGCGGCCGGCATGAAGCTGCCCGCGCTCGTGGGCACGATCCTCGGCGCCGGCCTCGCGCTCCTGTCGTGGAGCCAGACCTGGTTCGAGCTCGAACTGGCGGATGCCGCGGCGAGCAGCACGGGCGAGGAGATCGCGGTGCCCGGCAGCATCGCATCGCCGGCGCTCGCGGCGCTGGGACTGGCCGGCCTCGCCCTCGTCGCCGCGCTCGCGATCGCGGGTCCGGCGATCCGGGTGGTGCTCGCCGGACTCGAGGTGATCCTCGGCGGCTGCGTGCTGCTGGCCACGGGCCTGAGCCTCGGAGACCCGATCGCGGCCGTGTCGCCGGCGGTGACGGATGCCACGGGCGTGTCCGGCGCCGGTCCCACCGCCGACCTCGTGGCCTCCGCCGTGCCGACCGCGTGGCCCGCGGCCGCGCTGGTCGGCGGGGTCCTGCTCGTCGCGGCGGGCGTCGTCGTGCTCGCGACGGGCACGCGCTGGCCCGCGTCGGCGCGACGATACCGCTCGCCGCGCCTCGTCGAGGCAGATGCGGGCGCGCCCGCCGCGCGCGGGCGCGCGGCATCCGATCGCGCCATCGACGACTGGGACGAACTCAGCCGCGGCGATGACCCGACCGACGAGCCGCAGGACGACGGCCGACCCGGAGCCAGCCGCTAGACTGGTGGACGTACCCCTGTCACGAAGGAGCATCAATGAGCACTGAGACCGCTGATCCCGGCCACGGACACTCGCCCGCGGCGTGGACCGCCGTCACGATCATGCTCATCGCCTTCGTCATCGGCACGGTGGCCTTCTTCCTCGACGTGCAGTGGCTGGTCTGGGCCTGCGCCGTGCTGCTCGTCGTCGGCCTGCTCGTCGGCTGGATCCTCGCCCGAGCGGGCTACGGGGTCGGCGGCGACAAGGTCACGCCGAAAGAACACTGACGCGTGCTCTCCGAGCTGACGGCGAACGCGGTCGCCGACGCTGAGGCGCGCCGTGCGGCGCGCCCGCTCGTCGACGTCGAACACGAGGCGCTGCTGCGCCCCGCCGCGATCGACGCGCTCGAGGTGCTGCGCCCGGCCGACCACGTCAAGGTCATCGCCGAGATCAAGCGGTCGAGCCCGTCACGCGGCTCGCTCGCGCCCATCGCCGACCCGGCCGCGCTCGCGCGCAGCTACGAGCTCGGCGGTGCGAGCGCCATCAGCGTGCTCACCGAGGGCAGGAAGTTCGGCGGCTCGCTCGCCGACCTCGAGTCGGTGCGCGCCGCCGTCGCGCTCCCCGTGCTGCGCAAGGACTTCATCTCGACGCCCTACCAGGTGTTCGAGGCACGCGCGGCCGGCGCCGATCTCGTGCTCCTCATCGTGGCCGCGCTCGACGACGCCACGCTCCGGGAGCTGTTCGACCTCATCGTCGACCTCGGCATGACGCCGCTCGTCGAGACCCACTCCGCCGACGAGCTCGAGCGCGCCGCGGCGCTCGGTGCTCGGCTCATCGGCGTGAACGCCCGCGACCTGTCGACCTTCGACCTCGACCGCGACCTCTTCGGCCGCCTGGCCGACCGGTTCCCCGAGGGCGCTGTCCGCGTCGCCGAATCGGCGGTGCAGTCGGCCGCCGACGTCGCCCGTTATCGTGCGGCGGGCGCCGACGTGGTCCTCGTCGGCGAGGCGCTCGTCACGGGCGACCCCGTAGCCAATCTTCGAGCATTCCTGGCGGTGTGACATGGCGCTCAGAGCGCAGACCGGTCCGTACTTCGGCGACTTCGGCGGGCGATTCGTGCCCGAATCGCTCATCGCCGCCCTCGACGAGCTGAGCGAGGCCTACACGCTCGCCAAGCTCGATCCCGAGTTCGGCGCCGAGCTCGCCGAACTCGGCCGCAGCTACACGGGTCGTCCGTCGATCATCACCGAGGTGCCCCGGTTCGCCGAGCACGCGGGCGGCGCACGCGTCATCCTGAAGCGCGAAGACCTGAACCACACGGGCTCGCACAAGATCAACAACGTGCTCGGGCAGGCGCTGCTCACCAAGCGCATCGGCAAGCATCGCGTCATCGCCGAGACGGGTGCCGGCCAGCACGGCGTGGCGACGGCGACGGCCGCGGCGCTCTTCGGGCTCGAGTGCACGATCTACATGGGCGAGGTCGACACCGAACGCCAGGCGCTCAACGTCGCCCGCATGCGTCTCCTCGGCGCCGACGTCGTGGCCGTCACCGCCGGTTCGCGCACCCTCAAGGACGCCATCAACGAGGCGATGCGCGACTGGGTCACGAACGTCGAGACGACGAACTACATCTTCGGCACCGTCGCCGGCCCGCACCCGTTCCCCGAGATGGTGCGCGACTTCCAGAAGGTCATCGGCGAGGAGGCACGTCAGCAGGTGCTCGACCTCACCGGCGCCCTGCCGACCGCCGTCACCGCGTGCGTCGGCGGCGGGTCGAACGCCATCGGCATCTTCCACGCGTTCCTCGACGACGTCGACGTCGCGCTCTACGGCTATGAGGCCGGGGGAGAGGGTGTCGACACGGAGCGGCACGCGGCCACCATCACCATGGGGCGCCCCGGCGTCCTGCACGGTGCGCGCAGCTACCTGCTGCAGGACGAAGACGGCCAGACCATCGAGTCGCACTCGATCTCCGCCGGCCTGGACTATCCCGGGGTGGGACCCGAGCACTCGTGGCTGTCGGCCCTCGGCCGGGCGACCTACCGTCCGGTCACCGATGCCGCGGCCATGGAGGCGCTGCGGCTGCTCTCGCGCACCGAGGGCATCATCCCGGCCATCGAGTCGGCGCATGCCCTCGCGGGCACGATGGAGCTCGGCCGCGAGCTCGGCTCCGACGCGACGATCCTCGTGAACCTCTCGGGACGCGGCGACAAGGACATGGACACTGCCGCGAAGTACTTCGAGCTCTACGACGAGGAGAACCCCAGGTGAGAACGGTCGGTCCCGTCATCCGGCGCCGCAACGACGAGGCGAACGGCGCGCTGATCGGTTACCTGCCCGTCGGCTTCCCGACGCTCGACGAGGGCGTCGACGCCGCCGTGGCGCTCGTCGAGCACGGCGTCGACGTGCTCGAGCTCGGCCTGCCCTACTCCGACCCCGTCATGGACGGTCCGGTCATCCAGGCGGCCACGCAGCAGGCCCTCGCGAACGGCTTCCGGCTCGCCGACGGCTTCGAGGCGGTGCGCCGCGTCACCGAGCGCACGGATGCCCCGGTGCTGGTGATGACCTACTGGAACCCCGTCGTGCAGTACGGCATCGACCGGTTCGCCGACGACCTCGCCGCCGCCGGCGGCGCCGGCCTCATCACGCCCGACCTCATCCCCGACGAGGCCGCCGAGTGGATCGCGGCATCAGAGCGCACCGGCCTCGACCGCGTGTTCCTCGCCGCGCCGACCTCGACCGATGCCCGCATCCGCCAGGCCGTGGACGCGAGCCGAGGCTTCGTCTACGCCGTCTCGACGATGGGCATCACCGGTGCCCGCAGCGACGTCGACGCCGCCGCGCGCACGCTCGTCGCGCGACTGAAGGCCGCCGGGGCTCCGGCGAGCTGCGTCGGCCTCGGGATCTCGACCGCCGCCCAGGTCGCCGAGGTGCTCGAGTACGCCGACGGCGCCATCGTCGGGTCCGCGCTGGTGAAGGCACTCGCCGACGGCGGCGTCGACGCCGCAGGCGCCCTCGCCGCCGAGCTCGCGCGCGGCACCCGGGCCGAGTGAAGTACGCTGACTGAGGCCCACGCGGCCGACGGTTCCCCGAGGAAAGGCAGCAGCCCGAGTGATCGCACCGCTCAGCATCCCGAGCCCCGACTACGACTGGCAGGCATGGGAGCTCAACCTGTTCGGGTTGCAGCTCAACATCAACACGTACGCGCTGTGCATCCTGCTCGGCATCATCCTCGCCGTCATGATCACCTCGCGCCGCCTCACCAAGCGCGGCGCGGAGCCGGGCATCGTGCTCGACATCGCGCTCTGGGCGGTTCCGCTCGGCATCATCGGTGCACGCATCTTCCACGTGCTCACCCACCCCGACGACTACTTCTACGAGGGTGCCAACGTCTGGAACCCGTTCGAGCCCGGAGCCGTCTGGAACATCTGGGAGGGCGGCAACGCCATCTACGGCTCACTGATCGGCGGCGCCGTCGGCGTCTGGATCGGCTGCCGCATGACGGGCATCCGCTTCTGGTCGTTCGCCGACGCGCTCGCGCCCGGCCTCCTCGTCGCGCAGGCCGCCGGCCGGCTCGGCAACTGGTTCAACCACGAGCTCTTCGGCATGCCCACCGACCTGCCGTGGGGGCTCGAGATCGAGGCGACGAACCCCGCGTTCCCGGCCGGGCTGCCCGAGGGCACGCTCTTCCACCCGACGTTCCTGTACGAGATCATCTGGAACCTCGCGGGCGCCGCGCTCATCATCCTCCTCGAGCGCAGGATCAACCTCCGCTGGGGCAGGGCGCTCGCGGTCTACCTCATCTGGTACGGCACCGGGCGCGCGTTCTTCGAGTCGATCCGCGTCGACCCGAGCGAGATGTTCCTCGGCATCCGTTCGAACGTCTGGGCGTCCTTCGCCGCCATCGTGCTCGGCATCGTGATCCTGGTGGTGCAGAGCCGCCGGCACACCGGCGCCGAGCCCAGTCCGTACGTTGCGGGCCGTGAATGGAAGGGTCCCGACGCTGGGGTAGACTCTGACGAAACCGAGTCCGACTCCGACTCTCTCGACGACGGCGTCGAGGGCGAGAACACCGCGGGCGAGACGGCAGCCACAAGCTCGAGCCGGTCGACCTCTCAGTAGGGCCCCTTCTCACGTTCTCCGAGGCGACGCCGCACCATGCGTCGCGATTTCCCTTCGCAGGGCCGACGACGTCCCCCGCTGCCACCTAGTTGATGAGGACGGTCCACGTGTCGCTCACTCCACCCTTCTCGAGGTTCGGTCTCGTTCCCGACGCGCAGGGCCTGTACGACCCTGCCGCCGAGAAGGACGCCTGCGGCCTCGCGATGGTCGCGACCCTCAGGGGCGCCGCGGGGCATGACATCATCACCGCTGCACTCGACGCACTCCGCCACCTCGAGCACCGCGGTGCCGTCGGCTCCGACGCGGGCACCGGCGACGGAGCCGGCATCATCACCCAGGTGCCCGACGAGTTCCTGCGTGCCGTCGCCCTGTTCCCGCTGCCCCCCGCGGGCGCCTACGCGGTCGGCAACGCCTTCCTGCCCGTCGACCCGACGGCTCGCTCGGGCGTGAAGCGGCGACTCGGCGAGCTCGCGGCATCCGAGGGGCTCGACGTCATCGGCTGGCGCGAGGTGCCCGTGCGTCCCGATGAGCTCGGCTCGCTCGCCCGCGCCGCGATGCCCGTCGTGCAGCAGGTGTTCGTGCGGTCCGCCGCCACCACGTCCGAGGGCGGCAGCATCGAGGGCATCGCGCTCGACCGGCTCGCCTTCCGGCTGCGCAAGCGCGCCGAACGCGAACTCGACCTCTACTTCGCGTCGCTGTCGTGCCGCACGCTCGTCTACAAGGGCATGGTCACGACGCTGCAGCTCGAGCCGTTCTACCCCGACCTGTCCGACGAGCGGTTCGCCTCGAAGCTCGCGCTCGTGCACTCGCGATACTCGACGAACACGTTCCCGTCGTGGCCGTTGGCGCAGCCGTTCCGCATGATCGCGCACAACGGCGAGATCAACACCATCCAGGGCAACCGCAACTGGATGCGGGCACGGCAGTCGCAGCTCGAGTCCGAGGAACTCGGCGACCTCGCGCCGATCCTGCCCATCGTGACGCCGGGCGCAAGCGACTCGGCCTCGTTCGACGAGGTCGTGGAGCTCCTCACGCTCGCCGGACGCAGCCTCCCGCATGCCGTCATGATGATGGTGCCCGAGGCATGGGAGAACCAGACCGAGATCGACCCGGCCCGCCGGGCGTTCTACGAGTACCACTCCATGCTCATGGAGCCGTGGGACGGCCCCGCCGCCATCGTCTTCACCGACGGCACGCTCGTCGGGGCCACCCTCGACCGCAACGGACTGCGTCCGGGCCGCTACCTCGTCACCGACGACGGGCTCGTCGTGCTCGCCAGCGAGATCGGCGTGCTCGACATCGACCCGAGTCGGATCGTGCGCAAGGGCCGCCTCCAGCCCGGCCGCATGTTCCTCGTGGACACCGAGGCGGGCCGCCTCATCGAGGACGACGAGATCAAGGCGCAGCTCGCGGCATCCGAACCCTGGGGCGAATGGCTCGAGGAGGGGCGCATCCGCCTCGCCGACCTCCCCGAACGCGAGCACATCGTGCACCCGCCGGCCTCGGTGAACCGCCGCCAGCGCACCTTCGGGTACACCGAGGAGGAGGTGCGGATCCTGCTCGCGCCCATGGCGAAGACGGGTCAGGAACCCCTCGGTGCGATGGGGTCGGACACGCCCGTCGCGGTGCTGTCCAAGCGCCCCCGGCTGCTCTTCGACTACTTCACCCAGCAGTTCGCGCAGGTGACGAACCCGCCGCTCGACTCGATCCGCGAGCAGGTCGTGACCTCGCTCGGATCGTCGGTGGGTCCCGAACGCAACCTCCTGTCGGCGGGGCCGGAGCATGCCCGCCAGGTCTCGCTGTCCTTCCCGGTCATCGACAACGACGAGCTCGCGAAGATCGTGCACATCGACCCGGCGCCCGGGCGGCGCACGACCGTCACGATCCGCGGCCTCTACCGCTTCGACGAAGGACCGCACGCGCTGCGCGATCGCCTCGCCGCGATCTGCGCCGAGGTCGACGAAGCCATCGACGAGGGTGCCGCGTTCGTCGTGCTGAGCGACCGCGACTCCAACAAGGACCTCGCTCCGATCCCGTCGCTGCTGATGCTCTCGACCGTCCATCACCACCTCATCCGGGCCGAGAACCGGATGAAGGTCGGGCTCATCGTCGAGGCCGGCGACGTGCGCGAGGTGCACCACGTCGCGCTCCTGGTGGGCTACGGGGCCGCCGCCGTGAACCCCTACCTCGCGATGGAGACGTGCGAAGAGCTCGTGCGCTCGGGCGTCATCACGGGCATCACGCCCGAGGATGCCGTGCACAACGTCATCAAGGCGCTCGGCAAGGGCGTGCTGAAGATCATGTCGAAGATGGGGGTCTCGACCATCGCGTCGTACGCCGGCGCCCAGGCGTTCGAAGCCATCGGGCTCGCGCAGGAGTTCGTCGACGAGTACTTCACCGGCACGACCTCGAAGCTCGGCGGCGTCGGGCTCGACGTCATCGCGGCCGAGAACCTGCACCGGCACACCTCGGCGTATCCCGAGGACGTCGCCGTGCGCGCCCACGAGCGCCTCGCAACGGGCGGCGAATACCAGTGGCGCCGCGACGGTTCACCGCACCTGTTCAACCCCGAGACGGTCTTCCGACTGCAGCACTCGACGCGCAACCGCCGCTTCGACGTGTTCCGCGAGTACACCTCGCTCGTCGACTCGCAGGCCGAGGAGCTCATGACGCTCCGCGGCATGTTCGCGCTCCGCACGGGCACCCGCCCGCCGGTGCCGATCGACGAGGTCGAATCGATCGAGTCGATCGTCAAGCGCTTCTCGACGGGTGCGATGAGCTACGGATCGATCTCGAAGGAGGCGCACGAGTCCCTCGCCATCGCGATGAACCGGCTCGGCGCCAAGTCGAACACGGGTGAGGGCGGTGAGGACCTCGACCGGCTCCTCGACCCCGAGCGCCGGAGCGCGATCAAGCAGGTGGCGTCGGGGCGCTTCGGCGTGACGAGCATGTACCTCACGCATGCCGACGACATCCAGATCAAGCTCGCCCAGGGCGCGAAGCCGGGCGAGGGCGGCCAGCTCCCGCCGACGAAGGTGTACCCGTGGGTCGCTCGCACGCGGCACGCGACGGCGGGCGTGGGGCTCATCTCGCCGCCGCCGCACCACGACATCTACTCGATCGAGGACCTCAAGCAGCTCATCTTCGACCTGAAGCGCGCGAACCCCAAGGCGCGCATCCACGTCAAGCTCGTGAGCCAGTCGGGCATCGGCGCGGTCGCCGCCGGCACGGCCAAGGCGCTCGCCGACGTCATCCTCGTCTCCGGGCACGACGGCGGCACCGGCGCGAGCCCGCTCAACTCGCTGAAGCACGCGGGCACGCCGTGGGAGCTCGGGCTCGCCGAGACGCAGCAGACGCTCATGCTGAACGGCATGCGCGACCGCGTCGTCGTGCAGGTCGACGGCCAGCTGAAGACGGGTCGCGACGTCGTCATCGGCGCACTGCTCGGCGCCGAGGAGTTCGGATTCGCCACCGCGCCACTGGTCGTGCAGGGCTGCGTCATGATGCGGGTCTGCCACCTCGACACGTGCCCCGTCGGCGTGGCGACGCAGAACCCCGAACTCCGCAAGCGGTTCACCGGCAAACCCGAGTTCGTCGTGAACTTCTTCGAGTTCATCGCCCAGGAGGTGCGCGAGTACCTCGCCGAACTCGGCTACCGTTCGCTCGACGAGATCATCGGCCGCCGCGAGCTCCTCGACGTCGACCGCGCCGTCGAGCATTGGAAGGCGTCAGGCCTCGACCTGTCGCCCGTTCTGGTCGGACCCGACTTCTCCGAGTCGGAGCCGCGCCGGAACTTCCGTGCGCAGGACCACGAGCTCGAGGAGCACTTCGACAACGAGCTGATCCGGCGCAGCCGCATCGTGCTCGAGGAGGGCGGCACGGTGCAGATCGAGCTGCCCATCAGGAACACCGAGCGCGCCGTCGGCACCATGCTCGGCCACGAGGTCACCGTCCATCGCGGCGAGCACGGACTGCCGCCCGGTTCGATCGACGTCACCCTCACGGGATCGGCCGGGCAGTCGCTCGGCGCGTTCCTGCCGAGCGGCATCACGCTGCGTCTCGAGGGCGACTCGAACGACTACGTCGGCAAGGGGCTGTCGGGCGGCCAGATCGTGGTTCGCCCGCCCCGCGGCAGCGGATTCGTCGCCGAGCGCAACGTCATCGCCGGCAACGTCATCGGCTACGGCGCGACGCGCGGCAGCATGTTCATCCGCGGCATCGTGGGCGAACGATTCCTCGTTCGCAACTCGGGCGCCACCGCGGTCGTCGAGGGCGTGGGCGACCACGCGCTCGAGTACATGACCGGTGGCCTCGCGCTCATCCTCGGCGAGACCGGCCGCAACCTCGGGGCCGGCATGTCCGGCGGCACGGCGTACGTGCTCGAACTCCGCGAGGGACGCGTGAACCGCGAATCCCTCAGCGCGGGCGAGCTCGAACTCCTGCCGCTCGGCAGCGCCGACCGCGAGATCGTGCGCGACCTGCTCGAGCAGCACCTCGAGACCACCGACTCCGCCGTCGCCGCCGCGCTCCTCGCCGAGGGCGACGCCGCGTTCGATCGCTTCACCAAGGTGCTGCCGCGCGACTACGCCGCCGTGCTGCGCACCCGTCAGAGCGCCGTCGACGAGGGGCTCGATCCCGACGGCGACGTGGTGTGGACTCGAATCCTGGAGGTGACCGGTGGCTGAGCGGATCGCTCGCCTGGACCGGGCTGTGCCCATGAACTGCGTGGAGGTGACGGGTGGCTGATCCCAAGGGCTTTCTGAAGGTCACCGAGCGGGAGCTGCCCAAGCGGCGGCCGGTGCCGGTGCGCATCATGGACTGGAAGGAGGTCTACGAGCCGGGCGACTCCGCCCAGCTCCGACGTCAGGCCGGACGGTGCATGGACTGCGGCATCCCGTTCTGCCACCAGGGTTGCCCGCTCGGCAACCTCATCCCCGAGTGGAACGACCTGATGTGGCGCGGCGAGGGCCGCGCCGCGATCGAGCGACTGCACGCCACGAACAACTTCCCCGAGTTCACCGGACGACTGTGCCCGGCGCCGTGCGAATCCGCCTGCGTCCTCGGCATCAACCAGCCGGCCGTCACCATCAAGCAGGTCGAGGTCTCGATCATCGACCAGGCGTTCGGCAACGGCTGGGTGCAGCCGCAGCCGCCCGGGCGACTCACCGGGAAGACGGTCGCCGTCGTCGGCTCGGGGCCCGCCGGGCTCGCCGCCGCGCAGCAGCTCACCCGCGCCGGGCACACCGTCGCCGTCTACGAGCGCGACGACCGCATCGGCGGCCTGCTGCGATACGGCATTCCCGACTTCAAGATGGAGAAGAAGCACCTCGACCAGCGCCTCGCGCAGATGACGGCCGAGGGCACCCGGTTCCGCGCCGGGGTGAACATCGGCGTCGACATCTCCTGGGAGCAGCTCCGCGAGCGCTACGACGCGGTCGTCGTCGCGACGGGCGCGGTCGTTCCGCGCGACCTCCCCATCCCCGGACGAGACCTGCCGGGCGTGCACTTCGCCATGGAGTACCTCACGCAGTCGAACCGCCGGGTCGCGGGCGACCCCGTCTTCGACCAGATCACGGCCGAGGGCAAGCACGTCGTCGTCCTCGGCGGCGGTGACACCGGGGCCGACTGCATCGGCACCGCGCACCGCCAGGGCGCACTGTCGGTGACCAACCTCGCCATCGGCAAGGAGCCGAGCCCCACGCGGCCGCCGGAGCAGCCGTGGCCGATGCATCCGACCGTCTTCGAGGTGCAGAGCGCCCACGAGGAGGGCGGCAACCGCCAGTACCTCGCGTCGACGGTCGAGTTCCTCGCGAACGAGGTCGGCGAGCTCCGTGCGATCCGCATCGCCGAGACCGAGTACCTCGACGGTCGCCGCGTGCCGAAGGCGGGCACCGAACGGGAGATCCCGGCCGACCTGGTGCTGCTCGCGCTGGGATTCACGGGCCCCGAGACCCGCGACCTCGACGAGCAGCTGCAACTGCCCGTGACCGAGCGCGGCAACGTCGAGCGCGACGCCGAGTACGCGACCTCGCAGCCGGGCGTCTTCGTCGCCGGCGATGCCGGCCGCGGGCAGTCGCTCATCGTGTGGGCGATCGCCGAGGGCCGGGCTGCGGCATCCGCCGTCGACCGATACCTTGAAGGCGACACGGAGTTGCCGAGCCCGATCCGGGCGAACGCGCGCGCCTTCGCCATCTGACCCCCCGGGCGCCTGACGGCGTCCCGTCACCACCCCGCGCCTCGGCGCAGAACATGGGAGCACACACCACATGAGACGTGCGAAGATCGTCGCCACCCTCGGGCCGGCGACATCGAGCTACGAGCAGATCCGCGCGATCATCGATGCGGGCGTCGACGTCGCGAGGATGAACCTCAGCCATGGCACGCACGACGTGCACGAGGCCGTCTACCAGAACGTGCGGAAGGCTGCGAACGACTCGGGTCGTGCGGTCGCGGTGCTCGTCGACCTGCAGGGGCCGAAGATCCGCCTCGGCAAGTTCGCCGACGGACCGTACGAGCTCGCCGAGGGCGACATCTTCAAGATCACGACCGAAGACGTCGTCGGCAGCAAGGAGATCGTCGGCACGACGTTCAAGGGCCTCCCGCACGACGTGGAGCCGGGCGATCACCTCCTCATCGACGACGGCAAGGTCCGCGTCGAGGTCGTCGAGACCGACGGCACCGTCGTCACCACGCGCGTCGTCGTCGCCGGCCCCGTGTCGAACAACAAGGGCATCAACCTCCCGGGCGTCGCCGTCAACGTGCCGGCGCTGTCGGAGAAGGACGAGGACGACCTCCGCTGGGGGCTCGAGCTCGGGGCCGACCTCATCGCGCTCTCGTTCGTGCGCAACGCCAACGACATCGAGCGCGTGCACGAGATCATGGAAGAGGTCGGCCGTCGTGTGCCGGTCATCGCGAAGATCGAGAAGCCGCAGGCCGTCGAGGCGCTCGACGGGATCATCGAGGCGTTCGACGGCATCATGGTCGCGCGCGGCGACCTCGGCGTCGAACTGCCGCTCGAGGCGGTGCCGATCGTGCAGAAGCGCGCCGTCGAGATCGCTCGGCGTCTCGCGAAGCCCGTCATCGTGGCGACGCAGATGCTCGAGTCCATGATCCACAGCCCGGTGCCGACGCGCGCCGAGACCTCCGACGTCGCGAACGCGGTGCTCGACGGTGCCGACGCCGTGATGCTCTCGGGCGAGACGAGCGTGGGCGAGTATCCCGTCGTCACCGTGGAGACGATGGCCCGCATCGTGGCGTCGACCGAGCGGCACGGCCTGGAGCGCATCCCGCCGCTCGGCACGAAGCCCCGCACGCAGGCCGGAGCCATCACGCTCGCGGCCGTCGAGGTCGCGGACTTCGTCCAGGCGAAGTACCTGTGCGTCTTCACCGAGACGGGCGAGTCGGTCAGGCGGATGGCGCGCATCCGCTCGGTCATCCCGATCCTCGCGTTCACGCCCTATCCCGCCATCCGCCGGCGGATGGCGCTCAACTGGGGCGTCGAGTCGTTCGTCGTCGATCGCGTCACGCACACCGACCAGATGGTCGGGCAGGTCGACGAGGTGCTCGCCAAGACCGGCATGGCGGAGGCCGGCGAGAAGGTCGTCATCATCTCGGGTTCGCCTCCCGGCATCCCCGGCACGACGAACGACGTGCGCGTGCACGTCGTCGGCGACGTACTCTAGGAGCATCCCAAGCCCCGGCGGAGGAGGATCAATGGAGATCGCCTTCGTCGGTGACGTGATGCTCGGCCGGCTCGTGGCGGAGGAGCTCCGCCGACGGCCGCCCGAGTTCCCGTGGGGCGACACGCTTCCGCTGCTGCGCGGGGCCGACGTCCTGGTGGGTAACCTCGAGTTCGTGCTCGCCCGCGACGGGCGGCCGTGGCCCGGCAAGGTCTTCCACTTCCGCGCCGACCCCGAGGCCGTGGCGTGCCTCGAGGCGGCCGGCTTCGACCTGGTCTCCGTGGCGAACAATCACGTGCTCGATTTCGGAGCGGATGCCGCGCTCGAGTCCCTCGGGATCCTGGAGGCACGCGGCATCCGCTTCGCCGGTGCCGGGCCGGATGCCGCGTCGGCGCGCCGTCCGGCCGTCATCGACCGCGACGGCGTGACCGTCGCCATGCTCGCGTTCACCGACAACGAGCCCGGCTGGGAGGCGGGCGCCGATTCGGCCGGGGTGCGGCACGTGCCCGTCGACCTCGGCGACTCCAGGGCGACGGCGGTCGTCGACGACGTCCGCGAACTGCGCGAGGCCGCCGACCTCGTCGTCGTGTCGGCGCACTGGGGCGGCAACTGGGGCGTCGACGTGCCGACGAGCCACCGACGGTTCGCGCACGCGCTCGTCGACGCCGGCGCCGACGTGGTGTTCGGGCACTCGCCGCACATCGTGCGCGGCGTCGAGGTGTACCGGGGTCGGCCGATCCTCTACGGTGCCGGCGACTTCGTCGACGACTACGCCGTGGATCCGGTCGAGCGCAACGACCGCGCCTTCGTGTTCAGGCTGCGCACCGACGGGCCGGTGCCCGCACGGTTGTTCCTGCACCCGACCGAGATCGTGGGCTTCCAGGCCCGAATGGCAGGCCGGGACGCCCCTGAGTTCGCCCAGGAGATGACGCGACGCTGTGCCGCGCTCGGCACGCGCGCCGTCTGGGACGAGGGCCACCGATGCCTGACGATCGACCTCGTCGACCACGCCGAATGAGTCGGTTCGGTGCCGGTGGTGGGGGTCGAACCCACACGCCCTTTCGGGCAAAGCATTTTGAGTGCTCCGCGTCTGCCATTCCGCCACACCGGCCAGAGGCCTCGCCCAGAATACCGTAGGCTTTCCTGCGTGACAGACAGCGAACAGACCCAGCCGGTGCCGCGCCGCGTCGTCGTGGCGGAGGATGAGTCGCTCATCCGCCTCGACATCGTCGAGATCCTGCGCGACAACGGCTTCGAGGTCGTCGGCGAGGCCGGTGACGGCGAGACCGCGGTCGCGCTCGCGACCGAGCTGCGCCCCGACCTCGTCATCATGGACGTGAAGATGCCCCAGCTCGACGGCATCTCGGCCGCCGAGCGCCTCTCCAAGGGCCACGTGGCCCCGGTGGTGCTGCTCACGGCGTTCAGCCAGAAGGAGCTCGTCGAGCGGGCGAGCGAGGCGGGCGCCCTCGCCTACGTGGTGAAGCCGTTCACGCCCAACGACCTGCTGCCCGCGATCGAGATCGCCCTGGCGCGGCACGCGCAGATCATCGCGCTCGAGGCCGAGGTCGGCGACCTCGTCGAGCGATTCGAGACCCGCAAGCTCGTCGACCGGGCGAAGGGCCTGCTCAACGAGAAGATGGGCCTCACCGAGCCCGAGGCGTTCCGCTGGATCCAGAAGGCGTCGATGGATCGCCGCCTCACCATGAAGGACGTGTCGCAGGCGATCATCGAGCAGCTCGCGCCCAAGAAGTAGGACCTCCGTCCCCCGGCCCTCCCCGACGTCGTGGAACGATGTGGGAGTCCGGGCGCTCGAGCCCGGCCCGAGTCGGGGGAGCACACATGTCGGGCGACGCGCGATCCACTCTGGTCAGTCGGTTCGAGGAGGTGCGTCTCGGCGACGCCGCGTCGGTCGGCGGCAAGGGGGCCAATCTCGGGGAGATGACCTCGGCCGGCCTGCCGATCCCGCCGGGGTTCGTGGTCACGGCGGAGGCGTACCTCGAGGCGATCGACCACGCCGGCATCCGGCAGCAGCTGCTCGACGGGTTCCGCGAGGCCGCCGCGGCGGCCGACGATCCGGCGAGGCTCGCGAGTTCGGCCGCCGCCCTGCGGGAGGCGGTGCGCGCCGTCCCCATCCCCGACGACGTTCGCGCCGCCATCCTCGCCGAGTACCACCGCCTCGGTGAGGACGTCCCCGTCGCGGTGCGATCCAGCGCCACCTCGGAGGACGCCGAGGGCACGTCGTTCGCGGGAATGCACGAGACCTACAACAACGTCGTGGGCGACGACGCCGTGCTCGCGCGGCTCCGCGACTGCTGGAGTTCGCTCTACGGCGACCGCGTGATCTCCTATCGCGCGAGCCAGGGGATGGCCGAGGAGCCCGTGCTGGCCGTCGTCGTGCAGACGCAGGTCGTCTCCGACCGCTCCGGCGTGATGTTCACGGTCGACCCGTCGACCGGCGCCCGCGACCGGCTCGTGATCGAGGCCGCCCTCGGACTCGGCGAGGTCGTGGTCTCGGGCGCCGTCGAGCCCGACACCTACATCGTCGCCAAGGACGGACCGCGGATGCTGTCGGCCCGCGTCGGCCGGCAGACCCATCGACTGGTGGCCGACCCCGACGGGACGGTGCGCCGGGAGGAGCTCGAACCGGCGCGAGCGGACGCCCGCGTGCTGACCGACGAGGAGGTCCTCGCGGTGGCCGCGCTCGGCCTCGAGGTCGAGGCCCACTACGGCGAACCCCAGGACACCGAGTGGGCGTACTCCGGCGGGCGCCTCTACATGTTGCAGTCCCGACCCGTCACCACCCTCGGCGGCGGACCGGCACCGTCGGCGGACGCCGTCCCTCCGGGCGGAAGCGCACCCGCCGGCACCGTCCTGCTGCGCGGCCTCGCCGCGGCACCCGGTCGGGTCACGGGCCGCGTGCGCATCCTGCAGAGCCCGGCCGATGGTGCATCGCTCCAGGCGGGCGAGATCCTCGTCGCGCCGATGACGAACCCCGACTGGGTGCCGACGATGCGCCGGGCCGCGGCGGTCGTCACCGACGGCGGCGGCATGACCTGCCACGCCGCGATCGTCGCGCGCGAGCTCGGGGTGCCCGCCATCGTCGGCGCGCGCACCGCCACGACCGTGCTCCGCGACGACGAACTCGTCACGGTCGACGGCGCGAAGGGCGAGATCATCGAGGGAGCGGATGGCGCGGCATCCGCTTCGGGCGCTGCTCCCGCCGTCGTCTCCGCCGCGGCCGCGCCCGCCGTGCCCGAACCGCTGGCGACGAAGCTGTACGTGAACCTCGCCATCGCCGAACGTGCCGAGGAGACCGCCGCGCTCGACGTCGACGGCGTCGGCCTGCTGCGCGCGGAGTTCATGATCACGGATGCGCTCGGCGGCATGCATCCGCGTGAGATGCTCGCCCGCGGCGAGCGCGAGGACTTCCTCCACCGCATGACGGAGTCGTTGCTCTCGGTCACCCGTGCGTTCGCCGGGCGTCCGGTCGTCTACCGCACGATCGACTTCCGCAGCAACGAGTTCCGCGGACTCGAGGGTGGCGAGCGCTTCGAGCCGCAGGAGAACAACCCGATGATCGGCTACCGCGGCGCCTACCGCTACGTCAAGGAGCCCGAGCTGTTCGACCTCGAGCTGGAGTTGCTCGCCCGGGTGCGCGAGGAGACGCCCAACCTCCAGGTGATGCTGCCGTTCGTGCGCACCACCTGGGAACTGGAGGCCTGCCTCGAGCTCATCGACGCCAGTCCGCTCGGCCGCCAGCGCGGACTCAAGCGCTGGGTGATGGCCGAGGTGCCGTCGGTCGTCTACCGCATCCCCGAGTACGCCGCGATGGGGATCGACGGGGTGTCGATCGGCTCGAACGACCTCACCCAGTTGATGCTCGGCGTCGACCGCGATTCGGAGATCTGCGCGGAGCTGTTCGACGAGGCGGATGCCGCGGTGCTCGACGCGATCGAGCGCATCATCACCGCGTGCCGTACGGCGGGCATCACCTCGTCGCTCTGCGGGCAGGCACCATCGAACAATCCCGCATTCGCCGAGCACCTCGTGCGCTACGGCATCGACTCGATCTCGGTGAACGCGGATGCCGCGGACCGCACGCGCCGCGTCGTCGCCGCCGCCGAGCGGCGCATCCTGGTGGAGGCGGCGCGCGGGGCCGTGGGCGGCTGAGCCCCGAGTCGGGATGCCGCGGGGCCGCCCGCCGCCGGCGACGGTTCGGCCGCGACATCCGGTGACGGTGGCCGCTTGTAGTCTTGGTGGGTGCCGGACGCAGACAAGCCCACCCTCCTCGTGATCGACGGCCATTCGCTGGCCTTCCGAGCCTTCTTCGCCCTCCCCGTCGACAGCTTCTCGACCCGCGACGGGCAGCACACGAACGCCATCCACGGGTTCCTGTCGATGCTGCTCCTCCTGCTGCAGAACGAGAAGCCCACGCACCTCGCCGTCGCGTTCGACAAGTCGCGCGTCTCGTTCCGCACGCGCGAGTACGCGGAGTACAAGGGCACCCGAAGCGAGACGCCGCCCGAGTTCAAGGGCCAGGTGCCGCTCCTTCAAGAGGCTCTGCAGGCCATGCACATCCGCACCCTCGAGATCGACGACTACGAGGCCGACGACATCCTCGCCACGCTCGCCAGGCGGGGGCAGGCCGAGGGGTACCGGGTGCTCCTCGTCTCGGGCGACCGCGACACGATCCAGCTCGTGAACGACGACGTCACGCTGCTCTACCCGAACACGCAGGGCGTCTCGCAGCTCAAGCGCTACGACGTCGCCGCGGTCATGGAGCGCTACGGCATCCGCCCCGAGCAGTACCCCGACGTCGCGGCCCTCGTCGGCGAGACGAGCGACAACCTCATCGGCATCACGAAGGTCGGCGAGAAGACCGCGGTGAAGTGGCTCGGCCTCTACGGCGACCTCGACGGCATCATCGCGCACGCCGACGAGATCAAGGGCGTGGTCGGGCAGAACCTGCGCGACCAGAAGGAGAACGCGATCCGCAATCGGCGGCTCAACAAGCTCGTCACCGACGTCGAGCTCGACGTCGCGCTCGACGAGCTCCGCGCGCGGCCGATCGACCTCGAGTCGGTGCGGCCGATCTTCGAGCGCCTCGAGTTCCGCACGCTGATGGAGCGCCTCACGAAGATCGCCGCGGGGGAGGCCGCCGGCAACGGCGCCGCGACCGCCGCGGTCGCCCGCCCCGCCGAGGCCGCACAGGTCGCGCCGCTCGCGCCGACGCCGGCACGGCTCGTGGGCGAGGAGCTCGCGGCGTGGCTCGAACGCGCGACGGCCGCCGAACCCGCGGGCCTCGGGCTCAGTCTCGACGTGCTCGACGGCCGCGTGATCGGCGCCGGCATCGCGACCTCCACCGAGACGGTGCACCTGTCGTGGGAGCCCGGGCGCGGCGAGCTGGCGCCGTTCGAAGCATGGCTCGCGGGCGATGCGCCGAAGATCATGACCGACGCGAAGTCGCAGCTCAAGGCGCTCACCCGCTCGGGGCTCGCCCTCGACGGCCTCGTCGTCGACACCCTCATCGCCGGCTGGCTCGTGCGCCCGAACCTCACCGAGAAGTCCCTCGCCGACCTCGTGTCGTTCCATCTCGGCGAGACCGTGCCGCAGGCCGATCCGGCCCAGCTCGTGCCCGAGGAGGGCACCGACGCCGGCGCACCCGAGTACGCGTGGTATTCGCTCCGACTCGCGCCCGTGGTGCTCCGGGCCCTCAGCGAGGCCTCGCGGCGACTGCTCGCCGAGGTCGAGATGCCCCTCGTGCCCGTTCTCGCTGCGATGGAGCTCCGCGGTGTCACCGTCGACCACGCCGAGCTCGCGGCGCTCTCGTCGGAACTCGGCGATCGTGCGGCGGCGCTCGCGGCATCCGCCTACGCCGAGATCGGCCGCGAGGTGAACCTGGGCTCGCCCAAGCAGCTCCAGGAGGTGCTGTTCGACCAGCTCGGCATGCCGAAGACCCGCGCCACGAAGACGGGCTACACGACCGATGCCAGCGCCCTCGCCGATCTGCAGGAGTCCAACCCGCACCCGTTCCTCGGGTTCCTGCTCGAGCATCGCGACGTGACGAAGCTGCGCCAGATCGTCGAGTCGCTCGACAAGTCGATCGGCGCCGACGGCCGCATCCATACGACGTACTGGCAGATCGGGGCGGCCACCGGCCGCATGTCGTCGAACGACCCGAACCTGCAGAACATCCCCATCCGCACCGAAGACGGCCGCCGCATCCGCAAGGCGTTCCGCCACGGCCCCGAGTTCGCGGAGCTCCTCACGGCCGACTACTCGCAGATCGAGATGCGCATCATGGCGCACCTCTCGGGCGATCCCGGCCTCATCGAGGCCTTCAACGCCGGAGAAGACCTCCACCGCTTCGTCGGCGCCCGCGTGTTCGGCGTCGACCCGGCCGACGTGACACCGCTCATGCGCACGAAGGTCAAGGCGATGTCGTACGGCCTGGCCTACGGGCTCAGCGCCTTCGGCCTGTCGAAGCAGCTCCGCATCGAACGCGCCGAAGCGACGCAGTTGATGAAGGAGTACTTCCAGCGGTTCGGCGCCGTGCGCGACTACCTGCGCGGAGTCGTCGAGCAGGCGAAGATCGACGGCTACACCGAGACGATCTTCGGTCGGCGCCGCCCGTTCCCCGATCTCGCCAGCCCCAACCGGGTGCACCGCGAGAACGCCGAACGCGCCGCGCTCAACTCGCCCATCCAAGGCTCCGCCGCCGACATCATGAAGATCGCGATGGCGACGGTCGAGGCCGACATCGCCGAAAAGGGGCTCGAGAGCCGGATGCTGATGACCGTGCACGACGAGCTCATCTTCGAGGTCGCGCCCGGTGAATCCGATGCGCTCGAGTCGATCGTCCGCGATCGGATGGCCCACGCGGCCGAGCTCCTCGTGCCGCTCGACGTGCAGATCGGTCGGGGCTCGAACTGGGACGACGCGGCGCACTGACCGGGGTGCATACGCGGCGCGGCATCCATTCGTCGATCGTCGACGGGATCCCGTCGATGCGTGTCGGCGCGGTGTCATAGGCTCGCTCGCATGGCATTGAATGAACGCATCCCGACCGACGTCGACCGCATTGCCGAGCAGTGGGTCGACACTGCCGTCGAACTGAATCCGACCCTCGGCACGTACATCGGTCGCGCCGAGTCCGATTCGCGATTCGGCGACTACTCGCCCGAGGGTCTCGAACGCTCGGCCGAAGCGGTCCGGCGCACCATCGCCGCCCTCGACGCGGCGACGCCCGTCGACGAGGTCGACATCGTCACCGTCGCCGACCTTCGCAGTGAACTCGTCCTCGACCTCGAGTCGCACGAGGCCGGATTGCCGCTGCGCAACCTCAACGTGATCGCCAGCCCGGCGCAGGAACTCCGTGACGTCTTCGACCTCATGTCGACCGAGGGCCCCGACGACTGGGCCACGATCTCGACGCGGCTCGCGGCCCTGCCGGCCGCCCTCGACGGCTACATCGAGACGCTGCGACTCGGCATCGAGCGCGGAGTGGTGCCCGCGAAGCGCCAGGTGCGCGAGGTCGCGGCCCAGGCCCGCAAGCACGAGCGAAGCGACGGCTTCTTCGGCGAGTTCGTCGGCGGCGCACCCGAGAGCCTGCCCGACGCACTCCGGCGCGACCTCGACGCCCGCGCGCAGGGCGCCGGCGCCGCCTATGGTCGGTTGGCCGAGTTCCTCGAACAGGAGCTGCTCCCGTCGGCGGGCGAGCGCGACGCGGTCGGTCGCGAGCACTACGCGCTGCAGTCGCGCCGGTTCCTCGGCGCCGTCATCGACCTCGACGAGACGTACGAGTGGGGCATCGAGGAGCTCGCGCGGATGGTCGCCGAGCAGGAGGCGATCGCGAAGGAGATCCTGCGCGGTGCGCCTTCGGCGGGTTCGGGGAACGTCGTCGCCGAGGCGATCGCCTTCCTCGACGGCGATCCGAGCCGCAAGCTGCACGGCACCGATGCGCTCCAGCGCTGGATGCAGGAGACGAGCGACCGGGCCGTGGCCGAACTCGGGGCGACGCAGTTCGACATCCCCGCAGAGATCCGTACGCTCGAGTGCCTGATCGCGCCCACGCAGGAGGGCGGCATCTACTACACCGGTCCGACCGACGACTTCAGCCGGCCGGGTCGCATGTGGTGGTCGGTGCCCGAGGGCGTGACCGAGTTCGACACGTGGCGCGAGTTGACGACGGTCTACCACGAGGGCATGCCCGGGCATCACCTGCAGATCGGGCAGGCAGTCGTGAACCGGGGCAAGCTCAACACGTGGCGGCGCCAGCTCGCCGGCACGTCAGGGCATGCCGAGGGGTGGGCGCTCTACGCCGAGCGCCTCATGCAGGAGCTCGGCTATCTCGACGACCCCGCCGACCGGCTCGGCATGCTCGACGGGCAGCGCATGCGCGCGGCTCGCGTCGTGCTCGACATCGGCGTGCACCTCGGCAAGCAGCGGCCCGACGGCGAGGGTGCGTGGACGGGGGAGTACGCGTACGAGTTCCTCCGCGGGAACGTCAACATGAACGACGGATTCGTGCGCTTCGAGGTGAATCGCTACCTCGGTTGGCCGGGTCAGGCCCCCTCCTACAAGGTGGGGCAGCGCATCTGGGAGCAGCTGCGCGACGAGTTCCGGCGCCGCGAGGGCGATGCCTTCGACATCCGCGAGTTCCACCGCCGCGCGCTCGATCTGGGCGGTGTCGGCCTCGACACGCTGCGCAGCGCGCTGCTCGGCTGAGCGACGCACCCAGGCTGCGGGAGGCTCCGGCGCCGTGCGATCCGCGCGGTTGCCGGAGTCTCCGCCGTTCGGCTAGGATGGAGCGTCACTCGTGTGACATCCCTGTCCGCATGCCCATCGCGGAACCACACAACGCTCTACCGCCGCGATGGGCTCGATTTTGTCCTTTACGGAGCATTCACTACATGACAACCGCAACGACCAAGGCGCCCAAGCAGGTCGCGATCAACGACATCGGATCTGCTGACGATTTCCTCGCCGCGGTCGAGAAGACTTTGAAGTTCTTCAATGACGGCGACCTCATCGAGGGCACCGTCGTGAAGATCGACCGCGACGAGGTCCTCCTCGACGTCGGCTACAAGACCGAGGGCGTCATCCCCTCGCGTGAGCTTTCCATCAAGCACGACGTCGACCCCAGCGAGGTCGTCGGCGTCGGCGACACCGTCGAGGCCCTCGTTCTCCAGAAGGAGGACAAGGAAGGCCGTCTCATCCTGTCCAAGAAGCGCGCCCAGTACGAGCGCGCCTGGGGTGACGTGGAGAAGATCAAGGAAGCCGACGGCGTCGTGACCGGTACGGTCATCGAGGTCGTCAAGGGCGGCCTGATCGTCGACATCGGCCTCCGCGGCTTCCTCCCGGCCTCGCTCATCGAGCTCCGCCGCGTGCGCGACCTGACGCCGTACCTCGGCCAGGAGATCGAAGCCAAGATCCTCGAGCTCGACAAGAACCGCAACAACGTCGTGCTCTCGCGCCGCGCACTGCTCGAGCAGACGCAGTCCGAGTCGCGCTCGACGTTCCTCGCGAACCTCCACCCGGGCCAGATCCGCAAGGGCGTCATCTCGTCGATCGTCAACTTCGGCGCGTTCGTCGACCTCGGCGGCGTCGACGGTCTCGTGCACGTCTCCGAGCTGTCGTGGAAGCACATCGAGCACGCCAGCGAGGTCGTCGAGGTCGGCCAGGAGGTCACCGTCGAGGTGCTCTCCGTCGAGCTCGACCGCGAGCGCGTCTCGCTGTCGCTCAAGGCGACGCAGGAGGACCCGTGGCAGGTCTTCGCCCGCACCCACGCGATCGGCCAGGTCACCCCGGGCAAGGTCACGAAGCTCGTTCCGTTCGGTGCGTTCGTTCGCGTCGCCGACGGCATCGAGGGGCTCGTGCACATCTCGGAGCTGTCGGGCCGTCACGTCGAGCTCGCCGAGCAGGTCGTGTCGGTCGGCGAGGAGGTCTTCGTCAAGGTCATCGACATCGACCTCGAGCGTCGCCGCATCTCGCTCTCGCTCAAGCAGGCCAACGAGGGGGTCGACCCCGAGGGCACCGAGTTCGACCCGGCGCTGTACGGCATGCTCACCGAGTACGACGAGCAGGGCAACTACAAGTACCCCGAGGGCTTCGACCCCGAGACCAACGAGTGGCGCGAGGGCTTCGAGGCCCAGCGCGAGAAGTGGGAGCAGGACTACGCTGCCGCCCAGGCTCGCTGGGAGGCGCACAAGAAGCAGGTCGCCCAGGCTGCCGCTGCCGCTGCCGCCGACGACTCGTTCTCGGCCGGCGCCTCGTTCTCGAGCGACTCGACCGGCACGGGCACCCTTGCCGACGACGCGTCGCTCGCGGCACTTCGCGAGAAGCTCTCGAGCAACTGACGCATCCGCGATCCACGAACCGGAAGGCCGGTCCCCTCGGGGGCCGGCCTTCCGGCGTTCGAGGGGCTGCCGGCGACCGGCGGATGCCCCTGCCGCACGCGGCGCGCTCGGCGTCGCCGTACGACCACGACGACGAGGGTCGCAGTGGCGCACGGATAGAGTGGAGTCGTGTATCTGATCGGTCTCACGGGCGGCATCGCCTCAGGCAAGTCGACGGTGGCGAGGCGGCTCGTCGAGCACGGGGCGGTGCACATCGACGCCGACGAACTGGCGCGTCGCGCCGTCGAGCCGGGCAGGCCCGCCCTCGCGCAGATCGTCGAGGAGTTCGGCGCCGAGGTGCTCCGTCAGGACGGCACGCTCGACCGAGCGAAGCTGGGTGAGATCGTGTTCGGCGACGAGGCAGCGCGCGCGAAGCTCAATGCGATCGTGCACCCGGCCGTTCGCGCGCTCACCGGCGGGCTGATCGAGCGGGCCGTCGCCGAGGACCCCGATGCGGTGATCGTGTACGACGTGCCGCTCCTCGTCGAGGCATCCGTGCCCGACGACCTCCGCTTCGATCTCATCGTGGTGACGAACGCCCCGCGGCGCACCCAGGTGAAGCGACTCGTCGAGGAGCGCGGGTTCGAGACGATCCAGGCGGAGGCGCGCGTGGACGCGCAGGTCGGAAACACCGAGCGCCTGGCGATCGCCGACGTCGTCATCGACACCGATGGATCGATGGCGCACACCATGAGCCAGACCGACGCCCTGTGGCAGCGGATCCGCCAGGAGCGGGCGAGGGCCTGACGGCCATCGGACGCGCGACGGGCGCACCGGCCGTCGTTCACGGTCGGCCGTGCGGCGCCGCCGTCGGCATGTGCGTCGCCGCCTCGATGAGCACGCGTGCGACCTCCCTGGCCTCGAGGGCGGTCGCGGGCGACCCCGTGACGGGGGCCGTCACCAAGGCGCCGTTCGCCAGGATGTAGACGCGTTCCGCGAGCGCTTCCGACTCGACGTCGTCGAGTCCGAGCTCTCCGACGAGCTCCCGGATCAGGGCGCGGAAGGCGCGCTTGTGGTCGCGAACCGGCCCGGCGACGTGGGCGGCATCATCGCCGAGTTCGCCGAACGCGTTCAGGAACGCGCATCCGCGGAACGCGTCCTCCGCGAACCAGTCGTGCATCCAGTCGAACACGGCCAGGAGACGACCGGCGGGGGAGTCCTGCGTCCGGCCGGCGAGGAAGCGGCGCACCGATCCGGTGAGGTCGGCGTCGCGCGTGCGCAGCGTCGCCTCCACGAGGTCGTCCTTGGAGCGGAACGCCCGGTAGACGCGCTTCAGCGGGACGCCGGCCTCGGCACGCACCGCGTCCATGCCCACCGCCTGGATGCCGTGCGCGTAGAACAGGTCGGATGCCGCGGCGACGAGTGCGGCCCGGTCGCCGTCCACGTCGGCGACGGCGGTGCGGGATGACTCCGACACGATGTCCTCCTCGGTCACTGTTGCGCGAAAACGGTCGTTCTCATATTATGGCGTCCGACGAGAGAACGCACGTTCTCTCGCGACATCCGCATCTCTGGAGGAGATTCCATGCCGACCTTGCGCTACCGGACCGCCGTGGTGGACGGCCACACCCTCGCCTATCGGGAGGCGGGCGACCCCGAGCGCCCGAGCCTCGTGCTGCTGCACGGCTTCCCGACGAGCTCGCACATGTTCCGCGGACTGATCGCCGAGCTCGCGGACGAGTACCACCTCATCGCGCCCGATCATCTCGGGTTCGGGGCGAGCGACGCGCCCGACGCGGAAACGTTCCGCTACGGCTTCGAGCCGCTCACCGCACTCACCCTCGGGCTCCTCGATCGACTCGGCGTCGATCGGTTCGCGCTCTACGTGCAGGACTACGGCGCCCCGATCGGGTTCCGCATCGCCGCCCGCCATCCCGATCGGGTCAGCGCGATCATCACCCAGTCGGGCAACGCGTACACCGACGGATTCACGCCCTTCTGGGAGCCGCTCGTCGCGTTCGCCACGGCGCGTGCCGCCGGCGAGCGGCCCGACGACACCGCGGTCCGCGCGCTGCTGACGGCGGAGGCGACGCAGTGGCAGTACACGCACGGCGTGCCCGACGACCGGCTGGAGCGGATCGCGCCGGACACGTGGGCCCTAGACCAGGCGCGACTCGATCGCCCGGGGAACGAGGCGATCCAGCTCGACCTGTTCGCCGACTACCTGTTCAACCTCGACGAGTACCCGACCTTCCACGAGTACTTCCGAACCCATCGGCCGGCGTTGCTCGCCGTGTGGGGCCGCAACGACGAGATCTTCGGGCCCGACGGCGCGAGGGCGTTCAGCCGTGACCTTCCCGACGCCCAGGTGCACCTCCTGGACGCCGGGCACTTCGCCCTCGAGTCGCACCTCGACGAGATGGTCGCACTCATCCAGCCGTTCCTGCGGTCGGCGCTCGCCGCCTCGTGACCGCGTCGATCTCGGAGCATCGGCCCGGTCGCACGGCGGGACGCATCGCCGCGATCAAGGTGGCGGCGGCGCTCGTGCCGGGAGGCCTCGCGGCGGGGATGCTCGCGGCCCTGGCGGGACTGTCCTCGCTCGGACTCGACGCGTTCTCGATCCCGTTCGCCGCGACGGCCGCGGTGCTCGCGATGGCCCCGGCGAGTCCGCTCGCCCGCCCGCGCACGGTCATCATCGCGTACGCGGCGTCGACGATTCCGGCACTGGCGGCGGTCGCCGCCGTCCCGGCGTCGGTCGTCACGGCGACCGTGATGGCCGGCGTGGCGATCATCCTCATGGTGCTGCTCCGGGCCGTCCATCCGCCCGCGGCGGCCGGTGCGGCGATGATCGGGCTCCACGGCGGCGACTGGATGTTCCTCGTCGTCGGCGTCGTGCCGGCGCTCACGGCCGTCCTCGCGATCGCGCTGGCGGCCGGGGCGCTCATCCCGCGGTACGGGTACTCGTGGAGCTCGCGCTGATGACGTCGTCGCCCCGTTCCGATCCGTTCGTGGCAGTGCCCCGAGCGGGTCGGGACGGGTGGGTGGCCGGGTCGGAGACCGCGGCAACGCCCGGACCCGATGTCGGTGGGCGAACCTAGACTGGAAGGCATGCAGGCCACCCGATCCGTCCGCCCGTTCGAGGTGGTGAGCGAGTACCGGCCGAGCGGCGACCAGCCCACGGCGATCGCCGAGCTCGCCGGGCGCATCAACGCCGGCGAGACCGATGTCGTGCTGCTCGGCGCGACCGGAACCGGCAAGTCGGCCACCACCGCCTGGCTCATCGAACAGGTCCAGCGACCCACGCTCGTGCTCGCGCACAACAAGACCCTCGCGGCGCAGCTGGCGACCGAGTTCCGCGAGCTCATGCCGAACAACGCCGTCGAGTACTTCGTCTCGTACTACGACTACTACCAGCCCGAGGCCTACGTGCCGCAGACCGACACCTTCATCGAGAAGGACTCGTCGATCAACGCCGAGGTCGAGCGGCTGCGGCACTCCACGACGAACTCGCTGCTCAGCCGGCGCGACGTGGTCGTGGTCTCCACGGTGTCGTGCATCTACGGCCTCGGCACCCCCGAGGAGTACCTCGCCGCGATGATGCCGCTCCAGGTCGGGCAGCGGGTCGACCGCGACTGGCTCATCCGCAAGTTCGTGTCGATGCAGTACCAGCGCAACGACGTCGACTTCTCCCGCGGCACGTTCCGGGTGCGGGGCGACACGATCGAGATCATCCCGATCTACGAGGAGCTCGCCATCCGCATCGAGATGTTCGGCGACGAGATCGAGGCGCTCTACCATCTGCATCCGCTCACCGGTCAGGTGGTGGCGAAGCTCGACGCCGTGCCCGTCTTCCCCGGGTCGCACTACGTCGCCAGCACCGACGTCATGCAGCGGGCGATCGGCACGATCCGCACCGAGCTCGAGGAGCGCCTCGCCGAGCTCGAGCGCGAGGGCAAGCTCCTCGAGGCGCAGCGGCTGCGCATGCGCACGACGTTCGACCTCGAGATGATGGAGCAGATCGGCTTCTGCTCGGGCATCGAGAACTACTCGCGGCACATCGACGGCCGGGCCCCGGGCGAGGCGCCGAACTGCCTCCTCGACTACTTCGCCGACGACTTCCTCGTCGTGATCGACGAGTCCCATGTCACGGTGCCGCAGATCGGGGCGATGTACGAGGGCGATTCCTCCCGCAAGCGCACGCTCGTCGAGCACGGGTTCCGGCTCCCGAGCGCGCTCGACAACCGCCCGCTCAAGTGGGACGAGTTCAAGGCCCGCGTGGGCCAGACGGTGTACCTCTCGGCGACGCCGGGCCGCTACGAGATGGGCATCGCCGACGGCGTGGTGGAGCAGATCATCCGTCCCACCGGTCTCGTGGACCCGCAGATCGTGGTGAAGCCCTCGAAGGGGCAGATCGACGACCTCCTCGAGGAGATCCGCATCCGGTCGGAGCGTGACGAGCGCGTGCTCGTCACGACGCTCACGAAGCGAATGGCCGAGGAGCTCACCGACTTCCTCACCGAGGCGGGCGTCCGGGTCCGCTACCTGCACTCGGATGTCGACACGCTCCGACGGGTCGAACTGCTCACCGAGCTCCGCGCCGGCGTCTACGACGTCCTCGTCGGCATCAACCTGTTGCGAGAGGGGCTCGACCTGCCCGAGGTGTCGCTCGTGGCGATCCTCGATGCCGACAAGGAGGGCTTCCTCCGGTCGTCGACCTCGCTCATCCAGACGATCGGCCGGGCCGCCCGCAACGTGTCGGGTGAGGTGCACATGTACGCAGACACCCTCACCGACTCGATGAAGGCGGCGATCGACGAGACCACGCGTCGCCGCGAGAAGCAGCTCGAATACAACCGCGCCAACGGCATCGACCCGCAGCCGCTGCGCAAGCGCATCGCCGACATCACCGAGGTGCTCGCGCGCGAGGAGGCCGACACCGCCGAGCTCCTCGCCGGCCGTGACGCGCGCGCCAAGGCACCCGTGCCGAACCTCCGGCGCGAGGGCATCGCGGCGGCCGGCGCCAACGACCTCGAGGAGCTCATCCGCGACCTCAACGAGCAGATGCTCGAGGCGGCCGGCGAACTGAAGTTCGAGCTGGCCGCGCGCCTGCGCGACGAGGTCTCGGAACTCAAGCGCGAGCTCCGGCAGATGGAGAAGGCGGGTCACCTCGGCTGAGCCACCGCGCGCACGTCGGATCCACGGGCGGCCGCCTGCCTGTGAATCCGACCGAATCGAACGTATGTTCGCTGAGAGCACGCGCCCTCGCGGGGGCCGTGTCGGTGGCGCTCTCTAGACTCGTAAGGTGCCAGTTTCACGTCTCGATGCCCATTCGCGCCTGAGTGTCCGCGGTGCCCGCGTGCACAACCTGCAGAACGTCGACGTCGAGATCCCGCGTGATGCGATGGTGGTGTTCACGGGTCTGTCGGGCTCGGGCAAGTCGTCGCTCGCGTTCGACACGATCTTCGCCGAGGGGCAGCGCCGATACGTCGAGTCGCTGTCGGCCTACGCGCGTCAGTTCCTCGGCCAGGTCGACCGGCCCGACGTCGACTTCATCGAGGGCCTGAGCCCCGCGGTCTCGATCGACCAGAAGTCCACGAATCGCAACCCGCGTTCGACGGTCGGCACGATCACCGAGATCTACGACTACATGCGCCTGCTGTGGGCGCGCATCGGCGTGCCGCACTGCCCCGTCTGCGGTGAACGCATCCAGCGGCAGACGGTGCAGCAGATCGCCGACCAGCTCATGGAGCTGGCCGAGGGCACGCGCTACCAGGTGCTGAGTCCCGTCGTCTCCAAGAAGAAGGGCGAGTTCGTCGACCTGTTCCGCGAGCTGGCCGCCGGCGGATACTCGCGTGCGATGGTCGACGGCGAGCTCATCCGGCTCGACGAACCGCCCCTGCTCAAGAAGCAGGTGAAGCACGACATCTCGGTGGTGATCGACCGGCTCGTGGCCGGCCCCGACGTGCTCGGCCGACTCACCGATTCGCTCGAGACGGCCCTGCGCCTCACCGACGGCCTCGTGCAGGTCAACTTCGTCGACGAGTCGGGTCCCGACGCCTGGGCGACGTTCTCCGAGAAGCTCTCCTGTCCGAACCAGCACCCGATCCAGCTCACCGAGATCGAGCCGCGCACCTTCTCGTTCAACGCACCGTTCGGGGCCTGCCCCGAATGCTCCGGCCTCGGCACGCGGATGTCGGTCGACGAGGGCCTGCTCCTCGGCGACCCGTCGCTCAGCATCGCCGAGGGAGTCATCCTCCCGTGGACGTCGCAGGGCAAGAGCCTCTACAACTACTACGAGAAGCTGCTCGACGGACTCGCCCGCGACCTCGGCTTCTCGCTCGACACGCCGTGGGAGGAGCTCGACGAGACGGCTCGCGACGCGGTGCTGCGCGGTGACAACTTCGAGGTCAAGGTCCGCTGGCGCAACCGCTACGGCCGGGAGATGAGCTACACGTCGGGCTTCGAGGGCGTGGTCCCGTACATCGAACGCCAGTACGTCCAGGCCGAGACCGACGTGCAGCGCGCGCGGTGGGCGGAGTACCTCCGCGAGGTGCCCTGCCCCGTCTGCGGCGGCAAGCGGCTGAAGCCCGAGGTGCTCTCGGTGCTCATCCACGATCACAGCATCGCCGACGTGGGCGAGCTGAGCCTGACCGACGCTCGCAGCTTCATGGACCGCCTCTCGCTCACCGAGCGCGAGCAGGCGATCGGCGCACAGATCCTGCGCGAGATCAAGGTGCGGCTCGACTTCCTCATCCGGGTCGGCCTGAGCTATCTCGACCTCGCGCGCGCGGCCGGCACCCTCTCGGGCGGCGAGGCGCAGCGCATCCGGCTGGCGACCCAGATCGGCTCGGGCCTCACCGGCGTGCTCTACGTGCTCGACGAGCCCAGCATCGGCCTCCACCAGCGTGACAACCGCCGTCTGATCGACACCCTCGTCGCGCTCCGCGATCTCGGGAACACGCTCATCGTCGTCGAGCACGACGAGGACACCATCCGCACGGCCGACTGGATCGTCGACATCGGCCCGGGTGCCGGCGTCAACGGCGGCACGGTCGTGCACTCGGGCAGCTACGCCGACCTGGTGAAGAACACGCGTTCGCTCACGGGCGACTACCTGTCGGGCCGGAAGGAGATCCCGCTCCCGGCCCGCCGGCGTCCGATCGACCCCCAGCGCATGATCTCGGTGCAGGGCGCCGAGGCGAACAACCTTTGCGGCATCGACGTCGACTTCCCGCTCGGCACGTTCACCGCGGTCACCGGCGTGAGCGGCTCGGGCAAGTCCTCGCTCGTGAACGACATCCTCTACCGCGTGCTCGCCAATCGCCTGAACGGTGCCCGCAAGGTGCCCGGCAGGCACCGCCGGGTCAGCGGTCTCGAGCACCTCGACAAGGTCGTGCACGTCGACCAGGCGCCGATCGGGCGCACGCCGCGGTCGAACCCGGCGACGTACACGGGCGTCTTCGACCGCATCCGCACGCTCTTCTCCGAGACCACCGAGGCGAAGGCACGCGGCTACCTGCCCGGACGATTCAGTTTCAACGTCAAGGGCGGCCGGTGCGAGGCGTGCTCCGGCGACGGCACGATCAAGATCGAGATGAACTTCCTGCCCGACGTCTACGTCGCGTGCGAGGTCTGCGGCGGCAAGCGGTACAACCGCGAGACGCTGCAGGTGCACTACAAGGGCAAGAACATCGCCGAGGTGCTCGAGATGCCGATCAGCGAGGCGGCCGAGTTCTTCGAGCCGATCTCCGCGATCCACCGCTATCTGAAGACGCTCGTCGACGTCGGCCTCGGCTACGTGCAGCTCGGCCAGAGCGCCACCACCCTCTCGGGGGGTGAGGCGCAGCGGGTGAAGCTCGCCACCGAGCTCCAGCGCCGCTCGAACGGCCGCAGCGTGTACGTGCTCGACGAGCCGACCACCGGCCTCCACTTCGAGGACGTCCGCAAGCTCCTGAAGGTGCTCGGCAGGCTCGTCGACAAGGGCAACACCGTGATCGTGATCGAGCACAGCCTCGACGTCATCAAGTCCGCCGACTGGATCATCGACCTCGGGCCCGAGGGCGGCTCCGGTGGCGGGCAGGTCGTCGCGACGGGCACGCCCGAGCAGGTCGCGCGGGTGCCCGAGAGCCACACCGGGTACTTCCTCCGCGAGATCTTCGACGCGGCATCCGTGCACGCCGAGGTCGCCAGCTGAGGCGATGGACACCGCATTGCCGAAGAACGAGGGCGTCCCGTATCGCCCGAAGGCGGGGGAGATCCCCACCGCTCCGGGCGTCTATCGCTTCCGCGACGCCGAGCGACGCGTGCTGTACGTCGGCAAGGCGAAGAACCTGCGCGCGCGCCTGTCGAACTACTTCGCGCCCCTCCGCACCCTGCACGAACGCACGCGTCGCATGGTGACCAGCGCCGCGTCGGTGGAGTGGACCGTGGTCCGCACCGACGTGGAGGCCCTGAACCTCGAGATCACCTGGATCAACGAGCTGAAGCCCCCGTTCAACGTGCGGTTCAAGGACGACAAGTCGTACCCGTACCTCGTGGTGACGCTCGCCGACGAGGCGCCGCGCGCCATGGTCTCGCGCAGACGCGGCATCCCGGGCGCCCGGTACTTCGGCCCGTACCCCAAGGTCTGGGCGGTCAACGAGACGCTCGACCTCCTCATCAAGCTGTTCCCGATCCGCACCTGCAAAGACAGCGACTACCGCCGCGCGATGGCGTCGGGCAAGCCCTGCTTCGCCGGCCAGATCGGACGCTGCTTCGGCCCGTGCTCCGGCCGGGTCACGATCGAGGAGCACCGTGCCAACGTCGACCGGTTCGTGGCGTTCATGCAGAACCAGGATCCGCGCATCCTCGACGACCTGGAGCGCGAGATGCGGTCGGCGGCGGCGGTGCAGGACTACGAGACCGCGGCGCGGCGTCGTGACCAGCTCCAGGCGGCGCGGGCCTTCTTCGAGAAGAGCGCCATGGTGCTCGGCGACCGCGTCGACATCGACGTGTTCGGCGTCGAGCACGACGAGCTCGCCGCCGCCGTGCAGCTGTTCGTCGTGCGCGGCGGCCGGGTTCGCGGCGTGCACACGTGGACGGTCGACAAGGAACTCGACGTGCCGCTCGGCGAGCTCGTGGACTCCGTCGTGCAGAACGCGTACGTCGACGGGCTCACCCCCGCGCGCGAGGTCATCGTGCCCGAACTCCCCGACGACGCCGAGGCGCTCGAGACGTGGCTGGCCAGCCTGGCAGGCCGAAAGGTCCGGCTCCGCGCCGCGCAGCGCGGCGACAAGGCGGCCCTGCTGCAGACGGCGACCCAGAACGCCAAGCAGTCGCTCATGCTCTACAAGACCAGGCGCAGCGCCGACTTCACGACGCGCTCCCGCGCGCTCGAGGACATCCAGGAGGCCCTCGGCATGGCCGACGCGCCGCTTCGCATCGAGTGCTTCGACGTGTCGCACCTGAGCGGCACCAACATCGTCGCCTCGATGGTCGTCTTCGAAGACGGGCTGCCACGCAAAGACGAGTACCGCCGGTTCACCATCCCGAACTCGACCGACGACACCGACTCGATCCACCAGGTGCTGACGAGGCGGCTCGCCTATCTCGCGCCGAGCACGGCCGACGACCCGCCGGCCCCGACGGATGACGCGCCAACGCCCGGCGACGAGGCCCCCGCGACATCCGAGCGGCGGAAGAAGTTCGCCTACCGCCCGAACCTGCTCGTGGTCGACGGCGGCCAGCCGCAGGTCGCCGCGGCCGCCCGCGCGCTCGAGGCGTCGGGAGTCGAGGGCATCTACCTGTGCGGCATCGCCAAGCGCCTCGAGGAGATCTGGACCCCCGACGCCGACTTCCCGGTGATCCTGCCGCGCAACAGCGATGCCCTCTTCCTCTTCCAGCGCGTGCGCGACGAGGCGCATCGGTTCGCGATCACGCACCAGCGCCAACGGCGCAAGCGCGACATCGGCACCGTCCTCACCGAAGTCCCGGGTCTCGGGCCGGCGCGCGTGAAGGAGTTGCTCCGCCACTTCGGCTCGGTCTCGCGGCTGCGAGCGGCGACCGAGACCGAGATCGCCGAGGTCAAGGGCATCGGCCCGACCCTCGCGGCCACCGTGCATGCGCACCTGCGCGCCGACGGCGCGCCGGCGCCCCGGTAGGCTGGAGTGTCGACGCGCGGAAGGGGGCCCGAGACGATGGCAGCGGAGGCTGAGCAGCAACAGGAGGTGCTCATCGTCACCGGGATGTCGGGGGCGGGCCGTTCGACCGTCGGCAACGCGCTCGAGGACCTCGGCTGGTACGTGGTCGACAACCTCCCGCCGCAGATGCTCCGCCCGCTCGTCGAGCTCGTGGAGCGTGCGGGCGCCTCGCTGCCGCGTATCGCCGCCGTCGTCGACGTGCGCGGTCGCGACTTCTTCTCCGAACTGCAGGACATCATCCAGGCCCTTCGCACCGGCATCAACGTGCGCGTCGTCTTCCTGGATGCGACCGACGCGGTGCTCGTCCGGCGCTTCGAGTCGGTGCGTCGTCCGCACCCGCTGCAGGGCAACGGCACCATCCTCGACGGCATCGAGGCCGAACGGATCCGGCTCGCCGAGCTCCGGGAGTCGAGCGACATCGTCGTCGACACGTCCGATCTCAACATCCACCAGCTCGCGACGCTCATCACCGAGACCTTCGCCGAGGAGGGGCAGGCCGGCCTCCAGCTGACCGTCCTGAGCTTCGGCTTCAAGTACGGGCTGCCGGCCGATGCCGACCTCGTCGCCGACGCGCGATTCCTGCCCAACCCGTTCTGGATCCCAGAGCTCCGGCACCTGAGCGGCGAGGACGCCGCCGTGTCCGAGTACGTCCTGAGCCAACCGGGCGCCCGCGAGTTCATCGACGCCTACGCGACGGCGCTCGCGCCCGTGCTCGCGGGCTACCAACGCGAGAACAAGCGGCACGCGACCATCGCGATCGGCTGCACCGGCGGCAAGCACCGTTCGGTGGCGATCGTGCGCGAGCTCGCCGAACGGCTCGAGCAACTGCCGGGGGTCGTGGTGAACGTGAAGCATCGTGATCGGGGTCGTGAATGACCGGTACGAACGCACCGCGACACGACAGGATCGACGAAGGAGAGGATGCGACGTGGCGCTGACGGCCGACGTGAAAGAGGAGCTCGCGCGGGTCGAGGTGTCGAAGACGAGCGTCCGGGCGGCCGAGCTCGCCTCGGTGCTCCGCTTCGCGGGCGGACTGCACATCATCTCGGGACGAATCGCCATCGAGGCCGAGCTCGACTCGCCGACGATCGCCCGGCGGGTGACCCGCGACCTCGGTGAGCTGTACGGCGTGCGACCGGATGTCTCGGTCATCTCGCCGTCGGGCATCCGCCGCTCGAACCAGTACCTCGTGCGCGTGCTCGACGGCGGCGAGACGCTGGCTCGGCAGACGGGCCTGCTCGACGCGCGGCGCCGCCCGGTGCGCGGCCTGCCGAACAAGCTGACCACCGGATCGCGGGACGACGTCGCCGCGGTGTGGCGAGGCGCGTTCCTCGCGCATGGCAGCCTCACCGATCCCGGTCGATCCGCGGCCCTCGAGGTCACATGCCCCGGCAACGAGACGGCGATGGCGCTCGTCGGGGCCGCGGGCCGCCTCGGCATCTCGGCGAAGGCCCGCGAGGTGCGCGGTGTCCACCGCGTCGTGATCCGCGACGGCGAGGCGATCAGCGCCATGCTCGCGCTCATGGGAGCGACCGAGACCGTGCGCAACTGGGAGGAGTTGCGTCAGCGGCGCGAGGTGCGGGCCACGGCCAATCGCCTCGTCAACTTCGACGACGCCAACCTCCGCCGTTCCGCCCAGGCGGCCGTCGCGGCGTGCGCCCGCGTCGAGCGTGCGATGGAACTGCTCGGCGACGACATCCCCGAGCACCTGCGATACGCCGGCGAGCTCCGCCTCGCGCACCGCGAGGCGAGCCTCGACGAGCTGGGCCACCACGCCGATCCGCCCATGACGAAGGACGCCGTGGCCGGACGCATCCGTCGTCTCCTCGCGATGGCCGACAAGCGTGCCGTCGAGCTGGGCGTCCCCGGCACCGAGGCCAGCCTCCCGGCCGACCTCGACGACGTCTGAGGTCGTCAAGCCCCGGCGCGGGCGGAAGCCTCGGGCATAGGCTAGGGGATGCCGCGCTCGGACCGGGTAGAGGCTCGGTTCCCCGGCATCTGACAAGGAGAAGCAATGGCTGACTACACCCTCCCGGATCTGCCCTACGACTACTCGGCACTCCAGCCCGCGATCAGCGGCGCGATCATGGAGCTGCACCACTCCAAGCACCACCAGGCCTACGTGACCGGCGCGAACACCGCCCTCGAGCAGCTCGCCGAGGCCCGCGAGTCGGGCAACCTCGCGAACGTCAACAAGCTCGAGAAGGACCTCGCGTTCAACCTCGGCGGCCACGTCAACCACTCGATCTTCTGGACCAATCTCTCACCCGACGGCGGCGACAAGCCCACCGGCGACCTCGCGTCGGCACTCGACGACGCGTTCGGCTCGTTCGAGAAGTTCCAGGCCCACTTCACGGCGACCGCGCTCGGCGTGCAGGGCTCGGGCTGGGCGGTGCTGGCGTGGGATGCGGTCGGGCAGCGCCTCATCGTCCTGCAGTTCTTCGACCAGCAGGCGAACATGCCCGCGGGCATCGTGCCGCTCCTCATGCTCGACGTGTGGGAGCACGCGTACTACCTCGACTACAAGAACGTGCGCGCCGACTACGTCAAGGCGTTCTGGAGCATCGCCAACTGGGAGAACGTGCAGCAGCGGCTCGCGACCGCACGCGAGAAGACCTCAGGGCTGCTGCTACTGTCATAGCGGATGGGGTCCCCGGACGCCGTCCGGGGACACCCGCCGTCCGATCAGTACCCGTGCAAACGCGCTCTCGCGCTCGTTGAACAGGAGACTTCCCGTGCCCGTGAAGATCGGCATCAACGGCTTCGGCCGTATCGGCCGCAACTACTTCCGCGCCGCGCTCGCACAGGGCGCCGACCTCGAGATCGTGGCGGTGAACGACCTCACCGACAACAAGACGCTCGCGCACCTGCTGACGTACGACTCGGTCCTCGGGCGTCTCGACGCGACGGTCGACTACGACGACGAGCACATCATCGTGAACGGCAACGCCATCAGGGCGTTCTCGGAGCGCGATCCGGCGAACCTGCCGTGGGGCGAGCTCGGCGTCGACATCGTGATCGAGTCGACGGGCTTCTTCACGAAGGCCGCCGACGCCCGCAAGCACCTCGCGGCGGGCGCGAAGAAGGTGCTCATCTCGGCCCCGGCGACCGACGAGGACGCGACGTTCGTCATGGGCGTCAACGAGCAGACCTACGACCCCGAGCGGCACCACATCATCTCGAACGCGTCGTGCACGACGAACTGCCTCGCGCCGCTCGCGAAGGTCTTCAACGACGCGTTCGGCATCGAGCGCGGCCTGATGACCACCGTGCACGCCTACACCGCCGACCAGAACCTCCAGGACGGCCCCCACCGCGACCTCCGCCGTGCTCGCGCGGCGGCGATCAACATCGTTCCCACCTCGACCGGTGCCGCGAAGGCCATCGGCCTCGTGCTTCCCGAGCTGGTCGGAAAGCTCGACGGCTTCGCCCTCCGGGTGCCGGTGCCGACCGGCTCGATCACCGACCTCACCGTCACGTCCTCGCGTCCGGTGACCGTCGACGAGGTGAAGGCCGCGTACCGGGCGGCCGCGGACGGCCCGCTCAAGGGCATCCTGAAGTACAGCGAGGACGAGCTCGTGTCGAGCGACATCGTCTCCGACCCCTACTCCTGCATCTTCGACTCCGGGCTCACCCGGGTGATCGGCGACCAGGTGAAGCTGTCGGGGTGGTACGACAACGAGTGGGGCTACTCCAACCGCCTCGTCGACCTGACCGAATACGTGGCCGAGCGCCTCTGAAACGAGTGAATGTGACCCTGCGAACGATCGAGTCCCTCGGTCCGCTCGCCGGCAAGCGCGTCGTCGTCCGTTGCGACCTCAATGTCCCTCTCCAGGGCGAGGTCATCACGGACGACGGGCGTGTGCGGGCGTCGGTGCCGACCATCCAGGCCCTCACCGGCCAGGGAGCCCGCGTGATCGTGGTCTCTCATCTGGGCCGCCCCGAGGGCGCGCCCGACCCGAAGTACAGCCTCGCGCCCGTGGCCGCCCGCCTCGGTGAGCTGCTCGACGGACCCGTCGCCTTCGCGACCGACACGGTGGGTGCGGATGCCGCGGCCAAGGTCGCCGCGCTCGGCGACGGCGAGGTGCTCGTGCTCGAGAACCTGCGCTTCAACCCGGGCGAGACCTCGAAGAACGACGCCGAGCGCACCGCGTTCGCCGGCGAGCTCGCCGGCTTCGCCGATGCGGTCGTCTCCGACGGCTTCGGCGTCGTTCACCGCAAGCAGGCGAGCGTCTTCGAGCTCGAGGAGCTGCGGCCGAGCGCGGCGGGGCTCCTCATCGCCTCGGAGCTCGACGTGCTCGACCGGCTCACGGAGTCGCCCGAGCGGCCGTACACCGTCGTGCTCGGCGGATCGAAGGTGTCCGACAAGCTCGGCGTCATCGCCCACCTCCTGCCGCGCGTCGACACCCTCCTCATCGGTGGCGGCATGCTGTTCACGTTCCTCGCGGCCCAGGGCCACAAGGTCGCGTCGAGCCTGCTCGAGGCCGACCAGATCGACACGGTGAAGGGCTACCTCGCCGAGGCCGACGAGCGCGGTGTCGCCATCGTGCTCCCCACCGACGTCGTGGTCGCCGCCTCGTTCTCGGCCGATGCCGAACACGTCGTCGCGCCGGCCGACGCCATCGAGGAGACGGCGTTCGGGGCATCCGGCCTCGGCCTCGACATCGGACCCGAGACGGCGGCAGCGTTCGCCGCACGCATCCGCGACTCCAAGACGGTGTTCTGGAACGGGCCCATGGGCGTGTTCGAGCTCGCGCCGTTCGCGGCGGGCACTCGTGCCGTCGCCGAGGCGCTCACCGAGGTCGACGGCCTCAGCGTCGTCGGCGGCGGGGACTCCGCGGCGGCCGTGCGCCGACTCGGTTTCGCGGATGACGCATTCGGACACATCTCGACGGGCGGCGGCGCGAGCCTCGAGTTCCTCGAGGGCAGGAAACTCCCCGGACTGGAGGTCCTCGGATGGCAGTGAGCCGCACCCCGTTCATCGCCGGCAACTGGAAGATGAACCTCGACCACCTGCAGGCGATCGCATTCGTGCAGAAGCTGGCATGGGCGCTCGCCGACGCCAAGCACGACTTCGCCGACGCCGAGGTGGCCGTGTTCCCTCCGTTCACCGACCTGCGTTCGGTGCAGACGCTCGTGGCGGCGGACTCGCTGCCCATCGCGTACGGCGCCCAGGACGTCTCGGCCCACGACTCGGGCGCGTATACGGGCGAGGTGTCGGGGGCGTTCCTCGCACACCTCGACTGCGCCTACGTCATCATCGGGCACTCCGAGCGGCGCCAGTACCACGGCGAGTCCGACGCGGACGTCAACGCGAAGGTGCTCGCCGCGCACCGCCACGGGCTCGTGCCGGTGGTGTGCGTGGGCGAGACCGCGGAGGACCTCGAGGCGCATGGTCCGAGCGCGGTCCCCGTCGCCCAATTGCGCGCCGCGCTCGCAGGCGTCGACGGTGCCAAGGGGCTCGTCGTGGCGTACGAGCCCGTGTGGGCGATCGGCTCGGGCCAGGCCGCGACCCCCGAACAGGCCGAACAGGTCTGCGCCGCTCTGCGCGTCCTCATCGGCGAGCTGCTCGGCGAGGAGGTGGCCGCCTCGACGCGCATCCTGTACGGCGGCTCGGTGAAGGCGGCGAACATCGCGTCGTTCCTCCGCGAGCCGAACGTCGACGGTGCCCTCGTCGGCGGTGCCAGCCTCGACATCGACGAGTTCTCGAGCATCGTCCGGTTCAAGAAGCACGTCGGCGCGTGACATCCGGCCGCCGCCTGTGGACGCGAGTCCCCGGGCGGCGGCGAACGTCCCGTTATACTGATCAACGGCCCGACCCACTGCGTCGTGCCCGGAAAGGTTCACCGTGGAGATTCTCCAGGTCGTCCTGCAGGTGCTGCTCGGTCTCACGAGCCTCCTGCTGACACTGCTCATCCTGCTGCACAAGGGCCGCGGCGGCGGTCTCTCCGACATGTTCGGCGGCGGCGTCACCTCGAGCCTCGGTGCGTCCGGCGTCGCCGAGCGCAACCTCAACCGCATCACGATCATCCTCGGACTCGTGTGGGTGACCTGCATCGTGCTGCTCGGCCTCATCACCAAGTTCGACGCCGGAATCTGACGGGGAGAGACATGGCATCCGGAAACAGCGCCATCCGGGGCTCGCGCGTGGGCGCGGGCCCGATGGGCGAACAGGACCGCGGCTTCCACGCCGATCGCGTCGCGGTGAGCTATTGGGACGCCCAGGGGAACGAGACCGTGCGCTACTTCGCGGCGAACCTCCCCGAGGAGGAGATCCCCGACATCATCGACAGCCCCTCCACCGGCCTTCCCGCGGGCCGCGACAAGGAGAACCCGCCGTCGGTGTCGAAGCTCGAGCCGTACAAGACCCACCTCGCGTACGTGAAGGAGCGACGCTCCGACGAGGAGGCCGCCGCGCTGCTCGAAGAGGCGCTCACGCAGCTTCGCGCCCGCCGTGGGCAGGCCACCCCGCAGGACTGACGCCCGCAGCCACGAACCCGAGAAGGGGGCCAGCCGTTCGGCTGGCCCCCTTCCTCGTCGTTCGGTGCGACGCCCGGTCAGTCATCGCGCGAGATGAGCTCCTCGGGAACCTCGGCGGCGGCATCCGCGTCGACGAAGAACACCGTGCGGCGGCGCCCCTTGATCCCCGCGACGGGGACCTCGTCGCGACTCGCACCCGCGAGCGCCAGGCCGAGCGCCGAGGCCTTGTCGGCGCCGGCGAGCACGAGCCACACCCGTTGCGAGGAGTTGATGACCGGCCGCGTCAGGCTGAGACGCTCGGGCGGCGGCTTGGGGGAGTTCCGCACGGGGATGACCGTGCGATCGGCCACCTGGATGCCCGAGCGGTGCGGGAAGAGCGAGGCGATGTGCCCGTCGGGACCCACGCCGAGGAACGTGATGTCGAAGATGGGATGCGGCAGCCCGTCGACGCCGTGCACCGAGAGTTCCGCCGCGGCCGCATCGGCCGCCTCGTCGAGCGTCATCCCGGAATCGGACGCAGGCAGCGGGTGCACGTTCTCGGCGGGCAGGTCGAGGTCGTCGAGCAACGCCTCCTGCGCCTGCCGGTCGTTCCGCTCGGCGTCGCCGGCGGGCACCCAGCGTTCATCGCCCCACCAGAAGTGCACCCGCGACCAGTCGATCGAGGTGCGTGCGGGCGAAGCGGCGACCGCCTCCAGTACGGCGGCGCCCATGGAGCCGCCGGTGAGCACGACGTGAGCCACGGCCTGCGCGTCGAGGATGTCGAGCATCTTCGTGATGAATCGCGCAGCGACGGAACTCGCCAACGACGCCTTGTCGGGATGTACGATCACGCGTCGTTCATTCGTCATGCATGGACTCCTTCGGCCTCCGTGGCATCCAGGAGCGCGAGGCCCCTCGTGATCACTTCACCGTACAGCTCATCGGGGTCGAGGCGGCGGAGCTCGTCCGCGAGGCAGTCACGGAGGCTGCGCCGGGGGAGGGCCACGTCGTGCACGGGTTGGCCGGGCTGGCGCAGCGTGGCGACGCCGGGGAGGTCGCGCACGAGCTCGATGCTCCCGATCGAGCGATCGAGTCGGACGCCGTGGATGCCGTGGGATCCGGAATCGATGCTCGTCAGCACGCAGGTGCTCGGTGCATCGAGCTGCAGGCGGAGCCACGCGGCCAGCAGCGTCGTCGACGGCGAGTCGATCGCGCCCGTCACGGTGACGCCGATGACCGGCTGGTACGGCGGTTGGTCGAGCACCGCGGCGAGCTGGGCCCGCCACAGCGTGAGCCTCGTCCACGCGAAGTCGGCGTCGCCGGGGCGGTAGCTCGCCGCGAGGGCGTGCAGCGCCGCCTGCGGGTCGTGCTGCGTCGAGGCATCCGTGATCCGGCGCTGGGCGATGCGTCCGAGCGGCGCCTCCGCGGGGACGGCGGGCGCCACGCCGGGCCACCAGGTGACCACCGGGGCGTCGGGCAGCAGCAGGCCCATGACGAGACTCTCCTCGTCGAGCGCGGCGTCGCCGCACGCCCGCAGCACGATGACCTCGCTTGCGCCGGCGTCGCCGCCGACGCGGATCTCCGCGTCGAGTCGAGCAGGCAGGCCCGGGGCCTCGTTCGGGTCGCTCGAGATCACGATGACCCGCATCGGATGCTCCCGCGACGCGTCGTTCGCGGCCTCGATGGCCTCCTCCTCGCCGCCCGGCGCGGTCGCGATCACGAGGGTCAGCACGCGCCCGAGGGCGACCACGCCGCCCTCTTCGCGGATCTTCACGAGCGTCTTCGAGATCTGGCTCGTGGTGGTGTCGGGAAGGTCGACGATCATGGGCGCCTCCAGGTTCGTCCGTCGCGGGCGAGCAGCTTGTCCGCCGAGGCGGGACCCCAGGTGCCCGGCCGGTACTGCTCCGGCCGGCCCTGGCTCGCCCAGAACTGCTCGATGGGGTCGAGGATCTTCCAGGAGAGCTCGACCTCCTCCTGGCGGGGGAACAGCGGCGGGTCGCCGAGCAGCACGTCGAGGATGAGCCGCTCGTAGGCTTCGGGGCTCGCCTCGGTGAAGGCGTGACCGTAGCCGAAGTCCATGGTGACGTCGCGCACCTGCATGCCGGCGCCCGGCACCTTGGACCCGAATCGGATCGTGACGCCCTCGTCGGGCTGCACGCGGATGACGAGCGCGTTCTGGCCGAGTTCCGAGGTCTGGCTGTCGGCGAACACCTGTTGCGGCGCACGCTTGAACACCACGGCGATCTCGGTGACGCGACGGCCGAGCCGCTTGCCCGCGCGCAGGTAGAACGGCACGCCCGCCCATCGCCGCGTGCCGATCGTGAGCTTCATCGCGGCGTAGGTCTCGGTGGTGGATCGGGGGTTCATGCCGTCCTCGTCGAGGAAGCCGACGACCTTCTCGCCGCCCTGCCACCCCCCGGAGTACTGCCCGCGGGCCGTGCCGGTGGCGAGGTCCTCGGGGAGCCGCACGGCCGCGAGGATCTTCTCCTTCTCGGCGCGCAGGTCGCCCGCCTCGAACGAGATCGGTTCCTCCATGGCCGTGAGGGCGAGCAGCTGCAGGAGGTGGTTCTGGATGACGTCGCGCGCGGCGCCGATCCCGTCGTAGTAGCCCGCGCGACCGCCGACGCCGATGTCCTCGGCCATCGTGATCTGCACGTGGTCGACGTAGTTGGCGTTCCAGATCGGCTCGTAGAGCTGGTTCGCGAAGCGCAGCGCCAGGATGTTCTGCACCGTCTCCTTGCCGAGGTAATGGTCGATGCGGAACACCGAGTCGGGCGGGAACACCGAGGCCACGACGTCGTTCAGCTCGCGGGCCGACTGCAGGTCGGATCCGAACGGCTTCTCGATGACGACGCGACGCCACTGGTCGTCGCGCTGCTCGGTGAGGCCCGATCGCTTCAGCTGCTCGGTGACGAGCGGGAACGACTTCGGCGGAATCGACAGGTAGAACGCGTGGTTGCCCATCGTGCCGCGCTCCCGGTCGAGCTCCTCGACGACCGCGCGCAGGCGATCGAACGCGGCATCGTCGTCGAAGTCGCCCTGCACGAAGCGGATGCCCCGGGCCAGCTGCTTCCACACGTCCTCACGGAATTCGGTGCGCGCGTACTGCTTCACCGAGTCGTGGACGACCTGCTCGAAGTCCTCGTCGACCCAGTCGCGTCGCGCGAACCCGACGAGCGCGAACCCGGGCGGCAGCAGCCCGCGGTTGGCGAGGTCGTAGACGGCCGGCATGAGCTTCTTGCGCGAGAGGTCGCCGGTGACGCCGAAGATGATGAGACTCGACGGTCCGGCGATGCGGTTGAGGCGGTAGTCCTTGGGCGAGCGCAGCGGGTTGTGCTGCGCCGAGATCGCGGTCGGAGCCATTCGGGTCTTCCCTCGGGTCAGCCGACGGCGTCGAAGAGCGCCGGGATGTTCGATGCGGGCTCCGTCAGGGTGAGCGTCAGCACGGGCCTGCCGTGCTCGGCGAGCACGCTCGCGTCGCCCGAGGCCTGGGCGGCGATGAGCTCGCCGAACGTGAACGGGCGCTCGGGGATCTCGAGGTCGTCTGCGGCGACCTCGGTGATCTGCAGGAACGCGCCGACGGCGGGGCCGCCCTTGTGGAACTGTCCCGTCGAGTGCAGGAACCGCGGACCCCAGCCGAAGGTGACGGGGCGGCCGGCCCGGGCCGCGAGCGCGTCGCGAAGTTCGGCGAGCTCGGGGTGGGCGACGCGGTCGACGTACGCCTGCACCGACAGGTAGCCGTTCGGCGGGAGCTCTTCGAGGAGCACGTCGATGGCCGAGGCGAGGTCGCTCGATGCCCCGATCACGTCGGGCGTGCCGCGCACCTCGATGCCGTCGGCCACGAACGCCGCGGGTGCCGGCTCGGGACGCGCGTCGAGGAGGCCGCGTGCCGCGATCTTCGCCGACTCGACGTCGGGCTGGTCGAACGGATTGATCCCCAGGAGCCGGCCGGCGACGGCCGTCGCATACTCCCAGACGAGCAGCTGCGCGCCGAGCGTGCCCGACACGCGGATGTCGCCCGTCGGGTCGTCGACGAAGATCTCGTCGCCGGCGTCGTCGACGAGTCGCACGACCTGCACGTCGGGGAGGGCCGCGGTGAGCTCGGGGGCGTCGGTGTCGAGGACCACGGGCAGGATGCCGGTGCCCGCCTTGCCCGTCGACTCGGCGATGAGCTGTTCGGCCCAGTCGGCGAAGCCGACGATGTGCGTGCCGTCGGCCACGATCGCGAGCTTGTCGCGAAGCGGGGCGGTGGCGGCGATCGCCGCTCCGAGCACGAGTCCCGGGTTCTCGGCGGTGTCGACCGCGAGCGACAGCTCGATCGTCTCGGCCTCGTCGAGGATCTCGGCGATGTCGACGCCGGCGAGGCCCGAGGGCACGAGTCCGAACGCGGTGAGCGCGGAGTACCGGCCGCCCACGTCGGGATCGGCGTTGAACACGCGGTAGCCGGCGGCGCGGGCCGACTCGTCGAGCGGTGAACCGGGGTCGGTCACGACGATGATGCGGGAGGCGGGGTCGATGCCCGCGTCGCGGAAGGCCCGCTCGTACACGCGGCGCTGGCTGTCGGTCTCGACGGTCGAGCCCGACTTCGACGAGACGACGAGCGCGGAGCTCGCGAGGCGGTCGGCGAGCGCTGCCCGTACCTGCCCGGGCTCGGTCGAATCGAGCACGGTGAGCCCGACCCGCGTGGTGCGGGTGATGACCTCGGGAGCCAGGGAGGAGCCGCCCATGCCCGCGAGCACGATGTGGTCGACGCCGTCGGCCTCGAGCTGCTCGCGGAGCGCCTCGATCTCGGCGACGAGCGGCCGCGAGACCGCCACCGCCTGAGTCCACCCGAGCCGCTTGGCGGCCTCCGCCTCGGCGGCGGGCCCCCAGAGGGCCGCGTCCTGCGCGGTGATGCCGCTGGCGACGAGGTCGGCGACGAGCTGGGGCACGACCCGCCGCACGGCGACGGCGGCGGCGCCGCTGACCGAGATGCGGAAGCTCATCGCGCCGCCTCCAGCGCGCCGCGGACCGTGTCGAGCAGTTCGTGCCAGGAGACGATGAACTTCTCGACGCCCTCGCGCTCGAGCACCGCCGTGACGTCGTCGTAGTCGACGCCGACGCGCGCGAGCGCGTCGAGCACGCCGCCCGCGTCGGTGTAGGCGCCCGTGACCCTGTCGCCCTCGATGACGCCGTGGTCGAAGGTGGCCTCGAGGGTCTTCTCGGGCATGGTGTTGACGACGCCGGGCGCGACGAGCTCGGTCACGTAGAGGGTGTCGGGCAGCGAGGGGTCCTTCACGCCGGTCGAGGCCCAGAGCGGGCGCTGGCGGTGGGCGCCGTCGTCGAGCAGGGCGGCGGCGCGCTCGGTGGCGAACTGCGCGACGTAGAGCTCGTAGGCGAGACGCGCGTTCGCGATGCCGGCCTTGCCCTTCAGCGCGAGGGCCTCGTCGGTGCCGATCTCGCCCAGGCGCCGGTCGACCTCGGTGTCGACGCGCGACACGAAGAACGACGCGACCGAGTGGATGCTCGACAGGTCGAGTCCCGCCGCCTTCGCCTGCTCGAGGCCGGTCAGGTACGCGTCGATGACCTGGCGGTACCGCTCGAGGCTGAAGATCAGGGTGACGTTGACGCTGATGCCGGCGCCGATCGCCGCGGTGATCGCGGGAAGTCCGGCGAGGGTCGCCGGGATCTTGATCATGACGTTGGGCCGGTCGACCTTGTCCCAGAGGCGGTGCGCCTCGGCGATGGTCGCGTCGGTGTCGTGCGCGAGGTCGGGGGAGACCTCGATGGAGACCCGGCCGTCGTAGCCGTCGGTGGTGTCGTAGACCGGACGGAAGAGGTCGGCCGCGGCGCGCACGTCGGCGGTCGTGGTCTCGAAGACGGCCGTGTCGACGTCGGCGCCGCCGGCGGCGAGCTCATGCAGCTGCTCGGTGTAGCCCTCGCCCTTCGCGAGGGCGCCGGCGAAGATGGTCGGGTTGGTGGTGACGCCGACGACGTTGCGTTCGGCGATCAGCCGCTCGAGGCCGCCCGACGTGATGCGCTCACGCGACAGGTCGTCGAGCCAGATGCTCACGCCGGCGGCGGACAGCGCGGCGGTGGGGGAGGTGGTGGTCATGAGGTGTTGTCTCCTTCGTTGCGCGCGTCAGTCGGACGCGAGCGTCTCCTTCGCGGCGGCGACGACGGCGTCGGTCGTGAAGCCGAACTCGCGGAACAGGGTCTTGTAGTCGGCGGAGGCGCCGAAGTGCTCGATCGAGACGCTCCGTCCGCGGTCGCCGACGTAGCGGCGCCACGTGAGCGCGACGCCGGCCTCGACGGACACGCGGGCGGTCACCGACGCGGGAAGCACGGACTCGCGGTAGGCGGCATCCTGCTCCTCGAACCATTCGAGGCTGGGAGCCGACACCACGCGGGCCTGGATGCCCTCGGCGGCGAGCGCCTCGCGCGCGGCGACGGCGAGCTGGACCTCGGAGCCCGTCGCGATGAGGATGACCTCGGGCGTGCCCGAGGGGGCCTCGGCGAGCACGTAGGCCCCGCGCGCGACCCCGGCGGCCGAGGCGAGCGTGTCACCGGATGCCTCGCCCTCGCCGCGCGCGAACACCGGGATGTTCTGGCGGGTGAGCGCGATGCCGACGGGGGCGTCGCGGCGCTTCACGATCTCGAGCCACGCCTGGGCGACCTCATTCGCGTCGGCGGGACGAACGACGGTGAAGCCGGGGATGGCGCGCAGGCTCGCGAGCTGCTCGATGGGCTGGTGGGTCGGGCCGTCTTCGCCGAGGGCGACGGAATCGTGCGTCCACACGAAGATCGACGGCACCTTCATGAGGGACGCGAGCCGCACCGCGGGGCGCATGTAGTCGCTGAAGATGAGGAACGTGCCGCCGAACGCGCGGGTCTTGCCGTGCAGCACGATGCCGTTCACGATCGCCGCCATGGCGTGCTCGCGGATGCCGAAGTGCAGCACCCGCCCGTAGGGATTGCCCGAGAACTCGTGGGTGGAGTGCTCGGTCGGGATGAACGACGGCGCGTCGTTGACGGTCGTGAGGTTCGACTCGGCGAGGTCGGCCGAGCCGCCCCAGAACTCGGGGAGGACGCCGGCGAGGGCGTTGATGACCTTGCCGGATGCCGCGCGGGTGGAGAGGTCGGTGCCGCCCTCGAACACGGGCAGCACGGACTCGATGCCGTCGGGCAGCTCGCCGGCCTCGAGGCGGTCGAGGAGCGCCTTGCGCTCGGGGTTGGCCTCGGCCCAGGCGTCGAACGCGACCTGCCAGTCGGCTCGCGCCGCCGAGCCTCGCTCGCGTGCGCCGCGCGTGTGCTCGAGTACGTCGTCGGCGACGACGAAGCTCTGCTCGGGGTCGAAGCCGAGCGCCTCCTTGGTTGCGGCGAGCTCGGCCGCCCCGAGGGCGGATCCGTGGATCTTGCCGGTGTTCTGCTTGCCGGGGCTCGGCCAGCCGATGATGGTCTTCAGGATGATGATCGACGGCTTCGAGGTCTCGTCCTTCGCCGCCTCGATCGCCCGGTGCAGTTCGGCGACGTCTTCGACGTAGTCGCCCGTCTTCTTCCAGTCGACGGTCTGCACCTGCCAGCCGTAGGCCTCGTAGCGAGCGGCGACGTCCTCGGTGAACGCGATGTCCGTGTCATCCTCGATCGAGATCTGGTTCGAGTCGTAGATCACGACGAGGTTCCCGAGCTGCTGGTGGCCGGCGAGTGAGGATGCCTCGCTCGTCACGCCCTCCTGGAGGTCGCCGTCGCTCGCGATGACGTAGACGAAGTGGTCGAAGGGGCTCGTGCCGGCCGGGGCATCGGGGTCGAACAGGCCGCGCTCGAAGCGCGCGGCGTAGGCGAAGCCCACTGCCGAGGCGAGACCCTGGCCGAGCGGGCCGGTCGTGATCTCGACGCCGTCGGTGTGTCCGTACTCGGGGTGTCCAGGGGTCTTCGAGCCCCAGGTGCGAAGCGCCTTCAGGTCGTCGAGCTCGAGGCCGTCGCCGGCGAGGTAGAGCTGCACGTACTGGGTGAGCGAGGAGTGGCCGGCCGAGAGGATGAACCGGTCGCGCCCGAGCCAGGCGTGGTCGGCCGGGTCCCGTCGCATCACCTTCTGGAACAGGAGGTACGCGGCGGGGGCCAGGCTCATCGCGGTGCCTGGGTGCCCGTTGCCGACCTTCTCGACGGCGTCGGCCGCGAGCACGCGCGCCGTGTCGACCGCGCGCTCGTCGATGGGTTCCCACTGCAGATTTGCCACGAGGTGCTGTTCCTTCCGATCGTGACGGCGTCGGAAACCGTCGGGCCCGACCCGCCGAGGACGTTGCGGCGCGGTTTCGCCTGGCGGCGGATTCGCCGGGGCACGCGTTCGCGAACCGCCCGGTTGGTCGAACCCGTGGAGCCGGGCGCGCATTCCTCAAGTATATGGATGCAGGGGCACTCTATGACGGGCTGTGACTCACATGCGAGTCCGCGGGATGTGAGGCGGAAAACGCATTCCGATCGTCGTCCGCGCGGCCATGTCCTAGAATCGTGTGGGGTCGCGCGGAGTCTGGCCCGAACGTGCCCGCGCCCGGAAGAGGAACGATGCAGACAGCCCTACACATCCGCGAGTCGCGACCGCCCATGACGGTCCGGCGCAAGCTGTCCGCCTACCTGGCCCTCACGAAGCCTCGGGTCATCGAGCTGCTGCTCGTGGTCACCGCGCCCACGATGATCCTCGCCCAGGACGGACTGCCCGACCTCTGGCTGCTCGTCGCCACCCTCATCGGCGGTGCGATGAGCGCCGGTTCCGCCGGGGCGTTCAACTGCTACATCGACCGTGACATCGACCGCGTGATGAAGCGCACGCAGGGACGTCCGCTCGTCACCGGCGAGCTCACCGACCGCGAGGCGATCGTCTTCGCCTACGGCCTCGGCGCGGCATCCATCGTCTGGCTCTGGGTCTTCACGAACTGGCTCGCCGCCCTGCTCTCGCTCGTCGCGATCCTGCTGTACGTCGTCTTCTACAGCCTCATCCTCAAGCGTCGCACCGCCCAGAACATCGTCTGGGGCGGCATCGCCGGCTGCATGCCGGTGCTCATCGGATGGGCGGCCGTCACCGAGAGCCTCACCTGGACGCCCTTCATCCTCTTCCTGATCATCTTCCTGTGGACGCCGCCGCACTACTGGCCGCTGTCGATGAAGTACCGCGACGACTACGCGGCCGCCGGCGTGCCCATGCTCGCGGTCGTTCGCGGTCGCGCCCAGGTCGGGCTGCAGGTGATCCTCTACGCCTGGGCGACCGTCGCGTCGTCGCTCCTGCTCATCCCCGTCGCGGGCATGGGTCTCGTGTACTCGACCATCGCGTTCGTCACGGGCGCGTGGTTCATCTACGAGACGCACCGCCTCTACAATCTCGCCATCCGGCACGAGCAGGTCTCGCCGATGCGCGTGTTCCACGGCTCGATCGTGTACCTCTCGCTCCTGTTCCTCGCGATCGGCGTCGACCCGCTCCTGCCGTTCTAGCCCAGCCGCTCGGCTGGTGCAGGAGATCAGGACCCATGTCGCGCGTGGTGCGGGGATGGGGCCCCTTCTCCTGCACGAGCTGATCGAGCAATGCGAGGTCAGCGGCAGTGCGAGGTCAGCGAGCGGATGCCGCCACTGCGGTGCCGTCGGCCGACACGCCGGCGCCGGCCGGCCGCTTGAGTCCCAGCACGACCACGGTCATCGTCGCGGCCATCAGCGCCGCGAGCACCATGTGCACCCCGACCGCGAGCGGGGGCAGGCCGTTGCGGGCCTGGTACAGGCCGACGGCGATCTGAACGACCACGACGGCGAGGAGCACGACGACCCACCTGAGCGTGGGGAGCTGCTGCCGCCATGCGGCGACGAGCAGCACGAGGGTGAGCGCGAACAGCGCGTAGCCGGGCCACGCATGCACGTGCTCGAGCAGCTCGGAGTCGAAGCCGCTGCGGCCGGCGTTCGCGTCGCCCGAGTGCGGCCCGGAGCCGGTGGTGAGGATACCGAACACGATCGTGAGCGCGAGCACCGCCGAGGTGGCGTGGGTGAGACCCGCATACCAACCGGGCACCGCCGGTTCGCGCGGACCCGGCTCGGCGTCCATGCGCACGATGAAGGCGGCGGCGACGCAGACCAGCAGGAGCGACGAGACGTAGTGGAAGCCCACGATGTACGGGTTCAGCCCCGTCCAGACCGTGACGCCACCGACGATCGCCTGGGCCACGACGCCGCCGAGGACGACGAGCGAGAGGACGTACAGGTCGCGCTGCTCGACGCGCAGCCGCCACACGAACACGACGAGCAGCAGCGCCACGATCCCGACGACGCCGGTCATGAGCCGGTTCCCGAACTCGATCAGCGAGTGGTAGCTGAGTTCGTCGGTCGGCACGAGCGAGTCGGCCGTGCAGGTGGGCCAGGTGGGGCATCCGAGTCCGGAGCCGGTGAGCCGCACGGCGCCGCCGGTGGCGATGATGGTCGTCTGCGCGATGAAGGAGAGCCACGCGACGACCCGCACGCGGCGATCGATGCGGTCGGGCAGCCACTCGGTGAAGCGATTCACGCTCGTCGGTCCTGATCCGGGTCGGACTGTGACGGCACTGGGAGTACGGCCCGGGCGTCGGTTCGACCCTATAGACTTGATGGGTTGGCGATTCCGCGAGGCGCGCGTCGTGCGCGATGCGGGTTCCCAGCCATCTTAGGTTCGCACTGGAGCCACCCGCACATCATCGCCCACTCACCGAGCACCTCGACTCGCGAGGGGAATGAGCCGGACTGATAGCCGGTCGCACGGGAGGGAAGAGGAAGAGCATGACGGACGTACTGATCGACCGCCCAGAGCTGGAAGGGCTCGGCACCTACGAGTTCGGCTGGGCCGACTCCGATGTCGCCGGCGCATCTGCGAGGCGCGGCATCTCTCCCGAGGTGGTCGCCGACATCTCGAGGCTGAAGGAAGAACCCGAATGGATGCTCCAGCGCCGCCAGCGCGCGCTGCAGCTCTTCGAGCGCAAGCCCATGCCGACGTGGGGCGCAGACCTCTCCGAGATCGACTTCGACAACATCAAGTACTTCGTCCGCTCGACCGAGCGGCAGGCCCAGACGTGGGAGGACCTGCCCGACGACATCAAGAACACCTACGAGCGCCTCGGCATCCCCGAGGCCGAGCGGCAGCGCCTCGTCGCGGGCGTGGCCGCCCAGTACGAGTCCGAGGTCGTCTACCACCAGATCAACGAGGAACTCGAGCGCAAGGGTGTCATCTTCATGGACACCGACACGGCGCTGAAGGAGCATCCCGAGTTCTTCGAGGAGTACTTCGGCACGGTGATCCCGGCCGGTGACAACAAGTTCGCCGCACTGAACACGGCCGTCTGGTCGGGCGGCTCGTTCGTGTACGTGCCGCCGGGCGTGCACGTCGACATCCCGCTGCAGGCCTACTTCCGCATCAACACCGAGAACATGGGCCAGTTCGAGCGCACGCTGATCATCGCCGACGAGGGCAGCTACGTGCACTACATCGAGGGCTGCACCGCCCCGATCTACAAGAGCGACTCGCTGCACTCGGCCGTCGTCGAGATCATCGTGAAGAAGAACGCCCGCGTGCGGTACACGACGATCCAGAACTGGTCGAACAACGTCTACAACCTCGTGACCAAGCGGGCCACCGCCGGCGAGGGCGCGACCATGGAATGGATCGACGGCAACATCGGCTCGAAGGTCACGATGAAGTACCCGTCGATCTTCCTCATGGGCGAGCACGCCAAGGGCGAGACCCTCTCGGTCGCGTTCGCGGGGCCGGGCCAGCATCAGGACGCCGGCGCGAAGATGATCCACATGGCGCCGTACACCCAGTCGTCGATCGTCTCGAAGTCGATCGCCCGCGGCGGCGGTCGTGCCGGGTACCGCGGCGAGGTGCGGGTCGACGCGAACGCCCACCACTCGGCGAACACCGTGCGCTGCGATGCGCTGCTCGTCGACACCATCTCGCGCTCCGACACGTATCCGGCGATCGACATCCGGGTCGACGACGTGCACCTCGGCCATGAGGCGACCGTCTCCAAGGTGAGCGAGGAGCAGCTGTTCTACCTCATGTCGCGCGGAATCCCCGAAGACGAGGCCATGGCCATGATCGTGCGCGGATTCATCGAACCCATCGCGCGCGAGCTGCCGATGGAGTACGCGATGGAACTCAACAAGCTCATCGAGATGGGCATGGAAGGCAGTGTCGGCTAGGAATGACCGCGCAGATGACCAGCACAGCCATGCCCACAGCCGAGCAGCACGGCTTCCGACCCCACTCCGACGGGCCCTTCGTGCCCGTGCAGACCCGATCGGAGCGGTTCCGCTCCGTGAACGTCGACGACTTCGAGCCGGTGAACGGCCGCGAACACGAGTGGAAGTACTCGCCGGTCGCGGTCTTCGCCGACCTCACCTCGGGTGAGCTCGACGGTTCCCGCATCGAGATCGAGTCCGCGGATGTCGCGGGCGTCGACATCTCGTGGATCGGTCGCGACGACGCCCGCATCGGCCGTGCCGGAATCCCCGAGGAGCGTGCCGCCGCCAACGCGTGGAGCTCCTTCGGCGAGGCGCTGCTCGTCACGGTGTCCGGGGAAGACGAGAAGACCGCCGTCGTCAGCCGTCACGGCCTCGGCCGCGCGCCGCGCGCCGCGCACACCGTGATCGAGGCGGCGCCGAACAGCCGCGGCCTCGTCGTGCTGCGCGGCACCGGCGATGCGCGCCTCAGCGAGAACGTCGAGATCGTCGTCGGCGAGGGCGCATCGCTCACCGTCGTCTCCCTGCAGGAGTGGAACGACGACGCCGTGCACCTCGCGAGCCACTTCGCCCGACTCGGGCGCGACTCGTTCCTCAAGCACATCGTCGTCTCGCTCGGCGGCAAGGTCGTGCGCGTCAATCCGTCGACGCACCTCGCCGAGCAGGGCTCCGATGTCGAGGCGCTCGGCCTCTACTTCGCCGACGCCGGGCAGCACCTCGAGCAGCAGGTCTTCGTGCACCACGACGCCCCGCACACCCGCTCGCGCGTGACCTACAAGGGAGCGCTGCAGGGCGAGGGCGCCCGTACCGTCTGGATCGGCGACGTGCTCATCGGCAACTCGGCCGTCGGTACCGACAGCTACGAGCAGAACCGCAACCTGGTGCTCACCGACGGTACGCGAGCCGACTCGGTCCCGAACCTCGAGATCGAGACGGGCGACATCGAGGGGGCCGGGCACGCGAGCGCGACCGGCCGCTTCGACGACGAGCAGCTCTTCTACCTCATGGCCCGCGGCATCCCCGAGGGGGAGGCGCGCCGCCTCGTCGTCCGCGGATTCCTCACCGAGATCATCCAGAAGATCGGCTCGCCCGAGCTCGAGGAGCGGCTGAACGCCGCGCTCGAGGCCGAGCTGCAGGGGAGCTGACGTGGCATCCGTACGTGTCTGCGCGATCGACGACCTCGGCGTGAACGAGGCGGCCCGCTTCGTGATCGAGGGCGTGCCGATCGCGGTCGTGAAGGACGCCGCCGGCGAGATCTTCGCCATCGGCGACACCTGCACCCACGGCGACATCTCGCTCTCCGAGGGGTTCGTCGAGGACGACACGCTCGAATGCTGGGCCCACGGCTCCAAGTTCTCGCTCAAGACGGGCAAGCCGCTCACGCTTCCCGCATATGAGCCCGTCCCGGTCTACCAGGTCGAGCTCAAGGACGGCGACGTCCACATCGACCCCGCGGTCAAGCTGGCCGTCTGAATCATCCGCTCCGGTCAGCGCACGGCCGGCAACCGAAAGTGATCACCCACCACCATGTCCGTACTCGAGATCAAGAACCTCCACGTCAACGTCGAGACCGACCAGGGGACCCGCGAGATCCTGCGCGGCGTCGACCTGGTCATCAACGAGGGCGAGATCCACGCCGTCATGGGCCCCAACGGCTCCGGCAAGTCCACGCTCGCCTACACGATCGCCGGTCACCCGAAGTACACCGTCGTCGAGGGCGAGATCCTCCTCGACGGCGAGAACGTGCTCGACATGACCGTCGACGAGCGCGCCCGCGCCGGCCTCTTCCTCGCGATGCAGTACCCGGTCGAGATCCCCGGCGTGACCGTCACGAACTTCCTGCGCACGGCCAAGACGGCCATCGACGGCACCGCGCCCTCGGTTCGCACGTGGGTGAAGGACGTGCGCCAGTCGATGTCGAACCTCCGCATGGACTCGAACTTCGCCGAGCGCAACGTCAACGAGGGCTTCTCGGGCGGCGAGAAGAAGCGCAACGAGATCCTCCAGCTCGAGCTCCTGAAGCCGCGGTTCGCGGTGCTCGACGAGACCGACTCCGGCCTCGACGTCGACGCGCTGAAGATCGTCTCCGAGGGCGTGAATCGCGCCATGGAGAACACCGGCCTCGGCATCCTGCTGATCACGCACTACACTCGCATCCTGCGCTACATCCACCCCGATTTCGTGCACGTCTTCGTCGCGGGCAGGATCGCCGAGCAGGGCGGTCCCGAGCTCGCCGACCGTCTCGAGGAAGAGGGCTACGACCGCTACCTCGAGCCGGTTGCGAAGTAGACTGACGCCATGGTCACCTCACTCGCTCCCGAGCGCTTCGACCAGGTCACCGAAGCCCTCAAGGACGTGATGGACCCCGAGCTCGGCGTCAACATCGTCGATCTCGGGCTCATCTACGACCTCGGCTGGGACGACGAGAACGACGCGCTCGTCATCCACATGACGCTCACGAGCGCCGGATGCCCCCTCACCGACGTCATCGAGGAACAGACCGCAGAGGCGCTCGACGGCGTCGTCGACGCGTTCCGCATCAACTGGGTGTGGATGCCGCCGTGGGGTCCGGAACGCATCACCGACGACGGCCGCGACATGATGCGCGCCCTCGGCTTCGCGATCTGACCGAACGACTCCCGATGCCCCGTGCCGACGCACGGGGCATCGGTCGTTCCTCACTCGAGCAGACGGCGGCTTCGGAGCAGCGGCTCGACGCCGGCATCGCGCCCGCGGAAGGCGCGGTACGCCTCGAGCGGGTCGACGCTCCCGCCGGGCTCGAGCAGCATGCGCCGGAACCGCTCGCCGTTCTCCCGGGTCGCCCCACCGTGCTCCTCGAACCATTCGACGGCGTCGGCTCCGGGCACCTCGCTCCAGATGTACGAGTAGTAGCCCGCGTCGTATCCGCCCGCGAACACGTGCGCGAAGTACGTGCTCGAGTACCGCGGCGGCACGAGCGGGTGATCGAGCCCCGCGGCGGCGAGCGCTTCGCGCTCGAACGCGGCGACGTCGGCGACCTCGTCGTCGGGAGTGATCCGGTGCCACGCCTGGTCGAGCAGCGCTGCGGCGAGGTACTCGGCGGTGCCGAAGCCGGCGTTGAAGCCGCGGGCGGCGATGAGCCGGTCGACGAGGTGCTGCGGCATCCGCTCGCCCGACTCATGGTGCACCGCGTACCCGTCGAGGATCTCGGGGCGCAGCATCCACAGCTCGTTGACCTGGCTCGGGAACTCGACGAAGTCGCGGTAGACGTTGGTGCCGGCCTGCGACGGGTAGCGCACTCGGGCGAGGAGCCCGTGCAGGGCGTGGCCGAACTCGTGGAAGAGGGTCTCGGTCTCGTCGAACGTGAGCAGCGTCGCCTCGCCCGCGGCCGGCTTCGGCACGTTGAGGTTGTTCACCACCACGGGCAGCGTGCCGTCGAGCTCGGACTGCTCGACGAGCGAGCTCATCCACGCGCCGCCCCGCTTCGAATCGCGCGTGTACGGGTCGAAGAGGTAGAGGCCCACGGGCGCGCCGTCGTGCTCGAACACCTCGAACACGCGTGCGTCGGGGTGATGGGCCACGAGGTCGGATCGTTCCTCGAAGCGCAGACCGTAGAGCAGGGTCGCCGCGCGGAACACCCCGTCGACGAGCACGCGATCGAGCTCGAGGTACGGGCGGATGTCGCGCAGGTCGAGGTCGTGCCGCTCGGCACGCACCTGCTCGGCGAGGAAGGCCCAGTCGGATGCCTCGGGTGCGCGCGCGCCGCTCCGGGCCGCTCGCGCCGCGAGCTCCGCCTCCTCGCGCGCCACGTTGCGGACGGCGGGCGCGACGAGCTCGGTGAGCAGGGCCGCGACGGCGTCGGGTGAGCCGGCGGTCTCGCCCGCCGTCACGGCCGAGGCATGGTCGGCGAAGCCGAGGAGCCGTGCGCGTTCGGCGCGGAGGTGCACCAGCTCGAGGAGCGTGGCGCGGGTGTCGTGCGCGCCGCCGCGGCATCCGCGTGCCCGAGACGCGGCGAGGAGCCGGTCGCGCACGTCTGGCCGTTCGAGCGCGGCGAGGGCCGGCTGTCCCGTCGGCAGGACCAGCGTGATGAGCCAGCCGGGCAGGCCGCGCGCGGCGGCCGCCTCGCGTGCGGCCGAGCGTGCGCCGGCGTCGAGCCCGGCGAGCTCGGCCTCCTCGGTGAGGTGCAGCGCGAGGTCGTTCGTATCGGCGAGCAGGTGCTGCTGGAAGGCGGTCGCGAGCGCGGAGATCCGCTCGCCCAGCCTGGTGAGTCGCGCGCGGTCCGTGGCGTCGAGCGCGGCACCCGCCAGCACGGCCTCGCGGTGCACGCGTTCGAGGAGGTACGCCTGGTCGGGCTCGAGCCCGAGGCTGTCGCGCGTCGAGTGGAGCGCGTCGATGCGGGCGAAGAGGCGCGGGTCGAGTCGGATCGCATCCCGGTGGGCGGAGAGCCGCGGAGCGAGTTCCGCTTCCAGGGCGTCGATGGCCGTGTTCGTGTCGGAGGAGCTGGCGTTCTCGAACACGGGCAGCACACGCCGGAGCAGTGACCCCGATCGTTCGAGCGCGACGAGCGTGTTGTCGAAGGTCGGGGCGGCCGGATCGGCGGCGATGGCCTCGACCTCCGCGAGCTGTTCGGCCATGCCCGCCTCGATCGCCTCCCGGTAGTGCTCCGGACGAACGAGCGCGAACAGCGGCAGGTGGTAGGGGAGCGGGCTGGCCTCGAGGAACGGGTTGGATGGTTCGGTCACCCGACCACGATAGGGCGTCGGCGGGTGACGCGGATGCCGCCTCCCACGCGCCGCGGTCGTAGGCTCGGAGGTATGCAGCCCGAGGACGAAGCCATCGAGATCGCGCCGGCCGAGGCGTACACGCACGGCCACCACGAGAGCGTGCTTCGCGCCCACTCGTGGCGCACGGTGGAGAATTCGGCGGCCTACCTCGTGCCGCACCTGCGCGAGGGCCTTCGCGTGCTCGACGTCGGAAGTGGACCGGGCACGATCACGATCGACCTCGCGCGCCGCGTGCGTCCAGGGCTCGTGACGGGCGTCGATGCGGCCGACGACGTCGTGGCCCGGGCCGCGGGGCTCGCCGCGAGCGAACGCGTCGACAACGTCGAGTTCCGCGTGGGCGACGCCTACGCGCTGCCGTTCGACGACGGTTCCTTCGACCTCGTCCATGCGCACCAGGTGCTGCAGCACCTCGCGCGGCCGGTCGACGCGCTCCGCGAGTTCCGGCGCGTGCTGAAGCCCGGGGGCCTGCTGGCGGTGCGCGAGGTGGACTACGGCGGGGTCATCTGGAGCCCGGCCTCACCGGGCCTCGCACGCTGGCTCGAGCTCTATCACGACGTGCACGAGGGCAACGGGGGCGAGCCCGACGCAGGCCGCCACCTCAAGCGCTGGGTGCGCGAGGCGGGCTACGGCCGGATCGAGACCACGGCTTCCACCTGGGTGTTCTCCTCGGACCTCGAGCGCGAGTGGTGGGGCGGTTCGTGGGCCGAGCGGGCGACGCAGTCGCAGTTCGCGGCCCACGCCATCGAGCAGGGACACTCGAACCCCGACGAACTCGAGCGGATCGCCGCCGCATGGCGCGACTGGGCGGCCGACGAAGACGGCTGGCTGCTCATGCCGCATGGCGAGGTCATCGCCCGGGCGTGATCACCAGTCCTCGTCGGCGTCGTGCGCGTCGACGATCGCGTCGCTGACGCGGGTGCCGTCGTCGAGTTCGACGATCGGGCGTCCCTCGAGCCACGTGAGCGTCCAGTGCCGGCCGGCCACGGGTCCGGGGTGGGCCGCCTCGGCGGCCGCGATGCGCGGGCGCAGGTCGGCGGGAACGGAGGCCGGCGGCTCCGCGCCGAACTCCCATCTCGTGCCGAGTCGCATCAGGCCCCCATCTCGTACATCACCCAGTCCGTGCGGAGGGCGAGCGTGTCGTACAGGCGCTGGGCGTCGGCATTGTCGGCCGCCGTGATCCAGCTCACGCCGCCCGAACCGACCTCGAGCGATCGGGCGTGCACGAACTCGATGAGGGCGCGTCCGACGCCGCCGCCGCGCGCCTGCTCGTTCACGTACAGGTCGTCGAGGAAGACTCCGCGCGTCGCGCGCAGCGTGTCGGGCACGACGCGGAACTGGGCGAGACCGACGGGCGTGCCCTCGTCGTCGACCGCGAGGGCCGCCTCGAGCGGGTCGTTCTCGTCGCGGATCCAGTTCCACACGATCAGCGCCTTGGCGTCGTCGAGTTCGGTCTCGTAGAACTCGCAGTATGCGGCGAACAGGGGCAACCAGCCGAAGAAATCGTCGTCGCCCGCCATGCGGATCTCGTGTGCCATCGCGTCTCCCGTCACGGTGCCTCGAGCATGATGTCGCGTACCCCGAACACGTCGGCCTCGGTGAAGTCGAGCCCGGCGATGCGCCCGACCGCGCGCAGGTCGGACTCCGCGGATCGCAGCAGCGCGATCGCCGCGGCGGGGGCGGCGATCACGGCGCTCACCACGGGGGTCTTCTGCGATGCCTTCGCGTCGGTCTTCGCGCGTCGGATGCCGGTGAGGGCGAGGCTCGTGAGCTCGAGCAGCTCCACGCCGGCCTCGCCGCGGGCGTCGAGCTCGTCGAGTGTCGGCCACTCGGCCACGTGCACCGACTCGTCGTGCGACCAGCGCCACGCCTCCTCGGTCGCGAACGGGATCACGGGCGCGAAGAGGCGCAGCAGCACCCCGAGCGCGGTCTTCAGGGCGGCGACCGCCGAGGCCTGCTCGGGGCTCGGCTCGCCGTAGGCGCGCTCCTTGACCAGTTCGAGATAGTCGTCGCAGAACGTCCAGAAGAACGTCTCGGTGACCTCGAGCGCGCGGGCGTGGTCGTAGCCCTCGTACGCGCGGGTGGCGCTCGCCACGACGTCGGCGAGCCCGGCCAGCATGCTTCGGTCGACGGGCACGGTGACCGGGGCATCCGACCGCCCCTCGAAGCCGAGGATGAACTTCGCGGCGTTCAGCACCTTGATCGCCAGGCGCCGGCCGATCTTCACCTGCGTCGGGTTCTGCGGGTCGAAGGCCGCGTCAGTGCCGAGCCGCGAGGATGCCGCCCAATATCGCACCGCGTCGGAGCCGTGCTGCTCGAGCAGGCCCGCCGGCGTCACGACGTTGCCCTTCGACTTCGACATCTTCTTGCGGTCGGGGTCGACGATGAAGCCCGAGATCGCGGCGTTCGCCCACGGTGCGACGCCGTGCTCGAGTTGGGCGCGCAGGGTGGTCGAGAACAGCCACGTGCGGATGATGTCCTGTCCCTGCGGGCGGAGCGCGTACGGGAACACGAGGTCGAACAGCTCGGGATCCCGCTCCCAGCCGCCGGCGAGCTGCGGCGTGAGCGACGAGGTCGCCCACGTGTCCATGACGTCGTGCTCGCCGATGAAGCCGCCGGGCGCGCCGCGCTGCGACTCGTCGTAGCCGGGCGCCGGCGCCGAGGAGGGGTCGACGGGCAGCAGGTCGCGCGTGGCCACGATGGGCTCGTCGAACAGCGGGTTGCCGTCGCCGTCGAGCCGGTACCACACCGGGATCGGGACGCCGAAGAACCGTTGGCGGGAGACCAGCCAGTCACCCGAGAGGCCGCCCACCCAGTTGTCGTAGCGGACGCGCATGAACTCGGGATGCCAGTCGATCTCGCGACCGCGTTCGAGGAGGTTCGCCTTCAACGCCTCGTCGCGCGCGCCGTTCACGATGTACCACTGTCGCGTGGAGACGATCTCGAGGGGCCGGTCGCCCTTCTCGAAGAACTTCACCGGGTGCGTGATGGGCTTCGGGTCGCCGAGGAGGTCGCCCGACGCACGCAGCTGCTCGACCACCGCCTGCTTCGCCGAGTACGCCGTCTTGCCCGCGAGCTCGGCGAACGCGGCGCGGCCGGTCTCGGAGGTGATGGCCTCGGGTGCCTCGGCGATGATGCGGCCGTCGAACCCGATGATCGCGCGGTTCGGCAGGTCGAGCTCGCGCCACCACACCACGTCGGTCACGTCGCCGAACGTGCAGATCATGGCGATGCCCGTGCCCTTGTCCTTCTGCGCCAGGTGGTGCGCCACGACCGGCACCTCGACGCCGAACACCGGCGTCGTCACGGTCGTGCCGAACAAGGGCTGGTATCGCTCGTCGTCGGGGTGCGCGACGAGCGCGACGCAGGCGGGGATGAGCTCGGGGCGGCTCGTCTCGATCTCGACGGTGCCGCCGTCGGCGCGGTGGAAGGTCACGCGGTGGTAGTGGCCGGGCTGTTCCCGGTCCTCCAGCTCTGCCTGGGCCACGGCGGTGCGGAACGTCACGTCCCACAGGGTCGGGGCGAGCGCCTGGTAGGCCTCGCCGCGCTCGACGTTGCGGATGAACGCGAGCTGCGAGGTGAAGATCGCCTCGTCGGCGATGGTGCGATAGGTCTGCGTCCAATCGACCGAGAGCCCGAGCGAGCGCCACAGCGCCTCGAAGTGCTGCTCGTCCTCCACCGTCAGCTTCTCGCAGAGCTCGATGAAGTTGCGGCGGCTGATGGGCGCCTGGTCGGCGGCCCGGACGCTCTTGCCCTCGGCGCCCTCGAGCGGCGGCACGAAGTCGGGTTCGTAGGGCAGCGAGGGGTCGCAGCGCACACCGTAGTAGTTCTGCACGCGGCGTTCGGTGGGCAGGCCGTTGTCGTCCCAGCCCATCGGGTAGAACACGTGCCGGCCGCGCATGCGCTGGTATCGCGCCATGAGGTCGGTGTGCGTGTAGGAGAAGACGTGGCCGATGTGCAGCGATCCCGAGGCGGTGGGCGGCGGGGTGTCGATCGAGTAGATCGACTCGCGAGTGGCCTCCTCGCGATCGAACCGGTAGGTGCCGTCAGCCTCCCAGACACCGCCCCACTTGGCTTCGAGGCCCTCGAGCGCGGGCTTGTCGGGGATGCGGGCGTTGTCGGTCATGATGCTCCGGTTCGATATGTGCGGCACCGAGTCCGTGATGAGGTGCCTGAGTATGCGACGCTCCAGAATACCGGACCGGACTGCGTTCCCGAGCGCGCGGCGAGCGCGCATCGACCCGGGAGCCGGCGGTCGCCCATCGGCCTCAGCCCCGCACGATCGTCACGGAGTGGTGCGTGACGCCCGTCGGCCCGCTGATCGTGACCGTGTAGACCTGGCTCTCCTCCGAGCACTGGAACGCGAGGTTCGAGTAGCCCGACGCCGACGTCGGCACGGTCTCGTACGGGGCGGCCTGCGCGTCCGTGGTGCCGACGCCGATCCAGGCCTCGGTCGCGTCCTCGCTCGACCAGCTGAACACGAGGGGGACGGATGCCGCGCCGCCCGAGCAGTCGGCCGTCGCCGGCTCGGCGGTGAACGAGGTGAAGACCGGCCCGGTGGCCGGCGGCGGCGCGGGCTCCGTGGTGGGCTCGGGCGTCGGCTCGGCCGGGGGCGGGGTCGGCGTCGCACTCGGCGTCGCGCTCGGGGTCGGCGTCGCGGTCGCGTCGCCGGCGGGCGTCGGGCCGGGTCGGAGGAAGAGCAGGACGAGCAGCACCACCACGGCGAACGCGAGCACGCCGATGACGGCCCACAGCCAGTTCATCCGGCGCTCCTCGGCGGGGGGCGCCTCCCCGCCGGGTGCGGCGGCGGCCGGCGTGCCGATCCGCTCGGTCGCGGGCTCTCGCGGAACCGGTCGTGTCGCGTCATCCTCGCTCATGGCGCCTCCCTGGGTCGCCCTGATGCTAGTGGCGTCGCGGTTCGGTGGGCAATGCCCGTTCCGGGGGGCGGACTCACCCGCAACGTCATGGCGTCAGGCGCGGCGCGTCGGCGACGAGCTGGGCGGTGTACGGATGCCTCGGCTCGGCGAAGACCGCCTCGGTCCCGCCCGACTCGACGATGCGCCCCGAGCGCATCACCGCGACGTGGTCGCTCATGTGTCGTACGACGCCGAGATCGTGCGAGATGAACAGCATCGCCAGGCCGCGTCGGCGCTGCAGCCGGTCGAGCAGGTCGAGGATCTGCGCCTGGATCGTCACGTCGAGAGCCGAGACGGGTTCGTCGCAGATGAGCACGTCGGGCTCCGCGGCGAGTGCGCGCGCGATCGCGACGCGCTGGCGCTGGCCGCCCGACAGGTTCAGCGGGCGGCGCCCGGCGACGGATGCCACGAGTCCCACCTGGTCGAGCAGATCCTCGACGCGCGGGGCGGGCCGGCCGGTCCCGCGCGCGCCGACCGATGCCGCGTCGGCGAGGATGCGTCCGACGCTCCATCGCGGGTCGAACGAGCTGAGCGCATCCTGGTAGATCGCACCGATCCGCCGGCGCATCGGGCGGCGTTCGCGTTCGGGACGGCTCGACCACGCCTCGCCGTCGAGTAGTACCACGCCGGAGTCGGGGTCGGTGAGACCGAGGGCGAGCCGCGCCACCGTCGTCTTGCCCGACCCCGACTCGCCCACGAGGCCGAGGGTCTCGCCGGGGCGCAGCTCGAGCGATACGTCGTCGACGGCGAGGAGGCGACCGCCGGGCACGCTGAAGCCCTTCGCGACGCGGTCGAACCGGAGGAGCGGCGGTCGCTCGGGTGCGTCGGAGCCGGTGGGCACCACGGCCGGCGGTGACTCCGGGATGGCGACCGGGGCGGACCTGGCGACGGCCAGCGCGGTGCCACGCGGCCGGTCCGTGGGCACCGCGGCGATGAGCGCCCGGGTGTAGGGCTCGCGCGGCGACCCAAGCACGTCGTCGGCGGCGCCCTCCTCGATCACCTCGCCGCGACGCATCACGAGGATCCGGTCGGCGAGTCGGCTGACGACGGCGAGATCATGGCTGATGAGCAGGATGCCCGTGCCGGCCTTGCGGATCTCGCCGAGCAGCGACAGGATCCGCGCCTGCACGCTCACGTCGAGTGCCGTCGTGGGCTCGTCCGCGATGACGAGCGGTGGATCGAGGGCGAGCGCCGACGCGATCAGCGCGCGTTGGCGGAGCCCGCCCGACAGTTCGCCGGAGCGCCGACCGGCCGCGAACTCGGGATCCGGCATGCCGACTCGGGCGAGCAGTTCGAGGACGCGGGCGCGACGCGCGGCGGGCGGCATCCGCTCGTGGATGCGCAGCGGGTCGTCGATCTCGCGGCCGATCGGGCGCAGCGGATCGAGCGACACGAGCGCGTCCTGGAGGATGAGGCCGACCCGGCGGCCGCGCACGTCGCGCCAGATGCGCTCACTCGCATCACCGAGCTCCCTGCCGAGCACCTGGAGCCGATCGGAGCGCGTTCGAGCGCCGGCGCCGGCCATGCCGAGGAGCGCACGTGCGGTGACGCTCTTGCCCGAGCCCGACTCGCCGACGATCGCGACGCACTCACCGGCATCGATCCGGAGGGAGACGCCGTGCACGACCTCGTGGTCGCCGAAGGCGACGCGAAGCCCGGCGATGTCGAGGAGCGGCATCCGGTCGCTCAACGTCCCTCCCTCCCGCGGCGCGTGAGCGCCCGGCCGAGCATGGTCGTCGCGATCGTGGTGCCCACGATCATGAGCCCCGGGAACACGGTGAGCCACGGCGCGGTCGCCAGGTACGTGCGGCCGGCCGCGAGCATCGCCCCCCATTCCGCGGCGGGCGGCTGCGCGCCGAGGCCGAGGTAGCTGAGCGCCGCCGCCCACACGATCGCCTGTCCGACGCCCAGCGTCGCCAGCACGAAGAGGGGTACGAGCGCATTGGGCAGCAGGTGGCGCGCGAGGATGCGACCGGGGGAGTGGCCCAGCACCCGGGCGGCCTCGACGTAGTGCGAGGAGCGGATGCCGACGAGCTGCCCGCGGATGATGCGCGCATAGCCGGGCGCCGTCGACAGCCCGACCGCGATCGTCGCCGTCACCGGTCCGGGGCCGGCGACCACGATGACGAGGAGCGCCAGCAGGAGTCCGGGGAACGCGAAGAGCACCTCGATCACCCGGCCGACCCCGAAGTCGAGGGCTCGGCCGCCGAAACTCGCCAGCACGCCGAGCACGAGCCCGAGGGCGAGGCCGATGAGGGTCGCCGAGACGCCGATGAGGAGCGACGTCGCGGTGCCGGCGATGACTCGGCTGTAGACGTCGCGGCCCGACTCGTCGGTTCCGAACCAGTGCGCGAGCGACGGCGACTCGAAGGCGTCCGCGGCGGCGATCCGGTTCGGATCCTGGGTCCAGACGAGCGACGGCGCGACGGTGGCGACGGCCAGGAACGCGACGAAGGCGACGGCGAGCACGGTGCCGGCACGCGGCATCCGTCGCCGGCGCGGCTCGAGGTGCTCGGCGGATGCCTCGACCGTCGTCTGCCGCAGTTCGAGTTCGCTCATCGGGCGCCCTCCTGCCGCAGCCTGGGGTCGGCGAGGCGGGACGCGACATCCGTCACGACCGTCATGATCACGTAGACGAGCGCGACCAGGAGCACGACGCCGGTCACCACCGGCACGTCGCGCAGGGTGACGGCCTTCAGCAGCGTGCGGCCGAGCCCCGGCATCGCGAAGATCGTCTCGACCACGACCGCACCCGACAGCAGCCAGCCCAGCGCCCAGCCCGAGAGGCTGATCGCCGGCAGCGAGGCGTGCCGGATCGTGTGCCGGAGGCGGATGCCGGTCGTACTCTCGCCGCGGGCGCGCGCCGAGACCACGAACGGCTGCTGCATCGCGTCGAGGAGGCTCTCGCGCATGACCTGGGCGAGGAATCCCGCGAGCGGGATCGCCAGGGTGGCCACCGGCAGCACGAGGCCCGCCGCCGTGCCCGTCGCGACGGGCGGGAACCAGCCGAGGCCCGTGCTGAAGATCGCGATGAGCACGGCGGCAAGCCAGAAGTGCGGGAGGGCGGCCGCGGCGAGCTCGACGCCCTCGCCGACGGCGCCGGCCACGCGCCCGCGGCCGGTCGACCAGAGGGAGAGGCCGAGCGCGAGGACCCATGCGACGAGGAGTGCGAGCACGGCCAGCAGCATCGTGCCGCCGAGCTGACCGCCGAGCAGGTCGGCGACCGGCGTCCTGAGCGCATACGAGGTTCCGAGGTCGCCCGTGACGAGGCGCGCGAGCATGGCGAGGTACTGCACGAACAGCGGCCGGTCGAGTCCGTAGTCCCGGCGAACCTGGTCGAGTGCCTCCTGGGAGGCCTGCGAGCCCGGCCCGCCGAGGATCGCCTGCGCAGGGTCGCCCGGGATGAGCCGGATCGCGAAGAAGGTCAGCGTCGCGACCGCCCACATGACGAAGACCGCTCCGGCGGCCAGCACGGCGACGCGGCGCAGGATGCCGCCGCGTCGCCGCCGCGGGTCAGCCGGCGAGCCAGGCGTCATAGAACGTCGGGGTCGAGACGGTCGGCATCGCGCGCGCACCCTCGACCCGGGCGTCCAGCAGGAAGCTGTTCTGCTGGTCGTAGAGCGGGAGCAGGTAGTACCCGCCGAGGATGCGCTCCTGCGCCTGCCGGTACAGGTCGGCCCGCGCCGCCTCATCGCTCGTCGATGCGGCCTCGGTCAGGAGGGCGTCGACCTCGGGGTCGTCGAGCTGCGCGAGGTTCGCGAAGTAGCCGCTCGGAGCCGGCGTGATGCTGTCGGAGTGGTACAGGATGCGCAGCACGTCGGGGCCGACCTTCGTGTAGGGAGCGCTCACGATCTCGTACTCGTGCGCGAACAGCGCGCCGTACCAGCTCGACAGGTCGAGCAGCTCGATCACGACGTCGAACCCCGCCTGCTTCGCGGTCGCCTGCACCTGCTCGAAGAGCGACTGCTCGGCCGGGATCGACTGGTTGGTGCTGACGGGGAAGCGCAGCGTGAGGCGGACGCCCTCCTTCATGCGGGTGCCGTCGGCGTCGCGCGCGGTCCAGCCGGCCTCGTCGAGGAGCGCGTTCGCCGCGTCGAGGTCGGGATCGAAGAGCGCCTCGTCGGAGTAGGCGAGCTGCTCGGCCGAGGACAGGGCCGAGTACGAGCGCTCCGCGGTGCCGAAGAAGAGGGCGTCGATGCCGTCGTTCACCTCGACCGCTCGGATGAAGGCCTCGCGCACCCGCTCGTCGTCGAAGGGCGTCTGGCCCGAGTTCAACTCGATGCGGTTCGCGGCGCCGGGCCGGGGCGCGTCGATCCAGGTGAACGCGTCGTCGCCCTCGGCGGCGGCGATGGTGTCGGGCTGCGGGTTGTCGATGACATCGACCTGCCCGCCCTGGAGCGCCGCGTACCGCGACGCGGAATCGGGCACGAACCGCCATTCGATCGCCTCGAGGTAGGCGGGGCCGTCGTGGCCGGAGTCGGCGGGCGGCGAGCTGTAGTCGTCGTTCCGCACGAGGGTGACATGGTCCTGCTTGACCCACTCGTCCACGATGAACGGGCCGGTGCCGACCGGTGCCTCGCAGTTCTCCTCCATGCCGCGGGCGATGCCCGCGGGCGACTGCATGGCGGTCCACGGCTGGCTGAGCGACTCGAGCAGCGCACTGTCGGGAGCGGTCAGCACGAAACGGGCGGTGCGCTCGTCCACCGCCTCCACGCGGTCGACCTTGCCCATCGCGAGGTAGCCGGTGGACGACTGCGTCGCCGGGTCCTTCAGGTGCTCCACGTTGACCGCGACGGCCTCCGCGTCGAAGGGGGTGCCGTCGGTGAACGTCACGCCCTCGCGCAGCGTGAACTCCCACGCGAGTCCGTCGTCCGAGGGCTCCCACGACTCGGCGAGCCACGGAATGATCTCGCCCGATGCGTCGCGCGAGACGAGCGACTCGAGGAACTGCCCCGCGAGGAGGGCCTGCGGGTAGTTCCCCCCGACGTGCGGGTCGAGACAGGTCGGTTCGGCGTCTCCGCTCGCGTAGACGAGCGTGCCGCCCTCGACCGGGTCACCGGATGCCTCGTCGGGCTCGGCTGCCTGGCACCCGACGAGGGTGACGGCCGATACGAGCGCGATGGCGGGGAGGGCGATTCGCCGCCAGGGGCGGCGAGTGGTCACGGTTGCAGTGGGCATCGAGATCCTTGTGGGAGGGGAGAGGTGGACTGGGGTGCGTCGTCGGAGCCCGATTCATCCTGTCACCGGCCGGAGGGGGCGACAACCGACTTGTTCGACTATCGATAGAACAATAAACTCAATGCGTGCGCATCCGCATCGACCCGACCCTTCCGACACCGCTGTTCGAGCAGCTCGCCGGCGCCGTGCGGTCCGCGATCATCGACGGCCGCGTGATCGGCGGCGAACGCCTCCCGGCCGCCCGTCGGCTGGCCGAGGGCCTCGGCGTGAACCTGCACACCGTGCTGCGCGGCTACCGGCTGCTCCGCGACGAGGGCCTCATCGAGCTGCACCGGGGCCGCGGCGCCGTGGTCGCGACCCGCATCGGCGGGCATGCCGCGCTCGCGGGCGCCGTCCACGACCTCGTCGACGAGGCGAAGCTGCACGATCTGCCCGAGAGCGCCCTGCTCGCCCTCGTCAGCGAGGCCTATCGATCGGCGCCGTCGGCTCCGGGGGTGCTCCGCACCGGGCCGACGCGGTAGTCTGGAGGGCAACGACGTCGATCCGGCCATCACCGGGGAGTCTTCGGAAGAACGCGAACGGATGTCACGAGGCATCCGTTCGTCAGTAGAACCGAACGGGGCAGGCCCGTCACAGCCCGAGCAAGAGCGGCGAATCGGTCCCTGAGCCCGTCGAAGGGCCCGATTCGCAAGCGAGGTGGTACCGCGGCGGAGCTCGACGAGCGGCCGGCGTCCTCGCAGAGGCATCCGTCCCGCAAGGAGCGAGCGTGTACCCGCGCACCCCCGACGACCACGGCGTCGCCCCGTCACCCGACTTCCCGGCCGTCGAGCGCGACGTGCTCGCCTTCTGGAAGCAGGACGACACCTTCCAGGCGTCGATCGACCAGCGCGAGGGTGCCCCCGAGTGGGTGTTCTACGACGGCCCGCCGTTCGCCAACGGCCTGCCGCACTACGGGCACCTCCTCACCGGTTATGCGAAGGACCTCTTCCCGCGCTTCCAGACCATGCGCGGCCACCAGGTGCACCGCCGCTTCGGCTGGGACACGCACGGCCTGCCCGCCGAACTCGAGGCCGAGCGGCAGCTGGGCATCACCGACAAGAGCCAGATCGAGGAGATGGGCATCGCGGCCTTCAACCAGGCCGCGCGCGACGCCGTGCTCCGGTACACGAAGGAATGGGAGGAGTACGTCACCCGGCAGGCGCGCTGGGTCGACTTCGCCCACGACTACAAGACGCTCGACCTCACCTTCATGGAGTCGGTGATCTGGGCGTTCAAGACGCTGCACGACAAGGGCCTCGCCTACGAGGGCTACCGCGTGCTGCCGTACTGCTGGCGCGACCAGACGCCGCTCTCGAACCACGAGCTGCGCATGGACGACGACGTCTACAAGAACGTGCAGGACCAGACCGTCACGGTCACCTTCCCGCTCGTCGGGGCCAAGGCCGAATCGCTCGGGCTCACGGCCGTGCGCGCGCTCGCATGGACGACGACGCCGTGGACCCTGCCGACGAACTTCGCGCTCGCGGTCGGTCCCGACATCGAGTACGCGGTCGTCCCGGCCGGCCCCAACGGCACGCCCGACGCGACCGTGCTGCGGGAGAAGGCCGGCGACGGGGCATCCGACACCGAGGTGCTCGGCGCCGAGTACCTGCTCGCCCGCGACCTCGTGGGCGGCTATGCGAAGGAGCTCGGCTACGAATCGGCCGACGACGCGCGTGCGGCCGTCTCGCGCACGCTGCGCGGCGCGGAGCTCGAGGGCGTCACCTACGACCGGCTCTTCGACTACTACGCCGACGTCGAGCACCACGGGCTGCAGAACGCCTGGCAGGTCCTGGTCGCCGACTACGTCACCACCGACGACGGCACGGGCATCGTGCACCAGGCGCCCGCCTATGGCGAGGAGGACCAGCGGGTCGGCGAGGCGGCCGGCATCCCCGTGATCATCTCGCTCGACGAGGGTGGCCGGTTCCTGCCCGAGGTGACGGATGTCGCGGGCCTGCTCTGGAGCGACGCGAACCGTCCGCTCATCAACGTGCTGAAGGCCGAGGGCCGGCTGCTGCGCGAGGCGAGCTACGTGCACTCGTACCCGCACTGCTGGCGATGCCGGAACCCGCTCATCTACCGGGCGGTGTCGAGCTGGTTCATCCGGGTGCCCGAGTTCCGCGACCGGATGGGCGAGCTCAACCAGGAGATCAACTGGGTGCCCGACAACGTCAAGGACGGGCAGTTCGGCAAGTGGGTCGCGGGCGCGCGCGACTGGTCGATCAGCCGCAACCGGTACTGGGGCTCGCCGATCCCGGTGTGGAAGAGCGACGACCCCGCGTATCCGCGCATCGACGTCTACGGTTCGCTCGAGGAGCTCGAGCGCGACTTCGGCCGGCTGCCGCGCAACGCGCACGGCGAACCCGACCTGCACCGCCCGTTCATCGACGAGCTCACCCGACCGAACCCCGACGACCCCACCGGTCGCAGCACCATGCGGCGCATCCCCGACGTGCTCGACGTGTGGTTCGACTCGGGCTCGATGCCGTTCGCGCAGGTGCACTACCCGTTCGAGAACCAGGAGTGGTTCGACTCGCACAACCCGGCCGACTTCATCGTCGAGTACATCGGGCAGACGCGCGGATGGTTCTACACGCTGCACGTGCTGTCGACGGCGCTGTTCGACCGGCCGGCGTTCAAGAACGTCGTGAGCCACGGCATCGTGCTCGGCAGCGACGGGCAGAAGATGTCGAAGTCGCTGCGCAACTACCCCGACGTCTCCGAGGTGTTCGACCGCGACGGGTCCGACGCGATGCGCTGGTTCCTCATGTCGAGCTCGGTGCTGCGCGGCGGCAACCTCATCGTCACCGAGGAGGGCATCCGCGAGGGCGTACGGCAGCTCATGCTGCCGCTGTGGAGCACGTGGTACTTCTTCTCGCTCTACGCCAACACGGCGCGCCCGGGCGGCTACGAGGCGACCCGGCGCACCGATTCGACCGACGTGCTCGACCGGTACCTGCTCGCGAAGCTCCGCGACCTCGTGACCGCCGTCACCGCCGACCTCGACGACTTCGACTCGCCGCTCGCGGCGCAGAAGCTCCGCGACTTCGGCGACGTGCTCACCAACTGGTACGTGCGCCGCTCGCGCGAGCGCTTCTGGACCGGCGTCGGCGACGACGGCTCGGGCACCGAGGCCTTCGACACGCTGTTCACGGTGCTCGAGACGCTCACGCGCCTCGCCGCTCCGCTGCTGCCGCTCGTCACCGAGAAGATCTGGCGCGGGCTCACCGGCGGCCGCAGCGTGCACCTGGCCGATTGGCCGGATGCCGCGGAGTTCCCGGCCGACGATGCGCTGGTCGCCGCGATGGACGCCGTGCGCGAGATCAGCGGCGCCACGCTCGCGCTGCGCAAGCAGGCCGGACGCCGGGTGCGCCTGCCGCTCGCCAACCTCACGGTCGTGACGACGGATGCCGCGACACTGCGCCCCTTCGACGCGATCCTCCGTGACGAGCTCAACGTGAAGTCGGTCGACCTCGTCGAGCTCGACGAATCGAGCGCCGCGGCCTATGGCGTCACGAAGCGGCTCAGCGTGAACGCGCGCGCCGCGGGTCCCCGCCTGGGGAAGGGCGTGCAGCAGGCCATCCGGGCCGCGCGGGCGGGCGACTGGACGCTCGACGGCGACGCCGTCGTCGCGGGCGGCATCGCACTCGTGCCGGGGGAGTACGACCTCGTGCTCGAGGCCGGCGGCTCCGGCGACGGCTCGCGTGCGCTCGGCCTGCTGCGCGACGGCGGCTTCGTGATCCTCGACACGGCGACCACGCCCGAGCTCGAGGCCGAGGGCCTCGCGCGCGACGTGGTCCGCGCCGTGCAGGACGCCCGCAAGGCCGCGGGACTCGAGGTGGGCGACCGCATCCGGCTGGCGCTCACGCTCGATGCCGAGGGTGCGGCCGCGGCATCCGCCCACCATGTGCTCATCTCCCGCGAGACCCTCGCGGAAGAACTCGACATCGCGACGAGCGTCGACGTCTCGGGTGCGGCCGCGGCCCGCCCCGTCGGCGACGGCTCGTCGCTCCTCGTGGACCTGGAGAAGCTGTGACGGACGCCGACGACTACGACGACGCGGAGGCGCGCGACGCGGCCGACGCCGTGTACGAGGAGCTGATCGCGCGCGTCGGCGAGGGATCGCCGCGGCCGCGACTCGCGCCGACCCGGCGGGCGGTCGAGCTCCTCGGCGACCCGCACCGCGCGGCGCCCGTGATCCACATCACGGGCACGAACGGCAAGACCTCGACGAGTCGCATGATCGAGGCCATGCTCCGGGCGTCGGGCCTGCGCACCGGACTGCTCACGAGTCCGCACCTCGAGCGGTTCACCGAGCGCATCCGCATCGACGGCGAACCCATCTCGGATGAGGCCGTCGCGCGCAACTGGGACGAGATCCTCCCGTTCATCGCGATCGTCGACGCGGAGCTCGAGGGGGCCGGCGAGGAGCCGCTCACGTTCTTCGAGGTGCTGACGGTGCTCGCCTTCGCCTGCTTCGCCGACGCCCCCGTCGATGTCGCGGTGCTCGAGGTCGGCATGGGCGGGGAATGGGATTCCACCAACGTCGCCGACGGGCAGGTCGCGGTGTTCACGCCCATCGACCTCGACCACCAGGCGCGCCTCGGCTCGACCATCACCGAGATCGCCCGCACCAAGTCGGGCATCATCAAGCCCACGGCCGCCGTCATCACGGCCAGGCAGCCCGACGCGGCCCTCGCGGTGCTCGAGGAGGCCGCCGAGCTCACCGAGTCGAGCCTCGCCGTCGAGGGCGACGCCTTCGACGTGCTCGAGTCGCGCGTCGCCGTGGGCGGTCAGCTCGTGTCGGTGCGCGGCCTGGCGGGGGAGTACCGCGACGTGCCGTTGCCGTTCTTCGGCCGCCACCAGGCCGAGAACGCCGCGGTCGCGATCGCGGCCGTCGAGGCGTTCATCGGCGGCGGCGCGGTGCGGCTGGCCGACGAGGTCGTCGAGGGCGGACTCGCCGCCGCGACCTCGCCCGGCCGAATGCAGGCGATCGCGGCCGATCCGGTGGTGATCGTCGACGCCGCGCACAATCCGCACGGTGCGGCCGCCCTCGTCGCGGCGCTCGACGAGTACTTCGACTTCGACGAGGTCATGATCGTGCTGGGCGTGCTCGGCGACAAGGACGCCACCGGCATCGTCGATGTGCTCGCCCGCGCGAACGCGTCGTTCATCGTGACGAGACCCGACTCCGAGCGTGCCCGCGAGGTGTCTGAGCTCGCGGCGCTCGTGGCCGCCAGGGTCGGCACCGACGGCGTGCACGTGGCGGAGCGACTCGACGACGCGCTCGACGAGGCCCGCGCCTGGGCCGCCGAGGCGCCGAAGCGCGCCGTCGTGGTCACGGGCTCGGTCGTGCTCGTCGGCGAGGCGATGGCCATCGCCGCCGATCGGGGTTGGGGGCGAGCGTGAGCGACACCGACCCGCAGCCGGTCCCCGAGCCGGCGGCCGGCCCGCCCCGCCCCGCACGGCCGGCGCGCTCGGCGCGCCAGACCCTCGGCACCATGCTGCTCGGATTCGAGGTCATCGTGGTGTTCCTCGCCGCGCTCGTCATCTGGGGCCTCGCGCCCACCGAGAACAGCACGTTCGACCTGCCGCCGTGGGTCGCCCTCGCCGCGGGCGGTGTGCTCATCGTCGGCCTCATCGGCACGATCGGCCTGCTGCGGTTCTCGTGGGGCTTCGTGCTGGGATGGGTGCTGCAGGTGCTCATCATCGCCGCCGGATTCCTGAATCCGGCGATGTTCATCGTGGGCGCGATCTTCGGCGGCATGTGGTGGTACGGCATGATCGCGGGCGCCCGCATCGACCGAGACAGGACGGCGATCGCCGATCCGGGGAAGGAACAGGAATGACCACCGACATCGAGGAGACCCTCGTGCTCGTGAAGCCCGACGGGGTCGCGCGCAACCTGACCGGCGAGATCCTCCGGCGCATCGAGGCCAAGGGCTACTCGCTCGTCGACCTCCGCATGGTCCAGGCCGACCGCGAACTTCTCGCGAACCACTACGCCGAGCACGAGGGCAAGCCGTTCTACGAGCCGCTCATCGAGTTCATGCAGTCCGGACCGACCGTCGCGATGCGGGTCGCGGGCAACCGCGTCATCGAGGGGTTCCGCGTGCTCGCGGGCACGACGGACCCGACGACCGCGGCGCCCGGCACCATCCGCGGCGATTTCGGGCGCGACTGGGGCCTCAAGGTGCAGCAGAACCTCGTGCACGGCTCGGACTCCGTCGAGTCGGCCGAGCGGGAGCTCGCCCTCTGGTTCTCCTGAGCTCCTCGCGGTTCCCGAGCGTGCAGTCGCCGCCCTTCCGAGGGCGGGAACTGCACGGTCGACAGCGAGGCGCGCGCGTCAGCGGAAGAGGTTGCCGATCTCGATGATCGCCAGCGGAATCGCGTTGAGCTGCAGCTGCGCGAGGACGACGACGATCACGTAGCAGACGACCGTGATGAGCGGGATCCACCTGAACCACTCTCCGGCGAGCCGGCGGACACGTTCCGACGCCGGAATATGTCCCTCGCGCAGGTTGTGCAGGGTGACCGCGAAGAACGTCGGGATCGTCACCGCCCAGGTGAGCATGCACCAGGGGCAGAGCACGCCGAGCACGTAGATGCTCTGGGCGATGAGCCAGCCGACGAAGAGGATCGCACCGAGCACGCCGACGTTGAAGCCCAGCCAGAACCAGCGCGCGAAGCGGGCGCCGGCGAGCATCGCCACCCCGATCGTGATGACGACGGGCCAGGCCATGAGGCCGATGAACGGGTTCGGGAATCCGAACAGTGCGCCCTGCCACGAGCCGAGGTTGGTGCTGCAGCTCACGAGGATGCCGACATTGCAGTTCGGCACGTGCCCGGGATCGGCCAGCACGAGCACCTTCTCGAGGGAGAGCTCGAACGCGGCGAGGAGGCCGAGGGCCCCGGCGACGACGAGGAAGACCGCGAGTCCCGTGGATCGGGACCGGCTGGGGGTGTCCGGCATGGTCGTTATTCTGGCATGCCGGTTCCACACGTCGCTGTGAGACCGTGCGATAATCGAAGGAGTCGTCCGGGCCGCGCCCGGCACGACGCCAATGAAGGCTTTGAGGATGCACCGCATCCGAGTGAGCGGACGCATGCGCCGCGAGACGTGGCGACACAGGCACCCTGCCGGTCGCAGCAGTGGAGGATTGGCGGTTCCGCACAGGGCGCGAACCGCTCGAGACGAGAACGGAGACGGATGGCGCGGCCATCCCGATCCGTCGTAGGAGTGCACCAGAGATGGTGGAAGGCAACGACAACACGACCAATGATCCCGCAACCGGCGACAGCACACCCAGGCGACGAGGCGGCCTCTTCGGCGCCCGTCGCGGTGCGCGCGGTCGAGGCGCGCCCGCGCGAGCGGACCTGAACGGGGAGGTCGAGGCCCCGGTGGCTCCGGCAACCGGCGACGAGACGCGACCTGCCGAGCCACGGCAGCCGGCGGAGGCGGCTCCCGCCGACGCCGAAACACCCCCGGTCGCCGACGCGCGCTCCGCCGCCGAGGCGACGACCGCCAGCGCGGTGGCGAGCTCCGACTCCGATGGGGATGCCGCGGCGCCCGAGCCGTCCGCGGAGGGCCGGCCCGAGGCATCCGACGCCCCGGCGGAGCCGACCTCCGAGATCCCGGCGTCGCCGATCCCGGCTGCGCTCACGACCACCTCGCTGATCTTCCACGCGCCGCCCGTGTTCACGCCCGTCGAGCGGCCCGACCGCGCCGGCGACGAGGAGGAGGCGTCGAGCGCGCGCCGCCGCACGCGTCGACGCAGCGGCGACGAGGCACGCTCGAACGGCGACGAACCCGCGAACACCGTGGTCAAGGTCCGCAAGCCCCGCGAACCCGAGCTCATCACCGAGCCGCAGAAGGTCAAGGGATCAACGCGCCTCGAGGCCAAGAAGCAGCGCCGTCGCGACGGCCGGGATGCCGGCCGCCGCCGCGCCGTCATCACCGAGGCGGAGTTCCTCGCGCGCCGCGAGTCGGTCGACCGGCAGATGATCGTCCGCGCGAAGGACGGCCGCATCCAGATCGGCGTGCTCGAAGACGGCGTGCTCGTCGAGCACTACGTGGCCCGCAACCAGGACGCCTCGCTCATCGGCAACGTCTACCTGGGTCGTGTCCAGAACGTGCTGCCGAGCATGGAGGCCGCCTTCGTCGACATCGGCCGCGGCCGCAACGCCGTGCTGTACTCCGGCGAGGTCGACTGGGACGCCGCCGCCGAGAACGGCGAGAAGAACCAGCCCCGCCGCATCGAGCTCGCGCTGAAGCCCGGCGACCGGGTGCTCGTGCAGGTCACGAAGGACCCCGTCGGCCACAAGGGAGCCCGGCTCACGAGCCAGGTGTCGCTGCCCGGCCGTTACCTCGTGTACGTGCCCAACGGGTCGATGAACGGCATCAGCCGGAAGCTCCCCGACACCGAGCGTGCCCGCCTGAAGAAGATCCTCAAGGAGGTGCTCCCCGACAACGTCGGCGTCATCGTGCGCACGGCCGCCGAGGGCGCCACCGAGGAGCAGCTCACGCTCGACGTGAACCGCCTCATCGCGCAGTGGGCCGACATCTCGACGCAGCTCGAGAAGGCGCAGGCGCCCGCGTTGCTGCACTCCGAGCCCGACCTGCTCATCAAGATCGTCCGCGACGTCTTCAACGAGGACTTCCAGAAGATGATCATCTCGGGCGACGACGCGCGCGAGACCATCGAGCGGTACCTCCGCGCCGTCGCGCCCGACCTGCTCGAGCGCGTCGAGGCGTACACCGGCGAGCGCGACGCGTTCGACGAGTTCCGCATCACCGAGCAGATCGAGAAGGCGCTCGACCGCAAGGTGTGGCTGCCCTCGGGCGGCTCGCTCGTCATCGATCGCACCGAGGCGATGACGGTCGTCGACGTCAACACCGGCAAGTTCGTCGGCTCGGGCGGCAACCTCGAGGAGACCGTCACCAAGAACAACCTCGAGGCGGCCGAGGAGATCGTGCGGCAGCTCCGTCTGCGCGACATCGGCGGCATCATCGTGGTCGACTTCATCGACATGGTGCTCGAGTCGAACCGCGACCTCGTGCTGCGGCGGCTCGTCGAGTGCCTCTCGCGCGACCGCACGAAGCACCAGGTCGCCGAGGTCACGTCGCTCGGCCTCGTGCAGATGACACGCAAGAAGCTCGGCCTGGGACTGCTCGAATCGTTCAGCGAACCCTGCGAGGTCTGCGCCGGGCGCGGCATCATCGTGCACCACGAGCCGATCATGAAGCACCGCGCGCCGCAGCAGCCCGAGCGCGGTCGCGGCCGCAGCCGCGGCGGACAGCAGCAGGCGCCCGCCTCAGAGCCCAAGCCGCACACCGGCACCCACGCGATCACCGAGGACGTCAAGCACGCCCTCGCGCAGATCGCCGCGTCGACGATCCCGCATGCCGACCACAAGCCCGCCGAGCCTGCACCCGCCGGCGCGCCGGCGGCCGAGCCGGCCGCGTCGGCTCCGGCCGAGACCGAGCCGCAGGCGGGCACGGGACGTCGTCGCGGCCGCCACCGCCGCGTCACGCAGGAGCAGGGCGCGGCGACGGCACCGGATGCCGCGGCCCCGCCCGCCGAGCCGGCCGCCGTGTCGCCCGCGGCCGATGCCCAAGCCTCGTCTCCGGCAGGCTCGGAGGCTTCGGCCGCTCCGATCGTGGAACTCCCGCCCGTCGTCGCCGCGGAGCGCAAGCGTCCCGTCCGGATCGAGGACGCCGAAGTGCTCCTCGACTCCGTGCTCGACGCGCTTCCCGCCCCGAAGAAGGCGGGCGAGGGTCGTGCTCGCAGCCGACGGGTGTCGACGGCCGCGCTCAGCCCCGCGGGCGGTCCGCCGGTGATCACCCGTCCCGACAGCTCCACGTCCGCGACCGAGGAGTCGGCGTCAGGTCGTTGACCTGTCGCGACGCTCGCGCGGCGTGACCCGGAGCCCGCTGGCGGCCAGCCGGCGCACGAGCTCCCGTGGCGACACGGGCTCGGCGCCGGCGGCCACCAGTTCGTCGTAGCGCTCGACGGGCACGTCGTAGTGGTCGAGGTCGAACCCGCGCCGGGGGAGCCCCACCCGCTCGGCGAATGCCTGGAGCTCGTCGATCGAGCGGTCGCTCACGAGGTGCGCCCACACGGTGCCGTGCTTCGGCCAGAGGGGCGTGTCGATGAGCACCGTCATGCCGCCGATCCTACGCGTGGGCGCGCCCGACCCGCCGTCGCGCGCGTTTGACCGGCCACGGGACATCCGTGTAAACTCGACCGTTGGTGCCACCGCTTATCCCGGTGTGCCCACACAGTTTTCTGGCAGATGACCCTCCTTCCCGCTGGGGTCTCGCGCGCAGTGACATCCCCTTCACACGAACGGAGCCCTGGCTCCCCAGAGATAGGTACGAGTAGTGGTTTACGCAGTAGTGCGCGCCGGCGGTCGGCAGGAGAAGGTCGAAGTCGGCACCATCGTGACGATGGACCGCATCAAGGCTGACAAGGACGGCAACGTCCAGCTCACCCCGGTGCTGCTCGTCGACGGCGACAAGATCACCTCCGACGCCAAGTCGCTCGCGAAGGTCACGGTCACGGCTGAGGTCCTGAACGACCTTCGCGGCCCCAAGATCGTGATCCAGAAGTTCAAGAACAAGACCGGCTACAAGAAGCGCCAGGGCCACCGTCAGGAGCTCACGCGCGTCAAGGTCACCGGCATCAAGTAGCACGCGGCTCGCAAGGAGAGACAGACATGGCACACAAAAAGGGAGCGAGCTCGACTCGCAACGGTCGTGACTCGAACGCGCAGCGCCTCGGCGTGAAGCGCTTCGGCGGCCAGGTCGTCGGCGCGGGCGAGATCCTCGTCCGCCAGCGCGGCACGCACTTCCACCCGGGCGCGGGCGTCGGTCGCGGTGGCGACGACACCCTGTTCGCGCTCGAGGCGGGCGCCGTGCAGTTCGGCACCAAGGGCGGCCGCAAGGTCGTCAACATCGTGGCGGCCGGCGAATAGTCGATCGAACGGTTTCGTGAGGGCGGGCTTCGGCTCGCCCTCACGCGTTTCCAGCTCAAGGGAGGATGCAGCATGGTCAGCTTCGTCGACGAGGTGACGCTGTTCGTGCGCGCCGGTCACGGCGGGAACGGCTGCGTCTCGGTGCGCCGTGAGAAGTTCAAGCCGCTCGCCGGTCCCGACGGGGGCAACGGCGGACACGGCGGCGACATCGTGCTCGTCGCCGACCCGCAGGTGACCACGCTCCTGGCCTACCACGGCCGGCCGCACCGCTCGTCGGCGAACGGGCAGCCCGGCATGGGCGACAACCGGTCGGGCGCGGCGGGCGAGACGCTCGAGCTGCCGGTGCCGGTCGGCACCGTCGTGAAGGACCCCGACGGCACCGAACTGGCCGACCTCACCGAGCCCGGGATGCGCTTCATCGTCGCACCCGGCGGGCAGGGCGGCCTCGGCAACGCCGCGCTCGCCTCGACCAAGCGCAAGGCTCCCGGCTTCGCCCTGCTCGGCACGCCCGGCTTCGAGGGCGAGGTCACGCTCGAGCTGAAGACCATCGCGGATGTCGCGCTCGTCGGCTTCCCGTCGGCCGGCAAGTCGAGCCTCATCGCCGCGCTCTCGGCGGCGCGGCCGAAGATCGCCGAGTACCCGTTCACCACGCTGCACCCCAACCTCGGCGTCGTGCAGGCGGGCGATCACCGCTTCACCGTGGCCGACGTGCCCGGCCTCATCGAGGGCGCGAGCGAGGGCAAGGGCCTCGGCCTCGAGTTCCTGCGCCACGTCGAGCGCTGCTCGGCACTGCTGCACGTCATCGACTGCGCCACCCTCGACCCCGGACGCGACCCGATCAGCGATCTCGAGGTGATCCTCCGCGAACTCGCGGCCTACGAGGTGCCCGAGGGGCAGACGCCGCTGCTCGAGCGTCCGCAGCTCGTCGCCCTCAACAAGATCGACGTGCCCGAGGCGCGCGAGCTCGCCGAGTTCGTGCGGCCCGAGTTCGAGGCGCGCGGCTACCGCGTGTTCGAGATCTCGACGGTGAGTCACGAAGGGCTGCGTCAACTCGGATTCGCGCTCGGAGAGCTGGTCGACCGGGCGCGTGCGGAGGCGGCATCCGCCCCCGTCGCACCGCGCCTCGTCATGCGCCCGAAGCCGGTCGACGAGGCCGAGTTCGTGGTACGGGCCGAGGGCGGCAGCTACGGCACGATCTACCGCGTGCTCGGGGCGAAGCCCGAGCGCTGGGTCGCGCAGACCGACTTCACGAACGACGAGGCCGTCGGCTTCCTCGCCGATCGCCTCGCGCGGCTCGGCGTCGAGGACGAGCTGGTGCGCGCGGGTGCCGTCGCGGGCTCCACGGTCGTCATCGGCCCGGGGGCCGGCGTCGTGTTCGACTGGGAGCCCACGCTCACGTCGACGGCGGAGCTCATCACGTCGCCGCGCGGCTCGGACTTCCGCCTCGACGAGGGCCGCCGCGCCACGCGCGCGGAGCGGCGCAGCGAGTACCACGAGCGCATGGACGCCAAGGCCGAGGCGCGCGCGGAGCTCCAGCGCGAGCGCGAGGCGGGCATCTGGTCGGACGACGAGCCGGTCGACCGTGGCGACGAGCCACGCTCCGACACCGATGGCGAGGAGGGCGAACGGTGACCCCGCGCACGCGCGCCGACATCCCGCACGCCAGGCGCATCGTGGTGAAGGTCGGCTCGTCGTCGATCAGCGGCGACAACGCCGGGCAGATCGGCCCCCTCGTCGACGCCCTCGCCGATGCGCACGAGCGCGGCACCGAAGTCGTGCTGGTCTCGTCGGGCGCGATCTCCACGGCGATCCCGTTCCTCGACCTCGCGTCGCGTCCCACCGACCTCGCCACCCAGCAGGCCGCCGCCGCGGTGGGCCAGAACGTGCTGATGTGGCGCTACCAGACGAGCCTCGACCGCTACGGCATCATCGCGGGACAGGTGCTGCTCACGGCGGGCGACCTCGAGCACGCGACGCCGCGCTCGAACGCGCAGCGTGCCATGGACCGGCTGCTCGCCCTGCGCGTCCTGCCGATCGTCAACGAGAACGACACCGTCGCGACCCACGAGATCCGGTTCGGCGACAACGACCGGCTCGCCGCGCTCGTCGCCGAGCTCATCGGCGCCGACCTGCTCGTGCTGCTGTCCGACGTGGACGCGCTCTACACCAGGCCGCCGCACCTCGAGGGCGCCGAGCGGATCGCGCACGTGCCCTTCGGCGACGCGCTGACGGGCGTCGAGATCGGCTCGATCGGGCGCGCCGGCGTCGGCACCGGGGGAGCGGAGACGAAGGTCTCCGCCGCCCGCATCGCCGCCGAGTCGGGCGCCGCCGTGCTCATCACGGCGACCACCCTCGTCGCGGAGGCGCTCTCGGGTCGCGAGGTCGGCACCTGGTTCGACGCGGCCCGCGAGGGTCACACGGCGACCGGCGACGCGGCGCTCGCCTAGGCTGGTCGCATGGAGCACTCCGACCTCGATGTCACGGTGATCGACGCACGCCTCGCAGCCGCGAAGCAGGCCTCCTACCGACTCGCGCAGGCGACGACGGCCGAGAAGGACGCCGCGCTCGAGCGCATCGCCGAACTCCTCCGCGAGCGATCCGACGACATCATCGCGGCGAACCGGCTCGACCTCGAGGCGGGCCGCGAAGCGGGCCTCGCGGCGGGACTCCTCGACCGACTCACCCTCGACGAGCGCCGCGTGGGCGCCCTCGCCGACGCGGTGCTGGAGGTGATCGGCCTCACCGACCCCGTCGGCGAGACCGTCAGCGGCAGGTCGTTGCCGAACGGCGTGCGCATCGACCAGGTGCGCGTGCCGCTCGGCGTCGTCGGCGCCATCTACGAGGCCCGTCCGAACGTCACGGTCGACATCGCCGTGCTCGCCCTCAAGAGCGGCAACGCCGTGGTGCTCCGGGGCGGCACGGCCGCCGAGCAGACGAACCGGGTGCTCCTCGGCGTGCTTCGCGACGCGCTCGATTCCGTCGGACTCCCCGCCGACGCCGTGCAGACGGTCGACGACTTCGGTCGCGCCGGTGCACGGCACCTCATGCAGGCCCGCGACTACGTCGACGTGCTCATCCCGCGCGGCAGCGCCGGCCTCATCCGCGCCGTCGTCGACGAGGCGAAGGTGCCGGTCATCGAGACGGGTGCGGGCGTCGTGCACATGTACCTCGACGCGAGCGCCCGCGAGGACTGGGCCGTCGAGCTCGTGCACAACGCGAAGGTGCAGCGCCCGAGCGTGTGCAACGCCCTCGAGACGTTGCTCGTGCACCGCGATGCGGCGGAACGCCTCCTGCCCACCGTGATCGATCGGCTCGAGGCATCCGGCGTCACCGTGCACGCCGACGAGCGCGTTCGGGCCCTCCGCCCCGAAACGGTGCCCGTGACCGACGAGGACTGGGCGACCGAGCACATGAGCCTCGACCTCTCGGTCGGGATCGTGGATTCGATGGATGCCGCGCTCGAGCACATCCGCCGGTTCTCCACCAAGCACACCGAGTCGATCATCACGAACGACCTGGCGAACGCCGAGCGGTTCCTCAACGAGGTCGACGCCGCCGCCGTCATGGTGAACGCCTCCACGCGCTTCACCGACGGTGCCGAGTTCGGCTTCGGCGCCGAGGTGGGCATCTCCACGCAGAAACTGCACGCGCGGGGTCCCATGGGGCTGCCCGAACTCACGAGCACCAAGTGGCTCGTCCGCGGCGCAGGGCACGTGCGCACCTGACCTCGCTACAATGACTCGAGCACGACCCGAAGGATTCGAAAGGAACGGCGAATGAGCCTCACGACCGCGGTGCTGACCGGCACGGTGCTGACCGAGACGGTGCATGCGAGGGAGCTGCCCATCGAGCCGTGGGTGTACGGCCTCATCGCCCTCGTCCTCTTCGCCGCGCTGGCATTCGTCACCGCGTCGTATCGGGATGTCGCGAATCGCCACCGCAGCAAGGCGGAGGCGTACGCGGCGCGTCATGGCGGGGGCGAGCACGGCGGACACTGAGCGGGACCTCGCGTGACGACGCGCCTCCGACGCCGACCACGCATCGGCGTGATGGGTGGCACGTTCGACCCCATCCACCACGGGCACCTCGTCGCCGCGAGCGAGGTGGCGCAGTCGCATGGACTCGACGAGGTCGTGTTCGTGCCGACCGGCGCGACGACGTACAAGTCGGACGTCACGTCGGCCGAGCACCGCTACCTCATGACGGTCATCGCGACCGCGTCGAACCCGCGATTCACGGTGAGCCGGGTGGACATCGACCGCAAGAAGCCGACGTTCACGATCGACACGCTCCGCGACATCCGGCGGGAACGGCCCGATGCCGACCTGTACTTCATCACCGGCGCCGACGCCATCGCGCAGATCCTGTCGTGGAAGGACGTCGACGAACTCTGGGAGCTCGCGCACTTCGTTGCTGTGAGTCGCCCGGGACATGTGCTGTCCGTTTCGGGATTACCTGAGCAGGACGTAAGCTTGTTGGAGGTTCCGGCACTTGCGATCTCGTCGACCGACTGCCGGGACAGGGTGCGCCGGGGTTTCCCGGTGTGGTACTTGGTGCCCGATGGGGTCGTACAGTACATCTCCAAGCACCACCTCTACCGGAGTGTCGAATGACGTCGTCGCAGGAACCGCCGCTGACGCGCCGCGAGATGCGCGAGCGCGAACGTCTGCTGGCCCAGCAGGCGGAATCGTCGACCGCCGATGCCGTCCCGGCGCCCATGCCGCCGACCTCGTCGCCCGTGCCGCAACAGGCCTTCCCGTCTGCCCCGGTCCCGCAGCCCGCGCCGGTGGTGCAACCCGCGTCCATTCCCCAGCCGGCCGCGATGCCGCCGGTGGCGCCGACGCCACCACCGCAGCGACCGACCCCGTCGGCTGCTCCTCTCCCGCCCGGTTACGGCGCCGCCCGGTCGCCCGGCGGTTTCGGCGACCAGGCCTCGGCCTTCGGGGGAGCCATCGCGTCACCGGCTCCGTCGAATCCGTTCGCGCCGAGGCCTGAGCCCGTCGCCCCGGCCCCGCCGCCGGCGGCGCTTCCCGAGCCGACGACACCCGAACGAACGCTGACCCGGCGCGAGCTCCGCGCGATGCTGGAGGCGCACTCCGGCGAGGGCTTCGACGAGTTCGATCTGGATGACCCAGTCGCCGCCCCCGCACCTGATCCCGCTGCGCCGCAGCAGGTCGCGGCGTTCCCGCCGCAGCAGGCGGCTCCGTTCCCGCCCCAGACAGCGCCCGCCCCGCCGCAGTCCGCGCCGTCGCGCGCGCCGGCGCCGCACCAGGTCGCCGCGTCGTCGTTCGCCGACGAGTCGTCGGCTGCTCCGAAGCCGGTCGGGCACTGGACCGACCAGCTCAACGCTCCCGTCGAGCGGGCCGAGCCGTTCGACCAGCTCCTCTCTCGTGGCGGCATGAGCCATGGCGTGCCGACGACGACCAATGCCCTGATCCTGCCGACCCTTCCCGACCACAGCCCCATGGGCAATTCCTTGGCCCCGAGCGGGGAGGTGATCGTCACCGGCTCGATCGACCTGCCGCGCACCTTCGGGGCGACGGGTGCGCACCCCAGCCAGATCGACTCCTCCGATGTGGACCGCCTCTTCGATCAGGTGGAGGATGGCGCGGGCGTCGGCGCCCCGGTCTCCGCCACGCGTGCGATCAGCACCCAGAGCGCCTCGCGCGCGATGATGGCACCGCCGAAGAAGGAGGGCATGAACGTTCCGCTCGTGCTCGCCGTTACCGCCGGCGTGCTGGCGCTCGGCGTCGTCGCGACCCTCGTCATCGGGGCCGTCTCCGGACTGTTCTGATCCGGACCCTGAACTTCGATCTCCGATACCCGGAAGTGAGCGTATGACCGCATCCGACCAGGCACTCGACTCGCTCGCACTCGCGGTGCGGGCAGCGGACTCGAAGGGCGGCGAAGATCTCGTCGCCCTCGACGTGTCCGGGCCGCTCCCGTTCACCGACGTCTTCCTCCTCGTCACGGGCAACTCCGAGCGCAACGTCATCGCCATCGCCGACGAGGTCGAGGACGCGCTCCGCGAGGCAGGCGCGAAGACGCTCCGACGTGAGGGGCACTCCGCCGGGCGTTGGATCCTCCTCGACTTCGGCGACCTCGTCGTGCACGTGTTCCACCGCGAGGAGCGGCTGTACTACGGCCTCGAGCGCCTGTGGAGCGATTGCCCGGTAGTGCCGGTCGCCCCGTTGCTGGCCGCCGGCAGCTGAGGCACGGAGCATCCGCCGACCGAGGCTCGCTCGATTTCTTCCGAGAGCCGCGGCTGGTGTAAGCTCGTTCCGTTGCCCCGAACGGGGCGTCCGGGTCTGTGGCGCAGCTGGTAGCGCACCTGCATGGCATGCAGGGGGTCAGGGGTTCGAGTCCCCTCAGATCCACCAAATCCCTGATGAATCGATGATTCTCAGGGATTTTCGTGTTGGGGAGCGCTTTCCTGCGGCTCTTTTGGGGCCTTTTGGTGCCGTGCTGGGGATGCCACAGGCATCCACATCCGATTCCCACTGACCGACGCTCGTGCCGTGGTGATCGCGACTGCGGGCGTATTGCGCGCCGATGCTGACGTCGGGACATAGCTGACACCGCGGCCCACGGCCGAAGAGCGTCCTAATGTTACCGATCCGCTGACCAACGAACTGTCACCGAGGTACTGATGCAGGCCCGTCACCGTCGCGCGGATCGAACTTGGCCGTTTTCAGCTCGATGACCACGTAGCGCAGCTGCTCGACGTGGAAGAAGAGCAGGTCGAGGTTATGCCGACCTCGGCATAACCTCGATTGTTCCGATTCCCGGATTATCCGGAGCACGCTCGAGATTCGGCGCCTGATCGCGCTGTGATGACAGCAACGGCTGTGTGGCGGTCCGCCGGCGATCGGGATAATCCGGTCATGCAGTGAGCCCGCAGAGTCGCCGAATGACCGGATCCCGAATATGGAACCGATCGACGGTGCCGGACATCCATGTGTAGGCGGGACTCCCTCGCCACGATTGGAGTGATTCAAAGATGAGAAGAAGTCCGCTGGCCCTCGCCCCGGCTGCCGCAAGAGGAGTAAAGGTGCGACGACGCACTACTTCGATCACATTCGCCGGCGCGGTAGTCGGACTGATCGCTTCGTTGATGGCGGGCCCCGCATTCGCGGCTGATCCAGGAGACGGGCCGGATGGAACGCCATCGCCGGAGATCACGGTTCAGAATTTGCCGTACGAGGAACCCGCAGTGGTGCCGGCGCCCGGCAAGGAGGTGACCATCGTCGGCGCGGAAGGCGTCACGACCTACTACGGGATCACCGCGAGCTGTACCGAATCGGTCACCGCGAATAACCCGTACAAGTCCTCGGGCAAGGCGGTGGCCCACGTCCAGTTCCAGCGCAGTTCCGGATGCGTAGGCAGCAAAACCGGCACTGCCCTGCTCGATTCCTATACCATCTGGTGGAGCGAGTACAACCGTAAGGCGACGACGGTTAACCCGGGAGTCAACGTCGTCCTTACCGTCTCCTACCCCTGCCAGAACAGCAACTCAACCAGTTGGCGTTCTGGCGGACTCTTCAACAACGGCAGCGTGACGTACTCGGCGTCGACCTCGCTCTCATGTGGGCACTAATTGAGTCTCATGACTGCAGAGTCAATTGAAGGCGTGAAGGAGCACACCGTGGCTGTGACTATTGGTCGAATCGTGGTAGGCGTGGCGATCGGTGCCGTTACGTTCGGAATCATCAGCCTCATCTCCCTTTGGGCGACAGTGGACGCCTCGACGATTGCGATCGCCCTCGCGGTCGTCGCGGGAGCGTGCCTCATGCTGCTTCTTCGCCGAGCCGACCGCGTGCTGGCGTGGTCTATCGCGGGCAGCTTGGCGACGCTGTTCATCGTGGCCTTCGCATTCGGGTTCGATTCGTCGGCAGTCGGCAGCGTCAGCCCGGCTCCGACGACACTTCTCCGCCATGGCGGTCACAGTGCGGCCGTGGCGATCGTCGTTGGCGCCGTCGTCGCGACAGCAATACGGCCGCGTCGCCAACGCTCGGAGGAATCGGTATAAGTGCTGCGCTGGCCGCCCCCGCAAGCGATCTCAGCTCGGATCGCGGGAGCGGCCCGCGCTCGCTTCTGGCTCCATGAAGCGCCCCGGGTTTGATGCCGCTCCTATGCGGGTTGCGGCTCTCGGGTGAGGGTCGCGTAGTGGGCTTGCTCGAACTCGGCGGGTGGGACGTAGCCGAGGCTCGAGTGAAGCCTACGACTGTTGTACCAGTCGACCCAGCCGGCGGTCGCGAACTCGACGTTGACGGCGCTCGCTGAAATTCCCCGAGCAACTCTGGGGAGATTCGCTGAGCGCCGTCAACGTCCGCGATCGTGCGGTAGGGGCCATCGTGGAACACGGTCGTGCGGATGCATTCGGCCTAGTAGAGGCCGTTGATCGTCTCCATCAGCGCGTTATCGAACGCGTCGCCGACGGACCCGATCGAGGGTGCGATGGCCTCGAGGGCCAGGTTCTCGGTAAACGCCAGGGAGACGTATTGACTGGGCTCAACCGGTGGAAGCAACACCTGATCGGAGGGTGTTGTGGGAAGACCATCGAATTGGATGAGAGACGTGACCGGGCGTGCGCCGTTGCGGTCGCCGGGTGCTCCATCACATCCGCGTGCGCGGGAGCGCGAGTTCTGGGAGATGATCAGCACGGGCATGCTCCCGACCGAGGCGGGCATCGCGATCGGCGTGGCTCCCGTTGTCGGGTCACGGTGGTTCCGACAATCAGGCGGTATGTCACCGTATTCATGGCCGGCGCCGTCGGGCCGGTATCTGTCGTTGGCTGAGCGCGAGGAGATCGCGATCCTCAACGCGACCGGCAGCGGAGTCCGTGAGATCGCGAGGGCGCTGCATCGCAATCCGTCGACGATCTCGCGAGAACTGCGCCGCAACGCCGCGACGCGGGGCGGGAAGCTGGACTACCGGGCGTCTGTCGCGCAGTGGAAGGCTGAGCTGTTCGCTCGAAGACCGAAAGTCGCGAAGCTGGCCGCGAATCCGCGGTTGCGGGAGTACGTGCAGGAGCGGCTGTCGGGCCAGATCCGACGCCCAGATGATCGTGTCGCTCCAGGGCCGCAGCCGCCGCGATGGACAGGGCAGAACAAGCCGCATCGGAAGGACCGCGGCTGGGTGCAGGGCTGGAGTCCCGAGCAGATCGCGAACCGGATCAAGCTCGACTTCCCCGATGATGACAGCATGCGCATCAGCCACGAGGCCATCTACCAGGCGCTGTTCATCGAAAGCCGCGGAGCGCTCAAGCGAGAGCTCATCCTGTGTCTGCGCACCGGCCGAGCCCTGCGCATGCCGCGGGCGCGATCGAAGCGGGTGCCCTGGGCTCACGTCACCGCCGACGTCCTGATCAGCGAGCGACCCGCCGAGGCTGAAGACCGCGCGATCGCCGGTCACCACGAGGGCGACCTCATCATCGGCATCAACAGATCCGCGATCGGGACCGTCGTCGAGCGGACGACGGGCTTCACGACATTGGTCCACCTTCCTCGAGAAGATGGCTGGCGAGAACAGCCGATCGTCAAGAACGGCCCGGCGCTGTCCGGCTACGGCGCAGTCTCGATGAACCGGGCACTTGCGAACGCGATGAGCACCCTGCCCGCGGAACTCAAACGTTCCCTGACCTGGGACCGCGGGAAGGAGATGTCCGCGCATGCTGAATTCGCGATCGACACCGGGCTGAAGGTCTACTTCGCCGACCCTCACAGCCCGTGGCAGCGCGGCACGAACGAGAACACGAACGGGCTGCTCCGACAGTACTTCCCGAAGGGCACCGATCTTTCACGCTGGTCCCCGGACGACCTCGCCGCCGTCGCCCATGCGCTGAACACCCGGCCACGCAAACGCCTCGGCTGGCGCACCCCAGCAGAGGCGCTCAATGAGCACCTACATTCGTTACAAACAGGCGGTGTTGCGACGACCAGTTGAATTCGCCTTGCGACCCGGCGTCCGAGTGCGCTCGGAGCTGATCGGGTAGGACCGGGTGGCCTTGCCGGCCGCGCTCCCAGAGCCCCATCCGCAGCGGGATCATCACGAGCTCGACATGCTTGGTGGTCTGCGCATGCCATGCCACGATGCGCTGCGAGAAGACATCGACGATGAACGCGACGCACACCCACCCAGCCCACGTCCGGCAGTAGGTGAAGTCCATCACCCAGGTGTGATCGGGCCGCAGCGCGGTGAAGTCCCGGTTCAACAGATCCCCGGCGCGTACCCCGTCTTTGGCGGGAACCGTGGTCCGCACGCCCTTGTCGCGGCGGATGCCAGACAACCCGAGGGCGCGCATGGCCCGGTCGATCGCTCCTCGCGAGGCGTTCGGGATCCGGGTGCGGCGGATCAGCCCCTTGCTGGCCAGATCTGCGATCTGTATCCGCTCTTCCTCGGACAGGAAGCGAGGCGAGATGGGGCGCAGCGCGAGCGGTTCGAGCGGAAGCGCACGACTTTCACCGTGCCATCCTTCCGACGAACCGTGGTGCCGTCCCGCCAATGTATGCGGCGGTCCGGCTCACACCGACCTCTCGAGCGGCCGCCATCAGCGGCCAGCCCTGCGCGAGCAGTTCCATGAACCGGCTCCGCGCCAGCGAGTTCGGCCGCCGGCCCGGACCCTTCGGAATACGACGAGACGACAACAACATGACCTCCGATTGACGTGATCACGTTGCGACCATCACTGGAAACCACCCCGCCGCTACTGTCCAGTTTTCAAGCGTCGTCGACAAAGGCGCCTGTGGCAGCTGGAGGCAGTTCTCAGAAGGTTGCAACCGCTCAGCATGGTTCGGACATCAGTGATTAAGACCCGGCATCGCGCCGCGTCCAAGACTGGAGGGAACACAATGGCAAAACTGGTGAGAATGGGGGCCGCAGTCGCGGCGGCATCACTCGCGATGGGGCTTCTGGCCACGTCGCCGACATTCGCAGATGAGCCGTATCCGGACGCCACACCCGGTCAACTCACGGCGATCGCCGACGCAGGCGACTTCCTCACCGAGTACGGCGTCGATCAGGCCACACAGGACGCTCTCTTCGAGAAGTTCCTCGCCGGCGAATCGTGGGAGTCGTTCACGAGCGCTTCCACGCCGGTGCGCGTCGAGGAGTCCGTCGAGGACGGCCACAACAAGACCGTGTCGTACTACTCGGACGGCTCCGTGGCGGTGTCTCGAATCGAGATCCCGGTGGCCAAGGCCAGCAGCGGCGGCGTCAGCACCATGAGTGAGCCGAACGGCTGCACCATCGGCAGCGGGGGCGCACGCACGAACTGCAACGTCGACACCTGGGTCGGGCTCATTTCGATGGGCTTCAAGGCCAACTACAATGTCGTGACCAACACTGTTTCCAGCGTTTGGGGTGCATCATGGACTATCGGCGGCTCGTGCTCGTCGTCTCTGGCTTACCTCGGGCGCCCGAACAGCTACACCGGACTCGAGACCGTTTCGGCCCAGATGTGCGGTGTGCCGTACGCCACGTCGTTCAACCTCCAGGTGCAGGTCAGGGGCGGAGTGGCAACCGAAAGCTGGTGGTGATCTAGATGGTCGAATGGCATCTGCTCGTCGCAGGGCAAGTCGTCCTGCTCGCTGGCGTGGTGACCGCACTCGTGATCTGGGTGCGTCGTCGCAACCACGCTCGGCAGCGGTAGCTCGAACTCACAACGAAGGGCGGCTCTCCTCAAGGAGGGCCTGCCCTTCGTGCGCACCTCCGGGTGTCGTAGCGTAGCTCAGCGATGCCTCAGCCCGAGCTGGCCGCACCACGTGGGTGCTGCCGCCATGCGTGGTTGAGCCGGCAGGAGGTGGTGCCGGTTTCGGTGATAGTGCCGTTGAAGGTGAGCCGGTCGACGATCGCGGCGCACAGCCGCGGGTCGGTGAAGGTCTTCGTCCATCCGCTGAAGGCTCGTTCGACGCGATCGCTACGGACGCCTTCTCTTCGCGTTCAGGTGAGGACCTGGAACAGCAGCTCGGCGCCCCTTCGGTCGAGTTCCATGTAGCCGAGTTCGGGTCTGCTGCACGGATAGGTGACATCTGAGTTGGCTTGCCCTGCGGGGTGGGCTGGAAGGATGTTGCTGTGCCCAAGCCTTACCCGAGTGAGTTCCGTGATGACGTGGTCCGTGTCGCACGGAACCGCGAGCCCGGCGTGACGATCGAGCAGATCGCGCACGACTTCGGGGTCCATCCGATGACGCTGCAGAAGTAGCTCCACCGCGCCAAGGTCGACGAAGGGTCGGCGCCCGGCCAGACCCGGACCGAATCGGCGGAGTTGCGTGAGGCGCGGAAGCGGATCCGGCTCCTCGAGCAGGAGAACGAAGTCCTGCGGCGGGCGGCAGCGTATCTGTCGCAGGCGAACCTGCCGTCAAAAAGTTCTACCCGCTCGTGAAGGAGCTCGCCGAGGACAGGAAGATCCCTGTCTCGGTGACGTGCCGGGTGCTCAAGCTCGCCCGCCAGCCCTACTACCGGTGGCTGGCCGACCCGATCACCGACGCCGAACTGACGGAGGCGTACCGCGCGAACGCGTTGTTCGACGCCCACCACGACGACCCCGAGTTCGGACACCGGCTCCTGGCCGACGAGGCCCGCGACGCCGGCCAGGCGATGGCCGACCGGACCGCGTGGCGGATCTGCGCGGACAATGGCTGGTGGTCCGCATTCGGGAAGAAGAAGGCCCGCGGGAAAGGCCGGCGCCCCGGGCCGCTGGTGCACGACGACCTCGTCGGCCGCGACTTCACCGCCCACGCCCCGAACCAGCTGTGGTTGACGGATATCACCGAGCACTGGACCGGAGAGGGCAAGCTGTACCTCTGCGCGGTCAAGGACGTCCACTCGAACCGGATCGTCGGCAACTCGATCGATTCGAGGATGAAGTCCCGCCTGGCCGTCATCGCGATCGAGAACGCCGTCGCCCGCCGCGGTGACGTCGCCGGCTGCATCGTCCACTCCGACAGGGGCAGCCAATTTCGAAGCCGGAAGGTGCTCCGCACCCTGGCCCGTCACCACATGGTCGGATCGATGGGCAGGGTCGGCGCCGCCGGCGACAACGCGGCCATGGAAAGCTTCTTCAGCCTGCTGCAGAAGAACGTCCTCAACCGACGCACTTGGGACACCCGTGAGGAGCTCCGGATCGCGATCGTGACCTGGATCGAGCGGACCTACCACCGGCGCCGCCGCCAACCCCAGCTCGGGCGTTTGACCCCGATCGAGTTCGAGGCCATCATGAACACGCCAGCCGCACTGGCTGCGTGACTACAACCTGTCACCTATCCGTGCAGCAGACCCTTCGTCGATGCAGAGCAGGTCGACGCGGCCGTAGCGGGCGATGGTGCGGGCGAGTTGTTTCTCGTCGGCGGCTTCGACGAGCTCGTTGACGAGCTTGGTCGCGGGCATCACGCCGGATGCGTGTGAACAGGTCCACGCGCCTTCCCATCTGACCGACTCCTGATTCCGCGCCGCATCGTCCGGGGCGCGGACAACCGTCGGAGGTGGTCCTGACTCAAGCCGGGCTCGATTCAGGACCACCTCGTTTGTTGAAAGGTCATGATCGATTTGCTCCGTGGTCGCGCAAGGTCGTCAGGACGTTCGTGCGTCGACCGCTGGGTATTTCTGGGCCCAGTGGGAAGCCACCCGTAAAAGACGTGGCTCGCATAGTGAGATGAGAAGTCTGGCTTCGACCTGTTTGGCAACGAGCTGATGGTCAGGCGTGAGCTCCGCTTCGGCAGAATTTCCGCCCACCGCCCAACCCGTATTGATCAGGGAGCCCGCTACCGCATCCGAGCTGTGCACGATTTCGCGCCGCACCCCAAGCCAAACGGCGGGGTGCGGCCCGAAGCGTTCGAGTGATTCGGCTATTGACCAATGTCTTCGAATTGGCTCCTCGGTATCGGTTCAGTCAACAGAGGAATCGTGCCGGTGCTGTACTGGGCGCCACAGTCGATAACGCCGCCGTACCCGGCGGATGAAATTCCCGCTGCGTCTGGTGGATTGAACGTGACGCTTACGCCGCCCGCCGTGCATCCCCACTGGCCTGCAACGGCGTCCCACGGCACCCGGTCCCACCATGAGGCGACGGCCCTCCAATACTCGTTCCGCCCATCGGCAGATTGAGCGAAGTCGCCACTTTCGGGCCGCGGATTCTCGTGAAGAAACTCGACGAGAACCGCCTCGAACTCAGATTGGGAAGCCGGACTCAGGACGGGCTGATCAACGGGCAGGGGTTCGGTCGCTGCCGCAGCAACTCCACTAACCGCACCGGCCGCTAGTAGGCCGATCCCGAGTATCGTCGTCCATCGTCGTGAGTGCATCTCGGACCCCCAATCACATCCAAGCGCAGAAAATCCCGTACTGCGACCCGCCGACGACGAATGCAGACGAGAATCTCCCGCTGTACGCTGCTGACCCTGTCGCATACCAGGTCGCATACAGTCCGCCCGTGCCCAACGCGCTGATGGCGACCTGGGTGCCCTGGGTGCACGAGGACGGAGACGAGTTGCCGAGGCGAACCTTCCCGGTGATCGTGGAGTTGTATCCGCGCTGATAGCTTGCGGTCAGCGTCGGGCTCCCGCTCGAAGGCCGCGTCAGGCAATAGTTGTCGTATCCCGGGAGATCGCAGGTCTGCACCGATGCGATGCCAACGTCACTGCGCGTTGCCTCATCGATCGCCGCGCGCTGCATCGAACGAGTCTCCGGAATCCCGATCCGACCACTGGTGGCCTGGTCCGTCTTGCGATCGCACTTTGCAAAGCCGCCGTACTGCGCGGTGATCGCGCCATCGGCCGATTCGATCAGCTCCACCTCCGTGGTGCCCGGCTTGCAGCCCCACTGCTCAGCAACGGCATCCCACGGAACCTGCTTCCACCAGTGATACATATCCGTCCAGTACACGTTCCACTCTGCCTGCGGAGCGCTCTGCGCCGGCGGCGTGGGTTCTGGGTTCGCGGATCGGAATGACTCGAGCTCGCTCTCAGCGATGCGTGCCGCACCGTCCGGATCCGGCTCTGACGCAACCGCAGGCGCGTAGCCCGCGCCCACGATCAGCGCTCCGATCGAGGCGGTCAAGATGACGATCCTCCGCAGCATCCGTCGCTGCAGCGTGGCGTTCTTCATGTGCCAACCCTTTCAACTTCGTTGTCGACACGAGGTCCTATACGAACTCTCGTGAAGGGGCCCCCAGTGTGGCTCAATAGGGGATGTCCGGGAGTGGCCAGAAGGTTCCAAAATCTGAGTCCGCGCAGAATCGCCAGAGGATCGTCACGGACATGCGTAGCATTGTGGAATGGACAGGGAAGACCACAGCGAGGTTCCGTCTTCCGCGGAGGAGCCCCCGTATCAGGCGATCGCCCCGAACCTCGATAAGTTCTCGCGTGCATCGCTCCAACCGGGCAGCGTAAGCCGGCGGCGAATCGGACGAGCGGTTATCGTGCTCAGTGTCCTGCTACTCGCAGTGATTGCCTTCGTTGCCTGGTCGATATACCTCGCGTAGACCCTCCCAGTCCTTTGCACCGTTACCCATAGGACGCCCTACTGCAGCTTTCACCCGAGCCGAATCGCCGATCCGGATGGCTACCGCTGCCGCCGTGCGTGGTTGAGGCGGTAGGAGTCGGTGCCGGTTTCGATGATGGTGCCGTTGAAGGTGAGCCGGTCGACGATCGCGGCGCACAGCCGCGGGTCGGTGGGGGTCTTGGTCCAGCCGGAGAAGGACTCGTTGGAAGCGATCGCGACGGAGGCCTTCTCCTCGCGTTCGGTGAGGACTTGGAAGAGGAGTTCCGCGCCGCGGCGGTCGAGCTCCATGTAGCCGAGTTCGTCGATGCAGAGCAGGTCGACGCGGCCGTAGCGGGCGATGGTGCGGGCGAGTTGTTTCTCGTCGGCGGCTTCGACGAGTTCGTTGACAAGCTTGGTCGCCAACGTGAACTTGACGCAGTAGCCGTGTTCGGCGGCCGCGGTGCCGAGCCCGATCAGGAGGTGGCTCTTGCCGGTGCCGGAGTCGCCGATCAGGCAGAGCGGGTCGCCGCGGCGGATCCAGTCGCCGGTGGCGAGCGTGTGGATGGTGGCGGCGTTCACGTTTGGGTTCGCGTCGAAGTCGAAGTCGCCGAGCCACTTGCTCCGGGGGAAGCCCGCGGCTGAGACGCGGCGGATCGTGGAGCGGCGGTCGCGGTCATCGCATTCGGCGAGGAGGAGCTCGGCGAGGAAGCCGTGGTAGGAGAGCTGTTCCCGTTCGGCGATGCGGATTGCTTCATCCATCACCGCGCGCATGGTCGGAAGCCGGAGCCTTCGGCAGGCTTGGTCGACGGCGGCCGCGGCGGCTTCCTCGGTCATCCCGCGTTGCCGGCGGAGGGTGGTGGTGATCTTCGTGGGGGCGCTCATGTTCCGGCCACGTCGGACGAGCCGATGGATGTCTCGATGCGCATCCTGCTGGGAAGGCTGCGCGAGCGGCACGGAGATGCACTCGCCCCGCTTCGCGCGGCCGGCCTCGGCGACGAGACCATCGCCCGGCTGCAGGCTCGGGCGCTCACGGCATGAGTGCCGCCGTGAGCGGAGCCGCGACCGTGCGCCATCGGGGCCCCGGCCGGCCACGCGACGACGATCTCGACGACCAGATCATCGCGGCGACCCTCGCGCTGATCGACGCCGAAGAAGAGGTCACGGTCGCGAGGGTCGTCGCAGCCAGCGGCGTGAGCAGGGCGGCGCTGTATCGCCGGTGGCCGTCGCTCACCACGCTCATCGCTGCGGCACTGGTCGTCGGCCGCACCGTGCCACCGGAGATCCCCGCGTACGGCGACCTCCGCGAGGCGGTGTTCGCCTCGATGCTCGAAGAACCCAGATCAGTGACCGCGGCCGGGTACTCCGAGGCGAGGTTCCGGCAGCGGATCCGGCTCGTGATGGCCGACCGGCAGCTGCAGAAGGCGTACTGGTCCTCGCATGTCGCCAGGCGCCGCGTCCCGATGGAGACCGCCCTCCGCACCGGCATCGAGCGAGGCATCCTGCGCGCCGACCTCGACGTCGAGGCCTGCTTCGACACGTTCGCCGGAATCGTCTACTACCAGATCGTCGTTCGCGGTGACGCGTTCGACGCACCAGCCACATGCGTCCGGGTCCGGGCCGCGTTCGACGTGATCTGGCGCGGCATGACGGCGTGACGCCGGAGATCTACGTTGACCGGAGCCGCTCCTGCTCGGCGGCTGGCACGGCTACACCAGCGCGAGATGCAACCGCCCGGGGCTTCAGGACATCTCCTTTCATCGGCGTTCCTCGCCGCAGAACGAAGGAGATCCCCCGTGAACATCGCTGCTGCTGCATCCGCCCTGCTCCTTGCCGCAGGTGTCTTGGGCGCACCTGCTGAACTGTCGACCGCCGGTACCGGCGCGGGCACCGGTGCCGAAGTCCATTGCGTCGCCGAAGTGCTACCCGTCGGGAGCGCGGGCAGCGCAGACGCCCCGGACCCGGTCTGCTTCGACACGGAGGAGGAAGCCGCTGCGTACTTGGAGACTCTTGCCTCGGCGCGCAGCCTGTCGACAGCTTCGAGCATCGTCCTCGGTACCGTGTACGCCGATGTGAACTACGGCGGCTCCAGCTACACCATGTGGGGCTCGAGCGGGTGCGCCGGAGTCACGTTCGGGTTCGCGTCGCTGAGCGGTGGCTGGGACACCCGGATCAGTTCCGCCCGCGCAGCCAACGGCTGCTGGGTGACGCTGTACAAGGCCACGAACTACGGCGGCGAGAAGCTCACCTGCACGCCGAACTGCCCGAGCGTCGGGACGCTGAACGATCAGGTGCGTTCGCTCGTCTTCCGCCCGGAGGGCACGTTCGGTTGAACGTCCGTTCCCGCCTCGGCTCCTACCCTTGTTCCTCCAGGGGTGCGAGACCGAGGCGGGAACAGATCGCCGGCTCTTCCGATGGCACGACAGCGGCGCTCCCATCCGGCATCACGCAGACGATGAACGCGCTCGGCACCTGGCCGGGCGGGTTCGTCGTCGAGGTCGGGTCGTAGCCGGGCTCGAGGGCTCCCTGCTCCCACATCATCGTGCAGACCTCGATGGCGTCGCCGGCCCGGCCCTGCTCGTCGGCCGACGCGATCGACGCCATCGCTCCGGGGTAGCTGCCGTCGGCTGCACGCTGGTCAGAGCTCAGGCAATGGACGATGTGGTCGTTCGAGACGGACTGCGCCTGCAGGACGATGCTCGCCGCCGTCGCGCCCACGCCGACCGTGAGGAGTCCGATGCCGCCCCACACGAACCATCTGCGCTGCTTGCGCTTAGCCTTCTCGTGATGGGAGTCGGCGACCTGCTGCAGTACGAGCGCGCGGATGGCGGCCTCGCGGCCGGGCCGCATCTCGGGTCCGTCGTCGCGGCTGTCGCTCATGCCGGGGCTCCTTCCTGGCCGGGAGCGAATGGCTCGAGGTCCACCCGGAGCCTACTTTTCGCCCTGGAGAGCTTCGATTTCACCGTGCCGACCGGCAGCTGCAGCGCTGCGGCGACCGTCGATGGAGACAGTTCCTCGATGAGGCAGAGCTCGATAATGCGCTGGTCCGAGGAGCTCAGGCGCTTCAGCCCCTCTCTCAGTGCCATCATCGCCTGGTCCGTTGCGAACCGGGCGAGCGTCCGCTCGCTGTGATCCGGCTCGGCCTCGGGAGCGGGGAGCTTCGCGATCAGCATCCGGTACCTGCGGTTGGCGCGGTTCCGGTTCATGGTCACGTTCACCGTGACGACCAGGAGCCACGGCCGCAGCGATCCGTCGACGAACCGGACGTCGTCGCGTTTGCGCCACGCCTCCATGAACACGATCGCGACGATGTCCTCGGCGTCGGTGACGTCCTGCACACGGGCGTATGCCTTCCGGAACACGAGCCGGCGGTAGCGGTCGAAGATGATCCCGAACGATGTCTCGGATCCCGAAACTGCTTCCAGCCACAGCGCAGAATCCGGGGTCGTCTCGTCCACGCTCGGAAGTATATGCGCGCGAATCGGCGACCCGGCAAACCGGCGGTCCCGGAGGCGCGCCCACCCTCGCGTCTTCCCAGCCTCGAGGGGAGGACACGCCCCCGGTGCCACATGGCTAACGTTGCGGCGCGCGACGACGTCCAAGGCAGATCGCGAGTCCGGTTGCCACGCCGACGAGGAACAGGCCGTGGGCAACGTGCAGAAGGGATCACTCGACCATCAGGCCAACGCCCGCTCTCGGTTGCGACTCTCATGCTGATGTTCATGGTCACCCTCTCTTCCAGGGCGCGGCCGCCATACCCGCCCTGTATTGAGATGTCCGGATCCTGGCACTTGGTTTCAGATCGGGACGATGCGACATCAGGCCATCGCATTGAATATGCAACCCCGCCCAGGCCGGCGGACATCCCTCATTAACGGTCGTGGGGGCTGGCCCCGCGCTTCAAAGAGGAAGGCCAGGGATCAATGAGGAGAATCAGACGCCTGACGGGGGGCGCGGTACTCGCCGCGGGAATAGTGGCTGCGTCGCTGATGACAGCCGGACCGGCGATGGCCGGTCAGGACAAGTATCGGTGCGTGAGCGACATGTACGTCGCGGGGGCCAGCTACAGCTCCGGGGCGTACACGACCAAGCCGGACGCCACCCGGTGCGGCAGCGTCGGAGAACGGGCGTTCTACCAGCTCTACTCCGGATCGCCGATCTACTACGCCGCGTGGTCGTACGGAAGCTACCAGGCCACGAGCCAGCCGGGGAACACGATCCTCGGCGGCAACCACACGACGACGTCGCCGTACAGCGGCTACACCGGCAACTTCCCGTTCTCGACCTGATATGGCATTCCAACCCAAGCTCGCAGGTGTGGTTGTACTGCTGGCTGTTCTGACGGGCTGCTCGGCGACACCGGGCGGCCCGTCAGGGCCATCGCCGCAGCAACAGCCTGACGAAGGCGCCATCGCGCTCTCCGCCGAGCAGGAGGCTGCCCTTGCCGACGGTGAGGTGACCCACGATGAGTACGAGGCCGGCTACCGCCGCTACGTGGACTGCCTGGCCGCGTCGGGATACACGGTTCTGGACAACGGGGTGGAGTACGACATCCACCAGTTCGGCGTCCCCGCCGAAGCTGTTGAGTCCGGCGATGACGACCGTTGCTACTCAGCGGAGTTCAAGCTCATCGACGTCGAGTGGCAGATCGCCCACGAAGACTCGTCCGTGACCGCCCGCCTCATCGCCGACTGCCTCACCGCCGCCGGGGTGGCGCCGAAGTCCACGATGGCGGAGCTGAATGCGCAGCTCGAGGAGAACGGGCTCACCTTCGAACAGTGCGTGCAGTAGTCGAAGAGATGACCGAAAAGGACAAGCACGGCTGGCGCGACCTTCGTTTCGTCGCGCCCGTCGTGCTGTGCTTCGCCGTTCCGATCCTCGCCGCTGTCCTGCTGATCCCGCTCGCGCAACGTGGAGAAGCCTCCGCCGCCTCCGCCCCGGTGTCCGCGGTTGTCGAAGTGGGGTCACGCGAGGCGGACTTCCGGCAGGCTGTGGGGGTCGAGATCAAGCTGAATCCAGCGGGCGTCGTCAAGACGAATGCCACCGGAAGGATCACTGCGGTGCACGTGAGCCCGGGTGACCCGGTCACCAGCGGCACCAAACTAATCGATGTCAACGGCGCCCCGGTCTTCGCTATGCCGCAGACCCCGCCGCTCTACAGGGATCTCGCCGTCGGCACGGAGGGTCCGGATGTCGCCGCCGTGCAGGCCTTCCTGGTCGCCGGCGGGTTCCTCGCAGACTCCCCGGACAGCACAGACGGCGACTTCGGGTACCGCACTGCCGATGCGGTGTGCGAGTTCCAGGAAGCGGCCGGTGTGGAGTGCACCGAGGTGTTCTCCATGTTCCACGTCGCGTTCGTGCCAGCGAGCATCACCACGGTGGGCACGATCGAGCATGTCGTCGGTGACACTGTGAACGCCGCCGAGCCGGTCCTCACCGGGACGCCGACACCTGCTGCGGCGGTCTTCGCTCCTGCGGCCGAGAACGGCGACCTCCGTGCCTATGGTGACGAACCGGTCGTCATCTCGACGAGCGCGGGCGCCGATCTCATCCTTCCTCGTGCCTCGCCGCTTGACGGCGCCGAAGTTGCCGCGTTGTACGAGTTCGTCCAAGCGGCCGTCCGGTCCGGAGATCTCGCTGCGCCGCCGGCCGCCACGAACGACGACGCCGGCTCCGGGACCAGCGTGAGCTACACCGGGCTGACGCTGCGGAAGGAGTCGGCCAGCAGGGTCGCCGTGGTTCCAGGCAACAGCGTGCTCGCCGCCCCCGGTGGGGTGAACTGCGTGATCACCGTCGCGGGCTCCGAAGCCGGGTCGACGTCTGCTCCGCCACGCTACGAAGCGGTGCGGGTGCGTAGCGTCGCGCCCGCCGTCGGTCAGCTCGGACAGGTGTTCACTGACGCGGAACTGGTGGGCAGCGTCGTCCTCCGAGACCCGACCACCGCTCCGGCTGACGTGCGCTCCGCATGCGGGTAGAGATCCAGGACGCGTCGAAGTCGTTCGGTGACGTACTCGTCTTCGATGGCTTCAGCTGCACGATAGAACCGGGGCAGGTGACGGCCCTGGTGGGCCCTTCCGGGAGCGGGAAGTCCACCCTCCTCGCCGCGATGGCGGGATTCCAGAGACTCGACTCCGGCAGGGTCATCTACGAGCACGCCGACGGCACGACTGAGCCACCCAGTCCGCAGCATGTTGCCTGGGTCCCGCAAGGCGCGAACGCGCTCGGTGCCCGGACTGCGATCGACAACGTCATGCTGAGCGCGCTTGCCGCCGGCGCCGGACTCGAGACCGCGAGACGGGCAGCCCGTGACCAGCTCGAGAAGGTCGGCATGACCGACCGCATGGACACGCTCGCGAAGTACCTGTCCGGCGGCGAGCTCCAACGCGTCGGGTTCGCTCGCGCCCTCGCCGCGAAGAAGCCGCTCATCTTCGCCGACGAGCCGACATCGAGTCTCGACGCCGCGAACACGGAACACGTGGCCGAGCTGCTCCACACCCTCCGCGAGTCGGCAACGATCGTCGTTGCCACTCACGACCCCCGCCTCGTCGAATCCGCCCGGCACGTGATCCAAGTCAGGAGAGGTCATGGCTCGCGGCCAGCGTGACGGATGGCGCATGCGGCACCTCTGGCGAGAGGCTAACCGGAACGTGTTCTCACGTCATTCACGGTTGCTGCTCCTGTTGTGCTTCGGGGTGTTCACGGCCGCGGGCGCGTCGGCCTTCGCCGCGTACCAGTGGGCCTCCTTCACAGATGCCCTCGCGGTCAGCGCGCTTCACGGCCGGAACACCATCGCCTTCCAGTCGGCGGATGTCACGGCACCGGCTGAGATCGACCGCGGCAGCTGCGAAGCGCTCATCGCCCAGCCGGGCGTCGTCCACGCAGGCGGGGTCAGCCTGATCAGGTCGGCCACGTTCGCTCAGCTCGGGCCGGCGGTCCAGGTGTACGCCGCCAGTCCCACACTCCTGCCCCAGCTGGCGGTGGCAGACGTGGTCGTCGGGCGCGAGCTCGGCTTCACCGGCGACGGCCGCCTGCTCCTCATGCCCGACGGCTCCACCTTGGTCGCCGCAGAAGGCCGTGAGGAGCCAGCCGGTCTCAACCTCGGCTCAGCAGTCGCGGTGCCGATGACCCCGACGCAGAAGACGGTCGAGCGGTGCGTCGTCACGCTTGACCGGTTCGTCGATGCCACGGAAGCGACGCCTCGGATCTCCAGCAGCCTCCGCGCATCCGGAGGTGCCGTAGCCGCCTCCTCTGAGTTCAGCGAGAGCACCGACCCGGTCGACGCGTTCGTGAACCGCCCCGACCGGTACCTGCCGGTGGTGCTCGGAGTGCTGTGCGGCATCGTCGGTCTCGGCATGAACCGGTTCCGTTCCAGTGACATCGCCAGCTACCGCTTCTCAGGCACCACCGTCCGCTCGATGTTCCTCCTCCTCTTCTTCGAGCAGAGCCTTCTCGCCGGCTGCTTCGCCGCGGCAGGATCCCTCGCGCTCGCGTTCATTCCGGGCTTCTTCGTGCAGCCCTCAGCTCAGATCCCGTGGGTCCTCGCGGGCGCAGCCGCCTGGCTCATCGTGGCCACCGCGAACGTCCTGCACTCCCGCGGCGACCCGAGCAGCCTCTCGAAAGACCGGTGAGCCGACGCGCCTCTCCCGCCACACAGTGAGGTCGCCCCTCCCCGATGCCGGGGAGGGGCGACCTGATCAGTGATCTGACAGAACCGTGGAGCGCATCATGATGAGCCGGCCTCCTGACCCGGACCGTCTGTCGTCGACATGGCAGCCAGGATGGTCCCGACGATCGCCGTTCCGATGGCCAACACGGCCATCGTGACGCTGCCGGCACTCATCCCGGCCAAGCCGAAAGCGAGAGCCGCGAGTGCGAAGACGAACGCCGCTGCCAGCGGGATCGCGAGCGAACGTCGGCCGCTGCCCGAGTTCCGTCCGGTCATGACCAGCGCTGCCGGGACGACGATCGCGGCGACGATCAGAAGCAAGCCCCAGTCGGCGATGCTCGGCCAGACTGACTGCGCGGCGATGAAACCCGCAACGACGGCCAGGAGCCAGAGGAAGCCGACACCGACACGCCCTGTCAGCCGCGGCCGTTCCACGAGTTGATGCATGGTCACCCCCCTCCTTATGCGTAGCAGCTTACGACCACGGGGAACATGACGGTTGCGTAGTTGAACTTCCGGAACCCGAGGCACTTGCCCTGGGAGAGGGCCTCGTTCGCCGTACCGATGATCGTGGCTGAGGCGAGTCCGCAAAGTGCTCCGCCGAGAGGGGTTGCCAGCCAGGTACATGCGATGGAGACCAGCGAGGTCGCTGATGCTCCCCAGTTCCGGATCGTGGTCGTCTCCGAGCGGGTGTACTCGACGGTGCAGAAGAGCAGATCGCACATCAGCCGCGGGTCGGCGACCACCGGAAACGCAGCGCCGGTCGTGTCGACATGCTGCACGAGGGTCGTCCCCTCGACGGAGTACCACGTCGGCAATTCGACCCCGTCCGCGTCCACTGCCCACGGGCGAAGGATGCCGTTCACCAGGGCACCGGACTCGTCCTTGATCATGACCATGCCGTCGACGAGCTCGAGGTCCGCCGCGGCGCCGTCAGCGCTGATGTCGAACGAGTAGGAGTCAGGCGCGCTCTCGTCGTTGATCACGATGTACCCTGCGTTCGCGGCGGAGCCTTGGCCGGTGAGGACGAAGGCGTGCGAGCTCGCCTCGGCGTAGGTGAGCGTTGACTTGTCCGGGCCCAGCACGGGGTCGGCTGCCGTTACAGGCCGGATGGACACTCCGACACCATCGCTGGAGACGGTCAATCCGCCCTCCTTGGAGAGCACCCCGCTCGCAGCGATACCCTCAATGTCGGCGGGCTGGAGCAGTCCGATCGCATCGAGTGCGTCGAGAGCGTCCGCTTGTTGCGGGGCAGCGTTGGCTGGCGCCACTGCGACGCCGGCGAACACCGAGACCATGATCGTTGAAGCCAGGGCGGACCAAATTCGTGTTCGAGTCACTTGCATACCTGCTTTCAAATGAGATACCCAGCCCGCAGCGACGCTGCGTTGCCCACGAGTTTGGAGGAGCTTCGATCGGGCTGTCCGTACCCCACTTTTGGGGGCATTTTTATGCAACTCGCCGGGCTCTGCCGGAAATCTATGTATGGCAAACGATGGCCCAAGGCCCTCGTGTAGCCGCCGAAATCCGAACCCTCAGCTGGAAGTGAAACGCCCGGCATCCTTCGAAGTGAAGGATGCCGGGCGTTCGAGGAGCGGCCGGTCAGGGGCCGCTCCTCACCCTGGAGAGGGGGTCCCTGTGCAGGTCGGGGCTACTCGCCCTGCTCCGCGAGGCGGCGGCGCTTCGTGAGGAGCATCGCCCCAGCGGCCAGTGCGAGCACGCCCGCGCCGCCCGCCACCAGCACGCCGGCGTCGACACCGGTGACCTTGCCGTCCTTGTCGACGATGGTCTCCACCCAGAAGGACTTGCCGGGAACGTTGAACACCGTCGAGGGGCCGGTATACTCGACACCGTCGACGACGCCGGGGGCCAGCCCCACGGGCTTGTCGCTGCCGTCGAACACGATGGTTTCCGCGGTGCACACGGGCTGGTCGTCGTCCTGCTTGTAGGCGCTGAAGGTGCCGCCTCCGGGATGGTCCCGCGGATGACCGCGGTGTCCTTCGCCGGAGAACCGAGCTCGACCTCGGGTGTGGCCTTCGTCGAGACGATGACCTGCTCGATGACCGTGGTCTCGTTCTCAGCGCCGCAGTCTGAATCGGCCTGACTTTCGTTCCTATCGGTTTCATTGTCCCGGCAGGTGCCGGGTGGGCTGATTCGAGGTCTGAATCGGCTAGACCTTCGTTCCGATCGATTTGCCGGTCCCACAGTCGCCGACCCTGCGGCCTTTTTGGGGCTCTTTTCAGCTATGAACATCTGCATCTGACGGCAACGAGCGGCCACGTTCACCGCCTCGAACAGCCCGCCCTGCCTTACAATTGCTGGCATCCACGACCAACACGTGCGCGTCCATCACGGTGCACACCGTCAGGGGGTCAGGGGTTCGAGTCCCCTCAGATCCACCAAAACCCCTGATGAATCGGTAGATTCTCAGGGGCTTCTTCATTGGGGAACGGCCAGTCCGAGGCGGTTGAGGCCCCTTTTGGGGCCGTCTTCTTTTCGGGCGGCGGGATGCCACAGACATCCACATCCGATTCCCACTGACGTCGAGCATCGCGGGGCGACGCGCACTCCAAGCTCGGCAAGCACCTGAGATACAGCCGCGAGAACGTGGCGGCCTGGCTGAAGGACCGCACGGATCGACGATGAGGACGCTGACGAGTCGTCTGCTCTGCTCAGACAGAGGACGAACACGATGCCACGACGCAAGTTGGAACCCGGATCGCACGGCGAGATCTCGTACCAGGAGCTGCCGGACGGGAGGGGTGAATGGGACGATCAGATTCCGTCGGCTTGACGGGCTGACGACCGGTCGGTGCCGCTAGTCCCCGGCGAACTCACGGATGTAGCAAAGCATGCGGTAGTCGGTGCCGGGTTCGATGTTGAAGAAGCCGTGGCGCTCGTAGAATCGACGGGCGTCTATGTCGATCTCATCGACGTTGATGTGCATCTCGCCGCCGCCACGACGGCGCGTCTCCCGCACCGCGGTTGTCAGCAGTGCCGTGCCGATGCCGTTGCCACGGACTTCCGGCCGCACATACAGCTCGTCGAGCACCGCGAGTGGCCCATCGCAGTACACAGTCGGTCGCAGTGTGACGACGGCGTATCCCTGGGTCGCGAGCCGCGGTCCAGCCAGCAGCGCGAAGGCGGCGGGTTCGTCGTCCAGCAGTCGGCGGAAGCGCGGCAACAGGATCTCGAAGGGCGGTTCATGCGAGCCGAACTCGGCGCCGAAGTCGATCTGCATCTGGGTCAGCGTGTCAGCATCGCTCACGTCGGCCAGTCTGATCGAGGGGTTGTGCAGTGTCATGCGCGACTCCTATTCGATCTCATGCTCCGGGGGTCTATGCGACCAGCGGATCGTCGGAAGGATCGACCTCCACTCCTCGTGGAGACGCTCTTGAGGATGATCTTCTCCCACCTCGACCTGCACGTCATCCGGCCCGCACAGCATGAATCGTCGTCGGCCTTCCGGACCGGCCCAGGTCGGACCGTCAACGGCCACCCGGCGGCAACGACGTCCCGGTGATCCAGTGTGACCTGGCAGTCCAGCACCGACATGATCCGAATCCTCCTGCTCGAGTGGCCGTTGGCCGCCTTGATGCCCCGTCCGGCAGCCAGATGGGTTCGTCGTCTACCATACCATTCAGTATGGTATGGTTTCGAAGTGAAGGGGAACTCGTGAGCGCATCACGTGCATCACGTGATCGTCGGTTGAACGAAGGTGCGACGGTGCTGGCCGAAGAAGGCGCGGGCGATGTGCGCATCGATCGGATCGCCGCGCTCCGGGCCATCGAAATGTCGTTCCACCTTCACTTCGCTGGAGTCGATGGATACAAGAAGGCGTTGTTGGACCACATGGAGACGATGATCACGGCGCCGCTGCGCGCGGCCAGGGCGAACCCCGGCGAAGAGGCGGTCGCCCGCAGCATACTCGGCCGGCTCACATCTCTTCCGGGTGAACCGGACGCCGATCCCTATGGTCGCCGCCTAGAGGTCGCCCCGCACGCCTGGGCGGCGGCCGTCGTGGACGCGGCGATGACGCGGGCGAGAACCGACTCCGCTCGTCTGGCCGTTCTCCGCAGGGCCTGGTCTACGGCCACGGATGACGAGGAGCGGGTTCGTCTCGCGGCATCGCTGCCGTACGTCGTCGGCGTCGGCGCCACCGATCTCATGCCGCCCAGAGAGGCTGGCGACATTCAACGAATCCACGAACTCATCCACCCTCTCGTTCCCGGATGCAATGAAGACCGAGCGGGCACCGATGGCGGAAGGACCGAGCAGCCGAGGGCGCACGGTGGTCGGTCATGAATGCTCGTCGCGCTCCAAAGGCCGCGTTGGTGCGGCGCGCCATCGGAGTCGTACTCATCGCGCTCGGCGCCTACGCCCTGTTCGGAGGCCTGTTCGCCCCGCCATGGGCGATCCTCGCCGGCCCGACCGTCATCCCGCTTCCGGAGGCTCTCATCGCGGCGGCGATCATGTGCCTCGGTGCGGCGCTCGGTGTCTGGCCCGTCAGGAAGGGGTGATCCATGGGTGGTACTCCGACACGGCGCGCGTTCCTGAAATGGACCGCGCTCGGTGCGGGCGTGATACTGCTGCCGATCGGCGTCGGGAGCGGCTATCTCTGGGCACAGGCGAGTCGCGGCAACGTCGGCCGTGTCGTCTTCGCGAGCCCCCTGCGGATTCCTCCGCTTGCTTCCGTCTCGGCTGGGGCAGACGGACGTCGCGTGATCGACCTCAGTGTGCAGGAGGGCCGGATCCAGCTGCGGCCGGGCGGTGTCGCGCGTACGTGGGGCGTGAACCAAGCGTATCTGGGGCCTACGATCCGGATCCGGCGAGGGGAGACCATCGCGCCGCGAGTGCGCAATCTCCTGCCCGAGCCGACATCGTTGCATTGGCACGGGATGGAGCTTCCCGCCGCTTCGGATGGCGGGCCGCACGAGCGCATCGCGCCCGGCGACATCTGGGAACCGGTGTGGCGCATCGACCAACATGCCGCGACGCTCTGGTACCATCCCCACCTGCACGGGACGACGAAAGAACATGTCTACCGTGGCGTCGCTGGACTGCTCCTCGTCGATGACGATAACGACCCGGGGCTGCCAGACGAGTATGGGGTCGACGACATCCCGGTGGTCGTGCAGGACAAGAAGTTCACCGGCGATGGGGCCCTCGACCTGTCGGGCATCTCCTTCGGCGGGATCGACGTCGTCGGCATGCTCGGCGACGAGATTCTCGTCAACGGCACCTGGGGGCCCTTGCTCTCGATCCGTCGCGAGCTGACACGGCTGCGCGTGCTGAACGCATCGAACGGCCGCGTCTACCGCTTCGTGTTCGATGACCGACGCGGGTTTCATGTGGTCGGCACCGACGCCGGCCTCCTTTCCCATCCGATCGCTGCTGAGGAGATCCAGCTCAGCCCGGGTGAACGTGCTGAGCTCGTCGTCAGGATGCGCCCGGGTGAACGCATCCGACTGTGCAGCGAGCCCCCGGACCTGACAGGGAGCCTCATTCACGAGCACTTCGCCGGTGGCGACGACCGCTTCGAGATTCTCCAACTTGACGCTGCCCCCGAACTCGAGTCATCCGAACCATTACCCACCGCTCTCCCCTCGGCGCCCCCGGTCGCGGTGCCCGCCCCAGGACGGGAGTTGCGCGAGTTCGCGCTGGGTGAGTTCACGATCAACGACCGGACCATCGATATGCACCGCACGGACCTTGTGGTCGAGACCGGCAGCACCGAGGAATGGAGAGTGCGGAACACGACGGACACCCCGCACAACTTCCACATCCACAACGCTCGCTTCGACATCCTCGCCATCGACGGGCAGGCCCCAGCGATCACCGGACCGAAGGACACCGTGTATGTCCGACCAGGCACCCGGGTCGATCTCCGGGTGCATTTCGGGCAGCACGCCGATCCGCACACGCCGTACATGTATCACTGTCACGTCCTCGCCCACGAGGACGCTGGAATGATGGGCCAATTCGTCATCGTCGACCCCGGCACCGCGCCGCCCGGAACCACTGATCGCGGTATGCACTCGACAGGGGGATCATGATCGATCGAGGTGTCTCCGGCTTCCCACGGCGGTACTCATCGACCGTGACCCCGATCAAGGTCGCCACAGCCGCTGGGCTCATCCGGGGGATATGCCTGCGCCACGGGAATGTCATCGACCAGCCCTCGAGGATCGTCGGGAACGGCGCCCCGGTCGGTCCCCACGGCGTGCAACGACGGCGACGCCCGGGCGAACAGTTAACATGGACGCAGGTGTTCGATCTGGGAGGTGGGGCGATGCCGTCGACGCAGAGCCCGGCGAGCGAACCCGCCGTCGACGGCGTTCCGGATCGCGCGTTGCGCGCCGACGCACTGCGGAACATCGAGACGATCATCGCCACCGCCACCCGACTGCTGGCCGTCGATCCTGACGCGAGCGTCAACGAGATAGCGAAGGCGGCCGGCGTCGGTCGGGTCACCCTCTACGGTCACTTCGACTCCCGCGCGACACTCGTCCGTGAGGTCGTGGATCGTGCGATCGCGCAGACCGAGGAGGCGCTGTCGCAGGTCGATCTCGACGGCGACCCGCGGGCTGCGCTGGGTCGGCTTCTGGAGGCATCCTGGCAGTTGACCCACCGGTTCGGCGCGCTGGTGGTCGCAGCCTCCCAGGCGCTGCCGCCCGAGGGGATGCACCGCGCGCATGAGGAGCCGGCGGCTCGCGTCCGCGCTCTGCTGGTCCGAGGTCGCGAGGTCGGTGAGTTCCGCAGCGACGTGCCGATCGAGTGGCAGGTCAGCGTCGTGCAGGCGATCCTGCACGGCGCCTCGGCCGCCGTGCACCGTGGCGAGATCACCGCCGACGACGCACCGTTCCTCGTCCGCGACACCGTGCTCGCCGCCCTCGCTGCCTGACCGCCCTCGCTGCCTGACCGCCCTCGCTGCCTGACCGCCCTCGCGCTCCGCCTCGCCGTACTCCCACCTCTGTTTGTCGAACAGGCATGTTCAGGTTAGTGTACTCGTACATCACTGTACGAGTTAGAGGAGGATGGTGTCATGACCGCTCACGAGGCGACCGCACCCGAGGCATCCGTATCACCGGACCCGCGGCGTTGGCGCACCCTGGCGTTCCTCAGCATCGCCCAATTGATGCTGATCGTCGACGTCACCGTCGTCGCGATCGCGCTTCCCGACATGGCTGCCGACCTCGGCCTCGAGCGCACCGGACTGACCTGGGTGGCGAGCATCTACGCCCTGGTCTTCGGCGGCCTGATGCTGCTCGGCGGCAAGGCCGCCGACATCGTCGGCCCACGCCGGATCGTGCTCGCCGGGCTCGGGCTGTTCACCATCGCCTCACTGCTCGCCGGACTGGCGAGCAGCGCCGAACTGCTCCTGATCGCGCGTGCACTGCAGGGGGTCGGTGCCGCGGCCATGTCCCCGGCCGCGCTCTCGGTGATCGCCCGCACCTTCGCCGGTGTCGAGCTCGCCCGTGCGCTCGGCGTCTGGTCGGCGCTCGGTGGCGCCGGCGCCGCGATCGGGGTGCTGGTCGGCGGCCTGCTCACCGCAGGTCCCGGTTGGCCCTGGGTGTTCTACATCAACGTCCCCGTCGGCGCCGCCCTGCTCCTGGCGCTGCTCCGCTCGGTCCCGCCACTGCGAGGAGCGGGAGGCAGCCTCGACACCGTCAGCGCCGCCCTGGCCACCATGGCGACCGCTTCCGTCATCTACGGCCTCGTTGCTGCCGGTGACCACGGCTGGCTCAGTCTGCACACGCTCATCGCGGTGATCGTCGCACTGATCGGATACGCCCTCTTCGGCCTGCGCATCACCAAGGCCGCGGCGCCACTCGTCGACCCGAACATGCTGCGACGGCCCCCGGTCCTGCGCGGCCTCGGCCTGATCTTCGTCGCTACGGCGCTGATGATCTCGGTGTTCTTCCTCGGATCCTTCGCCCTGCAGGAGCTGCACGGCTTCACCCCACTGGCCACCGGACTGTCGTTCCTTCCGGTCGCGTTGGGCACCATTCTCGGCTCCAACCTCGCCGGCCGTGTCCTTCCTCGCTGGGGAGTGCGCACGGTCTCAGTCGCCGGGCTCCTCGTCGCCGCGGCCGGTCTGGCCGCAGCCGCCGGGATCTTCTCGATGACGGTGCTCGTGGCCGCCACGAGCATCGCCGGGTTCGGGATCGGCGCGGTCTTCGTGGCCGCGGCGGGCAGCCTGTTCTCCGCGGTGCAGCCGCAGGAGGCGGGAGTGGCGTCGGGCGCGCTCAGCACGTTCCACGAGTTCGGCGCGGCGACCGGCGTCTCCGCCGTGTTCAGCATCGCCGCGGCGGCGCTGCTGGTACCGACATTCCACGCCTTCGCCGCCGGCTACTGGTTCGCTGCCGCCGTCGCGCTGCTCGCCGGCCTGGCCTCGCTGGCTCGGCCGCGCATCGTCGGCTGACGCATCCGCCCGGTCGCCGGTGACCGCTTGAGCCGCTCGTCGTCCTCGAGGCGACCACACGGGGTTAGGCTCGAGAAATGGACCTTCGCGACATCCCGATCATCACGATCGACGGCGACGAGACCTCGCTCGCCGAGTATGCCGATCGGGTGGTCATGGTGGTGAACGTCGCGTCCCGCTGCGGGCTCACGCCGCAGTACGAGAAGCTCGAGGCGCTGCAGCGCGAGTACGGCGATCGCGGCTTCACCGTGCTCGGGATCCCGTGCAATCAGTTCGCCGGGCAGGAGCCGGGCGACGCCGACGAGATCAAGGCGTTCTGTTCGATGACCTACGGCGTCTCGTTCCCGCTCATGGCCAAGGTGAAGGTCAACGGTCCGAAGCGGCATCCGCTCTACGACGAGCTGAGGAGGACACCGGATGCCGCCGGCAAGGCCGGACGGGTGAAATGGAACTTCGAGAAGTTCCTCGTGCTGCCGTCGGGGGAGGTGCGTCGGTTCCGTCCGCAGGCGCAGCCCGACGATCCCTCGATCATCGCGGTGATCGAGGAGGGGCTCGCCGAAGCCGCCGCCGCCTGAGCGAGGTCCGGCGCGCTTCCTTGACCGGCATCCCGCCACGCCCCACAATTGGGGGGTTGATCCATTCCACGGGAGCGGGGGAAACGAATGACCGACGCGTATGCTCGACCGATCGTCGATCAGGGCGCCGCCTCGGGCGAAGTCCCGACGCCGCGGGTCGATGACACCGCGGTGCTCCAGGAGTCGGCCGCCCAGGCCGAGCGCGGCGGGCCAGGCCCGTCCGGCGCAGGTGGGGGCATCTGGAGCCGCGACCTGCGGTTCATGCTCGTCGTGCTCGCGGCCATCGTGGTGCTGTTCCTGGCGTTCGCGCTGTTGATCGCCTTCAGCCCGACCGGTGCGGCCATCAGCGCCCTCGCGATCATCGCGGCGCCGATCGCGACCATGGTCGCCGCCTACTACGGGATCTCGCTCGCCCTGCGGCAGGTCAACGACGCGCGGAACGCCGCCCAGGCGGCCGAGGCGCGCGCGAGGGCCGCCGAGGTCAGCGCCCGCGAGTCCGATGCCTGGGCCGCCCAGATGGAGTCGGGCCTGCGCGTCGCGGTGGCCAAGCTGAAGGCCGACGGCCAGAACACGCGCGACGTCGAGCGGGCCGCGGGCACGCCAGAGGAGTTCTTCTGATCGATTCGACGGCGGGAACTCGTCGGCGACCCGCACCCGAGGTCAGAGGTCTGCGAGCACCGCCACCGGCCGCTCGATGCAGCCCGCCACGTAGGTGAGGAACGCGGCCGCCTCTGCGCCGTCGCACACCCGATGGTCGAACGAGAGCGTGAGTTCGGTGACGGTGCGCACCGCGAGCGCGCCGTCGACCACCCACGGACGCTCGACGAGTCGGCCGATGCCGAGCATTCCGGCCTCGGGGTGATTGATGATCGCCGCCGAGCCGTCGACGCCGAGCGTGCCGTAGTTGTTCAGCGTGAACGTGCCGCCCGTGAGCGCCGACGGCGGGAACGCGCCCGTCGCGGCCTCCTCGCTGCGAGCGCCGATCGCGTCGCGGAGCCCGCGCAGGCTCATGCGGTCGACCCCGTGCACGACGGGCACGAGCAGCCCGCGCGGGGTCTGCGCGGCGATGCCCAGGTTCACGGCCCCGTGCACCACGATCTCGTCGCGCTCGGCGTCGAAGCTCGAGTTCAGCAACGGATGCCGCGCCAGGCCGGCCACCACGAACCGCGCCACGAGCGCGGTGACGCCGAAGCGCTCACCCGTGGCCTCCTGCAGCTGGCGGCGGGCGGCGAGCAGTTCGGTGGCGTCGACGTCCATCCAGACGGTCGCCTCGGGGATCTCGCGGCGAGACCGTGAGAAGTGCGCGGCGGCGGCGCGCCCCATGCGGTCGAGCGGCACGCGACGGTCGCCGGGCGCGGCAGGCCCGGCCGCAGCGGGCGCGACGGGAACGTCGGGCGTCGCGGGGGCCGCCGTTCCGGCCGCCTCGGCTTCGAGCTCGCGCAGGAACGCCTCGATGTCGCGGCGCATCACGAGGTGGTCGGGACCCGAGCCGTCGAGCTGGCTGGCGTCGAAGCCGTGCTCGCGGGCGATGCGACGCACGATGGGCGAGACGACGGGGGAACGTCGCGTCGGGTCGAGGCGCGCGCGCCCGCGCGCGGGACCCGTCGTGGTGGTGGTGCCCGACGATGCGCCGCCCCCGCTGCCGGCGGCGGCACCGGCCGAGCGCCGGCGCCCGAACCGTGCGGGGGCCGAGGCGGCGCGCTTCGTCGCGCCGCTGGCGCGCGTGCCATAGCCGATGAGCACGGCGCCGGATTCCTCGGTCGCGGCCTCGGTCGGCACCGCGACGCCGGGCTCCGCGGGTTCCGCCATGGACTCGGGTCCCGAGACGGACTCGGCCGCGGACTCGGTCACCGGTGCAGCTGCGGCATCCGTCGACTGCGCCCCATCGGGCGGAGCGGTGTCGCCGCTCGCCGTCGGCGCGAGCGTCATGAGCACCTGGCCCGCGTGCAGCACCTCGCCGACCTCGCCGCCGAGCGTCTCGACGACGCCCGCGAACGGGGTGGGCAGCTGCACCACGGATTTCGCCGACTCGAGTTCGACGACGGGCTGGTCGATCGCGACCTCGTCGCCGGGGGCGACGAGCCACGCGACGATCTCGGCCTCGGTGAGTCCCTCGCCGAGGTCGGGCAGGATGAAGTCGCGGCCCATCAGTCGTCCCACTCCCAGGTGTCGAGCGCGGCGAGCACCCGGTCGGCGGTCGGCAGGTAGTGCTCCTCCAGCTTCGGCGACGGGTAGGGGATGTCGAATCCCGTGACCCGCAGCACGGGCGCGGCGAGGTGATGGAAGTTGCGTTCGGTCACGCGCGCCGCGACTTCGGCGCCGTAGCCGCCGAACTGGGCGGCCTCGTGGATCACGGCGGCGCGGGAGGTCTTGCGCACGGATGCCCCGACCGTCTCGTCATCGAAGGGCGAGAGGCTGCGCAGGTCGACGACCTCGATCGACAGTCCCTCGGCCGAAGCTGCGTCGGCCGCCTCGAGGGCGGTGCGCACCGTCGGACCGTAGCCGAGGAGGGTCACGTCGGTGCCCTCGCGCACCACGACGGCCCGGTCCATCGGCGCGGTCGTGACAGGCAGGCTGATGGGGGCCTTCGACCAGTACCGGCTCTTCGGTTCCATGAAGACCACGGGGTCGTCGCTGTCGATCGCCTCGCGCAGCATCGAGTAGGCGTCGGCGGGGTTCGAGGGCATCACGACGGTGAGCCCGGGAGTGGCCGTCCAGTACGCCTCCGAGGAGTCGGAGTGGTGCTCGACACCGCCGATCGCGCCGGCGCAGGGGATGCGCACGACCATCGGCAGGGACATCCGGCCCTTGGTGCGGTTCCGCATCTTCGCGACGTGCGAGACCATCTGCTCGAACGCCGGGTAGCTGAACGCGTCGAACTGCATCTCGACGACCGGTCGCATGCCGTACATCGCCATGCCGATCGCCGTGCCGATGATGCCCGACTCGGCGAGCGGCGAGTCCCAGATGCGGTCCTCGCCGAACTGCGCCTGCAGGCCGTCGGTCACCCGGAACACGCCGCCGAGCGGGCCCACGTCCTCGCCGTAGACGACGACGCGGTCGTCGGCCGCCATCGCGTCGCGGAGCGCGGCGTTCAGCGCGCCCGCCATGGTCAGCTGCGTGGGGGCGGATGCCGCGGGCGTCTCCTGCTCGGTGGTGGTCGCGGTCATCGGGCGGCTCCGGCGTGCTCACGGCCGGCGTCGGACGCGGCATCCGCCAGCTCGGCCTCGAGGCGGGCGCGCTGCTCGAGGAGCGCGGCACGCGGGCGGGCGTACACGTGGTCGAAGAGCTCGAGCGGGTCGAGCACGGCCTCGGTCGTCATGACGTCGCGGGTGTGCGCGGCGACGTCCTCCGCGGCATCCGTGATCTCGGCGCGCAGCGACTCGGTGAGGGCACCCTCGGAGACGAGGTACTTCTCGAGGCGCTCGATGGGGTCGCGGCGCTTCCAGTGCTCGACGTCGCGCGCGCTGCGATAACGCGTCGGGTCGTCGGAGTTCGTGTGCGATTCGATGCGGTAGGTGAGGCCCTCGATGAGCGTCGGACCGCCGCCCGAGCGCGCGCGCTCGACCGCAGCACGCGTGACCGCGTACATGGCGGCGACGTCGTTGCCGTCGACGTGGAAGCCGGGCATGCCGTAGCCGACGGCCTTGTCGGCGAGCGTGACGGCGTGGGTCTGCCGGGAGAGGGGCACGCTGATGGCGAACTGGTTGTTCTGCACGAGGAACACGGTGGGCGTCTGCCAGACCGCCGCGAAGTTGAACGCCTCGTGCGCATCGCCCTCGCTCGTGGCGCCGTCGCCGAGGTAGGTCATGGTGACGATCGGGTCCTGGCGCAGTCGGGCCGCGTGCGCCATGCCGACGGCGTGCAGCGCCTGGGTCGCCAGTGGCGTGGCCTGGGAGGCGCACCGGTGCGCGTGCTGGTCGTAGCCGTTGTGCCAGTCGCCGCGGAAGGACTGCAGGATGTCGCCCGGGTCGATGCCGCGGGTGAGCAGCGCGATGCTGTCGCGGTAGGTCGGGAAGAACCAGTCCTGCGCGTCGATGGCCGAGATGGCGCCGATCTCGCACGCTTCCTGGCCGTACGCGGACGGATAGGTCGCGAGCCGGCCCTGCTTGGTGAGCGCGGTCACCTGAACGTCGAAGCGACGCGCGACGACCATGCGCCGGTAGAGCTCGACCAACGTGTCGAGCTCGGGCAGCTCGAATCCGCCGGCCGCGGCACCGCGCACGGCGTGACCGGCGTTGTCGAGCAGCCGGATGGGCTTCTCGGAGGGGAGCGTACGCACGCTGTGGTGCTCGACGTTGAGGCTCATACGGCCAATGTTGCGCCAGCGCGCGGGCGCGCGCAGGGCGTCTCGACGAAGCGTGAACGATCGGCTCTGACGGGTCGAAAGCGTTGCCATCCGTCCGCCGCGCGGTGCGTCAGGTGCGCCAGATGTCCAGCGTCTGCGCCGGCGGATGTCCCTCGAGTTCGGCGAGGATCAGGTGCGACCTCGTCGAGACCACGCCCGGCATGTCGTGGATGTCGCGGAGGATCGCCTGGCTCAGCTGTTCGTGATCGGGCGCGCTCACCGTGAGGATGATGTCGATGTCGCCCGAGACCGCCTGCACCTTCTCGACGAAGGGGAGGGTCGCGAGCTTGGCGGCGATCTCCTCCCACGACACGTCGCCGATGCGCACGACGACCAGGGCCGAGATGTTCAGCCCGATCGCCTTGCGGTCGATCTGCGCACCGAAGCCCGTGATGACCCCGCGCTTCTGCAGCTGCTGCACGCGATTGTGGGCGGCGGTGCGGGAGATGTGCACCCGCTCGGCCAGCGTGCGCACCGACAGGCGGCCATCGCGGCTCAACTCGGCCACGATGCGCCGGTCGATGCTGTCGAGCGGCTCATGCCGGTGCGGTGTCTGCTGGGTCATCGTCGTCCTCGTGGCTCATGCTCAGCGTACCGGCTGCGACGCCGCACGCGTCGGAGCGATGCGTGCATCGGCGCGTGCCGAACGATCCGGGGCAGGCGTGGCCAGACGAGTGCGATGCCGGCGAGCCAGGCGTTCGCGACGCGTTCGGCTCGGGGGGTCCAGCGGAACCCGTACGCCCGGCGCACCTCGGGCGGGAGCAGCGCCGCCGTGACGAGGCGCACGAGCGGGAGCAGCGCGGCGGTGCCGAAGGGCAACGCGGATGCCCCGGAGAGCAGCGTTCGCGCCACCGATCGCGCCTCGGCGCCCACCTCGAGCCCGGCGAGGCGTTCGGCCCACCACGCGTCGAACTCGGTGCGCGAGGCGGGCCAGCCGGCCCTCCCGGCCTGCAGGCGCAGGCCCAGGGGCTCGTAGCCGCGCACGATCGCGTCGCCGGTGGCGACGTCGAGGGGACCCCACAGGCGTTCGTGCAGGCGCAGCGCCACCGCGAGCAGCGTCGAGGCCACCCAGCGCTGCGCGTCGGGATCGAACGCGCTGTATGCGGGCCGACCCTCGGCGGCGGCCGGGCCGCGAACGGGTGCGTGGCGCGCGTTCACGGCGCGCACGGCCGCAGCGGCGATCTCGTCGTCGCCGAAGCCGACGGCGTAGACGTAGTCGAGCGTGCCGAGGAGGCGGTCGAGCGGGCGGTCGCGGAAGCCGCTGTGCCGCGCCACGCCGCGCGCCACACGGGGGTCGGCGAGTTGCAGCAGGATGGCGGCGCCGCCGCCGAGGAGGAGCACGCCCTCGGCGCCGTGGCGCCGGAAGACCTCGCGTGCGTCGTCGTGTGGCATCAGTACCAGTTGACCGCCTCGGAGTGCGCCCATGCCGCGCAGGGCGTTCCATACCGCGCGGAGATGTACGAGAGGCCCCAGTCGACCTGGGTCGCGGCGTTGGTGCGCCAGTCGGAGCCGGCGCTCGCCATCTTGCTGCCCGGCAGCGACTGGGGGATGCCGTAGGCGCCGCTCGACCAGTTGTACGCGTCGGCCCGCCAGCCCGACTCCCGCGTCCAGAGCAGGTCGAGGCACCGGAACTGCTCGGAACCCCAGCCGTAGGCGGCCATGCGGCTCGCCGCGTACGCCTTCGCCGCATCCCGGTCGACGACCACGCCCGGCGGGGGAGCGCCACCGTCGTCGCCGCCACCGCCCGAGGAGGCCGCGGCCGCCGCTGCCTCGCGCGCGGCCTGCTCGCGTGCCGCCTGCTCCCGTGCCGCCTCTTCGCCGATCCGGAACTGCCGCTCGAGCTCGACCGACCGGTCGCGCAGGCTCGCGAGTTGCGCATACAGCGTGTCGAGCGTCGCTCGTTGCTCGGCGACCCGTGCTTCGGCCGCCACGTGCGCCGCCTGTGCGGCGTCGGCCGCCGCCGCCGCCTCGCCCGCGAGCCGGGTGCGCTCCGCCTCCGCGACGTCGGCCTGCGCGCTGAGCGCCGCCGCGTCGGCGCGCGCGGCCCGGGCCCGCGCGGCGACGCCCCCGTAGACGTTCGCCAACTGCGCCGCGCGGGAGAGCCCGACGAGCAGGTCGTCCTCGCCGCCGTCGAACAGGAGTCGCAGGGTCACGTCGGCTCCGCCCGAACGCGCGAGCACGGCACCGGCGCGGCCGAGCTGCGCGCCCGCCGCCGCCGCCTCCTCGACCGCGTCGTCCGACGCGGCGCGAAGGGTCGTCGCGCGGGCCTCCGCGGCGATGCGTGCGGTCTCCGCCGCCGCCGACACGGCTGCGGCCTCGACGGCAGCGTCGCCGAGCCGACCGGACTCCGCCTCGAGCTCGTCGACGAGGGCGGTGATCCGGGCCGCCTCGGCCTCGCGCGACGCGACGTCGGCCTTCGCGGCCTCCACCTCGTCCCAGCTCGGGTACTCCGCGGCGAGCACCGCGTTCGCGGGCACGACGAGTGCGACGGCGAGCACGATCGCTGCGCCGACGCCCGTCATCCTGCTTCGCATGGCAGACCCCTCTCGAGCGCGGCGAGTCTACCCATGGTCGAGCGCGGCGGTGCGTGGGACACGCAGCGTAGACTCGGCGGATGCGTGCGAAGCGAGTGGCGGCGCTGCCGATCCTGGTCGCGGCGGTGCTCCTCGGTGCGACGGCCTGCGGGAGCGCGGCCACCACCGAACCCACGGTGACCCCGCCTCCCGCCTTGCCGTCGACGACGCCCCCACCGGCCGATCCCGTGGCCGCGTGGGTCGACGAGCGGATGTCGCAACTCACGATGGAGCAGAAGGCCGCGGCCCTCCTCATGCTGCACGCACCCGGCACCGACCCGGCGCCGCTCCGGGCGTACGTCGACGCCGGCGTCTCGGGCCTCATCCTCATGGGGGACAACGTGCCCGCCGGGCCGACCGAGCTCGCGGCGCTCACCGCCGCGGCGCAGTCCGATCCCGAGGCGCCGGTCCTCATGGGGATCGACGAGGAGGGCGGCGAGGTGCAGCGGCTGCCGTGGGACGGGGCCGCCAGCGCCGAAGGCCTGCGCTCCGAGCCGGCTGCCGCCAGCCGGGACGCCTTCGCGTCACGCGCCGCGACGCTCGCGCAGTCCGGCGTCTCGGTGAACTTCGGCATCGTCGCCGACGTCACGAGCGACCCCGAGTCCTTCATCTTCGGTCGAGTGCTCGGCACCGATCCGGCGGCGGCCGCGGAGCGGGTGGCCGCTGCGGTGTCGGGCGAGCAGGGTGTCGTCTTCTCGACGCTCAAGCACTTCCCGGGACACGGCGCCGCGCCCGGCGACTCCCACTCGAGCGTTCCCGAGGCGCCGCTCACGATCGACGAGTGGCGCGCGGGCCCGGCGATCCCCTTCGGCGCGGGCATCGACGCCGGGGCCGAGATCGTGATGACGGGCCACCTGGCGTATCCCGCAGTCGACCCGGCGCCGGCGTCGCTGTCGGCGGAGTGGCACCGCATCCTCCGGGAGGAGCTCGGTTTCGACGGCGTCGTCGTGAGCGACGACATGCTCATGCTGCAGCACAACGGCCTGCCCGAGTACGCCGACCCCGGTGAGAACGCCGTGCGTGCGGTCGCGGCGGGCACCGACCTCCTGCTCTACGTGCTCCCCGCGGATCCGTCGGAGTTCGGCATCTCCGTCGACGGGCTGGCCGCATCGGTCGTCGCCGCGGTGCAGTCGGGCCGGATCAGCGAGGCGCGGCTCGATGAGGCCGTCGGGCGCGTGCTGACCCTTCGGCGGTCGCTCGTCGCATAACCCGGCGCCCTCGAGACGCGCGGCCGGGGCATCCGGGAATACTGCGCCGGGATACATGCGTTTGCATGGGTGTGGCCGAAACGGCCCGCACGAAATCCCTACGACGGAGAGAACCGCAACATGACGAACACCGCCACGACGACCGAGATCCCCGGCTACCGCGTCGGCACCTGGACGATCGACCCCGCCCACACCGAGATCGGCTTCAGCATCCGCCACATCATGATCAGCAAGGTGAAGGGCAAGTTCGAGCGATTCGACGCGACCTTCGTGACCGCCGAGAACCCGCTCGAGTCCAGCGTGACGGCATCCGCCGAGGTCGCCTCGATCACCACCAACGAGCCCACCCGCGACGCGCACCTGCGCACCGGCGACTTCTTCGAAGCCGCGACGTACCCCACCATCGACTTCGTCTCCACGGGCGTGCGCGTCGAGAACGGCGACTACAAGGTGGACGGCGACCTCACCATCCGCGGCATCACGAAGCCCGTCACGTTCGACTTCGAGTTCGGTGGCTTCGGCGGCGACCCGTTCGGCAACTACAAGGGCGGCGCCACGGCCAAGACGGTCATCGACCGCGAGGACTTCGGCCTCACCTACAACGCCGCGCTCGAGACCGGCGGCGTGCTCCTCGGCGACAAGGTGACCATCACCCTCGAGCTGCAGGCCTCGCTCCAGCAGTAGATTCTCCGAGCCCGGACGGGCGGTGCCGCTCGGCGGTGCCGCCCGGTCCGCGTTCAGGCGACGGTCACGCTGCCGAGCGGGTGGCCCCAGAACCGGGCCCACGCTCGCAGCGACGCCGTGAATGTCGCCGGATCGAGGGCGGATGCCGCGTCGAAGCCCTCGAGCACGACCGAGGTCGCGTCGCGACCGCGACCGCGCCGCCACGTGCCCACGACCCGTCCGCCTGCGACGAGGATCGACTGGAAGACACCGTTGCCGCCGGGGATGACGCGCCCGGCGTGCGCCGGATCGCACACCGCGTCGCGCTCGGTGTAGCCGAGGAAGTACTCGTCGAAGGGCGCGAGGGCGAGGCCGGCGACCGCCCGCGGCGTCGGCGACTCGGGATCGGCCGGCCACCCGGCATCCGTCGCGACGAAGCGATCGTCGTCGAAGGGCGTGACCGCGTCGCCCGCGGCGGCGCTGGCGAGCCGCGCGTCACCGAGCGTGAGGCCGCTCCACCACGCGAAGTCGCGGACCGTCGCGGGGCCGTGACCGGCGATGTACGCGCGGAACAGTTCGGCGAGGGTCTCGTCGCGATCCTCGGCGGCCGCCGGTCGTGGCAGCCACTCGTCGAGCAGCACGAGCCGCTGCCCGCGCCCTTCGACCGGCCCCCAGCAGACGACCGCGTCATGGGCGAGCCACGAGATGAGGTGATACCCGCGCTGGCCGCGCGTGTCGATGCCCGCCGCCTCCCAGGCGGCCTGGAGCTCATCGCGGGAACGCGCGGCGCCGCCGGCGAGCTCGGCCTCGGCCACCGTGCGTGCGCGCCGGTACGTGTGCGCATCGAGCTCCAACTGCCGGTGCCGCGTCGCGACCTGCTGCAGCACGCGCGGGCCGGTGATCGCGAGGATCGGTCGCAACCGGTCGCCGGGCAGCACGTGCAGCGTGCCGCGCATCGGCCATGAGCGCACGATCTCGCGCGACTCGACGGCCGCGTCGACGTCGGTCGCGACCGACCCGGGCACCCGCGCGCCCAGCACCCACTTCGCGGCCGTGAAGTCCTGCGCCTGCACGGCGCCGAGGCGGCGCACCGCATCGGCGACCGTGGGCAGGCCGGTGCGCAGACCGTGCGACTCGAGGCGTGCCGCGCGCAGCCGCGCGGCGCTGGGTGGCTTCGGCATGCCACGAGTCTGGCGGATGCCGGTGACATCCGACGGTCGGCGGTGCAACCCGGCCCTCGAGGAGCGGGATAGACTGGGAGGCTGTGCCCGTCGGCACGCTCCCACACCGTCATCCGCCCGGAGGCTCACCGTGCTCGCCGTCCATGATCTCGAGATCCGCGTGGGCGCACGCGTGCTCATGGAGCACGTCGACTTCCGCGTCACCGCGGGCGACAAGGTCGGCCTGGTCGGACGCAACGGCGCGGGCAAGACGACCCTCACCAAGACGCTCGCCGGCGAGACGCTCCCGACGGCCGGGCGCATCGACCGATCCGGCCAGATCGGCTACCTGCCGCAGGACCCGCGATCGGGCGATCCCGAAATGCTCGCACGCACGCGCATTCTCGATGCGCGCGGACTCGGTTCCCTCGCGCTCGGCATGCACGAGGCATCCGTCGCCATGGCCAGCGACGACGGGGCGGTGGCCGAGCGTGCGATGCGCAAGTACGGCAACCTCACCGACCGCTTCACGGCGCTCGGCGGGTACGCCGCCGAGGCCGAGGCCGCATCCATCGCCTCGAACCTCAACCTGCCCGACCGCATCCTCGACCAGCCGCTGAAGACCCTCTCGGGCGGCCAGCGCCGCCGCATCGAGCTTGCGCGCATCCTCTTCTCCGACGCCGAGACGATGATCCTCGACGAGCCCACGAACCACCTCGACGCCGATTCGGTGGTCTGGCTCCGCGAGTTCCTCAAGAACTACAAGGGCGGCGTGATCGTGATCAGCCACGACGTCGAGCTGGTCGGCGAGGTCGTGAACCGCGTCTTCTACCTCGACGCGAACCGGTCGATCATCGACATCTACAACATGGGCTGGAAGCACTACCTGCGTCAGCGGGCAGCCGACGAGGAACGCCGCAAGAAGGAGCGCGCCAACGCCGAGAAGAAGGCGTCGGCACTGCAGGCGCAGGCGGCGAAGTTCGGCGCGAAGGCGACGAAGGCCGCCGCCGCGCACCAGATGGTCGCCCGCGCCGAGAAGCTCCTCGCGGGCCTCGAGGAGGTGCGCGCCGTCGACCGGGTGGCGAAGCTGCGCTTCCCCACACCGGCGCCGTGCGGTCGCACCCCGCTCACGGCGAGCGACCTCTCGAAGAGCTACGGCTCGCTCGAGATCTTCACGGCCGTCGACCTCGCCATCGACCGCGGCTCGAAGGTCGTCATCATCGGGCTCAACGGCGCCGGCAAGACCACGCTGCTGCGCATCCTCGCGGGAGTCGACCGAGCCGACACCGGGGTCGTCGAACCGGGGCACGGGCTCCGCATCGGCTACTACGCGCAGGAGCACGAGACGCTCGACGTGACGCGCACCGTGCTGCAGAACATGGTGAGCGCCTCACCGAACCTCACCGAGACCGAGGCGCGCAAGGTGCTCGGATCGTTCCTGTTCACGGGCGACGACGTGCACAAGCCGGCCGGGGTGCTCTCGGGCGGCGAGAAGACCCGGCTCGCGCTCGCGACCATCGTCGTGTCGGGCGCGAACGTGCTGCTGCTCGACGAGCCGACGAACAACCTCGACCCGGCGAGCCGCGCCGAGATCCTCGACGCGCTCGCCCACTACGAGGGCGCTGTCGTGCTCGTCTCGCACGACCCCGGTGCGGTCGAGGCGCTGAACCCCGAGCGCGTGCTCATCATGCCCGACGGCACGGAGGACCACTGGAGTCGCGAGTACCAGGAGCTCATCGAGCTGGCCTGAGCAGCGGTGCGGCGGCGAGACGCCGAATCGAGATCCGGCACCTATCGCCGGTCGAGGATCTCGTCCTCGATGTCGGCATCTCGGCGTTCGCGCGGCGGCTTGCGCGGCTCGCGTCGCGTCGCCGGCGCGTCGGGTGAGGCGGATGCCTCCGCGAGCGCGCGCCGCTCCTGGTTCGCGGCCCACCCGAGGCCGACGAACGCCATCAGCGCGAAGACGAACCACTGCAGCGCGTAGGAGAGGTGCGGTCCCTCGTCGCGCACCGGGCGAGCGGCCGCGAGCGGCGGCTCGTCGGCGTCGGCCCCCGACTGCACGAGCACCCCGTAGGCGCCCGTGTACGCGGGCGCGTCGACCCGGTCGGCGAGCTCGGCGAGGTCGAGGGTGGCGAGCTCGTCGCCCGAGGAGGTGCGCCCGGGAATGCGGTCCTCGCCGGCCTTCAGTCGCGCCTCGATCTCGACGTGACCCGGCGGCGGCGCGGCGTAGTCGCTCGGTCGGCCGTCGGACGCCTGCGCGATCCAGCCACGGTCGACCATGAAGACGGTGCCGTCGTCGAGCCGGAACGGCGTCACGACCTCGAAGCCCGAGCTGCCCTCGAACGGGCGGTTCCGCACGACGACCTCCTCGTCGGCGAGGTACTCGCCGTCGAGCGCCACGACGAGCCAGCGCTGGTCGATGTCGAACGCAGCGGGGTCGGGCAGCGCCTCGGCGACCGGCACCGCCTCGGCGTCGTAGTTCGCGTCGATGCGCGCCACCTCGGCGAGCGCCTCGGCGCGGCGGTTCAACTGCCAGACGCCGAGCGCCGAGCTCGCGACGGCGAAGACGACGACGAGGGCGAGGTAACCCGCCCATCGCGGCGACCTGAGGAACGACCATTCCCTCACGAGCCGGCCTCCGCTGCGGCATCCGTCGCGCCTGCCTCGAATCGGCCGAGGCGCACCGGGAACGACCGGGCCTCGAGGAACCCGCGCAGGTAGTCGACGTGCTCGTCGCAGGCGAGCCACGTCTTCCAGCGGTCACCCGTGTGGATCCGGGGGTTCTGCCAGTCGATGCGCCACGCGGCCGGCTCGCGGCACGCCGCGCGCGAGCAGACGCCCTGGGCGGCATCCGCCCCGATGCCGCCGATCACGCGGCACCGCGGCCGTCGTCGTGACGGCCGGCGTCGTCGGGCGGGCTGGCGTTCGGCGCGGCGCCCGCACCGCCGGGCGGGGGAGTGACCGGCACGATGCCCCCGGGGCGCAGCACCTCGGTGTCGCGGGACGGACCGCTCACGTTCGCGAGCACGACCGCCACGTACGGCAGGAAGACGGCGCCCGCCGCGAAGACCACCAGCCACCAGCCCTGCGCGAAGAGCATGGCGAAGATGCACGCGACACGGATCGACATCGCGATCGTGTACCTGATCATGCGCGCGCGTCGCTCCGCCTCCGGCGAAGGCGGCAGCGAGGTGATCGTCTGGTGCTGCTTCATCGTGGACGCCGCGGGTCGGGCGGCACTCCTCTCCATCAAGCCTACGTCCGTCTGCGCCCGACGGATGCCCCGATCGGTCAGCCTCTATGCTGGGACGGGCCCAGGGCCCCGCCGCCCCCGGCACCCGGGACGGCACCCCAGCACGCACCGCAGAAGGAGTCCAGCATGACGACGAGCCGCACCGTCCTCGTGACCGGTGGCAACCGGGGGATCGGGCACGCGATCGCCCGCGAGTTCCTCGCGCAGGGGCACCGCGTGGCCGTCACGGCACGCTCGGGCGAGGGCCCCGAGGGTTCGCTCACGGTGCGAGCGGACGTCACGGATGCCGCATCCGTCGACCGGGCCTTCACCGAGGTCGAGTCGGCCCTCGGCCCCGTGGAGGTCGTCGTGGCGAACGCCGGCATCACGCGCGACACCCTCCTCCTGCGGATGAGCGAGGACGACTTCACGAGCGTCGTCGACACGAACCTCACCGGCGCGTTCCGGGTCGTGAAGCGCGCCTCGAAGGGCATGCTCAAGGGGCGGTTCGGACGCATCGTGCTCATCTCCAGCGTCGTCGGCCTCTACGGCTCGGCCGGGCAGGTCAACTACTCCGCGTCGAAGGCGGGCCTCGTCGGCATGGCCCGCTCGCTCACCCGTGAACTCGGGGCCCGGAACATCACCGCGAACGTCGTCGCACCGGGATTCATCGAGACCGACATGACCGACGAACTCCCCGAGGCGCAGAAGGCGGAATACCTGAAGAGCATCCCGCTGGGGCGCTTCGCCTCACCCGAGGAGGTCGCGAAGGTCGTCGCCTGGCTCGCCGGCGATGACGCCGGGTACATCTCGGGTGCGGTCGTCCCCGTCGACGGTGGACTCGGGATGGGGCACTAGCCCGCGACCGATCAGCGGTCGATGCGCGTCACCCAGTACTCGGTGTCGGATGTCGGTGGCGTGCTGAACCGCGCGTTCGGCAGGAACAGGCTGCGGCCGTATGCGGCGGCTGTCGTCGGGATGTCGAACGTCGGACTCGTCAGCGTGTCGACGACGCGGCCGCTGAAGCCCTTGGCGCCGAGCTCGAGCACCGCGACGGTGTTCAGCTGGTTCTGCACCACGTAGAGCGTGCGGCCCGAGCGCAGCAGCCCGTCGCCGTTCAGGAGCAGGGCGCCGCCGAGGTCGACCGCGGTCGCCTGACCCGAGTCGGGATCCACGCGGAAGAGCGTTCCCGTCGAGGAATGCACGACGAGCAGCGCCTTCCGGTCGGCCGTCGTCTCGATGCCGTTCGCGTTGAAGCCCGGCTGCTGCACCCAGTCCCCGCCGAGCGGGAGAGTCACGACCTCCGAGGTGCCGGGCAGCGCGCCCGACGGATCGATCGGCAGGAAGTACAGCTGCGCCTGCATGCTGTCGGTGAACCACGCACCGTCGTGGGTCAGCACGACGTCGTTGACGAACGACGGGTTCGTCGTCAACTGGTAGCTCGCGAGCACGTCGCCGGTCGCGGTGTCGACCACCCGGGCGCTGCCCGACGGCCCGCCCGAGACGAACAGGCGGCCGTGCCGATCGACCTTCAGCCCCACCGACGGGGTGTCGGGGCCCTCGCTGATGACCTCGCCCTCGCCGGTGCGCACGTCGGCGGCGTAGATGTCGCCGTCGGCCAGGGAGCCGAGATAGGCGATGCCGCGCGGGTCGATCGCGATGCCCTCGGGCCGGAACCCGTCGGGCAACCCGATCAGGTCCTCGACCGGGCCGCCGACCGGCGGCGAGCTCGCGGCCTGCGCGACACCCGCGGCGGTGAACGCGAGAAGGCCCGTCAGGGCTGCGGCGGTGAATGCACGTGCGACGAGTCGTCCGGACATGGGCACATGCTACGTCGCGATCGTCGACGCGGCCAGCCCCCGGCGCGTCCACGCGTCGACCGGGTGCGAAGAGGTCAGCCCCGGAGCCCGAGGAGCGCCAGCACCTGGCTCAGATCGGGGCGGTCGATGGCGACATCCGCTCGCTCGCGCACGACCGGCTTCGCGCAGAACGCGATGCCGAGCGCCGCCCGCCCCAGCATCTCGAGGTCGTTCGCGCCGTCGCCGACCGCGACCGTGCGGTCGGGACGGATGCCGCTCGCCTCCGCCCACTCGTCGAGCGACGTCGCCTTGGCGTGCGCGTCGACGATCGGACCCTCGACCCGGCCCGTGAGCCGCCCGTCGGCGACCCCGAGCCGATTGGCGCGGCAGAAGTCGAGGCCGAGGCGCGTCGCGAGCGGGTCGAGGAGTTCGTGGAAGCCGCCCGACACCACGCCGATGCGCCCGCCCGCGGCATGCACCCCGTCGATGAGCTCCTGCACGCCCGGCGTCGGCGTCAGCTGCGGGCGGACCCGTTCGAACACGGCGACATCGAGCCCCTCCAGCGTCGCGACCCGCTCACGGAGGCTGGCGGCGAAGTCGAGTTCGCCGCGCATGGCACGCTCGGTCACGGCCGCGACGAGCTCGAGGCTGCCCGCGGCATCCGCGAGCAGTTCGATGGCCTCCTCGCGGATGAGCGTGGAGTCGGCGTCGAGCACGACGAGAGGGCCGCCCACGCGGCCGAGGTCGTCGCCCGTCACGCCGAGGCCCGAACCCTCGAACCCTTGCCGACCACCGTGATGCCGCTGTCGGTCACGCTGAAGCCGCGCGCCAGGTCTTCGGCGCGGTCGACCCCGATGCGGGCACCCGATTCGACGACGACCTCCTTGTCGAGGATGGCGCGCTGCACGGTGGCGCCGGCGTCGATGCGCGCCCGTTCGAACACGATGGAGTCGGCGACGTGCGCGCCCGAACCGATGATCGCCCAGGGACCGAGCACGCTGCGCTCGACGTGCGCCCCGGAGATGACGGAGCCGAGCGAGACGATCGAGTCGATCACGGTGCCGAGCGTGCCCCGCGCATCGCGCGTGAACTTGGCGGGCGGCGAGTTCAACTGCTGGCTGAAGATCGGCCACTCACGGTTGTAGAGGTTGAAGACCGGCAGCACCGAGATGAGGTCCTGATGGGCCTCGAAGAACGAGTCGATGGTCCCCACGTCGCGCCAGTAGTAGCGGTCGCGGTCGGTGGAACCGGGCACGTCGTTGCGCTTCAGGTCGTAGACACCCGCTCGCCCCTGCGCCACGAACGCCGGGATGATGTCGCCGCCCATGTCGTGGCTGGAGTCGGTGCGCTCGCCGTCGCGGAGCACGGCGTCGATGAGGGCGTCGGCGTCGAACACGTAGTTGCCCATCGACGCGAGGACCTCGTGCGGCGCATCGGGCAGACCGACGGGGTCCTTGGGCTTCTCGAGGAATCGGTGGATGCGATCGGGCTGCTTCGGGTCGACCTCGATGACGCCGAACTGGTCGGCGAGCGTGATCGGCTGACGGATCGCCGCGACCGTGGCGGCGAGCCCCGATTCGAGGTGCGCGTCGATCATCTGGGCGAAGTCCATGCGGTAGACGTGGTCGGCGCCCACGACGACGATGATGTCGGGCTGCTCGTCGTAGATGAGGTTGAGGCTCTGCAGGATGGCATCGGCCGACCCCGAGAACCACCGCTTGCCGAGCCGCTGCTGGGCGGGCACCGAGGCGACGTACGAGTTGAGCAGCGGGCCCATCCGCCAGGTCTGCGAGACGTGCCGGTCGAGGCTGTGCGACTTGTACTGCGTCAGCACGACGATCTGGCGAAGGCCCGAGTTGAGCAGGTTCGACAGGGCGAAGTCGATGAGCCGGTACTGGCCGCCGAACGGCACCGCGGGCTTCGCGCGGTCCTCGGTGAGTGGCATGAGACGCTTCCCCTCGCCGCCGGCGAGGACGATGCCGAAAACCTTGCGCGTGGCCATGCCCCCAGCGTAGTCAGAGGATGCCTCGGTCGTGGGTCGAAGTCGGGGCATGACGATGGGGTTGACGGGTGCCGCCGCCGCATGCCGATGGCGGATGCCGCTGCGCTAGCGTTGCTGCATGCGCGTCGACCTGCTCACCCGCGAGTACCCACCCGAGGTCTACGGCGGAGCGGGGGTGCACGTCGCCGAACTCGTGCGCGCCCTGCGGCGCGACGTGGACGTGCTGGTGCGCTGCTTCGGCGCGCCGCGCGACGAACCCGGCACGTTCGCCTACGCGACGCCCGCCGAGCTCTCGAGCAGCAATGCCGCACTCGGCACCATGGGCGTCGACCTGCTCATGGCGGGCGACGCCGCCGGAGCCGACGTCGTGCACTCGCACACCTGGTACGCGAACTTCGCCGGATTCACCGCCAAGCGCCTCCACGACGTGCCGCACGTCGTCACGGCGCACAGCCTCGAGCCGCTGCGTCCGTGGAAGGCCGAGCAGCTCGGCGGCGGATACCGGCTCTCGTCGTGGGTTGAGCGCGCCGCCTTCGAGGACGCCGACGCCGTGATCGCGGTGAGCGCCGGCATGCGACGCGACATCCTCCGCGCCTACCCGGCGATCGACCCCGCGCGCGTCGAGGTGGTCTACAACGGCATCGACCTCGCCGACTGGCGGCCCAACCACGACCCCGACACCGCTCGGGCGCTGGGACTCGACCCCGACCGCCCGTCGGTCGTCTTCGTGGGGCGGATCACCCGGCAGAAGGGCCTGCCGTACCTCCTGCGCGCGGCACGGCTGCTGCCCGACGACGCGCAGCTCGTGCTCTGCGCCGGGGCGCCCGACACCGACGAGATCATGGCCGAGGTCACCGGGCTCGTCGAGGAGCTGCGCGCCGAGCGAAGCGGCGTGGTCTGGATCGACCGGCATCTTCCGCGGGCCGAGCTCACGGCGCTGCTCACGGCGGCCACGACGTTCGTGTGCCCATCCGTGTACGAACCGCTCGGCATCGTGAACCTCGAGGCGATGGCGTGCGGCGCGCCCGTCGTGGGCACGGCGACCGGCGGCATCCCCGAGGTGGTCGAGGACGGCGTCACCGGTGTGCTCGTGCCCATCGAGCAGGCCGACGACGGGACCGGCACGCCCCTGGACCCCGACGCCTTCGTCGCGGACCTCGCCGCCGCGCTGACGCGGATGATCGACGACCCCGCGGCGGCGCGCGCCATGGGCGAAGCGGGCCGTCGCCGGGCCGAAGACCGGTTCGCGTGGGACGCCATCGCCGCGCGCACCCGCGACGTCTACGACCGGGTGCTCGCCGGATGAGCGGGGCGAGCGGCCGGGCGGATGCCCCGGGGCGGTCACGGGGTGCGCCGGAGGCTCCGTTCCATCCCGATAGCATTGGTGGCATGGCGAGCACGGTTCTGGAGTTCCACGATGTGTCGGTGGTTCGAGACGGCAATGCGATCCTCGACTCGATCACGTGGAGCGTCGGTTCCGACGAGCGCTGGGTGATCCTCGGTCCGAACGGGGCCGGCAAGACCACGCTGCTGCAGATCGCCGCCGCGGCGATGCATCCGTCGAAGGGAACGGCCGACGTGCTGCAGGAGGCGCTCGGCAAGGTCGACGTCTTCGAGCTCCGCCCGATGATCGGCTTCGCCTCCACCGCCATGGCGCGCAAGATCCCGCGCAACGAGTCCGTGCTCGACACCGTGCTCACCGCGGCCTACTCGGTCATCGGCCGGTGGAACGAGGAGTACGAGGAGATCGACCTGCGTCGCGCCAACCGGGTGCTGAAGGAGTGGGGCCTCGAGGGCTTCGCCGAGCGTCGCTTCGGCAGCCTCTCCGACGGCGAGCAGAAGCGCGTGCAGATCGCACGCTCGGTGATGACCGATCCCGAGCTGCTGCTGCTCGACGAGCCGGCCGCGAGCCTCGACCTCGGTGCTCGAGAGGAACTCGTCGGACTCCTCGGCGGCTACGCCTCCTCGCCCGCGTCGCCGGCGATCATCATGGTCACGCACCACGTCGAGGAGATCCCGCCCGGCTTCACGCACGCCATGCTCCTCGCCCACGGCAAGATCGTCGCGGCCGGACCGATCGACGAGGCGCTCACGTCGGAGTCGCTCACCGAGACCTTCGGCATCCCGATCGAGCTCACCGAGCAGGACCAGCGCTACGCCGCACGGGCGGCCGCCGCCTGACCGGCGCGACGTGCGAGCGCGTCGGTTCTGCTAGAATCGATAGCTGGCCCGTGGGCCACCATGCTTTCCCGCCACCGTGCGCGTGCTCGTGGGTGGGATTCCGAACATCATCCGATCAGCAAGGAAGTCTCCATGAAGACCGACATCCACCCCGAGTACAACGCCGTCGTCTTCCGCGACCTCGCCTCGGGCGAAACGTTCCTCACCCGCTCGACCGTCACGAGCGACAAGACGATCGAGCTCGACGGCGAGACCTACCCCGTCATCGACGTCGAGATCTCGTCGGCATCGCACCCGTTCTACACGGGCAAGCAGCGCATCATGGACTCGGCCGGACGCGTCGAGAAGTTCAACCAGCGCTTCAAGAACTTCGGCAAGTAACACCTGCCACCGATCGAAAGCTCGGTTGTCACGCATCGAAAGCCTCGCCTCGAACGGCGAGGCTTTCGGCGTAGCTAGGGGAGTGAATCCTTGAACGGCCTACCGACCGTCGAGGTCATCGTCCTGACGGTGTTGTCACTAGCGTTCACTCTGCTGGGCATATATGGCCTCCGCCATCCGGATCGTCTCGCCGACTTCTTCAGGCGGCGAGGCACTGAGGTTTGGGGAAAGAAGATCGGTGATCGGGTCTACACGGCACGTAATCTGCGCTGGGCCCTTGTTGGTTTCGTGATTGTCGGGCCACCTTTCGTGATCATCGGGGTAGCAAATATCGCGTCCAGGATGTTCACCTAGAAAGCTCCGTTGCCACGCCATCCGGCAGGGCCCCTCGGTGTGTCTGGGATGGACCTACCATGGTGTCCGGAACCCGCCGTAGCGCACCGCCGATGGAGGCAATGTTGACCCCCGATGGATCGCCATCACTGAACCAGTCGCTGAATGTGCTCGGAAGGGACCCGCGGTATAAGTTGATCTCCGCGTGGGTCGCGATCGTCTTCTCACCGTTCTTCTTGTTCGTATTCTGGGTCCTCGCGCGGACGACGTCGCCGTGGTTCTGGGTGCTGGTCGTCGCCGTCGTCTTGAACCTCGTATACAGCATCTGGCTCGTGGTGAAGTATCGGCGCGCGTTTCGGCGCGAGAGTCCGACCGAGGGGCGTTTGCACCCCGAGTGACGCCGGCAAGTGGCAGCTGCCACGTCAAGGGCGGGTCGCCCGCCCTTCGCCGTGCCTGGGCGCGCCGCAGGCTCGGGTTGTTGACGAGTTGCAGGAAGAATCCGCGGCGGCGCGGCGTGTCGCGCGCGCGGATGGGCGTGTCGTCCTGCGACTCGCAAAACGCAGGGCGCCGGGCGCGAGCGGCGCGCGGCGGCGTCAGCGCACCGGCCACGCGCCCGACGTGGTGAACTCGGGCTCGCCGTTCGCGCGGCGCCACGCTTGGTAGCTCTCGGCCTGCTCGAGGCACCAGTCGACCTGGCGGGCGTGCAGGTCGGCCACCGCGATCGCCGCGAGCTCGGGATACGCGCGGGCGATCGCCTGCGCGACGCGACCGGCGGCCACGGCGTCGGCGCCGGCGTCGTGCGCGTTCGGGAGAGCGACCCCGTAGTGCGCGGCCGTCGCGCTCAGCGTTCGCTTGCCGCGACGGTACCGGTCGACGGCCTTGTCGATGACGAGAGGGTCGATGACCGGCGCCGGGCCGGGCAGGGGAGCGTGGCCGTAGCGCTCCGCCTCGCGGGCGAGCACGGTGAGGTCGTAGGCGGCGTTGTACGCGACGATCGGCAGGCTCCTCGTCGCAGCATCCCTCAGCGCCTCGATGATCTCGGCGACCGCGATCGCCGCGACCCGACCCTCGAGGCGAGCCCGCTCGGTGCTCACGCCGTGGATGAGCGAGGCCGCCGTGGGGATCTCGACGCCCGGGTCGACGAGCCACTCGCGCCGCTCGAGCACTTCGCCGCTCACGCCGATCACGCCGACGTGCGCCGTGACGATGCGACAGGTGTCCACGTCGATGCCGGTGGTCTCGAGATCGAAGACGGCCAGGGTGTTCGCCCAGTGGGCGCGCGGGGGGACATCCATGGACGAAGGCTACGGGCGCCCACCGTCAGGCGCGCAGGGGGCGCGCCGTAGAATGGCGGGGATGATCGCCTCCCCGTACGCCGAGCAGCTCGCTCGCATCCCCGTGCGCGGGCATCGCGTGGACGTCGACGGCACCGAGACGGCGTGGTGGGAGTACGGAGCGGCGGATGCCCCGGTGCTCGTGCTCGTGCACGGCTTCCGCGGCGACCACCACGGCCTCGAGCCCGTCGTCGCCCAGCTGCCCGGTTTCCGCATCGTCTCGCCCGACCTTCCCGGCTTCGGGGAGTCGGCGACGTTCGCCGGCCGCCCCCACGACATCGAGGCCTACGCCGACTGGCTCGCGGCCTTCATCGACACCGTCGGCATCACGGGTTCCTATGTGCTGCTCGGCCATTCGTTCGGCTCGATCGTCGCGGCCGCCGCCGTCGCGCGCGGCCTCGCACCCGAGCGGCTCGTGCTCGTGAACCCCATCGGCGCGCCCGCCCTCGAGGGCCCCCGCGCGGTGATGACGCGGCTCGCGGTGCTGTACTACCGCACCGCGGCGGCGCTCCCCGAGCGGGCCGGATTCGCGCTGCTGCGCAACGGCGCGATCGTGCGGGTCATGAGCGTCACCATGGCGAAGACGAGGTCGAAGACGCTGCGCCGCTGGATCCACGACCAGCACGACCGCTACTTCTCGGCGTTCGGCGACCGCGATGCGGTGCTCGAGGCGTTCCGGGCCTCGGTGGGCCATGACGTCAGCGAGTTCGCCCGCGACATCCAGGTGCCCACCCTGCTCGTCGCCGCCGAGCGCGACGACGTCACGCCCATCGAGGCGCAGCGCCGCCTCGTCACCCTGTTCCCCGACGCGACGCTCGAGGTCATCCCCGAGGTCGGGCACCTGATCCACTACGAGACTCCGGGCGACGCGGCGACGCGGACCCTGCGGTTCCTGCGCTCCGGAGCGCGGGCGTGAGGATCGTCGTCGACTGCCGGTACGTCCGCATCGGACACCACGACGGCATCAGCCGGTTCACGGCGGGCATCGTCACCGAGCTCGGCAAGCGGCATCCGCTGACCATGCTCATCAGCGATCACCGCCAGCTCGAGATGCTCCCGGCGCTGCCCTGGCAGCTCGTGAGCTCGCCCACGAGCGTCCGCGAGCCGCTCGTGGCGCTGCAGGTCAGGAAGCTCCGCCCCGACCTCGTCTTCACGCCCATGCAGACCATGGGTTCGTGGGGCCGCGACTACAAGCTGCTGCTCACCGTGCACGACCTCATCTACTACGAGAACCGCACGCCGCCGCGCGACCTGCCGGCGCCCGTGCGACTGCTCTGGCGCCTGTACCACCTGGCCTGGTGGCCGCAGCGGATGCTCCTGAATCGCGCCGACGCCGTCGTCACCGTGTCCGAGACCACGGCGGCCCTCATCCGCGACCATCACCTTACCGAGCGGCCGGTCACCGTGGTCCCGAATGCGGCCGACGACCTGGGTGCGCCGGCGCTGCCGCGCGTGCGACCCGCGGGCAAGCGGCTCGTGTACATGGGCTCCTACATGCCGTACAAGAACGTCGACACGCTCGTGCTGGCCGTCGCAGCCCTTCCCGACCACGAGCTGCACCTGCTGAGCCGCATCAGCCCAGACGAGCGCACCCGGCTCACGCGGCTCGCCCCGCAGGCGCGGCTCGTCTTCCACGACGGGGTGACGGATGCCGCGTACGCCGAGCTGCTCGCGGGTGCGACCGCCCTCGTGCACGCGTCCCGTGCCGAGGGGTTCGGCATCCCGCTCGTCGAGGCCATGCGGCTCGGCACCCCCGTGGTGGTCAGCGACATCCCGATCTTCCGCGAGATCGGCGGCGACGCAGCGCTGTACTTCGACCCGGCCAGCCCCGAGTCGCTCGTCGGCGCGCTGTGGGCGCTCGAGCGCGACGGGGAGTGGGAGCGGCGCTCCGCGGCATCCGTCGAGGTGGCGGCCCGCTACGACTGGGCGACCTCGGCCGAGAAGCTGCTCGAGCTCATGCGGCGTACCGTGGGCCCCGGCGGCCGTCGTCGTCGTGGACGCCGAGGCCGGCTTCGCGCCTGACGGCGGCGCGGCTGCGCGCGGCTGCTCAGCGCAGCAGCGCGTCGGCCATGGCGGTGAGCGTCTCGCTCGTGCCGCCGTCGATCTTCACGGTCGCCCGGCCGTCGCCCTTCGTCACGCCGCGATTGACCACGATGATCGGCATGCGGCGTCGGCGGGCGAGCTCGATGAGCCGGATGCCCGAGTTCACGACGAGCGAGGAGCCCGCCACGAGCAGCGTGTCGGCACCGCGCACGAGGGAGGCGGCAGCGTGGAAGGTGTCGGTCGGCACGAACTCGCCGAAGAACACCACGTCGGGCTTCAGCACGCCGCCGCACACCGTGCACGCGGGGATCGCCATCGACTCGATGTCGTCGACCTCGACGTCGCCGTCGGGCGCCGGCCTGATCGCGGCGTGCAGGTCGACGAGCGGATTCAGGTCGGCGAGTCGATCGGCGATGGCCTGACGGGCGTAGTGCTGGCCGCAGGTGAGGCAGCGCACCCGGTCCATGCCGCCGTGCAGCTCGACGACGTGGCTGCTGCCCGCGCGACGGTGCAGGCCGTCGACGTTCTGCGTGACGATGCCGGGCACCACCCCGTGCGCCTCGAGGTCGGCGAGCGCCCGGTGTCCGGAGTTGGGCGCGGCGGCCGCGAACGTGCGCCAGCCGAGGTGGCTGCCCGCCCAGTACCGCTTGCGCGCCGTCTCGGAGGCGAGGAAGGTCTGGAACGTCATGGGCGTGCGAACGGGCGCACCCTCGCCGCGGTAATCGGGGATGCCGGAGTCGGTCGAGACGCCGGCACCGGTGAGCACGGCGACGTTCGCGCCGCGCATGAGTGAGACCGCCTCGTCGAGCAGTTCGTCGGTCAGCGGCGGAGCGTCCAGGCCTGTTGCCACGTGGATTCCCTTCGGCAGTGTCCCTCAGTGTAAACGCGTCGGTTTACCGGATTGTTTCGTGGGACTGGCAGGCTGGTGGGGAGGAGACCCATGCACATCGAACGAGTCCGCGACGCGGCATCCGACGAGGTGGCCGATTACGCCCGGCTCACCGACGTCTCCCTTCGCAGCGCGCACGAGCCGGCCGCAGGCCTGTACATCGCCGAATCCGCGAAGGTCATCCGCCGGGCCATCCGCGCCGGTCACCGCCCGCGCTCGGTGCTCATGGAGGAGAAGTGGCTCGAGCCGCTCGAGCCCGACCTCGCGCCGTTCGACGTCCCTGTGCACCTCGCCGACCCCGACCAGCTCGAGGCGATCACCGGCTACCGCGTGCACCGGGGCGCCCTCGCGGCCTTCGAACGGCCCGTGCTGCCCGACCCGGCCGCGCTCCTCGCGGGCGCCCGGCGGGTCGTGGTACTCGAGGACATCGTCGACCACACGAACGTGGGTGCGATCTTCCGCAGCGTCGCCGCGCTCGGCGCCGACGCCGTGCTCGTCAGCCCGCGGTGCGCGGACCCGCTCTACCGGCGCAGCGTACGGGTCAGCATGGGCACCGTGTTCCAGGTCCCGTGGACCCGCCTGCCCGAGTGGCCGGAGGCGGCGCGGATGCTGCACGCCCACGATTTCTCCGTCGCAGCCCTCGCCCTCGCCGATGACGCCGTGTCGCTGCGCGACCTCGCCGCCGACCCGCCCGAGCGGCTCGCCCTCGTGTTCGGGGCCGAGGGCGACGGGCTCAGCCGCATGGCGCTCGCCGCCGCCGATCGGGTCGTCACCATCCCCATGTCGCACGGCGTCGACTCGCTGAACGTCGCGGCGGCCGCCGCGGTGGTGCTCTACGCCCTCGCCGTCGACGAGGAGGCCGCGCATGCCTGACCGCGATCCGCGCGCCGATCGCGCCAGGGTGTACCGACGTCGTCGGATCGTCGTGTTCGGCGCGCTCGCACTCGTGCTCGCGCTCACCACGAGCGGGGTCGTCTACACGGCCAACGCGCTCGGCGCACCCGTGCCGGCGGCGACTCCCGTCGTGACCGATCCCGAGCCGGTCGCGGCGGCGCCGCAGCAGCTGAGCCTGCCGGGCTTCGGCAGCTACGCGGTCGGTGCCGTCGGGTTCGACGGGCTCCTCGTCGCGGGCGACGAGACGGCACCCGTGCCGATGGCGAGCATCGCGAAGATCGTCACGACGCTCGTGCTCCTCGAGGCGCACCCGATCGCGCCCGGCGAGGGCGGACCCGAGATCACCTACACCGACGAGGACGTGGACATCTACTGGGACATGGTCGCCCAGAACGGCTCTGTCGCCCCCGTCGTGCCCGGCGCGACGCTGACCCTCCGCGAGAGCCTCGAGGCGATGCTGCTGCCCTCGGGCAACAACTACGCCATCTCGCTCGCGAACTGGGGCTTCGGTTCGGTCGATGCACTCGTCGAGCGTGCGAACGCCTGGCTCGCCGAGCACGGCCTCGTGAATACGCACTTGGCCGACACGAGCGGCCTGTCGCTCGACAACGTGTCGACCGCGGCCGACCTCGTGCGGCTCGGCGAGATCGCCCTCACGGACCCGGTGCTCGCCGAGATCGTGGCGACGCCCGCGGTCGACATCCCCGAGCTCGGCGCGCTGAAGAACTCGAACAAGCTCCTCGGCACGCGCGGCGTCGACGGGATCAAGACGGGAACGACGGATGACGCGGCGAACCTGCTCTTCTCGGCCGACGTGCCCGTCGGCTCCACGTCGGTGACGATCGTGGGCGTGCTCCTCGGCGGCGAGACGCACGCCGTGCTGAACGAGGCCATCGCGGCCCTTCTCGACTCGATCGCTCCGGGGTTCCACGAGGTCGCGCCGCTCGAGGCCAACCAGTCCCTCGCCGAATACGCCACGCCGTGGGGCGACACCGCCCGCGCGCGCACGACGTCCGGGGCATCCGTCGTCGTCTGGAGCGACACCCCGGTCGACGTGGAGGTGCGCGCCGAACCGGTGACGTTGGCGTCGCGCGGCACCGAGGTGGGCGCCGCCGTGGTGCGCGCCGGCGCCCAGGAGATCACCGTGCCGCTGGTGCTCGACGCGACTCTCGACGATCCCGGCACCTGGTGGCGGCTCGCCAACCCGGGCGCGCTCGACGCGGCCCGAGGCGCTCAGTCGGGCAACGAGTAGGGGCCGGCCTCGGGTCGTTTCGCCGAGACGAAGTCGCCCGACGACTGGTGGCGGATGCGTCGCAGCACCCACGGCACGAGGTGTTCGCGCGCCCACGAGAGGTCTTCGACGCGGGCCTGGCGCCAGGTGCCCGTGGGCAGCGGCTCGGGCTTCATGGGTTCGAGGTCGTTCTCGACGTTGAGGGCTGCGAGCACCATGCGGGCGACCGTGTGGTGGCCGAGCGCGTTCAGGTGCAGCCGGTCGGGCGCCCACATGCGCCGGTCCTGGACCTCGGTGAGCGCCCATTGGTCGGCCACGATGCAGTCGTACTTCGCCGCGACCCGGCGCAGGTTCTCGTTGTAGATCGCGACCTTGCCACGGATGCCGCGGAACACGGGGGAGAAGCCCACGTCGACGCCCGTGAACAGCACGATCGTCGCATGATCGCGGGAGAGTCGCTCGATGGCGTATTCGAAGCGCGCCGCGATCTCGTCGGGGTCCGTGCGGGGACGGATGACGTCGTTGCCGCCCGCGGAGATCGTGATGAGGTCGGGGTGCAGCTCGAGGGCCGGTTCGATCTGCTCGTCGATGATCTGCTGGATCAGGCGGCCGCGGATGGCGAGGTTCGCGTACGCGAAATCCTCGGCGCTCTGCGAGAGCACCTCGGCGACGCGGTCGGCCCAGCCGCGGTGGCCGCCGGGAACGCCGGGCTCGGGGTCGCCGATGCCTTCGGTGAACGAGTCGCCGATGGCGACATAGCGCGACCATGGGTGCTGTAAGACCATGGGTTCCATTGTGCCGGGTCCGCCGGTTCGGGGATGTCGGGCGCCTCCGCTACGCTCGGATCCAGTGAGCACAGCGACCCCCTCCGGCCATCTGCCGGGCACGTCGGCCGCCGAGCACCTCCCGCCCTCGTTCCCCGCGCGCGCCCCGTGGGGAACGGCGAACAAGCTCCGTGCGTGGCAGGCCGAAGCCCTCGAACAGTATCTCGCCGAGATGCCCCGCGACTTCCTCGCGGCGGCCACGCCCGGCGCCGGCAAGACGACCTTCGCGCTGCGACTGGCCGCCGAGCTCCGGGCGCGGCACGTCATCGACCGCATCACGGTGGTCGCCCCCACCGATCACCTGAAACGGCAGTGGGCGGATGCCGCGGCGCGGGCCGGCATCCGGCTCGACCCCGGGTTCCGCAACGCGCACGGGCAGACGGCACGGCACTTCCACGGCGTCGCGGTCACCTACGCCCAGGTCGCCATGCGCCCGGCGCTGCACCGGGAGCTCACGCTCTCAGGACGCACGCTCGTCATCCTCGACGAGGTGCACCACGGCGGCGACACGCTGTCGTGGGGCGATGCGATCCGCGAGGCGTTCGACCCGGCGGCCAAGCGGCTCTCGCTCACGGGCACGCCCTTCCGTTCCGACACCGCGCCCATCCCGTTCGTGCGCTACGAGCCCGACGCGCAGGGCGTCCGGCTCTCGAAGACCGACTACGACTACGGCTACGGTCGTGCACTGGCCGACGGCGTCGTGCGTCCCGTCCTGTTCATGGTCTACGCCGGCCACATGCGCTGGCGCACGAAGGCCGGCGACGAGATGGAGGCGAAGCTCGGCGAGGACAACACGAAGGACATCACGTCGTCGGCGTGGCGCACCGCGCTCGAGCCCACCGGCGAGTGGATCCCCGCCGTGCTGGCCTCCGCCGACCGCCGCCTCACCGAGGTGCGGCACGGCATCCCCGACGCGGGCGGCCTCGTCATCGCGACCGACCAGTCGATGGCGCGCGCGTACGCGCAGATCCTCGAGGGCATCTGCCGCGAACCCGTGACGGTCGTGCTCTCCGACGAGAAGGAGGCGAGCGCGCGCATCGAGGAGTTCTCGAAGAACTCCCGGCGGTGGATGGTCGCCGTTCGCATGGTGTCCGAGGGCGTGGACGTGCCGAGGCTCGCCGTCGGCGTGTACGCCACGAGCGCGTCCACGCCGCTGTTCTTCGCGCAGGCGATCGGCCGGTTCGTGCGGGCGCGTCGGCGTGGCGAGACCGCGTCGGTGTTCCTCCCCAACGTGCCGACCCTCATGAATCTCGCGGCACAGCTCGAACTCGAGCGCGACCACGCGCTCGATCGGCGCAGCGGCGACGCCGACGACGACGGGCTCGACGACAGCCTCCTCGAGTCCGCGAACCGTGAGGAGCGGGCCAGCGAGGAGGCGGGCCTCGGCACCTGGGAGGCCATCGGGTCGGATGCCTCGTTCGATCGCGTGCTGTACGACGGCACCGAGTTCGGCACGCTCGCCGAACCCGGCAGCGACGAGGAGTACGACTTCATCGGCATCCCGGGCATCCTCGAGCCCGAGCAGGTCTCCGAACTGCTTCGCCATCGCCAGGCCCGGCAGGCTCGCCGCGCGGGGGACCGGCGGAAGCAGGCCCTCGAGGAGGAACGACCCGAGCCCGTCGCCCTCTACCGCACGTTGAAGGAGCAACGCTCGCTGCTCAACAGCCTCGTGGGGCTGTGGGCCCGGCACACGGGCGAGCCGCACTCGCAGGTGCACGCCGAGCTGCGCCGGGTCTGCGGGGGGCCTGCGGTCGCCCAGGCGACGGTCACCCAGCTGCAGTCGCGCATCGAACTCCTGCGCAGGCGGCTCGGCAGTCGCTGAGCGGCCGCCTCAGGCGGCGTCGGCCCCGCGTTCGCGGTCGACGCCGCCGACCTGTGCGGCAGCATCGAGGGCCGCAACGAGGTCGGCCGCGAGGTCATCCACATGCTCGAGGCCGATCGAGATGCGCACCACGCCCGCTCCCGGCTTCGCATCGCCGGCGACCGGGCGATGGGTGAGCGAAGCCGGATGCTGCACCAGGGAGTCGACGCCGCCGAGGGAGACGGCGTGCGTCACGAGTTCGCACGATTCGGTGAAGCGGGCGGCGGCGGCGAATCCGCCGACGATTTCGAGCGCGATGATCGAGCCCGGCCCGTCGAGTTGGGTGCCGAGGAGCCCCGCCGGGTCCTGGCCGGGGAGGCCGGGGTAGTGCACACGTGCGACGGCGGGGTGGCCGGCCAGCCGTTCGGCGAGCACGCGCGCGGTCTGCTGCTGGGCGCGAACGCGCACCGGTAGCGTACGGAGTCCCCGGTGCAGCAGGTACGCGGCCATCGGATGCAGCAGGCCACCGGTGAGGGCGCGCACGCGCCGGAGCCGCTCCACCCATTCGCGGTCGCCCGCCACGATGCCGCCCATCACGTCGCCGTGACCGCCGAGGTACTTCGTCGCGCTGTGCAGCACGAGGGTGGCGCCGTGCTGCACCGGACGTTGCAGCACCGGGGTCGCGAAGGTGTTGTCGACGAGCAGCGGCACATCGCCCGCGGCGACGGCGACGCGACGAAGGTCGACGAGCTCCAGCGTCGGGTTGGCCGGCGTCTCGACGATGACGAGTCCGGTGTCGGCCTCGATGGCGCCGGCGATGCCGTCGGCGTCGGTCCAGGTCACCCGCGTGCCGAGCAGGCCCGACTCGAGCACGTGGTCGCTGCCGCCGTAGAGCGGACGCACGGCGACGACATGAGGCCGTCCTGCCGTGACCGTCGCGATGAGCGTGGCCGTCAGCGCCGCCATGCCGCTGGCGAACGCGACGGCCCCCTCGGTGCCCTCCAGGCCCGCGAGCGACTCCTCGAACCGTGCGACACCGGGTTGCCACAGCCGCTGGTAGACGGCGGAGCGCCCCTCGCCCAGGTCGTGACCCGCGGCGAGCTCCTCGTAGGAGAGGCCCCCGGTCTCGACCGACTCCAGCGGGTTGGTGGTCGAGAGGTCGATGGCGGGCACATGGGATCCGCTCGCTCGGACCCCGCTCATGCCGCCGTGGACGGCGCGGGTCTCGAACTGCGACGACGATGTCTGCATGCCTCGAATGAAGCAGAATGCGCAGAGAATCGCAAACTGATCGAAGAATCAGTATAATCGAGGTAGAATCTCGAAGGTTCTGCAAATCAAACGCGGATGCTGGAGGCCTGCTGATGGCGCAACGACCCGAACTCGACCGCGTCGACCGAGCCCTCCTGCAGGCCCTCTCGACGAACGCCCGCGCGTCGGGCGCCGCCCTCGCCGCCGAGGTCGGCGTCGCCGAGTCCACCGTATCCCTCCGGCTCCGGCGGTTGCAGAGCCTCGGCACCATCCGCGGCTACCGCGTCGACGTCGACCTCGCCGCGCTGGGGGTGTCGTTGCAGGCGCTGATCGCGGTGCGACTCGTGAAGCACGATCGCGCCGAGATCGACGCGTTCCGCGCCCAGGTGCCGCACCTGCCCGGCGTGCTCGGCGTCTTCCACATGGCCGGCGCCGATGACTACCTCATCCACGTCGCCGCGCGCGATGCCGAAGAGCTCCGCGAGTTCGTGGTCGCGTACCTCACGGGGCATCCGGCGGTCGCGCACACCGAGACCAACCTCATCTTCGAGCACGTCGACGGCGACGGCTGGAACAAGCTCGTCGGCTGAGCGCCCGCTCGGCGCGGGCGCCCGCACGGCGGCGAGCGCCGCTCACGCCAGCGTCGTGCCGAACGCCAGGCCGAGCAGGTACGTGACGGCAGCCGCGCCGAGTCCGATGCCGAGCTGCCGCAGCGCCCGCTTCAGCGGCGAGGCCCCCGACAGCAGCCCGACGATCGCGCCCGTCGCGAGCAGGGCGATCCCCACCAGCACGGTGGCGGTGACGACGGCCGCCGTGCCGCTCAGGCCGACGAGCCACGGCAGCACCGGGATCAGCGCCCCCGACGCGAAGAAGGCGAAGCTCGACACGGCCGCCGACAGGCCCGTGCCGACCGCATCGTCGTCCTGCGGCGTCAGGGCGAGCGCATCGGCCGGCGCGTGCCGACCGGCGGCCTGCACCCGCGCCACGACGAGGGCGGCATGCTCGCGCGCCTCGTCCACCCCCATGCCACGCGCACGGTAGACGAGTGCGAGCTCGTTGGCGTCGATGTCGAGGTCGACGAGCGCCTCCTTCGCGGTCGGGTCGGGAGCGGATGCCTCGAGCAGCTCGCGTTGCGAGCGCACCGACACGTACTCGCCGGCGCCCATCGACAGCGCCCCCGCGAGGAGGCCGGCGATGCCGGTGAAGAGCACGACGGGCGCCGGAACCCCGGTCGCCCCGATGCCGAGCACGAGGGCGAGGTTCGAGACGAGGCCGTCGTTCGCGCCGAAGACCGCCGCGCGGAAGGTGCCGGCGAGTCGTCGCCTCCCGCGAGCCGCGAGTCCACGCACCACCTCGCCGTGGATGCGCTCGTCGGCGGCCATCGCCGCGGTCGCATCGGGGTCGCCGGCATACGGCGAGCGAGCCTCGGCACGCTGTGCGAGGGCGAGCACGAAGATCGAGCCGAAGCGGCGCGCGAGCGCACCCAGCAGGCGCGTGCGCAGGTCGGCGCGGCGCACTCCCACCTCATCGCCGCCGAGGAGTGCGAGCCAGTGCGCCTCGTGCCGGCCCTCGGCGGCGGCCAGCGCGAGGAGGATCTCCCGCTCCTCGCCCTCTCGGCTGGCGGCGAGCTCGCGATAGACCGCGGCCTCGGCCCGCTCGTCGGCGAGGTATCGGCGCCATTTGGCCCGGTCGGCCGCGGTTCCCGGCCGCTGTTCGTCGTTCATCTCGCCCCACATCTCGACGGGAGCCGGACGCCCGCATGTTCGCTCCCGCTCCGTCACGTCGTGGCCGCCGCGGCGGCCGACAGCAACCATATCGGCGCCCCACGCGACATCCGGCCGGTGCATCGGGATTGGCAGCATTTCGGAGCGCCGAAGCGCCCGCGACTCAGCGCCCTACTGGGCGGTGACGAAGTCGATGAGCTCCTCGACGCGGCCCAGCAGGGCGGGCTCGAGGTCGCCGTAGCCCCGGACCCGGCCGAGGATGTGCTGCCACGCCCGCGCGATGTCGGCCTGCTCGGCGTGCGGCCAGCCGAACGCCTCGCACACGCCGTGCTTCCACTCGGTGCCGCGCGGGATCACGGGCCAGGAGTCGCGACCGAGGCGGGCGGGCTTCACCGCCTGCCAGATGTCGACGAACGGATGTCCCACCACGAGCACGTGCGCGCCGTGCGGCCCACTGGCGACCGCGTCGGCGATGCGCTGCTCCTTCGAGCCCGGCACGAGGTGATCGACGAGGATGCCCGCGCGCCGGCCGGGGCCCGGGCGGAACTCGTCGAGCTGCGCCTCGAGCACGTCGACGCCTTCGAGGTATTCGACGACCACGCCCTCGATCCGAAGGTCGGTGCCCCAGACCTTCTCGACGAGCTCGGCGTCGTGCCGGCCCTCGACGAAGATGCGGCTCGGCAGTGCCACACGGGCCGGCGCGGCGTCGACGGCGAAGGACCCCGACGCCGTGCGGGTCCGGCCCGCGGGCGCCTTGGGAGCGGGACGCACGAGCTCGACGGCCTCGCCGTCGACGAGAAAGCCGTGTCCGAGGGGGAAGAGCCGCGTTCGTCCGAACCGGTCCTCGAGCACCACGTGCTGCTTGTCGAGGCCGACGACGGCGCCGACGTACCCGTCGCCGGCGAGCTCGACGACGAGGTCGCGTGCGGCCTCGACCTTCGGAATCGTGCGTCGTCCGCGTGCCCGCCAGTCGCCGGCGAGCACGTCGCCGCCGTAGCGATCGGGCCCGTTGGAGTCGTGAGTCGTGATCGGCACCGGACGAGGGTATCGGATGCCAGTCCCGCGGACGGTGCGACACGGCCGTTCATGCCGGCGCCGGCGCGCGTCGCATGAGACCGACCGTCCAGAGCGCCCCGACGAGGGCGATCGCTGCGGCCAGGGCGAACGCCCACGGGATGCCGTACGGCGCGGCCACGAACCCGAGGAGGATGGGACCGACTCCCAGCCCGAGGTCGAGCGCGGCGCTCGCGGTTCCCGACGCGATCCCGCGTTCGGAGGGCGAGGCGGTGGCGAAGACCGCGGAGAAGAAGGCCGGCGTACTGAATGTGATGCCGACCGCCATGAGGGCGATCCCGGTGAAGAAGCCCCACGGCGAGGCCCACCCCGCTGCCACGAGGAGTCCCAGTCCGATCGCGACGAGCGACGCCGCGGCGAGCGGGAGCGACGGAAGGCGATCGGGCACCCGGGCGAACGCGATCCGGCAGAACACGACGATCGCGCCGTAGGCGAAGAGGGCGAGGCTCGGGTTCGGGATCCCGACCCGGGTGGCGTGGAGCGAGGCGAACGCCATGAATCCGCCGACCGCGGCGAGTGAGGCGAGGAAGCCGATCGAGATGGGGATCGCCGGCCGGTGGATGAGCCGCCGGGGACCGTCGGGTCGGGGCCCGGTGCTGCGGGTCTCGCCGACGACGGTCGCCAGGCCGGCCGCGAACAGCGCGAGGGCTGCCGCACCGAGCCAGGTCGCGACGTGTCCGCCGTTCGCGAGCAGGAACTCGCCCAGCGGCGGACCGAGTGCGATGCCGAGATAGAGGCCGAGGGAGTTGTACGACAGCGCCTCGCCCATGCGCTGCGCCGGGGCGATGTCCGCGAGCGCGGCGAAGCCCGCCACGAAGAACGCCGCCTCTGCGACACCGGCGACGAGGCGCAGTGCGATGACCACGACGAGATCGCTCGCCGCCGCGGTGAGCGCCAGGCACGACGCGGCGAGCAGGGCGCCGCCCACGAGCAGCGGGCGCCGACCGATCCGATCCGACAATCTGCCGGCGAACGGCCGCAGCACGAGCGCGGATACCGCGAACGCGCCGAACGCGATGCCCGCCGCGGCCTCGTCAAGGCCCAGCGGTCCGGTCACGAAGAGCGGCAGGGCGAAGATCGCCGTGCCGACGGCGGTGAAGTACGCGAGTTCCGCGACGGAGAGCGAAATGAACGCGCGCGTGAACAGGCGCTCGGCGGAAGGCGGCGTCGAATCGTCATGCCCGGTTGAACGAGCCCGATCCATGCGCTCATGCTATGCCCGCGCCCTCGTCGTTCTTCAGCCTTCGCCTTCGTTCCCGCCGTCGCCTGGTTCTGCGGTCGGCCGAGCTGCTCCTGGAGGCGTGCCTGCTCATCGCGGATCCACTGCTGCTCGGCCTCGGTCGCCGCATCGGCGCCGTCGGGTCACCGGAAGTCGCGCGACCGGGAGGGTGCCGACATGACGAGCGGCTCGAACCGGTCGGCGACGAGGTTCGTGACGCCCTCGGGCGAACGCTCCAGGATGCCGCGCACGATCATCGCGGGCGCCTCGCGCGCCACCCGGCGGTACCGGGTCCACACGCCGACCCCGGCGATGACGTTGAGGGTGCCGGACTCGTCTTCGAGGTTCATGAAGGTGATGCCGCTCGCCGTGGCCGGACGCTGCCGGTGCGTGACCACGCCGCCGACCTCGACGCGTCGGCCGCTCTCCGCGTGGCGCAGCAGGTCGATGCGAACGGCGCCCCGCTCGTCGAGCCGATCCCGGATGTGCCGGATGGGGTGGTCGTCGGGAGAGATGCCAGTGGCCCACAGGTCGTAGACCACCTGCTCCGCGTCGGTGAGCATCGGCAGGAGCGGCGGTTGCACGACGACGACCGACCCGGCGAGGTACTCCTCGCGATCCTGCGCGGCCTCGCCGGCGAGCCAGAGCGCCTCGCGCCGTTGCAGGCCGAACCCCTCGAATGCGCCGGCCGCGGCGAGCGCCTCGAGTTGCTCGGCGCTCAGCGCGGCCCGGCGGGCGACGTCGGCCATGTCGCGGTACGGCCCTCGGGCGTCGCGCTCGGCGACGATGCGCTCGGCCACGGTCGTGCCGATGGAGGAGACGTCGGCGAGTCCGAGCCGCACCGCGAACGCGCCGTCGCGCCGGTGCTCGGCCGACCGGTCGGGGTCGTCGCGATGGAAGGCGCCGACGGGCGGCTGCACGGGATCGGTGCACGCGGGCATGCCGGTCGGCTCCGCCTTCGCTCCCTGAGCCTGCCGAAGGGAATCTTTCACTTCGACGGGCTCGGCGACCGTCGTCGCTTCGGCAGGCTCAGCGACCAGGGCCTCGAGGCCCGCGCTCACGCCCGACCGCAGGATGTCGGGCCGCAGCACCTCGACGCCGTGCCGGCGCGCGTCGGCCGTGAGCGTCTGCGGCGAGTAGAAGCCCATGGGTTGAGCGCGCAGCAGGGCGGCGAGGAACGCGGCGGGATAGTGCAGCTTCAGCCACGAGCTGGCGTAGACGAGGAGCCCGAAGCTCAGGGCGTGGCTCTCGGCGAAGCCGAAGTTCGCGAACGCCTCGATCTTCTCGTAGATGGAGTCGGCCACGTCGGGCTCGATGCCGTTGCGGGCCATGCCGTCGTAGAGCTTCGCGCGCAGCCGCTCGATCTTCTCGACGCCGCGCTTGGAGCCCATCGCCCGGCGCAGCAGGTCGGCGTCGGCCGCGTCGCAGTCGCCCACGGCGACCGCCATCTGCATGAGCTGCTCCTGGAAGAGCGGCACGCCGAGCGTGCGTGCGAGCACGGGTTCGAGCTTCGGATGCAGGTAGCTGACGGGCTCCTCGCCCGTGCGTCGCCGGATGTACGGATGCACCGCGCCGCCCTGCACGGGACCGGGGCGGATGAGGGCGATCTCGACGACGAGGTCGTAGAAGCAGCGCGGCTTCAGGCGGGGGAGCGTGCCCATCTGCGCGCGGCTCTCGACCTGGAACACCCCGATCGAGTCGGCGCGGCAGAGCATGTCGTAGACCGCCGCCTCCTCCTTCGGGATCGTCGCGAGCTCCCACTCCTCGCCGGTGTGCTCGCGCACGAGATCGAACGTGTACTGCAGCGCGGCGAGCATGCCGAGGCCGAGCAGGTCGAACTTCACGAGGCCCATCCACGCGCAGTCGTCCTTGTCCCACTGCAGCACCGTGCGGTTCTCCTTGCGGGCGTGCTCGATGGGGCACACCTCGCCGACGGGGCGGTCGGTGAGCACCATGCCGCCCGAGTGGATGCCGAGGTGGCGCGGGAAGGTGAGCAGCTGTTCGGCGAGCTCGACGACCGGCTCGGGGATGTCGTGGTCGTCGGTCGACACCACGGCGCCCCAGCGCTCGACCTGGCGCGACCAGGCGTCCTGCTGGCCGGTGGAGTACCCGAGCGCCTTCGCCATGTCGCGCACCGCCGCCTTCGGGCGGTAGCTGATGACGTTCGCGACCTGCGCGGCGTTCATGCGGCCGTACTTGCCGTAGACGTACTGGATGATCTCCTCGCGACGGTCGGAGTCGAAGTCCACGTCGATGTCGGGCTCCTCGTCGCGCAGCGCCGACAGGAACCGCTCGAACGGCAGGTCGAAGAAGATCGAGTCGACCGCCGTGATGTCGAGCACGTAGCAGACCGCCGAGTTCGCGGCCGACCCCCGGCCCTGGCAGAGGATGCCGCGGCTGCGTGCCTCGCGCACGAGGTCGTAGACGATGAGGAAGTACCCGGGGAAGTCCTTCTGCTCGATGACGTCGAGCTCGCGTGCGAGGCGTTCGCGCACGTGCTCGGGCAGGCCCGGGTAGCGCTTCTCGGCACCCGCCCACACGAGCTCGCGCAGCCAGCTCATGGGCGTGTGGCCGTCGGGCACCTCCTGGCGGGGCAGGCGCGGACGGGCGCTGCGCAGCCGGAAGCCGAGCTCTTCCGCGAGCGTCACCGATCGTGCGACGGCGCCCGGGTACCGCTCGAAGCGCCGCATCATCTCGGCACCGCTGCGCAGGTGCAGGCCGTCGGAGGCGGGGAGCCAGCCGTCGAGCTCGTCGAGCGAGCGCCGGGCCCGCACCGCCGCGAGCGCCGACGCGAGCCGGTGCTCGCCGGGGGTCGCGTAGTGCACGGCGTTCGTCGCGAGGAGCGGCAGGCGGGCGCGCGCGGCGAGCTCCGCGAGCGCGTCGTTCGCGTCCTGGTCGAGCGGGTGCCCGTGGTCGAAGAGCTCCACGACGACGTGGTCGCGGCCGAAGAGCGCGACGACGCGGTCGAGCTCGCGCCACGCGGCATCCGGCCCGCCCTGCGCGAGCGCCCGCCGCACCGCGCCCTTGCGGCATCCGGTGGGCACGATCCACTCGCCGGCCGCCCGTTCGGCGAGCTCCTCGAGCGAGTACACCGGCCGCCCCTTCTCGCCGCCCGCGAGCTGTCCCGCGGTGATGGCGCTCGCGAGCCGGTGGTAGCCCTCCTCGCCGTGCGCGAGCACGAGCAGGTGCTCGCCCTCGGGGTCGGCGACGCCCATCTGCGGCTCGGTGAGCCCGAGCGAGAGCTCGGCGCCGAACACCGTCTGGAGCTCGGGGAAGCTCTCGGCGGCCTCGGCGAAGCGCACGATGCCGTAGAAGCCGTCGTGGTCGGTGACGGCGAGTCCCGAGAGCCCGAGGCGGTGCGCCTCCTCGACGAGCTGCTCGGGCGTCGAGGCGCCGTCGAGGAAGCTGAACGTCGAGTGCGCGTGCAGCTCGGCATACGGCACGATGGGCCCGGCCGGCGCCTCGAGGCCGTCGGACGGGCGGTACGGATGCCGTTTCCGGCTCCACGCGGGACTGTCGCCGCCGTCGGCGATGACGGGTGGCCCGCCCGGCCGCTGCCGGTCGGAGAGCTTGCGTTCGAGCTCCGACCACGGGATGCCGGGATTGTTCCAGCCCACGTCACACCCCCGGCTCTACGGATGCCGCCATGCGATCGGATGCCGCCATCAGTCGTACCTCGCCTCGGCCCACCAGCCCTCGAGATCGCGCACGAGGAGCCAGGCGCAGCCGTCGTCGTCGACGATCTGGAACCGGTGCACGCGCTTGGCCTGCTCGGCGTCCCACCAGCGCTCGACCACGGGCCACGGGCCGGCCCACGCGCGCACCGGCGCCGCCTCGCCGCCGCCCACGGCGAACCGCTCGGGCGACGCGGAGATCGCGCCGCGGTCGTCGACGGCGACGACGGCACCGCGCTCGTCGAGGAGCGCGATCGGCAGCCGTTCGCGGAAGACGCTCGCGGGCGCGAGGGCGGGCAGGCTCCCGGGCCACGGCGCGTCGCTCGTGCGCTCGGGGGGCCGGTCGCCCCACGGCACGAGCACCTGCCGGTCGGCGAGCATGCGGCCCCCGCCGATCGCGGCGGTCACCACGGCCTCGTGCCCGAGCATGCTCTGCACGCGCGTGAGCCCGTGGTGCACGCGCTCGTCGGGGCCGCCGCCCCACAGGCCCTCCTCGTGGTTGCCCGTGGAGTCGACGCGCTCGGGGATGACGCGCAGCCGCACGATGGGGGAGGCGAGGCCCGTGTCGGCCGAGCCCGCGCCCTGCAACTGCCAGCGGATGCGGTCGATGACGTCGGCCGGCGTGAACCAGCGCGGATGCAGCCAGCTCCGGCTCGAGTGCCCGCCGCGCTCGTCGTCGAGCTCGATGCGCAGCCCGGTGCACACGAGCCGCACCGCGCGCATGCGGTCGATGAACTCCTCGGCGCCCACGCGGAACGCGAACGCGAGCTGGTCGATGCGGTCGAGCGGGGGCTCGAAGTGCTGCTCGGCCTCGAACTCGGGCGGCGGCGTGCGGGCGATGACGCGGGCCTGCTCCCGCCCGGCGGCGCGGTCGTGCGCGAACGCGCCGGCCGCCCCGAACCGGCGCCGCACGTCGGCGGCGGGCAGGGCGGCGAACTCGCCGAGCGTGCGCACGCCGAGCCGGTTCAGCAGGATGGCCGTGCGCGGGTCGACCACGAGCGCGACGGGCAGCGGCGCGATGAAGGCGGCGGATGCCCCGGGCGGCACGACGCCGATGGGCGCCTCGCCCGTGGCGCGCGCCGCCTGCTCGGCCGCGAACGGTCCGTCGGCGATGCCGATCCGGGCACCCGGCACCCCGTGCTCGGCGACCGTGGCGAGGAGGGCCGACGCCGCGGCATCCTCACCGCCGTAGTACCGGGCCGGACCCCTCGCCCGCATGGCGAGCGTGCCCGGCCGGACGAGCTGCACGCCGGGCACGGCGGCCTCGACGGCGCGCACGACGGGCTCGAAGACGCGGGCGTCGAGGTCGGCGTCGTACTCGAGCACGGTGAGGGCGGGGGAGCGGTACTGCGCCTCGCGGAGCTTCAGTCCGCGAGCGACGCCGTCGCGACGCGCGGCCGCCGAGCAGGCGAAGACGAGGCCGGCCTCGGTGAGCGCGATGGGCGCGGTCGGGTCGAGCCCGGTCTCGCGGCACACGGCGAAGACCGGCCAGTCGGGGCACCAGAGCACGATGGTGCGGCCGAGGTCGGTGGTCATCCGGTGGCCCTCCGTTCGATGTCGTCGAGGTGGATGGGCTCGGCGAGCCGGATCGACTCGGCGAAGCCGGGCGTCGGAGCCGCCGGCGCGAACTCGAGATGGCGCCCCGGCAGCCGGAGGCGTGAGCGCGTACGCCGCACGAACTCGCCGCGGCCGGCGACGCTCACGACGACCTCGCGTTCGGCGAGATGCCCGTGCCCGCGCTCGAGTCCCTGCCACTCGCTCGTCTCGACGCCGAGCCGGGCGTCGCTGCCCGGCCACTCGCCCGCGACGAGCAGGGTGGTGCCGCGCTGGCGGAGCCTCGCCTGGACGCGACTCGACTCGGCGGGCGAGATCCGACCCGCCGGCCGCACGGCGACGACGGGGATGACGTCGGCGAGCGCCGCGACGACCGTGAGCCACTGGCGCCCTGGATCGGGCACGAGCACCAGTCGGTCGAGGTCGATGCCGAACCGCGCCGCGGCCTCGACGCCGAATTCGGGCATGCCCGCCACGGCCACCCAGCGCCCGCTCGCGCTCGGTCCGGCCAGGAGCGCCATGAGCAGGGTCGTCGACCCCTCGACCTGCACGACCGTGCCCTCGCGGAGCGTGCCGCCCGGCAGCACCTGCGTGAGAGCCGGATGCGTCGGCACGGCCTTCGAGTCGAGGCGCGTGGCCTGCATCCCACGGATGCGGGCCTGCAGCTCCTCGACGCGCGCCGGCCGAGGGCTTGGAGCGGCGTGGGGAGCGGTCATGGTCATACCCCAGTTTCGAACACATGTTCGAATGAGGCAAGCCGGGAAGGCCGTCCGTCCACCCCCCGCGTTCGGGGCATCCCGGAAAACGGAAGAAGGCCCGGATCAGCACGATCCGGGCCTTCTCACAACGCGTGCGCGAGGGGGGACTTGAACCCCCACGCCCGTTAGGGCACTAGCACCTCAAGCTAGCGCGTCTGCCATTTCCGCCACCCGCGCGTTGTGTCGGGCACTCCGGTCTCCCGCAGGCCCGAGAGAAGACATTAGCACGGTTTCCGGGGGCGCTCGAACACGCGTGGCCACCCGTCACGAGGGCGGCTACGGTGAAACGCATGGCCCCGACATCCGCAGTCCCACAGCCGACCACCGAACTCGAGGAGACCGCGGCGATCGCCCGGGACCTGATCCGCTTCGACACCTCGAACTACGGCGAGGGCAAGGCGAAGGGCGAGCGCGAGGCCGCCGAATACGTCGAGGCGAAGCTCGCCGCGCTCGGGCTCGCACCGCAGCTGTTCGAGTCCGAACCGCGCCGTACGAGCGTCGTCGCGCGCGTGCCGGGGCGCGACCCCGAGAAGCCGGCGCTCGTGCTGCACGGCCACCTCGACGTCGTGCCCGCCGATGCGCGCAACTGGAGCGTCGACCCGTTCGCGGGGGAGATCCGCGACGGCATGCTCTGGGGACGCGGCGCGGTCGACATGAAGAACATGGACGCCATGATGCTCACGGCGCTCGGCGACATCATCGGCGCCGGATCCCTGCCCGAACGCGAGATCGTCGTGGCGTTCTTCGCCGACGAGGAGGCGGGCGGCGGCCTCGGCGCGAGCTGGCTGGTCGACCACCACCCGAACCTCTTCGCGGGCGCCACCGAGGCGATCAGCGAGGTCGGCGGCTACTCGATCACGGTCGACGGCACGCGCGCCTACCTCCTGCAGACCGGCGAGAAGTCGCTCATCTGGGTGCGTCTCATCGCGCGGGGCGTCGCCGCGCACGGATCGCGGCTGATCCGCGACAACGCCGTCACCAAGCTCGCCGAGGCCATCGCCCGCATCGGCCGTCGGGAGTGGCCGCTGCGGCTCACCGACACCACCCGCGAGCTCCTCGCCGAGATCGCGGGCGTGCTCGGCGTGGACCCCGAGCAGGTCTCGCCCGACGAGCTCGCGCTCGCCACGGGTTCGGCGTCGGGGTTCATCACGGCCACGCTCCGCACGACCGCGAACCCGACCGTGCTCGACGCCGGCTACAAGCACAACGTGATCCCCGACCACGCCGAGGCCCTCGTCGACATCCGCACCCTGCCCGGCGAGGAGGACGCGGTGCTCGCCGAGATCCAGGAGCTCGTCGGCGACGACATCGAGATCCGGGTCGTGCACCGCGACGTCGGGCTCGAGGCGCCGACCTCCGGTCCGCTGGTCGACGCCGTCAGGCGCACGATCGAGGTGCACGACCCGGGCGCCCCGGTCTTCCCATACCTCCTGGCGGCCGGAACCGACAACAAGTCCCTCAGCCGACTCGGCATCGCGGGCTACGGGTTCGTGCCGCTGCGCCTGCCCGCGAGCCTCGACTTCCCGGGCATGTTCCACGGGGTCGACGAGCGCGTCCCGCTCGACGCACTATCCTTCGGGAGGCGGGTCCTGCGCGACCTGCTCCTCGGCTACTGACCGCGACCGGTCTCGATCCACGACCCCCGGAAGGCGGACGTCCCCGTGCTCGACGCGATCATCCTCGGCCTCGTGCAGGGCCTCACCGAGTTCCTGCCGATCTCCTCGAGCGCGCACCTGCGGATCCTGGGGGAGTTCCTCCCGAGCGCCCAGGACCCGGGCGCCGCGTTCACCGCGATCACCCAGATCGGCACCGAGACGGCGGTCGTCGTGTTCTTCTGGCGCGACATCACGCGCATCATCTCGCACTGGTTCCGATCGCTGTTCGGCCGCGTCCCGCGACACGACCCCGACGCGCGGATGGGCTGGCTGATCATCATCGGGTCGATCCCGATCGTCGTGCTCGGCATCCTCTTCCAGGACCAGATCGAGACGACGTTCCGATCGCTCTGGATCGTCGCCACCATGCTCGTCGTCTTCGGCATCATCCTGGGCCTGGCCGACTGGGCGGGCGCGAAGAACCGCTCGCTCGACCGGCTGAACGTGCCGCACGGCATCCTGTTCGGCCTCGCCCAGGCCCTGGCGCTGATCCCGGGCGTGTCGCGCTCGGGGGGCACCATCACGATGGGACTCCTGCTCGGCTACGCGCGGCCCGCGGCGGCGCGGTACGCGTTCCTCCTCGCCATCCCCGCGGTGTTCGGCTCCGGCTTCTACCAGCTCTTCAAGAGCTGGGGCGAGCCGGCGGTCTTCGGCCCGCTCGAGACCGGGGTCGCCACGCTCGTCGCGTTCGTCGTGGCGATCCTCATCATCCACTTCTTCATGAGCTGGATCTCGAAGCACAGTTTCCTGCCGTTCGTGATCTACCGCCTCGCGCTCGGCGGATTCATCTTCTGGATGCTCGCCACGGGCGCGATCGACGCCTGACGGCGTCGGCGCGGTGCCGGATGCCGCGGCGGCGCGTGCGGCTCAGGCGCCGTCGCGCGGTCGCCAGGGCTCGTCGCGCGGACCGTCGCCACGACCGTCGGCCCGACCCTCGGGCCCCTCGCCGCGACGGCGCAGGTAGCGCTCGAACTCCTGCGCGATCGCCTCGCCGCTCGCCTCGGGCGCGTCCACGGCGTCGCGCGCCTGCTCGAGCTGCTTGATGTAGCCCGCCATGTCCTCGTCGTCGGCCGCGAGCGCGTCGACGCCGGCCTCCCACGCCTTGGCCTCCGCCTCGAGGTTGCCGCGCGGGATGCTGAGCCCCGTGAGCTCCTCGACCTTGCCGAGCAGGGCGAGCACGGCCTTCGGCGAGGGGGCGTTGTGCACGTAGTGCGGCACCGACGCCCACAGCGACACCGTCGGGATGCCGACGCGCTCGGCCTGGTCGGCGATGACGCTGAGGATGCCGACCGGACCCTCGTAGCTCGAGCGATCGACGCCCAGCGCCCGACGCACCTCGGCGTTCTCGCTCGATGCGAACACCGAGAGCGGGCGCGTGTGCGGGGCATCCGCCAGCATCGCGCCGAGCAGCACGATGCCCTCGATGTCGGCGGTGAGCGCCGCATCGACGAGTTCGGCGGCGAATCCCTTCCAGCTGCGTGCGGGCTCGGCGCCGATGAGCACGTGCAGCGACCCGGCACCGGGGCCGGTCACGCCCTCCTCGTCGTCGGATGCGGGCATGCCGCTCGGACCGAGGATGGCCGCGCCGGGCCATTCGAGCCGGCGCGTGCCGTCCTCGCCGGCCACGACCGTCGGGCGCGTGAACTGGTAGTCGAAGTAGAGCTCGGGGTCGACCGAGGCGATCTCGACGAGGCCGAGGCGGTCGATGAGGAGCTTTGCGGCACCGGTCGCCGCCTCCCCGGCGTCGTTCCACCCCTCGAACGCGACGATGAGCAGCCTTCCGCCCTCGAATCCGGCCGGCTGTTTCACTCCTGGTGCCCCGCTTCCCGCCCCGGTGGACCCGGGACACCTCCACAATAGGGCGTGCCCGTAGACTTGCGGGTTGTGACCACTCGCCTCCCCGCCGCCGTCCTCTGGGACATGGACGGCACCCTCGTCGACACCGAACGCTACTGGATGGCGGCCGAGGAGGAGCTCGTGGAGTCCTTCGGCGGCCGTTGGACGCACGAGGACGCGCTCGGCCTCGTGGGCAGCGGGCTCTGGGAGGCCGCGGCGGTCTTCCAGTCGGCGGGCGTCGCCCTCGACGCCGACACGATCGTGGCGCGACTCACCGCGCGCGTGCAGGAGCAGCTCGCCGAGCACGGCGTGCCGTGGCGGCCCGGCGCCCGCGAGTTGCTCGAGGCGCTGCGCGAGGCATCCGTGCCCACCGCGCTCGTCACCATGTCGGTGCGGTCGATGGCCGACGACGTCGTGCGGGCGATCCCGTTCCACGCGTTTGACGTGCTCGTCACGGGCGATGCCGTGCAGCACGCCAAGCCGCACCCCGAGCCGTACCTGAAGGCCGCGGCGGAGCTCGGCGTCGACGTGCGCGAGTGCGTCGCCATCGAGGACTCGCCCGCCGGCCTCACCTCGGCGTGGGCGTCGGGGGCGGTCACGATCGGCGTGCCGAACATCCTCGCGCTCGAGGAGGCACCCGCCCACGTGCTGTGGCCGACCCTCGACGGCCGATCCGTCGCCGACCTCGCCGCCCTGCTCGATCACCGGGAGGCGCGCGCATGATCGAGAGTCGCGGCGAGCGCAGCGGACCGTTCCGCGCGGGCGATCGGGTGCAGCTGACCGGTCCCAAGGGCCGCCTGCACACCATCACGCTCGAACCCGGCAAGCTCTTCCACTCCCACAAGGGCGCGATCGCGCACGACGACCTCATCGGCCTTCCCGACGGCTCGGTCGTGACCAACCAGGCGGGTGTCGAGTACCTCGCGCTCCGGCCGCTCCTCAGCGACTTCGTGATGTCGATGCCGCGCGGTGCGGCGATCGTGTACCCGAAGGATGCCGCGCAGATCCTCGCCCAGGCCGACATCTTCCCCGGCGCCACCGTGGTCGAGGCGGGCGTCGGATCCGGCGCGCTGTCGCTCTGGCTCCTGCGCGCGATCGGCCCGACCGGGCGCCTGCAATCGTTCGAGCGCCGTGACGAGTTCGCGGATGTCGCTCGCGGCAACGTCGCGACGTTCCACGGCGCAGACCCCGAGAACTGGTCGATCACGCTCGGAGACCTGGCGGAGGCGCTGCCGCGACAGGCGGCCGCGGCATCCGTCGACCGGGTGGTGCTCGACATGCTGGCGCCGTGGGAGTGCCTCGACGCCGTCTCGACCGCGCTCAAGCCCGGCGGCGTGCTGCTCTGCTACATCGCGACCGTGACGCAGCTGTCGCGGGTGGCGGAGGCGATCCGCGCCACCGGCTGGTACACCGAGCCGCAGGCGAACGAGACCATGGTGCGCGGCTGGCACGTGCAGGGCCTCGCCGTGCGGCCCGACCACCGCATGATCGCGCACACGGGCTTCCTCATCACCGCCCGTCGGCTCGCGCCGGGCACTGAGTTGCCCGAGCTCAAGCGCCGCCCGTCGAAGACCGAGTTCAGCGACGAGGACGTCGAGGCGTGGACGCCCGGCGCGCTCGGCGAGCGGCAGGTGAGCGACAAGGCGCTTCGCAAGCGGGCCCGGGCAGCGGATGCCGCGGCCGCGAGTTCCCGCGCGACCGAGCCCGGCGGGGCGGAGCCCGACGCAGGCGCTGCCGACCGCTCCGAATCCGCGGGCGAAGCCGGGTAGGCTACCAACGCCCCTCCGCGACCCATCGAAGAATCGAGGATCAGTGCGCTCGTCATTCGCGCTCATCGCCACGGCCGGACTCGTCGCCGTGACGCTCTCCGGATGCGCCTCGGCGCCCGCTCCCCAGGCCACGGCCGGGCAGTCGTCCGACGCCGTCGTCGTGCGGGGGGATTTCGGCGAGAAGCCGAGAGTGGAGTTCCCGACCCCGCTCGTGCCCGGCGAGACGCAGTGCACCGAGGTCATCGTGGGCGGAGGCGAGCGGCTCCAGGAGGGCCAGCATGCGCTCATCCGCTACGCCGTCTACAACGGCGCCAACGGCGAGCAGGTCGAGGTTGCGGGCTACGACGATCAGGACCCGTTCGAGGTGACCCTGGTCGAGGGACTCATGCCCGGGCTCCGCAAGGCGCTCACCTGCGCGAGCGAGGGCTCCCGGGTCGCGGCCGTGATCCCGTCCGACGAAGGCCTGGGCGAAGCCGGCAACGCTGCGCTCGGCATCGCCGGAGGCGACAGCCTCGTGTTCGTGGTGGACGTGGAGCGATCATTCCTCATGCGTGCCGACGGCTCGGTGCGCCTGTCCCGAGACGAGTTCCCCGCGGTGGTGCTCGCGCCCGACGGGCGCCCGGGCATCACGGTCCCCAAGTCGACGCCGCCCGAGGACCTCGAGATCGAGGTGCTGAAGCAGGGCAACGGCGAGCTGGTGGAAGACGGTGACTCCGTCGTCGTGCACTACACGGGCGTGCTGTGGAGCGACAACGAGGTGTTCGACTCGTCGTGGGAGAACGGCCGGCCCGCGACCTTCGTGGTCGGCGAGGGCGGCAACGTGATCCCCGGCTTCTCGGCCGCGCTCATCGGCCAGCCGGTCGGCTCGCAGGTCGGCGTCATCGTGCCGCCCTCGGAGGGCTACGGCGACGAGGGCAACGCGCAGGTGCCGGGCGGTTCGACGCTGTTCTTCGTGGTCGACATCCTGGGTGTCATCTGACCCGGTCGGCGGCGGTCGGGGGCAGCCCCCGGATGAGTATGATCGCTCGTGTGGCTGGCGCAGCGGGCAAGGGGGAGTCGAGGATTCCGGTCGAAGACCGGCTCTTCAGCCTCGTTCTCGCCCTCCTGGCGACCGAGACGGGACTCCTGAAGTCCGAGATCCTGTCGTCGGTGCGCGGCTACGCCGATCGATACGACGCATCCGGCGGCAACGCGAACCTCGAGCGCCAGTTCGAACGCGACAAGGACGACATCCGCGAGCTCGGCATCCCGCTCGAGACGGTCGAGTCGCCCGACCGACCGGGTGACAACCAGGCGCTGCGCTACCGCATCCCGAAGGGCCAGTACGACCTGCCCGACGAAGTGCGATTCACGCCCGACGAACTCACGCTCCTCGGTCTGGCGGCCGAGGTGTGGCGCGAGGCGTCGCTGTCGGCCGACTCGCAGCGGGCCCTCACCAAGCTCCGCTCGTTCGGCATCGAGCCCCGCGACCCCGTCATCGGCTACGCCCCGCGCCTGCGCGTGCGCGACGCCGCGTTCGAACCCCTGCGCCAGGCGCTCGACCGCCGGCAGACCGTGCGGTTCCGCTACTTCAAGCCAGGCGAGGCCGAGCCGCGCCTGCGCACGGTGAACCCGCTCGCGGTGGTGCTGCACGAGGGGCGATGGCACCTGCACGCGTACGACCGGGATGCCGCAGGCCCGCGCACCTTCCTGCTCTCCCGCATCGTCGACGACGTCGTGCCGGTGCCCGGCATGACGTTCGACGCACCGCCCCCGGGCATCCAGGACCGTATCCTCGCCGAGCTCGACGAGCTGCGGCTCCGCAATGCCGCCGATCTCGCGGTGACCGCGGGCACCGACGCGGAGGTTCGCCTCGGCAAGCGCGCCGTGCTCCGCGACGAGGAGGCCGGGGTCATCCGCCTCCACTACACGGATGCCGCGGTGTTCGCCGACGAGCTCGCCGCCTACGGTCCCGAGGTGCGCGTCATCAACCCCGAGTCGCTGCGCGAGGCGGTGCGCAGCCGGCTCGCCGCCGTCGCCGCCGCCCATCACGACGAAGGAGCCGGGTGATGGCCGCGCGCCGCGCCAGGCCGCTGAAGGCGCCCGACAAGCTCGTCTTCCTGCTCTCGTTCGTGCCGTACCTCCTCGAGCAGCGGGTCGTCGCGGTGTCCGAGGCGGCGGCGCACTTCGGCATGACCGACGACGAGATCCGCGACGCCGTGCGGCTCATCGCCACGTCGGGCCTGCCGGGCTCGACGGGCACCTACCAGCCGAACGACCTCTTCGACATCGACTGGGACTCGTTCGAGGACGACGACGTCATCGTCATCGTGCACCACGTGGCCATCGACGATGCGCCGCGGCTGTCGGCGCGCGAGGCGGCGGCGCTCATCGCCGGCCTCCAGTACCTGTCCGCATCCCCCGAGAACGCGGGCAGCGCCTCACTCGCCTCGCTCATGGCGAAGCTCACCGCGGGCGCCTCGGCCACGCCGAGCCGGCTCGCGGTCGCCGAGACGGAGGCCGACGCGTCGCTGGCGGTGATCCGCCAGGCCGTCGCGGTCGGCCGTCAGATCGAGTTCGACTACCTCAACGCCCGCGGCGTGGCGAGCCGCCGTCGCGCCGACCCCCTGCGCATCATCTCGCAGGACGCCGACTGGTACCTGCAGGCCTACTGCCACACGCGCGAGGACGTGCGCAACTTCCGCGTCGACCGCATGAGCGCCCTCGTGCTCACCGACGAGCCCGTCGGCGACCATTCGCAGCACGTCGTGCCCGACACCCTCTTCCAGCGCTCGGACTCCGATCTCGACGTCGTGGTCGACGTGTCGCCGTCGACGCTGCCGCTCCTCGCCGACTACCTGGCGGACTCGCGGACGCACGAGGTCGGTGGGCGTCTGCGCGTCACGCTGCGCCTCGCGCACGTGCACGGGCTCAAGCGCCTCGTCGCGGGGCTGCCGGGTCTCGTCACGGTCGTCTCGCCGCCCGAGGCTCGGGCCGCGGTCGCGGAATGGGCGGAGGCGGGCCTCGACGCGTATCGTGGACGCGACGCATCCGCCGAGACCCCCGGAACGGCGGGCGACGGCGAGCCGTGAGGGCCCCGGCGGACGAACGATCGCCGTCTCGACCCGTCGGCACCGACGGCAGGTAGACTGTCGTGACGATCCTCCCTGAGAACGGACGAATTCCTATGTGGCAAGGCTTCACTGGTTGGCACGCGCTGATCATCCTCGTGGTCATCCTGCTGCTCTTCGGCGCGCCCAAGCTCCCGGCCCTCGCCAAGAGCCTCGGCCAGTCGATGAAGATCCTGAAGAGCGAGGTGCGCTCCGACAAGGACGAGACCGGTACCGAGGGCACCGCGACGGGCGACGCCGCCACGCCTGCGGCCCCCGAGGCGAGCGGCACCGCCGGCGTCCAGGCCAAGAACGACGAGGCCGACACCGGCAAGAGTCGCTGATCCGATGTCCGCGGTGAAGGATCGCGGGGAGAAGAACCGCGAGAAGAACCGCGAGAAGCGGATGTCGCTCGGTGAGCACCTCATCGAGCTGCGCAAGCGTCTCTTCATCTCGGCGATCGCCATCGTCGTGGGCGGCATCGTGGGCTGGATCCTCACCGACCTGTTCGTCTGGGAGGCGATCCAAGACCCGGTGCAGCGTGTCGCGGAGGCGCGGGGCGATGATACGGGGATCATCTTCCAGACGATCTCCAGCGCGTTCGACCTGCGACTGCAGATCGCCCTCACGCTCGGCATCGTGATCTCGAGCCCCGTCTGGCTCTACCAGATCTTCGCGTTCCTCGTGCCCGGCCTGAACACCAAGGAGCGCAAGTTCACGTTCGCGTTCTTCGCCACCGCCATCCCGCTGTTCTTCGCGGGCTGCGCGGCCGGCTGGTTCGTGCTGCCGAACATCGTGAAGCTCATGACGGGCTTCGTGCCCGAAGGCGGCGCGTCCCTCCTCACCGCCAAGGAGTACATCGACTTCGTGCTGAAGCTCGTGGTGGCGATCGGCGTCGCGTTCGTGGTGCCGGTGTTCGTCGTGCTGCTGAACTTCGCGGGCGTGCTCAGTGCGGCGGCGATCATCAAGTCGTGGCGGGTGGCGATCCTCGTGATCGTGCTCTTCACGGCGCTCGCGACGCCCTCGGCCGACGTCATCTCGATGTTCATGCTCGCGATCCCGATGATCGCCCTGTACTTCGCGGCCTGGGGCATCGCACACGTGCACGACAAACGGGTCGAACGGCGCAACCGCCTCGAGTTCGGGGCTGCCGTCTAGGCACCGTGTCTAGGCTGGAGGGGTGATGAGCCTCTCCCCGGCCGAACGGTACGCGATCTCTCGCGAACAGCGGCGGAAGCCGCGACTCGCGGAGTTCGCCTCGAGGCTCCGCTTCGATCTCGACCCGTTCCAGCGGGCCGGATGCTCCGCGCTCGACGAGGGCCGCAGCGTGCTCGTCGCCGCGCCCACCGGCGCGGGCAAGACGGTCGTCGCCGAGTTCGCGGTCTTCCTCGCCATGCAGGAGCCGGGTGCGAAGGTGTTCTACACGACACCCATCAAGGCGCTGAGCAACCAGAAGTACCAGGAACTCGCCGACGAGTGGGGTGCAGCCGACGTCGGCCTGCTCACGGGCGACACGAACGTCAACTCGGGTGCCCGCATCGTGGTGATGACCACCGAGGTGCTGCGCAACATGCTCTACGCGGCCTCGCCGCTCCTCGACCGGCTCGCCTACGTCGTGATGGACGAGGTGCACTACCTCGCCGACCGCTTCCGCGGCGCCGTCTGGGAGGAGATCATCATCCACCTCCCCGAGGAGGTACGGCTCGTCTCGCTGAGCGCCACGGTGTCGAACGCCGAGGAGTTCGGCGACTGGCTGCAGGCGGTGCGCGGCGACACCGACGTGATCGTCTCGGAGGAGCGTCCCGTGCCGCTCGAGCAGCACGTGCTCGTGAAGGCGAAGCTCATCGACCTGTTCGACTCGTCGGGCCAGGCGTCGACGAATCGCGTGAACCCCGAGCTGCAACGCCTCGCGCGCTCCGGCGGCAGGTCGATCTCGTCGCGATCGACGCGGGGGCGCCGTGGAGGCGATCGTGGTCGCTTCCACCAGCAGGCGCAGGCGAGCGGGCGCCTGGAGCGGCCCGAGATCGTCGAACTGCTGCACGGCAAGCACCTACTCCCGGCGATCGTCTTCATCTTCTCCCGTGCGGGCTGCGACCAGGCCGTGCGCCAGGTGCTCCGCTCCGGCATCCGGCTCACCGACGCGGCGGAGCGCGACGAAATCCGCTCGATCGTCGAGGAACGCGCGCGGATGCTCCGCGACGAGGATCTCGCCGTGCTCGGGTACTGGGAGTGGCTCGAGGGCCTGCAGCGCGGCGTCGCGGCGCACCACGCGGGCATGCTGCCGGCGTTCAAGGAGGTCGTCGAGGAGCTGTTCCAGCTCAAGCTCCTGAAGGTCGTCTTCGCGACCGAGACGCTGGCCCTCGGCGTGAACATGCCGGCTCGCTCGGTGGTGCTCGAGAAGCTCGAGAAGTTCAACGGCGAGGCCCGGGTGCCGATCACGCCGGGGGAGTACACGCAGCTCACGGGCCGCGCGGGTCGTCGCGGCATCGACGTCGAGGGCCACTCGGTCATCCAGTGGGTCGACGGACTCGACCCCGAGGCCGTCGCGTCCCTCGCCTCACGCCGCAGCTATCCGCTGAACTCGAGCTTCAAGCCGACCTACAACATGGCGGTGAACCTCATCGACCAGTTCGGCCGCGAGCGCACCCGCCAGATCCTCGAGCTCTCGTTCGCCCAGTTCCAGGCCGATCGCGCCGTCGTCGACCTCGCGCGCACGCTGCGCAAGCAGGAGGAGTCGATGACCGGGTTCGAGGAGGCGATGCGATGCCATCTCGGCGACTTCGCCGAGTATGCCGCGATCCGCCGCCGCATCGGCGAACTCGAGCGTCAGGCCTCGAAGGGCAACCCCACGCACGCCCAGCGCGAGCGGATGCAGCGCGAGCTGAACGGCGCCCGCAAGGCGATGCGCGCGCATCCGTGCCACGGATGCGCCGAGCGCGAGCAGCACGCACGTTGGGCCGAACGCTGGTGGCGGTTGAAGCAGGAGCACGACCAGCTGTCCCGTCAGATCCGCACGCGCACCGGCCAGGTCGCGAAGCGGTTCGATCGGGTCACCGAGGTGCTCGAATCGCTGGGCTACCTCGAACGCGACGCGGGCGGGGAACTCGTCTCGGCAGCGCCGGGTCGCATCCTGAAGCGGATCTACGGGGAGCGCGACCTGCTCGTGGCCGAGAGCCTGCGACTCGGCCTCTGGGACGGCCTCGACGTGCCGTCGCTCGCAGCGATGGCGGCCTCCCTCGTGTACGAACCCCGCCGCGACGACCGCGGCGAGCAGTTCCGGATGCCACGGGGCCGGTTCCGCGATGCGTTCGATCGCACGACCGATGTCTGGAGCGAACTCGACGACCTCGAGCGCGAGCACCGACTGACGGGCACGGAGCAGCCGTCGCCGGCGCTTGCCATGGCGATGCACGCATGGGCGAGCGGCGCGGACCTCGGCAGCGTGCTCGCCGACACCGAGCTGGCCGCGGGCGACTTCGTGCGGCTCACGAAGCAGGTCGTCGACCTGCTCGATCAGATCTCGATCGTCGCGGATGCGGAGCTCGGCAGCACCGCTCGTGCGGCGATCGACGCCGTGCGCCGCGGCGTGGTGGCCTACGGCTCGGTCGCCTGACCGGGCGCCGGTTCGCCTAGGCTGATCTGGTGCCCGAACGAGACCAGCGACCCCTTCTGCCGCTGTGGGCGGGAGTGCTCGCGTCGATCGCCGGTGGGCTCGTGTACGACCTCGGGTTTCCGGGGGCGAGCGTGTGGCCACTCGCCTTCGTGGGCATCGGGCTCGCGCTCGTCAGCCTGATCGGCCGCTCGTCGTGGGCGGCGTTCCACCTCGGGCTCGCGTTCGGCCTCGCGTTCTACCTGCCGCACGTTTCGTGGACGTCGCTGTACCTGGGACCGATCCCGTGGCTCGCCCTGTCGATCTTCCAGTCGTTGTTCGTGGCGGGCGGCGCGGTGCTCATCACGCTCGCCTACCGGTGGGTGCCCCGCGCCAGCGCATCCCGCTGGGTCCGGCTGATCTGGCTGCCGCTGCTCGTCGCAGGCCTCTGGATCGTACGCGAGGCGGCCACGGGTTCGATCCCGTACGGCGGGTTCCCGTGGGGGCGCGCAGCGCTCAGCCAGTCCGAGAGCCCGTTCGCCGCGGTCGTCTCGTGGGTCGGGTCGACCGGCCTCGGGTTCGTGATGGTCGCGCTCGTCGCGGGGTTCATCGAGTGGATCCGGCTGCGCGGCTGGCAGGACCTGCGCTCGGCGATCCCAGTCGCGGCGCTGGCCGTCGTCGCCGTCGCGGTGCCGGCCTGGCCGACCGTCGCGGTCGGCGAGGTGCGAGTCGCGAGCGTGCAGGGCAACGGCAAGGCCGGCTACTTCGACGAGCGCGAGCCGGGCGACCTGCTCGCGGCGCAACTGGCGGCGACCGAACCGATCCTCGACGAGGAAGGCGTCGACGTGCTGCTCTGGCCGGAAGGCGGCTCCGACGTCGACCCGACGCGCAGCGAATCGGGGGCGCGGATCTTCGACTCGCTCAGCACGGAGCTCGACGCCCCGGTCGTGCTCAACACCGTCACCACGCGCGACGAGCAGTTCTACAACACGTCGCTCCTCTGGCGCGCCGGCGAGGGCGCAGTCGACGGCTACGACAAGCGCAACCCCGTGCCGTTCGGCGAGTACATCCCCGATCGCTGGTTCTACGATGCGATCGCGGGCGACTTGACGGGACTGATCCAGCGCGGGTACTCACCGGGCACGAACGCCCCGGTCTTCGACCTCGGCAGCGCCGTGGCCGGTCTCGCGATCTGCTTCGACGTCATCTACGACGGGCTCATCTGGGAGGGCGCGCGCGACGGTGCGCAGCTGTACCTGTTCCAGACGAACAATGCGGACTTCCGGGGCACCGACGAGAACGAGCAGCAGCTCGCGATCGCTCGTCTGCGCGCGATCGAGACCGGCCGTTCGGTCGTGAACATCTCGACGGTGGGCACCAGCCAGGTGATCGACCCGACGGGTCGCACCATCGACTCGCTGCCCGCGTACGAACCGGGGGCGATGGTCACCGACGTGGAGTTGCGCGAGGGCCTCACGCCGGCGGTCGTGCTCGGCGGCGCGGTGCCCGTCACGATCGTGCTGGGTGCCGTCGGCGGGCTCATCGCGGCGGGCATCCTCGCGCGCCGCACGATGCGCGGGCGCGGCGAAGCCAACGTCGACGACGAGACCGACGAGGTCGAGGCGGACTGAGCCCGGGGCTCAGGCGCCGATCTTCTGCTGGCCGCGACGGGCGCGCAGGTAGTTGAGCCGCTCCTCGAGGATCTCCTCGAGTTCGGCGCGGGTGCGGCGCTCGAGCAGCATGTCCCAGTGGGTGCGTGCCACCTTCTCGCCGGAGCGGTCGACCTCCACCGGCTTCGAGTCGACGAGCAGGGTGGCGGCTGCGCCGCAGTGGCGGCACTCCCACGTCTCGGGAAGCTCGGCCTCGGTCGAGAAGGTCATCACCGTTTCACGGCCGCACGTCTCACAGCGGTAGGTGTAGTCGGCACGGTCGGCGAAGACGACGCCGTCCTCGCTCTGCAGGCTCTGTGCGCCGATTCGCATGCCCCGAAGGCTCCGGTCCGCCATGGCGTACTCCTCTCGATCGTCTACAAGGTATAAACGATCAAGCTGGGCATTCCCTTGCCGGGGACTGGGTGATTGCCGGGGAATTCTCAGCTTCGCGCTGCCACCAGCGGGACGGCGAGATCGGCCCGATCGGTGACGAGTCCGTCGACGCCGAGGTCGAGCAGCCGGGTCATGTCGGCGGGCTCGTTCACCGTCCAGACGTGCACCTCGGCTCCCGCGCGCTGCACGGCTCTCACGAAACCCGCCGTGACGAGCCGAACCGAACCCACGCGCTCGGGGATCTGCAACGCGGCCGCGCGGCGGCGAGCCAGCGACACGACGGCCGACCAGCGGACCGAGGAGGCGAGCCGTGTCGTGATGACGCCCATGCGGCCGGCCGATGTCACGGCGTCGGGCACGAGATCGCCGAGCCGTCGGCGTCGCCGATCCGAGAAACTCGTGAGCAGCACGCGATCGGCGGCACCCGTGCGCTCGAGCGCCGTGACCGCCGGCCCGACGGCGCCCTCGACCTTGACGTCGATGTTGAATCGGAGATCGGGGAACGCGCCCAGCGCCTCCTCGAGCGAGGCGAATCCCTGGCCGTGCCCGAGGTCGACCCGCCGCAGCTCGGCCATCGTGAGCCGCGACACCTCGACGTCGCGGCCGGCCACCCTGCGCAGGGAGGAGTCGTGCGCGACCACCGCCACTCCATCGGCAGACACGTGCACGTCGGTCTCGACGTAGGCGGCGCCGACGGCGGCGGCGCGATCGAACGCGAGCAGGGTGTTCTCGGGCGCCTCGATCGCGAGGCCGCGGTGCGCGAGCACGCGCGGCCTCGGCAGATCGAAGTACGTGGACACGAGGTGCGTCGGTTCAGATGCGGCCGGGCGACCCCGTGGCGGGCCCACCGGGCGGCGTCGCGGCATCCGTGCCATCCGCCGTGCCCGGCGTGAACGCGCGGCCGATGCCCTTGAGCGCCTCGCTGAACTCACTCGGGACGATCCAGAGCTTGTTCGCCTCGCCCTTGGCGATCTGCGGCAGCATCTGCAGGTACTGATAGCCGAGGAGCTTCGGGTCGGGGTCGCCCTTGTGGATGGCGTCGAACACCGTGAGGATCGCCTCGGCCTCGCCCTGCGCCCGCAGCACGGCGGCCTTCGCATCGCCCTCCGCCTTGAGGATGGCGGCCTGCCGCTCGCCCTCGGCCGTGAGGATCGCCGACTGCTTGGTGCCCTCGGCGGTGAGGATGAGCGCACGGCGGTCGCGCTCGGCGCGCATCTGCTTCTCCATCGAGTCCTGGATGGAGTGGGGCGGGTCGATGGCCTTCAGCTCCACTCGCGAGACGCGGATGCCCCACTTGCCCGTGGCCTCGTCGAGCACGATGCGCAGCTTGCTGTTGATCTCGTCACGCGAGGTGAGTGCCTCTTCGAGGTTCAGTCCGCCGACGACGTTGCGGAGCGTGGTGGTGGTGAGCTGTTCCACCGCCCCGAGGTAGTTCGCGATCTCGTAGGTCGCGGCCCTGGCATCCGTGACCTGGAAGTAGACGACCGTGTCGATCGAGACCACGAGGTTGTCCTCCGTGATGACCGGCTGCGGCGGGAACGACACCACCTGTTCGCGCATGTCGACGAGCGGGCGCACCCGGTCGATGAATGGGACGAGGATGTTCAGGCCGGGCGAGAGCGTCTTGTGATACCGGCCGAGCCGTTCCACGACGCCCGCGTAGGCCTGCGGGATGATGCGGATCGCGCGGATCAGGACGACGATCACGAAGATCGCGACGACGATCAAGAGGACGACGACGAAGATCTGGCCGACGAATCCATCGATGCTGATCATGCGGGCTCCTGTGCGGTTGGGTTGGAGGTCAGGCGCTCTCGCGCGCGACCGGGACGATGACGACGGTGGCTCCATCGACGAGCACGACCGTGACGGATGCTCCGGCGCCGACGACCTCCTCGTCGGCATCGGGTGCCAGGCGCGCCGTCCACGTCTCGCCGTTGGCGAGCTTGACGAGCCCGCCCGTCTCGGAGACGGACGAGACGACGCGGCCCGACATGCCCGGCAGGGCGGCGACGTTGCTCGGGGTCGGGTCCGCCCCGCGACGCATGTAGCGCAGCATCACCGGACGGATGGTGAGGATGAGCAGCACCGAGACGGCCGACGCGACGAGGATCTGCACCCACCATTCCCAGCCGAGGAGGTCGGCGCCGAGCCCGGCGACGGAGCCGAACGCGATCATGAGGAACGTGAACTCGAGGGTGAGGAGTTCGATGATGACGCAGACGAGGATCAGGATGAGCCAGACGATCCAGGTGTACTGGGTCAGGTCCACCATGCGATCGCCCCTTCGACGTCTTGTGCCTCGAACCTAGCACCGTGGGAGGGTCCGTTCACGGGTTCGGCGTGGCGCGCTCGACGGGAACCACGACCGCCGTCGCGCCGTCGATTCCCGTGACGAGCACCCGGTCGCCGACCGGGACATCCGCCTGCTCGGTGATGGGGGAGAGCCGGGCGGTCCAGACGTCTCCGTTCCGGAGGCGGACCTGGCCGCCCGACGGCGTGACGGTGCGCACCACCGATCCCCCGGCACCGATCAGCGCGTCGATGTTGCTGCGGGCGGGATCGCCGCGCTGCCGGAGCATCCGGAGCAATGGCGGTCGCAGGGTGAGGATGAGCGCCAACGAGACGACGGCCGCGACGATGAACTGCGCCCACCACGGGATCCCGAACAGGCCGGAGACGAGGCCGGCGACGCTGCCGAGCGCGAGCATCAGGAACGTCATCTCGAGGGTGAAGATCTCGATGGTCGCGAACACGAGGATCAGCACCAACCAGACGATCCACGCGTACTGGGTCAGCACATCCAAATCCGGTCTCCTTCGCCTGCGGTCCGCTCCGAAACTAGCAGGGCGAAAGCCGCTGCGGGGCGAGTTGATAGTCTCGGTTCGGCGTACCGCCCAGGACCCGCGAGGTCCGTCCCCAGAGCCACGAGGAGTCCCGCCGTGACCAACCCACTCGCCCCCGGATCGCTCGACGGACGCGTCGCCCTCGTGACGGGCTCGTCACGGGGCATCGGCGCGGACACCGCACGGTACCTGGCCGGCGCCGGGGCATCCGTCGTCGTGAACTACCGCAGCAAGGCGCCTCGGGCCGAGAAGGTCGTCGGCGAGATCGCGGCGGCGGGTGGGCGAGCGATCGCCGTCGGCGCCGACCTCACCGACGCGGCATCCGTCGCGGCCATGTTCGAGCGCGCCGTCGCGGAGTTCGGCCCGATCGACATCCTCGTGCTGAATGCCTCCGGCGGCATGGAGAGCGGCATGGGCGAGGACTACGCCATGCGCCTCAACCGCGACGCGCAGGTCAACGTCGTCGAGGGCGCGTTGCCGCACCTCGCGCGCGGCGCGCGCATCGTGTTCGTCACGAGCCACCAGGCGCACTTCATCCGCACCACGCCGACCATGCCCGAGTACGAGCCCGTGGCGCTGTCGAAGCGCGCCGGCGAGGACGCCCTGCGCGCGAAGCTGCCCGAACTCGAGGCCGCGGGCGTCGAGTTCGTCGTCGTGTCGGGCGACATGATCGAGGGCACCATCACCGCGACACTGCTCGAGCGGGCGAACCCCGGCGCCATCGAGGCCCGCAAGCAGGATGCCGGTCGTCTCTACAACGTCGCCGAGTTCGCCGCCGAGGTCGCGCACGCCGCGGTCGACCCGGTGCCGGCCGATCACACGCGCTACGTCGGCGACATCTCGGGGTTCGCGCACGAGGGCTGACCGGCTTCGGGCCCGGCACGCGGAAGGGCCGGTCGCGAGTGCTCAGCGTCTCGAGACCGACCCCCCGTGGATCGGGATGGCCGCTACGCGGCGGCGGTCGCCCCGCGCCCGAACGTGAACGCGCGCACGATCTGCATGACGCCGAGCACGATGAGCGCGATACCCGTGATGATGAACAGCACCACTGCGCCCCACAGCGGGGAGAACAGCAGCACGATGCCGGCGACCACGCCGAGGATGCCGAAGAAGATCGCCCAGCCCTTCGACGGTGCGTCGCTCGACTGTGCGAGCGCGACGACGCCCTCGATGATCCAGAGGATGCCGACGAACACGCCGAGGAAGATGCCCAGCACCACCGCCGACTCGCTCGGATTCACGAGCAGGACGATGCCGCCGATGATGAAGAGCGCACCGAGGATGATGTCGAGCGCCCTCGCACCCCCCGAGATGCCCTTCGAGAAGATCCCGAGCCCGACGTAGGCGATGCCTGCGATCAGCAGGTAGATGCCGAGCATGATCGTGAGCACGACCGCCGATCCCTTGGGCCAGAAGGTGATCAGAAGGCCGATGATGAGCGCGGCGGCTCCCGAGATCCCGAGTGTGGTGCGCACCGTGTTGATGGCGGACTTCGACAGGTTCGCTGAATCCAGGGAGAACGCAGCGAACACCGTGTTGGACTGCGGCGTCGACATGACAGGTCCTTTCTGACGACCACGAGGTGGTTGTTGCAGGGTCAGGCTAGACCTGCACGGCACCTGAGTGTCGGATGTGAGCCCGCGCGTCCCGATGCGTCGTCGCCCGGGATTCCGGGGGAGTCCGGCGACCTATTCAGGAAACACTCAGGTTTGATCGGCCGCCCCCGCGAGATCGCGGTGCCATTCCCGCGGGTCACCTCGCTGGACAACGTCGGTGCGACGTGTCACGATCTGGCAGGTGGGCACGAGTTCCGGCGACGAGCAGCACTTGCGAGACCTCGCGCGGTTGCGTCGGGTACGCGACCGCATCGACCGCGAGTACGCACAACCGCTGGACGTCGAGGCGTTGGCGCGCGGCGCCAACATGTCGGCCGGTCACCTGAGCCGCCAGTTCCGGCTCGCGTACGGCACCTCGCCGTACTCCTACCTCATGACGCGGCGCATCGAGCGGGCGATGGCGCTCCTGCGCCGTGGCGACCTGAGCGTCACCGAGGTCTGCTTCACGGTCGGATGCTCGTCGCTCGGCACGTTCAGCACCCGGTTCACCGAACTGGTCGGGGTCCCACCGAGCGTGTACCGCGAGCGGGAGGCGCAGGCCACCGTCGGGATCCCGGCCTGCACCGCGAAACAGGTGACCCGGCCCGTCAGGAATCGAGAAGCGCACGCCGTCGCGCCGCGTTAGCGTGACGGTATGGACCTCACGATTCACCACAGCTTCCTTCCGCACACCGATCCCGATGCCTCGCTCGGGTTCTACCGCGATCTCCTCGGCTTCGAGGTGCGCAACGATGTCGGGTACCAGGGCATGCGCTGGATCACGGTGGCCCCGGCCGACCAGCCCGACACCTCGATCGTGCTGCACCCGCCGATGGCGATGCCCGATCTCACCGAGGACGAGCAGCGCACCATCCTCGAACTGATGGCGAAGGGCAGCTACTTCGGCGTCAACCTCGCCACGGCCGACGTCGACGACACGTTCGCGACGTTGGAGGCCGGCGGTGCCGAGGTGGTGCAGGAGCCGACCGACCAGCCGTACGGGGTGCGTGACTGCGCGTTCCGAGACCCGTCGGGCAACATGATCCGGATCCAGGAGCGCGCCTGAGGATGCACGTCGCCGACAGCCACGACCTGATCCGCGTGCGAGGGGCCCGCGAGAACAACCTCAAGGACGTCAGCGTCGAGATCCCGAAGCGCCGGCTGACGGTGTTCACGGGCGTCTCCGGGTCGGGGAAGAGCTCGCTCGTCTTCGACACCATCGCCGCGGAATCGCAGCGCATGATCAATGAGACCTACAGCGCCTTCGTGCAGGCCTTCATGCCGACGCTCGCGCGCCCCGACGTCGACGTGCTCGACGGGCTGACGACGGCGATCCTCGTGGATCAGGAGCGGATGGGCGCGAACGTGCGGTCCACGGTGGGCACCGCCACCGACGCCAATGCGCTGCTCCGCATCCTGTTCAGCCGACTCGGGCAACCGCACATCGGGTCGCCGCAGGCGTTCTCGTTCAACGTGCCCTCGGCGCGGGGGAGCGGGGCGATCACGGTCGATCGCGGCGGCGAGGAGACCCTCGAACGCACCTTCACGGTGATCGGCGGCATGTGCCCCCGCTGCGAGGGCATGGGAACGGTCTCGAATATCGACGTGCATCAGCTCTACGACGAGAGCAGGTCACTCGCCGAAGGAGCGATCACCGTGCCGGGCTACACCGCCGACGGCTGGTCGACGCGCGTGTACTCGGAATCCGGGTTCTTCGACGCGCACAAGCCCATCCGCGACTACTCCGAGACCGAACTGCACGACCTCCTGCACCGTGAAGCGACCAAGGTGAAGGTCAACGGCATCAACCTCACCTACGAGGGACTCGTGCCCAAGGTGCAGAAGTCGATGCTGTCGAAGGACGTCGACGCGATGCAACCGCACATCCGCGCCTTCGTCGAGCGCGCCGTGACGTTCGCGCCGTGCCCCGAGTGCGGCGGCACCCGGCTCAACGAGGCGGCCCGGGCATCCCGCATCGACGGGATCAACATCGCCGACGCCTGCGCGATGCAGATCAGCGACCTGGCCGAATGGGTCGGCGGACTCGATGAACCGTCCGTGGCGCCACTGCTCGCGTCGCTGCGTCACCTGCTCGGCTCCTTCGTCGAGATCGGCCTCGGCTACCTCTCGCTCGATCGAGCCTCGGGCACCCTCTCCGGCGGCGAGGCGCAGCGCACGAAGATGATCCGGCACCTGGGGTCGTCGCTCACCGACGTCACCTACGTCTTCGACGAGCCGACCGTCGGCCTGCACCCGCACGACATCCAGCGGATGAACCGACTGCTGCTGCAGTTGCGAGACAAGGGCAACACCGTGCTCGTCGTCGAGCACAAGCCCGAGGCGATCGCGATCGCCGACCACGTCGTCGACCTCGGTCCGGGCGCCGGCACGGCCGGGGGAGAGGTGGTGTTCGAAGGCACGGTCGACGGGCTGCGGGCCAGCGCCACCCTGACGGGGCGCCACCTCGACGACCGCGCCGCCGTGAAACCGTCGGTGCGCACCCCCTCCGGTGCCCTCGAGGTGCGGGGGGCCGACGCGAACAACCTGCAGCACGTCGACGTCGACATCCCGCTCGGCGTGCTCGTGGTCGTCACCGGGGTCGCCGGCTCGGGCAAGAGTTCGCTGATCCAGGGCTCCGTCTCGGGCCGCGAGGGCGTGGTGACGGTCGACCAAGGCGCGATCAAGGGGTCGCGTCGCAGCAACCCGGCGACGTACACGGGGTTGCTCGACCCGATCCGCAAGGCGTTCGCGAAGGCCAACGGCGTGAAGCCAGCCCTGTTCAGCGCCAATTCCGAGGGCGCCTGCCCGAACTGCAACGGCGCGGGCGTCATCTACACCGACCTGGGGCCGATGGCGAGCGTCGCCAGCACCTGCGAGGTGTGCGAGGGCAAGCGGTTCGATGCATCCGTGCTGGAATACCGTCTCGGTGGTCGCGACATCAGCGAGGTGCTGATGATGCCCGTGACCGAGGCCGTGGGGTTCTTCGGCGCCGGCGAAGCGCGAACGCCGGCCGCCCACGCGATCCTCCGACGGTTGGCCGACGTCGGGCTCGGGTACCTCGCGATCGGGCAGCCCCTCACGACCCTCTCGGGCGGCGAACGGCAACGACTCAAGCTCGCCACCCGCATGGGCGAGCAGGGCGGCGTGTACATCCTCGATGAGCCGACCACCGGCCTTCACCTCGCCGACGTCGAGCAGCTGCTCGGGCTGCTCGACCGGTTGGTCGACTCGGGCAAGTCGGTCATCGTCATCGAGCACCACCAGGCCGTGACGGCCCACGCCGACTGGATCATCGACCTCGGCCCCGGAGCGGGCCACGACGGCGGCCGGATCGTGTTCGAGGGAACACCGGCCGACCTCGTCGCGGCCCGCTCCACCCTCACGGGCGAGCACCTCGCGGGCTACGTGGGCGGCTGACGAGCACCGACGCCGGTCGCCTGACGATGTCACAGCCGGACATCGCGCGGTGTCCAATGTGCGAACCACCCACGACGAAGGGAAATCGCATGGATGTCGCACTCTGGATCGCCGCTGGACTTCTCGCCCTTGTGGCCCTGGTCAGTGGGAGCAGCAAGGCCTTCGTGCCCAAGGAGAAGCTCAGCGCGGTCCACGGCGGGGAATGGACCGACGACGCCGGCGTGGGCTTCGTCAAGACACTCGGCCTGATCGAGATCTTGGCGGCGGTCGGACTGATCCTGCCCGGTCTCCTCGGCGTCGCGACGTTCATGGTGCCGGTGACCGCCGTGTGCTGGATCGTGCTCATGGTCCTGGCGATCATCACGCATCTCCGCTACGAGGGCGGCGTCAAGTTCGCACTGTTGAACGTGACGTACCTGGCGATCGCCACGTTCATCGCGTGGGGTCGCATCGTCGCCGAGCCCTTCACCGCCTGACCCTTCGTGGTGCCGCGGGCTCGGCCGATTCGGGTCAGAGATTCTGCCCGATGTCCCAGAGCCGGTCGGGCCGGCCATCGATCGCCTCCGACACCGCGAGCGCCTGATCGTCGGAGAGCGAGGCGACATAGTCGATGACTCCTCGCCCCACTCCGAGCGTGAGCACGTCGGATGCCTCGGGGATCGGGATGCCCTCGGGCCTGGCCGCGCGCAACCGGGCGTAGCCGTCGGCGGCGATGTCGACCAGCTCCCTGAGTCGCTGGGGAACGCGGTTCCGGTCGTAGTCGTCGGTGATCCACGCGGCGAGGCCCTTGACGGCCCGCGTCAGCACCCGGCTGAGCCCGCGCTGGTACATCACGATGTCGGCCCGGTCGAGGATGAAGTGGCGGTGCACGAACTTCAGGATCTCGACCTCGTGCCAGGCACGCCGGTCGAGGGTCACGAGTCCCGAGCGCACGACGTCCGCCGGTGCCGGCACCACCGACGTCTGCAGGTGGCCGATCCACCGGTTCGTGAACGACGACAGCGCCCGCTCCGAGGCGATCGACCCGTCGAACGGGGTGGCGAGCAGGCCGTCGACGAGATCGTCGGCGACCACGACGACCGCCTCGGCGAACGCATCGTCGTCGGCGATCCACGGGTCGCTGCGTTCGAGCTTGCGACGGAGCCCGTCGAGCGCGGCCCCCGGCGGCGCCGACCGCAACGCCAGCTCGGCGTCCGGGAGGGCGCCGAGCTCGGCCGCACCCGAGAGCCAGCCGCGGAACTCGCGAGCGACCGCCCCGTGGCTGAGCAGGCCGGCCCGGTAGAAGTCGTCGACGTCGTGGATCGAGTAGGCGATGTCGTCGGCGATGTCCATGATGGAGCACTCGAGCGACTGCTCCATCGGGGGCAGTCCGCGCCGAGCGGCGAAGAGGTCGTCGGCGTCGAGGTCGTACGCCGAGAACTTCACGACCTCGATTCCGCCGTCGGCGCGCCGGAGGCCGCGGGGGAGTCCGTCATCGAACTCGGCGGCGTCGACGAACCGAGTCCACGGGTACTTCGCGACGGCGGTGCGCACCGCTGCCGTGAGGTTCAGCCCGCGCGGCGCGGCCTCGCAGACGTCGAGCGCCGTGATGATGCGATACGTCTGCGCGTTGCCCTCGAAGCCGTCGGCCAGGCCGAGGCTCTCACGAGCGAGACGGTCGAGCACGCGCTCGCCGAGGTGCCCGAACGGCGGGTGCCCGAGGTCGTGGGCGCTCGCCGCCGCCTGAACGACGACCGCGTCGCAGCCGTGCTCGAGCGCGAAATCACGCGCTGGCGACGAGGCATCCGTCAATCCGACCGCGATCGCGCGCGCCACGGCGGTGACCTTGATCGAGTGGGTGAGCCGGTTGTGGATGAGCGGGCCGGCGCCCGGCTGCGCGATCACCTGCGTGACGGCGGAGAGTCGGGAGAAGTACGGGGAGAAGCGGATGCGCTCGAGGTCGAGCCGGAACTGCGAATGCTCGCCCGTCACCTCCACGCTGCTGCGCGGTTCGGCGACCCGTCGGGTGGCGCGTCCCCGGTTCATCCGGTGGCTCCTTCTCGTGGACTTGCGGGCGACGGATGCCGCGACCGCTCGCCTCCCAATCTAGGCCGGGCCGCTCCGATCCGGATGCTCCGAACATCGGGGCGGCCGACGGCGGTTGCGGGTCGAGAACGCGGGGCAAAGCATCGATCCTCGTGCTCGACGACGATCCGCTCCGCCCCGCGATCCGATACTCAGCTGACGGCCTTGCGCACGAGTTCGGTGATCTTCTGCTCCACCGCGGGCGTCCAATTGCGGACGGCGAACGCGACGGGCCACAGGTCGCCGTCGTCGAGGCTCGCCTTGTCCTCGAAGCCGATCGTCGCGTAACGCGTCTTGAACTTGTTGGCCGGCTGGATGAACACCATCATCTTGCCGTCGCCGTTCGCGAAGCCGGGCATGCCGTAGTACGTCTTCGGCGCGAGGTCGGGCGCGACCTCGGTGACCACGCGGTACAGGCCTTCGGCGAGCGCCTTGTCGTCGGGTTCCAGCTGGGCGATGGCGTCGAGCACCGCCTTCTCGCCGGCGGCGCGGTTCTTTCCGGCCTTCTCCTGCTCGCGGAGCTCCTTGGCGCGCTGCTTGACCGCGTCGCGCTCCTCCTTGCTCAGTCCATCGGACGTCCCGGTCTTGGCCATGAGGGTTCTCCTTCTGCAACTCGTCTCGGCGATACCACTGGGTGAGGCATCGGGTTCAGGCTATTCGCCGCATTCGACGTGTGCTTCTTCGATCCTGATCGATGCGACCGCGCTGATCGATGCGACCGTCCTGCAGTCTGATGCGGCTCAGGCGTGCTCGTCGAGCACGGCGCCGATGACGCGGGCGGCCTCCGGGAACCGTTCGGGATCGGGACCCGAGTAGTTGAGCCGGAGATGCGGGCCCGAGGGCTCGGCGGGGAACCACTCGGTGCCCGGGGCGACGATGACCCCGCGGCTCTCGCAGTCGCGGACGAATCTCTCCACGTCGATGCCGTCGGGAAGCCGCACCCACAGGTTCAGCCCACCGAGCGGAGGCCGCTCGACGTGGGCGCCGGGCGCATGCTCTCGCAGGCTGTCGATCATGAGGTCGCGACGCGAGCGGAGCTGGTCGCGCAGTCCGCGCAGGTGACCGCGCCAGCCCGGCTGGGTGACGACATCGAGGGCGGCCGATTGGAGGAGTGCGCTGACGTACATGGACTCGGCCGCGCGGTCGGCGATGATCCGGTCTCTCGCGGGCCCCCGGGCGACGAGGGCTGCGACGCGCAGCGACGGGGAGACGCTCTTGGTCAGGGAGCGCAGGTAGATCACGTGCCCGTCGTCGTCGTGCGCGGCGATCGGGCGCGCGTCGGTGTCGATGGCGAGGTCGTGCGCCCAGTCGTCCTCGATGAGGAACGCTGCGTGTCGTCGCACGACCTCGAGGACGGCGACGCCGCGCTCGGTCGACCATTGCGCGCCCGTGGGGTTGCTGAAGGTGGGCTGGGCGTAGACGGCACGTGCGCCGCTTTGCGCGAACGCCCGCTCGAGGTCGTCGGGATCGGGCCCGTCCGGCCCGGACGGGATCGGCACGAGCACGACGCCGGCCTGGGCCGCGGCAAGGATCGCGCCCCAGTAGGTCGGCGACTCGATGACGAGTGGATGCCCCGGGCCGACGAGGGCGCGGAAGATCGAGCTGAGCCCGCTCTGGCTGCCGGGAAGGATCAGCACGTCGCGGGCGGTCGGCGGTGTGACCCCGACCGGTGCGAGGGCGGCGAGGTCGGTCGCGAACCAGGCCTGCAGGTCGGGAAGACCGGTCGCGGGGGAGCGGGTCATCGCCGCATCGGTGCGCGCGGCGCGGGCGATCGCCGCGCGCACGAGCCGCTCGGGCAACAGGTCGCGGGCCGGGTATCCGGAATGCAGGGCGATCGCGTCGGGTGCGACCGTGCGCTGCGTCGATGAGAGCGCGGCGATCCGGGCGTGCGGCGATCCCAGCACCGCCGTCTGCCACCCGTAGTCGGCCGGCCGGGTGGTGCGCACCGAGCGGACGAACGTGCCCACGCCCGGCCGACTCTCGATGAGGCCGAGCGAGGCGAGTGCGCGCATCGCCTTCTGCACGGTGACCGGGCTCGCACCGTATTCCGCCATCAGCGCGCGGCTGGAGGGCACGCGGGCACCGGGCGGAGCGTGCGCGATCCATTCGCGCACGCCGGCGATGATCCGCCCGGTGCTATCGTTGTTCATGTCAGTACAGAGTAGCGCTATCCAATCCAGCCGAGGAGTGCTATCCGGTCGTGCCGGGCTGTGGTGGGGACTGCTCGGCGTCACCGCCTTCTCGTTCACGATGCCGTTCACGCGCGTCGCGGTCGGGGGACTGTCGCCGCTGTTCATCGGTTCGGCGAGGGCCGTCGTCGCCGCCGTCCTCGCGGTGATCGCCCTGACGTTGACTCGCCAGCACTGGCCGAACGGTCGGCAGTGGGCGCGACTCGCGGTCGTCGCGGGCGGTGTCGTCGTTGGCTTCCCGCTGCTCAGCTCGTACGCGCTGACGACGGCTCCGGCCAGCCACGGCGCCGTCGTGGTCGGGCTCCTGCCCGCCGCCACCGCCGTGGTCGCCGTGATCCGAACCCGGGAGCGACCGACACGCTCGTTCTGGGTGTTCGCAGCGCTGGGCGCTGTCGCCGCGGTCGTGTTCGCCTCGCTCCAGGGCGGGGGACTGGGCCACCTGCACCAGTCCGACCTGCTGTTGTTCGGAGCCGTCGTCTCCGCGGCGATCGGCTACGCGGAGGGCGGTCTGCTCGCACGAGAACTCGGCTCGTGGCAGACCGTCTCCTGGGCGCTCGTGGTCGCCGCGCCGTTGATGATCGCCCTCATGACCGCTTCGGTGCTCGTTGCACCGCCAGCCGCGACACCTGCGGAGTGGTCGGCGTTCGCCTACCTGGCGGTCGTGAGCATGTTCCTCGGGTTCTTCGCCTGGTACCGCGGGCTCGCGATCGGCCCGATGGCCCAGGTCAGCCAGGTCCAGCTCGCGCAACCCGTGATGAGCATCCTGTGGGCGGCGATGATCCTGGGGGAGCAGCTCACCTGGCCGACCGTGCTCGGCGGGGTCGCCGTCATCGTGTGCGCCGGTCTTGCGGTCCGCACTCGGCTCGGCATGACGCGGAGCGCTGAGCGCACGAACGGAGGGCGGCCGGTCAGCGTCGGGCGACCAACAGATCGAGCACCTCGCACTCAGCCTTCCAACCTCCGGGCGCGGGCGGTCAAGTAGTCAAGATCGGGAATCGAGAGGGTTCTCTGGGCGGCCCCTCGGTATTCGTCAATCGCTTCGCCGGTTCGGCCCGCCCGTTCCAGCGGATGCGCATGCACCGAGTGGCCTCGTTCGTCGCGGCGCGCGGCGTGGTACCCGCGTCATCGTGTGGTCGGAGTCGCAGTGGCGTTCTCGCCGCTATCGCCCGCTCGTATTCCGAAGCGATCGCCGCCGGCAGCAATCCCGCTGACGGTCCCTCGCTCATGATCACGTTTCATTCGACCTGATCCGGCAGGAGGATCTCGCGGGCCCTCGAAGGTGTAGACCCGGCTAGTGGCCGCCTTTCGCGAGGTAGTCGGCGGGGTTGTACTGGATGTGGAGCTCGCGGATCTTGTCGCCGCCGAACTCGAAGAACTCGGAGAATCGGACGGTTCCTCCGGGCAGTTCGGCGTCGTACAGTACCGCGGCGCTCGTCGAGGTGACGACGGCCTGCAGGGGAGTGATGCTGTGCGCCGCCTCGATGAAGCCCCGCACGCCGTGTGCGAAGCGGCTCCCGCCCGCGATGCGGCCGGCGATCGGGCCGTCGAACACGAAGTCATCCGTGAGCAACGGCAACGGGGTCGCGCCCGTCAGCGTAGGCGTCGATGCCGGCGCCGAGAATGCCGTAGTAGTGGCTGAGCGTCGGGTGCTCGTCGATTGCGGTGGTCGTAGGCATGACAGCTCCGTTCATGTGATCGGTTGGATGATGCTTGAAATAGTAAAGTACGAGCGTGTCCTTCTCAAGCGTCGGGATACACTTGGTGCATGAGAACGTATGGGCAGTACTGTGCGTTGGCGCGCGGCCTCGATCTGGTCGGCGACCGCTGGACGCTGCTGGTCGTCCGCGAACTGCTGTCGCTCGGGCCCTCCAGATACGCGGATCTGCAGCGCGGACTGCCAGGGATCGCGACGAACCTGTTGGCGAACCGGCTCCGCGAGATGGAGGCCGCCGGCCTCGTGTCGAGGACGGAATTGCCGCGACCCGTGAACGCGACGGTGTTCGCCCTCACAGAGCGCGGTGCCGCGCTCGAGGGCGTGGTCCGCGAGTTCGTCAAGTGGGGCGCCCCGCTGATGTCCCCGCCGGGGCCGGAAGAGGCGTTCCGGGCTCACTGGCTCCTGATCCCATTGCGTGCGCTCTGCCGCGACAACACGCCGAACGCCCCGGCACAGGTCGTGCGAGTCGGCTCCGCCGACGACGGCTGCGACATCGCTGTGGGCACGGGTGTCGTCGAGGTCACCGCGAGCAGCCCGTCGACAATGGTGGACGCGACCGTCGACGGGGATCCTGGCGCGCTGGTCGCCCTGTTCACAGGGCAGATTCCGGTTTCGGCCGCCGATGCTGCCGGGATGATCGCCGGTGACATCGACGCGGTTCGGCGCGTCATCGGCGGAATGCCCGCGCAGATGCCTCCGCCCGCGGGGGCGACGTCGTGATCGGGCTTCGAGTTCGCCGCGAAAACGGCGGATCCCGAAGTCGGGGAGGGGAGATGTCGACGACTCGTCGTCCTTGATCCGGAGCTTATTCTCCGCGAGTATCGACCGCATGACCCGACGCCTCTCTCTGCGGCCTGTGGCGGCCGCCGGATGGTGCCTCGCCCTTCCCGTGGCATCCGTCTTCGTGCTGACCGCATGCACCACGTCACCGTCCGGCGAAGCCGCCGCTGCACCGACGGACCCGACACCGGCCGTGGTGAGCATCGAGATGCCCGACCTGGCGCCGTACCCTGAGCCAGACCCGCCGCTCACCGAGGCGGAGTCGGAGACGAGGCGGCTCGAGGATGCCGACCTGCTGTGGCAAGGGGTGCTCGCGAGCCACCCGAACGCGGTACGACCAGAGGTCGCCTTCGAGGGCCACGTCACCGATGAGAACCGCATCGAGGTGCTGCGCGCGTGCTACGAAGCGGCGGGCCTGCAGATCGACGAGGGCAGGACCTCCGGGAACCCCGATGGGCCGCCCGACGCCATCGGCTGGTCGGGCAGTGGCGAGGCCGACGTGGTTGCCGGGTATGCCTGCGCCGTCGCGCACCCCACGAAGATCACGAATCCGGGACCGAACGATGCCGAGCTGGAGTGGATCTACGACTACCTCACCGACTTCTACGCCCCCTGCCTCGAGGCGAACGGTATCGAGGTGCCCGAGTCGCCCGGGCGCGACAACTGGGTCGAGACGTGGCCCGGATACGTCTGGTTCCCGTCGGCCGGTGACGACGAGCGATTCTGGGAGCCGGAGATGGATGCCGCGTTGCGCGAGGCGTGCCCGGACCCGGACACCTATGTGCGGACGGTGCTGCAGCCGACCGGGTAGGGAGCCGACGGCGCGCAAGAGCACCCTGACAGCCGCCGGATGTCAGGAGGTACTCGCGTGCTCGAGCGGTGACGAGAAGATGCCATCTGCACCGCCGATCGCCGACCGCGGTGCAGATGGCATCATGTCGATTCGGCGGGCACGATAGGTGCGCCGATAATGTGCATTATGTCGGTTTACGGGAACCAGGGCGATCGCGCCGCCCTCCCCGTCCGCGGCCAGTGGGATGCCTCGGCCCGCCCCCGGCCGGCGCCACGCGTGCGTGCGATCGGGCCCCGGCCCCTCGGCCGGCACGGCGAAGGCCCGTCACGTCACGCGCTCCGGCGCCGGATCCGGATGAAACCTGAACGTTTCCTGAGTCTGCTGCGATCACGCTCCACCGATCCCGTCACGTGAATCGAGCCGATCATATCGAGCCGATCATTCCGTTCCGGCCGGCCCCAGCTGGTCTCGACGGCGGGTCAGGTAGGCGGTTTCGCCGACATTGCCCGCCAGCTCGATGGCCCTGTCGTATGCCGCGCGCGCCTCCCGGCTGCGACCCAGCCGGCGCAGCAGGTCGGCGCGGGTGGCGTGGTAGGCGTGATAGCCGGACAACTCCCCCTCGAGGCGGTCGACGTCCGCCAGGGCCACCTCGGGTCCGTCGATCTCGGCGACGGCGATGGCGCGGTTGAGCGCCACGATCGGCGAAGGGTCGAGACGCACGAGCTGGTCGTAGAGGGCGACGACCTGTGCCCAATCGGTGTCGCGGATGTCGCGGGCGGAGGTGTGCACGGCGTTGATCGCTGCGAGGATCTGGTAGCGGCCCGGGGCCACGCCCGTGGCCAGGCGGTCGCGCACGAGCTGATGCCCCTCGGCGATGAGCGCCGCGTCCCAGGCTCCACGGTCCTGTTCGTCGAGGGACACCAGCTCGCCGCCGGCCGAGACCCGGGCGGTCCGGCGGGCCTCCGTGAGGAGCATGAGCGCCAGCAACCCGGCGACCTCGCCGTCCTCCGGCAGGAGCGCACGGATCAGGCGGGCGAGCCGGATCGCCTCGGCCGTCAGGTCATCGCGAACGGGATCGGTTTCGGGGCCGGTCGCCAGGTAGCCCTCGTTGAACACGAGGTAGAGCACGGCGAGGACGCCGGAGACGCGTGACGGGAGTTCCTCGGCGGACGGCACCCGATACGGGATGCGAGCCGCCGCGATCTTGGCCTTCGCACGGGTGATCCGCCGTCCCATGGTGCTCTCCTGCACCAGGAAGGCCCGAGCGATCTCGGGCACGGTGAGGCCGCCGACCATGCGCAGCGTCAGCGCCACCCTGGCCTCCATCGCGAGCGCCGGGTGACAGCAGGTGAAGATCAGCCGGAGGCGGTCGTCGTCGATGGCGCCGAGAGGCTCGGGCGGGTCGTCGTCGTACAAGATCCGCGCCTCCCTGTGCTTGTCGTGGCGCCTGCGCTCGCGACGGATCCGGTCGATGGCCTTGCGGTTGGCGGTGGTGGTCAGCCAGCCGCCGGGGTTGGCGGGAACGCCGTCGGCCGGCCACCGCTCGACGGCGACCGCGAACGCCTCCGCCGCCGCCTCCTCGGCGACGTCGAGGTCACCGAATCGCCTGGTGAGGGAGGCGACCACCCGCGCCCACTCCTCGCGGTGGGCCCTGGTGATCGCCGCCCGGATGTCGCTCACTCGGGCACGTCCAGGAACGGCCGCACCTCGACCTTCCGATTGCAGGCCTTCGACCCCGCGGCGGCGAGCTCGAGCGCCACATCGAGGTCGGGGGCCTCGATGATCCAGAATCCGGCGAGGTACTCCTTCGACTCCAGGAAGGGACCGTCGGTGAACATCGCCGGTTCGCCTCGGTTGTCGACGACGGTCGCCGTGTCGGGAAACCCGAGGCCGCCGGCGAAGACCCAGTGGCCCTCGGCCTGGAGCCGCTCGTTGAACGCGTCGATGGCCGCCATCTCGTCGTCGGGGGCGAGCTCGAGCTTGTCGTGGATCACGGAAACCAGGTACTGCATCTCGAATCATCTCCTGTGCTCGGGGCCGCCCATAGTGGGTGGCCGCTCACCCCTGCTACGAACACCGCTCCCCCAATCCGACACCGTCTCACCGGTCTGTCACAAGTCGCGGTCGAGCACGTCGAGGTAATGCTGGTTGAACATGACGCCGAGCACGTTCCCGAAGGGATCCACGACGGAGGCGGTCACGAAGCCGGGCCCGCGCTCGATCGGCGGCTGATGGCTCGTCGCGCCGAGCTCGAGCAGCCGGTCGTAGGAGCCCTGCAGGTCGTCGACGTGCCAGTAGATGATCTCGCCTCCCGGCCGCTCCGGCGCGGCCGGCCGGTACGCCGCGTCGATGATGCCCAGCTCGTGCCCGTAGTCCCCCACCCGGAACTCGACGTAGCCGGGGCGCTCGAAGTACGGCTCGATGCCGAGCACCTCCGAATACCAGGCGGATGCCGCGGCGAGATCGGCGGCGTAGTAGCTGACGGTGGCGAATCCCCTGAGCATGTCGTGCTCCTCCGGTGGTCGGTTGATCTGGTGCATCCAGTCTCGAACGCAGAAGTGCTCACCATGTGACCACTTTTCCGGCGAGAATCGAGGTATGCGCGCAGACCGTCTCGTCGCCACCCTCCTGACCCTGCAGGCACGGGGGCGCGTGACCGCCGCCCAGCTCGCCGACGAGCTCGAGGTGTCGGTCGCGACCGCCCGCCGCGACCTCGAGGCCCTCTCCGCGGCCGGCATCCCCGTGTACCCGCAGCCGGGCCGCGGCGGCGGATGGCAACTCCTCGGCGGCGCCCGCACCGACCTCAGCGGACTCACGGCCGCCGAGGCGCGCGCGTTGTTCCTGCTCGTCGGGCCCGCGGCATCCGTCGACCCCGACGCGAAGGCGGCATTGCGCAAGCTCGTGCGCGCGCTGCCCGAGACCTTCCGGGCGGATGCCGCGTCCGCCGCCGAGGCGATCGTCATCGATCCCGACGACTGGGGTCGCCGGCCGACCGAGCGCCCCGCACTCCTCCCCGTGCTCGAGTCCGCCGTCGTGGCGCGCCGGCGCGTGCGTCTCCGCTACGCCGCGTGGAATCGCGAGCCGGTCGAGCGGCTCGTCGACCCCTGGGGCCTCGCACGCAAGCAGGAGCACTGGTATCTGCTGGGTGCGGTCAGCGGAGCGGAGCGCACCTACCGCGTCGATCGGATCCTCGACGTGGCGGTGACCGACGACGCGGCCGAGCGCCCCGACGGCCTCGACCTCGCCGATGTGTGGGAGCGAGTCACGAACGCGGTGAACGCGCAGCGCGCGTCCGCGACGGCCCTGATCGTGGTCGATGCGGGGATCGTGCCGCTGCTCACCACCCAGTTCGGGCAGCGAGCCGTCGGGGAGGAGTCCGTCGACCCCGTTCGCTCGAGGGTGCGCGTGACCGCGCCGACCGAGCAGCTGCTCGCACGCGGACTCGCCGGGTGGGCCGAGTTCATCGAGGTGCTCGAGCCGGCCGCGGTGCGCGACGAACTCCGCCGCCTCGGCGAGGCACTCGTGCGTCGGAACGGGTGACGGTCAGCCCGAACTGCGCTGCACGAACTTCTCGAGCCGGCGCCCGCTCGCGGGCATGCCGAGCTCGTTGAGGGGTCCCGTCGTCGGCTCGTGCTCGGGCAGCCGCTCGTCGGTCGGGCAGACGAGCACGGTGTTGGGCGTGGAGTGGTCGACCACGTGCTCGAACATGGGATGCCCGCAGATCGGGCATGCGCGCTCATCGAGCGGCGTGGTGTCCTCGTCGCGGCCGTCCGAGATCGGCGGTGGCCCGAACACGGGCATCAGGGCCCGGTCGACGCGATCGAAGAATCGTGTGAACGTGTTGCCCTCAGGCGGGCTCGCCCCTTCGCGTGCCATGGTGCCGATGGTACGCCCGCTCCCCCGGGCACGCCAGAGCAACCGTCCGCCATAGGCTGGGGATCATGCACCCGGATCCCGCCTCCCGCCCCGTCACGATCGTCACCGGCGCGAGCCGCGGCATCGGTCGCGCCATCGCCGAGCGCCTCGCGGCCGACGGGCACGACCTGGCGCTCACCTACCGCGATCGCGGAACGGATGCCGCAGCCGCCGTGCGTGCGTGCGAGGCATCCGGTGCCCGGGTGCTGCTGCTCCGGGTGGACCTCGCCGACCTCGAGCAGGCCGAGTCGGTGGTCCCGGCGGCGATCGCGGAGTTCGGCACGGTAACCGGGCTCGTCAACAACGCCGGCATCACCGGTCGGATCGGCGGCTTCCTCGACGTCTCGATCCACGAGGCCGAGCTCCTCTTCCGGGTCAACGTGCTCGCGCCCATCGTGCTCACGCAGGCGGCGATCGCGCACATGGCCACCGACCGCGGCGGCGCCGGCGGATGCATCGTCAACATCTCCTCGGGTGCGGCCACGTCGGGCGCCCCGAACACCTACATCCCCTACGCGATGAGCAAGGCCGCCCTGAACGCCCTCACCACCGGCGCCTCCAGGGAGTTCGGACCGGTCGGCGTGCGCGTGAACACGGTCTCCCCCGGGACGACGCGCACTGAGATCCACGCCGCGGCGGGCCGCCCGAACGCGCCCGACGAGCGCGCCCCGAACATCCCCATGCGCCGACCCGGCGAGGTGCACGAGATCGCCGGCGCGGTCGCGTACCTGTTCTCGTCGGATGCCTCGTACACGTCGGGTGCCGACATCCGCGTCGCGGGCGGCAAGTAGACCCGGCACGCGGCCCCGCCCCCGCCGACTCGTGCGGCGGGCGATCAGTGCTCGCCGAACCCCGACTCCGCCAGCGCGGCGATCGCGTCGACGGCTTCGCGCCCGTCGGGGTCGTCACTCGCGATCTCGATCGTCGCACCCTTCGTGAGCCCGAGCGACATGATGCCGAGCAGGCTCTTCGCATCGGTGCCGTTCACGGTGACCCGGGGCCCGAACGTGCTCGCGAGCTTCACGAGTTCGGCGGCCGGACGGGCGTGCAGGCCGTCGGCGTTGATGAGCGTGACGCGGCGGGCGTGGGAGCCCGCGGCCGTCGCCTCGGCGCGCGAGGCGGCGTCGGATGCCTCGGCGGCACCGGTCTCGGTCGCACTCGCGCCGGCGGCCGATCCCCGAGCGGTCTCCGCGGCGGCGACCACGTGCTCGAGGTCGTCGCCGGCCTCCGCCGCCACCGCTGCGGCCACGCCGCCCTCGACGAGCGGCGCGTCGACGATGCGCACCCGGCCGCGCGTCTCGTCGTCGAGGAAGTCGAGCGCGGTCTCGGCGGTGAGGATCGCCGAACCCAGGTCGCAGAGGATGACCACGCCGGCACCGGCGTCCGCCTCGACGATGCCGGCGCTCACGAGGTCGAAGCTCGTGCCGATCCGCCCGTCATCGGTCCCGCCGGCGGCGACCAGCGTCGCCGATGGCGCCATCTGCCGGGCGAGTTCGACCAGCCCCTCCGCGATGCGCGCGGAGTGCGACACGAACACCACGCCGACTCGGTCGGATGCCGCCACCTCAGGCCCCCGCGGCGGCGGATGCCGCGTCCGCGGCGGCCCGCAGCAGCAGGGCCGATGACTGTGCTCCCGGATCGCGGTGACCCGCCGAGCGTTCGCCGAGGTAGCTCGCCCGCCCCTTTCGGGCGACGAGCGGAATCGTCGCGTCGGAACCCGCCGCCGCGGCATCCGCCGCCGCGTCGAGCACGGACGCGACATCCGACCCGTTCGACGCGGCGGCCTCGGCGGCCTCGACCGCCGGCGTCCACGCGTCGACCATGGTCTTGTCGCCCGACTCCGCCTTGCCGCGCAGCACGATGCCGTCGCGCGCGGCGGTGAGGACCGCGGCGATCGCCCGACCGTCGAGCGAGGTCGCCGAGCCGGCGACCCCGGCGCCCTTCAGGTAGGCGGTGCCGTACAGCGGCCCGGCCGCGCCGCCGACCGTGGAGATGAGCGTCGTCGCCACGAGCTTCAGGACGTCGCCGGGCGTCGACCCGGCGGGAAGGTCGTCGAGCTTCGGAAGCACGGCCTGGAAACCGCGATCCATGTTCTCGCCGTGGTCGCCGTCGCCGATCTCGCGGTCGAGCTTGATCAGTTCGAGACGGTGCTCGGCGATGACGTCCGCGCTTCGCCTGACCCAATCCACCGCCCAGGTGATGTCCAGCCCCACAGGTCCCCCCTATCGTCCCCACCGGAGTGCCGCGGTCTGCACCGGGGCATCCCACAGTTCGATCATCTCGTCATCGAGCCGCAGCACGGTGATCGACATCCCCTGCATCTCGAGCGAGGTGATGTAGTTGCCGACGAGCGAACGGGAGATCGTGATGTCGCGTTGCTGCAGCACCTCGGCGGCACGGCGGTACGCGAGGTAGAGCTCGATGAGCGGCGTGCCGCCCATGCCGTTCACGAAGAGCAGCACGCGATCGCCGTCGGCGAACGGGAGATCCTCGAGCACCGGCTCGATCAGCCGGTCGACGAGCCGGTCGGCGGGTTCCAGCTCGACCCGGTCGCGTCCGGGCTCGCCGTGGATGCCGATGCCGATCTCGATCTCGTCCTCGGCCAGGGTGAAGCTGGGCTCCCCGGCGTGCGGCACGATGCAGGGCGTGAGCGCGAGGCCCATGGACCGCACGTTCGCGTTCACGCGTTCGGCGATCTCGGCGACCTGGTCGAGCGAGTCGCCGCGCTGCGCGGCCGCCCCGGCGATCTTCTCGACGAGCACCGTGCCGCCCACGCCGCGGCGGCCCGCCGTGTAGAGCGAGTCCTTCACGGCGACGTCGTCGTCGGTCACGACCGCGCGCACCGTGATGCCGTCGGCGGCGGCCAGGTCGGCGGCCGTCTCGAAGTTCAGCACGTCGCCCGTGTAGTTCTTCACGATGTGGAGTACCCCCGCGCCGCCGTCGACGGCCTTCGTGGCGGCGAGGATCGGATCGGGCGTCGGCGAGGTGAAGACCGCACCGGGCACCGCGGCGTCGAGCATGCCGAAGCCGACATATCCCGCGTGCAACGGCTCGTGGCCGCTGCCGCCGCCGCTGACGATGCCGACCTTCCCGCTGACGGGCGCGTCGGCCCGCACGACGTGGATCGGGTCCACCTCGACTCGGACGATGTCGGCGTGGGCGAGCCCGAACCCGGCGACCGATTCGTCGACGACGCGCTTCGGGTCGTTGATGATCTTCTTCACGAGTATCCCTTCCCCATCGCTGCCGCACGCCGTGCGACCGTGCATCGGCGTCGACGCAGCACTCCCCCGTCAACCTACGCCCGCGCCGCAGCCCGCCGGAAGGGGCTCCGATGAAATCGGAGAGACCATTCCCACCTGAACGCCCGCTGAGTATGGTGGGCAGTGTTCCGCCCCCGGGCGAAGCCCTGAGGGCCAAGCGAAAAGGATGGAAGGTCAACGTGGACGATCTCGGTGTGCTGTTCCTCTCCGAAATGGTCGGGACCGCGATGCTGGTGCTCCTCGGTTGCGGTGTGGTGGCAAACGTCGCCCTCGCGAAGACGAAGGGCTTCAGCGGTGGGTTCCTCATGGTGAACGTCGGCTGGGGACTTGCGGTCTTCGCCGGTGTCATCGTCGCCTATGCTTCTGGCGCGCACATCAACCCGGCGGTCACCCTCGGCCTCGTCGCGAACGGTGCCACGGAGTTCGGCAACCCGAGCTTCGGCACCACGGTCCCGGTCGATGTCGTCTCGGTTCTCGCGTTCATCGGTGCGCAGTTGCTCGGCGGCATCATCGGCGCGGTCTTCGTGTGGCTGGCCTACAAGCAGCACTTCGACGACGCGCCCGAGCCTGCGGCGAAGCTCGGCGTGTTCTCGACCGGTCCGGCGATCCGCTCCTACGGCTGGAACGTCATCACCGAGGTCATCGGCACGTTCGTGCTGGTCTTCGTGGTGATCGGCTTCGGCCGTCAAGGGGATGCCTCGGGGCTCGCGGCCCTCGGCGCGCTCCCCGTCGCCCTGCTCGTCATCGGCATCGGCGCCTCGCTCGGTGGTCCGACGGGGTACGCCATCAACCCGGCGCGCGACCTCGGGCCGCGCATCGCGCACGCCATCCTCCCCATCCGCGGCAAGGGATCGTCGGACTGGGCCTATTCGTGGGTCCCGGTCGTCGGCCCCATCATCGGCGGGCTCCTCGCCGGCTGGGCCGCCATCCCGCTCCTTCCCCTGCTCGGCTGAACCCGGCGGGGCCGGTCCGCGAGAACCGGCCCCGCCGCGTTCCGCAGGTTCTCCGTGCCGCCGCCGGTGATGGCGGGGCATCCGCAACATCTGAGAGGAAGTCATGGCTGACTACATCCTGGCGATCGACCAGGGCACGACGTCGTCGCGCGCGATCATCTTCGACAAGAGGGGTTCCATCGTCGCGACCGGACAGCTCGAACACGAGCAGATCTTCCCCAAGGCCGGCTGGGTCGAGCACGACCCCATGGAGATCTGGCGCAACACGCGGGAGGTGATCGGCCAAGCGCTCGGCAAGGCCGACCTCACCCGCCACGACATCGCGGCCGTCGGCATCACCAACCAGCGCGAGACGGCCGTGGTGTGGGACAAGAACACCGGCGAGCCCGTCTACAACGCCATCGTCTGGCAGGACACCCGCACCCAGCCCATCGTCGACCGGCTCGCGGCCGACGGTGGCGTCGAGCGGTTCAAGCAGGACGTCGGACTTCCGCTCGCGACGTACTTCTCGGGCACGAAGATCGTGTGGATCCTCGAGAACGTTCCCGGCGCCCGCGAGAAGGCGGAGGCGGGCGACCTGCTGTTCGGCACCACCGACTGCTGGGTGCTCTGGAACCTCACCGGCGGACCCGACGGCGGCGTGCACGCGACGGATGTCACGAACGCGAGCCGCACGATGTTCATGGACCTCGCGACCCTCGAGTGGCGCGACGACATCCTCGCCGCGTTCGGCGTGCCGCGTTCGATGATGCCGGCGATCCGGGCGTCGTCGGAGGTCTACGGCACGGTCGAGCCGTCGAGCCTCCTCCGGGAGGTGCCGGTCGCGGGCATCCTGGGCGACCAGCAGGCGGCCACGTTCGGGCAGGCGGCGTTCGATCCGGGCGAATCGAAGAACACCTACGGCACCGGCAACTTCCTCATCTTCAACACCGGCGAGGAGATCGTCCACTCCAAGAACGGCCTGCTCACGACGCTCGGCTACAAGCTGGGCGACGACAAGCCGCACTACGCGTTGGAGGGCGCGATCGCCGTCACCGGCTCGCTCGTGCAGTGGGTACGCGACAACCTCGGGCTCATCTCGAACGCGTCCGAGATCGAGGACCTGGCCAAGACCGTCGACGACAACGGCGGTGCGTACTTCGTGCCGGCGTTCTCGGGCCTGTTCGCGCCGTACTGGCGACCCGACGCCCGCGGAGCGCTCGTCGGCCTCACCAGGTACGTGCACAAGGGGCACATCGCCCGGGCCGTGCTCGAGGCGACCGCGTTCCAGACCCGCGAGGTGCTCGACGCGGTGAACGCCGACTCGGGTGTCGACCTCACCGAGCTCAAGGTCGACGGCGGCATGATCGCCAACAACACCCTGATGCAGTTCCAGGCCGACATCCTTGGCGTGCCCGTCGTGCGTCCGGTCGTGGCGGAGACCACGGCGCTCGGCGCCGCCTACGCGGCCGGCCTCGCGGTCGGCTTCTGGTCGAGCCTCGACGAACTCCGAGCCAACTGGCAGGAGGACTCGCGCTGGGAACCGAAGATGGAACCCGCCGAGCGCGACCGCCAGTTGCGGCTCTGGAAGAAGGCCGTCACGAAGACGTTCGACTGGGTCGACGACGACGTATCGCACGGCTGATGCGGAGCATGCAACAGCAATGAGGTGAGGGGTCCCGCGGCATCCGCGGGGCCCCTCGTCGTCACCGCTTCGTGGCCGCGATCCACTCCTCGAGCTTCCGGGCCGCCGCGCCGCTGTCGATGGCTTCCTCGGCCACGGCGAGCTTGTCGCGGAACCGGTCGAGCACGGCGCGCTGGAACTGGCTCGGGTCCTTCGCGAGCTCGAACGACACGAGGCCGGCGGCCGCGTTGAGCACGACGATGTCACGCACCGGGCCGCGCTCGCCGGCGAACACGCGGTGCACGATCTCGGCGTTGTGGGCGGCGTCGCCGCCGACGAGCTCGTCGATCGTCGTGCGCTGGATGCCGAGCTCGCGCGGGTCGAGGTCGTGCTCCTTGACCGTGCCGCGCGAGACCTCCCAGATGTGGCTGTGCCCGGTGGTGGTGAGCTCGTCGAGGCCGTCGTCGCCGCGGAACACGAGCGCCGTCGCCCCGCGCGTCTGGAAGACGCCGACGATGAGCGGGACGCGATCGAGGTTCGCGACGCCCACGGCCGATGCCTCGGGCCGGGCCGGGTTGCAGAGCGGGCCGAGGAAGTTGAAGACGGTCGGCACGCCGAGTTCGGAACGGACCGGGCCGGCGTGGCGGAAGCCGGGGTGGAAGGCGCCGGCGAAGGCGAAGGTGATGCCGACCTCCCCCAATACGCGGGCCACGCGCTCGGCGGGCAGCGACAGGTCGAGGCCGAGCGCGGCCAGCACGTCGGAGGATCCCGAGGCCGAGCTCGCGGCCCGGTTGCCGTGCTTGATCACGGGGACTCCGGATGCCGCGGCCACGACCGAGGCCATCGTCGACACGTTCACGGTGCCGAAGCGGTCGCCCCCCGTTCCGACGATGTCGAGGGCCATCGGGTCGACCTGCAGCGGGACCGCGTGCTCGAGCACGGCGTCGCGGAACCCGACGATCTCGTCGACCGTCTCCCCCTTCACGCTGAGGGCGATGAGGAACCCGGCAAGCTGGGCAGGCGTGACCGTGCCGGTCATCACCTGCTCCATGCACCACGCCGCGTCCGACACGCTGAGGTCCTCGTGCTCGAGGAGCGCGGAGATGATGGTCGGCCAATTCTGTCGGGTGGGCATGGACTCGATCCTATCCGCCGGATTCAGGGCGGATTCCCGGCTTCGACACATGCGAATTTAGGGTTCCCTTACCGGCCGGGACGGACACTGCTGTCCGGGATGACGAAAACTCACCCGCGATTTCGGCCATAATGGTGTGCGTGACGAGCACCTCAATCACTTATCAGGCGAGCGCGCCCGTGATCAAACGACCGAACACCGTCGCGGTGGGCACGATCGTCTGGCTCGGCAGCGAGGTCATGTTCTTCGCTGGTCTGTTCGCGATCTACTTCACGCTGCGGTCGATGTCGCCCGAGTTGTGGGAGTTCGAGGCGAATCGCCTGAACTTCCCGTTCTCGTTGACGAACACGATCATCCTCGTGGCGTCGTCGTTCACGTGCCAGTTCGGCGTGTTCGCAGCAGAGCGGCTGCAGCCCTACGCCACCGGCTGGAAGCCGACGCAGTGGGGCATGGTCGAGTGGTTCTTCCTCACCTACGCCATGGGCGCCGTGTTCGTCGCCGGCCAGATCTGGGAGTACGCGTCGCTCGTCTCCGAGGGCATCGCGATCGACTCGAACGCGTACGGGTCGGCGTTCTACCTCACCACCGGCTTCCACGGCCTGCACGTCACCGGCGGTCTGATCGCGTTCCTGCTCGTCATCGGTCGCGTGTTCGCCGTCAAGAACTTCGGTCACCGCGAGGCGACGAGCGCGATCGTGGTGTCGTACTACTGGCACTTCGTCGACGTCGTCTGGATCGGCCTGTTCCTCGTCATCTACGTCCTCAGATGAGTCCCGGCAGGAGCGCCACGAACAGCATGCCCGCGAACAGGAAGAAACTGATGAACCGCTCGAAGCGACGCACCGGCCGCCGGCACCCGCTCGCCACCGCCGCGCTCCTCGCGCTCGGACTCGTCTTCACGGGTGGCGCGTATGCGGCACTGAGCTCCGGCTCCGTGGCGCAGGCCGAGGCGGAGCCCACCTCGCAGCAGACGATCGAGGAGGGCAAGAAGCTCTTCCAGGCGAACTGCTCGACGTGCCACGGCCTCGAGGCGCAGGGCTCCGACGACGGGCCGAGCCTCATCGGCGTGGGTGCGGCATCCGTCGACTTCCAGGTCGGCACCGGCCGCATGCCCATGCAGATGCAGGGGCCGCAGGCGCAGGTGAAGCCGCCGCAGTTCACCGACGAGCAGGTCAAGCAGCTCGCCTACTACGTGGCGTCGCTCGGACCCGGTCCCGACATCCCCGCCGACCACCTCGTCAACGGCGGGGGCGATGCAGCCAACGGCGCCGAGCTCTTCCGCATCAACTGCGCCATGTGCCACAACGTGGCCGGCGCGGGCGGTGCGCTCACCGAGGGCAAGTTCGCGCCGCCGCTCACGGATGTCTCCGGGGTGCACATCTACGAGGCCATGGTCACGGGCCCGCAGAACATGCCGGTCTTCAACGACCTGAACATCTCGCCCGAGGACAAGCGCGACATCATCACGTACCTCAAGTACGTCCAGGACAACCGCTCGCCCGGCGGTTTCGAACTCGGCTCGCTCGGTCCGGTCGCAGAGGGGCTGTTCATCTGGATCTTCGGTCTCGGCGCGATCGTCGCGATCACCGTGTGGATCACGGCGAAGTCCAACTAGCGCACGCCCGGCACCGCAGCAGCTGAAGAAGGAGAACCATGGCCCAGGACGACCACAGCGGCGTCGACCTCGTCGCCGCCGACTCGTCGCACGCCGAGCAGGAGTTCGCCGGCTCGACCGGCACGGCGGTCATCCCCCACGACGCGTTCGAGAACCCCGGCTTCGAGCCGCATCGCCTTCGTGTGACCGACGAGGACCCCAAGCGCGAGAAGCGCGCGCAGCGCACGGTCTACACGCTCTTCTACCTCTCCGTCCTCGGCAGCGTGTGGGCGATCGCCGCGTACATGCTGTTCCCGATGGAGTCGAACGACGTCGGCGCCGTGCGCCTGAACAACATGTTCGTCGGCATCGGCGTCACGCTCGCTCTGCTGGGCCTCGGCTTCGGCGCCGTGCACTGGGGCAAGTCGCTGATGACCTCGGCCGAGTCGATCGACATCCGGCATCCCATCGGCGGAGCCCCGGCGACCCAGCAGGGCGCCGTCGAGGTGATGCGCCAGGCCGATGAGGAGTCCGGATTCAGCCGGCGCACGGTCATCCGGAACAGCCTCATCGGAGCGCTCCTCGCCTTCCCCCTTCCGGCCGTCGTGCTATTCCGCGGCCTCGGCCCGCAGGACCAGCTGCCCGTCGAGCTGCTGAGCCACACGATGTGGAAGCAGGGCACCCGCCTCGCGCTCGACCCGTCCGGCGTCCCGATCCGGGCGTCCGACGTCACCATCGGCAGCGCCTTCCACGTGATCCCCGAGGGGCTCAACGACCTGGAGCACGGCAAGCTCGAGGAGAAGGCCAAGGCGGCCGTGCTCCTCATGCGCCTCGACCCGGCCGACCTCACGGAGTCTCCCGAGCGCGCCGACTGGTCGTACCAGGGCATCGTCGCGTACTCGAAGATCTGCACCCACGTCGGATGCCCCGTGGCGCTCTACGAGCAGCACACGCACCACCTGCTCTGCCCGTGCCACCAGTCGCAGTTCGACGTGACGAACCACTGCGAGGTCATCTTCGGCCCGGCCAAGCGTCCGCTGCCGCAGCTTCCGATCGCCGTCGACGATGAGGGCTACCTCATCGCACAGAGCGACTTCACCGAACCCGTCGGCCCGAGCTTCTGGGAGCGCCATTGAGCACCGCAACGACCCGATCAACTGCGCCCGAGAAGCGTTCGTTCACCGCGGCGGCATCCGAGTACGTCAACGATCGAACCGGCATCGCCGTCGCGATCAAGGGGCTCGGGCGCAAGGCGTTCCCCGACCACTGGTCGTTCCTCCTCGGCGAGGTCGCGCTCTTCAGCTTCATCGTCGTGCTCGTCTCCGGCACGTTCCTGACGTTCTTCTTCCAGGCGTCGATGGCCGAGGTGCACTACGACGGCTCGTACGTACCGCTCAAGGGCGTCGAGATGTCGGTGGCGATGGCCTCGACCCTCGACATCTCGTTCGACATCCGCGGCGGACTGTTCGTGCGGCAGATGCACCACTGGGCGGCGCTGCTCTTCGTCGCCGCGATCGGCCTGCACATGCTGCGCGTGTTCTTCACCGGCGCGTTCCGCAAGCCCCGTGAGATCAACTGGGTGTTCGGCTTCCTCCTCTTCATCCTCGCGATGGCCGAGGGCTTCACCGGATACTCGCTCCCCGACGACCTGCTCTCGGGCAACGGCCTGCGCATCATCGACGGCATGGTCAAGGGCATCCCCCTGATCGGCACGTGGACCTCGTTCCTCCTCTTCGGCGGCGAGTTCCCCGGCACGGCCATCGTGGGGCGCCTCTACACGCTGCACATCCTGCTCCTGCCGGCGCTCGTGGTGGCGCTCATCGCCGTGCACGTCGGCTACGTGTTCATCCACAAGCACACGCAGTTCGCCGGACCTGGGCGCCAGCCGACGAACTCGGTCGGCCCGCCCGTCCTGCCGATCTACGCGGCCAAGGCCGGCGGCTTCATGTTCATCATCTGGGGCGTCATCGCGCTCATCGCGTCGCTGTTCACGATCAACCCGATCTGGAACTACGGCCCGTACGACCCGTCACCGGTCTCCGCGGGAACGCAGCCCGACTGGTACATCGGCTTCGCCGACGGCGCCCTTCGACTGATCCCGCCGGGCTGGGAGTTCGTGTGGCTCGAGCGCACGTGGTCGTTCAACATCCTCGTGCCCCTCATCGCGATCGGCATCTTCCTCGTACTCGTCGTGAGCTACCCGTTCATCGAGGCGTGGATCAAGGGCGACCGGCGAGAGCACCACATCGCCGACCGTCCCCGCAACGCGCCCACCCGCACGGCGATCGGCGCCGCCGGTGTCACGTTCTACGCCGGCCTCTGGGCCGCGGCGAGCTCCGACCTCCTCGCGACGCACTTCTCGCTCACCATGGAGGGCGTCATCAACGCGCTCCAGGCGACGGTGATCCTCGGACCGATCATCGCGTACTTCATCACCAAGCGCGTCTGCATCGCGCTCCAGAAGAAGGACCGCGAGATCGTGCTGCACGGCTACGAGTCGGGTCGCATCGTGAAGCTGCCGGGCGGCGAGTTCATCGAGGTGCACCAGCCTCTCGACGAGTACGACCGCTGGCGCCTCGTGAGCTTCGAGTCGTACGAACCGCTCATGCTCCGCCCGAATGCACGTGGCAAGATCACTGCCGGGCAGCGCCTGCGGGCATCCCTGTCCCGTTGGTTCTTCGAGGACCGCATCGCTCCGGTCACGAGGGGTGAGCTCGAGGCGGCGCACTCCGGCCACCACGCCGCCGAGGTGGACACCACCCACAGCTGAGGCAGCGGCTCACTCACCGATTCGGGCACCGGAAACCCATGTCGATCGACTCGACGTGGCTCCGGTGCCCGAACTGCTTCGCCGATCTCTCCCCTGTCGACGACCGTGTGTACGGCTGTGAGCGCGGCCATCGATTCGACCGCTCGAAGCACGGATATCTCACACTGCTTCCTCCGAGGGCGCCGCGGACGCTCGGCGACGACCGGGAGATGCTCGCCGCCCGCGCGGCGGTTCTCGGCCGCGGCGCCTATCTGCCGATCGCCGAGGAACTGGCCCGCACGGCCTTCTCCGCCAACGGACCCGTGTCAGGCCGGCCGCGCGTCGCCGATCTGGGCTGCGGCACCGGGTACTACGCCGGACACCTGAGCGCGGCCCGGCACGAGGCGAGCTTCCTGCTCGCCGACCGCTCGCCCCATGCGGTGCGGAGCGCCCTGCGAGCGGTGCCCGGTGCCACCGGTGTCGTCCTCGACATCTGGCGGCCGCTGCCCCTGCGCGACGAGGTCGCCGATGTCATCCTCAACGTGTTCGCGCCTCGCAACCCGAAGGAGTTCGCCCGCATCCTCAGGCCCGGCGGTCGAGTGGTGGTCGTCGTCCCGCGCGCCGATCACCTCCGTGAGCTCAGGTCGAGCGGGCTGCTCGTCGACGTTCCGGCGGCGAAGGCGAACGCGGTGACGGAGCAGCTGGCCGCAGCCGGCCTCGTCCGGATCAGCGAGGTCCCGGTGCAGTACGTGCTCCCGACAGACTCCGACACTCGCGCGATGCTCGCCGGCATGGGACCATCCGCGCACCACGCCGGCTCACTCCCGGGCATCCCCGCCGACGGCAGCGCCGACGTCACGATCGCGGTGGACGTCCTCTCCTTCGAGCTCGCCTCGCCGCCGGGCTGAGACCGGGTGCATACTGGGCGCATGCCCGACTGCTGCAGCCCGGGATCGCCGCGATACGAAGGCGTGTTCGACGATCGCTTCGCTCATGACATCGCCGAGCGGTACCGCCGGCGCGGACTGACCGCGCCCGAGCATCGCATCGTCGACCATCTGGCCGGGATCGGCTTGGCCGATCGCAGCGTTCTGGAGATCGGGGGCGGCGTCGGCGAGATCCAGCTCGAGCTCCTCTCGCGCGGAGCCTCCCTCGCGACGAACCTGGAGTTGTCGGGCGCCTACGAGGCCGAGGCTCGCGCGCTGCTGGTCGAACGCGGCGTCACGGACCGCGCTGACCGGCTCGTCGGCCTCGACCTGGCGTCGGACGGCGATCGTATCGCCGCGGCCGACTTCGTGGTGCTCCATCGGGTCGTCTGCTGCTACCCCGACTCGGAGCGGCTCCTGGAAGCCGCGGCCGCCCACGCACGTCGTGCCGTCGTGTTCAGCCATCCGCCGCGAACGTGGTTCACACGTCTGTCGGTCGCCCTGAGCAACGCGTGGATGCGAATGCGCGGACGGGAGTACCGCGGATACGTCCACTCCCCCAGGGCGATGTACGGCGCCCTCGAGCGCGCCGGATTCGGGATCCACGTGCTTCGGACCGGCGCGAAGTGGTGGGTCGTCGCTGCGGCCCGGGCATGAACGTGCTGGTCGACATGGAGAGGCCCTGGTACCTGCGTAGGTACCAGGGCCTCTCGTCTCGCCTGCGTCAGCGGGCGAAGTTGCCGCGGTAGTACTCGTACACCCAGCCGACGATGCTCACGAGGAAGAGCACGAAGGCGATGGGGAACATCCACCACCCGACCGCGAGGGAGAGGAAGCCCAGAGCAGCCGATCCGGCGAGCATGATCGGCCACCAGCTCCACGGGCTGAAGAAGCCCAACTCAGGGTCGCCGTCGTCGACGTTCGCGTCGAGACGATCCTCGGGGAGTTCCGCTCCCTGCGCGCTGCGCACTCGACCGAGATAGAACGCGATGAATGCGGAGAGCACGAATGTGAGCCCGAGTGCGACGGTGCCCGCCCATTCGGGGTGCGTCCATTCGTTGCTGGCCGAGGTCCAGGTGGCATACAGCACGGTGTCAGCCGCGAAGAAGACCGCCAAGATCCAGAACAGGACGACATTCGCGCGCATCTACTTGACTTCCTTCGTCGCTGCATCGTACACGGGTGCGTCGGGCGCGTCCTTCGCCGGGCCGATGCCCACCGGGATGCCCGCCTCGGGGTGGTTGAGGTCGAACGCCGGCGACTCCGAGCGAATGCGCGGGATGGAGGTGAAGTTGTGGCGCGGCGGCGGGCAGCTGGTCGCCCACTCGAGCGAGCGGCCGTAACCCCACGGGTCGTTGACCGTGACCTTCGGCGCCCGACGGGCCGTGATGTACACGTTCAGGAAGAACGGGATCATCGAGACCGCGAGGATGGCGGCGCCGACCGTCGAGAGCTGGTTCATCCAGGTGATGTTGTCTTCCGGCAGGTACGAGTAGTACCGGCGCGGCATGGCCAGGACGCCGAGCCAGTGCTGGATGAGGAACGTCGTGTGGAACCCGATGAACAGCAGCCAGAAGTGCCACTTGCCGAGCGTCTCGTTGAGCATCTTCCCGGTCCACTTCGGCCACCAGAAGTAGAAGCCCGCGAACATCGCGAATACGACCGTGCCGAAGATGACGTAATGGAAGTGCGCGACGACGAAGTACGTGTCGGAGACGTGGAAGTCGAGCGGGGGCGACGCGAGGATGACGCCGGTGAGACCGCCGAACACGAACGAGATGAGGAATCCGATCGCCCAGACGATCGGTGTCTCGAAGGTGATCGATCCTCGCCACATGGTGCCCACCCAGTTGAAGATCTTCACACCCGTCGGCACGGCGATGAGCATCGTCATGAGCGCGAAGAACGGCAGCAGCACCGATCCCGTGACGTACATGTGGTGCGCCCAGACCGTCGCCGACAGCGCGGCGATGGCGATGGTCGCGTAGATCAGGGTCTTGTATCCGAAGATCGGCTTGCGGCTGAAGACCGGGAAGACCTCTGAGATGATGCCGAAGAACGGCAGCGCGATGATGTAGACCTCGGGGTGACCGAAGAACCAGAAGAGGTGCTGCCAGAGGATCACTCCGCCGTTCTCGGGGTTGTAGATCTGGGCACCGAGGATGCGGTCGGCAGCGGCGGCGAGCATCGCGGCCGCGAGCACCGGGAACACCATGAGGATCAGGATCGACGTGACGAGGGTGTTCCACGTGAAGATCGGCATGCGGAACATCGTCATGCCGGGTGCGCGCATCGTGATGATCGTCGTGATGAAGTTCACCGCACCGAGGATCGTGCCGAATCCCGACAGGCCGAGGCCGACCATCCAGAGATTGCCGCCGACTCCTGGTGAGAACGTCGTCGAGGCGAGTGGCTGATACGCGAACCAGCCGAAGGACGCCGCACCCTGCGGGGTGAAGAACCCGGCGACGGCGATCAGCGAACCGAAGTTGAAGAGCCAATAGGCGAACGCGTTCAGGCGCGGGAACGCGACGTCGGGAGCCCCGATCTGGAGCGGCATGAGCACGTTGGCGAAGCCCGCGAACAGCGGGGTCGCGAACATGAGCAGCATGATCGTGCCGTGCATCGTGAACAGCTGGTTGTACTGCTCACGCGTCTGGACGATCTCGAGGCCGGGCTGGAACAGCTGGGCGCGGATGATGAGCGCCATGATGCCGCCGACGCAGAAGTAGATGAACGAGGTGATCAGGTAGAGATACCCGATGACCTTGTGATCGGTGGAGGTGATCCACCGCACGAGGATGTTGCCCTTGCGCTCGACCTTCGAGGCGCCGATCGGCAGGCTGCTCGACTGCGGCCGAGCCGGTGCGGTCGTGGTGCTCATTCGGCTTCCTGCTCCTCTTTCAGTTCGGGTGCGCCAGCGCCGGGCTGGTTCTGGTTGCGGTTGTACTCGACGGAGAGCTGCCCCTCTTGGCCGAGGTCGCGAAGCGACTCGATATAGGCGTCGTACTCCTCCTGGGAGACGACCTCGACGTTGAACAGCATCAGCGAGTGATACTCACCGCAGAGCTCGGCGCACTTGCCGGCGAACGTGCCCTCGCGCTCCGGCACGAACGACATGTAGTTCGTCTTGCCGGGGATCATGTCCTTCTTGTAGAGGAAGTCGGGAACCCAGAACGAGTGGATGACGTCGCGGGCCTCGAGCTTGAGCTCGACGTTCTGACCGACGGGCAGGTAGAGGGTCGGGAGGTCGGTCACGGTGCCGGCCGGACCCTCGTCGGAGACCTGGCCCTGAATGCCGGGCGAATAGACGTCCTCATCCGTGTAGTTGATGTCCCACGACCACTGCTTGCCGATCACCTCGATGTGCACGTCCACGTCATCCTCGGCGAAGCGCTGCTCGATCGCGGCCTGATCGCGGGCGGTGAAGGCGAAGAACCCGAGCACGAGGATGAGCGGGACGACGGTGTAGAACACCTCGATCGGCATGTTGTACCGCAACTGCACCGGAAGGCCCGTCTGGCCCTTGCGGCGGCGGTACGCGACCATCGCCCAGATGGTGAGTCCCCAGGTCACGACGCCCACGACCAGCAGCACGATCCACGACGTGACCCAGAGGCCCGAGATGCGGTCGGTGTGGTTCGTGGTCGGACCCGCTCCCTCCTCGAACCCCGGAAGGAATCCGTTCAGCTGGGCCTGCGTGCATCCGGCGAGGACGAGGCTGAGCGACGCTGCGATCGGAATAGCAGCCCATCGGAGACGGCGATTGTGGCGCACCGGTGACCTTTCGGGAGACTCGAAGGCGCTTCACAGCGAAGCGCGGTGATCGGTCCCTAGCCTACTCCGACTCGACAGCCGGGGTGTGCACCGGAGAGCGGTGTCCGGCGCGTCGGAGGTGGAATTTCCGGCTCGATCAGCCGAAACGCCGAAGGGGGGTCGCGTGCGCGACCCCCCTTCGGGAGCGGAATCCGGGCCGGAATCAGTGGAAAGAGTCACCGCACGCGCAGCTGCCCTGCGCGTTGGGGTTGTCGATCGTGAAGCCCTGCTTCTGGATGGTGTCCTCGAAATCGATGGAGGCGCCGTCGAGGTACGGCACGCTCATCTTGTCGACGACGACCTCGACGCCCGAGAAGTCCACGACCGCGTCGCCGTCGAGGAGTCGCTCGTCGAAGTAGAGCTGGTAGATCAGTCCGGAGCATCCGCCGGGCTGCACCGCCACGCGGAGCCGGAGGTCGTCGCGGCCCTCCTGTTCGAGGAGGCTGCGGACCTTGTCGGCGGCCGTGTCGGTCAGCTTCACGCCGTGCATCGTCTCGGTGATCGTGTCGCTCATGTCTCTCCTCGGTGCGTCAGGGAACGCGGATGTCTCCGACAATGGTAACCGGCGGAACTGCGAGTCGGCCCCACGCGCGCTCAGAACCCTCAGGAACCCGTGCGAGCCTCGAGACGGGCGAAGAACAGGGCCTCCGCGAGCAGCGCGCGCTTGAACACCCCGAGGTGCAGCGATTCGTTCGGGCTGTGCGCACGCGAGTCGGGGTCCTCGACGCCGGTCACGAGGATCTGCGCCTCGGGGAACTCCTCGACGAGCTCGGCGATGAACGGGATCGATCCGCCGACGCCGATCTCGAGGGGCTCCCTCCCCCACGCCTCGGCCATGGCCGCACGCGTCTCGGCCACCGCCCAGCCGCTGGTGTCGACGAGGAACGGCTGACCGGTGTCGACGTCCTCGAAGGTGAGCCGGGCACCGAACGGCGCGTGCGCCTCGAGGTGGGTCCTGATGGCCGCGAACGCCTCGGCGGCGTCCTGGCCCGGGGCGATGCGGGCACTCACCCGCACCCGCACGCCGGGAACGAGCGTGTTCGACGCATTCGCGACATCCGGTGCGTCGATGCCCGTCACGGTGATGGCCGGCTGCGCCCAGATCCGGGACAGGAGCGTGCCGTTGCCGATCGGCGTGACGCCGTCGAGCAGCCCCGCCTCGGCTCGCAGCTGCGCCTCGTCGTAGGACGGGGTCGTGAGGTCGATGCTGCGCAGGCCATCGACGGCGACGGAGCCGTCGTCCGCCCACATCGAATCGAGCAGGCGGATCGCCGCCAGCATGGCGTCGGGAGCGGCACCTCCGAACATGCCGGAGTGCGACGCGTGCGCCAGCGTGTCGATGCGGAGGTTGAACGCGACGGCACCGCGCAGCGCGACCGTGATGGCCGGCGTCTCGACGTCCCAGTTCCCCGAGTCGGCGACGATGATCGCGTCGGCCGCGAGGAGGTCCCGGTTCTCGTGCAGGAAGTTCGCGAACGAACGCGACGCCCACTCCTCCTCGCCCTCGATGAAGACCGCGAGTCCGAGGTCGAAGTCGCCGGCGGCCTCCGCGAAGGCGCGGATGGCGCCGACGTGCGCCATGATGCCGGCCTTGTCGTCGGCGGCGCCGCGGCCGTGCAGGCGGTCGCCTCGCTGGGTGGGCTCGAACGGCGGCGTCTCCCAGTCCTCGTCCCGGCCCGGCGGCTGCACGTCGTGGTGCGCGTAGAGGAGCACCGTCGGGCGTCCGTTCCGCGCGGCCCGGCTCGCGACGACCGCGGGCTGGCCGAGCTCGGCGCCGTCGGCGACCGGCGCACGGCGAACGTCGACGAGTTCGAAGACGCCCGTGCCCCGCAGGAGCTCGGCGACGGCGTCGGCGCTCGTGGCCACGTGCGCGGGGTCGAAGGCCGGCCAGGAGACGGACGGGATGCGCACGAGGCGGGCGAGATCGGCGACGGTCGCGGGGAATCCGGCGTCGACCGCCTGGCGGATGGCGTCGGCGGCCTCGTGGGCGCCGGCGACCGTGGATCCGGTGGGATGGGTCTGGGTCATGCCGGTAATCTTAAGGGCAACCGATTCGAGGACTCCCGTGGCAAAGCACCCCACCAACACCCCTGCGCCCGAGGCCGGCGCCGACGACGAGGCATCCGCGACCCCCAGGGTCGGCAAGGGAGCCCCCACCCCCAGCCGCGCCGAGCGCGAGGCCGCACGCAAGCGTCCGCTCGTGCCGAACGACCGCAAGGAGGCGGCGCGGCAGGCCCGGGCGAAGCAGGCGGCGGCCCGCGAGCGTGCCCGCGTGGGCATGGCGATGGGCGACGACAAGTACCTGCCCGCGCGCGACCGCGGCCCGCAGAAGAAGTACGTGCGCGACTACGTCGACGCCAGGTTCAGCATCGGCGAGATCCTCATCCCGTTCATGTTCCTGATCATCCTGCTCACGTTCGTGCCGAGCGCCGAGGTGCAGGCGATCGGCATCATGGCACTCTGGGCCTTCTTCCTGGTGGCCGTGCTCGACGTGGTCATCCTCGGCTTCATCCTGACCCGCAAGGTCAGGGCGAAGTTCGGCGAGGACAAGGCTGAGCGCGTGCGGTGGTACGCCGCGATGCGGGCGCTCCAGCTTCGTCCGCTCCGGCTGCCGAAGCCGCAGGTCAAGCGCGGTCGGTACCCGGCCTGAGCCCGGCCCGGGCCGCGGTCAGTCGCGGGCGTAGGCTCCGGCGCGGATGAGCGGGATGCGCGTCTCCTCGTCGGTGAGCGAGCCGTGCTGGCCGATCATGGACTCCCCCTGCCGGTTCGCCTCGCGACGGTCGTAGTAGGCGACGCCCGACCGCGCGGCGATGAGGATGTCGCCGATGCGTTCGCGCACCTCATCGGCGACGGGACCGAACACGCCCGCCTCGATCGCCTCGTCGCGCCCGAGCACCCAGGCGCGGTGACCCTCGGCCGCGCGCCAGCCCTCGACGAGCGCCGAGCGCGCCGCGGCGTCGAGTTCGGGCTCGACGTAGAACGAGAAGAACCGCGGCTCACCGCCGACGTGCCGGATCCCCTCGAGGAGTTCCGGGCGAGTGTCGACGAACACGTGGCGACGCGCCGGCACGTCGATCACGCCGTGGTCGGCCGTCACCAGCACGCCGACGCCGCGCGGCAGGCCGCGCTCGAACGCCGCCAGCTCGGCGTCGAGCTGTTCCAGGGCGGCGAGCCAGCGATCGGACTCCCATCCGTGCGCGTGCGCGATGCGATCGAGCTCCGACACGTAGACGTAGACGAGGCATCGCGGCTCGGTCGCGACCACGTCGCGGGCCACGGCGAAGGACTCGGCGATCGTCCCCGCCGCTCGGTACTCGACGCCGCGCAGCACCGCACGCGAGAAGCCCGACCCGATGTGCTTGGGCGATCCGACCGCGAAGCTCCGGGTGCCGGCATCCCTGGCCGTCTCGAAGAGCGTCGGCACCCGCTGCCAGGTCTCGGGCACCATCCGGTCGTCCCAGCCGTTGAGCTGGTTCACGATCCGGTCGTTGGCGCGATCGAGCACGCGATAGCCGACGAGGCCGTGCTCCCCCGGCATCCGCCCGGTGGTGAGGCTCGTGATGCCCGCCGCGGTCGTCGAGGGCAGCACGGTGCGGATGACGTCGCGCCGCGACATCCGTGCCGCCAGGAAGCGCGCGTGACCGGCCCGTGCCTGGATGTTGGCTGCGCCGAGCCCGTCGACGAGCACGACCACGGCGCTGGATGCCGCGGGCAGTCCGAACAGGTTCGACTCCCCGCTGAGGCTGGCGAGCGAACTGCCGAGCACCCCGGTGAGCCTCGGGGCACTGACGGCGGGCACCGGTAGCATTGCAGGCATCGCGCCCAGTCTGGCACAGGCCGGGCGCGGCCCCGTTCCCCCGCGTGCCGAGCACGCCAGCCCCAGAGACGACGGATGACCCGAGCAAAGAACCCGCCCGCCGACGAGCCGATCGTCGAACGCATCGAAGACGTCGACGTCGCCACCGAGATGCAGGGCTCGTTCCTCGAGTACGCCTACTCGGTCATCTACTCGCGGGCCCTGCCCGATGCGCGCGACGGGCTGAAGCCCGTGCAGCGACGCATCCTGTTCGGCATGTCCGAGATGGGGCTGCGTCCCGACCGCGGTCACGTCAAGTCGTCGCGCGTCGTCGGCGAGGTCATGGGCAAGTACCATCCGCACGGCGACACCGCGATCTACGACGCCCTCGTGCGCATGGCGCAGCCGTTCACGTTGCGGGTCCCGCTCATCGACGGGCACGGCAACTTCGGCTCGCTCGACGACGGGCCCGCGGCCCCCCGCTACACCGAGGCCCGGCTGGCCGCCTCCGCGCTCGCGATGACCGACGGCCTCGACGAGGACGTCGTGGATTTCGTGCCCAACTACGACAACTCCGCCCAGCAGCCCGACGTGCTGCCCGCCGCCTACCCGAACCTCCTCGTGAACGGCGCGAGCGGGATCGCCGTCGGCATGGCCACGAACATGGTCCCGCACAACCTCATCGAGGTCGTGGGCGCGGCCCGGCACCTCATCGCCCACCCCGACGCGACCCTCGACGAGCTCATGGAGTTCGTGCCTGGCCCCGACCTGCCCTCGGGCGGCACCATCGTCGGGCTCGCCGGCATCAAGGACGCCTACGCCACCGGGCGAGGCAGCTTCAAGACGCGCGCCAAGGTCTCGATCGAGTCCATCACGGCACGCAAGATGGGCCTCGTCGTCACCGAGCTGCCCTACCTCGTCGGACCAGAGAAGGTCATCGAGAAGATCAAAGACGGGGTGAACGCGAAGAAGATCAGCGGCATCTCCGATGTCACCGACCTGACCGACCGCACGAGGGGCCTCCGCCTCGTCATCGGCATCAAGACCGGCTTCAGCCCCGAGGCCGTGCTGGAGCAGTTGTACCGGCTGACGCCGCTCGAGGACTCGTTCAACATCAACAACGTCGCCCTCGTCGACGGCGGTCCGCAGACGCTCGGACTGCGTGAACTGCTGCAGGTCTACGTCGCCCACCGCATCTCGGTCGTCACCCGCCGGTCGCAGTTCCGCCTCGCCCGCAAGCAGGAGCGCCTGCACCTCGTGGAGGGGCTCCTCATCGCGATCCTCGACATCGACGAGGTCATCCAGGTGATCCGCACGAGCGACGAGGCCGACCAGGCGCGCACCCGCCTCATGGACGTCTTCGACCTCACCCAGGTGCAGGCCGAGTACATCCTCGAACTACGGCTGCGCCGCCTCACCAAGTTCTCCCGCATCGAGCTCGAGACGGAGCGCGACCGGCTGCGCGCCGAGATCGCGGAGCTCGAGGAGATCCTCGCGAACCGGCACCGCATCGAGGCCCTCGTCTCCGACGAGCTCGCCGAGGTCGCCGAGCGCTATGGCACGCCCCGGCGCACCCTGCTCACCGATGCGCGTCCGAGCGTCGCGCGCGCGTCGGCGAAGCACGCGGCGGTCGCCCTCGAGGTGGCGGATGTCCCGTGCCGGGTGTTCCTCAGCGTCACGGGCCGCATCGCGCGCGTCGACCTGCCCGAGGGCCCCGAGGGCCCGGTCGCCATCACGACGCCGGCACGCCGAAGCAAGCACGACGCGATCCGCTCTTCACTCGACACCACGAGCCGTGCCGAGATCGGCGCCGTCACGAGCCTCGGCCGACTCATCCGGTTCACGCCCGTCGACCTGCCGATGCTGCCGCCGACCTCGGTGCAGCTCGGCGCCGGCGTGCGCGTGGCCGACTACCTCGCCCTGCCGAACCGGGACGAGAAGGTGCTCGCCCTGGTCTCGCTCGACGCCGACCGGTCGATCGCGCTCGGCACGAAGCTGGGCGTCGTCAAGCGCGTCTCGACGGGCGCCTATCCCAACAAGCCCGAGTTCGAGGTGATCGGGCTGAAGGCCGGCGACGAGGTCGTCGGCGCGGTGCAGGGCGACGAGACCGACGAGCTCGTGTTCGTGGCATCCGATGCACAGTTGCTGCGCTTCCCGGCAGCGTCGGTGCGTCCGCAGGGCTGCCCGGCCGGCGGCATGGCGGGCATCAACCTCGCCAGTGGCGCGCACGTCATCCACTTCACGAGCGTGCCGGCGGATGCCGCAGCCGACGCCGTGGTCGTCACGATCGCCGCGAGCAACGAGACCCTCCTCGGCACCGATCCCGGAAGCGCCAAGGTGAGCGCCTTCGCGGAGTTCCCCGGGAAGGGCCGTGCGACCGGCGGCGTGCGGGCGCAGCGGTTCCTGAAGGGCGAGGACGCCCTGCACCTCGCGTGGGTCGGCCGCTCCCCCGCCCTCGCGGTCGGCGTCGACGGGTCGGCGAGGCAGTTGCCCGACGGCGGCGCGAAGCGCGACGGGTCGGGGCAGGCGCTCGAGGCGGTCGTCGCGGCGGTCGGGTCGCGCATCGGCTGAGACGCGGCCCGCGTCGCCGGCTCGGCCATAGGCCGTGATGCGAGTCGCCGCGAGCTTCCCGCGGTCGCCCTCGGCGCCATGATTCGATACTGCGCGCCCGACTCACGGCCGTGGCGCCCTCGCCCGCCCCACCACGGGTCGCGGCTCAGCGTTTCGAACGCGAGTCGATGCCATCTGCACCGCTCCGGCCGGCTCACGGTGCAGTTGGCATCCATTCGTGATCGGCCGCGAGCCGCGGGCCGCGGGCCGACCATCCCGCCTGCACGGGGCATCGCCGACCACCCCACGATCCGCCCACCGGCTCAGGGCATCGATGCAGCCAGCCCGATGACCCGCCCGGTCAGGCGTCGATGCGGTCGCGCTCCAGCGCGTCCGAGCTGTCGATGATGAACTCCTTGCGCGGGGCGACGTCGTTGCCCATCAGGAGCTCGAAGACGCGGCCCGCGTTCTCGGCATCGCCGAGGCCCACCCGGCGCAGCGTGCGATTGCGCCTGTCCATGGTGGTCGTCGCAAGCTGGTCGGCGTCCATCTCGCCCAGGCCCTTGTAGCGCTGGATGGGGTCCTGATAGCGCTTGCCCTGCTTCTTCAGGGTCGCGAGCACGCCCTGCAGCTCGGCCTCCGAGTACGTGTAGATGGTGTCGTTCGGCTTGGAGCCCGGATTCATCACGACCACCCGGTGCAGCGGCGGCACCGCAGCGAACACGCGGCCCTCCTCGATCATCGGCCGCATGTAGCGGAAGAAGAGGGTGAGCAGCAGGGTGCGGATGTGGGCACCATCGACGTCGGCGTCGCTCATGATGATCACCTTGCCGTACCGCGCCGCCGACAGGTCGAAGCTCCGGCCCGAGCCGGCTCCGATCACCTGGATGATCGAGGCGCACTCGGCATTGCCGAGCATGTCGGAGACGCTCGCCTTCTGCACGTTGAGGATCTTGCCACGGATCGGCAGCAGCGCCTGGTGCTCGCTGTCGCGCGCGAGCTTCGCGGTGCCGAGCGCCGAGTCGCCCTCGACGATGAACAGCTCGCTGTGCGCGACATCCGTCGACCGGCAGTCGACGAGCTTCGCCGGCAGCGACGAGCTCTCGAGCGCGTTCTTGCGTCGCTGCGTCTCCTTGTGCGCCCGCGCGGAGATGCGGGACTTCATCTCGGCGACGACCTTGTCGAGCAGCAGGGCCGACTGCGCCTTGTCGTCGCGCTTCGACGACGAGAACCGGGCACCGAGCTCCCTCGTGAGCACGTTGGCCACGATCGCGCGTGCGGCGGGCGTGCCGAGCACCTCCTTCGTCTGGCCCTCGAACTGAGGCTCGGGGAGCCGCACGGTGATGACCGCGGTGAGGCCGGCGAGCACGTCGTCCTTCTCGAGCTTGTCGTTGCCCGCCTTCAGCCGCCGCGCGTTCTGTTCGACCTGCTGCCGGAGGAACTTCAGGAGCCCCTGCTCGAAGCCGGTCTGGTGGGTGCCGCCCTTCGGCGTGGCGATGATGTTCACGAACGACTTCACGATCGTGTCGTAGCCGGTGCCCCAGCGAAGCGCGATGTCGACCTGGCACTCCCGCTGCAGTTCGGTCGGCACCATCGCACCGCCCTCGGTGAGCACGGGCACGGTCTCGGTGAAGCCGCCCGAGCCGGTGAGGCGCCACACGTCGGTGATCGGGGCATCCGTCGCCAGGTGCTCGACGAACTCGGAGATGCCGCCGTCGAACTGGAACGAGGTGGTGTGCGGCTCGGGTCCGCGCTCGTCGGTGACGTCGATCGCGAGGCCTGGCACGAGGAACGCGGTCTGGCGCGCCCGGCCGAGCAGCTCGTCGGTCTGGAACTCGGCGCCCTTCGTGAAGATCTGCCGGTCGGCCCAGTATCGGATGCGGGTGCCGGTGACGCCCTTCGCGACCTTGCCGACCACGCGGAGCTCGCTGTGCTCCTCGAACGGCGTGAACGGTGCGTCCGGGGTCGGCTCTCCCGTGTCCTCGAAGAACCCGGGCTCGCCACGGTGGAACGACATGGCCCACGTGCGCCCGTCGCGGTCGACCTCGACGTCGAGTCGTTCGGAGAGGGCGTTGACGACGGATGCCCCGACCCCGTGCAGGCCGCCGGACGCGGCATAGGAGCCCGAGCCGAACTTGCCGCCGGCGTGCAGCTTGGTGAAGACGACCTCGACGCCCGAGAGGCCCGTCTTGGGCTCGGCATCGACGGGGATGCCGCGGGCGCGGTCGCGCACCTCGACGCTGCCGTCGGGATGCAGGATGACGCCGATCTCGTTGCCATGGCCCGCGAGCGCCTCGTCGACGGAGTTGTCGATGATCTCCCACAGGCAGTGCATGAGGCCCCGGGAGTCGGTCGACCCGATGTACATGCCGGGTCGCTTGCGCACCGCCTCGAGGCCTTCGAGGACGGAGAGATGGCGGGCGGAATAGTCGGAGCTCACGTCGGTCAAGCCTACTGACGCCGGGCGACACGACGCGTGAGGCGCTACGCGCACAGCGAAATGCCAGCCTCAACGGGAGGATCCCCCTCCTGCGCGTGCTTTCATTGAGGGACGGAATCATCGAGGTCGAGCAGGAGGAGGAGCCATGACCCAGTACACCGAGACCACCGGTGCGGTCGAGGAACTCGACACCCCGTATGAGCTCACTGCGCTCGACCGCTGCGACGCCTGCGGTGCGCAGGCCTACATCCGAGTCGTCGTCGCCAATGGCGAGCTGCTCTTCTGCGCCCACCACGGCCGCAAGCACCAGGAGAAGCTCGCCCAGATCGCGCAGAGCTGGCACGACGAGTCGAGCCGCCTGCTGGCGGAGGGTCGCGACTGACGCCGCCGCCCCACGAACGCATGAACGCCCCGGCCTCGGCCGGGGCGTTCGGCATTTCCATGCCGGTGACCGCGCAGGTGCGGATGCCCCGACTCAGCCCCGCGCCAATGGCGCCGCCGCGCGAACCGCACCGAGCTGCGCCTCCCTGGCCGCGGTCGCGTACTCGTCCACCATGGCGGCGCGTGGACCCGGCTCGTACGCGAGGCTCGCACGCTCGGCGGCGACGCCGAGGAGGTGGTCGGCGAACGCCGGGTTCTTCGCGAGCACCGGGCCGTGAAGGTGAGTGCCGATGACGGAGCCCATCACGACGCCCTCCTGGCCGGATCCCCGGCTGTTGCCGACGCCCGAGCGCACGCGACCGAGCGGCGAGCCCTCGGCGCCGACGTACTCGCGGGCGTGGTTCTCGAAGCCGACGAGCGTGCCGAAGCGCGGCGAGGCGACCACGAGGTCGCCGGTGATGCGCGCCGGCGCCGGCACCGCACGGCCGGGCAGGATGCCGAGTCCCTCGACGCTCGATCCGTCGGGGCGTTCGATCCCCCAGCTGAGGAGCTCCCACCCGGTGCCCACCGCGAGGATGGGAACGCCCTCGGTGCCCCAGGTGCGAAGTTCGTCGTGCATCGTGAGCAACCGGCCTCGGCTCTGCTCGAGCGACGAGTCGCTGCCGGACCCGAGCACGACGGCGTCGACACGAGCGGGAAGCTGCTCACGCGTGTCGACGGCCACGACCCGGGCCTCCAGGCCGGCCCACTCGGCGCGGCGACGGAGCACCGCCGCGTTCTCGGAGTCTCCGTTCGTGTTCTGGTACGCGGGCAGCAGGGCGACGATGGTGAGGGTCATTCCGCTCCCGAGAGTCCGAGGTGGGCCCGAGTGCGCCGCATCGAGTCGGCCGTGAACACGATGGTCTTCACGCCCGACGCTGGGGCGGGCAGGGCGAGGAAGTCGTCGAGGGCGCGCGACAGATCGGTCTCCACGCGATCGATCTCGACGCCGTCGTAGGCGAGCATGAGCGCCGCCTCGGCCGACTTCGAGCCGCTCACGATCGCCACCCGGCGAAGCGACGAGGCATCCGTCGGCCAGAAGTACGAGGGATCGCGCACGTCGGAGCCCATCGCGAAGAGGATCTGCTCAGTGCCCGGTTCGATGCTGTCGACGTTGAGCTGGTAGCTCGTGGGGTTCTGCACGAGCACGAACTCGACCTCGTGGCCGCGCACGGTCACTCGCTCGCCACGACCGAACACGGGAGGGATGGAGCCGAGCGCCTCGTTCGCGGTCTGCGCGGAGAATCGTTCGCCGAGCACGGCCTTCGCCGTCGCGTACGCGGCGGCCGCGTCGACGGCGTAGTGCACGCCGCGAGCCGGCAGCGACGTCGTGATGAACGCCCGGCCGTCGTTGACGAGTGCGGTACGACCGTCGACCCCTTCGACGATGACCCCGTCGCCGGGCGCGAGCCGAGTCGCGCTCGTCTCGGTGTATCCGAGCCCGCGCGGCGTCGCGTCGACGACCGCCTGCGAGACCCCGAACCGATGCACCGCGACCTCCGGCGACACCTGCGCAGCGAGACGCTCGAGGTAGGCGTCGTCGGCGTTCACGATGATCGCCTCGTGCGCGCGCGCCGCGATCTTCGCGAGCATGCCCGCGACCATGTCGGAGTCGTGGAACCGGTCGATCTGGTCGACCATGACGTTCGTCAGGGCGACGGCGCGTGCGTCGACGCCCTGCATGACGAGGGCGCCGTGGCCCTCGTCCATCTCGAGCACGGCCATGTCGCCGGGCACGCGTCCCCGCCAGTCGGCACGTTCGAGGAGCGCCGAGGTGAGTCCCTGGCTGATGTTCGCCGTCGACGGGTTCGTGAACACGTCCACGCCGTGGGCGCGGAGGATCGCGACGAGCATCTTCGTCGTGGTCGACTTGCCGCTCGACCCCGAGACGACGACGAGGCCCTGCGGGAAGCCCGAGAGCGTCCGCCTGAGGTAGCCGGGAGCGATCCGGTTGACGATCAGGCCCGGAATGGCCGATCCGCCGCCGGGCTTGCGCAGCCGGGCGGCGAATCGGACGAGCCTGCCGACGAGGATCGCCGGCGCGTAGCGCACCGGTGGCCTACTCGAGGTAGTCGCGGAGCGACTGCGAGCGCGACGGGTGGCGGAGCTTCGCCATCGTCTTCGACTCGATCTGGCGGATCCGCTCGCGCGTGACGCCGAACGTGTCGCCGATCTGGTCGAGGGTCTTCGGCATGCCGTCGCCGAGGCCGAAGCGCATGCGGATGACGCCCGCCTCGCGCTCGCTCAGCGAGTCGAGCAGCGACTCGAGCTGCTTCTGCAGCATCGTGAAGCCCACCGCGTCGGCCGGCACGACCGCCTCGGTGTCCTCGATGAGGTCGCCGAACTCGCTGTCGCCGTCCTCGCCGAGCGGCGTGTGCAGCGAGATGGGCTCGCGACCGTACTTCTGCACCTCGATGACCTTCTCGGGAGTCATGTCGAGTTCCTTCGACAGCTCCTCGGGGGTGGGCTCGCGCCCGAGGTCCTGCAGCATCTGGCGCTGCACGCGGGCGAGCTTGTTGATGACCTCGACCATGTGCACCGGGATGCGGATGGTGCGGGCCTGGTCGGCCATGGCGCGCGTGATGGCCTGGCGGATCCACCAGGTCGCGTACGTCGAGAACTTGAAGCCCTTGGTGTAGTCGAACTTCTCGACCGCACGGATGAGGCCGAGGTTGCCCTCCTGGATCAGGTCGAGGAACTGCATGCCGCGGCCCGTGTAGCGCTTCGCGAGCGAGACCACGAGGCGCAGGTTGGCGCCGAGCAGGTGGCTCTTCGCGCGCTGGCCGTCCTTCGCGACCCACTGCAGCTCGCGGCCGAGCTGCGAGCGACGCTCGGCGTCGGACATGTGCGACAGCTTCTCCTCGGCGAAGAGCCCTGCTTCGATGCGCATCGCGAGCTCGACCTCTTCGGCCGCGTTCAGGAGCGCGACCTTGCCGATCTGCTTCAGGTAGTCCTTGACAGGGTCGGCCGTCGCACCGGTGATGGCCGTCGAGTAGACCGGCACCTCGTCTTCGTCGTCGGCCGCGCGCAGCACGAGCGCACCCGTGGGGTGCGGCTCGACCGCGACCGGCTTGGACTCCTCCTCGGAGTCCTCGTCGGTGTCGGCATCGGATGCCGCGTCGTCGGTGGTCTCCGCGACCGCTTCCGCCCCTTCTGGGACGTCGACCTCCGCCTCGGCGTCGACTTCGACCTCGACGTCCTCGATCTCGTCGGGCTCGATCTCGTCCTCGTCGTCACCGGCGGCGCCGGCCTTCGCCTTGCCACGCGGCTTCGCCGCCGACTTCGCGGTGCTGGTACGCGGGGTCTTGCCCGCCGTCGTCGCCGCGGCCTTCGAGCCCCCGGCCTTGGCACCGCCCTTCGCTGCGGGCTTCGTCTTCGCCGGGGTCGCCCCGGCGGTGGCCTTCGCGGCCGTCGACTTCGCGGCCGTCGCGCGCGTCGAAGCGGGCTTCTCCGCCTCGCTCGCAGCCTTCGTCGCAGCCTTCGTCGTTGCCATTCGTTGAACCTCTCCTACCGTCGCGCGGCGTGTGCCCTCTCGGACGCGCGGCTCGTGCATTCGGCCCGGTCGTTTTCGGACACTATGAGGACCCATGTCAAGTCCGCTTGTTCGGCGCGAACATGTCGTGCCAGCGGACCAGAACGGGTCCTGTCCTCCATTATACAGTCACCCGTGCGCGCGGGCGTCCACGCGCCGGCCCGCTCCCCACTGGATGACAACGAATCCGGGCCGCCGGGAATTCCCTCTGAGCGGCGATTCTGCCGCGATTCCGGCCGCGGCGCCGCGCGATCAGCCGCCGAGCGGCGATTCGTCGTCGCGCGTGCGTCGGAATGCGAGGAACTTCTCGAGTTCGGCGGCGATCTCGTCGGCCGAGGGCAGTTCTCCCGCCTCATCGGTGAGCGGCGATCGCAGCGTCGTGCCCTCCATGTACGAGTCGTGTCGCTCCTCGAGCGTGCCGACGAGCTTCCCGAGTTCGCCGTTCTCGGCCACCTGCTCGTCGATCCGCGCCACGAACTCACGACCCTGCTCGCGCAGCGCGTCGGTGGGGAAGATCCGTCCGGTCGACGCGCTGATCGCCTCGAGCGCGGCGACCGCGGCGAGCGGGTACTCGGTGTCCGACAGGTAGTGCGGGATGAGCAGCACGAAGCCGGTCGTCGGATGCCCCTGCTCGTGCAGGCGATACTCCACCAGATGCAGCGCGTTCGACGGCACCTGGGTCGTCGGGCGCCAGATGGACATGGCCTCGATGAGGTCGGCTCGGTTGCCGCTCACGGTCATGCCGATCGGCCGGGTGTGCGGCACGGGCATGGGGATGGAGTTGATCCACGTCGTCGACGACACGCCGAGGTCGTCGATCAGCCCGAGCACCGCCGAGCCGAATCGCTCCCACTGGAAGTCGGGCTCGTAGCCCGTGAGCAGGAGGAACGGCTGTCCGAGCTCGTCGCGCGCGAGGTCGAGGCTGAGCCGCGGCGGGCGATAGTCGGCGAGGTGGTCGCCCGCGAAGAGGATGATCGGCCGCCGCGCGCGGTAGTCGAGCAGTTCGTCGGCGTCGAACGTCGCGACCACGGTGCTCTCGAGTGTGGAGAGGAGGTACTCGGTCGTCTGTGCGACGGCGGCGCCGGCATCCGCGAATCCGGTCAGGCCCGCGACGAGTGGCAGCCCGGGCGGCACGACGACGTCCGGATTCAGCTCGTACAGGGCACGGGGATCACGCATGCTTCCAGCCTACTGACGGGGCCCTCGCCACCCGTGCGATCGCGGACCGGCGGCGTGACGCTCGGAGCGAACACGTACGATCGCTGCATGACCGTGCCCGAACTCGCCCGCTCCTCCGACCCCCTGACCGATTCCGACGCCGACGTCGTGCTCCTCGCCGCCCGACCCGGGGGCTCGGGCGTCGAGCTCGTGGCACCCGAGGAGTACGAATGGGTGGGCCCCATGCTGTCGAGACTCGGTGCCACCGGTGCGGCCGAGGAGCTCACGCGGATCCTGTCGCCGGGCGCCGGGCCCGGCGTCGTCGCCGTCGCAGGACTCGGAGACCGATCGGATGCCGCGGGTCTCCGCTCCGCCGCCGGAAGCGCCGTCCGCCAGCTGGCCGGAACGGGTTCGGTCGCGATCGGCATCCCCGTCGTCGACGCCGCCGAGGCCGAGGCGGTGCTCGAGGGCGCGGCCCTCGGCGCCTACGCCTTCACCGAGTACCGCGCCGAGGCGAAGTCGCCGGTCGCGTCCGTCACGCTGCACACCGGCGTCGACGCGCGCGTCGACCGGGTGCGTGCCATCGCGACCGCCGTGGCGCGCACGAAGGATCTCGTGAACACGCCGCCCGGCGACCTCTCGCCCGAGCGGCTCGCCGAGCTGGCGGTGGCCGCCGCGGACGCCGCCGGGGTGTCAACGCGTATCTGGGACGAGGGGGCCCTCGAAGCCGACGGCTTCGGCGGCATCCTGGCCGTCGGGCTGGGCTCGAGCCGCGGGCCGCGGCTCGTGCGCCTCGAGTACGCCCCCGACGGGGCATCCGTGCACGTCGCACTCGTCGGCAAGGGCATCACGTTCGACTCGGGCGGCCTGTCGCTGAAGCCCATGGCCTCGATGGTCGGCATGAAGAGCGACATGGCCGGCGCCGCGGCCGTGCTCTCGGCGATCGTCGCGCTCGCCGAGCTCGAGGTGCCCATCCGCATCACCGGATGGCTGTGCCTCGCCGAGAACCTGGTGTCGGGCATGGCCATGCGTCCGAACGACGTGCTGCGTACCTTCGGCGGCACCACCGTGGAGGTGCTGAACACCGACGCCGAGGGGCGTCTCGTGATGGCCGACGGGCTCGCCGCCGCGAGTGCCGAGCAACCCGACGCGATCGTCGACGTCGCGACCCTGACGGGTGCGCAGGTCGTGGCACTCGGCCACCGCGTGTCCGGGCTCATGGGCGAGGACGCACTCGTCGCGCGCACGCGCGCCGCCGCCGACGCGGTCGACGAGGCCGTCTGGCCGATGCCGCTGCCGGGCGACCTCAAGGCGTTCCTGAAGTCGGATGTCGCCGACCTGGCGAACACCAAGCTCGGGGTGACCGTGCCCGGCATGCTCCTCGCCGGCGTCTTCCTGAGGGAGTTCATCGGCACGCGGGCCGAATCGGGCGACCGGATCCCGTGGGCGCACCTGGACATCGCGGGCCCCTCGTTCAACTCCGGCGGCGCTTGGGGATTCACCGGATCCGGCGGCACCGGAGCAGCCGTTCGCACCCTGATCCGGCTGGGCGAGGACCTCGCCGCAGGGTAGTAGGGTCGTATGGGCGAGATCGTCGCCCGTACACCCGCCCCCGCTTCGACGAGGGGTGGTCCGTGTCGCAGATCTGGTGCGCAAGGGAGATTGCGGTTGTCCGAGCAGAACTTTGACATTGTCATCCTCGGTGGCGGCAGCGGCGGGTACGCAGCGGCGCTGCGTGCCGTGCAGCTGGGCTTCACCGTCGGCCTGGTCGAGAAGGACAAGCTGGGTGGCACGTGTCTGCATCGGGGCTGCATTCCCACGAAGGCCCTGTTGCACGCGGCCGAGATCGCCGACAACTCGCGCGAGTCATCGAAGTTCGGCGTCCGCTCCGTGTTCGAGGGCATCGACATCGCCGCGGTGACGAAGTACCGCGAGAGCATCGTCGCCAGCAAGTACAAGGGCCTGCAAGGTCTCGTCAAGGCGCAGGGAATCACGGTCATCGAGGGCGAGGGTCGGCTCGTCGGCCCGAACGCCGTGCAGGTCGGCGACGACCGGATCGTCGGCAAGAACGTCATCCTCGCCACGGGCTCGTACTCCCGGTCGCTTCCCGGCCTCGAGATCGGCGGCCGCGTGATCACGAGCGAGCAGGCGCTCGAGCTCGACTTCGTTCCGAGCAGGGTCGCCGTGCTCGGCGGCGGCGTCATCGGCGTCGAGTTCGCGAGCGTCTGGAAGTCGTTCGGCGCCGACGTCACGATCGTCGAGGCGCTCCCCCACCTCGTGCCCAACGAGGAGGAGTCGGTCTCCAAGCAGCTCGAGCGCGCCTTCCGCAAGCGCGGCATCGCCTACAAGCTCGGCGTCAGGTTCCAGGGCGTCACGCAGCACGAGGACGGCGTCGTGGTGACCCTCGAGAACGGTGAGACCGTCGAGGCCGACCTGCTGCTCGTGGCCGTCGGCCGCGGCCCCGTCACGCAGGGCCTCGGCTACGAGGAGGCCGGCATCGCCCTCGACCGGGGATTCGTGGTCACCGACGAGCGCCTCGCCACCAACGTGCCCGGTGTCTACGCGGTCGGCGACATCGTGCCCGGACTGCAGCTCGCGCACCGCGGGTTCGCCCAGGGCATCTTCGTCGCCGAGGAGATCGCGGGCCTGAACCCGATCGTCGTCGAGGACGTGAACATCCCGAAGGTCACGTACTGCGAGCCCGAGGTCGCCTCGATCGGCTACACCCAGGCGCGTGCGGCCGAGAAGTTCGGCGCCGACCAGGTCTCGTCGTACGAGTACAACCTCGCCGGCAACGGCAAGAGCCACATCCTCGAGACGAGCGGTTCCATCAAGGTGGTGCGCGTGAACGACGGCCCGATCGTCGGCGTGCACATGATCGGCGCCCGGGTCGGCGAGCTCATCGGGGAAGCACAGCTCGCCGTGAACTGGGAGGCCTACCCCGAGGACATCGCCCCGTTCATCCACGCCCACCCGACCCAGAACGAGGCCCTGGGCGAGGCCTTCCTCAAGCTCGCCGGCAAGCCGCTCCACGTGAGCTGACCCGGCGTCCCGAAATTCGACTGCAATAAGCTAGAAAGCGTCACACGCTGTGAAGGAGACAAGCGCATGAGCGAATCCGTCAGCCTCCCGGCACTCGGCGAGAGTGTCACGGAGGGCACGGTCACCCGATGGCTGAAGAACGTCGGCGACCGTGTGGAGGTCGACGAGCCGCTGCTCGAGGTCTCGACCGACAAGGTCGACACCGAGATCCCGTCGCCCGTGGCGGGCGTCGTCGAGGCGATCCTCGTCCAGGAGGACGAGACCGTCGAGGTCGGCACGCCCCTGGTGACCATCGGCGCCGGCTCGGGCGGCGCCGAACCGGCGGCGGCTGCTCCCACGGCTGAGGCGGCTCCCGCCGCGCCCGCCGCGCCTGAGGTTGCACCGGCTCCTGCCCCGGCACCTGCGCCGGCTCCTGCACCTGAAGCCGCACCCGCCGCGCCGGCTCCTGCACCTGAAGCCGCACCCGCCGCACCTGCCCCGGCGCCCGAGCCGGCGACGGCTCCTGCCCCGGCACCGGCTCCTGCCCCGGCACCGCCGGCTCCTGCCCCTGCGCCCGCACCGGCTCCTGCCCCTGCGCCCGCACCGGCTCCTGCGCCTGAAGCCGCGCCTGCTGCGGCACCGGCGCCCACGCCTCAAGCGGCACCCGCGCCCGCTCCGGCACCCGCACCTGCGCCCGCGCCAGCACCGGAGGCCGCTCCGGCGCCTGCGCCCACCACGCCCGCACCTCAGGCTGCTCCGCCCGCACCCGAGCCCGCTCCGGCCGCCGCTCCCGCGGCACCGGCCGGTGCACACGCCGGCCCCAGCGGCTATGTCACCCCGATCGTGCGCAAGCTCGCCAACGAGCAGGGCGTCGACCTCGCCAGCGTCACGGGCACCGGTGTCGGCGGTCGCATCCGCAAGCAGGACGTGATCTCGGCCCACGCGGCTCCGGCCGCCCCCGCGGCCGCGCCCACCCGCGCACCGCTCGAGACGTCGCCGCTGCGCGGCACGACCGTGCCGATGACGCGACTGCGCAAGGTCGTCGCCGAGCGTGCGGTGGTCTCGATGACCTCGACCGCCCAGCTCACCACGGTGGTCGAGGTCGATGTCACCCGCGTCGCACGGCTGCGCGATCGCGTGAAGGGTGCGTTCCTCGAGAAGACCGGCAACAAGCTGTCGTTCCTGCCGTTCTTCGCCCTCGCCGCCGCGGAGGCCCTCCGCGCCTACCCGATCATCAACTCGACCGTCGACGGGGACAGCATCGTCTACCCCGCGACCGAGAACATGAGCATCGCGGTCGACACCGAGCGAGGTCTGCTCACCCCCGTGATCCGCGACGCCGGTGAGCTGGACATCGCGGGACTCGCAGCCCAGATCGCCGACCTCGCCGATCGCACGCGCAACAACCAGCTCAAGCCCGACGAGCTGTCGGGCGGCACGTTCACGCTCACGAACACGGGCTCGCGCGGCGCGCTGTTCGACACGCCGGTCGTGTTCCTGCCGCAGTCGGCGATCCTCGGCACGGGCATCGTCGTGAAGCGACCCGTGGTCGTGAGCCAGGACGGATCCGAGGCGATCGCGATCCGCTCGATGGTCTACCTCGCCCTGTCGTACGACCACCGCATCATCGACGGCGCCGACGCAGCCCGCTTCCTGACCGCGGTCAAGGAGCGGCTGGAGGAGGGCGACTTCGAGTCGGTGCTCGGCATCTAGTCGAAGATCTCCCGCAGACGCCAGCCGGCCTCGCCCCTCACCACGAGGAGCGAGGCCGGCTCTCGTCCGACCTCCGTGCGGGACACCTGGACCAGCACGGCGCCTCCCATCTCCACCGTCACGGCCGCGCTGGACGCATCGAACCCGTCGGCCGGCGGGGGCGCGCCGTCGCGTGCGGCGAGCATCGCCTCGCGATCGTCGGCCTCGATGGTCGAGCCGTGCTGCACCACCTCGTCGAGGCACGCGAGGTCGAGGGCGGCGAAGCATTCGGCGCGGCGCTCGAGCAGCGCCGTCGCGGCCGCGGCCGCATCGTCGCCCGACACGTCGTCGATCTCGGCTCCGGCAGCACCGGGCGCGGCGACGGGGAGCTCGCCGGGCGGTGCGGGAGACGCCGTCTCGGCGACACCTGAAGCCGAAGCCCCCGCCGCGGCATCCGAACCGCCGGAGTCGCCGTCGGCCGGAGCAGGGGGTACGAGGGTGAGCAGGAGCACGAGTGCCCCTCCGCCGATCAGCCCGCCGACCGTGAGCGCACCACGGCGTGCCCGCAGCGCGGCGCCGGCGCGGCCGCGCAGCCGCTCGATCGGCGATGCCTCCATCGCCGCGATCACGCGCGCAGCGAGCTCCTCGGGCAACTGCACCAGTCCGAGGAGCGCGCGGAGGCCGCCGAGCGGTCTCCTGCCCGCCCCCGGCTCCTGGCCTGGCATCGCATCGTCGTCGGCGTGCGCCGGCAGCACGGGTGCCATGACTCGGGCGGGGACGCGCGTCGCCCCGACCCGAACCTCGACGCCCGCGATCGGCTCGGGCGCGGCCACCCCGAAGAGGTGCCGCTCGAGCTCGGCTTCGCAGGGGATGAACGGCCGTGCCGCCAGCCGCGCACGGACGAGTTCGACGGCCGGGTCGAGCACGCCGGCCGGCCGCACGGCGGCAGCGATCTCCTCGAGCAGGTCCGCCAGGGCGACATGTCCGGCCCGGAGGAGCGCCGTGCGCTCGGCCGGCTGCCCCGGCCCGGGCAGGCGGCGCAGCGCGCCGAGCCCGATGAGTCGCGGACGCCCGGCCTCGTCGAGGAGCAGGTCGGCCGCCGAGAGACGGGTGTGCACGAAGCCCTGCGCGGCCAGGTCGGCGACCGCGACGGCGATCGGCGCGAGGATCGTGACCGCCTCGCCCGCGGTCAGCGCGCGTTCGGTGATCACTCGCGCCACGGACGGCCCGGGGATGCGCTCGACGGCGAGGCAGCATCGCCCGTCGTCGAACCCGGCCATGTCGAGCAGCACGGGGAGCGCGCCGCCGGAATCCGCCGACATCGCCTCGATCTCGATCGCGACGGACTCGCCGGACACGTGCGCCGGATACACGCGCACGGCCACGAGCGGCGGCGCACCCGGGGCGGGCGTCGTCGCCGATGCGTCCGTCGGCGCCGTGGCGCCGGCCGGGCCGTGATCGTCTGCGGCATCGGGACCAGCTGCTGCGAGGTAGACGTCGGCACGCTCGCCGGAGGCGATGCGACGGAGCAGCCGGTACCCGGCGAGATGCCCGCTGAGCGGCGACGGATGCACGACCGACGCGGGAGACGGCACGACGTCATCGTGACGTTGACGGCGAACGCGGCTCATGCCGAGATCCTGCACGGCCGCCCGGGCGACGGGGCGCCGCCGGGGGTCCATCGTGACGACGCACGCCCGCCGACCGGCATGTGGAGGACGAGTCGGGAACCACCGCGGCACGCCTAGACTGGTCGGCATGCTCGACTTCGTCGTCGCGGGGCTAAGCGCCAACTCCGTGCCGTACATCGAGGGTCTCGACCTTCAGCGCGCCGTCCATCGCGCGGTCGTCGCGGGCGAACGCCCCGACACCGTCATCCTCTTGGAACACCCCTCCGTCTACACCGCCGGCAAGCGCACCGCGCCCGACGAACGACCGACCGACGGGACCCCCGTCATCGACGTCGATCGCGGCGGCAAGATCACCTGGCACGGCCCCGGCCAGCTCGTGGGCTATCCGATCCTCCGGCTCGCCGAACCCATCGACGTGGTGGGCTACGTCCGCCGGCTCGAGGGCATCCTCATCGACGTGCTCGCCGGCCTCGGCGTCGACGGCCGTCGCGTCGAGGGCCGCTCCGGCGTCTGGGTCGGCACGCCCGGCCTCGAGAACAAGATCGCCGCGATCGGCATCCGGGTCGCCGACGGCGTCACGATGCACGGGTTCGCGCTCAACTGCAGCAACTCGCTCGAGCCGTACGAACGCATCGTCGCGTGCGGCATCCGCGACGCCGGCGTCACGACCATCACGCGCGAACTCGGCCGCGAGATCACGCCCGAGCAGCTCGTCGAACCGATCACGCAGCGGTTCCTCGCCGAGGCCGGGGCGGCGGTCGCGGCATGAGCACCCCACCCGAGGGGCGCCGGATGCTGCGCCTCGAGGTCCGCAACGCCCAGACGCCGATCGAGCGCAAGCCCGAGTGGATCAAGACCCGCGCGAAGATGGGCCCGGAGTACCGGCGGCTCCAGCACCTCGTGAAGAGCGAAGAGCTCCACACGGTGTGCCAGGAGGCGGGCTGTCCGAACATCTACGAGTGCTGGGAGGACCGCGAGGCCACCTTCCTCATCGGCGGCTCGCAGTGCACGAGACGCTGCGACTTCTGCCAGATCGACACCGGCAAGCCGGCCGACTACGACGTCGACGAGCCGCGTCGGGTGGCCGAGTCGGTGGTGCGGATGCAACTGCGGTATTCGACAGTGACAGGCGTCGCCCGCGACGACCTCCCCGACGAGGGCGCCTGGCTGTATGCCGAGACCATCCGCGAGATCCACCGCCAGTCCCCCGGAACGGGCGTCGAGATCCTGGTGCCCGACTTCTCTGGGAGACCCGGGCTCCTCGGCGAGGTGTTCTCCGCCCGGCCCGAGGTGTTCGCCCACAACGTCGAGACGGTCCCGCGCATCTTCAAGCGCATCCGGCCGGCGTTCCGCTACGAGCGCTCGCTGGACGTCATCACGCAGGGCCGCGACGCCGGCCTCATCACGAAGTCGAACCTGATCCTCGGCATGGGCGAGGAGCGTGCCGAGATCTCGCAGGCCCTCCTCGACCTGCACGAGGCGGGCACCGACATCATCACGATCACGCAGTATCTCCGCCCCAGCCCGCGCCATCTCCCCGTCGCACGCTGGGTGCGTCCCGAGGAGTTCGTCGAGCTCAAGGAGGAGGCCGAACAGCTCGGGTTCCTCGGTGTGCTGGCGGGCCCCCTCGTGCGCTCGTCGTATCGCGCCGGCCGCCTCTGGGCGCAGTCGATGCAGGCGAAGGGGCGCGAGCTGCCGCCCTCGCTCGCCCACCTCGCCGACACGTCGCTCGGGTTCGCGCAGGCGGTGGGCTGAGGCATCCGGACGCCGCCTCCGTCCACCGAGAACACGGTCGGAGGCGGCGTTCGCACGCCGGTATCCTTGTCACCATGGCACGCACCAAGGACGCGGGATCCGCCCCCAAGCCCCGCAAAGAGCCCGGCCGCATGAAGCAGATGTGGCAGGTCTTCCAGATGACCCGCCGCTACGACAAGAGCTCCCAGTGGCTCATGCTGCTCGGCTTCCTCGGCCCCGTGCTCGTGGGGCTCGCCCTCGCCCTGTGGTTCGGCGACGGCAACGGCTTCACCATCGCGCTCTGGATCGTCGCCGGAGTGCTGGCGGGCATCCTGCTCGCGCTCGTCATCCTCGGCCGACTGGCCGAGCGTGCGGCGTACTCGCAGATCGAGGACCAGCCCGGTGCGGTCGGCGCCGTGCTCCGCAGCGGACTGCGCGGCGGCTGGGTCGGCAACGAGATGCCGATCGCTGTCAACGGCAAGACCCAGGACGCCGTCTACCGTGCGGTGGGTCGTGGCGGCGTCGCGCTGATCAGCGAGGGGCCCGTGTCGCGCACGCAGCGCATGCTCGACGACGAGAAGCGGAAGATCGCCCGAGTGCTCCCGAACGTACCGGTACGGCTCCTCTCGGTGGGCCACGATGAGGGCTCCATCAGGTTGCACCGCCTCCCCGCCACCCTGCGGAAGACCAAGCGCACGCTCACGAAGCCCGAGGTGCTCGCCGTCACGAACCGCCTGAACTCCCTGCAGACGCAGTTGCCCATCCCGAAGGGCATCGACCCCATGAAGGTGCGGCCCCAGCGCGGCAAGATGCGCTGACCCTCGCTCATGTGCACGCGGCGTCCGTCGATCGGCGGATGCCGCGTCGCACGTCAGGCGCGAATGAGCACCGTGCCCGCGATCTTGTCGTGGAAGCCCCGTTGGTCGGAATCCCACACGACGGCCGGCAGCACGATGACGAGCAGGGCCGTGCGGACGACGGGTCGCCAGGGGCCCACCCAACCGCCCGCGACCGGCAAGACCCGCAGGCCCACCAGCCGATGGCCGACGCTGCCGCCGATCGTCGGGATGAAGAGGATCTGCATCAGGGCGAAGATGCCGAGCGTGACCCACGAGTGCAGCATCGAACTGTAGGGGGCGAACAGCAGCGCGATCACGATCGCGGCCACCCAGTCGATCGCGAGCGCCGCGATGCGGCGACCCACCCGGCCCACCGAACCGGGCCCGGATTCGGGGAGCCCGAGCCGCTCCCCCGGCCACCGACCGGGTTCGAGATCTCCGGAGGTTCTGGGCTGGGTCGCTGGCACCCCCCGATTCTACCGGGCCGCCTGTCGCGTAACATGGCCGAAACATCCGCGTCACGGTCGGGAAACCGCGACTCGATACCGTCGGGAGCGGCTGTGCAAGTCCGTCCGGTCCCCACCCGCCCCTCTTGGAGTGTTCGTCACATGTTCAGTGATTCGTCTGAAGTGCTCAAGTTCATCAAGGAGACGGATGTCAAGTTCCTCGACATCCGCTTCACCGACCTCCCGGGTGTGCAGCAGCACTTCAACATCCCGGCGTCGACCGTCGACGAGGAGTTCTTCACGGTCGGCCAACTGTTCGACGGCTCCTCCATTCGCGGGTTCGCCTCGATCCACGAATCCGACATGCAGCTGATCCCGGATGTCTCGACGGCCTACGTCGACCCGTTCCGCGCCGAGCGCACGCTCATCATGGTCTTCGACATCTACAACCCGCGCAACGGCGAGATCTACGGCAAGGACCCCCGCCAGGTCGCGAAGAAGGCCGAGAAGTACCTCGCCTCCACCGGGATCGCCGACACCGCGTTCTTCGCGCCCGAGGCCGAGTTCTACATCTTCGACGACGTCCGCTACGAGGTGAAGCAGAACGCGAGCTTCTACTCGGTCGACTCCAACGAGGGCGCCTGGAACTCGGGCCGCGCCGAAGAGGGCGGCAACCTCGCGAACAAGACCGCGTACAAGGGTGGCTACTTCCCCGTCTCGCCGGTCGACCAGCATGCCGACCTCCGTGACGACATCGTGCTGAAGCTCATCGACGCCGGCCTCGAGGTCGAGCGCTCGCACCACGAGGTCGGCACCGCCGGCCAGGGCGAGATCAACTACAAGTTCGACACGATGGTGCACGCGGCCGACGACATCCTGAAGTTCAAGTACATCGTCAAGAACACCGCCAACGAGTGGGGCAAGACCGCCACGTTCATGCCGAAGCCGCTCTTCGGCGACAACGGGTCGGGGATGCACACGCACCAGTCGCTGTGGAACGAGGGCAAGCCGCTGTTCTACGACGAGGCCGGCTACGGCGGCCTCTCCGACGTCGCGCGCTGGTACATCGGCGGCATCCTCAAGCACGCCCCCGCGATCCTCGCCTTCACGAACCCGACGGTGAACTCGTACCACCGGCTCGTGCCGGGCTTCGAGGCTCCCGTGAACCTCGTGTACTCCGCGGGCAACCGCTCGGCGGCCATCCGCATCCCCATCACGGGCACGAACCCCAAGGCCAAGCGCATCGAGTTCCGTGCGCCGGATGCCTCGGGCAACCCGTACCTCGCCTTCGCCGCGCAGCTCATGGCGGGCATCGACGGCATCCGGAACCGCATCGAGCCGCACGAGCCCGTCGACAAGGACCTCTACGAGCTTCCGCCCGAGGAGGCCAAGTCCATCCCCCAGGTGCCGGGTTCGCTCGACGCGGTACTCGACGCGCTCGAGGCCGACCACGACTTCCTCCTCGAGGGCGGCGTGTTCACCAAGGAGCTCATCGAGACCTGGATCGACTACAAGCGCGAGAAGGAGCTGAAGCCGCTGGCCCAGCGTCCGCACCCCTTCGAGTACGAGCTCTACTTCGGCGTCTGAATTCCCGCTCCCCCAGGGCGACGGTCCCGCACCCGCGTGGTGCGGGACCGTCGTTCGTTCGGCCCCGGTCGGTGTCGCGCGACGCGCGGTCAATGCGTGGTGGGATCGCGGCGCGGCTCGACGCCGTAGAAGCCCCGCTCGAACACCGCACGCGCTCGCCGCGTGACCGCGAGATAGTCGCTTTCGAGGCGGCTCGCCGACCCGGGCGGGTACCCCATGATGCGCGCCACGCCCTCGAGTTGCGAGCGTTCGACGGGCAGCACGTCGATCGTGCGGTCGAGCCACAGCGTCAGCGCCGACCTCGCACGCGACGCGAACACCCACGCCGTGCGCAGCACGCTCGCATCCGCGGGGGCGACGTGGCCGTGCTCGACGGCCGCGTCGAGGGCATCGAGCGTCGACGTGGTGCGGAGCGACGGATCGGCGGCGCCGTGCTGCAGCTGCACGAGCTGTACGTACCACTCGACGTCGGAGAGCGATCCCCGCCCGAGCTTCAGGTGCCGGGTGGGGTCGGCGCCCTGCGGCAGCCGCTCGTTCTCGACGCGCGCCTTGATGCGCTTGACCTCGCGGATGTCCTGCTCGGTGATCTCCGCCGGATAGCGCACCGAGTCGGCGAGGTCCGTGAAGTCGTGGATGAGCGCCGGGTCGCCGGCCACCCCGCGGGCGCGCAGCAGGGCCTGCGCCTCCCACGTCAGCGACCAGCGCGCGTAGTAGGCCCGGTAGGCGTCGAGCGACCGTGCGATGACGCCGTTGCGACCCTCAGGTCGCAGGTCGGCGTCGAGCTCGAACGGCAGGCGTGCATCCTCGCTCAGGCGAACGAGCTCCGACACGATGCGGAGGGCCCGGGCCTGCGCGGCCTCGGGCGAGGCATGCGTGGGCCGGAAGACGTAGACGATGTCGGCATCCGACCCGATGCCGAGCTCGCGACCGCCGAACCGGCCCATGCCGATCACGGCGAACTCCAGCCCGTCGTCCTCGCCCCCGCGGATCGCCTCGACCAGGGCGGCGATGTGGCTCTCGGTCACGTCGGACAGCCCTCGCCCGAGCTCCTCCACCGAGCACACGTCGAGGATGGCGGAGAGCGCCAGGCGCAGCACCTCGCGACGGCGGATGGCCCGGAACACCTTGGCCGAGGCATCCGCGTCGCCGTGGCGGGCGAGCACCGCCCGCTTCTCGTCCTGGAGCGCCGAGAGCGGGCGGGGCCGCAGCTCGTCGACGTCCTCGAGCCACGCGACCGCCTCGGGGATGCGCTCCAGGAGCTCGCCGGCGAACCGCGACCCCGAGAGCACGCGGGTGAGCCGGAGCGCGGCGTCCGACGAATCGCGCAGCAGGCGCAGGTACCAGTGCGTGGTCCCGAGGGTGTCGCTCACGCGGCGGAACGCGAGCAGGCCGTAGTCGGGATCGGCGCCGTCGGCGAACCAGGAGATGAGCACGGGCATCAGGTGCCGCTGGATGGTCGCCCGTCGCGACACGCCCGCGGTGAGCGCGCCGATGTGGGCGAGCGCGCCCTTCGGATCCCGGAAGCCGATCGCCGCGAGCCGTGCCTCCGCCTGTTCGCTCGTGAGCTCGAGCTCGCCCGGGGGCAGTGCCGCCACCGCCGACAGGAGCGGGCGGTAGAACAGCCGTTCGTGCAGCCCCCGGACGCGCTGACGGGTGTCCTGCCAGACCGCGGTCAGGTCTTCGGCGTTCCGTGCGAGACCCGACGAACGTGCGAGGGTTCGCAGCCGTGCGGCGTCGCGGGGCATGAGATGCGTGCGTCGCAGCCGGTCCAGCTGCAGGCGGTGCTCGAGTACCCGGAGCACGCGGTAGTCGCGTGAGAACTCGGCCGCCTCCTCGCGACCCACGTAGCCGCGTGCCGCGAGCGCCGTGAGGGCCGGCAGGGTTCCGCCCTGCCGGATCTCGGGGTCGGTCGCCCCGTGCACGAGCTGGAGGAGCTGCACCGTGAACTCGATGTCCCGGAGCCCGCCGGGGCCGAGCTTCACCTGCACGTCGACCTCGTCGGCGGGGATGTGCTCGGTCACGCGTTCGCGCATCCGCTGCACCGACTCGACGAACCCGTCGCGGCCGGAGCTCGCCCAGACCTTCGGGGCGACGCCCGCGGCGTAGCGGGCGCCGAGCTCCGCATCGCCCGCGATCGGCCGCGCCTTCAGGAGCGCCTGGAACTCCCAGCTCTTCGCCCACCGATCGTAGTACTGCAGGTGCGAGTCGAGCGTGCGCACGAGGGCGCCGTCCTTGCCCTCGGGCCGGAGGTTCGGGTCCACCTCCCAGAGCGGCGGCTCGATGCCGTGCTCGGCGATCATGCGCATCGCCACCATCGCGAGTCGGGTCGCGATGTCGAGAGCGCGGGCCGTCGAGACGACGTCCTCGTCGGCGGACTCGGCGACGAAGATCACGTCGACGTCGCTCACGTAGTTGAGCTCGCGCGCGCCGGCCTTGCCCATGCCGATCACGGCGAGACGGGTCGCCGCAACCTCGCGCGCGGGATAGCGGCCGGGCGAGGCGGGGTCGCCGTCGGCGCGCGAGATCGAGCGCCGAGCCGCCACGAGCGCCGCGTCGAGCGCCGCGCCGGCGAGGTCCGCGAGACCGGCCGCGACGGTGTCGACGGCCTCGATCGTGCTCGGGCGCGTGAGGTCGTACACGGCGATGCCCGCGAGCAGGCGCCGGTAGCGCACCCGCACCGCGGTCGCCGCAGCGGTCGGAAGATCGGCCTGCGGCACGTCGAGGTCGTCGATCGCCGCCGTCAGCACGACACGTGCGTCATCCGCTCCGAGCGGCGGCAGGGGCACCTGCTGCAGCACCGCGAGCTCGGCCGGATGCCGCAGCAGGAAGTCGGCGAATCCGCGCGACGCCCCGAGCAGGCGCGCCAGGCGCTCGGCCGAGGCATCCTGACCGAGCACCGAGGCCACCTCGTGCGGCGCGCGCTCGTGCAGGCGACGGATCGCCGCGAGCGCCTCGTCGGGATCGCCGGCATGCGCGAGCGCGCCGAGCAGCCGATCGCCGTCGAGCCCGGTCGTCGAGGCGAGCTCCTCGAGCGAGGCGGCAGCCCGGTCGAGGTCGTCGAAACCCGCTCGGGCGAGCCGGCCGAGGGACTGCGCCTGTCGTGACATCCGTCTCAGGTCAGAGGATCTCGAGATTGCGCTGCAACTCGAACGGGGTGACCTGCACCCGGTAGTCGCGCCACTCCGCTCGCTTGTTCGCGAGCACGTAGTTGAAGACCTGCTCGCCGAGCGTCTCGGCGACGAGCTCGGACTCCTCCATGTACTCGATCGCGTGGTCGAGGCTGGCCGGCAGGGGGTCGTAGCCGAGCGCGCGTCGCTCGCTGTCGGTGAGCGCCCACACGTCGTCCTCCGCCTCGGGCGGGAGCTCGTAGCCCTCCTCGATGCCCTTCATGCCCGCCGCGAGGAGCAGCGAGAAGGCGAGGTACGGGTTGGCGGCCGAGTCGATTGCGCGGTACTCGACTCGCGCGCTCTGGCCCTTGTTGGGCTTGTACAGGGGCACGCGCACGAGCGCCGACCGGTTGTTGTGGCCCCAGCAGATGAAGCTCGGCGCCTCGTCGCCGCCCCAGAGCCGCTTGTAGGAATTCACGAACTGGTTCGTCACGGCCGAGATCTCGTTGGCGTGCCGGAGGAGCCCGGCGATGAACTGGCGGCCGATCTTCGACAGCTGGTACTGCGCCCCCGCCTCGAAGAACGCGTTCGCGTCGCCCTCGAAGAGCGAGAGGTGCGTGTGCATGCCGCTTCCGGGGTTGTGCGAGAACGGCTTCGGCATGAACGTCGCGTACACGCCCTGCTCGATGGCGACCTCCTTCACGACCGTGCGGAAGGTCATGATGTTGTCGGCCGTCGTCAGGGCGTCGGCGTAGCGGAGGTCGATCTCGTTCTGGCCGGGCCCGGCCTCGTGGTGGCTGAACTCCACCGAGATGCCGAGGTCCTCGAGCATGCGCACCGAGCGTCGACGGAAGTCGTGGGCGGTGCCGCCCGGCACGTTGTCGAAGTAGCCCGCCGAGTCGACGGGTTGCGGACCCTCGGGTCCGTACTTCGACGACTTCAGCAGGTAGAACTCGATCTCGGGGTGCGTGTAGAAGGTGAAGCCGCGGTCGGCCGCGCGTGCGAGCGTGCGCTTCAGCACGTTGCGGGGGTCGGCGACGGCCGGCTCCCCGTCGGGAGTCGTGATGTCGCAGAACATGCGTGCCGTGGGATCGATGTCGCCGCGCCACGGGAGCGTCTGGAACGTGGTCGGGTCGGGGAAGGCGAGGAGGTCGGACTCGTACGTGCGGCTGAGGCCCTCGATGGCCGAGCCGTCGAATCCGATGCCCTCGGTGAACGCCCCCTCGACCTCGGCGGGGGCGATCGCCACCGACTTCAGGGTGCCCACGACGTCGGTGAACCAGAGCCTGACGAACTTGACCCCACGTTCCTCGATGGTCCGGAGAACGAAGTCGCGCTGCTTATCCATCCACACCCTCTCTCGCACCTCTCAGGGTAGCGGTTCGGCGACCGGCCGAGCGCCGACCGCCGCTGCCCGTTGTGCCAGACTGGCGGCATGCCAGAGCAGCCTGTGAACGACCCAGCATCCGCGAGCTCCGCACTCCCCGAGACCAACCCGTACGGCGGCGCCGCGGCGACCGGAGGCCCGAAGCGAGTGCGCACCCGGCACTTCCAGAACGCCAAACGCGAGGGCATCAAGATCACCGGACTCACGAGCTACGACATGCTCACGGCGCGCATCTTCGATGAAGCGGGCATCGACTTCCTGCTCGTGGGCGATTCGGCGGGCAACACCGTGCTCGGCTACGAGACCACCCTGCCCGTGACTCTCGACGAACTCATCCCCCTCACGAGAGCCGTCGCCAGCGCCGTGCGGCGCGCGTTCGTCGTGGCCGACATGCCGTTCGGCTCCTACGAGAACGGCCCCGAGGACGCCCTCAAGACCGCGGTCCGGTTCATGAAGGAGACGGGTGCCCACGCCGTGAAGCTCGAGGGCGGCGAACGCAGCGCCAAGCAGATCCGGCGCATCGTCGGCGCCGGCATCCCCGTGATGGGGCACATCGGCTACACGCCGCAGAGCGAGCACGGCCTCGGCGGCCACGTCATCCAGGGGCGCGGCGAGGGCGTGCAGCAACTGCTCGCCGACGCGAAGGCCGTGCAGGAGGCGGGCGCCTTCGCCGTCGTGCTCGAGATGGTGCCGGCGGATGCCGCGCGGCAGGTGACCGAGCTCCTCGAGATCCCGACCATCAGCGTGGGCGCCGGACCGCACACCGACGGCCAGCTCCTCGTCTGGACCGACTGGGCGGGCCTCACGATCGGCCGCGTTCCGAAGTTCGTGAAGCAGTACGCGAACCTGGCCGGCGTCCTCAGCGAGGCCGCGACTGCGTGGCGCAAGGACGTCGAGGCGGGGAACTATCCCGACGCCGAGCACAGCTACGAGTAGGCGCGGCGGCGCGACACTCAGTCTTCGGCGGCCTCCTCCTCGGCCCACTTCGCGCTGTTCGCCCGGAGGATCTCCAGGGCGCGCTCGGCCTCCTCGCGGGTCTCGAACGGTCCGACCCGTTCGACCGCCGGTGACTGGAAGCCCTGCTCGACCTCACCGGTCTTCATGTTGTACCAGAACATGTGCTCGACATCCTCGGCCATAGGCTGATCCTATGCCCAAGGACCCCGCAGGCCACCTGATCCCCGGCCGTCTGTCGCCGACCCGTGAGGTGCCGGCCGGCATCGCCCGGCCCGAATACGTCGGCCGCGCCGCGCCGACACCCGGCGCGGGCGGCGATCGCTACACGGCCGAGGAGATCGAGCGCATCCGCGCGGCCGGTCGCATCGCCGCGGGAGCGATCGACGCCGCGGCATCCGCCATCCGGCCGGGAGTCACGACCGACGAGCTCGACCGCATCGTGCACGAGTACGTCGTCGCGCACGGCGCCTACCCCTCGACGCTCGGCTACCGCGGCTACCCGAAGTCGTCGTGCACCTCGGTCAACGAGGTCATCTGCCACGGCATCCCCGACGACACCGTGCTGGACGACGGCGACCTCGTCAACATCGACGTCACCGCGTACCTCGACGGGTACCACGGCGACCTCAACCACACGTTCCTCGTGGGCCGGGCCGACGAGCAGGCGGCGCTGCTCGTCGAGCGCACGCGGGAGGCGCTCGCACGCGGCATCCGCGCCGTCGCACCGGGTCGGCAGGTGAACGTGATCGGGCGCGCCATCGAGGCGTATGCGAAGCGCTTCGGCTACGGCGTCGTGCGCGACTACACCGGACACGGCGTCGGCCGGGCGTTCCACACGGGGCTCGTCATCCCCCACTACGACGCACCCGAGTTCGACACGATCATGGAGCCCGGCATGGTCTTCACGATCGAGCCGATGCTCACGCTCGGCGCGATCACGTGGGACGTCTGGGACGACGACTGGACGGTCGTCACCCGCGACCGGTCGCTCACCGCGCAGTTCGAGCACACCCTCGTCGTCACCGAGCGCGGCGCCGAGATCCTGACCCTCCCCTGAGGGTCGCTCCTCGTGCCCGCGATAGTGTGGCGCCATGGCGAGTGAGCACGCGATCGGCATCGACATCGGCGGCACGGGCATCAAGGGAGCGGTCGTCGACCTCGCCACCGGACGGCTCGTCAGCGAGCGGTTCAAGGTGCGCACGCCCGAGGGCGGCCGGCCCCGGGACATCCTGCGGGCGGCCGAGGAACTGCTGGCGGGCATCGCCGACGAGGCCGACGGCACGAAGCTGCCGCTCGGCCTGTGCTTCCCGGCGATCGTCAAGCACGGCCGCACCCTCTCGGCGGCGAACATCTCCGACGAGTGGATCGGCCTGCCAGCCGAGGAACTCTTCGAGCAGGCGCTCGGGCGTGAGATCCACTTCATCAACGATGCGGATGCCGCGGGCATCGCCGAGCTGCGGTACGGCGCGATCGCGGGCGTCGCCGGGGTCACGATCCTCACGACGCTCGGCACGGGGATCGGCTCGGCGATCATCAACGACGGCGTGCTCGTGCCGAACACCGAGCTCGGGCACCTCGAGCTCGACGGACACGACGCCGAACGCCGCGCCGCCTACTCGGCGATGGAGCGTGAGTCGCTGAGCTGGGAGCAGTGGGCCGAGCGGCTGCAGCGGTACTACTCGCACCTCGAGTTCCTCTTCTCCCCCGACCTGTTCGTCGTCGGCGGCGGCGTGTCGAAGCACCACGAGCAGTTCCTGTCGCTGCTCGACCTCCAGACGCCGATCGTGCCGGCCGTGCACCGCAACAACGCGGGCATCCTGGGGGCGGCGTCGCTCGCGACGCGGTAGGTGCGAATGGGCCGGCTGATACGCCGGGTTCTGTTCACCGGGCGCTTGCGCGACACCGGCTGGACGGCCATCTCTCTCGGAGTCACGTCACCGTGACCCTCCAGCGGCCTACCCGGGAACGGGACGGGCCGCCCCATGGTTCCCTGTCTGGCCTTGCTCCGGACGAGGTTTGCCGAGCCGACCGCGTCACCGCGGCCGCTGGTGGGCTCTTACCCCACCGTTTCACCCTTACCCCGGGCCTGCGCCCGGGGCGGTCTGCTTTCTGTGGCACTGTCTCGCGGGTTGCCCCGGGTGGGTGTTACCCACCGTCCTGCCCTGCGGAGCCCGGACGTTCCTCGGCATCCGCCACCGCGCCCGAAGACGCGGACCGGATGACGCGACCGTCTTGCCGACCCACTCGCATCGCCAGATTACAGCCCGAAGCTGGACTTCCGATCCATCGCCCGGTTCGCGAGGGCGTCGGCGCGCGAGTTCTCCAGGCGCGGCACCCACTCGAACGTCGCGTGCCGGCGGCCGATCAACTCCCGCGCCTCGCGGGCGATGTGCTGCATGTCGGGGTGCCTGATCTTCCACCGGCCCGACATCTGCTCCACCACGAGCTTCGAATCCATGCGCACGTGCACGGATGCCCCGGGGTCGATCTCGAACGCGCGACGCAGGCCCTCGAGCATCCCGCGGTACTCGGCCACGTTGTTGGTGGCCACGCCGACGTAGACGCCGATCTCCGCGAGCACCTCGCCGGATTCGCCGTCCATGACGATCGCCCCGCCCGCCGCGATGCCCGGGTTGCCCCGTGAGCCGCCGTCGGCCTCCACGATGAGCGTGCGCGACATCAGATGCCGGACTCCTCCGTGCGCACGAGGATGCGGTCGCAGTCGGGGCAGAGCAGGACGTCGTCGGCGGCCGCCCGGCGCACCGTGTCGAGGTCCGATCCGGTGAGGGTCATGTTGCAGCCCTGGCACGTGCGCTGGCGCAGGAGTGCCGCGCCGATGCCGGCGCCGCGCGCGCGACGCTGTTCGTAGAAGGCGAGGAGCTCGGCGGGCACGCCGCCCGCCACGACGTCGCGGTCGCGTTCGGCCGCCTCGCGTTCCTTCGTGAGGCCCGCGGCCGCTTCGTCGCGCTCGGCTTGGAGCTTCTCGACCTCGGACTCGATCGTGGCACGCTCCTCGTCGATGTCGGCGACCCGGAGCTCCGCGTCCTCGACGCGCTGCATGACGACGAGCTCCTGGTCTTCCAGGTCGGAGCGCCGTCGGGCGAGCGAGGCGAGCTCGGACTCCAGCGCCGTGACATCCTTCACCGACGACGTGTGCTGCAGCCGGTCGCCGTCACGGGCGATCCTTGCCTCGACGATCGCCACATCCGACTCGAGACGGGTCAGCTCGGCACGGGCTCCCTCGAGGGCGCCGACGGCCTCCGCGCGCGTGCCGCGCACGGCCGTGTGGCGCTTGGCGAGCTCGGCGAGCGGTGCGGTCTGCGGGAGTGCGCCCAACCGGTGGGCCAACTGCTGGAGGCGGGTGTCGAGGGACTGCAGCCGGAGCAGTTCCTGCTGGTCGGCGGGGCTTGCCTTCACGTGGTGCTCCTCGTGGGGTCGGAGTGGGAAGTGGAAATCATTGCACGACCTGGAAGTCCCACGGGTCGGTGCGCAGTTCGCTCACGCGGACCTCGAGGTCGGGGTGTTCGGCGCGCAACTGCGCGGCGGCCTCGTCGAGCCAGAGCCATTCGCTGGCCCAGTGCGACACGTCGATGAGCGCGGGCCCGCCACCGAGGAGAGCCTGTTCGCGGGCCTCGGATGCCGGGTGGTGACGCAGGTCGGCCGTCACGTAGACGTCGGCCGCACGCACCGCGGGGTCGCCGAGCAGCGAGTCGCCCGCCCCGCCGCACACCGCCACGGTCTCGACCGGGGCGTCGAACTCACCGGAGGCGCGCACGCCGGTCGCCGTGGCGGGCAGGATCTCGGCGAGGCGGCGGGCGAGCCGGCCGAGCGTGGTGGGTTCCGCGAGCCGGCCCACGCGCCCGAGGCCGAGGGCCGGGTCGGCGCCGGGCACGATCGGTCGCGCGTCGAGCAGGCCGAGGCGGCCGGCGAGCACCGCCGAGGTGCCGCGCTCGACGACGTCGGCGTTGGTGTGCGCCGCGAGGAGCGCGCATCGCGCACGGATCAGGCGCGCGAGCAGGGCGCCCTTGTAGCGGTCCTCCGCGATGGTCGTCACCCCGCGCAGCAGCAGCGGGTGGTGCGTGATGAGGAGGTCGGCGTGGGCCTCGATCGCCTCGTCGACCGTGCTGCCCACGGCGTCGACGGCCAGGAGCACACGTTCGACCGGGGCATCCGGATCACCGGTGACCAGGCCCGGCGCGTCCCATGGCTCGGCGCCCTCGAGCGGCCAGAGTCGATCGATCGTGGACATGACCTCGGCGAGTACGACTGGCACCCGCCCAGCCTATCGTCGCCGGTACCTCGGGCCCCGGCGGTCGTCAGGCGGGCACCGGCGGGTCGGTTCGTCCTTCGAGCGCCGTGATGCAACGGCCCAGGTAGTCGAGGAGGTCGAGGCGTTCGGCCTCGGTGAGACCGGAGATCATGAGGTCGTCGATCGCGGCGACGCGGCCGGATGCCTCGGCGAGGAGCCGTACGCCCGATTCGGTGAGCACGACCGGACGCGCGCGACCCGACGGGGCCACGTCGGCTCGCGTCACGAGGCCCCGATCCTGGAGGCCGCGCAGCACCGCGTTCATGGTCTGGCGGGTCACGAATGCCCCCCGCGCGAGCTCGGAGGCCGAGATCCCCGGCGTGCGCTGCAGCAGCTCGAGGCACGCGTACTGCGGCGTCGTCACGCCGAGCGGCCGGAGCACATCATCGATCCGGGTGCGCAGGGCGGACTGGGCTCGCTTCAGGACGTAGCCGATGACCTCCCCGAGGTCGTCCAACGTCGGTCGCATGTCAGTAGCCTGACATAGAGTTCATATGTCAGGGTACTGACATGTGGATGTCAAAGCCCTGACATGCATCCCCGCTTCGAGAACTGGAGAACACCATGACCGTGACCGGACCCGACTTCATCGCACTGCAGGTGCGCGATGTGCCGCGCGCTGCGGCCTTCTACGAGCAGCGGCTCGGTCTCACGCGCGCCGCCGCGTCTCCGCCCGGCGCCGTCGTCTTCGCCACGAGCCCCATCCCGTTCGCGGTGCGCGAGCCGCTTCCCGGCGTCGACCTCGATTCCGGCCGACCCGGTCTCGGCGTCGCCCTGTGGCTGCATGCCGACGACGCTCGGTCGCTCCACGACACGCTGGCCTCGAGCGGGGTGCACATCGTCGCGGCCCCGGCCGACGGCCCGTTCGGCGCGACCTTCAGCTTCCTCGACCCCGACGGCTACACCGTGACGGTCCACGACGGGCGCTGACTCGACGCGAGGCTGAATGGTGGGCCCTGCCGGGCTCGAACCGACGACATCCACGGTGTAAACGTGGCGCTCTACCAACTGAGCTAAAGGCCCCCGCGCCGACCGGCGCATGCCAATGCTATCCCGGTCGGCCGGTGGTGGGCGCGCCGCGGCGAGCCCGGATCAGGCGGAGACGCCGGCCAGCGCCTCGCGGTACTGTTGGAGCGATCGGGCCTGACCGCGCGGCGTCGCGAAGCTCGCTCGCACCACCCCATCGGTGCCGATGACGAACGTCGCCCGGCGGGCGACGCCGTTCGTGTCGTCGAACGCGCCGTAGGCGTCGGCGACCTCGCCGTGCGGCCAGAAATCCGCGAGGAGCGGGAAGTCGTACGACTGCGCCTCGCTCCACGCCCGGAGGGTGTGCTTGGAATCCACGGACACCGCCACGAGCTGCGTGCCGCCGGCCTCGAACATCGAGAAGTTGTCGCGCAGCTCGCACAATTCGCCCTGGCAGATGCCCGAGAAGGCGAGCGGGAAGAATACGAGGGTGACCGGCCCGTCGGCGAGCAGCGCGTCGAGCCGGACGGTCTGCCCGAACTGGCTCGAGAGCGAGAACTCGGGGGCCCGGCTGCCGGGTTGCAGGATCATCGGATGTCTCGCTTCCAGTGTTCACGCGGCATGACGGGCACTCAGCCTAGCCCCCGCATGCGGGGCATAGAATCACTAGGATGGCGTGGTGCCACGCGACCGTGATCCGGTCCCTCCGTCGTGCGCACGTCCCACACCCGCAGGCATGATCTGCTGAAGAGAGAGGTCGAGTGTGACTGTCAACGACCAGGACCCCTACTCGGTCGAGGCGATGGACTCGGATCCCGAGGAGACATCCGAATGGGCCGAATCCCTCGACGCTCTCGTCTCCGAGAAGGGGCACCAGCGTGGTCGCGAGATCATGCTGAGCCTGCTGAAGCGCTCGAAGGAGCTGCACCTCGGCGTGCCCATGGTCCCGACGACGGACTACCTCAACACCATCGCCCCCGAGAACGAACCCGACTTCCCCGGTGACGAGGAGATCGAGCGCCGCTTCCGTGCCTGGATCCGCTGGAACGCCGCGGTCACCGTGCACCGCGCGCAGCGTCCGGGCATCGCGGTCGGCGGCCACATCTCCACGTACGCGTCGTCGGCCTCGCTCTACGAGGTCGGCTTCAACCACTTCTTCCGCGGCCAGGACCACCCGGGCGGCGGCGACCAGGTCTTCATCCAGGGTCACGCCTCCCCCGGCATCTACGCGCGTGCGTTCCTCGAAGGCCGTCTCTCCACCGACCAGCTCGACGGCTTCCGTCAGGAGAAGTCGCACGCGCCGAACGGCATCTCGTCGTATCCGCACCCGCGGCTCATGCCCGACTTCTGGCAGTTCCCGACGGTGTCGATGGGCCTCGGCCCGATCAACGCCATCTGGCAGGCGCAGCTCAACAAGTACCTCACCAATCGCGGCATCAGGGACGCCTCCGACCAGCACGTCTGGGCGTTCCTCGGCGACGGCGAGATGGACGAGATCGAGAGCCGCGGTCAATTGCAGGTCGCCGCGAACGAGGGTCTCGACAATCTCACGTTCGTCATCAACGCGAACCTGCAGCGACTCGACGGGCCGGTGCGCGGCAACGGGAAGATCATCCAGGAGCTCGAGAGCTTCTTCCGCGGCGCCGGCTGGAACGTCATCAAGGTCGTCTGGGGCCGCGAATGGGATGACCTGCTCGCGCGCGACCACGACGGTGCCCTCCGCAACCTCATGAACGTCACGCCCGACGGCGACTACCAGACCTACAAGGCGGAGTCCGGCGCCTACGTGCGCGAGAACTTCTTCGGTCGCGACCCGCGCGCGCTCGAGCTCGTCAAGGACCTCACCGACGACGAGGTGTGGGGCCTCAAGCGCGGCGGCCACGATTACCGCAAGGTGTACGCGGCGTTCAAGGCCGCCATGGAGCACAAGGGCCAGCCCACCGTCATCATCGCGAAGACGATCAAGGGCTACGGGCTCGGTCCCGCCTTCGAGGGCCGCAACGCGACCCACCAGATGAAGAAGATGACGCTCGACAACCTGAAGACCTTCAGGGACACCATGCGCATCCCGATCTCCGACGCACAGCTCGAGGAGAACCCCTACCTCCCGCCGTACTACCACCCCGGCAACGACGACGAGGCCATCCAGTACCTGCACGAGCGCCGTCGCGCGCTCGGCGGATACCTGCCCGAGCGCCGCACGACGCACACCGCGATCACGCTGCCCGACGACTCGGCCTACGCGATCGCGAAGAAGGGCTCGGGCACGCAGGAGATCGCCACCACCATGGCCTTCGTGCGCCTGCTGAAGGACCTCATGCGTTCGAAGGACTTCGGCAACCGCATCGTGCCGATCATCCCCGACGAGGCGCGCACGTTCGGCATGGACGCGTTCTTCCCGAATGCGAAGATCTACAACCCGAACGGCCAGCACTACACCTCGGTCGACCGGGAACTCCTGCTCGCCTACAAGGAGAGCCCGCAGGGGCAGATCCTGCACGTCGGCATCAACGAGGCTGGCGCGCTGGCCGCGTTCACGGCGGTCGGCACGTCGTATTCGACGCAGGGCGAGCCGCTCATCCCGATCTACGTCTTCTACTCGATGTTCGGGTTCCAGCGCACGGGCGATGCGATCTGGGCCGCCGGCGACCAGATGAGCCGCGGCTTCATGATCGGTGCGACCGCCGGACGCACGACGCTGACGGGCGAGGGCCTCCAGCACGCCGACGGGCATTCGCTGCTCCTCGCCGCCACGAATCCCGCGGTGGTCTCGTACGACCCGGCCTACGGCTACGAGATCGGGCACATCGTTCGCGCCGGCCTCGACCGGATGTACGGCGGATCGCACCCCGACCCCAACGTGATGTACTACCTGACGGTGTACAACGAGCCCATCGTGCAGCCAGCCGAGCCCGAGGGCGTCGACGTCGAGGGCATCGTGCGAGGCATCCACCGCATCGCGGACTCGCAGGTGCAGGGACCGAAGGCGCAGCTGCTCGCCTCGGGCGTCGCCGTGCCGTGGGCGCTCGAGGCCAAGCACCTCCTCGAGACGGACTGGGGCATCTCGGCCGACGTGTGGTCGGTCACCAGCTGGACCGAGCTGCGCCGCGACGGCATGGCCGCCGACGAGCACAACTTCCTGAACCCCGACGCCGAGCGCCGCACGCCGTACCTCACGCAGAAGCTCGAGGGGTCCTCGGGACCGGTCGTCGCAGTGTCGGACTTCATGCACGCCGTTCCCGACCAGATCCGCGCCTACGTGCCCAGCGACTTCGCGACGCTCGGGGCCGACGGCTTCGGCTTCTCCGACACGCGTCCGGCGGCCCGCCGGTTCTTCAAGATCGACGGCCCCTCGGTGGCGGTGCGCGCACTCGAACTCCTCGCGGAGCGAGGCGAGGTCGACCGCTCACTCCCGGCGCAGGCCATCGAGAAGTACCGGCTGCACGACGTGAACGCCGGCACCACCGGGACGGCCGGCGGCGAGAGCTAGCAGGCGACGAGGTGGCGGCGAAGTCCAGGACGAAAGCGGAGACGCTGGCGTGGTTGCGCACCATTGCGGGCGAGCTGTCGACCCAGACCCTGAAGCGCCTCGAGGATACGCTCCCGTGGTACGGCGACATGCCGCCCAGCCGACGTTCGGCCGTGGGGCTCGTCGCCCAGGCCGGCATCTCGTCGTTCATCGCGTGGTTCGAGGATCCGCGGTCGACGCCGTGGATCGCGGCCGACGTGTTCGGGGCCGCCCCGCGTGAGCTCCTCCGCTCGGTGAGCCTGCAGCAGACGCTGCAGCTCATCCGCGTCACGGTGGAGGTCGTGGAGGACCGCGTCGTGAAGGACGGCGGCGAGGCGCTGCGCGAGGCGATCCTGCTCTACTCGCGCGAGATCGCCTTCGCCGCCGCCGACGTCTACGCGCGCGCCGCCGAGGCGCGCGGCCTCTGGGATGCGCGCCTCGAGGCGCTCGTCGTCGACTCGATCCTCTCGGGCGAGTACGACGACGAACTTCCGAGTCGCATCGCCGCGCTGGGCTGGCACGGCCACGGCGAGGTCGCCGTGCTCGTCGGCACGGCGCCGAAGCAGCTCGATGTCGACCACGTGCGGCGGGCGGCCCGGCACATGCACGCCGATGTGCTCATCGGGGTGCAGGGCAACCGGCTGGTGCTCGTGATCGGTCGCTCCGATCCGCTCGGACGCGAGCCCGAGGAGTCGATCGGCACGTCGCCGGCGCTCACCTTCATGGAGATCGCCACCCAGCTCGAGCCGCACTTCGGCCCCGGCCACCTGGTGCTCGGCCACGAGGTGCCGAACCTCGTCGACGCGTCGAAGAGCGCGAAGGCCGCGCTCGCGGGCTTCGCGGTCGCGCGGTCGTGGCGGCACGCGCCGCGGCCCGTGCACGCCGACGACCTGCTGCCCGAGCGGGCGCTGGCGGGCGATCCGCTCGCGCGCGCCACGCTCGTGCACCGCATCTACCGGCCGCTGCAGGCGCACTCGACCGAGCTGCTCACCACCCTCTGGAGCTACCTCGACAACGGCCGGTCGCTCGAGGCCACGGCCCGCGAGCTGTTCGTGCACCCCAACACGGTGCGGTACCGGTTGAAGCGCGTCTCCGACGTGATCGGCTGGGATGCCACCGGCGCTCGCGAGGCCCTGATCCTGCAGGCCGCGCTCATCATCGGTTCGATGAGCGACCACGAGCACACGCCACGGCGCCGTCCGTCGTGACGCGCGCCTCGCGCGTGTCATGTGGGCCACGCACAAGGCTTTCGGCGAGAGCTTGTCGTAACGACACACACCCGGGCCGACGGGGATTGGCAGGATAGGGAGCGTGATCGTCGTCGTCTGCCCTGGACAGGGCTCGCAGACCCCCGGATTCCTCACCCCCTGGCTCACCGAACCGGCCTACGCCGAGCGGCTCGACGCCCTCTCCGAGGCCGCGGGCGTCGATCTCGCGACCCACGGCACCGTGAGCGACGCCGACACGATCCGCGACACCGCGATCGCCCAGCCGCTCATCGTCGCGGCGGGCCTCATCACGCTCGGCGGCCTGCTCGCCGACGGCCGCGGCGCCCGCATCGGCGGCATCGCCGGGCACTCGGTCGGCGAGATCACCGCCGCCGTCGGCGCCGGCGTCCTGCAGGAGGCCGACGCGATGCACTTCGTCGCCGAGCGGGGCCGAGCGATGGCGGATGCCGCTGCGCTCGCGCCGACCGGCATGAGCGCCGTCATCGGCGCCGACGAGCCGGCACTGCTCGCCCGCCTGGACGAGCTCGGACTCGAGCCCGCGAACTTCAACGGCGGCGGCCAGATCGTGGTCGCGGGCGCACTCGACGCGCTCGAGGCGCTCAAGGCCGCGCCCCCCGCCGGTGCCCGGGTCATCCCGCTGCAGGTCGCCGGCGCCTTCCACACCCGCTACATGCAGCCGGCGGTCGAGCGGCTCGCCGCCGTGGCGGCGGCCGTTCACGACGTCGCCGATCCCGGCGTGACGCTCTGGACGAACCACGACGGCAGCCCCGTGGCATCCGGTGCCGCCTTCGTCGACCTGCTCGTGGGGCAGGTCTCCTCCCCGGTGCGCTGGGACCGCTGCATGGAGTCGTTCGCCGCCGCCGGCATCACCGGCCTGATCGAGGTCGCCCCGGCGGGCGCGCTCGTCGGCCTCGCCAAGCGCGCACTCAAGGGCGTTCCGACCGTCGCGGTGAAGACGCCCGACGACCTGCCCGCCGCCATCGAGCTCATCGACCAGGCCGCCTGATCCCGGGCACGACGAGCGGCACACACGAGAGATTGGCGAGCATGACCAGACCCACACTCCAGCAGTCGCACGGCCCCGCCTACACGCGCATCTACGCGGTCGGGGCGGCGCGCGGCGAGAACGCCGTGCCGAACGACGACCTCGTCGGACCGATCGACTCCTCCGACGAGTGGATCCAGCAGCGCACGGGCATCATCACCCGCACGCGCGCCGGAGCCGACGTGGAGGCCATCGACCTCGCCACGGATGCCGCACGCGAGGCCATCGAGAAGTCGGGCGTGGCCCCCGAGCTCATCGACCTCGTCATCGTCGCGACCATCTCGAACGTGCAGCAGACGCCGTCCATCGCCGCGGTGGTCGCCGACCGGGTCGGCGCCAACCCGGCCGCGGCCTACGACGAGAACGCCGCGTGCGCGGGCTACGCCTACGCGGTCGCCCAGGCCGATGCGCTCATCCGCACCGGCCTGGCGCACTACGCACTCGTCATCGGCGCCGAGAAGCTCTCGAACGTGGTCGACCCGACTGACCGGTCGATCTCGTTCCTCCTCGGCGACGGCGCGGGTGCCGTGGTCATCGGCCCGAGCGACTTCCCGGGCATCGCCCGCACGATCTGGGGCTCCGACGGCTCGAAGGCCGACGCCGTCGGCATGAACCACACCCTCACCGAGTTCCGCGAGGGCCGCTCGGAGTGGCCCACGCTCCGCCAGGAGGGCCCGACCGTGTTCCGTTGGGCCGTGTGGGACATGGCCAAGGTCGCGAAGCAGGCACTGGATGCCGCGGGCGTGACGAGCGCCGACCTCGCGGCGTTCATCCCCCACCAGGCCAACATGCGCATCATCGACGAGTTCGCGAAGCAGCTCAAGCTGCCCGAATCGGTCGTGATCGCCCGCGACATCGCGACGACCGGCAACACCTCGGCCGCCTCGATCCCGCTTGCGACCCACCGGTTGCTGCAGGAGCATCCGGAGCTCTCGGGCGGCCTCGCCCTCCAGATCGGCTTCGGTGCCGGACTCGTGTTCGGCGCCCAAGTGGTGGTTCTTCCCTGAACCGCCGACCATCGTCCATCTAGACTGTGTCTCGGTCAAACGAGACACCCCCAAGGAGAAGAACAATGGCATTGTCCACCGAAGAAGTTCTTGCCGGCCTGGCCGAGCTCATCAACGACGAGACCGGCATTGCGACCGACACGGTTGAGCTGGACAAGTCGTTCACCGATGACCTCGACATCGACTCCATCTCGATGATGACGATCGTCGTCAACGCCGAGGAGAAGTTCGACGTCAAGATCCCCGACGAAGAGGTCAAGAACCTCAAGACCGTCGGCGACGCCGTCGACTTCATCGTCAAGGCCCAGGCCTAGTCGCTGCTCGGGCGGGTCGCACGACGTGCGTGCGGCCCGCCTTCCGCATGACCTTTCCCTCCTACGGAGTGCTCTCGAATGACCAAGAAGATCGTGATCACCGGTGTCGGCGCGACCTCGCCGCTCGGTGGAACCGCCCGCGACAGCTGGAACGCGCTGCTCGCCGGTGAGTCCGGTGCCCGCCACCTCGACCAGGAGTGGGCCACGGAGCTCGATCTCCCGGTGACGTTCGCCGCCACCGCCAAGGTGGCGACGGCCGACATCCTGGAGCGCCACGAACTGAAGCGCCTCGACCCGTCGAGCCAGTTCGCCCTCATCGCCGGCCGCGAGGCCTGGGCCGACGCCGGTGCGCCCGAGGTCGCTCCCGAGCGACTCGCGGTCGACTGGTCGACGGGCATCGGCGGCGTGTGGACCCTCCTCGACGCATGGGACACGCTGCGCGAGCGCGGCCCCCGTCGCGTGCTTCCCATGACGGTGCCCATGCTCATGCCCAACGGGCCCGGCGCGGCCATCGGCATGGACCTGCACGCGCGTGCCGGCATCCGCACCGTCGTGTCGGCGTGCGCCTCGAGCACCGAGGCACTCGTCAACGCCTACGACCACCTGCAGCAGGGCCTCGCCGACGTCGTCATCGCCGGAGGTTCGGAGGCAGCCATCCACCCGCTCCCGATCGCCGCGTTCGCCGCCATGCAGGCGCTCTCCCGGCGCAACGACGAGCCCGCGATCGCCTCGAGGCCGTACGACCTCGGCCGCGACGGCTTCGTCCTCGGCGAGGGCGCTGCGGCACTCGTCATCGAGACCGAGGAGCACGCCAAGGCGCGCGGCGCCCGCATCTACGCCGAGCTGCTCGGCGGTTCGGTCACGAGCGACGCCTACCACATCACCGCACCCGACCCCGAGGGTTCGGCCGCCGCACGCGCGATGAAGCAGGCCATCGAGGGCGCCGGGGCCGCGCTCACCGACGTGGCGCACATCAACGCGCACGCGACGAGCACGCCCGTCGGCGACATCGCCGAGTACAACGCGCTGCGCCGGGTGTTCGGTGACGCGCTCGACGGCATCCCCGTCACCGCCACGAAGGCGTCGACCGGGCACCTGCTCGGCGGCGCCGGGGCGATCGAAGCGCTCTTCACGGTGATGGCGCTCCACGAGCGCACCATGCCGCCCACTATCAACCTCACGGAGCAGGACCCCGAGATCCCGCTCGACGTCGTCACCTCGCCGCGCGCGCTGGGCGACGGCGACCTGATCGCGATCTCGAACTCGTTCGGCTTCGGCGGGCACAATGCGGTGGCGGCGTTCCGCACGGCCTGAGCGGGTCCGCACCCGCGCGCGGTCGGTTCGCGCATGAGAAGACCCCGGTCGCCTGAGGCGCCGGGGTCTTCTCCATCGCAGGCCCGCGGTTTCGGTCGTGCGTCGCCGGGAAGGGTCATCCGACCTCGCGTCGCGCCACCTCGGGCCCGCGCTCCCGCTCAGCCCACCTGGTGCAGCCAGACGACCGGAGCGAAGTCACTCGCGTGGCGGAACGGCTCGAGCTCGTCGTCCCATGCCTGTCCGAGCGCGAGGCGCAGCTCGCGGTGCAGCTCGACGGCGTCGAGGCCCGCGAGCTCCATGGCGTAGCGGATGCGGTCCTCGGGCACGACCATGTTGCCGGCGGTGTCGGTCTGCGCGAAGAACACGCCGAGCTCGGGCGTGTGCATCCAACGGGCGCCGTCGGACCCGGGAGTGGGATCCTCGCTCACCTCGAACCGGAGCTGCTCCCAGCCACGCAGGGCCGACGCGAGTTTCGCACCGGTGCCGGGCGGCCCCTCCCAGTAGAACTCGGCGCGCATGAGTCCGCGATACACCGGCTGATCTGCCCAGTCGAAGTTCACGGCGCTCCCCAGCGCGCGTCCGGCCGCCCATTCCACATGCGGACACAGCGCCTTCGGCGAGGAGTGCACGAACAGCACGCCTCGCGCGGCGCGCCGGGCCCGCGTGACCTTCTCCGCCATCTCCGTTCTCCGTTCTCGAGGTGCGTCTTCCCCTACGACCTCGGAACCACCGGACAGGCGGGTGTTCGATTGTGGACGGCGAGCCGTCAAGGTCGAGTATGCCGCGGATCCGTGGCCGAGACAAGACGAACACGCGGCACGAGGGTCGGCGATCCGCGGCGACCCGCGGGGATCCGGCGAACCATATACTGAGTGAATCGTTCCCCATCCGGTCGGAGGCCCCGCATGGCCGTGCGCGACGCGCTCCTCGCACTGCTGACCGTCGGTCCCGCCTACGGGTTCCAGTTGCACGGCGGCCTCGCCGCGCGCACCGGGGGCCGGCGCACCGTCAACGTGGGCCAGACCTACGCCACCCTGGATCGGCTCACGAAGCAGGGCCTCGTCGAGCCCGCCGGCTCCACCGACGACGGCCTGCCGCTGCATCGGCTCACGGCCGCAGGACACGCGGCCGCGCGGGCCTGGCTCGAAGGTGCGGATGCCGCGGGCGCCGACGCGTGGGACGAGACCGTCGATCGCGTGCTGATCGCCCGATCGCTGCCCGGGTGGGATGCCGGCGGCGTCGTGGCCGCCGAGCGTGCCCGGTGGGCGGAACGGAGGGCCGAGGCATCCATGGCCGCGGAGGCCACGTCGACGTCGTCCGACGAGACGGCGGGATCCGACGCGGGCGAGACCGCGCTCGCGCGCCTCGCGGCCGCCGCCGAGTCCGCCCGCGCCGACGCGGCGCTGGCGTGGCTCGACGTCGTGACACGTTCCGAGCGGCTCGCGTTCTCACCCCGCGCCGAACGGCCCAAACGCGGGCGGCGGCCCGGCGGCGCCTCGGGCCCGACCTCGGACGACGCCGACGCCGACCACGGCGCCGACCCCGGCGATGACGCTCAGGCGTCGGCCATGGCGTAACTGTCGACGACGGCGAGGTCGAGCGGGAACTCGACCGGGAAGTCGCCGAACAGCAGCGAGCCCGCGTCGCGCGCCGCCGCCTCGACCGCAGTCGCCACCTCATCGGCGACCTCGCGGGGCGTGTGCACGATGATCTCGTCGTGCAGGAAGTACACCAGGTGCGGCGCGCGCGAGAACACGGGGCCGGATGCCGCGGCCGCCGGCGTCTCGGACGAGACGTGCGCAGCGATCTCGTCGAGCCGCCCGCGGAGCCCCGCCATCCAGCACAGCGCCCACTCCGCCGCGCTGCCCTGCACGACGAAGTTGCGCGTGAAGCGCCCCCAGTCGCGGGCTGTCGAACGGGCGCGACGCTCGTCGGCCGCGGTCGCCTCGGGTTCGCTCGCCCGCGCCTGCACCGCACGCCACTCGGCCGACGGCAGCGGCGACGAACGGCCGAGGAGCGTCGTGACCGTGCCGCCCCGCTCCCCCTCGCGTGCCGCGCGGTCGACGAGCGCCATCGCCCGGGGGTACGCCCGGGCGAGCCGCGGCACGAGGCGGCCGCTCTCGCCGGTCGTCGCGCCGTACATCGCGCCGAGGATGGCATACTTCGCCTCCTCTCGCGTCGCCACGACGCCCGCGTCGACGAGTCCGCGGTAGAAGTCGAGGCCGCGGCTGGCCGCGGCGATGGCCTCGTCGCGCGCCATGCCGGCCAGGACGCGCGGCTCGAGCTGCGCCGCGTCGGCGACGACGAGCGTCCACCCGGGGTCGGCCGCCACCGCGCTGCGGACGTTCTTCGGCAACTGCAGCGCACCGCCGCCCGCGGTGGCCCAGCGGCCCGTGGCCGTGCCGCCCGGCACGTACTCGGGCCGGAACCGTCCCTCGACGACCCACTCGTCGAGCCACGCCCACCCGTTCGCGCTCAACAGCCGGGCGAGCTTCTTGTACTCGAGCAGCGGCTCGATCGCGGGGTGCTCGTGCTCGCGCAGTTCCCATCTCGCCGTCGAATCGACCTGGACGCCGGCGCGGCGCAGGGCGCGCAGCAGGTCGACCTGCGAGTCGAGGTTCACGGATGCCGCGTCGAGCGCCGCGCGCACGCGCACCGCGAGCGCTTCCATGCGCTCGGGCTTCCGGCCCGGCGCGGGGCGCGCGCCGAGTTCGGCGGCGAGCACGCGTTCGTGCACGGCGCGATGCCACGGCAGGCCGGCCGCGTGCAGCTCGGCACCGATGAGGGCACCGGCGGACTCCGCGGCCAGCAGCAGCCGGAGCGCACCTGCGTCGGTGCTCTCGGCCACGAGTGCATCCTGGCGGGCGAGCTCGACGAGCAGCGCCTCGACGTCGACGCCTCGCACGGCATGCGCGTCGGCGGCGACGACATCGACCTGCTCGAAGTCGTCGAGGTCGAACAGCGTGCTGTGGCTGGACGGCGGCGGGGCGGCCGGGCTCTCCTCGGCGTTCGCCTCGGCCGGCCCCGGGGGCATCCATGGCGGCCGCGGGTGGCGGTCGGACTCGCGCGCCAGGGCCGTGAACGTCGAGCGGTCGAGGATGGCCGCGGCGAGACGGAGGTCGCGGCACCGTTGCACCCTGACGCCCGCATCGAGGAGCGCCGGGTACCACTCGCGGGTGTCGACCCAGATCCACCGCGGATGGCCGGATGCCTCGAGCCCGCCGACGATGCCGGGGAGCTCGTCGCGCGTGACGAGCGCGAGCGTCTCGGACGGATGCGACGGGTCGACGAGCCGGACGAGGCCGCGCTCCCCCTGCCCGACGACGATCCGCACGACTCCATTCTCGCGTCCGCCTCCGACAGTGTCGGCGGCACCGGTCACCATGGACGCATGGACCGACCCGAGGCGCGACGATGGTCGCGGTGAGCTTCCGATGCGGCCATGGCGCCGACCCCGCCGATGCGGGCGTCGTCTCCATCCGCCGCCCGTGCCCGCTCTGCATGCTGCTCGACGAGACCCATCGCACCCGCGCCGAGCTGCTGCGCCGCGTCGCGCCGCCGCACCGCGCGGCGCTCGCCCGCGAGACGCGCGTCGGCGCCGCGTTCGAGTGGCAGTGCCCGCGCGGCCACGACCGCTACCCGGCAACGGTTCGCGAGGTGCTGACGGGCACCGGCTGCGCGAAGTGCCGGCAGAGCGCGGTTGCGCCCGCAGCGCTGCGCGAGGCCGGCGTTCCGTTCATGAACCCCTCGCTCAGAACCCGCACCTCGCAGACCGAGCAACGCCTCAAGACCCTGCTCGGGGAACGCATCCGCCTCAACCACCGCGTGAACGCCATCCGCATCGCGCGCACGTTCTACGGGCGCCGCGAGGTCTGGCCCGACGTCATCGTCCCGCAGCTGCGCATCGCGGTCGAGTACGACGACCCCGGGCGCACACGGCGGGCCCACCTCGGCCTGAAGGAGGCATCCGACCTCGACAAGGACGACGCGCTCCGCGAGGTCGGCTGGGACGTCATCCGCATCCGGGCCGGCGGCCTGGCGGCCATCGGCGCACACAGCATCGTGTGCCGTCAGCTTACGCCCGCCGTGGTCGACGAGGTCGTCCGATCGATGCGGGCGATACGCGGCGACGCCGCCGTGGATGCGATCGCGCTGGGGCATCCGGCGCTCTCCTGATCTTCGCCGACGGCGGTGGAGGCAAACGGATGCGCCCGGAGCCCCGCGCCGATAGTGTGGATCCGTCCGCGTGCCACCGCGGTTCCCCACGCGCAGAGAGGCTGTCAGTGCTCCTTCCGTTCCTCATCGTGGGAGGGGTCGGTCTCGTGCTGCTCCTCATCTCGCTCATCCTCGGTGACATCTTCGACCACTTCGAGATCGGCGACGGTGCGATCTCGGGCACGGCGCTGGCGGTCGGACTCGTCGTCTTCGGCGCTTCGGGAGCACTCACCACCAGCGCCGGACTCGACGTCGTATGGGCGTACGCGCTCTCGATCGTGCTCGCGGTCGTGGCGTACGTGTTGAGCGCGCTCCTGGTGCGCAACCTCAGCCGCAGTTCCGACGGCGTGCCGCAGTCGGCCGTGGGGCTCACCGGGGTCGCGAGGAGCGACATCTCCACCTCGGGCGGCGAGGTCAGCCTCGACGGGCCGGGCGAGGTCGAACGACGCATCGCCTACTCCGACGCCTTCATCGCCGAAGGGTCGCGCGTCCGAGTCGTCGAGCACGCGGGCACGCGCGTGAAGGTCACCGCGGACTGAACCCACAGCACCGCCCCTCCCCCAACAGCACCGCCCCGCCCCCGCAATAGCGCCCGAAAGGACCCCATGCTCTCCCCCGAACTCATCCAGGTCATCGCCGTCGTCGCGATCGCCCTCGCGCTGCTCTCACTGCTCGTGTTCATCGCGCGGCGCATCCGCCGCGTGCCGCCGAACGAGGCCCTCGTCATCGTCGGCCGGGGCGCCGGGCGGCCTGCCCCGGGCGAGGCGACCATCGGGCAGCGCGTCGTCATCGGCGGGCGCACGTTCGTCTGGCCGATCCTGCAGCAGGGCTTCCCGATCTCGCTCGAGCAGCGCCAGATCGGCATCACCGTCGAGGGCGTCGACAAGAACCGCATCAAGATCGCCATCAAGGCCTCGATCAACTTCAAGGTGAGCGGCACCGAAGAGGGCGTGCGGCGCGCGGCGCAGCGGTTCCTCTCGCAGCAGGACGCGCTCACCGAGATCATCAAGGAATCGCTCGAGGGATCGCTGCGCTCGATCATCGGCGACATGACGATCGAGCAGATCATCTCCGACCGCAAGGGTCTCTCCGACCGCGTCGTCGCCGAGACGAAGACCGACCTCGTCGAGCAGGGCCTGCAGGTCGACCTCCTGAACATCTCCGACATCTCCACGCCGGGCAGCGACTACCTCGCGAACCTCGGACGCGCCGAGGCGGCCCGCGCCCGTCAGGTCGCCGAGGTCTCCGAGGCCGAGGCGGCACAGGTGAGCGAGTTCGCTCGCATCGAGGCGGCCGAGCAGATCGCCGAGCGCCAGAAGGCGCTGAGCCTCAAGCAGGCGGCGATCAAGGCCGAGACCGACCGCGCCAACGCCGAGGCGGAGGCCGCCGGCCAGCTCGCCAAGGCGGAGCAGGACAAGCTCGTCGCCGTGCAGGAGCGCGACGCCCTCTCGGAGCAGGCGCTCGTGACCCAGGAGCGGCTCGACATCGAGATCCGCAAGCCCGCCGAGGCCGAGGCGTACGCCGAGGTGCAGCGTGCCACCGCCAAGCGCGACGCGGCGAACGCGTCCACCGAGGCCGAGGCCTACAAGCGCACGAAGATCGCCGAGGCGAACAAGGTCGCCGCGGTGCAGGACGCCGAGGCCGCCGCCACCGCCGTGCGGGTCTCGGGTGAGGCCGAGCGCGATCGCCAGGTGGCCCTCGCCGCCGGTATCGAGGCGGAGGGTGAGGCGCGCGCCGCCGCCGTGCGGGCCGAGGGCCTCGCGGATGCCGCCGCGACCGACGCGAAGGCCGAGGCGCTGAAGAAGTACGGCGAGGCCGCCCTCGCCCAGGAGATCATCTCGCGCCTGCCCGAGATCGTGCGCGCCGCCGCCGATCCGATCTCGAACATCAAGACCCTCACGGTCGTCTCGACCGACGGCGCCAGCGCCGTCACGAAGACCGTCGGTCAGGTGCTCGGCGAGGGCACCGAGGTCGTGAAGTCGCTCACCGGCCTCGACGTGGGCGCCATCCTCTCCGGCCTCGCCGCCGGCCAGCTCGTGAAGGCCGACGCGACACACGACTGAGACACGATGGGCGACGACCGCGGGTCGTCGCCCATCGCCTGTTGCGGGGTGTCGGCTACCGCGCAGGGGTGCCGGCTCGCCGCAACGGAGCGGTCAGCGGTTCGCCGAAGATCAGCTGCGTTCGGCAGTGGGCGACCTGCGGCAACGCGAGCAGCCGGTCGATGATCAGGGCCTGCAGCGCCGTGCTGTCGCGCACGGCGACGTGCACCAGATAGTCTTCGGCGCCACTGACGTTGTACAGGGTCAACGTCTCGGGCATCTCCAGCACCTTCCGCACGAAGTCGTTCGCGGTCTCCCGTGAGTGCGGACGCACCTGGATCGCCAGGAGCGCCTGCTCGCCCCGGCCGACCCGTGCCGGGTCGACGTGCGCCCGGACCGAGGCGATCACTCCGCTCTCCCGCATCCTCCTGACCCGCTCCAGGCACGTGCTCGGCGCGACCCCCACCGCGGCGGCGATCTCCTTGTTGGGTGTCATCGCGTCGGCCTGGAGCACGCCGAGGATCGCCCAGTCGATCGAATCCAGTTCGGTGTTTCGTCGCCTTGCGCTTCCTGATTCGGACATGGCTGCATCCTAACGAATTTCGGTCTAGGTTGGTCGAGTTCGCCCGAGAGGAGGTCGATCGCCCATGCCGGTCGGAACCTGGCTGACCTTCGCGGCGGCGCTCCTGGTCGCGCTCGCCGTGCCCGGACCGGACTTCGTGCTCGTCGTGCAGTCCGCCACGCGAAGCATGAGGCGTGGGCTCGCCACTGCTGCCGGCATCGTCGCGGGTCTCTGCCTTCACGCGGGACTCGCGGTCGCCGGGCTCACGACGTTGCTCGCCTCGACCCCGAGCGCGCTCTTCCTCCTCCAGCTCGTCGGCGCAGCCGTCCTCCTCTGGTTCGGGATCTCGATGCTGCGTGCCACGCGAACCACGCCGCATCCGCAACCCGGCACCCGTTCCGACCGGCGCGAGTTCGTGCGCGGCTTCCTGACCAACGCGACGAATCCGAAGGCCCTGCTGTTCTTCGCCGCGATCCTCCCGCAGTTCATCGGCGCCGGTGACGGAAGCGGCACTAGGACGGCCGTGCTGGCCGCCACCGTCGTGCTCGGTTCCGCGATCTGGTGGGCGGGTGCCGTCGTGTTCGTCCGACTCCTCGGCCTCGGAAGGTCGCCCGCCGCGGAACGCGTCGTCACCTCGATCGGCGGGCTGACGCTCATCGCCATCGCGCTGCTGCTCGCGGTCCTGTCGATCGCCGAACGCACCGTGCTGTGACGGCGGGATGTCGGCCGGACTCGCGCCGCTAGACCGGTCCGACCTCCGACCCGAGCGTGCCCATGACGTGGGTGCGGAGCGCCTCGGCGAATCCGGCGGAGTCGTCGGCGCGGAGCCGCTCGACCAGGGCGCGGTGTTCCTCGATGGTCTCGTCCACCCGTTGGAACAGGAGTTCGCGGTGCGCGCTCAGGAGCAGTCGTTGCCGGTCGGCGAGGCGGTCGCCGATCTCGGTGAGCAGGGCGTTGCCGGAGGCGGCGATGAACGACTGGTGGAATGAGATCGCGAGGCCGATGAAGCGGTCGAGATCACGTCTCGACAGCGCGTCGCGCTGGTCGGGCAGTTCCGCCTCGAGGCGATCGGCCAGTGCGCGGCGCACGCTGCTTCCGGCCCGCTGCACGCCCATCGTCTCGAGGATCAGCCTGGCATCCATCAGGTCGGCGATCTCGCGACTGCTGAGCTCGCGGACGAGTGCGCCGCGCTTGGGGTAGATCGTGATGCAGCCGTCGTCCTGAAGCCTGACGAGTGCGGCGCGGATCGGAGTCCGACTCATGCCCAGACCCGCGGCGAGCTCGTTCTCGCTCAACATGCTGCCCGGACGGTGGGTGCCATCGAGGATCGCCGCGCGGATGGCGTCGTACGCACGGTCTGCTGCGCTCTGGATCCTCGGCACCCGCCGATCATGGCCCGGCCCCGGCAACGACGCAACTCCGAGCGTCGTGCTCATGGGGCATCCGTCGACGGCGCAGCGGCCACGGGCGCGGATGTCGAGGCTGCGGACGCTCGCCGCGACCGTCGGCCGGCTCGACGATACAGCAGCCACGTCGCGACGAGCACCGCGATCGCGACCGCGGCGAATGCGAGGTCGGGAACACCTGCGCTCATGCGCAGGGCCCCGGACTCGAGGGCGGCCTGATCCGAGGCGCCGAGGATGCCACCGAGGGCGGCCGTCCCCTCGGTGACGATGAGCAGGATGCCGAGGCCGATGCCGAGGAGCCCCGCGACGATCTGCGTCCAGGTGTTCGTCCACCGGCCGATACGGACCGACCGGGGGCGCACCATGCGTCGCACCCATGCCGAGCGCGACCATGCCGCGGCGAGGACGAGGAGCGGGAGGGTCATGCCGAATGCGAAGACCGCGAGCGCGATGCCGCCGTAGAGCGGGTTGCCGCCGAGCGCCGCGAGGGCGAGCACCGAGCCGAGCACCGGCCCCGCGCAGACCCCGGCGAGCCCGTAGACGGTGCCCAGCAGGAACACGGATGCGGCCGATCCGGTCTGGTCGGCTTCGGTTCGGGTGAATGCGGGGATGGGTATGCCGAGCACTTGCACGATGCCGAGGAGGATGACGATGACGGCGCCGATCGTGACGAGCGTGGTGCGGTGGGCGCCGACGAATGCCCCCACGGTACCGGCGAGCACGCCCACGGGCACGAGGGTGGTGATGAGGCCGAGGTAGAAGACACCGGTGCGCGCGATGAGGCGGCTCGGCGTCGTGAAGGCGTAGGAGAAGAATGCGGGCAGCAGCATCACCGAGCAGGGACTGAGGAGCGTGAGCACCCCGCCGATGAGGGCGCCCGTGAGCCCGAGATCCATCTGCGCGCTACTCGCTCGTTCCCGGCGGCGTCTCACCCGCAGCTTCGAGCTGTTCGTCGAGGAACTGCCGGAAGAGGTCGGTCGGCTGCGCGCCGGACAGCGCCCGGTCGCCGGCGACGAAGAACGGCACGCTCGTGACGCCCAGCCGGTGCGCCTCGTCGGTGCTCGCCAGTACGGCGTCGCGCAGGTCCTCGCGGTCGAGGTCGGCCTCGAACCTGCCGAGGTCGGGAACGCCGGCGTCACGAGCGAAGCCGATCAGCTTCTCGCGCGGCATGTCGGGGTGGCCCTGCTCGGGGGCGGCGGAGAAGAGCACTTCGAGGTACTCCGCGAAGCGGCCCTGCTCGGCCGCGGCCCGCACGGCGATCGCGGCGTCGACGGACTCGTCGCCGAAGAAGGCGACGTCGCGGAACTCGTAGCGCACGAGTCCGGCATCGACGTACTCGTCCAGGATGACCGGGAGGGTCTCGTTCGTGAACACCGCGCAGTACGGGCAGCGGAAGTCCGCCCACTCGACGAGCACGACGGGCGCGTCGACGTCGCCGATCGCCATCGGGTCGTCGGCGTCGCGCCGGGCGATCTCAGGAACCTCCGTCGCCTGGTCGGCGGATGCATCGGCGGTGGCGGACGCTCCCGACCCGACGCCGGCCTGACTGGCCTCCGGGAACGCCTGGGCGATGGTCACGACCGCGAGGAATGCCGTGGCGACGCCGAGGACGACGTTGAGGGTACGGGACCGCCGGAGCCGCCGTTGGAGCGAAGCGCCGTGCACGGTCGCCGCCGCCGCGGGGCCACCCTTGGAGGCGCTTGGGGCTGCCTGCGCAGACTCGGAGCCGGCCGTGGGAGCATCGTCTCGATCGGTGTTCGACATGAAGCAAGGATACAACTTGGATCCAACATCGCGCCTGGCCCGTGAGCACCGCAGTGCACACGCGGGGTCACAGCGCCCACCCGCCCGCGACCAGCAGATCCTGTCCGGTGATCCACCTCGCATCGTCGGAGACCAGGAACGCGATCACTCGTCCGATGTCTTCGGGTTCACCGATCCGGCCGAGCGCGGTGCGAGCGGCAAGCTGATCGACGAGTTCCGGGAATCGCTCGAAGCCGTCATCGCCGAGACGTGTGCGGGTGGGTCCGGGCGCGATCGAGTTCACCCGGATGCCGCGCGGACTCAGCTCGAGCGCGAGGTAGCGAGTGGCGACGACGAGCGCCGCCTTCATCGCCGCGTAGGCCGAGTAGCCCGGCGTCGTATCGCCGGGTCGGACCGAGCTGCTCGACGTGCTCACGATGACGCCGCCGTCCTCGATGATCGGCGCAAGCTCGCGGGTGAGCAGGTACGGGCCCTTGAAGTGCACCGCGTAGTAGCGGTCCAGAGCCGCCGCGTCCATGTCGGGGAACGGCACCCCGCCGCCGAAGCCGCCGTTGTTGACGAGTGCGTGGATGGTGCGCGTTCCCCAGCGTTCCTCGAGCTCCTGCTCGATCTCGGCTCTGAAGCCGGGAAAGGTGTCATGATCGGCGAGATCGAGCGGCAGCGCGACCGCGCTTCCACCCATCGCCTCGATGTCGCGCACCGTTTCCCGGGCGCCTTCCGGATTCCTTCGGTACGTCAGAATCACTCCGGCCCCACGCCGGGCCACCTCCACTGCGGCACTCCGGCCGATTCCTGAACTTGCTCCCGTGACGATCGTCACTCCCATGTCAGCATTCCCTTCGTGGTTGCCTGCTCTTCCAGACAACTGCCCGCCGGGGATGCGGCGAGGATCAGATCCTCGCGTGCTCTTGCCTGATCCTCTCGATCTCGGTCGGATCGGGTAGCGGGGCGAGAACACCTGCTGCTTGGATCGGGCTATGTCGATCCAGGAACTCCGGCGTCTCATCGCTCGCCACGCCCCGGAAGGGGTCACCGAAACGGCGCTGCCCGGCGTGCTCGTCTCGCGGCATTCCGAGCCGGGTCCGCCGCACGAGTCCACGACCGGCACGGTGCTCGCGATCGTGGCCCAAGGGGGCAAGCGAATCGCCGTCGGCGACCGCGTCCACGAGTACGCGGAGGGTCAGTATCTCGTGGCGTCGGTCGATCTTCCGGTCAGCGGCCAGTTCGTCGATGCGACACCCGAGCGGCCGGCTCTCGGGTTCGCACTCGTGCTCCGCCCGGCCGTGGTGACGGACCTCCTGCTGAGCGCACCGCCGTTGGTGACGCACGGGTCCCGGCGACGGGCACCGATCCCGCCAGGTGTCGCCGTGTCCGACGCCGCCCCGGAGCTTCTCGACGCCGCGGTCCGAATGCTCCGCCTCCTCGACCGGCCCGGTGATCGAGGGGTGCTCTCGCCGATGATCGAGCGCGAGCTCCACTGGATCGCGATGACCTCCGAGCACGGCGCAACGGTGCGGCAACTGGGCCTCGCCGACAGCAGCATGAGTCGCGTGCGGCAGGCGGCGCGATGGATCCGGGACCGATACGCCGAGACGATCCGTATCGAGGAGCTTGCGCGGATGTCTCAGATGAGCACGTCGGCATTCCACCGCAACTTCCATGCGGTGACCGAGATGAGTCCCATCCAGTTCCAGAAGCAGATCCGCCTGCAAGAGGCCCGGATGCGACTCCTCACCGACCCGGGCGACGTCGCCGGCACGGCATACGCGGTCGGCTACGAGAGCCCATCGCAGTTCAGCCGCGAGTACCGTCGGCACTTCGGCGCGCCGCCCGGTCGGGATGCCGCGCAGCTGCGGGCGAGCGCCCGGACGGAATGACGGCGATGCCAGGCAGCAACGGAAGGACCGCCCGCTCGATCCTCGGGGCGGTATCGAGCGAGGCCGGACACCGGGTGACCACGCTCGAGCTGTTCTTCGACCTCGCCTACGTGTTCGCCTTCACTCAGCTCTCACGGCTTATGGCTCACGAACACAGCGCCTTGGGCGTCCTGCAGGCCCTCGTGATCCTCGCGTTGCTCTGGTGGTCGTGGGCGGCGTACAGCTGGCTGTCGAATCTCGCGCACGCCGACGCCGGCATCGTCAGGGTCGCGATGATCGTCGCGATGACGGCGATGCTGGCGATGCTCGTCGTCGGGGTGGTTGTGCTGGAGGCCTACCACGACCGGCCGGGCGGACTCTTCGGGCCGATGGTCTTCGTCGGCGCCTACCTCGTGGTTCGCATCACGCACGCGATCGTCTTCGTCGTGCTCGAGGACGATCGGCGGTTGCGCCGCCGCGCACTTCTGACGGTGACACTCTCGGTGACCGCGTCCGGCACACTCCTGATCACCGGGGCGCTGCTCGGTGAGCCGTGGCAGATCTGGTTCGCGCTGGCCGCGGTCGCCATCGAACCGATCGTCGCCTACCGTACGACTGCCAATGTCGAATGGACCTTGCCGTCCATCCCGCACCTCACGGAGCGGCACGGACTCATCGTCATCCTGGCCCTCGGCGAGTCGATCATCGCGATCGGCGTGGGCGTTGCCGCTGAACCCGTCGACGTCACCATCCTCATCGGTGTGGTCATGGCCACCCTGATCACGGTGGCGATGTGGTGGGCGTACTTCTCCCGACTCGCCCATCCCGCCGAGGAGGCCCTTGCGCGACGCGATGGCGGCGAGCTCGCACGTGCCGCGAACGATGCCTACACTCACCTCCACCTCCCGATCGTCGCAGGCATCGTGCTCGCGGCACTCGGACTGGAAGGCGCGATGGCGCACATCGCCGACACCGAGCCGTTCGGCATATTCGGGGCCGCGGCCCTCGGGGGCGGTATCGCCTGCTTCGTGACGGGAACGGGCTTCTTCGCGCTCCGAGTCCTCGGCGAGCGTCGCATACCGCGATTCCTCGGCGCCACGGCGTTCCTCGTACTCGTGCCGCTGCTCGCGGCCGTTCCGCCGTTGGCCGCCCTCGCTGTCGTCCTGGGGCTCCTCATCGTCATCCTCGCCGTCGAGTCGGCTCGAGCCACGACGCCGCCCGCTGCTCCCGACGTCAGCTCGGAGCACCATGAAATCGGATGTCGTCGACGGGGCGGTGGAGCCGTTTCTCGCGGGCGTCGACCCGGATCTGCTGGAGCCACCGGTCAACTGGGCGCGACCGGGAATGCATGAACGCGGCATGGCGCCGCTGATCGTGAATCTCGACCAGGTGCGCACGATGTTGTGGACGAGGCTCACCCGGCAGATCGCGAAGACCCGGGCGCCGGAGCTGATCGCGCTCCGCGACGAGCTGTTCGCCGACCGACCCGCCGACTAGCGTTCTTCGCGCGCTGATGCGTGACGAAGTGCATCCGAACCCGCGGTGAGACGAGAAGCCAGTGGTATCGGGTGAATACGCACCCGCTGATGAAGGGAAAGCCCGATGAAGCGCATCATCGCCACCGGATTCATCGCCGCTCTCGCCACGTTCGGCGTCGCTGGCACCGCCCACGCTGCGCCCGCCGACGCCGCCTGCTTCGGCCAGGTGCACAAGACCATCAATACCGAAGGCGCCCTCGGATTCACGAACGTTGGAGACGTCGTCCAGGCGCTCGGCGGGCAGGGCAAGAACGAGACTGCCAGGGGCATCTGCGGCGACTGAGTGTCTGACGCTCTCAGCACTGTGGTCGGCGGCTCGGAACCCTCGCTTCCGAGCCGCCGACCCACTCGTCTTCCAACATCGCGGCATGGCCGGCTCTTGTCGGATCACCCTGCATGAGCCCGAAGCTCCGCGCAGTTCCACAGACTGAGGCTCATGCCTCAGGGCCGCCGCTCAGCTACTCGACTGCGCAGGGCGACTGAACGCGGATGCTCGGCCCGCCGCCGAACTCCGACGCGGTCAGGTACACCGTGCTGATAAGACCGCCGGCGGCACCCTCGGCAGCGATGCCGTTGTCGGGGCGATACACCGTGAATGCACGTGACGACCAGTACCGGTCGACGAGCTCGAAGAGTTCCTCGTCGGGCGTCGACGAGGCAGCGGTGGTCACCACGACCTCCGACAGGACGCCGGGAAAGCCATCGGGATGCTCGCACCGACGGCGTTCGGGTGGATAGGTCGTGGCGATCGTGAGCCCGAGTTCCGCCGCGGTGCCCTCGACCAGCGCGAGACCCTCGGCCTCAGCGGTGGCGATGTTCGGGGCCTGCAGTGACTCGTCGCGCTGCGGACCGGCGTAGTCGGCGACGCGAGCGGTGAGGATGTCGCGCGCGTATGCCACGGCGTCGCCTGCATCGATGACGTACGCGTCCTCCGCGATCGTCAACACGACGACCATGCCGCCCGGGCCCGATACCCGGCCGAGTGCCGGATAGCCGGTGCGATCCTCGAGCGGCGCGAACACCCCGTCGAAATCAGGTGTGCGCAGCATCCCCTCCATCAGGTCGCCCGCTCCGGGCACGATGAAGAGCCGTCCGCCTTCGAGCGCGCACGCCACCACGACCAGGCACTCGAATGCCCAGCCCCTGCATGCCGCGACCGCGTCGTAGCCCCCGATCGACGTCGACGAGGCGATCGGCTCGCCGTCGGCGTCTCGCACGTTCACGGCATCACCGTCGAACGGTAGCGCCTCGACCGAGAGGTAGCCCCAATCGCTCGTGTAGTCGAGGGCGGGTGCGCCGGCGTTCCACGAACAGCGGAGACCGCCGGCCGCCGGCAGGAGCATCAGCAACGGGTCGAACTCCAGCGGTGGCATCGCCGACATGGGGCTGGGCTCCACGCCGCCGACGTCGGTGAGTGCTGCGGCGACGAGGTCGTCGGAGGGAACCAGCTCATCGCAGCCCAACGGGGCGGCATCGGCCTCCTGGCCCCCGGTGCCGATCGCGCAGCCCGAGATCAGCAACAACAGAGCGAGGACGGCGGGCACGCTTCGTCGGATCGCAGTCGGCACGAGACGACCGTATGGGGTGGTGCAGCTCGCACACCATGCGGCCGGTCATCACTGACACACCGATGAGTGGGAAACGGGAACAGCCCAGTGTGCGTCGGTCGGATCCGAGGTGCGCACAAGCCGGGTCACCAGTAGCCCCGACCAGTGACGACGACGGGCGCGACGAGCGGATGCGACGGGCAGGCTCGTTGCCATCACCGACCGAAATCGGTCAACCGAAAGGAAATCATCATGAGCACCATCATCGACGGCACCACCGGCATCCGGTCGTTCGCGGTCGAGTTCTCGCAGGAACAGATCGACGACGCACGCCGGCGGATCGCGGCGGCGCGATTCCCGAGCAGGGAGCTCGTCAACGACCGCTCGCAGGGGGTGCAGCTCGCGACGCTGCAGGAGCTTGCGCGGTACTGGTCGGACGAGTACGACTGGCGCCGCGTCGAACGACGGTTGAACGCGCTGCCGCAGTTCACGACCGAGATCGACGGAGTCGAGATCCACTTCATCCACGTGAGGTCGCGGCATGAGAACGCGATGCCGCTGATCATGACGCACGGCTGGCCGGGTTCGGTGATCGAGATGCTGGACATCATCGGCCCCCTGACCGACCCGACCGCGCACGGCGGCTCCGCCGAGGACGCGTTCCACGTCGTGCTGCCGTCCCTGCCCGGCTACGGGTTCTCGGGCGAACCGACCGAGCTGGGCTGGGAGAACGGCCCCATCGCCGCCGCCTGGGCGAAGCTGATGGCCCGCCTCGGCTACACGCGCTACGTCGCCCAGGGCGGCGATGTCGGCGCCGCGGTCACCGACGCGATGGGCCGCCAGGGCCCCGACGGGCTGGTCGGCATCCACATGAACCTGCTCGCCCTCGCGATCGGCGTCAAGGACGTCCTCCCGGCCGAGTCGGAGCCGGAGCGCGCCGCGCACGCCGCCCTCGAGACGTTCACCACGGACGGCTTCGGCTACTTCCTCGAGCAGTCCACCAGGCCGCAGACCATCGGCTACTCGCTGCTCGACTCGCCGATCGGCCTCGCCGCGTGGATGCTCGACCACGACACCGACAGCTACCTCAAGATCACCCGCGCGTTCGTCGACGGCGACCCCGTCGGCAACCTCACCCGGGACCAGATCCTGGACAACATCACGTTGTACTGGATGACGGGCACCGGCGCGTCCGCCGCCCGCTGGTACTGGGAGTTCGGCCGGTTCCTGGCCGCGTCCCACGGCCACACCCCGCCGCCGGTACAGGTCCCGGTCACCTTCACGACCTTCCCGGGTGAGCTCTTCCCGTCCCCGCGCACCTGGGTCGAGGCCGTCTACCCGACGACCACGTACTTCAACGAGGTCGACCGTGGTGGCCACTTCGCGGCCTGGGAGGAGCCTGAGCTCTTCACGGCCGAGGTGCGGGCCGCATTCAGGTCGCTGCGCTGATGTTCGCGCTCCGCGCCTACGCACCGAGCGAGCCGGCACGACTCGCCTTCGAGGAGGCCCCCTCGCCCGACCTCGGGCAACGGGATGTCCTGGTCAGAGTGCACGCGAGCGGTGTCAGCCCGGGCGAACTGGACTGGCCCGGAGTGTGGCTCGACCGCGACGCCACGCCCCGCGTACCCCCGATCATCCCGGGACGCGAGGTCGCCGGCGTCGTCGAGGCGGTCGGCCCGCAGGCGACGGGATTCGCCGTCGGCGACGAAGTCTTCGGTTACCTTGATGTCCATCGTGACGGCGCTGACGCGGAATACGTCGCCGTTCGGGCCGACGCCGGCGAACTCGCACCGAAGCCCGAGTCGTTGGCGTACCCGGAGGCGGCGGCGGTCCCGCTGTCCTCCCTGACGGCGTGGCAGGCGCTCTTCGATCACGGGGACCTGCAACCCGGGCAGCGAGTCCTCGTCCATGGCGGTGCCGGGGGCGTCGGGACGTTCGCGGTCCAGTTCGCCCGCTGGAGGGGCGCCTTCGTCGTGGCGACGAGCTCCGAGCGCGACCGTGCGTTCGTGAGCGAGCTCGGAGCCGAGGAGGTGATCGACTACCGCGGGGCGCGCTTCGAGGACGCCGTGTCGGACCTGGACCTGGTCCTGGACACGGTCGGAGGTGACACGTGGTCGCGATCATGGGACGTGATCCGCCCTGGTGGGCGGCTCGTGTCGATCGCGGTCCCGCGTCCACCCGACCGAGACGATGAGGACGGGCGCCGGGCGATCTGGTTCGTCGTGCGGCCGGATGTCCCCCAGCTGGTCGAGATCGGCCGGCTGATGGACGCCGGGCTCGTCCGGCCGATCGTCTCGGAGGTCCTGCCGCTCGCCAGGGGCGCAGAGGCCTATGGGCCCGGCGCCCTGCGGAGCGGGCCCGGAAAGGTGGTGCTGTCCGTGGCCGGCGGCTAGAAGACGCCATGCCCGCGGACCTGCTCGCCGGGAGCCACGAGCTCCCGGCGAGCGACGCGCGCCGAGCAGACCTCGTCGAGGCTAGCCGGCGACCGGCTCGTACGTGGGGAGTGCGCTTCGCAGAGCCCTGCGGGAGTTGATCTGGAGCTTGAGGAAGACCTTCTTGAGGTGCCACTCGACAGTGCGGGGGCTGAGGTAGAGCGTGGCACCGATCTCGGCGTTCGTCCTCCCGTCTGCTGCCAGTCGCGCCACATGCGCTTCCTGGGGCGTGAGCTCCTCGTGCTGCGCCTGGGTACGCTTGCGCACCGTCGCCCCGGTCGCGACCAGCTCATGCCGAGCGCGTTCCGAGAACCCCTCAGCACCCATGTCCGCGAACATCGAGTGCGCGATCCGCAGTTGCTCGCGCGCGTCGACCCGCCGTCCCTCGCGACGAAGCCATTCGCCGTACACCAGATGCGCACGTGCCACCTCTGGACGCAGTCGCGTGGCACTGAGGCACTGGATCGCCTCGAGGTAGTGCGGTTCGGCGTCCGCGGCCTCGCTGAGGAGGGCGGTCGACCGCTCCGAGATTCCGACCGCCCAGTCCGTGGCGCCCACCCTCGCGCTCGCCGTGAGGCGCTCGAGGGATGCCGCAGCTCGGTGCGGTCGGCCGAGCCGTGCGGCTGCCTCGATGTGTTCGACCGAGGCGAAGATGGAGACGAACCAGTCGGGCCATGCGTCCCACGCTTGCTCAGCGGCATCCAACGCCTCGTCATACCTCCTCAGGCCGTTCAGCAACATCGCGCCGGTCCAGTGCGCCCATTGGAGCCCGAAGCCCGACCCGCTCGCACCCGCGTTTCGCCTGGCCTCCTCGAGCAGGGCGAGGCCCTCGGATTCCCGACCGCGAAGCGCCGCCAGCAACATTCCTCCGAATGGAGGGACTCGACTGCCGATCGCCTGATTCACCGCAGCTGCTTCAGCACACAGGCGGAGAGCGGCTTCCAGCTCGCCCGTCATGGCCATCGTGATCGCGGAGCCGTTCAGGCCGAACGCGAGCGGAGTGAGCGCTCCCGCCTCCCGCGCCAGCTGCAACTGCCGCGTCGTGCTCGTGTTCCGCGTCTCGAAGTCCCAGAGCTCGAGCGCGGCACACGAGGCGATCACACTCCACTGCATTCCTCGGTCGATCGGAAGGTCCCCGGCGACGAACTCGCCGAGTCCGCGGCGGAGGGTGGGTGCCGCCGCCTCGCGACCGTCGGTCACAGCACGGACATCCCATGCAGGAGGAGATCGGTACCGTGCTGATCGGCGCCGAAGGCTCGCCTGCTACGCACGACGCGGGAGACCTCGCGCATGTCGGCACCGGCGCGGTCGCCGGCGAAGAGCGCCGCCCCCCATGCGTCGAGATAGGACTCGCGAGCAAGAACCCGGTCGAGCGACTCCAGCCGCTCTGCCGCCGCGAGCAGGAGTGCAGGCGCCTCGTCGAGCGAACCCGACGCGGACGCGATCTGAGCACGCATCAGGTCGGCCCGAGCGTGGTGCAACTCGTCGAAGGTGGATGAGTCGGCCGTGTGAAGTACATGCAGCGCAGACTCGAATTCTCCTGCGTGCAGGCTTGCTTGCGCTGCCGCGAGAGCACGTTCTGCCCGCGCGGTGGGATCGTTCGTCAACTCCGCCGAACGCTTGAGGAACGCAGCTGCAGCCGAGAGTCCGCCTCGGGCACGCGCTCGCCCCGCTGATCGCTCCAGCTCCATCGCCACGGTCTCGTCCGGTCCGACGGTTGCGGCCGCGAGATGCCATGCGCGACGGTCAGGCTCGACCTGTGGGTCGATCGACTCGGCGAGGGAGAGGTGCACGATGCGCCGATCGAGCGGCGATGCCGCTCGGTAGACCGCGGAGCGCACGAGCGGGTGACGGAACTGCACCCCGCTGTCCAGGGTGAGCAAGCCCTCGCTCTCCGTCTGGTCTGCCGCCGAGGCATCGATACCGAGGCGATCTGCCGCACGCCAGAGCAGTAACAGATCGTCGCCCGGCTCGGCGGCGGCGAGGAGGAGCAGGAGCCGCGCCTCTCGGGAGAGTCCCTCCAGGCGAGCGAGGAAGGCATCCTCGATACGCTCGGGAAGGCCCCGAGCGTCACGCCGCACGAAGGCACCCGGGAGTTGTGTCGAGGTCAGCCGCTGCGGCAGCTCCAGCAACGCGAGCGGATTGCCCCGGGTCTCCGTGAGCAGCCGATCACGCACGCGGGATTCGAGTCGACCAGGGATGACCGTCCGCAGGAGTGCGTGAGCGTCGTCCTCTGCGAGACCCTCCAGTCGCAGTTCCGGCAGGCCGTCGAGTTCGCGATTCGAGGCCGGCTCGCGCACGGCGAACACCATGGCGATCGAATCCGCGAGCAGGCGTCTCGCGACGAAGGCGAGGGCCTGCGTGGAGGCGCTGTCGACCCACTGGGCATCATCGATGAGGCAGAGCATCGGCTGTCGCGCGGCTTCCTCCGAGAGGAGGCTCAGGGCGGCGAGCGAGACGAGGAACGGGTCGGGAGTCTCCCCGTCGATCAGACCCAGAGCGACGCTCAGCGCCACCTCCTGCGGTGCGGGAATCGAGCCCACGCGATCGAGGAACGGCCGGCACAGCTGATGCAAGGACGCGAACGGCAGCTGCATTTCCGACTGCACCCCGGAAATGCGGTGAAGCTGGAGGCCGGTGGCGTGATCCGCGCAGTGGCGGAGCAGGCTCGTCTTGCCCATCCCGGCTTCACCGCGGAGCACCAGAACCGCCCCGCGGCCGCCTCGTGCTTCTGCCAGGAGGTTGTCCAGCAGCGTCAGCTCGCGCGCACGACCGAACAGGAGACGGTCGTCGTGTCCGCCCATGCTGAGGCCTCCTTGCGAACCCCTCCTCATGATCCGAGGCAGCCGAACGGCCGGCGCCCGAAGTTTGTACGCATCATCTGCCGGAGCCGAGCCGGGGCGGCGGCACTGAGGCAACTTGAGGAAGTTTCGCTTGGCTCGGAGTGTAATCTGGGGGCAATGTCCGCCGCAAACAGGTCTGACGACCTGGGGAATGTTGCGGCCGCCGCTGATCGTGGGCACGAAGGCAAGGGGCGATCAGCCACCGTTGAAGAGCGGGTCCAGGCGGCGCAGCGTCCCTGGGAGACGCGCGCGGAGGCAACTCTGATCAGAGAATTCCACGAACGAACCTACATTGGACCGGGCGCCGCACATGAAGTCATCACGGCTGAATTACGATCCAGAGATGGTCCTGACCAGTGATTGTAGGGCGGACGGGACTTGAACCCGTGACCGATGGATTATGAGTCCACTGCTCTGACCGGCTGAGCTACCGCCCCTCGCGGCGCGTCACTCGGGAAGTGCCGCGGGCGCGATCTCGGTGACCGGGTCGGTCACCGATTTTCCACGATACAGGCTCTCGAATGTCGAGATCGTGCGCTGGATGTCGTGCGCGGCGATGAGCCGCAGTGACCCCTCTTTGAGCGAGCGGTACTCCTCGGGAGACGCCTCGAGCACCATGCGGAGCTTGGCGGCCAGGTCTTCGGGATTCGAAGGTTCGAAGAGGTAGCCGTTCTCGCCGTCGTGCACGAGGTGCGGCAGGGCCATGGCGTTCGCGGCGACCACCGGCAGCGCCGAGGCCATCGCCTCCATGGTCACGATGCTCTGCAGCTCGGCGATCGACGGCATCGCGAGCACCGACGCGCGGTGGTAGGCGTCGCGAAGCTCGTCGTCGGTGACGTAGCCCGTGAACGTGACGCGATCGGCGACCCCGAGTTCTGCGGCGAGGTGCTCGAGATTGCGCTTCTGGTCGCCGCCGCCGACGATCTCGACCTTCGCGTCGAGGTCGGCGGGGAGCAGGGTCAGCGCTCGCAGGAGCACGTCGATCTGCTTCTCGCCGGTGACGCGCCCGACGAACAGGATGCGATTCTCGGTGCGCGGTTCCCACGAGGGCGAGTACTTGTGCGCGTCGATGCCGCAGGAGATGGCGTGCACTTCCGACAGCCCCGTGTGCCGCTCGAGGAACTGCGCGGCCTTGCGGGTCGGTGTGGTGACGGCCTCCGCACGGCCGAACGTGCGCCGGGCCGCCTTCCAGGCGAGGCCCACCGCCCACTCCTGCCATGCCTTCGGCAGCAGGGTGAACTCGAGCATGTTCTCGGGCATGAAGTGGTTGGTGCCGATGATGCGGATGCCGCGGCGCTGCGCCTCGATGGAGAGCCCGCGTCCCACGACGATGTGCGACTGGAAGTGCACGACGTCGGGCTTGACCTCGTCGATGACCCGGGCGCTGTTCTGCTTGATCCGCCACGGCAGGGCGAATCGCAGCCAGTCGTGCGGATACCAGCGCCACGAGTAGAGGCGGTGCGCGGTGAGCTCCTGGCCCTCGTGCACCTCCTTCCACGTGCCGTGCTTGCGGCTCGCGGCAGGAGCCATGACGTGAACCTCGTGGCCACGTTCGACGAGTCCGGCGGCGAGGCGCTCCGCGAAGCGGGCGGCCCCGTTGACGTCGGGCGCGAACGTGTCGGCTCCGATCAGGATCCTGAGCGGACGTTCCGTCTCTGAGCCGTGGGTTCCGGCCGGGGGTGTCGCACCAGGTGTGTCAGACACAGTGGTCGTGTTCCTCACATTCGTCGGATCGAGGCGATCGGCCTCCTGGGATGCACGGCCCGGGGGTTCGGCACGCGCAGGCTGCATCCGACCCTAGTCTACGCGGCGTCGGTACCGCTCCCCTGTGAACGCATGTCGCCGAACGCGCTCAGAGGCGCGTCTGCGGGTGGTTTCGCGCGAGAATGAACACTCCCCACACGGCGATCGCCCCCGCGATGACGAACACGAAGTTCGCCCAGAGCGGCGCCTGCGAGGCCTCGCCGAGCACGAGGATGCCGATCGCCACGGCGACCATCGGGTCGACCACGGTGAGGCCCGCGATGACGAGGTCGGGCGGGCCGGTGGCGTAGGCGTTCTGCACGAAGTACGCCCCGAGCGCGGTGGCGAGGATCAGCCCGACGAGGCAGAGGAACGTGAGCCACTCGAATTCACCCTGCTCCAACCGCCCGAGCACGACCTTCGCGAGGGTCGCGACGAAGCCGTAGAGAACTCCCGCCATGATCACGTAGAAGATGGCGCGGATGCGGCGACGGAGCATCCCGAACGCGAGCGCCGCGAGTGTCAGCACGACCGCCAGGATCGTGAGGATCGTGATGAGGTGCTGGTCGGTGACCGGCTTGTCGACGGCCGTGAACGCGGCGACGCCGACGAAGAGGAACACGCCGCCGACGCACATGATGATGGCGATGATCGACCGGTGATTCAGCTGCACTCGACTGACCCGGGAGTTCAGGATCGACGTGATCACGAGGGCGATGGCGCCGAGGGGTTGCACGACGATGATCGGTGCGAAGTACAGGGATGACAGCTGGAAGACGATCGCGAGTCCCAGCATGAGCGTGCCGATGACCCACGAGGGCCTCGCCAGCAGGAGCGAGAGCTGCTTGACGTTCAGCCCCTTGCCGAGCGTGTCGACGGTGTTGGATTCGACCTTGACGACCCCGCGATGCTGGAATTGCGCACCGAGCGAGAGGAACACCGCGCCGATGAGCGCGAGCGGGATGCCGATGAACTGCGTCGGGTCGAGCGCGATCTGCTCGGTGAAGTCGGTCAGGTCGGGATCCACGGAACGACCCTACCCGTTCGCCCGCCGATATCCTTGCCGAATGGCCGTGCTCCCCATCCGCATCTCCGGTGACCCCGTGCTCCATTCCCCCGCCCTCCCCGTCGAGGCCATCGACGACGAGATCCGCGTCCTCGTGAGCGACATGTTCGAGACGATGGATGCCGCGCCCGGCGTCGGGCTCGCCGCCCCGCAGGTCGGCGTGCCGCTGCGGATGTTCACGTACGGCTGGGTCGACGAGACCGGCACGCGCTGGCGCGGCGTGGCGATCAACCCCGAACTGTGGATCTCGCCGCCGCCGGCCGGCGAGCCCGATCCCGATGAGGAGTCGGAGGGCTGCCTGAGCTTCCCCGGGGAACGGTTCGGCCTCCGCCGTGCCGCTCGGGCGATCCTCCGGGCGACCGACCTCGACGGCGAGCCGTTCGAGATCACCGCCGAGGGCTGGCTTGCTCGCATCTTCCAGCACGAGTACGACCACCTCGACGGCACGCTCTATACCGACCGGCTCGGCGAACGGGACCAGCGCATCGTCGCGAAGATCTCGAAGAAGCTCGGCTGGGGCAAGCCGGGCGTGTCGTGGATGCCGGGCGTCGATCACCTCGAGGATTGAATCATCCGCCACGGGACCCCGATGCGGCCATGCGGCGGGCGATGCGCTGTTCGAGATCGTCCAACTCGCCCGAGACATCGACCGCCAGCCAGACCCGGTCGCGCTTACGGCCGGTGATCTCGCGAAGGATTCCAGCCGCCTCGAGTCGCGCGATCGCCGAGTTGGTGTTCGGTGGCCCTGATCCGATGACGCGGGTGATCTCGTCACCGGTGAAGACCGAATGATCGAGGATCGCGTCGATGAGCTTGGCACCGGCCGATCCCGCGCGAAAGGTCACGGTATCCGCCCAGGTCTTCGGCATCTCGATGAGACGGCCCGCCGAGATCCGAGACTCGGCGGCCGCGGCCTGCATGCCCGCAGCCAGGTTCCGCACGAACGGCTCGAGGGTGCCGTCTCGGTACTCGTTGATCAGGTGGAAGTAGTGTTCGCGTTCGGCCAGGAGCGCACTCGCGACCGGGACGACGCTGTTCCCGGTGATGCCTCGGCGTCGGAGTACGGCGTTGATCAGCGCCCGCCCGATGCGGCCGTTGCCGTCGGTGAACGGGTGGATCGACTCGAACTGGGCGTGGCCGATCGCCGCCTGCACGATCACCGGGACGTCATCGCGGTTGAGGTATCGCACGAGATCATCCATGAGGTCGTGAACCCTGGCCGGTGCGGGCGGGATGTGCACCGCGCCGCGAGGTGAATGATCGCTGCCGCCGATCCAGTTCTGCATCGTGCGCCATCGTCCGGCGTACCTGCCGTCGAGTGGATCCTCGGCCATGAGGCGACGATGGGCCTCGAGGATGTCCTCGATGCCGATCCGACCGCTTCGACCTGCGGCATCCACGAGCCCTCCGAGGGCTTGGGTGGCCGCCACCATGCTCCGCGCCGAGCGGTTCGCCCTGCTCCCCGCGAGGGCACGAGCGAAGTCCTCCGCGGATGCTTCCTCGTACTCGATCCGGCTCGATGAGACGGAGTCCGTGCGAATGAGGAATCGGCCGAGTGCGGGCAGCCCGCCGGTCGCATGCTCGACACGAGCGACCTCGACGGCGGCCTGCTCGGCGATGGCGGTGAGTGCCGGGGCAGCCTGATAGTCGAGGTCGGCGATCATGGGTGGAATCGTCGCGTCGACGTGGTCGAGCATCCGGTCCTCGCGGGTTCCGCCACGGACGGACTGCCGCCACGAAAGCCGTTCAGCACCGTGTGCCGGCCAATCCGGCGCAGCCTTCTGCATCGGATGCCGCTCCCCCATGCGCCCCCCAACCGATCATTTGCCGGTAAATTCTATCGGTTAGCGGCATAAGCGCAAATAGTGTCGCAGGAACTTCCACTTGGAGACCGGATTGATGCTATCGACGCGAGTCTTTCGGCTTGGGGAGCTCCGCGTTCGTGCAGCGGTTCTCGATGGCGTCATGAATCGTCCAGGTCGTGGTCTCTTGATCAGGGAGGAGGTGTCATGGTTCGTGTACCTGCCCGGGCCGGTGGCGTCGGTGCGCGTCGGGCGCGCGCGCGGGGCATGAGGACGCGCGTGCTGCTGGTCTGTGCGGCGTTCGCGGTCGTGCAGGTCCTCCTGAACGCCTCGCTCATTCCGTTCGCCGCGGGCCTGGCCGCCGCGTCACCGCCCGGCTACGCAGTGCTGGCAGGCCTCTACAGCCTCATGCCGTTCACGGCTCGCCGATTCACCGACGTCGGAGGCGCAGCGACCCTGACGGCGCTGTTCTCCGGTCTGCTGGTCGCCGCGTTCAGTCCGATCGGAGTGCTCATGCTCGTTCCGCTCCTGTTCTCTGCCGCCACATTCGACGGCGTGCTGTGGCTCGGCCGGTCGCGGTCCGGGTCCACGCCAGACAGCGCCTGGGTGTTCATCGCCGCTGCGGCGTCGGCAGCGAGCCTGTTCCTCGTGTCGCTGCCCGTATTCTCCACCGAGCACCTCACTCCGGTGTTCCTGGGCCTCACCGCGCTCGGCCGGCTCGCCGGCCAGCTTGCCGCCGCCGCAGTGGCGCTGGGCCTCGTGCGACAGCTCGCCCGCGCTGGGGTTCGCTCGGGTCCGTCGCGCGAACCTCAGCAGCCCAGTGGACGGACCGACGGACGGTCAGTCAGCAGGTGCGAGTGAGAGGAACCGCATGCGGTTCTCGCCGTAGTAGCAGGTCTGGACCATGAACTCGCCGGCCATGCCGACGAGGGTGTCGGCGTTGGAGGATTTCGGCGTGTGTCGTTCCTCGACGACCTCGTAGACGATGTCGGAGCCGGCGACCTTGACGTGCTGGCCGATGTCCCAGGTGAGGATGATGTCGCCACCGCAATAGTTGTGCGCGGCGTACAGCGGGAGCACGCCGTCGGCGCGGTAACTGGTCATCTCGGTGAACTCGCCGCCGCACCGGTCGAGGTCTCGCATGTCCCCTTCGCCGCCGAGGGTGAGCGTGGGTAGCTCCCCCGGTGCGACCCACTGGTGGATCTGCTGCTCGACGGTGACCTTGAGGTTTCCGGTGATCTTGTCGACGGCGTCGGGTGCGACCACCGTCGCGCCGGTGAGCACGAGACCGAGCACGGTCACGATGACGGCGACCACGAACAGCATCGTCCGGCGCCACCGCCCGGTCTGATCGGTAGGGGCGGTGGTGGGCCCTCCGTCAGGGGCGGACTGGTCGTATTCGGCCGCCAGGTGACGTGCCGCGGGGCGTTCAGCCAGCAGCATGGCGTGTCGCCTGGGTCTTGTCCCTGCGCGGTCCCCTTCTCCGGCGAAGCGCGCGAGGGACGCGGGGACGGATGATCAGGAACGCTCCGACCGGCGCGGCGACGAGCGCGACGGCCCACCACGGGAACCCGGGCGGCGGGGTGGTGTCGGCCATCGCGTAGCGAGTCTCTCCGTACGCCGGCGCATCCACGCGTTCGGCGCGAATGAGGAGCCGGTGGGTGTTGACCCCGGTCGGGGTGCAGGTGATCAGGGTGAGGTAGTCGTGGCCGGGCACCTTGCGGAGCTCGTCGGTCTCGTTCGGGAGGACCGTGACCTGCTGGTCGACTTCGTAGTAGAGGTCCTCGCCGAGGACGCTCACGATGATCTGGTCGCCGTCCTCGAGCTCGTCGATGTCGTCGAACAGGGTCGCCTGCGCGAATCCGTTGTGCCCGGTGAGCACCGAGTGAGTGTCGTCGCCGCCGACCGGGAGCGCAGAGCCGAAGAGGTGGCCGATGCCGCGTGCGAGGGTCGCGTCGTCGGTACCGTGGTAGATCGGCAGGTCGACCCCGATGGCCGGGATCCGTATGCGAGCCATGGCGTCGGATCCGGGGATGACAAGGGTCTCGAAGTAGGCGTCGCTGCCCTCGCCCACCGCCGTCTGCTCCCCGTTCACGTTGAGCACGTACGGGTCGCGGATCGGGCCGTCGGGAAGCGCGGCGTTGTATGCCCGGGCCTCATCGAGCATCGCCTGGCTCGCCGACTCGGGCAGGCTGCCGATGCTGTGCACGTACCCGTCCACCTCGCCGTGATGCCGTATCGACGACAGCCACGACGCCGCCGACGGATACACCATCACACCGACGCCGAGGACGGCGATGACCATGACCAGGGTGTGGGTCCAACCCCACCCGGGACCACGGCCCCGGCTCTCCCGGCGAGTCGCGTCACGAGGCTGCTCCGGCAGGGCCGGCGCCTCCAGGGCCTTGGTCGCCGGGCTCATGCGGTGGTGTTCTTCCGCTTCCGGCTCACGAACCACACACCGCCCGCGACGAGCACGAGCAGGAAGCCGCCGATCAGGTACGGCAGCGTCCCCGTGCCGCCGGCTTCCGGCATCAGGAGCGCGGGCACGTCACGGACGGTGATGAGGTTGCCTGCCGCGGTGACCACGTCGCCGCCGTTCGTGCCGATCGTGATGGTCCCGTCGGAGTGGATGGTGAACTGCACCGGCTGGGCGAGCAGGTTGAACCCGTCGGGTGCCGTGGTCTCCTGGAGCCAGTAGGTGCCTGCCTGGATGCCGCTCACCTCGAAGAGGCCGAGCTCGACTTCGGTCGGCTCCGGTGCTGCGAGCACGTCACCGGGCTGTCCGTCGACGTCGGCGAGCAGCTGGAAGGCCGAGCCGTCCATCCGCACCCAGTTGCCGTCCTCGGCTTCGCCGAGCTTCTCGATCTGCACCACGAAGCGCACGGGATTCTCCGGCTCGCAGTCGCCGCTGCATCCGGGCGAGTACACCGTGTTGGTCACGAGCCCGTCACCCAGCGCCGCCGCGGCGTTCACCGTGACCGAGTACGTGATGGTCGCGACCTCACCGGGCTGCAGGGTGGCCGACCACTGGAGGACATCGCCTTCGAGCGAGACGGTGCCGATGGTGGCGGCGGCGTCACCGTTGTACGTGGCGTCGTCGAGGACGGCGGTGAGGCTGTCCTGCCAGGATGCGGCCGCCGGGGCAGTGCCGTTCGGGGTGACAGTGATCGTGTAGGTGATCGTGTCACCGGGCAGCACCGCGTCGCCGGAGGCCGGGTCGGCGGTCTTGACGACCGTGTAGTTCGCCACGTCGATGCCGGCCGGGTCGGACGGGATGGTCGGCGGCGCCTCCACGTCGGGCGGGGTATCGGTGGTCGCCGAGACCGTGTTCACGATGGTGCCTGCCGCGTCGGCGGGCAGCGTGACCGTGTACTCGTGCGTATCGGATGCCCCGGGGGCCAGTTCGTCGACGGTGAACGAGCCCAGCTCCGGCTGCTGGTCGTCGGTGACGACGATGCCGGTCAGCGTGCCCTGGCCCGTGTTCTCGATCACCACCCGGTAGTGCACCTCGTCGCCGGGCCGGAATACCGGGTAGTCAGCCGGGTCGTTCGCGTCGTGCCACTGGCCGTCGGCGTCCTGCACGTACTTCTTCAGGTTCGCGGCGTAGCAGTTGCCGATCTGAGTGGTCGCGGACGAGAGCATCGGCAGCGCGGAGTTCCCGGCGTACGCACCTGCCGAGTTCACCAGGACCTGCCCGGGCTTGTTGTCTCCGGACGCGGGCGCCTCACAGCTGCTGCCTGCGGGTGTCGAGTACGTGATGCGGATGGTCTGGGTGGCACTGGGAGCAAGTTCCGGCCCGATGACCCGGATCGCGGTCGGGTGGTCGATCGGGGTCGTCGACCAGCCGACGGTGTTGCCCGACACCGATCCCGGCGTGCCACCGTTCGACGGATCACGCGGGTCGAGGCTCAGCGACGCGAACGGCGCCGACGTGTAGTACACCGTCGAACCGGCCGGCGCGGTGACACCGGTCACGGTGTAGCTGCCGTCGATGTTCGTGCCGCGACCGTCGCCGACTGCGGGCAGGATGTCGATCGTGTCCGTGAAGTCGTTCGTGAACGGATCCCGCGAGTTGATCGTCAGCACCCAGGCAGAGCTGTCGCCCTCGAAGGACAGCACGTTCGCCTCAGCGGACTTGCCGAAGACGGTCGCCGATGCGCTCGGTACCGTCACCGTGGCGTTCGCGGACCGCCCCGTCGTGTTCGCGGGCCGGTTGTCGCCGACCACGTCGATCACGGCGGTGTTCGTCAGCCGGATTCCGGGCGCGATCACACTGTCGGCCGGGCGCTGGGCCTGGTACGTGATCTCATGGAAGACGTTCGGCGTGACGTTCGTGAATGTCCAGGTGAGCGTGCGGCCGTCGGCGCTGACACTCGCCGGAGCAGGGTCGGCGGTGCCCGGCACGTAGACCATTCCCTCGGGGAGGGCGTCGACGACGGTGAACGTCGCCGGTGGCGGGCTCGTCACCGAGTTCTGCGCCTGAGCGCGGAGCGTGTAGGTGACCGGCACCCCGGGCAGTGCGGTGGTGTCGGAGACGGACTTCTCGATGATGCCCTGCAGGCCCTGCAGCCGGAAGGCGTCACGGTGTGCGTTGGTGTTCGGGCCGTACGTGCTGCCCGGGATCACCGTCCCTCCGGCATGAGTGCTTCCGTTCACCCAACCGTTCAGCGATGGCCAGGTGGGCCAGGTGGTCGCCGGATCCCGCGGGGAGTTGAACGCCCCGACCGTCCAGCCCTCTCCCGACGTCGGCGCTGCGGGGTCGATGTGCCCGAAGGCGCGAAGGAACGCGTTGGTCCGGTCGACCGCCGGGTTCCACGTCATCTTGACGCCGGTGACCCCGGCGGGCACCTGCATCATGATGTCGGAGGCTATGCGCGGGTCTGTGAGCGAGGTGCCCGGTGGCGGAGTGATCTCGATCCACATCGCGCTGGGGGCCGCCTGACCGCAGGTCTCGGTCTTCGTGTCCAGCGTCTGAGTGGTGTAGAAGAACCGAGCCGTCTCGAAATTGTCATACCCGAGAGCACCGCTGCCGGGGACCCAGCCGCCGCCGTCGACGCTGTCGATGACGAATGCCGGGTTCTGGCTCATCGTGCACACGCCCGCCATCTGCGCGCCGCCGGGCCCCTGATACCCGGTCCACATATGGTTGGACGCCTGCATGTAGAGGGGCGTATCGAGGTTCGGTGAACCGGTGGCCCGGTTCTGCGCAAGCACCTGGTCCCAGTCCGCCGGCGTGTCGAGACCGGGAACCGGCAGTTGAACGTCGGTGCTCGTGCCCGGGCTCACCCAGAGGTTCGCGTCCCAGTGGCTCCGCGACTCCGACGGTGTGCCGTACCAGGTGTTGCTGAATCCTCCGGGCGGAGTGAGCGTGGTGCTCGAGACGTCGTTCCCCGCGTCCGCATCCGGCGCCGAGACACTGTCATCGAAGACGAACTGGCCCGGTGACGCGCTGAAGGTGTAGGTCGTGATCACCGACACCGGCGCAGGGATGCTGAACTGCACCGTGCCCGAGGCGATGTACACGCCGGTGCCCGGAAGCGCCTGACCCATGCTGTCCGTGGTCGGAGCGGTGACGAGCGTGTAGTCCAGATTCGACAGCGAGACCGTGTAACTCGTGCCCGAGCCGCTCACGCTGCAGTCGGGGAAGTTCGTGCGATCCGACTCCGCCGGGTCGGAGAACGGCTGACCGGTCGACCTGGAGCGGTTGCCGATGGGAACGCACCCCTCCCAGGTCAGACCCGTGGTAGCCCCGGCGACGTTGGCGCTGATGCTCACCGGGAACGAGTAGGACTGTGGCCCCGGACGGCTGCCGGCGCTCAGAATGAGCGAGTAGTTCATCTGCAGGATCGGGCGGTTGCCGCCCAGGCGGCTCGTCTGCATCTGGCCTTGGAGGCTGCCTCCGGGAGCCTGTGCGAGTGAGAGGTCCATGCCGTGCACATACGTGATAGACAGCGGCCCGGCGTCGGCGGGGCCGGCCTCGGCGACCGCCGTATCGGAGGTTGCCGTGCCCGAGACCATCAGGTCGCCGCCCGCGGTGGAGGTTGCGCGCACCGGGGCCTGGATGACCGATGCCGTGCCCTCCTCGATCGTGCCGAGGTTGCAGAGCAGCGTCGTTCCGTCAGCGGAGATCTCGGAGACCGGCGTCACGTCGCTCGTCTTGCAGACCGGCGGGATGCTCGTGAAGACGCCATTGCCGACCGTGAGGGTGGCGCGGACGTTCTCGACCGGCTCGTTCGAGTACGGATCCTCGGTGTCGTTGGTGTTCACGTGGAACTCCGCCGTCACCGGCTGACCGAACGGCGCCTTCGTCGGCAGCGGGTCACCGGCCCAGTTGGCCGTGATCTCGTGCACCGACTGCGGCTCGGCCGACGCCGGAACCGCGGCCGTGCCCGCCATGAGCGCGATGGACGCCGCCAGTGCAGCAAGCGCCCTCCAGGGTCGGCGCTTCAGTGCGTGCCGACCGTGTGTGCGGCGATGCTGCGCAGCGGTGCTCCGGTTGTCCGACGTGGCGACCATTTCGTACCTCTTCGCTTCGTGGCTCGTGCGGTTCCGGGCCGTGCGCAGGGGAGGCTGCGCACGGCCCGGGGTGTGTCAGGCCTCGGCGCGGTCCTTCCGGCGCGCGTACAGCGCGAAGAACACCGCACCGGCGAGCAGCATGCCGCCGCCGAGGGCGAACAGCATGGTGCCGGTGCCACCGGTCAGCGGCAGCTCGAAGCCGCCGTTGGAGGGCACGTTCACGATCTCCTGGTCGATGCCGATCGTGGTGGTCGCCGCGGTGACGGTGAACTCGATCGGCTGCGCGAGCAGCTCGTACCCGTCGGGGGCGACGGTCTCGACCAGCCAGTACGTCTGGTAGCCGTCCTCACCGGGTGCGACGGTCACGCCGTCGGCGAAGTCCGAGTACCGCAGACTCGAGATGGTGACCTGGCCGTCAGGGCCGACCGTGAACTCCGTCTCGCCGCCGAGCACAATGGCGTTCGTACCGGCCAGCGCGTCCGCCTCGGTCGGGTAGACCGAGAACACTGCGCCGGTGAGGGGGTTGCCCGTTCCGTCGATCTTCTCGAAGGTGATCTCGCCCCATTTGGTCTCGACCGTGGGCGTGGGCGTGGGCAGCTCCTCGTCGATCGCGTGCTGGTTCGGGTAGAGCAGCGCGGTGTTCGCGATCTCGCCGACGGTGTTCACCGTGGTGGTGATCACCGTCTGCACCTGGGTGGTGCTGTTCGCGGCCAGCACGGCCAGGCCCGACGCGGTGAAGTCCACCGTGACGGTGTTGGTCGCCGCGTCGAAGCTCACGACGTAGTCGGCCGGGTCGAGCGGGGTGCCGTCGAGCAGGGTGACCGCCGTGGAGACGTAGTCGAGCTTCTCGTCGAGCGGGTCCACGATCCGGTACGCGTCGATCACCGGGACATCCGGGATCTCCGTCGTGATCGTGAACTCGATCTCGTCACCGAGCTTGATGTCCTCCGAGTCCTCGACCGTCTTGTCCGCCGACACGATGGAGTTCTTCGGGTAGACGTGCACGTCGTACAGCCAGCCGTCCAGGTTGTCCGGGTCCGTGAGCGGCACCGTCACCAGGAACGGTGCGACCGCCGTCGCACCGGCCAGCGGCGAGGTCTCGACCACGTAGTACAGGCCGAGATCCAGGCCCGTGAGCGAGATCTCACCGTTCGCGTCGGTGAGCAACTCTGCGCCGACCGCGGTGGCCGTGTAGCCGGCGCCGGTGATCGACGCCTCGGTGCCGTCGAAGACCTGCGAGAGGTCGCTCGCCGCCAGCCAGCCGGCGTTCGTGGTCAGGTCGATCGGGTCGACCTTGTACACCGTGAACCCGACGCCCTCGAGCGGGGTCAGGCCCGTCACGGGCTGTTCGGTGCCGTTGTTCGGGAGCCCGGTCGGGCCCCCCGGCTGCTCGTACTTGTGGATCGTGAGCGACCCGGGCTGGTCCGGGTCCACGAGCGGGGCCGCGCTGGCCGGCAGCGCGGCCCCCAGCGCGGCGATTGCACCAGCAGCGATCGCCGCGACTGCGACGCGCCATCCGGTGTGACTGGATCGATTCATGAAGGTTTCCTCCTGATGATGTGCTGACTGACTCGGATCGACTTCAGGACTACTCGCGGGCTCGGGTCACCCCCTCGCACGTCGGGTGCCGGCGGCGACGACGCACGACGACTGCGGTCACGATCGCGCCCGTGGCGATGGCGATGGCGGCGTGGGTGACGGAGTCGCCGGGCGCCACGCTGGGCGATGCGATCGCGGTGATGCTCCGGAGCATCGAGCGTTCCCGCGGGCACACGCTCGGCCCCTCTTGGTGCGCTGGCTCGGCCACCGAATCACTCACCCCGGACCCCCCGTACGTGACGTGGCGCACGTGGGTGCGCCGATTCGGACGCTACTTGGGCGGCGCCCCGGGGGGCGGAGGTTTCACCCCGCATTCACCCCGCTTGCCGGCATGCGGTATGGAGGCAGGAACGGCGCGGAGTACGCGTTCTTCTCGGGCATCAGCGCGGACATCATGCACGTGATCTCATCGCGCGCGACCCATTCAGCGAGATGAGGTGTGCTGCTCCGGGGGCAGATGGTCGACGATGAGATGACGATCCAGCGCAATGGCGATGGCTTCGTCGCGTGACGAGACGCCGAGCTTTCGATAGAGGCTCTTGAGCTGGGTCTTGACGGTGTTGACCGAGACGACCTCATCGGCCGCGATGCTCGCCGCAGAGGAGGTTCTCATCAGCGCCTGCAGTACGGCGAACTCCCGGTCGGTGAGGAGCGTGGTCGCGTCGGGGTCGGGAAACCTCGACGTGGGTGGGAGAGCAGAGACGATGTCCGCGAAGCCGGCGTCTGCGAGTGCGTTGCCGAGTCGCTGGAAGTCGGCGTCGGGCAACAGCGTGAGCGCCACGCGTTGCCCGGTTCGCTCGAGCAGGCTGCCCAGATGGTCGGTGAGCGCGAGCGTTCTCGGACGCTCGGCGAATCGGAGCAACGCCGCGACCTCGATGGTGATCGCCTCGGCGAGCCATCGCACGGGCATGGCCGCGCCCGACGTCGCGCGAATGTGCTGGAGCGCGGCGCCGTGACGCCCCTGCGCGAGCCCGACGCGTGCCAGGCCGATGCTCTTCGCATACCCCGCGACGGCGTCGCGGTGGAGGATGACGTTGGCCGCATCGGGATTGCCGAGGGCGAGTTGCAGAAGGCCGCGCGTCGGCGCCAGGCGACCCCGAGTGGCCGCAGACCGCCCGTCGCCCTTTCTGAGGGACGCGAACGTCTCGAGTCCCGCCTTCGCTGCGCCGGGCCGACCATCGACGAGCTCCACGAGCGCCTCCGTGATGGCGATCTCGATCCAGTACTCGATGGTACGGCGATCATGGACCATCGACGCGAGATGAGCTCGCGCCGTGCTCGTGTCGAACCGTTCCAGCGCCACGATGGCCTCGGCGATCCGATAGAAGGTGCCCGAGTACGTGGAGCGGAGGACGTTGGGCCAGCCGTCCTCCCTGGCCAATTGCAGATACTCCTCCGCCTCCGGAAGCTCCCCGCGCAGCCCGTGGATGCCCGCCAGCATGGAGACGTTCGAGAATCCGTGCCGGTAGCCGCTGGCGGGCACCTCGGCGAGCCCGTGCTCGAACGCGTCGAGCGCCTCATCGACGCGGCCTCCGAAGTACAGGGTCATGCCGAGCTGCGCGAACACCGCCGTCATGACGGGTACTGCGCTCCGCTGCTCCTCGGTCAACTGCAGGAGCGTTCGCCACGCTGCTCGTGCGGCACCGAGGGCCCGAGCAGGTCGGCCGATCAGCCGGTACGCGACGCCCGCGGACACGAGGATCAGCGCCCGGTCGACTGCGCTCGCGCCCTCGCGCGCGCTGCTCGCCGCCTTCGTCGCAGCGAGGAAGTATCGAATGCCCTTCACCCGCTGGTACGGGTGGGCGTAGTACGCCAAGCCGAGCAGCATCGACAGCAGCGGCCGCTCGCGAACGGCGGCGGGCGGCATCCCCTCGAGGACTCGTCGGAGCTCGGCACGGTCACCGAGCAGCAGGTCGTACCAACCGTCGCGTGCGATCGCGGTCGCACCGTCGAGGTCACCGGCCGCGATCGTCTCCGCGAGTGCCGGAAGGTGCCGGGGATCCACCGACGGGAGCTGCGTCAGCATCCCGGCGTCGGTGGCAGGCCCGAGCAAGGCGGCATCATGCGACGACGTCCCCGGCTGCTGCGGACTCATCTGTGCGCTCCCACTCATCCCGCGACTCCCCCGATGGTCAGAAGACCAGTGCCACGGCCGGAAACCGGCCCGCTCACTAGGATTCGACCCAGGAGTGTGAAAGCGGGGGTGAAACTCCGAGTTCGATCGAACTGCGTCGATCAATGTGAAGCGCGCCTCGATGAAGGCGGGGTTCTCAGAGTGCGAATGGTGTGGCTCCCCCACTTGGACTCGAACCAAGAACCTATCGGTTAACAGCCGATTGCTCTGCCAATTGAGCTATGGAGGATCGCGTGTTTCAGCAGAGCCACTCTAGCAAAGGCCGGGCCGGTCTCCCAATTCGAGGCCGTCTCGCGAACGGCGGCGAGCGTCAGTACCCCGCATCGAGGTCGATCCGGCCCTCGAAGGCGCCGTCGCCGAGGAGCGCGGCGACGTTCCGCCGCACGCGCTCGAGGAAGAGCGGCACCGTCATGGCCTCGGTATCGGCCACATGCGGCGTGATGATGCATCCGGGTTCAGACCAGAGCGGATGCCCCTCGGGCAGCGGTTCCGGGTCGGTCACGTCCAGCCCGGCACCGCCGAGGCGGCCCGACCGCAACCCGTCGACGAGGGCGTCGGTGTCGACGAGCGCGCCGCGGGCGACATTCACGAGCACCGTGCCACGAGGCATCCGACTGAGCTCGCCGGCGCCGATGAGACCGCGCGACGCTCCGGTGAGCGCCGCCGCGACGAAGACGACCTCGGCGTGCTCGAGCGCCTCGCCGAGCGCCGACGTCGGAACCGTGCGGTGCGCGCCCTCGACGGGCTCGGCGCGCCGCCGCACGACGGTCGCGCGCACGCCGAACGGCGCGAGCAGGCGCAGGAGCTCCACCGCGATGCCGCCCGCGCCGACGATCACGACCTCGGCGCCGTAGAGGCTGCGACCCCGCTCGTCTGGCTGCCATGAGCGCGCGACGACGCGTCGCGGCAGTTCGCGCAGCAGCGCCAGCGCGAGCATGAGCGCGTGCTCGGCCACCGGCTGCGCATACGCGCCCTTCGCGCTCGTCCAGACGCGACCGTCGCCTCGGTGACGCTCGAGCAGCGGCGCGAACGCGTCGACGCCCGCCCACGGCAGCTGCACCCAGGCGACGTCGGGGTGCGCGTCGAGCGCCGCACCGAGTCGCGCCGCTCCGGATGCCGCGGTCCACACGATCCCGCGCGTCGAGGCGTCGAGGGCCGCCACGGTGCCGCCGGCGTCCCGCACGGCAGCCTCGACCGCCGCGTCGCCGTCGGGAAGCACCGCGATCGGCCCCGACGGCACGGGCGTCGGCGCGCCGGCGGAGGCGTCGACCGCGCCCGGCACGGCCCGATGCCGGGGGTTCGGCCTCGGGCCATCCGTCACCGCGGCGGACCGTCCCCGAGCTCGTCGATGATGGCGTGCCCGTCGTCGAGCGCACCTGCGAGGTCCATGACGTACGGGTGGGTCGGATCGTGGAAGACCTCCTCGAGCGTGCCGAGCGCGGCGAGTTCGCCGCGGTCGAGCACGGCGATGCGGTCGGCCGTGCGGCGCAGCACCGGGAGGTCGTGGCTGATGATGAGTGCCGTGAACGTGTGCTGCTCGCGGAGCTCGACGATCAACTGAGCCACGACGTCGCGCACGGTGAGGTCGATGCCCGCCGTCGGCTCGTCGGCGATGAGCACCGACGGACCGAGCACGAGCGCCCGGGCCAGCGCGACGCGCTGGCGCTGCCCGCCGCTCAGCTCGTACGGGAACTTGTCGAGATAGCCGAGCGGCAGCCGCACGGCGTCGACCATCGTCGCCACGCGGGTCTGCAGGGCCCGGCGGTTGTACCGACGGTCGCGTTCGAGGATCGGCTCCCCCACCAGTTCGGCGACCGTCAGGTCGGGCGGCAGCGTGGCCGCCGCGTTCTGGGCGAGGTACCCGACGTGGAACCGGTACTCGGGGAGCTTGCGACGAGGGATGCCTCGGAGCCGAAGCCCCAGCACGGTGGCCTCGCCGCCCGTGATGACCGGATTGACCTCCGCCTCACGCGGGTCGAGCGCAGCGCCCGAGAGCACCTTCGCGAGCGTGCTCTTGCCGCTGCCGGCGCTGCCCAGGAGCCCCAGCACCTCCCCCGGCGCGATCGTCAGCGTCAGCCCGCGCAGTGCCACGTGCGCGGGACTCGCCCCGTGCGGCGGGTACTCGAGCGAGAGGTCGCTCAGCACGATGGGGAACCCGTGCGCGGCCCCCCGCATCAGCTCGCCTCCCGGAGCCGGCGCAGTTCCTCTCGACGGGCGGACTGGGCGACCGGGTCGGGCACCGGAAGCGAGGCGAGCAGCCGCTGCGTGTACGGGTCCCTCGGCGCGCCGAGCACCTCGGCGCCCGTACCCTCCTCGACGAGCTCGCCGCGGTACAGCACCGCGATGCGGTCGGCGAGCAGGTCGACGACGGCGAGGTCGTGGCTGATGAACAGCGACGCGAACCCGAACTCGCGCTGGAGTTCAGCGAACAGTTCGAGCACGCGCGCCTGCACCGACACGTCGAGGGCCGAGGTCGGCTCGTCGGCGATGAGCAGCTCGGGCTCGAGCGCGAGCGCGCGGGCGAGGCTCGCCCGCTGGCGCTGTCCGCCGCTGAGTTCGTGCGGGAATCGATCGCCGTAGGTGCGGGGCAGCTGCACGGCCTCGAGGAGCTCGTCGACGCGCTTCCTGGCCGCGGCCGGGTTCGCGGCGCGCCCGTGGATGACGAGCGGTTCGGCGACGCAGTCGGCGATGGTGAGCAGCGGATTGAAACTCGACGCGGGGTCTTGGAACACGAAGCCGATGCGGCTGCGCGCCGGCCGGAACTGTCGCTCGCGCATGCCGTTCATCTCGTGGCCGAGCACTTTGAGCGATCCGCCCGTGACCCTGGTGAGGCCGGCGATCGCACGGCCGATGGTGGTCTTGCCCGAACCGGACTCGCCCACGAGGCCGAGCACCTCACCTGGGCGGATGAAGAAGTCCACCCCGTCGACGGCGCGGAATCCGGGGCGACCGAAGCGTCCCGGGTAGACGATCTCGAGACCGGATGCCTCGACCACGGGTGCCTGGGCCGCCCAGTCGGCCGGCCGCGCCTCGGCGCGCGCGACGGCGCTCGCCGTGCCCGTGCCGACATACGGCACGGCGGCGAGCAGCGCCTTCGTGTAGTCGGCCTGCGGCGCCGCGAACAGCGTCTCGGCATCGGCCTCTTCGACGACCTTTCCCTGGTACATGACGGCGACGCGGTCGGCGAGATCGGCGACGACGCCCATGTTGTGGGTGATGAGCACGATGCCCATGCCGAACTCGTCGCGGCAGCGCCGCAGCAGGTCGAGGATCTCGGCCTGGACGGTGACGTCGAGTGCCGTGGTCGGCTCGTCGGCGACGATGAGCCCGGGGTCGAGCACGAGCGCCATCGCGATGACGATGCGCTGCTTCTGCCCGCCCGAGAACTGGTGCGGGTAGTGATCGACTCGGTGCTCGGGGTCGGGGATGCCGACGCGGTCGAGGATGTCGATCGCCTTCGCGCGCGCCTCCTTCGCCGACAGGTCGGAGTGGGCGCGCAGGCCCTCCGCGATCTGCCAGCCGACCGGGTAGACGGGATTCAGGGCCGTCGACGGCTCCTGGAACACCATCGCGACATCCGTGCCCCGGATGCTGCGAAGCTCCTTCTTCGGCAGCGAGACGACGTCGTGGGTGGACGTGCCGGCCTTGTTGGAGAGGAGCACGGCCCCACTCGCCGTCGCGGTCTCGGGGAGCAGGCCGAGGATGGTCTTCGCCGTGACGGTCTTGCCGCTGCCCGACTCGCCGACGATGGCGAGCACTTCGCCGCGTTCCACCGAGAGCGAGACGCCGTCGACCGCCTTGACCGCCCCGGCATCCGTCGAGAACGAGACGCCCAGTCCTTCGATGCTGACCACCGTGCTCATCGCGCGACCTCGATCCCGTGCTCGTCGAACGTCTCTCCGTCTTCGAGGCCCGCCAGCCCGCCCGGTCCGGCCGTGAGCGTGCCGCCTGGCACGACCGACGTCTCGGCGACGACTCCGGCGGCCTGCGCGACGCGTCGCCGGCCACGCAGGCGCGGGTCGGCGAGGTCGTTGAGGCTCTCGCCGACGAGCGTGATGCCGAGCACCACGAGCACGATCGCGAGGCCCGGGAAGAGCGCGGTCCACCAGATGCCGCTCGACACATCCGCGATGGCCTTGTTGAGGTCGTAACCCCACTCCGCGGCGGCGGTCGGCTCGATGCCGAAGCCGAGGAAGCCGAGTCCCGCGAGGGTGAGGATCGCCTCGGAGGAGTTGAGGGTGAAGATGAGGGGCAGGGTGCGCGTCGCATTCCGGAGCACGTGCCGGAACATGATGCGTCCGTTCGACGCGCCCAGCACCTTGGCGGACTCGACGAACGCCTCGGCCTTGATGCGCACGGTCTCAGCGCGGATGACCCGGAAGTACTGCGGGATGAACACGACGGTGATCGAGATCGCCGCCGCGAACACGCCGCCCCAGAGGTTGGATTGACCGCCCGAGATGACGATCGACATCACGATGGCGAGCAGCAGCGAGGGGAAGGCGTAGATCGCGTCGGCGATGACGACGATGACGCGGTCGAGCCAGCCGCCGAAGTACCCCGACACGAGCCCGAGGAACACGCCCGCGAAGATCGAGAGGAGCACCGCGATGATGATCACGAGGAGCGCGGTCTGCGCACCCCAGATCACGCGAGAGAGCACGTCGTAGCCACCCACCGTGGTGCCGAAGAGGTGCTCGCCCGACGGCGGCCGCTGGCTGCCGAACGTGCCCTCGGCGTCACGGAGCTGGGCGAAGCCGTACGGGGCGATGAGCGGCGCGAAGATCGCGATGAGGATGAAGAACGCCGTGAGCACGAGACCGGCGACGAGCATGCCGCGCTGCAGGCCGACGCTCTGGCGGAGTTGGTGCACGACGGGGATGCGATCGCGGAGGAGCCGCTTCGGCGGGCGCATGGCGGTATCGGTCGTCATGTCAGTACCTCACCCTCGGGTCGATGAGCGCCGCGATGATGTCGACGATGAAGTTCGTGAGGGCGACGATGACGGCGAGCAGGGCGACGATGCCCTGCACGGCGACGAAGTCGCGAGCCTGGAGGTACTCGGCGAGCTGGAAGCCGAGCCCCTTCCATTCGAATGTGGTCTCGGTGAGCACCGCGCCGCCGAGGAGCAGCGCGATCTGCAGGCCCATGACGGTGATGATCGGAATGAGCGCGGGACGGTAGGCGTGCTTGCGCACGAGGCGGTACTCGCTCACGCCGCGCGAGCGCGCCGCGTCGACGTAGTCGGTCGAGAGCGTGCCGATCACGTTGGTGCGCACGAGGCGCAGGAAGACGCCGGCGGTGAGCAGGCCGAGCGCGATGGACGGGAGCACGGCGTGGGCGAGCACGTCGGCGAGGACGGCGGGGTCGCCCGTCATGATCGCGTCGATCGTGTAGATGCCGGTGTTGTTCGGCAACACCTCCATCTGGATCTCGGGCCCCGTCGAGGCGCGGCCCGCGACGGGCAGCACCTTCAACCACACCGCGAAGACGAGCTTCAGCAGGAGGCCCGCGAAGAACACCGGGGTGGCGTACGCGAGGATCGCGAAGACGCGAAGCACGGCATCCTGGCCCTTGTCGCGGAAGTACGCGGCGATCATGCCGAACGGGATGCCGATCACGAAGGCCACGATGAGCGAGTAGAACACGAGCTCGAGGGTGGCCAGGCCGTAGGTCAGGAGGACCTCGGTGACCGGGCGGTTGTCGGTGATCGTCGTGCCGAAGTCGCCCGTGAAGATCTGGCCGAGATACTCCAGGTACTGGACGATGAGGGGGCGGTCGTAGCCGGCCTCGGTGATGCGCTCCTGCAGCTGATCGGCCGGCAGCCGGCCGCCGAGCGCGGCGGTGATCGGATCGCCCGTGGTGCGCATGAGCACGAACACCAGGGTGACGAGGATGAACACCGTCGGGATGATGAGCAGTGCCCGCACCAGGATGTAGCGGCCGAGCCCGCCACCCGGTGACTTCGATGGTCTGCTGGGGATGGGTGGTGCGCCGGGGGCAGGCGTCGTCGTTGCGGTCAATGTTCGCCAATCGGGTGGGCTCGAATGCGGGTGGCCCGCTCGGTGAGAGCGGGCCACCCGTTCCTTGCGTAGAAGAACTCTAGCCGTTCAGTCGGCTCAGCCCTTCGACAGCGCCGCGAACCGGAACTTGAAGGACGCGTCGAGCGTGTCCTCCGCGCCTTCCACGTCGGAGCCGACGACCACGACCTGCGCACCCTGGAGGTACGGCAGCGTCGACAGGTCTCCCGCGACCGTCTCCTGGATCTCCTCGATCAGCGCGGTGCGGGCGTCGACATCGCCCTCGGACGCCTGCTGGATGATGAGGTCGTCCACCGCCGGGTTCGAGTAGTGGTTGCCGAGGAAGTTCTCGGTCAGGAAGAACGGCGTGAGGTAGTTGTCGGCGTCCGAGTAGTCGGGGAACCAGCCGAGCTGGTACGCCGGGTACACGTCGGAGGTGCGGTCCTCCGAGTACTGCACCCACTCGGTCGTCTGCAGGTTCACCGTGAACAGGCCGGTGGCCTCGAGCTGGTCCTTGATGAGCGCGTACTCATCGGCCGACGAGGGGCCGTAGTGGTCGTTCGAGTACTGCAGGTTCAGCTCGACCGGCGTGGTGACGCCGGCGGCCGACAGGCGCTCGGCGGCCTTGTCGGCGTCGGGGCCGCCCGCACCGTCGCCGTAGAGCTCCTTGAGCGGCTCGATCGCGCCGGCGAGGCCGGCGGGGATGAACGAGTACAGCGGCGTGTAGGTGCCCTTGTAGACCTGCTCCGAGAGCTCGTCGCGGTCGAGGAGATCGGCCATGGCCTGACGCACTGCGAGTGCCTTCGCGGGATCGGCCTCTGCCGTCTTCGCGCCGAAGGGCATCGTGTCGAAGTTGAACACGATGTAGCGGATCTCGCCGCCGGGGCCCTCGACGACCTTCACGTTGTCGTTGCCCTTGAGGTCCTCGATGTCGGTCGAGGAGAGGCTCCGGTACGCGACGTCGATGTTGCCCTCCTGCACGTCGAGCTTCATGTTCGAGGACTCGGCGTAGTACTTGAGGTTGACGGTCTCGGTCTTCGGCTCGGCGAGGAGGCCCTGGTAGTCGGGGTTCGCCTTGAACGACACGAGGTTGTTGAAGTCGTAGCTCGTGATGACGTAGGGCCCGGCGAACGCGTTCGCCTCGACGATGTCGGCGTCGGGGGTGAGCTCGTCGGCCGCGAACACCTCGTCATCGACGATCGCACCCGGGAAGCTCGTCAGGATCAGCGGGAAGACCTGGTCGTTCTCGGCCTTCAGGTTGAACACGACCGTGGTGTCGTCGGGCGCGTCCACGCTGTCGAGGTTGTAGAGCAGGCTCGAGGCGCCGTTGGGGTCGGCGATCGCGAGGTTGCGGTCGAACGAGAACTTCACGTCGGCGGAGGTGAGGTCGTTGCCGTTGGCCCACTTGAGGCCCTCGGGAAGCTTCACCGTGAACTCCGTCGGGGAGGTGAACTCCGCCGACTCGGCGAGGTCGGGGACCACGTCGGTGCTCTGGTAGTCGGTGTTGAGCAGGTACGGGAAGACCTGCGTCTGCACGGCGAGCGAGCCGTTGTCGTACGAACCGGCCGGGTCGAGCGTCGTGACCTTGTCGGTCGTGCCGACCGTCAGCGTGCCGCCGGCCGCCCCGGTGTCGTCGCCGCCGCCTGCCGAACAACCGGCGAGGGCGAGGGCGGCCACCGAGACACCGGCCGCCGCGACGAGGGCGCGGCGCCGGTTCGTGGATGCGGATGTCATATCCGTCTACCTCTTCCTGTCAGGACTGAATCGCGCGCGGGAACACCGCGGCGCGCTGTCGTATCTCTCAGGACTAGCACACCGACCCCGGGATCTTGCAGGACCGCCCAACCCGGCGGAGGAATATTTACCGATCTGCAATCTTCGCCGCAGGTCCTGTGCGCAGATGCGCACGAAGACGACGGATGCCGCTCAATCGCCGCGCAGGCTCCGACGCTCGGTCTCGAGTTCGACGAGCGCACGCTGCAGCATGGTGAACGTCGCCGTGTCGGTGCGGTCCGTGCGCTGCAGACGGCCGAGGAGCTCCGACTTCTGACGCAGGAGCTCCCGGTCGATGAGGGAGCCGACGATGCCCGTGGCATATGCCGAAAGCTCGTCGTCGGTGCGTTGCGGCACCGGCGCCACCGCCAACTGCCGGACGATGCCCGCGAACGGCGCGGGCACCTCGTCGATGATCCGGTCGACTCGCAGCATCTGGTCGTCCGACGCCAGCACCGACGCGATGCCGTCGCGAACGACCGCGAGCGAGGCGTTGCCGAACCGGCAGTCCACCGCCTGCCGCAGGAGGTCGGGGCCCACGGCCTCGGGCGACTGGATCATCGCCTGCAGGGCGTCGCGTTCGAGGCGCGTCGACGGATCGTTCGGCAGCTCGGTGATCGAGTACGGCCGCGGCGGGGCATCCGTCGCCGGTTGCTCGGGTGCGCCGGCGGTCGGCGGAGCAGCCCGGGAGGCACCGCGCTCCCCGGACGTGCCGGGGCGGCCGGTCGCGGAGCGAACGGCGCGCGTCACCTCGCCGAGCTCCATGCCGAGCATGCGGGCGAGTTCGCGCGTGTACCCGGGGCGCAGCGAAGGATCGCGGATCTCGGCGACGATCGGCGCCGCCGCGCGCAACGCGGCGACTCGCCCCTCGACCGTCTCGAGGTCGTAACGCGAGAGGGTGTGCCGGATCACGAACTCGAACATCGGCGTCTTCGCCTCGACGATGGCCCGCACCGCCGCATCGCCGCGGGCGAGCCGCAGGTCGCACGGGTCCAGACCGTCGGGGGCGACCGCCACGAATGTCTGCGCAGCGAACCGCTGCTCCTCGGCGAATGCGCGCATCGCGGCCTGCTGCCCGGCCGCGTCGCCGTCGAACGTGAACACGACCTCGCCGAGGCTGGAATCGTCGCCGAGCACGCGACGGAGCACCTTGATGTGCTCCACGCCGAACGACGTGCCGGAGGTCGCGATGGCCGTCGTGACCCCCGCGAGGTGGCAGGCCATCACATCGGTGTAGCCCTCGACGAGCACCACCCGGTGCGTCTTCGCGATGTCGCGCTTGGCCAGGTCGAGTCCGTAGAGCACCTGCGCCTTGTGGTAGATCGCCGTCTCGGGGGTGTTCAGATACTTCGGGCCCTGGTCGTCGTCGAGGAGCTTGCGCGCGCCGAAGCCGACGGTCTGCCCGGTGACGTCGCGGATCGGCCAGATCAGCCGGCCCCGGAACCGGTCGTAGACGCCGCGATCGCCCTGGGAGACGAGGCCGGCCGCCGCGAGCTCCTCGGTGCTGAAGCCGCGCGCGGTCAGGTGTTTCGTGAGCGCGTCCCAGCTCTTCGGCGCGAACCCGACGCCGAAGTGCTTCGCGGCCTCGGCGTCGAACCCGCGCTCGCCGAGGAACCGCCGGCCAGCCTCGGCCTCGGGCGAGCCGAGGCGCTCGATGAAGAACTGCTCGGCGGCCCGGTTGGCGGCGAGGAGCCTGGCGCGGTTGCCGTGATCGACGGCCTGGCCGCCGTCCTCGTAGTGGAGCTCGAAGCCGATGCGCCCCGCGAGTCGCTCCACCGCCTCGGTGAACGACACGTGGTCCATGCGCTGCAGGAACGTGTAGACGTCGCCCGACTCGCCGCATCCGAAGCAGTGGTAGTAGCCGAGCTGTGGCCGCACGTGGAAGCTCGGGCTGCGCTCGTCGTGGAACGGGCAGAGTCCCTTGAGCGAGCCGACGCCGGCCGACTTCAGGCTCACGTGCTCGCCCACGATGTCGGCGATGTTGGTGCGGGCCTTGACTTCCTCGACATCGCTCTGTCGAATCCGGCCCGCCATGGCTCTCATCCTAGTTCGCGCTCGCGCGGCGGCGGCCGGGCATCATCGCTGCACCAACCGCTCGTACCAGGCGAGCGCGGACTGGTCGGTGAGGCTCGCGACCTGGTCGACGATCACGCGCTTGCGTGCGACGTGGTCGCCGGCAGCGCGCCAGTCCTCGGCGAAACCCGGATCGAGGTGCCGCTCGCCGCTGTCGTGCAGCACATCGGCGAGCGACGTGAGCACCTGCCGCTGTTGCGCGTAGATGGGCTGCCGGGTGTTCTTCGACATCACGAACGCCGCGACGATGCCCTTCAGCACCGCGATCTCGGCCTGGATATCGCGCGGCACGACGACGTCGGCGTCGAATCGGATGAGGCTCGCGAGCGGGAACGCCGAGCGCGTGGCATCCGTGGCCGCGTGCGCGAACCGGCCGATGAGCTGGCTGGTGAGGTTCTTCAACTGCGCCTGCTCGCGGCGGCTGCCGCTCCAGGAGTCCAGCCATCCGTCGAGCGAGTCGAGCCGGTCGAAGGCCGCGATGAGCTCGTCGTGCGCGATGGCGCCGCCGATCCACTCGTACATCGACGAGACGAGCGCGTCATGGTCGACGCGGGCGCCGAGCGCCGCGACGTCGACGTAGCCGTTCACGATGGCGTCCTCGAAATCGTGCACCGAATACGCGATGTCGTCGGACAGGTCCATGACCTGCGCCTCGATGCAGAGCCGGCGCTCGGGAGCGCCGCGCCGCATCCAACGGAACACCTCGACGTCGTCGCGGTAGAAGCCGAACTTCGCCCGCCCGCTCGGGTCGGCGACGCTGGTCGCCTCGGGCCACGGGTACTTGCAGCTCGCGTCGAGGCTCGCACGCGTGAGGTTGAGGCCGTAGCTCCGCCCGTCGGGGCCGAACACCTTGGGTTCGAGCCGGGTGAGGATGCGCAACGTCTGCGCGTTGCCCTCGAAGCCGCCGACGTCGGCGGCCCAGGTGTTGAGCGCCTTCTCGCCGTTGTGCCCGAACGGCGGGTGGCCGAGGTCGTGCGCGAGGCACGCCGTGTCGACGACATCGGGGTCGAGGCCGAGGCTCGCGGCGAGCTCGCGGCCGACCTGCGCGACCTCGAGCGAGTGCGTGAGGCGGTTCCTGGCGAAGTCGAGGCCGGCGGTGGGGCTCAGCACCTGCGTCTTGGCCGCGAGTCGACGGAGCGCGCTCGAATGCAGCAGCCTCGCGCGGTCGCGGGCGAAGTCGCTGCGACCCGAGGTGTGCTCTTCGGGCAGCCAGCGCTCGGTGTCGGCGTCGCCGTAGCCGCCGAAGAGTCGCGCCCGCACGTCAGCCGCCGCTCGTGTCGAGCTCGGCATCGACCAGGGTGGTGCGGTCGCCGCCGACGAGCTCCTGCGAATCGAGCCATCCGGCGGGGAGTGCGGGGTTCTTCGGGGTGCCGGCGCGGCCGCGGGGGCCCTCGGCCCCCTCGCCGGGGTACGGCATCGACCAGTCGAGCGTGCCGAGCAGGTCGTCGAGCTGCGCGAGCGATTCGACGGTGGCGAGCTTCGCCCGCAGCTCGCCGCCGACCGGGTAGCCCTTGAAGTACCAGGCCACGTGCTTGCGGATGTCGCGGCACCCGCGTTCCTCGCTGTCGAAGAACTCGGTCAGCAGCTCCGCGTGGCGGCGGAACGTCCGCGCGACCTCGCCGAGCGTCGGCTCGGCCTTGCGCGCCTCGCCGCGGAAACCCGCCGCGAGGTCGCCGAAGAGCCAGGGGCGGCCGAGGCATCCGCGCCCCACGACCACGCCGTCGCAACCGGTCTCTGCCACCATGCGCAGCGCGTCGTCGGCCGACCAGATGTCGCCGTTGCCGAGCACCGGCACGCTCGTGACGGCCTCTTTCAGCTTCGCGATGGCCGACCAGTCGGCCTCGCCCGAGTAGAACTCGGCGGCCGTGCGGGCGTGCAGCGCGACCGCCGCGACGCCCGCCCCCTCGGCGATGCGCCCGGCCTCGAGGTAGGTGAGATGGTCGGCGTCGATGCCCTTGCGCATCTTCACCGTGAGCGGGATGTCGCCGGCGGCGCGCACGGCGCCCTCGACGATGTCGCGGAAGAGGCCGCTCTTCCACGGCAGCGCCGCTCCCCCGCCCTTGCGGGTGACCTTGGGCACGGGGCATCCGAAGTTCAGGTCGATGTGGTCGGCGCGGTCTTCGGCGACGAGCATCGTGACCGCCTCGGCCACCGTCTTCGGATCGACGCCGTAGAGCTGGATCGACCGCGGCGTCTCGGACTCGTGGTGCGTGATGAGTCGCATCGACTCGGGCGTGCGCTCGACGAGCGCGCGCGACGTGATCATCTCGGACACGTACAGGCCCGCGCCGAACTCGCGGCACAGTCGCCGGAAAGCCGTGTTGGTGATGCCGGCCATGGGGGCCAGCACCACGGGGACGTCGACGACGAGCCCGCCGATCGACAGCGGGCCCGCAGGAAGCGTGGTGGTGGAGGACATCACCTCCGATTCTCCCAGAGAAGCGGGCAACGTCGCCCGTGGAGGCGGCACGCGCCTAGGATTCCGGGGAGGACGACCTGTGGAGGACGAGATGACCGACAGCACGCCGACCGGTGCGGAGCGGGTGCGGGCGGATGCCGCGGCACGCGGCCTCGAGATCGAGATCATCGAGCGGCCGGCCGCGCGCGGCCTCGAGGAGGCCGCCGAGATCATGGGCATCACGCCCGCCGACATCGTGAAATCGCTGGTCGTCAAGAGGAGCGACGACACCTACGTGTTCGCGCTCGTGCCGGGCGGCCGCAAGATCTCGTGGCCGAAGCTCCGTGCCCTGCTCGGCGTCAACAAGCTGCAACTGCCGGATGCCTCGCTGGCCCTCGCCGCGACCGGCTACGAGCGCGGCACCATCACGCCGCTCGGTTCGACCACCGCGTGGCCGGTCGTCGCCGACGCCACGATCACGGGCCGGCGCGTCTCGATGGGCGCGGGCGAGCACGGCCGGAGCCTCTTCGTCGACGCCGACGCGCTGATCCGCGCGTTCGACGCGACCGTCGCCGACATCACCGAGCCCGAGTAGCCTCAGCCGCCCCGCTCTCGGTCGCGCCAGGGATGTAGCAGACGTCGCCCTCGCACACCATCGCGGCGGGGTCGCCGGTCACCATGGTGAACGGCGACGGCGACACGGCATCCGTCTTCGCGACATCCGTCACCTGAGGTGTCGTCGCGTCGCTCATGCCGCCGCTCCGTCGCGCTCGCCGGCGACCTGCGTGAGCACCTGCGAGAACACTTCGGCGGGCTGCGCCCCCGAGACGCCGTACTTGCCCTCGAAGACGAAGAACGGCACGCCCTGGATGCCGTAGGCGCCCGCCTGCGCGATGTCGGCCTGCACGGCGGCGCCGTAGCGTCCGGACTCGAGCGCTTCGCGCGCGGCATCCGCGTCGAGGCCGACCTCGGCGGCGAGGGCGACGAGTTCGTCGATGCGGCCGAGGTGGCGGCCCTCGGTGAAGTACGCGCGGAACAGGCGCTCCGACAGCTCGAGCTGTCGCCCGTGGGCCTTCGCGAAGTGCAGCAGCTCGTGGGCCTTCAGCGTCTTGGTGTGCTGCAGGGTGTCGTAGTCGTACTCGAGCCCTGCCTGCGCGGCGATGCCGGTGACCCGATCGATCATCATCTGCGCCTGCTCGACCGGAATGCCCTTGCGGCCGGCGAGGAAGTCGAGCTCCGACCCCTCGAAGTCGACGGGCGTGTCGGGCGCGAGCTCGAACGAGTGGTACTCGATCTCCACCTCCGGCGCGTCGTCGCCGAGTGCTGCGAGGCCGCCCTCGAGGTGGCGCTTGCCGATGTAGCACCACGGGCAGGCGATGTCGGACCAGATGTCGATCTTGATGGGGGACGTCACGCTGATCTCAACTCCGGTCCGACACCGCCTATTCCGGATTGTGTGCTCAGCCGCCGACGACGATCCGCGTCGCCTCGGCGACCACGGCGTTGTTCCGTACGGCGTCCGCACGGTCCGTCCGGGTCATGATCACCAGCGTGAGCGGGGTCTCGCCGGGCCGCCACAGCACACCCGCGTCGTTCACGACGCCGTAGGCCCCTCCGCCGGTCTTGTCGGCGAGCTCGTACGGCGGCTCGAGCCCGGCGCGCATACGGGCATTCGAGGTCTGATTGCGCAGCATCCACTCTCGCAGGCGAGCGGACGTGAGCATGCCCGCGGCGTCGTCGAGCAGGAGGGCGGAATAGAGCAGCGCGATGTCGTCGGGTGTGGTCGTGTCGCGCAGATCGCCGGGCACCGCCTCGTTCAGTTCGGGCTCCCACCGGTCGAGGCGGGTGTCGGTCGCGCCCAGCGACGCGGCGAACGCCGTGATCGCGGCGGGCCCGCCGAGCTCCCGGAGCAACAGGTTGCCCGCGGTGTTGTCGCTCCAGCGGAGCGCGGCGTCGGCGAGCTCCTCGGGGGTCGCTCGCTGGGGCCGCTTCGATTCGAGGACGAGCGAGTCCACGACGACGTCGGCATTCGTGTACGGGATCGGCGTATTCCAGTACACCTCGTCGTAACCGCGTGCCTGCACGAGTGCTGCGGCGGCGAGGGGCTTGAACAGCGAGCACATCGGGAACCGGTCCGCCGCGCGGTAGCGGAACGGGTTCGTCGAACCATGAGCGACCGCGACGACGCCGATCGTAACGGATGCCTCGCGCTCGAGTTCGGCGAGAGCGGCCGTCATCCGATCCGGGGCGACGGTGGACCGCCCCGCGGGAGTCGCCCAGGCGGTGTCCCCTGCGATCGTGCCGACCGCGGCACCGGCGGCGGCCAGACCTCCGAAGGCCAGGAGCGACCGGCGAGAGATCGTGGATGAGGGGTTGGAGTGCAGCTTCGACGAGTTCATGCGGGCAGTCTCCCGAGCCGACAGTGATTCACGCAAAGCACGGAGTGCCGTCATCGATGCCAGAATCGCATTCATGGCACGGCACCTCGACCTCGCGGCCGCATGCGAAGCGTTCGTCGCGGTGGCCGAGCGCGAGAGTTTCACCGCAGGCGCCGCGGTCGCGGGCATCACGCAGTCGGTCGCAAGTCGCCGCATCGCGGCACTGGAAGATCACCTCGGCGGGCGGCTCTTCGAACGTTCGTCGCGCCGGGTCGCGCTCACCGCGTTCGGTCGCAGCGTGCTGCCCAGCGCGGTCAAGCTCGTCACCGCCGCGCAGGAGCTCGTCGATGACGCCGTGCGGTCGCACCAGCTGCCGGTCACGATCGCGGTTCCACGCGGCGTGCATCCCCGGGTCGCCGCGGCCGTCTCGGCCGCGGCCGCCGGCGCGTCGATGACGATCGAGTTCCTCGAGGGCCCGCCGGCCGAGCGCTCCGAATGGTTCGTCACCGGTCGGGCGCAGATGGTGCTCCAGCATGTCGAACCCGACCGTGCCCACTGGGCGACGCCCCTCGGCGTCGCCCGCCTCACGCACCGCAGCGCAGCGCAGGAGCATCCGTTCTTCCTCGCCGAGCTCCGTCCACGACGCGGTGCGGCCGACCGGCGCCGCATCTGGCTCCAGCCCGAGGACGACGTTCCCAACGTGCGAGACCGTCTCGAGCAGGTCCGCAACGGCGCGGGCCTCACCCCAGGCCACCTGCGCATCGCGCCGTCGCTCGTCGCCGCGATGGCGCGGGCGATGGCCGACGACGACCTCGTGCTCGCAACGCGCGCCGAAGCGGATGCGTTCGGACTGGCGTGGCATCCGCTCGGCGACCTGCATGTGGTGCGCGGGTACGCACTCTTGTCACGCGACCCGCTGCTCGCGCGACGATTCACCGACGCGGCCGGAGAGATGCTGTCAGACCTGCTCGGCACGACTCGAGGGAGATCCGCCCATGCGCACTGACCACGCAGTGCTTCGCGACGCCTCGCGAACGCTGGGCGACGCCGGGCTGTCCGCTTCGATCGTCGTCCGCGACCTGCGGCACGGCAATGAGCTCGCGCTCGACGCCGACGCGGCCTACCCGCTCGCGTCGGTCGTGAAGCTCCCGCTTGCGCTCGCAGTGCTCCGGGCCGGGACCACCGGCGCGATCGACCTGGCCGAACGAGTCGAGCTCGACCCCGACGCGCGAACGCCGGGACTCACGGGGTATTGCAGGTTCACCCAGCCGACGAGCGTCGCGGTGGCCGACCTGCTGTACATGGCCGTGTGCGTGAGCGACGACACGGCCGCCGACGCCCTCTTCGCACGGTGCCCACCGGCCGAGGTCACCCGGGTGCTCCGGGAGCTCGGTATCACGGAGATCACCGTTCGTCACTCCATCCGCGAGTTGCACGAGACCCTCGCGAGCCGGCTGTCGCCTGAGGAGATGCCGCAGGCGCTGACGCTGGCGATCCAGGCGTCGACCCACGGCCGAGGTCACCTCATCCCCCAACTCGACGTCACGAGCGCGAACGCGGGCAACGCTCGAGCGATCGTCGACCTGCTCGAGCTCATCTGGACCGATGAGGCGCTGGCAACGGAACGGGAGCCCCTGCGTCGACTGCTCGGATGGAACCTCATGCGCCAGCGCCTCGCGCCCGATCTCGAGTCCGATGACGCGGCGTGGTTCTCGAAGACCGGGAGCTTCCTGCATCTCCGTCATGAGGTCGGCGTCGTCGAGCACGCCGACGGCGGGATGTTCGCTATCGCGGTGCTGAGCGAGTCGTCGGTTCCTGCACAGCGCCAGCCGGGTGCCGAGCAGGCGCTCGGCCATGCTGCGAGGCTCTTGCACGACCACGTGCGCGGCTCCGGCCCCCTGCGCTGATCCGGGCGGGCGGCGGCGGCCTTGGCTCGCCGGAGCGGCCCGAGCTCGGGCCGCCTTCGCGAGTACGGGCCGCCGCCAGCAGCGGAGCCGAGGGCGCAGCGCGGAGTCCCGCGTCAGGACGCGGTCGGCGCGTCCACCGCCCCACCGAACCGGCGGTTGCGCCCCGCGTACAGCTCGATCGCCTGCCAGAGGTCCACCCGCGAGAAGTCTGGCCACAGCGTGTCGAGGAAGACCATCTCGGCGTACGCCGACTGCCAGAGCAGGAAGTTCGAGGTGCGCTGCTCCCCCGAGCTGCGCACGAACAGGTCGACATCAGGCAGCTCGGGCACGTAGAGCCGCCTGGCGATGAGCTTCTCGGTCACGGCGGTCGGACGGAGTCGGCCGGATGCCACGTCGTCGGCGATCGACCGCACGGCGTCCGTGATCTCGTTCCGTCCGCCGTAGTTGACGCACATCGTTAGCGTCAGGGTGTCGTTGCCCGCCGTGAGCCGCTCGGCGAACTGCAGCTCGTCGATGACCGAGCGCCACAGCCGCGGCTTGCGTCCGGCCCAGCGGATGCGCACGCCCCACTCGTTGAGCTGGTCGCGCCGACGGTGCAGCACGTCGCGGTTGTAGCCCATGAGGAAGCGCACCTCCTCGGGCGAGCGCTTCCAGTTCTCGGTCGAGAACGCGTACACCGAGAGGTGCTTCACGCCGATCTGCACCGCGCCGGCGACCACGTCGAGCAGCGCTGCCTCCCCCGCCTTGTGCCCCTCGATGCGCGTGAGGCCCCGGCGGTTCGCCCAACGTCCGTTGCCGTCCATGACGATCGCGACGTGGTCGGGCACGGACCCCTTCGGGAGCTCGGGCGGGTACAGGCCCGTCCAGTCGATCGGCTTGTAGGGTACGGCGTCTCGGTGCGTGTAGGGCTTCGGGGTCACGTGGTGGTCGCTTCTCTGGAGACGTGCGGCAGCGAGCGGAGTCCGCGCTCGAGGTGCCACTGGGTGTACGCGGCGACGATGCCGCTCGCCTGGTTGCGGTCGACGGATGCCGCGGCCTCCGCGTGCGCCCAGTCGCCGGCGAGCAGGGAGCCGAGCAGGGCCACGGTCGACTTGGCGATGCGCGGCGTTCCGGGCGGGGCGTCGTCGTCGCACACCACGCCGCCGAGCTGCACGACGACCGCGGTGTGCTCCCCCGCGGTGCCGCAGCGCGCGCAGTCCTGGAAGCTCGGAGCCCATCCGGCGAGGGCGAGCGCGCGCAACAGGTAGGAGTCGAGGGTGAGGTTCGCACCGTGCTCGGCGCGGGCGAGGGAGCGCAGGGCGCCGACGAGCAGCAGGTACTGCTGCAGCGATCCCTCGGCCTCGGTGAGCTTGTCGGCCGCCTCGACCATGGCGTTCGCGGCCGTGTACGCCGCGTAGTCCTGCGTGATCTCGGCGCCGTAGGAGCCGAGCGACTCGGCCTGCGTGATCACGTCGAGGGTGCGGCCCTCGTAGAGCTGCAGGTCGGCCACCATGAACGGCTCGAGCCTGGCCCCGAACTTCGAGCCCGTGCGTCGCACGCCCTTGGCGACCGCGCGCACCTTGCCGTGCCGCCTGGTGAGGAGCGTGACGATGCGGTCGGCCTCGCCCAGCTTGTGGGTGCGCAGCACGACGGCTTCATCTCGGTACACGGGCACGCATCGATTCTCCCACCGTCCGCCGTCGCTCCGGCCGCGCCCGCGCACGAGCGGGCCGGATCGGACGGCAGAATGGTCGGGTGACCACGTCGTCCGCGCCGATCCTCGTGACCGGCGGCACCGGCACCCTCGGCCGTGCCGTCGTGCGCGCCCTCACGGCCCGCGGCGACGACGTGCGGGTCCTGAGCCGGAGCGGCGCTCCGGGCACGCTGCGCGGCGACCTCGCGACCGGCGAGGGCGTCGAGGCCGCGCTCGACGGCGTGCGCGCCGTGCTCCACCTCGCGACGACCCTCCACGACGACACCGCGATCACGCGCACGCTCGTCCGGGCCGCGGAGCGCACGGGACGCCCGCGCATCATGTACCAGTCGATCGTCGGCATCGACCGCATCCCGCTGGGCTTCTACGCGGGCAAGCGGGCGTCCGAGCGGCTCGTCGCGGAATCGCGACTGCGATGGACGATCCTCCGGGCCACGCAGTTCCACGACCTCGTGGCGCTCCTCTTCCGGGTGCAGCGCTTCTCCCCCGTGGTGTTCGCGCCCGCGTTCTCCTTCCAATCCATCGCCGTCGAGGACGTGGCACGACGATGGGTCGAACTGCTGGATGCGGATGCCGCGGGCATGGTGCCCGACATCGGCGGCCCCGAGGTCCGCACCGCACGCGATCTCGCGCGCGCCTACCTCGCGGCGCACGGCTCGCGCCGTCCGACGCTGCCGTTCCGGCTGCCGGGGTCGCGCTTCACCGCGTTCGCCTCCGGCGCGAACCTCGTGCCGGGCGAACCGTACGGCCGCATCACGTTCGAGGACTTCCTCGCGTCTCGCGGCGACATCCCGGTGCCTCGCGACCCGCGTGGTACAACCGACGCATGACGCTCGCGCCGTTCGAGATCCCGCTCTGGGCCGACCTCGCGGCGGTGGCCGTCGGCGCGCTGCAGGGCGCGATGTTCGCCGGCCGACTGAAGGAGCGCCGGCTCGACCTGCTCGGCGTCGCGCTCATCGGCATCCTCGTCGGCCTCGGTGGCGGCCTGCTCCGCGACATCCTGCTCAACCAGCTGCCGGCGGCCATGAAGAGCAACTGGTACCTGGTCGTCGCGACGCTGGCGGCGCTGCTCGGGATGGCGCTGCTGCGCCTGTTCACGCGCCTGAACCCGCTCATCATCGCGCTCGACGCGGTCACGATCGGCCTGTTCGCCGCGATCGGCACGACGAAGGCGCTCGCCTACGGGGTGCCCGAGGTTCCGGCCGTGTTCGTGGGCGTCGTGTCGGCCGTCGGCGGATCCATCCTCCGCGACGTGTCGTTGAACCTGCCGATCGCGCTCATGCACGTCGGCTCGCTCTACGCCGTGGCGGCCGCCGCCGGCACCGTGCTCATCGTGGTGCTCGTCGCGCTCGGCGCGAACATCACCGTCGCGGCGACGACGTGCGTCATCGTGACCACCGCGATCCGCCTCGGGTCGGTGCGGTACGGCTGGAGCCTGCCCGAACAACGCGCGATCGCGAGCTGGCGCGTCTGGCGCCGTCCCTGAATCGGGCCACGAACAACGGATGCCGCAGCCACGAGTCCGTGGCGCGGCATCCGCTCGTCGTGTCTAGACGCCGGCCGCCTGGAGCTCGGGCTCGGCGACACGGCTGCCGCGCAGGGCCCGGTTCACGGCCGAGACGACCGCCTTGAGCGACGCCGTGGAGATGTCGGCGTCGACGCCGACGCCCCAGAGCGTGCGGCCCCCGACCTGGCACTCCACGTAGGCCGCGGCGAGGGCGTCGCCTCCGGCCGAGAGGGCGTGCTCGCTGTAGTCCAGCACCCGCACGTCGACGCCTTCGGCGGCGAGCACCGAGAGGAACGCCGCGACCGGGCCGTTGCCCGATCCGTCGGCCTCGACCCGTTCGTCGCCGTCGCGCAGGCCCACGCGCACCCGCACGTCGCCCGTGAGGTCGCTCTCGGTGCGCAGCGACAGCAGCTCGAACCGGCCCCACTTCTCGTCGGGGCGGTCCTGCGGTGCCGGGAGGTACTCGTCGTTGAAGATGCGCCAGATCTCGTCGCTCGAGACCTCGCCGCCCTCGGCGTCGGTCTTGGCCTGCACGACGCCCGAGAACTCGATCTGCAGGCGTCGGGGCAGGTCGAGCGCGTGGTCGGTCTTCAGGAGGTACGCGACGCCGCCCTTGCCCGACTGCGAGTTCACGCGGATGACGGCCTCGTAGCTGCGGCCCAGGTCCTTCGGGTCGACCGGCAGGTAGGGCACCGCCCACTCGAGGTCGTCGACGTCGCCCCCCTGGCGCGCTGCCTCGGCCTCCATCGACTCGAAGCCCTTCTTGATCGCGTCCTGGTGCGAGCCCGAGAACGCCGTGTAGACGAGGTCGCCCGCCCAGGGGCTGCGCTCGTGCACCGGCAGCTGGTTGCAGTACTCGGCGGTGCGCTTGACCTCGTCGATGTCGGAGAAGTCGATCTGCGGGTCGATGCCCTGCGTGAACAGGTTGATGCCGAGGGCGACGAGGTCGACGTTGCCGGTGCGCTCGCCGTTGCCGAACAGGCACCCCTCGATGCGGTCGGCGCCGGCCAGGTAGCCGAGTTCGGCGGCGGCGACGGCGGTGCCGCGGTCGTTGTGGGGGTGCAGCGAGAGGATGACGTTCTCGCGGTGGTTCAGGTGGCGGCTCATCCACTCGATGGAGTCGGCGTAGACGTTGGGCGTCGCCATCTCGACCGTCGCCGGCAGGTTGACGATGACCTTGCGCTCGGGCGTCGGCTCGAAGACCTCGAGCACCTGGTTGCAGACGTCGACGGCGAACTCGAGCTCGGTGCCGGTGTAGCTCTCGGGCGAGTACTCGTAGTACACGGTCGTGCCGGGAACCGTCGCCTCCAGCTCGCGGCACTTCCGGGCGCCGTGCAGGGCGATGTCGATCACGCCCTGCTTGTCGGTGCGGAACACGACGTCGCGCTGGAGGATGCTCGTCGAGTTGTAGAGGTGCACGATCGCCTGCCTGGCGCCGCGGATCGACTCGTAGGTGCGCTCGATCAGGTGGTCGCGCGACTGCGTCAGCACCTGGATGGTGACGTCGTCGGGGATCGCGTCGTCCTCGATGAGGCTGCGCACGAAGTCGAAGTCGGTCTGGCTGGCGCTCGGGAAGCCGACCTCGATCTCCTTGTAGCCCATGCGCACGAGCATGTCGAACATGATGCGCTTGCGCTCGGGGCTCATCGGGTCGATGAGGGCCTGGTTCCCGTCGCGCAGGTCGACGGCGCACCAGCGCGGCGCGGTCGTGATGCGCTTGGCGGGCCACGTGCGATCGGGCAGGTCGACGGCGAACTGCTCGTGATACGGGCGGTACCGATGCACGGGCATCGGCGACGGCTTCTGGCTGTTCTTCATGGGGGTGCTCTTCTCGCTCTACGGATGGATTCAGCCGACGACGAACTCCGCAGCGAGGGAGGCCTGGATTAGGACTCGCTGCGGCAGCTAAGGAGAAGCAGGCCATGAAGCACGGATCAAGGGTAGCACCGACCTCGCGGGCCGGCGCAATCGTGGACGGGCGGATGCCGCGGCCACGCGACATCCGCCCGACGCTCACTCGACCGCGAGCGCGACCACCGGGGCCACCCGCATGGCGCGCCGTGCGGGTGCGATCGACGCGACGAGCGTGAGCAGGCCCGCCGCGAGGAGGAGCCCGCCGAACATGGCCCACGGAATGCCGGGCAGCACGAACGCCGGCTCGCCCTGCACGCCGCCGAGCAGCGACTGGGCACCCGCCCACCCGTAGCCGAAGCCGAGCACGATGCCGGTCACGGTGGCGGCGAGGGTCAGCGCGGCGCTCTCGGCGACGATCATGCGGCGCAGTTGCCTCCGGTCGAACCCGAGAGCACGGAGCAGGCCCAGCTCGCGGGTGCGCTGCATGACGCTGAGCGAGAGGGTGTTCACCATGCCGATCGCGGCGATGACGGCGCTGAACCCGATGAGCACGGTGAACACCGCGATCGTGACGTTGAGCATCTCCTCGATGCCCTGGTACACCTCGGGCTGCACGCGCTGCGCCTCGAGCAGCATCGTGCGGTACGACTCCATGGTCACCGCGAAGGTGGTGACCAGGGTCACCCCGATGACCAGCCCGATCGTCATCCGAGAGCTGCGCTCCGGGTGGCGCACGGCGTTCTCGGCCGCGAGGCGTGCCGCCGGCGAGCCGCCGAGCGCACGGCCGACCAGGCGCAGCACGGGCGGCATCACCACGTGCGCGCCGAGCACGATGCCGGTGAACGAGAGGATGCCGCCGGCCATGCCGACGAGGACGCCGTAGGGCTCGGTGAGTCCCCAGACCACGCCCGCGACGAGCAGGCCCAGGCCGGCCACGAACAGCACGACGGCGCTCGCGTTGCGGACGCGGCGGCGTCCGAGCTCCTCGCGGTCGGGCTCGGCGGAGTTCCCGATCGCCTGGATCGGCCGCACGCGCAGCACGCGTCGGGAGCCGACCCACGACGCCAGCCACGTCGTGATCACGACGGCGATGGCCGGGAGGACGACCGCGGCGTTCAGGTAGTCGTACTCGGTCGCCGGCATGACGTCGTTCGCGACGGCGATCTCCTCGAGCGCGAACGCCAGCCCGGTACCCGCGACGACGCCGATCGCGGCACCGGCGAGCCCGATGCCGAGTCCCTCCTTCGCGATGTGCGCCCGCTGCGCGCGGGCGGTCGAGCCGATGAGGCGCAGGAGCGCGATGAGCCGGGTTCGACCCGCCACCACGGTCGCCACCGTGTTGGCGGTCACGACCGCGCTGACGTACACGGCGATCACGATGAACACCGTCGCGACGATGCCGAGCATGAGGGCGACCGTGTCGCTCTCCCCCGTCACCTCGTCGGCCGCGATGGCCGCGGCGAGGAGGCCGGTGACGTGCAGCAGCGCCACGCCGAACGTGCCGGCGAGCGCCGCGACGAGCAGGGTGGGCCACTGGTCGGCGAACCGTGAGCGCCTCACGCCGCGACCTCCATCGAGAGCATGTACGACGAGATCTCCTCGGCCGTCGACCGCGGTGCGTCGCGCACGATGCGGCCGTCGGCGAGGAAGAGGATGCGGTCGGCGTGGCTCGCGGCCACCGGGTCGTGCGTCACCATCGCGATCGACTGCCCGTAGCCCGCGCTCGCGCCCGCGAGGAGCCCGAGCACCTCGCGTCCGGTGCGGGAGTCGAGGTTGCCGGTCGGCTCGTCGGCGAAGACGAGGTCGGGCCTGGTCGCGAGCGCCCGAGCGATGGCGGCGCGCTGCTGCTGTCCGCCCGAGAGCTCGTGCGGCCGGTGCCGAAGACGTGCGCCGAGTCCCAGGGTCTCGATGAGCTCGTCGATCCAAACCTGCTCGTCGCGGCTGGGCCGGCGGCCGTCGAGCTCGAACGGCAGCAGGACGTTGCCTTCGACGTCGAGCGTCGGCACGAGGTTGAACGCCTGGAAGACGAAGCCGACGCGGCGGCGGCGGAGCACCGTGAGCGCGAAGTCCGAGAGCTCGGTGATGTCGGTGTCGCCGAGCCAGACGCGCCCGGCGGTCGGCGAGTCGAGCCCCGCCATGATGTGCATGAGCGTCGACTTCCCCGAGCCCGACGGACCCATGATGGCCGTGAACTCTCCTCGGCGGAGGCCGAGCGAGACGCCGTCCAGCGCGGTGACCGCGCCCGAGCCGTGTCCGTAGCGCTTGCCGAGGTCGGTGACGCGTGCGATGAGTCCGAGGTCGGATGGTTGGATCTGCATGGGTTCGACGCTACGGCGGGCGCGGGTGCGTGGCATCCGGCCGCGGTCTGGTCTCGGGTCATCCTCGAGGATGACCCGACGCCCTTCGACAGGCTCAGGGACCGACGGGCTCAGGAGCCGTCGCCGAGGTCGTGCTCATAGGCGAACACGACGAGCTGCACGCGATCGCGCAGCGACAGCTTCGCGAGGATTCGGCTGACGTGCGTCTTCACCGTCGCCTCCGACAGGAACTCGGATGCCGCGATCTCGGAGTTCGAGAGGCCGCGCGCCGCGAGCCCGAAGATCTCGCGCTCACGCGGCGTCAACTCGGACCAGGCGGCGGGTGCCGGGCGCAGGCCGCTCCCGCGACCGACGTGCGCGAACAGCTCACGCGTCGCGGCGGCGGCGATGACCTGGTTGCCCTGGTGCACGGTGCGGATCGCGGCGAGCAGGAACTCGGGGTCGGCGTCCTTCAGCACGAACCCGCTCGCGCCCGCCCGGATCGCCCGGGCCGCGTTCTCGTCGAGGTCGAACGTCGTGAGCACGAGGATGCGCGGCGGCGTGCGACCCTCCGCGTCGGCGTCGGCGAGGATCCGCTCGGTCGCGGCGATGCCGTCGAGGAGCGGCATCCGCACGTCCATGAGCATGACGTCGGGTCGGGAACGGGCGGCGAGGGCGATCGCCGCGACGCCGTCGCCCGCCTCCCCCGCGACCTCGAGGTCGGGCTGCGACTCGACGAGCATGCGGACGCCGGCACGGAACAGCGCCTGGTCGTCGACGAGGGCGACGCGGATGCCGGTCATGCGGGCCTCGCCGGCTGGGCCGGGATCCTGGCGGACAGGCGGAACATCCCGTCGTCGCCCGCCTCGGCGCGAAGCGAGCCGCCCGCGAGCTGCGCGCGCTCCTGCATGCCGGGGATGCCGTGCCGGAACGCCGACGCCGAGTCGCCGGCCGCGACATCCGGTCGCAGCGCGTTCACGATCGCGAGGTCGACGCCCGTGTCGTGCCACTCGAGGCGGAGGTCGACCGGCGCCGACGTGTCGCCGTGCCGCAGGGCGTTCGTCAGTCCCTCCTGCACGATGCGGTACACGGCGATCTCGTGCCCGGTGCCGAGTGGCCGTCGCCCACCCGACTCCGTGAAACGCACGTCGAGGCCCGCCGAGCGGACGCGCTCGATGAGCTCGCCGAGATCCTCGAGCACCGGCTGCGGCGCGTCGCCCTCGTGGTGGCGGAGCTCGGCGAGCAGGAGCCGGACGTCGCCGAGCGCACCGCGCGCGACGCCCGCGATCGTGTCGAGCGCCTCGACGGCGGCCTCGGGTCGGGTGCGGGCGGCGAACCTCGATCCGTCGGCCTGGGCGATGACCACGGCCAGCGAGTGGGCGACGACGTCGTGCATGTCCCGTGCGATGCGATTGCGCTCCTGCTCCACGACGTACCGGTACTCCGCGAGCGATCGTTCGCGATTCGCGAGTTCCTCGCGGCGTCGGATGTCGCGCGAGTCGCGCACCGACCGCACGAGGAGCCCTGCCGTCCACGCGAGCACCAGCACGGCGATCGACGCGACGAAGAGGAGCCCGAGCCCGATCGTGGTCCCGACCGCGGTGCTCGTGCTGCCGAGGAGCGCCGCACCGTCGAGCAGCGGCTTCACCACGCCGAGGTAGACGGTCGCGACGACCGCACCGAAACCGGCCGACGCCAGACCGAGCCATTTCACGACCTGATCGCCCCGCGCCGCCGTGGTGTAGAGCACGCCGAGCACGGCCAGGTCGTAGAGCTGCAGGTCCCGCAACGCGGCCATCTGCACGACGGCTGCCGCCCAGGCGATGCCGAGCGAGAGCGCGGGCGAACGCCGCCGCACCGCGAGCGCGCCGGCGAATGCCACCAGTGCCACCAGGTCGGCGACGTTGCCGAGCAGCGCGAACGGCAGGCAGACGAGCCCGAAGAGCACCGCGAGCACGATGTCGGTCGTGATCATGCCGCGGCTCGGGGAGGTGTGCACCGATCCACCGTACGCCGTGCGGCCCGGACACTCGGCCCCGAACGTGCGGAATCATCCTCCGGTCGTACGCCGGCGCAGACGATCGACGCGCACGAAACGTTGGGTCGCAGATCGAAGCTGCGGCCCGCAGAATGGCATCGGAGGCACAGGTGAGAGGCACGAAGACCACGGGCGCGCTGCTCGCGACATCCGCCCTGTTGATGCTGGCCGGCTGCGCCGGTCAGGGCGGCGGTGCGACGGACGGGGACTGGGCTCCCACGCCGCCCGCCCTCCCCGCCGAGGCGACGGCGGTCGGCACCGTGCTCGAGAAGGACGGCACGCCCGAGCTCTGCCTCGGCCCGATCGCGGAGTCGTACCCGCCGCAGTGCGGCGGACCCGAGGTCATCGGCTGGGACTGGGACGCCGTGGAGGGCGAGGAGACCGCTTCGAACGTGACCTGGGGCGCCTACGCCGTGTGGGGCGACTGGAACGGCGAGACCTTCACGATCACCCGGGAGCCCGTGCTCGCCGCGCTGTACGACCCGATGGTCGACCCCGACGCGCCGAACCCGTGGGACGACTCGCTCCCGCCGGGGGCCCTTCCCGAGTCCGAGGCGACGGTCGTGCAGGCCGAACTCGAGGACGTCATGCCGGGCGTCCTGGCGACGGTGTTCGTGAACGGACGCGTCGTCGTCGAGGTGATGTACGACGACGGCAGCCTGCAGGCGCAGCTCGACGAGCGCTACGGGGACGATGCCGTCGTCGTGATCCCGAGCCTGAAGCCCGTCGACGCCGGATGACACGCGCGGGCGTCAGCGCGCGCGGCGTCAGAACCCGAGCCGGCCGAGCTGCTTCGGGTCGCGCTGCCAGTCCTTCGCGACCTTCACGTGCAGGGCGAGGTAGACCTTGCGGCCGAGGAGCGCCTCGATCTGGGCGCGCGCCGTGGCGCCCACCTCGCGCAGGCGTTGCCCGCCCTTGCCGATGATGATGCCCTTCTGGCTGTCGCGCTCGACGAAGACGTTCGCGTAGATCTCGAGGAGGTCCTTGTCCTCCCGCTCGATCATGTCGTCGACGGTCACGGCGATCGAGTGCGGCAGCTCGTCGGAGACGCCCTCGAGCGCGGCCTCCCGCACGAACTCCGCGATGCGCTCGGCGGTGTCCTCGTCGGTGCGGGCCTCGGCCGGGTAGAGCGGATGCTCCGACACGGGCATGAGCTTCAGGAGCTCGTCGACGAGGACGTCGAGCTGCTCGCCCCTCGGCGCCGACACGGGGATGATCGCGTCCCACTCCCGGAGCTCGGAGACGGCCAGCAACTGCTCGGCCACCTTCGATTTCGCCGCGGCATCCGTCTTGGTGACGATCGCCACCTTCCGGGCGCGCGGATACTGGTCGAGCTGCTCGTTGATGAAGCGGTCGCCCGGTCCGATGGCCTCGTTCGCGGGCACGCAGAACGCGATGACGTCGACGTCGCCGAGGGTCGACTGCACGAGCGTGTTCAGACGCTCGCCGAGGAGGGTCCGCGGCCGGTGCAGCCCCGGGGTGTCGACGAGGATGAGCTGCCCGTGCTCGCGGTGCACGATGCCCCGGATGGCGCGGCGCGTCGTCTGCGGCTTCGAGCTCGTGATCGCGACCTTCTCGCCGACGAGGGCATTGGTGAGGGTCGACTTGCCGACGTTCGGCCGCCCGACGATCGAGACGAACCCGGCACGGTACTCAGCCACGGTGGTTCCTTCCTTCGAGCTCGCCCGTGTCGAACGCCGACTGCGCGTCGATGAGCGCCTGGTCGCGTTCGACGAGGATCGTCGCGATGCGCTTGCGGCGCCCCTCGGTGCGTTCGGCCTCGAGGATCAGCCCCGACACGGTCACGCGCTCGCCGGGAAGCGGTAGGTGGCCGAGCTCCTTGGCGAGCAGCCCGCCCGCGGAATCGACGTCCTCGTCCTCGAGGTCGAGCCCGAACAACTCGCCGAGCTCGTCGATCGGCAGGCGCGCGTTGACGCGGTACCGGCCGTCGCCGAGCTCTTCCACCTGCGCCGCCTCCCGGTCGTACTCGTCGGAGATGTCGCCGACGAGCTCTTCGATGAGGTCCTCGAGGGTCGCGAGACCGGCGATGCCGCCGTACTCGTCGACCACCATCGCGAGGTGGTTCGACTCGAGCTGCATCTGGCGCAGCAGCGCGTCGGCCTTCATCGAATCGGGCACGAACAGGGCCGGACGCGCGAGTTCGCCGACGGTGAGCGCCTCGGCGTCGAGCGGCCGCTCGAAGCTCAGCCGCGCGAGGTCGCGGAGGTACAGGATGCCGGTCACGTCGTCGGCGTCCTTCGCGATCACCGGGATGCGCGAGAAGCCCGCCTTCAGGAAGAGCGCCATCGCCTGCGCGAGGTGCGCCGTGGCATCGATCGTGATCATGTCGGTGCGTGGCACCATCACCTCGCGCACCACCGTGTCGTTGAACTCGAAGATCGAGTGGATGAGCTCGCGGTCGCCCTCCTCGAGCACCTCCAGCTCGGTCGCCTCGTCGACCATGCTGAGCAGCTGCTCCTCGCTCGACACGCCGGCGAACCGGATGCGGCCCGGCGTCACGCGGTTGCCGAGCGACACGAGGGCGTTCGCGAGCGGACCGAGCAGCACGCGCAGGAAATGCACCAGCGGGGCGGTCAGCCGGAGCACCGTCGCCGGATGTGCGCGCCCGACGCTGCGCGGACTCGCGCCCACGAGCACGAACGAGACCGCCGTCATGATGAGCGCCGAGTACAGCAGCACGAGCCACACGTTGTCGACGAACGTCGCGAACGCGAGCGTGACGAGCACCGCCGCCGTCGTCTCGGCGATGATGCGCATGAAGTTCACGGCGTTCACGTGCGCGCCCGCGTCGTCGGCGATCGCGAGGAGCGAGCGACGCGCACGCGATGCGATCGCGAGCTCGGTGACATCCGCTCGCGAGCTCGCGCCGATCGCCGAGTCCACGGCCGCCATGAGGCCGCCGAACGCGACGAGCACGATGGCCGCTCCGATGAAGAGCCAGGGCTGCATGGTCAGCGACGCCGCTCCTGCATCGTGAAGCCCACGAGGAGGTCGCGCTGGATGCCGAACATCTCCTTCTCCTCGGCCGGCTCGGCGTGATCGAATCCCAGCAGGTGCAGGAGGCCGTGCGTCGTGAGCAGCAGCAGCTCGTCGGAGAGCGGATGCCCCGCCGTCTTCGCCTGCGCCTCGGCGACCTGCGGGCACAGCACGATGTCGCCGAGCAGCCCCGGCGGGGCGGGCTGGTCCTCTGTGCCTGGCCGGAGCTCGTCCATGGGGAAGCTCAGCACATCGGTCGGCCCGGGCTCGTCCATCCACTGCACGTGCAGCTGCTCCATCGCACCCTCGTCGACGAGCACGATCGCGAGCTCCGCGTCGGGGTGCACGTGCATGGCATCGAGCACGTAGACCGCGAGTCGCTGGAGCGCGGCCTCGTCGACCTCGATGCCGGACTCGTTGTTGACCTCGATGCTCACGACTTGCCCTTCCGCGGCAGGTGGTCGCGGGGCGCGTTGCCCCGGCGCTCGGCCCGGTTCGCGAACTCGCGCGCCTGTTCGCGCTCGAAGCGCTGCGCCTGCGATCGCTGGTCGAACTCGGTGTACGCGTCGACGATGCGGCTGACGAGCGTGTGGCGCACCACGTCGTCGCTCGTGAGACGCGCGAAGTGGATGTCGTCGATGTTCTCGAGGATGCGGGTCACGATGCGCAGGCCGCTCGAGCCGCCCGGCAGGTCGATCTGCGTGATGTCGCCGGTCACGACCATCTTCGAGCCGAACCCGAGTCGCGTGAGGAACATCTTCATCTGCTCTGGCGTCGTGTTCTGGGCCTCGTCGAGCACGACGAACGAGTCGTTGAGTGTTCGGCCGCGCATGTAGGCGAGAGGTGCGACCTCGACGGTGCCCGAGGCGAGGAGCTTCGGCACCAGCTCGGGGTCCATCATCTCGTTCAGGGCGTCGTAGAGCGGACGCAGGTACGGATCGATCTTCTCGGTGAGCGTTCCGGGCAGGAAGCCGAGCCGCTCCCCCGCCTCGACGGCCGGCCGGGTGAGGATGATGCGGTTCACCTCCTTGCGCTGCAGCGCCTGCACGGCCTTCGCCATGGCGAGGTAGGTCTTGCCCGTTCCGGCCGGGCCGATACCGAAGACGATGGTGTTCTCGTCGATCGCGTCGACGTACTGCCGCTGGCCCTCGGTCTTCGGCCGGATCGTCTTGCCGCGGGCGGAGACGATGACCTGTCCGAGCATCTCGCTCGGTTTGGCGTTCGGATCGGCATCGAGCATCCGGGCGGAGCTCCTCACTTCGGTGGGTGTCGGGTCCTGGCCGCTGCGCACGAGCTCCAGGAGTTCTTCGATGAGGCGGCGCACGCGCAGGCGCTCCTCGGTCTCGCCGCGGATGGCGATCTCGTTGCCGCGCACGTGCACCTCGATGTCGGGGTACTCGCGCTGGATCGACGAGAGCAGCCGATCCTGCGGCCCGAGGAGCCGCACCATGGCGATGCCGTCGATGCGGAGCCGTTCCTCGTCGTCGCGGACTGGCCGCGGTGCGGCGGCGTCGGCCTCTGGACCCTGCGGATCAGCCGGCAAGCGATGCCTCCTCGAGGCCGCCCGCGAGGACGTGGGCGTGCACGTGGAACACGGTCTGGCCCCCGCCCGGACCCGTGTTGAAGATGAGGCGGAAGTCGCCGTCGGCGAGGTCGGCGGCGATGCCGTTCGCCACGTCGACGAGCTCCGCGAGCAGCGCGGGGTCGGCCGACGCGAGTTCGACCACGTCGCGGTAGTCACCGCGCTTGGGTGTGACGATGACGTGCACCGGGGCCTTGGGAGCGATGTCGTGGAACGCGATCACCCGGTCGGTCTCGGCGACGATCCGCGCGGGGATCTCGCGCGCGGCGATGCGTTCGAAGAGGGTCGGCTCGGCACCGGATGCGGTCATCCTCCCATCGTAGCGACGGATGCCTCACCACCGCCCGAGCGCGACGTTGAGCACGGCGATCGCCGCCGGCCCCGCGGTGGAGGTGCGCAGCACGGATGCCCCGAGCCGCACCGGTTCGGCCCCGGCCGCGACGAGGCGTTCCAGCTCGGCGGGCGCGATGCCGCCCTCGGGCCCCACGACGAGGGCGAGGTCGCGGCCGTCGGGTCGCAGGTCGGTGAGCGCCGCCGCCGCGGTCGGCTCGAGCACGAGCACGCGCGCGTCGCCAAGCCTGGTGGGCAGCTCGGCCGTCGCGGTGACCGGTGCGACCTCGGGAAGTCGCGAGCGGATCGACTGCTTGACGGCCTCGCGCACGATGGCGGCCCAGCGCTGCCGGCCCTTCTCGGCCTTCGGCCCCTCCCAGCGCGAGACCGACCGCGACGCGGCCCAGGGCACCACGGCGTCGACGCCGAGCTCGGTCGCCGCCTGCACCGCGAGCTCGTCACGGTCGCCCTTCGCCAGGGCCTGCACGAGCGTGATGCGCGGCGTGGGCGCCTCCTCGACGACGACCTCGGCCGCCTCGAGCACGAGCTCGCGCGCCCCCGTCGACGACACGACGCCGTGCACCACGGTGCCGCGGCCGTCGCCGATCGCGAGGCGCTCGCCGGGGCGCACCCGCGACACGGTGACGGCATGCCGCGCCTCGTCGCCGGTGAGCTCGACCGAGTCGCCCGGCGCGATGCGGGACAGGTCGAGCGACTCGTCGAGGTACAGATGGCTCATCGCGACATCCCCTGGTTCCCGGTGTCCGAACGCTCAGCCGAGGAATCGGTCTCGGAGCCGCGCGAACAGCCCCTGCTGGAAGTGGCTGAGCTGCGGCGCAGCCGGCTTCTTCGAGGACGCGAACTGCTGGATGAGGTCGCGCTCCTTCGACGAGAGCTTGGTGGGCGTCACGACCTGCACGCCGATCTTCAGGTCGCCACGGCCTGCCCCGCGGAGCCTGGTGACCCCGCGGTCCTTGACGGTGAGGATCTCGCCGCTCTGCAGGCCCGGCCTGAGCTCGACGTCGACGTCGCCGTCGAGCGCGTGCACGGTCGTGGTCGTGCCGAGGATCGCATCGGTCATCGCGACCTCGAGGGTGCAGAGCAGGTCATCGCCGTTGCGGCTGAACACCTCGTGGTTGCGAACCTTGATCTCGAGATAGAGGTCGCCGTTCGGACCGCCGGCCGGACCCGCCTCGCCGGAACCCGGCATCTGCAGCCGCACACCCGTGTCGACGCCGGCGGGGATGTCGACGGGGACGGTGCGGCGCGCCCGCACGCGGCCCTGGCCCTGGCAGGTGACGCACGGGGTCGCGATGATCGTGCCGTATCCGCGGCAGGTGCCGCATGGGCTCGACGTCATGACGTTGCCGAGCAGCGACCGCACCGAACGCTGGATCGAGCCCGTGCCGCCGCAGATGTCGCACGTGACCGGCGACGTGCCCGGCTGGCAGCACGAGCCGTGGCACGTCTCGCACACGACGGCGGTGTCGACCTCGATGTCCCGGTGCGTGCCGAAGATCACCTCGTCGAGGCCGACCTCGACGCGGATCAGCGCGTCCTGGCCGCGTTCCCGGCGCGACCGCGGCCCGCGGCTGGCCTGCCCGGCGCCGAAGAACGTCTCGAAGATGTCGCCGAAGCCGCCGAAGCCCTGGCCGCCGAAACCGCCCTGACCGCCCAGGTCGTACTGCTGGCGCTGCTTCGGGTCGCTGAGCACGTCGTACGCGTGCGTGACCTGCTTGAAGCGTTCGGATGCCTCGGCGCCCGGGTTGACGTCGGGGTGGAGTTCGCGGGCGAGGCGGCGGTACGCCTTCTTGATCTCGTCTGGGGTGGCGTCGCGCGAGACGCCGAGGACCTCGTAATGGTCGGCCACGGAGGGGCGATTCCTTTCGATTGCCGGATGCCGGTCGGAACGACAGGCGTCGGATCAGCTCTCGCCGAGCGTGCGGGAGAGATAGCGGGCGACGGCGCGCACGGCCGCCATGCTGTTGGAGTAGTCCATGCGGGTGGGGCCCACGATGCCGAGCCGCGACACGTCGCGCCCCGGGACCTCGAATGCGCTCGAGACGACGGAGGTCTCGCCGAGGCCGAACGGGGCGTTCTCGCGCCCGATGCGCACGACCACCGAGTGCTCGTCGGTCGCCATCTCGCCGAAGAGCCGGAGCAGCACGACCTGCTCCTCGATCGCCTCGATGACGCCGAGGATCGAACCCGGGAAGTCCTGCTCGGTGGCCACCAGGTTCGCCGCACCTGCGACGACGAGGCGGTCGGGACGCTGCGCGCGCGCCTCGTCGGCGAGCGTCGCGGCGAGCGTGTGCAGCACCTGGGCGTGGCGCCGGTCGACGCTGGCGATCTCGCCCGAGAGCGCCTCCGCGGCATCCGCCATCGTGAGGCCGCCGGCGATCTCGTTCAGGCGCACCCGGAGCGCGGCGAGCGTGTCGTCGTCGACGGGGTGCTCGACCTCGGCGAGGCGCTGCTCGACCTGCCCGGAGTCGGCGATGAGAATGCACAGCACCCTGGTCGGCCCGATCGAGACGAGCTCGACGTGCCGCACGCGGGCGCTCGCGAAGCTCGGGTACTGCACGACGGCCAACTGCTTCGTGAGCTGCGACACGAGCCGCACGGTGCGTGCGAGCAGTTCGTCGAGATCGCTCGACTCCCCGAGGAAGGTCTCGATGGCCTGGCGTTGCGCCTGGCTCAGCGGGCGGATGTCGGTGAGCTGGTCGACGAAGACCCGATAGCCCTTGTCGGTGGGGATGCGGCCGGAGGAGGTGTGCGGGGCGGCGATGAGCTCCTCCTCCTCGAGGAGCGCCATGTCGTTGCGGATGGTGGCGGCGGACACGCCGAAGGCGTGCCGCTCGACGATCGTCTTGGAACCGACGGGCTCCCGCGATGCGACGTAATCCTGCACGATCGCCCGGAGCACGGCGAGACTGCGTTCGGAGACCATGGTCCTCGCTTCCACTCCTTAGCACTCCGTGTATCTGAGTGCTAATACTATCGCGACACGCCGCACGAGACCCCGCAAAGTGGTCGTTGCCAGCGCCGTGGCGCGACGATACCGTATGGGTACTCCCGCGCACGACGGCCGCGAACGTCCCCCTCGCACCGGCGCGGTTCACCGTGTACCCCTGTGAAAGGCACCTGATGACCGACCCCAACATCCCGTCGTCCGAACCCAACGCGGCCACGCCGCCCCCGCAGCAGCCCGTGGCGGCCGGGCCGCTTTCGCCCGAGCAGGACATCCAGTGGGGCTCGTTCGCCCACCTCGGCGGCATCCTCGGATTCCTGCCCGCGCTGATCATCTGGCTCGTGTTCAAGGACCGCGGCACGTTCACGAACACCGAGGGCAAGGAGGCGCTGAACTTCCAGATCACGCTGATCTTCGGGTACGTCGCGGTGTGGATCCTCACGGCGATCATCACCGTCGTCACATTCGGCCTGGGCAGCGTGCTGTCGCTGCTCACCTGGGCGATCTGGATCCTCGGCGTGGTCTTCTCGATCATCGCCTTCCTCAAGGCGAAGGACGGCGCGCACTACCGGTACCCGTTCGCCATCCGCCTCATCAAGTAACCCGGACGCAAGTTTCGCCCGCCGCAGGAGCGTCCTACTCCCGCGGCGGGCGTTGCTGTGCCAGCATGAAAGAGCACGAGTCTCGCCACGACGACGAGCCCGAACGAGGAGACCCCATGTCCGACACGCCCACGCCTCCCCCGCCGCCGCAGAACCCCTACCAGCAGAGCCCCGCGCTGAGCCCGAACGACGAGAAGCTGTGGTCGACCCTGATCCACATCGGCGGCATCTTCTTCGGCTTCATTCCGGCTCTCATCGGCTACCTGATCCTGAAGGACAAGGGCCCGTTCGTGCGGGCGCACACCGCGACCGCGCTGAACTTCCAGATCACGATGACGATCGCCTACGTGGTCGGTTCGATCCTGACGTTCGTGATCATCGGCATCTTCATCCTGATCGCGGTGTGGGTCATCGTGATCATCTTCAGCATCATGGCTGCGGTGAAGGCGAACCAGGGCCAGCCCTACACCTACCCGCTCTCGATCAAGTTCGTGAGCTGATCGAGGTCAGTCCTCGAGCAGGCGCCTGACCACGGCGTCCGCGAGCAGCCGCCCTCGCCTGGTGAGCGTCAGCGCACCGGCGAGGGCGGTTCTCGCGTCCACGAGGTCGTCGGCGATGAGGCCCGCCACGGCGCGTCGTCCACCGGCGCCGAGCGAGCCGATGTCGAGCCCCTCCCGGATCCGCGTGGCCAGCAGCACCCGCTCGGTCTCGCGCGTCGACGCGTCGAGCACCTCCCTGCCGACCGCGGGCGAGTGTCCCGCGGTCACGCGGTCGGCGTACGCCGACGGATGCTTGGCGTTCCACCACCGAACCCCGCCGACATGGCTGTGCGCACCCGGGCCCACTCCCCACCAGTCGTCGCCGCGCCAGTAGCCGAGGTTGTGGCGCGAGCGGTGCTCGGGCGCCGTCGCCCAGTTGCTCACCTCGTACCACTCGTACCCCGCCGCGACCAGCAGCTCGTCGGCCAGGTCGTACATGTCGGCCTCGAGGTCGTCGGACGGTTCGGCGAGCTCGCCACGGCGGATCTGCCGCGCGAGCTTCGTGCCGTCCTCGACGATGAGCGCATACGCGCTGAGATGATCGGGGCGCTCGACGATCGCGGCGTCGACGCTGCGACGCCAGTCGTCGAGCGACTCCCCCGGCGTGCCGTAGATGAGGTCGAGGCTCACGTCGAGCCCCGCCTGCCGCGCCCAGCGCACGGCGAGAGGCACGCGCGCGGGGTCGTGCGTGCGGTCGAGTGCGGCGAGCACGTGCGGCACGGCGGACTGCATCCCGAACGACACGCGCGTGAACCCGCCCGCAGCGAGCCCCGCGAGATCGTCGGGCCCCACCGAATCGGGGTTCGCCTCGGTCGTGATCTCGGCGCCCCGCGCGAGGCCGAACTCCGTGCGCACCGCGTCGAGCATGCGCACGAGGTCGGTCGCGGGCAGCAGGGTGGGCGTCCCACCCCCGAAGAACACCGTCTGCGCCGGCCGATCCGGGACGCCGGATGCCTCGAGCATCCGCCGCGACATCCTGATCTCGCCGATGGCGTGGTCGGCGTAGTCGACCTGCCGGGCTCCCCGCAGCTCGCTCGCCGTGTACGTGTTGAAGTCGCAGTAGCCGCAGCGCACCCGGCAGAACGGCACGTGCACGTACACGCCGAACGCACGCTCGTGGGCGCCGATCGCGGCCGACGGCGGCAACAGCCCGTCGAGCGGCGCCGGCTCGCCGAGCGGGAGCGCCGACGCCATCAGACGTAGGCGGGGTGCAGCGCCCGGAGCTCGGTTCGGGTGAGCTCACGACGCTTGCGGCGTTGGGCCGGCGCGAGCCCGCGCGTGTCGAACATCGACCGGATGGTGAGCCACACGCCGTCGTCGTCACGATGCTCGAGGATGAACGACTCCTCGCCGCTCTCGGGGCCCGCCGCAGTCGTGCCGTAGGCGAACCCGACCCGCTTCGGCTCGTCGACCACGTAGACGACGAGCACGGGGGTGCGATGGGTGAGGATCCGCCCCTTCCGCACCAGGGTCGCCGTCATGCCCGCCGCGATGTAGGGCGTGCCGTCGGACCCGAACCGGTCCTCGCGGCGCAGGCCCGGCTGCTCGGCGAGCGGGGTGCCGTCGGCGTCGTAGACGATGCCCGGGTACTGCGCGCCCGTGCCGGCCGAGACATCCGTCACCTCGAAGCCGGCACCCTTCTGGATGCCCCAGGTCATGAGCGCCTCGACCGAGCGTGCGAAGCGCTCGTCGCCCGAGCCGAGGCGCACGGAGTCCTCGGCGGGCCGGAACCCGGCGGGCGGGTAGCGCAGCAGGTCGGGGTCGAGCGTCGCGCCGATGGCGCCGTACGTGACCGACTGGTCGGTGAACGTGCTGCGTCGGGTCATCCGTTCATTCTACGGATGTCGCCTGACCGGCTGCTCCGAGCGGAGTCGGTTGCGGCGAGCAGGGACGCTACTTCTTGGCGTCCTTCCTCTCGGTCTCGCCCGAGAGCGCGGCGATGAACGCCTCTTGGGGTACCTCGACGCGACCCACCATCTTCATGCGCTTCTTGCCCTCCTTCTGCTTCTCGAGGAGCTTGCGCTTGCGGGTGATGTCACCGCCGTAGCACTTGGCGAGCACGTCCTTGCGCATCGCGCGGATCGACTCGCGCGCGATGATACGGGCGCCGATCGCGGCCTGGATGGGCACCTCGAACTGCTGCCGCGGAATGAGCTCGCGCAGGCGTCCCGTCATGAGCACGCCGTAGGCGTACGCCTTGTCACGGTGCACGATGGCGCTGAACGCGTCGACCTGCTCGCCCTGCAGCAGGATGTCGACCTTCACGAGGTCGGCGGCCTGGTCGCCCGCAGGCTCGTAGTCGAGGCTCGCGTAGCCCGCCGTCTTCGACTTCAGGTTGTCGAAGAAGTCGAAGACGATCTCGCCGAGTGGCATGTTGTACCGGATCTCCACCCGGTCTTCGCCGAGGTACTCCATGCCGAGCAGGGTGCCCCGGCGCGACTGGCAGAGCTCCATGATCGTGCCGACGTAGTCCTTCGGCGCGAGGATCGCGGCCTTGACCACCGGCTCGCGCACTTCGGCGATCTTCGCGCCCGTCGGAAACTCGCTCGGGTTCGTGACCGTGACCGTCTTCCGGTCTTCGGTGGTGACCTCGTACACGACGCTCGGCGCGGTCGCGATGATGTCGAGGTCGAACTCGCGGCGCAGTCGCTCGGTGACGATCTCGAGGTGCAGGAGGCCCAGGAAACCGCAGCGGAAACCGAAGCCGAGCGCGACCGAGGTCTCGGGCTCGTAGACGAGCGCGGCATCCGACAGCTTCAGCTTGTCGAGCGCCTCGCGCAGCTCGGGGTAGTCGCTGCCGTCGATCGGATACAGGCCCGAGAACACCATGGGCAGCGGCTCGGTGTACCCCGCGAGCGGCTCGGTGGCCGGCTTCGCCGCCGTCGTGACCGTGTCGCCGACCTTCGACTGGCGCACGTCCTTCACGCCCGTGATGAGGTAGCCCACCTCGCCGACGCCGAGGCCCTTCGTGGGCGTCGGCTCAGGCGCGCTCACGCCGATCTCGAGGATCTCGTGCGTCGCCCGCGTCGACATCATCTGGATGCGTTCCCGCGGGTTCAGCTTGCCGTCGACCATGCGCACGTACGTGACGACGCCGCGGTAGCTGTCGTACACGGAATCGAAGATCATCGCCCGCGGCGGGGCATCCGCGTCGCCCACCGGAGCCGGAATGCGCTCGACGACGCGATCGAGGAGGTCCTCGACGCCGACGCCGGTCTTGCCCGACACGCGAAGCACGTCGTCGGGCGAACCGCCGATGAGGTCGGCGAGCTCGCGCGCGTACTTCTCGGGCTCGGCCGCGGGCAGGTCGATCTTGTTCAGCACGGGAATGATCTCGAGGTCGTTCTCGAGCGCGAGGTAGAGGTTCGCGAGCGTCTGCGCCTCGATGCCCTGCGCGGCATCCACCAGCAGGATCGCGCCCTCGCACGCGGCGAGCGAGCGCGAGACCTCGTAGCTGAAGTCGACATGACCCGGCGTGTCGATCATGTTGAGCGCGTACGACGTGTCGCCGACCTGCCAGGGCATGCGCACCGCCTGGCTCTTGATGGTGATACCGCGCTCCCGCTCGATGTCCATGCGGTCCAGGTACTGCGCACGCATGTCGCGGTCGGCCACCACGCCCGTGATGCCGAGCATGCGGTCGGCGAGGGTCGACTTGCCGTGGTCGATGTGCGCGATGATGCAGAAATTCCGGATCAACGCGGGGTCGGTGGCGGCGGGCACCGGAGGATCAGCAGCTCGAGGGGACATCCCGACGATTCTCCCACGACTTGCGAACCGACTTTCGACGGATGCCCCGGCGCGGGCCCCGGGGTTACGCTGACAGCACCATGACCGTGATCGAGGCCACCGACGCACGCGTGGCGCCCTCGGCCCTGCGCCCGGTCTTCCTCACGCTCCGATTCGGCCTGCACGTGCTCGTGGTCGGCCTCGCGCTCTTCGTCATCATGCGCGCGCTGCTCGCGGACGCCCCGACCGAGGTACCGGTCACGATCCTCGCGGTCGCGTTCCTCGCATGGTACGGCGCGGGCGTCGCCGCCGCGCACCGGCACCTGCCGGCCTGGGCGCGGGTGGCCTGGCTCCTGGCGCTGCTCGGGCTGTGGGTGGCGATGTCGGCACTGACCCCGGATGCCGCGTTCCTCGCGTTCCCCCTGTTCTTCCTCGAACTTCACGTGCTCGCAGCGCCCATCGCGGTGCCGCTCGTGGTCATCACCTTCGGCCTGTCGGTGTGGGGCACGGCCTCCCACCTCGGCTTCGAGGTCGGTTCGATCCTCGGTCCGCTCATCAGTTCGGGCGTCGCCATCGTCATCGGACTCGGCTATCGCGCCATGTCGCAGGAGACCCGCGATCGCCAGGCGCTCATCCTCGACCTGCTCGCCACGCGCGAAGAGCTCGCCGCGGCCAGCCGCGAGGCCGGCACCCTCGCCGAGCGCGAACGCCTCGCCCGTGAGATCCACGACACGGTCGCGCAAGGCCTCTCGAGCATCCAGATGCTGCTGCACGCGGCGGAGCGCGACATCGACGACGAGCGCACGCGGGAGAAGCTCCGCCTCGCCCGCGAGACCGCGGCCGACAACCTCGGCGAGACGCGGCGCTTCATCCGGGAGCTCACGCCCCCCTCGCTCGACGAGCAGACGCTGCCCGCCGCGCTCCGCCGGCTCGCCGACGCCGTGAACGAGCAGGCCGAGCAGTCCGGCGCACGGACACGCGTGACCTTCCGCACCAGCGGCCCGCCCGTCATGCTGCCGATGGCGGCCGACGCCTCGCTCCTGCGCATCGCCCAGGGCGCCCTCGCGAACGTGCTGCGGCATTCGGACGCCGCGCGTGCCGAGCTGACGCTCAGCTACCTCGGCGACGAGGTCGCGCTCGACGTCGTGGACGACGGCGTGGGCTTCGACGCGGCCGCCGTGCAGCGAGCGGAGGCCGACGGCGCCAGGTTCGGGCTCAGGGCGATGCGGCAGCGTGCCGAGCGGCAGGGCGGCACCATCGTGATCGAGTCCGCGCCCGGTGAGGGGACCGCAATCTCGGTGCGCATCCCGGTGGTGGCACCATGATCCGGCTGCTGCTCAGCGACGACCATCCGGTGGTTCGGGCCGGCATCCGGGCACTGCTCGAGTCCGAGTCCGATCTGGAGGTGGTGGCCGAAGCCGCGACGGCCGAGGACGCCGTGCGGCTCGCCGCGACATCCGGAGTGGACCTCGTGCTCATGGACCTGCAGTTCCCCGGCGCGCTGCAGGGTGCGGAGGCGACCCGACGAATCCGGTCGCACGACGGCGCACCGCGCGTGCTGGTGCTCACGAACTACGACACCGACGCCGACATCCTCGGCGCCATCGAGGCGGGCGCGAGCGGGTACCTCCTGAAGGACGCGCCGCCCGCCGAGCTCGTCGCGGCCGTGCGTGCCGCGGCCGTCGGCGAGTCGGCGCTCGCACCCGCGGTCTCCTCGCGCCTCGACGGCTCTCGCGCGGGCGGCGAGCGTCTCACCGCGCGTGAGGCCGAGGTGCTCTCGCTGGTCGCCGAGGGCCGGTCGAACCGCGACATCGGCCGGGCGCTGTTCCTCAGCGAGGCGACGGTGAAGTCGCACCTCGTGCACATATTCGCGAAGCTCGGCGTCGGCTCGCGCACGGCCGCCGTGGCCCGGGCACGCGAGCTCGGTGCGATCAGGGCGGGCTGACGGATGCCCCGCGCCCGCGTCGTGCTCGTGCACGGGATCCGTACGTCCGCCTCGATGTGGCGGCGGCAGCTCAACGCGTTCGCCCGGCACGACATCGAGGCGGTCGCCGTCGACCTGCCCGGGCACGGCGCGCGGATGGACGACCCGTTCTCGCTCGACGACGCCATGCGCGTCATCGACGAGGCGATCGGCACGCGCAGTGCGGGTGACCGCACGCCACGACTCCTCGTCGGCCTGAGCCTCGGCGGGTATCTCGCCATCGAGTACGCGGCGACGCATCCGGGCCGCATCGACGGGCTCGTCGCGGCGTCGTGCGGCACCAGGCCGCGGGGGCCCGGGCTCGCGGGCTACCGCCGGCTCGCCGAGCTGATCGGACGGCTGCCCGATCGCGGGCGCGCCATGAACGACCTCATGGCGCAACTCTTCCTTACTCCCGAGGCCGTCGCCGACGTGATCGGCGGCGGCGTCGCACTCGAGGTCATGTCCCCGGCGCTCGGGGTCGTGGGCGAACTCGACCCCGAGGCGGCGCTCCGACGCATCGACGTGCCGGTCTGGTTCGTGAACGGGCGGTTCGACCACTTCAGGCTCGAGGAGCGACGTATGCTCCGCGCGGCACGTGATGCCCGGCTCGTCGTCGTGCCGGGCGCGACGCACCTCGTGAGCCTCGCGCGTCCCGAGGACTTCACCGCCGCCGTCCTCGGTGCGGTGGCCGAACTCGATCTCCGGGCCGCCCGTGATCGCCGCCGACGCCGCGTTGGTGCGGCTCGCGGGTAGCTGGTATCGTTGTCTGTTGGCTTGCGTGCGGGTCCCACCCCGCACGAGACGCCGCGTCGGCCCCTCTACCGCGCGCGGCACATCCGGTACCCGCACACGAACGAAAGAACACCACGTGGCAAACATCAAGTCGCAGATCAAGCGCATCCGCACCAACCTGAAGGCGCAGGAGCGCAACAAGGCCGTCAAGAGCGAGGTCAAGAGCGCCGTCCGCGCCACGCGCGAGGCGATCGCCGCGGGCGACAAGGAGAAGGCGACCACCGCCCTCCGCGTCGCGACGCGCAAGCTCGACAAGGCCGCCTCGAAGGGCGTGATCCACAAGAACCAGGCCGCGAACCGCAAGTCGGCCATCGCGAAGCAGGTCGCCGCGCTCTGACGCGAACCCGTTCTGCCCGAAGGCCCCGCACGATGTGCGGGGCCTTCGTCGTTGGCGGCGCGATGACCGGGGGTGGACGGATGCCGCGGCCTCGGCCCTGCAAGTGCTCATAACTGCGGATATACGATCCGCCTCGCCGATAGAGTCCGCGAATCCGCGGGGTGCCGGATCGTATATCCGCAGAATCGGACGGGAAGGGTCGCACGAGGGGCGGCGCGAGCCGGACGCCGACGAGTGGATGCCGCAGCCGGCGAGATCAGACGAGGTCGCGGCCGCGCGCGGCGATGATGCCGACGAGCCGCTCGAGGGCGAACACCGGGTCGCGCTCGGCGCCCTTGACGGCGGCGTCGGCGGCGGCGAGCGACTGGATCGCGCGACGGAGGCCCTCGTCGCTCCAGCCGGCGAGGTCGCGGCGCGCGCGGTCGACCTGCCAGGGCGCGAGTCCGAGCGACGAGGCCACCTGCGGGCCGCCGCCCCGGACGCCCGAGACCTTGGCCATGGTGCGCACCTTCATGGCGAACGCCGCGACGATGGGCACGGGGTCGGCGCCACTGTCGAGCGCGTGTCGCAGGGCGATGAGCGCCTCGCCGTGGCGACCGGCGATGGCGGCGTCGGCGACCGCGAACGCGTTCGTCTCGATGCGGCCGCCGTAGTATTTCGCGACCACCGCATCGGTGATCTCGTCGGGCGCGTCGGCGATGAGCTGGCGGCAGGCCGCCGAGAGCTCGGCGAGGTCGTCGGCGAACGCCGCGACCAGCGACCTGAGGGCGCGTGGGTTGACCTTGCGGCCCGCGGCCCGGAACTCGGCCGCCGCGAAGTCCTGCTTCTCGACGTCCTTCTTGAGTTCGGCGCACACGATTTCGACGCCGCGACCGGTGCCCGCGCGGATCGCGTCGAGGAGCTTCTTGCCGCGTTGGCCGCCCGCGTGCCGCAGCACGAGCGTCGTCGATTCGGCGGTCTGCTCGAGGTACTCCAGTGCGTCGGCGAGGAAGTCGTCGCTCGCGCGCTCGACCGCGCCCACCCGGATGAGCCGCGGCTCACCGAAGAGCGACGGACTCGCGAGCGTCAGCAGTTCGCCGCGGCGATAGCCGTCGGCCTCGAGGTCGCTGACCTCGAGCGACGGATCCTCCGATCGGAGGAAGTCGCGCAGCATCCCGCTCGCGCGCTCGGCGAGCACCGTCTCGGCGCCCGAGATGAGCACGACCGGAGCCGGCCGCACCTCGTTCCACGCCAGCTGCGGTATCGCGACCTTCGTGCGCGCCGACGCTCCGGCTCTCGTCGCGCCTGACCGTGCCGCCACCGCACCTCCCGTTCCGGCCTCAAGTCTAGGGGCGACCGCCGACGGTGCCCCGCTCGGTCCAGAGCGCGAAGCCGCCCGAGCCGTCGGCGGTGAGCACCGAGGTGCCCGAGCGGTCGGTGCGCAGCGGGGTCGTCCCTGTCGCCGTCAGGATGTCGAGCAGCCGGCCGGTCGGGTGCCCGTAGCCGTTGTCGGCCCCGACGCCGATGACGCCCACGGTGGCGCCGAGCTCGCGGTAGAGCGCCTCGCTCTGGTCGGCCGAGCCGTGATGGGCGACCTTCACGAGGTCGACCCGACCCAGGTCGATCGACCTGAGGAGCCGGAGCTGTGCGTCTTCGCCGAGGTCGCCCAGGAACACGCCGCGGTACCCCGGCGCGTCGAGGTCGACGACGACGCTCGCGTCGTTGCCGGGAATCGCGCGCGGCTTCGGCCAGACCACGCGCCATCGGGCATCGCCGAGCTCCCCGGCGTGGCCGGCGATCACCTCGATCAGCTCGGCGCCGCCCTGCGCCAGAGGGCCGAGCACGCGGTCGGAGCGATCCCCGTCGAGCGGTCCGTGGATGACCGTGTCGACTCGGCCCGCGACCGCACCCGCTCCCCCGACGTGATCGTTGTCCCAGTGCGTGAGCACCAGGAGGTCGACGCGCTCGATGCCGAGCATGGCCAGGCAGCGATCGAGGGACTCCGGCTCGGGTCCGGTGTCGATGAGCGCCGTCGCGCCCGCGGAGCGCACGAGCACGGCGTCGCCCTGCCCGATGTCGCACGCCGCGACATCCCAGTCACGCGGTCGCGTGGCCGCCCCGATCAGCGGACCGCCCGCCGCCGCTCCGAGCGGCACGGCCGTGGCCGCCACGAGCAGCCCCGCGACGGTGACGCGAAGCCACGCGGCGGCGGGCGGCGCGAGGGCGAGCCGGAGTGCCAGCGCGGTGCACGCGACCAGGAGCAGCGCGCCCGGGGCATCCGCCGGCCAGGGCAGTCGGCCACCGGGAAGCCCGGCCGCGCCGTGCGCGACGAGCGCGATCCAGGAGGCGGGCAGCCAGGCGACCTCGAGGAGCGCCATGCCCACCGACGGGAGCACGGGCAGCACGAGGCATCCGACGAGTCCGACCACGGTGCCGACCGGCGCGGCCGGTGCCGCGAGCAGGTTCGCGGGCACGCCGTAGAGGGCGATCGCGGGGTCGAGCAGCACGAGGATGGGCTGGCAGGCCAGCTGCGCCGCCAGCGGCACGGCGAGCACCGCCGCGAGCGGAGCGGGCATGACGCGTGCGAGCCCGGCGGCCAGCGGCGCGGTGAGGAGCAGCAGCCCGCCGGTCGCGGCTGCCGAGAGCGCGAACCCGTAGTCGCGCGCGAGCCAGGGGTCGAACGTCAGGAGCGCGATGACCGCCACCGAGAGCGCCGTGACCCCACCGCCGGGCCGACCCGCGGCCAGGGCGACGAGCACGACGACGGCCATCGTGCCCGCGCGAATGACGCTCGGCTGCGGCGTGACGAGCACGATGAAGCCGGCGAGGGCGAGCACCGCGATCACGATGCGGCCCGTCCTGCGCACCCGACAGAGTCCCGCGAGCAGGAAGGCGGCGGCCGTGACGATGGCGCAGTTCGCCCCCGACACGGCCGTGAGGTGACTGAGCGAACTCGCCTTCATCGCGGCGTCGAGTGCCTCGTCGACGGCGCCGGTGTCGCCGATCGCGAGCCCGGGCACGAGCGCCGCTCCGTCACCGGTGAGTCCCCGGGCGGCCTCGGCGAACCCCTGCCGGAGGCCGCCCGCCCACGACAGCCACGGCGGCGCCGCGTCGACGACGCGTACGTCGCCGCCGGCGCGGAGGCGGAACGCGCTCTCTTCGGCGGCGGGCAGCGGACTCACTCGCGCGTCGAACCCGAGCCGAGCGCCCAACTGCAGGTGCTCGGCCGCCACCTGCACGCTCGTCGTGACCGGGACGGGCGCGACCGCGCCCCCGTCCACCGCGACGAGTCGAGCGTCGAGGCGCATCGTCGGATCGTCGGATGCCTCGGCCCACGCGGGTCCCCGCATGGCGCGTGGTGCGGACACGACCTCGATGACGACCTCGACCGTGCGATGCTGCGCGGCCGCCTCGACGAGCGGTGACGCGGCCCGCTGCGCGAGCGCCGTCGCCGCCGTCGCAGCGACCAGGCCCGACGCCGCGAGTGCCACGAGGACCAGCGGGCCGGCGAGGCGCAGCACGCGACCACGCGGCCGGCGCCGGACGAGGAGCAGCACGAGCACCACGGCACCGACGCTCCAGATCGTCGCGGCGACGGCGCCGGCATCCAGGCCGACGTCGGGCGCGCCGACCACGAGCCAGCCCGTCGTCCACGCCGCGACGGCCGGCACCAGCAGCCGCAGGTCGCCCACTCAGGGCGCCACGAGTTCGGCGAGACCCGAGAACACCGCGTCGCCGATGCCGGCGACCTCGAGCAGTTGATCGGTGCTCGTGAACGGGCCGTTGGCCTCGCGCCAGTCGATGATGCGCTGCGCCAGTGCCGGTCCGATGCGCGGCAGCGTGTCGAGCTCGGCGACATCGGCCGTGTTGAGGTGCACGAGCCCGTCGCCGGCGTTGGCGGCGCCGGGCGCGCCGCCACCGGCCGAGCCCGCCGGCGGTGCCTCGCCGATCGCGAGCACGACGAGCTGTTCGCCGTCGACGACGGGTCGCGCGAGGTTGACGGCCGCCGGATCGGCGTCGGCCGTGAACCCGCCGGCCGCGGCCACCGCGTCGACCACGCGGGCACCCGCCCCGAGCTCGACGAGTCCCGGCTCGGCCACGGCCCCGAGCACGTGCACGAGGAGCGGCGCCGGGCCCACCTCGACGCCTCCGCCGGGCCCGGTCTCGCTCGCGTCCGACGGCCGATCCGCCGGCGTGATCGTGCCCTGCCCGCCGCCGCCGCCCGACGCGAACGACAGCATCGCCGCGACCGCCACGGACACGATGAACAGCACGACCGCGGCACCCACCGCGATGCGCACCCGGGGCCCCGCGCGGCGTGCCGACGGGTCGAGCGCGGCGAGCGGATCGGGTTCGGGGCGCGCGGGCATGACCAGCACGCTACGGGCGACCGGCCGGCCTCACCGGCGCGGCGACCGCCGCCGTCTCGACCCGCTGGGCGGAGCCCCCTGTCGAGGAGGAGTCGTCAGCGCCGGGTGGCGATGTTCACGAGCCGCGGGGCGCGCACGATCACGTTCGCGATCTCGCGGTCCGACAGCGCACGGGCGACCCCCGCCGACCCGCGGGCGAGCGCCTCGAGGTCGTCGGCCGAGATCTTCGGCGAGACCTCGAGCCGGTCGCGCACCTTGCCGTCGACCTGCACGATCGCGGTGACCGACTCCTCGACGAGCAGCGCCGGGTCGGCCTTGCGCCAGGTCACGAGCGCAACGCTCGGCTCGTAGCCGAGGCGTTGCCACATGTCCTCCGCGGTGTACGGCGCGAACAGGTCGAGGATCATCGCGGTGACCTCGGCGGCTTCGCGCACCGCGGCGTCTGCGGGGCCCGCACCCGAGTCGATGACCTTTCGCGTGGCGTTCACGAGCTCCATGAGCCGTGCGACGACGACGTTGAACTTGAACGCCTCGACCAGGCCCGGCGCGTCGGCGAGCAGGCGGTGCGTCATCCGGCGCAGCGCCGGGTCGCCCGTCTTCCACTCGACGTCGGGGCTCGAGGTGACCTCGCCCGAGATCCGCCACGCCCGCGCGAGGAACTTGGCCGACCCGACGGGCGAGACATCCGCCCAGTCGATGTCGTCCTCGGGCGGTCCCGCGAAGGCGAGGGTCACCCGCAGCGCGTCGGCGCCGTGCGCACCCAGCTCGCTCGCGAACTCGACGAGGTTGCCCTTCGACTTGGACATCTTCGAGCCGTCCATGATGACCATGCCCTGGTTGAGCAGCGACGTGAACGGCTCGGTGAAGGTCAGGTACCCGAGGTCGAAGAGCACCTTGGTGATGAACCGCGAGTAGAGCAGGTGCAGGATCGCGTGCTCGACGCCGCCGACGTACTGGTCGACGGGCAACCACTTCTCGGCCTCGGCGGGGTCGAACGCCAGGGTGTCGTCGTTCGGGTTCAGGTAGCGCAGGTAGTACCACGAGCTGTCGACGAACGTGTCCATCGTGTCGGAGTCGCGACGAGCCGCTCCCCCGCAGTTCGGGCACGCGACGTTCACCCAGTCCTCGGCGGCGCCGAGTGGGCTCGTGCCCTTGGGCTTCAGGTCGAGGCCCGCGGCATCCGGAAGCCTGACCGGCAGCTCGCTCTCGGGAACCGGCACCTCGCCGCACTCGGGGCAGTGGATGATCGGGATCGGCGTGCCCCAGTAGCGTTGCCGCGAGATGAGCCAGTCGCGGAGGCGGAAGTTCTTCGCGGCCCGGCCGAGGCCGCGCTGTTCGAGCAGTTCGATCACCCGGCGGATGGCGTTCGACTTGGAGAGGCCGTCGAGCGGCCCGGAGTTGACGAGTCGTCCGTCACCCACGAGGGCGATGCCCGTCGAGGCCGGGTCTTCGAGCTCGGCGCCCTCGGGCATGATCGGGTCGCCGTTGTCGTCGAGCTGGATCACCGGGATGACGCCGGTGACGGGCGCGGTCGTGTCGACGACCACGCGCACGGGGAGTTCGAACGCGCGGGCGAAGTCGAGGTCGCGCTGGTCATGCGCGGGTACGGCCATGATCGCGCCGTGGCCGTAGTCGGCGAGCACGTAGTCGGCCGCCCAGATCGGGAGGCGCTCGCCGTTCACGGGATTGACCGCATACCGTTCGAGGAAGACGCCGGTCTTGGGGCGCTCCGTCGAGAGCCGGTCGATGTCGCTCTCGGCGCGCACCGAGTCGAGGTACCCCTGGAACCGGGCCTGCACCTCGGCGGATGCCCCGGCCGCGAGCTCGGCCGCGAGCTCGGAGTCGGGCGCGACCACCATGAAGGTCGCGCCGTACAGCGTGTCGGGGCGCGTGGTGAACACCGTGACGCGCTCGTCGCGGCCCTCGATCTCGAACTCGACGTCGGCGCCTGCGGAGCGGCCGATCCAGTTGCGCTGCATCGTGACGACCTTCGAGGGCCACGAGCCCTCGAGCTGGTTCAGGTCGTCGAGCAGGCGGTCGGCGTAGTCCGTGACGCGGAAGTACCACTGGGTCAGCGCCTTCTTCGTGACGATGAAGCCGCACCGCTCGCAGTGCCCGTCGATGACCTGCTCGTTGGCGAGCACCGTCTGGTCGTTGGGGCACCAGTTGACCAGCCCGGCCTTGCGGTACGCGATGCCCTTCTCGTAGAGCTTCAGGAACAGCCACTGGTTCCATCGGTAGTACTCGGGGTCGCTCGTGTGGATCTCGCGCGACCAGTCGAACGACGGCGCGTACTGCCGGAACGAGCGCTTCTGCTGCTCGATGTTGTCGTAGGTCCAGCCGCGCGGGTCGATGCCCCGCTTGATGGCGGCGTTCTCGGCGGGCAGGCCGAAGGAGTCCCAGCCGACGGGGTGGAGCACGTCGAAGCCCTGGTGCCGCCAGTACCTCGCGACGATGTCGCCGTAGCCGAACGCCTCGGCGTGGCCCATGTGCAGGTCGCCCGAGGGGTAGGGGAACATGTCGAGGATGTACTTGCGCGGCCTGGTCTCGCCGGGGCGTCCGGCGCGGAAGGGCTGGAGCTCGTCCCACACGGGGAGCCACTTCGCCTGGATGGAGGCGAAGTCGTACGCGCCGTTGTCGGCGTGGGCCTGGTCCTGATCCTGTGCCACGTGACTCTCAATCGTGTGTCGCTGCGCACACGGTGCGCACGTCCTTCGGGCACGCCGAATCACGGCGCGCGCTCGGACATCCAGCCTACTCACTCCACGGGGTCGGATGCCGCGCCGAGCACGGCGAGCAGGGCCCTGGCCTTCACGAAGGTCTCCTCGATCTCCTCGTCGGCGATCGACATCGCGGTGATGCCGCCCCCCGTGCCGATGCTCGCGCCCGAGGGAGCCAGCACGATGGATCGGATGACCATGGCGAGGTCGGCGCTGCCATCGACGGCGAGGTACCCGAACGCACCCGAGTAGACGCCCCTCGGCCCCCGCTCGAGCTCGTGCAGGATCGACATGGCGCTGTGCTTGGGTGCGCCCGTCATCGACCCCGCGGGGAACGCGGCCCGTACGGCGTCGAGTGCCGTGAGCGGATGCCGCAGCCGCGCCTGCACCGTCGAGACGAGCTGGTGCACGTGCGCGTACTCCTCGACGGCGAGGAGACTCGGCACGCTCACGCTGCCGAGCTCGGCGATGCGGCCCAGATCGTTGCGCATGAGGTCGACGATCATGAGGTTCTCGGCGCGTTCCTTCTCGCTCTCGACGAGCTCGCGCCTGAGCGCCGCGTCGCTCGCCGGGTCGGCACCGCGCGGGCGGGTGCCCTTCATCGGCTTCGTCGAGACGACGCGGTCGGTGCCGACGTGCAGGAAGAGCTCGGGTGAGGCGCTGAGGAGTGCGAGGTCGCCGAATCGCAGGTAGCCGCCGTGATGGCTGGGGCTCGATCCGCGAAGCGCGAGATACGTCGCAGCCGGGTCGGGACGCACGTCGACGTCGACCCGGTTGGTGAGGCACAGCTGGTAGGCGTCGCCCCGCACGATGGCCTCCTGGCAGCGGGCGATGAGCTCGGCGTAGCGCCCGGGTCCGTGTCGCCAGCGCACGGCCGGGGCGTCCGCCCGCGGCGCGGGTGTCGGGTCGGCGGGCCGAACGGCCGGCGCCTCGTCGAGGGCCGCGAGCACCGGTTCGAGCTCGTTCGCCCACGCCGCTCCCGCTGCCGAGTCCCGCCTCGACCCCGGCGCGGCCTCGAGCTCCGGCTCCAGCCACGCGAGCCGCACCGTGCGCGCGCCGTGATCGAACACGATCGCCCGATCGACGAAGAGGAACGCGGCATCCGGCGTCTCCGCGCGGTCTGCCGGCACGTCGTTCAGCGCCGCGCCGAGCTCGTAGCCGAACCAGCCGAACCAGCCGAGGGGGCCCGCGTCGGCACCGTCGGTCACGGGGTCGCCGAGCCGCTCGCCGAGCACGTCGAAGACAGATGCCTCGAGCGTCACCCGTGTCGCCCCGGCATCGATCTGGGTGCCCCGGGTGACCGTGCCCCGCACCACGTCGGCCGTGACGAACTCGCTGCCGGGATGCGCGACGGCGAGGACGCTGAGGCCCGACGCGGCATCCGCCCCACCGTCGAGCCAGACCGCGTACGGCGCCTCGGCGCAGCACGCCCGGAAGACGATCTCGGGGTCGCGCCATGCGGCGAGCGTGCGAGAGCGGATGCGGCGCGGCATCCTCTCAGCCTAGGAGGGCGGCGCGATCACTTGCGCACCGGGTCCAGGTGGGGAAGGGGGCCGCGAGACGCGATCCGCCCGTCTTCGAGGGTCACGACGCGGTCGACCAGGGCCTCGTCGACCGTCGTGTGCGAGATCAGCACGACCGTGCGACCGGAGCGGGTCGCGGCCCCCGCGAGATCCCGCAGGAGCGCGTCGGCCCGGTCGGGATCGACGTTCGCGGTCGGCTCGTCGAGCACCAGCACCGGGAAGTCCGCGAGCATCGCGCGGGCGAGTGCGATGCGCTGCGCCTGGCCGCCCGACACGAGGGCGCCGCGCTCGCCGACCCGGGCGCCGAGGCCGCCGCGCTCCTCCACCCAGCCGCGGAGGCCGACCCGCTCCAGCACGTCGAGCAACTCGTCGTCGCTCGCCGTGTCGCGCGCGAAGATCAGGTTCTGCCGGAGGTCCTCGTCGAACAGCCACGGACGCTGCTCGACGAGGCCGACACGGCGTCGCACGGCGCGCGGGTCGAGCGTGGATGCCTCGACGCCGCCGAGCCGGTAGGAGCCCTCGTACTCGAGGAACCGCACGAGCACGTGCGCGAGCGTCGTCTTTCCGGCACCCGACCCGCCGCGCACCAGCACCCGCTCCCCCGGCGCCAGGTCGAGGTCGAGTCCGGCGAGCACGGCGGCCGGCGTCTCGGCCCGTTCGTCGGGCTTCGGCCAGTGGGCACGGATGCCGCGGAGGGTGATTGCGGGCGGCGGGATCGTGGGCGGCGCCTCGGCCGGGGCCGGCGGCACCTGCGGGATGCCGTCGGGGATCCGGGCCGGCACGGCGTGGGCGACGCGTTCGGCGCTCGACCGTGCGATTCGCAGCGCGCTCGCCGCGAGCGGGATCGCGCCCGCCACCTCCGCGATCGCGAGCGGCACGAGGCAGAGCACCGCGAACGTCGGCCCGTCGATGCGTCCTGCTTCGAGGATCGGGGCGGCCGCCGCGAGGCTCGCGGCGACGGCGATGCCGCCGACGGCCGTCATGGCGGCGGATGCCGCGCCGGTCGCCGCCGCCCGGGCGCGCGTCGCCCGCGCGAGCCGCGCGCCGATCGCCTCGATGGCCCGGCGCCCCGCCGCGGCCGAGTCGAACGCGACCAGCACGTCGAGGGCCTGTACGTGCTCCACGACCGCCGCCTGGAGCTGTCCGCGCAGCGGCGCGAGCGTGCGTTCCGCCCGGATCGCGGCCCACCGCTGCACGAGCAGGGTGCCGCCGACGCCCAGCACGAGGCATCCGAGCACCGCCGCCGCCGAAGCCGGTGCGAGCAGTGCCACCCCGGCGACCGAGAGCGCGAGCACGACGAGTGCGCTGACGACCGGCTGCACGACCCGGAGCGGCACGTTCTGCAACTCGTCGACGTCGCCGACGAAGCGCGCGAGCAGGTCGCCGCGCCGGCTCGCGGCGAGCCCGTCGGGTGCGACGGGCAGCATCCGCTCGAACACGCCCGCCCGGATCTCGGCGAGCTGCCGGAACGACGCGTCGTGCCCCGAGAGGCGTTCGAGGTAGCGGAACACCGCGCGACCGAGCGCGAACGCCCGCACGCCGACGATTCCGAGCGACAGGTACAGCACCGGCGGCTGCTCGGCGGCGCGCGCGATGAGCCAGGCCGATGCCGCGAGGAGCGCCACGGCGGAGCCGCCTGACGCGACGCCGGCGAGCACGGCGGGCAGGAGCCGGACGAAGCGGGGCACGGCCTGTCGCAGTACGGTGCGAGTGGGATCAGGCATGCGCCACCGCCAGGTCGTGCACGACGTCGGCGGTGCCGACGAGATCCGAACGATGCGTCGCCACCACGATGGCACGGCCCTCCGCAGCGAGCTCGCGCAGCGCGCGCCCGAGGTCGGCCTCGCGACCGGGATCGAGCGCCGAGCTCGGTTCGTCGAGCAGCAGCAGGCGGCCGTCGCGGGCGAGCAGCCGGTGGATCGCCCGTGCCGTCGCGACCCGCTGGGCCTGTCCGCCCGAGAGCCCGGCGCCGCCGGGACCGAGACGACGCTCGGGGTCGAGCTCGACGCCCGCGAGGCCCAGGGCGCGACCGACGAGTTCGGGCGGGGCGGACTCGTCGCCGAGCCGCACGTTCTCGGCGATCGATCCGGCGAGGAGGGCTGGGGTCTGACCCGCCCAGGCGATCGCCGACCGGTCGCCGGGCGTCAGCGGTCGGCCGTCGAGGATCATCCGGCCGTCCGCGTCCGCGAAGCCGAGGATCGCGGCGAACAGGCTCGACTTGCCCGAGCCGCTCTCGCCCGTGATCGCCGTGATCCGGCCGGCCGGCGCCTCGATGTCGACGCCGTCGAGCACGACGCCCTCGCCGCGCCGCACCCGCACGCCGACGAGCCGGAGGCCGGATGAACCGTCGGCATCCGCCACGGCCACCCCGGTGTCATCGTCGCCGGCGTCGCCACGGCGCCCTCCGTCTCGCCGAACCCTGCCCCCCGACCCCGCCGCGTCCAGCAGGTCGAACGCGTCGGTCGAGGCCGTCACGCCCTCGGCCGACGCGTGGAACGCCGCCCCGACGTTCCGCAGCGGCAGGAACACCTCCGGCGCCAGCACCAGCACGAAGAGCCCGGGCGCGAGGGTCATGTCACCCGAGACGAGTCGCAGGCCGATCGAGACCGCGACGAGCGCGACCGACAGGCTTGCGGCGAACTCGAGCGTGAATCCCGAGAGGAACGTGATGCGCAGCACCTTCATCGTGCGCGAGCGGTACTCGTCGGTGACCGCGCGGATGCGGGCGACCTGTCGCTCGGCGCGCCCGAACACCATGAGCGTCGAGAGCCCGCCCACGACCTCGAGGAAGCCCCTCGAGAGCGTCGCCAGGCTGTCCCACTGGCGCCGCTGCACCGCACCCGTCGCGAGGCCGATGAGCGCCATGAACACCGGGATGAGCGGAAGCACGATCACGAGCACGAGCCCCGACAGCGGATCGGCGATCCACGCGGCCGCGATGAGGATCGGCGTGGCGATGACGCTGAGCACGAGCTGGGGCAGGTAGGTGCCGAAGTAGTCGTCGAGCGCATCGAGACCTGGCCCGAGCAGCGTCGCGATGCGCGCGGTCGGGAACTCGGGAACGCCCGTCGGTCGCGCCTCGAGCGACTCGAGGAGTTCGGCGCGCAGTTCCGCCTTCACGCGCTGGGCGCCCGAGGAGCCGGCGAGATCCCAGAGCCAGGCCGCGAGGGCCCGACCGGATGCCGCGACGACGAGCACGACGAGGAGCGGCCACGCTCGCGACATCCCCTCGCCGTCGATGAGCCCCACGACGAGCGTGGCGAGCGCCCACGCGAACGCGAGCACGGCGGCGGCCTGCACGAGAGCGAGCGCGCCGCCCGCGAGGAGGAACCAGCGGGCGGCGCGGGAGCGGCGGACCAGTCTCGGATCGAGGGGCTTCACGTCAGTGCGCGGAGGCCTCGACCGAGGCTCGGGTGACGCGCTTGCGGAAGATCCAGTACGTCCACCCCTGGTAGGCGAGGACGAGCGGCATGACGAGCAGCGCCAGCCAGCTCATGACCGTGAGCGTGTACGCCGAGCTCGACGCGTTCGCGACTGTGAGGCTGTTGGCCGGATCGTTCGACGCGGGCATCACGTCGGGGAACAGTGCCGCGAACAGCGCCGCCACGGCGCTGGCGACCGTGATGGCGAGCAGCGTGAACGCGGTCCCCTCGGCGCCGCGGGCGTTGGCCAGCCAGGCGCCGATGAGCGTGAGGGCCGCGATCGCGGCGAGCACCCAGAACCAGAACGTGCCGTGCGCGAGGCCGGTCCAGGCGAGGAACCCGGCCGCCACGACGACCGTGAGGAGTCCCGATCGCGACGCGAGCCTCCTGGCGCGCTCACGCAGTCCATCCTCGGTCTTCAACGACACGAACACGGCGCCGTAGGTGAAGAAGAGCAGGAGCGTGGTGAGTCCCCCGAGCAGCGCGTACGGGTTCAGCAGATCGAAGAGCGTGCCGGTGTAGTTGTGATCCTCGTCGAGCGGCACACCCTGCACGATGTTCGCGAACGCGACGCCCCAGAGGAGCGCGGGCACCGCCGAGCCGACGATGATCATGAGGTCGAACCGGCGCTTCCACTGCGACTCGGGCCGCTGGTGCCGGTACTCGAAGGACACGCCGCGCGCGATGAGCGCGAGCAGGATGAGGAGCAGCGGTAGGTAGAACCCCGAGAAGAGCGTCGCGTACCACTCGGGGAACGCCGCGAACAGCGACGCGCCGGCCACGATCACCCACGTCTCGTTGAGGTCCCACACGGGGCCGATCGTGTTGATGATGACGCGCCGATCCGTGTCGTCGCGACCGAGGAACGGCATCGACATCCCGACCCCGAAGTCGAACCCGTCGAGCACGAAGTAGCCGACGAAGAGGAACGCGACGATCCAGAACCAGAGCACCGACAGATCCATGTGCATTTCCTCCTAGTACACCGTGCTGGCAGGTTCGACCCGGCCGGTCTCGGGATCGGGCTCGCCGACCTCCGGCGGGCCCTTCTTGATCGCGCGGATCACGAGCCCCACCTCGACGACCGCGAGGGCGCCGTAGACGAGCGTGAATGCGACGAGAGAGATGAGCACGTCGAGGCCGGTCACGTTCGGCGACACCGCCGACGCCGTGGGCAGGAGACTGAAGACGATCCAGGGCTGCCGGCCCATCTCGGTGAAGATCCAGCCGACGCTCATGGCCAGCGTCGACAGCGGGAAGCTCCAGATGGCGACCTTCCACACCCACTGCTGCTTGGGCAGCCGGCCCTTGCGGGTCAGCCAGAGACCCACGACCGCGACGAGCACGTGCAGCATGCCGAGCCCGATCATCCAGCGGAACGACCAGTACGTCACCCAGATGATCGGCGCGTAGTCTCCCGGGCCCCAGAGCTCGGTGTACTGCGCCTGCAGGTCGTTGATGCCCTCGACGCAGCCGTCGAACGTGTGCGTCGACAGGAACGAGAGCAGGTACGGCACCCGGATCGAGAACAGTTCGGTGCTGCCGTCTGGCGTGCCGAGGGTGAACAGCGAGAACGACGCCGCCGCGCCGCACACCGTGTCGTAGGTCGCCTCGGCGGCGGCCATCTTCATAGGCTGCGTCGCCACCATCGCGAGGCTCAGCTGGTCGCCGAAGAGTGTGGTCAGGATGCCGGAGATGATCATCGTCCACAGCCCGAACTTCAGGGCCGGCCGCATCGTGTCGAGGTGCTGGTTTCGCGCGAGATGCCAGGCAGCCGCGGCGATGACGAGGCCCGCCGTGACCATGAAGCTCGCGGCGATGGTGTGCGGGAACGCCGCGAGCACGACCCGGTTGGTGAGCACCTCCCAGATGTCCACCAGCTCGGCGCGGCCCTTCTCGGCGTTCAGCTCGTACCCGACGGGGTTCTGCATGAACGCGTTCGCCGCGAGGATGAAGTACGCCGACACGACCGTTCCGAAGGCCGTCGCCCAGATGGTGAGCAGGTGCAGGAAGCGGGGCAGCTTGTCCCAGCCGAAGATCCAGAGACCGATGAAGGTGGCCTCGAAGAAGAAGGCGAGCAGGCCCTCCATGGCCAGCGGCGCCCCGAACACGTCCCCGACGAAGCGCGAGTACTCCGACCAGTTCATGCCGAACTGGAACTCCTGCACGATGCCGGTGACGACACCCATGGCGAAGTTGATGAGGAAGACCGTGCCGAAGAACCTGGTGATGCGCAGGTACTCGGCCTTGCCGGTGCGGTACCACGCCGTCTGGAAGATGGCGGCCGTGGTCGCGAGGCCGATGGTCAGCGGCACGAACAGGAAGTGGTAGATCGTCGTGATACCGAACTGCCATCGGGCGAGGAGGAGCGGGTCCAGAAGTTCGTTCACGGATGTCCCTTTCACGAGGCCGGTGACGTTCCCGAGTGCATCTTCTACAGAGCGTAGAACATTCAGGGTCGCGGCGGTAGTCTGGTGGCATGGCGAGTCTCGGCGAACTCGAGCGCTCCGTGATGGACGTGCTCTGGACGAACGATGCCGCGCTCACGGCGAACGAGTTGCGCGACACCCTCGCGGTGCGCGACGGATCCGACCGCGTCGTGGCGACCACGACCATGCTCACGGTGCTCTCCCGACTCGAGCGCAAGGGCTTCGTCTCCCGGTCGCGCGACGTGCGTCCGCATCGGTACCGCGCGCTCCTCAGCCGTGAAGAGCACACGGCAGAACTCATGCACGAGGTGCTCGCCCAGTCGACCGACCGTGCGGCCGCGCTCGCGCGCTTCGTCGGCACGGTGAGCGAGGGCGAGGCGAACACCCTGCGTCGACTCCTCGACGAGCTCGCGCCCCGCTGACCGTGTTGCTCGTCGCCGGCGTCCTCGGCGCGCTCGCGCTCGCGCTCGCCTGGCCGGTGCCCGTACTGCTCTCCCGAGCGGCGTGGCCTGCACGGGCGCCGGCGGTCGCGCTCGCCCTCTGGCAGTCCATCGCGCTGGCGGGCGGACTGTCGATGATCGGATGCCTCCTCGCGCTCGGTTCGGAGCCGGCCGGCTCGTTGCCCGCCGCCGTCGCCCAGCTCGCTCCCGCGCTGCTCGAGGGGCCCATCCCGCCCGCGTACGGCGCGCTCGCGATCGCGGCGCTCGCGATCGCCGGTGCCGTGGCCCTGCTGCTCATGTTGAACCTCGCCTTCACGGCCGTGCGCGCCGAGCGCGAACGGCGGAGGCAGCACCAACTCGTCGACGTGCTGAGTGATCCGCTGCCGGGCGACCCGCGCACCCGCGTGCTCGCGCACCCGGTGCCGCTCGCGTACTGCGTCCCCGGAATCCGCACCACGACCGTGCTCACCGACGGGCTCATCGAGGTGCTCGACCGCGATGAGCTCGCGGCGGTCATCGCGCATGAGCGCACGCACCTCGACCAGCTGCACCACCTCGTGCGCCTCGCGTTCCGTGCCTGGCACAGCGCGATCCCGTGGTTCCCGATCGCGAATCGCGCCGAGCGCTCGGTCGTCACGCTCACGGAGATGCTCGCCGATGACGGCGCGCGCCGCCAGGTCGGCACGGATGCGCTCCGACGCGCGCTCCTGCGGGTGGGCGATGCCGGCGAGTCGGAGGCCTTCCCCGACGCCGCGCCCGGCGCGAGCCCCGACGCGGCCATGCTCGCGGCGCGACTGGAGCGCCTCGACCGCCTCGAGGCCGCGGCGGTCGATCGGCGGGTCGAGGATGGCCTCGCCCGCACGTTGCCGGGTCTCGTGCTCGCGGCATCCGTCGTCCTCGTCGCCGTGCCCCTGGCGGGGTACGCGGCCGTCCTCGGAATCCTCCCCTAGTCCGAGGCGGCGTCCACGGGGGACGGATACGCTCGAACGGTGAACGAGCTCCTCGACTGGATCCTCGACACGGTGCAGTCCGTGGACCCGGTCGCGCGCACGCTGCTCGCCGGTCTCGGCATCATGCTCGAGACGTCGGTGCTGATCGGGCTCGTCGTTCCGGGCGACACCATCGTGCTCGTCGCCTCGACGGCCGTCGGCGGGTTCGTCGAGTACCTCGCACTCGCCGTCACGGTCATCCTCGGCGCGCTCGTCGGCGAGAGCATCGGCTTCGGGCTCGGGCGGTGGTTCGGACCGCACATCCAGCACTCGCGACTCGGCCGCAGGCTGGGCGAGGAGAACTGGGCCCGCGCCCAGCGCTACCTCGACCGGAGAGGCGGCCCCGCGGTCTTCATCTCACGGTTCCTGCCCGTGCTGCACTCCCTGATCCCCCTGACCGTGGGCATGAGCACGATGCGGTACCGCAAGTTCATCGCGTGGACGGTGCCGGCGTGCGTCATCTGGGCGTTCGCCTACGTCACCGTCGGCTGGCTCACGGCCGACGGGTACCGCGAGCTCAGCCGCGAGCTGCACTGGGCCGGCTACGTGTTCGTCGCCGTCATCGTGGCGTTCCTCGTCGTGGTGTGGGGCGTGAAGAAGCTCCTGGTCCGCTCGGAGGCCCGGCACATGGCGCGGATCGAGGAGTCCGTGACGCCCCCGCTCGGGCCTGACGAGGCGGTTCGCCGGGTCGAGATCAGCCCCGTCGACGACGAGGGGCCGGACGCCGAAGCGCCCGACCCCTCGGATCATCGCCCGAAGCGCTAGAACAGCGACTTCTCCGCAAGCCAGTCGGAGGCGATCTGGTCGGCGGACTGCTGCTCGTCGACGCTCAGCGCGTTGAGCGCGACGAGGTCTTCGGCCGTGAGCGCCGCGCTCACCGTGTCGATGATGTCGGCGATCTCGTCGGTGACCTTCTCGCTCACGAGCGGCACGACGTGCGACGCGAGGAAGAGGCCCTCGGGGTCCTCGAGGGTCACGAGGTCACTCGTCGCGATCGCGGGGTTGGCGCTGTAGATGTTGACGATCTGGACCTGATCGTCTTGCAGGGCCTTGATCGTCAGCGGACCGCCACTGTCCTCGATCGGCGTGAACGCCACGTCGACGCCGTACACCGACTTCAGGCCCTCGGGGCCGTACGGCCGGGTGGCGAGCTCGGAATTGCCGCCGAGCGTGAGCGGCGTCGTGACGTTCTTCAGGTCGGCGAGGCTCGTCACGTTGTTCGCCTCGGAGAAGGCCTTCGTGACGTTGTACGAGTCCTGGTCGGTCGCGGCCGACTGGTCGAGCACCCGCAGCCCGTCGGGAAGCGAGGTCTCGAGCTCGGCGTACACGTCGTCGCTCGTCGTGGCCTCGGTGTCGGGCACGTAGTACTGGAGGAGGTTGCCCGTGTACTCGGGGAACACGTCGATCGCGCCGCCCTCGATCTCGGGGATGTAGACCTCGCGTTGGCCGATCCGGAACTGCCGGTCGACCGTGTAGCCGTTCTCCTCGAGCGCCTGCGCGTAGATCTCGGCGATGATCTCGTTCGAGTAGTAGTCCTGCGAACCGACGACGAGGGTCTCGGTCGAGCCGTCGCCGTCACCCGATCCGATGTCCAGCGGATCGCCCGATGCACACCCTGCCAGGGCCACTGTCGCCCCGACCGCGACCGCTGCCAGGGCAACGAGCCGGCCTTTTCCTGCTGTGATCATTCCTGATTCCCTTCGGTGATGGGTCTCCCCACGGCCGCTCCGAGCCGGACCGGCGCGGAGCGGGGTTCTGTCGTGCGCGTCGCCCGCACACCGGCCGGCACGACGAGTCGTTGCGTGATCGCGAAGAGCCCGTCGACGAGGAGCGCCAGCAGGATCACGAGGATCGAACCGCCGAGCATCTCACCGTAGTCGCGGGTCTTCAGACCCAGGAAGATGAAGCGGCCGAAACCCGCGTCGGCGATGAATGCGGCGAGCGTCGCGGTCGCGATGATCTGGAGCGTGGCCGAACGGATGCCGCCGACGATGATCGGCATGCCGAGCGGCAGCTCGACCTTGCCTGCGATCTGGCCCTCGCGCATGCCCATCGCCCTCGCGGCGTCGACGGTTCCGCGGTCGACCGATTCGAAGCCGGCGTACGCTCCGGCGAGCAGCGGGGGGATCGCGAGGATGACGAGCGCGAGGACCGGCGCCTGGAGGCCGATGCCCAGCCACAGGCCGAAGAGGGTCAGCACGCCGAGGGTGGGCAGGGCCCGCAGCCCGCCCGTGACCCGCACCGCGAGCTCGCGGCCGCGGCCGGTGTGGCCGACGGCCGCGCCGACGGGCAGTGCGATCGCGGCCGCGATCACGAGCACCAGGAGTGAGACCCAGAGGTGCTCGCCGAGGCGTTGCGGGATGCTGCCGGGCCCGCTCCAGTTGGCCGGGTCCACGAGCCAGGCCACGGCGTCGAGGAAGAGGCTCATGCGGCATCCGCCTGCTTGACGAGCGTCGTGGACGCGGCGCGGGCCGTTTTCGAATCGGGACGCGACCACGGCATGAGCACGCGTCCGAGCGCCACGCTCAGCCAATCGAGCACCAGGGCGAGCACGATCGTGGCGACGATGCCCGTGATGATCTCGACCTCGATGCCACGCTGGAACCCGTCGGTGAAGAGGCTGCCGAGGCTCTGCACGCCGATCACCGCCCCCACGGTCGCGAGGCTCACCGTGCTCACGATGACGACCCGGAGTCCCGACAGGAGCACCGGCCCCGCGAGCGGGAGCTGCACGGCCCAGAACCGCCCGGCGGCGGAGTAGCCGACCGCCGTGGCGGACTGCATCACCTCGCGTTCGACGGCATCGAACGCGTCGGCCGCCGTTCGCACGATCACGGCGATGCCGTAGAGGGTCAGCGCGGTGACCAGGTTCAGCGGCGATCGCAGGCTGAGGCCCGTCACCGGGGGCAGCGCGATGAACAACGCGAGCGAGGGGATGGCGTAGAGGAGCGCGCACAGCGACAGCAGCACGCCGCGCGACCACCGGTATCGGTGGGCGAGCCATCCGATCGGCACAGACACCACGAAGCTCAGTATGATCGCGGGCACCGACAGTGCCAGGTGCACGAGCATGAGCTCGCCGACCCGGTCGAGGTTCGACCAGAGCCAGTTCACGAGGCGAGGACTCCAGCCGGGCGCCCGTCGGCATCGACGACGAGCCGCCGACCACCGACGTCCGTGACGTGCAGGGCCCGCTTGCCGCGGTTCGCGCCCACGAAATCGGCGACGAAGTCGTCGGCGGGGTTCGCGAGGATCTCGGACGGCGACGCGGCCTGCGAGATCTTGCCGCCCTGCTGCATGATCACCACCTGATCGCCGAGGAGGAACGCCTCGTCGATGTCGTGCGTCACGAACACGACGGTCTTGCCGAGCTGGCCCTGCAGCCGCAGCAGCTCCTGCTGCAGCTCCGCCCGCACGATGGGGTCGACCGCCCCGAAGGGCTCGTCCATGAGCAGGATGTTCGGGTCCACCGCGAGCCCGCGGGCGACGCCGACGCGCTGCTGCTGACCTCCCGAGAGCTGCGCCGGGTACTTGTCGGCCAACGAGCGATCGAGCCCGACGGTGTCGAGGAGCTCGAGCGCGTGGGCTCGCGCCTCCCGCTTGCTCGTGCCGCGCAGGAGCGGCACGGTCGCGACGTTGTCGACGACCTTGCGGTGCGGCAGCAGCCCCGAGTTCTGCATGACGTAGCCGATGCCGCGTCGCAGGGCCACGGGCTCGAGCGTCGCGACATCCGTGCCGTCGATGAGCACCTGCCCGGCGGTCGGGTCGACCATGCGGTTGATCATGCGCAGCAGCGTCGTCTTGCCGGAGCCCGATGAGCCGACGAGCACGGTCGTCTTGTGCGGAGGGATGACGATGTCCACGTCCTCGACGGCGACGGTGCCGTCGGGGAACTGCTTGGTGACGCCGCGGAACTCGATCATCTGGCCGCCTCAATCCGGTCTCGGGTGGTCACCTGAACCAACGGGTTCCAGTTGAGCACCATTCCCGTTGGGAGGCAACGCGGCCCGCGGGAGGCGTCAGGCCGCGGTACTTGCGGTACGGAGGTCGCCGAGGTGCTCGGCGAGATAGTCGTGCACGAGGCGCTTCGCCTCGGCGAGGTACCGCTCGTCGCCCGCGGCGTCGCGCTGGAACGCGCGGCTGATGAGCGCATCGCCGAGTTCGATCGCGACGCCCAGCCGGAAGCGCAGTTCGGCGGCATCCGTCTCGACCTCGAACTCGGCCTCGATCAGCTGCGCCATGCGGTGCGCGAACTCCGGTTCGACGTCGCCGTCGGCGGTCTCGCGTCGCCCGGCGTGCACCACCGTGAAGCCGGGCTCGTCGCGGTACAGCGCGGCGCACGCGTCGAGGGCGACGTCGACGACGTCGCGCCAGGTCTCGATCTCGGCGCGCCCCATCTCCTCGGCGACGCGTACGCGGTAGCGGTGGATCGAACGCTCGCGAAGCGCGTGCACCACGGCGACGCGATCGGGGAAGTACCGGTACACCGTGCCGATCGACGCGCCCGCCCGCTCGGCGACCATCTGCGTCGTCAGGCGCTCGAACCCCGTCTCGTCGACGATCTCGGCCGCGGCGTCGAGCAGCGCGTCGAGGCGCTGCGAGCTGCGCCGCTGCGTCGGCTCCGTGCGCACCGCTCGCTTGCGACTCGGATCGGCCCCAAGGATCAGGTCGACTTTCGGCACGGAACCTCCCTCGTTTGCGGGGTCCACTCTACCCGGAGCGTCGACCGCGGGCCGACCACGGCGGTCGTCAGCGTTTCGCGGTCGGCCCGGCGCCCATGCCAGACTGAGGGGATGCCGGTGAGCTCCCCCACCCCGGCCGGATCCCGAGAGCGTCAGGTCCGGCATCGAGCCGCGCGTTTCGAGGACTGGGTCCACGAGATCCGCGAACGGTGGGCCCGACGCCGCGGCCACCTGCCGACCGTCGTGCCCTATACGGGCTACGGCTCCACGGAGTGGGTTCGGGTGTTCTGCCGCGTCCTGCTCACGCGCCCCCTCCCCGCCGACGCGTCGAAGCGCCGGCGACGGCGTCGTGAGCAGGGAATTCGCGGGTGGCGGAGCTTCACCAGCGTGCCGGTCGGCGACGTACCCGTCATCATCGAGGTCGGCGACGAGCGCATCGAGGTGCTCGCCGACCGTGGCGGCGTCGTCGACACCAGGATCCCCGTCGCGCTCGAGCCGGGCTGGCACCAGGTCTCGCTTCGGACGGAGGGCTCGGAGACCGTCGAGGCCCCCGTCTGGATCGTCGGCCCCGACGTGCGCTTCGGCCTCATCTCCGACGTCGACGACACCGTGATGGTCACGGCGCTCCCGCGGCCGTTCGTGGCGTTCTGGAACACGTTCGTGCTCGATGAGCACGCGCGCATCCCGACGCCGGGGATGGCCGTGCTCTACGAGCGCCTCATGCGCGCTCATCCCGGCGCACCCGTGATCTACCTCTCGACGGGCGCCTGGAACGTCGCGCCGACCCTGACGAGGTTCCTCTCGCGGAACCTCTACCCGGCCGGGCCCCTCCTCCTCACCGACTGGGGCCCGACGCACGACCGCTGGTTCCGCAGCGGCCGCGAGCACAAGGAGGAGAACCTCCGGCGCATCGCCGGCGAGTTCCCCGACATCCGCTGGCTCCTGGTCGGCGACGACGGACAGCACGACGAGGACCTCTATGCGCGATTCGCCGCCGAGCATCCCGACCGCGTCGCCGCGGTCGCGATCCGCCGCCTCTCCACGGGCGAGGCGGTGCTCGCCGGCGGTCGCACGAAGGCCGAGCAGCACGGTGCGACCGTGCCGTGGGTGTCAGCCAGCGACGGCTCGAGCCTCGCCGATCAGCTCGCCGACGTCGGCCTGCTCTGAACCCCGTGTGAGCGCCGGATGCGCGCCAGCCCGCGATTCACGCTCCTGGCCCACAGCGGCCCCCGGTAGATGAATGCCGTGTACCCCTGCACGAGGGTCGCGCCCGCTTCGAGGCGCTCCTGCACGTCGTCGGCGGTGTCCACGCCGCCCACGCTGATCACGCACAGCGACGCCGGCACACGGCCGCGGATGAGCCGGAGCACGTCGAGCGATCGCGCGGCGAGCGGTGCCCCCGACAGTCCGCCCGGGCCGATGTCATCGATGACGGATGTCGCGGTGCGGAGTCCCTCGCGGGAGATCGTCGTGTTCGTGGCGATGATGCCGTCGAGCCCGAGGCGCACCACGAGGTCGCAGATGCGCAGCACCTCCTCGTCGGCGAGATCGGGCGCGATCTTCACGAGGAGCGGCGTCGCCCCGGCGGCGGCGCGCACCGACTCGAGGAGCGGAGCGAGCGCGTCGAGCTCCTGCAGGCCGCGCAGGCCCGGGGTGTTCGGCGAGCTCACGTTGACGACGAGGTAGTCGGCATACGGGGCGAGCACGCTCGCACTGCGCTCGTAGTCGGCCACCGCATCCTCGACGGGCGTGACGCGGCTCTTGCCGATATTCACCCCGAGGACCGGGCGGTGGCTCAGGCGTGCCAGCCGGGAGAGGCGCCCGGCCGCGGCATCCGCCCCGCCGTTGTTGAACCCCATGCGATTGATGAGCGCGCGGTCGGCGACGAGACGGAAGAGGCGCGGTCGCTCGTTGCCCGGCTGCGCCAGCGCCGTGATCGTGCCCACCTCGACGTGCCCGAAGCCGAGCTGGCCGAGTCCCCGCACGGCGTGGCCGTCCTTGTCGAAGCCGGCCGCGACGCCGAACGGCGACGGGAAGCGCAGTCCCAATGCCTCGACCGCGAGCGATGGGTCGGGCGCGGTGAAGCGCTCGACGAGCCGGCCGACGCCCAGGAGCGGAAGCATCCGGATGACCCGGAACGCGAGGTGATGCGCGTCTTCGGGATCGAGGCGGGAGAGGACGAGGGAGAAGAGGAGTCGATACATGCCGCCACTCAGGCTATCGGAGGACGCCCGGGCGGCCGTTCGCTCACTCGACGGGGCGTGCGGGGATCCGGCCGTGCTCGGCTCGCAGCTGGCCGATCGCCGACTCGAAGTCGTCGAGCGACTCGAAGGCCTGGTAGACGCTCGCGAACCGCAGGTAGGCGACCTCGTCGAGCTCGCGCAGCGGCGGCAGGATCGCGAGGCCGATGTCGTTCGCCTCGATCTGGGACGCGCCCGTCGACCGGATCGTCTCCTCGACCTTCTGCGCCAGCACGGCCAGGTCGGAGTCGGTGACGGGTCGGCCCTGGCACGCCTTCTTCACTCCGGCGACGACCTTCTCGCGGCTGAACGGCTCGATCACGCCCGACCGCTTGATCACGGCGAGGCTCGCCGTCTCGGTCGTGGAGAACCTCCGGCCGCACTCGGGGCACTGCCGGCGGCGCCGGATCGAGAGGCCGTCGTCGCTCGTGCGCGAGTCGATGACGCGGGAATCCGGGTGACGGCAGAACGGACAGTGCATGGTGCCTCCAGCCTAGCGGCGCACCGCCGGGCGTCGCCGGCGTTCGCCGAGGGCGCGCGGTGGGCGTGCTGCGCCCGGGCGCGCCGCGTCAGTCGGCGAAGCGCGCGGCGACCGCCTCGCCGTGCGCGGGCAGGTCCTCCGCGGCCGAGAGCGCGGCGATCGCGGGCGAGACCTCGCGGAGCGCGTCGGCGTCGTAGCGCACGACCTGCTGCGGCCGAAGGAATGTCGCCGCCGAGAGACCGGCAGCGTAGCGGGCCTGGCCGCCCGTGGGCAGCACGTGGTTCGACCCCGCCGCGTAATCGCCGAGGCTGACCGGGGCGTAGTCGCCGACGAAGATCGCGCCGGCGTTCTCGATGCGGGCGAGGGCGGCCTCGGGGTCGCGCACCTGGATCTCGAGGTGCTCGGGGCCGAACGCGTTGGCGAATTCGGTGGCCTGCTCGAGGTCGTCGACGAGCACGAGCGCCGACTGGGCACCCTCGACGGCGGTGCGAACTCTCGTCGAGTGCTTCGTCGCCGCGACCCTCGCCTCGAGCCGCTCGAGCACGCGGGCGGCGAACTCCGGCGAATCGGTGACGAGCACGGCCGCCGCGAGCTCGTCGTGCTCGGCCTGGCTCACGAGGTCGGCGGCCACGAAGTCGGGGTCGGCGGAGTCGTCGGCGATCACGAGGATGTCGGTGGGGCCTGCCTCGGCGTCGATGCCCGTGACGCCCTGCACGAGCCGCTTGGCGGCCGCGACGAACACGTTGCCGGGGCCGGTGACCCGCTGCACCGGCTCGAGCCCGATGCCCGGCACGCCGTACGCGAAGGCGCCGATCGCGCCGGCGCCGCCCATGGCGTAGACCTCGGTGACGCCGAGCAGCGCGGCCACCCCCGCGACGACGGGGTGCACGCGCCCGCCGAACGCCTCCTGCGGCGGAGAGGCCAGCGCGATGGAGCGCACGCCCGCGACCTGTGCCGGCACGACGTTCATGACGACGCTCGACGGGTAGACGGCCTTGCCGCCCGGCACGTAGAGTCCCACGCGCGCGACGGGCTGCCAGCGCTGCTCGACGACCGCGCCGGACGCGAGCACGGTGCGCTGAGGCGCCGGCACCTGGGCACGGCTCGCGGCGCGGACGCGCTCGACGGCGGCCTCGATCGCCGAGCGGATGTCGGGGTCGAGCGCCTCGAGGGCGGCGTCGAGCTCGGCGGCCGGCACCCGCACGGCCGCGGGCCGCACCCGGTCGAATCGCTCCGCCTGGTCGAGCAGCGCCGCCTCGCCGCGTTCGCGCACGTCGTCGATGAGCGCCCGCGCGCCGTCGAGCGCCGCCGTGACGTCGGTCGCGGCGCGCGGCACGACGGCCAGCAGTTCGCTCGGGGTCGGACGGGTTCCGCGGAGGTCGATGGGTCGCAGCATGGCCCTGTCAGCCTACCGGCGCAGGCTGGGCGCGACCTCGGCGCGCGTCACACGAGGCAGTTCGGCCCGAGCAGGCTCTTGAGCTCGCCGTAGAGGTCGGCCGTGACCTGCACCGGGTACGGGAGCTCGAACACGCGAGCCGTGCGGCCCTTCACGAGTTTCAGTCGCACCTCGGTGTCGCCCCGGTGCCGGATGAGCACGTCGCCGAGCGCCGCGATCGTGTCGGTCGTGGCGCGCACGTCAGGCAGCGAGATGACCACGGGTCCGGATTCGTCGCCCTGGCCGAGCTCGGGGGTGAACACGCTGTACGCGTGCAGGTTCATGCCGTCGTCGCGCATGCTGACCCGCCCGCGCACCACCACGATCGAGTCGCCCTTCAGGCCGGGGGCGAACTCCTGGTACGCCTTGCCCATGAACATGACGGTGATCTCGCCGGAGAAGTCCTCCACCTGGATCATGCCGTACTGGTTGCCGCTCTGACGTGCGACGCGGTGCTGCACGCTCGTGACGAGCCCGGCGATCGTGACGGTGTCGCCGTCCTGGGTGGAATCGGAGCTGACGAGTTCGGTGATGGTCGTCGAGGCGTGCTTCGCGAGCGGGGCCTCGAGGCCGGCGAGGGGGTGGTCGGACACGTACAGGCCGAGCATCTCGCGTTCGAACGCGAGCTTGTCGCGCTTGGCCCACTCGGGCCGGTCGGGCACGAGCGACGGCGCGGCCTCTCGCTCGTGATCTTCGAACAGGCTGTCGAAGTCGAATCCGATGTCGCCGACCTCCTCGGCGCGCTTCTCCTTCACGACCGACTCGACCGCGCCCTCGTGGATCTCGACGAGCGCACGTCGGGTGTGCCCCAGCGAGTCGAAGGCCCCGGCCTTGACGAGGGATTCGACCGTGCGCTTGTTCGCGACCTGCACGGGCACCTTCTTCAGGAAGTCGTGGAACGACTCGAAGCGCCCCTTCTCCTCGCGGGCGGCGCGGATCGCGTCCACGACGTTGAAGCCGACGTTGCGCACCGCGCCGAGTCCGAACCGGATGTCGTCGCCGACCGCGGCGAAGAAGCCGATCGATTCGTTCACGTCGGGCGGCAGCACCTTGATGCCCATGCGCCGGCACTCGTTGAGGTAGAGCGCGAGCTTGTCGCGCGCGTCGCCGACGCTCGTGAGGAGCGCGGCCATGTACTCGGCCGGGAAGTGCGCCTTGAGGTACGCGGTCCAGTAGCTGAGCACGCCGTAGGCGGCCGAGTGGGCTTTGTTGAACGCGTAGTCGGAGAAGGGCAGCAGGATGTCCCAGAGGGTCTTGATCGCGGCATCCGAGAACCCGTTGGCCTTCATGCCGGCCGAGAAGCCCTCGTACTGCTTGTCGAGCTCGGACTTCTTCTTCTTGCCCATCGCGCGGCGCAGGATGTCGGCCTGGCCGAGTGAGAACCCGGCGACGCGCTGGGCGATCGCCATCACCTGCTCCTGGTAGATGATGAGGCCGTAGCTCGTGTCGAGGATGTCCTTCAGCGGCTCCTCGAGCTCGGGATGGATGGGCGTGATCGGCTGCAGGCCGTTCTTGCGCAGCGCGTAGTTGATGTGCGAGTTCGCGCCCATCGGGCCGGGGCGATAGAGCGCGATGACGGCCGAGATGTCCTCGAAGTTGTCGGGCTTCATCTGGCGGAGGAGCGAGCGCATCGGCCCGCCGTCGAGCTGGAACACGCCGAGGGTGTCGCCGCGCGAGAGGAGTGCGTACGCCTCGGGGTCGTCGAGCGCGAGGTCTTCGAGCACCGGCCGGAAGCCGCGGTTCGCCTCGATGTTGTCGAGCGCGTCGTCGATGATCGTGAGGTTCCGCAGCCCCAGGAAGTCCATCTTGATGAGCCCGAGCGACTCGCACGCGGGGTAGTCGAACTGCGTGACGATCTGGCCGTCCTGCTCCCGCTTCATGATCGGGATGATGTCGATGAGCGGGTCGCTCGACATGATGACGCCCGCGGCGTGCACGCCCCACTGGCGCTTCAGGTTCTCGAGCCCGAGGGCCGTCTCGAAGACCGTCTTGGCCTCGGGGTCGGTCTCGATGAGGGCCCGGATGTCGCCGGCCTCCTTGTACCGCGGATGCTTCGGATCGACGATGCCCGACAGCGGGATGTCCTTGCCCATGATGGCGGGCGGCATCGCCTTCGTGAGCTTCTCCCCCATGCCGAACGGGAAGCCGAGCACTCGCGACGAGTCCTTCAGGGCCTGCTTGGCCTTGATGGTGCCGTACGTCACGATCTGGGCGACTCGCTCGTCGCCGTACTTCTCGGTGACGTAGCGGATCACCTCGCCGCGCCGGCGCTCGTCGAAGTCCACGTCGAAGTCGGGCATCGAGACGCGATCGGGGTTCAGGAACCGCTCGAAGATGAGGCCGTGCTGCAGCGGGTCGAGGTCGGTGATGCGCATGGCGTACGCGGCCATCGAGCCCGCACCGGAGCCACGGCCCGGGCCGACGCGGATGCCGTTGTTCTTCGACCAGTTGATGAAGTCGGCGACGACGAGGAAGTAGCCGGGGAAGCCCATCTGGGTGATGACGCCGACCTCGTAGTCCGCCTGACGACGCACGTCGTCGGGGATGCCGTTCGGGTACCGCACGTGCAGGCCCCGCTCGACCTCCTTCACGAACCAGCTCTCCTCGCTCTCGCCCTCGGGCACGGGGAACCGCGGCATGTAGTTCGCGCTCGTGTTGAACTGCACGTTCACGCGCTCGGCGATGAGGAGGGTGTTGTCGCACGCCTCGGGGTGGTCGCGGAAGACGTGCCGCATCTCGGCGGCGGTCTTCAGGTAGAAGTCGTCGGCGTCGAACTTGAAGCGGTTCGGGTCGTCGAGCGTGGATCCGGATTGCACGCACAGGAGCGCCGCGTGGCTCTTCGCGTCGTGCGCGTGCGTGTAGTGCAGGTCGTTCGTCGCGACGAGCGGCAGGTCGAGTTGCCTGGCGAGCCGCAGCAGATCGTCCATGATGCGGCGCTCGATGCCGAGGCCGTGGTCCATCACCTCGGCGAAGTAGTTCTCACGGCCGAAGATGTCACGGTAGTCGGATGCCGCCTTCAGCGCCTCGTCGTACTGGCCGAGCCGGAGCCTGGTCTGCACCTCCCCCGACGGGCAGCCCGTCGTGGCGATCAGGCCCGTCGCATACGTCTGCAGCAGCTCGCGGTCCATGCGCGGCTTGAAGTAGTAGCCCTCGATCGACGCGCGGCTCGAGAGCCGGAACAGGTTGTGCATGCCCTCCGTGGTCTCGGCGAGCAGCGTCATGTGCGTGTAGGCACCGGAGCCCGAGACGTCGTCGCCGCCGCCGTTGCCCCACCGAACCCGGGTCTTGTCGCTGCGGTGCGTGCCCGGCGTGACATAGGCCTCGGTGCCGATGATCGGCTTGATCCCGGCGTCGGTGGCCTGCTTCCAGAAGTCGTACGCGCCGAACACGTTGCCGTGGTCGGTGACGGCCACGGCGGGCATGCCCTCGTCCTTCGCCTTCTGGATGAGCTCCCCGACCCTGGCCGCGCCGTCGAGCATCGAGTACTCGCTGTGCACGTGCAGATGGACGAAGGAATCGGCGGCCACTGGGCTCCTCTTCGGTGTTGCTGCGAGCGGGGTGGGGGGTCTCCCAGTCTAGGGTCGACCGCCCACGTTCAATCCTGCCGCAGCACCTCGAGCGCATGGGCGAGATCGGCCGGATAGTCCGATACGAACGTCGTCCATTCGCCGGATCCGGGGTGCGCGAACGACAACCGGTGGGCGTGCAGCCACTGCCGTTCGAGGCCGAGCCGCGCCGACAGGGTCGGATCTGCGCCGTACATGGCATCACCGGCGCAGGGATGCCGCTGCGCCGCCATGTGCACGCGGATCTGGTGCGTACGGCCGGTCTCGAGGTGCACCTCGAGGAGGGATGCGTACGGGAACGCCTCGATCGTCTCGTAGTGGGTCACGGCGTGCTTGCCGCCCGCCACCACGGCGAACTTCCACTCCGAACGCGGATGACGGCCGACCGGCGCATCGATCGTGCCGGACAGCGGATCGGGATGGCCCTGCACCACGGTGTGGTAGATCTTCTCGACCTCGCGGTCGTGGAACTGCCGCTTCAGGTCGGTGTAGGCGCGTTCCGACTTCGCGACCACCATGAGGCCGCTCGTGCCCTGGTCGAGCCGGTGCACCACGCCCTGCCGCTCGGGCGCGCCCGAGGTGGAGATGCGGTACCCGGCGGCAGCGAGCGCGCCGACGACGGTCGGGCCCTCCCAGCCGAGCGAGGGATGCGCCGCGACGCCCGGGGGCTTGTCGACCACGACGAAGTCGTCGTCGTCGTGCACGATGCCGAGGTCGGGCACCGGGATCGCCTCGACCTCGAGGGCTCGCGGCGGCTCCCAGCTCACCTCGAGCCACGCGCCGCCCCGGAGGCGGTCGGACTTGTCGACGCGTGCCCCGTCGAGCTCGGCGCCGCCGGCCGACGCGATGTCGGCCGCCTGCGTGCGGGAGAAGCCGAGGAGCTTCGCGAGGCCCTGGTCGACGCGCACGCCGTCGAGCCCGTCGGGCACGGGGAACGAGCGGTGCTCCATGCTCAGGACTCGGCGGCCCGGGGCGTGCCGGAGAGCGGCGTCCGCCCGTCGCCCGAGGCGTCGGCGTCGGGCTCGTCGGTCGTGGTCGGCCCCGGTGCGTCGGCCGCCGGTGCGGCCTCCGCCGGTGCGGCGTCGGCCGTGGCATCCGCCCGCTTGGACTCGCGGGTGCCGTCGAGCCCGATCCCGCGGATCGTGAGCAGCATGAACAGCACCATGCTCGACACGATGGCGATATCGGCCACGTTGTAGATGGCCGGCAGCAGCCACGGCGTCGAGATGAAGTCGATGACGTGGCCGAGGCCGAAGCTCGGCTCGCGAAGGAGGCGGTCGGTGAGGTTGCCCAGCACGCCGCCGAGCAGGAGGCCGAAGACGAGTGCCCAGGCGACCGAGCGGATGCGCCGGGCGAACCACGCGATGAACGTGATGACGCCCGCCGCGAGAATGGTGAAGATCCACGTCATGCCGCTCGCGAGCGAGAAGGCCGCGCCGGGATTGCGCACGAACTGCCACTGCAGCAGCGTGCCGAGCACCGGCACGACCTCACCCTCGGTGAGGTTCGTGACGACGAGGTACTTGCTCAGCTGATCGAGGCCGTACACCACGAGGGCGGCGGCCAGCACGATGACGAGTGCGGTTGCGGTGCCGACCTTCGCGGCCCGCTCAGCCGCCAAAGCCCTGGAAGGTCGGAGCCGGTGTCTGCTCGTTCACCGGCGCCGAGAAGCCCTGGCTGCCCGAGACCTGCACGGGTGCTGCGGTGTCGAGCTCGCGCAGCTGGCCCTCGATGTAGCTCTTCAGCTTCTGCCGGTACTCGCGCTCGAAGACGCGGAGCTCGTCGACCCGCTTCTCGAGGGCGATGCGCTCCTGGTCGAGGATGCCCATCTGCGCACGCTGCTTCGCCTCGGCCTCGGCGACCACGCGCGCGGCCGTCGCGTGACCCTCGGCGATGAGCGCGTCGCGCTTCTCGATGCCCTCGCGCACGTGCTCCTCGTGGAGACGGCGGGCGAGCTGCAGCAGGTTCGTGGTCGAGGTCTGCTCGTCGAGCTCGGACTGCGGCTGGGCGGGCGCCTGCGTGGGCACGGCCACCGTGGGCGGCGGCGCGGCCGGCTCGGCGTAGACCGCGGCTGGGGCCGGCGCGGCGGGGGCGCCCTTGCCGGCCTCCGCAGCACGGGCCTCGGCCGCGGCCAGCCGTTGGCGAAGCTCTTCGTTCTCCTGGTTCAGCCGGCGCAGCTCGACGACCACCTCGTCGAGGAAGTCATCGACCTCGTCCTGGTCGTAGCCCTCCCGGAATTTCGTCGCCTGGAAGCGCTTGTTGACCACATCTTCCGGAGTTAGCGCCATGGCTTCCCATCCTTTGAATCTGTCGAACTGCTGGATCACGTTCAGCTAACGGTAGCAAAGACCTCTCGGAGGGCGCAGTGCCGGAGCCGTCGGCATGCCGCCCTCGCAGGAGATCGTCAGCCGCTCGACTGCGCGAGTGCCGCCAACCACGACACGACGGTCATCGCGATGATGACCATGAGCATGGCGAGGCTCCACCCGAGGTCGAGTGCGACTTGCCCGATGCGTATCGGCGGCACCAGCCGCCGGAAGAAGCGCACGGGCGGATCCGTGACGGTGTAGACGGCCTCGACGACCACGAGCCAGGGCCCGCGCGGGCGCCACGACCGGTTGAACGTGCGCACGAGGTCGAGCACGAATCGCGCCCACATCACGAAGAAGTAGATGAGGAGCAGCGAGTAGAGGATGTTCCAGACGACGGCGAGTGCGCCCACGGCGGCTACGCGTGCGTGAAGAACGACGCGTCGACGTCGCCCTCGGCTTCGCCGGCCTCGCCGGAGACGACCACGTGCGCGGGCGAGAGCAGGAACACCTTGCTCGTCACGCGCTCGATCTTGCCGTAGAGGCCCTGGGAGAGGCCGCTCGCGAAGTCGATGAGCCGGCGAGCGTCGCCGTCGGACATCTGCGAGAGGTTGATGATCACGGGCACGCCCTCGCGGAAGGACTCGGCGATCACCTGGGCGTCACGGTACTGACGCGGGTGCACGGTGAGGATCTCGTTCATCTCCGCCTGCGGTGGGGTCGGTTGGACAGGGTGCCGTCGCAGCGGCGTGACGGCTGCTCCGGTCTTGGGTGCCGGCGCCGGCGCGGGCGCGGCAGCGTGCACGACGGGTGCCGCGGGCGCGTGCGCCTGCTGGGGCTCGGTCTCGAACTCCTCGTCGGCGAGTCCGAGATAGACCATGGTCTTCTTGAGCGGGTTCGACATCGCTGCCTCCGTCTGGGTTCCGTCTCGTTCGAGGCTAACCGGCGTCCGGCCGATTCCCGGTGATTGCCGTCCCGATGCGCAGGTGTGTCGCGCCCTCCAGAATCGCCTCGCGAAAATCGTGGGACATCCCCATGGACAGATCGGTCGCGTCGGGTGCGAGCTCGCGGATGCGCTCGGAGAGGAGCCGTACCCGGGCGAACGCGGGCCGGGCGGGTTCCCCGAGCGGCGCGACCGCCATGAGGCCGCGCAGATGCAGTCCCGGCGTCTCGAGCACGTGCTCGACCAGCGCGTCGAGGCCCTCGGGGGCGACGCCGCCGCGCCCGGGGTCGTCGGTGAGGTCGACCTGCACGAAGCAGTCGACGGATGCCTCGTCGGAACGGAGCGCGTCGACCAGCGACGCCCGGTCGACCGAGTGGATGACCGACGCGTACGCGCGCACCTGGCGGGCCTTCTTGGACTGCAGTTGCCCGACGAAGTGCCAGCGCAGCCCGAGGCCGGCGAGGGCCTCCGCCTTGGCCTTCGCCTCCTGATGCCGGTTCTCGCCGACGTCGCGCACGCCGAGCGCCGCGAGCTCCTCGATGAGCGACACCGGCTGGAACTTGGTCACGACGATGGTGGTGATCTCGGATGGGCTGCGGCCGGCGTCGCGCGCGGCATCCGCGACGCTGCCCTGCACCGCCGAGAGCCGGTCGGCAAGAGCGCTCACGGGTGCTCCCGCTCGGCCGTCGCGCGCCGGTTCATTTGAGGAAATCAGGGATGTCGAGATCGTCGCCGTCGTCGTCGAAGGCCGGGTCGGACACGATCTGATCGGCGGCGGCCGTGGGCGCCTCGCCCCAGTTCGCGGTCTCGACGAGCTCGTCGATGTCGATCTCCCCGATGACGTCGGCGGTCTCGCCGCCGAGCGCCGGGCCGCCGACGCCCGCGCCGACCGCGGCCGGCACGAAGCTCGTGCGCCTCGCCTCGGTCGGCTGCGGCTTGGCGTTCGGCTCACCGCCGTCGAAGCCCGCGGCGATGACGGTGACGCGCACCTCGTCGCCGAGGGTGTCGTCGATGACGGCCCCGAAGATGATGTTCGCCTCGGGGTGCACGGCCTCCTGCACGAGGCGAGCGGCATCGTTGATCTCGAAGATGCCCAGGTTCGAGCCGCCCTGGATCGACAGCAGCACGCCGTGGGCGCCGTCGATGGAGGCCTCGAGCAGCGGACTCGCCACGGCGAGTTCGGCCGCCTTGATGGCACGGTCGGCACCACGGGAGGAACCGATGCCCATGAGGGCGGAGCCCGCCCCCTGCATGACCGACTTGACGTCGGCGAAGTCGAGGTTGATGAGACCGGGCGTCGTGATGAGGTCGGTGATGCCCTGCACACCGGCGAGGAGCACCTGGTCGGCGGTCGCGAACGCCTCGAGCATCGAGATGCCGCGATCGCTGATCTCGAGCAGCCGGTCGTTCGGCACGACGATGAGGGTGTCGACCTCTTCCTTCAGCCGCGCCACGCCCTGCTCGGCCTGGGTCTGGCGACGCTTGCCCTCGAAGCCGAACGGCTTCGTCACGACGCCGATGGTAAGCGCGCCGATCGACTTCGCGATGCGCGCGACGACCGGAGCGCCGCCCGTGCCGGTGCCGCCGCCCTCGCCGGCCGTCACGAAGACCATGTCGGCGCCGGCCAGCGCCTCCTCGATCTCCTCGGCGTGGTCCTCGGCGGCGCGTCGGCCGACCTCGGGGTCGGCCCCGGCGCCGAGGCCGCGCGTGAGATCGCGCCCGACATCGAGCTTGACGTCGGCGTCGCTCATGAGCAGCGCCTGCGCGTCGGTGTTGATGGCGATGAACTCGACTCCGCGAAGGCCGAGTTCGATCATGCGGTTGACGGCGTTGACACCGCCGCCGCCGATGCCGACGACCTTGATGACGGCGAGGTAGTTCTGGTTTGTCGACATGACCGGCCTTCCGTGCGAACTCTGAACCTTGAACCTCTAGTCGAAGGTTAAAGTTTTGCTGAGTATGCAATTCCTGTTTCGAAGGTAGGTGTCGCCCGGCTCGACGGGGTCGAGGTCCGCCCGCGTGTCGCGATCCGCCGGGTGTCCCGGCCGCCGACCGATCACCTCGTGACCGCACTCTCGGGCGAGGACACGTCGTAGGTCCCGACCGTGTCGGGCGGCGCGGCGACCATCAGCGCCGCCAGCACGTCGGCCTTCAATGCGGACTCCTCCGCACTCCCCCAGACCACGCTCGCCCCGCCGGCGAGTTCGAGCCGCACGTCGTCGGCGGTGTCGGCGGTCGCCCTGGTGACCTGCGGGCGCACCTCGGGCGGGAGGCTGCGCACGACCGCCGCGACCGCGCGGAAGCCCTCGTCGGCGACCCCGCCCTCGACCTCGATGATCGGCTGCCCCTCGGGGCGGTCTTCGGGTCGCTCGATCACGACGCCCGCGGCGTCGACGAGCTCGAGGCCCGAACCCGTGTCGATGACGCCCACGGGGGTGCGCTCGACGATGCGCACGACGAGCGTGCCGGGTGGGATCGTCTCGGTCGCATAGGTCTCGATGAGCGGGAACGTCGCGAGCGCCGCGTGCACCTCACCGGGTTCGATGAGCGGCAGCGGAGTGCCCAGCACGCCGTCGAAGGCCGCCTGGATCTCGGCTGCCGGGATGCGCTGCGCACCCTCGACGCGCACCTCGCGGAGCGCCATCAGCGGGGAGTACGCGGCGGCGCCGACCACCGCCGCGAGGGCGAGGATCGACCCGATGGCGACGGCCCACGTGAGGCGTCGGCGGCGGGAGCGCTTGGTGAAGCGCCGCACCTCCTGCCGCTCGTAGCGTCGCCGCTCCCGCGCCGCCGCCGCGAGCGCCCGCTTGGCGGCGCGCGCGTCGCTCGGCCGGTCGTCGTGCTGCGGCGTCGGTGATGCCGCGCCGACCGGAATCGGCTCGGTCGCGACGCGGTCCGCGGACGCCGTTCCGGACGCGGCCGGCTTCCCGGCCGTTGCCGCCTTCGGCTTCGGCGCAGCGGCCGACCCCGCCGACCTCGCGGACCCCGCGGACCTCGCGGATCCTGCCGCTTTCGCGGATCCGGCGGACCTCGCGGATCCCGCCGCTTTCGCGGACCCCGCCGGCGCCGCCGGGCGCGACGTCCGCTCGCTCGCATCCGGCACCTCGGGGCCCGTCCGGGACGCCCGCGGCGTCGGACGATCGAACCCCTGCGGCCGCTTCACGCCCGACGCACCCTCATCCGCGCTCCCGCTCGAGCGAGCCGAGCAGCTGCGGCACGATCCGGTAGACATCGCCGCAGCCGAGCGTCACCACGAAGTCGCCCTCGCGTGCGATCCGCGCGGTGTGATCGGCGGCCTCCTGCCAGTCGGAGATGAACGCCACGTGCGAGGGGTCGCTGAACCGCTCGCTGACGAGCGCACCCGTGACCCCCGGCTCGGGGTCCTCGCGCGCGCCGTACACGTCGAGCACCACGGTCTCGTCGGCGTAGCGCTCGAGCACCTCGGCGAATTCCTTCGCGAACAGCCGGGTGCGGCTGTACAGGTGCGGCTGGTGCACGGCGATGATGCGGCCGTCGCCGACGACGGTGCGCGCGGCCGCCAGCGCCGCCGCCACCTCGGTCGGATGGTGCGCGTAGTCGTCGAACACGCTGACGCCGCCGATCGTGCCATGCAGCTCGAAGCGACGACCGGTGCCGGCGAACCGGGCGATGCCGGCGAGGGATGCCGCGGGGTCGAACCCGAGTCCCACGAGCACCGCGAACGCACCGGCCGCGTTGATCGCGTTGTGCCGGCCGGGGATGCGGAGCGTCGCGCGGTACTCGGCGCCCTCGTAGTCGATCGCGAACGAGACGGGACCGTCGGTCTCGATGGCATGCACCCGCGCCGTGGCATCCGCCGCCTCGCCGAACGTCAGCACGCGCGGGTGCGACAGTCGCGCGGCGACCCGCTTCGCCCCGGCGTCGTCGGATGAGATGACGACGAACTCGCGAGCCCGGTCGGCGAAGTCGACGAACGCCTGCTCGAACGCCTCGAGCGAGCCGTAGTGATCGAGGTGGTCGGGATCGACGTTCGTCACGAGCGCGACCGACGTGTCGTAGAAGAGGAACGAGCCGTCTGACTCGTCGGCCTCGACGACGAAGAGCTCGCCCTGCCCGGCCGCCGCGCTCGTGCCGAGCTCCTCGATGACCCCGCCGTTCACGAAGCTCGGGTCCTCGCCGAGCGCGAGCAGGCCCGTGATGATCATGCCCGTCGACGTGGTCTTGCCGTGGGCGCCCGCGACCGATACGAGCCGCCGCCCGCCGATGAGGGCGGCGAGGGCCTGCGACCGGTGCAGCACCGGGAGGCCCCGCTCGAGCGCGAGCCGGTACTCGGGGTTGTCCTGCCAGAGCGCGCCGGTCACCACGACCGTGTCGACGTCGTCGCGCAGGTTCGCGGCGTCGTGCCCGATCGCGATCTCGGCACCGAGCGCACGCAGTGCGGTGATGTTGTCGGAGTCGCGCACGTCGGAACCCGTGACCCGGTGCCCGTCGCCGAGGAACAGGCGAGCGATGCCGCTCATGCCCGAGCCGCCGATGCCGACGAAGTGCACGTTGCCGAGCTCGGCGGGGATGCTGGCGTTCGGGTCGGGCTTGATGGTCACGGTGCGGCGGCTTCTTCCTCGGGGTGGGGCGGCGATGTTCGGAGTCTGGATGCCGGATGTCGCGGCATCCGCTCACTCAACGTTACGCGGTGCTCGCGGCGTCGCCTGTTCCCCCGCCGAGTGCCGCGTCGATGAGCGCGATCATGCGGTCGGTGCCGTCGCGTCGGCCGACGGATGCCGCGGCCGCCGCCATGCGCTCGAGGCGGGCCGGGTCGCCGAGGAGCGGCAGCAGCTCGCCCTCGACCCATGCCGGGACGAAGTCGGCGTCGTCGACCAGGATGCCGCCGCCCGCGCCCACGACGTCGGCGGCGTTGAAGCGCTGCTCGCCGTTGCCGACGGGGTACGGCACGTACACGGCGGGGATGCCGAGGGCGGCCAGCTCGCTCACCGTGGCGGCGCCGGCACGCGACACGGCGACGTCGGCGATCGCGAGCGCGAGGTCCATGCGGTCGGCGTACACGACCATGCGGTAGCCGTCGAGGCCCGGGTCGGCGACGTCGGCGGTGCCGCCGGCCACGTGCAGCACCTGCCAGCCGGCGTCGGTGACCGCCGCCGCGCTCCCCACCATCGCGTGGTTGATGCGCCGGGCCCCGAGCGATCCGCCCGTGGCGAGCAGCACGCGCCCGCTCGCGTCGAGTCCGAAGAAGCGCGCGGCCTCGTCGCGCAGCGCGGCACGGTCGAGCGTCTCGATCTCGCGCCGGAGCGGCATGCCCACGAGTTCGGCGTGCGGCAGGTTCGTGCCGCTGAAGGCCACGCCCACCTTCGCCGCCCACCGCGAGCCGAGCCGGTTGGCGAGCCCGGGCTTCGCGTTCGCCTCGTGGATCGCGACCGGCACGCGCGCCGATCGCGCCGCCAGGTACGCGGGCGTCGAGACGTAGCCGCCGAAGCCGACGACGACATCGACGCCGCGGTCGCGGATGATCCGGGCGACGTCGTCGATCGACCGGCGGAACCGCGCCGGGAACGCCAGTGCGGCGCGATTCGGGCGTCGCGGGAACGGCACCTTCGCGATCGTGAGGAGCTCGTAGCCCCGGGCCGGCACGAGGCGCGACTCCAGGCCCTCGGCGGTGCCGAGCACGAGCACCTCGCACGAGGGGTCGCGCTCGCGGAGCCGGTCGGCGACGGCGAGCAGCGGGTTCACGTGGCCGGCGGTGCCCCCGCCGGCGAGCAGGTACGTCGTCATCGAGCGGTCCGCCCGGCCGCCCGTGCCGCGGCACGGGACTCCGCACGCGCGGCGGCGCGGGTCGCAGCCTCGGGATCTCGCGCGACCGACAGCACGACGCCGATCGCGAGGAGCGTGGTGAGCAGCGCGGTACCGCCCGCCGAGACGAGGGGCAGCGGCACGCCGAGGACGGGGAAGACTCCGAGCACGACACCGATATTGACACATGCCTGGCCGACGACCCACACCAGCACGGCGGCGGTGACGGTCTTCGCGAACGGCGTGCGCGCCGAGCGCAGGACGCGCGCGAACGCCACCGCCAGCATCACGAACAGCCCGATGACCACGATCGCGCCGATGAGCCCGAGTTCCTCGCCGATGATCGCGAAGATGAAGTCGTTGTCGGCGGCGGGCAGCCACGACCATTTCGCCGTGGAGTTGCCGAGTCCGACGCCGAAGATGCCGCCGTTCGCGAGCGCGAACCGGCCGTGCTGGATCTGCCAGCAGTCGTTGACGTCGATGGTCGTGCAGTTCTCCTGGAGGAATGCGGTGATGCGGCGCATCCGGCTCTCGCTCGACGCCGCGACGATCACGAACACCGTGAGCCCCAGGAGCACGGGCGGCAGCAGCAGCCGGAACCGCACGCCGATGAGGAACAGCGCCCCCATGAGCATTGCGCCCATGATCATGACGGTGCCGAGGTCGCCGCCGAGGAGGACGAGGCCGATCGCGGCGCCGCCGACGAGGAGGATCGGCAGGATGCCGTGCGTGAAGTCGCCCAGCTTCTCCTGCTTCTTCGTGACGATGAGCCCGAGCCAGATGACGAGCGCGACCTTGATGAGCTCCGACGGCTGGAACTGGACCCCGCCGATCGCGAGCCAGTTGGTGTTGCCGCCGACCGTCACACCGAGGTCGGTCGCGACGACGAGCAGCTGCAGGGCGCACGAGACGATGAGCGCCGGCCACGCCAGACGCATCCAGAAGGTCTCGGGCATACGGCTCGCGATGAGCATGATCGGGATGCCGAACAGCGCGTACAGCCCCTGGCGCGTCGCCTGCACGAAGAACCCGCCCTCTTCGAGGTTGGATTCGACCGACGACGAGGAGAGCACCATGACGAGGCCGAACACGACGAGGAAGAGCGTCGTGCCGAGCAGCAGGAAGTAGTCCTTCGACTCGACGCGGAAGACGCGCCCGAGCCGGATGCGGGCGGCGGAGACGCCCGCCGCCTCACCCTTGCGGGGTCGGGCCGTGCGGGGCGGAGTCGCCATCCGCCTCACCTCCCAGCCTCGCTCTGACCGCATCGTGGAATCGCCGGCCGCGGTCGGCGTAGTCGGCGAACTGGTCCATCGACGCCGCCGCCGGCGCGAGGAGCACCGTGTCCCCCGGTTCGGCCGTGGTTGCGGCCAGCGCGACCGCCTCGGGCATCACCTTCTCAGTGTCGGCCGTGGCGACCTCGAAGAGAGGCAGTTCCGGCGCGTGTCGCCGGAACGCCGCGACCAGGGGCGCACGGTCGACGCCGATCACGATCGCGGCACGCAGGCGTCCGACGTGCGCGGCCACGAGGGCGTCGGCGTCGACGCCCTTCAGCAGGCCGCCGACGATCCACACGACGTGCGGGAAGGCTCGCAGCGATGCCTCGGCCGCGTGCGGGTTGGTGGCCTTCGAGTCGTCGATCCAGCGGATGCCGCCGGCGTCGGCGACCTGTTCGATGCGGTGCGCGTCGAGGCGGAAGTCGCCGAGCGCGTCGTGGATGACGCCGACCGGCACCCCGTACGACCGGGCCAGCGCCGCGGCCGCGAGGATGTTCGCCACGACGTGCGGCGCGGCGAGGCCTCGGGGCTCGAGTTCGCCCACCGTGATGATCTCGAGCGCCGCCGTGCGCCGCTCGTCGAGGAACGCTCGGTCGCACAGGATGCCCTCGACGACGCCGAAGTCGCTCGGGCCCGGCACGTCGAGGCCGAAGCCGATCGCCCGGGCGCCCTCCTCGACGTCGGCCTCCTCGACCATGTGCATCGTCGCCTCGTCGGCGCGGTTGTACACGCAGGCGACCTTCGTGTTCTCGTAGACGGTCGCCTTGGCCGCCCGGTACGCCTCGGCCGAGCCGTGCCAATCGAGGTGGTCGTCGGCGACGTTCAGCACGACGCTCGCCCAGGGGTGCAGTGCGCCCGGCCCGGTCTTCGGCAGGTGGTGCAGCTGGTAGCTCGACAGCTCGACCACGAGCACGTCGAAGCCGCCCGGATCGCGCACCGCGTCGAGCACGGGCACGCCGATGTTGCCGCACGGCGCCGCGCGCAGTCCGTTCGCGGCGAGGAACGTCGCGGCGAGCTGCACCGTCGTGGTCTTGCCGTTGGTGCCGGTGACGAGGATCCATTCGGCGGCGTTCACCTTGTCGCGCACGCGCCAGGCGAGCTCGATGTCGCCCCACACGGCGACGCCGGCGTCGCCGGCCCATTCGAGCACGGGATGGTCGGGGTGGAACCCGGGCGAGGCCACGACGACCTCGGGTGCGAACGACACGAGCTCGTCGGGCACGCCGTCGAGCGGATGCCGCAGCAGCGTCGCCCCGATGACCTCGAGGATCCGCGCCCGGTCGTCGTCGGCCGACGGGGCGATCACCAGCACGTCGGCGCCGAGCTCGGTGAGGGTGTCGGCCACCGCGAAACCCGTGACGCCGAGCCCGAGGACGGCGACCCGGAGCCCCCGCCAGTCGGCGTTCCAGCTGGTGAGCGTGTCGAGGCGGTCGCGGGTCGAGGCGGCATCCACCTCGCTCACCGCTGCAGCCACTCGAAGTAGAAGCTGCCGACGCCGGCCGCCACGAGCAGGCCCCCGATGATCCAGAAGCGCACGACGATGGTGACCTCGGCCCAGCCCTTCAATTCGAAGTGGTGATGGATCGGGCTCATCAGGAAGATGCGCTTGCCGCGGGTGAGCTTGAAGTACGCGCGCTGCACGATGACCGAGCCGGTCTCGATGACGAACAGGCCGCCGACGAGGATGAGGAGCAGCTGCGTGTGGCTGACGATCGCGAGGGCGGCGAGGGCGCCACCGAGCGCGAGCGAACCCGTGTCGCCCATGTAGATGTGCGCGGGGTTCGTGTTCCACCAGAGGAAGCCGATGAGGCCGCCCACGATGGCGGTGGCGACGATCGCCAGGTCGAGCGGATCGCGCACCTCGTAGCAGCGGTAGGCGTCGCTCGGGTTCAGGTTCTCGCTGAAGCAGGACTGGTTGAACTGCCAAAAGCCGATGATGACGAACGAGCCGATGGCCAGGATCGAGGCGCCGCCGGCGAGCCCGTCGAGCCCGTCGGTCACGTTCACGCCGTTGGACGTCGCCACGGTGATGAGGCAGATCCAGATGACGTAGAGGACGATGCCGACGACGGTGCCGAACACCATGAAGTCGAGCGGCAGGTCGCGGATGAACGAGATGCTGGTGTTCGCCGGCGTCACGCTCTGCTCGTTGGGGAACTGCAGCGCGAGCAGTGCGAACGCGGCCGCCACGATGACCTGGCCCGTGACCTTCGCCCAGCCGCCGAGGCCGAGACTCTGGCGCTTCCGCGTCTTCAGGAAGTCGTCGATGAAGCCGACGGCGCCGAGGCCCACCATCATGAGGAGCACGAGCAAGCCCGACGCGGTCGGCGGCTCATTGCTCACGACCAGGGTGGCGACGAAGTAGCCGAACAGGCTGCCGAGGATGAACACGATGCCGCCCATGGTGGGCGTGCCGCGCTTGACGTGGTGGCTCTTCGGACCGTCGTCGCGGATGAACTGGCCCCAGCCGATCCGGCGGAAGAGGCGGATGAAGAGCGGGGTCAGGAACAGCGTGAAGGCGAGCGACAACGCCCCGGCGGTCAGCAGTGCTCTCACGCGAACCATTCTCCCAGTCGGTGACCGGGCAGGCCGATCATCAGTGCTGCCCCGCCGCTCATGCGAACCATTCTCCCAGTCGGTCGCCGAGGTGGCGGATCATCAGTGCAGCCCCGCCGCTCATGCGAACCATTCTCCCAGTCGGTCGCCGAGGTGGCGGATCATCAGTGCAGCCCCGCCGCTCATGCGAACCATTCTCCCAGTCGGTCGCCGAGGTGGCGGATCATCAGTGCAGCCCCGCCGCTCATGCGAACCATTCTCCCAGTCGGTCGCCGAGGTGGCGGAGACCCGCCGAGTTCGACGATTTCACGAGCACCGTGTCACCGGGGCGCGCGATCGCGGCGACGAGGTCGAACGCCTCGTCGGCGGTCTCGACGAAGGTGGACTCGCCGTCCCACGAACCCTCGTTGATGGCCGAGATGTGCAGGCGACGCGCGCCCTGCCCGACGACGACGAGCTGCGAGATGCCGAGGCGCACCGCGAGCAGGCCGATGCGGTCGTGCTCCTCCCCCGAGAACTCGCCCAGCTCGCTCATCTCGCCGAGCACCGCGATCGTGCGCGTGCCCGGCGACTGCACCTGCGCGAGCGTCTTGAGCGCGGCCGACATCGAGTCGGGGCTCGCGTTGTAGGCGTCGTTGATGACCGTGATGCCGTCGCGGCCGCCCATGACCTGCATGCGCCACCGCTCGGCGAGGGTCATCGATTCGAGGGCCTCGACGATCGCGGGCAGCGGCACGCCGAGCTCGAGGGATGCCGCGATCGCCGCGAGCGCGTTCATGACGTGGTGTTCGCCCAGCACGCCGAAGTGCACGCGGGCGGACTCGCCGCCCGGGATCGTCACCGTGAAGTCGGTGCCGCGGGCGTGCACGGCGAGGTGCGTGGCACGCACGTCGACGTGTCCGCCGAGCCCGAACCACACGACGCGGGCCCTCGTGCGGTCGGCCATCGATGCGACGCGCGGATCGTCGGCGTTCAGCACCGCGACATCCGTCTCGAGGAGGTCGGTGACCATCTCGCTCTTCGCGCGCACGGTCTGCTCGATGCCGCCGAACTCGCCCGCGTGGGCGAGGCCGACCTTGAGCACGATGCCCACGTCGGGTCGGGCCATTCGCACGAGCCTCGCGATCTCGCCGACGGCCGAGGCGCCCATCTCGGCCACGAGGAACTGCGTGTCGTGCGTGAGCTCGAGCATCGTGATGGGCGCGCCGACCTCGTTGTTGAACGACTTGCGGGCCGCGACCGTCGGGCCGACTCGTTCGAGCACGGCTCGCAGCAGGTTCTTCGTCGTGGTCTTGCCGTTCGAGCCCGTGACGCCGACGATGCGCAACGCGCCGTGCGCCCGAACCCGCCCGACCACCTCGGTCGCGAGCGCACCGAGGGCGTCGACGGTGTCGGCCACCACGACCTGCGGCACCGCGAGCTCGAGCGGGTGCTCCACGACGAGGAGCGCCGCTCCCCGCTCGGCCGCGGCGGGCGCGAACCGGTGCCCGTCGTCGAACTCGCCGCGCTTGGCGAAGAAGACGCCGCCGGGGCCGATCTCGCGGGAATCGGTCGTGACCTCGCCCTCGACGACCGTCTCGGGCGTGGCATCCGTGCCGTCGAGGCGCAGCGCGCCGCCGACCGCCGAGGCGACCTCGGCGAGGGTGAGGGCGATCATGCGGGCCAGCCCGCCTCGCGCAGGGCCTGCCTGGCGTCGTCTCTGGCCGAGTAGGGGATCTTCACGCCCTTCACCTCGTGGTACTCCTCGTGTCCGGGGCCGGCGTACAGGATGGCGTCACCCTCGCCTGCCAGCGCGAGCGCGGTGCGGAAGGCCTCGCGCGGGTCGGCGACCTCGTGGATCTCGCGATCGGGGACGGCGGCCCGCGCGCCCGCGATGAGCGCCGCACGGATCGCGGCGGGATCCTCGAACCGCGGGTGGAAGTCGGTGATCACCACGACGTCGGCGCCACGGGCGGCGATCGCGCCCATCTCGGCGCGCTTGGTGGTGTCGCGGTCGCCGTCGGCGCCGAACAGCATGATGAGCCGGCCGGTCGTGAACCGGCGGATGGCGCCGAGCGTCTGCAGGAACGCGTCGGGGCTGTGGCCGTAGTCGATGTAGACGAGCGGGCCCTTCTCGCCCGAGATGCGCTCGGCCCGACCGGGGATGTACGCGTCGATGCCGCCGTCGCGCTCGAGCACCTGCGCGATGCGCTCGAGGTCGTATCCGGCCTCGACGAGCATCACGATCGCGAGCGCGGCGTTGGCGGCCATGTACCAGCCGAGCAGGGGCACGCGCGAATCGAGTCGGCGTCCGTCGGGGCCGGCGAGCACGAACGTCGTGTGCGTCGCCGTCTCCTCGCCGACGGCCAGTCGCCAGTCGGCCTCGACGTCGGGGCGCGTGGTGAGCGTGGTCACGGGGATGCGCGACTCGGCGACGAGACGGCGACCCCATTCGGAGTCGACCGTGACGACGCCGCGCCGTGAGCGCTCGGGCTGGAACAGGTCGCGCTTGGCCTCGAAGTACTCGTCCATCGACGCGTAGTCGTCGAGGTGGTCGTGCGTGAGGTTCGTGAAGCCGACGACGTCGAAGACGAGCCCGTCGACGCGATGCCGCGAGAGCGCCTGCGCCGACACCTCGATGCCGACCGCGCGTACGTCGACCTCGCGCATGCGGGCGAGCAGGGCGTGCAACTCGCTCGCCTCGGGCGTGGTGAGCGAGCTCGTGACGGCCTCGTCGCCGATGCGACGCTCGGCGGTCGACGTGAGGCCGGCCACGACGCCGAGCTGGCGGAGGATGCCGTAGAGGAGGTACACGACGCTCGTCTTGCCGTTCGTGCCGGTGATGCCGAACAGGGTCGCCGGGTTGTCGGCCGTGCGGTGGATCCACGCGGCCACCTCGCCGAGCGCGGCTCGGGCATCGGGCGTCACGAGGACGGGGAGCTCCGCGCCGGCGGCGAGTTCGGCTCCGGCGGGGTCGGTGAGGATCGCCACCGCTCCCGCGTCGCGCGCCGCCGTGGCGTACTGGGCGCCGTGCGCGTTCCGCCCGGGGACGCCGACGTACAGGTCGCCGGGGCGCACCGCCTTCGACGAGAGCACCACGCCCGTCACCTCGAGGGCGTCCACGTCGCCGCGCACCTCGAAGCCGAACGTCTCGGCGAGGCCGTGCAGGGAGCGTGGATTCGGATGCTGCGGCCGGAGGGCCGTGGAAGGCGATCCGGTCACGAACCCAACTTTCTCACCAGGTGGCTGGCAGCTCGGGCGCCGGAGCGCCGGATGGAAGCGTCCGATACTTCTTCAGCACCTGGCTCATCACCTGTTGGAAGACGGGAGCGGATGCGGCGGACGAGTTCATCTTAACGGGATTCATGATGCTCACCGAAACGACGAACTGCGGATCGTCGGCCGGGGCGAATCCCGAGACCGACACGAGGTAGCCGGAGAGGTAGCCGCCGTTGCCGTCGGGAACCTGCGCGGTTCCGGTCTTCGCCGCGACGCGGTAACCGGGGATGTGCCACTCGTCGGCGAGCCAGCCGTCGAGGTAGACGCGCTCGAGCATCTGGCTGGTCTGGTTCGCCGCGGTCTCGGAGACCACGCGCGTGCCCTCCACCTCGGGAGCGTCGAGCTCGCCGTCCTCGCCGATGCAGCCGTCGACGAGGCGCACGGGCATGCGCACGCCGTCGTTCGCGATCGTCTGGTAGGCGCTCGCGATCTGCACCGCCGTGGTGGTGAGGCCCTGGCCGAACATCGTCGCGTACTTCGTCTGGTTGTCCCACGCGTCGGGGCCGCCGTGCAGGTCGCCGGGCTCCTCGCCCGCGAACCCGACCTCGGTCTGCTCCCCGAGCCCGAAGTCGAGCATGTACTCGTAGCGTTCCTCGTCGGTGAGGCGTTCGCCGAACAGCGACATGCCCGTGTTCGACGAGTCGATGAGCACGCCGGTGAGCGTGTACCGGGTGTCGTCGTGGTAGAAGCTGTCGTTGATGTCGGCGCCGTTCGGCGGCAGGTACCGGTAGCCCGCGACGACCTGGCTGAGCGGGTCGGCCTCGCCGGCGTCGATGACGGATGCCGCGGTCAGCGCCTTGAACGTCGAGCCCGGCTCGAACGGGGCCGTGAAGGCCCGAGAGCCGCGGTGCTCCTTCGCGATCGCCGTCGGGGCGTTGGGATCGATGGTGGGCACGTCGGCGACGGCGAGGAGGCGCCCCGTCTTCGCCTCCATGACCGTGACCGTGGCCCAGTCGGCGCCCACGGCCCGCACCTGCGCCTCGGCGATGCGCTGCACCATCCACTGCAGGTCGGAGTCGATCGTGAGCTGCAGCGTGCCGCCGTCGCGGGCCTCTTCGTGCACCACCTTGGTGCCCGGGATCTCGACCCAGTCCGAGAGGCTGTGCTGGTAGGAGTACTCGCCGTCCTCCCCGGCCAGGCATGCGTCCTCGGAGTACTCGACTCCCGCGAACGGATCCCCGTCGTCGCCCACGAAGCCGATGAGGTTGCCGGCGACCGCGCCGTTCGGATACGTACGGCTCGGGTGCTCCCACGGCACCACCCAGGGGATGCGCAGCGCCTTGACGCGCTCGTAGGTCGCCGTGTCGACGAGCTTCGCCACGTACTCGAAGTCGTCGTCGGGGTTCTCCGCGAGCGCCGCGTCGATGATGCCCTGCACCTGGTCGCCGGTGAGGCCGACCACCTCGCCCAGCTCCGCGGTGAGCTGCGCGAGTGGCACCTCGACGGGCGTCGTCTTCGACGGATCGGCCGGGTCGGGCACCTCGCGGTCGACGGGTCCGGCGTACTTCGGCGACAGCGCGATGTCGTAGCGCATGACGCTGTCGGCGAGCACGATGCCCGCCGCGTCGACGATGTCGCCGCGTGCGCCGTACTCCGTCACCGTCTGGGACCTGCGCCCCTGCGCCTCCTCGCTGAGCTCGGCCGCGCGAACGACCTGGATGTCGACGAGTCGCACGACGAACACGCCGACGAAGACGACGAGGACGACCGCCGCGAGCACGATCCGTCGCGCGGGATGGCGGCTGATGCGGTTCATCTCGTCCTCTCGGGTCGGGGCGGTCAGTGCGTGGCGGGCGTCGGCAGACCGTCGCTCACGGGCGGTGGTGCGACCTGTGCGCCGGCGCCGTCGGCCGGCGTGCCGCCGCCCGCTCCCCCGTTCGGAGTCTCCCCCGCCTGCTGCGCCGTCACCGGCGGCACGCCGTCGATGAGGGCATTCGGCACGAGCCCGCCCGACGCCGCCGCGCCTGCGCTCGCGGCGGTCGGCTCACCGAGCACCGCCCCGTCGGACAGCCGCAGGTACACCGGCGCGGTGTTCGGCACCATGCCGAGCGCCTCCGCGTTCATGGCGAGGTACTGCGGCGACTCGAGTCGGTCGAGTTCCTCGGCGAGCTTCTGCTCCTCGCGCGCGAGCTCGGCCTGGCGGAGTTGGTGGGCATCGATCTCGTAGGCGCCCTGTGCGAGCGCGATCGAGAGCAGCAGCTGGGCGACGACGATGACGGCCACCGCCCCGACGGCGATGATCGCGTACGCGAGTCGCGGTCTGCTGAGCCCCGCGCTCGGCTCGGGGGCCGGGCGGAGACGACGCTGCGGCGCGGACCCGGGGGCCCGGCGCGGCGCGGGAGCGGACTGGGCCGGCAGTGCGGTCACGACGGCCTCCTCACTCGTTCGGCGGCGCGCAGTCGCACCGGCTTGGCACGCGGGTTCTCCGCCTGCTCGGCTTCGCTCGCGAGCTCTGCGCCCCGCACCAGGAGGCGGAACTGCGGACGGTGTTCGGGCAGCTCCATGGGAAGACCGGCCGGCGCCGTGGAGCTCGCGGCGGCCTGCAGCGCGCGCTTGACGATGCGGTCCTCGAGGGACTGGTAGGCGAGCACGACGATGCGTCCCTCGACCGCGACGAGGTCGAGGGCCGCCGGGATCGCGCGTTCGAGTACCGCGAGCTCCTCGTTCACCTCGATGCGCAGCGCCTGGAAGACGCGCTTGGCCGGGTGCCCCTGTCGCTGCACCGCGACGGGGGTCGCCTTGGTGATGATGTCGACGAGCTCGCCGGATCGCGTGATCGGGGCATCCGCTCGTGCCCGCACGATGGCCCTGGCATACCGCGCCGCGAGCTTCTCCTCGCCGTACTCCGAGAACAGTCGGCGAAGCTCGTCCTCGCTCGACTCCGCGATGACGTCGGCGGCGGTACGGCCGGCGGTCGAGTCCATGCGCATGTCGAGCGGGGCATCCTTCGAATACGCGAAGCCGCGCTCGGCACGATCGAGCTGCAGCGACGAGACGCCGAGGTCGAAGAGCACGCCCTGCACCTCGTCGAATCCCTCGGCGCGCACGGCGTCGGCGATACCGTCGTACACGGTGTGCACGAACCGGGCGCGGTCGCCGAATGCGGCCAGCCGCTCCCGCGCGATGGCGAGGGCGTCGGTGTCTCGGTCGAGGCCGATCACGGTGAGCTTCGGGAACCGCTCGAGGAAGGCCCGGCTGTGGCCGCCCATGCCCAGCGTGGCATCGACGAGCACGGCTCCGTCGGCCTCGAGGGAGGGAGCGAGCAGCTGGATCGTGCGCTCGAGCATGACCGGGGTGTGAATGCGTTCGATGTCCATGATTCCTTCGACTCCTGTTCCCGGGTTCCGATCCCCATCCGTTCGTCCTGGTGCGGGGAAGTGCATCAGGCGCGCACGGCTGGGAGTCGCAACCCGGGGCTAGAAGAGCCCGGGGATCACCTCCTCCGCCGTCTCCGCGAAGGCCGCCTCCTGCTCGGCGAGGTACGTCTGCCACGCCGTCGCATCCCAGATCTCCACCCGGCTGCCCGCACCGATGACCGCGAGGTCTCGGTCGAGCCCCGCGTAGCCGCGGAGCGTGGCGGGGATGGTGACCCGATGCTGTTTGTCGGGGGTCTCCGCGGATGCCCCCGAGAGGAACACGCGCATGTAATCGCGTGCCTGCTTGCTCGTGACCGGGGCCTGGCGGATCTTGTCGCTCATGCTCTCGAACTCGCGGACGCTGAACACGTAGATGCAGCGCTCCTGCCCGCGCGTGAGCACGAGCCCGTTCGACAGCTCCTCCCGGAACTTCGCCGGAAGAATGACGCGGCCCTTCTCGTCGAGCTTCGGCTCGTAGGTCCCGAGGAACACCGCACCACCCCCTTTCCTCCGGCCAGGATCCAGGTGACCCCACTTTACTCCACTCCCATCCACCGACCAACGACATTCGCTCGTTTTCCCCGTTCTGGGGGTGTGAGTTCCCTGTGAACATGCGGGCGAGCGCAGGTGGAGGAACGTGGAGGCCGAGACGCTCGAACCGGCGCGGCGAACCGGCTGCGGACCGCGTCCAGCGGCGGATTCCCGGTCAGCGGGCCCCCGGGCGGCGCGGAATCAGCGCCCGATCAGCGCGTCGCCGCCGCGCGGACAGACGAAAACGGGCCGATCCGAAGATCGACCCGTCGTGGTGGTGCGAAGTGGAGGGGCTAGTCGCGGCCCTCCTGGCGACGATCCCATCGCTCGTTCAGGCGGTCCATGAAGCTCCCGCTCGACTGGCGCGCCCCCGAAGATGCCGTGGGGTCGGCGGGAGCGGCGGAGATGCCGCCTCGCTTGGATGGGGTGATGGCGACGAGGACGCCGGCGAACATGAGGGCGAAGCCGATCACGCCCACGATGAGCAGCTGGAGGGCGACGCCCGCGATCAGGGCGCCGACGCCGGCGACCGCGAGCAGCACGCCGAGCACGATGGCTCGGTAGTTGGGGCGACGACCGCGGACCCCACCGACCGCATGGACGAAGTCGGCGTCGTTGCGGTAGAGGTTCCGCTCCATCTCCTCGAGAAGACGTTGCTCCTGCTCTGAAAGCGGCATCTCATTCCCCTCAGGCTCGGGATCGACGCATCCGGGTCCATTCTAGCCCCGCCTCGCCTCGCTAGGCTAGGCGAGTGGCTCACGGTTCCCGGCTCGTCGATCTGGTGCATGCGCGCATCGAGGAATTCCTCGCCGAACGCACTTCCATTCTCCGCTCGATCAGCCCCGATCTGGACCCCTTGACATCGTTCTCTGGGCGCTTTCTCAGCGGCGGCAAGCGGTTTCGCGCCCTGTTCTGCTATTGGGGCTGGGAGGCCGTCGGCGCGCGCGGATTCGACCCGTTCGAGACGGGCGGACGCGACCTCTTCCCCGTCGTCTCCGCCGCGTCGGCCCTGGAGGTCTTCCACGCCGCCGCACTCGTGCACGACGACATCATCGACAACTCCGACACCCGCCGCGGTGCGCCGTCCGCGCACCGGCTGTTCGAGACGCTGCACGCCGACGCCGGGTGGGCCGGCAGCGGCGCGGACTTCGGCCGGGCCTCGGGGATCCTCCTCGGCGATCTCCTCCTCGGATGGAGCGACGAACTGCTCGACGAGGGCCTCGGCGCGCTCTCCGATCCGCAGGCCGCACGCGCGGCGCGCGCGGAGTTCATCCGCATGCGCACGGAGGTGACCGCCGGCCAGTACCTCGACATCCTCGAGGAACGCGCCTGGCTCACCCAGCCCGAGTCGGAGCAGCGCACCCGCGCCGAGCGCGTCATCGTCTACAAGGCGGCGAAGTACTCGGTCGAGGCGCCGCTCACCATCGGCGGCGCGATCGCCGGGGCCTCCGCCACGCAACTCGCGGCGCTGCGCGACTTCGGCCTGCCCCTCGGCATCGCCTACCAGCTCCGCGACGACCTCCTCGGCGTCTACGGCGACCCCGACGTGACCGGCAAGCCGAGCGGCGACGACCTGCGCGAGGGCAAGCGCACGATGCTCGTGGCCATCGCCCGGGAACGCCTCGCCCCCGGACAGCGTCGGCTCCTCGACGAGCTCCTCGGCGACCCCGGCCTCGGCAGCGACCAGGTGCGGATGCTCCAGCGCACCCTCAGCGAGTGCGGCGCCGTCGACGAGGTCGAGCGGATCATCGCCGACAACGTCGCACGCGCGACGGCCGTGCTCGCCGACGCCCCGCTCGGCCGCGAGGCGCGCTCGGAGCTCGGTTCGCTCGCCAAGGCCGTCAGCCGCCGCACGAGCTGACCCGAGCGGGCGCCTCGGCCGGCCTACGCCAGCGCCTGCGCGACCCGGCGCACCTCGGACTTGCGGCCCGCGCGCAGCGCGGCGATGGGCGTGGTGCCGAGGCTGTCCTCCTCGGCGAGCAGCCACTCCAACGCCTCGGCGTCGCTGAAGCCCGCATCGGCGAGCACCATGGCGGTGCCGTGCAGCTCCGAGAGCGGGGCGCCGTCGCGGAGGAAGAGCGCGGGCACCCTCAACACGCCGTCGACGCGCGCCGCGAGCAGGTGTCGATCGTCGATGAGGCGGCGGACGCGGCTCGGGGTCAGCCCGAGCAGGTCGACGAGGTCGGGAACGGTCAGCCAGTCGGTCTGGTCGGCGTCGGTCACGAATCCAAGCCTGCCAGACACGCGCCCGGGTTCGGAAGGGCGCGCCGGAGCCGCCACCCCCGTCCGGGGACGGAGTCGGCGGACTCGCGGCGAGGTCGTTGACTCGGTCATCCGGCTGTGCGACGGTGGCCGCGACGTCGATGAACCAGGTCGGCGCGAGGGGGCACCATGGCGGACGAGTCCGAGTCGACCGGCGCCGGCGGGGGTCGGCGGGCGGATGCCGCGAGGGCACGACGTCCGCGGACCCGCGGCATCCGTGCGGTCCTCGGCGTGCCGCTCGCCGTCGTGAGCACCGTGGCCGTCACCCTCGGCATCGTGCAACCGGCCGAGGCGACGCCGCAGACCGTGAAGCGACCCGCGAAGTCGAAGGGGAACGACGCGGACGGCGCGCGCACGATGCGCACGACGGTCGCGGCGATCCCTCCCTCCGAGTACGTCGTCGTCGAGGGCGACACCGTGAACGGCATCGCCGAGCGGTTCGGGCTGGCGACGGCCGAGGTGCTCGCGCTCAACGGCCTGGGCTGGTCGAGCCTCATCTTCCCCGGCCAGCGCCTCGCCCTGCCGGGCGGAACCGCAGCGCAGGCGCCGGCTCCCCCGGCCGCGCCCGAGATCCGGAAGCACGTCGTGGTCGAGGGCGACACCGTGAGCGGCATCGCCGCCGCCTACGGCCTCGACGTCGGCAGCGTGCTCAGCGCCAACGGACTCGGCCCGTCCAGCCTCATCTTCCCGGGCGAGTCCATCGTGCTGCCGCCGACCGGCTCCGCGGCGCCCGGGCCGGACGCGCCGCCCGCGCCCGTCGCGGCACCCGAGCCCGCGGCATCCGACCCCGCGGCATCCGACCCCGCAGCCGCCGAGACGCACGTCGTCGTCACGGGCGACACCCTGTACGGCATCGCGGACGCCTACGGGCTCACGGTCGCCGACCTCGACCGGGTCAACGGGCTCGGCGGGTCGACCCTCATCGTGCCGGGACAGGTGCTCGTCGTCCGCCGCCCCGAACCCGTCGCGATCGTCGCCTCGGTCGACCTGCCGCTCACCGAGGAGATGCGCGGAAACGCGCGCATCATCATCGAGATGGGACGCGCCATCGGCGTGCCCGACCAGGGCATCGTCATCGCCCTTGCGGCCGCGGCGCAGGAGTCGGGACTCCGCAACCTGCACCACGGCGACCGGGACTCGCTCGGCCTCTTCCAGCAGCGGCCGAGCCAGGGCTGGGGGACGGTCGAGGAGGTGCTCGACCCCGTGCGCGCGGCCGCCGCGTTCTACGGCGGCGCGGCCAACCCGAATCCCGGCCGCACGAGGGGCCTGCTCGACATCCCGGGCTGGGAGACGATGACCGTCACCCAGGCCGCGCAGGCGGTGCAGCTCTCGGACTTCCCCGACCACTACGCGAAGTGGGAGGCGTCGGCCCGCGCCTGGCTGTCCGAACTGGGCTGATCGAACACCTGCCGAGGCATCCGTCGATCACGAACCCGTTGCGATTCCGCGACTGACCGGCGTCGAGTCGCCGTCGGGCATACACCACTTCGTACACTCGTACGGTGACCACCGCGCCGCCCGTCGACCCGATGATCGGCCGTCTCGTCGACGGCCGCTATCAGGTGCGCTCGCGGATCGCCCGCGGCGGCATGGCCACCGTGTACCTCGCGACCGACCTGCGCCTCGAGCGACGGGTCGCCATCAAGATCATGCACGGGCATCTCGCCGACGACAACACGTTCAAGACGCGCTTCGTGCAGGAGGCGCGCTCGGCCGCGCGACTGGCCCACCCGAACGTGGTCAACGTCTTCGACCAGGGGCAGGACTCCGACATGGCGTACCTCGTCATGGAGTACCTGCCCGGCATCACGCTGCGCGAGCTCCTGAAGGACTACACGAAGCTCACGCCGGAGCAGACCGTCGACATCATGGACGCCGTGCTGGCCGGCCTCGCCGCCGCGCACCAGGCCGGCATCGTGCATCGCGACCTCAAGCCCGAGAACGTGCTGCTCGCCGACGACGGCCGCATCAAGCTCGGCGACTTCGGGCTCGCGCGCGCCGCGAGCGCCAACACCGCGACCGGCCAGGCGCTGCTCGGCACCATCGCGTACCTCTCCCCCGAGCTCGTCACGCGCGGCGTCGCCGACGCCCGGAGCGACCTCTACGCCGTCGGCATCATGATGTACGAGATGCTCACGGGCGAGCAGCCGTACGTCGGCGAGGCGCCCATGCAGATCGCGTACCAGCACGCGAACGACACCGTGCCGACGCCGAGCAGCAAGAATCCCGCGGTGCCCGCCGAGCTCGACGAACTCGTGCTCTGGGCGACCGCGCGCGACCCCGAGGAACGCCCGCGCGACGCCCGCGAGATGCTGGAGCGCCTCCGCGAGATCGAACCGTCGATCCGGATGCCGCAGCCCGCACGTCCGACCCGGGCGACCGCGGTCATCCACGACGCCGTGCCGCTAGGCCCGGCCACCGCCGAGACGATGGTGCTCGGCGCCGGCGCACCCGTCGCGGTCGCCGCGGTCGAGGCATCCGACGACGAGGACACCACCGCACTCGCGACGAGCGCCGAACGCCGGAAGCGACGCGGATACTGGATCTTCGCACTCGTGCTGCTGCTCACCGGTCTCGCCGCCGGAACCGGCTGGTACTTCGGCGCCGGCCCGGGCGCGCTGGCGACCGTGCCCGACGTGTCGACGCTGCTCCCCGAGGATGCGACGCGGGTGCTCGAAGACGAGGGCTTCGAGGTCGCCGCCGCGGAACGCAACGACCCGGTCGTGCCGCAGGGCCAGGTCTCGGGCACCGATCCCGAGGGCGGCGCGCAGGCACGGCGCGGATCCACCGTCACCGTGTTCGTCTCGCTCGGGCCGCGCATCCTCGCCATGCCCGACGTGATCGGCCTCCCCGAGGCGGAGGCGCGGGACGCCCTCGGCGACTTCACGGTCGCGGAGCAGAACGCGCAGCAGTTCTCGGGCGAGTTCGCCGCCGGCGCGGTCATCGCCGTGCTCGACGTCGACGGGAACCCCGTCGGCGCCGAGGTCGCCGAGCTCGCCGACCTCACGCTCGTCATCTCGGTGGGGGCGATCCCGCCCGTCGAGGGAACGCCGGTCGGCGAGGCCCAGTCCGCCCTCGAGGGCGTCGGGCTCGAGGTCGAGTTCGCCGAGCCCGAGTTCCACGACGAGGTTCCGGTCGACCATGTCATCACGGCGACCTACGCGAACGAGACCATGCGCCCCGGGGACACCGTGGTGCTCACCGTGTCGAAGGGCCCCGACCTCGTCGAGGTGCCGAACGTCATCACGGGCCAGACCGTCGCCCAGGCGCGCGAGCAGCTCGAAGCGCTGGGTTTCAGCGTGACGAGCAACGTGCCCGGCTTCCTCGAGGGCGCCGTCGTGGCCTCCGTGCAGAGCCCGGCGGCCGGCGAGCTCGTGAAGCGCGGCACCGAGATCACCGTCAACTTCGGCGGCTGACCCGCCACCGGGGCATCCGTCGCCGGACGCCCCGCGACGGGATCAGCGTGCGGTGAGCTCCTCGGCGACGAGGAACGCGAGTTCGAGCGACTGCATGTGATTCAGGCGCGGGTCGCACAGCGACTCGTACCGCGTCTCGAGCGTGATCTCGTCGATGTACTCGGAACCGCCCAGGCACTCGGTGACGTCGTCGCCCGTGAGCTCGACGTGGATGCCGCCCGGGAAGGTGCCGGCGGCCCGGTGCGCCTCGAAGAAGCCCCGGACCTCGTCGACCACGTCGTCGAAGCGACGCGTCTTGTAGCCCGTCGACGTCGTGATGCCGTTGCCGTGCATCGGGTCGGTGACCCACAGGGGGTTCGCGTCGGACGCCTTGATCGCCTCGAGCAGCGGCGGCAGCGCGTCGCGGATCTTCCCGGCGCCCATGCGCGTGATGAACGTCAGTCGGCCGGGCTCGCGCTCGGGGTCGAGCTTGTCGACCAGCTGGAGCATGGTCTCGGGCGTGGTGTTCGGCCCGAGCTTGACGCCGATGGGGTTGCGCACCCGGGAGAGGAAGTCGACGTGCGCACCGTCGAGATCGCGCGTGCGCTCGCCGATCCAGATGAAGTGCGCCGACGTGTCGTACGGCGTGCCCGTGCGCGAGTCGATGCGGGTCATCGGCCGCTCGTAGTCCATGAGCAGGCCCTCGTGGCCGGTGTAGAACTCGGTGTGCCGGAGCGCCTCGAAGTCGGCGCCGCACGCGTCCATGAACTTGATGGCCCGGTCGATCTCGCGGGCCAGCGACTCGTAGCGGGCGTTCGCCGGGTTCGCCGCGAAGCCCTGGTTCCACGAGTGCACCTGCCGCAGGTCGGCGAACCCGCCCTGCGTGAACGCGCGGATGAGGTTCAGCGTCGACGCGGCCGTGTGGTAGCCGCGCACCAGGCGCGACGGGTCGGCCGCGCGAGACTCGGGCGTGAAGTCGTAGCCGTTCACGATGTCGCCGCGGTAGGCGGGCAGCGTGACGCCGCCACGCGTCTCGGTGTCGCTGGAGCGGGGCTTCGCGAACTGCCCGGCCATGCGACCCATCTTCACCACCGGCATCGAGGCGCCGTAGGTGAGCACGACCGCCATCTGCAGCACGGTCTTCACCCGGTTGCGGATCTGGTCGGCCGTCGCGCCCGCGAAGGTCTCGGCGCAGTCGCCGCCCTGCAGCAGGAACGCCTTGCCCACGGATGCGGCGGCGAGCCGCTCGCGCAGGATGTCGACCTCGCCCGCGAAGACGAGCGGCGGCAGGGTCGCCAGCTCGGCGGATGCCGCATGCGCCGCCTCGGGGTCGAGCCACGTGGGCTGCTGCTTGATCGGCAGCGTGCGCCAATAGTCGAGGCCGTCGATCACGGAGGGATCTGCGAAGACGACGGGCTCGACGAGCTGTACCACGGGGCTGTCCTGAAGGGTCGGGCGCGAGGCGCCATGAACGGGAAACGGCCCCGCACGTCGCGACGCCGCCGTGTCGAGCCTACCTCGATTGCGCAGCCCGTTGCTCCCGCACCGAGCTGGCGTACACGTCGACGTAGTCCTGCCCGCTCAGTGCGCGGAGCTCGTAGACGAGCTCGTCGGTCACGGAACGCAACACGAAGCGGTCGCCCTCGAGTCCGTGGAAGCGCGAGAAGTCGAGCGGCTCGCCGATGATGATGCCGATGCGACGCACCTTCGGGATGCGGGTGCCGATGGGCATGACCTTCTCGGTGTCGATCATCGCGACCGGGATGACGGGGACGCCGGCCTCCAGCACCATCCGCGCGACGCCCGTGCGGCCACGGTAGAGGCGCGCGTCGGGACTGCGGGTGCCCTCGGGGTAGATGCCGAGCACGCCGCCGTCGCGCAGGACGCGGAGACCCGTGTTGAGCGATGCCTCGGACGCCTTGCCGCCCGACCGATCGATCGGCAGCTGGCCCGACGCCTGGAAGAAGACGCGCGTGGCCCAGCCCTTCAGGCCCTTGCCCGTGAAGTACTCGCTCTTGGCGAGGAACACCACGCGGCGGTCGACGACGAGCGGAAGGAAGATGGAGTCGATGAAGGAGAGGTGGTTCGAGGCGAGCACGACCGCACCCTCCCTGGGGACGTTCTCGAGGCCGACGACCCACGGCCGGAAGATCGCCAGCAGGATGGGGCCGACGACGATGTGCTTCATGATCCAGTAGAACACCGCGTGCCCCCTTCCGTTCGCGAGCGACGATCCAGCCTATCGCCGGGCGGCTCAGGCGTGCTCGGCGACCCAGACCCGGGCGAGGTCCGCCGCGCCCACGACGCCGGCGTCGTTCACGAGTTCGGCGATGACGAAGTCGGGCTCCGGATGGTAGCCGCGGGCCGGCAGATGCTCGAGGAACGCCTCGCGGACGGGGTCGAGCAGCAGGTCGCCCGCGGCGGCGACGCCGCCGCCGAACACGAAGCGCTGCGGGTCGAGCACCGCCGCGAGCGACGCCGACGCCTCGCCGAGCCAGTGCCCGAGCTGGCGCAGCGCCGCCGTGGCGCCCGGGTCCTCCGCGGCGATGAGATCGCCGACGATGCGGCCGTCGAGCGCCCCGTGCTCCTCGCGGGCGCGCGCGAGCGCCTGCCCGATGCCGCCGGCGTCGGCGATCTCCCCGGCCATGCGGAGCAGCGCCCGACCCGAACCGTACTGCTCGAGGCATCCGTGCTGGCCGCAGCCGCAGGCGATGCCGTTCGGCACCAGGCGCATGTGCCCGAGTTCCGCACCCGCGCCGAAGCCGCCGCGGAACAGCCGGTCGCTCGCGACGATCGCCCCGCCGACGCCGGTGCCGATCGTGAGCATGACCATGTCGCTCACGAGCCGGCCCGCACCGAACCGGAATTCGGCCCAGCCCGCGGCGTTCGCGTCGTTGTCGACGACGACCGTGGTGCCGACGCGGGCCTCGAGCTTCGCGCGGAACGGCTCGTTGCGCCAGCGGATGTTGGGGGCGTAGTACACGGTCGACTGGGCCGCGTCGATGAACCCCGCGGCCGCCACGCCGACCGCCGCGGTCGGCTCTCCGGCCGAGAGCGACCGGATCATCGCCACGACCGCGTCCTCGAGCCGCGCGGGATCGGCCGGGGTCGGCACGCGCTCGCTGCGCACGATCGTTCCCGATTCGTCGACGACCGCGCCCGCGATCTTCGTCCCGCCGATGTCGATACCGATCGCGTGCACGAGCAGGCTGCCTTTCGAAGAGGGATGAGGCCGAATGGTCCCGGGGCCTCTCTGGCCGCGCGAGCAACGACTAGAGTGTAATCGACCCCAACGCCGAGGTTCGCACGCGCTCAGCCGCGCGACCCTCCCCGGTTGCCGAAGGAGCTACCGTGATCGAATTCGAGACTCCCGCCGTCGTTCCAGCAGACCCCGACGCGAACACGACCGACCTCCTGGTCCAGCGCGTCGCCGCCACGCCCGACTCGGTGCTGTTCTCGCTGCCGACCGTCGACGGCGGCTGGACGCCCGTCACCACGCGGGAGTTCCACGACCAGGTGGTCGCGCTCGCGAAGGGCCTCGTGGCGTCGGGCATCCAGCCGGGCGACAAGATCGGCCTGATGGCCAAGACGAGGTACGAGTGGACGCTGATCGACTTCGCCACGTGGTTCGCCGGAGCCGTGCTCGTGCCCATCTACGAGACGAGCTCGCCCGCGCAGGTGAAGTGGAACCTCGGCGACTCGGGCTCGATCGCCGTGATCCTCGAGACGCCCGACCACTTCGCGCGTTTCGACGAGGTGCACCCCGACCTCCCCGCGATCCGCAACGTCTGGCAGATCGACCTCGGCGACCTCGACAAGCTCGTCGCCGCGGGCGCCGACGTGCCCGACGAGGAGATCGAACGCCGCCGCAATCTCGCGGTCGGCTCCGACATCGCCACACTCATCTACACCTCGGGGTCGACCGGCAAGCCGAAGGGGTGCGTGCTGACGCACTCGAACTTCGTCGAGCTCTCACGCAACTCGGCCGTCGCGCTCAAGGAGGTCGTGCTCGACCCGAACGGCGCGTCGACGCTGCTCTTCATCACGACGGCGCACGTCTTCGCGCGGTTCATCTCCGTGCTGTGCGTGCACGCCGGGGTCCGCGTCGGCCACCAGCCCGACACCAAGCAGCTCCTCCCCTCGCTCGGGAGCTTCAAGCCGACGTTCCTCCTCGCGGTGCCGCGCGTGTTCGAGAAGGTCTACAACGTGTCGGAGCAGAAGGCCGAGGCGGGCGGCAAGGGCAAGATCTTCCGCGCCGCCGCCGAGACCGCCGTCGCGCACTCGACGGCCAAGGAGACGGGCGCGAAGATCCCGTTCGGGCTGAAGGTCAAGTTCGCGCTGTTCGACCGGCTCGTGTACGGCAAGCTGCGGGCGGCCATGGGCGGCAACGTGAAGTACGCCGTCTCGGGCTCGGCGCCGCTGGGGCCGCGCCTCGGTCACTTCTACCACTCGCTCGGCATCACGATCCTCGAGGGCTACGGCCTCACCGAGACCACGGCTCCAGCCACGGTGAACCTCGTGACCAAGTCCAAGATCGGCACCGTCGGTCCGGCGCTTCCGGGCGTCGGCGTGCGCCTCGCCGACGACGGCGAGATCCAGGTCAAGGGCATCAACGTCTTCAAGGAGTACTGGAAGAACCCCGACGCCACGGCCGAGTCCTTCGACGGCGAGTGGTTCAAGACGGGCGACATCGGATCGTTCGACGGCGATGGCTTCCTCTCGATCACGGGCCGCAAGAAGGAGATCATCGTCACCGCGGGCGGCAAGAACGTCGCCCCGGCCGCCCTCGAGGATCCCATCCGGGCGAACCCGCTGGTCGGGCAGGTCGTCGTGGTCGGCGACAAGAAGCCGTTCATCTCGGCCCTGGTGACGCTCGACCCCGAGATGCTCCCGGTGTGGTTGAACAACAACGACGAGGACGCGGGCATGAGCCTCGAGGACGCCGCCAAGAACGCCGCGGTCCTCGCCGAGGTGCAGCGGGCGATCGACGCCGCCAACGAGAACGTCTCGCGCGCCGAGTCGATCCGCAAGTTCACGATCCTGCCGACCGAGCTCACCGAGGCGAGCGGTCACCTCACGCCGAAGATGAGCATCAAGCGCAACGTGATCCTCGAGGACTTCGCCGCCGAGATCGAGACGATGTACTCGGGCGCGCCCGCGACCGAGGGTCACTCGATCGTGCACTGAGTCCCGAACGGCACGGAAGGGCCTCGCGGGCGATTCGCCCGCGAGGCCCTTCTCGTCGCGGCGGGGGCGCCGCCGCTGCGCCACGTGCGCATCCGCTGCGCCACCGGCGGTGGCGCGGCCGGCGCCGAACCGGCGCAGAGCCGGCGGACCGGCCGCGGTCAGAACCAGTCCGACTCGCGGACGGCCTTCATGGCCGCCCGCCGTTCGTCCTTCTCGAGGCGGTCGAGGTACAGGAGCCCGTCGAGGTGATCGGTCTCGTGCTGGAGGGCCTGTGCCATGATCCCGGTGCCCGAGAGCTCGATCTCGTTGCCGTCGAGGTCGATGCCGCGTACCCGGGCGAACGGATACCGTTTCGTCTTGTGCCACAGCCCGGGCACCGAGAGACATCCCTCATCGAGGAGCTCGGGCTCGCCCGAGACCTCGACGAGGACCGGATTCAGGATGTAGCCGACGCGGCCGTCGACGTTGTAGCTGAACGCGCGAAGGTTCACCCCGATCTGGGAGGCGGCCACGCCGGCGCGCCCGGGCAGCTTCACGCTGTCGAGGAGGTCGTCGACGAGTGCGCGGACGCCGTCATCGATCTGTTCGACGGGGGCGGAGACGGTCTTCAGGACAGGGTCGCCGAACAGGCGAATGGGACGTTCCGGCAATTGTTCTCCGATCAGTGCCCGCGCTCTGCGGGCAGGCCTTCCACGACGAGCGCGGCGAGTTCGCGCGCCGCGTGCTGGGTCACCGGCCGCAGCTCGTGCCAGTTCACGACGGAACCGGCCGCGAGCTGCGGGTCGTACGGGATGCGGACGATCTCCCGCACGCGAGACTGGAAGTGCGCCTCGATCTCGTCGACCTTGACGAGATGCGTGCCCTGCGTCGCGAGGTTGATCGCGACCACCGCATTGCGGACGAGTTCGCCGTACCCGTTGGCCTCGAGCCACGTGAGCGTCTCGGACGCGAGCCGTGCCTCGTCGACGCTGCCGCCCGAGACGATGACGACGGAGTCGGCGCGCTGCAGCGTCGCCCGCATCACCGAGTGCACGATGCCCGTGCCGCAGTCGGTGATCACGAGCGAGTAGTAGCGGGCGGCGAGGCCGGCGACGACGTTGTAGTCGTTGTCGTCGAAGGCCTCGGAGAGCGTCGGGTCGGTGTCGGAGGCGAGGATGTCGAGCCGGGTCTCGTCGCGGGAGACGAATCTCGAGAAGTCGGTGTACCCGCCGATGGAGGACGCCTTGGTGACCACGTCCCGCACCGTCTCGCGCGTCTGCCGGTCGACCCGCTCCGCCAGCGTGCCCCGGTCGGGGTTGGCGTCGATCGCGATGATGCGATCGTCGCGAGCGTCGGCCAGCGCCATGCCGAGGAGCGTGGTGATGGTCGTCTTCCCGACGCCGCCCTTGCGGGTGAGCACCGGCACGAACCTGGCCCCGCCCTCGAACCGCTTCTGGATGCGAGCGTTCATCGCCTTGTGCGCGCGCACCTTCGCGGAGTCGCCGAGGTTGACCAGGTGGAGCGACGCCTCGTAGAGGAAGCGGTTGAAGCCGCCCTGCGGCGCCGGACGGGTCGTGCGATTGAGGTCGATCAACCGGTCGGCGGTGAGCGACTCGGATGTCTCGGGCACCTCGAGCTCGGTGGAGACCGCCGTCTCCCCCGGCACGTCGACGATGGCCACGTGGCTGCCCGTGTCGGTGGTCACCCGCTCACGGCGCGTCCTCGTCACGTCGGCGGCCAGCAGGGCGCTGTACGGCGACGGGTCGCGTCGCGACCCGCCACGATGACCGGCGCCCGCGAGCCCCGGCGTGACGACCTCCACCGACGTCGTGCCGGACGCCGCTCCCACGACCGTCCCCGGGCTCACGGCGACGTCGTCGATGGCGACCGCCACCTCGTCCTCCGGCATCTCGGGTCGGGGCGCGGGCGGGAGGTCCACGCGGATGTTCAGGCTCTCGGGGAGCGCGTCGGCGGCGTGCGCACCGCTCGACGGCTCGAGCTCGCCATGTTCGAGCGACGCGGTATGAACGCCGGTCGCCCGGCGCCTCGTGATCTCTTCTCCACCCCTGTTGTCAGACACCGATACCCCTCCTCATCAGTGCAACACAGGGACAGCCTAGCGTGGGCGCACCACCACGAGCAGGTCGCCCGCCTCGACCTGCTGCGTCTTGGGGATCGCGACGCGCTCCACGACGCCGGCGATCGGAGAGGTGATCGCCGCTTCCATCTTCATCGCCTCGATGGACGCGACGGCCTGTCCGGCGGTCACCTCGGCGCCGGCCTCGACCTGCAGGGTGACCACGCCCGAGAACGGCGCGGCGATCTGGCCGGGCTGCGAGGCATCCGCCTTCTCGGCGGCGCGGGTCTCGACGACGATGCTGCGGTCGCGCACGAACACGGGCCGCAGCTGGCCGTTGAGGATCGTCATGACGGTGCGCATGCCCTTGTCGTCCGCCTCGCCGATGGCCTCGAGGCCGGCGTACAGGCGGACGCCCTTGTCGATCTCGACGACGTGCTCGGAGCCCTGCCGGAGCCCGTACAGGTAGTCGCAGGTGTCGACGGCGGAGAGGTCGCCGAACAGCTCGCGGATCTGCTCGAACTGCCGCGTCGGCGCCGGGAACAGCAGCGCGTTGAGGGTGGCGCGCCGGGTGACGCTGTCGGCCTCGAGCGCGTCGCGCTGCTCGGGCTCGAGCTCGGTGACGCCGATCCGGACGTCCTTGCCGGCCAGCACCTTGGAGCGGAACGGCTCGGGCCAGCCGCCGGGCAGGTCGCCCAGCTCGCCGGCCATGAATCCGATGACGGAGTCGGGGACGTCGTACTTGTCGGGGTTCGCCGCGAAGTCGGCGGGGTCGGCCTTCACCGCGGCCAGGTGCAGCGCCAGGTCGCCGACCACCTTCGACGAGGGGGTCACCTTCGGCACACGGCCGAGGATGTCGTTCGCCGCGGCGTACATGTCCTCGATGAGCTCGAAGTCGTCGGCGAGGCCGAGCGCGATCGCCTGCTGGCGCAGGTTCGACAGCTGTCCGCCCGGGATCTCGTGGTGGTATACCCGACCGGTGGGGCCGGGCAGGCCGGACTCGAACGGCTTGTAGATGCGGCGCACCGCCTCCCAGTACGGCTCGAGGTCGGCGACCGCCTGCAGCGAGATGCCGGTGTCGCGCTCGGTGTGCGCGAGCGCCGCGACGAGCGACGACGCCGAGGGCTGGCTCGTCGTGCCCGCCATCGGCGCGCTCGCCACGTCGACCGCGTCGACGCCGGCGCGGCTGGCCGCGAGGAGGGTCGCGAGCTGGCCGCCCGCGGTGTCGTGGGTGTGCAGGTGCACGGGCAGGTCGAACCGTTCGCGCAGCGCGCCGACGAGCTTCTCGGCCGCGGCCGGGCGGAGGAGCCCGGCCATGTCCTTGATCGCGATGATGTGCGCGCCCGCCTCGACGATCTGGTCGGCGAGGCGCAGGTAGTAGTCGAGGGTGTACAGGTTCTCGGCAGGGTCGAGCAGGTCGCCCGTGTAGCAGACCGCCACTTCGGCGACCGTGTGACCGGTGGCGAGCACCGAGTCGATCGCGGGACGCATCTGCGAGACGTCGTTCAGGGCGTCGAAGATCCGGAAGATGTCGACGCCGGTCGCGGCGGCCTCGCGCACGAACGCGTCGGTGACCTCGGTCGGGTACGGCGTGTAGCCGACCGTGTTGCGCCCGCGGAGCAGCATCTGGATGTTGATGTTCGGCAGCACCTCGCGGAGCGCCGCGAGCCGCTCCCAGGGGTCCTCGCCGAGGAACCGCAGCGCCACGTCGTAGGTCGCCCCGCCCCACGCCTCGACCGAGAGCAGCTCGGGCGTCGTCCGGGCGACGTAAGGCGCCACGGCCACGAGGTCGCGAGTGCGCACCCGGGTGGCGAGCAGCGACTGGTGCGCGTCGCGGAACGTCGTCTCGGTGACGGCCAGCGGGGTCTGCGCCCGGAGCGCGGCCGCGAACCCTGCCGGACCGAGCTCGAGCAGCCGCTGCCGTGCTCCCTCGGGCGCCGGGGCGCCGAGATCGATCGGCGGCAGCTTCTCGACCGGGTTCACGGTCGTGGGCGCCGGTCCGTTCGGCTGGTTGACCGTGACATCCGCGAGCCAGTTCAGGATCTTCGTGCCGCGGTCCTTCGACACGCGACCGCGCACCAGGCTCGGGCGCTCGTCGATGAACGAGGTACTGAGGTCGCCCGCGATGAACGCCTGGTCGTCGAGCACGGCCTGCAGGAACGGGATGTTCGTCGAGACGCCGCGGATGCGGAACTCGGCCAGGGCCCGCCGCGCCCGCGCCACGGCCGCCGGGTAGTCGCGGCCACGGCAGGTGAGCTTGGCCAGCATGGAGTCGAAGTGGGGGCTGATCTGCGCGCCGGGATTGATCGTGCCGCCGTCGAGGCGGATGCCCGCACCGCCCGGCGAACGGTACGTCGTGATCTTTCCCGTGTCAGGGCGGAAACCGGCCGTCGGGTCCTCGGTCGTGATGCGGCACTGGAGCGCCGCGCCGCGAAGCCGGATGGAATCCTGCAGGAGTCCGAGATCGGCGAGCGACTCCCCCGCCGCGATGCGGATCTGCGATTGCACGAGGTCGACGTCGGTGACCTCCTCGGTCACGGTGTGCTCGACCTGGATGCGCGGGTTCATCTCGATGAACACGTGCTGGCCGGCACGCTCGCCCGCCGTGTCGAGCAGGAACTCCACGGTGCCGGCATTGACGTAGCCGATCGAGCGCGCGAACGCGACCGCGTCCCGGTAGAGCCGCTCACGGACGTCGTCGGACAGGTTCGGGGCGGGCGCGATCTCGATCACCTTCTGGTGACGACGCTGCACCGAGCAGTCGCGCTCGAACAGGTGCACCGTCTCGCCCGAGGCATCCGCGAGCACCTGCACCTCGATGTGCCGCGGACGCAGCACCGCCTGCTCGAGGAACATCGTCGGGTCGCCGAACGCACTGTCGGCCTCGCGCATCGCCTCCTCGAGCGCCGAGCGCAGCTCGTCCCCGGAGTTCACCCGACGCATGCCGCGACCGCCACCGCCGGCGACCGCCTTCGCGAACAGCGGGAAGCCGATCTCGTCGGCCTGCGCCACGAGCGCCTCGACGTCGCGCGACGGCGGCGTCGACTTCAGCACGGGCACGCCCGCGGCGATCGCGTGCTCCTTGGCGGTGACCTTGTTGCCGGCCATCTCGAGCACGCCCTTCGACGGCCCGATGAACGTGATCCCCGCCTCGGCGGCGGCCTGCGCCAGCTCGGGGTTCTCGGACAGGAACCCGTACCCCGGATAGATGGCGTCGGCGCCCGACTCCTTCGCGACCCGGATGATCTCGGACACGTCGAGGTAGGCACGCACGGGATGCCCCGGCTCACCGATCTGGTAGGCCTCGTCCGCCTTCAGGCGGTGCAACGAGTTGCGGTCCTCGACCGGGTACACGGCGACGGTCTTCGCACCGAGTTCGACGGCCGCGCGAAACGCCCGAATGGCGATCTCCCCGCGATTGGCTACCAGGATCTTCGTGAACATGCAGGCCTTTCAGACGGGTTTCCGCACAGCGAACATTTAGGTATCGCCCGAGTAGTAAAGGTAACGTATCTGTTCGTGCACGTACTCAGCGTCAGCTCCCTCAAGGGCGGTGTCGGCAAGACGACCGTGACGCTCGGGTTGGCGTCGGCGGCCTTCGCGCGCGGCGTCCGGACCCTCGTCGTCGACCTCGACCCCCAGTCCGATGTCTCGACCGGCATGGACATCCAGATGTCCGGCCATCTCAACGTGGCCGACGTCCTCGCCTCGCCGAAGGAGAAGATCGTCCGATCGGCGATCGCGCCCAGTGGCTGGGCGCGATCGAACCCGCAGTCGACCATCGACGTCATGATCGGCAGCCCGTCGGCGATCAACTTCGACGGTCCCCATCCGTCGATCCGCGACATCTGGAAGCTCGAGGAGGCGCTCGCCAACGTCGAGGCCGACTACGAGCTCGTGCTCATCGACTGCGCCCCCTCGCTCAACGCCCTCACGCGCACCGCATGGGCCGCGAGCGACCGCGTCGCCGTGGTGACCGAGCCGGGCCTGTTCTCCGTCGCGGCCGCCGACCGCGCGCTGCGGGCGATCGAGGAGATCCGCCGTGGCCTCTCCCCCCGCCTTCAGCCGCTCGGCATCATCGTGAACCGGGCGCGCGTGCAGTCGCTCGAGCACCAGTTCCGCATCAAGGAGCTGCGCGACATGTTCGGGCCGCTCGTGCTGAGCCCCCAGCTGCCCGAGCGCACCTCGCTGCAGCAGGCGCAGGGCGCCGCGAAGCCGTTGCACATGTGGCCCGGCGAGAGCGCCGAGGAGATGTCACGGCACTTCGACCAACTGCTCGACCGCGTGCTGCGCACCGCCCGAATCGGCGAGTACGCGGCCACCCCGTTCGAGCTCGAGTCGCCCGTCATCTGACGTCACAATCGGCCGCTCCCCGAGGGCGGCCGGGTCAGGAGATCTTGCGCGACCGCGCGCCGCGGCGGGCGGCCAGCTCGTCCATGGCGTGGGCGGGTTCGGTGTCGAGTTCGACGAGGGTGGACTCCACCTCGCGGAGCACCTTTCCGACCGCGATGCCGAACACGCCCTGGCCACGATTCACGAGGTCGATGACCTCGTCGTCGGACGTGCACAGGTAGACGCTGGCCCCGTCGCTCATGAGCGTCGTCTGGGCGAGATCCTCGATGCCGGCCTCGCGGAGCTGCATGACCGCCGTGCGGATCTGCTGCAGCGAGATGCCGGTGTCGAGCAGGCGCTTGACGAGCTTCAGCACGAGGATGTCGCGGAACCCGTAGAGCCGCTGCGAACCCGACCCGGCCGCTCCGCGGACGGTGGGTTCGACGAGCTGCGTGCGAGCCCAGTAGTCGAGCTGGCGGTAGCTGATGCCGGCCGCGCGCGCCGCGACCGCGCCGCGGTAGCCGGTGCCGTCGTCGTGCTCGGGCATGCCGTCGGTGAAGAGCAGTTCGAGGTCGTAACGAGCCCGTTCAGTCCGGTCGAGCTCACTCATTCGATCGCCCCTCACTCTCACGCCTGCACCCAGACGGCGCGAATCCCACGCTACCCACGGGGCGGGGTTGCGCCAAACACATCGGGCCGAACGTCACGGCGTGTCGCGGATCATCGTGCGAGGCGCGCGACGGCCGACCGCACGACGCTCGCGTGCACGGCCTCGAGATGCCCGGCGAGCTCGAGTGCGCGCTCGGCCGCACGGGCCTTGTCGGCGGCATCCGAACGCCTCGACGGCGCGATCGCACGCTCGACGAGCGCCGCCTCGCGCTCGGCCGCCGCGCGGAGGCCGCGGAGGTGGCGCGGTTCGATGCCGACGCCGCGAAGGGCCACGAGCGAGCGCAGCACGCCCACCGCGTCCTCGCCGTAGGTCTCGGCGGCGGGGAGGAGCGACGCCGACACGGCATCGTCGAGGAGCGCTCTGGTCGCACCGGCCGCCTCGATGAGCTCGTCGCGGCGGAACCGGCGCGCCCCGGCGAGGAACGTCGCCGCGTCGGTCGCGCCGGGCAGCGCGGGCGTCTCCCCCGCGTCGATCGCTTCGAGGTGCGCGCGGATGACCTTGAGCGGGAGGTAGTGGTCGCGTTGCATCGAGAGCACGACCGTGATGCGGTCGACGTCGGCCTGCGAGAACTTGCGGTACCCGGCGGCCGTGCGGGCCGGCGATACGAGGCGCTGTTCCTCGAGGAAGCGCAGCTTCGACGGGGTGAGCTCGGGGAACTCGGGCTGGAGGAGCGCGAGCACCTGGCCGATCCCGAGCAGTTGGGCCTGGCCGCTCGCGTGGGAGGAGACGGCGGTGCCGGGCACTATCCGGTCGCCAGTGGCGCCAGGTCGCGTCGGGAGGCGTAGAAGGTGAGCCGGTACTTGCCGATCTGCACCTCGGCGCCGTCGCTGAGCAGCGCCGTGTCGATGCGCACGCCGTCGAAGTACGTGCCGTTCAGGGAGGAGAGGTCCTTCACCTCGAACGCCGTGCGATGGCGGAGGAACTCCGCGTGGCGGCGGGAGACCGTGACGTCGTCGAGGAAGATGTCGGCGTCGGGGTGACGTCCGACCGTCGTCACGTCGGTGTCGAGGAGGAACCGCGCACCCGAATTGGGACCCCTGCGGACGATGAGCAGCGCCGACCCCGAGGGCAGCGCGTTGATCGCCTCCTGCTCCTCGGCGGAGATGTCGCTGTCGAGTGCCGCCAACTGGGCGGCAGCCTCGCGACTGAACCCGATGGTGGTGTCGCCCATACCGTCGCCACCGGCTCTCGCCGGTGTCGTCTGGGGCTCGCCCTCGGCATCGCCACCGGGCTGAGTGATGTCGGTTTCCGCCACGACTAACCTCCTTCCTCAAGCGTATCGGATCGGGAGTCGTCCGCCACACGCGGCAACCGGCTGACGCGGGCCGTCTCGATCGCGTAGATGATGCCCGCCCACCAGTACAGGAACGCACCCCACAGGGTGATGGCCCAGCCGACCGGCTCGCTCACCGGCTGCGTCGACGGGAATGCGAGGCCGAGCATGATGACCGGCACGCCGAAGAACAGGGCGAACGTCGCGACCTTGCCGAGCTGGTGCACGGGCAGCGGGCCGTAGCCGTGGTTGGCGAGCACGACCGCGAGCACGAGCAGGAAGACGTCGCGGGCGACGATCACCACGACGATCCACCAGGGCACGAGTCCGTTCGCGGCGAGTCCGACGAGCGCCGCGAAGATGTAGAGGCGGTCGGCGGCCGGGTCGAGCAACTGCCCGAGGCGGGTGACCTGACCGAGCCGCCGCGCGAGGAAGCCGTCGAGGAGGTCGGTGAGGCTCGCGACCACGAGCACGACGAGCGCCGCGACGTAGCCGCCCACCACGATGAGGACGAGGAACACGGGCACGAGGGCGAGCCGCAGCATGCTGAGGACGTTCGGGATCGTCCAGATCCGCGAACCCACCGCCCCCGTGCTCTCCCCAGCCACGATGCGATCCTATCGACCCATAGAATGCCGCCATGGCTCCCCTCGTCGTGTGTCTCATCATCTGCGGCGCGATCACGGCGGCGACCTGGCTCGCCTCGATCCTGACGCGGGAGTACTCGTGGGTCGACCGCATCTGGTCGGTCGCGCCGATCGCGTACGTGTGGGTGTTCGCGGCGGCGAGCGCGTTCGACCCCCGTCTCGTGCTGATGGCGGTGCTGGTGACGGCCTGGGGCATCCGGCTCACCTTCAACTACGCACGCAAGGGCGGCTATCGGCCGGGCGGCGAGGACTACCGCTGGGCGGTCGTGCGCGGCCGGATGTCGCCGCCGGCGTTCCAGGCGTTCAACCTGCTCTTCATCTCGATCTACCAGAACGCGCTCATCCTGTTGTTCTCGCTCCCGGCGCTCACCGCGTTCGAGGCGGCGGGCGAACCGCTCGGCGCGTGGGACCTCGTGCTCGCGACGCTCTTCGCGGCCTTCCTGGCGGGCGAGACCGTGGCCGACCAGCAGCAGTGGGCGTTCCACCGTCGGAAGGCCGCGGAGGCGGCGGCGGGCCGCTCCCCCGAGCCGGGATTCCTGCAGACGGGCCTGTTCCGGTACTCGAGGCATCCGAACTTCTTCTTCGAACAGGCGCAGTGGTGGGTGTTCTACGGGTTCGCCGTCGCCGCCACCGGGGTGTGGCTGCACTGGACCATCGCGGGCGCCGTGCTGCTCTCGCTCCTGTTCGTCGGATCGACGGCCCTGACGGAGTCGATCTCGCGCGCGAAGTACCCCGGCTACGACGCGTACCGAGCTCGCACGTCGGCCGTCGTGCCGTGGTTCCCCCGAACGGATCGACGGCCGGTCAGAGCCTCGACCTGAGCACCGGCCACGCCTCCGCGAACCTCGGATGCAGCGGCAGCTCGTCGACGGCGTCGAAGCCGACCCAGCGCAGCTCGATGCTCTCGGGGTCGCTCACGACGGGTGCGAACCGCTCGACGGCATCCGCGACGACCGTCGTGTACGACCAGTAGCCGAGGTCGAGCACCGACGTGAACCGCACCGCGAGCAGGCGCGCCGGAACGCCCGCCTCCTCCGCGGCCTCGCGCACGGCGGCCTGCACGGCATCCTCGTGCTCGTGCCGGGCGCCACCGGGCATGCCCCAGGTTCCGCCGAAATGGCTCCAGGCGGCGCGGTGCTGCAGCAGCACCTCCGAGGCGGGACTGACGACGAGCAGGCCGGCGGCGCCGAACCTGCCCCAGTACCGCGTGCCGTCGGGCCCTTCGACCCAGGCGTCCCCGCTCGCTCCGCTCATCACTCCAGCATGACGCACGCGGGACTCACGCCGGGCCGGTGCCGGCACGGTCGCCGCCCTCGACGATGCCGGCGAGCCGATCGAGGAAGTCGACGACGATCGCCCGCTCGTCGGGAGTGAGGGACACGGCGAGCTGGAGCATCCGCTCGTGCATCGGGCCGAGGGTGCGCCGGAGTCGCTCGTGGGCCCCGGGCCGGGTGCTCAGCAGCATGACGCGACGATCGGACGGATGCTGCGAGCGCTCGAGGTGGCCGGATGCCACGAGCCGCCCGACGAGCTTGGTGACGGCGGCCGTCGTGATGCCGAGTTCGCGTGCGAGGGCCGCGCTCGTCGCGTCGCGCCCGGCGCGCTCCTGGCGGATGATCCAGCGGAGCGCCGCGACGTCGGTGTCGCCCATGTCCATGTCGTCGCGCATGCGCCGACGCATGAGCGCCTCCGCCTCGCGGTGGCGCCGGACCGCCTCGAGGACGTCGAGCGTGGAGGGATCGGCCCGGTCGTACCAGTACCCGTCGCTCGTCGAACTTTCGGTTGTTCCCTCGGGCATAACCACGATGCTATCGTCAAGTCACTAACTCAGTTAGCGAATTCAGTCATTTGGAGGGGGCGATGACACAGACCATCGAGGCCATCGAAGACGAGGTCGTGCTCCTCGACGAAGCGGGGAACCCGATCGGCCGGGCACCGAAGAGCGCCGCGCACGGACCGGACACGGCCCTGCACCTCGCGTTCTCCTGTCACGTCGTCAACGCCCTCGGCGAGCTGCTCGTGACCCGTCGCGCGCTCACCAAGCAGGCGTGGCCCGGCGTGTGGACGAACTCGTTCTGCGGACACCCGAGGCCGGCCGAATCGCTCGTGGCGGCCGTCCGCCGGCGCGCCGAGTTCGAGCTCGGCATCGAACTCGACCACGTGGAGCTCGCGCTGCCCCTCTTCCGCTACCGCGCCACCGACGCCGACGGCACGGTCGAGAACGAGGTCTGCCCCGTGTACCTCGCCACCACGGTGAGCGAACTCGACCCCAACCCGCGCGAGGTCGCCGAGTACCGCTGGGTCGACCCGGCCGAGCTCGGGCGGGCCGTCGACGCCGCGCCGTGGGCGTTCAGCCCGTGGCTCGTCCTGCAGGCCCGGCAGCTGGAGCTGTTCCGTGGCTGACGTGCTCGACGCCGCCATCGACGACGGGCTCCGCGCGTTCTTCGCCGACGCCCGCGTGCGCGCCGGCGAGTTCGGCGCGCACTACGCGGCGCTCTGGGAATCGCTCGAGCAGCAGAGCGCCGGCGGCAAGCGCATCCGACCGCAGCTCGTGAACACCGCGTACTTCGGCCTCGGCGGCACCGACCGGGAACTCGTCACGCGCGTCGCGATCTCGTTCGAGCTGCTGCACACCGCGTTCCTCATCCACGACGACGTCATCGACCGCGACACGATCCGGCGGGGCGCGCCGAACATCGCGGCCAGGTTCGCCGTGCGCGCCCGCGCGCACGGCGCCGGCGACCGCGCGAGCGCGACCTGGGGCGAGACCGCGGCGGTGCTGGCGGGCGACCTCGCCCTCAGCCGCGCGCATCGCGAGATCGCGACGCTGCCCGTCGACGCCGCCCGCCGGGCCGCGCTGCTCGACATCCTCGACCGTGCCGTGTTCGTCTCGGCCGCGGGCGAGCTCGCCGACGTCGTGCACGCGGGCATCCCCGAGCCGCCGGGTGTCGATCGCGTGCTCGCCACGCTCGAGCAGAAGACGGCAGTGTACTCGTTCGAAAGCCCGCTGGCCGCCGGCGCCGTGCTGGCGGGGGCCGAGAAGGCCGCGGTCGACGCGCTCGGGCGCTTCGGTCGGCTCGTCGGCGTGGCGTTCCAGATCGCCGACGACATCCTCGGCGTGTTCGGCGATCCGTCGGTCACGGGCAAGTCCGCCGCGTCCGACCTCCGCGAGGGCAAGCAGACCGCGCTCACGGCGCACGCCGCGACGACCGATGCGTGGCCGGCGATCTCGGCGCGGCTCGGGGACCCCGACCTCGACGACGGTGCCGCCCACCTGATGCGCGTCGCGCTGCGCGAATGCGGCGCCCTCGACGCGGCTCGGCGGCTCGCCGACGAGCACGTCACGCTCGCGCGGCTCGAGCTCGACGCGGCCGACCTGCCCCAGGCCCTCAGCGCGGAGCTCGGTGAGCTCGCGCAGCGCGCCGCGGAGCGTGCCCGATGAGGCCCCGGGCGGCCGCCGCCGATGCGCTCGGCCGGTACGACGAGGCCGCCGAGGCGAGCTCGGCCGTCGTGATCGGGCGGTACTCCACCTCGTTCGGCGCCGCGGCGCGGCTCCTCGACCCGGCATCCCGACGACGCATCCGCTCGATCTACGCCCTCGTGCGCGTCGCCGACGAGATCGTCGACGGCACCGCGCGCGCGGCGGGCCTCGGCGACGACGAGCTGCGCGCGGTGCTCGACGACCTCGAGACCGAGACCGAGACGGCGCTGCGGCGCGGCTACTCCGCCAATCTCGTGGTGCACGCGTTCGCGACGACCGCGCGCGACGCCGGCATCGACGAGCGGCTCACGCGACCGTTCTTCGCCTCCATGCGTCGCGACCTCGATCCCGCGCCCATGCGGGTCGACGAGATCGGACCGTACATCCACGGATCGGCCGAGGTCGTCGGCCTCATGTGCCTCGCGGTGTTCCTCATGGACGAGCCGGCGGATGCCGCGCGGCGCGAGCGCCTCGAGCGCGGCGCCGTGCACCTCGGCGCCGCGTTCCAGAAGATCAACTTCCTCCGCGACCTCGCCGTGGACCGGCACGAGCTCGGGCGCAACTACTTCCCCTGGATCGACCCCGACGGGTTCACCGAGGCCGACAAGGCGCGCATCCTCGACGACATCGACCGCGATCTCGAGATCGCCGGGCGCAGCATCCGGGAACTCCCGCGCCGCGCCCGCACGGCCGTCGCCGCGGCGCACGGGTTGTTCGCGAAGCTCGCGGCGCGGTGCCGCGCGACGCCGGCGGAACGGCTCATCGCGACCCGCATCCGGGTGCCCGACGGGGAGAAGCTCGTGATCGCGGTCCGATCCGCGATCACGGCCGGCGGGATGAGCCGATGACGACGATGACGGGGGAACGGATCGTCGTCATCGGCGGGGGGATCGCCGGGCTGGCGTCGGCGGCGCTGCTCGCGCGGGATGGCCATCGCGTCACCCTGCTCGAGGCGCTGCCGACGCTCGGCGGACGCGCCGGCACCTGGGAACGCCGCGGGTTCCGCTTCGACACCGGCCCGTCGTGGTACCTCATGCCCGAGGTGTTCGATCACTTCTTCCGCCTGTTCGGCACGAGCGCCGCCGCCGAGCTCGAACTCACGACGCTGGACCCCGGCTACCGCGTCTACGCCGACGGCTACGACCGACCCATCGATCTCCGCGCCTCGCGCGCCGAGAACGTCGCGCTCTTCGAGTCGATCGAGCCCGGGGCGGGCGCAGCGCTCGAGCGATACCTCGACTCCGCGGCATCCACCTACGACGTCGCCCGGCGCCGATTCCTGTACACGAACTTCGACGACCTGCGGTCGTTCCTCTCCCCCGAGGTGCTCGGCAGCGCCGGCCGGCTCGCCCGGCTGCTCGCGACACCCCTCGACCGGTTCGCGGCCCGCTCCGTGCGGGACCGCCGGCTCCGGCAGGTGCTCGGCTACCCGGCCGTGTTCCTCGGCTCCTCGCCCTCGACGACGCCCGCCATGTACCACCTCATGAGCCACATGGACCTCGAGCAGGGGGTGCAGTACCCGCAGGGCGGTTTCGGCGAGCTCATCTCGCGCATCGCCGACCTCGCCGAGGCCGCAGGGGTCGATCTGGTCGTGAACGCGCGCGTCGAGGCCATCGACCTGACCGACGAGCCGTCGCCGTCGGTGACCGGCGTGCGCTACCGCGATGCGGCCGGCCGGGAGCACCGCGTGACGGCGCACCGCGTGGTGTCCGCCGCCGACCTGCACCACACCGAGACCGAGCTGCTGCCGCCGGCGGCCCGCACCTACCCCGAGTCGTGGTGGGAGCGGCGGACGTCGGGACCCGGGGCGGTGCTCGCGATGCTCGGCGTGCGCGGCGAGGTCCCGGCCCTCGCCCATCACACGCTGTTCTTCACCGAGGACTGGACCGAGAACTTCGAGCAGATCTTCGGCGCCGACCCGCGCGTGCCCGACCCGGCGTCGTTCTACGTGTGCAAGCCCAGCGCGAGCGACGCCACCGTCGCACCGCCCGGCGACACGAACCTCTTCATCCTGGTGCCCGTCCCGGCCGACACCTCGATCGGCCGCGGCGGCGAGGACGGGGATGGCGACCGGCTCGTCGAGGAGGCCGCCGACCGTGCGATCGCGCGCATCGCCGAGGCCGCCGGCGCGCCCGTCCTCGCCTCGCGCATCGTGGTTCGCCGCACCGTGGGACCGGCCGACTTCGCCGAGGACCTCAACTCCTGGCGCGGCGGCGCGCTCGGGCCCGGCCACACCCTGCGGCAGAGCGCGTTCCTGCGGGGCTCGAACCGCTCCCGCCGCGTGCGCGGCCTCCTGTACGCGGGGGGTTCCAGCGTGCCCGGCATCGGCCTGCCGATGTGCCTCATCAGCGCCGAGAACGTGCTGAAACGCGTGCGCGGCGACCGCTCCAGCGGCCCGCTGCCCGAACCGGCCGCCGCGGCGCGGCCCACCCAGCTCGACCGGAACGCGGGATGACGGGGTTCGCCTACCTCGCCGCGCTCCTCGTCTCGCTCGGCGCGATGGCGCTCATCGACGCCCGCTGGCGCCTGGCGTTCTGGCGGGCACCGGGCGCGGCGGCACTCGCGGTCGGCGCCGGCACCGCGCTGCTGCTCGCCTGGGACGTCGTGGGCATCGGCTTCGGCGTGTTCTTCCGCGGCGACTCCGCCTGGGCGACCGGTCTCGTCATCGCGCCGGAGCTGCCCATCGAGGAACCGGTCTTCCTCGTGTTCCTCTGCTATCTCGCGCTCGTGTCCGTGCTCGGCGCGGAGCGCGTCCTGCGGGCGAGGGAACGCGCATGACGTACGCCCTCATCTCGCTGCCGTTCCTCGCCGCCGGCGTGATCGTCGCCGTCGTCGCATCCCGTTCGCTGCCACCGCCCGCTCGTCGCCGGCGCTGGTGGGCGACCGCGATCGCCGGGATCGCGCTCCTTCTCCTCACGGCCGTCTTCGACACGGTGATGATCGGCGCGGGCCTCTTCGGCTACGCCGACGGCACCCGGCTCGGACCGACCGTGGGCCTCGCGCCGATCGAGGACTTCGCCTACCCGATCGTCGCCGTGCTCCTCGTGCCCGCGGTGTGGACGATCGCGCGACGGCGTGCGCGGCGAGGCGGCGATGATGAAGACTGAGTCCGTGACCCGCGGAGCCGTGCACTCGATCACGCAGGTACTGCTGTCGTCGCGGCCGGTCAGTTGGATCAACACGGCGTTCCCGTTCGCCGCGGCGTACGTGCTCACCACCGGCGCCGTCGATGCGCTCTTCGTCGTCGGCACGCTGTTCTTCCTGATCCCGTACAACCTGCTCATGTACGGCGTGAACGACGTGTTCGACTACGAGTCCGACCTGCGGAACCCGCGCAAGGGCGGCGCGGAGGGCGCGTTGCTCGAGCCCGGCCTGCACCGGGCCGTCGTCTGGTCGGGCATCGTCACGGCGACCCCGCTCATCGTCGCCATGCTGTGGCTCGGCGGCACGGGGCATCCGTGGTCCTGGGTGGTCTTGGCGATCAGCCTCTTCGCCGTGTTCGCGTACTCGGTGCCCGGGCTTCGCTTCAAGGAGCGTCCCGGGCTCGACTCGATGACCTCGAGCACGCACTTCGTGAGCCCCGCGGTGTACGGGCTCGCCGTCGCCGGCGCCGAGCCGACGCCGGCGCTCGTCGCCCTGCTCGCCGCGTTCTTCTGCTGGGGCATGGCCAGCCAAGCCTTCGGCGCCGTTCAGGACGTGGTGCCCGACCGGGAGGGCGGCATCGCGTCGATCGCCACGGCGCTGGGCGCCCGGGCGACGGTGCGTCTCGCCCTCGGGCTGTGGGTGGCCGCGGGCCTCCTGATGTTCGCGACCGAATGGCCCGGACCGCTCGCGGCGGCGCTCGTGGTGCCGTACCTCGTCACGGCCTGGCCGTACCGGTCGGTCGCCGATGCCGCGTCGGGAACGGCGAATCGGGGCTGGCGTCGCTTCATCGCCCTGAACTACGCGGTCGGATTCCTCGTCACCATGCTGCTCATCTGGTGGGCGCTGGTGCGGTCGTAGGCTTGGTGCATGTCCTCCGACTCGCCGGTTCGCGTCGACGCGTGGCTGTGGGCGGTGCGCCGGTTCAAGACGCGCTCGGCCGCGACGGCCGCCTGCCGAGCGGGTCACGTGCGCGTGAACGGCGAGCGCGCCAAGGCGGCGCAGCTCGTGCGTCCGGGCGACGAGGTGCGCGTGCGCGTCGACGGCTTCGACCGGATGCTGGTGGTGCGCCGAACCCTCGTGAAGCGCGTGTCGGCGGCCCTCGCCGCGACGGCGCTCGAGGATCGCACGCCTGCGCCGCCGCCGCGCGAGTCGGTGCCGGTCGTGCCGGTGCGGGATCGCGGCGCGGGCCGGCCGACGAAGCGCGAGCGACGCGATCTCGAACGGCTGCGCGGGCGCTGACGACCGGACGCTCTGTGTGCAACCCCACAGAGTCCCTCCAGGACTCGGCGTAGCCTGACAGGGTGCAGAAGGAACTCACCCACGAACCCGATGCCCGACGCTACGTGCTCCGCGTCGACGGCGACATCGCGAGTGTCCTCGACTATCGCGTGCTCGGCGATTCGGTCGCGTTCACGCGGGCGTTCACCAATCCCCCCTACCGGGGCGGCGGACTGGCGGGCGAACTGGTCGAGTTCGCCGTCGACGACGTGGCGGCGACCGGCGGCCGCCACATCGTGCCGAGCTGCTGGTACGTCGGCGAGTGGTTCGGCCGCCACCCCGAGCGCGCCGACCTCCTCGATCCCCGGACGGTCTGAGCCGTGGTCGCGGGATACTCGGCGGCGCAGGTCCGCGCAGCGGAGGCGCCGCACCTCGCCCGCGGCGAGCCGCTCATGCGACGGGCCGCCGCGGCGCTGGCGGCGGCGATCCGTCGGGTCCTGGACGACGCCGACGCACCGCACGGCCCCGTCGTGCTCCTCGTCGGATCCGGCGACAACGGGGGCGACGCGCTGTTCGCGGGCGCGGAACTCGCCGAGGACGGCGTCGATGTCGTCGGCGTCGCCACATCCGAGCGGATGCACCCCGGAGGGCGCGAGGCCGCAGCCGAAGCGGGGGTCCGCTTCGTCGAGCCGGGCGACACGGATGCCGCGGTGGCGGCGTTCGCGGCGGCGGCCGTGCTCGTCGACGGCATCCTCGGCACGGGCACGAGCGGGTCGCCGGCACTGCGCGGCGCGGCTCGCGAGCTCGTGGGCCTGGCGATCCCGATCGTGGAGCGGCGCGGCACGGCGGTGGTCGCGGTCGACCTGCCGAGCGGCATCCATCCCGACGACGGCACCGTGCCCGACCCCACCGTGCTGCACGCCGCCCTGACCGTGACGTTCGGAGCCGTGAAGGCCGGACTGCTGCGCCGTCCCGGCGCCGACCACGCCGGCCGCGTGGAGCTCGTCGACCTCGGGCTCGGCGACGAGCTCGCGGCCATGACTCCGCTCGTCGTCACCGACTGAGCCGCTGGGCCGGGCCGCCGACGCCGAGCGTGCAGTCGCCGCCCCCGGAAGGGCCGCAAGTGCGCCCTCGGCGGGGAGGCACCCCGCGTCGGGCGGGACCGCCGACGAGTGCGAGCCTGCGGCCGCCCATGCCGAGCGTGCCGTCGCCGCCCCCGCAAGGGCCGCAAGTGCACTCTCGGCGGGCGAAGCACCGGCGCCGGTGCGCCGGTGCGCGTGGCGCCTGGGCGCGGGGGCGGCCGGGGCGCCCCGGCCGGCGGCGTGCGCCACGGGACATCCCCGGACGCGAACGCGGGCCGGAGGTCGACGACCTCCGGCCCGCGTTCCGTCAGCGGATCAGTACCAGTTGACCGCCTGGGAGTGCGACCACGCGCTGCACGGCGTGCCGTACGCGGCCGCGATGTAGCCGAGGCCCCACGCGATCTGGGTCCGGGCGTTGGTCTGCCAGTCGGCGCCGGCCGTGGCCATCTTGCTGCCCGGCAGCGCCTGCGGGATCCCGGTCGCGCCGCTCGACGCGTTGTAGGCGGTGTACGACCAGCCGGACTCCTTCTGCCAGAGGCTGTCGAGGCACTGGAACTGCTCGGCGCCCCAGCCGTACTGCGACGCGGCGAGATCCGCGGCGAAGGCTCGCGCGCCGTCGGGCGTGTTCACCGCGGCCTGCTCGGCCGCTGCCGCCGCAGCGGCAGCGGCGGCGGCCTCGGCCTGGGCCTTGTCCCAGGCTGCCGCGGCGGCGGCGGTCTTCTCGGCCTCCGCGCGCGTCGCCCTGGCGAGATCGGCGACCTCGTCGACGGGGATGCTGCGGTACTCGCTGAGCGAGGCGACCGACGCGGCGAGGCTCGAGGCGTCGACCTTGCCCTCCGCGGCGGCCAGCGTCGCGTTCGCGACCGTGATGGTGTCCTCGGCGTCGTCGAGGATGCGCGCTGCGGCGATCGCGCCGTACGCGCCCGCCTGATCGGCATGCATCGCACCGGCGTAGTTGAGCGCCTGCGTGGCCTCGATGCGGGCCTGGGTCTCGGCGGCGCCCTGCACCGAGAAACCGGTGCCGACGACGAGGCCGGCAGCGGCGATCGCGCCGGCGATCATGAGCCGACGGCGGCCGGTGCGTCGGCGGCGGATGTCGCGCCGGGACGACGCGGCGGGTGGAATCGCGAGGGAATCCGTGGGTGAGGTGTTCGGGTTGTCGTGTTCGGGGGCGTGCGTGATTCGGTTCGTGTTTCGCATAGAGAAGTGCGCTCGGTCGGGGGTCGGGGGGTCGCGCGCCTTCCGAGCCGAGGCGCACCCGGCAACCCTGCCCCGACTCTCTGCAAGGATCCTCAATTTCTCCTGTGCAGATCATGACCGCGGATCTCGTCGACCGCGATACTTGGAGCATGGCGCCGCCCACCGACGAGATCGTTCGACCCCAGCCCACGGACCGTTGCCCATGCCTCAGCGGCGAGCAGTTCGGCGAGTGCTGCGGCCGCTTCCTCACCGGCGCGGATGCCCCGACCGCCGAACAGCTCATGCGCTCGCGGTACTCGGCGTTCGTGGTCGGCGACACCGGATACCTGCTCGCCACGTGGCATCCGTCGACCAGACCGGCGGAGCTCCGGCTGGATCCCGCCATGCGGTGGATTCGCCTCGATATCGTGCGTCGGGAGCGCGGCGGGCCCCTCGACCGCGACGGCGTGGTCGAGTTCCGCGCCCTGTACCGACGTGACGGCGAGCGCGGCGAGCTTCACGAGGTGAGCACGTTCGTGCGCGAAGGCGGCCGCTGGCGCTACGTCGCCGCCGCCTGAGTCCGGCCCGTGCCGCGGCCGCGTCAGTCGGCCGAGCGGTCGGCGTCGGTCGAGAAGCCGTCGAGCACCGCACGCTCGCCGCCCTCGAGCAACTCCTGGAACAACGTGACCTGCAGACCGGCGGGCGCGTCGAGCCGGGAGTTGAGCGACTGCCACGGCGTCACGACGGGCTCGGCGACGACCCGGCCGCCCGCCGCCTCGAGCCGTCGCGTGACGCCCTCGGTGTCGGTGACCTCGAACGCGAGGCGGATGTGCGGGCTCTCGGCGCCGTTCGCCTCGATGCGGTCGATCGCGCGCTTGTGCGCGGGATTCGCGATCTCGAGCGTGGCGCGCCCGGCGTCGAGGATGACGACGCGTTCATCGTGTCCCTCCGCGAACGCGAGGTACTCGGGCAGGCCGAGCGTGTCGCGGAAGAACGCGACGGCCGCGTCGTAATCGGTCGCCTCGACGACGACACGCAGTTGCAGGACCGGGGGTGTTGCGGCATCCGTCATGACGCCATCCTTTCAGTCTTTCAGTCGTCGGCGACGGCCACGGAAAGTCGCCCGCTCAGGCGGTCGGACCCGCCGGGTACGGATGCTCCCGCAGCACCCGCGCCAGGTGCACCGCGTTCGCGACGAGGGTGCCATTCGCGTGCCGGACCGCTTCCGGGGTCTCGGGGAGATCCTTGTAGTCGGTCGTCATCATCGCCTCGCCGTTCCAATACGTGCCGCCCTGTGCGGGCACCGTGAACCCGACGTCGTTCAGCGCCTGGTGCAGGTCGGCGGTGATCTTGTGCGCGCCGTCCTCGTTGCCGAGCACCGCGGTCGTCGCGACGTGGCCGAAGAGGATCGGCCGGCCCTCGTCGTCGGTGACCGACAGCTCGGCGTCGAGCCGCTCCAGCACCCGCTGGGCGACGCTCGACATGTGACCCAGCCAGGTCGGCGTGCAGATCACGAGGATGTCCGCGTCGAGGACGCGTGCGCGCAACGACGGCCACTCGTCGCCGTCGCCCATGTCGGACTCCACGCCCGGCGCGATGTCGAGGTCGACGACGCGCACGATCTCGCCGTCGACGCCCGATGCGGCGAACGCCTCGCGGAGCTGCTCGGCCATCAGCTGGCAGCTGGACTCCTCGGGGGAACGCTTGAGCGTGCAGTTGAGCAGCAGTACGGTCTGGTCGATGGTGTGCATGTCGATTCCTCCCGGGGCGACCGGGGCGCCCCACTCGTTCCTATCGAGCGGGGCGCCCCGACGCACGGGCTTGACTCAGACGGCGTCGCGGTGCACGCTCCAGCATCGGGTCGTGACGCCGATCGCGTTCCACACGTTGATGGCGATCACGAGCGTGAGGATCGCCGCGAGACGCTCCTCGCCGAGTTCTGCACGAGCCCGATCGACGACCGCATCCGGCACATGGGTCTCGGACAGGCGCGTCACCTGCTCGGTGAACTCGAGCGCCGCGCGCTCGGCGGCGGTGAAGAGCGCGGAGTCCTGCCAGATCGCGACGGCGTGCAGCTTCTGGTCGGTGACGCCCGCCGAGCGGCCGTCCTTCGAGTGCATGTCGACGCAGTAGGCGCATCCGTTCAACTGCGAGGCGCGGAGGCGCACCAGCTCGCGGAGCGCGGGATCGACGCCGGCCCGGTCGAGTTCAGCGGTCGCGGCCTGGTCGAGCGAGGCGACCGCTCGCGAGAACTGGGGCACGAGCTGGTCGAAATCGAGGCGGACGGGGATGTCGACGAGGGAGTCGGTGATGGTCATGCGGCTACGGTATCGGCCGATCGGCCCAGTGCTACAGTCCATTCACATGAGTGGATCATGGGCCATTCCCGGCCTCGACCTGCACCTCGAGCTCGACCGCGGACGCAAGGCCGCCTCCCTCGAGCACGCGCTTCGGACCGCCGTGCGGGACCGACGGCTCGCCGCCGGGACCCGGCTGCCGTCGACGCGCACCCTTGCATCCGACCTCGGCATCGCACGCAACAGCGTCGCCGACGTGTACGCGCAGCTCACTGCCGAGGGCTGGTTCGAGGCGCGGGTCGGAGCGGGCACCTGGGTCAGCGAACACGCCGGCCTGGCGGCGCCCGCGCACCGGCCGGCCGCGCGCCCGACGTCGGGGCTCCTTGATCTGCGCGGCGGCATCCCCGACGCCTCCGGCTTCCCGCGGCGAGCGTGGGCGGCGGCGGCGCGGCGCGCCGCGCTCGACGCGACCGCCGCCGAACTCGGCTACGCCCCCGCCGTCGGTGCGCCGGCGCTGCGCGCGAGCCTCGCCGAGTACCTCGGGCGCACGCGCGGGGTCGTGGCGTCCGCCGACCACATCGTGGTGGGGCACGGGTTCGGCGAACTGCTCGGCCTGGCCTGCCGGGCGCTCGCGGCCGCCGGTGTCCGCCGCATCGCCGTCGAGGAGGTCGGGCACGAAGTGCACCGCGAGATCATCCGGGCGGCGGGGCTCACGCCCGTGCCGATCCCCGTCGACGACGACGGCGCCGATGTCGAGCACGTCGGCGACGACGTCGGGGCGATCCTCCTCACGGCCGCGCACCAGTTCCCGACGGGGGTGCCGCTCGCGTCCGCCCGACGCGTCGCGGCGGTGCGGTGGGCCGAACGGACCGGCGGGCTCATCATCGAAGACGACTACGACGGCGAGTTCCGCTACGATCGCCGCGCGATCGGCGCCCTGCAATCGCTCGCGCCCGACCGGGTGCTCTATGCGGGCACCGCATCGAAGAGCGTCGCGCCCGCCGTCGGAATCGCCTGGGCGGTCGTGCCCGACCCGCTCCTGCCCGCCGTCGTCGTCGAGCGTCGGCGGAGCGGCGCCGCGGTCGACGTGCTCAACCAGCTCGCCCTGCACGCGTTCATCGCGTCGCACGAGCTCGACCGCAACGTGCGCCGGCTCCGCGCCGAGTACCGGGCACGTCGGCTGGCCCTCGAGTCCCGCGTCGCCGACGAACTGCCCGGATGTCGCGTGACGGGCCTCAGCGCGGGCCTGCACTGCCTCCTCGAGCTTCCGCCCGGCACGAACGAGGAGCGGGTGAGCGAGGCGGCGGCCCGCCTCGGGCTCCGCTTCCACGGACTCCGCTCGTTCCGACTGGTCGGCGGCCAGTGGCGGCATCCGCCCGCGATGGTCGTCGGCTACGGCGCTCCCCCGGCGCATCGATTCGGCGAGGCGCTCGAGCTCGCGATCCGGGCGGTGCGCTCGGTCATCGAGTGCCGCGACGGCTGAGGGTTCACGGGGCGTCGCCGACGAGCTCCTCGAAGAAGGCACCGAGGTGGCCCGCGAGCATGACTGGCTCCTCGTGCGCCATGAAGTGGCCGCCCCTGGTCGCCGGATGCCACGCCCGCACGTCGGCGCACGACCGCTCCGCGATGCTCCTCGGCACGTCTCGGATCACGGGCTCCGCGCTCAGCGTGAAACCCGCGGGCACTCTGATGCGTGGACGGGGCGGATTCGCGGGATAGTCGAAGTACTGGCGGAATGACGTGCCGATCGAGCCCGTGACCCAGTAGAGGGTTGCCAGCGTGAGCAGTGTCTCGCGGTCGAATCGGCGGGCGAGCTCCCCGTCGGAATCGCTCCAATCGCGGAGCTTGTCGATGATCCACGCCAGGAGCCCTGCGGGCGAGTCGATGAGGGCCGCCGCGATGGTGTCGGGTCTCGTGCCCATGATGGCGCTGTAGCCCTGGTCGCCTTCGTCGAACGCGGCCTCCTCGTCGAGCAGTCGTCGCTCCGCGTCGCTCAACGGCTCGTCGAACACGGCCGGGAACGGTGGATGGATCAGGTACAACCCGAGCACAGCGTCGGGGAACTTGGCCGCGAGCCACGCCGCGACCGTGCCGCCGATGTCGCCGCCGAAGGCCGCGTACCGGTCGAAGCCGAGGTGTCCGGTCATGAGCGCGTGCATGAGGTCGGCCATCGCCTCACGCGTGAGCGGCCCGCGCGGCAGCCCCGAGAACGCGAACCCCGGCAGCGACGGCATGACGAGCTCGAAGCGGATGCCGCGCGCCTCCCCCTCGACCGCAAGCGCTTCGGCGAGCGGCAGCATCTCGAGGAAGCTGGACGGCCAGCCGTGCATGAGCAGGAGCAGCAGGGTGCGCCCGTGCGCGGGTCCGGCGTTCTGACGCACGAAGTGGAGCCGAGTGCCATCGACGTCGGCGATCCGATGGTCGAGGCGGTTCAAGCGGGCCTCGACAGCCCGCCAGTCGAACGCGCCGCCCCACTCGTCGACGAGGCCCGCGAGGTCGTCGGGGTCTACGCCGGCTCCCCACGACTCGGTGGTGCTCGGGGCCGTGAAGCGTGTGCGAGCGAGCCGGACGCGCAGGTCGGCCAGTTCCTCGTGGGGAACGGCGATGGTGAATCCGGATGTCGTCGGTGCATCACGCATCGTCGATGCTCCCCTCGTCGAGCGGCAGCCCGTCGAGGGCCGCGTACGCCCGCTCGACGGCGCTGACGAGGCCCTCGACTGGCACGGGCCAGTCGTCGTGCGCGGCGAGCGCCTCCGCCGCGCCCAGGCCCTCGTCGTGCGCGGCCGCGAATCGCTGGGCGATCGTGCGGAGGGCTGCGGCCTGCCGCGCGACGAAGTCCCGATCCAAGACCCGCCCGTGCCCGGGGATCACGCGGTCGCCCGGCCGCAGCTCGGCGACCAGCGCGTCGAGCACGCCGGGCCAGTCGAGCGGGAAGCTCCCCGAGCCGTACATGGGCGGGCCCGACTCCTCGACGAGGTCCCCCACGATCCAGACGCGACGGGCCGGAACGAAGACCACGAGGTCGGTGTCGGTGTGCGCGCGGGGCTGCGGTCGAAGCTCGACGACGAGTCCGCCGAGGTCGAGCCGCGTCATCCGGTCGACGGGATGCGTCGGGGGCGTGAGTCGCACGTCGTTCCAGCGTCGTTCGGGCTCGCGCGACGGGTCGGCTCGCCAGGCCGCGAGCCGCGGGCCCTCGTAGCGCTCGAAATGACGGGCGATACCCGCATGGCCGTAGATCGCTGCATCCGTCGCCGATCCCGGGCCGAACACCTGGTTGCCGAACGTGTGATCGAAGTGGGCGTGCGTGTTCACCACCCACCGCACGTCGCCGTCGAATCGCCACCCGATGTCGGCGTCGAGCTCCTCTGCCTCGGCGGGGTCGGCACCCGTGTCGACGACGAGGAGGCCCGCGACGCCCTCGACGACGACCGTCGACAGGTCGAACGCGCCGCCGCGCCGCTGGTGGATGCGGGGCGCGACCTCGGTCCAGGTGGCGGGGGCCATGGACCCGAGCTTAGCGATCAGCCGGCAGCGAAATCCCGGCACGTCAAAGCGGATCCAGAGGTTCCGCCCGTAGCGTGGTCTGCGTGACCCCGCTCGACGGCAACCCGGCGACCCGGCGCGGCGACGCGCCCCACCTGCTCACGGCGCGCGCACAGCGCACCCTCGAGGCGATCGACGGCCGCACACTCGACGAGATGCGCGCCCTCCGCGACGAGACCGAGCGCTTCATGCTGCGCTACAAGTTCGGCATGGACGAGGTCATCACGAAGCTGTCCATCCTCCGCGAGGAGTTCAGCCTGAATCACGACTACAACCCGATCGAGCACATCTCGAGTCGGCTCAAGAGCCTCGACAGCGTCATCGCGAAGATGCAGCGCAAGGGCATCGAGCCGACCTTCGACTCGATCCGCGAGACCATCACCGACATCGCGGGCGTGCGGGTGACGGTCAGCTTCGTCACCGACGCCTACCGCCTGGCCGAGCTGCTCACGGCCCAACGCGACATCCGGGTGCTGAAGACGAAGGACTACATCGCCGAGCCGAAGGAGAACGGCTACCAGAGCCTGCACCTCATCGTCGAGGTGCCGGTCTTCCTCTCGACCGGCGCGCACCCGGTGTCCGTCGAGGTGCAGATCCGCACGATCGCGATGGACTTCTGGGCGAGCCTCGAGCACAAGATCTACTACAAGTACGATCGGCGAGTGCCGGTGGAGCTGCTCGAGGAGTTGACGGATGCCGCGCACACGGCCGCCGAGCTCGACGCGCGCATGGAGCGGCTGCACCGTCAGCTGCACGGCGCCCCGGCGCACGAACGCGGGCGCGTCGCGATCTGACGCGCGGCGCGCAGGCGTCGGCTCAGCCGATCGCCGCGAACGCCCGGCGACCGACCTCGGTCACGCGCAGCGAGCGATCCCCCGGCACGCGCGCCACCCAGCCCTCGGCGATCAGGGTCTCGAGCAGGTGGGCGCCCAGGCGGCCGGCGATGTGCGGGCGGCGTTCGGTCCAGTCGAGGCATCCGCGCACCACCGGCCTGCGGCCGTCGGCCGCCTCGACCTCGCGCAGCCGGAGCCGCTCGGCGAGCGCGCCGTCGAGACGGCGGAGACGACCCGGCTCCCCCGGCTCGAGCGGCGCGATGGCATCCTCGGCGACGAGCGCGTCGGCCAGCCGCAGGGCGACGCGGCCCGCGAGGTGGTCGTAGCACGACCGTGCCTCGGCGAGCCGTTGCGCGGTGGCGGACTGCCGGTACGAGGTGACGGGTTGTTGCGGCGCGATCCGCTGCAGCGCCTCAACGGCGTCGGCCACCTCGGGTCGGGCGAGCGCGAAGTAGCGGTGCCGGCCGATGCGGCGATCGGTCACGAGCCCGCCCTCGACGAGCTGGGCGAGGTGGGCGCTCGCGGTCGGCGCCTTCACCCCGGCGACGGCCGCCAGCTCGCTCGCCGGCAGCGAGCGGCCGTCGAGGAGGGCGACGAGCATGGCGGCTCGGGCCGGCTCCCCCATCAGCCGGGCCGGTGTCGCGAGGTCGGCATCTCCGTGCATGGCTCCACGATAGGCCGAGCACGGTTCGTCGGGCATCGAATCGTCCCGCGCATACCGTCGAGGCATGACCGATGTGATCGAACGCCACGACGTCGAACGAATCCTCGCCGACCCCGCCTCGCTGGTTCCCGAAGCGGATGCCGCGGCGGCCCGCCCGGCCGACCGGTTCCGCGCCCGGGCCTCGCGGTTCGTGAACGGCGAGGTCCACGCCGCGCGCCGGCGGCGCCTCGAGGAGTTCCTCGCGACGCTCGACGTGGACGCCCTCGCGCACGCCGCCGCCACGCGCGCGAGCGCCCTCGCGCACGCGGGGGCCGACTCGGTCGCCGTGCAGGTGCCCGTCGCGTGCCTGGCCGAGCAGCTCGGCTTCGCCGGCCCCGACGCCACGCCCGCCCTCGTGGCCGTGCTCGCCGGCCACTATCCGACCGGCGGGCCGTCGGACCGCGCCGACGCGGCCCTCGTGCGGCTCCTCGCCGCGGCACCTCCGCCGGGCCGGCGCGAGCATCGCGACGACGCCGTGCTGCGGGTGCAGCTCCTCGTGCAGGCGTGCGCGGCGACCGCCGCACTCATCACGGCCGCGCTGCGGCATCCAGGCGCCGCGGACGACGCCGTTCCCACCCTGGAACTGCTCGAGCGCGTCCTGCGCGAGACGCCGCCCGTACCGACCACGCGACGCATCGGCCCCGACGGCGGCGAACTCGTGCTGCACCTCGGCGGACCCGATCGCGGCGCATCGCCGGCCGGACCGCGCATCCTCGCGTTCGGCGCGGGCGCCAGGTCGTGCCCGGCGCCGGCGCCGGCGCTCGCCATCGCGGCCGCCGTCGTGGACGGATTGCGCGCATGCTGACGCCGGCCGGGTTCCGTGCACTCCACCGGGCGGGCGACCCGCTCGTGCTCCCGAACGCGTGGGACCTCGCCTCGGCGAGGTGGCTGCGTGGCGCGGGCCACCCGGTCGTCGGCACCACGAGCCTCGGGGTGGCCTACGCCTCGGGCAAGCCCGACGGTGCGGGTGCGACCGCCGCCGAGACGTTCGATCTCGCGGCCCGGCTCACGGCGGCGGGGATCACGGTGACCGTCGACCTGGAGGCGGGCTTCTCCGACGAGGTCGGCCGCTACGCCGCACGGCTCGCGCGTCTCGGCGTCGTCGGGGTCAACGTCGAGGACTCCGATGCCGAGGGCCGGCTCGTCGACCCCGATGTCGCGGCGGCGAAGGTCCGGACGATCGCGACGGCCGCACCCGAGCTCTACCTGAACGCGCGCACCGATCCGTTCTGGATCGGCGGAGACGCGGATGCCCCACGCCGCACCCTGGAGGCGGTCGACCGCGCGCACCGGTACCTCGCGGCCGGCGCGACGGGCGTGTTCGTGCCCGGCGTGATCCCGCTCGACGTCGTCGCGCGGCTCGCTCGGGACATCCCGGCGCCGCTGAACGTGCTCGTGCAGCCCGGCACGGCCGTGCGCGACCTCGCGGCGGCGGGCGTCGCGCGCATCAGCACGGGCTCGCTGCTGTTCCGCGTCGCCCTCGGCGCGATGACGGCGGCGTTCGACGAGATCCGCGATGGCACCTTCGCACCGGATGCCGCGACGCCGAGCTATGCGGAGGTCGTGCGTGGAACCTGACACCGCGGCATCGGACGCGGCATCCGCTCAGTCGGGGTTGCGCGCCCGGCTGGGCTGCACGCGCATGGGCTCACCCGGCATCTTCGGGAAGTCGGGCGGGAAGGGCAGCTCACCGAGGCCGGCGTCGAGGTCGCGCTGCCACCATTCGAGCAGCGTGTCGAGCCGGCCCGGGCGGTCGTGCATGCCTGCCCACGGATCGCCGGACTCGCGCAGCCGCTCCGGCACGGTGCGGATCGTGTATCGCGCCGGGTCGGCGTCGTCGAGCTCGTCCCACGCGAGCGGGCACGACACCGGCGCGTGCGGCAGCGGCCGCGGGCTGTAGGCGCCCGCCATGGTGCGGTCGCGGTTGGCCTGGTTGTAGTCGATGAAGATGCGGTCGCCGCGCTCCTCCTTCCACCACGCGGTGGTGAGCTCGTCGGGCATGCGCCGCTCGAGCTCACGCGCGAGCGCGATCACCGCGTGCCGCACGTCGAGGAACTCGTGCTCGGGCTCGATGGGCGCGAACACGTGGATGCCCCGATTGCCCGAGGTCTTCACGTATCCGGTGAGCCCGACCTCGCCGAGCAGGTCGCGCAGGGCGTGCGCGGCCGGGATCGCGTGGGCGAATCCGGTGCCGGGCTGCGGGTCGAGGTCGACGCGGAGCTGGTCGGGGTTGTCGGTGTCGCCGGCCCGCGACGCCCAGGGGTGGAACACGACGGTGTTCATCTGCGCGGCCCACACCGCGCCGGCGGGCTCGTCGAGCACGAGCTGCGGATGCCTCCGGCCGCTCGGGTACGTGACAGTGACCGATCGCACCCACTCGGGCGCCCCCTTCGGCGGGTTCTTCGAGAAGAACTGCTCGCCGTCGACGCCCTCGGGGAATCGTTGCAGCGAGACGGGACGATCGCCGTTCGCGGCGATGAAGGCGTCGCCCACGGCCACGAGATACTCGGCGAGCTCGAGCTTCGTGATGCCGACCTCGGGCCAGATCACCCGCGTCGGCGAGGAGATCCGCACGTCGCGAACGCCGTGCGGACCCGGGATGGAGAGCGTTGTTGCGGCACCGGCCATGGTGCGACGCTACCCCCTCCCCCCGACGACGGCTCGACGGCCGCGCGGAGCGAGCGGCCGGCGTCCGACGCGCGGTGGCGTCACACGGTGGCGTAACGCCGCGCGGCGCGTGCGCGCGCCTTCGCCGCCTCGACCTCGCGGTCCTTCGGCGGGGCCGTGGTGACGAGGTCGTCGAGGAGGTGCTGGGTGACGTGCGCGACCTCGGCGACGGCGCGTTCGAACGCGGCCTGGTTCGCCTTCGACGGTTTCGTGGAGCCGCTCACCTTGCGCACGTACTGGAGGGCCGCCGCGTACACCTCGTCGCTCGTCGCCGCCGGTTCGAAGTTGTGGAGGGGGTGGATGTTCCTGCACATAGCACGAAGCCTAGCCCCGCACCCGTGAGGGTGTCTCGTTTCCCGGCACCAGTCGGAACGCGGGAAGGCCCCTGCGCCGGATCAACCACTCGACGACCACGAGGTTCGGCAGCCACGAGAGGAACGGCACCACGGCGTAGGCGTTCGCGAACGCCGCCTCGAGGTCGAAGGGCCCGCCGGGCAGCGCCTGCGCGCCGATGAGCGCGCCGAGCCAGAGCCGAAGGGTCACGGCGGCGTAGGTGAGCGCGAAGTTCCGCATCATCCACGCCCGGTGGTTCGCGACATCGCCTCGCCGGATCGCCCGGTACGCGGCCGATCCGGTCGCGAGCCAGAGCACGGCGAGCGATCCGAACCCGACGAGGCCCGAGAGCCCGGCCTCGCTGAACGGCGCGATCACGAGACCTGCGACCGCCGCGATCGCGACGGCGGCGAGGTACCCTCGGCCGATCCATCGGTGCACCGAGCGTTGCCGGTCGCGGAGCCCGCGCCAGAACTGGAACGGGCCGGCGACGAGCGCGATGCCGCCCGCCACGACGTGGGCGTAGAACGCGGCCTGCACGACCGCCGGTCGACCGTCGTACGTGCCGGCGACGCCGACGCCCGACTCCGAGAGCTCGGCGAGCGACGACGTGAGATACGGGACGACGGCGAAGGCGGCGATCGCGAGCGACGACAGCGCGACCAACGCCCAGCCCGATCGGGCGCCGACGCGGAGCGCGGGCGCGGACCCGCGACTGCGTGCGGCATCGTCGGACCGGAGCGGGCGGGAGGTTCCTGAGGTCATGCGCCTCACGCTAGGAGGGCTGCGACGCCCTCGGTATCGGGTGAACCCCCGGAACCGACGGCGGGTCGACACGCGCCGTCCGGCGCCGCAGTTGCCCGACGGCGACGCCGCCGACCAGGAGTCCCGCCCCGGCGAGCTCGAGCACGTTCGGCACCTCCCCGAGCAGCAGGGCCGCGGCGGTCAGGCCGACCACCGGCACGAGCAGCGCGAACGGTGAGACCATGGCCGCCGGGTACCGCCCGAGGAGCATGTTCCAGATCGTGTAGCCGACGAGCGAGGCGAAGCCGGCCGTGTACGCGACGCTCACGACCGTCTCCCAGCCGATGCTCGCGAACGCGTCGCCGACCGCCGCCGGCCCGTCGAGCGCGAGGCTCAGGGCGAGCATCGGCACGGGAACGACGAGTGCCGACCAGACGACGATGCCGAACCCGTTCGCGCCGCGCGCCGATCGCGCGACGACGTTGCCGATGCCCCAGCTCAGTCCGGCGGCGACGCACACGAGCATCGGCACGATCGCGCCGAGCCCGGTATCCGCCTCGACCCGCCCGAGGGCGACCACCCCGAGCCCGGCGACGCCGAGGAGGGCGCCGATGAGCTGCATCCGCGTCGGGCGCTCGCGCAGGGCGACGGCCGCGATCGCGAGCGTGAAGATCATCTGGCTCTGCAGCACCACGGCCGCGAGCCCCGCGGGCAGTCCGAGGTGCATGGCCGTGAAGAGCAGTCCGAACTGGCCGGCGCTCATGAACAGCCCGATGCCGACGATGACGCGCCACGGGGCATCCGGCTTCGGGATGAAGAAGACGAGGGGCAGTGCCACGAGCGCGAACCGGAGCGCCACGAGGACGAGCGGGATCGTGTCGCGGAGGCCCACCTCGATGGCGACGAAGTTCGTGCCCCAGATGAGGGCGACGAGGAGGCCGAGCAGGAGATGTCTGGGGGTCACGCCTCCCAGCGTCGCAGCCGCCTCGATTCAGCACTAGTTCCGAATTGTTCGCATGACGATGTACGGTTGCTTCATGATCGACCTGCAGGGACTGCGTGCCCTCGTCGCCGTCGACCGCGCCGGTTCGGTCGTGGCCGCGGCCGAGCAGCTGGGCTACACGCCGTCGGCGGTCTCGCAGCAGGTGAAGAAGCTCGAACGCGACCTCGACGCCGCGCTCCTCGAGCGTCGCGGCCGCGGCGTGCTCCTCACGCAGCGCGGGCGCGCACTCGCGGTCGAGGGCCGCGAGCTGCTCGACGGCCTCGAACGACTCGAGTCCCTCGGCGCGGGCACGTCGAGGGCCAGCGCGCCGCTGCGCATCGCCTCGTTCTCGACCGCGACCCGCGGGCTCATCGGCCCCGTGCTCAGGCGGCTGCACGACGAGGATCTTGCGGTGTCCGCGACGGTCACGGGCGTCGATCCCATCGACGGCATGGAGATGGTCGCGACCGGCGTCGCCGACCTCGCGGTCGTGCACAACTGGAACTCCGTGCCGCTCGTCACCCCTGCGCACGTGGCCACCGAGCACGTGTGCCGCGACGAGGCCGACATCGTGCTGTCGACGCGGCATCCGCTCGCCGCACTCGACGAGATCGACCGCGCCGACCTCGTCGACGAGCGGTGGGCGAGCACCCCGCGCGGGGCCATCTGCCACGAGGCGCTCATGCGCATCTTCGCCGACCTCGGCACGGTGCCCCGCGTGGTCGCCGAGGATCCCGACTTCGGGTCGCTCATCGAGCTCGCGCGGCAGGACGTCGCGATCGCGCTGGTGCCGCGGCTCGGTCGTTCGGACCTGCCCGACGGCGTCGTCGCGCGTCCGCTCGCCGACCACAGCCAGGTCCGCGACATCAGCGTCGCGTACCGCCGCTCGATGGCCGAGAGCACCGGCATCCGCACCGCCGTGCGGCTGCTGCTCGAGGCAGGCGCCCGCATCGCGCCGACCACCGCCTGACCCCGGCCGCGCAGTCGGGCGCGTCCCCGCTCACATCGACGAGCGATGCGGATCCGGAAGCGGCTGCAGCCGGAACAGGCGCACCTCCCGGCCCGAGTCGCGCTCGTAGGCACGGTATCCCGGCCACTGCGCCTCGATGCGCGCCCAGGCCTCCTCGCGGCCGTCCGCGCCGATGCGGGTCGCACGCACCGGCATCCGCCGGCCGCGCACGGTGATCGCGGCGTCGGGATGCGCGAGCAGGTTGTAGGTCCAGGCGGGATGCCGCTCCTGCGCGAACGAGGTGCCCGCGACGATCGCGCGACCGCGTCCGTCGGGGGTGTACATGAGATAGGTGTCGCGCTCCAGTCCCGTGCGCGCTCCGGTGGAATGGAGCACGAGCGAGGGCACGAGCAACCCGCTGAGCTGCACGCGACCGTCCGTCGCCCACGCCAGCACGCGTTCGACGGGCGGCAGCAGGACGGGTCCCGCGGCCCGGAACAGCCGGGTGCGGGTGAGCGGGGCGATGACGGATCGGACGACCTGCAGCACGGTGGCCATCCGCCCATTCTGGCGGGCCGGATGCCACCGCGGGAAGTGCCGGCGTCCCGCCGCACCTGCTAGGGTCGAACCTCGCATCAGTGGAGCAGGCCGCCGGCTCGCGGCTTCTGCGAATGGAGGGCCCCATGCACGCATCTATCCGGCAGCGGACCGCCTGACGGCAGGTCCCGACCGCAGCATTCGACCCCGCTCGTCCGACCGAGCGAACGCCGCAGCACGGCTGCGGATCACCGCGCCCGGAACCTGTCGTCGCATTCCCCCTCACCGGGCAGTGCCGGCATCCGCTCACTCGCGCCTCCAGTGCGCTCCCGCGCCCCGCCCGCACGCCCGGTGTCAGCCACGACACTCGGAGCAGCGCATGCACACCCCATCACCCGCACCGCGACCGGCGCGACGGCACCGGTTCGCCACGAGCGGCCGTCACGAGCACGGCCAGAACTTCCTCATCGATCGGCGCATCACGCACCGGATCGCCGACCTCGTCGACGCGTGGCCGAGACATCCGCTCGTCGAATTCGGCCCCGGCGACGGCGCCATCACCGACGTCCTCGCCGAGCGATCGCCGGTCACGGTCGTCGAGGTCGATCGCAGATACGTGGAACGGCTGCGCCGGCGCCACGGGCGACAGGTCACGGTCGTGCACGGCGACATGCTGTCGTATCGGATGCCGCGGCCGTCGAACCTCGTCTCGAACGTGCCCTTCCACCTGACCACGCCGTTGCTGCGGCGGCTGCTCGCCGACCACGCGTGGCAGCACGCGCTGCTCGTGCTGCAGTGGGAGGTCGCACGGAAGCGAGCGGGCGTCGGCGGTGCGACGCTGATGACGGCCGAATGGTGGCCGTGGTACGACTTCTCGCTCGTGGATCGCGTGCCGGCGCGCGCCTTCGCGCCCGTGCCGGCGGTCGATGCCGGCATCCTCGTCATCGCCCGGCGCGCGACGCCGCTCGTGCCCGCTCGCGAGCGGGACGCGTACCGCGCACTGGTGCGCCGCGTCTTCGCGGCGCCGGGGCGGGGTGCCGTGTCCATGGCCGCGCACGTGGTCGGCCGGTCACGGGCTCGCGCCTGGTCCGCAGCGGCGGCGGTCGGCCCGACGTCGCTCACCCGCACCGTGACCGCGGAGCAGTGGGCGGCCCTGCATCGCCTCGCCCGCGACGGGAGATGAGGGCGCTACTCCGCCCGATCCGGAACGTCAATCCCCTGCGGCCCGCGGTCGCGCCGCCGTACCGTGGGCGAAGGCCGCCGCGACCGCGGCACGGCCCTGACGATCGGAGGATCCATGTCCGACGCACTGCGCCCGGGAGACCCGTTCGACGGCGAGTACACCGACTCCGAGCTGCCGCTGAGCGCCGAACTGCCCAAGGAGGAGTCCGAGGCGGTCGAGGAGATCCTCGACGAGAACGACCTCGACGACGATGACGTCGAGGTCGTGGAGATCGTGGAGGAGGACCGGAACTACCCGCCCCGCGGGGACACCGCGCTCTGATCCGCGAGCGGACGCGCGGCCACGCGGTCGCGCGTCCGTGTCGCGTCAGCCGCCGGGCGGCGCACCCGCCTGTTCCTCGGCGACGGCTTCGCGCGCCGCCGCGAGTTCGGCTGCGGCATCCGTCGCCCGTCGTTCCGCCCGGCGCATGCGCCGGATCGCCGGCGTGGGCGCCCCGAACCGGGCGCCGACCCGGTCTCGTTCCTCATCGACGCCCGTGATGACGTAGGCGCCCGCGATGAGGATCACCTGGCTCGAGAGGTTGAACCAGATCAGCAGGGCGATGAGCGACCCGAACGACGCGAGCAGCGGATTCCTCGACGCGCCCCCGACGAAGAGGCTCGAGAGCACCTGCAGCACCGCGAGCCCGACGCCGCCGAGGACCGCTCCCGTCCACAGCGAGCGGGCGCTCGGGCGCAGGCCCGACAACACGAGGAACATGCCGGCGATGACGACCGTGTCGATGGCGAAGATCACGAGGACCGAGACCGCGCGCGTCGCGATGTCGTAGGCCGGATGGCGGGTCGCGATGCCGAGCCACTCGAAGAGCGCCTCGAGCGCGGTCGTGCTGAAGAAGGTCACGGCCGCCGCCACGGCGAGCGAGGCGCCGAACCCGATGGCGAGGGCGAGGTCCCGCAGCAGCACCCACAGGAAGAACGTGCGCTCGTCGGACTGGTCGCCGAGCTCGCGGAACGCCTTGCGAAGCGACCCGATGGCGCCGATGGCCGCGCCGACGAGTCCGACGAGTCCGACGATGCCGGCGAGGCTGAGCGTGATCGGCTGGATGAGGTCGTCGGTGTCGATGACGCCGCCCTCGCCGACGAGGCCGGGGATCGCGGTTCCGATCGTCGCGACGAGTGCCTCCATGGCATCGGGATTGCCCGAGAGCCAGATGCCGCCGATGGCGAACCCGAGGAACATGCCGGCGAACACGGAGAACAGGGCGCGGTAGGTCACGCTGTCGGCGAGCATCGGGCCGTGGTGCTCCATGTAGAGCAGCACGGCGCGCACGGGCTTCCTCGCCATCGCCCACGCCGTCACGCGCCTGGCCCGGGCCACGATGCCCGAGAACGGCCCGCCCTGCCGCGATCGCGTCTGTTCCGCCATGCGTTGCAGGCTACCGAGCGTCGGAGGTCGGCGCAGGCGCTTGACACGGAGACACCGGCCACCGGACGGCGTTCCGCCCGGGGACGGCCGAGGCGGGGGCGGCCGACGCCGCCCCCGCCTCAACGGGTCGCAGGTGCGATCAGTACCAGCCCTGCGAGTTGAAGGTGTCCCACGCGCCGCACGGCGTGCCGTAGCGGTCGGCGATGTAGCCCAGGCCCCAGGTGATCTGGGTGGCCGCGCTGGTCTCCCAGTCGGCGCCGGCCGTGGCCATCTTGCTGCCGGGCAGGGCCTGCGGGATGCCGTAGGCGCCGCTCGACGGGTTGGACGCGTAGACGTTCCAGCCGGACTCGTGGTTCCAGAGCTCGACGAGGCATCCGAACTGGTCGTCGCCCCAGCCGCGCTGGGCGAGCATGTCGCGCGCGATCGCCTGCGCCTCGGTCGGGTTGGCGGGCGCACTCGGGCGGGAGAAGGCCGACGAGGCCGTCTCCTCGGCCGCGGCGGCCTCCGCGGCGGCCTTGGCGGCAGCGGCCTCCGCGGCCGCCTTGGCGGCGGCCTCGGCGGCGAGACGATCGGCTTCGGCGACGGCGGCGCGCACCGTGTGGACGTGGTATGTCGTGGCGTCCACGAGCTCGAACACGCGTTCGGGGGCGAGCAGCCGGTAGTCGGAGAGTGCCGCGACCGAGGTGGCGAGCTGCGCGGCGTCCGCCTTGCCCTGTGCGGCGGCGATGGTGTCGTTCGCACCGCTCAGGGTGTCCTCGGCCTGCTTGGCCGCTCGGGCGGTGAGGATGCCGCCGTGCGATTCGAGCTGGTCGACGTTGAGGTCGGTCGCCTCGGTGAGCGCGACCGTCTCGGCGACGCGGTCGTTCTGCGCGGCGACGGCGCCCTGCACGACGAAGCCGGTGCCGACCATGGCGCCGATGGCGGTGACGGCGCCCGCTGCGAGGAGTGCTCCGCGGCGTCGAGCCGTGGGCCTGCGCCGAACGCGGCGTGCGGTCTCGGGCTTCACTGCGGTGATGGAGTTGTTCGGGTTGGAGGATTCAGACTGGTTCTGCATGACCTTCACGGGGGCGAACCGGCGAACTCGTGCTCGTGCTCGTGCTCGACGATCCTGGACTCGGCGTTCCTCGGACGCGGGGGCGCCCGGGCGAAGTCGCCAGTCTGCCGAGAGGTTCTGTACGAGTCCTCACATGTTCCTGTGAATATCATCTAAAACGGCATGGATCCTCAGGTTCCCTGTCGTCGATCCGGGCGGAAATCGGGATAGCCGGGCCACTCCGCCGGGCCGTGGGAACGCACGAACGCCTGATGCACGCGCTCGCACGCACCGCGGAGCGTCGTGCCCCACCCGAGGAGCCGACCGGCGAACTCTGCGCGGTAGCGCACCTCGCCGTCGACGCGCACGATCGTGACCGCGCCGTACTCGCGACCCACGCTGTCGACGAGGCGCCAGCACCCCGGTTCGGGCTCCGTCGCGGCGAGGATGGGATGCCAGGTGGTGGCCAGTGCTGCTCCTTCCGAAGCGCCCCGGCCGACGCGATTCCATCGTACGTCCGCCGGCCGACCGCTGCCTCACAGCGAAGTCACAGCTCGCGGCGCCGTCGGGCGGAACAGCCGGCGGCTCTCGGCGGTTCTCTCTGGTGGCGCGCGGATCCGCGGTCCCGCGGGCCGCGCGTCGAGGCGCCGCAGCCAGCGGCGCCCACGAAGGAGGAACGAAGTGTCACAGGACTACCGCAAGACTCCGGAGGCGGTCGCCCGTCTCACCCGTACGCAGTACCAGGTCACCCAGGAGGACGGGACCGAGCCGGCCTTCCGCAACGAGTACTGGAACCACCACGAGCCCGGCATCTACGTCGACGTCGTCTCGGGACAGCCGTTGTTCGCCTCGATCGACAAGTACGACAGCCGGTCGGGCTGGCCCAGCTTCACCAAGCCGATCGAGCCCGGCGCGGTCACCGAGCGCGTCGACCGATCACTGTTCATGAAGCGCGTCGAGGTGCGCTCCACGAGCGCCGACAGCCACCTCGGGCATGTCTTCGACGACGGACCGGTCGAGGCCGGCGGCCTGCGGTACTGCATGAACTCCGCCGCGCTGCGGTTCGTGCCCGTCGCCGACCTCGAGGGGCAGGGCTACGGCGAGTACCGCTCGCTGTTCACCGAGACGATGACGGATGCCGCGGCATCCGAGAAGGAGGATGCATCATGACGAACCCCGGCGAGATCACCAGGATCCCCGGCACCGAGACCGCCGTGCTCGCGGGCGGCTGCTTCTGGGGCATGGAGGACCTGATCCGCAAGCGCCCCGGCGTGCTCGACACCCGCGTGGGCTACACGGGCGGCGACGTGCCGAACGCGACGTACCGCAACCACGGCACGCACGCCGAGGCCATCGAGATCGTGTTCGACCCCGCCAAGGAGTCGTTCCGCGAGCTGCTGGAGTTCTTCTTCCAGATCCACGACCCGTCGACGAGGAACCGGCAGGGCAACGACATCGGCCTGAGCTACCGGTCGGCGATCTTCCCGACCACGCCCGAGCAGGAGATCACGGCGTACGAGACCATCGCCGACGTCGATGCCTCCGGACTGTGGCCGGGGCCCGCCACGACCGAGGTCTCGCCCGCCGGCCCGTTCTGGGAGGCCGAGCCCGAGCACCAGGACTACCTGGAGCGCTACCCGAACGGCTACACGTGCCACTACGTGCGTCCGGGTTGGAAGCTGCCGAAGCGCGACGCGGAGCCCGCCGCGTAGCGCCCATCGGCGGAACCCGGCGGCCCCGGCGAACTCAGGTTCGCCGGGGCCGTCGGCATGCACCGGCTCGGCGCGGGTCAGCGGACGACGTCGCCGCGTACCGCCCAGGCCCGCGCGACGAGTGCGATGGAACCGTCGGGCTGTGCGGGCACGATGTCCCGGAGATGATCCCGCAGGCGTTCCCTCGCCGACTCGCCGAGCGATGCCACGTACGACGGCGCCGGTCCCTGCCCACCCAGGAACGGGGTCCAGTAGTCGTCGAAATCCGAGAACACCGTGGGGATCTCGATGCCCGTGGACTCGATGTCGAGCAGACCGGCGCTCGCGAAGCGCCAGGTCAGGGCCTCGGGCGTGCAGTCGGCGAAGCGCGTGCCCTCGTCGAGCGTCGCCGCGTCGGGATCGAGGTCGGCCGCGGCATCCCAGAACCTGCGCATGAACTCCATGCGATCGGCGTAGTCCCAGACGTACGCGGCGACCGCGCCGCCATCGGCCGCGACGCGGGTCATCTCCGCGAGCGCGTCATCGAGATCGGGGACGAAGTTGAGCACGAGACCCGAGACCACGGCATCCATCGACGCGTCGCCGATCGGGAGCGCCGACGCGGAGGCGCGGTGGAACGTGACCCGGCTCCCGAGCTGGGCCACGGCGGTCTCGAGGAATCCCTCCGACGGCTCGACCCCGTCGACGCTCGCGGGTGCGCAGTGCTCCAGGATCGCGGCCGACAGCACACCCGTGCCGCAGCCCACGTCGAGCCAGCGCCGGCCCGGCGGCACGCGCAGCCACTCGAGGAACCGAGGTGCGACCACACGGCTCCAGCGACCGACGTACCGCTCGTAGTGGCGGCCGTGCTCCCACATGTCGGTCACGCTTCCGTGAGCCATCCTCACACCGTACCTCCGATCGAGCGGGGAGAATGAGGATGACGGACGACCGACCGCCCCAGACCATCCGGAGGATCCACATGCCCGACGCCACCCACACCGTCATCGCCGCCGACCTCGCCGCGTTGCTCGACGTGCTGCCGATCGAGCCGGGGGCGGTGCGCTCGACGCGCATCCACAAGGGGCCGGGCGCGAGCGTGGTGCGTCTCTCCATGGACGCTGGCACGGTGATGAAGGAGCACATCGCACAATCGCCCCTGCTCGTGACGGTGCTCGACGGCGACGTGGCCCTCGAGGTCGGCGGCGAGCACATCGAGCTGCGGTCGGGCGGCGTCATCCACATCGACGCGCGAGTGCCGCACGCCGTCGAGGCGATCGCGCCGTCGCACCTGCTGCTCACGCTCGGCGAGCGGACGTCGACGGCACCGGATGCCGCCGGCTGACGCCGCCCCCGGCTCCGGCGACGGACTCCCGCTGGCGACCGGCACGCTCCGTGGCTAGGGTGGCGGTATCGCTCGCATCGACGCGACCGAGATGTTGGAGGACCTCGTGGCCGAACGACCGCACGATATGACCGACCTCTACCTGGCGCCCGTCGTCCTCGGGGTCGAGGGGCGCCTGGAGGAACTGGGGGCGCTGTCCTCCGACGACCTCGGCTTCCAGGTCATCCTCGAGACCAATATCGAGCCGCGAGACACCGCCGAACGGCGCAAGGCGCTCATCGAGACCATCCGGCGCCGGGTGGAGCTCCATGGCTGGGAGGTGTCCCTCCATGAGCGCGGGGTCGCCGTGTCGCACGACGACCACACCATCGTCCTCGGGCTTCCCGACAACGTGCGGGAGTACCTCCGAGACTGAACCCCGACCCGGAGGCCCGGGGCGTGCCGGTCCACCCGGCTAGTCTGCTGTCATGATCCGGTCGTTGCTCCGGGCCCCCGTCGGCCCGGCCGAGGTGGTCGCCGACGTGCTGCGACTCGTCGCCGTGCTGAGCGTGATCGTCGGCGGCATCGGGTGGGGCCTGCTCTCGGGGCTGAGCTTCGTCTCGGCGTTCGTCGTGATGCTCGTGCCCCGGATGCTCCGCCTGCGGCCGGCGTTCGACATCGCGTTCGGCGCGTTGATCCTCGCCTCCACGTGGTCGAGCGTGCTGAACATCTACATCACCACCCTCTGGTGGGACATCCCGATGCACTTCGCCACCAACGGGCTGAGCGCTGCGCTCGTCTACATCGTGCTCGTGCGCAGTCGCGTGCTCGGCGATCCGTTGACGCTCCCCCACCCGACGCTCTCGGCCGCCGTCGTGACCACCGCCATCGGGTTCACGATCGGCGTGTTCTGGGAGCTGTTCGAATGGTTCGGCCACAACTTCATCGACCACGAGATCCTCGTGGGCTACGACGACTCCCTCGGTGACCTGCTGTGGGGCGGTCTGGGGTCGCTCCTCGCGGGCTTCGGGATGACCTACTTCATGGCCGAGCCGGGCGAGCGGGCCGGGCACCGGGTCGCCGCGGGCACCGCCGACTGAGACGGTCCCCGCCGAGATCTCAGGCGAGGATCGTCAACGGGTGCTCGATGCGCGCGACGAAGGCGGAGAGCCAGCGCGCGGCGAGTGCACCGTCGAGCACGCGATGGTCGGCCGAGAGGGTGACGGTCATGATCGTGCCCACCTCGAGGGCACCGTCGACCACGACCGGCGCCTGACGGGCGGCGCCGACGGCGAGGATCCCGGCCTGTGGCGGGTTGATGATCGCGCTGAACTCCTGGGTGCCGAACATGCCGAGGTTCGAGACCGAGAAACTGCCGCCCTCGATCTCGTGCTGGCGGAGGCCACCCGACCGGGCGCGCTCGGCGAGATCGGCGAGCTGCCGGCCGAGCGCCGAGACGCTGAGTCCCTCCACCCCGCGCACCACCGGCGTGACCAGGCCGTCGTCCAGTGCCACGGCGATCGCGACGTCGACCGTACGGTGCTGCAGCACGCCCTCGTCGGACCAGGTGCGGTTCGCCTCGGGCACGTCCTGGAGGGCACCCGCGACCGCCTTCACCACGAGGTCGTTGACCGACACCTTGACCGAGCCCGTGGCGTTGAGCTCGCGGCGCAGTTCGAGGAGTCGGTCGACCCGGCAGTCCGCCGTGAGGTAGAAGTGCGGGACCCGAGCCTTCGAGTCGGTGAGGCGACGAGCGATGGTGCGGCGCATGCGGGTGTGCGGGATGAGCTCGGGTTCCGCGCCGGCGGGCCCGGCGGGTTCGGCGGGCTCGGCGGGCGACACGCGCGGAGTCGCCGGCACGGCCGGAGTCGCCGGCGCCGCGGTTTCGGGGATGCCCGCGGCGATCAGCTCCTCGAGGTCGCGGCGCACGATCCGGCCGTTCGGCCCCGAGCCCTCGACGTCATCGAGGCTGAGCCCGCGTTCCCGGGCCATCCGGCGCACCAGTGGGCTGATGAAGCGTCGCTCCTGGGAGCCGGATGCCTCGGCGCGGGTCTCCTGCGGCTTCGGTGCGGCCGCGGCATCCCGTGCCATCGGAGCAGATGCCGCCGCGGAATCCCCGCCCTCGTCGGAGACCGGCGCCATGCGACCCTCGGGAGCGGCTTCGCCGGGCTCGCCGAGCACGGCGATCGGCGTGCCGACGTCGACGGCGTCGCCCTCGGCGACGAGGAGCTGCAACACGGTGCCGGCGGTCTCCGCCGCGTACTCGACGACGGCCTTGTCGGTCTCGATCTCGGCGAAGGGCTGCCCCACCGTCACGGTGTCGCCGACGGCGACCGACCACGACTGGATCGCGGCCTCTTCGGCGCCCGCGAGCACCTCGGGCATGCGGATGGTCGTCGCCATCAGGCACCTCCCGCGTTCCGGCGCACGGTCTCGAGCCCGGCGACGACCTCCTCCGTGCGGGCGATCGCCGCCCGCTCGAGCACCCGGGAGATCGACGGCGACGACTCCGAACCGGTGACCCGCTGCACCGGCTGGTCGAGCCAGTCGAACAGGCGCCGCTGGATCTCGTCGGCGAGCCAGCCGCCGTACGACGTGCCGCGCGCGCCCTGTTCGACGATGAGCACGGCGTTGGTCTTCTTGACGGATGCCTCGATGGTGTCCCAGTCGATCGATGCGCGGTCGAGCCAGCGCAGGTCGACGAGCTCCGCGTCGATGCCGGTCTGCTCGATCGCCTCGAGGCTGTGCCGCACCATCGAGAGGTAGCTGATGACGGTCACCTCGCGGCCCTCGCGGCGGATCGCGGCGGTGCCGGGCGGGATGACGTAGTCGAGGTCGCCCGCGATGACGGTGTCCTTCTCGCTGTAGAGATCGACGTGCTCGATCACGAGCACGGGATCCTCGAGGGCGAGCGCGGCGTTCATGAGTCCGACGTAGTCCTCGGCCGACGACGGCGCGACGATGCGCCATCCGGCGCTCGTGGCGAAGACGCCGGCCGGGTCCATGAGGTGCTGGGACCCGTAGCCCGAGCCCATCGCGACCTTCGTGCGCAGCACGAGCGGCACGGGGTTGTCGCCGCCGAACATGTGCCGGGCCTTGCCGATCTGGTTGAACACCTGGTCGGCGGCGACCCAGAGGAAGTCGGGATACATGAACTCGACCACGGGACGGAACCGACCGTCGAGCGCCATGCCGCCGCCGAGCCCGGCGAACGCGTTCTCGCTGATCGGCGTGCCGAGCACCCGCTCGGGGAAGGCGGTGGAGAGGCCCTTCGTGGCACCGTTGGTGCCGCCCTTCAGGCGGTGCACGTCCTCGCCGAGCACGATGATACGGGGGTCCTCCGCCATGCGGCGCTCCATGACGCCCGCGACCGCGTCGACGAACTTGACCTCGTCGCGTGCTCGGGTGTCGGTGAGCGGTTCGAGCGCACGGTGGCCCTCGAGCTCACCGAGGTCGCCGCGGATGCCGACGTCGACGAACTCGGGGTCGGGCCAGAGCTCGGGCCGGATGCGACGGCGGCCCTCCTTCTCGGGATCGGCCTCGATCAGTTCGGAGGTCGCCGCATCCATGGCGGCGACGGCCTGCGCGCGCACCGCCTCGACCTGATCATCGGTGACGAGCCCGAGCCGCGTCAGCTCGGTCGCCATGCGGACGACGGGGTCGCGCTCACGCCACTGCGCCTCCTCCTCCTTCGATCGGTATCCGAACGCGCTGCCGGGGTACGGACCGTTCTGGTGGAAGTACCGGTACACCTGCGCCTCGATCACGACCGGGCCGTCGCCCGCCCGCATCCGCTGCTCCGCCTCGACCATCGCGAGGTGTACCGCGAGCGGATCCATGCCGTCGACCCGGTACGCCGGGATGCCGAAGCCGAGGCCTCGGGCCGAGAGCCGCGACTCGGCGGTGACCTCCTCGACGTGCGTCGAGACGGCGTAGAGGTTGTTCTCGATGAAGAAGGCCACCGGGAGCTTCCACGCTGCGGCGAGGTTCATGCTCTCGAGCACGGAGCCGATGTTCGTGGCCCCGTCGCCGAAGTAGGTGACCGTGACATCCGTCGTGTCCGAGTGCTTCTGCGCCCACGCGTTGCCGGCCGCGAGCGGCACGCCGCCGCCCACGATGGCATTGGTGCCGAGCGCACCGGCCTCGAACCACTGCAGGTGCATCGAGCCGCCGCGGCCGCGACAGTAGCCCTGAGCGAGCCCGAGGATCTCGGCGAGCGTGCGCTGCAGCACGGTCTGCACGTCGGGCGTGACGAGCTGCTCGAGGTCGAGCCGGCCGCCGGAAACGTGCGTGATGGCCTTCGCGAGGAACTGGTGGTGGCCGCGGTGCGAGCCGTTGATGCCGTCGGTCGAGCGCAGGCCCACGATCGAGCCGACCGCGCCGCCCTCCTGCCCGATCGACGAGTGCGCGGGACCGTGCACGAGACCCTCGCCCGCGAGGTCGAGCACGCGCTCCTCGAACGAGCGGATCAGGTGCAGCTCGCCGAGCATGGTCGCGAGCAGCGCCGGATCGGCCGACTTCCAGTCGGCGGCGGTGGTCGTGATCTCGACCCACGGGGCCGCGGGTTCCAGACGTCGTCGTCTCGCCATGTCGATCCTTCGTCGGTGACTCCCGCCGCGCGCTCCCGCACGACGGTGTGATGTCGGCCAGCATACGACATGATTGCATCCAATTTCGCGATCACTTGACAAGTCGCCTGCCCGTTTCCGTGGACTGGACGTATGATTGCATCCAGTTCATCGCGATGAAGGGATACCTCATGGCCCTGCCCGGCCTTCGCGGCACCGATCACATCGGCTTCACCGTGCCCGACCTCGAGGAGGCGCACCGCTTCTTCGTCGACGTCATCGGCTGCGAGCACGTGTACACGCTCGGGCCATTCGAGCGCGAGGACGACTGGATGGCCGAGCACATGAACGTGCATCCGCGGTCGGTCATGCGGGAGCTGCGGTTCTATCGATGCGAGTTCGGAGCCAACTTCGAGATCTTCCAGTGGGAACCCGCCGACGGGCAGCGCGACCAGCCGCGCAACAGCGACCTCGGAGGGCACCACCTCGCGTTCTACGTCGAGGACCTCGACACCGCGGTGGCGTACCTGAGGGCGCGGGGCCTGCGGGTGCTGAGCGAGCCGACCGCGAGCCGCAATGCCAGCGAGGGGCAGCGGTGGGTGTACTTTCTCAGCCCATGGGGCATGCAACTGGAGCTGGTGAGCTACCCGAACGGCAAGGCGTACGAGGCGACCTCCTCGGTGCGACTCTGGGACCCCAGGGACCCCGCAGCATGAGCGCCGAACCCCAGGTCGCCCCCGTCCCGCGCGACGGCGCCGCCAGCCGCCGGATCGCGGAGGGCATCCGCGACGCCATACTGCACGGCGAGTACCACCCTGGCTCGCGACTCCGGCAGGAGGAGATCGCCGAACGGTTCGGCGCGAGCCGGGTGCCGGTGCGCGAGGCCCTGAAGGCACTCGAGTCGGAAGGACTGGTCACCCTCGTGGCGAACGCGGGCGCCTGGGTCTCCCGGCTCACGCTGGAGGAATGCGAGGAGGTGTACCAGGCGCGCGAGCGCCTCGAGCCGCTGCTGCTGCGCTACTCCGCGCCGCACCTGACGCCGGAGGACCTCCAGCAACTCGACGCCCTCGCGCGCCGCATGGCCGAGACCGACGACGTCGCGGAGTTCCTGCGCCTCGATCGCGAGTTCCACATGCTGAGCTACAGCCGGGCCGACACGCTCATGCTCGGCGACCTCGTGCGGCGGTTCTGGAACACGACGCAACCCTATCGACGAGCCTACACGCTGCTCATCGACGCGCACCGCACGCGCATCGTGCACGACGAGCACCACCTTCTCGTCACCGCCCTGCGCGAGGGCGACCTCGAGAGCGCCGAGCAGACCATCACGGGCCACATCCGCCGGACCCGACGGATGCTGGCGAAGCATCCCGAGATCTTCTCCGCGGGGTCCTGAGGCCGGCGCGCGACCACCACAGACCACGACCGCTCCGACGACGACCGGCTGACGACAGCCACAGGAGGCATCATGACCCGAATCGGATTCCTGGGACTCGGCAACATGGGCCGCGCCATGGCGGGGCGACTCGTGGCCGCCGGTCACGAGGTCGTCGTCTGGAACCGCTCGCCCGCGGCGGCCGACGAGCTCGTCGGCGCCGGAGCGGAGCTCGCCGCCGGTCCCGCCGAGGCGCTCGCCGCGCCGATCTCGTTCTCGATGCTCGCGAACGACGAGGCGGCGGAGTCGGTGCTCACCGCAGAGCACCTGCGCGGAGCTCCCGGCCGCATCCACGTGAACACGGCGTCGATCAGTGCGGCGGCGGCCGATCGGCTGCAAGCGGTGCACCGATCGGCAGGCGTGGGCTACGTCGCCGCACCGGTGCTGGGCCGGCCCGCCGTCGCCGAGGCGGGCAAGCTCAACATCATGGTCGCCGGGCCGGCGGACCTCGTCGACCGCGTGGAACCGCTGCTCGACGAACTGAGCGTCCGCGTCTGGCGGTTCGGCGACGTCCCGCGTCGCGCGAACGTCACCAAGGCCGCCATGAACTTCATGATCCTGCACGCCCTGGAGTCGATCGGCGAGGCTATCACCCTCGTCGAAGCCCACGACGTCGACGCATCCGACTTCGTCGAGCTCATGACGAACTCCCTCTTCGGCGGCGTCGTCTACAGCGGCTACGGTCCCATGATCGCCGAGCGCCGCTACCGCCCCGCGGGTTTCTCGATGGCGCTCGGCCTCAAGGACCTGGGCCTCGCGGAGGCCCTCGCCGAGGAGACGGGCATCTCCCTGCCCACGGCGCCGGTGATCCGCGACCGCTTCGAGCGGGCCCTCGCCGACGACGAGCTCCAGGAGTACGACTGGTCGGGCGTGGCGGAGGTCACCCGCCGCCAGGTGAAGCGCTCGCGTTGACCGAGGGGCCGGCGGTGGGACATCCGCTGCCCGGTGCCGCTCACGCCTCGCCGCGGCCCCACGTGGTGTTCAGGTGCGACTGGGAGTCGCGCTCGAGCGACAGCGGGCCCCCGACCGCGTAGTACCGCTGGCCGGCGACGATCAGGTCCTCGGCGGGGAACTTGGTGATCACCTCGCAGCCGTCGGCGGTGACCACGACCTCCTCCTCGATGCGCGCCGCGCCCCAGCCGTCGGCCGATGGCCAGTACGTCTCGAGGGCGAAGACCATGCCCTCCTGTAGCACCTCGGGGTGCTCGAACGACACCAGCCGGGAGAAGATCGGCTTCTCCCAGATCGACAGGCCCACGCCGTGCCCGTACTGCAGGGCGAACGCGGCCTCCTCGTCGGGGAAGCCGAACTCCTCGGCCTTCGGCCAGACCGCGCAGATGTCGGCCGTCGTCGCGCCGGGACGCACGAGCGCGATCGCCCGGTCCATGTACTCACGCGCCTTCTTGTACGCGTCGCGCTGCGCCGAGCTCGCCGAGCCGACCGCGAACGTGCGGTAGTAGCAGGTGCGGTAGCCGTTGAACGAGTGCAGGATGTCGAAGAACGCGGGATCGCCCGGTCGGATGAGGCGGTCGGAGAACACGTGCGGATGCGGCGAGCACCGCTCCCCCGAGATCGCGTTGACGCCCTCGACGTACTCGGAGCCGAGGTCGTACAGGGTCTTCGCCACGAGGCCCACCGCCTCGTTCTCCCGTACCCCGGGGCGGAGGAACCGGTACAGCTCCTCGTACGCGGCATCGACCATCGAGGCCGCCTGCGTGAGCAAGCGGATCTCGTCGCCGGTCTTGATGCGCCGGGCCTCCATGAAGACCTGCTGCCCGTCGACGACCTCGATGCCCTCTCGCTGCAGCGCGAACAGGATCGGCAACTCGATCACGTCGACGCCGAGCGGCTGGCCGGCGACGCCGAACTTATCGAGCTCGCGCTTGACCTTCTTCGCCACCCCCTCGGCGATCTCGGCGTCGGGCGGGAACGCCCCGCGCAGCGTCGAGATGCCGGCCCGCGCGCCGCTCTCGAGGCGGGGCCGCTTCGCTCCCTCGTGCGGCGCGTTCGGGTCGGCGTCCAGCTCGGCCGAGGTGACGTCGAGCCACGGATTGTAGAGCTTGTGGTGCTTGGCCGCCGAGCCGAAGTCCCACGAGATCGGATCCGTGTTCCGCGTCAACAGGCTGAACCGGATCAGCTTGTCCATCGCCCAGGTGCCGATGTGCGTCGCGGTCATGTAGCGGATGTTCGAGAAGTCGAACGCGAGCACCGCGCCCATCTCGCTCCGCTCCAGCTCCGCCTTCAGCCGGCCCAGTCGGTCGTCGCGGAGGCGGTCGAAGTCGACCCGCGCCTCCCAATCGACCGCGTTCGTCCCGGTCGTGCCCGTGTTCTTCATCGAATCCCCTTGGTCAGGGCCTGGCGGCCGTGAAGCATGACGGCAATTGTCCAGTCTCAATGTACAGCAGACAGCAGATCAGCGGCTGCCACCAGTGAGACTGAACACACACCCGACCCGGCTCCGCAGCAAACGTGCTGCGCGCGGCGGACCGCCTCGAGGCTCAGGGCGACGTCAGCTGACGGATGCCCCGGGCCGCCGCATCCGGAACCGGGCGCCCTCGCTGATCGTGAAGTAGTCGGCCGGTCCCCCGCCGCGGAGGATCGGCTCGCCGGCCACCGTGTCGTAGATGCCGCTCGCCACGAGGTCGCGCCGGATGTGGATCATGACCGCCTCGCCGAGCACGAGCCAGGCGTCGAGCTCGCTGCCCGAGGCATCCGTCAACCGGTGGATCGCGCTCACCCGGCCCTCGAACGCGACCGGGGTCGCGGCGACCCGCGGCGGCGCGACGAGCGTCGACGGCACCGCCTCGAGCCCGGCGAGGTCGAACTCGTCGACGTCGCCCGGCACCTCGGATGAGGTCGCGTTGACCGCCTCTGCGAGCGACCGGGTCGCGAGGTTCCACACGAACTCGCCGGTCTCGGAGATGTTCGCGACCGAGTCCTTCCAGCGGGTGCTCGAGAAGCCGATGATCGGCGGCCGGTAGTTGAACAGGTTGAAGAAGCTGTACGGCGCGAGGTTGCGCGTGCCGTCGGCGGCGAGCGACGAGATCCATCCGATCGGGCGCGGCGCGACGATCTGGTTGAGCGGATCGTGCGCGAGGCCGTGGCCGAGTCGGGGCTCGTAGCTGTGCAGGATGCTCACCGGTCCAGACTAGGCGGGCCGCCCTCGCAACTGAGGAGATCACGGCAACCGAGGTCGAACCCGACGCGGGCGACCGCAGACGGCGCGATCTCCTCAGTTGAGCCAGGCCACGCTACGGCAGCCCCGCCGCCAGCTCGTCGAACACCGCGCCGGCGTCGGCCTCGCGCGCGAGCGCTGCGGCCTGGCCCGCCCAGAGCGACTGCAGCTCGCCGAGACCGCGTCGGCCGGCCTCGGCGCGGAAGCGCCCGGTGAGCCAGTTCTGCACCGGAAACGGCGCAACGACTCCCCTAGCCTCGATCGTGCGCATGGCACGGTTCGGGATGCCGCGAGCGAGACGTCCGCTCATGGCGCGGGTCAGCACGGAGCCGTGCGCCGGCGTCTGCGTGATGGCCCGGCGGTGCGCGTCGGTCGTGGCCGACTGCTCGGTGCGCAGGAACGCCGTGCCGACCTGCACGCCCGAGGCGCCGAGCGCGAAGGCCGCGGCGACGCCACGCCGGTCGGCGATCCCGCCGGCGGCGATCACGGGCACCTCCACCGCGTCGGCCACCTGCGGCAGCAGGGCGAAGATGCCGACGAGCGACTCCTCGGCGGGCCGCAGGAACGACACGCGATGCCCGCCGGCCTCCGGCCCGGTCGCCACGATCGCGTCGGCGCCGCCGCGTTCGAGCGCGACCGCCTCGTCGACGTTCGTCGCGGTGCCGACCACGGCGATCCCCATCGCGTGTGCAGCCTCGACGACCGCTGCCGATGGAACGCCGAACACGAAGCTCACCGCCGCGGGCCGCGCCTCGAGCACGGCGTCGAGCTGCGCCTCGAAGGGTGGCAGGTACCGGTCGGGCCGCTCGGGCAGCTCGAGCCCGAGTTCATCGAAGAACGGCAGGAGGGCGCGAGCGTATCGCTGGAACTCCTCGGCCGGCACCTGCTCCACCTCGTCGTGCGGCACCCAGAGATTGAGGGCGAACGGCCGGTCGGTGGCGGCCCGCAGCGCCGCCGCCGTCTCGAGGATGCGTGCGGGGTCGTATCCGTAGAGCCCGTACGAGCCCAGTCCGCCCCGCTCGCTGACGGCGGCGGTGAGCTCGATCGACGAGAGTCCGCCGAACGGTCCGAGCACGATCGGCCGCTCGACGCCGAGCAGCTCCGCGAGGTCAGGCATCGTCGGTCTCCTGTTCGGCCGGAACGGCCCCGCAGTGCCAGCACGGCCGCGTCGCGGCATCCGGTGCGCCCTCGGTCATGGCGCCGCACTCGGGGCACACGCGACCGAGCCAGCAGACGGCATCGCCGCCGTATTCAGCGGGCATCGGCCACCGCCCGCTGCGGCGCGGTGGGGCTCGAGCGCGTCCAGCCGAGCTCCTCGCCGAGGTCGAAGTAGTGCTTGAAGCTGTAGATGAGCGGCTGCCACGCTCGCGGGTCGATGTGGTCGCCGTCGGCGACGATGCCGGGTGCGGCGTGCACGCGCACGACCTCCGCCTCGACGAGCACGTAGTCGTCGTTCCAGCCGGGCGTCATGCGGCGCACCTCGGCCTCGAACTGCAGCGCGCACTCGCGCACGCGCGGCGGCGTCACGAGGTCGGATGCCTCGGCGTGCAGTCCCGCCGCCGCGAACTTCTCGGGTTCGTGGCGATACCGGTCTGACTTCGCGGGCGGCACCGGGTGGCGTGCCGTGAGCGCGGCGAGGCGCTCGACGGCCTCCCAGTGCGACCCCGAGGGGAAGTTCACCGTGAGCTGCGGCAGCCGCCGGAGGTTCTCGACGGTCTGCCCGTCGGTCTCGAGGCCGAGCGCGAGCATCTGCCCGAGCGCCCAGTACGACGACGCCGGCGCCAGGTTGGCGGAGCCGTCGGGGTTCTCGCTCGCGACGAGGAACACCGGCGTGCCCACGTACAGGATCTTCGGTCGGATGACCCGTCGGTCATCGGTGGGGTCGTCGAGGTCGTTCGCCTGGTTCACGCCGTTCATGCCTCCGGTCCGCTGAGTTGGGTCGGTGCCAGCCAGCGGTCGCCGTCGCGGACGGCCGGCAGGACGTCGATCACGATCGCGGGGTCGTTCGACTCGATCGCGCCCAGCACCCGGACGCCGCCACGATCGTCGGATGCCTCCACCGGCACGCCGCTCGCCACGAGCGCGTCCGCATCGAGCACGACCACGACCACCGGAAGGTGCAGGTCGGCGTACCGCTCGTCGAGCACGCGCTGCACGCCCGCGGCGTCGCACGCGCGGAGGTATCCCTCGTCGTCGAGCGAGCGTCCGCGCGTGGAGACCTCGTACTGGCCGAGCAACTGGCTCATCCCCCAGTCGTCCTCGATCGCGACGTGGTGGATGCGTCGGCCGCCCATGTCAGCCCGCCGCTCGGACGTGGGCGAGGGTCAGCCCGATCGGGATGCTGATGATGAGGGCGGCGAGCATCACGCGGTAGAGGACCGCGCGAGCCAGTGCCCGGTGCGCCCAGGTCGCGGCCATCGCGGCGACCAGCGCGGCCAGCAGCAGGACGCCTCCGGCATCGACGACGATCGGCGTCGCCGTGAGCGTGCCGACGATGACGAGCAGGTTGCCGCCGTTCCACGCGGCGAGCGTCGCACGCAGCCGAGCGGCCGAGGCATCCGCGGTTCGGAGCACCCGGTGCTGCGCGGCGAGGCAGCACTGCGCGACCCCGGCGACGAGCACGAGATACGCGGCGAGCCAGCTGCCCTTCGCGAGCTCGAGCGGGCCGGTGACCGCGGCGACCAGGCCGCCGATGACGATGAGGGCGGCGCCGACCGCGAAGCCGGCTCGGCCCACCCGATCCACGAGTGCCGGGGTCTTCGCCTCGTCGGGCGCGAGGGGATCGCGCTCGATGAGGGGCTCACGTCGAAGGGTCACGTCGCGCTCACCGTCCAAGGTTGATTTAACCGCAACACTATCCGGTTTAATCGATTAGCGTGGAAGTATGACGACGCGCGACCTGCAGGACCGACACGACGTTGCCGACCTCGTCGGCGAGTTCTATCGGCGGGCATTCGCCGACCCGCTCATCGGCCGCATCTTCACCGACGTCGCGAAGATGGACCTCGACCACCACCTGCCCATCATGTGCGACTTCTGGGAGACGGTGCTCTTCAACGCCGGGCTCTACCGGCGCAACGCCCTGCAGGTCCATCTCGCATTGAACGCCAGGCATCCACTGCTCCCCGAGCACTTCGCGCGCTGGCTGGAGCTGTGGGTGCGCACCGTCGACGACCTGTTCCGCGGTGAGAAGGCCGAGCTCGCGAAGCTGCAGGCCGAGCGCATCGCGGGCTCGATCAGCCGCCGCATGCAGGGCCGCTCCGGCAGCGAGTTCGAATCGATCGGCCTCCGGGAGCCGGCGGATGCGCCGTGAGTCCGTGACCGGCGACGTGCACGCGGTGCTCGCGTCGAGCACCCGGCGCCGGGTGCTCGGCGCGGTCGCCGACTCGGGAACCCCGATCGACGCGCTCACCATCGCCACGCAGCTCACGCTGCACGTGACCACGGTGCGCTTCCACCTCGACCAGCTCGAGGCGGCGCGGCTCGTGCGACGCCAGGTCGGAGCGGAACCGCGGCGCGGACGGCCGCGCATCCGGTATGTCGCGACGTCGAGCCCCGACGACGACAGCCGGGAGCAGCTCATCGACGTGCTCGCCGCGGCGCTCGCCGAGCGGCCCGACGGTCGAGCGAGATCGGTCGAGGCGGGTCGCCGGTGGGCGGACGCGCTGATGCCTGCGGAGGGCGGCTCGGGCGTCGAAGGCGCCGGCGACGCGGACGCGAGCGACGTCGACACGCTCGTGCGCGTGCTCGACGGCCTCGGCTTCGATCCGCTCGTCGCCGGTGACGACGTCATCAGGCTGCGCGCGTGCCCGTTCCGGGACGCCGCACGCGATCACCCGCAGGTGGTGTGCTCGGTGCACCGGGGGCTCATCGAGCAGCTCATGCAGCGCCGTGGGGGCGATCGACGTACGGAACTCATCCCCTTCGTCGAACCCGAGCTGTGCCTCGTCACGCTCGCAGGCTCCGGCGGCCGTACGCTGGACGAATGAAGGATCCGGTGCTCATCGGCCCGGTGGACGCGCCCGACGTGCATGTGATGACGTACAACGTCCGCCGGCGCTTCCGCAACCTCCGACCGAGCAGCCCCGACCGGTGGGACCGGCGGAAGTGGCTGGTGCGGCGCATCCTCGCCGCCGAACAGCCCACGGTCCTCGGCGTGCAGGAGGCCTTCGCCGACCAGGTGCACTTCGTCGCCGAGTCGCTGGGCCCGCACTACGACTGGGTCGGGCACGGGCGCAACAAGTCGGGCGAGGGCGAGCGTTGTGCGATCTTCTACGACACGCAGCGGCTGACGCTCTCGAGGTGGCATCAGCGCGCGCTCTCGGCGACCCCTGACCTGCCCGGATCCCGCACCTGGGGCAACCTCGTGCCGAGGATCGTCGTGTCCGCCCACTTCACGGATGTCGCGACCGAGCGCCGCCTCGCCGTCTTCAACACCCACTTCGACCATGTCTCACGTCGATCGAGGAACGCGGCCGCCCTGATGATCCATGACCTCGTGCTGGCCGAGCACGCCGCCGATCCCGACGCCGGATTCGTCGTGATGGGCGATCTCAACGCCGACGCCGGTTCGGTCGTGCACCGGCGGCTCGAGGGCGACGGCGTGCTCCGCGACGCATGGGATGTCGCGGACGAACGCCTCGGCCCGCAATGGGGAACGTTCTCGAACTATCGTCGCCGCCGGGTGGGCGGCAAGCGCATCGACCTCATCCTCGCCGGGCCCAACGTCGACGTGCTGCGCACGGGCATCAACGCCGTGCGCTTCGAGGGCGCCGCGGCATCCGACCACGAACCGGTGCAGGCCGTGCTCCGGTTCAGCGAGCCCACCGCCGACGCCGCCCGCGACTGACTCGCGGTTCGTCAGTGCATCGCGGAGGACTCCGCGTCGCGCTTCACCTTCGCGAGCATGCGGCGCGTGGCGAGGACGTGGGCGCGCGTGCCGACGAGCATGGTGCGATACAGCCGGCCCGAGATTCCCGGGAACACGGCGCGCGTCTCGGCGCGCACTCGACTCCGACCGGTCCCGAGATCGTCGACGCGGAAGACCAGCTCGTAGTCGGAATAGCGGTGCCGGCCGGCGAGCACGAGCTCGCCGGGCTCGTCGACGGCGACGACGTGGAATCCAGGCACCGCCGAGCCCAGGGCGAGCGGGCGCGGGCCGGATGCCTCGGTGTCGAGGCATCCGAGGAATCGTGCGAACCTGCCCGGCGCCGCTCGCTCGACCATGCGCAGCAACGCCGGCCACACGGTGGTGCGGCTCGCGTCGATGACCACGGAGTGCTCGTCGACGAAGGGAGGAGCCACCGTCGGGTGAGTCATGCGTCCACGCTACGCCGGCTCGCACGGCGTGCATGCCGCCGAAGGCCCGCGCGGGGCTACATTGGACCGGGAGTCCCATGATGAACGAGCTCGAAGCGCTGCTGTCGACGGCACGCGCCGCGTATGAACGCGGCGACTGGCACGCCGCGTACCAGAATCTCGAGCACGCGCGGTCACGTTCCGAACTCAGCACCGCCGACCTGGATCTCCTCGGAAGCGCCACGTGGTGGGTCGGGAACGTCAAGGACTCGCTCGAGCTCTCCGAGGACGTCTACCACCGGTACCAGCACGACGGGAATCTCGCCCGCGCGGCCATGAAGGCGCTCAACCTCGGCCTGCTCTGGTTCATCCGCGGCGACCTCGTGATCGCGTCGGGCTGGGCCAATCGCGCCCGCCGCATCCTCAAAGACCTGGAGGAGTCGGCCGAGCACGGCTATCTCATCTACCTCGACGCCTCCATCGACCTGTACCTCGGGGTCACGGGCGACCCGGCCGGCGACAACCTGCGGCCCGTGCGGGAGGCCGCGACGAGGCTGCACGACCTGGGCCGACGCCTGCGCGCCCCCCAATTGACCTCGCTGGGACTGGTGCTCGCGGGGCTGGTCGACATCCGCGACGGCGACCCGGCGGCCGGGTTCGCGCAACTCGACGAGGCCATGCTCCCCGTGCTGGCCGGCCAGATGCCGCCGGAGTGGGCCGGCGACGTGTACTGCACGGTGATCCACGCCTGCCACGACGTGGCCGACCTGTCGCGGATGCGCGCCTGGACCGACGCCACCGAGCAGTGGTGCGAGCAGTTCCAGGGCGAGGTCGTCTACTCGGGCATCTGCCGCCTGCACCGACTGCAGCTGCTCAGCGTCGAGGGCAGCTGGGACCTCGCCGAAGAGGCCATCGCGCGCAGCAGTCATGAGCTGGTCGGCCGAAACAACTGGGTGGCGCGGGAGGCGTTCTACGAGCTGGGCGAGCTGCGGCGCCTGCGCGGCGACACCGACGGCGCCCGCGACGCCTACGTCCGCGCCCGTGAGCTCGGCATGGAGCCGCAGCCGGGCGAGGCGCTCCTCCAGCATGCCGAGGGGAGAACCGCCGAGGCGTGGTCGGGGCTGCGCGCGGCGCTCGCCGGACGCGATCGCCTCGCCTCCGCGAGGCTCCTGGGCGCCGGCGTCGAGCTCGCTCTCGCGCTCGGCCGCGGTGAGGAGGCGGAGCGCCTGTGCGCCGAGCTCGAGCAGACGGCCGCGGCGTTCGGCACGATCGGCTTCCGGGCGTGGGCCGCGCAGGCGCGGGCGTCGGTGATGATCTCGCAGGAGCGGTTCGCCGATGCCCTGCCCCGGCTGCGCGCCGCGGCGACGGACTACCGCGCGCTCCACGCGCGGTACGAGACGGGTCGGGTGTACGAACTGCTGGCGAGGGCGCACGCGGGGATGGGCGAACCGGGTGCCGCCGCGGCCGACGAGGCGACCGCGCTCTCGATCTATCGCGAGCTCGGCGCGCTCCCCGATGTCGAGCGGCTCGGCGGCCGGGGCCCACTGCCCGGCGGGCTCACCGAGCGCGAGGCCGACGTGCTCGCGCTCATCGCCTCGGGTGCCAGCAACAAGGCCACGGCGGAAGCCCTCTTCATCAGTCACCGCACGGTCGGCCGGCACCTCGCGAACATCTTCGCCAAGATCGGCGTCTCGTCCCGCACGGCGGCCGCGGCGTGGGCGCACGAGCACGACCTGCGCCCACGCAGCGAGTAGTCGCGCCCTCCGCCTCGCTACCCGTCGTCGCGCCATCCGCCGCGCCTGCGTGCGTGAAACGACCCATCGGCACCTCCGCACGATTGCGTCGCATGGCCGATTCGTCGCTGGGTTGCCGTCCATAGCGTCGAGTCGTATCCAGAACTCCGGAGCACCTCCGGACCACCTCGAGCAAGGAACGACATGACCACGATCGACCTCACCACCACCGAACCGACCGCTGTCGAGCCGATCGACCCCGAGGCCGTCACGGCCTTCGCCGGACGCTACCTCGACATCCTGAACTCGGCGGCCATCGCCATGCTGACCAGCGTCGGCCACCAGACCGGGCTGTTCGCCTCGCTCAGCGAGCTGCCCCCGGCCACCAGCGAGCAGATCGCCGATGCCGGCGACCTCGACGAGCGCTACGTGCGCGAGTGGCTGGGCGGCATGACGACCGCGGGCGTCGTGCACTACGACCCGGTGGGTCGCACGTACCACCTGCCGCGCGAACACGCCGCCGTGCTGACCCCGGCCGCCGGCCCGAACAACCTGGCGCTGCTCATGCAGCACATCTCGATGATGGGCGAGGTGGAGCAGCCGATCATCGAGCGGTTCCGCCGCGGCGGCGGGCTGTCGTACGCCGACTACCCGCTGTTCCACCGGAACATGGCGGAGACGAGTGCCGCGGTGCACGACGCCGCCCTGATCGACGTCATCCTGCCCTTGGCGCCGGACTTGCCCGCGCGCCTGGCCGCCGGCATCGACGTCGCCGACATCGGCTGCGGCGCCGGCCACGCGGTGAACCTGATGGCCGCGGCCTATCCGGCCAGCCGCTTCACCGGCTACGACTTCTCCGAGCCGGCCATCCGCCAGGCGCGCGCCGAGGCCGAGCGCATGGGGCTCACGAACGCGACGTTCGAGCTCTTCGACGTGACCGCCCTGGACGCACGCGAGGCGTTCGACGCCGTCACGGCGTTCGACGCGATCCACGACCAGGCCCACCCGGCGACCGTGCTGCGCAACATCCGCGAGGCGCTCCGGCCCGGCGGGGTCTTCCTCATGGTGGACATCAAGGCGTCCAGCAACGTCGAGGACAACATCGGCCTGCCGTGGGGCAGCTACCTCTACGCCATCTCGATGTTCCACTGCATGAGCGTGTCGCTCGGCCTCGACGGCGACGGCCTGGGCACCGCCTGGGGCGGCCAGCTGGCCCGGCGCATGCTCGCCGAGGCGGGCTTCGAGGATGTCGCGGTCGCCGACGTCGAGTCCGACCCGTTCAACTCCTACTTCGTCGCGACGAAGTAGGAGACCGGCGACCCGACCGCGCGGCGGCTTCGGCTACCCGCGGTCGGGTTCCACCACGCGCGACTCGTCCCACGGCTCCGACCAGCCGAGCTCGTCGAACATGCGCGACAGCACGATCGCGGTGAACCCCCAGACGACCCGGCCGCCGACCGCGAACGCCGGCGCGCGGTACCTGCGTTCGCCGAACGAATGCTCCGTGCTCGCGCGGTTCGCCGGTGCGATGAGGTCGCCGACGGGCACCCGGAACACGTCGACGGACTCGTCGTGGTCGACCGCGGCCACCTGCGAGGGGCGTGTCCACCACGCCGGCACGGGGGTCACGAGGTGATTGCTCACGGGCACCGGCATGGGGGGCAGCATGCCGAGCGGCTCGATGCCGTCGGGGTCGACGCCCGTCTCCTCGGCGGCCTCGCGGAGCGCGGCCGCGATCGGACCCGAATCGGATGCCTCGAGCCGCCCGCCCGGGAACGCGATCTGCCCCGGGTGGCTGCCGAGCGTCGCGGCACGACGGAGCAGCAGCACGTCGAGGTCGCGAGGGACGTGGCCGTTCGACGAGGCGGGCACGGAGTCGAGCACCCCGAAGAGCACGAGCACGGCGGCCGGGCGCGCGCTCGAGACATCGGGAAGCACCCGTGGCAGTTCGAGCGCCCAGTCGAGACCGCGCTCGCACAGCGCTGCGAGCTCGGCGCGGGGGTCGGTCACGGCGGGCATGGATCCACCCTACGGACTTTCCCCTGTGCGTCGTCTCGTGGCGGCGCATTTGACCTCAAGCATGGTTGAGGTCGTACGTTGGGGTGATGCGTGTGTTGAGCCCGGAGAGCACCCGATGACCTACGTGATCGCACTGCCGTGCGTCGACCTGAAGGACAAGGCGTGCATCGACGAATGTCCCGTCGACTGCATCTACGAGGGCGAACGTTCGCTCTACATCCACCCCGACGAATGCGTCGACTGCGGTGCCTGCGAGCCGGTGTGCCCGGTCGAGGCGATCTACTACGAAGACGACCTGCCCGACGTGTGGGCCGACTACTACAAGGCGAACGTGGAGTTCTTCGACGACATCGGTTCGCCGGGCGGCGCCGCGAAGGTCGGCATGATCCCGAAGGACCACCCGCTCATCGCCGCGTTGCCGCCGCAGGGCGGCCACGAATGACGGACGGCACGACGGATGCCGCGGCCGCCGTCGACGAGGCCGCCCGCGCCGCGGCCCTCAAGGACGTCTTCCGCACCCATCCGGCGTCCGTGACCCTGATCACCGCGTCGACGCACACGGGGCCGGTCGGACTCACGGCGTCGAGCGTGGCATCCGTCGCCCTCGATCCGCCGTCGATCTCGTTCTCGGTCACGCGCGCCACTGGCTCGGCGGGTGGTCTGCTCTCGGCCGACACCATGCTCGTGCACTTCCTCGCCGATCGGCACGCCGACCTCGCGCGGGTGTTCGCGCACTCGGGTGCCCCCCGCTTCACGCCCGAGCAGGGCTGGACCACGCTGGCGACGGGCGAGCCGCTGCTCGCCGACGCGCGTGCCGCGTTCCGGTGCCGCGCGCTGCACGTGGTGCCGGTGGGCAGCTCCTCGCTCGTCGTCGCCGAGGTGCTCGACGTCATCCCCGGCGCGCCGGGTGATCCCCTGATGTACCACGATCGGAGATTCCACCGCTTCGACCCCGACGCCCCCGACCTCTGACGCACTCCGCCACCTCGAAAGGAAGGATCACCATGACCGCGTACACCCTCCCCGACCTGCCGTACGACTATGCCGCGCTCGAGCCGCACATCTCGGCGACCATCATGGAGCTGCACCACTCCAAGCACCACCAGGCCTACGTGACCGGCGCGAACACGGCCCTCGAGCAGCTCGCTGAGGCGCGTGAATCGGGCAACCTCGCGAACGTCAACAAGCTCGAGAAGGACCTCGCGTTCAACCTCGGCGGCCACGTCAACCACAGCGTGTTCTGGCAGAACCTCTCCCCCGAGGGCGGCGGCGAGCCGCAGGGCGAGCTGGCCTCCGCCATCGACGACGCGTTCGGCTCGTTCGAGAAGTTCCAGGCTCACTTCACCGCCACCGCCCTCGGCGTGCAGGGCTCGGGCTGGGCAGTGCTCGCGTGGGACTCGATCGGCGCCCGCCCGGTGGTCTTCCAGCTCTTCGACCAGCAGGGCAACGCCCCCCTCGGCGTCACGCCGCTGCTGCAGCTCGACGTGTGGGAGCACGCGTACTACCTCGACTACAAGAACGTGCGCGCCGACTACGTCAAGGCGTTCTGGAACATCGCGAACTGGTCGGATGTCGCGTCCCGCCTCGAACGGGCCCGCACCGCGACGCAGGGACTCATCGTCCCGGGCGCGAACTGACCGGTCGCTCGCCCCTGAGCCGCCGGCGCCGCCCGCGCCGGCGGCTCTCGCACGCCCTCCTCGCGGTGCAGGTTCGGCGGTACGGGCTGGCCGCGATCGTCGGCCTCACCGCGATCGGCGCGCTGATCGCCGCCATCGGCGGCGCGGGGCATCCGTAGCCCGCTCGGGAAGCCTCGTGGGCCATCGGGCGTTGCATCCTGGCGTGACCGACACCCTCGTGAGCCCCCGCGTCGACGGCTCGTCCGCGACCGCGGCTCGCACGGCCGACGTCGTCGTGATCGGCGCCGGGCAGGCTGGACTCTCCGCCGCGTACCATCTGCGGCGTCGGGGCTTCGTGCCGGCGTCGGATGCCGCGGGCGCCGAGCTCGGCGCCGGACCGGGCTCGGCCGCCGGCACCTACATCGTGCTCGATTCCGAGACGGGCCCCGGAGGCGCCTGGCAGCACCGCTGGCAGAGCCTGCGGATGGCGACCGTCAATGGCATCAGCGACCTGCCCGGCATCGCCAAGCCCGAGGTGGACCCCGCCGAGCCGAGCTCGGCGTTCCTCACGCGGTACTTCGGCGACTACGAGCGCGAACTCGCCCTGCCCATCCTGCGGCCTGTGACGGTGTCGGCGGTGCGCCGCGAGGACGACGACCCGGCCGGGCGACTCACGGTCGAGTCATCCGTCGGCCTCTGGTCGACTCGGGCCGTGATCAACGCGACGGGCACTTGGAGCCGGCCGTTCTGGCCGGTGTATCCGGGGCAGTTCACGTTCCTCGGGCGGCAATTGCATACGAAGGACTATGTCGCGGCGAGCGAGTTCGCCGGACAGCACGTCGTCGTCGTGGGCGGCGGCATCTCGGCGGTGCAGTTCCTCGACGAGATCTCGAAGGTGACCTCGACGACCTGGTTCACCCGTCGTGCGCCCGAATGGCGCGACGACGAGTTCGATCACCGCGCCGGTCACGACGCGGTCGCGCTCGTCGAAGAGCGCGTGCGCCAGGGGCTGCCGCCGCAGAGTGTCGTCTCGGTCACAGGGTTGCTGTGGACCCCGTCGCTCCGGGCCGCGGCGGCTCGCGGCGCGTTGGAGCGGCATCCGATGTTCACCGCCATCGAGCCCGACGGCGTGCGCATGGCTGACGGATCGTTCCTGCCCGCCGACGTCATCCTCTGGGCGACCGGGTTCCGAGCCGCGCTCGACCACCTCGCGCCCCTGCACCTGCGCGCGCCCGGCGGCGGCATCGTGATGGACGGCACGCAGGTCGCGGCCGAACCGCGCGTGCACCTGATCGGCTACGGCCCGTCGTCGTCGACGATCGGCGCGAACCGGGCCGGGCGGGCCGCGGTGAGCGGCATCGTCAAGCGGCTCGGGGCGGGCTCGAGGTCACGGACGGCGTAGGACGCGCCACGCGTCGGTCTCGCCCACGGTCGCCCAGTCGGCGGCGCACGTGGGCGTGGCGCGGTCCGCGGGCAGGAGCATCCACTCGATCCGCTGTCGCCACGCGGTGGTGCAGAAGGTCTCGGCATCGCGCTCGACCGCGCGAACCTGGTCGACCCGTGTCCACCACTCGATGAGGTCGGAGCTCGCGTACGGTGGCGACTTCCAGTCGACGTAGATCGGCACCGCGGCGTTCAGGCGGATGTTCTCCTCGGCCAGGGGGACGATTCCGACGCCGGTGACCTCCGAGGTCCTCACGAGCGCGACCGCGTCGTCGGAGGTCGTCGGCGGAACGGAGCGCGAGGAGGCGAGGAGGCCGAGGACGGCGAGGAGAAGGGCCGCGACAACGGCGACGGACCAGCCGATCCCTCGGCCGCGCTCGGCAGACCGGCCAAGCCACGATCGGCTCAGCGCGCGGCCGACCGTCACGGCCAGGGCGACCGCGAGCGCGGTCGCGGCGATCGGCACCAGGAACACGCTGATCCGCCACGGGAACAGGAGCGCCGGCGTCGACGACCGGGTGAGCTCGACGACGACGGCGCCGGCCAACGCGAACGCAAGCCCCGCGCTGAGCCAACGGGCGAGCCAGGCGCTCGTGCCCGACCGCCACAGCCACCCGGCGGCGATCGTGATGAGCGCGATGTACAGGAGGTCGCTCCTCGGCCAGTTCGTCCAGAGCGTATGGTGCGCGATGCGCTCGAAGGCGAAGCGCTGCATCGCCTCGGATGATTCGCCGGACGCTCCGCCGATGGCCAGCAGAGACGGATTGGCCGCGAGCGCGGGAGCGAGTACGCCGATCCCGATCAGTGCGTACCATCCGAGTCGCGAGGCGTCGCGCTTCCACAGGTCCGCGATCACGGCTGCTGCGAGCCCGACGGCCACCACCACGAGATAGGTCGGATGCAGCATGCAGCCGAGCGCGGTGAGGCTGACCGCGGCCACCGTCGGCTTCAGTCGGGCGCCGGCCGGGGCACGCCGGCCGACGAGCCAGAGCGGGAAGGCGGCGAGGAGGAGGCATCCGAACACGCTCGGTTGGAGGTATCCGCCGAGATACTGGCCGGCGAATCCGCTGAACGCCGAGAACTGGTTCACCCACGGGATCGGCAGCCGCGAGAGGATCGGCGCGATGGTGACGGCCACCAGGATGGTGGCCGCGACGGCGGCCCAGCGCTGACGGGCCGGCGGCGCCAGCAGGCGGGCCAGTCCGTAGATCCCTGTCAACCACACCGCCGTCGCCAGCCACGCCATGATCCGGATGCCGGTGAGGCCCGTCACGTCGAAGACCGCACGCGGCACGGCGGTGAAGAACGGGTACGGGTCGACGGTGCCGACGAACCAGTCGGCGTCGAGCGCGGTGCCGCGGTCGGCGAGCACGTGCGCGAGGTACTGGTTCTGGTTGCCGACGATCGGGGCCACGACCGGCGCCGCGAAGGCGAGGACCAGGATCAGCGCGACCTCGGGCCACGGCCACCGAGCGACCCGGGCGAGTCCGGACTGCACGCGCACGACCGTGCTCCCCGACGCCTTCACCCGAACAGCATGTCAGAGCGTTGCGTCCAGGCCATCACGCCACGGGCTCGAGGCGGAAGACCCGGAACTCCCGCCCGGCGGCGCGCTCGTAGCGCCGGTAACCGGGCAGCACGTCATCGAGGCGTTCCCACGCCTGTTCCCGCTCGGCCCCCGTCAGCAGAGTCGCCGTGACCCGGGTGCGATGGCGGCCGCGTTCGACCTCGGCGCCGGGGTACGCGATGAGGTTGTACGTCCATCCCGGATGCCGCGGCCTCGCGAAGTTGCTCCCCGCGACGAACAGCGTGCGATCCGAGGCATCCGGAGCGCAGATGAGTTCCGCTCGTCGCGGGAGCCCCGTGCGCGCGCCTGTCGTGTGCAGCACGAGCGACGGCACGGCGAGCTCGCTGATCGGCCCGGCCCGCCGCGTGACGACGCGATAGGCACGCTCGAGCGGCGGCATGACGGTCGGCCCGACGGCGCCGAAGAACGCCGAGTGCGAGGCACTCGACACGATCCGTCGCATCCACCTGGGCAGCATGCACCTCACGCGTCGATTCTCCCCGACGTCAGGCCGCCGGGCGCGGCGGGAGGAACAGCGTGCCCCGGATGACGCTGCCGTGGAAGGTGCGCGCCGCGACGAGCAGCCACGCGGCGACGAGCGCGACGTAGGCGATCATCGCGAGCACCGCGAGCGCGTCGAGCCCGGTATGCAGGGCGAGCCCGCTGATCCCCGTGACGCAGGTGCCGACGGGGAAGGTGAACGACCACCAGGTGAGCGTGAGGGGCAGGTGCTCCCGCGCGGTGCGCACGGTGATGGCGAGCGCCAGCATGGCCCACAGCAGCGCGAACCCGAGCATCGGCACCCCGAAGGCGACCCCGAGGTGCAGCAGCGCCTGCGCGGTGGAGGCGTCGACCGCGAGATGCGCGGTCCCGCCGAGCAGGTTGGCCGCCGTGATCGATTGCCCGAGGGGTCCGAGCACGATCCACAGCGTGGGAACCATGGCTGCCGGGCCGATCTTGTGCATGGTGAGCCGCGACCAGATCAGGGTGATGATGACGATCGAGCTCACCAGGGTCAGGCCGAACATCGCGTAGCACGCCCAGAGCATCGTGGCGCGGGCCTGTCCCTCGGGGAGGTATGCCACGAGGAGAGCACCCGTGGATGCGGACACCATGGGTGGCACCACCGGCATCAGCCAACCACCGAACGCGCTCTCGGGCTGCACGTCGTGTCGTGTGAAGGCGAGGTACGGCACCGCGACGGCTGCGACGAGGCCGAGCGCGGTTCCGGTGCTCCAGAGCACCCAGTCGACCGCGACGGCGACCTCCTCGCCGAGCACGTCCCGGCCGAGCAGCAGCGTTCCCGCCCCGACGGTGAGCAGCGCCATGGGCGGCGCCCCGTAGAAGTGGGCCATGACCGGATTCAGGTGGTGCGTGCGCGCCGTGGAGCGATACAGCCGCCAGTGCAGCGCGGTGGCGATGAGCAGCGCCACCAGGAGGACGCTCGACAACGCCCACACCGCGGTGGCCGCCGGCCGCAGGCCCGGGAACTGCAGGGGCAGCGTCACCGCGGCATTGGCCACGATCCCGGTGCCCATGATCGACGCGAACCAGTTCGGCGTCAGATGCGCCACCGCCTGTCGCGGATGCGCGAGGTCGCGCAGAAGCGCCCGCCGGCGGATCGGCACCGGCTGCGACGGAAGTTGATCGAGCGTTGCGGTCATGCATTCCATGCTTCGCCGGGCGGCGAACGCGCGGTAGAGGATCCTATTTGGGGTGGCACAATGATCGCTTGTGACCACTCCGCGCATCGACCTCGTGACGCTTCGTGCACTCGACGCGATCGCACGGGCCGGCGGCGTCGGCGCCGCGGCCGTCGAGATCGGGATGTCGCAGCAGGCGGTCTCCGCGCGCATTCGCGCCGCGGAGGAGCGAATGGGACTGAACCTGCTCCACCGAAGCCGCAGCGGGTCGACGCTCACCCCCGAGGGACAGTTGATCGTGGAATGGGGTGCACCGGTGTTGGCAGCCGAGGCGGCCTTCCTCGCCTCGGTGGCCACGCTCGCGGCGGGCGGGCGTCACGCGCTGATGGTCGCCGCCAGCCAGTCGGTCGCGGAGGCGTACATGCCGGGCTGGATCGCCGCGTTCCGCTCGCGGGGCGTCGAGGCCGACGTGCACCTCGCCTCGGGCAACAGCGAGTGGGTCGTCACCCGGGTCCGCGACGGCAGGGCCCAGCTCGGCCTCATCGAGTCCCCCACCATCCCGCCGGATCTGCAGTCGACCGTCGTCGGCGCCGACCCCCTCGTGATCGCCGTCGCGCCGACGCACGCATGGGCCGGGCGAAGCACTCCACTCGGCGCCGGTGAACTCGCCCGCACCCCACTCGTGATGCGCGAGCGGGGGTCGGGCACCCGGACCACCCTCGAGTTCGCCCTGGCGGAGCGCGGCCTCCCCGACCTCGCGGCCCCCGCAGCAGAGCTGTCGTCGACGGGAGCGATCCGCGCGGCGATCATCGGCGGTGTCGCTCCCGGCGTCGTGAGCCGTGCCCTCATCGCGGACGACGTCGCCGCCGGGCGCATGACCGTGGTTCCGGCGGACGTCCCTCTCGTCCGTCCGCTCACCGCGATCTGGAACGGCGTCCTCGACTCGAACGCCAGGGCGTTCCTCGAAGCCGTGGCCTCGAGCTGAGGCATCCGCAGCCTACGTCGACGTCGGATGCAGCGGGATACCGGCGGCCCGCGCCGGCTCGGCGTACGCCCGCGCGAGGTCGGCGACGGTGGCGTGCGCGTTCAGCCCGCTCGGGTTCGGCACCACCCAGAGCTCGGCGCCGCCGAAGCGCTCATCCTGACGCCCGGCGAGCGCCTTCGGTCGGTCGAACCCCTGCCGGTACGCCGTGAGCCCGACGACGGCGACGACCTGCGGGTGCCACCGCGCCACGTCGCCGGCCAGCCGCAGCGCGCCTGCCCGCAACTCCTCACGGGTGAGCTCGTCGGCCCGTGCGGTGGCCCGGTGCACGAGGTTCGAGATGCCGATGCCGGCGTCGAGGAACATCCGACGGTCCTCGTCGGAGAGGCCCTTCGCGAAGTCGGGCCGCCTCGGGATGACGCCCGCCGCGGCGAGCGCGGGATAGAACCGGTTGCCCGGATGCGCGAAGTGCGTGCCGGTCGCCGCCGTCCAGAGCCCGGGGTTGATGCCCACGAACACGAGCTTCGGATGCTCCGGCATCAGGTCGTCGACGCTCGCACCGCGATACGACTCGAGCTCGGCACGCGTGAATCCCACAGGCCGATTCTCCCTCGCCTCACCAGCTCGCGCGACGCGCCCGGGCGGCGAACGCGTCGAGCGCGGCGAGCACTTCGGTCGCCTGCCAGATCCGATACCTGGCGCGGCCTGCGGCTCGGGTGAGCACGCCCGCGGCCGCGAGCTTGTCGATCGAGGTCTGCGCCGCGACCTCGCTCACGCCGAGTGCTTCGGCGATCGAGGCGGCTGTCACGAGCGGATGCCGCAGCAGATGCGCCTTCACCCGGTGCACCGAGGCATCCGATCTGGCTCGAACGAGCGAATCCCACGCCGCCGCGATCTCCTGCAGTTCGCGCACGAGTTCCCGCCCGTTGGCGACCGCTCGGAACGCGGCCTCGGCGACCGTCTCCACGATGACGTCGGGCTCCCCCTGCCGGTACCGGGTCAGCGCGCGGAAGTAGCCGTCGAGATCGCCGAGCAGGCCCGCCGAGACCGGCACCGCCACGTTCCGGGTGACGTCGGCGGCGCGGAGCATCCCGTGCAGCAGGGCGCGCCCGGTGCGCCCGTTGCCGTCGGGGAACGGGTGGATCGTCTCGAACTGCGCGTGCGCGATCGCCGCGTGCGCAAGCGCCGGAACGTCGGTGCGACCGGCGAATCGCACGAGGTCGGCCATGAGCTGCGGCACGCGGTCGTGGTGCGGCGGCACGAACATGGCGTGATGCGGCGAGAACGACCCGCCGCCGATCCATACCTGCTGGTCGCGCCAGCCGCCGACGAACTGCGGGGCGGATGCCTCGAGCAGGGCCTCGTGCATGGCGATGATCGCCTGCTCGTCGAGGCGATCGGCGAGCGCAATCGCCGCCTGCATCGCACGCACGTTGGCCACGACGAGTTGCGCGTTCGCCGAGTCGGATCGATCGAGCTCGGCGAGGGCGACCTGCTTCGCGCTCGCGGTGAGCTGCTCGACCTCGGAGCTCGACGCGCTCTCGGTGCGCAGCAGGATCGCCGCGAACGGCGCTGCGAACGAACCGGCCTCGGCGTCGAACCGGGTGAGCTCCTTGCTCGCGTCGTCGGCCACCGCCAGCGCCTCGGGGCCGAGTCGCACCTCGCGTTCGGCGATCATCGGCACGAGTGCGGCGCGATACTCCCCCACGGCCGCGCGGAACTGCCGGCGGGAGGCGACCGCCGTCTCGGCTCGATGCCATGGCCGCGGCTCGGTGCCGACGGCGGGCCACGGGGCTTCCACGGTTGCCATGACACGATTCTAACCAAAGAATCCTAAAATAGTCTTCGGTTAGCGACAGATTGTCTCTGACTTCGGTGGGTCGCGTGACGCCCGTCGAGCGCGACTCAGCTGCTCGTGAGGATGACGAGTCGCTGCGTCGCCCGGGTCATCGCGACGTAGCGGTCGACGGCCCCCTCGATGCCGGTTCCGGATGCCTCGGGGTCGACGAGCACCACGAGGTCGAACTCGAGTCCCTTCACGTGCTGGGGGCTCAGCGAGCGGACGCGTGACGTCGGCTGGAACGTCGGGTCGCCGATGACGCAGGCGATGCCGTCGGCGTGGGCGGCGAGCCATGCGTCCAGGATCGCGCCGAGTTCGGAGGTCGATCCGTATTCGACCGGGATGCCGCTGCTGCGGATCGAGGTCGGCACGTTGGCGTCGGGGATGGCGGCGCGAATGACGGGCTCGGCCGCCGTCATGACCTCTTCGGGCGTACGGTAATTGATGTTCAGGGCGGCCAGTTCGATGCGGCGCAAACCGACCCGCTCGAGCCGCTCCTGCCACGACTCCGTGAACCCGTGCCTGGCCTGGGTGCGGTCGCCGACGATGGTGAAGCTCCGCGACGGGCAGCGGCGCAGCAGCATCTGCCACTCCGCGTCGGTGAGCTCCTGCGCCTCGTCGACGACGATGTGCGCGAACGGACCGGCGAGCAGGTCGGGATCGGGGCTCGGGAGCGCCGCGTCGTCGACCAGGGTGTTCTTGAAGTCCTGCCCGCGCAGCATCGACATCAGCAGCATCTCGGAGTCGTCGGCCGCGATCAGGTGGTCCATGACCATGTCGCGCTGCTCCCGCTCGGCGGCGGCGACGGCCTGCTGTCGGTGCCGGTGTCGTGCGGCCTCCGGGTCGCCGATCCGCTGCCGCGCGGCATCCAGGAACGGGATGTCGGACACCGTCCACGCCCGGGGATCCTCGCGCTGCAGCATCCGGATCTCGTCGGGGGCGAGCCACGGGGCGCACCTGCGCAGGTACTCGGGCATCGACCACAGGTCGCCGACGAGGCCGACCGGGTCGAGCAGGGGCCACGCACGGTTGAACGTGCGGGTCAGATCCTCATTCTGCAGCAGCGACCTGCGAAGCTGATCGGTCGGCACGTCGTCGTCGTGCTTGCGGGTCAGGATCGCGACCAGTTCCTCCCAGACCTGATCGCGCGCCTCGTTGTGCGGACTGCCGGGGTCTGCGGCCTCGAATGCGTCGGCCCAATCATCTGCGCTCAACGGCACGTCGTCCCAGTAGGTTTCGACGACCATCCCACGTGCCGGAGGCTGCTCGTACAGCCGGACGGCCGTCTCGACGGCCCTGACCAGGTCAGCCGATGACTTCAGCCTTGCGACATCCGGGTCGGCCTCGGTCGTCGCCGTGGCGCCTTCGGCGACGAGGTCCCGAATGGTGCAGGTCTGCACGCTCTCCTCACCCAGGCTCGGAAGGACGTCGGCGACGTACGCCAGGTAGGCCTGGTGCGGCCCGACGAACAGCACGCCGCCACCGCGTGCGAGTCGGGCATCCGAGTAGAGGAGGTAGGCGGCGCGGTGCAGCGCCACGACCGTCTTCCCCGTGCCCGGTCCGCCGTCGACGATCAGCGCGCCGCGGGATCCGGCGCGGATGATCGCATCCTGATCGGCCTGGATGGTGCCGAGCACGTCGCGCATCCGGGGTGAACGACTGGTGCCGAGGCTCGCGATGAAGGCGGACTGGTCGTCGAGCGCGGCGTGCCCCTTCAGCCCGTCGGGGGTGAACACCTCGTCCCAGTAGTCGCCGATCCGGCCGCGGGACCAGCGATACCTGCGGCGGCTCGCCAGGCCCATCGGGTTGGCGTGCGTCGCGCCGAAGAACGGCTCGGCAGCGGGCGCGCGCCAGTCGACCAGCAGCGGGTCGCCCGCACTGTCGGTGAGGGCGAGCCGTCCGATGTACACGGGCTTCGATCGGTCGGCGGCGTAGACCATGCGGCCGAGGCAGAGGTCGAGGCCGAACCGCCGCAGCAGACGCAGGCGCGCGGTGAGCCGGTGGATCTCCAGGTCCCGGTCCAAGGCCTGCTGGCCCGTGCGCCCGGCGGCCCTGCGCTGCGCATCCAGGCGCTCGGAGAGGTCGGCGATCTGCTGTTCGAGTCGCTCCGCGATGACCGCGAAATGCTGTTCGTCGCCGGCGATCAGCATCGGATCGGCCTTGGCGGCAAGGTGCTCGGGAAGGTTGAAGGCGTCGGTGGTCACAGAGGTCACGTCATCAACTCCGGTATCGATCTGAGGGCACGTGAAGGATCGCGCGCAGACGTTCGTCGGCAACGCGGTGAGGATGGTCGGGTAGCTCGCGACCTGTGCGAGAGCTGCCGTATCTCGGCTTCGAGCTCATCATTCTGCGCCACGAGGGGGCCCTTGCGGCAAGCCCCGGGTGCCGCAATAGACTGGAAGTGGCAGGGAGGCCAGGGGCAGATTCTTACCGAAGGCTCTACCGATAGCCTTCAGTTAGTTGTCTCTGGTTTCACGGATAGACGATTCTCCCACGCGACATCCGCCCCGCAGATCACCGCGGCAGCGATCACGTACACGAGCAGGTCGCGAGCGTCGAACACGGTACCGAGCACCAGCATCGAAGGCGGGAACGCGGCGCCGAGCGCGAGCGGGATGCCCGTGAGCTGGAACAGCTCCACCGCGACGCACCACGCCGCGGTGACCGCGCCGACGGCGAGCGGTCGCAGTCGTGGCAGCACGAGGACGACCGCGAGGTACACCGCGGCGGTGTAGAGCGCGTCGCCGGCGATGTCGCTCGCAGCGGTGTCCGGAAGGAGCGAGTGGACCGCGAGCCCGGCACCGATGACGGCCACGAGCAGCACGGCCGCCGCGAGCCGGCGTCTCGGAGTTCGGCTGGTGGCCATCCGGCCATTCTGCCGCGGACGTCTCAGCCGGGCACATCTCCGGCGAGATCGGTCTCACCCTGCGCTGAAGGCGTCGAGGAATCGATCGCGGAACGCGCTCATCGGCCAGACGGGCGCGTCCGGCGCCGGAAGCATGCCGTCCTGCCACCGCCATTCCTCGATCGACGTGAAGACGGCCGGGTCCTTCGAGATGATGCTGATCGGCACGTCGTGACCGGCGCCCTGCCCGCTCACGATCGTCGCCGGCTGGTGGTCGCCGAGCACCACCAGCACCAGGTTCGGGTCGTCGACTTCGTGCAGGAACGCGAACATCGCATCGAGCGAGTACCGGATGGACTCGGCGTACGCCTGCCGCACGCGTTCCGGATCCTGCCAGACCTCGCTCGCCGACTGCCCCTGCGCGCGCTGGGACTCGAACACGGAACCGTCGCCGACGTCGGACCACGGCACGAGCCGCGGAAGCGGCGCCCATGGCGTGTGCGAGGAGACGAGGTCGATCTCGGCCATGACCGGTTGATGGTCCCTGGCGAGCTCGTGGTCGGCGACGTACTTCCAGGTGTACTGATCGGGGATGCGCGCGTACCCGAACGACGGCCCGCGATAGCCGACGTTGTTCGCGTCGAGGAGTGTGTCGAAGTGATAGAAGGTCGTGCCGAACGACCACGGCTCCGTGTTCGAGGGAGCCACGCTCACCGTGCGCCATCCGGCTTCTCCGAATGCCTGGCTCAGCGTGAACCGATCGCTCCGGATCACCCTGCTGTAGATCGGCTGCCGGTCGACCCAGAGCCCCGTCTGGAGGGTCGAGTGCGCGAGCCAGCTGAGGCCACCGAACGTCGGAGAGGTGAGGAAGGCGCTCCGGGAGCCGTAGCCGTCGGCGCGAAGCTGTGCCTCACCGTCGCGCAGTACCCGTTGCACGCCCGTCGAGAATCCGGTCCCTTCCACGGCCACCCTGCCGTAGCTCTCGATGAAGGCGAAGACGACGTCCTTGCCCCTCAGCGAGGTCAGCAGTTCGGAACCGGCCGTGTCACGGTACGGGTCGGTCGCGATCCGGTTCGACAGGTCGGCGAGCGCGGCGACTCCGGCCGCGGCGTGTGACGCCGACGCGTTGATCGAGCGGAGGGATGCGGCCGCCGCGACCGGCTGGCCCGCGGGCAGGTTCGAGCCCGTCAGGGCCGCGACCATCCACACCGCGGTGACCGTCGCGATCGCGATCGTTCCGTGCGGGCGCTCGGGCCCGACGGCCGCGCCGACACGGAGCGCAGCCCACGCGAGCGCGACGGTCGTCCCGGCGGCGACGGCCGCGCCGAGCGCGACCAGCCCGTTCGCGGCGGCACCGCCGATCGAGCCCTGGAGGACCCCGAACGCGTCGCCCAGCTGCTGCCAGTCGAGCGGATCGAAGGGGATGTCGAGCACCGACCGGTAGCCGAAGTCGATCGCCGCGAGGACGAGCGCGCCGACGACGGTCGCACCGAAGCCGACCGCGACGAGCCCGCGTGCGCGCGGCTGGGGCAGCAGGCAGACGAGGAGCACCGCGAGGATCGACTCCACGGGAAGCCCGGCGAGTGGAGCCGGCGAGCCGTCGGCGAGTGCGCCCGGCACGAGCGGCACCACGACGAGGAGCAGGATCGCGACCACCAGGGCGACTCTCCCGCGCACCCGGTGGTGCCGAATGTGTGAACTCTTTCCCACGCTGTCTCGTGTCACTGCTAGCGTCTCCGCCGGAGGCCTCGATCGGAAGCGGGTTTGAACGTGAACACGAACTTGACTGGAACCAACAACCGGACCGTCCTCATGGTCATGCGTATCCTCAGTGCCATCGTCCTCGTCGCGGTCGGCGGAATCCATCTCTTCCTCGTCTTCGACGGCGTCGGCGGCGTGCTCGGCGTGCTCTTCGTGCTGAACGCGATCGCGGGCCTCGTGCTGGCGATCGGGATGCTCGTCCTCCGCGGACGGCTCCTGGTCATCACCGGCATCCTGAGTGTGCTGTTCGTCCTCGCGACGCTCGTGGCCCTCCTTCTCGCCCTGACCGTCGGGCTGTTCGGCATCACCGAGACCTGGGACTTCACCCTCGTTCCGGAGTCGGTCATCATCGAGTCGATCGGGGTCGTGGTGCTCGCGATCGCCACGCTGGTCGCAGTCCGCACCCCGCAGGCGGCGTGATCGCACGCCCTCCCGGTTTGAGCCGGTCGGCGCATCACTGTGCCGCATCCAGCTCGGTGCGCCGGGCGCGGCTTCGCTGCGCCAGCCACACGATGTCGCGGCCGAAGGATTCGACGAGCAGGGCGAGTGCGACTCCCACGAGCACGCCGGCGAACTCCGGGACGATGCCGGATGCCGCCACGGTCAACGCAATCCCCTGAACCGCCGTCACGACCTTCCGCCAGTAGCGGGGCGGGAGCTGCCGGCGTAGCCGGGGCAGCATCCATCCCGCCGCGACGAAGACGTAGCGCATGAGTCCGATCGCCAGCACCCACGGACCCAGGCTCCGCGCCACGTACGCGCTGAGCACGAGGAGGAGGAACGCATCCACCTCCATGTCGAACCGAGCGCCGAGCTCGGTGACGGTGCGGGTGCGCCGCGCGACCCAGCCGTCCACCGCGTCCAGCGCGAGCGCCGGGACGGTGAGGCCGATCAGGAGCGGAACCGGAATCGGCTCGACGAACGAGGCGGCGACCAGTCCGGTGATGGCCGCGACGACAGCAGATCTGGTCGCGGTGACGATGTTCGCCCATCCGAAGCGTGCGGCATTCCGACGTCGCAGCGCCCGGAGCAGCAGCGCGGTGCTCGCCGTCAGATACGCGAACGCCGCAATGCCGCCGATCGCCGGCACGTCGCCGACGACCCAGATCGCCGACACGCCGGCCGCACCGAGTACGGCCGACCCGATCGGTGCGAGGTGAACCACATTGCCTGCCATCACGTGTCCTTGTCATGGAGCATCTCACGGAGCATATTCGGGTAACGGGGGACATGACTGGAGGGTTCATCATCGAAGGAGAAACACCGTTGCCTGAGTCCGTGGCGTTCTGGATCGACGAGCCTGGCGTGGCGGCACTGCGCCGGCAGCCGATCGCCGCTGCCGGTGACGGCGAGGTGCTCGTGCGCACCCGGTACACGGGCATCAGCCGCGGCACCGAGGCGTCGGTCTTCCTGGGCCGCGTGCCGGGCAGCGAGCACGAGCGGATGCGCGCGCCGTTCCAGGAGGGCGACTTCCCCGGACCGGTGAAGTACGGCTATCTCAACGTCGGGGTCGTCGAGCAGGGGCCCGACGCGCTCCGCGGCCGCACGGTCTTCTCGTTGTTCCCCCACCAGTCGGCCTTCGTCGTGCCCGCTGATGCCGTGGTGCCCGTCCCCCGCGGCGTGCCCGCGCGGCGTGCCGTGCTCGCCGGTGCGGTAGAGACGGCGGTCAACGTGCTGTGGGATACCGCCCCCCTGGTCGGAGACCGGGTCACGGTCGTGGGTGCCGGCATGATCGGATGCTGCGTGGCACGACTTGCTCGCGGCATCCCCGGACTCGACGTCGTGCTCGTCGACGTGGACCCGTCGCGTCGCGCGGTCGCCGATCGGCTCGACGTCGGCTTCGCCGAACCCGGCGATGCGCCCCTCGGCCGCGACCTGGTCATCAACACGAGCGGGTCGGAGGCGGGCCTGCAGCTCGCGCTCGCGTCCGTCGTGACCGACGGGGAGGTGATCGAGGCCAGCTGGTACGGCGACCGGCCCGTCACGCTCGCACTGGGCGCCGACTTCCACTCGCGCCGCCTGACCATCCGATCGAGTCAGGTCGGCGCCGTGGCCGGGCGCCGACGAAGCACCCGGACGACTCGCGACCGGCTGGCGCTTGCGCTCGAGCTTCTGCAGGACCCGGCCTTCGACGCACTGCTCACGGGCCACTCCCCGTGGGGCGACCTTCCCGCCGTGATGGCCGATCTCGCAACCGGGCGGAGCACTGCGCTCTGCCACACGATCGATTGGACGGATGCCTCGTGACCTTCACCGTGACCGTGCGAGACCACATGATGGTCGCCCACAGCTTCTCCGGAGAGACCTTCGGCCCGGCGCAGCGCCTGCACGGGGCGACCTTCGTCGTCGACGCGTCGTTCCGTGCGGGCGAACTCGACACCGACGGCGTGGTCATCGACATCGGGCTCGCGTCCGAGGCGCTTGCTGAGATCACCGGCTCCCTGACCTACCGCAACCTGGACGACGAACCGGAGTTCGCCGGCATGAACACCACGACCGAACGGATGTGCCAGGTCATCGCCGACCGACTCGCCGAGCGTGCCGCAGATGGACGGCTCGGGTCAGCCGGCGCGCGACTCTCGTCGATCGAGGTCACCCTGCACGAGTCGCACATCGCGTGGGCGAGCTACGAGCGGAGCCTGTGACGGATGATGAACGCGACCGTGCACTTCATCGTCCCCGACTCCGTCGACGACGATGAGCGCGTCAGCGGTGGCAACGTCTACGATCGGCGCCTCACGGGAGCCCTGCGAGTGCGAGGTCTGGACGTGCGATTGGTGCCCGTCGCGGAGGGGCGCGTGAACGACGTGGCGCTCGCGCTGTCGGTGCTCCCCCGCAACGCCCTCGTGCTGGTCGACGGCCTGATCGCGGTGGCGGCATCGCGGGTGCTGCGTGCGCATTCGGCGCGTCTTCGCATCGTCGTGCTGGCGCACATGGTCGCCAGCGCCCTGCCGGTGATGCACGACGACAAGCGAACGGCCGAACGCGAGCGCGAGTCCCTGCACGCCGCCCGCCGCGTGATCACGACGAGCGAGTGGACCCGGTCCGAACTCGTCGCGCGCGCCTACGTCGAGCCCGAGCGGATCGCGGTGGCTCATCCGGGCACGGACGCGGTGCCCGCGGCATCCGGATCCCGATCGGGTGGACGCCTGCTCTGCGTCGGCGCGGTCGCGCCGCACAAGGGGCAGGACATGCTCGTCGAGGCGCTCGCGGGAATGACCGACCTGCCCGATTGGTCCTGCTCGATCGTGGGCTCGCTCGACGTCGACCGGGAGTTCGCGGCCCGCACGACCGCCACGATCCGATCCACCGGGCTCACGGAGCGCGTCGAGCTCACGGGGGTGCTCACGGGCCGGCGGCTCGCGGACGCGTACCAGGCCGCCGACCTCGTGGTCGTGCCCTCGCGGGCGGAGAGCTACGGCATGGTCGTCGCCGAGGCGCTCGCTCGGGGCATCCCCGTCGTGGCCGCGCGCGTGGGCGGGGTGCCGGAGGCGATCGCCGGGAGCCGTGCAGCCATCCTCACGCCGCCCGACGACCCGGTGGCGTTGCGTGCCGTCCTGCGACGGTGGTCGGAAGATCCCGGGTGGCGTGCGGGGCTGGGGGCGGAGGCACTGCGCTCGCGCACGGTCACTCGAGCCTGGGACGAGACCGCGTGGATCGTCGCCACGGTGCTGAGCGAGGTCGGTCCGGAGTCGGCCGTGATCGGATCAGAAGGGCTGGGCGTCCGATGAGCGAGATCATCGAGGTCAGCAGCGACTGGCTGGCGCTTCGCGAACAGGAGGATGCACGCGCCCGATCGCGCCGGCTCGCCCGCGACGCAGCCGGCAGGCTCGGATCGGGCCCGATCGTGATCCACGACCTGGGAAGCGGCACGGGCTCCATGATGAGATGGCTGGCGCCGCTCCTGCCCGGTCCGCAGACCTGGGTCCTGCACGACTGGAATGCGGACCTCGTCGAACGCGCGGCGGAAAGTGCTGTGCCGGTCGATCAGGAAGGACGAGCGGTCACCGTGCGCACCCGCACCGGGCAGCTCGCGCGGCTCGGGTCCGACGATCTCGAGGATGCGTCGCTCGTGACGGCATCCGCATTGCTCGACGTGCTGACCGCGGAGGAGGTGCGCGCCGTCGTGCAGGCCTGCGTCGATGCCGGCTGTCCCGCGCTGTTCAGCCTGAGCGTGACCGGCGAGGTACGCCTCGATCCGCGCGATTCTCGCGACGACCTGATCCAGGCCGCCTTCAACGAACACCAGCGGCGCCGTGTGGGCGAGCGCCGGCTCCTGGGGCCGTCGGGCGGAGCGTTCACGCACCGTCTGTTCCTCGAGGCCGGCTGGAACGTCCGGGCGGCCGCCACCTCCTGGCGACTCGGCGATCACGATCCTCGGCTGCTCGAGCAGTGGTTCGACGGATGGCTCGGGGCGGCACTCGAGCAGCGTGCCGACCTGCGGGGCGAGGGTGCCGGATACCGTGCGTCGCGTTCGTCGCAGCTGCAGCATGGTTCACTCTCGGCCGTCGTCGTGCACACCGACCTGTTGGCGTGGCCAAGATGAGCGCGACGTTGAACGCACGGGTACGCTCGGTCGTGTCATCGACGTGGTTCCGCGTCGCCGCTCGCTCGCTCGTCGGCCTCGGCCTGCTGATCGCGGTCGTCGTCCAGGTCGGCTCCGGGCCGTTCCTGCGCGGCCTCTCCAGTGTCGATCTCCGCGTGATCGCCGCCGCGCTCGCGCTCTCGGCCGCTGCCACGGTCGCGGCGGCGTGGCGGTGGAGCGTGATCGCCGAGCGACTCGGCGTCGGCCTCCGGTTGCCCGACGCCATCGGACGGTACTACCGGTCGCAGCTGCTCAACACCCTGCTTCCAGGCGGCGTGCTCGGCGACGTCGAGCGAGCCGTCACGCAGGGACGCGACTCGGGAAGCGTGCCGCAGGCCGCCCGCGCCGTCGTCATCGAGCGCACCGTGGGGCAGGTGGTGCAGGTCGCACTTGCGGTCGTCATCCTCGCGTGGTTCGGCTCGGAGTACGAGGGAGTGCTGCTCTCAGCGCTCGGCATCGGGCTCACGGTGCTCGTGCTCGCCGCGCTCGCGACGGCCGCGGCGAGCGCGCGAGTGCGGCGCGCGCTGCGACGTGAGCTCGACGAGCTCTCGGCCGGCGTGGGATCGCCTGGTGCGTTCGTGCGCGTCGTCACCGCCTCGATCGTGGTGGTCGGATGCCACGTCGCGACCCTCGGCGTTGCCGTCGCCGCAGTCGGGGCGAGCGTTCCGCCGCTCCGCCTCGCCGCCCTCGCGCTCGTCGTGCTGCTCGCCGGGTCCATCCCGCTGAACATCGGCGGCTGGGGTCCGCGCGAGGGGGTCGCCGGCTGGACGTTCGCCGTCGCCGGCCTCGGCGCGTCCACGGGGGTCGCGGCATCCGCCCTCTTCGGCGTGCTCGCGATGATCGGCGTCGTCCCGGGCCTCGTCCTCGCCGTGACGGCCACTGTTCGCCGCACTCGAAGCTCCGCACCGGCACCTGCTGTGCTTCTCGCCTGCGCTGACGGGAAGATGGGAACGTGATCGACCGGCCGTACGTGATCCTGAACGCCGCGATGTCCATCGACGGGTACCTCGACACTGCGTCGCCGCCGCGCCTCGCGCTCTCGAACGAGGAGGACTTCGATCGGGTCGACGAGGTTCGGGCGCAGAGCGACGCCATCCTGGTCGGAGCACGTACTGTGCGCCTCGACAACCCGAGGCTGCTGGTGCGGAACGAGGAGCGACGGATTCGACGCGAGGCCGAGGGCCTGCCGCCGTCGCCCTGGAAGGTGACCGTGACCTCGACCGGTGACCTCGATCCGCGGTCCCGGTTCTTCACCTCAGGACGCACGACGAAGCTGGTCTACTGCCCCCGACCCGCGGTGCGAGGCATCCGCGACCGCCTCGGTGATCGAGCGACCGTCGTCGGGCTGGGCGACGAAGTCGACATGGCCGCGCTCGTCGGCGAACTGGGTGACCGGGGCGTGCGCACGCTTCTCGTCGAAGGCGGCGGAACCTTGATCACGCAGTTCCTGGCGTCGGACCTCGTCGATGAACTCCAACTGGCGATCGCGCCGTTCTTCGTCGGCGACCCGCAAGCACCCCGGTTGATCGGCGACGGCAGGTTCCCCTGGAATCCCGACCGCCACGCGCCCCTCGCCGAGACCCGTCAGGTCGGCGACATGGTGTTGCTCAGGTACGCGCTGTCGGAGCGGTGCGTCGACTCGTTCCCCTAGGTCGGGTTCGTGACGAGAGCAACGACAGCGAAGACGAGCCGGGTGAGTCCCACGATGACGACGATGGTTGCCATCGCAGTGAACCCGACGGCACCGACCCGGATGTTGGCGCGTTTGTACATCCGGCGTGCCGCACGGCGGCCGTAGAGGGAAGCCCCTCGGGCCTCGAAGAACTCCGTTGCGGCGTCGAGGTGCCGCAGGATGTGGAGACCAAGAGCGACCAAGCCGGAACTCACGACGACGAAGATCACCAGCCCGACGATCTTGTCCACGCGGTCGTCCTTTCAGCCGAACGAGCAACACGATGATCGCTGCCGAAGCCCGTCGGCGCGCCGGCCCCGAGTGCGACTCAGGGGTCGCTCCCGAGACTCTCGGAAACGACCCCTGGTCGGCGACTTTCTCAGTCGGGATGACAGGATTTGAACCTGCGACCCCCTGACCCCCAGTCAGGTGCGCTACCAAGCTGCGCCACATCCCGATGCCATCCGATTCCTCGGAAGACAACTTGACCATCATAGCGGCATCCGCGGGCCGACTCGCGCACACCGGCGGGTTTCGAGACGCTCGCTTCGCTCGCTCCTCAACCCGCGGCTGAGCTCGCTCCTCAACCCACGACTGGGCTCGACTCGCGGCGGATTCATGCACAGCCCCTATGCGGCGCATAGGTTCGCGCCGTAGGCTCACGGGTGCCGATTGCGGCCCTACCCGCACTGCCCGCGCAGCGCTGCCAGCACGAATCCAACCAGGAGGAACCTTGTCGAACGCCATCACGCGCCGCCCCACCCTGAACATCCCGATCATCGTGCTGTGGGTCGTCTCGGTGGGCGTCGGCCTGTTCGGGTACATCTTCCTGCAGGGCGGCAACGCCGCCCAGGCGGACTTCTACAACACGGGCGGCGACGACTACCTCGAGTACCTCAACCTGCAGACGCAGAGCACCATCGGCGGGATGCTCCTGACCGCTGGCATCGTCGGCGTCTTCATCGCCCTCGCGACCCACGCGCGCAACTGGGCGGCCGCGAACGTCGCCGCGAGCCAGGCGGAGATCGACGAACTCTACGCCCGTGTGCTCGACGACGAGGAGGACGGCGACGACGGCTTCGAGTCCACCGGGCTGGGCGCCCGCGACGAGGAGACGGTCGCCGCCGAGGCGCCCGAACCCGTCGAGGCCGAGCCGACCGCACCTGAGGCCGACGGTCCGAAGGACCCGACCGACCGCGCCTGAGCCACCGCGCCTGACGCGACCCGCGGCCACGCCACGCGACCCGCGGCCACGCCACGCGACCTGCGGGCGCTCAGAGGTGCTTCCGCACCTCGTCCATGAACGCCCGCGGGTCGTCGACCCAGATGCGCACTCCCGTGATGGTCTGCTCGCCGCCGTTCGCTCCCCCACCCGGCAGTCGCACGGCGATCGGTCGCTCGAGCTCGATCTCGATATCGGTCGCGTCCTGCATGCGGTAGACGAGGGTGCGCGACGCATCCAACCCCTCCTGATCCTGCCGAACGGTCTCGTCGAACCGCGGTGACTTCGGCTCGTCGACACGCCGCCGGTGCTCGACCGAGGCGATGTCGTCCCAGCTGAACGGCAGGTCGACCTCGAGTCCGTGCCGCACGCGGATGCCGTCGGGGCCGACCGTGTGCGGCCGCATCAGGTATGCGCACAGGAGCCCGAACATCCAGGTCACACCCCAGATTCCGAGCACGAGGAACGCGATGCGCACAGCCGGCCACCGGTGCACGATGAGGTCGACGATCGGGATCTCGACCGCCGACAGCCCGATGAAGATGATGAGCACCGTCAGCACGGGCTTGTGGTAGCCGAACCCCGCCGCACCCGGTGCGATCGCCGGTCGCCGGGCGATGAACCGGCCGATGCTCGCGTAGATCCTGAGTTCGAGCATCAGCGCACGCGTCACCAAGATCCAGCCGCGTCGCCAGACGGATGCCTCCCGCCGGGCCTCCACCTCCACGCTCATGCCGAGGACTCCGCACGGTCGGCGCGACGCGCCTCGTCGTCGGCCACGAGCGCCCGCAGGCGCGCGGCGATCGCATCGACGCCGCGTTCGAGCGCGGGCCGGTCGGCCGGCGCCACCGCGCCGAGGAGCTCCGCCGAGATCTCGGCATGCTCACGCTGCATCCGCTCCATCATGCGCCGAGCGGATGCCGCGAGCGACACGATCGTGGCACGCCGGTCGGTGGGGTGCGGCGAGCGGGTGACGAAGCCGCCCGCCTCGAGCGCGTCGACGAGCCCGGTGATGTTGCGCGGGCTGACACCGAGCCGCGTCGCGAGCGCCTGCTGCGTCGAGGGCCCCTCGTGCTGCAGGTCCCAGAGCAGTCGGACGCGCGCGGCGGAGAGCGGCGTGCCGTCGAACGCGCGCGCCATGTCCTTCTGGAAGAGCTCGCTGATCTCGAGGAGTCGGTCGAGCACGGTGATCTCGGTTGACATATGCTGATGCTACTACATCATTACCTCACTTCATGATCAGCAGGCGTCCCCGCCGGACGGCACGCCGGGCTCGTAGGCTGGCCGTGTTCCGATGAAGATGTCGGCACTGCACGCTAACGTGGCGGCATGCCCACCGCGGTGACCGACGAGACGCATCCGACCGATCTGCGCATCCTTCCCGCGAACGAGGTGCCCTTCGCCGACGTGGCGGCGGTCTTCGGCACCAAAGGCGACCCCGCGCACTGCTGGTGCCAGTGGTTCAAGATCCCCGGCCGTGACTGGCGTTCGGTCGGCGACGACGGGCTGCGCGACCGACTCGAGGCCCAGCTCGCGGCATCCGACTCCGGTCCGGGCCTGCTCGCCTACGATGGCGAGACACCCGCCGGCTGGTGCGCCGTGGAACCGCGGCCAGGCCTCGTGCGCCTCGCCCGCAGTCGCATCGTCGCCGGCGGCACCGCGCACCCCGACTTCACCGACCGCGACATCTGGGCCGTCACCTGCTTCGTCGTGCCGAGGGCGCACCGGAAGCGCGGCATCGGCACGGCGCTCGCCGAGGCCGCCGTCACGTACGCACGCGAGCGCGGCGCGCGCATCATCGAGGGTTACGCGGTGGATGCCTCGCCGCACGAGAAGCACGCGGCCGCCGACCTGTTCCATGGCACGGTCTCGATGTTCGAGGCGGCCGGCTTCACCGAGGTCGCAAGACCCACCCGCGACCGCGTCGTCATGGAGCGGCGGCTGCACGGCTGAGCCCAGCCGCCGAGCTGCCCGAGGCAGCACCCGGCTCACGCATCGCCCCGTCAGCCTTCCGTGATCTACTCGATACATGGGTTCGTTCGTCGACGCCGGATTCCGCGCCCTGTCGCGGGGGCATGCGGCGCTCCTCCGGTTGAGCCGATGGCACCTCGGTGCCAGGGCCGGCAGCATGCCGATCGTCGAACTCCACACCACCGGGCGACGGAGCGGCCAGACCCGATCGGTCGTGCTCTCGGCGCCCATCGTCGACGGCGATCGAGTCGTGCTCGTGGCGTCGCGAGGCGGTGACGACCGCCATCCCGACTGGTACCTGAACCTCGTGGTGAACCCGCGCGTCGAACTCACGATGCGTGGCGTCGCGAGGCCGATGACGGCGCGGCCCGCCGACGACGCGGAACACGCCGAGCTGTGGCCGAGGGTGGTGCGCGCCTACCGGGGCTACGCGGGCTACCAGCGCCGCACGAGCCGCCGCATCCCGCTCGTCATCTGCGAACCCCGCGACTGACCACGCAGCGCCGACGGGCGGCGTCACCTCACCGCGCCGCCCACCTCTCGGCCGCACGCCGCAGTTCGCGCCTGACCGCCGTGAGTCCGTGCACGTGCGCCGAGGCACGCCGGTCGGCGGCGGCGGCCAGGTGCTCGAGCAGCCCGGCCGGCTCGCCCTGATGCGCGGCGTGCGCAGCCGCGCGGCGCGCGTGCTCCGCGAACAGCAGTTCGTCGCGATGGTCGCCGAGCACGTCATGCAGGCGTTCGCCGGCCTCGGCGAGCGCCTCCGCCCTCGCCCCGAACAGCACCACCGGCTCGGTCGTCACGGCCTCAGCGGCGTACCGCAGGCGCCGGCCGGCCTTACGCACGGCGTGCAACTCGTCGGGGTCCGCCGACGCCGTGAGCCGCTCGGCGCGAGCGACCGTGCGCCTCCCCTCGTGCGCGAGGAGGTCGCCGAGCACCTCGTGGGCGGGGCCGGCGGCGAGCGGCGTGAGCGGCGGGGCGTCGAGGAACTCGGCGAGCACGAGACGCCGTGCCGTCGCGCGCGGCATCCGTTGGCGCTCCACGAACCGCGCGTGCGCGAGCCGGTGCGTCTCGAGCTCGGCGGCGACGAGCCGTGCCCGTACCACCGCGCGCTCCCGTGCGCGCGCGTGGTCCGCGTCGAGCGCGTCCCGCGTGCCGTCGGCGTCCTCCCCCTCGCCGGCCTCCTCGAGTGCGCGCTCGGCCACCTGCACTCGCACCTCGATGTCTCGCACGGTGCCGAGCTCGCGGCCGAACTCCCGGTACCGGCGGCGGATCCCTTCGGCGACCGACGCGTCGAACAGCGGCGCGTACGCGGCGAGCACGCTGCGGAGGCGACGCACGTGCGTCCGGAGCTGGTGAATCGCGTCGGGTTCGTCGGCGATCGCGGCGGGCTCCAGTGCGTCGAGCCGTTCGCCGATCGCGCGCAGGGCGGCGACGATGGCGGTGCCGGCGTCGGAGCCGGCGACATCCGACGGGTCGACCTCGTCAGTCACGAGCGAGCCCGTGCCGCGCCATGAGGTCGCCGTCGCGCTCGAGGCGACGCAGCACCTCGTCGGGTCCGAGCTGCGTGACGCCCGGCTCCAGCTCCTCCCACTCGCGCGGCGCGGCCACCCGCGGGGCCTCGCGGCCACGCATCGTGTACGGCGTCGCCGTGGAGCGGGCGGCGCTGTTCTGGCTCCAGTCGATGAACACCCGGCCCACGCGCTTCTCCTTGCCCACCTCGGCGACGAGCGCGTCGGGATGCGCCACAGCGAGCTCCTTCGCCACCGTGCCGACGTAGCCGTGCACGGCGCGCGAGGTGCGTCGACCGCTGAGCGGCGCGTAGAGGTGGAGGCCCTTGCCGCCGCTCGTCACCGGCCACGCGTCGAGATCATCCTCGGCGAGCCGGTCGCGGATGAGGCGTGCGGCGACGACGCACTCGTCGAGCCCCGCACCCTCGCCCGGGTCGAGGTCGACGACGAGGCGGTCGGGATTCCGGATGCCGCCACGCGGGCCCGCCCGCCACTGCGGCGTGTGCAGCTCGACGGCCGACTGGTTCGCCATCCACTCCAACCCCCGGACATCGTCGATGAACGGGTAGTTCACGAGCTTGGCGGGCTTCGACGATCCGGGATTGGACGAGAGCGGCATCCGCCTGAGCCAATCGGGGGTGTACTTCGGCGCGTGCTTCTCGAAGAAGCGCACCCCGCCGACGCCCTCGGGGAAGCGGATGCGCGTCACCGGCCGGTCGGCCAGCTGCGGCAGGATCACGTCGGCGACCGCGCGATAGTACGCGACGAGGTCGCCCTTCGTGAAGCCGGTCTCGAAGAGCCGTCGCTCGGGATGCGTGATCCGCACGGCACGGCTCGATGATCGGGTCATAGGGCGAACCTCCGTTCCTCACCGGTGGCGAGTTCGAACTCGACGCCCTCGACGACGATGCGGATCGGCGCCGCGCGGCCCTCGGCCGAGGTGATGCGCAGCTCGTCCTGCGAGAGCCGCACGCTGAGCGCCTGGTCGCGGTAGACGAGGTGGAACTTGATGGAGCCGATCTCGGCGGGCAGCAACGGGTGGAACCACAACCGGTCGCCGCGCATCTCGATGCCGGTGCAGCAGCGTGTCACGAGGTCGACCGATCCGGCCATGGCCGCGATGTGCACCCCCTGCCGGGTGGTGCCACCCTGGATGTCGGCGAGGTCCGAACGCAGGGCCTCCTGCAGGAACCTCCAGGAACGCGCACGGTCGCGCCGGGCCTCGAGCCAGGCGTGCACGACGTTCGAGAGGGTCGACCCGTAGGTGGTCGCCGCCGAGTACCGCTCGACCGTGCTCACGACCGCCTCGGGTGGAAGCTCGTAGCCCATGTCCTCGAGGATCTCGCGGAGCTCCTCGGCCGACAGCAGGTAGAGCAGCATCAGCGCGTCGGGCTGCTTCGAGACCTGGTAGCGATTGGTCGTGTCGCCCTCGGCGTTGAGGATGAGGTCGAGTCGGCCGATCCAGCCGTACCGACGCCGGTAGGCGTCGAGGTCGATGGGCTCGAGATCCTGATAGCCGTCGAACTGCGAGAGAGTGCCGTCGTCGTTGAACACGACGGTGAGCCGGCGCGCGATGCGTTCCCACTCCGCGGATTCCCCGGGCGCGATGCCGAGGCGCTGCCAGGCGAGCCGACCCGGATGCTCCCGCAACACGTCGAGCGTCGCAATCGCGCGCCGGAGCACCCACGACGTCATCACGTTCGTGTAGGTGTTGTCGCGCATGCCCTCGCCGGGGCGGTCGAGATAGCCGTCGTGGAACTCGTCGGGACCCATCACGCGATCGATCGAGTACCGGTCTCGCGCGGGGTCGTAGACCGCGATCGAGGCGAAGAACCGTGCGACGCCGAGGATGAGGTCAGCTCCCTGATGCAGCAGGAACTGCGTGTCCCCCGTCGACTCGTAGTACTGCCACGCGCTGTAGGCGACCGCGAGGCCGACGTGGCGCTGCAGGCGCGAGTTGTCGGGGATCCATGTGCCGCTGAGCTGGTTGAAGAGCGCGCGCGGCGTGACGTCGTCGCCCGCGATGCCGCTCTGCCACGGGAACATGGCGCCGGAATGCCCTGCCCGCGCGGCGGCGACCCGGGCGGCACCCAGCCGGCGGTGCCGGTAGGCGAGGAGTGCCGGCGTGAGGGGCGGTCGGCGCATCGTGATGAACGGGTACACGTAGAGCTCGTCCCAGAACACGTGGCCGTCGTACGCCTCGCCGTGGAGTCCGCGAGCCGGAATGCCGGCGTCGAGGTCGGCGTTCACGGCGTTCAGCGTCTGCAGCACGTGGAACGCGTTGAAGTGCAGCGCGAGCGCCTCCTCGCCCGGGGGGTGGAGTTCCACGGCGAACTCGAGCCACAATCGCTCCCACGACTGCACGTGCTCCCGCAGGAGCTCGTCGAACGACGCGGTGCCTGCCAGGCCGTCCGCGGCGGCATCGGCCGGCGCGAGCACCGCGCGGTCGCGGGAGGTCGAGACGCACGCGACCTTCTCGATCACGAGCGGCGTGCCGCCCGTGGCATCCACCCAGAACTCCTGGGCGACCGCACCGCGCTCATCGGTCTCGAACGAGCGGTCGGCTTCGATCGCCTGCGCCCCAAGTTGCACCGTCGTGCGTGCGGCCGTCGCGATGCGGATGTTCGAGCGTGCGGTCTCCACCTCGAGGAGCACCGTGTCGCCCCCGCACTCGCGCAGCTCGATGGGGTGCAGGTGCCGATGCGTGCGCGGGGAGTGATCGGGCATGTTGGAGTTCGTCACGCGACCGTCGATGCCCGACCGCACGGTGACCGGCCCCGACCAGTTCACGGGCAGGATCGAGACGCGCATGGCCGCGATCTGCGGATCGGCCTGCGAGACGAACCGGTCGCTGCGCACCGTGGTCACGCGACCGCGGGCGTCGCGGAACGTGAACCGCCGGGTCAGGATGCCGTGGCGCACGTCGAGTTCCTGCCGGAACTCGCCGAGGTCGGCCTCGTCGAGCGCGTCGAGTGAGAACCAGTCGCCACCGTCGAGCCGGAACCGCAGGTGCAGCCAGTTCGGCGCGTTGACCATCTCCTCGTCGGACATCGCCATGCCCTCGACCTGCCAGTCCACGACGTCGTAGACCCCGGCGAAGTACGTGCCCGGGTAGTGCACGTCATCGGCCGCCGACTCCTCGCCGGCGCCGCGGGTGCCCCAGTACCCGTTCGCGAGGGTGCAGAGCGCCTCGCGCGTGCCCTCGTGGGACGGAAGGTAACGGTCGAAGCCGACGACCCAGGTCTCCGCGTCCGCCGTTCCGTCGTGCGGGTGCGCGACACCGCAGACGCGCTCGTCGAGTGGGCGAAGCGATGCCATGCCCCAACGCTACGCCGCGGCATCCGCTCAGTGCCGCAACCGCACGGGCCGGAGCGTTATCCGCCCTCGTCGACGCGGACGCGCTTGATCCGCGACGACTCGCCCCGCAGGATCGTCACCTTCGAGCGCGACACCCCGAAATGCGCGGCCAGCGCCGCCACGACGCCCGCGTTCGCGGCGCCGTCGACCGCCCGCTCCCGCACGTAGACGGTGAGGGATGCCGCGGGGTCGCCCTCGGTCTCCTCGACCAGCGGTCCCTTGCGGCTGCCGGGTTTCACCCGCACGGTGAGGTCCATCGCGTCGGTCCGACTACCGCTGGCGACGCTCGCGCACCCGCATGTTGATCACGATGGGCGAACCCTCGAAGCCGTAGATCTCGCGCAGGCGCCGCTGGATGAACCGGCGGTAGCCCGGGTCGAGGAAGCCGGTCGTGAACAGCACGAAGGTCGGCGGACGGCTCGCGGCCTGCGTGCCGAACAGGATGCGGGGCTGCTTGCCGCCGCGCACCGGGTGCGGGTGCTCCTGCGTGAGCTCGGTGAGGAACGCGTTGAACTTCCCCGTGGGGATGCGGGTGTCCCACGACTCGAGCGCCGTCTCGAGGGCGGGTACGAGCTTCTCGAGGTGCCGGCCGGTCTTCGCCGAGATGTTCACCCGGGGCGCCCACGCGACGTGGTGCAGGTCCTGCTCGATCTCGCGCTCGAGGTAGCGGCGACGGTCGTCGTCGAGCAGGTCCCACTTGTTGTACGCGAGCACGAGCGCACGCCCCGACTCGAGCACGAGATCGATGATGCGCACGTCCTGCTCGGAGATGGGCTGCGAGACATCCAGCAGCACCACGGCGACCTCGGCCTTCTCGAGGGCCGCCTGGGTGCGCAGCGACGCATAGAAGTCGGCGCCCTGCTGCAGGTGCACGCGGCGGCGGATGCCCGCCGTGTCGACGAAACGCCACACCTTGCCACCGAGCTCGATCTGCTCGTCGACCGGGTCGCGCGTGGTGCCTGCGAGCTCGTTCACGACGACCCGCTCCTCGCGGGCCGCCTTGTTGAGCAGGCTCGACTTGCCGACGTTCGGACGGCCGAGGATCGCCACGCGGCGGGGCCCGCCGAACTCGTCCTTCGCGACCGCCGACACCTGCGGCAGGACCTTGAAGACCTCCTCCAAGAGGTCGGCCACGCCGCGGCCGTGCAGCGCCGACACGGGGTACGGCTGGCCGAGGCCGAGGTTCCAGAGGGCGGCCGCCTCGGGCTCTTGGCGCGCGTCGTCGACCTTGTTCGCCACGAGGAACACGGGCTTCTTCGTCTTGCGCAGCAGGCGCACCACGTGCTCGTCGGTCGAGGTCGCGCCGACGGTCGCGTCGACGACGAACAGCACCACGTCGGAGAGATCGATCGCGACCTCGGCCTGCGCGGCCACGGAGGCGTCGATGCCCTTCGCGTCGGGCTCCCACCCGCCCGTGTCGACGAGCGTGAAGCGCCGGTCGAGGTAGTCGCCCTTGTACGAGACGCGGTCGCGCGTGACGCCCGGCGTGTCCTCGACGACGGCCTCGCGGCGGCCGAGGATGCGGTTCACGAGCGCCGACTTGCCGACGTTGGGCCGGCCCACGATCGCGATGACCGGGAGCGCCGGGAGGTAGCGGATGCCCTCCTCGCCCTCCTCCGAGAGCTCGAGCACGTCGAGGTCGTCTTCATCGAGCTCGTAGTCGGCGAGTCCTGACCGGAGTGCGACGGCGCGCTGTTCGGCGAGGTCCTCGTCGACGTCGGCGAGGCGCTCGGCCAGATCGTCGTCGACGACGGCCTCGTCGTCGTACTCGCCCTGCTGGTCGGTCATGGTGTCTCCTCTGAAGTCTGGCGCCCGGCCGGGCTCGTGCCCGCCGGCCGCTACCGCGCCGTCTCGGGCTGCACGGCCCGGATCACGCCGATCACCGCATCGACGGTTTGCTCGAAGTCGAGTTCCGTCGAATCGACGGTCGTCACGCCGTCGGCGGCGGTCATGAAGTCCACGACCTTCGCGTCGGCCTCGTCGCGGCGGCGCAACTGCTCCCCCGTGTGCTCGGGTGTGTTGTCGACGAGTTCGGCGGAGCGCCTGGCTATTCTAACCTCCTCCGCTGCGGTGAGCAGGATCCGCACCGGCGCATCGGGTGCGACCACCGTGGTGATGTCGCGCCCCTCCACGACGATGCCCGGCCGCTCCTCGCCCGCGATTATGCTGCGGAACAATTCGATGAGGTGGGTGCGCACCTCGGGCACGCGCGCGACCCGGCTCACCACGGCCGAGATGTCGGGGTCGCGGATCGCGGTGGTCACGTCGACGTCGCCCACGTGCACGGCGTAGCCGGTCGGGTCGGTGCCGATGCGGTACCCGAAGCTCGAAAGGCACGAGACGACGGATGCCGCGTCATCCGTGTCGACCCCAGAGGCCTCCGCGTGCCACGCGAGCGCACGGTACGCCGCCCCCGTGTCGAGGAAGCCGTAGCCGAGACGACGCGCGACCTCCTTCGACACGCTCGACTTGCCGCTGCCGGCGGGGCCGTCGACGGCGACGACGAGCGGATACACGGGGGTGGGTTCGTTCACGTTCAACCTTGTTCGACCTGACCTGTTCGACTCGTTCAGCCGGCGATCCGCCAGCCGCGGGTGGCGAGTTCGCCGGTGAGGCGCTCCACCACCTCGGGAAGCACGAAGATCTCGGCGAGGCCCACCTGGGCGCCCGGCGAATGCTCGAGGCGGAGGTCCTCGAGGTTCACCCCCGCGTCGCCGACGTCGTTGAAGAGCCGCGCGAGTTGCCCCGGACGATCGTCGACCATGACGATGAGGCTGGCGTAGCGGCGGTCGACGCCGTGCTTGCCGGGCAGGCGTTCCACGCCGGTGTTGCCGCCGAAGAGCTCCTCGGCGATGCGACGCCGCGCACCGGGCGCCTCGAAGTCTTCGAGGGCGGCGATGAAGCGATCGAGGTCGTCGCGGTAGGCGCCGAGGATCTCGGCGACCGGCCCGGCGTTCTGGCCGAGGATCTGCACCCACAGTTCGGGGTCGCTCGCCGCCACGCGGGTGACGTCGCGAAGGCCCTGCCCGGCGAGGTTGAGCGCCACGTGCGGAGCCTCGATGAGCCGTCGTGCCATGAGGCTCGAGACGACCTGCGGTACGTGCGAGACGAGGGCGACGGCCCGGTCGTGCTGTTCGGGGGTGAGCTCGACGAGCGTGGCGCCGAGGTCGAGGATCAGGTCGTCGATGGCGGCGGCGTTCTGGTACGAGACGTTCCCGTGATCGACCACCACCCATGGGCGGCCGACGAAGAGGTCGGCTCGCCCCGACATGGGTCCGCCGCGCTCACGGCCCGCCATCGGGTGGGTGCCGATGTAGCGCGAGAGGTCGGCGCCTCGCGCCTTCAGATCGTGGAAGACGGCGAGCTTGACGCTCGCGACATCCGTCACGATCGCCTCGGGGAACGCCTCGAGCTCGGCCGCGACCACGTCGGCGGTGACGTCGGGCGGCACGCACACGACCACGAGCTGCGGCCGGTCGTCGGGCTCGGCCGGGCGCCCCGCGCCGTAGTCCACGGCGATCGCGAGGTGCGTCGGCGACGCGTCGGCGAGGATCACGTCGATCCCCTTCGCCTTCAGGCCCAGCCCGATGCTCGCGCCGAGCAGGCCGACGCCGACGACGCGCACCGGTCCGATCAGGCGTGTGTCGGTCACGAGTCCCCTTCGTTCGATCCGGCGTCGCTGCGCGCGGCGTCCGCGGCGCGGGAGATCGTGAGCAGTTGGCCGAGTTCCACCTTAGTCAACTCGCGCATGGCGCCCGACGTGAGGGTGCCGAGATGCAGCGGACCGAAGCTGCGGCGCACGAGGTCGGTGACCGGATGCCCCACGGCGTCGAGCATGCGGCGCACGATGCGGTTGCGACCGGAGTGCAGCGTCACCTCGACCATGGTGTGCCGGTCGTCGCCCCGCTGCTGCAGGATGCGTCCGCGATCGATGGCGATGGGGCCGTCGTCGAGTTCGATGCCCCGCTTCAGTCGCTGCAGCGTCTGCGCCGTCATCCGACCGCGCACCTTCGCGATGTACGTCTTCTCCACGCCGAACGACGGGTGGGCGAGCACGTGCGCGAGCTCGCCGTCGTTGGTGAGCAGCAGCAGCCCGCTCGTCTCCGCGTCGAGGCGGCCCACGTTGAAGACGCGCTCCTCGAGGCCGTCGGTGAAGCGCCTGAGGTCGGGTCGGCCCTGCTCGTCGCGCATCGACGAGACGACGCCACGCGGCTTGTTCAGCATGTAGTACCGCTTCGCGGGGTCGAGCTGCACGGCGACGCCGTCGACGGCGACCCGGTCGCGCGTGGGATCGACGCGACTGCCGAGCTCGGTGACGACGCGGCCGTTCACCTCGACGCGGCCCTCGACGATCAGCTGTTCCGAGACCCGGCGGCTCGCCACGCCGGCGGCCGCGAGCACCTTCTGGAGCCGTTCCCCGCTGCGGTCCCGCTGTTCAGTCAAGGTCGAATCCCCCCTGGCCGTCGTCGAGCAACGGCGAGATGTGCGGCAGTTCCTCGATCGAATTGATGCCGAGGTTGGTGAGCAGCAGCTCGGTGGTGCCGTAGAGGATCGCGCCCGTCTCGGCATCCGTGTCGACCTCGGTGATGAGGCCGCGACCGAGGAGCGTGCGCACGACGGAGTCGACGTTGACCGCTCTGATCGCCGCGATCGACGAGCGCGAGATCGGCTGCTTGTAGGCGATCACCGCGAGCGTCTCGAGCGCGGCCTGCGACAGCTTCGACGACGACTGCGTGAGCACGAAGTCGGCCACGAGCGTGTCGTACTCGGCGCGCACGTAGAACCGCCAGCCGCCGCCGACCTCCCGGAGTTCGAAGCCGCGACGGATGCCCCGTGCCGCCGTGCCCTCGTCGGCCACGTCGGTGCGCGGCTCGCCCGAGGTGCCCGTGCCGTCGTAGTCCGCCTTCAGGCGCGCGATGGCGGCGCGCACCTCGGCGACCGGACGCGCGACGGCGGCCGCGAGCTGCACGACACCCTGCGGCTCGTCGGCGATGAACAGGATGGCCTCGAGGGCGCGGTCGAGGTCGAGCCGTGGCTGGCCGGGCACGTCGAGCGGCGTGGCGATCGACAGCTCGGGCCCGCGCTCACCCGCGGGTTGCGTCAGCTCCGCGGCATCCACCGTCTCCGCGGAATCCACCGTCTCCGCGGCATCCGTCTCACTCGTCATAGTCGGCCCCCAGGCTCTCGAGGTTCTCATCGGACCAGCTCTCGGCGGCCCAGCGCAGCGTGAGTTCACCGAGCGGCTCGAGTTGTTCGAACCCGATGGCCGCGTGCCGGTACAGCTCAAGTACGGCGAGGAACCGCGCGACGATCATGCCGGGCTGCCCGATGCCGGCGATCAGCGCGCGGAAGGTCACGGACTCGCCGCGCCGCAGCACCGCGACGACGTGCGCCGCCTGCTCTCGGATCGACACGAGCGGCGCGTGCAGGTGGTCGAGGCCGACCGTGGGCACCTCGCGCGGAGCGAGCGCGAGCGCCGCGAGGGCCGCGAAGTCCTCGGCGCTGAGCGTCCAGCGCAGTTCGGGCTCGCGCTGGCGGAAGCGCTCCTCGAGCCGCACGTTCCGAGGGTGCCGCAGCGACTCGGCCTCGAGGTGCGTCGCGAACCAGCGGGATGCCTCCTTGAACGCGCGGTACTGCAGCAGCCGCGCGAAGAGCAGGTCGCGCGCCTCGAGGAGCGCCACGTCCTCGGCGTCGACGAGCTCGCCCTGCGGCAGGAGGCCGGCGACCTTGAGGTCGAGCAGCGTCGCGGCCACCACGAGGAACTCCGACGCGCGATCGAGCTCCTCCTCGGAGTCGAGCCCCCGCAGGTAGGAGATGAACTCGTCGGTGACCGCCGAGAGCGACACCTCGGTGATGTCGAGCTCGTGCTTGGCGATGAGCGAGAGCAGCAGGTCGAACGGGCCCTCGAAGTTCGAGAGCGCGACGCGGAACCCCGCCGACGTCTCGTCTGCGGCCTCGTTCGTCGCGCCGTCGAGCTCCGGGGACTCGTCGGGCGCGCGCTCGTCGGGAACCGGGACCGTCTCAGGCGACCGCGCCACGGAAGACCAGCTCCCTCGCGAGCTGCCGATACGCCGTCGACGCCTGGTGGTCGGGCGCGAACTCGGTGATCGGGGTCGCGGCGACCGTCGCGTCGGGGAACTTCACGGTGCGTGTGATGACCGTCTCGAGCACCTTGTCGCCGAACGCGTCGACGACGCGTTCGAGCACCTCGCGCGAGTGCAGCGTGCGCGCGTCGTACATGGTCGCCAGGATGCCGTCGAGCTCGATGGCCGGGTTCAGCCGGTCGCGCACCTTGTCGATGGTCTCGATGAGCAGGGCGACGCCGCGCAGCGCGAAGTACTCGCACTCGAGCGGGATGACCACGCCGTGGCTGGCCGTGAGCGCGTTCACGGTGAGCAGGCCGAGCGACGGCTGGCAGTCGATGAGGATCACGTCGTAGTCGGGTGCCACCCGCCGGAGTACGCCGGCGAGGATCTGCTCGCGGGCGACCTCGGTGACGAGGTGCACCTCGGCGGCCGACAGGTCGATGTTCGCGGGGATCACGTCGAGCCCCTCGATCATCGTGTGCTGGATGGCGTCGGCCGGCTCGAGGCCGCGCGACAGCAGCAGGTCGTAGATGGTCGGCGCATCGTGGGTCTGCACGCCGAGCCCGGCCGAGAGCGCGCCCTGCGGGTCGAAGTCGACGGCGAGCACCCGACGCCCGTACTCGGCGAGGGTGGCGCCCAGGTTGATGGTGGTCGTCGTCTTGCCGACCCCGCCCTTCTGGTTGCAGAGGGCGATGATGCGGGCCGGACCGTGCGAGCGCAGCGGGGCCGGCTCGGGGAAGTCGCGGTGGGGACGTCCGGTGGGACCGACCTCGGGCTCCAGCGACGCGATGCCGTCAGCCGGGTCCTGCGTCTGGTTGGTCACGTCTGGTCTCTCTCCTGCGTCGTCGGCGCCTGCGTCCCGCGAGTGCTTGGTCGATTCTAGCGAGCACGCGGGTGGGAAGCCGTGTACATCTCCCGGAGTGTATCGGCTGTGACCAGCGTGTAGATCTGGGTCGTCGCGACCGACGAGTGCCCGAGCAACTCCTGCACCACCCGAACGTCGGCGCCCCCTTCGAGCAGGTGCGTCGCGAAGGAGTGGCGCAGGGTGTGCGGTGAGACGGATGCCGCGAGCCCGGCCCGTTCGGCGGCCCGGTGGATCACGTCCCACGCGGCCTGCCGCGACATCCGTCGACCGCGAAGGCCGAGGAAGAGCGCGGGCGTCGCGGCGCCGCGCGCCGAGAGCGTCGGACGGGCGCGCACGAGGTAGGCGTCGATCGCACGGCGCGCGTACGAGCCGAGCGGCACGATGCGCTGCTTGCCGCCCTTGCCGAACAGTCGCACCACCTCGTCGTCGACGAGGTCGTCGACGTTCAGCGACACCGCCTCGGAGACGCGAGCGCCGGTGGCGTAGAGCAGTTCGAGCAGCGCCGTGTCGCGCAGTTCGGGCACCTCGTCGCCCCCGACCGCCGCGATGAGCGCCTCGACCTCCTCGACGGGGATGGCCTTCGGCAGGCGCATGGGGAGCTTCGGGGGGCGCAGCTCGCGCGAGACATCCGCCTCGATGACGCCCTCGTCGGCGAGGAAGCGGTGCAGGCCGCGCACCGCCGAGAGCACCCGCGCGATCGACGAGGTCGCGAGCGGGGGTCGGCGTTCGGCGCCGAGGAAGCGCACGAAGTCGGCGAGGTCCTGCTCTCCGACCGCGCCCGGTCCGTCGAAGCCGCGGGCGGCGAGCCAGTCGGCGTACAGGCCGAGGTCGCGACGGTACGAGGTGACGGTGTTGCGGGCGAGGCCGCGTTCGACCGCGAGGTGCCGCAGGTACCCCTCGACGGACGCGGTCGCGGTCATGGCCGCGCGGGCTCCCCCCGCGGCGTGGAGCGGCCCGGCCACGGGGCGTCCGCCGGGCCGAGTCCCTGCCAGCCGCGTGCGCGCGCCGCGAAGGCCGCGAGCGCGCCGTAGACGAACGACGAGTTCTGCACGCGACGCGCGAGCACCGCGTCGACGCACTCGTCGAGGTCGGCCCACCGCGTCTGCATGTCGGCCTCCTCGGCCTCGCGTTCGAACGCCTCCTCGGTCGTCCTGAGCCCGCGGGCGAGGTAGATGCGGATCGCCTCGTCGCTGCCGCCGGGCGACGTGAAGACGTCGACGAGCACGGACCAGTCGGATGCCTCGAGGTCGCCCTCCTCGGCCAGCTCGCGCCTGGCGGTGGCGAGCGGGTCCTCCCCGTGCACGTCGAGGAGGCCGGCCGGGATCTCCCACTCGCGCGTGCGCACCGGATGCCGGTACTGGCGGATCAGGAACACCCGGTCGTCGTCGTCGAGTGCGAGCACGGCGACCGCACCGGGGTGATCGACGTACTCGCGCACGAGACGGTGGCCGCCGAACTGGAAGGTGTCGCGGCGCACGTCCCAGACGCGTCCGTCGAACACCCGCTCGCTCTCGAGGAGCGGAAGGTCGACGCGCTCGTCGGCGAGCGGACCGGCGACCGGCCCG